>CAXXUX010000001.1:0-1217500 GCA_963677835.2 uncultured Saccharofermentans sp.
ATTGCTCAGCAGTCCGCATGTTCGGGCAATTTTGACTTTAACCGCCTGATCAGGCCAATTGCAGCGCTTGACAAGCGGCTGGCCTTGCGTTGGGCTCCGGTTTTGCGCTTTTATCTGGCAACCTTGCTGGACGAATGGACTCCCGAAATAATGGAGCAAGTTGAAAAGGACAAGCTTCTGGCTCAAGCTTCTGGCATCAGCGATGAAACCTTGATTCGAATTGACTTTCTCCTGCGTTTTGCAAAGGCCAGACAGGGAAAAGATGTCGGGCAGATCATCGCCGCCGTGGAGCAATGGCAGGAAATTTGCCGGGACCAGCCACGATACGGGAATGGCACTGAATATATGCTTGAAGCGGCAGTTGCCCTGGAATATGAAGACCGGTTTGCCGAAGCGCTGAAATGCCTGGAATGCGCCTTGCAGCTGGATCCGGAACAATATGATCTTTTGCTGGTCAAAGCGCGAATCTTGAAGCGGGTCGGCGAGATCAAGGCCAGCCTGGCAATCTGCGACCGGCTGATTGAACTTTATCCGGATGATTTTTCCGGTTATTGCCTGCGCTCGAACACCTATTTTCTGATGGGCTGGTACGAACGGGCGATGGCTGATGCCAAAAAGGCTTGCGAAGTCGCTCCTGACAATCCGAACAGCTTCATGGCCAGGGCTTTTGTCCAAATGCAGCTCGGCCATTATGTAGAAGCCCTGCGCGATTTTGAGCAAACGCTGCATTATGATCCGCATCGCTATGATGCCTTGCGCGGCCAAGGCAAATGCCTTTCGATGCTGGGGCACGACTACGAAGCGCTTGCCAGTTTTAATGCTCTGCGCCGCAGTTACCCCGATGATCCGGACCTTTATTATGAACTGGCTGATGTCCTGTTTTCAGCAGGATATCTGGATGATTGCGAAAAAATCTGCAACAAGTGCCTTCAGCTGGATAGCGATTATGTCAGCGCCATCGTTATCCTTGGCATGATTGCACTGCGCAAAAATGACGAGGAGAAAGCTTACCAGCTTTTGACCAAAGCTGTTTCCATGGAGCCGGACAATCCATTTGCCCTGAATGAACTGGCTTATCTGATTCACCTTCAGGGTGACGACGACACGGCCCTCGAGCTGGTCAGCAGGGCTATCGAGGAATCACCGGAATATGCGGATGCTTTGTGCAATAAAGGGGTATTTTTATATTTCCGCAGTGAATTTGAACAATCTGCGGCTATTTTTGAACAGACGCTGCAATTGGTTCCCGACCATGTTGCCGCCTGGGTCGGAAAAGGCAATACGCTGACCCAGCTTTGCGAATTTGATGAAGCCTTGCACTGTTACGACCAGGCTTTGGCCTATGATCCGGAAAATGCGGATGCCTGCCATGGCAAGGCCGTTTTGTACCGGATGATCGGCTTGGACGATGAAGTCCGCCAATGGCAGGAACGCGCCTATCTGCTCGACAATGACGATGACGAGTAGCCTGGCAGATATTTATCATTTATAGACAAAAAGGCATCCGCCCATAAGCAGGATGCCTTTTTACATTTAACCCGTTTGAAAATTCACAAGATGCAGTCCCCGAATCTTTTTTTGGCATTTTCGATGGCTGCCGCAACAGTTTCCGGTGCCGGAGCGCCGGCTATTTTTCTGCGGCCGACACAATTGGCCAGACTGATGGCTTCATAGATGTCGGAATCGATCAAGAGGGAATAATTCTTGAATTCTTCGAGCTTTAATTCATCGAGGGCTAAACCGCGTTCCAGGCAATATCGGACGAGCTTGCCGGATACCTCATGGGCGCTGCGGAAGGGAAGGCCCTTGCCGACCAGATAATCGGCCAGATCGGTGGCGTTGGTAAAACCGCCGCCGGCAGCCTCCAACATCCGGTCATGCCGCACAGTCATGGTTTGCAGCATTCCGGTCAGAGCGGGCAGGCAAAGAAGAACCGTGTCAACCGCGTCGAAAATGGCTTCCTTATCTTCCTGCATATCCTTGTTGTAGGCAAGCGGCAAGCCTTTCATGACTGTCAAAAGCGTCATGAGCGAACCAAAAACCCGCCCGGACTTGCCGCGTGACAGCTCGGCCACATCGGGATTTTTCTTTTGCGGCATAATGCTGCTGCCAGTGCTGTAGGCATCGTCAAGCTCGATGAACGAGAATTCCTGGCTGGACCAGAGAATGATTTCTTCGCTTAAACGGGAGACATGCACCATGAAAATGGACAGGCAGGATAAAAGTTCGATCGCAAAATCACGGTCGGAAACGCCATCCAGACTATTTTGGCTGATTTCAGAAAAACCAAGGGCCCTGGCGACCATCAGGCGGTCAAGGGGATAGGTGGTGCCGGCCAACGCGCCGGAACCAAGCGGCATGACATCCATCCGCTTCATGCAGTCGTCCAGACGGCCGATATCTCTGGCCAGCATTTCGACATACGCCATGAGATGGTGGGCCAGGGTAATCGGCTGTGCTCGCTGCAGATGAGTGTATCCGGGCATCAAGGTGTCAAGATGCATGGACGCCAGCTCCAAAAGCGTCGAATAAAGCTTGATCAACCCGCTGCGCAGTTCCAGGCCGGCATCCTTCAAATAAAGGCGCAAATCCAAGGCAACCTGGTCATTGCGGCTGCGGCCGGTATGCAGGCGTTTTCCGGCATCGCCGATCCGCCTGGTCAGCTCGGACTCGATGAACATGTGGATATCTTCAGCGGCCGGGTCAAATTGAAGCCGGCCTGATTCCAGATCGTCAAGAATGGAGGTCAGGCCATCCCGGATTTGCTGGCCGTCAGCCGCGCTGATGATGCCGCAAGCTGCCAGCATGGCCGCATGCGCGAGACTGCCCCGGATATCTTGCCGGAACATTCTCGCGTCAAAGGCTATGGATGAATTGTATGCGTTAACCTGGCTGTCGGTTGTTTTGCTGAAACGCCCAGCCCATAGTTTGTCGGCCATGTGCATTCTCCTTGAAGGTAATCTGCTAATCATTCCTCATGATTGGTGCGCCTCTGATCGTCCAGTAAGGGCATTGATGCGATCAAAGCATGCCGTTGCGTTTTTTCATTTGGGCGACGACTTTCATGGGCAGGCCGAAGCAATTGATGAATCCGCCTGCATCCGCCTGGTTGTAAACCTGATCCTCGCCAAAGGTTGAAAGGCTTTCTTCATACAGGGAGAAAGGCGATGTCGTGCCAGCCGGCAAGACGTTGCCTTTGTAAAGCTTAAGTTTGACCTTGCCGGTAACCGTGCGCTGAGTCTGGTCAACAAATGCAGCCAGGGCCTCGCGCAGCGGATGGAACCATTGGCCAAAATAGACCAGTTCCGCATAGCGCTGGGACACGAGATCCTTGTAATGGAGGGTGTCGCGGTCCAGGCAAAGCAGTTCCAGCTCGCGGTGGGCGGCATACAGGACGGTTCCGCCGGGGGTTTCGTAAACGCCGCGGGATTTCATGCCGACCAGCCGATTTTCGACCATGTCGGCAATGCCGACGCCGTTGCTGCCGGCGACTTCATTGAGGGCTTTCAGCATTTCAACCGGCGCCAGGGCTTCGCCATTAAATTTGACGGGAATGCCCTGCTCGAATTCCAGTTCGACGTAAGCGGGTTTGTCGGGCGCTTTTTCCGGTGAAACCATCAATTCAAGGAGCTTGTCATAATCAGGCTCATTGGCCGGATCCTCAAGGTCCATGCCTTCATGGCTCAAGTGCCAGAGATTCATATCCATGGAATAATTATTGGTTTTCGTAACCGGAACCGGAATGCCGCGGGCATTGGCATAGTCGATCTCCTCGTCACGCGATTTGATGGACCACAGCCGCCAGGGCGCGATGATTTTAAGCTCGGGAGCCAAGGCTTTGACCGTCAGTTCGAAACGGACCTGATCGTTTCCTTTGCCGGTGCAGCCATGGGCGATTGCCGTGCAGCCTTCCCGTTTGGCAATCTCCACCATCCGGCGGGCGATGATCGGACGGGCGAAAGAGGTGCCCAGGAGATATTTCCCCTCATAAATCGCACCGGCTTTCATCGTGGGAAAGATATAGTCGGTAATGAACTCTTCGGCAATATCTTCGATAAAGCAGGCGCTGGCTCCGCATTTCAATGCTTTCGACCTCAACGCTTCATGATCCAGGCCAATGCCGACTTCGCCGGCCATCGCCAAAACTTCACAATCATAATTCTCCAAAAGCCAGGGAATGATAATCGATGTGTCCAGACCTCCGGAATAGGCAAGCAGGATTTTCTCTTTAGCCATGACAATTACCTCCGTTGATATGCATATATTCTGCATAAATATTAGTATTTAGCGGTTAAGCTATTTTTAAACGCCATTTCTTATTATATACTGCACCCGAGCGTTTTGTCAAAGCGCAAATAGGGTCTGACCTGCTTGCATTTGCCTTGATATTGAAATATTTATTTCTATCGGCCGGACACCCTTGTAAGCGCTTTTAGGCAAACCGCCGGATGGCGCCGAAGCCGGATATTTTTGTGCATAAATATTTAAAATAGTGAATATATTGAGCAAAAATAAACCCGCGTGCCAGTCTGATTGGATCATGATATAATAGTTCAGTGATTTTTAATCACTTAAGGAGGACGCGTACTTTGGCATATCCAATCATCGATGAAATGGCTGGCAGCTGGATTTCCGTGCGAGGCCGCCTGCAGCAATCAGACGACCCGGCTGTTGCCGGCCTGTTTTTGCCTTCGGACAGCATCATGTATTACGAAGTCATTC
The DNA here is from genome assembly GCA_963677835.2 of uncultured Saccharofermentans sp. Taxonomy (GTDB): domain Bacteria; phylum Bacillota; class Clostridia; order Saccharofermentanales; family UBA5734; genus UBA8949. The sequence goes on from CAXXUX010000001.1 coordinate 4,723, forward strand.
GAGTGGTCCGCGGTATTCCGCTATTTTTCGAGGACCATATGGAGCGCCTGAAAAATTCGGTGCACGGGACGCTGCCGGTGCCGGTGCCGGATGCTCTGGCAGCTGAATGCCGGCAGCTGATTGCTGCCAACAAGATCTTTAATGTCAATTTAAGGTTGGTTCTGACTGCCGGCCTGTGGGTGCTGCATTTAATGCCCTCTTATTATCCGTCCAAAGAGATGATGGAACAAGGCGTGCCGACCGGCCTTCTGGCCTGGGAGAGGGAAAACCCCAATACCAAGATCATCCATTCCGGCTACAAAGCCGCTGTTGCCGACCGTTTTGCGCATCCGGGGCCGTATGGCCGCTATTTTGAGCTTCTGCTGGCCGACCAAAAAGGGTATCTGACCGAAGGATCAAGGTCCAACCTCTTTTTCGTCAAGGCAGGCCGGATTATTTCGGCGCCGGACAGCCGGATCCTCAAAGGCATCACCCGGCAATATATCAAGCAGGCGATTGCAGCGGCCGGCTCTTCGCTGTCCGACGGGCTTTTCACTTTTGAAGAGATCAGGCGCGGCGCCTGTGAAGCTGCCTTTCTAACCGGTTCGCCCATTGATCTGCTTCCGGTCAGCTCGATTGAGGATCATTTGCTTCATTCAGCCGAGCACCCGCTGGTCAAGAAAATCAGCGCCTGCTACCAGCAGATTGTCGACCAGTATATTCTGAAACATACAGCGAAATGATTTAAAAATCCTGCCTTTCCCGGCAGTTGAAAAAAGAAATTATCCAGGAGGAATGATCATGATTCAAGAAAGTGGCAATGTATCAGTAAGCACAGAAAACATATTTCCCATCATCCGGAAATGGCTTTATTCCGATCGGGACATTTTCCTGCGCGAACTCGTTTCCAATGCCGCCGATGCCAATTCCAAGCTGAAGCGCCTCGGTGATATTGGCGAATTTGAAAGACCGGAGAACGACACTTTGTTTATCCGGGTCGAGTTTGATTCGGCAGCCGGCACGTTGTCGATCGAAGACAACGGCATTGGCATGACCGTCGAAGAAATCCGAAAATACATCAATCAAATCGCCTTTTCCGGCGTTATGGATTTTGTAGAAAAATACCAGGACAAAGGCGCTTCAGGTGGTGGTATCATCGGCCACTTCGGCCTTGGATTCTATTCGGCCTTCATGGTGGCCGACAAAGTCCGGATCGACACGCTATCCTATCAGGCAGGCGCCGAAGCTGCCAGTTGGGAAAGCGAAGACGGCATGGCCTATGTCATGGGCCCTTCTGACCGTAAAACCAGGGGATCACTGATTACCCTGACGCTTTCTGACGAAGGCAAAGAATTTCTGACCGGCGCCAAAATCCGTGAGATCCTTGAAAAATACTGCAGCTACATGTCGTATCCCATTTATTTTTCTGACATCGAAGCCGATAAGAAAAGGGAAGAACAAGCGGCGGAAGCTGCAGCAAAAAAGGCGGCAGCGGCTGATTCAAAAGACCAGGTTGGCGATGATCAGGACATTGCCGACGAACTGGCCGATCCCGATATCGGAGCCGATGCTTCCGCAAAAGAAAAAACAGGCCCGCAGCCGATCAACGATCTGGCGCCGCTTTGGCTCAAAAACCCGCGCGATTGCACCGATGAAGAATACAAAACCTTTTATCGCAGGACTTTCAAGGATTACCGCGAACCGCTTTTTTGGATCCATTTGAATATGGACTATCCCTTCAATTTGAAGGGGATCCTCTATTTCCCCAAAACGGACAACGCCTATGAAAGTCTTGAAGGCCGGATCAAAATTTACTACAACCAGGTCTTTGTCGCCGACAACATCAAGGAAATCATCCCCGAGTTCCTGTTCCTGCTGAAAGGCTGCATCGATTGTCCCGATCTGCCGCTCAACGTTTCCAGAAGCTTTTTGCAAAATGACGCCTACGTCAGCAAACTGTCCAGCCATATCATCCGCAAGGTCGCAGACAAGCTTTCACAGCTTTTCCAGAACCAACGGGCGGATTACGAGAAATACTGGCAGGATATCGGTGTTTTCGTCAAATACGGCATGATGCGCGAAGAGAAGTTTTTTGAGAAGGTCAAAGATATTGCCCTGTTCAAAACCGTCGACAACCAGTTCAAGGTTTTGGCCGATCTGGGCGACACCTTGATGTACACACCGGACCCCGGCCAGCAGGTGGCTTATGTTCAGATGGCCAAAGCCAGGGGAATGGAAGTCCTGGTCATGGATCATGAACTGGACAACCATTACATGTCCTTTATCGAGTTCAAGAACCAGGGCAAGCATTTTAAGCGGGTTGACGCCGAATTGGGCGGCGCCGAGGGCGATGCCAGCCGCGTTGACGATCTAAGCCGGCTGTTTCGTACCGCGACCGGCAAGGAAAAACTTGATGTTAAAGTCCAGTCCCTCGGGGCAGATGCTTTGCCGGCCATGATCCTGGAATCTGAAGAGTCCCGCCGCATGCAGGAGATGCGCAGGCAATTCGAGAAAATGCAGGGCAGCGGCGATGAAAAGATGGATATCGACAGCCTTTTCCCGCTGCAGCAGATCCTGGTGATCAATCAGGACCAGCCGGTTGTCGGCCGCCTGCAGGCATTATCCGACATTCCGGGCAAAGAGGAGCAGGCAAAGGTGCTGGCCTGCCAGATTTACGATCTGGCCCGTCTGGGCCACGGCTCGCTATCCGCCGAGGATATGGCTGTGTTTCTCAAGCGCAGCAGCACGCTTTTAGAGCAACTGACCTGAAATACAAAGCCGAATTGCTCACAAAACGTTGGAATGGATAGAACAGGGCTCTTTGCGAAAGGACTAGTGGCTGATGATGAATGAAAAAAAACAGGTCAGGCGGATTTACGCCGTAAAAAAACCGGGCTTTGATGTCGAGGCGGCCGGACTGCTCAGAGATCTTAAGGAGAATCTCGATCTGCCGGGATTAAAAGCGCTCAGGATTTACAACCGCTACGATGTTTCCGGCCTGACTGATGAGCAATACCAGCAAGCGCGCACGCGTGTGTTTTCCGAGCCGCCGGTCGATGATCTCATGGACGAAAGTTCCGATTTTGGCCGCCCGACGGCAGCCTTCGCGGTCGAGGCCTTGCCTGGCCAGTACGACCAGCGCGCCGACTCGGCGGCCCAATGCCTGCAAATCCTGACTTGCGGTGACCGGCCGCTGTGCAAGACGGCCAGAGTCTATGCCTTTGACGGGGAAATCGCTCCGAACGATCTTGCGCAAATCAAAAACTGGCTGATCAACCCGGTTGAATCGCGTGAGGCTGCGATGGACAAGCCGCAAAGCCTGATCGACGTATTGGATCAGCCGGCTGACATCGAACCGGTTTTTGGCTTTACGGCTATGGATGAGGCAGCCCTGGCAGAACTTTTGCAGGCCAGTGGCTTTGCCATGTCCCTTGAAGACCTGAAATTCACGCAAAACTGGTTTCTCCAGGAAGGCCGTGACCCAAGCTGGACGGAACTGCGCGTTTTGGATACCTATTGGTCCGATCATTGCCGGCATACGACGTTTTTGACCCGGATCGACGCGGTCGATTTTCCGGAAGACGATCCAATTGGCATGCGATTGCGGCAGTCCTGGCAACAATATCTGGAACAGCGCAAATTGGCCCATGGCAGCCGCCTGCCGGAAAAACCGGTCTGCCTGATGGATTTGGCCACGTTGGCCATGAAGGAACTGCGGCGCCAGGGCAAGCTCGACGACCTGGACGTGTCGCCGGAGATCAATGCCTGCAGCATCCGGGCCACTATTCTGGTTGACGGCCAAAGTGAAGACTATCTGGTCATGTTCAAAAATGAAACCCATAACCACCCGACGGAAATCGAGCCGTTTGGCGGCGCGGCAACTTGTCTGGGCGGTGCGATCCGCGATCCGCTTTCCGGCCGCTCCTATGTTTATCAGGCGATGCGGGTAACCGGCAGCGGCGATCCGACCGTACCGGTCAGCCAAACCTTGCCCGGCAAGCTGCCGCAGCGCAAAATAACGACGACAGCCGCAGCCGGCTACAGCTCCTATGGCAATCAGATCGGCTTGGCCACCGGCCAGGTCGAAGAAATCTACCACCCGGGCTATATCGCCAAACGGATGGAAATTGGAGCGGTCATCGCCGCGGCGCCGGCGCGCCAGGTCAGGCGGGAAGTGCCGCAGCCGGGCGACCAGGTCATCCTTCTGGGCGGACGCACCGGCAGAGACGGATGCGGCGGCGCAACCGGGTCTTCCAAGGCTCATGACGAGAAATCAATCCTGCAATGCGGTTCGGAAGTTCAAAAGGGCAATCCTCCGACCGAACGCAAAATCCAGCGCCTTTTCCGCGATCAGGAAGTGGCGCTCTTAATCAAACGATGCAATGATTTTGGCGCCGGCGGCGTCTCTGTGGCGATCGGCGAACTGGCGGACGGCTTGCTGATCGATCTGGACCGCGTCCCCAGAAAATACGAAGGCTTGGATGGCACGGAACTGGCGATTTCTGAATCTCAGGAAAGAATGGCCGTTGTGGTTGCCGCATCCGATGTTGAAAAATTTATTGCCGCCGCCCAGCGGGAAAACCTTGAAGCGGTCACTGTCGCCAGCGTCACGGCTGAACCCCGCCTGGTCATGCTTTGGCGCGGACGGCCTATTGTAGACCTTTCCCGCTCCTTTATCGACACCAATGGCGCCCCGCAGCAAACCCGGATTGAAATACAAGCTCCTGATGCTGCTGTCAGCTGGTTTAGACGTCCTGATGCCTCATTAACCGATGAAACATCTTTTGCCGAGCAGCTGAAGACCAGGCTTGGCTCTTTGCAGGCCTGTTCCCGCAAAGGCCTGGTGGAGCGCTTTGACAGCACAATCGGCGCTGGAACGGTTCTGATGCCTTTTGGCGGACGCTACCAGCTTACGCCGGAAGAGGGCATGGCGGCTCTGATCCCGGTTCTTGAGGGGCAAACTGAGGCTTGCAGCCTGATGGCTTTCGGATTTGATCCGGATCTTTCCAGTTGGAGCCCCTACCATGGCGCTTATTACGCGATTGCCCAGTCCCTGGCGAAAATTGCTGCAATGGGCGGCGATGCCTCGCGTGCCAGGCTGACATTCCAGGAATACTTTGAACGGTTGACGACGGCAGCCAAATGGGGCAAGCCGCTAGCCGCCTTGCTCGGCGCCTATCAGGCCCAGCTGGATTTTGAAGTGCCGGCAATTGGCGGCAAGGACAGCATGTCAGGATCATTCAAGGATCTGAATGTTCCGCCGACCCTGGTATCCTTTGCCGTTCAGGTGACCAAGGCCAGCCAGGTGGTTTCAGCCTGCCTGACCAGGCCAGGCCAGACTGTCTGGCTGCTGCCGGTGCCTGTGATGGCTGATGATTTGCCAAAACCCAAGGCTTTCATGACCAACCTCTCCCTGGTCCATCAGGCGGCTGCTGCCGGCCAGATCGCAGCGGCAGCCACAGTCAAGCAAAGCGGTGCCGCAGTGGCTTGCGCTCAGATGTGTTTTGGCAATCAGCTGGGATTCGATTTTGATGCCAACAGACTGCCAACGCTTTTTGAACCGCAGATTGCCGCCTTGCTTTTGGCTATTGATGAAAATCCTGCGACAGAGGAATTGCGGACTCGCTTAAGTGCGGCCGGGGCCTATGTAATAGGCAAAACGCTGGCGAAACCGGTTTTCCGCTTCAAAACAGTTGAGTTGGCTTTGACTGAGGCTTTGGCCGCCTGGCAAAAAACGCTGGAAAAGGTTTTTCCGACAAAGGCTGATCTGAACCAGGAAATGCCACGCATTTCTGCCTGCGGCACGCCCTTCAAAAAGCCGGCGCCGGCGCATGGCAGTGAACGCTTTGCCCGCCCGACGGTCTTCATTCCGGTTTTCCCAGGTACAAACTGTGAATATGACACGGCGCGTGCATTCGAACGGGCTGGCGCCAAACCGGATATTCTGGTGATCCGGAACCTGACGCCAGAGGACATCCAGGAAACAATGGCCGAAATGGAAAAGCGGATCGCCAGGGCTCAGATTGTTATGTTGCCAGGCGGATTCAGCGGCGGTGACGAACCAGAGGGATCAGGAAAATTTATCGCGGCAGCCTTCCATAATCCGGCAGTCGCCGAACAGGTCCGACTGCTCCTGAAACAGCGCGATGGCCTCATGCTTGGCATCTGCAACGGCTTTCAGGCTTTGATCAAGCTTGGGCTGCTGCCGTTTGGCGATATCGGGGAACTGTCCGCCGACAGCCCGACCCTGACCTTCAACCGCATTGGCCGTCATGCCTCCTGCTATGTGACAACCAGGATAGTAAACAATCAGTCGCCCTGGCTTAGTTTCGCCAATCCAGGCGATTTGCATCAGATTCCTGTTTCACACGGCGAAGGCCGCTTCGTGGCTAGTGCGGAACTGATTGCCCAGCTGGCTCTCCAGGGCCAGATCGCTACCCAATATGTCGACCAAACAGGTCAGCCTAGCTATCTCTCAGCCTTTAATCCCAATGCCTCGCTTGCCGCCATCGAAGGTATCACAAGCCCGGACGGGCGTATATTCGGCAAAATGGGCCACTCCGAACGGCATGGGACAATGCTGGCCAAAAATATTCCCGGCAACAAAATCCAGCCGATATTTGCTGCCGGCGTATCCTATTTCAAATAAGCCAGATCTCCTGAAAACATGACAAAACGTGGAGTTTTGTCGGATTTTGTCATCTGAATCGAGCTTTTATCACCCCGATATCCAGCGTATGCTGGGTTTCGGGGTGATTTTTATGAGATGGCGATCAAAAGATTTTTACCTGAAAAGAGTCGGATTAGTGTCCATGTCTATCATTTTCCTGATCGGATATGCCTTGATGGCAACCGGGTGCCAGAAGAGTAGCCTGCCTGGCCCAAAGCCTGCCAGTTCCTTGCCGATTATCAGTGAATCCGGTATTTTTCTGCCGCAAAAGGCCAATAGGCCTGCCCAAACGTCTGATCCTGCCTATGGCGGAATCAGATCCAGAACGCTTGATTGCGGCTGGGTGACCTGTCCACAGATCAAGGAGTGCCTGCCGGACCTGAAAAAACTTGCAAAGCTATCTGGCTATCAGGTTGAATGGGTCCAGCCCGATCAAAATCTCAGCCGGTATTTTCTGAGTGTGGCCGCTGATGTTTCCTTGGCAAAGCAAATCAATGGCTTCTTCTACTGGTTTTGCGACATGACCGCGCTTGACCCGGATGAACCGCCGCTGATTTTATGTCTGGACAAGTTGTTTTCCGACTCGGCTCGGCCTGCTGCCATTGCAGGTGGCCTGTATAGCGATCCGGCCGTGGTGGATTTGCTGGAACTAACCTTGAAGCAGGTCTTGGCGCAATGCTATCAGGAGGATATCTTATCATTCATTCTGGCTTGCTATCGGGATGTCTTCCGGAAGCATTTGCAAAATCAGGAAGTTTCATTTTGGAAAAGCCAGAAAATATTTCAGCGAATTGAGGTGACCTATGATGCGTCGTCCTACCATGCTATCTATTTTCGCATTTTGCCGATTGGATGATCTGACGAAAAGCAGACGGAATAAAGTCAAATGCCTTTTGTTGCTGGCTCTGTTATCTATGGCATTATTAATGCCGGTATTACTGTGGCCGGTTCCAGCCGCCAATGCTGCCGAATTTCCCGGCAAAACCAGTCCGCCTGCACTGCCTTGTGACCAGCAGTCTTTTGAAGGATGGCTGACTGCAGCGGGAAGACCGGCACAAAGCCGCTACCACGGCTATCGGGCAAATTATTCGATCTTTTGTCAAAGTCAATTGCTTGTTTATGGAGAACCGGCAATAATACCTGGCAATCAACTGGATGATGCAACTGAACAATATGCTTTCCTGGGATATTCTTATGATGAGATAGAAGTTGCCAATCCCTTGTATTGCGATAGCCAGACGTCTGGGGCACTGCAATCAACACCGTGGGAATGGACGGAACTGGATATGGGTTCTGCCGCGCGCGTCTCCTGGGCCAGATTAAGCGACGCGGAAAAAAACGACATCAAATCGCTTCGCCTGACTTGCCAAAACAACAGTTTTGGATGCATGACTTTTAACCAGCTGCATTTTACTGAAAATACAACGGTTGTTCTTTGTTCGCCCTCCTGGCATATGGGATTCATGCTGCTGACAAGCCATATGGAATCCAGTTCGGCTAATCCTGTCCATGCATCCTTCAATGGCCCGGGCGCCGGTCAGGTTAGTGTGGTCAGCAAGATCACCATGCAGACTTATCCGACAATTGACGGTTGTTATGTTATCGACAGCAGTTCGGACCATATTGACATAAACTATACAATAAGCGGACAAATAACCACTTTTCAAGGCATGGCAAAAGAAAGCGACATTGAATGCCGGGGCGCTGGCAATACTGCCGGCATAAGCTCCGGCACCGGAATCGGGCCCTGGAGCAAGCCGCTGACATTTAGCGTATGCCTAAAGGACCTGGACAGTCTGCCTGAACGTCAGTTTACCTTGAAAGGGCAGGCCTGGGTTGTCAGCAAGCTTGGCGATATCGAACTGAGCCAGACCGAAAAAGTCATCACGGTCCGCAACCAGACTGCCAGTTGGCCATTCGCCGTCAATATGGATATCCGGGGTAATATTCGCTATTTTTCAGGTCAAACCAATCTTCTAGGCCAGACCATGCCGCTTGATCCACATCGTTTTTTAGCAGGCGAACGGATGAAAGTCATATTGGATTTTTCACGGGATCCATTGAATATCCAGTTGTTTTTTAACGGTGAGACCAGAAAAGTAACAAGCGTGTTCGGTAAGAAACATTACGAAATTAGTGTATTGATTCCTGTAATTCCATCAACCTTGGCTTTTGATGGCAAACGTCTTTCGACACCCATGGCAATAAAGGTCCGTGCCAATGCCAGATCGGCTCCGGGCATCTACACGGAAAATTCAATCAGAGATATTGAAATTACAGGAAACGTCTTCAATATTACCTATGCTCAAATTAGCCCGACATGATTCGTCCCGGTTTGAATTTTCAAACGGGAAAGCAGAATCTCAGGACTGTTGTCGGTCTCGGGAAGAACGGGAATTGAATCTGGAAGCTCTTCCGGGGGTTCGGAAGGAACGTCGTCATGATCAGTCGGCACAGGAACCGACCGATTGGAAGAAGTCGGCTGGCCAAAGGTATAGCAATAATTATTTTCACCATAGTACACATAAAAGTAGGCTGCCGGTGATTCCGCCTGCCAATCGACATAACAGAAAACGGGGTGTTTAAGTTTTTTGGCCGTGCGGATCAAGGAACGAAAATCAGTTGCAGTGATGCACCATTCGGGTTCCCAAGCTTTGTCGCCGATAATCATCAGACGGCTTTTCGCATATCGCATCATCCGCGAAAGTTGCTTGCGAAAACGGTTTTTCCGCCGGCTGCAAGTCATGATCAGTACCATGACCAGGCATAAAAGACATAGACCGGCTGCGGCAGGATAAACCGGGAAGGGGATTGGGGCAAGAACAATTTTGTAATGGATTGGCTGCCAGACATTGATCGGCCGACTGGCCGGCAATTGGCGCGAAAGCCTGAATTGCTGCTGGTTCAGCGGAATTGATAAAACCGGGGTATCGGTGATTGTAAGCGGTCCAGCCGGAAGGGCTGCATCAAGCTGGACAAACAGCGTCAAATCCAAGTCGAATGTAGCCGCTGAATTGGTCTGAGTTGCAAAAGAAGCGGCTATGGATTGGTAGTCAGCTAAATCAATCCGCAAGTTTTCTTTGATCTGCCAATTGCTGTTTTGTGTCTTTCCGATTCGTTCAGGTAAAAGATTGATGGTTTTCTGAAGCAATACATTCCCCGGATTGGATGCATCATGCATTTGCAAGATGGCATCGATACGATAGCGATATTGCAGATTGACAGTCCGGTCCGCTTTAAAAGCATAGCTGAAAATCGTATCGACAGCCTCTGAAAAATCCTGGAGATAGAGCTGATCCATGCCCAAAACCGTCTGATCGGTAAAATCATTGGGTTTAACCAGCACTTGATAATCGATGGCACTTTCCCGTTGGTAGTTTAAAACGGGTGTGTTCAAAACAAGATCAATAGGCCGCCAGACATTATAACCAGCCAGCAAAATTGCCGCCAATAAAATGATCAATAAAAAAATTAACAACCGTCGAGGAATGCGATGCATTTCCAGCCGACCGCGCCGGTCAGAAGAAGATTTTCTTTGCCGTTTGGCATTTGCTGATGTCAGTGCAGTGCGGTTGGGTTGTTTCATCCAGCCTGATCCTCCTGCAATCAATTCAAGTCAAATTGATTTGCCTGTAGTCAAATTACAATTATATTACAAATTGTAACATGAAACCATCATCGCTAACAACAAAATTTCACTATTGAATATTCTGATCGTTCAGATGAATTCATAGCCGAAAACAGGATGGGATTGATGATCAAACGCTAATTCGGCATTTTGACCCAATAACATGGGGAGAATTAGATAAAATAGATTAAAAGAGTATGCGTTTTCTGATGAAAAATTCTGCTTTCACCGTGCAAAAACACTACAAATGTTATCCAAAAATGTCAAGCTTAAGAAGCGAAATGTTACAAAAAATTGACACTTGCACGGAATCCTCTTATAATGCAGCTATGATTAAGCAAATTTACTCTCGAATCTTAGCTGCTACCAGAAGAATAAAAAGTATTTTTAAACGCGTTCGCTGCAAGCGTGAGGTTGTCATGGCGAGGCTATTGGTTCGGCCAGCCTGTCTGTTGTTGATGTTTATTTTGGCAGTTGCTGCCATAGCATTGCCGGACCACAAACTGGCGTTATTATCAGATCTGCAAAAATATCCGGCAATTTTAGTGATTAAGACCCCCGAACAAACAATCGAGCGGGTGACTTATTGCAAAACTGTTATCGACGGTATCGATGAAGCCGGAATTGCAGTTGGCGAAAATGACCTTCTGAGTCTTCCGGAGTCGACAATTCTTCAGCCTAGCAAGCGTTATGAAGTGACATTGACCCGCATGGGGCAGGTTACTTTAAACTGGAGCGGCTTTGCTCTCGCCACCACCGGCGATTTCAAGTCGATGGATGACCTGATGTCCCGCTCAGGATTTTCTGATTTAGATCTTTCGGATGGCAGCCGAATTTTGAAAAATCAATCCGAATCAACTGCAGAAAACGGCGATTTGGCACTAATCTATGTCAGTGTCGACAAAGTAATGACCAGGCAGTATGAAACGATACCTTTCAGCACGATTACTGTTGATGACGCTTCGCTTTATATTGGACAATCTGTTGTCAAAACAGCCGGCGCCGATGGTCAGCGTGCGCTGATTTATGAGAATACTTATGAAAATGACATTTTGATCAGTTCAGTCCTGACAGGTACTGAGCTGGTCAAAGAACCCGTGCAGAAAGTTGTTCTGAAGGGAACCCGCAAACGGATTGTCTATCCGGCGATCAATTATAGCACCCTCCGCAGCACCGTGCGAAATAGCTTCAACAAAATCAGCAGTTTGTTGAATCGCAATGGAAGCCGCGATTACCAGACCTTTACGGATAACGGCAATGGAACGATTACAGTCGACGGTATGCTCTACAAATACAAATCGATGAAAAAGCGCACAATCACCAAGTATGACGGGTTGGATTGCTGCCTTAAGGCCGGCTGCCATACGCCTGCCATCAATCATAATACGTTCAGCGGGATGCCTGCCCAGCGCGGTCTGGTTGCCACATACGGCTATAAAGTCGATGGCAAATATGTCAGTTCGGCGCTGCCGATGGGTACAATTCTTTTTATTGAAGGGTATGGTCTGGGTGTAGTGGCGGATGTTCATGGCGCCAGCAATAATCCGGATCTGATTGATGTCAGTTATGATGCTGGCGAGATCAGGGCTGGTACAGCCAATTCGGGTAAATATTACTCGCGCGTCTATGTCCTTTCAATACCCTGATTCGCAGGAACAACACGATGGATAGACAGGAAACGCTGACGCTGCTTCGCCAATTCGGAATTCAGCCAACTCGATCGCTTGGCCAGAATTTTTTAATCGACGACCGGATCACCGGGCGAATCTGCCAATGCGCCGAATTGAATTCCGCCGATCTGGTTATCGAGATCGGACCTGGCATTGGCAACTTGACCCGTGAACTGGCCGCTCGGGCTGGCCGGGTTATCGCGATAGAAATAGATCGACATGTTTTGCCGGCTTTGGAAGCGTCCTTGATGGCTTGCCAGAACTGCACGGTTATTCATGCTGATGCATTGACGGTTGATTTGGCATTACTTGTCGGGGACTGGCCTGGTCCGATAAAAGTTGTTGCCAATTTGCCCTATTACATTACAACGCCGCTGATTGTGAAGATCTTATGCGAACTTTCACACTGTGAGCAGTTGGTTTTGATGATTCAGAAAGAAGCTGCAGGCCGCATATTAACAAGCCCGAACAGCAAACAATATGGGCCATTGGCAATTCTTACTGCCTGCTTTGGCGATGCCAGCAGGGAAATGATTGTGCCGGCTGCTTCATTTTTCCCTGTTCCTGGTGTCGATTCTTGCATAATTCGCATAAAAGAAAATCACAAGCTGCAAATTAATGATTGGCAGGCCTTTCATCGATTCCTCGAATCATGCTTTGCCCAGCGGCGAAAAACTTTGCTTAATTGCTTGAAAGCAGCTGGTTATAAACCTGAGCGGCTTAATAGGCTGCCTGATCTTCTGACTGAAATGAAACTTGCAGTTAATGCTAGGGCCGAAATGCTTTCCTGCAGCCAGTTTTTGACAATATATCATTATTTCTTTTGCTAATTTGTACTTAATGCCAAACTTTTTTAAAAAATAACCTTCACAAATTGACCTTTGTTGTGATAAGATTATTGTGGCACAATTTGATCAATCATTCATTAATGAATGGATCAAAATGCAGGATTGATATAATGAACTTGCAAAATGTGTCGGATAACAACATTCCTCGGCAGAGGCATGAAAGGAAGGTAATGTCATGAAGTGTACAAACCAGTCTGTCAACAAATGGGTTGAAGAGATGGCAGCAATGACCAAACCCGATCAGATTGTTTGGGTTGATGGTTCAGAAGCTGAGAAAGAACGCCTGCAGGCGGAGGCATTTAAAACCGGAGAATTAATTGAACTGGATCAGGAGGCGTTACCTGGTTGTGTTTATCACCGCACGGCAGTTAATGATGTTGCCCGCGTAGAACATCGCACTTTTATCTGCACCAGCAAGAAGGAAGATGCCGGCCCGACCAACAATTGGATGGCGCCTGCCGATGCTTATGCCATGCTCGGAAAACTCTTCGACGGATCCATGAAGGGCCGCACCATGTATGTTATCCCATATATCATGGGACCTGCAGGTTCGCCGCTGTCAAAAATCGGCGTCGAGCTGACCGACAGCATCTATGTTGTATTGAATATGCGGATTATGACCCGCATGGGCGATATTGCCTTAAAGCAGCTTGGCGACAATGGCGAATGGGTTCGTTGCCTGCATTCCAAAGCGCAAATCGATGAAGAGAACCGCTATATTGTTCATTTCCCTGAAGATAACGCGATTTGGTCGGTCAATTCAGGTTACGGCGGCAATGTTTTGCTTGGCAAGAAATGCTTCGCACTGCGAATCGCTTCCTACCTGGCCAAAAAGCAGGGCTGGATGGCTGAGCATATGCTTATCCTCGGCGTCGAGAACGTAAAGACCGGCGAGACCCAGTATATTACCGGCGCATTCCCAAGTGCTTGCGGCAAGACCAATTTGGCCATGCTGATTCCTCCGGCTTATGCCAAAGGCTACAAAGTCTATACGGTTGGCGATGATATCTCCTGGATGCGTCCAGGTCCGGATGGCCGTCTTTATGCCATCAATCCTGAAGCCGGCTTCTTCGGCGTAGCTCCGGGAACGAGCATGAAATCCAATCCGAACGCCATGCTTTCGACCAAAAAAGATACCATTTTCACCAACGTTGGCCTGACCGACGATAAAAACATCTGGTGGGAAGGCATGGGCGTTCCGGCTCCTGCCCATATGACCGACTGGACTGGCAAATCATGGACACCGGACAACGGCGTCAAGGGCGCTAATCCGAATTCCCGCTTTACCGCTCCGGCCAAAAACTGCCCTTGCATTTCTCCCAAATGGGAAGAGCCGATGGGCGTGCCGATTTCCGCGATCCTCTTTGGCGGCCGCCGCGCCAAAACCGCTCCGCTGGTTTACCAGTCTTTTGACTGGAACCATGGCGTTTTTGTCGGCGCGACAATGGCTTCAGAAACGACTGCTGCCGCTTCCGGCGCTGTCGGCGTAGTCCGCCGCGATCCTATGGCCATGCTGCCATTCTGCGGCTACAATATGGGCGATTACTTCCAGCACTGGCTGGAAATGAACGACAAGATCGCCCATAAGCCCAAGATCTTCAATGTCAACTGGTTCAGAACCGATGCCCAGGGCCACTTCATCTGGCCTGGTTACGGCGACAACTTCCGCGTTCTGGAATGGATTCTGGCCCGCTGCAATGATCAGGTTGAAGCCCGTGAAACCCCGATCGGCTACATTCCATTTGCCAAAGACATCAATATCGAAGGCCTTGACGGCTTTACCGAAGCTGATGTCGAAGGCCTTTTGAGCATCGAGCCTTCTGTCTGGGCCGATGAAATCAAAGGCATCGAAGAGCACTTCGCCAAATTTGACCGCCTGCCTGAAGAAATGAAAAAGCAGCTGGCTGCCTTGAAGAAGCGTTTTTCACTGTAATCGACTGAACCGACGAAATAGTCAATCGCCTTAATTTCGCAGGCCGCCGCTTGGTATGTTGGCAAACACTCCAGGGGGCGGCCTCTTTTAATTCAAAGGTTTTGTTGCCGAGACCAGATTTCTGTTTTATACTGATTACAATCTGAAGCTGGCTTGACCTGAGATAAAAGAGGTGAACGGATCCTTGGCGGATGAAATAAAGCGAATCAATGTTCGTATTGGCGGCATGTCCTATCAATTGGTATCGGCAGAAAATGAAAACTATACCCGCCAGATAGCTGTAAAAGCCGATGAGATGATCAGAAGAGTTATGCAGAACAATCCGCAGCTTAGTTTGAACATGTCAACAATTTTAGCTCTGGTCAATGCGCTTGATGAGTTGTCCAGAATTTATCAGCAGTTGAATACGGCCGACGCCCAGCGCCATGATACCGAAAACCAGGCTTCTGAGGGCAGAAAAGAACTGATGCGCCTGCGCGAACAAAACTGGGAAATGAAAAAGGAAATTCTCAGGCTCAATGCCTTGTGTAAAGACTATGAAGCCTTACTGGAGGACGCAACGGCCGCTGATGAGCCAGCCTTGAACGAGCTGCCGGTTTCTGGCGAGCTTTCCGCTGCTTTGGAAATGACTGCTGAAGAAAGCGAGCTCATGCCGGATCATACAGGCAAACGCCTGACTCAAACCAACCTGGAGGATTATTTGCGCGAAAATTGCTGGCAGCAGAATATCGGGCAAAATAAACATGATGACCAAAAATAGCATTGACCAACCGTCTCCACATTCTATTTCAACTAATTTATCCAGCCGGCCGGAACTTCTTGCGCCGGCTGGCGATTTTTCCAGTCTGCGCGTCGCGATCGGAAATGGCGCCGATGCAGTCTATATTGGCGCCGGCGCATTTAATGCCCGCCAAAATGCCGCGAATTTCGACAGCGCCCAGCTGGCCGAGGCTATTAGGTATGCGCATCAACGTTCCGTGCGTGTTTATTTGACCATGAACACCTTGATTGCCGACGATGAGGGCGATTTAGCGCTTGACTTGGCTGCAGCCGCCTATGCGGCCGGAATTGACGCGATTATCATCCAGGATATTGGGCTGATTAGCGTTCTTCACAGCCTGTTGCCGGATTTGCCTTTATTTGCCAGCACCCAGATGACCATCAGCAATGAAGCCGGCTTGCGATCTGCAGCCCGATTGGGCCTTCGCCGCGTCATTTTGCCGCGGGAGCTTTCAATCGAGGAAATTAGCCGATTAACTCGGCTCGCCCGGAATTTAGGCTTGGAAACAGAAGTCTTTATTCATGGAGCGCTATGTGTTTCTTATTCCGGGCAATGCCTGTTGAGCAGCTTGATTGGCGGACGCAGCGGCAATCGGGGAGGATGTGCTCAGCCTTGCCGGTTGTCCTATCAGCTGACCGACGCGAAAGATGCACCATCCGGCCAACCGGCCGACAGGCCTTGGCCGTGGCTTAGCCCGCGCGATCAATCCTTGATCGAGTATTTGCCGGCGCTAAGCCAGGCTGGGGTCAGTTCGCTCAAGATTGAAGGCCGTATGCGCAGCAGCGCTTATGTCGGCCAGGTCGTGGCCCTATATCGGGAAGCGCTCGACCAGAACCCCGCGCAGCAGCAAATGCCTGAGCACCTGAACAAAACCAATCGCCAGCTTTTGATGGCCTTCAACCGTGGCGGATCTTTCACTGACCGTTATCCAAGCGGCAAACGCCTGGCGGATTTTCTGTCTGGCAGCTATCCCGGAAGTTTTGGCCTTTTATTGGGCAAGATTATCGGGCTGGAGCCCAGGCAGGGCATTTTGAAGCTTATTTTGGATAGCTCCTGGCCAAATGACGAATGTCCTGAACGAGGCGATGTCTTGTCTGTGCGCCGGGACCAAGCTGATCAGGAAAGCGCAAGCGCGCCGATTGGCTCGATTGTGCAGCAGGGGCGGATTTTACTGATTAAAGGCTTCCATCCGGATATTCTCATGCAGCTCAATGAAGGCGATCTGGTTTACCGAATGTCCAACCATCGCCTGGAAATGAATGTTTTAGAGGCGAATTGCCGTAAAACCCCAATAGAAATAGAGGTTAAAGAAAACCTGGACAATCCGGCCGATGTGATGCTCACCGCGGTTGTGACAAACGGACTGGAAGGAACAACAGGCTTTAAGGTTTCTTGCAGCCGGGAAGCGGACCCGGTCAACGCCTTGAGTCCGGAACGCTTGGCGCAGCAATTGAAAAAAACTGGCCAGACGCCTTTCCGGGTTTTAACCATTCGCCAATCCGGCGATATCCATTTGTCGATTGCCAGTATCAATGAGATGCGCCGGCAGCTTTTGGCCGATCTGGCGCAACAGATTGTCTTGAAACTGCAGCGTCAAATGCCATCGATGACTTCTCGATTTTGGGAAGATGCAATCCGCAAGGAAGCTTCGTCTGTGCATGTTCAGGCGGCCGAACAACAGATGGTTGCACCTGTTTCCGCCTATATGCATCAACTGCCCGATGCTGACGGCCAGGTCGCCTGCGGCGCTGACCGTTACTATCTGCCGATCTTGGCTTTGACATCGTCAAGAGCCCTGGCCATCCGGCAAGAGATTTCTGAAAAAGAACCGGCCAGCCGTGTGTTGGCCTGGTTGCCGCCGGCGGCTAGCGGCCGGGCTGCCGAATTATTGCCAAAACTGATTCGGGAATTGCCGCAATGGGGATTTGACGGCCTTTGCGTTGGACAGAGCGGACTGGATTTGCTTTTTGACGGCCTTACGGATTCAGATTCACCACATCGTCTGGAGCTGGTTGCCGACACCGGCGCCAATATATTTAATCAAGCGGCGCAATTAAATTATATCCGGCAAGGAGCCAAGGTGATTTGCCCGTCTTTGGAAATATCCGGCGAACGCCTGCAATCCCTTTTGCAAATGGCCAATTTGACGGGGATACCACTTGAACTTCCGATTTATGGCCGCTTGCGCCTGATGATCAGTGAATTTTGCCCGGTTGGCCAGAATCTGCAAAACTGCAAACGGTGCCACCACCCGCTGTTATCTGCAGCCGAACCAGACAAATCCAGGGCGTTTTTCCTCAAAGACCGTAAACATCAGTCCTTTCCGATACTTACCCATCCACGGGTCTGCACCAGTGAATTGCTAAGCCAATTTATCCTGTGCGCTCCTCATGACCTCTGTGGTTTTTTAGCGGATAAGCCAAACAAATCTGACATCCAGATCAGATTATACTTTAAGGAAGAGACATTAGCCGAGAAAATGACTCTAACTGGCATTTGCCGGAAAATGCTCGCGGCGGCCGATTCCAAAACACGTCTTGCCTATGCGGACGAATTTCAGAAAAATGCTCAGCAGATAGCCAGCCGCTTTGGCAGTCAGCTAAGTTTTGGCCATTATCGGCGCGGCGTCTGAAGAAATGACATATATCCTTAAAAAAGCAATAACTGATCAATCAGGAGGTCATTAAGGATGCACGATTCAACCTGTGATACAATCGTTCATATTCGTGTTGGCGGCGAGGGGCGGACTCCGATCTATGCAACAGCAGGGTCAGCCGGCTGCGATCTGTACGCTGCCCGGGGTTTGACCCTGCTCCCAGGCGAATGCAAGGTTTTGCCGCTTGACCTGGTCATGGCCATTGAGCCAGGCGTCGAAGCCCAAATCAGGCCGCGCAGCGGCCTTTCCTTGAAGACTGAATTGCGCTTGCCCAATTCGCCAGGGACCATTGACAGCGATTACCGTTCGGAAGTGGGCGTTTTATTGCAAAATACCTTCAGCATGGAGCGCATGGCCGATCAAATCCTGTTTCGTCCGCAGCTGCTCGAGGAATTGGCCGCCAAATACCATAGAGTGCCATACATTGAATACCTGAAGGAACGGCTGGACCTTCTGCCGAATAACGCGGATCAGGAAAATCTTTTGAAGCTTGCCAAAAATCTTTCGGAATTATCCGAAAAATCAATTTGGCTGGACAGCCAAGGCAATCCTTATGGCACGATATACATCCAGCCCGGTGACCGGATTGCCCAAATGGTTTTCAGCAAATATTTGAAGGCTGCCTTTGTCGAACATCCCTGGCCGGAGCATATTGGCCAGGATCGCGGCGGCGGTTTTGGCTCGACGGGCATACGCCAGGAAACCAGAGCAAATCTTCGTTGACAGCCTATCCTTGAAAGAATATAATCAATTTGCTGCAGATTAGCCTGCAACACCCATTGTTAGGTGAGGCTTCTGTGTGAACAAACGCTGCTGCCCGGAAACGTCGAGAGACGCCAATGGGTCAACAGGTTTTGCCGGATTAAGGCTTAACCTAACGCAGCTGGACCGGTGATAAACCGACAGTCTAAAGTCACACAGTGCCAAAGCTCGATCAGGAGGGGTCATGTGTTGATATTTGCTTTCAGGCAAACGATCAGCCGATGCTTATCCTCTTCTTGTGAGCCTGCCGGACCATGGGTCCCAGGCTTTTTTCATGATCAACAGCCGGTTTTGCTGCCGCATTGAACGCCGGTTTAGAGGGAGGAGGGATTTTTATGCTCGAAATATTTGCAACCCGCATGAAAGAAATCAACGGACGGATGGTGAGTGATCTTGAACGACTGGAAACAATTGTTCCGGAGTGCTGGATCAACCTTTCCGCGCCGACTGAAGACGAGCTGAAAATTGTTGAAGAAGCTTTGGCATTGCCGCCGGAGTTCCTTCGATACCCTCTGGATGAAGAAGAGCGGCCGCGTATTGATATTGACGATGAAAGCGATCATGTTTTAATTATCGCCGACTTTCCGTATATCCGGCGTGACGGGAACAATGCCAAATATGAAACCCAGCCGGTTGGCATAGTCTTGGCCGGTAAATGCCTGGTGACTATTTCCTTGCGGGAAGCCAACGTCCTGGAGCAGTTTAAAAATAATCGCGTTCGTGATTTTGTTACCGGCTATCGGACGCGCTTTACCTTCCAGATCATGTTCGCAGGCGCCAAAGATTATTTGAAATTCCTGCGTTATATGGACAAGACGATCGACGCCGCCGAACATCAGCTGAGCAAATCAGTCAGCAACAAAGAGCTTTTCAAATTGATGGAGTTGGGGAAGTCATTGATTTATTTTTCCACATCGCTCAAATCCAACGAATCCGTGCTGGAAAAACTCATGCGCGGCAAATTTGTCAAGCAATACGAAGAAGATGAAGATCTTTTGGAAGATGTCATTATCGAATACAAGCAAGCTCTGGAAATGGCCAACATCTATGCCTCGATCATCAATGGGACCATGGATGCCTATGCCTCGATCATCTCCAACAATTTGAACGTCGTCATGAAATTCATGGCGGCCATGACGATCGTGTTGGCCGTGCCGACGGCAATCTCCAGCTTTTTTGGCCAGAATATCGTATTCCCGTACAATGGCGCCGATTTTGCTTCAGCGCCATGGTCGTTTATTATTACCGTAGGCTTAAGTATTGTTGCGACCGGCTTTACGGTTTGGTGGCTGAATCGCCGGGGGATGTTCTGAGGCAGACTTTCCGCAAACGTGCAGTCATGACCAGGCCGGATGCAAAATAGACGACGGTCAGCGCAATGGCTGCACCGGCGATGCCGAAACGACTGATAGCCCAGATGTCAATCAAAACATGAAGAACGACAAAAACGATATTGATGCGCAAATTAAATTTTTCTTCACCAATTCCGGCCAGAATATTGCCGGTAATTCCCCGGAATATGGACTGGCCCAGGGACGCTATCAGCAGCATCTGCATGATCGGAATGGAATTGCTGTAGTCTTTGCCGAAAATGAACAGGATAAACGGCCTGGTGATCAGAATCAGCCCGATATGCAGCGGAATCATCAACAGGGCATTGTAGAAAAACACTTTTTTGAAATGTGACCAAATCCAGGCTTTATTGTCCATGTGCTTAACAAAATGCGGATAAATGAAGACAACGACGGATTGGGTTATAAACAGCGAAATCGTCAGGATATAGGAAGCTACTTTGTATTCGGCCAGCGCCTCCTTGCTTTTCAGGATCTGGCCGATTATAAACGTCTCATTGAGCTGCATGATCAGCGAAGTCACATTGGTTACCAGGATCACCAGGCCGAATTTGATCATGCCAAGGGTTTGCCGGCGGTCAGGGAGCAAGGCTTTGTTCTTGAGGACCGGAATTTGCCGCAGCAGAAAAACACCCATCAGAAGGCACAGGACAACGGCCAGATAACGGGCTGAAACGACGCCCTTCAGGCCCCAAAGCCAGGCAAAGCCGATTTGCAGCGCTACCATGGCGAAGGAATAGGTGAAGGATAGGAAAGAGTACTTGCGGTTCTCAAAACTGGCTCGCAGAAACAGCTGGATATCTTCAAACAAGAAGGCAAACAAGGGTAGGAAAGACATGACGAGCATCAGCGCATTTGCTCCATCGAACGGCAAATCGATGAGCAGGAAAGCAATCAGCGTGATGACTATCAAGAAAGCATCGAATAGAATCCCGACTTTCAAAGACGTCAAAAAATAGCCCTTGCGCAGACGTTCATCTTCAGCTTTGACACAATAGCGCAGCGTGGCGTTGCTGATGCCAATCGCATTGATCAGCAAAATATAATTGCGCAGATTATCAACATAGGTCAAAAGTCCATAATCGCTTTTACTTAAAAGCCTGGGCAAAAACATGGCTGAAATAAAGCTGACAATCTTGACCAGGGAAGAACTGAGGATGATATGGAAAAAACCCTGGGATCGGATTTTCCCCATGAAATTTTTTAGATTATGCATGATCTGCGTGCCCTGCTGCATCATCATTGGCCAATTACCGGCCGGCCGGCGATTGAGTTCGCTTGCCGACCATTTCCTGATAGATCGTTTCCATCCGGGTTACATTCTGCTCCCAGTCAAAAAGTTCCCTGGCCCGCAATTGGCCGGCTATACCATAGCATTGGCGCAGGCCGGAATCGATGCAAAGCTTGAACATGGCAGCGGCCAGCGCTTTTGGATCGGCAGGCGGAACAATCAACCCGGTTTTCCCGTGGAGGATGATATCGCGAAATCCTTCAGTGTCAGTTGCAACGACCGGCAATCCGGATGCCATTGCTTCGACGGCCGATACGCCGAAACTTTCATTTAGGCTGGAAAGACAATACAGATCCATTCCGGCAAGAATTGCCGGCAGTTTCGCATGTTCGACATAGCCTTTAAATTGCACAATTTCATCTAGAGAAAGCTCGCTGACCAGAGATTTTAGTGAAGTTTCGAGCGGACCTTCGCCATAAATATGGATCTGGATTTGCCGGGCCAGATCCGGATCGGCCTGATTCAATTGCTCCAATAAAGGGGGGATCGACCGGATTAAATACTCAATGCCGTAAACAGGCTTTAATGTCTTGACCAGACCGATGACAAAAGGCCGATTTTGCGGCTTCAGATAATCTCTGGAATGATAAAAACTGCTGACATCGACGCCAAATGGCGTGATATCAATCGGCAAGCTGTCATTATTGAGCAACTTGCGCACTTGCCGGGCCATTGCCTCGCTAGTGGAGGCAATGCGGTCTGCCGCCAGAAGATTACCTTTAAGGATCAGGAAGTTAAGCTTGCTTTTATAAGGAAAAGCATATACATCGCTGCCCCAGACATTGAGAAGCAGAGGATGGGCTCCGGCAATTCTTGCAGTCAGACCGTAGCTGCTGGCAAAATGGGCGTTGACAATATCCGGCTTGATTTTTTTCGCCAATCGCCGCAAAACAAATCCGGCTTTGATCGAAGCAATTTTCTGATACTGGCCAAGGCTATGGATCATGACCTTTTCGGAGATCTGATGTACAGGCGTTTTTTCAGGATCCCGCGAGGCCAGATGAACTTCATGTCCACGCGCGGCCAGCGCATTGACCCAGCGGACCGTATGAATGCTGTATAAATCTGAAACAAATAAAATACGCATCGCTTACTCCATGATTTCTTTGATGACCTGCCTGGCACGATCGGCCCAGAGATTGCCATCGGCAAGTACATTGCGGGCATTGTTTTTCATAGCGGCTCTCAGGGAATGATCAGCCGCAAGACGGGCAATCCCAGAGGCAAAAGCGGCTGCGTCAGATCCGGTTACCAGACCCAGCCTGTTTTCTTCAACAAAAGTGGCAGTTTCAAAACAGTCGGTAACGACCATTGGCAAATAATAAGACAAATATTCGTATAATTTTACAGGCACGGCAAAATCCATATACCGGCTTTTGCGGATCGGAATCAAAGCAATATCACAGCTCTGGTAAAGCTTTTCGAGCTCATCGCCGCTAATATGATGGACCTGCATTCCCGGAATTGCCTTATATGGGCTCTGGTAATCATCCCATTCTTTTTGCCGGCAAACCAGATGCAATTTCAAGTCATGGCCCGAACCGGCCAGCCGAGAAAAAGCTTCAAGCAAAATGTCCGTACCATAACGTTCGGCGATTGCACCGGCATAAATCAAAGACAAAGGCTCATGGCTTATGGCTTCCGCGGGCATCTTCTTTAGTTCGCCGGCAGGCGGCAGGATACCGGTTTGGCATCGGGCAGAGAAAAGCCTGGCCATGCTCTTGGATGGGAAATAAAGACGCGACATGGTCCGATTAAAAACAAACCAGTCAAAATGGCTCATCAAATGGAGAATCAAGCCCTTTAAACCGGTTACCCCCCATGTTTCAGGCACTTTCCAAAACGCATCGCGAATAAAGATAGCCATGGGGACTTTTTTTTGCCGCAGCCGCAAAAGCAGCCAATGATCAAGGATACAAAAAAGCGGACCGGACGGCGGCTCGATATAGCAGCAATCCGGCTGGTGACTGGAAAGCCAGCGCAACGTTGCGCGGACGGCCTGGATTCGGGTGCGCAGCTGATTGTTTTTGCCTGTGACCCATCGAACCTGGCAACCGATTTCCTGAAAGGCCTGCAGCATTTTTACCGGACGCACCGAAGATCCTGATTTCACCTGATTGGGATCAATATAGGTCAGATAAAGCACCAGCGGGGCGTTCATGAGGCCGATTTCTGAACTGCCGGCAGTTTTCCGCCGCATACCGCCGCAACAAAGCCAAAGAATAGCCATTGCGGCCAGTATTGAAGCAGCTGGCTGGGCACGAAGCTTCCGGGGACAAAGGCGATCAGGATTAAAATTGCGGTTAGAACAATCGGACTATTTTTATACATTTTTGTTTTCAGCAAACTGATAAGCATAAAAAGCAAAGATGCGGTATAAGCTAAAAATACCATAATTCCATATTGTGATAGAATCTCGACAAACCAGCAATGGGGATTGACTTTGCCCATGGTCAATTTCAAATCAACAATGTGATCCTTATAGCCGTTGGGTCCGACGCCGCGGCCGAAACTGCATAAAAACTGGCGGATGCCTTCCAGGATCAGTCCGGACCGGATCGCCAGGCTGCTGCTGTTGGCAGCCATCACTTCATAAATGGACAAATCGTTTGCCGTTCCGACCTCGCCGATTATAGAAGGATCAACAATGACATTTGAAACAGCATTCGCCGGATTGATCAAAGGGATGCTTCTTGCCAGGTTTGCCAGCTTGTCAAAAAAAGGCTGGAAGTTTGGGCGGACCCGCTCAATCGTTTGAAAAAAATGGACAAATCCAAATTTCCACAAAACAAATACGGAACCGGAAAAGCCAAGGCCGGCCACCGGCAAAACCAGGAGGGAAGCGGCAATGATTGTAATGAGCAGTGAACTGAAAATAATGAAGGAATCAGCTGATGCCAACATCAGCAAAGTGAATAAAATCAACAGAATCGGAATGATAAATTGATTATATTGACGAGCCGACAGGCTTTTGCGGTTCCGGATCAGCAAGAAAAGCTCGGCCAGGGGGATCGTCATGAAAAGCAGCATCAAAAAAGCCTGATCGTTTTGGTTGAAGGAAATACCGGTCGGGATGTAAGAGACCAACACATTAGTCAGCAAAATATTGACATCGGAATAGCGTGACAAGGGCAAATGATAGCCGGTGAACATTTCAAAACCCATCAAAACGATCATGAAGGCAAGAATCCCCTTCATAACCTTGAGAAAGGTTTTCTGGGTTTCCTGCTCGTGATAAAGAAGCATGCAAGTGAAGACGATCAGGATATTGAAAGCTAAATTCAACAATTCCCGGCCGCCGTCGCGGACATTGGTGGTCCAAAGGAGCGCCACCGTTCCGTAAAGCAGCCAAAATACCAGCATGAATGCTATAAATTTGGCCAGCCGGTTCCATTGACGCCAGATCTGCCTGATTCTAACCGGACGGTTGGCGAAAAGAGCCACAACAAAAAATACGGCAACAATCAAACGATTTGGCGTAAGGGTTAAAATACTGATCTTGATTTTATAGTCCAAAAGAATGGAAATAAAAAGCAAGATTGGATATAGCAGGGCTATTTTATTTTTCTGCGGCAATTGTCTTACTCCTCTGTTTTCATGAACGATTGAACAGCATTCGACACCAGGCTTATTTCATCTTCAGTAAGATAAGGATGCATCGGCAATGAAAGGACGCTTTGGGCAAGGATGCGGGTCGGTTCAAGCAAATCAGCATCAAAGTCCGCTCGGCTGGTCAGCGCAGTCTGATCATGCATGGCTTTTGGATAGTAGATCATCGAAGGGATTTTTTGATTGGAGAGGCATGCCTTCAATCGGTCACGCTGATCGGCGCCGTTCAGTTTAATGGTATACTGGGCCCAACTGGATGAAAAGCCCACAGGCGTTATCGGCGTAGCGACAATTCCCGACAGCCGCTGAGTATAAGCATCAGCGGCTGCTTGGACCGCCTCAAGCTCGAATTCCCGAAAGGCTTTGAGTTTGACCAGAAGAATTGCCGCCTGCATCGTATCCAGACGAGAATTGCAGCCAATCCGGACATTATCGTACTTCTCGCTGCCTTTGCCATGAACTTTGTGCGAACGCAAGAATGTGTTCATGGCGTCGTCGTCAGTGAAGATTGCGCCACCATCGCCATAACATCCCAGCGGTTTGGCAGGAAAGAAAGACGTGGTTGAAGCGTCGCCGAACGAACAAGCCCTGCTTTCCCCAAGCATGCCGCCAAAACCTTGAGCGCCGTCTTCTAAAAGCAAAAGGCCAAATTCTTTGGCAATTGCCGAAATACTCTGGAAATCAGAAGGCAAACCAAATAAATCAACCGGAATGATTGCCTTGGGCTTTAATCGGCCTTCACGCAGTACGCGTTTGATTGCCTGGCGCAGTTCCGAGGGATTTAAATTGAAGGTGTCAGGATCGACATTGACCAAAACCGGGGTCGCGCCTTCCATGCAAACGACTTCGGCGGTTGCAAAAAAAGTAAAATCGGGGACAAAGACGGCATCTCCGGGACCAACCTGCCAGTAGCGCAAGACCATGGTCAGCGCTTCTGTGCCATTGGCGCAGGATATGCAATGTTTCCGCCCGACGTATTCAGCCAATTGCAGTTCAAGCTGATTGACCGGCTGCCCTTGAATAAATGCTCCACTTGCGGCAACGGCCAGCATGGCCTGATCCATTTCTTCTTTAAGAACGAGATATTGCTTCTTCAAGTCGCGAAATTCCATGATTGCCTCCTGCTTATGGTTCCCGGATTAATGCCAAAATACCGTTTCCAAGCTGGTACGTTCTGTGGCAGTGATTACATTCTAACGTATCATTCAGCTTAACGCCACATTTGCAGGTCCAGCCACGCTGCCTGGCCGGAACGCCGATCATGAAAGCAAAATCAGGAACATCGGACGCAACGACGGCGCCGGCGGCAATAAAGGCATAGCGGCCAACCGTATGCCCGCAGACAATCGTCGCATTTGCCCCGATCGTCGCGCCGGTTTTGACCAGGGTTTTTTTATAATTGGCTGATCCTTTGGGGAATTCGGCTCTCGGATTCATGTCATTGGTAAAAACCATCGATGGCCCGCAAAAAACATAATCTTCAAGGGTCACACCTTCGTATATCGAGACGTTGTTCTGAATTTTACAATGATGGCCAATCACGACATGGCTGGCAACATTGACATTTTGCCCCAGCGAGCAATTGGCACCGATGATGCAATTGCTCTGGATGTGCGAGAAATGCCAGATCTTGGTCCCTTCGCCGATTTGAACCGGCTGGTCGACATAGCTGCTTTCATGGACAAAATAATCACTCATGGTTGAACCTGCCGACATAATCAAGCGTTTTGCCTTGGGTCAACGGCAATTTGACCGGCTGGCCGCTGGCTGCGGATTCATAGATGGCCAGCACCAGTTCCAGCGCTCTTCGGCCGGCGCGGGCGTCGACGTATGGCTGGCGATGCTCGCTTATTGCTGCGATTACATCCGCATAGAGCGGCGTATGGCCAAAACCGTAGACGTTGGGCGGATTGTCGTGGTAAGCCGCGATCACGTCGGCACTGGATTCGGTGCGATTGGAAAAATCCCAGGCCTCGATCCGGTTGACAGAGGTGCCGCCGACTTTTACTGTACCGCTTTCGCCAAACAGATAAAGCGTCTCTTCCAGATTTTTGGGATAGATATTCGTCGTGCCTTCGATCAAGCCATAGGCGCCATTCCTAAAACGGACAATAGCCAGACCCAGGTCCTCAGCTTCGATATAGGGATGATTGAGCCGATCGGTATAGGCCATGACCTCGACAATCTCGTCGCCCATCATCCAGCGCAAAAGATCAATGTTATGGATGCACTGATTCATGAGCGCACCGCCGTCCTGGGCCCACGTCCCGCGCCAGGGCGCCTGGAAGTAGTAGTTTTCGTTTCTTGCCCAGCGGATATGGGCAGCTCCGTGGAATAAACGGCCAAATGAGCCTTCTTCCAAGGCTTCGCGAACTTTCTGAATGGATTTGTTGAAGCGATTCTGGTGACAGGCTGACACGACTTTCTGGTAACGGTCGGCCAGGGCAATGATCCGGTCGGCATCTTCGAGTGAAAGCGCGATCGGTTTTTCAATAATCAAGTTGCACTGGGCTTCCAGGCAATCAAAAGCGATATTGGCGTGGTTGCCGCTTTCTGTCGCGATAGCCACAAGCTCGGGTTTTTCTTTAGCCAGCATTTCCCGATAATCGGCATACTGCCGGATCCCCCGGCCGAGCAGTTTGAATTGGGTCAAAAGGCCCTGGGCTTTATTTAGATCGATATCACATAGGGCAACAATTTCCAATTGGTTGGATACAGCTGCAGCAAGATGATTCGGGGCGATTCTGCCGCAGCCTATCAATGCATATTTCATGGGTTCCTCCCTGGTTGGTTATTTGATCCGCTAAATCAAAGGGATTAAAGCAGTTCGATACGCTCGCGGTTTTTGATGCCTTGCATGGCGTTCTTGGTATCAAAAATGAGTTGAGCCTCCCGGTTGACCATTTCATAATCAACATTGGTGTGATCCGTGGTGATCAGAACCAGATCGGCTGCGGCGACATCTTCCCGGGTCAGGCAGGGAAGGCCCTGTCGGACAATGCCGTTCTCCCGGAATTGTGGAATGTATGAGTCGAAAAAGCGAACCTCGGCTCCGATATTTTCCAGAAGATCGATGATTTTCAACGCCGGACTTTCACGGAAATCGTCGATATCGCGTTTGTAAGCGACTCCCAGCATGAGGATTTTGGCGCCGTTTACCGACTTTTTCACGGTGTTCAACAAGCGGGTAACGCGGTCGACGCAATATTCCGGCATTTTATCATTGATGATGCTGGAAGCTTCGATCATCGAAGTGTGGAAACCATATTCACGTGCTTTCCAGGTCAAGTAATAGGGATCGAGCGGGATGCAGTGGCCGCCGAGCCCAGGTCCGGGATAAAATGCCTGGAATCCATATGGCTTGGTCTTGGCAGCATCGATGACTTCCCAGATGCTGATCCCCATGCGTTCGCAGAGAATGGCCATTTCATTGACAAGCCCAATGTTGATGTTGCGATAGGTGTTTTCGAGTATTTTTTCCATTTCGGCGACTGCAGGGCTGGAGACCCGCATGACCGGCGCCTCCAGGATGCTTTCATAGAGCAGGGCGGCGAGGTTGGTGCATTCCGGCGTAATGCCGCCGACGATTTTCGGGGTGTTTTTAGTTTTGAAATAGCGATTGCCCGGATCGACACGCTCTGGCGAAAATGCCAGATTAAAATCCTGGCCGCATTTCAAACCGGATTTTTCCAGAATCGGTTTCAACAATTCTTCAGTTGTACCCGGATAGGTCGTCGATTCCAGAATGATCAGCATACCTTTATGAATATATTCTTTTAATGTTTCAGCTGTTTTTTGCACATAGCTGATATCTGGCTGCTGATGCTTGTCAAGCGGAGTCGGCACGCAAATGCAGACGCAGTCGGTATCTTTGAGCTGTGAAAACTCATCGGTAGCAACAAGCCTTTTTTCAGCGACGATTTTCGCCAGATCTTCATCCACAACATCACCTATGTAGTTCTGACCGCTATTGACCTGATCCACTTTGCTTTTTTGCACATCAAAACCGACGACCTGATACCCGGCTTTGGCTTTTTCAACCGCCAGCGGCAATCCAACATATCCTAAACCAATAACACCGAGCTTTGCTGTTCGGTCCTTAATTTTCTGTTCCAACAGAGACATGATTTATCCTCCAATAATAATATTCCATCATTTCAATATCAAACAAAGATTATAGACTTTCTTAATTATTTTGTCTATAAAAAACTGTCTCCACCAAATCGGCGTATTGCCGGTAAATCTTGCTGGCGTCAAGCTTTTCGTCAAAAACATTTTGGCTGTTGCGCCCCATTTCAGAGGTTTCAACCGGCGATTGGCGAAGCGTTCGAATCGCCAGGATCAGCTCGCTGATATTTTGGTCATGATAGAACAAGCCGATTCGGTGCTCATCGACAAAGCGCCGCATCTCTCCATCGACTGAAGATATAATGGGAACACCTGAAGCGGCGTAGTCGAAAAGCTTATTGCACATGACGCCTTCAGGGGTTGTGTTGTTGATGGGAATTAATGCGGCTTGTGAATTTTTCAAAATTGCTGCCGACTCGCTGGAATTGATCCAGCCCGGCAAAAACAACGAATCGATGCCCGAAGCTGCCTGGCTTACGGCAGCAAAATCAGGCCCGTCGCCGGCAAGAACAAAGGCGATGGAAAGGTCCCCTTCTGCTGCCAGCGCTTTTGCGGCATCAACGATGCTCAGCAGGCTGTAGCTCTTGCCAAATGTCCCAATGTATGAACAAATGAAGCACTGCTGATGGTCGGCAAGCCATTTCGTGATTTCCGGCCTGACTTCGTTTGCGGCCAAACGGCTGCGTGGCGCCCCCAGATAGAAAACATTATCCAGATCGCTTCTGATCCTGCCGGAAGATTGAATGGCCCAGTCCAAAATGTCGTAGGACATAGAAAGCAAAACATTGGCTTTGCTGAAGACATACTGCTTCATCCGGAAGGAACGGCGCAGAAAGAATTGCACCAGGCGACGGACAGACGGTGGTAAAAGGCGGATGAACGTATCCGGCCACATATCCCGGACATCGACGATCACGGGTATATTATGCTGGATAGCAAAGCGGACTGCCGCATAGGCCAGATCGATCGAAGGATAGTGAACGATCATGATATCCGGTTTAGGAAATTGCCGTTGCATCTTTTGGAAATGCCTGGCTGACACTGCCTGGGAATAAAGCCTTACGAGAGAGGCATTTTTTTTGTAAGTTAAAGACTTCAGCGCAACAATTTTCAAATTATCCTTGTACAGAAGAATTTCATCAGGTTTATAGGCGGTTTTCTTGGCAAAATGGTTGAAGTTTGTCGTCCACCAGGTGACCTGATGGCCGCGGGCGAGCAGTTCAGTTGCCAAAAGACCTGCCCGCCGCAACCGGGCGGATTGATCAAAAGGCAACGGCTCGTCCCAGCGAAATAACCAGATATTCATGGATTACCTGCTTTCATGGATTTTTTACTTGAGTATGAATTCATGGTTCTCGATATTTTCACAGCTCTTGTAGACATTTCTTGGATTCATGACCCTGATTGTCCGGGCAATGATGATCAAATCCATAATAAATGAATAGTTCTTGATATACATCATATCAAAGCGGAGCTTGTCCTCGGGATCGGTATCGTATTTGCCGTAGATCTGGGCCAGGCCGGTAAGCCCGGACTTGACTTTCAACCGCTGGCTATAGCCGGGAATGCTGTCTTCGAAAGCTCCGATGGTGGTAGGGCGGTCTGAACGCGGCCCGACGACTGACATGTCGCCTTTTAGAATATTTAAAAACTGCGGCAGTTCGTCAATCCGCCTGTTCCGGAGAAACCGGCCGAACGGCGTGACGCGCGGGTCGTCTTTGCTGGATTGGTAAGCGCCAAAAGTCTTTTCGGCATCATGGACCATGGTTCGAAATTTGTAAACTTTGTAGATTCCGCCGCTTAAAGTGATCCTCTCTTGAGAATAGATCACTGGCCCGGGTGAAGTGACGCGGATGATCAGGGCAATGGCCAGCTGCAGCGGTAAAGTGACAATCAGGACCAAAATGGCAAATACAATATCGAAGGCTCTTTTCAGCAGGCGCTGCTGGAAAGTAAGGCCGATACTGTCGATCATGAACGTTGGCATGTCGCTGAACTGGATGACCCGAAATTTCGAATAAACCAGATCCGAGAATTGAGGTACAACATAAGCGGTTTTATCATTGGCTGAACAATAAAGAAACAGATTCGACTTTTCTTCATCCGGAACCTGCGATGAAACCAGCACTTCGGTACATTGATCGATTTTGGCGATTGCCTGCTGGAAACCATCAAAAATCGTATATCCGATATAAACGAGATGAAGTTCATTTAATTCGGGAAACACTTTAGCAAATAGCCGGTCGGCATCAGCCTTGTCGGCGGCAATTATCAGCAAACGGCCGCGCCGGTATATTTTTTTGCTGATCCAAAGGCATAGGTCGGACCAGAGTGTGGAAAAAACAATCAGGATGGCTGCAGACAGGACGAGGACGTATCGGGGAAACGAAAACCACATGAAAAAGAAGGCGACCGTCGAGGCTGTCAAGGTGACCAGAAAACTAAAATAGCAGGAAGCATAAAACATGTCCGTCCTGGTTTTGCGGAAAAAATGGGTCATGCCAAGATAATCGATATAGACGATCGCCGCGATCATCAAAAACGGTATGGTGGCGACATAGTGGGAGAAGCTCAGTTTAAACGATGTGCGATTTGGATTGTAAATCAAAAAAAACGCGGTAACAACCGATAAATTGACGATAGCCAATTCACCAACAATATACAATATTTTAAATATATGAGCAAAAGCCGAGCGTCTTCTGGAGTGGACAATATTCTTGTTGACTTTGGGTTTATTCATCATGATTTTGATTCCTTTATTCAAATCGTTCAAAAATCTTGATGCGTTATGTCGGACATAAACGGAAAAAGTGCATCAGTGTCACCTGGATTTGCATATTCAATATCATTCGAATTCTACCATTATTCGCGAACCCTATCAACGAAAAAATGTTTGAGTTGGTAATTTGCCGTTTTATTTGATAAAATGTTAATAATTATGCACAAAACAATTGACTATGCACCAATACAGGGGGACCACTGTGACTGATAATAATACTGCTCAAGGCAATGTGAATTTTAGAAACCGCCGCCGCTCGAAACTTGCCCATTTTTTCAAACTGTTTTACATTATCGGTGAACTTGCCGCCATCAACCTGGCTATCATCGTTTCATTTTTCATTGTCTATAATCCGAGCCTGGCTACTTTTAATCTAAGCTTTTCGAACTACCTTTCAACGATACCGCTGCTCATGGTTTTTGGAATCATCTACATGGATTATTTTGGCATGACCCATTTTTATCGCAAGACGAGGATCGATATTATCACGACATCTTTTCAGTTTAGCTTCCTGATGCTATTGACGGCTGCGACGATTGCCTTTTTCCTGAAGTGGTTTGCCTTCCCCCGATATGTTCTTCTTGTCAGTGGACTGGTCATGATGTTGTTTTCCTCGATCTGGTCGATTTTCTGCCTGTATGTCAGTAAAAAAATCTATGCGCGGGGCAGACTGATGATCGTCGCCAGCGACAAGGCTGACGCTGACCGCATCTTCAGCAAGGTCCAATGCCAATTGCAGGAATTGCATCTCAAATATATGGGATATACCTTAAAACAGGATATCAGGCAAATATACCCGCTTGTCAACCGCTGCACAGAAGTGCTGGTTTCTTCATCGACCAGCGATAGGATCAAATCTGATCTGCTCCTGTACTGCGCAAACCTTGACAAGACCATCTATGTTGTTCCGCAATTCTCGGACCTTGTTCTGGCAAAATACCGTGTCATACAATTTTATGACATGCCGACATTCATGATCGACAGCTTGGGACTTACTTTTCAGCAGCGGATGCTCAAAAGGACTTTTGATATTGTTTTTTCGATTTTTGCCTTGATCCTGACGTTGCCTTTGCAAATAGCGATTGGCTTGATCATCCGTTCAACTTCAAAAGGGCCGGCGTTATACTCTCAGGAAAGAATTACACTGAGCGGCAAGGTCTATAAAGTGTATAAATTCAGGACAATGGTTGAAAATGCTGAAAAAAAGTATGGCGCATTCCAATCCAATAAAAACGACCCGAGAGTAACAAAATTCGGCAGGTTTCTCAGAGATATCCGACTTGATGAGCTGCCGCAGTTTTTTAATATTCTCTGTGGTGACATGTCGGTTGTCGGGCCGCGTTCGGACCGCCCGACCACCATCGGGCAATTCGAAGATGACATTCCTGGCTATGATCAGCGCTTGAAGGTCAAATCCGGCTTGACCGGCCTGGCTCAGGTTTATGGCAGATACGATACCGACCCGGAGGATAAGCTCCGCTTTGACATGATGTACATTAAAAACTATTCTTTCTTGTTGGATCTGAAGATCATTTTCCAGACCGTTCGAGCGATGCGGCCAAGCAACATCTATTTAGAGACCGATGCGCAAAACAATTTTGAAATAAAATAATATTCATATTATCATATGAATTATCAAAATGCGGAAATGAACCGGGCAATGGATGAATCGCAAGTAATCGAGATATCCATTGCCCTTGATGAAAGTCATTTCATCAAGGCTCGCGGAAAAATCAGACGAATGGTCTTAATCGAAGATTCTATCCAAGACCCGCTATCAGATCTCCATACAATTTACCCAAACATCCCGCGTAGATCAGGACAACCTGATTCGTTACATTTTCCGGCGGCAAATGTTTCAAACCCGACAAAAATTTGAGAATTAACAAATAATATTTTCGTTATAGACCGGTAATACAATTAAAGCTAAATGCAAGAAAAATTATACCAGATTTATGAAAATAGATTAAACAGCCTGATAATAGCTGATTTACAATAAATTTACATTCGCTTTCTTAAAAATGAAATATTCCTGTTCTTGACATTACTACATGATTATTTGTTTAATAGTTAGATGAAAAGACTGATCGTTTAAGGGGGATTAAGTTGGAAATCGAACCAATTGACCTGATCAAGATATTTCGAATCATCAAACATCGCTTGTGGGTGATTGTTTTAATTCTCATCATCTGCCTGACGGTGTCTTTTGCATATACGTTTTATTTTGTTGCCAAACAATACCAGGCTAATGTTCTCCTTTACATCTGGCAGGATAATAAAGTGGCAGGCACTGCATCTGAAAACAACTCAAATTATAACGACATGATGCTTTTCACCCAGCTCGTCAAAGATTACCAGGTTTTGTGCAAGAGCCGCCTGGTAACCAACGCTGTCGCTCAAAATCTGGGCATGAGCAAAGGACAGTCTGATGTGCTCAGCGGCCAGATCGTTGTCGACACCAAAGACAACACCCGCCATTTGACGATAACGGTGACTGACCCCGATCCAGTGCGTGCCGCAGACATCGCTAATGAAGTATCGGCGGTTTTCTCAAAAGTGGTTGTCGAGAATATGGGCGCCGGCACGGTCAAAATCATCGATCCGGCTATTGTGCCAACCGGACCTTCGTCCCCCAGTGTCAGGCTCAATTTGACCTTTGGCCTTCTGATCGGCCTTCTTCTTGGATTTGGGCTGGTGACGCTGATTGAAGTCCTTGACACCCGGGTCAAAACAACCCAGGATATCGAGACAATCACCGGTTTTACGCCGCTTGGCGGCATCCCCGAATTCAATCTGCAAAGATCGACCAATGAAGGGAGGCGCTAAAGATGGATGCGCATTATTCCCGTTATGCTCCTGAGTTAATCATTCAGCATGATCCGCTCTCGACTGCTTCCGAAGCTTTCAAGATCGTTCGAACCAACATTGAATTTTCTTCGTTTGATAAAAAACTGCAGACGATTGCCATTACCAGCACCAATCAATCCGAAGGCAAATCCAATGTCATTGGCAATCTGGCGATTTCCTTTGCCCAGATTGGACGCAAGGTTTTGCTGGTCGACGCCGATATGCGCCGCCCGACATTGCACCGCCTTTTTGGCCTGTCCAACAGGCGCGGCCTTACAAATGCACTTTTAAGCCTGGATTCCTACCAAAACTATGTTCAGGCCACACAAACGGAAAATCTGTCGATCATAACTGCTGGACCGGTCCCGCCCAATCCGGCGGAACTTTTGCTGTCCAACGTCATGAATCAATTTCTTGAAATGGCCAGGACCGATTATGACCTGATCATTTTCGATTGCCCGCCGGTCGGCGTCGTTACGGATGCCGCGATCCTGGCGACAAAAGTCGACGGCACCCTTTATGTCGTCCGATCCGGCAAGGTCGACAAACGGCAGCTAAAACGCGCCGCCGCCTTGCTGAACCAGGTCAAAGCCCGTGTTTTAGGCTATATTTTTAACGGTATCAAGCAAAATACCGATGACTACTATTATTACCAAAATGAATACTATTCTGAAAGGGAAGGCGGCCAATCCAATAGCCGTCGCCGCAGCCCCAAAAAAGCCAGATCAAATGTCCGGCCCAATTCATCTTTCCAAAAACAATTTGCACCTGATCAGGGCCAGCCGACAATTCGTGCCAGCCAACCTTTCACGAAACAAAAAGATGCAGAAATCCGGCAGGATTTTTGCATGGATAAAGCAGGTTTGGAATCAGAAGATGATTGAAATACACAGCCATCTTCTACCCGGAGTCGATGATGGCGCTCCGGATATAAAATCAGCCATTGCGATGGCTAAAGCATACGTTCGCCAAGGTGTGCAGACCGTTATTTGCACACCGCATTTTGATTTACAACAAAATCATGGCGAAAAGGCCTGGATGGAATACTTTGATCGAATTCAGGCAGCTTTTGAAAACCTGAACAACCGACTGCAGCAGGAACAGATCGCCCTGCAGCTTTTGCCTGGCCTGGAAATCCAGCTGTCTGCCGATTTACTCTTAGCTCTGAAAAACCACAGCAGCCAATACCCAATGACCCTGGCTCATTCGAATTATATCCTGATCGAGCTGCCACGCTGGTTTAGCGGCAGCCTGGATACCTTGGACCAGCTGCTGTTCAATATTCAGCTCGCCGGCTACATGCCGGTCCTGGCTCATCCGGAACGGTCCATGCTCAATGACGGCGTCCGTGAAAAGCTGATCCAATGGGTTGAGGACGAGCGTTTGCTGCTTCAAGTCAACGCCAGCTCGATCATTGTCCCCGACGGCTTGCCAGCTGCCCAGGCCGAACGATATTGCCGCCGCTGCGGCTATGTCGACTGGCTGCTGACAAGAAACCTGGTTCATTTTGTTGCCTCTGACGCTCACGACTGCCTGGCCCGTCCGCCACAAAACCAGCCGGCCTGGCAGACCCTTGCTGAAAAATATGGCAGGAACCTGGCCAACCGGCTCCTGCGGCAGAATCCGGCATGCATCCTGTCAGATCAGCCTGTCCAGACATTGGCAAGTTCTGAACCTGCCGTATAGCATCGGACATCCTGAAAGGATAAAGTACTTAACAGGAACAAAAGCATCTGATTTTTGACGGTTGACTATCGTTCCGGCGAGCAACTGCCAGACAGAGAACAAAACATTGCCATTTACGCGAACGGATCTGTCTGAGGATTCCGGCCGCAAGTCAAAAACATGCCTGAAAGGAGATCACGAATGACCGAATTAGTGACCAACAATAACAGCATCAGGAAGATCCTGATGATAGGCGCCGATACATTGATTGTAATATTCTCCATTTGGGCGGCCTTGATTCTTAAATATGATGATGAACTATCCAGTTTGCAAGAATATCCATTCCGCTACACCTGGTTGCCTTTAGTACTCCTGGCTGTACCCATTTTCTGGTATTCTGGCTTTTACAAGCAACTATGGCGTTTCGCCAGCATCATGCAGTACCTGATCCTGGCTGTAGGAACATTGATCCACACTTTGGCACTTGCCGGTCTCATGCTGGTTTTCAAATATAATTTTCATTATTCCGTTTACATCATCTACTGGATGCTGTCATTTATATTGATTACCGGTCTGCGGGTGATCTATCGCCTGGTCATCAATAACACGACATTAAGCCAATTCCGGCCCTTGACAGAAATTCTGCCGTTTCTGCCCCGCCATTCAGATGAAAACCTCATCCGGGTCATGGTTATCGGCGCCGGTTATGCTGGAAGCCAGATTATCCGCGAAATGATCGAACTGCACACAGGACACCGGCCGGTTGTCGCTATCGACGATAACCCGATCAAGCATACCTACCAGATCCATGGCATTCCGGTTGTTGGCGACCGCGCCATGATACCTCGGATCGCCGTAGAGTACCAGATCCAGGAAATCATCGTTGCCATACCCAGCGCCTCCCGTCAAAATATCCGGGAAATCGTGGAAATATGCAGCCGCACAGGCTGCAAACTCAAGATATTGCCCTTGCTGCATGAACTGATCGACGGCAAAGTCAGCATAGCCGACGTCAAGGAAGTCGAAATCGAAGATCTCCTGGGGCGCCAGGAAATCCTTTTGAATAATGAAGAAATCGCCGGTTCCCTAAAAAATGAAGTTGTCCTGGTCACCGGCGGCGGCGGATCCATCGGCTCTGAACTCTGCCGCCAGATTGCTCGTTACCAGCCCAAACAACTGATTATTTTTGATATCTACGAGAACAATGCCTATCAGTTGCAATATGAACTCAAAGCCAAATATCAGGACAATTTGGATTTAGTTGTTCTGATCGGATCAGTTCGCGATGAATTGCGATTGAAAACGGTTTTTGACCGGTATCGTCCTAACGTGGTCTTCCATGCCGCAGCCCACAAACATGTGCCGCTGATGGAGGACAGCCCCGGAGAAGCCGTCAAGAACAACATCATAGGAACTTACAATACTGCACTGACAGCCGCCCGATATGGTGTCAAGCGCTTCGTCCTGATTTCTACAGACAAGGCGGTCAATCCGACTAATGTCATGGGCGCCACCAAGCGGATTGCCGAAATGACCATTCAAAGCTTGTCGCGTCAATATGCAAAAACAAAATTTACCGCTGTCCGTTTCGGCAACGTCCTTGGCAGCAACGGCAGCGTCATTCCTCTATTCAAGCAACAAATCCGCAATGACCGCCGAATCACCGTCACGCACCCGGAAATCACCCGCTACTTCATGACCATCCCCGAAGCTGCCCGGCTGGTCATTCAAGCCGGGGCCCTGGCAAAAGGCGGCGAAATATTTGTTCTCGATATGGGCGAACCCGTCAAAATCATTGATTTGGCGAATGATCTGATCCGGCTCTCCGGTTTGGAACCTGGCATTGATGTTGAAATCGCCTTTACGGGATTGCGTCCTGGTGAGAAAATGTACGAAGAGCTTTTTATGGACAAAGAAAGCATGGATCATACCCGGCATGATAAAATCTTTGTGATGAAACCGGTTAAAGACGTTGAGGCGCTCAAAGAAGAAATCGAAGGATTAAAAGAAGTAATCCGTTGGAGCAATGACGAATTTAATGAATTGCTCGGACAGGTGATCTTATAATTTGGAAAAAGGTATTAAATAAGAAACACAACTAGGTTATAATCTTGTTAATAATGATCGGCAAATTTGAGGTGAAAAGACTTGTCCTATTTAGTATTCAAACGTATAGCGGACTTTACACTTTCAATCATTGGATTAATGATATTAATGCCTTTATTTATATTTATAATCCTCGCAATTAAAATTGATTCTAAGGGCCCGATTTTATTCAAGCAAAAACGCTCTGGAATCCACAAGACTCATTTTGAGATTCTGAAGTTCCGAACGATGCATATTGAGACGCCTAAGAACATGCCGACGCATCTGCTCGCAAATCCGGAGCAATACATTACGCGAGTCGGAAAAATATTAAGAAGAATAAGTTTTGATGAATTGCCTCAGATATTTAACATAATTGCCGGATCAATGTCAGTAATCGGACCTCGGCCTGCACTCTGGAACCAATACGATCTGATTGCCGAGCGGGATAAATATGGCGCAAACGACATAAAGCCAGGTCTGACTGGCTGGGCACAGATCAATGGGCGTGACGAATTGCCGATTGATGTAAAGGCTAAACTGGATGGGGAATATGTCCAGAAGATTGGTTTATTGATGGATTTAAAATGCTTTTTCGGAACAATCATCCCTGTATTGAAAAGTGAGGGTGTTGTTGAGGGAAAATCTGATGAAGATCATGAAAATTCAAATGCTATGGAGACAGAAGTGAAATGAAAAATATCCTTATTACTGGAGCCAATAGCTACATAGGGACGTCTTTTGAAAAATGGATGACCCAGTGGTCTGATCAATATCAAATTGATACCCTTGATATGATAGGTGATGGATGGAGAGAAAAGGACTTTTCCTTGTACGACACGGTTTTTCATGTCGCTGGGATAGCACATGTATCATCAGATCCAAAGCTCGCTGATCTTTATTACAAAGTAAATTGTGATTTGACAATTGAAACAGCCCAAAAAGCAAAGGCTGAAGGGGTTAAACAGTTTATTTTTATGAGCAGCGCTATTGTTTATGGCGACAGCGCACCAATCGGCAAAATGAAGGTTATTACAAAAAACACCGAGCCTTCTCCGACCAATTTTTATGGAGATAGTAAAGTCAAAGCCGAGGAAGGAATTCGCCATTTTAACGATGATCATTTCAAGGTAGTTGTCTTAAGACCCCCGATGATATACGGCAAGGGGAGTAAAGGGAACTACCCAATATTAGCAAAATACGCCGTAAAGCTTCCCGTATTCCCAAATGTCGAGAATGCAAGAAGCATGTTACATATTGATAATCTATGCGAATTTATCCGCCTGATGATCGATAACGATGAAAGTGGATTATTCTTCCCTCAGAATTCTGAGTATGTAAGAACGTCAGATATGGTCAAGATGATCGCAGATTTACATGACAAAAATATGCATTTGACAAAATGTTTTAATTGGGTCCTTCGATTGATGAACATCGGGCTTGTAAATAAGGTATTTGGCAGCTTGGCCTATGATTTATCGATGAGCCAATATGAAAAAGGAAATTACCAAATAAGAGATTTTCGTGAATCCCTTATTCGGACTGAATTATAAAAAATGAGTGAGAAATTTTCGGACAATCAAAAACGGCGTATTTTGGTGATCGCCCAGTACTTTTATCCTGAACAGTTTAGAATCAATGATATGTGTTCTGAATGGGCAGCCAGAGGCTATGATGTAACTGTGATCACAGGCATACCCAATTATCCTCAGGGGAAATATTATACCGGATATGGAATATTCAAAAAAAGAAAAGAAATTTACAATGGCGTAAAAATCAAACGCCTGTTTTTATTTCCGCGTGGACACAATTCCATAATGCTCGGTTTGAATTACCTGTCATTTGTCATTTCTGGATTTGTTTGGAAATTATTTACACCAATCAAAGCAGATGCCGTGTTCATTTTTGAAGTATCGCCAATGACTCAGGCGCTGCCAGGCGTATGGTTTGCCAAAAGACGGAAAATCCCATGCTATTTGTATGTGCAGGATTTGTGGCCTGAAAATCTGGAAATCGTCGCGGGGATCAGAAACAAAAAAATCCTTGAAGCGGTCGGGAAGATAGTCGACTATATTTATAAACGTTGTACAAAAATATTTACAACATCCGAAAGTTTTGTCAAATCAATCATGGCTCGCGGCGTTCCAAGTGATCGGATAGAGTTCTGGCCGCAATATGCTGAAGATTTTTATAAACCCCTTAAAAAATCTTCAATAGTGGAAATACCTGATGATAATTGTTTTAATTTGATTTTTGCCGGCAACATTGGAGTTGCGCAAGGACTTGAAATACTGCCGGACGTTGCCGAAAAGCTAAAATATGATAATATACGTTTCAACATTGTCGGAGATGGCCGATTTAAGAATGAACTGGTAAAAATCGTTAAAACAAAGCAGGTGGATACCCTGTTCAATTTTATTGATAAACAGCCTGCTGAACGAATACCCGAGTTTATGGCGGCCTGCGATGCGGCTTTGCTTTGTTTGACGGATAACGCCTTGTTTGAGATGACGATTCCGGCTAAACTGCAATCCTACTTGGCCTGCGGTATACCTACGATTGCTTCTGCTGGTGGTGAAACCGAGAAAATAATCAATGACTCAAAAAGCGGTTTATGTAATCCGGCAGGCAATGTAGAGCTCTTGGCAGTCAATATTTTACGCATGTCATTAATGAGCAAAGAGGAAATAAAGCAAATGGGACAAAATGCCCATGAATATTATAAAGAATTTTTCAACAAAAAAAAGCTAATGGATAAAATGGATAAATATTTTTATGCAGAACGGGACCTGCCGGGAACCGAAATCACCGAAGGAGATAATCGATGAGCACAAGAGAGTATCAAGTTTGCCAGAACTGCGTCATGGACACGACGGATTCTCAAATTAGTTTTGATGGAAGAGGATATTGCGATTACTGCAATGATTTTTATAGCAATATCAAGCCAAACTGGCATCCGGACGAGCAAGGCGCTTTAGAATTATCAAAGATTGTTGATGAAATCAAACAAAATGGCAAAGGGAAGAAGTTTGATTGCATAATCGGGTTAAGTGGTGGCACGGACAGCTCGTATCTTGCCTATTTAGCCAAGGCCAAGTACGGATTAAGACCGCTGATTTACGTTGTTGATACTGGCTGGAACCTTAATGTAGCTGTTGAAAATATCGAAAAGATAGTGAAAG
This sequence comes from uncultured Saccharofermentans sp., assembly GCA_963677835.2. Taxonomy (GTDB): domain Bacteria; phylum Bacillota; class Clostridia; order Saccharofermentanales; family UBA5734; genus UBA8949. Next base: position 46,588 of record CAXXUX010000001.1, read on the forward strand.
GCCTTGATCTTGAAATGTATACCGAAGTTGTCAATTGGAATGAAATGCGCGACTTGCAATTGGCCTTTTTCAAAGCTCAGGTTCCCTATCAGGACTTGCCGCAAGATCATGCTATTTTTGCCGGCCTCTATAATTTTGCCGTGAAAAATAAAATCAAGTATGTCATTACCGGAGCAAATAATGCCACCGAATGTATAATTCCGCCCTATGAATGGGTTTATATGAATGATCTAAAGTTTATAAAAGATGTACACAATAAATTCGGAAAGGTAAAACTCTCCACATTCCCTCAATGCAACATGATGAAGTACAGGATTTATTATCGTTACATCAAAGGGATGAAACGTGTGGCGCCCTTGAACATGCTTCCTTATGACAAAGAAAAAGCTGAAAAAGAGCTAAATGAAAAGTTTGGCTGGCAAAAATATGAGAACAAACACTATGAGAATATATTTACAAGATTTTATGAAGGCTATTATCTTCCGACAAAGTTTGGATATGATAAAAGGAAAGGCTATTTCTCAAGCATGATCTTGGCTGGACACATGACTCGTGAACAGGCGCTTCTTGAACTGGCCAAAACGCCCTATGAGGAACAGACCATGCTGGATGATATGGAGTACATCGCTAAAAAACTCGGCATCTCTGTCGATGAATTTAAAAAGATAATCAGCGGAGAAAATAAAACCTACAAAGACTATAAAAACTCCTTTTGGCTTATTAGATTTTCAGCCCGGCTGGCCAAAAAACTAGGCATTGAAAAGCGTAACTTTCGATGAATGACAAATGCTTTTTTATTATACTGTTGGAGCTATCTTGATGATTGTTGTATTAGAAATGGGCAATGTTGGATCGATCATTAATATGCTGAAAAAGATCGGTGAAAAAGCGGTTGCTTCCCATGATGAAGCGGTTATCCGTCAGGCAGATAAAATGATACTTCCTGGGGTTGGTTCGTTCGATATGGGAATGGAACGCCTGAAAAATTCCGGCCTTATCGAGAAAATCTATCAGCATGCAATAGTCAACAAGAAACCGCTTCTTGGTATTTGCCTTGGTATGCAGCTTCTTGGCCAAAAAAGCGAAGAGGGTAATTTACCAGGACTTGATTTGATTCCTTTTCAGTCAAAACGGTTTTTGTTCAACGATAATGGCAATGAATTAAAAATACCCCATATGGGCTGGGATCTAGTGTCATTTGACAATAAGATATCACCTATACTGTATGGTTTGGAATTACCTCAAAGGTATTATTTTGTACATTCCTACCATGCAGTTTGTGATAATCCTAAGAATATTTTAATGACGTGCGATTATGGGTATGAATTTTCCGCAGCCGTGTTTAAAGACAATATTTATGGCGTTCAATTTCATCCGGAAAAAAGCCATAATTTTGGCATGGCACTTTTAAGAAATTTTGTTGAGAGGTGCTAAAGTTGTATTCAAGGCCAAGAATCATTCCTTGTCTGCTGTTAAACAATCAGGATCTGGTAAAAACAATAAAATTCAGCAAACCAAGATATCTTGGCGATCCGGTCAATGCAGTCAAGATATTCAACAATAAAGGCGTGGATGAATTATGCATCTTGAATATCCTCGCCTCAAGAGATCTGACCCTGCCTGATATTGAGTTTCTAAAAGACATAGCAAGCGAAGCCTTTATGCCATTGAGTTATGGCGGTGGAATAAAAAACATTGACCAGATTCATGAACTTTTTGCCATTGGCTATGAAAAGGTGATTCTTAATACCTCATTGGTTGAAAAGCCCGAACTTATCAAAGAAGCCGTCCGATATTTTGGCAGTCAGAGCATAGTAGCATCCATTGATGTTAAAACTGATATGTTTGGCAAACAACATTGCTGGATAAAAGACGGTACGGAGAAAGTGAACATTTCTCCTGTTGAATTGTCAAAACGGGCGCAGGCTCTTGGCGTTGGCGAAATTCTGCTTAATTCGATTAATTGTGACGGAATGATGCAAGGTTATGATATTAAACTCGTCAAACAAGTTGTTGAATCTGTAAAAGTACCAGTAATCGCCTGTGGTGGAGCTAAAGATATTTTTGATTTTAAAAGAGTCCTTGAAGAAGGCGGCGCCCATGCCGCAGCCGCAGGAAGCCTATTTGTATATTACGGTGCTCAAAAAGCGGTCCTGATTACGGCACCCGAAGAAAAAATGCTTTTCAAAATAGGTGTTTATAAAGATCAGTAGATTAATCAGTTATTGGAGGAAAAATGAGGGTATTATTGATCGATGTCAATTGTAAATATAGCAGTACTGGAAAAATTGTTTATGATTTATATACAAATCTAAATAGTTCCGGTCATACTGCCGCAATTTGCTATGGCAGGGGTCCTTTGGTCAGCGAGCCAAATATTATTAAGTTTAGCAGCAATATCGAAACATACGCCCATGCGTTGTTGACAAGAATCACGGGATTGACAGGCGTTTTTTCTCCGTTTGCGACTCGCAGATTAATTAAATTCATAAGCGAATTTAAGCCGGATGTTGTTCATATCCATGAATTGCATGCCTATTTTGTTAATATAGCTCCTGTTGTTAAATATTTAAAAGCACATCATATTAAAACGGTTTGGACATTCCATTGCGAGTTTATGTATACTGGAAAATGCGGCTATGCATACGATTGCGAAAAGTGGAAAAGTGAATGTGGAGAATGCCCGAGGATTAAAGAATACCCCGCAAGCCTGTATTTTGATTTCACTCGAAAGATGTTTAATGAAAAAAAGCATCTATTTGAAAATTATGAAAACCTTACATTAGTTACTCCATCGAAATGGTTGGCTGATCGGGTAAAACAATCATTCCTCAAGAATAAAGAAATACGTGTAATTAATAATGGAATTGATACACAAAAGGTTTTTTATCCAAGACAATATGAGCAGCTCAAAATCAAGCATCATTTAACAAATGAGAAAGTAATTCTCGCTGTTGCGCCAAATCTTATGGAAGAAAGAAAAGGCGGCAAATGGGTTCTGGAATTAGCCAAAAGATTCAAAAACGAAAATGTAAAATTTATCCTGATTGGTGTAAATGATTTATCCATAAAATATGGCGATAATGTTATTGCTTTAGGCAGAACAACAAATCAAATTGAGTTGGCAGAATATTATTCGATGGCTGATATATTTGTAATTTGCAGCAAAAAAGAAAATTTTCCAACAACCTGTATTGAAGCGCTATCCTGTGGAACGCCAGTTTATGGTTTTGATGAAGGTGGGACAAAGGAAACTGCGCCTGAAGGATATGGAGTATTTGTTAATTATGGTGATATCGATTCGCTAAGCCAAGAAATAGAATATTATTTCAATAATAAAAATGTAATGAAATCGAAAAATGAATGTGAAGCATTTGGAAAAGATAATTATTCAAAATCAATTATGTTTAAAAAGTATGTCAAATTGTATGTTAATGAAGAATTATGAAAACTTAATTCAATATAAAAAATATTTGTGAGAGTTGAAATTATGAAGATAGTATCAATCAGTTTGGCATCTATTTTTACTGAAGGTATGACGTATCAAGATAATTTATTATCAGATCAATTAAGAAACGATGGAAATGAAGTAACTATCATTGCAGATTGTTATAAATATGAAAATGGGGTTATCGTTAAAACAAAAGAAGAAGACAAAATTTTAAGCAATGGAATTAGATTAATTAGGAAAAAATACATAAATATATTTGGCGAATTTGTATCGGGAAAAATTCGAGCTGTTAAAGGGTTATATTCAATATTAGAAGATTTGCAGCCAGATCTGATATTTCACCATGGATTACAAACTTATGAATTATTAACGTTAATTAGATATAAAAAATCACATCCCGAAATTAAATTATTTGTTGATAGTCATGAGGATTATTATAATTCTGCAACCAATTTATTATCAAAATATATATTGCATAAAATATTTTATAAAATAATAATTCAAAAAGCATTGCCATACATCAATAAAGTGTTCTGCGTTGCTTTCGAATCGTTTGATTTTATTAAAGACATGTATAATGTACCAGATAATATGATGGAATTTTATCCTTTGGGCGGAATAATAATAAATGAAAATTCTCGTAGAATAAGGCGAATTAAAATCCGCAATGAATTATCTATAAATAATGATAATATATTATTAGTACATTCTGGAAAGATGAATAAGCAAAAATGTACAGAAGAAGTTCTAGAAGCATTCATTAAGGTGCCTGATGACAGATTGAGATTAATATTAATTGGTTCATTAAGCGAAGATATAAGAGAAAATGCTGAAAAACTTATATCGTCTGATAATAGAATAAAACTTATCGGATGGAAAACAGGTGAAGAACTTATTGATTATTTATGTTCATGTGATCTTTATATACAACCTGGTACTCAATCAGCAACAATGCAAAACGCACTATGCTGTGGCAGTCCAGTAGCGGTATATCCGTATCCGAGTCATAAATATTTACTTGGTAATAATGCATTTTATATACAAAATTCAAACGATATGTCAAAATTGTTTAATGATATTCTTGAAAATGCTGAAATTCTAAATACAATGCGCACAAATTCATATAAGATGGCATTATATAAGTTGAACTATGAAGTCTTAGCAAGAAAATTGTATGGTTAACGATAGATTGAAAAGGAATAAGATTAATGATAATAACTAGACAAAATATTAAGACGTATTTCTTATATATTCTTTATAGAATTATTTTGGATTTTCTTTATGTTAATTGGATCCATCCACTCTATATAAATTCAGGATTCGTTTATGATCCAAACATCTATAAATTAATTGTATCTTATTTAATTATAATTATCCTATTAATAATTATGCCAAAATCAAATTTGAGAGTATCATATAGAATTTTACAATTACATTTAATAATTATGATAATACCATTGTCAACATTATATGCATTGGCAAATTTATCAACAAAATTTATTTTTATGGTATTTATATGTTTCTCAATACAACTGATGTTGATTAGAGTTCATTATAAGCTAAAAGTAAATGAAGTTAAAAATGCGAATGTAATTATTGCTGTTATTATTATATGTATAAGCATAGCAACATATTTATATTTATTTATTACACAAGGAATATATTTTAATGCATTCAACTTTAATGAAATATACGAAATACGAGCTAATACTGATGTATCAAGTACTATTATGAATTACTTGATATCGTGGCAATATAGAATAATTAATCCATTCATAATTGTATTATCATACTTTAAAAAGAATTATAAAATATTTTTTGCGGGTATGTTTTTACAGACATTTTTATATTTCATGTATCCTCACAAAGAAGTGTTTATGTCGATTGGATTAATATTGCTTGTATTATTTACAGAGAGGAATAGAATTAAATTTGATGAGTTTATTATAAAATTCTTAGTGATAGCTGCTGGTATAAGCGTTATAATTTATGAAGGATTTAAAAACATGTGGCCTTTAGCAATAGTCACAGTTAGACTGATCTATATACCTGCAATCCTTAAGTTCATGCATTACAATTTCTTCCTGATTAATGAAAAATTATTTTATTCAGAAGGATTAATTGGAAAATTATTCGGAATAAAATACCCATATTCTGTTCCATCTGGATTTTTAGTAGATAATCCCAATAGTAATAATAATGCTGGTTATTTAGCATATGCTTATGATAATGCTGGATTATTGGGTATGATTATAATGTCGGTAGTTTTCATTTTGTTTTTATTACTAATTGATTCTTTTTCAAATGAAAATAATGTTGGTATATATTTTTCTCTTCTAGTGTATCCAATGATAGTGCTAAATGATGGCGATTTATTGACTTCATTTTTAACAGGCGGATTATTTTTACTTATAATATTAATGTATTTAATTAAGGATACATTTAATAAAACTGATAATAAAACTGAAATCGTTGGTAGAAATCTATGAAAAAAAAGATTTTTTCAGATTTGATTTTAAATATGTTTGCTACCTTTATACCTGTCTTTGCTCTACAATTTATTATTTTACCATGTATCGCACTAAAAACAGACGCCGAATCATATGGACAACTAATTACGATAATTGCATTTGTGAATCTTTCAGCTTCGACTATGGGAAGTGTTTTAAATAATTCTAGGTTAATTAATTTTACATTATATGATGAGTTGAAAATTAGTGGTGATTTCAACATTTTATTAGCATTATTTGTATGCGCAAATACTATTTTCATGATAATTGGTCTTGTTTTTTATGGCCATGGCCTGAATATATTCTTGAATACTACATTAGTAATAGTATCTGTGCTTTTATTGCTTAAGTCATATGCAAGTGTAGAATTTAGGATTAAATTAAATTATAAATATATATTATTGGAAAGCCTTTTTTTGTTTTTAGGATATATAATTGGATTAATTGTATTCCTTATAAGTGGACTATGGCAATTTATTTATTTGTGTGGATTCGCTTTTAGTTTTCTATTTATTATCAAAAAAACAAAAATATTGAAAGATTCATTTAAGCAAACTACTTTGTTTAAAAGAACTACAACACAGACTTTGTTTTTGCTTGGCTCAGGAATACTAGTTTCGCTTGGCACATATATTGATAAACTTATTTTATACCCTTTATTAGGTGGAAATATGGTGTCTGTATATTATACTGCAACAATACTTGGCAAGACGGTGGCATTAGTTATTGTGCCAATAACAAGTGTGATGCTAAGCTACATAGCACATATGGAAAAATTTAGTAATAAATATTTTAGCATTTTATTGAAAACCTCTTTTTTTGTTGGTGCACTGGGATATCTATTGCTTGTAATTTTAAGTAAACCGTTATTAACAATATTATATCCTCAATTTGTCCAAGCTGCTCTTAAATATATTTACATTACTACCTTGAGCGTAATAATTACATTTATTAGTAATATTATTAATTCAGTATTGCTGAAATTCTGCAATGTTAAATGGCAAATATATATAAATGGGTTATACATGTCAGTTTATATTGTATTATCGCTAGTATTTTTAAAACAATTTGGGCTTATGGGGTTTTGCATAGGGATTTTGATTGCGGAACTATTGAGATTGATAATTATTCTTTATACATATTATATGAATAATATGTATAATAATAAATTATCTATAAATTCTCAATAATAAATATATAAAGAATTCAATTTAAAATATTATTATTTTAAAAGTAAAAATAATATAATCAGTTATATTAGAAATATTTGACTATAGCGGAGGCGAAATTTATGTTCAAAAATAAAACATTATTGATTACAGGTGGAACGGGTTCATTTGGCAATGCTGTTCTGAACCGCTTCCTCGATACCGATATCAACGAAATCCGCATATTTTCACGGGATGAGAAGAAGCAGGATGATATGCGCAAGCAGCTGAACAATGATAAAGTGAAGTTTTATATTGGCGATGTGCGCGATCGGCGGAGCATCGATTTTGCCATGCATAATGTGGATTATGTTTTTCACGCCGCGGCCTTGAAGCAAGTGCCATCATGCGAATTTTTTCCGATGGAAGCCGTAAGAACGAATGTGATGGGTACGGAGAATGTTTTGGACTCGGCGGTCTTTCATGGCGTCAAGAAGGTTATTTGTCTGTCGACCGACAAGGCTGTCTATCCGATCAATGCCATGGGCATATCCAAAGCGATGATGGAAAAGGTCATGATTGCCAAAGCCAGAGCCGTGTCCGGCGACAAGACGGTTATCTGCGGCACCCGGTACGGCAACGTCATGGCTTCGCGCGGTTCGGTTATCCCCTTGTTTGTTGACCAGATCCATGCAGGGAATCCTTTGACGGTGACCGATCCGAATATGACCCGCTTCCTGATGTCCTTGGAGGATGCGGTCGACCTGGTCCTTTATGCTTTCGAAAATGCTGTTCCTGGCGACATTTTTGTTCAAAAAGCCCCGGCTTCAACGATTGCCGATCTTGCCCAGGCAGTCAAAGAATTATTCAATGCCAATAATGAAGTTCGTGTTATCGGGACCCGCCATGGTGAAAAGCTCTATGAGACCTTGCTGACTCGCGAGGAAATGGTTCCTGCCGAAGATTGCGGCAATTACTATCGCATTCCTGCTGATACCCGCGATCTGAACTACAACAAATATTTCACTGAAGGTGAGCAAGAGCCGAATTATGGATGGGAATATAACAGCCATAATACAACTCGTCTTGATGTTGAAAGCATTAAAGGACTTTTACTGAAGCTGGATTATATCAAACAGCAGTTGGTTGCCCGGTGAGCAAAGGGAGTGTGAAGATGAAAACAGTCCTGATAACTGGCGCGAATGGCTTTGTTGGCAAAAACCTTGTGGTGACTTTGCGTCAGGCTTTCCCTGACCTGAACCTTCTGCAGTATGACGTTTCGAATTCGATTGAGGATCTTCGCCATGATGTGCAGTCTGCGGATTTCGTTTTCCACCTGGCTGGGGTAAACCGGCCCAGGAGAATTGAAGAATTCACAACCGGCAATGTCGGCCTGACGGAACAGCTGATTGATTTGTTGCTCAAAACCGGCCGGGCTGTGCCGCTGATGGTCTCATCCTCGATCCAGGCAGATCTGGACAATCCTTATGGGCAAAGCAAGCGTCAGGCCGAAGAGGCTGTCTTTAGCTATGGCCAAAAAAGCGGAGCGAGTGTTTTTGTCTATCGTTTTCCGAATGTATTCGGCAAATGGTGCCGGCCGAATTACAACAGCGCGGTCGCGACTTTTTGCCATAATATTGCGAACGATTTGCCGATTACGGTTAATGATCCTTCTGTGGTCATGAATCTGGTCTATATTGATGATGTCGTTTCGGAATTGCTCAAGGCTTTCGCTGGACAGGCTAATCGGGTTGGCGATTTCTTTGAAGTCCCGGTCGTGCATACGGTTACTCTGGGTGAAATTGCCGACCGGCTCCATTCTTTTAAAAACAGCCGGATTGACCGGGCGATCCCCGATATGTCGGAACCGTTTACCAAAAAACTGTACAGCACCTATTTAAGTTACCTGCCGGTCGACCAATTCAGTTATCCGCTAAAGATGAATGTTGACCAGCGGGGATCCTTTACCGAATTTATCAGAACCCATGAGCGAGGCCAGATTTCCGTCAACATTTCCAAGCCGGGAATCGTCAAGGGCAATCACTGGCACCATAGCAAGAATGAGAAATTTCTGGTCGTGAGCGGGCAGGGGATCATCCGGTTTCGCCGGATTGACAGCTCCGATGTCATAGAATATCGGGTTAGCGGCGACTCTTTGGAAGTCGTCGATATCCCGACAGGATATACGCACAATATCGAAAATCTTGGGGAATCGGACCTGGTGACGATCATGTGGGCTAATGAAGCCTTTGATCCCGCAAAACCAGACACTTTCTTTCTGGAGGTTTAATCAAGATGACCAAACTTAAAGTCATGACTATTCTGGGCACCCGTCCGGAGATTATCCGGCTTTCAGCCTGCATCAAGGCTTGCGACCGCTATTTCGAGCATATCCTGGTCCATACCGGTCAAAACTGGGATTATACGTTGAACCAGGTGTTTTTTGAAGAACTTGGGCTGCGTGCGCCTGACCATTATCTGGACGCTGCCGGCAAAGACCTCGGCGAGACGATGGGGAATATCATTGCCAAGTCCTATGCGGTTCTGCTTGCCGAAAAACCGGATGCAATCTTGCTTTTAGGCGACACCAATTCGGCTTTGGCCGCGATACCGGCCAAACGCCTGAAAATTCCGATCTTTCACATGGAAGCGGGCAACCGCTGTTTTGATCAGAATGTCCCTGAAGAAATCAACCGCAAGATTGTTGACCACATCAGCGACATCAACTTGCCCTATACCGAGCACAGCCGCCGCTATCTGCTTTCCGAAGGGATCAGAAAAGAGCATGTCTACGTTACCGGGTCGCCGATGCGGGAAGTTTTAAACCAGCACCTGGACAATATCAGGAACAGCAAGGTTTTAGCGGAGCTTCAGCTGGAATCAGACCGGTATTTTCTGGTCTCGGCTCATCGCGAAGAAAATATCGATCATGAAGGACATTTCTTTTCTTTAATGAATGCTTTAAATCAGATTGCTGAAAAATATCAGCTCCCGGTTATCTACTCGACGCATCCCCGCAGTTGGAAAAAAATCGAGGAGCGGGGCTTTCAATTTCATCCGTTGATCCGGCAGCTGCGGCCTTTTGGATTTTTTGCCTATAATCATTTGCAGATGAATGCCTTTTGCGTCCTCTCCGATAGCGGCACATTGTCCGAAGAATCAGCCATGCTGGGATTTCCGGGGGTCCTGATCCGCACCAGCACTGAACGGCCGGAAGTTCTTGATAAAGGTACCGTGGTCATTGGCGGCATTAGGGAAGAAGACATTGTCCAGGCTGTTGAACTAAGCCGGGCCATGAAGCTCGACATGGCTCCGGCTGGCATGGCACCGGATTATGTTGACGATTGTGTCTCGACCAAAGTTGTCAAAATTATTCAAAGCTATACCAAGATTGTCAATGATGTTATTTGGCGCAAGCAATCCCAACAAGATGAATAATTGCGGGGCGTGATCATGAAAAAGGTTAAGCATGACCCGGTTGCGGCAAGATACGGGACCCAATATGAACTGCCGGCTGCCAAACGTTCCAATCGGAAAATAGCCTTGATTGTTTTAGGTGTTTTTCTGTCGTTAATATTGGTTGTTGGGATATTCGGAGCCTTGTATCTGAACAGCCTGATGAATCTGATCGACCATGAAGAGGTGACCGGCAATCCGTCTTTGCAGGCATCTGATCTGGTCGAGCCCGAGGAAACGGTCGATCAGCCGGATGACACGCCGGATGCTTCGGAGGCTGAGCAAGAGCAGGTTGATACATCCGCCAATATTTCAGTGATGTCGGATCCGAATGTCTACAATATCCTTTTGATTGGCACCGACAATCGGGGGAATGAGGTCAATGGCCGTTCCGATGCGATGATCATTTTATCAATCAATAAAGAAACCCAAAAAATGCACCTGATTTCTTTGCAGCGGCAATTATATGTCAGTATTCCTGAACATGGATTTTCCATGCTGAACCATTCTTTTTCATTTGGCGGCCCCAAATTATTGCTGAAGACTATCGAGGATAATTTCCGGGTTAAAATTGACGATTATGTCATTATCAATTTTAGCGGATTTACTTCGGCCATAGACATCGTCGGAGGCGTTGACATGAGTCTCACAAGCAAAGAGGCAGAAACGCTCAATGCCGAGCTTGGAACGGCTTTGCAGGCTGGTTCGAACCGGTTGAACGGCAGTCTGGCTCTGGCTTATTCTCGCATCCGCCACATCGATTCAGACTACCAGCGAACCAGTCGTCAGCGAAAAGTCATTCAAGCCTTGATCGGTAAAATGATGAAATTAAATCCGATTGAATTGGATAAAACCGCCCGGAAATTGCTGCCGCTGATCAAGACCAATTTGAACGGAACCGAAATGCTGTCATTAGCGATTAAAAGCCTGGATTATAAGGACTATCCAATCTCCCAGCTCATGCTGCCGATTGCCGGAACACACAAAACGATTATCGTCAATAAAGCCCAGATGATCAAATTTGATTTCGCCAAGAATGTTGAAGCTTTGCAAACCATGATGTTCAAAGACTAATCTGTTTTAAGCTGGTATTAATGCAATGAGCAAATTTCAAAAAGTGCTTGACGATTTGGGTCGCATGAAAAAAGTAAGCGAGCTGGTCGACTATATTCCCTTGCAAGGGATTCAAAAAACAGCCTGTTTTTTGTTGCTGGTCTGGTGCTTTGTGCCGGCGGTTGTCTTAGTCCGCAGTATTTTTCTCGAAGTACCGGGTGAACTGCTGATAGAACTGAACAATCAAACCGCACTAAACGGCGTTTGGTATATTTTCCTGCAATTAATCGGGATAATCGGCTGCTTTTTAAGCCTGTTCGCTTTAATTAAAGGGATCAGGCAGTCCTTCCTGGATGGAAGCGGCTTAAGACCATATCTTTTATCCCATCTATTTCCAGGTTTTCTATTCCTGATGATGGTTTGGAGCATTTTATCCTGGATGGCATCCGATAATCGGCCGTTGTCTTTTTTTGGCACATCTTACCGCTATGACGGATTGCAGACCTATTTCCTTTATTGCGGTATTTTTGGGTGCGCCTATCTCATCAGAGGGAACCGCCATGTGCGCAATATTCTTGCATGCTTTTCTGCGGCGGCTATGCTGCTTTCGCTTTTGGTGCTGATTCGGGTTGAATCGTTCTATCATTTTTTCAATATCACGGAGAATTCTTCCATCTTCTACAATCAAAACCATTTTGGCTATTATTTATGCCTGGCTCTGATGTGCTCTTTGCTGCTTTATATGATTGAACAGCGGGGGCGGCTTTGGCTTGCCGGTGAGTTGTTGGGCTTTTCAGTCATTGCCGCTGCTTTGGTGCAAAGTAATTCATTAGGCCCTTACCTTGCTGCCGCCATGGGATTGATAATGCTTATCGTGATGGTACACAGGCAGGATAAAAACGTTAAATTGCGGCTTTGGCTTGCTGTCATAATGTTTATAGCGGTTTCCTATCTGATGAATTTAGTTTTACATTCTATAACAAATGATACGATTCAACTCATTAATGATGCTGAGTCAATTATTAATAATACTGAAATGGCTGTTTGGGCCGGCTCTGGACGCTGGGAGCTTTGGAAAAACGGAGTGCGGTTTATTTTGGAAAAACCGCTCTTCGGCTATGGCCCGGAAAATCTGGGGGCCCGATATGCTGCCGTCGGCATTACTTTGGACCGCCCCCATAATGAACTGATCCAATTTGCGGCCAGCCTGGGCATACCTGCTTTGCTTTTTTATTTATCGGCGTTGGCTGTTCAGGCCACTGCCTATCTTCGCCGCTATAAACAGCTGTCCCTTGCTGCTATTGGCTTATTCTGCGCCATAGCCACTTATTTCATTTCAGCATTGTTTGGCAATACGATGTTTTACACCACGCCTTTTTACCTGATGGTGCTTGGATTGTCAAGGACGGTTTTAGCGGATGAGGATGCTCGAATAAAGAAATATTAAAGTCTTAGTTGATCAATTAATTATTTAGTGATATGATTATATAAAGATTTATTTTGGTTATTTTTGAAGGGGTAGTTTGGATGGGCGATCAGGAACAACACTGCACCCAAAAGCAAATAACGCCGCCAAAGCATTTCCTCTACAGCAAAGCCAGCATCTTTGCCCTGGTTCTGCTTGTGATCTCCGGCCTGCTGTTTTATATTCAGGTTGCCGGGCTGGATTCTCAGCATCTTTCTTCAAAAAAACTGGCCTTGATTGGCGAGAATGAATCCTCCGCCCAGGCCAAAGTGGAAAGCATTATGATTAATACGAAAAGGGAAGCCGAAGTCAAATATGATCCGATCCAGGCAGAGGAGACTGTTGCCTTCGAAAATCGATCAACCAAGAAAAACCTTGAATAGCTTCTAAAAGGACAGGTCAGGATTGATGATCTTCTTCAAACCAGGCATCTAATAAAATAGACATGATCTTGGCAATTTCCTGCGGCTCATGATTGGAATAGCCAATTAAAATGGTGCTGGCCGATTGATGGCCTGTGCCGTTTTCATTCCGGTCATTTCTGATGGCGTATGCCGATAAGCCTGACAGGTTTATTTTACGATCTTGTGCTCGACGGATAAGTTCTTCTTCCGGCATGCCATTATTTATTTGCAGCAATAAATGAAGCCCGGCATTTTCACCGATAATCCGCATCTGTTGCCTGTGGGGTGAAAGCGCAATCACTTTTTCCAGGGCGTCTTTGCGGTCGCGATAGACAATGCGCATGCGGTTAAGGTGTTTTTCAAAATGCCCGTCCTGGATGAAGCGATGCAGGACCTCCTGCTCAAACCTGGAAACGGTCGATGAATTAAAACTAAAATTCTTTTGATAGATAGCGGCAAGCTTTGGCGGCAGAACCATATAGCTGATCCGGATCGATGGCGCCAGGCTTTTGGAAAACGTACCCAGATAAATGACCTGTTCATGCCTGTCCAAGCCTTGCAGGGCAGGGATCGGACGGCCGACAAAGCGGAATTCGCTATCGTAGTCATCTTCAAGGATATATCGCCGGCCGTCTTTCGCGGCCCAGTTCAGCAGCTGCATGCGCCGGCTTATCGGCATGATGATGCCTAACGGAAATTGATGCGAGGGCGTGACGTAAACATGGTCTGCCTGGGATTCTTCCAATCGGCAAATGTTGATTCCATCACGATCCAGATTTACCGGTTTGACAACAACGCCATTGCTGCGCAGGACCTGGCTTGTTTTCTGATAGCCGGGATTTTCTACGGCAAATACCCTGTCGCGCCCAAGAAGCTGAATAACCAGGCTGATCAGGTATTCAATTCCAGCCCCGACAATAACTTGATCCGGGCTGCAATTAACGCCGCGAAAAGCATGAAGATAGCTGGCAAGACTTTTTCGAAGCTGATAGTCGCCTTGCGGCGGGGTTAAACGCAGCAGATCCTGCTTTTTCTCCTGCATGATTTCACGGATGATTCTAGACCAGGTTTTATACGGGAAATAAGATGTATCGACCTGGTTTGTTGACAGGTCGTATTGATATTGTGTTGTCAAATCCTGTTTGGGGATCGGCATGGAATGGTTTGAACGCTCGGGGATTGATGGCAGATGCATGAAATTCTCCAATTTGCAGACATAGGAGCCGCTTTGGGGAACCGAGCGGATGTATCCTTCAGCAGATAACTGTTCATAAGCCGTTTCCACGGTATTTAGACTGATGCCAAGATGAATGGCCAATTTGCGTTTGGATGGCAATTTTTGGCCGGCCGTGAATTGGCCGCTGCGGATTTCATTTTTGATGTAGTCATACAGCTGGCGGTATAGCGGCAAATTGCTATGGGTGGAAAAAGTAAAAGTCATATTTGAGAGCGAATTTTGTTCCATCAATAACTGACCTCATAAAAAATATATAAACTGATCATTCATATCAGTCCAGATGATCGGTATAATCATCACAAATTTGATTTGATCTGTCAAGCGGATCTGAAAAGCCGCTGCAGACGAAAGGAATGTTTTTATGGCACAATCAAGATATGAACTGAATAAAAATCTCGCTCAAATGCTTAAAGGCGGCGTTATTATGGACGTGACCAATCCCGAGGAAGCGATAATCGCCCAGGCTGCCGGCGCCGTTGCGGTTATGGCTTTGGAGCGCGTGCCGTCTGACATCAGGAAGCAGGGCGGGGTAGCCCGGATGAGCGACCCGAAGATGATCAAGGAAATTCAAAAAGCCGTGACGATCCCGGTCATGGCGAAAGTGCGGATCGGCCATATCGCTGAAGCGCAAATTCTCGAAGCATTAGCGATTGATTTCATTGATGAAAGTGAAGTGCTTACTCCTGCAGACGATCAATATCATATCGACAAGCAGGCTTTTTCGACTCCATTTGTCTGCGGCGCCAGAAATATTGGCGAAGCGCTGCGACGGATCGCGGAAGGCGCAGCGATGATCCGGACTAAAGGCGAAGCTGGAACCGGCAATGTTGTGGAAGCTGTCCGGCATATGCGTTCGATGATGGCTGATATCAGGCGCCTTTCCCAGCTGCCGCGCGAGGAGTTGATGTGTTTTGCCAAAGAAAGCGGGGCGCCCTTTGAATTGGTTGTCCAGACGGCCGAACAAGGCCGGCTGCCAGTTGTCAATTTTGCAGCGGGTGGAATTGCTACGCCGGCTGATGCGGCGCTGATGATGCAGTTGGGCAGCGAAGGCGTTTTTGTCGGCTCCGGCATTTTCAAATCTTCCGACCCGGAAAAAAGGGCCCGCGCGATTGTCAAAGCGGTTACTTACTATCAGGACCCTGTGGTGCTGGCCGAAGTCAGTACAGATATCGGAGAGCCGATCCGTGGGCTGGATGTGCAAAACATGCCTGAACAGGAACGCCTGGCCGTTCGGGGGTGGTAATTTGATAAGGATTGGCGTGCTGGCTTTGCAAGGTTCGGTTGAAGAGCACCTTAAGATGCTTTCCAACCTGCAAGAAGTCAGGGCGATCCCGGTAAAAACACTTTCGGACATCAAACGGGTGGACGGCATCATTCTGCCAGGCGGCGAAAGTACGACGCAAGCAAAGCTGCTAAGGGATTTTGACCTTTTCCATGAATTGCGCGACCGGATCAAAGGCGGTTTGCCGGTTTGGGGAACCTGTGCCGGATTAATACTGCTGGCAAAAAATGTGATTAATGAGCAAGCCCATCTGGGCGTCATGGATGTTACAGTCCGGCGCAATGCCTATGGCCGGCAGCTGGACAGTTTTAGCCGCATGGTTACCCTGCCGCCAGTGAGCTGCAATCCTGTAGAACTGGTTTTTATCCGGGCTCCATGGATCGAAGCGGTTCATGATTCAGCTACGGTTCTTGCCAAATGTAACGGACACATTGTTGCAGCCAGGCAAGGGCGAATGCTGGGTACGGCTTTTCATCCGGAACTGACCCAAGACGCTTCGTTTCATCGATATTTTGTTGACATCGTAAGCCAGGCCAGTTAGACCGCTTGCTCTGCCGGTCACGGGCCCCGCTTTGATGAAAATCAAAAAAGACCGGATTTTTATGATATTAGTTTGATTTCGATTTATGCATATGATAGTCTTGAAACAGGTTTATTAACAAGATAATAAGCCTGTTTCCCGATTTCAAACACATCGGGACGATGCTTTTTAATTTAGAATTGGAGGAACGAAAATGATCAAAGGAAATTATGGCCTCAATCTTGCGGCAATTGCCATTGTCGCCTTTATCCTAGGTTTCTTTAGCCTGGAAGTTGCCCTGCTTCTGGTTGTGGCGTATGCCGTGCTGATCGAGAAGGACCGCTGGCTTACAAGGCAATCCTTACAGGCTCTTTTTCTGCTGATGGCCTATAGAATAGCTGGAACGGTCCTCAATTGGGCATTCAACCTGATTAATGGATTTTTCGGCTGGTTTGATGCGATTAGAGTGATGAGTGTCTTTAACAATATCGGCAATGCGATTGATTTAATTCTTTATGTGATTTTCCTGCTGCTGACCATACTTGCTATCTTTAAACTAATGAAAAATCAGGATGCCGGTCTGCCGATTGTCGGCGACCTGGCAAATTATGCCATGGGGATGGCGGCACCTAAACCAGCCCCGGTTCCAGCCCCGCAATATGCCGCTCCAACAGCCCCGGTTTATCAACAGCCAGTCCCGCCGGCAGCTCCTGTATATCAGCAGCCGGTTCCGCCTCCGCCGGCAGCCCCTGTCGCAGTTCCAGAGACTGCTGCCGCTCCGGCAACAGCACCTGGTTCCTGGCTGTGTTCCTGCGGCCGCGAAAATACCGGTAATTTCTGCATGAACTGCGGCAATCCGCGGCAGTCCTGATTTTTCTCAAACTGGCTGACTTGCCAGTCATCGCTGCATTTAGCTGACGTGTCCCCCAAATTTCATATAATTTTTAAAGCCACGGTTCAATTGATCCGTGGCTTTTTTTGCTGACAATCCGAACAATATCCATATAGCGCCAATTGGTGAGAAACGATCGAATAGCCGGTATCGGTTTCAATTTGCGATGCCAGGCATTCCAACGGACATTGGCTGATATCGACAGCTTTGGCGCAACCAAGACAGACCAGTTGATGGTGGTGCAGGGTGGATGTCATTTGATAGCGGGTGATACCATCAGGATAGATCATTTTGCTGATGGCCTTTAATCCTGCCAGCTGCTCCAGATTGCGGTAGACCGTGGTCAAAGCCATGCTCGGCAAGCTTTTGCGGGCAAAAGCGAGAATCTGTTCAGCCGATTGGGGCGAAGATTCCTGCTTGATTGCTTCCAGGATCAACGTTTTTTGCCTGGTTTGACGAAAATTCTTTGCATCCAAAAGTATCGCTTCCTTTTGCCCCTTCTTGAGGTTTGCTTGAACCTTATTATCAGTTACAGCAGCTTATTTGACAAGTCAATCTTAATTGTCTAAAATAATGCAAGCGACTTGCATTAATGCGAGCCATTGATTCAGGAGTGCATCAGGATGTCTTTAAGAATTTGCCGGTTCTTCAAATTGTCAAAAACGGATATGATCGTGGGCATCCTGCTGGCAAGCGTTTTAATATCTGCTTGCGGGTGCAGGCTTAATAATGAGCAGAAAACGACTTCACAAAATCAGCAAGCGAAACCCTTGCAGGTTGTCACGTCGTTTTTGCCCATGTATATTTTTACGGCTAATTTGATTGATGGCATACCTGACGTCAGCTTAACCAATATGGCTGCGCCGGATACCGGCTGCCTTCATGACTACAGGCTCTTGCCGGGTGATCTGATCAAATTGGAATCAGCGGATCTTTTTATTATCAACGGTGCGGGCATGGAAGGATTTATGGCTGATTTGGCCGATCAGGAAGACGATCTCACGATTATCGAGGCAAGTCGGGGAATTGCCTTATTGACCGATGTTAACAAGACGAGCAATCCCCATGTATGGTTGTCCGTCAAAAATGCCATCCGTCAGGTTGAGAACATCAGCCAGGGCCTGCAATCGGCAGATCCGGCACACGCGGCAGCTTATGCGGCCAATGAGCGTACCTATGTAGCCAAGCTCGAAAAAGTGGAGGAACGCTATCGGACAGAATTGGCACCTCTTGCCGGCCGGCGGATGATCACCTTTCATGAAGCCTTTCCATATCTGGCTGCAGAATACGGCCTTGAAATTGCTGCTGTCATCGAACGGGAACCCGGCAGTGAACCGACTGCTGCTGAGCTGGCAAAGACAATCGAACTGGTCTTAAATGAACAAATCAAAGCATTGTTCGCCGAGCCGCAATATCCGGTCAAGGTCGCTGAAACGATTGCCAGAGAGACTGGCGCGACGGTGTATACGCTTGATCCGATTGTTACCGGCAAGGCAGACAAGGATACCTATGCGTTAGTGATGGAAAATAATCTGCAAATTCTGGTGCAGGCTTTGCAATAATGACTGCTTTCATTCCTGATGGTTGACTATTTCAAAAGTTAATCCTTCCCAGTTGCGGAATACAGCTTTTTCTTTGCCGATATAAAGGAGGTAATTGGGAATGAGCGGTGTTTTTCCCAGACCGCCTGTGCCGTTGACGATGTAAGTGGGTACGGCCATTCCTGAAGTATAACCTCGAAGGGATTCCATGATTTCCAGACCTTCTTCCAGATTTGCCCAGAAATGGGAAGTCCCGCGGACTTGCTTGGGGTGGAAGATATAATAGGGCTTGACTCTGAGCCGCAAAAGCTGCTGATTAAGTTTTCGGACAATAAAGCGGTCATTGTTAACACCTTTCAGCAGCACCATTTGATTGCCGACAGGCATGCCGGCATCAGCCAAAAGACTGCATGCTCTCATGGAATCCGGCGTGATTTCGGCCGGCGAATTGAAATGGGTATTGATATAGAGCGGATGGTGCTTGTGCAGCATCGCGACCAGTTCAGGGGTGATGCGCTGCGGCAAAGTGACTGGCGTTCTTGTTCCGATCCGGATGATCTCGACATGCGAAATTTGCCGTAAAGAAGTCAGCAGACTGTCCAAATGGGAATCACTGAGCATCAGGGCATCGCCGCCGGTTAGAAGGACATCTCGGATTTCCGTATGTTCGCGGATATATTCAAGGGCATGATCAAGGACAGATTGAGTTGTATGGCAGTCCTTTTCGCCGATCAAGCGGCGGCGCTGGCAAAACCGGCAATACATGCCGCACTGGTTGGTCACTTTGATGATCAGGCGGTCAGGATAGCGCCTGGTTATGCCATCGGTCGGACTGCAGCCTGCCTCGTTCATGGGATCCAGAACGCCGCTGGGATCGAGTTCGGCCAGATCGGGAATGGCTTGACGGCGAATTGGGCAATTTGGATTGTTCGGATCGATCAGCGACAGGTAATAAGGTGAAACCGCAAATCTGTACTGCTTGCCGACTTCACTGATTTGGGCCACTTCAGCTTCATTAAGATCGAGAACCTGGCGAAGTGATTCTGCCGACATGAATCGCTTTTTCAGCTGCCAGCCATAATCTTGCCATTCGGCTTCACTGGCGCCAAGGACGGCCAGGATTTTTTCTTTATGATCAAGATTTTGCTGCAATAAATCAAAGCCGGTCTTGATCTGGTCTTTAACAGCCAAATAATCGGCGATATCATCATAAAGCCGATTCATTCGCTCTGCGGTCTCGGGGTTTGCCAAATCATCGGGAATCAGATCTTCACTATAATAGAATTCGTTCCGAATCATTTGTTGTCCTCCTTGCTGACATTGTGTTGTACTCAGCTTGTTAGCCAATTAATTGACATGGCGAATATTCTATTAAGTCAATGCTTGTTTTCTATTTAATAGTAGCATAGCCGTCATCTTCACGCAATAACCAAAAACTTATAAAACATAATAAAGTTGGCGGATTGGCGGGCAAATTAATGGCTGATGAAGATCCCGGAATAGAATTTGTCACAAGTTTGTCAGGAATTGTCATGAATATATTCATGTTTTATGTTTCCAAACAAAAAAAGTTATATTATAATTGAATATTAATATCATACTTATTTATCTATCATTTTCTGAAAGACAAGATGCTAATTTTCAGAATTATTTTATTTGTGGGGGTATTTTCATGGAAAAATTCAAACACCGGTTATTGCTTCTGATGACTCTGACGATTATTATGACCATGCTTTTGGGACTAACGTGCTCAGTTCATGCGGTTTCTCCCACGTCCACCGATTCGCTGGGAGGATCAGGCGCGACAGATCCGCTGAGAGTCGATGTTTACAATAATGGAAGCCTGGGGCTTTACTTCTGGCAGCCTGTCAGTGAAGGGTCAAGCACCTATGGCTATATCAACCAATACTTTGGTGGAACGGCTTGGGGCAGTAATTTATTTATAACGGACGGAAGTGCCGCCAACCAATTTAGTACAGAATATTATCGTTATGCTCCGGCCGCGCCGGGCGTTACCAAGTATGACGTCGGCAACGGCACTCAAGTCAAAGCCGGCAATTCGGTGACGACAACCTGGCCGCTTTATTCCGGAGCGCTTCAATTCAAGCAGACCATCACGTATATTCCTGGTAATCTCTATTTTGAAAAGAAATTTGAAATAACCAATCTCAGCGACCACGCTTTCAGCAATATAAAATTATTCCATGGCGGGGATACCTATTTTGGCGGCAATGATTCTGCCAGGTCTTATTGGAACTCACAAACCCGGATGGTCTATGTTAAAAATGAAAATGTCACCGACTTTGGCCTGATGGGATTTTATGGAAGCAACGCCACTCCGGCTGACCATTTCTTTGCCGGTCGATACAGTACCGGCTATAATTATGCGGCCAACGGCGCTCTGCCGGATACCGCCGATGTTAACTATGTGGATGCCGGCTATCAGCTGGAATGGGACAAAAGCAGTCTGGCTGCGGCAGAAAGCTGGACAATCACTTCCTTTGAGCAGATCACCGAACCCAGTATGGTTCAGATCCTGGCTCCGGCTGAACAAACTGTCGCACCTGGCGGACAGGCTAATTATGAATTCATTGTCCAGAATTTCACGGATGCGGCTGCAACTTTCAATTTGTCCGCAATTTCGGAAAATGGCTGGAACGTATCGGTTCAGGAAGGCAATTCAGTCGAGATTGCAGGCGATGGCGGCACAAAAGTCGTACATGTCACAGTCACTACACCGGTCGCATCGATTACCGGCGATGACGATTTGATTGCTCTGATCGCGACTAAATCCGATGATCCGCTGACCACAGCCGAAGGCGGGACCCGGACCATCGTCGATGATACCATTCCATCGATAATCAGCGTTGTACCGGGTGAAACTGAAATCTACGTCAATGACACCTCCCTGAACGTCATCGTCAATACCAACAACATCGCCGTTGGGACTGAAGTGACCGTCACCTTGCTGGATGCTGACAAAAATCCGCTTGTTCCCAATATTTTTGGCACCGGACTGGTCACTGCGCCTGTACTGCCGGGCAACCTGAACCGTTTTCCTGGTTTTTCCGGCATTGCGTCAACCGTGAACATTCCTGCGGACAAATCAATAACGAACTGGGGTTCGACAGTTCCATCGGATTCAGATGAAGGCGGCATTCATGTCATGGCCACCAATCCCGGGCAGGCAGAGATCAACCTGACCTTGCCGGGCAACCTGAATATTGGCATCTATCACCTTTCAGTCACAATCCCCGGTATTCAGGGCGCCCACAACTCAACGACCATCGAAGCTCTGGCGGCGCCGGCGGAGACCACGACTGCTGCAACAACAACGCCTGCTGCCACCACAATCCAGCAGGATCTGCCTCAAACCGGAGAACAGGCACCCTGGCAGCCAATAGCCTTTGGCCTGACCTTGCTGGTATTGGCTGGCGGGGCAGCGTTGATCCGCTTCCGCATCAGGCATTCGGATTCATCCAAATAGACATCAAGGATTGCCGATACCTTTAGATTAATAAAATTTTCAATGTGATGAATATCTCCGGAGCACCTGAACGGGCATCCGGAGATATTTTATTATTGTAACATGGGTATTTGACAGACTACCTGCTTTTGCAATAAGGTAAAATAGAATGATATGAAAGAAGGGATAGTCCTATGAACAGTAAATTTCAATTCTCTTTCCTGATGATTTTCCTGCTGACGCTTGCAATTGCTTTGACGTCTTGCGGCACCACCACCACCACGTCAACCCTGATAACGTCAACAACGACTTCGACCTCTTCGGCAACGACTCAGACTGCCGAACCCGTTGCTATTAGAATTGCCGCACTGAAAGGTCCGACAGGGATAGGGCTGGTCAAGCTGATGGCAGACCAGGAAAAGGCGTCGGCCCAAAACGACTATGCTTTTAGCCTTTATGGCTCACCAGACGATATCGTAGCGCAAATCAGCAGCGGCCAAGCCGATATCGCTGCGCTGCCGACAAATTTGGCTGCAGCGCTTTACCCAGAAAACCAATAAGCAGATTCACCTGTTGGCGATCAACACGCTTGGTGTTCTTTATATTCTTGAAGAAGGTGATACAATCCAGGCAATGTCCGACCTGGCTGGCAAGGAGATTTTGGCAACCGGCCAAGGCTCGGTTCCGGAGTATGTCCTGAATGACCTATTGTTGAAAAGCAATTTATCCACACCGGCAAAAATCACCTATAAAGCGGAACATGCAGAATTAGCGACGCTGGCCGCGGTCGGCAAAGCCAACCTGGTCATGCTTCCTGAACCTTTTGTTACAACGGTTTTAAGTAAAAATCCGAAATTCCGCATTGCCCTGGATCTGACTGCGGAATGGAAAAAAGCACAGACCTCGGCAGCGAAGTCCAGTGAACTCAGCATGGGCTGTCTGGTTGTGACGGATCAATTTGCCAAAGCACATCCCGATGCGATCAAAAGCTTCCTTGCAGAGTACCAGCAATCCGTTGATTATGTCAATGAGCAGCCGGCTGCTGGCGGGTGAGGCTATCGCTTATTTTCAGATCATGGCGGATGCCGGCCTGGCTGCCAAAGCGATTCCCAACTGCCATATTGTTTTAATCGATGGGCAGAAGATGCAAACCGAGATAGAGCCGTTTTTTGAAATTCTATTCGCGGCCAATCCGAAATCAATTGGCGGCCAATTGCCAGATCAAGCTTTTTACTGGATTCCCTGAAAAGCCTGATCAATGATAACGGAGGGCCATGATGTTGAAAGGGAAGCGAAATAATCATAACTGGCACTGGATCGTGGTTCTGCTGATCTGGATGACGCTATGGCAGGCGGCGTATTGGCTGATTGGCGAAGACTTGCTGCTTGCATCCCCGCTGCAGGTTCTTGAAAGCCTATATGGCCTTTTTGGCCGGCCAGCTTTTTGGCTGTCGGCGCTATGGTCTTTGCTGAGGATTGAAGCCGGATTTGGTTTGGGCGTTGTAATCGGGACTTTGCTTGCCATCCTGACTGTTCGTTACCGCTGGCTTCATGATTTTTTCTATCCGGCAATCAGCGCCATCCGGGCAACACCGGTTTCTTCCTTTATCATTCTTGCCCTGGTCTGGATGACTAGCAGCCGGGTTGTAATCTTTATCGTTTTCTTAATGGTCTTGCCAATTATTTGGGCCAATGTTACCGAAGGCATTCTGAAAACAGATCAGCAGCTTCTAGAAATGGCTTCTGTTTTCCGGTTATCCCGCGGTCAGATTATCCGCTTGATTTATTTGCCTAGCATATCGCCATTTTTTGTTGCCGCGGCCTCGACTGGCTTGGGGCTTGGCTGGAAAGCCGGTGTTGCGGCCGAAGTTTTAAGTACGCCAGGTTATTCTTTGGGCGGCAAGCTTTACGAGGCGAAAATATATTTGGAAACGGCCGACTTGCTGGCATATACGGTCATTATCATTATTCTGAGCCTGCTTTTGGAAAAAATCCTGTTGTTTTTATTAAGATGGGCTGAAAGCTATTTCCAGCGGCATGGCCGGCTGGGTACGGTTGTCGGGCTCGGCAGGCAGGATTTGCGACAGAATCGTCCGAATGTTGAAGGAGGGCGGTCATGAGCATCCAAATCGAACATCTGCACAAAGAATATGACGGGAAAATTATACTTGAAGATATTTCTCTGGTTTTGCCGGAGCGTGGCATAATCGGTCTCTCAGGACCTTCAGGCTGTGGCAAGACAACGATGCTTCGCTTATTAGCCGGATTGATCCAGGCTGATTCCGGCGAAATTGCCGGAATGCCTGACCGGTCAATCAGCATGGTTTTTCAAGAAGACCGACTGCTGCCCTGGCTTTCGGCCCTTGAAAATATTGCCTTGGTTTTACCGGAACGTCAAGCAGCAGCGAGCTGGCTGCAAAAAATGCAACTGGAAGAATGGGCCGATTATTATCCTGCAGCTTTAAGCGGCGGTATGAAAAGGCGGATTGCTTTGGCCAGGGCATTGGCTTTTGACAGCAAAATACTTCTTTTGGATGAGCCTTTTCAAGGCATGGACGCTGATTTGAAACAATTGATTTATGAGTTGATCCGTGATGCAGGACGAACCCGTCTGGTTATTCTGGTTACGCACGATTCGGCAGACATTCTCGAAGTGGCTGATCAGATTCTGGTGGCCGCCGGCCCGCCATTAAGCCTTATCACAATGACGCCAGAACAGTATTTGCTTTCTCAGAAAACATAAAGAGAATTCAAGAACGAATCCGGTGATCGAAAACCAATAAATAAGGGAAGAGGATGACCGCCAGGGTCATCCTCTCGTGGGTGATTCTTATAAAACTATTGTATTCCTTCGGTCGGTTCATGTTACACTCAGCAGTCAAATCAGAATCTGGTTTCCGGAACAGTAACACTTTTCTCAGCTTTTGCTTATGTTCTAGTAACATAAGATTAGTAACCAACAAAATATTCTGTTTTATTCTGATCGTTAATATCTGTCAAAAAAACTGCCGCATGAACTCCTTTCGATTATAAATCCATAATAGAATATGGATGGCCGATTGCTATTCATGGTTTGCACATTGATCATGACAAATAAATGAATGAGAAGTGTACGGGCGGGAATTTTGTGTGGGCGCCAACCACAGGCAACTGACTTCTGGTACTGTCCGGCTATGCTTTAGTTCTAACTCTATTATATCGTTGTGATATTGTGTGAATGTTACAAGTTCGTGAAAAAATAATGGGCAAAATGAATACATTTTGTAATATTTAACGCGAAATCTCATAATTTGCAATAAATTTACAATTATATCATATTTGACGGGCATCACCCTTTTATAATTATACTATTATGCTTGTCCCATTGCCTCGGAGGCCCATTGAATGTTTGCTGATAATGTCAAGATCAAAACCCATGTCCGCCAGATAAAAGATAATGCTTTTTCTGACCGCAAAGCCCGAAATCAATTGATCTATTATGCCGTTGCCGTCATGATTTATTGCCTGATGGCCGCTTATCTCGGGCTCAGGGGATGGCAGGCTTTTGGCTTGCAGATCTATTTGCCGCTGTATATTTTGATTTTAGGGGCGATAACCCTGGTCTTGCCGGTTGCGGCTTACCTTTTGGATCAAGGTCGGGAAGCTCGGCCAATCCCCCAGATCATTGCTTATGCTGGTTTTTACTGGACCGCTTTTTTCCTTTATGCTGTTTTACTGATGGTTGCGCTCGATGTGATAAGAATCCTGAACCGGGTTAGTCATCAACAACTGACCCGATTATTGCCCTCCGGATTCCCAACTAATTTGCGATCGGCGGTCTATTTGATTCTGATAACGATCGCCATCATGCTGACGATTGGCACAATGCTGGCAAGAAGACCCCGGATTACCGGCTATCTGCTGAAAGTGGACAAAGATGTGTCGCGCTCCCGGCCTTTGCGGATCGCCCTGCTTTCCGATATCCATTATGGCAGCCTGGTCAGCACGGCCAATTTAAAAATCCTTTGCAGCAAAGTTCAGGCACAGGAGCCGGATTTGATACTTTTGGCAGGCGACCTGATTGACAATTCACTTCAGTTGATTATGAAAACTGATTTTATTTCCCAAATGGCCAGTTTACAAGCACCGTTGGGCGTATTTGCCGTGCTGGGCAATCATGAGTTGGTTAATGCCGACAAGCAGGAGATCGTTAATTTTTATCGTGGAGCCGGTATAAAAGTTTTACTGGATGAGATTGCCGATATTGATGGCCAATTGGTCCTTGCTGGGCGCAATGAGCGTCAGATGGAGTTTTCCGGCAGCTTGCATCGGCAAACCCCATATCATCTGCTGAATCAAGTGGATCAAAGCAAATTGGTCATTTTGATGCAGCATCAGCCTGTTGATCTTGATGAACTGGACCGGGCAGGCGTGGATATAGCTGTAGCTGGACATACGCACCGCGGACAGCTGTTTCCGCTCAATTTGCTGAACCGCCGCCATTTTCTGCAGACCAGAAGCTATCTTCGCCTGAATAGGCTGCAAAGCATTATTTCCGCAGGTTATGGCACCTGGGGACCTCCCATTCGTCTGGGAAGCCGTTCGGAAATTGTCATTATTGACCTGATCGGCAATCAAATTCCAACATCAGCATAGGTGAAATATGAAAAAAATAATGTTATTTAAATTGAAATATTGTGGATTTTGCCGGCAGGCCATTCAATATTTGAATGAGATACTAGAGGATACGCCAACCTATTCAAACCTTGAAATCGAGTTGATTGATGAAGGGGAGCAAAGAGCCCGTGCAAAGTCGTATGATTATTACTATGTGCCAACCTTTTATATTGATCAGCAAAAAGTTCATGAAGGGCCGGTCAGCAAAGCGCAGATTGAAGAAATTTTGAAAACAGCTTATGAAACCTGAAAAATGCAAGATCAAAATTATTAGTTGCATAAATAATCCGGGTGATTCACATTTGACTCTGGTTGACACAATCGGAAGAATCAGGTATACTATGCTCATTCAGATAATGAACGAAGGCGTTCCGCACGGAGCGCTTTTTTATTTTCTGAAATTTATGCAGGACTAATCATTGCATTATTCAATTATTGGTCAAGCATGTCAGGATTGTTGTTGATTTGGACTTCGGTCAAAATCAGCTTGGGTTCCCGCCGCAATCTGATGTACCCCTCACAAGCCGACATTCGAAAGGATGTTGGCTTTTGAGGTCCATATGCTTTGTAACGGGTTAGTGTAAAATAGTTCTCGGTCATTTAAAGAAGAAGAAATCCCCTATGTGGTAGAATGTGTGTCGACCAAAACATACAAAAAACCAGCAGCAGAGGATTTCTTCAATGGAGAGTATACAACAGATCACAGAAAAGTTCATCCGGGAAACAGGTGAAATTGACATCACAGAAGGACTGACCGCGGCACTCGAAAAGACCAAGCAACTGGCAGACGAATTTATCTGCCGTCTTTTAGAACACAAGCTCATGGAGACAGACCAAGTGCTTTTTGAGCAACCAAGCCTTCGAAAAGGCTGGGTGGTGGAGCAGCGGAATGTGGGACGACAAGTCCTGACAGGGCATGGTTTGTTGCAGTTCAGCCGTCGCTACTACAACAACCGGAAGATCGGGCAAAGGCGTTACCTGCTGGACGATTTGGTAGGACTAGAACCATTTGAGCGGGTGGAGGCAGGACTTGCAGCCAGGCTGTGTGAGGGGGCGGTGGACAACTCCTACCAGAAGAGTGCGAAGGTTTGCTGCGACGGGCAGGTGAGCCGGCAGACGGTCATGAACAAGACGCGGCAAGTGAAAGATTGTGCGCTAGCGCCGGTTCAAGAGCGTTTGGATGTGCCGGTGATCCACATCCAGGCGGACGAGGATCACGTGGCGATGCAGGATGGTCGGCGCGATTCCATTGTGAAGCTGGTGGCAATCCATGAACCGGCCCGCAAGATTGGAAAAAAGCGCTGGCAACTGCCGCAGCGGCATTTGCTGACGAGCTATGGAGAGTCAATCGACGATTTTTGGCTGCGGGTGTCTGACGCTGTTTCTGAGCGCTACGGGGACCGTGCCGACCTGCGAGTCTACATTCACGGCGACGGCGCCGGCTGGATCCGAAGCGGAACCAAATGGATTCAAAACAGCCGCTTTGTCCTCGACAGGTATCATTTTCTGCAGTACCTGAGTCCAGTGGTAGGAGACAATGAACATTTGCGGCAGTACGTCCTGAATGAACTGACTGGCGGGTCTCGTGGAAAAATCGAACAACTGGTGGAGGCAATCATGGAAAGCGATGGGTGCACAAGAGTCGCTGGCGAGGCATTTCTGAGATATCTGCGTGCTAATTGGGATGGAATCAGGATCTGGCACGAGGCGAAGCAGGAGGCAGGTCCGAGCTGTGCTGAGGGACTGGTCAGCCACGTGCTTTCCAGTCGATTGTCCAGTCGGCCGCTGGGTTGGATGGACAAGGGGCTCGAAACGATCAGCAGGCTAAGGGTGCACGTCCTGAACGGCGGCTGTATTGGCCCGCAGAACCTGCGCAAAGGGCGCAAACCGGCGATTCGTGCGACGAAAAAGCTGCGCAGGGAGCTATCGTTCGACATCTACAACAATTCCCGGATCCTGCATACCGACCACCGCTCCAGCCCCGAATATAGGTTATTCAAAGCGATTGCCAATGGTGGTCTTGCCATTTGAAACACAGGTTGATTTTTTCTTTGAGGCGCGACCGAGAACAACTTGACACTGTCTTGTAACGGTAAAATGATTGACAGCAAGTCAGATAAACTCTATACTTTTTTTGTTAAGGACAGAGGGTGGAACCCGCCTGGCCGGGCCCGCTTATTGCCGAAGGGCAAAAGGAGGCACTAGTTTGTTACACGAAGAATGTGGTATTTTTGGCATTTATTCCTTTGAGGAAATGGATGCCGCTTCAGCGACTTATTATGGGCTATTTGCTTTGCAGCACCGTGGACAGGAAAGCTGCGGCATTGCGGCCAATCAGAATGGCGAAGTTCGTTTATACAAAAACATGGGACTGGTTAATGACGTATTTAATGAAGCAATCTTGTCTGAACTTCCCGGCCGGATTGCCATTGGACATGTTCGTTATTCAACGACCGGCCAGAGCGTTCGCGAAAATGCACAACCGTTATTGACCCGTTATAGCAAAGGCCTGATGGCCTTGTCCCACAATGGGAATTTAGCCAACACCGAAGAATTGC
Source organism: uncultured Saccharofermentans sp. (assembly GCA_963677835.2). Taxonomy (GTDB): domain Bacteria; phylum Bacillota; class Clostridia; order Saccharofermentanales; family UBA5734; genus UBA8949. The sequence goes on from CAXXUX010000001.1 coordinate 76,227, forward strand.
GCAATGAATTGGAAGATCAGGGCGCCATTTTCCAAACAACAATCGATTCGGAAATTATCGCCTATTTGATTGCGCGTTACCGGTCGGCCAGTTCAAGTGTTGAAGAAGCGGTCGCTAAAGCGATGCAGCACCTGAAAGGCGCATATTGCCTTTTGGTGATGAGCCGCGGCAAATTGATCGCCGTTCGCGACCCGCTTGGATTTCGGCCGCTATGCATCGGCAAGCTTGGCGATGCGATCGTTTTTGCATCGGAGTCATGTGCTTTGGATGCGATTGGCGCGAATTTTTTAAGAGATGTTGAGCCGGGTGAAATTGTGGTTGTAGACAAGCAAGGTTTGCGTTCTTTGCGAACCAGTTGTCAAAACCTCAATCATAAATGCATCTTTGAATATATCTATTTTGCCCGATCGGACAGCATAATCGACAAAATAAGCGTGCATGAGGCAAGACTTGAGGCTGGCCGACTTCTGGCCAGACAATACCCGGTAGAGGCTGATCTGGTGATGGGGGTGCCTGATTCAGGCATTGACGCGGCTATCGGTTACAGTCAAGAATCAGGTATTCCATATGGCAAGGGCTTTGTCAAGAACAACTACGTCGGACGTACCTTTATCAAACCCAACCAGGCGCAGCGGGAAACCGCGGTGCGCATCAAGCTGAACCCGGTGAGGACAAGTGTTGCCGGAAAGCGCGTGATCATGGTTGATGATTCCATTGTTCGTGGCACGACAAGTGCGCGGATTGTTCATATGTTGAAGCAGTCAGGCGCCAGGGAAGTGCATGTTCGGATCAGTGCGCCGCCATTTTTGTGGCCTTGCTATTTCGGTACGGATATTCCATCGATTGAAGAGCTGACTGCCCGCAAATATTCGCTGAAGCAAATCCAGGAATTGATTGGCGCGGATTCTTTAGGCTATTTAAGACTGGACAGTTTGGGGCAGATGATTGGCGAATCAGGCCATCATTTCTGTGATGCCTGTTTTAGCGGAGATTATCCCAAACTGACTTTTTAAGATTTTACTTTAATCTAGGGGCTGCTGAATAAATCGAAAACATAGGCGCAGCAGGCATTTCAAGGCGAAGAATGGTATAATAGATGCAAAGAAAACCCCGTGAAACCTTGAAAAACCTTGCATCTGGAGAGTCAAGATGTACGAGAAGAAGACAAAGCAGGTCAGTTTTGATGAAAATCCCAACAGTTTCATCGGCGCTCGACTCAGTCCGGAAAACCGGTGGGTCAAATTGGCACAAATCATCCCCTGGTCTCGTTTGGAAGGCCGCTATCACCGAACATTTGCCAACCCGAAAGTCGGTAACCCTGCCAAATCATGCCGAATGGCGATCGGTTCCCTGATCATCAAGGAGCGCATGAAGCTGTCGGACATCGAGACGGTTGAACTGATTCGAGAGAACCCGTACATGCAGTTTTTCATTGGCCTGAACAACTTTACTGACTACACGCCCTTCGACGCCTCGACCATGACCTACTTCCGCAAGCGCCTGACACCGGAGATTCTAGCGGAAATCAACCAGCTGATCGTCGAAGCGAGCAAGGATGATGACGACCACCACGATGACAACTCCAGCGGTGATGCTGGAACGCCAGACGAAAGCAAGCCAGAACTCAAGAACGAAGGTACCCTGATTCTTGATGCGACCTGTGCGCCGGCCGATGTTCACTTTCCGACGGATGTCGCGCTTCTTAATGACAGTCGCGTGAAGCTGGAAGAGATGATCGACGATCTGCAAGCAGGGTCCGACGAGAAAAAACCGAGAACCTACCGCCAGAAAGCACGGACACTTTATCTGAGATTCGCTCGTAACCGCAGACCTCGTTACAAACAGATCCGTCGCGCTATCCGTGAGCAACTGGGCTTCGTCCGCCGGGACATTGAGCTGGTCAGGGAACTCCTGTCAGCCAGCAGCAGTCAGCTGATACCCCGGCAAATGCAGTATTGGCAGACCATTCAGGACGTATACCAACAGCAACTGGAGATGTATCGGGAGAAGAAACACAAGGTCGAAGACCGCATTGTCAGCATCCACCAACCTTGGGTACGACCGATTGTCCGGGGCAAGGCGACCGCTGACGTCGAGTTTGGCGCCAAGATTTCGGTCAGCCTGGTCAATGGTTACGCCATGATTGAACAATTGGACTGGAATGCTTTCAATGAATCCGGTGATCTGCAGACTGCTGTCGAACGCTACAGAGAACGGCATGGCTGCTATCCCGAACGGATTCTGGCCGACAAGATCTACCGAAACCGCAAGAACCACCAGTATTGTTCAGGACTAGACATCCGAATGAACGGACCGAACCTCGGCCGACCACCCAAGGACAAGAAACTGTATGACGAGCAGAAGCGGCAGGAACGGTCAGAAGCAGGCGAACGGAACGCAGTTGAGGGTAAATTTGGTGAAGCAAAGCGCTGCTACACGCTGAGCCGGGTGATGACTCGTCTCAAGAACACCAGCGAAGTTTCCATCCACATGACTTTCCTGGTGATGAACCTGGAAAAGCGGCTCAGAGATATTATTTTTCTCTTTTACCGCTGGCTGTCTGCTGAGCAGTTGGCGTTCGCTTAAGGAAAATCGGGGTTTATTCAGCAGCCCCTAATCTAAAACCCGGGCGTGTTGCTGGAATTTTGGGTCAACCGGCGAATTTCGGCAATTTCTTTTGGGGTCAAATATCGCCATTGGCCTGGCCCAAGTTTCCCGAGCGAGACATTCATGATCCGTACTCGGATCAACCGGATCACTTCAAGCCCGAAATGCTCGCACATTCGCCGGATTTGGCGATTGAGCCCCTGAGTCAGAACGATGCGAAATGACCGGGGTCCTTCAGCTTTGACCTGACAGGGACGGGTGACGGTATCCAGAATGGGCACGCCTTGGGACATGCCTTTTAGAAATTCTTCCGTTATTGGCTGGTTGACCGTCACGAGATACTCTTTTTCATGGCGGTTGCCAGCCCGCAGGATTTTGTTGACTATTTCCCCGTCATTGGTTAGAAAAATAAGCCCCTCGGAATCCCGATCCAGCCGGCCAACAGGATAGATCCGTTTGTCGAAGCCGATATAGCTGACAATATTGTCATCACGGCGGGGATCCGTCGTACAGGTAATGCCGATCGGTTTGTTGAAAGCCAGATAAACCAGGTCATCGTCCTTCAAGACCGGTTGGCCATCGACCCGGACGATCTGTCCAGGTAAGACTTTACTGCCAAGATTTGCCGGAAGGTCATCGATTGTGACCAGGCCATCGGAAATAAACCGGTCAGCTTTTCGCCGGCTGCAAAATCCGCTGTCGGCAATAAATTTGTTGATGCGAGTGCTTGCTGATTCTGCCATGCGGTTATCTGGAAGACTGGCAATTTTCATCAAATGCCGGTACAAGCTGCAAACTGCCGGATTGATCCAGGGCAATGACCGGCAATTCCGGGAATCTTTCTTCAAGACCGGAAATGAAGATGCTTTGGCCAGGATCGGGCGGCATGCCGACGACCACATAGTTGACTTCATTGGTTTGAATGTAGTCAGCAACGGCCTCGACGGCATAATCATGAAAAATGATGATCATCTCAGCGCCGAGTTGCTTGGATAGATTAAACAGATATTCAACTTCATCGCTGCCGAACCAGTTTTCCATTCGACGGGGACGAACGCAGATGACTTTTAATGATGCTTCCGTGATGTCTGCCAGCTTTTTGCCGGCCTCGATCAGGCGGCCGCAGGATTCCTGATCTGTTACGCAGACCAATACCATCATGATATCTTCCTTTCAGAAAATTGTGAACTTTGATCCGATTTCATTTTACCGGTCAAATATGAAGAGAGTATGTCCTGGTTACAACAATTCCATATCGGGTCTGGTTGATTGATTAACTGCCCTGTCGAGTGTAAAGGAAAAGACGGAACCGTGCCCCAGTTCACTTTTGACCTGGATGGCCTGTCCCATTTGCAGCAGAATTTCACGGGCGATCGCCAAACCGAGGCCTGTACCTGGCTGCTGGTGGGCTTTGTCAGCTTTGTAAAACCGGTCGAACACTTTGGAAACATCTTCCGCTGCGATGCCGATGCCGGTATCCTGAACCGCTATGAACACCTGGCGGTCGTTCCAGGAAAGGTGCAGGTCGATTTTGCCGCCAGCCGGCGTATATTTCATCGCATTATCGATGAGGATGACCAACACCTGTTCGACACGGTCTTGATTGCCGATGACCCTGGGGCATTGTCCGAGATTATCCGGAAAATGCAATATCAGATCGGAGTCTTCTGCCTGGACTGCCATTTTTTGTTCGAGCTCATCCATTAGCGGCTGCAAATCAAACGGTTCTACGGCGATCGACAAGCTGCCGGCCTGCAGGCGCGACAGCTCAAGCATGTCATTGATCAGGCGGGACAGGCGGATCGTTTCGCGGAGCATGATGCCGTAATAGCGATGGCGATCAGAATCACTGGTGACCAGACCATCGCGCAGCGGCTCGATCAGAGCCCGCATCGCGGTCAAGGGCGTCCGGAGCTCATGTGAAACATTAGCCACATAATCGCGGCGGGTTTGTTCCAGATGCACGGATTCGGTGACATCACGGAACAAACCGACGGCGCCCGCCACTTGGCCGGATTCATCGCAAAGCGGAGCGATCTGGCCAAGAATATTGCAGCCGTTGTGCAGCAGGGTGAGGGTGACCTCGTCATTTTCCATGATGGCTTTTTTGAAAGCTTGAATCAGATCAGCTCGATCCGGCAATTGAGAAAAATCATGGATCGGTTCTCCGGGACTTGCCGACCCCAACAGGCACCCGACAGCCGGGTTGGCCTTGGTAATGCCAAGTGATCGGTCAACCGCGATTAATCCTTCACTCATGCCCTCCAAAATCTGGCTGAGACGGTTGCGCTCCATGGTCAATGCCGAAAGATTGGCTTCCAGCTTGGCGGCGAGATTGTTCATTGTTGCCGCCAATTCGCCGATCTCGCCTTTTTGCCGGGCATCGGCACGAACGCCAAAATCGCCGGCGGCCATGGCCTGCGCGACGTCGCAGGTTTGCCGCAGCGGACGTATCAACCTGGCGGTTGCAAAATAGGCCGGAACGATCATGAGAAGAAAAACCAGCAGCGAGGAAACCATCAGCGCAGTGTTCATGCTGCGAAGCCCGGCATTGAGTTCTTCAAGCGGCCTGACAAAAAACACTGCCCCGACTGTATTGGTTTTGCTGCCAAACAGCAATTGTACGGGCACGCCGATAAAAAGCATTTCACCCGACCCGGCCGATTGCTTTAACCGGCTGGAAAACCAAAGCGATGAATATTTGCCAGACATCAAAGACGGCATATTTTCATTGATTTGCGAACGGATTTCCGGTTCGATTTCTGCTGAACTTGCCGGCAGTGAATTATTGAGTATGACGCCGGATAACCCATCGACAACAAATATCCAGGCGTCAAAAAAATCAAAGGAAGAATTCAGCAAAGTATCAAAGTATGGATCATTTTCCAAAAAGTTCTTTGAAGCCATGCCGGCAATAACTTCAGCTTTGGGTTGAAGTTCATCGACCTTGATGCGGGTGAAAATAGGCCGTGAAATAAAGCTGTAAAGCAGGGCTGTCAAAATGGCCCAAAGCAGAAGCGCCAAAAGCAGCAAGGCCAAGACCCGGCGGAAATAAATGCTTTTTTGCATATCAGTGGATGACCTCGAATTTATAACCAACACCATAGACTGTGATCAGTCCCCAAGGGGCCTGATCCATGGTGATTTTCTGGCGAATGCGTTTAATGTGGGTGTCGACTGTGCGGGTATCGCCGAAATAGTCATAACCCCAGACCTGGGACAGAATCTGTTCGCGATCCATGACCTGACCCGGATGGGAAGCCAGCAGGTGCAGTATTTCAACTTCTTTGGGAGTGAAGGGGACATTTTCGCCGTTAACCTTTACCTGGTAATTATCCAGATTGATTTCCAGACCGTCAAAACGAAGCAGGGAGCTGTTTTCCTGGTGGCTGTCGCTGATGCGGCGCAATACGGCTTTGATTCGGGCGATGACTTCGCGCGGGCTGAAAGGCTTGACGATATAATCGTCTGCGCCAAGCTCCAAACCAAGAACCCGGTCGATTTCTTCTCCCTTGGCGGTTAGCATGATGATGGGCACCGAACTGTGCCGGCGTATTTCGCGGCAAACTTCGGTACCGGATAGCCGCGGCATCATCAGATCCAGAATAATGAGATCCGGGTGGTCGGATTCAGCCCGCAGCAAGGCTTGTTCGCCGTCAAATGCCGAACTGTGCGTGAACCGCTCCGCAGTCAGATACAATCCAAGCGACTCATGGACGACTGGATCATCATCGCAAATCAAAATATGGGGTGCTTTAACCATTTTTTACACCTGCCTTTTGATCAATGGCTGAAATGGATATTTTGCCTTTATTATAATCCAAAATCCCACTGCTCGGTGTACTTTGCCATGATTGTTCATATTGTATGCTATAATATTTTTGGCCTGATATATTTTATTGGCCTATCAGTTGAAAGACAAGGGGACAAAGGGCAGCAATGTATTTAGCAGATCAATGGCAGGATTATGAACTGATTGACGCCGGACAAGGTGAAAAACTGGAACGCTGGGGCAAGGTGGTTTTGCAGCGGCCTGATCCGCAAGCCATCTGGCCGCATGACCCCTGGCCGCAGCCAGACGCCCTTTACCATCGCAGCCAAAGCGGCGGCGGTTATTGGCAAAAATTCCGCCCGCATCCGTCTGACTGGAAGATCCGCTATAACAGCACTGCTGGCGAACTGGCCTTCAAGATCGAGCCTACTGGATTCAAACATACCGGGCTTTTTCCCGAACAGGCTCCAAACTGGGATTTTTGCGGTAAACTGATCAAACAGGCGATCCAGGCCGCGCGGCCGGTTCGCATCCTGAATCTTTTTGCCTATACCGGCGCGGCAACTGTAGCTTGTGTTGCCGCCGGCGCAACTGAAGTGGTTCATCTTGACGCTTCCAAAGGCATGAATGCCCGCGCCCGGGAAAATTTATCCCTGTCGGGCCTTGCTGATCGCTATGTCCGGTATTTTACGGATGATGTTCAGAAATTTGTTGAACGGGAAGCCCGCCGCGGCCGCCAGTATGATGGGATTATCATGGATCCTCCGGCATATGGGCGCGGTCCGTCCGGCGAGTTATGGAAGCTGGAGGACGCCTTGTACGGCCTGGTTGAGCGTTGTGCCGCCTTATTGTCAGACCAGCCGCTTTTCTTTTTGATCAATGCTTATACGACCGGTTTACCGCCGACAGTCCTGGCCGATATTCTTGGATTGGTCATTCGCCCGCGATTAGGTGGACGGACTGAAGCGGCGGAATTAGGTTTGCCGGCGACCGCGCGTGAATTGATATTGCCTTGCGGCTGCACTGGCCGCTGGCAGCCATGATTGCCCGGCATGCTTCGGAGAAGACCAAGATCCCGGAAGTCATTTATGAGGATAACCAGATTCTGGTTGCCCATAAACTCCCCGGGGTTTTGTCGCAGGCTGATGGCAGCCAGAATCCCGACATGCTGACCCTTTTGAAGAACGATTTGAAAATCCGCTACAATAAGCCGGGTGATGTTTTTCTGGGCTTGGTGCACCGGCTTGATCAACCGGTCGGCGGCCTGATGGTTTTTGCTCGAACCTCCAAGGCTGCAAGCCGTTTATCGGCTCAGGTCCGTGAACATCAGCTGGAAAAAATCTATTTGGCTGTCCTTTCCGGATATCTGGAACCGAAGAAGGGCTGTATGCAAGATTTTCTCCTTAAAGACCCGTCGACCCGCAATGTCCGGATAGCCCATGAGGGCCAGGGCCAGCCGGCTTGGCTTGATTATCAGGTTCTTGAAGAACGGCAGGACCTAAAACAGTCATTGGTGGCTATTCGCCTGGGAACAGGTCGCGGTCACCAGATCCGGGTTCAGCTGGCAGCCCGCAAATGCCCGATTGTTGGCGACCGCCGCTACGGCCCGCCAGATTTTTACGGCATAAAATCCGCAGATATGGCACTTCTTGCCTGCTGTCTGGGCTTTTATCATCCTGTTGGAAAACAATGGCTGCAGTTCTCGCTTCCTTTTCCGGATAGTCTGCCCTGGACCAGCTTTATCGCGCCGGACATTCAAGAATTGCCACTTTTGTTTACTTAATGGTATAATTATTTTTATCCGGCAACAGGATGTTTGCGGATATATCTATACGGCAGTTCCGTCTGAACGGAACGGAAGGAGGCAGAAATGACAACACTTGCTGGAACCAAAACGCTGACCAATTTGATGAAGGCTTTTGCCGGTGAATCGCAGGCCAGGAATCGCTATACTTATTTTGCTTCAATTGCCAAAAAAGAAGGATACAATCAGATTGAAGCGATTTTTACTGAAACCGCCGATAATGAGAAAGAACATGCCAAAGTTTTTTACAAGGCGATTGTCAATGGAATGGGTGGGGCTAATGAAGCCATCCCGATCGAAATTACGGCAACCTATCCGGTCGCATATGGCAACACTTGTGAGAATCTGATCGCTGCTGCAGCCGGCGAGCATGAAGAATGGACCGATCTTTACAAGAATTTCGCCGAGATCGCCGAGCAGGAGGGATTTAAGGATATTGCAGTGTCCTTCAGAATGATTGCCCGGGTTGAGAATCATCATGAAAGCCGTTATTTGAAATTGGCTGAAAACATCAGAAACGGCCAGGTATTCTGCAAACCCATTAAGACCGTATGGATATGCGGCAACTGCGGCTATGTTCATGAAGGCGCCGATGCACCAGAACTTTGCCCTGCCTGCAAACATCCGCAAGCTTATTTTGAATTGCTTTGTGACAACTTCTAATGAGCCAATATTGATCAACCATTTGGACTGGAAATATAAAGCGCCGCGACCGCGGCGCTTTTTTAAACTTTGTCCGACTGCATCTATTATGATTCAGGGTCGGATTTGGCTACGATTTGCCCATTTTGTTTCAAAATACTGTTTGACGGCACAAATCCGCGAACCAGGGATAGCGGGTAGATCTGGCTGCCGCGACCGATGATTGTACCAGGATTCAGGACGCTATTGCAGCCGATTTCGGTATAGTCACCCAACAGGGCCCCGAATTTCTTGAGGCCGGTCGGAATTTTATCATCGCCTAAGCGCAAATGGATCAGACTGCGGTCGCTTTTTACATTGGATGTGATCGAGCCGGCGCCCATATGGGCACGAAATCCCAAAATCGAATCGCCAACATAATTGTAGTGGGGAACCTGAACCCGGTTAAAGAGAATGACATTTTTCAATTCAGTGGAATTTCCGACAACAACATTGTCTCCGATTAAGGCGTTGCCGCGAATAAACGCGCAATGACGGATCTCTGTTTCATGGCCGATGATCAGAGGGCCGTTCAGGCAGGCAGAAGAGGCTATCTGGCTGTCTCTGGCTGCCCAGACATGTTTCTCGATTTCATGATATTCCGCTGCCGGCAATGCCGGACCTAAGGCTAGAATCAGCTGGCTGATTCCGCTAAGCGCTTCCCAGGGCCAGTTGACCTGGTGCAGCAATTCGTTAGCCATTGTTTGGGTCAGATCAAATAATTCCCAGCTTTTGATCATCGTGTTGTCCATTACCATACCCCCTTGTGTGGCATTTGCTTCTTCAATATGATAGCATGAAATGAGCTAAATGGCTTTAAGCAGATATAAATTTAAGGGGTTTAATCATGATCTTTGATAATACAATCATTGTTGCGACTCAGGTGCTGATTTTGTTTTTAATGATTGGTATTGGCTATATTGTTCGAAAAATCAAATTGCTTGATGACAATGGATTGCTCCAGATGACCAATGTAATATTGTTTGTTGCCACCCCCTGCGTGATTATAAAAGCGTTCCAGACGCCTTACGACCCGGGGCTTGTATTTGGCCTGCTCATATCAGCGATCAGTGCGATTGCTTCTCATTTGCTTGGCGTGCTGATGGCCAGGCTTTTTTTCCGCAAACAGCCGATTGCCCAAAGTAGAGTCCTGCAGTTTTCAGTTGTGTTTTCAAATTGCATGTTTATGTGCGTGCCATTGCTTGAGGCGGTTCTTGGTCCGCGCGGCGTTTTTTTAGGGTCAGTTTATTTCATCGTCTTCAATATGGCCCAGTGGACTTATGGATTGGTGCTCATGGCAGGGCATCAGAAGGACGTCATCAATATCCGTTCGGCATTGATCAATCCAGGCACGATAACGATAGTTCTGGCGCTGATCCTGTATTTGACCGGAATAAGATTGCCGGCGGTCCCAACAACCGTTATCAATTATTTGAGCGCTTTAAATACGCCACTGGCTATGCTGATTATTGGGGCCCAATTAGCCGTCATCCAATTCCGCTCGCTGTTTAAAAACCGTCAAGTCTATCTGGCTGCTTCGCTTCGTTTGCTGATCATTCCCGGACTGATCATGATTTTCCTGCATTTATTGCCAATCAGCCGTGAACTGGTCTTAGCCTGCCTGATTCCCGTAGCGGCGCCCACAGCAACAGCGACCGCCCTGTTTGCTACGCGCTATGATCAAGACATCAATCTGGCTACCAGAACGATTGCCTTTACAACGCTGTTTTCGATAATAACGATTCCACTATTATTAGCGGTCAGCGACCTGATCGGCTAAATCATTGATTTGATGCTGACCGTCCTGCAAATGCAGATTGGGATTCTGTTCTTCGATTTTCATCAGATTGGGGATGAAAAAGCAGATAATCCCAACGATCGTGCTGATTAGACCGGGAATCCAAATGATTGGCATCAACCCAACTATGCCTGCCAACGGACCGGCGATTGCCAGGCTAAGCGGCATGGAAAGCATGCAAACCATCGTGACGATCGACATGACTCGGCCTTGCATTTCTTTTGCGACATTTGACTGGAAAATAGCGGTAGCCGGCGAATTGATAAAAGCCGAAGTGATGCCGCATGTCGCCGTAGCCAGCAAGACCAGATAAAAACGTTGTGGGGGAACCAGGACGATGCTGGCCAGTATCAGGCCGCAAATAACCTGGGCGATATTGATGCTGATGATTTTACGTTTGAAGCCTCCCCAAACCGATAGCGCCAGTCCGCCGATCAGGATGCCAACGGCAAACGCCATTTCAAAAAAACCATACTCCCTGGCGCTGCCATGAAAATGTTCGCTGATGATCAAGGGCATCATGGAAAGCATTGGCGCCAGTAAAAAGTTTGACAATCCAAAAACAATAATCAGGACCAGCAAGCCTTTCCAGCGATAGACATAGCGCATGCCGGTCATAAAGTCCGAAAGATAGCCTTTAACGGTGGCATGATGATCGGAAAGCGCCGACAGGAGGTCTGGCATTTGGATGGCAGCCAGGGAAAGGATGGCCAGTGAGGCAGAAACAACATCAAACAGCAGGATGGTCTGCAGCGGTAAAATCTCGATTAAAAAAATGCCAAGCATCGGTGCTACAAGATTAATGCCCGAACGAAGCATTTGGGTAATTGCCGCTACGCGAACCAATTGTTCCTTCGGTGCGATTAAGGGCATCGCGGATTCAAATGCAGGCTGGTGAAAAGCCGAGCCTGCGGAGCGCAAAAATAGCAGAATGTAAATCATCCAGACTTTCTGATAACCGAACGTCAAGAAAATGGACATGATCAAAGTCACCAGGGCGATGAAACCGTCGGCCAGGATCATGACTTCTTTTCGGTTAAAACGATCAGCAGCGACGCCGGCAAAAGGGGATAAAAGAATCATCGGCAGCAAGCCCATGATTGTCGACAGGGAAAGGACAACAGCCGAGCCGGTCTTGCTGGTCAGCCACCAGATAATGGAAAACTGCACGAGCCCGGAGCCAAGCAAAGAAATTGCCTGGCCAGTCATGATGATGGAAAGACGCGCTACCCATTTATGTGGCTTATTTAATTTCGCCATTTTCGCCTCCTGCCGGGCAGGCATATGCAAAGACCGGTCTGAATGAAGCACAATTCGTCAAAATCAGGATGCTTCAGTCTAAGATATTTTTTAATTATACTAAGCCAATGCAAATAATTCAAGGAAGCAGGAAGCAACATTTAAAAGATATTAAACTTTTCTCCATAAAAAAGAGCCATCCTTCCGGTTTGGCTCTTCAGTGGAAATATTGATTTTTCTTACCCTTTTGTAGTCGTTTTTGCGGTCTTTGTGCGGCCCGGCGCCGCTCATCGGCGCACAATAGGCTTTTGAACGGACCTTGCAGGTCAGTGGGATTTTTGACTTTTTTCTTCCTGGTGCCATTTTGTTTCACATCCTTTCAACGGCACATAAATGATTTTGCCGTTTGAAAAATAATATTCTTTGGATCTGGACTTGTCAAATATTGGCACTTCGGATATAATCGTTGAGCGACGAGGTGTAGCGCAGCTGGCTAGCGCGCCTGCTTTGGGAGCAGGATGTCGGGGGTTCAAATCCCTTCACCTCGACCAGATAGAACCGCTGGGGCTGTAAGGCTCTGGCGGTTCTATATTTTTTTAAGCAAAGCTGGATCAGGATGTCGTTTTTGTCTTGATCCGGATGTAAATGTGTTTAGATGACGAATGCCCGGTTTCCCGTACGTCGATCTCATAAAGCCCGATCGATTTGATCATCGGCGTCAGTTTTTCAAAGCCGAAATTTCGAGGATCAAAGGAAGGCTGCTTTTTCAAGAGCATACTTCCGACTTCGCCCAGATAAGCCCAGCCATTTTCATCTTCAACATCGGTGATTGTAGAGGAGATCAGCTTGATCACATCGGGTCCGATTTTTTTGATGGTGCTTTTTTTCTTGGCGGGTACAGGGGGTTTGGCGGGCTTTTGCTCCAATGTTTCAGCAACCTGCTGCTCGATTTCTTCGTGTGGCGGCTCACCGAGAATTTCCAGATAGATAAACTTGTCGCAGGCCGCGATAAAGGCATTAGGCGTTTTTTGTTCGCCGATGCCATAGACGGTTTTTCCTGCTTCGCGCAAGCGTGTTGCCAGGCGGGTAAAATCGCTGTCACTGGACACCAGGCAAAAACCATCCGCTTTTTCAGAGTAGAGTATATCCATCGCATCAATAATCAAAGCCGAATCAGTGGCATTCTTGCCGGTGGTGTAGCTAAACTGCTGAACCGGATTGATGGCATAATCCAGAAGAAGATTCTTCCAGCCGCCCAAATTGGGACGGGTCCAGTCGCCATAAATCCGCTTGATTGTCGGATTGCCATATCGTGCGATTTCTTCCATCATCCCTTTGATGTTCTGATAGGAGACATTATCAGCATCGATCAACACTGCCAGCCGTATTTCACTGATATTTTCCTGATAGGGTTCCATTTTGATCACTTCCTTGTCCTTATACTATACCTGATTTTTCAATGGCTGTATATCGCCAGACCGCTCTGATGGCGTATAATGAGAACAACGGATATGACTGATTCAGTTTTAATCTTCGGGAGGGACAGCCATGAAACGGATTGGACTTTTGACCAGCGGCGGTGACTGTCAGGGGTTGAACACTGCCTTGCGGGGTGTTGCCAAAGCTCTTTATGTTGCTTGTCCGGACATTGAACTAATTGGCTTCCTTGATGGCTACCGCGGTTTGATTTCAGGTGAATTCCGGATCATGCAACCTTCTGATTTTTCTGGTATTCTGACGATCGGCGGGACGATTTTGGGAACATCCAGGCAGCCTTTCAAACAGATGCGCAACCAGCTTGATCCTAATAATCCCGACAGCCCGGACAAGCTTTCCTGCATGCTGCAAACCTATGAAAAACTGAAGCTTGACGGCATGGTTGTGCTTGGCGGCAACGGCACCCACAAGACAGCGCAATTGCTTGCCGAAAACGGCATTCGGATTGTTACTTTACCTAAAACCATTGACAACGATTTGTGGGGGACAGAGATGACGTTCGGCTTCCAAAGTGCAGTGGACATTGCGACGTCGGTGATCGACAGCATTCATACGACCGCAACTTCGCATGGTCGGATTTTCATTATCGAATTGATGGGCCACAAAGCCGGCTGGCTGACGCTGCATGCAGGATTGGCCGGCGGCGCGGATGTGATTTTGATTCCGGAGATTCCCTATGACCTGGATCGGGTGATTCAGGCTTTGGAAAAGCGGCAGCAGGAACATAAGCGCTTTTCAATCATTGTCATTGCTGAAGGCGCGTTATCGGCCGAGGAAGCCGCCCTGTCCAAAAAGGAGTTGCGCGCCAACCGCCAATCCTGGAAATACCCGTCGGTTGCTTATCAGCTGGCGCACGAACTGACCCTCAAAACCGGCCAGGAGATCCGGGTGACCGTTCCAGGCCATTTTCAGCGTGGCGGCCAGCCCTGTCCCTTCGATCGGGTTCTGGCCACCAGTTTGGGCACTGCCGCTGCCGAATTGATCTTGCAGGACAAATTCGGGTTTATGGTCGGCCTGCAAAACCATCAGATCATACCGGTTCCCTTGGCTGACGTTGCCGGCAAACTCAAGCAGGTGCCATTAGATTCTTTGCTCATCCGGTCAGCATTGGCACTTGGTGTGTCATTTGGCAGCAAAATGTCATAATAAAGGGGAGTAGCTATGGCCAGGAAAAAGCTTTTTGCAGCCATTGATGTCGGATCCCATGAGATTCAGATGAAAATTGCCGAATTAGACAAAAACGAACCGCCACGGATTGTCGAAGATGTCCGCCGCACCTTGTCCATTGGTACCGATACCTATCTTCGCGGACGAATCAGCCAGAGTCAATTGAATGAATGCATGGCTGTACTTTCAGGATTTAATGACCAGCTGAAACCATATCGGATCGGCGCTTGCCGGGTTGTCGCTACCAGCGCGTTCCGGGAAGCCCAGAACCGGGCTTTTGCTTTGGATCAGATTAGAAGAAATTGCGGACTTTCCATAGAGGTGTTAAGCAACGCTGAAGAACGATACTATCATATATTGGCCGCGGCTGCGCTGATGCCTGATTTCAATGACTTGATCAAAGATGGGACTTTGCTGGTTGACATCGGTGCGGGCAGCATACAGGTCACCGTTTATGACAATGGGGAATTTGTTTTTAGCCAGAACATATTGCTGGGATCACTTCGTGTCCGTGAACTGCTGGCGGATCTTGAAAGACGCGCGGCTGACTTTGCCGGACTGATGGAAGAATATGTCTCTGGAGATTTGGAAAATTACCGGTTGCTTGAACCCAAGGGCATTGTTTACCGGAATTTAATTATTCTAGGCGGAGAAATGAACCAGCTGAAGAAACTGGCCGGCAAAGATCCCAATCAGACCGCCTATCTGACTGAGAAGCAATTTGGCCAGCTTTATGCGCAATTGCAAAATACCAGGCCGCTCGATCTTGCCCTGGACAAGTACATTCCTGCCGAACATGCCTCCCTTTTGCTGCCTTCAGCGATGATTATCCGCAAATTTATCAGCTTTACCAGAGTCGGCAGCCTGCATTTGCCGGCAGCAACATTATGTGATGGCCTGCTCATTGAATTTGCCAGCAATATCAGCCATTATCAACCAGGATATGACCAGAACAAAGATATCATTTCTGCGTGCCGCCATCTGGCCAAACGCTTTAAAATCGACCGCAAGCATACTGAGTTTGTTGAAAAAATTGCCTTGATGCTTTTTGACGAAACCTTCCGCCTGCACGGGCTGCCAGACCGTTGCCGGATTTTGCTGCAAGCTGCCGCAATTATGCATGACAGTGGCCGATACATTAATATGTCCAAACATCATATCCGATCCTACAGTATTATCACCGCTACAGAAATAATCGGCTTAAGCCGTTCGGAAAAGGACATTGTTGCCTGGGTCGCACGATTTCATACCGGCAATCCTGCCTTGGATGACCGCAATTATCTGGAACTTTCGGCTGCCGATCAGCTGATTATCGTCAAATTGGCCGCTTTGCTGCGAATGGCGGATGCTTTGGACAGTGGGCATAAACAAAAAATAAGCGAAATTGCTGTAACTCTGGGAGAACAGGAAGTTGCGCTTGCGCTTGTCGCCAGTCAGGATATTACGCTGGAACTATGGACCTTCGAAAAGAAAAGCGGTTTGTTTTTGGATGTTTATGGCTATTCGCCGCAAATCAGGATCAGGAGGCAGCAACCATGAAGAACCTCAAAAATGTCAAAAACAAGCCGCCGGAACCAAAGTCCGTCTATTTGAACCGTGAGTTAAGCTGGCTGGAATTTAACGATCGTGTTCTGGAAGAAGCGCGGGACAAGCATAATCCTTTGCTGGAGCGGGTTAAATTTCTGGCAATAACCTGTTCAAACCTTGATGAGTTTTTTATGATTCGGGTTGCTTCAATGAAAGACCTTGTTAACGCGGGATATGACCGGCCGGATCCTGCAGGACTGACGCCTGCCAGCCAATTGACTGCCATAGCCGAACGGACCCACCAAATGGTAGCCCGGCAATATTCAACCTATAACCGTACCTTGCTTCCGGCTTTGCACAAGGAAGGAATCAGAATCCTTGCCTGGGCTGAACTGTCTGATGAGCAGCGCCTGTTTGCGGCAGAATATTTTCGCTCGACGGTTTTTCCCATTTTGACGCCGATGGCTGTCGATGCAGCCAGGCCATTCCCGTTGATTGCCAACAAATCGCTCAATTTATGCCTTTGGATCAACCAGGTAGATTCCGACGAGGAAACCGCGCCAGACATGGCCGTAGTCCAAGTGCCGTCAGTGATTCCGCGTTTGGTCAATTTGCCTTCAAATTCAGGGCATGACTTCATTTTCCTGGAAAATGTCATTTTGCAGCACCTCGATCAGCTTTTCAGCGGTGTGCAGATCGGCCCGGTCAGTTGTTTTCGAATCATGCGCAACGCAGATCTCGACCTTTCAGAAGAAGATGCCGCCGATCTTTTAAAAGAAATTGAAAAACAGTTGAAAATGCGGCAATGGGGAGAGGTTATCCGTCTTGAAGCGGATGCTGATTTTGATAAAACGATGCTGGCGCGGCTTATCGAGGTTTTATCCATTCATGAACCTGATGTTTATCAGATTTCAGGGCCATTGGATCTGACTTGCCTGAATCAGCTTTACAAACTGCCGAACTGCGCAGAATTGAAATATGCCGATTATGAATCCCAGCCAAGTCCGTTATTCAATCAATCGGATATATTTTCGTCTATCCGCCAGCGTGATATTATGCTACATCATCCCTTTGAAAGTTTTGATCCGGTAATCGAGCTGGTCCGCTGTGCTGCCGAAGACCCTGACGTCTTGGCCATCAAGCAGACGCTCTATCGGATCAGCGGCAATTCGCCGATCGTCCGCTACCTCGCAGATGCAGCCGAACGTGGCAAGCAGGTGATGGTTCTAGTGGAACTGAAGGCCAGGTTTGATGAGGAGAACAATATCCACTGGGCAAAAAAGCTGGAGCAAGCGGGTTGCCATGTCATTTACGGGCTGGTTGGCCTTAAAACCCACAGCAAGATCACGCTGATCGTTCGTCGCGATGATGACGGCATCCGCCGGTATGTTCATTTGGGCACTGGCAATTATAATGACATCACGGCAAATTTTTATACGGACATGGGGCTTTTGACCTGTTCTGAAAGCATTGGAGCCGATGCCTCAGCCTTTTTCAACATGCTGTCCGGCTACTCGGCGCCGACAACCTGGCACAAGCTGGTGCTGGCGCCTTACTGGCTGCGCCGCGAGCTGGACCGCCGGATCGAACTGGAAAGCCGCCATGCCCAGGCCGGACGGCCAGCCCGGATTATTGCCAAAGTCAATTCTCTGGTCGATACGCTGTTGATCGATCATCTGTACCAAGCCTCCCAAAGCGGCGTCAAAATCGAGCTGATCGTTCGCGGCATCTGCTGCCTGCGCCCTGGCGTTCCAGGTCTTTCCGAAAACATTTCCGTCCGCAGCATTGTCGGACGATTTTTGGAACACAGCCGCATTTTCTATTTTTACAATGATGGCCAGGAAGACCTGTTTTTGTCCAGCGCTGACTGGATGCCGCGAAACCTGGACAGACGGGTCGAATTAATGTTTCCCATTGAAGATCCGCAGATTTGGCAGCGGATTATGGACGTGCTGTCAATTCAAATGAGCGATACGGATCGAGCCAGGCTGATGCAGCCTGATGGCCAATATGTCCGTGTGGATCGACGCGGCAAGCCACATGTCGACAGCCAGCTTTTGTTGTGCCAGCAAGCTCTGCAGGCCGCAGGCACACAGGCAGAACAAATTCCGGATTTTAGTTTCAATCCGGTGTTTTCCCAAAGCCGTGAAAAAAAGTGAAATAGAGGCCCTGGATCAGGATGGCGAATGAGTGGACTCAATCATGGTAGTGGTTGTCGAGGCGGGGGTTGTCCCGGTTGTGTAATTGTCTGGAAGGATAAAGCGAATAACCAGGAAGCTTAGAATGGCAAGAACAATGAACATGCCAATAATGATCAGGGTTGACCAAAGACAACCCAACGTGCTACCTTTGAGCAGGGCTTTACGGCGTTGCTTTTTCTGAGCCGGCGTTAAAGGGACCCGGTTGTTGGGCATGGAAGCATAAAGAAAAGCGCCGCAATTGCTGCACACGTTTTTGTTTTTGGGATTTTCGGTACCGCATTTGCTGCATTTCATGAGGATTCCTCCTAGACAAAAACGAGTGTTTCATCTATCCTTTATACACCATGCTTTGATAATTGTATATAATTTAACTGCAGGCAGGGAGGAACAAAACATGGATTATCGGACCAGGATCACACAGTGGTTGTCGATAGAGACCGGCGTTGACCAGGAAAAAATTGACGGGTGGATGGAAACGCCTCCGCAGCCGGCATTGGGTGATTATGCCTTTCCTTGTTTTCAGCTGGCCAAAAGCCTGCGCAAGGCGCCGCCCCTGATTGCGAAAAGCCTGGCAGAAAAAGCCGCTGCGGCCTTGCCCTTTATTGACCAGTCTCAACCGGTTGGCGGTTACTTGAATTTCTTCATCAACCGTAAAATATATATTGGAGAAGCCATTAGCGAGACGCTTTTAGCCGGCGAACGCCTTGGCTGTTCTGACGAAGGCCGCGGCAAGCCGGTGATTGTCGAATTTTCATCTCCCAATATTGCCAAGCCCTTTCATGTCGGCCATGCTTTCACCACAATTCTCGGCCACGCCTTATACCGGCTATATGACCGGCTGGGTTATCCGACTATCCGCATGAACCATCTCGGCGACTACGGCACTCAGTTTGGCAAATTGATCGTTGCTTACCGGTTATGGGGAGACGAGGCAGCACTGCTTAAGGAACCGATCAAAGAACTGCTGCGGATTTATGTCAAATTTCACGAAGTTGCTGCGGAAAAACCTGAACTGGATTCGGACGCCCGTGAAGCTTTCCGCCGGCTCGAAGCTGGAGAATCAACGGAAATGGCTTTGTGGCAAAGATTTCGCGATTTAAGCCTCAAAGAATTCTCGGATGTTTACCAGCGTTTGGGCGTTTCTTTCGACAATTATAATGGCGAAAGCTTTTATTCCGATCAAATCCCTCAAGTTGTCGACCTTCTGAAATCAAAAGGCCTTCTGATGGAAAGCGAAGGCGCACAAGTTGTTTCTCTGGAAGAATATGGGCTTCCGCCTTGCATCGTTCTCAAATCCGATGGCACGACCATCTATGCGTCCAGAGATATCGCCGCTGTTCTTTACCGGATTGCAACCTACCATTTTTACAAGAACATTTATGTGGTTGGAACCCCCCAAGCGCTGCACTTTAAACAGGTTTTTGCAGTTTTGGAAAAGGCCGGCGTTCAGCAAGCCAAAGACTGTGTCCATGTCGGCTTTGGTCTGGTTAAATTCCCGGACCGTAAATTATCGACACGCAGCGGGGATGTTATTTTTCTTTCGGATTTGCTTAGCGAAAGCGTTGAAAAAACATTGGAAATTATCCGGCAGAATGCTAAACTGCGCCAAACGGACATGGCAGAAGATGAAATGCGTCAAATAGCCGAAAAAATCGGTCTTGGCGCTGTGGTCTACACTTTCCTGAAAAACAGCCGTGAAAGAGACATCATCTTTTCATGGAATGAAATGCTTGACTTCGACGGTGATTCAGCGCCTTATGTGCAATATACCTATGCCCGGGCCCGCAGTATTCTGCGCAAGGCGGAAGCAGAAGGCCTGGTGCCTTCATTGGCGCTTCCGGATTTGCAGGTCCTATCCCACGACGATGAGTTTGCCTTGGCGAAATTGCTGGACGGTTTTACAGATGCCGTTCAAAAAGCCGCCCACCTGAATGAACCTTATATTCTCGTCCGTCAGGTAACGGCGCTGGCTCGCACTTTCAATAAGTACTACAACACGGAATCAATCCTGGGCACAACTGACCCCGTGATCAAGAATGCCCGTCTGGCGCTTTTGCAGGCGGTATGCCTGGCAATCCGGACAGGACTGGATCTGGTCGGGATTGCTGCTGTGGAGCGGATGTGATTTTTAATGGAGGTAAAGGCGGCTCAATCCTTCGCCCAATGGCCTTACCATCGGGCAGAATATGAAAAGATCGCCACAGAGATTCGAAAGAACCGGTTGCGGCTGCGGCTGTCGCTCAGTCCAGCGGTGGCCATTCAGTCAGTCAAGGATTTTCAGGCCATTTTGCGATATTACTATTCACAGGCAGCTGTGGCCCGGATTCGCCATGATCAGCATACTGATGATCCGTTTTATGCTGCTGAACAAGATTACTATGATCAGACAGATGCGCAAATTTCACAGCAAACGCAGTCTTTTTATTCAACAATGCTCGGTTCCCGCCATCGCAAGGACCTTGAAGAACACTACGGCAGCCTGATATTCCGCAAAGCTCAAAATTTGCAGGATACCGTTCGGCAAAATGTTGTCGACGATTTGTCAGAAGAAAACCGGCTGGCATCTGCTTATCTGCAAAAAATGTCAGCTGCGGCGATTCCAATGGACGATCACACCTTCACGATTGCCCAGCTAGAACCGCTGCAACAGTCGCCAGACCGGCAGGTCAGGGTCAAAACCTTTGTTGCCTATGGAAATTGGCTGGAAAGCCAGAAAAAAGATCTGGACCAGCTTTTTGACCAGCTGGTGGCGACACGAACTAAAATCAGCCGCAAGTTAGGTTGCTCCTCGTTTACGGAGCTTGGATACAAGCGCCTTGAGCGCTTCGATTATCAGCGCAGCCAGGTCGAGGAACTTCGCCAGGCCGTGATTCGCTATATAGTGCCTTTGACTCAGGAAATCAGGCGTTTGCAGCGCCGCCGCCTGGGTGTCGATCATTTGTATTTTTATGATTGGCCGTGCCTGTTTCCGGCCGGCAATCCCCAAATGCTCATACCTTTCAGTAAATTGCCGGATCAGCTTGATCAAGCTTTAAGCACGTTGACAAAAACAGAACCGTCTTTTTTCCGCACCCTGATCGCTGGCGGTTATCTGGATCTGGCCAGCCGCGCCAACAAGACGCCTGGCGGCTATTGCTCGACGGTCATCAATGCCGGGTTGCCGTTTATTCTGATGAATGCCAGCGGGACGGCCCAGGATGTCTCGGTACTGCTGCATGAAGCTGGCCATGCTTATGCCAGCATGCGCAGCATGGCTGATCCGACTTTGCTGGAATATCATCAGCCAACCCTTGAAACCTGTGAAATTCACTCGACAGCGCTCGAGTTTTTAAGTTATCCGCTGATGGAAAGATTCTTTGGACCGGATGCGGGGAATTATGCTTTGATGCACATGACCGAAGCCTTGCTGTTCATTCCATATGGTTGTCTCGTTGACGAGTTCCAGCATATCATTTACGATCAACCCAAGCTCCTTCCCGAACAACGTCACGAGATCTGGCGCAATCTGGAGAAAATCTACCTGCCGGATCTGGATTATGATCAGGAGCCTTTTCATGCCAGCGGCGGCGGCTGGCAAAAAAAAGAGCATATTTTTGTCTCGCCCTTTTATTATATTGATTACGTGCTTGCCCAGATTGTCGCTCTGGATCTTTGGCAGCTTTCCCGGAAGACGCCGGACAAGGCCTGGCGAAGCTATGACAAATTATGCGGTCTTGGCGGACGCGATACGTTTTTGCAACTGCTCAAAAAGGCTGGATTAGATTCACCATTTGACATGGGGACGATCAAGCGTGTTGCCTTTGCGGCTTGCTCTTTTTTGGATTTATGAAAATGCCGGCTGTCGAACCAACAAAAATTGGCAATAGCCGCAAACCATTGTCCTTGCCTGAAGCATTTATCCAGGAAATGCGGACGCTTTTTGAACAATTCGGTAAAATGACCGAATGGCCGGCGTTTTTAAATTCGTTTCAAGTGCAGTCGGCGAGCGGAATACGGGCAAATTCGCTGAAAATCAATGTAGATGACCTAAAAAAGCTGCTGGCGGATGATTTGGGACTGCCGCTTTCCCAATTCCGTCCCATACATTGGTCAACTGATGGCCTGTATTGCCCGGCCGATCTTTCTCCGGGCCGATTGCCCCATTACACAGCAGGGCTATATTATATTCAAGAACCCAGCGCCATGCTGCCCGCGGTTGTTCTCGCAGCCAAACCCGGAGAAAAAATACTGGATCTTTGTGCTGCCCCTGGTGGAAAAACCTGCAAAATCGCTGCCGATTTAAAAGGGCAGGGCTTGATCTGGGCTAATGAAATATCGGCTGAGCGTGCCAGGGCTTTATTGCGCAATGTTGAGCTCATGGGCTGCACAAACTGCCTGATTACCCAGGAAACGCCGGAACGTCTGGCAGAACGTCTGCCGGAATATTTTGACCGTGTTCTGGTTGATGCGCCTTGTTCAGGTTCCGGCATGTTTCGGCGGGATCCGGCTGCCATCGGCAGCTGGCTTGGTTATGGCAGCCAGCATTGTGTCCGTCTGCAGCAGGAAATTCTCCGTTTCGCCTGGTCAATGCTAAAGCCGGGTGGCTATCTGGTTTATTCAACTTGCACTTTTTCGATTGCAGAAAATGAAGCCATGATCGTCTGGCTGACCGAACAATATCCAGATTGCCAGATCGTGCCAATCACTAAGCCAGATGGGATCAGCGACGGTATGCCGATACGGCCTGACCTTCCGGGAACTGCCCGGATCTGGCCGCACCTGGCTGAGGGTGATGGGCATTTTTGTGCTTTAGTCCAGAAAAAACCGGCGGGAGAAGCTAATGATTTACTGTACAGGAGTTCTGAAAAGCAGTCGGCATCAGGGAAAATAGCGCCAACAACGTCGGATGCATCTGCCTGGTCAGCTTTTTGGGACTTTTGCCGTTTGAACCTGTCAGCGTGCGGCATGAAACGAATGGAGGAGATAGCCAATCACGGCAAACTCCGCTATGATTTCAATTGCCTGCATATTTTGCCGTCAGATACCGCAATTCCAGAAAAATTGAAAAAAGTAAAAACCGGATTATTTCTCGGCCAAATTCGGGTTTTGCGCGACGGACGCCATCTGTACGAACCATCGCCGGCATTTTTGCTTTGCCTTAATGCGGGCGATCTGCTTCATGTGCCTGCAGGATCTTTCCAATCGGATCTGATTCGACGGTATCTTCGCGGCGAATCAATAAACCTGCCAGGTCAGGAGGGCCTTGTGCCCGGCCAATATCTGGCGGTTGGCCTTACTGGCTGCAAAAATGCCGAAAAAGTCTGGCCATTGGGCTGGGCGAAATTCCAGCCGCCGTCGCAGCTGAAGAATTTATATCCACAAGCATGGAGGCGCCTCATATGAAAAAGAATCTCCTGAACCGCTTCGCCGTTGTCTGGCCAATGATTCAGTCATCTTTAGAAGAACCGGTCGATTTTCTTGCACTGGACCTGGTTTGGGGATCCGGCAGCCGGCGGCTTTCCGGCCAGATCACGCTCGCCGATAATGGTTCAGGTAATTTCAAGTTTGAATTGCCAGGGCAAAGTGGATTAGCGGATGCTGCCAGGATTGTGGAGCTTATCAAAGAAAATTGCCAGCTCTATGATACTTGCCGGATCGAATTGCGGCAGCGCGGCCAAAACCGGTTTTTTGCCGTTGATGACCGGGGCGTGCGGATGGGAAACTTTGAGCCGGAAGTACTGACGCCGGATCAGGATATTTCAGAAGGCATCTCAAGCCGGCGGCACTATCTCGTTAAAACCAATGAAGCTGCCGATCTTCTGAAGGCGATTGGAATGATTGACGGTCAAGGGCGGCTGCGCAATGATAAAATCAGAAAATACCATCAGATCGACCGTTTCGTAGAACTGGCGGATCCCTTGCTCAGAGAACTTTGTACCGGGCAGAGTGAATTGAATGTTATTGATCTGGCGTGCGGAAAATCCTACCTCTCTTTTGTTCTCAACTACTATATCCGCGAGAAACTGAACAAGCCATGCCATTTTACAGGCATAGACCTTGCTTTGGGGGTCGTTTCAAGTTCTCAACAATTGGCATCTGGGTTAAACTATCGGAATATGGATTTTATTCAGGCAGATTTGCGTCATTATCAAGTTTCCGGTCCGGTCGACCTTTGCATCAGCCTCCATGCCTGCGATACTGCGACGGATCTGGCCCTGGCTGCAGCGATTGGCGCAAAAAGCCGGGCGATTATCGTTGTGCCGTGCTGCCAGCGCGAATTATTAGCATCGTCCTTTCAATTGCCTGTCCTGTCGCAAAACGTGCTGACCCATGGCGTTCTGAAGGCCAGGCTTGCGGATTTGCTGACGGATTCGCTGCGGCTCCTGCTTTTGCAGTCAGCTGGCTATGAAGCTAGCTTAATTGAATATATTTCACCTTTGGATACACCCAAAAATTTAATGATCAGAGCAAAATATACAGGCAAACGCGACGAGCAGGCTATAAGCGAATACCTCAAATTGAAAAGCCTGCTTGGTCAGACCATTACCCTGGGACATATGATGGAGGAAACTGATTATGGATGTCGTTCTGGCTACGGCCAATCCTGATAAAATCCGCGAAATCCGCGAGATTCTGCCCGACAGCGCCATTCGCTTTTTGACCTTGCAGGAAGCCGGGTTTAACCGGCCAATCGAAGAAAATGGCAGGACCTTTGCCGAAAACGCCTTGATTAAAGCCAGGAATGTCCATGCGTTTACCGGCGGTTATGTTTTGGCTGACGATTCGGGATTGGCAGTTGACGTTCTGGATGGGGCGCCTGGCATTTATTCAGCCCGCTTTGCCGGAGAAAACGCCGGTTATCCGGAAAAAATCGCTTTATTGCACCAAATGTTGAGCGCCTGGCCGCCGAATACCTGGCAAGCGAGTTTCATCTGCGTAATGGCTCTAAAAAGACCCGACGGCTCGGAAATGACAGTCCAAGGCGAGTGCCGGGGCCAGATAGCGCCCAAACCCCAAGGCAGCAACGGTTTTGGCTACGATCCGATTTTCTGGCTGCCGGATCGGCAAATGACCATGGCTGAGCTGCCGCCCGAAGAAAAACACCGTATCAGCCATCGTGGACAAGCTTTGCGGGCTATGGCCGACCTGCTTCGCAAGGAGATGTCACATGCTGACGTCAGTTTCTGATCAGGCAATAACCCAATTAGCTGGTCAATCCAATGTCCAGGTTCTGGTTTTTTCGGATTCCCATGGACAGTGGGAGCCGATTGATCGAATATTCCGTAAACAAAAGGGGATTGACCTGGTTTTGCATCTGGGCGATCATTGTGCCGCCCTGTCTGACCTGGCATGGATGCTCGATCTTCCGCTGCTTGGCGTTTCCGGCAATTGCGACGGCCATTTGGCCCGCCATCTGCCGGACCATTTGCTGCTGACCATTTCAGGCAGACGCCTTTTTTTAACCCATGGTCATCAATACGGGGTTAAACGCCAGCTTGACCAGCTTATACAAGCGGCCAGCGACCAGCCTAATTGTGCAGACATCATTTTGTTCGGCCATACCCATCAGTATTTCGAAAAAAACATCAATCAGGCAGGCCGTCCGGTATTGCTTATTAATCCCGGCAGCGCCCGCGCCAATCCCTATGGCGGCAATGCGACCGCTGCCTTGCTGCGATTTGATCAATCTGGCGTTTCCTGTGAAATGTTGCTTGACCAGATCTAAGTCGTCATGTTATAGTATCCTTCACGGACGAATGTATTTTTGATGTGGACATTTTGATGGGAGGAGCTAGAAATGGCTGACAGCGAGTTTTATTTAGTCAAATCGGATATGTTGCCCGAAGTTTTTAACAAAGTGATGGCAGTCAAGCGATTGATCAATTCAGGAAAAGCTGATTCGGTCAATGAAGCTGTGCAAAAGGTCGGCCTGAGCCGGAGCGCCTACTATAAATATAAAGATGCGGTAATGCCGTTTTACGAAACTTCTCGCGGCCGTCTGGTTACTTTTATTTTTGCTGTGGAAAATTTCCCCGGAATCCTGTCCGGAATAATCAATTGCATGGCGGAAGCGAGAGCCAATATTTTGACGATTAATCAGAACATTCCGATCAACGGGCTGGCTGATGTTTCGATTTCGGTTGAAACCGACCGGATGTCCGTTGAACTGGAAAAACTATTGGACGATTTAGGACGTATCCCCGGGGTCCGTTCCTACAGAATATTAGCCAGAGACTAGGGAATGGGAAGGTATGACAAAATGATTGAAATTGCAATACTCGGCTATGGTGTCGTTGGCTCAGGCGTTGCTGAGGTCTGTCAGATGAATCGTGATATGATCCGGCAAAGGGCCGGCAAGGAACTTCACGTAAAAAAAATCCTTGATGTCCGCGATTTTAAAAAAGATCCATATGCAGACAGAATCACACATGATCCTGAAGAAATCTTCGGCGATCCCTCCATTTCTGTTGTCATCGAAACAATCGGCGGTGCTGGGATTGCTTATGAATTGACTCAGAAAGCAATACGCGCAGGAAAACACGTCGTGACCTCCAATAAAGAACTAGTGGCAACCTACGGGCCCGAATTAATGGCTTTAGCCCAGGAAAAAGGGGTCAGCTACATGTTTGAAGCCAGTGTCGGCGGCGGCATTCCGATTATCCGGCCATTGCACAAGTGTTTGTCAGCCAATGTGATCGAGTTGATTGCAGGCATTCTGAATGGCACGACAAACTATATCCTGACCCGCATGGAACAAGGGAACGTCGATTTCGCCGATGCCTTAAAAGAGGCCCAAACCCGCGGCTATGCTGAGCAAAATCCAACAGCCGACATTGATGGCATCGACGCCTGCCGTAAAATTGCCATTTTAAGCAGCATCACCTTCAGCGAATTTATCGATTGCCGCCAGATTTATACAGAAGGCATCTCGAAAATAACCGCTTCAGATATAGCCTATGCCAGCCAGCTCGGCTGCAAAATCAAGCTGTTGGGCTGTTTTAAACGGAAAGAAGGACAAACTGCCGACTTGATTGTTGCCCCGATGCTGGTTCCAAAACAGCACCCGATTGCTGTAGCCGATGATGTTTTCAATGCCATTATGGTCGAGGGCAATGCTTTAGGTGAAGCGATGTTCTACGGCCGTGGCGCAGGCCGCTTGCCAACCGCCAGCGCAGTTGTTGCCGATGTCATCGAATGTGTCATGCATCTGGATAAAACGCCGCACCTTGTGCCTTGGAAAAAAACAGAGCGCCAGATTGTCCTGCCGCATGCCAAATGTCTGGTACGTGCTTTGCTTCGCCTGAAAAAGGAGTTGACGGCAGAAGAAATTGAAGATAGATTCGCCCAATATGGCCTGGAATGGGTCCCAGCCCAAAATACGCAAGAACAGGCTTTGCTGGTTGGATTGAAAGATAACCTGACTGAAGCCGATTTGGAAAATTGCCTGAATGGCTGGGGTGAAAAGGTCATCAGCCGGGTCCGTTTATTTTAACAATATCCGTTTATCGTTAAAAATGTTATAATTATTTTAGAAAGACAGCATTTGGCAACGATCTGCCCCATCAACCAAGCGACCGAATATCAATCTGGTCAGGGGAGGTGACGGATATGACCGCAACATTTGATCATGATTATGAATTTGATGACGATAATGCCGCATCTGAAAAATATTATCAGCATCTCTTTTATCAGGCCCCTGTTGCCAGCCTGTTATTGAGCCGTGATGGGCATATCCGTGAGATTAATCGTCGAGCAGCGGAAATGCTGGCAATCCATTCGGGTGAATATGTTGGCCAGGCGTTGCTGGTTTTCGTTCGCCCCAAAGACCAGCTGGCTTTGACAGACCATATTGCAGCTGTATTTTCCCAGGGGCGGCAGCAAAGCCTGGATATTGAACTGCAAACGACAGACGGACGTCTTGTTTACACTCGGATGATCAGTCTGCCAGTGGAAGGCAAGCTGGATTTATGCCAAACCACGCTTTTAGATCTGAACGAACAAACCCGCGATGAAAATTTGCTGAATCAATTAGCCTATTATGACCAATTGACCGGATTACCCAATCGGATTTTGTTTTCTGACCGGCTTCATTGGGCTATCCGCGATGCCCGCCGTCAAAATGAACGGCTGGCCGTGATGGTGATCGATCTTGACCATTTTAAACAAGTTAACGATACATTGGGCCATGAAGCCGGCGACCAGCTTTTGCAGGCTGTTGCTGCCCGAATGCTTGCTTGCCTGCGTGAAGCGGATACACTTTCACGGATGGGTGGAGATGAGTTTACGGCTTTGATGCTGCATATCGGCGATAATCAGGATGCAATAGCTGCAGCCGGCCGCCTGTTGGAGGCGATAACCCAACCGGTTGAAATCAAAGGGAAACCTCAGACCGTTAGTGCCAGTATTGGAATTTGCCTCTATCCGGATGACGGTGAAGAGGCCGATCAACTCATCCATAATGCCGATATTGCCATGTACCGTGCAAAAACCAGTGGCCGAAGCAGAATATCTTTTTTCAGCAAGTCACTCAAAGCAGCGGTAAGCCGGCAAAATGAAATGGAGCACCGCCTGAGGCTGGCGCTGCCGGAGCAACAGCTGGAAGTTTATTATCAGCCATTTATCGATGCCATAACTTGTCGGATTATTGGCCTTGAGGCTTTGCTGCGTTGGCGGTCTGATCATAATGGCGTCATGACCGCTGGACAGTTTTTGCCAATTGCCGATCAGCTAGGCTTGGCAGATTCATTTGAGGACTGGGCTTTGCAGAGCGCCTGCCTGCAAATGAAAGACTGGATCAATCGCGGGGTAATCCGCGATTTGGGGCAATGCCGAATGGCGGTAAATTTGAGCGTCAATCAATTGGAAAAGCCGGATCTTTGCTCCAGAATCACATCGATTCTTCAATCAATTGGCCTGCCAGGTTCAGCTTTGGCATTGGAAGCGAGCGAAACAACATTGCGGCAAGGCAGCAAAATTGTATTGGAAAACCTGAAAAACATTCATCAGCAGGGAATTGCCCTCCATCTGGATGATTTTTCCCAGGGTTTCAGTTCCTTGCAGACCATCAATAAAATTCCGTTCGATTGCCTGAAAATCGACCAGATCTACACATCGGTATTTCTTGAAAACAAGCAAGGAGAAGCCTTGCTGGATGCGCTGCTTAATTTGTCCCATATCCTTGGCCTGCGGGTGATCGCTGAAGGCGTAGAAAGCCCCCAGGCATATGCCTGGCTCAAAGAACATGCCTGTGATGGCATGCAGGGCTTTTATTTTTGCAGGCCGCTTCCGGCCCTGAAGATGGAAATGTTGTTAGGTTTGCCTCAATCCAGCTGATTTCGCACGTAGCGCGTATATAGATATTCAAGCTTATGCATGGCGTCATCCATTTCCATTTGGAGAGACGCGACTTTTCGTAAATTCTTGGTATCCATAGCCTGCCGGATTTCATTGAAGAGGCAAACCTGTTCATGCGTGTCTTTGGCCAGACGTTGGCGCAAGGCGCTGATTTCAGACCACAGGGCATCATCATAATCAGTCTGCCCATGAACACGAACGCAAGAACGCACACGGATCAGATTATTATGAAGCAACCTGTCGCGGAGTTCCATTTCCCAGATATCCAGCATGGCCCGGGAATAGGAGGACAAAATCTGATCGGTGAAGACATCGCCCTGACAAAGAACCGACAGCCCATCATCCTGATGCAGAAGCGTCCTCAAAGTTTCGTAAACATTGGCGGGCGGCTTGCCGAAAAGCCGGTCGCGATCTTCTTCGGCGTATTTGATGAACACATCATCTTCGCTGCGATACATGTGTTCTGCGCGCAAATAGGCAGATGGTTCACCGGCTTCTTTGCAGAATTCCTTTTCCAGATCTGCGGTCGAGCAGTTATTGGTCAAAGCGTAGCTGATCCCGTCAAGCATGCATTGATAGATGGCGGCAAGGGCGATATAGGTATTGGTGTGCGGATTTGGCGACCGGATCTCAAAGCGGGTTGCCATAGGCGCGTCCTCACTGCGAATCAAGCCGGCCAGTACGGTCCGGTTGCGCGAAGGGGTGTCGATATCACAGCCCAGTGATGCAACCGCATGGGTCGGCGCTTCAAATCCCGGTTTAAGCCGGTTAAAGGCGTCATTGGAGACTGTAATGAACGGACTGATCACGTTGTAGTGTTTCATGAAGCCCATGATGGCCCCCCAGCCGATTTCATTGAGGAAATCCTTGTGGAAATCAGCAGGAGAGAAGAGGTTGACCTTGCGGCCGTCCTTGAGAATGGCAACGGCATTGACGTGAACATGCTCGCCGCTGCCGGCGACGCCCTCGATCGGTTTGGCCATGAAAGAGGCTTCCAGTGCGTGCATGCGGAATATTTCCTTGATAAAGATCCTGGTAAACAATTCATTATCAGCCGCTTGCATGGCTGCGGCAAATTTCCAGTCGACTTCAAGCTGTTCCATGATATGGTCCAGATTGCCGCCTCCGGTTATCTGAGCTTTGACGCCGCCGACCTCCTTGTGGCCCATTTCAGGCTTTAAGCCATAGAGTTCAAGCAATTCGATCGAGTGTTCAAGCGCTGTGCGCACGATCCCTTTGGTCCGTTTCCAATATTGTTCTTTTAAACCCTGGGAGACAGATAATTGTTCCCGGTTGAACTCCCTGTCAGGCGTTCTGACCCAGAATTCGAGTTCGGTAGCGGCCGTTAGGGAAATTTGGGCAATATCTTCGGCCTTGATGTTCCACTGCGCGCAAACAGCCGGATATTCGGCCAGTAATTTTTTCATCTCCTGGTCGAAACGGTCGCAGGCTCTGCGAAGCAGGGAACGCGAGCAGACCAGGTCGCCATTGTGTGATAAAAAGGCAGGTATGCGCAGCGTCCCGAAAGGCAGACCGCTGTCCGGATCGCAGTTTTCAAAATTGTAGTCGATGAACCAGGCTACGGAGGAATCTGCCAATAAATCCACCTTGCCATCATTTAATGTGGCGATGCCGGGAAGAACGACTGATGAACCATCGGTCTGGACTCCGCCATGCAGGTAGCTCTCAATATTGTCCATAAACAAGTGTATCGGGATTTTTTCATCGGTATCATTGCCGGCCAGATCTATCCCGGCCAGGGATGCGAAGCGGATTTCAGGATGGTTTTGCAGAATTTGACGAATAGAATCCGGCGAATGGCTATCAACCGGGATAACGTAAAGTAATTGAGGCCGGATTTGAAATGATTCACATTGCATGATTTTACCCCTCTCATACGATAGACCTGGGCTATCGTCGCCACGTCGCAATTTCTTTCTATTTTAACGGATATGGCGGCAACGTCAAGTCGATGGACCAACAACAACCTGAGTAAAATTAATAATGGACGATTATCACACACTAAAAAAGGGTACCTCGACTTGTCGAAGTACCCTTTGGCTTGTGCGCTCACAACGGATAATCAATATCTGTTGTCGAAACCGCCCTGCTGACGTCTGGAATTTTTACGGGCACGGCGGCATTCAGGACAACGAACGGGCTCGTTTTCAAACCCTTTCTCCTTGTAGAAAGCCTGTTCACCTTCTGTGAAAGCAAACTCCGCTCCGCAATCTTTGCAAACGATCATTTTGTCCGGCATGGTGCATACCTCCTGAAAATTATCGGATAACGAATGTATGACAGTGGCTTACCTTGACTTTTCTAGGAGGTATTAACCTTCTATTCAGTTGGGAGGCGGTCTGTAAAACAAGCTAATCCGTTGTGTAAATAATAACATACATGATATAATGAAACAAGTATGTTGTAAAAATTCCTCTTTATATTATAACATATGAACAAAAATAGACCATTTAAGGAGCTTGCTATGAAATTATCGAAATGCGCAGAAATCCTCGATGCCAGGGTATTGGTCCCGGCCATGGATATGGATATGGACATAAAGGTGGCCTGCGGCGCTGATTTAATGAGCGATGTGATGGCTTTTGCCTGTTCCAGCAATGAAATGATGCTGACCGGACTGGTCAATCCCCAGACGATTCGAACCGCCGAGATGATGGACGTCAAAGTGGTTGTTTTTGTTCGCGGGAAAATACCTGGCGATCAAATGCTCGAGTTGGCCAAGGATAAGAATATCTGCGTTTTATCAACTATTTTACCGATGTTTACAGCTTGCGGACTTCTCTATCAGGCCGGCATCAAAGGAAAGGGGGGCTGACATCTGGAGCCTGTCAAGCTGACTTTCCCAATCCGCGGTTCAGATTTCATCAATGCTGGCGAGGCCTCAAGCGGTACAAAAAAAGCACTGACGCGTCTTGGCATTGCGCCTTCCGTGGTTAAACGGGCGGCGATCGCTATGTATGAGGCTGAACTTAACGCTGTGATCCATGCAGGCGGAGGAACCGCTGAAGTCGAAATTTACGCTGACCATGTCTTGATACGGATCCATGATCATGGTCCGGGGATTCCCGATATTGATCAAGCTATGCAGGAAGGCTGGTCGACAGCGCCGGACATTGCCCGTGAAATGGGATTCGGCGCTGGCATGGGCTTGCCAAATATTAAAAAGAATTCAGATGAAATGAAGATAGAAACAGAGATCGGCCAGGGTACCACGCTGACTGTGATAATTCGCTTCTGATCTTCTTTGCATTGTCAGTCGGAGGTAATCATGTCGAAAATGCATTCTGTCAGGCTCAACCGTGAATTATGTGTCGGTTGCACCAATTGCATCAAAAAATGTCCGACCGCAGCCATTCGTGTTCGCAATGGCAAAGCCCAGATTAATGAAGCTCGCTGCATCGATTGCGGGGAGTGCATCCGGGCCTGCCCGCATCATGCCAAGAGCGCGAGCATGGATCCTTTCAGTCGTTTGCAGGAATTCAAATACACGGTCGCCTTGGCTGCCCCCTCGCTTTATGCTCAATTTGGCGCTCCGGCAACTCGCCAGATGGTTCTGGCCGCCCTTTGCAATATCGGGTTTGATGATGTCTACGAGGTGGCCATCGGCGCAGAAATAGTATCCAAAAACACGGCGGCCTATTTGCCCCAAGCCTTGAAAAAGGGCGTTCGCCCGCTGATATCGTCAGCATGCCCGGCAGTTGTGCGCTTGATTCAAATGAAATATCCAGGTTTGATCGATAATTTGGTGCCTTTTGATGCGCCGATGGAAGTAACGGCTCAGTTGGCCCGCCAGAGAACGACTGAGAAAACCAAATTGAAGCCGGAAGAGATTGGCATCTTTTTCATCAGCCCTTGCCCGGCAAAACGGACAGCCGTAGTAAACCCGATTGATCATGAGATAACCAACGTAGACGGCGTCATAGCCATATCTGATGTTTATCCGCTGATCCTGGCCAAAATTGAAAAACTGGATTCCAAGTCATTAAAAAAGTTTGAAGAACGGATATTGGCCGGATCCAGCGGCATACGCTGGGGATATGCCGGCGGCGAAGCCATCGCACTTTGCACGGAAAAATATCTTGCCGTCGATGGCATCCACAATGTCATTGCTATTTTGGAAGAAGTGGAAAATGAGCGTTTGCGCGACATTGATTTTATCGAAGCCAACTCCTGTACTGGAGGGTGTATCGGCGGACCCTTAATGGTTGCCAACCGTTTTTCCGGGAAATCCCGCCAACGCGGATATATTGCCGCCGCACCCAAAACCTCTGGCGATCCATCGGCGGAATCGATAGTTCTTGAAACCTGGAAGGAACCGATTGAGCCTAACAATGCCCTGAAACTGGATGCAAACATCGTCCAGGCCTTGCAAAAATACGAACAAATGAAATCGATTGCGGCCAATCTGCCAGGTTTGGATTGCGGCGCCTGTGGCGCGCCGGACTGTGAGGCGCTGGCTGAAGATATTGTTCGCGGCGAAGCGACCGAGACGGACTGCATCTTCAAGTTGAAAGAGCGAATTCGCAGCGTTGCAGCCCAGATGAGCGAGTTGGAGGCTGAAATGAGCCGCCATGTCGAGAAGGCAGATCAGGTAAATGACGATGAATCTTGAACAATTTTCCAATGTGTTTCCTTGCCGGCTGCTTTGCGGAACACAACTTTCCGATAAACCCATCACCGGCGGCTATGCCTGCGATTTGCTCAGCTGGGTGATCTCGAAAATCAAAACCAATGATGTATGGTTCACGATCCTCAATAGCATCAATGTTGTTGCCGTTGCCTCTCTGTCGGACTGCGCCTGCATCATGCTGACCGAAGATGTGGATATGGATCCTCAAATACTTGAAAAGGCGCGCGAACGTTCGATTGTGGTTTTTTCAACGCCATTGACCACCTATGAAGCTGCAGCCACTCTGGACCGGCTGCTCAGAAAAAACCAACCATGATGATCAGCTGCGATTTGCATATCCATACGGATCTGTCGCCATGCGCCGATCCAGACATGACACCTGGCAATATTGTCGGAATGGCCATGCTTAAAGGACTGCAGGTTATCGCCATCACAGATCATCAAAGCTGCAGCAATTGCGGGCCGGCCATGAGGATATCGGAAAAAATGGCAGGACCGCTGGTGATTCCAGGCTTGGAAGTTGAATCTCAAGAAGAGATTCATCTGATCTGTTTGTTTCCGGATCTTGATGCTGCAAAATCACTTGAAATCATGATTCGCAAAGATTTGCCGCATTATAAGAACCGGTCCGATATTTTTGGCAATCAACATTATTATAATGACCTGGATGAAATCATTGGAGAGGAAGACCAGTTGTTGCTTCTGGCCTGCCGATTGAGCTGCGAAGAGATTGCTGAGAAAACACTGGCTTTGGGCGGCGCTTGCCTGCCGGCACACATTGACCGCGAGGCAAACAGCATGCTGACTGTATTTGGAATGATCCCGCCTGATTTTCCGTCACGCTGGCTGGAGCTTTCAATGCTGGCCAACGAACGCAAAGTCCAGGCTGAACATCCGGAAATTTCAAATTATCGTTTGCTGCGCAGTTCGGATGCCCATAGACTTGAAGATATTGCTGAACCAGGCTGGCTGCTCGACGTGCCGGATTTTTCCTTGAACCACACAGGACGGCAAAAAGTGATTCAGGCATTGCGGCCTTGAGTGCATCAGTGCTATAATATCTGGAGCGAGTCGGGAATGGCGGTATAGTGATGCGAGATCTTTCTCTACATCTTTTAGATATTGTTCAAAATTCTGTCAAAGCCGGCGCGCAAAGGATCGAGGTAACACTGGAAGCAGATCCGGCTGCGGATCGTTTCTGGATGAAAGTTAAGGACAATGGCAGCGGGATGTCACCTGAGCTTTTGCAGCAGGTCACGGATCCGTTTGTCACAACCCGGACGACCCGTTCAGTTGGCTTGGGGATTCCTTTGCTTAAAGAGCAATGTGAATTGACGGGCGGAAGCCTTGCACTGAAATCCGAAGTTGGCGTTGGCACGGCGCTTACTGCCGAACTTGGCCTGAGCAGCATTGACCGGTTGCCGCTTGGCGAAATCAGCGCAACTTGGGTGGCGCTGATCATGTCTGACCAGACCATTGATTACCGGTTGATCCTTGTAGCCCCGAACCGGCGTTTTGAACTTGATCTGGCCGAAGTAAGGCTTCAGTTGGGCGATGTGCCCATCAATGAGCCAACTGTGCTGGATTGGATCAAATCATATATTGATGAACAACAAGAGATTATATTCGGAGGTGTCTTACATGAAATCATTAGCAGAACTGGAAGCCATTCGGCAAAGAGCCAAGGCTGACCTCGCGGCTCGCGTTGGCGGTGGCCGCAAAGTGGTTGTCGGCATGGCGACCTGCGGTATTGCTGCCGGCGCTCGCCCTGTCATGAATGCCCTGGTTGAAGAGCTTCGGGTGCGTGGCGTAAACGATGTCGCCGTTACAATGACCGGATGCATTGGCGTTTGCCGGCTGGAACCGATTATTGAAGTTCTTGAAGAAAATGGCGACCGGATCACCTATGTCAAAATGGATGTAGCTAAAGTGAAGCGGGTTGTTGCCGAACATCTGATCAATGGCCGGATTTGCCAGGATTTGACCATCGGAGCAGCAGAAGCGCAAGCAAAGGCTTGATCCGATTGATCGCGGGTTGTCGAAACTTTACGAAACGCGATTGCGTTTCGTAAAGTTTCTTTTTTTAAGGAGCAAATTGTGAATTTCTTCATCATAATCGAATCGGTCAAATTTTATAAGCTGCGCCATGAGAAGACAGTTCAGCTCTGGTTTATCTTATTGTATGCTATTAATATTTCAGCTTATATCCTGCCGATCAGTGATCCGGATCTGAGCAAATTGATGACTTCGGTCGAAAATCTGCTAGCCGGGCAGGCCGTAGACATGTCGATCGGAAATTTATTCACGACAGGCAATTTGATATTCATGGGCCTGTTAATTTTGATTAGTCTGATTAACGCCATTTTCATTTTAATTTATGCGACCTTGTATGTCGGCGAAGCTGAATCAATTCGTCCTGCCGATTCAATCAGAAAAAGCCTTTCCGCTTTGCCGCGGCTGATTTTTTTGGGATTGCTCCTGGTCGTTCCGGCAATGCTGTCAACATTCATCTTCATGATTCCGCTGATCGTCTTTATCATGATGATGTATTTTTTGCCCTTGAACCTTGCCCTTGATCACTTGCCTTTGCATGAAGCCATGCATCAGAGTTACGCCAGTACAAAGCACCAGAAGCTTTTTATCTTTTTACAGGTCATGATGTTATCCATTTTCGTCTCACTGCCGCAAACCATCATTTTCTCGTTTGCACCAACTGATGGACTGGCCTATGTGATTCTGGCCACATTCTTTTCAGTTCTTCAGGTTTTTGTCCAAGGCAGATTGATGGGAATATTATATCTTTTTCTTGTAAAAAAAGTCCCAATTGTGATAACATCTAAACCAAATGATCAAAAATGACTTAATAGGCAAATAATCGTGCCTGCAAATTATAAGGAGGACTTTCCCAATGTCAGATGTCAAACAAGAAGCAATCCGCAAACATACCGAGTGGCGCGGCAAAATCGAAGTGATTGCCAGAGCACCGGTTGATTCTAAAGAATCCCTTTCGATCGCCTATACGCCAGGTGTTGCCGAGCCATGCCTGGAAATTTCGAAAGACGTCGACCTTTCCTATATTTATACACGGCGTTGGAATATGGTGGCCGTTGTGACTGACGGAACTGCCGTATTGGGCCTGGGTGATATTGGACCGGAAGCGGGAATGCCGGTTATGGAAGGCAAATGCGTGCTCTTCAAGTCTTTTGGCGATGTCGATGCTTTCCCGCTTTGCATCCGCTCGAAAAATGTCGATGATATCGTCAATACGGTCCGTTTGCTGGCCGGCAGCTTTGGCGGCGTCAATCTCGAAGATATTTCTGCCCCTCGCTGTTTTGAAATCGAAAAGCGCCTCAAAGAATCTTGCGATATCCCGATTTTCCACGATGACCAGCATGGAACCGCTGTGGTTACCCTTGCCGGCATGATCAACGCACTGCGCATTGTCGGGAAAACCCTTGAAAATGTCAGCGTTGTTGTCAATGGCGCAGGAGCCGCCGCCACAGCCATCGTTAAACTGCTTCTTTCCTGCGGGCTGTCTGATGTCGTTCTTTGTGACCGCAAAGGCGCCATATATGAGGGCCGCGATAATTTGAACGAAGCCAAAGAAGAATTAGCCAAGCTGACAAACCGCAAAATGAAAAAAGGCTCTTTGGCGGATGTTATGGTTGGCGCTGATGTCTTTATCGGCGTATCGGCACCTGATTCAGTCAATGAAGAAATGGTCCGTTCAATGGCCAAGAACCCGGTGATCTTTGCCTGTGCCAATCCAACTCCGGAAATCATGCCGAACAAGGCTCTTGCTGCCGGCGCTGCTGTAGTGGCAACCGGACGTTCGGATTATCCCAACCAGATCAACAACGTCCTGGCTTTCCCGGGCATTTTCCGCGGCGCCCTGGATGTGCGTGCCAGTGATATCAATGATAAAATGAAGCTGGCAGCAGCCTATGCCATCGCTGATCTGGTTTCAGCCAGTGAACTGAAAGCGGATTATATCATTCCGTCACCCTTTGACAAACGCGTCGGCCCAAGTGTTGCCGCAGCTGTTGCCAAAGCTGCCAGAGACTCTGGTGTAGCCCGTATCTGAATGGATTTTCATGAGTTGCTTGAAAACCAGACTGATACGGTCAGTCTGGTTTTCACTTCATTTTAACAAAAAATTACGGAGGTGAACGGTATGGGGAGAAAAGAAGAAATACTCAGTTTATTGGAGCGAAATGCAAAACTGACAGCAGCCGAAATCGCCGTGATGATTGGCCGGCCTGTTGATGAAGTTGAGAAAATCATTGCCAATCTTGAGAAATCGAAAGTCATTCTTGGCTATGGCGCTTTGATCAACTGGGAAAAAACAGCGGCTACTCCGGTTACCGCTTTGATTGAAGTTCGGGTCACACCGCAAAGAGATCAGGGATTTGACTATATTGCCCAGCGCATTTACCGGTATCCGCAGGTCAAGTCATGTTACTTGATGTCAGGTGGTTTTGATCTGATGGTCATTATTGAAGATGACAGCCTGAAAGAAGTCGCGATGTTTGTTTCCGAAAAAATTGCGCCGCTGGATTCGGTTATTTCTACGAGAACCCATTTTATTTTGAAAAAATACAAAATGAACGGAACTGAATTTGCGGTCAAAGATGATGACCATCGGGAGGCAGTCGTGCTATGAATCTGGAAGGCTTCCTGTCAGAATCGGCCAAAGCGATTCCACCTTCAGCGATCCGCCGTTTTTTTGATATGGCCAATGAAATGAAAGGCCAGGTTATTTCTTTGTCCATTGGTGAACCTGATTTTGTCACACCGTGGAGTATCCGGGAAGCCGGCATTTATTCATTGGAACAGGGCAACACCCATTATTCGCCCAATCAGGGCTTCATCGAGTTGCGCGAAAAAATAAGCAACTACATGCTGCGGCGTTTCCAGCTGACCTTTGATCCTCGTTCTGAAATTGTGGTTACTGTTGGCGGCAGCGAGGCGATCGACCTCTGCGTACGGGCGGTTGTCAACCCCGGAGACGAAGTCATCATTCCAGAACCGAGTTTTGTAGCCTATAAAGCTTGTGTCAGGCTGGCTGGCGGCATCCCCGTCACCATTCCCTGCCAAATGGAAAATGACTTTAAACTGACCCCGGATCAATTGGCGGCTGCTATAACACCCAAGACAAAACTCGTTATCATGGGTTATCCCAACAATCCGACCGGAGCTGTATTAAGCAGGGAAGAGATTAATGCCCTGGCCGATGTTCTTCGGGACAAGCCTGTTCTGATCCTGTCTGATGAGCTTTATGCGGAATTGACTTATGAACCGGCCGACCATTACTCAATTGCTTCCGTTGAAGGCATGCGGGACCGAACCATAGTTATCAGCGGCTTTTCCAAGGCTTTTGCGATGACTGGCTGGCGGATCGGATTTGCTGGCGGACCTGCCACTTTGATCAGTACAATGAACAAAATTCACCAATATGCAATCATGAGCTCGCCAACTACAGCTCAGGACGCAGCACTTGAGGCCTTGCGCAACAGCGACCGGTATGTAGCCGGCATGCGCGATGAATATAACCGCCGCCGCCGATTCGTTGTCCATGCTTGCCGCGAAGCCGGTTTGGGTTGCTTTGAACCGTTGGGAGCTTTTTATGTATTCCCGGACATCCGTCCAACCCAAATGACGTCGACAGCATTTTGCGAAGAATTTCTCAAGGAAGAAAAAGTCGCTATTGTGCCAGGCAATGCTTTTGGCGAATGTGGTGAAGGTTTTGTCCGGATTAGCTATGCTGCTTCAATGGAGAATATCCGCGAAGCGATGAAGCGCCTTAAGGCCTTTACAGCAAGGAGAATCTAATATGCTTGAATTTGACCAATATCGGCTGCAGCTAGGCTCGATGGTTGATTCGTTTAATCAGCTGCGGGATGCCCTGCATATTCGAGAGGTCAGTGATGAAATTGCCGAGCTTGAAGCACGCGCCCAGGAACCCGGTTTCTGGGACGATGTTGAACGAGCGCAAAAAATCCAGACAAAGGTCAAGCACCTGCAGAAAAAAGTGGATCGTTTCAATCATCTGATCCTTGACTACGAGGATCTGCAGGTTTTATGCGAACTGGGCGACGAAGCTGAAGACGCTTCCATTGCGGAAGAAGTTGGCCTTGGCCTGCAAAAACTGCGGGATGAATACGAGAAGTTGCGGCTCGAGACTCTGTTTACCGGCGAGTATGACGACAGCAATGCGATTTTGACTTTGCATGCCGGCGCTGGCGGAACTGAAGCTCAGGACTGGACCGAAATGCTTTATCGGATGTATACCCGCTGGGCAGAAGCCCACGACTTCCAGGTCAAGCTGCTGGATATTCTTGACGGCGATGAAGCTGGCCTCAAAAGTGTTTCTTTCATGATCATCGGGGACAATGCCTATGGCTATATGAAATCTGAAATGGGAGTGCACCGCCTGGTTAGAATTTCACCATTCGATTCCTCCGGACGTCGGCATACCTCATTTGCATCATTGGAAGTCATGCCCGAACTGGATGATTCGATCAAGATCGATATCCGGTCTGAGGACTTGCGGGTTGACACTTACCGCTCGTCTGGCGCTGGCGGCCAGCACGTCAATAAAACAGAATCGGCCATCCGATTGACTCATTTGCCGACAGGTTGCGTCGTATCTTGCCAAACAGAAAGATCCCAGGTGCAAAATCGGGAAACGGCTATGGGCATGTTGAAGGCAAAACTTTTTGCATTGGCCAGGGCTGCTCAGATGGACCGCATCGAGGATCTCAAAGGAAATCAAATGGAGATTGCCTGGGGCAGCCAGATCCGTTCCTATGTATTTTGCCCGTACACCATGGTCAAAGATCATCGCACCGGTTTTGAAGTCGTTGATGTTGGCCGGGTGATGGATGGCGATCTGGATGGATTCATCAATGCATATCTTTCTGGTATGAAGATAGAAAAGTGAGTTAACCATGCCAAACGTCATGCAAAGAGAAAATCAGCAAATCCTGATGGATCGACTGGCGGCAGTCTTAATGCCGCTTGAGAAAATTGCTGTTGCTCTTTCTGGTGGAGTTGACAGCGCTGTTTTGCTGGCTGCCGCCGCCCGTATTCTTGGCCCAGCGCAGGTTATGGCGATAACCGTTGATTCTCCCATGGTACCGGGCACTGATCATGACGATTCAAAGAAGGCAGCTCATATCGCCGGCGTTAGCCAGATTGTCATCACGCTGCCGGAATCGATCCTTGAAGAGCCGGTTTTTCAGGAAAATCCGCCGGATCGCTGCTATTATTGCAAGAAAATAATTTTCAACCGGATAAAAAACGCTGCAGAACTGGCAGGCTACCCGCTTGTTGCCGATGGCACGAATACCGATGATCTGCAAGAATATCGCCCTGGACTTAAGGCGATCCAGGAATTGGGCATCCTTAGCCCTTTGGCACAGGCCGGGCTTTCAAAAAACGATGTTCGTTCTTTGGCAGCTGTTTTGTGCCCGGAATTTGCTTGTAAACCGGCAATGGCCTGTCTGGCCACCCGTATTTTGCATGGGGTTCCGATAACCGTGCCTGCTCTCAAACGGATTGATCAGGCTGAACAGCAGCTGCGCGAAAAGGG
The DNA here is from genome assembly GCA_963677835.2 of uncultured Saccharofermentans sp. Classification (GTDB taxonomy): domain Bacteria; phylum Bacillota; class Clostridia; order Saccharofermentanales; family UBA5734; genus UBA8949. The sequence continues at coordinate 118,099 of CAXXUX010000001.1, forward strand.
TTTTCCAGAAGTCAGGGTTCGTGATCATAATGGGTTGGCTCGCATTGAGATCGATCAAAAACGTTTGGAAGCCGGATTGGATTTTGGCAATATCCAAGTGATTCGAGCCATTATTCATTCAGCCGGGTTTAAGTTCGCCACATTGGATTTGGATGGCTACCGGACAGGCAGCCTTCAAATAAGCGGAAAGGATGATGCCAGTCATGCTGACCCAGAATGAAGCCCTGATCAGGAAACTGCTCGCAGATGTCGCATCAGGTTCAATGACGCCTGATGAGGCGTTTATGGCATTGAAAAAACAGGATCCGATAAGCCAGGATCAATACGAAGACCTTGGCTTTGCCAAAATTGACCATTCCCGACGGCAGCGCAACGGTTTTGCCGAAGTGATTTTTTGCGAAGGGAAGACCCCGGACCAAGTTGCCCGAATTGCAAACAGCCTTTTAAAATATGACAACAATCTTTTGGCAACCAGGGCAGACATTTCACATTTTACAGCGATTCAGACGGTGGCTTCTGATGCTGTTTTTCATGAGCGCGGCCGAATCATTCAAGTTGTCCGGAAAAAGAATGCGCAGCCATTTGGTTTGGTTGCCGTGGTTTCGGCGGGAACAGCCGATCAGCCTGTAGCTGAAGAAGCGGCATTGACGGCGGAAACCCTGGGGACGGAAGTCCTGCGGTTTTGCGATGTAGGCGTAGCTGGTCTGCATCGGCTTCTGGATTGCCTTTCGGATATTCGAAAAGCCGATGTCATTATCGTTGTAGCCGGAATGGAAGGCGCACTAGTCAGCATTATTGGCGGATTGGTCGATAAGCCTGTCCTGGCTGTGCCATCCGGCATTGGATACGGAGCAAATTTCAACGGACTGGCCACTTTGCTGGCCATGCTCAATTCCTGCGCCAGCGGCGTTGCTGTCTTGAATATCGGCAATGGCTTTGGAGCCGGCTATCTGGCGGCCACGATTTGCCGCCAGATCGAAACAGCCCGAACTGCAGGCAGGGAGGAAGGTCGTCATGGCAAATAGTCGCAGAATTCTTTACCTGGATTGTTTTTCAGGTGTCAGCGGTGATATGTTTCTTGGTGCCTTACTGGATGCTGGCGCTTCCGAATCCGCGATCCGCGAAGGATTGTCGTTGCTCTCGCTCGACAAGGAATTTGTGCTCCAGGTCCAAAAGACCAAACAGATGGAAATTTGCGGAACTAAAATTTCGGTTTTGCTGAAATCGTCTAATGAACAGGATCTTGAACATTGTCATGATCACAATCATTCCCATCATCATGACGATAGCCGAAGTTATCTGGATATTTGCCGGCTAATCGAGACAAGCGCACTTAATCCCCAGGTCCGAAAATTTGCGCTTCAGGTTTTTAAGCTTATTGGCGAAGCAGAAGCGGCTATTCACGGCATTGATTTGCCGGCTGTCCATTTTCATGAAGTCGGTGCCATTGATTCAATTGTTGATATTGTGGGTGTCGCACTGGCTTTGGATAATTTATCCGTTGACGAGGTTATCTGTTCTCCTTTGGCAGACGGCATCGGTACAATCAGTTGCCGGCATGGCATCCTTCCGGTTCCGGTTCCGGCGGTTGTCAAAATGCTTGAGGGGACAAATATACCCTATCGATCCGGCACTTGTGATACCGAGTTGGTTACTCCAACCGGATTAGGTCTGGTTAAAGCAGTTTGCCGGTCGTTTGGCATGATGCCCCAAATGGAAATCATAAAAGCCGGCTATGGTTTTGGCCAACGAAATATTGGCCGTTTAAATGCACTGCGGATCGTCATGGGCGAGCAAAAAACACCGGACAAACAGGACGAGGCTATGATGCAGGAATGTTCGGCAAATCCGTATATGGATGAAGTAGTCTTGTTAAGTTGCAATCTGGATAACAGTACCCCTGAGCAATTGGGGTATGCTGCGGGCCGGCTGATGCAGTCTGGCGCTCTCGATGTGGCATTTGAGCCGCTGATGATGAAAAAATGGCGTCCGGGGCAGATGCTGCTGGTTGTTGCGCCGTTGGATCTGGAAGAATCGCTGGTCCGCCTGATTTTTGAATTGACCGGCACCATTGGCATTCGCCGGCAAAAGACCCAGCGCCATATCATGCAAAGGGAGATCCAGGCTCGATCTACAGCACTTGGACAAGTCCGCTTTAAAATCAATCGCTGGCATGACCTTTGCAAAGCATATCCTGAACAGGAAGATTTGATCCGGGTGGCTGAAAATGCTGGAATCAGCCCAATGGAAGCAGAAAAAATAATCGGGTCGTGTTGCGGATTGACTTAGACTGCCTGGATTGTTACTATTTTGATATCTTTAAATACTTAGCGCTTGAGTGGCGAAATGGCCCGGGAGGTCTAAACATGCGTAACAAAGTATTGGTTGTCATGGGCAGCGATTCTGATTATCCGATCATGGAATCCTGCATCCGGACGTTGATGGATTTTCAAATTCCTTATGAAGCAAAGGTATGCTCAGCCCACCGCACGCCGGATCTGGCTGCCGATCTGGCTAAAGGCGCCATTGACCGAGGCTTTGCCGTCATTATCGCGGCTGCGGGGCTGGCAGCTCATTTGCCGGGTGTCCTGGCAGCTTTTACCACATTGCCGGTCATCGGCGTGCCGATCAGAAGCGGAGCTCTTGCCGGTCAGGATGCACTTTATGCAATTGTCCAAATGCCGACCGGGATTCCTGTGGCGACTGTAGCGATTGATGGCGCAAGCAATGCAGCCATTCTGGCAGCCGAGATCATTGCGCTCCAGGACGACCAGCTGGCTGAAAGGCTTTTGCAGCACAAAGCGAAAATGGCTGCTTCTGTGGCAGCCCGTCAGTCGCGTCTTGAGGAGAAATTGAATGCGCTTTCCTGATCAGCAAAAATCCTGGCATGATGAATGCGGTGTTTTTGGGATATTCGATCCGTCCGGACTTCTTTGCGATGCAGCCCAAAAAGCCTATCTGGGGTTATTCGCCTTGCAGCATCGCGGTCAAGACAGCGCCGGCATTGCGGTCAATAATCATGGATCGATTCTTTGCCATCGCGGCCAGGGCCTGGTTGTCGAAACATTCGATGAAATGACGCTGAACCTCTTAAAAGGCCATGCGGCAATCGGTCATGTCCGGTATCCTTCGCAGAACGATACCGGTTTATCCAATGCACAGCCCATGTTGATCAAATACCGCGCCGGGCAAATTGCCCTGGGACTCAACGGCTGCCTGACCAATCGGCCTGAATTGCGCCGTCAGCTTCAAGAAAGCGGCGCGATTTTCCAGACAAGCTCAGATGCCGAAATTCTGCTGGCTTTGCTGGCCCGAAACCGAATTGCAACAGATCATATCGAACCTGCAATCCAAAAAATGATGACTGAAATCCAAGGCGCTTATGCCATGGTTCTGATATCTCCTGGAAAAGTTATCGGTGTTCGCGATCCTTTGGGCATTCGGCCGCTTTGCCTGGGCCGTTTGGGCGGCAGCTGGCTTTTGGCATCAGAAAGTTGTGCGATCGATTCAATTGGCGGCACTTTTCTGCGCGATGTTTTTCCTGGCGAAATCATCACCTTGTCGGCTTCTGGCATGAAGTCCAGTTTATTTGAACCGGATCAAGTTCCGCCAATTCAGTTTGGCCGGACCTGCCTGTTCGAGTATGTGTATTTTGCAAGACCAGATAGTACCATTGATGGCACAAATGTCCAGGATTCACGTTTCAAGGCAGGCCAGAAGCTGGCTTGTGAAAAACCATGCCAGGCAGACCTGGTTATTGGCGCGCCTGATTCCGGATTGTCGGCGTCAATGGGCTATGCCAATGCCAGTGGCATTCCATATGGACAAGGTTTGCTGAAAAACCGCTACGTTGGGCGAACATTCATCCAACCAAACCAATTGCAGCGGGAAATGTCCGTTTCCATGAAATTCTCGGCATTAAAGCATGCAGTTTCCGGAAAGCGGATTATCTTGGTGGATGATTCAATCATCAGAGGCACAACAACCCGGCATATTGTTTTACTGCTAAAAAATGCCGGCGCCGCCGCTGTTCATATGCGGATCGCGTCCCCGCCGGTTTTTTATCCCTGCTTCTATGGCGTCGACACGCCTTCCCAGGACGATTTGCCTGCCTGCAAGATGACAAAGGAAGAAATCTGCAGCATGATTGGTGCAGATAGTTTGGAATATTTGAGCCTGCAAGGCTTGAAGCAGGCAGCCGGCGACAGAAACGGCAGTTTTTGCGCCAGCTGTTTTGATGGCGAATTTCCGGCTGGTTTGCCGGCAAAACAGATTAATGCCATCAAACGGCCTGACTGGCAGCGCTTGCTAAATGAGCCATTGACCCAAAATCAGCCAGGGGAGGAAAGCCATGCTTAATCTTGCCATTCTGGTTTCCGGCGGCGGCACTAATCTTCAGGCAATCATCGATCGGATTGCTGATGGCAGCTTGCGAGATGTTCGCATTGCCCTGGTCATTGCCTCCCGATCGGGAACCTATGCCGAAATCCGTGCCAATAAGGCTGGCATTCCTTTTCAGGTCATTAGCCGGCGTGATTTTCCCGACCTTGCTGCCTATGACCGCGCGTTAACGGACGCTTTAGCAAATAAAAACATTGGTCTGGTTGTGCTTGCCGGTTTCCTCAGTTTGCTTGGCCCTGATTTTGTATCGGCCTATCGGAATAAAATTATCAATATACACCCGGCATTAATCCCCGCTTTCTGCGGGCCGGGACTTTTTGGCCTGCGGCCGCACGAAGCGGCTTTGGAACAAGGCGTTCGCATCACAGGCGCTACAGTCCATTTTGTTGACGAACACTATGACCATGGACCGATCATCTTGCAAAAGGCAGTGCCAGTCCTGCCGGATGATACGCCACAAAGTTTGCAGAAACGGGTCATGCAGGAGGCTGAACAAATCATTTTGCCTCAGGCGATTGCTTTATTTGCTGCCGGCCGAATTCGCATTGATGGCCAAAAAACCATAATTGAGGGGGAATCATCATGATTAAACGCGCATTGATCAGTGTATCAGACAAAACGGGGCTTTTAGAGCTTGCCAGGACTCTGACCGACTTGGGGATAGAGATTGTTTCAACCGGTGGAACAGCAAGCCTGCTCAGCAAAGCTGGCCTTGATGTTATCAACGTCTCGGATGTGACAGGTTTTCCGGAATGCCTCGATGGCCGGGTAAAAACACTGCATCCCAAAATCCATGGCGGTATTCTGGCCATTCGCGCAAATCCCGAACATCAGGCAATCATTAAGGAACTGGCCATTACGCCGATCGATCTGGTTATCATTAACCTTTACCCTTTCCGGCAGACTATCATAAAACCAGGTGTCAGTCAGGAAGAGTGCATTGAAAATATTGATATCGGCGGGCCAAGCATGTTGCGGGCAGCTGCGAAAAACCATCATGACGTGACGGTTCTGGTCGACCCGGCTGATTATCCTTCAGTAATTGATGAAATCAAGGCTGGCGGCGACACGACGCTGGCTACCCGTTTCCGGCTGGCCAAAAAGGTTTTCGAGCATACTGCCGCCTATGACGCCTTGATTGCCGGATATTTCCAGCGCCAATCTCCCGGAGAGGACATGCCCGAGCAACTGACATTGACCTTTGACAAGATCAGCAAACTGCGGTATGGCGAAAACCCTCACCAGGCTGCTGTCTTTTATCGCGATGCGCTGCCGGCAGCCGGCTCGCTGGCACAAGCCGAACAGCTCGGCGGCAAGGAACTGTCCTATAACAACATTGCCGATACAGACGCGGCGATCGCCTTGCTTAAAGAATTCAGCGAACCGGCCGTTGTCGCCGTCAAGCATGCCAATCCATGCGGAGCCGGTTGCGCCGCCGATCTGCTTTCGGCTTGGACGAAAGCCTATGAAGCCGATAAAGTATCGATCTATGGCGGCATTGTGGCGATGAACCGTACCGTTGATCTGGCGGTTGCGCAGGCGACCAAGGGCGTTTTCCTTGAAGTGTTTGTCGCTCCTGATTTTACGCCGGAAGCGCTGGAAAACCTTCAAGCCAGAAAAAATTTGCGGATATTGCGGCTGCCGGACGTTGCCAAGCCAATTCCAACCGGCGCGCATTCCCTCAAGCAGATCTATGGCGGTCTTTTGGTTCAGGATCAGGACGGTCAGCTTTTCAATGATTCTGACTGCCAGGTTGTAACACAAGCCAAACCGGATGCCGCTTTGCAAGCTGACCTGGTTTTTGCCATGAAAGTCGTCAAACATGTCAAATCCAATGCCATTGTCCTGGTCAAAAATCTCCAGACGGTCGGCATCGGCCCCGGTCAGCCCAACAGGATCACATCTGTTGAAATTGCGTTGAAAAATGCCGGCGAGAAGGCTGTTGGTTCAATATTGGGATCCGATGCGTTTTTCCCGTTTGCTGATTGTGTTGAAACCGCGGCTAATGGCGGCGTGATTGCCATCATTCAGCCGGGCGGATCAATTCGCGACCAGGAATCGGTTGATGCTTGCGATAAGCGGAACATGCCTATGATTTTTACCGGCATGCGTCATTTCCGGCATTGATCAGGCAGCGGGGAGGAAATATCATACAATGAAAATATTGATTGTTGGCAGTGGCGGCAGAGAGCATGCCATCACCTGGAAGTTAAAACAGAGCCCTCGTATTGAAAAAATATATTGCGCTCCGGGCAATGGCGGAATGGCGGAATTGGCAGAACTTGTTCCAATCAAAGCCACGGATCTGGAGGCTATGGTAGCATTTGCCAAAAAAGAAAAAATTGATCTGGTTTTTGTTGCGCCGGACGATCCGCTGGCCATGGGTATGGTCGATGCGCTCGAGGCTGAAGGAATCAAAGCTTTTGGCCCGCGCCGTTCAGCGGCAATTCTTGAAGCAAGCAAAGCTTTTGCCAAAGACCTCATGCGTCGCTATCATATTCCAACTGCCCAATATGCCGTATTTAGCGAGCTTGAGGCTGCTCAGACCTTTCTTGACCAGGCAAAAATGCCCATTGTCATCAAGGCGGACGGATTAGCTTTGGGCAAAGGCGTGATCATTGCCGATTCCAGGGAGGAAGCGAAACAGGCAGTTACCAAGATGATGGCTGATGCTGCTTTTGGTCAAGCCGGAAAAACCGTTGTGATCGAAGAGTTCCTGACAGGGCCTGAACTGACAGTTCTGGCATTTACTGACGGGCAAACAGTCTATCCGATGGTTTCATCGCGTGATCATAAACGGGCGCTCGATGGTGATCAGGGCCTGAATACCGGCGGCATGGGAGCGATCGCTCCGGGCGCCCGGCTGGAACAATCCGAATGGGCAGCCATGCAGGCCCAAATCTTCCAACCGACAATTGACGCCATGCGTGCTGAAGGACGTCCTTTCAAAGGCGTTATCTATTTTGGCCTGATGCTGACCCCACAAGGCCCGAAAGTCATTGAATATAATGCCCGCTTTGGCGATCCTGAAGCTCAGGCTGTACTGCCCTTATTGAAGACGGATTTGCTGGATATTCTTGAAGCGATTATTGATGACCGGCTAGACCAAATCAAGATTGAATGGCTTTCGGAATATTCCTGCTGTGTGGTTCTGGCTTCAGGCGGGTATCCAGGCGCTTACCAAACCGGTTTCACCATTGAAGGAATATCTTCAGTCGACTCGGAGTGCCTTGTTTTCCATGCCGGAACCCGGCTTGAGAATGGCCGGATCGTTACAGCCGGCGGACGGGTGCTTGGGATCACGGCTATTGCCGACAATCTGCCGGATGCAATTGACAAAGCCTATCAGGAAGTCGGCAAAATTCATTTTGAAGCCATGCATTATCGGCACGATATCGGACGTACTTCAGCTTTATGAGAATCGGTCTTTGCGGCGGAACTTTCGACCCTCTGCATATCGGCCACCAAAAGCTGATTCAAGCGGCTATGCAAAGTGGACAAATTGACCGGATCATTGTTATGCCGGCCGGAAGACCTCCGCATAAACAAAATGAAGTTGTTTCGATGGCAGGATACCGTTTCGAGATGGCTTGCCAGGCTTTCGCAGGTCAGCCGGCGATTACGGTATCCGATTTGGAGATTTTGCGTCCAGGCCGGTCCTATACCTTGGATACCATCCATCAGCTAAAAAGTCAGCTTCCCGACAATAGCGAGTTGATTTTAATTTATGGTTCGGACATTCTCTTTGATTTGGAAAAATGGCACAAACCTGCCGAGATTTTGGCGGCTTGTCCACTTTTACTAGCCAGTCGCGGCGGCATTGAAAACAAGGAAAGCCTCGCAAAAGCGGCAGAGCTTCAAGCTCGATTCAAGGCGAAAATCAGTTTTTTTGAAGCGCCAAATCTTGATTTGTCGAGCACAAAGATCCGTCAGGCTGTTTCGGACAATTTGCCCTATCAGCAATGGCTGCCGGAGAGAGTTGCCAAATTTATTGCCAAAAACGGATTATATCGCTACCAGGATGAACTGGCGGATATAACCCCTGAACTTTGGCAGCGGTTTTACGATTTGGAACGTCAAATCTGGCCGTTTCTGAACCGGAAGAGATTGCTGCATTCCCTCAATGTAATGATTTATGCGCTCCATTTAGCTAAAGTGCATGGCGTGTCCAGAGAACAAGCCGGCATTGCCGGTTTGCTGCATGACTGCGCGAAATGCCTGCCGTCTCCGGAAGTTTTGAAGTATGCCAGCCAAGCCAAAGACCCATCATTACTGGGCGACGAATTAGCCCATGGCCCGGCAGGCGCCTGGCTTTGCCAGGAACGATATGGCATTGTTGATCCTGCCATATTAAGAGCGGTACATTTCCATACAACTGGCTGCGGCGGGATGACGACTCTGGATAAAATCATATTCATTGCCGATAAGGTTGAACCGGCCAGAACCTATGAGAATCTTGCTGAAATCCGGCGTTTGGCCGAATTCGACCTGGATCAGTCTCTGGCAATCTGCTTGCAGGAAATCGACTCTTTTTTAATTCGGGAAAAATTGACACCCCATCCCTACACGAAGGACGCGCGTGATGACCTGTCAAAAGGGAATGCATGCATTAAATCCGGGCAGAAAGAGCCTGAAAAGCCAGGCAAATAAAGGCACGATTAAAGGTTATGCTGATTAGTTATGTTATAATAGAATCTGATTATCGAAATTTGACCAGAAAGGAGGATGAACCATTGACCGCAGAACAAACTGCTCAAATCATCAAAGGTATTCTTGAAGATAAAAAAGCTAAAAACATTGAAATAATCAATGTAGAGGGCAAGACCATTCTGGCTGACCGCTTTGTTATTGCAACCGGGACATCTGTCACACACATCAAAGCTTTGGCCAGCGAGGTTGAAGTGGAAATGAAAAACAAGCACCACTGTGTTCCCGACCACATTGAAGGCTATAGCACTGGCCGTTGGATCCTGATGGATTACAATGACGTTGTTGTTCATATTTTGCATGCTGAAGAACGCGATTTTTATAGTCTGGAAAAACTCTGGCGGGCAAGCCGAAGCTAATCGATTTGTCGAAAAATGTCTTGTTATGTCGAAAAGAAGGTGGTTTTTAATCCCTTCTTTTTTGCTATCCTGACTGTTGTACATGCAATAAGATTTAAGGGCCATATGTGAGGGAAAGGGGAGAGAACCAATGGCTCAGACGAAAAAAACAGCAGGGATAAATAGCAAGCTTGCCGGTTTTATACTTTTGACCGTTTTAATCAGTTTAGGCGCTTTTGTCTGGGATTGGCACTTTTCTGGCGACCAGCCTGCTATTATAATGCAAAAAGCGATGGCCGAAACGATTGAAGCCAATACAACTCAACCTGATTGTCAATTAACAACAGTTGAGACAATTGAAACCATACCGATTTACCTGGTCGGCGCAGTTTTTCATCCAGGCATTTACCAGGTTGAAAAGGGCAGCTATTTGTATCAATTGGTGGAGAAAGCTGGCGGCCTGACTGAGGATGCAGCTTCTGATTCGATTAATTTGGCATTAAGGCTGGAATCCAATCAAATGATCCATTTGCCAACCAAATCTGAGATTATCGAGAATCCAGCCGCTTTCAATCTGGAGTCGGCACAGGAGAACAGCAATGCCATACTCGACCTGAACCGGGCGGACCTGGATCAACTGGACAATCTCCCCGGGATTGGACCTTCTACTGCCCAAGCCATTCTGGAATATCGCAATAAAAACGGCCCGTTTCGAAAAATTGAAGATCTCATGAAGATCTCCGGCATCAAAGAAAGCCGTTTCAATGCATTGAAAGATCTTGTTTATGTCAAGGGCTGCTCATAATCAGGGTGCCTGAAACAGTGCGCACAGTCAGCGACTCTTGACCCTGGTTCATTTCTCCGGATAATCGCCGTTTAAGCTGTTCGGAAATCTGGATTGGCAAGCCAAGGTTGCTGAAGCCGCCTGATACTGTCGTATAGTTGAGCCGGCAACTGGCATTTAAAGGCAAAGCAAGTGCTACGTCGCCGGATACCGTTTCAATGCCGGATTCATAAAAGTCGGACCAGATAACCGAGATATCGCCGGATACCGTTTTACCAGTGACTTTGGCGGCACATTGCCTGATATCAATATTGCCCGATACATTCTTGGCAGAAATAACAGGCATTGCCGCATTGGCGACCATCAGACTGCCGGAAGTGCTGCTGAATTGGAGCCGCGTCCATTGATAGTCTGCGTGATCAGGAAAATCGCAAGATCCCGAGACCGTTGTGACTTGCACTTCACCTTGATAGGTTTCGGGAATTTGAATCAGCATCTCCAATTGGCTGCTGATAAGGCTGAAGTATGGATAATCAGCATAGACATGGAGCTGGTCACCTTGTTTTTCAATTCTCCAGTGAATTTGTCTGCCAAACGAACGATAACTGCCTCTTAATCGTGCCTCAAGCAGATCGCTGCCGGATTTTATCTGAATATTTTCGGCTACCGCAGTTATTTTTATGCAATTAATCTGAGTTAAGTCAGCCTTTTGCAGATCATCAACAGTGTAAGTCTGCCGATTGAGCCGTAAAAGGTTTTCCAAGGGAAAGTTGTCGACGAACTGTTCCATTTTTTGTATCCAACGTGAACTGTCAATCAGTTCCGACCAGCCAACAGTTTTGATTGTCAGGAGAATGCCGGCTGTCATGCTGGAAACAAATATAATCAGACAGATCAGGATAACCATTAAACTGGTTTTCTTCATGCCAGACCACCCCCGACAATCAGTTTCTTATTCCAGCGGACGTAGTGGCAAAGACCAATAATCAACCATTTGGTTGCATGCACCATCAGGATAACCGCCAGGATCAAAAGCGCTGCCATGGATAAGCCGAATAAAGCCAGAATCAGGCTGGTGATGCCAACTCTCAAAACTGCGACTGTAAAAAGCACACAGGCAGCCACCCCAACTCCTCCCGCAGCGACCCATAAGCCGAATAAAATCGAAAAAAGTCCGATCCAAACCGGTATCCCGACAAGCAGATTAAAAACCAGAACAAAGATTAAAGCAGTCTCGTTCAAATGTTTTTCACTGGACTGTTTTGGCAAATTGCGATCGGTTTGGCGATCTCCTTCAGCCCATTCCCTGGGCGGTTCATTGATCGAGGCGCCAGCAACCGGCTCATGCCCTGACCACTGATAGCGCCCGCTCGAGCCGACTGGTTGAACTGGCAAACCTTCGGCTGTTCCGTCGATGTATTGGCGGGCAATTTCATAAGGATCGCCAAGCTCAGCCGAGATTTCCGATTCGGTTTTCCCCCTGGCCAAGCCATTGGTAAAGTGTTCTTCAAAATCAGCCAGGATCTCCGATACTGCAGCAGGACCAAGTTTAGCAAGTTCCTGCTGCAAAATCTGTATGAATTGATTTTTGTTCATTGCGTAGCGCCCCCCATTATTTTGCTAACGTGAAGTACAAATTGCTGCCACTCCTTTTGAAGTTCCTGCTGAGTCCGGCGACCAGACTGAGTAATGGCATAATACTTGCGTGGAGGTCCTTCCGAGGATTCTTGCAGGTAAGTTGTAACCTGTCCATCAGCTGCCAATTTGCGAAGAATCGGATAGACTGTGCCATCGGCCATTTGAATCGTTTCCGAAAGCGTGCTGGCCAACTCATAGCCATACTGATCCTTAAGAGTCAGCATTGACAGGACGCATAGCTCCAGTACCCCTTTTTTAAATTGAATATTCATCTAAAACCACTTCCATAATTATTTCATCAGCTATTATATAATGTTCTGTACTAAGCATAAGCCTATAATCGATCACTGTCAATATCATCTGTCTTGTTAGAACGCGTAGGATTTACAGATGACCCGGAATATATTATGATAAGGGAATCATGTTAAATGGCTTGCTTGCAGGCCAGACTGGAGGATTGTCATGTCTGATTTCAATGATGCCGTTTACAGAAATACTTTCCGGCATACTTCATCCCATATCCTTGCCCATGCCGTCAAGCGTCTGTATCCAAAAACGCGTCTGGCAATCGGACCGGCGATCGAAAATGGCTTTTATTATGATTTTGACCGCGCCGAACCGTTTGCCGCAGAAGAACTGAACCAAATAGAAGATGAAATGAAAAAAATCGTCCGTGAGCATCTTGCCGTTGAACGGTTTGAACTACCGCGCCAGGAAGCAAGAAAATTAATGGAGTCGCAGGGTGAACCCTATAAGGTTGAGCTGATCGATGATCTGCCGGAAGATGCGATCATATCTTTTTACCGTCAGGGTGAGTTTATCGATCTTTGCGCTGGCCCACATCTTGAAAATACCGGCGAAATCAAAGCTTTCAAACTGACACAGGTTGCCGGGGCCTATTGGCGGGGCAATGAAAAAAACAAAATGCTGCAGCGTATTTACGGGACAAGCTTTCCAGACAAGCAGCAGCTTAAAGAATACCTGGATCAGCAGGAAGAAGCCCGCAAACGGGACCACAACAAGCTTGGCCGTGAATTAGGCTTTTTTACGACTGTTGATTATATCGGCCAAGGATTGCCGATCCTTTTGCCCAAAGGTGCCCGGGTCATCCAATTGCTTCAACGTTTTGTCGAGGATGAAGAAGAGAGGCGCGGCTACCTTCTCACCAAAACGCCTTTCATGGCAAAATCCGACCTTTACAAAATTTCCGGACACTGGCAGCATTACCGCGAGGGCATGTTTATTTTGGGCGATCCGGAAAAAGCTGACCAGGAAGAAGTATTGGCCTTGCGTCCGATGACTTGCCCATTCCAGTTCCAGGCTTATTTGACCAAGACCAGAAGCTACCGCGATTTGCCAATCCGTTACGGTGAAACTTCGACCCTTTTCCGCAATGAAGCATCAGGGGAAATGCATGGTTTGATTCGAATTCGCCAGTTCACCATTTCCGAAGGCCATCTGGTCTGCACACCCGATCAACTGGAGCAGGAATTCCGAGGATGCCTGGATTTAGCCCAATACATGCTGGAAACACTCGGACTGGATGATGATGTGAGCTACAGGTTCTCAAAATGGGATCCGGCCGATCAGGAAAAATTCATTGGTTCAGCTGAGCAATGGGATGCCGTGCAGAATACCATGCAGAAAATTCTGGACCACATGGGCCTCACGTATCATGTCGGTATTGGCGAAGCTGCTTTTTATGGACCCAAATTGGATATTCAGATCAAGAATGTCTTTGGCAAAGAAGATACCTTGATTACGATACAAATCGATTTCCAGCTGGCCGAGCGTTTTGAAATGGAATATACCGACAAGGATGGCCAAAAGAGACATCCATATATTATCCATCGCACCTCGATCGGTTGTTATGAACGGACGCTGGCACTTTTGATCGAAAAATACGCCGGCGCTCTGCCATTCTGGATTGCTCCGGAACAAGTCCGGATCTTGCCGATCTCCGAGAAACACCTGGAAGCGGCCTCCAGTCTTGCGGCTTTGTTGCGGTCCGAGGGTTTTAGAACGGAAATCGACAGCCGGGATGAAAAAGTCGGCAAGAAGATTCGCGAAGCTCAGATGGATAAATTGCAGTATATGCTGGTTATCGGCGATCAGGAAATCGAGCAGGGGAAAATCGCGGTCCGGTCGCGCAAGGATGGCGATCTGGGCGCCATGCCGGTATCTGAGCTTATTGCGAGGCTTCGGCAGGAAAATGATCAGCGTTTGCATTAAGGTTTGCATTGAAGGGTGGCATTAAAAGGAATTTATACTTGACACCTGCCAGCTAAATCAGTACAATAAGCAAGGCTGACGGGGTGTGGCTCAGGTGGTAGAGCGCTTGGTTCGGGACCAAGAGGCCGGAGGTTCAAGTCCTCTCACTCCGACCATATAGAAAGACCGGAAATGTAGTATTTCCGGTCTTTTTGTTTTTCTGGATATTAAAATAATATAACGGCTATTTTGCATTTGCAGTAGATTTGCAGTAGGCTGAAATTTTTGCAGCGGCTTCTAATTTGTCTTCTTTCGTGACGTGAGTATATACCTTTAATAAGGTTTCAAGATCTTTATTCCCGGTAATGGTTTGTAATACTTTTGGGTTAACTCCGGCCTGTGCTGCCCTGGCAATATAGGTATGTCTCAGTTTGTGGGCGTATTGCTCATTTCGCTCTGCATATATTTGAGCAAGGCAGATGCGTGTAGATGCTTGCCGGTTCTGGTTGCAAAAATGTATTTGCCGCCAATAAACTTTCGTCGCTCAAGCATTCGCAGCGCATTGAGATCAGTTATTGGCACGTCCCTGTCTGCCCAGTCGGTTTTTGTGCCGTGCACGTGCATGAAGGGGGGATTCCAGTCGGTCCATTCGAGCGTGACACATTCTTCGCGTCGCACGCCGCTCTTAAGCGCGAATAGCACTGCGTCCCTGATTGTTTGGCGGAGGATAATTCATTTAAGACACATGTAATTTTTCTTCAAGGGCCTCTTTTAAGACTTGTGAAAAATTGATTCCCGCCTTTTCTGCTTTGGTGCTTAACCATCTTGGCAGGGTGCAGTTTTTGCGAACTGCTTTATTGCCAAATTTTTCCGTATAACTATCCATGTCAAGGACTATAGCGCTGATAAATCCACCGGAGAAATCAGAATCAAGTTTAATGTTGTTAAGAGGAGTAGCCTCAGGAGCGGCTTTGCCGTCCTCCAGTTCGTCCAGAATCCATCCGGATGCAGCGTCAACGGCCATTTCAATAGCCGTTGCCAGACTATCGCCCTGAGTAACACATCCAGGCAGATCCGGAAAGGTAACGGCATAGCCGGAAGAATCTGCCAATGGATAAAAACATGCGCCATAAACTAATTTCATAATCATTACCTTCCTTATATTATTTATTTTGATCACGGGCATTAGGGGCTTATTTCAGCCCCGCTTGCCTCATGATCATCTTGATTGTCGTCTTGTCAAGGTCACCGCTATGGGTGGGGATCGTGACCTTTCCGGGCTTCTCGGGGTGAATGTAGTGGTTATGAGATCCTTTAGAATTTTTGTATTGCCACCCGTCCGCCAAGATGATCCGTTCGATTTCTTTGAATCTCATTGCTTGTTTCACCTCTTGATTATATTGTAATACGCATTGTGCGTATTGTCAATAATTTTTATGAATAATTTCATTAAATTAACCGCCGATAAAATAATCATAAAAAAGTGCCATTTGCAGTAGAATTTGTAGTGCCGCTAGAAGCTACCCGAAATCACAAGTATATTAGTATTTGAAAAGAGTATAAGTGCCTATTAATTCGGGTAAATACGGATGGAATACGGTACCCGGATATCCCGAAATCCCTAAGGATTTAATGGTCGGAGTGAGAGAACTTGAACCTCCGGCCTCTTGGTCCCGAACCAGAATCACGCTTAAATATACCCTTTTTGTTAGGCAAACCAATTCTGATTTGACTAATCATTGATTTTATGGCCGTAAAAACGGTATACTGGAAACAATCGCAGCCTGCAGCAAGGGGGAAGACAAGATGAGTAAAGCAGATGAAATATTCAAGTCGAGTTGCCGGGAGATCCTGGAAAACGGATATGATCAAACCGGCGAAGCTGTACGGCCCCGCTGGTCCGACGGTACACCTGCATATACAATCAAGAAATTCTGTTTGATTAACCGATATGATCTGGCTGAGGAATTTCCGATCCTGACTTTGCGGCCAATCAATTTCAAGGCCGCGGTTGATGAAATACTTTGGATCTGGCAGAAGAAATCCAACCGGATAGCTGAATTGAACAGCCATATATGGGACAGCTGGGCCGATTCCGAAGGGACAATCGGCAAAGCCTATGGCTATCAGCTGGCACAGAAACATCAATATCCTGAAGGAGAATTTGACCAGGTTGATCGGGTCCTTTTTGATCTAAAACGCAACCCGGCTAGCCGCAGGATCATCACCAACCTTTATAACCATGCTGACCTGCATGCCATGCAGCTTTATCCATGCGCTTATAGCCTGACTTTCAATGTGACGGGAAATCGATTGAATGCCATATTGAATCAGCGGTCTCAGGACATGCTGGTTGCCAATGGCTGGAATGTCATGCAGTATGCGGTATTGCTCCATATGTTTGCCCAAGCCTGTGGATTTGTCGCTGGCGAACTGGTCCATGTCATTGCTGATGCGCACATTTATGACCGCCATGTGCCGATTGTCCGCGAATTGCTGAAGCGTGAAACCTATCCGGCCCCTGAATTCAAAATTGATCCGCAGATTACGGATTTTTATGCGTTCAATCTCGATCATCTGAATTTACTTCGTTACCAGTATGGCGACAAAATAACCGGCATTCCTGTTGCGGTATAAAGCCAATAATATTTTTAATCGGGCAATATCAGCAGAAACGAGGAAGTCATGAATCTTGTTGTAGCAGTTGACAATCAATGGGGAATTGGCCGCCAAGACCAGCTTCTTTTTCGGATTTCTGAAGATATGAAACGATTTCGCGCCTTGACATCCGGCCATATTGTCATTTTAGGAAGAAAGACCTTGCAGACATTCCCCGGTGGCCGGCCTTTAGCGCAAAGAACGAATATCATTATGACCAGACAGCAGGATTTTTCTGTCAATTCTGCTTTTCCTTGCCATTCGCTGCCGGAATTAACCCAGTTGCTGCAAAAATGGCCAGATGAATCGATTTATGTCATAGGCGGTGCCAGCATCTATAACTTGTTATTGCCGTATTGCCGATATGCCTATGTCACGAAAATTGACCAGATCGGCATGGCTGACTGCTTTTTCCCCAATCTTGACCAAAATCCGGGATGGCAGCTGGTAGAGTCCGAATGTCAGCCGGCAGCACATGGCGTTAGTCTCGCGACTGGTGCGGATATCTTATTAAACTATTCGTTTTGTCTATACCGGCAAATTAATCCGCTGCAATTGTCTCCTGCCGCTTGTTTTGGGAAGGAGGCGACTGGATTCGATGCTGGATCCCTTGAAATCGGATAGAAGCCTAATAAAGGCACGTAAGCCAGCATGCCGCCGGCCCATGCATCTGCTAACGCTGCTTGCAGTATTTTTGGTGATCTTGAGTCCGCTGGTTGCCTGCAAGCAAAGTTCGGAAATTGAATTTCCGACCCTGGGAACTTCTGAAACGACAAAAACAGGGAATAATCAGGGATCTGAAACATCGCCAACCAATTCAGACATCCCCCAAACCCTGACTGTAGCCATGCCTATCGGGCAAGATGCGCTTAATGCCCTGCGTTTGCTGTTTTTAGCCAAACGCTCCGGACTAATCAGCCAGGAACCGGGACAATACATCGGGCAGGAGATCCAACTGGCTGATTTGCAACAATTTGACAGCCCGTTGACAATCAATCTAGAACCTGTTTCCGTTTCGACCGGCGCGACAAAAGAGCAAATTGCCGTTTGGCGGGCCGCTTCGGCCATGCCGGACATTATTTATTCTCTGGATGCAGCGACGACAATCGGCCTTGATCAGGCTGCAAACCTCAATGAATTACTTGTTGACAACTCGCTTTTATCTGCAACTCACCTATATCCATCCATTCTGGAGAGCAGCCGCCAAGGTTTGGTGCTATCCGGTATTCCATACTTGGCGTCAGTTCCGCTGATTTATATAAACCAGACCCTTCTCAATCAATTCCAAATGGATCCGCCATCTTTAAACTGGACTTGGCAAGCCTGGTACGATTATTCCGTTCAACTTCAGGATAAGATCAATATATCCGGCTACGGCGCGACGCCAGAAATTCTAGGCAACCTGTCTGATGACCCGGCAAGCCTGTCGTCCCAATTACAAAAGTCCATCTATGTATCGGAGAATTCGGCTGATCTGCTGGCATTCCTGCCGGCATCCCTGAAGCTTTCTGCCGGATGGGCCATGTGGGATGGCCAGAATTTTCGATTTGATGATCTGTCTTTCCAAAAAGCGTATCTTTGGCTTAACCAATACACGCAACAAGGACTGACGCCCTTGCATCTTGATCTTATTCAAAAACAAACAGCTTTTTCATCCCAAAATGCCAGGCAGTCAGGAAGAATAGCCATGTGGTCAGGTGACTCTGCTGATTTAGCCTACTGGCATCAGCAAAACGCTTTCCAGGTAACGGAAAGTTTTATTCCTTGCAGTCCGGTTGAGATGACCGGGACAAATCAGGACTCGTCAACTGCGCCCCAATCGGCTGAATCCCTTTTAAGCATGCGAAACCCGGTCGAAATCCGGTCACTTCTGATCAGTAAAACCTGCCCGGAGATTTCGTTGGCTGCAGAATTGGCGGCGTTTATCGCCCTTGATGCTGACTCACTCCTCCTGCAAAGCCGCTATCAGCTCTTTGAAGGCTTTATTCCGCTTATAGATGATCAGATTGTCTGGGATGCCCTGGTCGATCGCCAACTCTACGGGAGGCGGCTTAAGGCAATTAAGGCTAAACTGCCTTATGCTTATTGCAGTGGCCAGTTTTTGACTTTTCAATGGGAAAAAATCATCAAGAAAACGATCGGCGATTTCGGCCAGCCCTTGATGACCACAGCAGATTTGTCAGCTCAATCGGCAGTATGGGAACATTTGATTCAAATAGCCCGTGAAGCTCCGTAGGGGGGAGATGGGATTAGCGATGCAAAACGCAATATGTTTTGAACCTTTGCGCCTTTCCGATACACGAAGATTACTTTTATCGAATCTGACGTTGTTCAATCAGACAGACGACTCTACTTTACGCGATTCGATTCGGCAATTTTTGGTTTTGTGCGATCATCAGGCTTGGCTTGTCAGTAAATCATCTGCGATCACAAAACCTGACGACACCCAAAGCAGTCTATTGGCTGTTATTGGGTTTCAAGTAACCGATCCTGAAGCGCGGCGGGCAACCCTGCATCTTTTTACTGATTTATTTACAGACGCAGTTGATGATACAAAAAGTCTCTTAATTGCTATTTTAGAAAAAGCATTTTATCAAACAAACATCTATCGGCTGGAATTTGCCGTGCCAGAAAACAAGACTGAGTGGATAACCGCGATTTGTGCTGCAGGCTTTCAAGAAGAAGGGAAATTGCGCAATTACATCACTAATCATACAAGGAATAGACATCATAATGTCCGGATGCATTCATTTCTAAGGCCGGAATTCAAAGCATATTCCACGGCCTTCATCCCATTTAGTAAAGGTTTATTTGCAATATCAGGAGATCAGAACTTATTATCAAATACGGCTTTTATTCGTTATGGCGATACCTTCACTTTCCCTCTTCAACAGGAAATTGCCGAAATACTAGGCTTGCTGGACGAATCCGGGCGCCTTTTTGAATTTTCTGAAATAAAAGCGCATGTGTCTGGTCAACGCTTTTGGATTCTGCCGGATGCGCCAAAACCGGTATTGGCAGCGGCAGAACAGGTTGCCGACTATTTTTCCGGCAGGTTGATCCGGTTCGATTTACCTTTAAATTTAAATCAAGGCAGTCAATTTCAGCAAAAAGTCTGGCAGGCGTTATCTGATATCCCCTATGGATCAACTTGGACTTATGAAGAATTAGCTTATCATCTAGCGCCGGGTGATTGGCTAGCCGCCAGGAATCTTGCCCGTGCAGTAGGCTCGGCCTGCGGCGCCAATCCATTGCCGCTGATTTTGCCCTGCCATCGTGTGATTGGCAAAAACGGCCATTTAGTGGGGTTTAACGGTGGCTTGGACATTAAAGAATATCTTCTTGATCATGAGATCATGGGTCTTAATGAATAAAGCGCTGATAAGGAGTTTAGGGAATGATACAACCAATTGAAAAGACTTTACTAAATCCGGCCACGCTGCTGTCGCCGGTACCGGTCGTTCTGGTTTCTTGTTGCGGGACAACGCCAGAATATAATGACAAACCTAATCTGATTACTTTAGCCTGGGTTGGCACCGTTTGTTCGGAACCGCCAATGGTATCCATTTCCATCCGGAAATCGCGTTTTTCACATCAACAAATCACTGAATCAAGGGAATTTGTGATCAATCTTGTCAGCGAAAATCTTTTAGAAGCAACTGACTTTTGCGGCATTAAATCCGGAAGGGATCTGGATAAATTTGCAAAATGCAACCTGACGGCTGTTCCAGCCAGCGGCATGCAGGTTGCGCCAGCCGTTGCTGAAAGCCCGCTGACTCTTTCCTGCCAAGTTCGCCAAATCATCGAACTTGGATCGCATGACTGCATTTTAGCCGAAATCGTGGCAGTTGAGGCCGCTGCGAAGTATATCGACAATCAAAGCCGGCTTCATTTAGACCAAGCTAAACTGGTCGCTTATTCGCATGGCGAATATTGGTCATTAGGTCAAAAACTTGGCTTTTTCGGTTATTCCGTTGCAAGCGAGCAAGTTTTAGCCCGGAGAATGCCAAAACCTTCCCGAAAACCCAAATCTGACTCGGGAAAAACCAGGCGGAAGAAAACGACTTAGAAAGTGGATTGATATAATGAATACAAAAGAGGGATCCACTTCAAAAGGTGAATCCCTCTATAAATGATCAGCAAGAATTATTGATGGATTACTTGGTCGCCAGCACTTTTTTCAGTTTGGCAAATCTCGGCAAACCATCCTCGATCATTTCTCGGGACTCACCCTGGATGAGCGGCAACGCATAGTTGATAAACTGCTCATTCACAAAATTGCCTTCAGCATTGATCCAGGAAAGAGGAATCTTCTTCTCGGTATTGGCCACTTCATTAAGAGGAATCAATTTGATTTCACATTTATAGGGACCGCTCTCCGGACGCTGGAAACCTACCATGAAGTCGGTCATGCCGTCAACAGCGCAGCGAACAGCAGTCTGGCCGGACAGGAATGATTCTTCAACGTCTGTTTTGGAAGCTAGATGAGCTGCGCAGCGCTGCATCAGTGAAAGCTCGATGCCACGTACCTTGCAGCCGATTTTTTGCTTCAGGTAATTGGCCAGGACAGTAGCAGTACCGCCCATTTGCTTATGACCGAAAGCATCGACGGAAACCTCGCCGACCAGTTCCGGGATATATTTGCCATCTTTGGTCTTGACACCTTCCGAAACGGCAATGATGACTTTTTTCTCTTTTTCATAGACCTTGCGGACATCATTAAGCATTTTTTCCAGATCAAAGTCGATTTCTGGCAGATAAATCAAATCCGGTCCTTGACCTTTAAAGGCGGCCAGGGCAGAAGAGGCTGTGAGCCAGCCGGCATTGCGGCCCATGATTTCGATAACGGTAATCATGCCAATGTCATAGACGCGTGCGTCCAGGTAAACTTCCATGAAAGTTGTCGCGATATATTTGGCTGCAGAAGCAAACCCCGGGCAATGGTCTGTGCCAAACAAATCGTTGTCGATCGTTTTCGGAACGCCCATAACGCGGCACTCGTAGCCTGCTTTTTGCATGTATTTGGAAATTTTGTTGCAGGTATCCATGGAGTCGTTGCCGCCATTATAGAAGAAATAGCGGATGTTATATTTGCGGAATACTTCAAGCATTCTCTTGTAATCAGTCTCATCATCTTCAACTTTTGCCAGTTTGTAACGGCATGATCCAAGTGCTGAAGAGGGGGTGGTTTTTAATAGTTCGAGTTCTGCAGGATCCTCTTGACCGATATCGTAGAATTTTTCATTCAAAATTCCTACAATCCCGTTAGCTGCACCATAGACTTTTTCGATTACGCCAGTCTGGCGCAGCGCTTCGGTAAATACACCGGCAGCACTGGAATTAATGACGGATGTCGGACCGCCTGATTGCCCGAAAATAGCGTTACCAATTAGTTTGCTCATGTGAAATCCTCCTGTTTGATATTGACATGGCATCAGTGTCAATTTTGCATAGCGGATATATCATAGCATTTAACATCCGTCTGCACAAGGCCAAAAATCAGCATATCCCTGAATATTCCGCGCCTTCGGACATGTTCTTTCATTCTGCCTTCAAGCTGAAATCCCATCTTTTTGAAAAGGCGGATCGAGGGATTGTTGTCTTCGATGATTCGTGCCCAAATCCGGTGCAGACCCAATTCATCAAAGGCATAGCGGATCAAGAGGCACAGCGCTTCAGCTGCAAAGCCCTGGCCTCGGTGATCGGTATCGGTGAGCGCAATTCCTATTTCCGTGTGGCCGTTTGGCCAGTCCAGCCCATCGAGGTTTACCAGACCGATTGGCTGTCCATCTTTACGAATGGCAAATACAAAATTTTCGAGGCCGTCATTCCAATCCGTCAACAAAGCGTTTAGCTGTTGGGCATTGAGCGGCCGCGCGGTTGTCGGCAGGTAATAGGCCAAGGCAGCCATATCCTGGAAAAACGGCTGCAACAAGGGAAGATCTGAGGCTTCAAGCGCTGTCAGATCAATTCGCTGGCCGTGCAGCGGCAATGCAGAACGCGGATCAGGTATTTTCACGTCAATCACCTTCTCTGATGTCAGTATAACGTGCCGAATAATGCCTGAAAAGGGTATATCGCCTATTTAATTTAACTTAATTCAACAATAATTTATCGGCCAATTTTTAATAGCCCCTTGACAAGCCAGGAGTTGATACTTATAATTCACTTCGTGCCTTAAAGACCGGCACGATAACGGTGGGATTAGCTCAGTTGGTTAGAGTGCCAGATTGTGGCTCTGGAGGTCGTGGGTTCGATTCCCATATCCCACCCCAAAAATATCTGGGGATGCTCCAGTCGCAACCGGTGTCTTGAGACCACTTACAATGGGGTGTCGCCAAGCGGTAAGGCACGGGACTTTGACTCCCGCATCCGTAGGTTCAAATCCTGCCACCCCAGCCATATGATCCACTAGCTCAGTCGGTAGAGCACTTGACTTTTAATCAAGGGGTCCGGAGTTCGAGCCTCCGGTGGATCACCACAAAGAGAATCGCTGAAAGCATGGAGCCTCAGCGGTTCTTTTTTATTCGCCCAAGGTTTTGTTCTGATGCATCGGAAATAAATCTTGCAGCCAGCAGACGATTAAGACTGGGCAGCGCGGGTTATTTGCGATACAATGGGCATGAACGTTTTGTGGAGTGATATGGGGTGGAGGGAGAAAATTGATTCGCACGGCATTAACTCTGAATATCAGTGCCCAGGATGCCCAAAATGTCAGTTTTCTTGCCAATGGCACGCAACTGGGCCTTTTATCTTCAACCGCCCCTAATATACATGTTCAAACCTGCCATCGGCCGTTGCAGCTGATCGTATCGATACGAGCCGACGAAGAACCTGCATCGAGTGCCTCATTAGCTCACCAACGCCAGCAGATTACCGCCTGGCAGAATTTTTACCAATTATTGTCGCGCCGCGGCAGCGCTGAATTGAACAGTCTCATGCACCAGTATCATCTTCAGCCGGATTGGCTGCTCTGCCTGGACGAACATCGCCTGCAGGCTTGGCTGCCTTATGAGCTTGGCTTTTACTTGCTGCGTCAGAATGAATTGCGCCGTTTGCGCTCCACGATGCCGCGTGATTCTGCGCAGGCGACGACAACCGAAAAGGTTGGTGCTGACCAAACAAGCGCTCAGCAATATTATGCGCTCAACATTAATCCCGATGATCATTTTTTTATCTTGCCGCCAACACTTTTATCCTATTACAGCGCAGGAGAAGCCGCTGGCTTGCTGCTTGGGCTTCGCCAATTGCCGGCAAAAATGAGCGACCTCTTTAATACTGCCCGGCTGCGCGGCTATTATGACGAAAGCTCATGGTTGGCCCTGCAGGTTTTACGGCTGGATGAGGACCATCTGCCGGAAGCCAGCCAATCCTTCCTGCATCAGGCTGGCATGCATTGGTTCAACCGGTTATGGCAAAAGCCCCGTCAAAACGAATTGGACGATTCTGGCAGCGATTCGGTTGGCGCTGAAGAAATACCCGTTGCTGAAGAAGAACCGCCTGTGAACCTATATAGGAAAATACTGGCCAACAAGAAATTGTCCATGCTTGTTGGAGCAAGTCTATTGATTGTGCTGGTTTTGGCATTGATTTTTGCCTTTATGCAGCCATCTGACAGTGATCCATCCGCCAATACCATCAAAGAGTCGATGACCAGTCAAACCACACACGCCTTAACGCCTACGCCGACAGTCAAGCCAACTGTTACGGCCGAGTCAACTAATGCTTTGCCCCAACTGGTTGTTGCTGCGAACCAGC
The DNA here is from genome assembly GCA_963677835.2 of uncultured Saccharofermentans sp. Taxonomy (GTDB): domain Bacteria; phylum Bacillota; class Clostridia; order Saccharofermentanales; family UBA5734; genus UBA8949. The sequence goes on from CAXXUX010000001.1 coordinate 142,594, forward strand.
TGAATCTGCGTGAAGAACCGGATCGGAAATCCAGGCAGCTAAAACAGTTGAAATCCGGCGATAAACTGATTCAGCTGGCTCAACCGGAAGGTGACTGGGTCAAAGTACAAACCGAAGACGGTACAGTGGGGTATGTTTTCTACAGTTATGTAAAAACCGCCATCCCCTGAAAAATATGAGCTTTACATGAAGAGAGGATATTCTTTACGATGATCATTGCCTTTGACACGCATACCCACACCATCATGAGTGGTCATGCCTATAGTACTTTGGAAGAAAATATCTCTGCCTGTGTGCGAACTGGAATGGAGGGGTTTGTGATTACCGATCACGGGCCGTCCATGGAAGGCGCTGCCAAGGAAATTTATTTTTACAATTTGCCGATTTTGCCTCGCGAAATTGATGGCATCCGGCTTTTGCGCGGAGCCGAAACGAATATTATCGATTATCAGGGACATTTCGATTTGCCTGAGCATATTTTAAGTCGTCTTGATGTCTGCATCGCCAGTTTTCATGCCGTATGCCTGGCGCCACAAACGGCTGCCAAGCACACCGCAGCCTGGCTGGCAGCCATTCGCAATCCTTATATTGATATCATCGGACATCCAGGCCGCGGACCCTTTCCCTTTGATCTGGATGCCGTTGTTGCTGCTTGCCGGCAGTACGACAAATTGATTGAGATCAACAGCCATACCCTTGATCTTGACGGCTGTCAATATGTCGCCTCCTGCAAGCAGATCGCTGAAGCTTGCCGCGCTCAGCAAGTTAAAATAGTTGTCAATAGCGATGCTCATTTGTCAAGGAAAATTGGCCAAGTGCAAAAAGCAATTAACCTTTTGGAAGAAATTGATTTCCCCAAAGAGTTGATTGTCAACAAGACCTATGCGCAGTTCAGGGATTATTTGAAGCGCCGCAAGCCCTGGCTTACAGGACTTTAATCAATTATTGGCTGGCCGGAAGCAATTCAGGTATTCCAAACAATACTCATCATTGCCGCTTAAAGCGTGAGCAGCTTGATACAAGGCCATCAATTCCTGATCAAGCGGATTGAGGATGGCGCTGTCCAGGCCCAATGCCATGGCTTGCAGGAGAAAAGCCCGATTTAAAAAGCGGCGGGCTGGCAATCCAAAAGAGATATTGCTTAAACCGACTGTTACATGAACGGCAGGGAACAGTTCCTTTAACCTTCTGATCACAGTAAGCGCTTCGCGGCCAGCCTGATCATCAGCGGCAACCGGGCGAATCATCGGATCCAGAAAAATAAAATTAGCCGGAATTCCAGCCGCTGTCAACCGGTTGATCAATCGGTCGGCAATCTCAAGGCGTTCTTCGACCCCTTCCGGCATGCGCTGTTCAGCCATCAACAAGGCGATTAAGCCTGCCCGGCAATTTTTGGCGGTATCCAGCATAGGCTGAAAACGGCTTTCTTCCAACGTAATTGAATTAAGGATCAATGATGGTTTCTGATCATCCTCTAATTCAGGTGCCCAGCCAATCGCTGCAAGATGATCGGCCATGCCGCGAATGACCGATGGATCAGGAGAATCAAGAACCAGAGGCTTTTTACTGACATTGATGACTTCATTGATCAAATACAGTAAAGTGCTGGTTTCTGCATCATGAAATGTTCCGGCATTTACATCGAGATAACTGGCCGGACTTTCTGAAAGCCTTGAGGCCATTTCGCGGATCCAGGCTGAATCGCGGGCTTCCAGGGCTTTATGGACCTGCGGGATTGAACTGTTGAGATTTTCGGCAATGATGATCATATTTTTACCTCCAGATATTTATAATGAAGCGGAAAGTGTTTTACAGAAGATTATTCTGTTGCAAGACATGGATCAAGCGCGCTAAAATATCGGCGCGATTAAACGGCGCGATCAGATAGAATCCGTCAGCTTCTTTTCTAACTGCTGCTGCGATTTCCAACGTAATCTGAATCCCGGTTTCAATGGCCTCTTCACGTGACTGTTCAGGACTAAAACGGTTGAGAATTTGATCCGGAATGCGGATTCCGGGCACTTCCTGACTCATGTACTGGGCATTGCGGTAACTAACCAGCGGCATAAGGCCGACAAGCACTTTTAGTCCCAGCGACCGAACCTTATTGATTAAGGGAAGTCCCCTGTCTGAAAAAAGCGGCTGGGTGAGAAAAACACCCGCTCCCTGTTCGCGCTTGCGCAAAACCCGGGCAAATTCGGCATTTGAGTTTGCAACCCCCGGATCAAGAGCGGCTGCCGCCAATAAAGGTTCATCTGCAAAAAATTCATGATTCATTTGACGGATCAATTGCAGGAGCCCAATGCTATTCAAATTGAATACCGGTTTGACAAAACCCTGATCGGATTCCGGAATAGCGTCGCCGGTAATCGCCAGAATCTGACGGATTCCTTCGCAATGTGCAGCGAGCAGGCTGCTGCGCAAATTATTGACATTGCGGTCGCGGCAGCAAAGGTGGGGAAGAACTTGCAGGCCGGTTTCCCGATGCAAGCGCGCTGCGCAACTGACTGATTCCATCTTGACTCTGGCCATTGGAGAATCAGCCAAGGTCAGGGCATCTACCCCGGCCAGCTGCAGTTGCCTTGCTGCAGCGATCATATTGCCCATCTGGTTGTCTCTTGGCGGATCGAGTTCACAGACGACAACAAACTCGTTTTGAGCAAGCTTTTCGGCGAAAGGATTGCGCAACGGCTGCGTTTTCGGTATTAGATTTGTCTTTTCTTCAAATTTCGAAGTTCGCTTTTTTAGCAAAGGCTGGGATAAAAGTTGCTGCAACGCTTGAATATGCTGTGGAGTCGTGCCGCAACAGCCACCAAGCAAGCGAGTTCTGCCACCAGCCAAATCCAGTGTGGCATTAGCAAAATATTCCGGCGTCGAATGGTAGATCAAACGCTGATTTTCCAGATGAGGATAGCCGCTGTTTGGCATCAGGGATAATGGTTTGCCCGAAAGCGCCAACTGTTTGACGTGGCGGGCTAGATGCATTGGCCCAATACCGCAGTTGACGCCCCAGATGTCAACTGCTGGACTGTTGTCAAGATCTTGCGATAATTGTTTCAGGGACAGGCCCTTTCGGGTGTATCCATCGGCTGAAAGCGCAAAAGAGGCAATAATGACCGCATCAGGTGATTTTTCCCGGATCGCCTTGCAGTATGGCAGGATTTCAGCGGGATCGGCAAAGGTTTCAAATAAAAACAAGTCAGCTGACAATTCCATAAAAGTGTCAATGACTATCGAAATGGCAAGCTGATCATCCGGCTGTTCCAAATTGTAGACCGGCCCGATATCGGCGGCGACAAAAGAAAGATTGCCGGCACATTCGTCAGCAATGGCAAAACCTGCTTTGATAACAGCCTTGAGCTTTTCCGGATCGGATAGGCCTAATTGCGCAGCAGCGGCAAAAGTGTTGGTGCGCAGCAAACGGGCTCCGGCTGCCAGATATTCACGATGTATTTGCCGGATCAGTTCCGGCCGGGTCAAGTTTGCCAATTCGCAACTGGTTGTATCCCCGCCGCTTAATTGGGCAAAATAAGTCCCCATGGCGCCGTCTGTCAAGATCAAACCGGATTGCAGGATTTCTTTTGCGGGCCGCATGCAGTCACCTCCGGATTGGTTCGATTTTCACATTGTACCACGTGCAAGAGAATTGTCAAAAGAGGCTGGACAAAATATCAACCTTGCGGTAAAATCAGCAGGCAGGTAAAAACCATGCGGGTGTAGTTCAATGGTAGAACCTCAGCCTTCCAAGCTGATTGCGTGGGTTCGATTCCCATCACCCGCTCCAAATGCCCGCGGCGGCTGTGAAGCCGCCATTTTATTGCCAGTCGGTATCCATTCAGCTATAATGGATGGAGCGCCTTGGGTCTATAGCTCAGTTGGATAGAGCAACAGCCTTCTAAGCTGTGGGTCGCAGGTTCGAGTCCTGCTAGGCTCGCCAGAAAACCGTTCGATACGAACGGTTTTCTTATTATGATATAATGAAATATGTTTGGAAACAGACCGAGAAACCAGATGGGATTGAACAGGAGAAAAGCATGACCAAAAACAATGCCTATGACAACGAAAGCATTTCATCACTCAAGGGGGCTGACCGGGTTCGCCTGCGTCCAGGTGTCATTTTTGGTTCGGATGATTTAGAAGGTTGCCAGCATTCTTTTTTTGAAATCCTGTCCAATTCAATTGATGAGGCCAGAGAAGGATATGGCAGTCAGATCGAAGTCAGCCGCTTCAAGGACGGCTCGATTGAAATCAAAGACTATGGCCGGGGCATTCCGCTCGATTACAATCAAAAAGAAGAACGATACAATTGGGAATTGGTCTATTGTGAACTTTATGCTGGAGGAAAATACAACAACAATTCCGGCGAATCTTATGAATTCAGCCTCGGGTTGAACGGCCTCGGCGCCTGTGCAACCCAGTATGCTTCTGAATACTTTGATGTGACCGTCTTTCGCGACGGTTACCGCTATGGCCTGCATTTTGAAAAGGGTGAAAATGTAGGCGGACTGCAAAAGGAGCCTGTTCGTCAGAAAAAAACCTGCACGATTCAAAAATGGCGGCCGGACCGCGATGTTTTTACGGAAATCCGCATTCCTCTCAATTATTTCGAAGCGACTCTGAAAAGGCAAGCTGTCGTCAATGCCGGCATCACTTTTTTGCTCTTTGATGAAGAAAGCGGCGAGACAAAGACTTTCTATTATCCGGAAGGCATTCTGGGCTATATCCGGGAAATCGATACAGGCAGCGGCATCAGTACGCCGGTTCTTTTTGAATCTGCCGGCAAAGGGCGCGACCGTCATGACAAACCGGAATATCGGGTCAAAGCGGCGATTGCCTTTTGTTTCAACAACGAAATCAATTGTCTGGAATACTACCATAATTCCAGCTGGCTGGAGTATGGAGGCACGCCTGACAAGGCTGTCCGCAGCGCATTTACCGGTGAATTGGACCGCCAGATCAAGCTGCGCGACAAATATAAAGGCAATGAACCCAAAATCACCTTTGCGGATATTCAGGACAGCCTGATCTTGATTTCCAGCTCTTTTTCGACTCAGACCAGTTACGAAAACCAGACAAAAAAGGCGATCAACAACAAATTCATCCAGGAATTTATGATCGACATGCTGCGCAGCAAGCTTGAGATTTGGTTTATCGAGAATAAAATCGAAGGGGACCGGGTCATCGAGCAGATCCTGGTGAACAAGCGCAGCCGTGAAAGTGCTGAAAAACAGCGCCTGAACATCAAGAAAAAATTGATGGGCAGTGTGGATATGATCAACCGGGTCAAGAAATTTGTCGACTGCCGGACCAAGGATCTGGAATTGCGCGAATTGTATATTGTTGAAGGCGACTCGGCGCTTGGGTCCTGCAAAATGGGTCGCGATGCCGACTTCCAGGCGATCATCCCGGTTCGCGGCAAGATTCTGAATTGCCTTAAAGCCGATTATGAAGCTATTTTCAAGAATGAGATCGTTGTGGACCTGATCAAAGTTCTTGGCTGCGGTGTGGAAATTCAGACCCGTCACAATAAAGACCTATCGGCATTTGATATTAATGGTTTGCGCTGGAATAAAATCATCATCTGCACCGACGCCGATGTCGATGGCTTCCAGATCCGGACCTTGATTTTGGCCATGCTGTACCGGCTGGCTCCGACTCTGATCGATAGAGGGCGGGTCTATATAGCCGAATCGCCATTATTTGAAATTACACAACGGGTTAAAAAAGAGGAAAAGACCTTTTTTGCCTATACCGAAAAAGAGAAAAGCGATCTTTTGGCGCATCTTGGTGCCGAACGCTGTATTATCCAACGTTCAAAAGGGCTTGGTGAAAACGAGCCTGAAATGATGTGGCAAACCACCATGAATCCGCAAACCAGAAGGCTGATTCAGGTTTTGCCGGATAACGCCCAAGCAACCTTTGCAACCTTTGATCTTCTTTTAGGCGATAATCTTGCTGGACGCAAAAGCTATATTGAACAAAATGGCCACCTGTATCTGGATATGCTGGATATTGGCTAAATTCATGGCCGGCCTTTTTTACAGGATTGCTAGGAGGCATACATGATTCACAACCCGACCAATAATTTACTGAAGCAGCCGATCACGACGACACTGGAAAAGAACTACATGCCTTATGCCATGAGCGTTATCGTGTCCCGGGCGATTCCCGAAATCGACGGGTTCAAACCATCGCACCGCAAATTGCTTTTTACGATGTATAAAATGGGCCTTCTGGGCGGCAATCGAACCAAGTCGGCCAATGTTGTCGGCCAGACCATGAAACTCAATCCACATGGCGATCAGGCCATCTATGAAACGCTAGTCCGCCTGACCCGGGGAAACGGGGCGTTATTGCATCCGTATATTGATTCCAAAGGAAATTTCGGGCGGCAGTATTCCCGTGATATGCAATATGCGGCTGCCCGGTATACAGAGGTACGCCTGGACCGCATTTGTGAAGAAGTTTTTCGCGGCCTTGATAAGAATAGTGTCGATTTTGTCGAAAATTATGACGGAACCATGCAGGAACCCTTGTTGTTGCCTGCCAGTTTTCCGTCGATCCTGGTCAACAGCAATCAGGGCATAGCCGTCGGCATGGCCAGCAATATTTGTTCCTTTAATTTAGTTGAAGTTTGCCAGGCCACTATAGCCTATATTCATGACCCCAGTAAAAATTTGCTCGATTTGATGCCTGCGCCGGATTTTTCAACTGGCGCAGAGATCATCTATAATCCGAAAGAAATGGAACAGATTCTGCATACTGGCCGCGGCAGCATAAAAATGCGGGCCACCTACGAGGTCGACAAAAAGAACGGCTATATTGAAATCAAAGAAATACCCTATTCGACGACTGTCGAGGCAATTATCGATGAAATCACCAATCTGGTCAAGCTGGGCAAGGTTAAAGAAATTAACGACGTCCGAGACGAGACCGATCTCGATGGTTTAAAATTGACCCTTGACTACAAAAAATCAGTGGATCCGGAAGCTCTGATGCAGAAATTATTCCGTTTTACTTCTCTGCAAACGACCTTTTCCTGCAATTTCAATATTTTGATCAATGGGACGCCACGCGTATTGGGCATCAAGGCAATCCTCGGAGAATGGCTGTCATGGCGGCGTGTCTGCGTCCGCCGCGAAATAGGCTATGACCTGGAAAAGAAACAGGAAAGGCTCCATTTATTGAATGGCTTGGAAAAAATCCTTCTCGACATCGACAAAGCGGTGCGTATCGTCCGTGAAACTGCGAAAGAGGCCGATGTTGTGCCCAATTTGATGCACGGCTTCAACATTGATGCAATCCAGGCTGAATATGTGGCCGAAATCAGGCTGCGACAGCTGAACCGTCAGTATATTTTACAGCGAACAGCCGATATCAAGACCCTGCAAGACGAGATAGCTGAATTGCAGTCAACTTTGGAGGACCGCGAGAAAATTGACCAGCAGATCATCAAGACTTTGGAATCCATCAGCAAAAAGTATGGGCGGGAACGTCTGACCAAACTTGTTCATGAAGATGATGTGGAGGTACTTTCCGATCATCAGCTCATTGAAGATTTCCGTCTGAAACTTTACCTGACGGAGCATGGTTATCTTAAAAAAATTGCCCTGACATCCTTGCGCAGTGCCGGCGAGTTGAAAACCAAAGAAGATGATCAGATCATCCAGGAACTGGAAGGCAAAAACAAATCAGATCTGCTGCTTTTTTCCGACCACGGCAATGTCTACAAAATAAAATGCTTTGAAATTAAAGATCATAAACCCTCCGAGCTCGGTGAATATACACCAAATCTTTTGAGCTTGGGAGAAGGGGAGCGGATCATTTTTATTCATTTAACTGAAGACTATGCCGGCCAGCTGCTTTTTGGATTTGCCAGCGGCAAATTAGCTAGAATACCGCTAAATGTTTATGAAACGAAAAATAACCGCAAAAAGCTGCTCAACGCGTACAGCCAGACATCACCGCTGGTCGCCATGTACTATTTGCAGGACGAAGAAGATTTCGTGGTGATGAGCAATATCCACAAAGCGCTTGTCTTCAACAGTCAGGCCGTTCCGGTCAAAACGACCAGAACCTCACAGGGCGTTCAAGTCCTTCTATCCAAGAAAGGCAGCCAGATGACCATTTTCAAAAGACTTTCCGATTCCAATATTGCCGATGAAAAGTACTATCGCAACAAGAACATTCCGGCTGTTGGCTTCTATTTGAAAGAGAGTACCTTGGTCGACAGGCAGCTAGGCCTGGATGGTATTTAAAATGCCGCATGACTATTATATCAAGGACGAAAAAAGCGGCAGCCCGATCTTGCGCCGGCTGCTGGTTTTGCTATTGGTTTTGGTCCTTGTTGGCGGCACGATCGTGGGCCTGTATATCTTTCAAAGCGATCGTCAATCAGAGCGCGTTCTTCAGGATTTTCAAACGGCGCTGAAGGAAGAGCGCTATGACGAGGCGATTGGCCTTTACCGGCAAACCCAGGAAAAAGCTTTGGCCTCGGGTCTTATGGAGCGCAATCAAAAAAAATACCAGGCGGCATTGACCAGCATGGAAGAATTAACCGCTTTACGCCTGCAAAGCATCGAAACACAGTTGCTCGCTCAAAAACAATTGTCATTGGATGATTTGACTTTTGCCGAGAAAATGGCCGAAGTATCTTCAGTCAGATTAATCAGCTTTTTGCGCCAACTCTGTCAGGATTATATGGTTGGCAAAATTGAGCTTGACGTTATGGCTTCCTCCTTTAATCAAATGGTGTCCTTGAAAAACCTTAGTGATGCAGTTCGCGGCTTGCCTGCCGAATTTGACAAAATGACTGCGGCAAAGCCCCAGATGATCGCTGCTGTGGGATATTTGCAGAACAAGGACTATTGGTTGGCCTATGAAGGTTTTATGCAGATTATGAACAATGCTGATTTAACCGGTTTTGTTCATGATCAGACCAGACTTCAAATCGAAGCATGCAAAACGGCTATGTACCAGCCCTTGCTGGAAGAATCACGCAGTTTGATTTTGGGCGGGCGCTACCTTTCCGCACAAACAGCTTTGCAAAAGCTGGAAGTGGTCTTTCCAAAAGATCAGGCAATTGCCAATGAATTGGCCATATGCAAAAAGCAGGTTCCCGAGCAGTTGGTTGCCTATAACGGGACGATAGAAATAATCAGCATCAAACCGCTGATCGTCAATACTGCGCGTGCTTTTGATGGCGATGCTTACGCCGCTGCGGCTGCCGACTCCATGTTGACCGTTGATGAATTCAATGCCATGCTGGAGCAGCTTTATGCCAATCAATTTATATTGATCGATTCCAGCCGGATATATACATCCAGCCGACAGTTAAATCAACTGATGCTTCCTCCAGGCAAAAAACCGCTGGTTATTGTTCTGGAAGGACTTAATTACTATGCTTCGAGGCGGGAAACCGGCAACAGCTGGGATCTGGTTCTGGATGAAACCGGCGAGGTCAGTGCCGAATATCCTGACGAAAGCGGCAAGATGATTCTCGACCGCAAGGGCGAGGCCATAGGCATTTTGGATGAATTTGCCAAAGCTCATCCGGACTTTTCTCTTGACGGAGCCAAAGGGACAATTTCACTCACCGGTTATGAGTGCATCTTTGGATCGATTACCAACGCCGATCAACTGGATGACCGAAACAAAGCGTTGCAAGACAATGGCATGCCGGCAATCAACCTTTCAGATCAGGAGATTGCCGATAATCATACCACTGTCAAGCAGGTCATGGATCGTTTGAAAATGACTGGCTGGCTTTTTGCATCATCGACTTACGGTTTTATAGATGCCAGAAACCTGGATTTAGAGCGGATCAAAACCGATACGCAAAAATGGCAGGATCAGGTTGGTACATTGACCGGTCCGGTCAGTTTTCTAAACTATCCTAATGGCGCGTTCCTTAGCGGCTCAGATCAGCGGGCGGTATGGTTGAAAGAACAAGGCTTCATCTTGTTTGGCGGCATAGGTACGACAGCCTATCTCTATGCGGGCCAGGATTATATCTACATTGATAAAACCCCGGTCAACGGCTATACTTTGCGAAACAGCCAACTATACCAGCTTGGCCGTCTTTTCGACGTCAATAAAGTCTATGATAAAAATATCCGGCCCAAATAAAGAAGTGGCAGTCCTGTTTCAACTGCCACCTCCGAGTTTTGGTGCATTGCCTGGCGAAGGATTAGCGAAGGAAAAATTCTTTGTATAATTCCTTGACGGCGTAATTGCAATATTCTTCGCGCACGCCAAACATGACGCTGATTTCAGATGCGCCCTGGTTAATGATTTCAAGATTGACTCCCGCCTTGCTGAGCGCATTGGCGGCGCGCGCCGTAACGCCGACCGTGCGGGCCATCGCTTCACCAACAATCATGACGATTGCCAAATTACGATCGACCGAGATCTTTTCAATCCCCAATTCGTCGATCATTCTCTTGGTAATGATTTTTTCCTTATCGGCGCCAAATACTTCCTGACGCATGACAATGGAGAGCGAATCGATGCCGGAAGGCATATGTTCAAATGGGATTTTCTCGTCAGCCAGAATCTGAAGGACTCTGAGTGCAAATCCGATTTCCCGGTTCATCAGGTATTTGCTCATGTTTAGTGCGCAAAAACCTTTGGCGCCGGCAATGCCGGTTACAACGCCTTCAAAGTTGATCCGGTTGCGTACGATCAAAGTGCCGCGGGCCGCGGGATTGTTGGTATTGCGGATATTGACGGGAATGCCCTTGCGATAGGCAGGCGTCAAGGCTTCTTCATGCAAAACGGTAAAACCGGCATACGCCAGTTCACGCATTTCGTCATAGGTGATTTCGCTGATCGGGTGAGGGTTGCTGACCAGATTGGGATTGACGGCATAAACTGAATCAACATCAGTCCAGTTTTCATAAACCTTGGCATCCAATGCGGCGGCTAGAATTGATCCGGTAATGTCCGATCCGCCTCTGGAGAAGGTCACGACTTCGCCCTGTTCGGTATAGCCAAAAAAACCGGGGAAGACGATTATTCCTTGATAGGCGGAAAGTTTGGCCAATTTTTCATATGCCACAGGCAATACCTGAGCGTTGCCATATTCTTCGGTAAGCAATAATCCGGCTTCACGCGGATCAACATAAGCTGCCGTCCGTCCGATACTGATCAGATAGTCCGCCACCAGACGAGCACAATTGTCTTCACCGGCTGCTTTGAGCGAATCCATAAATTTCATTGAATTTGTACAATCAGTACAGACACGGCGTTTAAGATCGGCTTCAATTGTCTTGACAATTTCGCCGGACAAGCCTAACTCATCCGCAATTGCAGCAAATCGGTCAACCACTGCCTGCAGCTCTGTCTGGCCATCATACCCGCTGATGCGAGCATTGGCCAGAGAAATCAATAAGTCGGTCACTTTGATATCGTCTTTTGAACGCTTGCCGGGAGCTGAGACGACCATAACCCGCCGATCAGCATCGCTAAGCACGATATCGCAGACTTTACGGATCTGCTCGGCATTAGCCAATGAAGATCCCCCAAATTTACATACTTTCATGGTGACAACTCCCCCTAAACAATCCAATTATAGACAAGGAATACCACGATTTCAACAAAAAATAATCACCTTTGGGGTATTGATGGTTGACGGCGGGCAAAAAAATCAAGATACTGTTAAATAGTAACAAAAATTCGCTTTTTGAAGGATAATAGACATGATCAAAAAAATCGACAGCCTGATTCGACCAGATCAATTCTTTGCCGATTTGCTGCAAATCGATTATGCTGCATTATACCAGAATGGTTATCGGCTGATCATGTTGGACATCGACAATACCTTGGCCAGGCATGGTTCGCTTGAAGCAGACGATTATGCCCGCAACGCTCTTGTTCAAATGAAAAAAGCACAGTTTCAATGCTGGATCATTTCCAACGGGGGTAACCGAAGGGTTCGCCGGTATGCGGCTTCGCTCGATCTGCCTTGCGTGCCTATGGCTAACAAACCTTCGACACGTGCCTTAAAACTGGCCTTGAAGCAGAGCGGAGTCAAACCAGACCAGGCGATCATGATTGGCGATCAGCTGCTGACCGACATTGTGAGTGCCCATCGTGCAGGATGCCTGGCGGTTCTGGTCCATCCCCGTTTTCACAAAGAAGTCTGGAATGTCAAGCTGAAAAGATTTATCGAGAAATATTTTTATCGCCGATATAAAATACGTTGAAACGGGGGGCTAATTGTGCCCAGATTCGGTTCTGCCGGCAATCCTCAAGCCTTTTATGATGCCGGCTATCAATCCTCGGTTCAAATGCCTGCCTGGCTTGCCTCGCAAAATCTTGGAGCCTATGAATACCAATGCGGACGCGGTGTCAACATCGGTTTTTTGCAAGCACGGCTGATTGGGGAAGCTGCCGCGGCAAACGACGTCGTATTAAGCATCCACGCGCCCTATTATATTAATCTGGCCAGTACCGACTCTGAAAAACAAAACAAAACTATCGGCTATATTCTGTCCAGTTTGCAAATAGCCAGAGAAATGGGCGCCACGCGCGTTATCTTGCATCCTGGCAGTGCCATGATGGCGCCAAGCCGGGCGATGGCTCTGAGCCTGGCTATCGATCTCTTCAAAAAAGCAATCTCTTTGGCAGATGAACAGCAGTTGCTGGTCAAATGCCAGCTTTGCCCTGAAGTCATGGGAAAAAACAACCAGCTTGGCGATTTGGAAGAAGTCATTACATTATGCAGACAAGATGATAGACTCGTTCCGTGCGTCGATTTTGGACATTTGAATGCCCGAACTCAGGGCGGTCTTAAGACAAAAGCCGATTATCAGGCGGCATGCGATTTAATTGCCAACACTTTGGGCTATGAGCGGTTGAAGCATCTGCATATTCATTATAGCCGGATCGAATTTTCACGAGGCGGAGAAAAAAAGCATCATCGTCTGGAAGACCGGCAATATGGTCCGGATTTTTACCCATTAGCTCAGGTCATAGCCGACAATTTGCTTGAACCCGTCATCATTTGCGAATCGAATGGCACACAAGCAGCTGATGCTGCGCAGATGCAAGAAATCTATCAATCCATCCTTTCACCCTGTCAATAAAAGATTCATGGCAATTAGACTAGGAGGAATATCATGAAAATTATACAGCCAATGGTTAAAAATCGCCTGGCAACCATTCGGGAATGGTTGCACAACAATGCTTTGGATGGCCTATTAATTTCCAGCCGGGAAAACAACCGCTATTTGAGCGGATTTACCGGTACAGAATCCTGGCTGCTGATTACACCGGATCAAGCCTTGATCCTGATTGATTTTCGATATCTTGAACAAGCTGCTATACAATGTCCTGAATTTTCAAAAATCGACTATACTTCAGACAGGATTGGCAAGCTGGTTGAATCCTTGAAGGAACATAACTGCCTGAATCTGGGGATAGAAGAAGATGATCTGAAGTGGGGGTTTTGTCAGCAACTGCTGAAGACAATGCCTGATCTTGCTTTAAAACCGGCCCAATCCAAATTGAACGAATGGCGCTCGGTTAAAGATGATATCGAAGTGGCTCAAATTTGCCGGGCCATTGAAATCGCCGAAACAGCCCTTCAAGAAATCCTGCCGACGATTCGGCCAGGCCAGTCGGAAATTGAAATTGCCGCCAAACTGGAATATTCCATGCGGCTTTCAGGTGCGTCCGGGCCTTCTTTCAATACGATTGTTGCGTCCGGCCCGCGCAGCGCCCTGCCGCATGGCGTCGCTTCCGAGCGGACAATTGAGGCCGGGGATGCGGTTGTGTTTGATTTCGGCTGCATTTGGCAAGGCTATTGCTCGGATATGACCCGAACGTTTTTTGTCGGTGAGCCTAATGCATTACAGCGCAAGATCTATTCAATCGTTCTTGATGCGCAAATAAAGGCCGCTGCTGCCTTGAAAGCTGGTATCAGCGGGCAGGATGGCGATCATATCGCCAGAAAAATCATAACGGAGGCCGGCTATGGCGAATCTTTCGGCCATAACCTTGGTCATGGCGTCGGCTTGGCCATTCATGAGGCGCCGCGTCTTTCTCAAAGTTATCCCTGGATGTTGGTGCCAAACCAGATTGTGACGGTCGAACCAGGTATTTATTTGCCTGGCCAGTTTGGCGTCCGGATCGAGGATATGCTTCTATTGCAGGACGGCGGTGCAATCAACCTCAATCATTTCAATAAAGATTTGCTGGTTCTTCCGGCATGATTCATGGATCGCTACTTGCAGGGAAGATGCTTATAGACTAAAATAGGGTAGAATTTGACTATCATCAACCATTGATGAGGCATTAATTGGAGGTATTTCTTATATGGTCAGTGCAGGTGAATTTCGTAACGGCATCACCTTCGAAATGGATGGACAGGTTTTTCAGATTATCGAGTTTCAGCATGTTAAACCTGGAAAAGGATCCGCTTTTGTTCGAACAAAATATCGCAATGTCAAGACAGGTGCCGTTGTCGAGCGCACCTTCAACCCGAATGAAAAATTTGAACGGGCCCAACTGGATCGTGCGGATATGACCTATTTGTATAATGATGGCGATCTTTACCATTTTATGGATGTCAACACTTATGAACAAATCCCGTTTTCAGCCCAGGCTCTCGGCGACGCCTTGAAATTTCTCAAAGAGAATATGGTCTGCAAAGTCCTTTCGTACAAAGGCGAGGTCTTTGGCGTTGAACCACCGATATTTGTCGAATTGGAAATCACGGAGTGCGAGCCGGGCGTCAAGGGCGATACTGCGCAAAATGCAACCAAAAATGCGGTTGTGGAAACTGGTGCGGTCATCAAGGTTCCGCTTTTTGTCAACCAGGGCGACCGTGTCCGGGTTGATACCCGCACCGGCGAATACATGGAGCGTGCCTGACAAGCGCTATGGCTGATTCATACCCACAAGCTTCGATTAAAGGGGAACGAACCATGTCACAGGGGTTCGTTGCCCAGTATGCCGCTGAAGCGGCTATGCAAGCCCCCGGAGTGGCTGGATTGGACACCAGCAGCATTGTCACATTAAAAGAAGCAATCGGTGTTGAACATGAAGGCAAAGGCGTCAAAGTTGTTTTTCATGAGGATAATGAAGAATTAGTGACAATAACTGTTTACCCGATTATCTATTTTGGCAATATCATTCCTGAGGTCGCCTGGAATATTCAGGAACTGGTCAAGGCTGATGTCGAAAAATATACCGGACTGATCGTGGATGCTGTTAACGTCCATGTCAAAGGTGTGATCACCAGAGAGGAAGGCAGGAAATGAATCAGTTCGTCCGTTTTGCATTCATTATTTTTTCCTTTGTATTAGCGGTGTTCTCATTAGTTTTCTTGATGATGATGATCAATGGCGTTGTATTGAGCGGCATGATCCTGTTGATAACCCGTTTGACTGAGCAAAACTCCTATCGCATCATTGCCATCGTTTTCTGGCTGACGGTCTTGATTCTCTGTGTTTTGTCCATGGTTTACGGTGTTATGAGCGGTCGCTTGAGACGCACCCGAATCCGGAGCACGGATGTTGGAAGCATCGATATCGGTGTTGATGCGATTGAAAGCATCGCCCTGAATTCCGCCAAGTCTGCCCAATGTGGCATCAAGACCGCAAAAGCCAGGGTCGCGCCGTCCAAAGGCGACAAGATCAGCATCCAGCTCAGCACGGTATTGTATTCTGACGTTGAGGTTCCGGCCATGATGGCCAAGGTTCAGGACCGTATCAAAAAAGATATCGAGCGCTATACCGGAATTCCTGTTGCCCAGGTTCAGGTTCGTGTCAGCCGGGTCGAGCCGGTTGCCGCACGAGTGGAGCGTTAACCGGCCATGAAAATCTTTTGGCAGCATTTTCTTGATAGCCTGAAAAGCAGGAATCCCGGTACGGTTGGTGCCACGGTAGGTTTGTTGCTGGCATTGTCGCTGGTTTTGTTCGGGTTCCTCAAGACGCTGTTTTTAATCGGAATGGCCTTGCTTGGTTATTTTATAGGCATTCGCTATTTTAGCAATAAAGAAGCGTTTCGAGATCTCTTAGATAAAATTTTGCCACCGGGCATGTTCCGGTAAAGGGGGCTCGCAATGAGTCGACGTGATGCCCGAGAAAAGGCATTCATGCTTTTATACCAATTAGAAATTCAACGAGGCGATGAGGAAGCCCAATTGGCTTCGTTTATTGAAGAACGAGAAGTTGGCGAGTCGGAAATCGACTATATGACCCAATTGGTCAAGGGCGTTCGTGACCGCCTGACCGATCTGGATACGCTTTTTTCGCCATATTTGAAACGCTGGACCAAGGACCGGTTGCCCAAAGTAGACTTGACGATCTTGCGCCTGGCAGTTTATGAAATGTTCTATATTCCCGAAGTCCCCAAAAACGTTGCCATTTCGGAAGCTGTATTGTTATGCAAGAAATTCAGCACCGAAGAATCGCGCTCTTATATCAATGCGGTCCTTGGCCGCCTAAGCACTGGTGAAGCGGAATGAGCCAACCCATTTCTGTAGCTCAACTGAACCGCTATGTAAGCGCCTTGCTGGAGCAGGATGAAAGATTGAATCCTGTTCTGGTTAAAGGTGAGATTTCTGGCTTCAAGTCTTATTCCTCCGGCCATTTGTATTTTACTTTAAAAGATGACGAAGCGGCTGTCAGCTGTGTCATGTTCAAAGGACAGGCCGCCAAACTTAAATTTAAACCATCTGATGGATTAAAAGTCATTCTGACCGCCAAAGCCTCGCTATACGACCGTGACGGCCGATTTCAGCTCTATGTCAGCGAAATGGCTGCTGATGGGCTTGGCGATCTTTATCTGGCCTTTGAACAACTCAAAAAACGGCTGGCTGAAGAAGGCCTGTTCGATGCAGCAAAAAAGAAGAAAATCCCTTTGCTGCCTAAATCAATTGGTGTCGTAACATCGCCATCCGGAGCTGTCATTCGTGATATTATCCAGGTGTTATCGCGCCGCTTTCCGAATTTTTGCTTGAAGCTCATACCGGTCCAGGTTCAGGGGGAAGGTGCTGCTTCAAGCATCGCTCAAGCGATTCGCCGATTTAACCAACTGTTGAATGTCGATGTTATCATCGTCGGACGTGGTGGCGGATCCATGGAAGATCTCTGGGCATTTAATGAAGAAATAGTTGCCAGGGCAGTTTATGATTCCATTATTCCAGTCATCTCTGCCGTTGGCCATGAAACTGATTTTACCATTTGTGATTTTGTTGCCGATTTGAGGGCGCCAACTCCCTCTGCAGCTGCTGAATTGGCTATCCCTGTCCGAAAAGAACTGGAATTGGCGCTCCTGCAGATGGAAAACCGGTCAGCACGCGCCTTGGGCGTTCGTCTTGAAAAGCAAAGGCAACGGCTTCTGCATATACAGCAACATAAAATTTTCCGGCAGCCTTTTGATTGGACCGACCAAAGAAGGATGGACTGTGATCGCGCCAATCAGGCCCTGCAGCAAGCTATCAACAGAAGAACGATCCAGGCTGAACGCAATTTTTCCATTTTGGCCGGCAAGCTGGATGCCCTAAGTCCGCTCAAGGTCCTGGCCAGAGGTTACGGAGTAATCACTTCGGCTGTAACGGGACGGACTATCGTGTCAACCGCCCTTGTCAATCCAGGTGATTCAATAAATGCCTGGTTAAGCGATGGCGTGTTGAATTGTGAAGTCAGTCAGGTCCATGACAGGAGGTTTTTTGATGGATGAACAATTGTACGGTCATGATGAATTGGAAAAATTATCTTATGAAGAGGCAATCGGGGCTTTGGAACAGATTGTCAGCAAGCTGGAATCTGGTGAAATTAGCCTGGATGAATCCATGTCGCTTTTTAAGAAAGGAATGGCCTTGTCACAAATTTGTGCTGCCAAGCTGACATCAATAGAGAAGCAAATAACGCAGCTCATTGAAAAACCAAACGGGCAAATTGAGGAAAAACCATTTGGGGAGGCCATCTGATGGTTTCATTTCAGCAAGAATACGCTGAATATTTGAAGATTATTGAAGCGGCCTTACCGGCATCTATACCCGAACAGCCACTGGAAAAAGGCGGACTGGTTGTCGAAGCAGCCCGTTACAGCCTTCTTTCTGGCGGAAAGCGGATTCGGCCTGTTCTATTGTTGGGCGTGAGCGGCATGTTGGGTTGCGAAATGCCATTTGCCCTTCCTTTTGCCTGCGCCCTGGAGATGATTCATACCTATTCTTTAATCCATGATGATTTGCCATGCATGGATGATGATGACCTGAGGCGGGGAAGACCTACCTGCCATAAAGTTTATGGCGAAGCCATTGCAGTTCTTGCCGGTGACACTTTGTTGAACCGCGCTTATGAAATACTTCTGGCAGCAATATCGCCGGATCATCCTGGCACGCTGCTCGCTGCCCGGCAAATCGCAGATGCTGCCGGCAGCCAGGGTATGATCGGCGGACAAGCACTGGATCTTGCAGCCGAAGGCAAACTGGTTTCCGCGGTAGAATTGCGCCGCTTGCATCAGATGAAAACAGGCGCTTTGATCAAGGCGCCTGTATTGGCGGCGGCTAACCTTGCAATGATCTCAAATTCAACTGGTTCAATGCTGGATGACTTTGCCCAATCTATTGGCTTGGCTTTTCAAATTCAGGATGATATTCTGGATGTAGTGTCAAATCCTCAAGAATTGGGCAAAACGACAGGCAAAGACCAACGTGACCAAAAATCTACGTATGTCAGTCTTTTTGGCATAGATGAAGCTAAATGGCAACTGGAAAATACAATCGGTTCAGCCTGTCAGGCATTAGACGCCTTGAAGGCAGCCGGGTTCAACACCCGGTTTTTATGCGGGCTCACCGATTTTCTGTTAACAAGATCCAGCTAAGCAACTTTGAAAGGAGATCCAGCTAATGGATAGCCTGTTGAAAAATCTACAGCTGCCTTCGGATATCAGGCAGCTGAATAATGAACAGTTGGCGCAGCTGGCCAGTGAAGTGCGCGAACAAATCATCCAGACCGTCTCGCAAAACGGGGGCCACTTGGCTTCCAGCCTCGGTGTGGTAGAGTTGATTCTGGCAATATTATCTGAATTTGACTTTAGCCGGGATAAAATCATATTTGATGTCGGACATCAGGCCTATGCCTGGAAGATCTTGACCGGCCGGCTGGACCAGTTTTGCACCCTGCGTAAATTTGGCGGTTTGGCAGGATTCCCCAAGCGCAGTGAAAGTGACTTTGATTTTTTCAACACCGGCCATAGCAGCACTTCCATTTCTGCCGCCCTTGGCCTAAGCCGGGCCATGTCCCGCCGAGGCTGGGCTGGACAATCTATTGCCGTGATCGGCGATGGCGCATTAACTGGCGGCATGGCTTTTGAAGCATTGAACGATGCCGGGCAATCGCATGAAAATCTGATTGTTATTCTTAATGACAACCAGATGTCAATTGGCAGGAATGTAGGCGGCTTATCCCGGCATCTGGAGAATTTGAGAATTTCACCCAAATATATCCGTTTCAGATCCAGGTTTGATGCCGGCCTGTTAAAAATACCGGTTTTAGGCCGCCCGATATTTAATCTTCTACAGCATACCAAACGCATAGCGCGCTTGTCTTTACAACGGCAGGGCATCTTTTTTGAACAATTGGGCTTTCGTTATTATGGGCCGATTGACGGCCATGATCTGCCAAGCTTGCGGCATCATCTTCGGACCATACAGGAATTGCGCGGCCCTGTCCTGCTTCATGTTCTGACCCAAAAGGGCAAAGGTTACCGATATGCCGAGGAATCGCCGGATGTCTATCATGGCGTTGCGCCATTTATCATCGAAAATGGCGTATGCGGCGGTCTGGATGATCATGCAAAAGGGCTTGCGGCTAATTGCGTCAAGTCATTTTCCGATGCGTTTGGCCGGCACCTGACCGAATTGGCCAGGCACAATCCCCGGATTTGCGCTATTTCAGCTGCAATGACTGCCGGTACGGGCTTAAGCTGTTTTGAAGAGAATTTCCCAGCTCGTTTTTTTGATGTCGGCATAGCTGAGCAGCATGCCGTGACGCTGGCGGCAGGATTGTCTGCAGGGGGAATGACGCCCGTAGTCGCCTTGTATTCAACCTTCCTGCAACGGGCGTACGACCAGTTGCTGCACGACATCTGTCTGCAGTGTCTGCCTGTTGTTTTGGCAATTGACCGGGCCGGCATTGTTGGTGAAGATGGCGAAACCCATCAGGGCATCTATGATCTTGGCCTGCTGCTGCCGTTGCCCAATCTTGAAATCTATTGTCCGCCGGATTATGCCACTTTGACGAGCGTTATGGATTATGCCGTTTCCGCTCAAAAACCAATTGTCATCCGATATCCGCGCGGCAAGGAATGGCCGCAGCCGTTGCCGCCTGCATTGCCGGATGATGATGCTTACGATCAAATATTCATCAAGAAGGCCCGTTGCTTGCGCTCTGGCAGTGATGTGACCCTTGCCGCATTAGGCGTTATGGCCGGTCCGGCGTTGCGTGCCGCGGAACTTTTGGCCCAGCAAGGAATTTCTGCGGAAGTCCTGCTTGTACTATGCGCCAAACCCTTTGATCATGCTGCCCTAATCCAGTCGATCCGCAAGACCGGCCATGTGATTTTCATTGAAGAAAATTTGCGCATCGGTGGCTTTGGACAGGTTGAGTTACCTATTATTTTGGCGAATATTCCAACAGCCAAATTCAATTTAATGGGGATTGACGACAATCCTCTATGCCAGGGAAATCGTGATCAACTGCTATCTGCCCAAGAACTGACTCCAGAATCCATTGCCGGACAGGCCGTTAAATTGTGTAAAAGTTGATTTAGTTAATAAAAAATAGGATATATCCAGATGCAGTTATCAAAGCTATAGGGTATAATCGAAATATTAATTCCTTTTCATCTTCGATTTTAGGAGGAGCCATGCGTATTGGCCTGTATTCTAATCCCGAGAAGGATCCGGCTTTTCAGTTAGCCCGAAAAGCTGCTGCGTTAATTGCACAAAAAGGCTCGATCAGCATTGTTGATCCTGAGTATTTGAATACACCTCTGGCTTTGGACGTCAACATAGAACTTGCAGAATATGCCAGCTGCGATCTGATTGTTTGTCTGGGCGGCGATGGCACATTTTTGTCGGCTGTTCACAGGCCTGGCTGCGAGACCATTCCAATCATTGGGGTCAATTTAGGCAGCGTTGGATTTTTACCTGAAATATTGCCTGACCAATTAGATGAGGCAATCCTGCAATTGGTTAACGGGCAATTTCACCTCGAACAGCGCATGATGCTGGATGTGCAATGCTTTAATGAAAACCATGAATTGCTTGAATCTGGCTTTGCGCTAAATGATGCCGTCATATCTCGCGGTGGGAAGTCACGCATTTTAACTTTAGATCTGACTATCAATCAGGTTTTCGTCGATAGAATTCCCGGAGACGGATTAATCGTGTCGACGCCGACTGGTTCGACCGCATATTCCTTGTCAGCCGGTGGCCCGATTATTCATCCGGAACTGGATCTCATTTTGATTACGCCAATCTGCCCGCATACGTTGCACAATCGCAGTTATATTGCCGCAGATAACAGCCGGGTTGTGATCTCGATTTGTGATTATCCATTCCAGGCTCTGCTGGCTATTGACGGCCGCCAGGAAATTTATCTGAATTGCGGGAGTACAGTCGTTATCCAACGTTCTGAACGCTCGCTGAGTTTGATCAGACTCGGCAAAGACAATTTTTACGCAGCATTACCACAGAAAATTCATGCCAGGGGGAAGTCCAGATGAAAACATCAAAAAGCGAACGGCAATCCCGGTTATTGCAGCTGATCCGCTCAAAAGAAATTAGTACGCAGGAAGACCTGGTTGCCGGTTTGACTGACGCGGGGCTTGATGTCACTCAGGCTACCGTTTCGCGAGACATCAAAGAACTGGGCATTATCAAGGTCACAGTTGGCAACGGCCTTCAAAAATACGTTCCGATGGAGCGAAGCGGTGAAGTGGCATCCGGCCGGTTGATGAAGGTTTTTTCCGAGGCAGTCGTCCAGGTTGACAATGCCATGAACCTGGTTATCATCAAGAGCCTTCCAGGCATGGCTCAAGCTTGCGCATCAGCTCTTGATTCGATGCGTCTTTCGGAAGTCGCAGGCAGCATAGCTGGCGATGATACGGTTTTTGTGGCGACACGCTCGGCTGATCAAGCTGAAGCGCTTAGCCGAAGTCTCAATCAGATTGCCGTTCAAGGCACCAATCGGAAACCCAAATCCAAGGAGTAGGCGATATGCTGACCTGCATTGAAATCGCCGATTTTGTCCTGATTGACCGCACGGTTATCAATCCAGGGCAAGGCCTATTGATTCTGACAGGTGAAACTGGCGCCGGCAAATCAATTTTGGTTGATGCAATCGGTGCTCTGAGCGGCGGTAAGATCGACCGTGATGTGATTCGCCACGGCCAGAACCGTGCCAGCGTGGAGGCGGTTTTTTCTAATTCTTCCCGCTATTTGCCGGAAGAACTGGTAGAAAGGCTCGGCCTTTTTGACGATCCTTCTTGTGCTGATGAATTGATTTTATCACGCGAAATACTTTTATCCGGAAAGTCCGTTTGCCGGATCAACGGTCGGATGGTAACTTTAGCGGCTTTGCGGGAGATCAGTTCGTTTTTGATTGATATTCATGGCCAGCATGACCAGCAATCCATTTTTCAAACTGAAACGCATATACAGCTGCTGGATCGTTTTGGCGGCGAACCGATAAGCCTGGCCCTGCAAGAATATCAGGCGATTTTTCATGAATACCAGGTCTGCTTGCAACAGATTGCCGAGCTTGGCCAGGATCCGGCCGAAAGGGCCCGCTTGCTTGACATGCTGGCATTTCAGATCAAGGAAATCGAAGCAGCCCGCATCAAACCTGAAGAAGATGAGAAGCTGGCCTTGCGCCGGAAAATTGTAGCCAATGCCGAAAAAATCCGTGCCGCGCTATCCGAAGCTTATGCCTTGCTGGACGGCGATTCTGCCGATACGGTACTTGGCAACCTGGGGCAGATAGTCAACCGCGTCGATCTGGCCGTTCGCCATTTGCCGGATTTGGCCGAATCGCAAAGTCAAATTGCCGAAGCTTTGTTCAATCTGCAAAATGTTGCCGGTGATATACGATCGGCACTGGATAGTGCCGAAACAGATCCTGGCGAACTGGAACGAATCGATGAACGGCTGGATCAGCTCTTTCGCCTCAAAAAAAAATACGGCGGCAGTTTGGTAAATATAGCACTATTTTTCAAGCAGGCCAGAGACAAACTGGATCAACTCAGTGACGGCGAAGCCCTCTACGAAAAACTGCAGCAGAAAAAGCTTGGTTTGCAACAGCAATTGCTGTTTCTGGGAAAAAAGCTTACCCAATGCCGGGTACAGGCGGCAACAAGTCTGGAACAGAAGATTACCGGCGAACTTGGCGATCTGGGCATGAAAGGGCTGCGTTTTTCGGTGAATTTTACACCTGTTGACGTTGGCACAAACCAATTTTCAAAAGCCGGCTTGGACCGGGTTGAATTTTTGATTTCGCCAAATCCCGGAGAGCCGCTGCGGCCGCTTGCCAAAATAGCATCAGGCGGTGAGGCGTCAAGAATAATGCTGGCAATCAAAGCCATTTTGGCCCAAGCTGATCAAATACCGGTTTTGATTTTCGATGAAATAGATACTGGAGTCAGTGGACGAACTGCCGGGAAGGTCGCTGAAAAATTACATCAGCTGTCTGGTAATCGGCAAGTCTTCTGCATTACCCATTTGGCCCAGATTGCAGCAATGGCCGACACTCACATTTTAATTGAAAAAAATGCGACAGAGGGAAAAACCAGAACCAACCTGCTCGAATTGAATAAAACTGATCGGGAAGCCGAGATCGCGCGTTTGCTTTCCGGCGGCGTCGGTGACTCAACTGCCAAGCAATTGGCCGGGCAACTTCTGACTGCGGCGGAAAAGCTTAGACAGTCTGCCGTTCCAATTGGTAAATCCTAGTCAAGAGCGCCCGGAAATCAGTCGGAAGGGGAGCAGTGACCCTAATGGCCTGATTGGCTATCGGATGGATGAATTCCAGGCTGGCGGCATGCAGCGCCTGTCGGTTTATTTGTTGATCCAAAGACACTTCTTTCCCAATGGAAGCATCTGGAGCCAGCCAACCGTAAAGGCTGTCGCCAATCAGCGGACAGTTGTAAAACTGGCAATGGACGCGAATCTGATGAGTTCTTCCAGTAATCAGTTCAAATTGCACTAAAGATACATCAGTTTTCGGGAAATAGCGCAATTCGCGCCATAGGGTCCGGGCACTTGCGCCTTCCGGGTGAACTTCGCGCAGCATGATGCTGTTTGCGGCACGACGGATCGGGGCGTCAATGCATCCTGAAAGTGCAGGCAGTCGTCCATGGATGACCGCCAGATATTGTTTTTGCATGGTATGACTGGAAATGACATGATGAGCATGGCCATTCCTGGCAATCAGCACCAGACCTGAGGTGTCCCGGTCTAGCCGCGTTACGGGATGCAAAGGATAATCAGCCAAAGAACTGGTCAATGATCCGACTTCATGACGATAGGTCGGGTGGGTGACCATACCGGCTGGTTTATTGACGACCAGAAGCCATTCATCCAGATAGCAAACCTGAACGCCGGCCACGTCGTTCAAGGTGGCCGGCTGATTCGGAGAAGCATGATAAACTGCCATGAGAATATCCCCGGTCCGGACGGGATCAATCATCCGGTGAGGAGAGCCATTGCAAGTCAGTTGGCCATAAAGCCGAACTTTTTTACTCATCAGACGAGACATGCCGGTTCTATTGACCAGCACATCGACAGCCCGCTGGCCTTCATCTGAAGATGATACCTGATAAATCAATTCCATTATAAAACTCCTTTGGTCTTGACCTATTATATCCTTTTAAATCATGATGCTCAAACTTAGCAAATTGCACTAAAAATTTTACCGTAAACGATTGATGAAAAGACAGATTAATGTTATTGTATACAATTGGGAGGTGAGTCAAATCATGGGAGCAACAAAAACTTTGACTCATGACGAAAAATTCAAGAGTCTTGAACTAGTTATCGAGCGTCATAAAAATAATGGAAGAAAGGCGCTGATGCAGGTTCTACAGGAAGCTCAAAATATTTTTGGCTATTTGCCGTTAGAGGTGCAGCGCGAGGTGGCGCTGGGTCTAAACCTGTCGGTAGCTGAAATTTATGGTGTCGTTTCCTTTTACTCGTTCTTTTCACTCAATCCAAAAGGTGAAAACGTCGTTAGTGTTTGTCTGGGTACAGCCTGTTATGTCAAGGGTGCCCAAGCGATCTTGGAAAAGGTTGAAGAAATTCTGGGTATCAAGCCTGGCGAATGTTCCAAGGATGGCAAATTCTCGATTAATGCCTGCCGTTGCATAGGTGCCTGCGGACTTGCGCCGGTTATCATGATCAACGAAGACGTTTACGGTCGGTTGACTGCTGACGAAATACCGGCGATTCTGGCAAAATACAAGGAGGCTTAAGTTCATGGATCTTTACAGAGCACATGTCCTGGTCTGCTGTGGTACTGGTTGTACCTCATCCCAGTCACCCAGGATCATCGAAAAAATGGAACAAGAACTAGCTGCTAATGGGCTAGAAAAAGAAGTTAAGGTCGTCAAGACCGGCTGTTTCGGTCTTTGCGCCGAGGGGCCAATCATGGTTGTATATCCCGAAGGTGTCATGTATTATCGGGTATCGCCTGATGACGTTGCCGAAATCGTTTCCGAACATTTACTTAAAGGCCGCTATGTCCAGCGTCTAATGACCATTCAAACTCAGGTTCCGCTGGATCAGGCCAAAAATGTCGATGAGTCTGATTTTTTCAAAAAGCAACTGCGTGTTGCATTGCGTAATTGCGGCGTGATTAATCCGGAGATTATTGACGAATATATCGCGCATGATGGCTATCAGGCGCTTGGTAAGATATTAACCGAAAAAATTCCTCCGATGGATGTAATCAATACCATCAAAAAATCCGGGCTGCGTGGCCGTGGCGGCGGAGGTTTCCCAACCGGCATGAAGTGGGAATTTGCCGCAAAACAGCAAAACGAGCAAAAATATGTCTGCTGCAACGCAGACGAAGGCGATCCGGGTGCTTTCATGGACCGTTCGGTTTTGGAAGGCGATCCCCACAGCATCGTTGAAGCTATGGCCATCGCCGGCTACGCGATCGGCGCAAATCAGGGTTATGCCTATGTCCGCGCCGAATACCCGATTGCAGTCAAGCGGCTGCAGCTGGCCATCGACCAGGCTCGCGAATATGGTCTTTTAGGCAAAAACATTTTCAGCTCGGATTTTAGCTTCGATATCGAGATCCGTTTGGGTGCAGGCGCTTTTGTCTGCGGTGAGGAAACAGCCCTGATGCGGTCCATCGAAGGCAAGCGCGGCAATCCGACACCTCGTCCGCCATTCCCGGCTGTCAAGGGACTTTTCGGAAAACCGACGATTCTGAACAATGTTGAAACATTTGCCAATATTCCGGTCATTTTCCAGAAGGGCGCCGATTGGTTTTCAAGCCTGGGAACCGAAAAGAGCAAGGGAACCAAAGTTTTTGCGCTTGGCGGCAAAGTCAATAATGTCGGCTTGGTTGAAATTCCGATGGGTACCACCGTTCGCGAGATTGTCTTTGACATCGGCGGCGGCATCCCTGGCGGCAAGAAATACAAAGCCGTCCAAACCGGCGGACCTTCCGGCGGCTGCCTTCCGGCTTCGCTTCTCGATGTGCCGATCGACTATGACAATTTGATCGCAGCTGGATCCATGATGGGTTCGGGCGGCATGATTGTCATGGATGAGACGACCTGCATGGTTGACATCGCTAAATTCTTCCTGGAGTTCACCGTCGATGAATCCTGCGGCAAATGCGCTCCTTGCCGGATCGGCACCCGCAGAATGCTGGAAATTCTGACCAAGATCACCAGTGGCAATGGTTCCATGGAAGATGTCAATGAACTTGAAAGGATTGCTGTCGCAATCAAGGAAGGTTCGCTTTGCGCACTTGGACAAACCGCTCCTAATCCGGTCCTTTCAACGCTCAAGCATTTCCGCAAGGAATATGAAGAGCATGTCATCGACCACAAGTGCAGCTGCGGTGTCTGCAAAGGCCTGTTGACCTACCAGATTCTGCCCGACCTGTGCAAAAAATGCGGCCTTTGCGCCAAACGCTGCCCTACCGGCTGCATTAGCGGTGTCCTGGGCAAAGAGCCTTTCGTCATTGATTCCAGCAAGTGTATCAAGTGCGGCGCCTGCGAGCAGGCCTGCAAATTCAAGGCCGTTATCAAACGGTGAATGCTGTCAGAAGGAGCGTGATATCAAGTGAACATGGTTAATGTGACAATTGATGGCATTCAGATCAGCGTGCCGTCCAGTTATACCATACTCGAAGCTGCACGTGCAGCAGGCATCAAAATTCCTACCCTTTGTTATCTGAAGGGCATCAATGAAGTTGGCGCCTGCCGTGTCTGCCTGGTTGAAGTTGTTGGCGGCCGTGCCCTGGCTGCTGCCTGCGTCAATCCTGTAACCGAAGGTATGGTGGTCAAGACAAATTCCCCAAGGGTCCGCGCAACTCGCAAATCGACCCTGGAAATGATTCTATCCGACCATAATAAAGAGTGCCTGGCCTGTATCCGCAACCAGAACTGTGAACTGCAGGATCTGTGCGAACTGTATGGCATTCGCAAATACAATTTTGAAGGGACCATGAGCCCGGCAAAAATTGACGACAAAT
Organism: uncultured Saccharofermentans sp.; assembly: GCA_963677835.2. Classification (GTDB taxonomy): domain Bacteria; phylum Bacillota; class Clostridia; order Saccharofermentanales; family UBA5734; genus UBA8949. Next base: position 170,325 of record CAXXUX010000001.1, read on the forward strand.
CTCATTCGATTGTCCGTGATTCCAGCAAATGCATTCTGTGCGGTCGCTGTGTAGCAGCTTGCCAGAAACAGGATGTCAATGTGCTGTCTTTCCTGAACCGCGGATTTGAAACCAAAATCGGACCCGCTTTCGACATCAGCATGGCCGATGCACCCTGCATCTATTGCGGCCAGTGCATCATTGCCTGCCCGGTCGGCGCCCTGCATGAGAAGGAAGATATCGAAAGAGTCTGGTCGGCTGTCAATGATCCGAAAAAGCATGTTGTCGTTCAGGTCGCTCCGGCTGTCCGCGCTGCGTTGGGCGAAGAATTCGGCCTGCCGATCGGCACACGCGTAACCGGAAAAATGTTTGCTGCTTTACGCCGGATGGGCTTTGACAAAATCTATGACACCAACTTTGCGGCTGACTTGACTATTATGGAAGAAGGCACAGAATTGCTGGGCCGAATTCAGAATGGCGGCAAGCTTCCCATGATCACTTCATGCTCGCCTGGTTGGATCCGTTTTGCAGAATTCTATTATCCGGATTTCCTGGAAAATCTTTCGACCTGCAAATCGCCGCATCAGATGGAAGGCGCGCTCATCAAGACCTATTATGCCAAACGCAAGGATATTGATCCAAATGACATTTTTGTTGTTTCGATTATGCCTTGCACCTCGAAAAAGACGGAGTCAACCCGCGAAGAAATGTTTAATCCGGCAACCGGCTGCAGAGACGTTGACGCTGTTTTGACCACCCGTGAGCTAGCCCGCATGATCAAGCAATCGGGTCTTGACTTTTTGAAAATGCCTGATGAAGGGCCTGATCAGGATCTGATCGGTGACTACACCGGCGCTGCTGTTATCTTCGGTGCCACCGGCGGTGTTATGGAAGCTGCGCTGCGTACCGTTGCTGACATCCTGGAAAGCAAAGACCTGCCGCAATTCGAATACAAGGTTGTTCGCGGTGTCGATGCCGGCATCAAGGAAGCCGAGCTGGAAATCGCCGGCATGAAGATCCGGGTTGCCGTTGCCCACAGTACGGCAGCTGCGCGCAAACTGCTGGATGCGATCCGGGCTGGAACTGCTCCTGAATACCACTTTATCGAAATCATGGGCTGCTCGGGCGGTTGCGTCTGCGGCGGCGGTCAACCCCAGATTCATGCCCAGGATTTGATGGACATCGATGTTCGCACCATGCGGGCCAAAGCCCTCTATGATGAGGATATGATCATGCCAGAACACAAATCCCATAAGAATGCCGATGTCGAAACACTCTATAAAAACTTCCTCGGTGAACCCAATGGCCATCTCGCGCATGAATTGCTTCATACGCATTATCATCGCCGTGAGATCTATCCGGATGGCATTCTCGAGAAATAAATTGAATTTTTGATAATTATTTTGCTAAATGGCCTGTCCTTTCAACGGATAGGCCATTTACTTTATTGACATTTGACAGTTACTTTCTATAAAATAATATAGATGCATATTATTCCTTAAATACAGGACAAAGAAAATGAAACTTGATAAATAAATATTGGAGGTGATTGCCATAGAATGGCTATATTTCATAGTCGGACTGGTTCTAGGACTGGCTGCTGCTGTTGGAGCTACCATTGCCTATTATCAGCTCGGTTTTAGCAAAAAAATCAAAGCCGTACGTCAATCGATGGAATTGGCTGAGATAGAAGCTGGCAAACTAATTGGCGAAGCTCAAAAGTCAGGTGAAAGCAGAAAACGTGAACTTCTGCTTCAAGCGAAAGAAGAAATCCATAAAACCAGGCTTGAGTTTGAAAAAGATGTTCGTGAAAAGAAAACTGATTTACAACGTGAAAGAAATCGGCTGGACCAGAAAGAAGAATCACTGGAACGGAAACTTGAAGTGCTGGAGCAAAAAGATGAAGCTCTGGATGCTAGGGTTAGTGATGTCCTGGCGCTTGAAGAACGGGCCAGGGAACTGGAAAGGCAAAAGGTCATTGAGTTGGAGCGTATTTCCAATTTGACTGTCGAGGACGCCAAAAATTTGGTTCTCGATGAAGCCAGACAGGAATACCGGCATGATATGGCGGTTATGCTTAGGCAGATGGAAGACGCTGCCAAAGAAGAAGCAGACCGCAAAGCCAAGGATATCATTGTCGCTTCAATTCAGCGCTATGCTGCAGATTATGTATCTGAATCGACAGTATCTGTAGTGACGCTGCCAAATGACGAAATGAAAGGCCGCATTATCGGACGTGAAGGCCGCAATATCCGGACGATCGAAACCTTGACCGGTGTTGACCTGATCATCGATGATACGCCTGAAGCGGTTATCCTGTCGAGTTTTGATCCCATTCGGCGTGAAATTGCCCGAATAACTATCGATAAACTCATTATCGATGGGCGGATCCATCCTGCCAGGATTGAAGAGATGGTTGAGAAAGCTCGCAAAGAAGTGGATGCAACCATCAAACAGGAAGGCGAACGTGCCGTGTTTGAAACCGGCATCATGGGATTGCATCCTGAAATCATCAAATTGCTTGGCAAGCTTCGCTATCGTACCAGTTATGGTCAAAATGTCCTGCAACATTCAATTGAAGTTTGCTGGCTCGCGGGCATGATGGCATCTGAACTAGGCCTGGATGTCATGATGGCGAAAAGAGCAGGCTTACTGCATGATCTTGGTAAAGCGGCTGATTTTGAAATGGAAGGCTCCCATATCACATTAGGAGCTGAGATTGCAAAAAAATATAAAGAAGGTCCGGAAGTCATCAACGCGATTCAGTCACATCATGGCGATGTTGAGCCTGAATCACTGATTTCTGTGCTAGTAGCAGCTGCTGATGCCATTTCCGCCGCCAGGCCGGGCGCCAGGCGGGAAAATCTTGAAACTTACATCAAACGAATCCAAAAACTGGAAGAAATTGCCAATTCATTTGAGGGCGTTGAAAAGTCCTATGCGATTCAGGCCGGCCGTGAGATTCGTGTCATGGTCCGTCCGGAAAATGTACGGGATGATGAGATGATCTTGAAAGCCCGGGAAATATGCAAAAAAATCGAAGAAGAATTAGATTATCCTGGTCAAATCAAGGTTCATATTATCCGGGAAACACGTGTAACGGAATTCGCTAAATAAACTATCGGAAAAGCATGTTAAAAAGGGTGTACTGCAAGATGCTGAAAAGCACGATGCAATGCATCCTTTTTCCTTTATTTCTTCATGGCGGCAACTATGGTAAAATGAAATACGATAATGTTTTGAATCATACAATAGGAGGGAATTCTTTGCACATTCTTTTTATCGGTGACCTGGTCGGTTCAAGCGGACGCAAGCTTCTCAGAGCAAAATTGCCGGAAATGAAAAAAAAATGGCAGGTTGACATTTGTATTGCCAATGCGGAAAATGTTGCTGCAGGTTTAGGATTGACTGCAACGCTTGCTCATGATATCCAGGATTGTGGCGTCGATATTATGACGCTTGGCAATCATAGCTGGTCTAAACATGAATTTCTGTATTCTGCTGAAAATATCCGGCATCTGGTCAGACCGGCCAATGTGCCGAAAGCCTGGCCGGGAAGAGGCTATACCGTCTATGATCATCCCGCGGGCAAACTCCTGGTCATTAATCTTCTCGGTCGGGTTTTCATGGAACCTGCCGATGACCCTTTTGCCACTGCCGACCAAATGCTTAATGAATTAAAATCTGAACAGGGTATTAAAATGACGGTGGTTGATTTTCACGCTGAAGCAACATCGGAGAAGAATGCCATGGCCTGGTTTTTGGATGGCCGAGTGTCTTTGGTGGCTGGAACCCATACCCATATCCAGACGGCCGATGAAAGGATTCTCGAGCGTGGTACAGCCTTTATCACGGATGTTGGTATGACCGGCCCGATCAATGGGGTTATCGGCATGGAAAGAGAATCTTCCCTGCGGCGTTTTGTTGACCGCTTGCCGGCTCCCTATGAAGTTGCCAAAGGTTATTCAGCCCTTTGTGCCGTCTGTGTTGAAGTTGATCCGTCAACCGGACAGGCACGCCGGATTGAACGAATCAGGATAGAGGAATAATTGTGAAAAAAGCAAGTTGGATCATTTTTCCTCTCCTGTTGTTTTTTATGATTGGTCAGAATGGTTGCCTTGCGGCGCCATCCAGCACCCAATCAGGGACTGGGCCTTCTATCACAACCTCGCCAATATCCGGGCCAACCAAACCGGTCGACTTTCAAAGCCGGCCTGATGCCGCAAGCGGTGTTTTGAGGCTCTGGTGGAGTAAACGTCAAACCCTTAATCCGCTTCTGGATCTCAGCAAATCCGGCCAGGACATCAACGATCTTTTGTATCAGAGTCTTTTCACCATGGATGCCAGCCAAAAATCACAGCCGCAATTAGTCAAGGAAATGACCTGTTCTTCAGATGGCTTGCAGGTTATGATATCTTTGCAGCCCGATATCCTTTTCAGTAACGGCCAACCCCTGATCGCTGCTGATGTCGTTGCCTGCATTAATTTTATTTTGGCACACGCTGGCCAGTCAAGCTTTGCGGCCGCCATGAAATCAATCAGTTCAGCCAGCGTTGTCGATTCTCAAAATCTGCAGCTGGTTCTCAATCAAAAAGATCCATGGCTAGCCTATTCGCTTACTTTTCCGATAATTCCGGCAAAAAGCCTTTCAGAGGATCCGTTTGCGCTTGTTCCTGGCAGCGGCCCCTTTTTCATGGTTTCCTATGAAAATCAAAAAAAACTGGTCATGCAAAAAAAAGCGCCATCCGGCACTCTATCTGAACTGAAAACCATTTGGCTGCTTGAATATGACAATCTGTCTGCAGCCATGCAAGCCTTCGAAAATGATGAAATTGATTTGGTTAATTTGGCAGCTTCGGACTACAGCCGTTATTTGCTGAGCAATAGTATGCGCTTTGAGCAATATACTGGCGACCAAATGCTGTTTTTAGCGTATAATACACAGAAGAGGAAACTGTTGTCCGACAATAATCGCTTGCTTTATTTGAAACAGCTTCTTAATTTCGAAGCTGCAGCAAATCTGAGCGGAAAGCTTTGCGGAGAGAATGCGACGGTTCCCTTGTCTGCGGCTAGCTGGATCCTTGACAACGCAACAACCGACACAAAAGCAGAGCTTTTGCAGCTCGGCAAGCCGACTTGGGAAAAAACCGGCAAAAAATTGCGGATTTTGCTGCCGCAGGATGATTCCTATCAAAAAGAAGCCATGACAGTCATAACAAGCCAGCTGGATGCTGCCGGAATTGCCTGGCAACAGGAAACCCTGGCAAAAACCGCATATTGGGCTGCCTTGCAGGCCGGCGATTACGATTTGACCCTGCTGGATGCTGTAATCCCGGCAAAGCCTAACCCGACTTGGATTTACCGTGATGACCGCCCGGCGTCTTATGCCTTGTTAGCGTCTATGTCGAATGGCGGATTGGCAGATTATGATCTTTGGCGGCAGCGTCTGGTCGATTCTGTATCAGTGGGTAATGGCAGCCTTTTACCGTACGGCCAGGATTTTGCGGACATCCTGGTCAAGACGGCAGCACGTTCTCCCTGGAGCGTTTTGCTGATCCGGCAAGCCGCTCTGTTATATGGCAATCGCGTGGTTGGCCAATGTCAACCTAATCAATATCACCCCTACCGGGGAATCGAGGAGTTGTGGATATGGTCTGGGCAATCATCATAATTTTACTCAGTGCAGCGGATCAGCTGCTGAAACTGGTCATTAAAATGAACTTGTCTTCAACTGACAAGCTGACAGTCATCGATCGGTTCTTTTACATTATCAACCGTAAAAACCCGGGTGCTGCCTGGAGTTTTCTGGCAGACAAACCTTGGGGATTATATGCGTTGGCCGGAACATCGTCCGTAATCACCATTGTTATTTTATTCATCATCTTTAAAAACAAGAACATCAAGTTGAAAGCCTTTTTATCGATCATCTGCGCCGGCAGCATCGGCAACTTGATCGACCGTATCCGCGATGGCGGGGTGACGGACTACTTGGATTTCCATTTTGGCAGCTATATTTTCCCGACCTTTAATTTGGCGGATATGCTGGTTGTTTGCGGTACAATTCTCCTGTGCTTGCTGCTGCTTCTTGATCATTCCATACTTTCATCATTTCCTCCAACCGGCAAGTCCGCAAAACCAGATCAAAAAAAGGAGGATCCGCCGCATGCAGCTAACCATTCTGATTGATGCAGACCAAATAAGACTGGATAGCTATCTGTCCAGCCAGTTGCCGCAATATTCGCGGGCGTATCTTCAGAAACTTATCGCCGATGGATGTGTAACAATAAATGACCGCGAGGTAAAACCGGCCTGGAAAACCGTTCACGGCCAGGAAGTCGTGCTGAACATTCCTGAACCTGAACCTTCAGGCCTGCTTGCTGAAAAAATCCCTCTGGATATTGTTTTTGAAGATGAATGGCTGCTGGTAGTCAACAAACCTCAAGGCATGGTCGTTCATCCGGCCGCCGGCCATCGTTCCGGAACTTTGGTCAATGCGCTGCTGGATTATTGCAGAGGACAACTTTCCGATTTGAACGGCATCATCCGTCCAGGTATTGTTCATCGTATTGACAAGGATACTTCCGGTTTGCTGATGGTTGTTAAGGATAATCAGGTACACGCGGCGATTGCTGAAAAAATAAGGCACCATGAAATCAAGCGGACTTATCAGGCCGCTGTTTATGGCCTTGTGGCCAGCGAAAACGGAACAATTGACGCGCCTATTGGACGCGATCCCAAAAACCGGCAGCGCATGGCGGTTGTCGGAAACGGCAAACCGTCTGTAACCCATTTCAAAGTCCTGCAGCGTTACCGCTCAGCCACACTGATTGAAGCTCGCCTGGAATCCGGACGGACCCATCAAATTCGGGTTCATTTCCAATACATCGGCCATCCGGTGATCGGCGATCCAGTCTATGCCGCCGGCCGGCCGGCATACGAATTGCCTGGTCAGGCGCTGCATGCCTGCGCTTTGGATTTTGAACATCCGGCCACCGGGAAATTTATTCATCTGGAAAGTCCTCTTCCGGCATATTTTGTTAAACTCCTGGAGCGGCTGGCATGATCGAACCGAAAAAAAAGCTGAAATTGAAAATGACACCAATTGGCCGTCGGATTTTCAAGGTCTTGGCCAATCGCACCTTTCAGCAGCAGATGATGATGTTCATTCTCATGCTCCTGTTTGGCATTATCGTGATGAACCATATTCAGTCCGTTCGCGCCGATACCGGCAGCAACAACCTTATCGAACGTTATAAGCAGCGTCAGGAAGATCTTGATCGCTACGAAGAAAGCTATGCGAATTTAATGCAGGAAAATGAAAAATTGAACCAGCAGAAAGAAGATGCGATCGCTGAGCTGCTAAACCGGCAAGGCAATGAAGGACTATTGATTGAACTGAAAAGCATCAAGGTTCTTGCTGGTTTTACCGAGGTTCGCGGGCCCGGCATAACCCTCGTTCTTGATGATAAGCCGGGTCAGGTGGATTCGCTTGATTCCATTGTTCATGACGGCGATATCAACCATGCCTTATGGCTTTTAAAAAGCGTTGGGGCCGGCGCTATTGCCGTTAACGGATTGCGGATAACAAACTCGAGCTACATTCTCTGTTTTGGCGCCACCATCCTTTGCAATGAACAAAGGCTAACGCCGCCTTTTGTGATTACAGCCCGCGGTGATCCGGCCAAATTGGCTGAGGTGATCCGAAACGACCAGGAGTTCAATATCCGGCAGGCGGCCGGCATCGATCTTGTGGTAAAAGTTACTGAAGAAAATGAAGTTGTGATCCCGCCTTTTGCTGAAGCGGATGACATCAGCAAATATATCGACAGGTTGGAGGTTGTTGCCCCATGAAACCCAATGCTTTACGATCGATTGCCTTTACAGTCGTCTGCATGCTTCTTGGCATCTTAATTGCTTTGCAGATGAAAAATGTCAATTTGGATAATCTTTCAACAACCAAGCTTGATGAACTGCAAAACAAGATTATCGAATATGCCAACAAAAACGCGGAATTATCCAACCGCAACGCCGAGTTGCGTCAATATTTGAGCATTCTCGAGAATGACAAGGCCACCGGCAATGATCAGGTTGAGTCGATCATCAAGGAAAAAGAGCGCGCGGCCATTTTTGCAGGATTGCGTGAAGTGCGCAATTTCGGCATCGTTGTCCAGATCAGCTGCGCCGAAGGCGTACTTGTACGCGACAGCGTTCTCAGGACATTTGTCAATGAGCTGCGCGCTTTGGGAGCCCAGGCGATTTCGGTCAATGACGAGCGTATGGTGGCCATGTCTGAAATCCGGGCCAGCGGCGATTCTGCTATCATGATTAACGGCAATGCTTATAACCGTCAGGGCAAATATGAAATCAAGGCTATTGTCGACCCTCAAAAAGAGACATACATGATGTCTTATCTCGAACAGGTCCGCAAATCAATCATCAACGATGCGGTCTTTGAAAACGATCAATATGATATCCAGATTGATCCCATGCAGGAATTGACTATTCCGGCCTTGAGCGAAGACAGCCTGGCATTCAAAATAGACCTGTTGACCCCAACTGATCAGTAAGGCGAGGACATAATCATGGAGAGAAGGATCAGTGTAGAAAATGCCCAGGCGGCTCAAGCGGTTTTTGGCAGCATCAGCGGCAACCTGGAAATCATCGAACAGTTGCTCGATATCAGCATTGAAGTAACCAGCCAGGGATTAGTTCTTCAAGGTGACGAGGAAAATATCGAAAAAGCCGCCGCGGTCTGCGAACGCTTGCTGGAACTCAATCGTCAGGGACAGAGCGTCAATCTGCAGTTGGTCAATTATCTTGCCGAAATTGCCCGGGAAGGCAATTTGGAGCAAGTTCATGGCTATACGCCCGATTGTGTTTGCGTAACAGCCAAAGGACGTCCAATCCGCAGCAAAACCCTTGGCCAGCGCGAGTATGTTCAGGCTATGCGGCAAAACGAAATCACCTTTGCCACTGGTCCTGCCGGAACAGGTAAAACATTTCTTGCTGTGGCCATAGCGGTCAATGCGTTCCGGGCCAGGGAAGTCAGTCGGATTATTTTAACAAGACCGGCGGTTGAAGCGGGTGAAAAACTTGGCTTTCTGCCTGGCGACCTCCAGACCAAAGTTGATCCCTATATGCGGCCTTTGTATGATTCGCTTCACGAGTTGATGGGGCCTGAGAATTATTTAAAGAACATGGAAAAGGGATTGATCGAAGTATCCCCCCTTGCTTACATGCGCGGCCGGACTCTGGATGATTCGTTCATTATCCTTGATGAAGCCCAAAACACTACGCCAGAACAAATGAAAATGTTTTTGACCCGACTTGGATTTAATTCAAGGGCGGTCGTTACAGGGGATATCACGCAGATCGATTTGCCGCTGGATAAAAAATCCGGATTGAAAGAAGCTCGTCATATCCTCAAGAATGTTGAAGGACTTGCTTTTGTCGATTTGACACAACGTGATGTCGTCCGCAACGGCCTGGTCCAGCGCATCATCCGCGCCTATGAAAACGAAGGTCAGCAAAGGAGGTAGATGACATGAGAATGACTTCCAAAGTTAAACGATTCATGCTGTTTCTTTTGGGAGCAATCATGATCATTACAGTTATTCTGACCGTATATTCCGGTTCAGTGCCTGAGAAATTCCGATTAAAGCCAGGCGATGCCAGTCCCTACGATATTACAGCGCCACGCAGCATCCCCGATAAAACTGAAACCGACCTTCGTGCAACCAAGGCAGCGGCTGAAGTTGCTGATGTCATGCTGCGTTCCGATCAGATCTCGAGTGAAGTTAAAAGCCGGTTTGAAACCTTTTATGAAATTGTAGCGCAGGAACGAGTTGCGGCGCTGACGCCAACCCCCAGTCCGGCATCTTTGTCGCCGTCGCCAGCCAATCCCGCTGTAATTGCGGATAGCATCGCCCTTAAAGTGAATCAGGAATTAAATATTGTCCTTAGCCAGGATGACGCCATGACTTATGCAACACTGGCTGATTTGCGGTATGAAAGCATCAAAGGCCACGTTTTGGCTCTGGCTAACCTGATCATGGCTGAAACGGTCGACAGCACAGGCCTGAAAAACCAGCTTGGCGAAAAACTCGCAACATTGAAAGAGTCACTGACTTTCTATCAGGAAGACAGCGGCATCATTGAAAGGACATTAGGCCTTTTACTGCAACCGAATGTTGTTTTTGACCAAGTGGCAACAGAAAATGCCCGGCAAGCGGCTTATGACAAAATTCAAAGCAATCCGGTCATGATTGACAAAGGCAGCCGAATTGTTTCTTTAGGAGATATCATCACCGACAATACCTATGCCCTTTTACAGGACTTGTCCTTAATCGACAGCGGCCATTTCGATACGGTCTACTTTTTCGGCATTGTCTTGCTCATGATTTTGTTAATGTGTATTGCCTGGTTTTACATCAGTCATTATGAAAACGACACCATCCGCACGATCGGCGACTATTCGGCGTTAGCCCTGGCATTGGTGATTCCATTATTTGCCTCGGCCTATTTTATGCGGCAGGCGCCGCTTGCACCGCCGGTTTATTTTGCTGCTGTTCTGATAACAGCGTATTTCGGCTTGCGGGCTTCCATTGTCTTGTCGCTGTGCCTGACTGCGGCAATCCTGCCGATGACCAATTTTAATCCGATCTTCCTGATAGTCGCCATGTGCGGCAGCCTGGTTGCTGCGCTTTTTACCAAAGGCATCATTCGCAAGGACAATTATGCTTTTATCATTATCGCGACTGCCGGGGCAAATTTCACGATTACCTTGGCTTACGGATTACTCCAAAAAGATAGCTGGTCGACAATTTCGGTTAACTGTGGCTCGACAGCATTAAGCGGGGCCCTGTCCGTCATTGCGGCGATTGGCGTTATGCCGCTTTTCGAAATGCTTTTCAATGCAGTTTCGCCTTTGCGGCTGATTGAGCTTTCACAGCCGGGGCATCCGCTTTTGCGGCGGCTTTTTGTTGAGGCGCCAGGAAGCTCCCAACACAGCATGATGGTCGCCAACCTGGCAGATGCGGCCGCCGTGGCCATCGGAGCCAATGCGCTCCTGGCGAGAGTCGGCGCCTATTATCATGATATCGGCAAGCTGGAAAATCCCCTGATGTTTACGGAAAACCAGGAAGGGGAGAATCCGCACGATTCTCTTTCGCCAGAGCAAAGCGCCGAAATGATTTTGGCTCATCCCGATGCCGGCGTCAGGATCGGCCGGCGCTACCGGCTGCCTGCACCGATCCTGCGGATTATTCATGAACATCATGGATCGACTGCTCAAGCCTATTTTTATCACAAAGCCTTGAAGGGCGCTGAAGAGGGAAGTCGTCCAGAACCTGATGTCACCCAGTTCCGATACCGTTGCCCCATTCCGTCCAGCCGGGAATCGGCAATTGTCATGTTAGCCGACTCGGTTGAAGCCGCAATGAAATCAACAGGCGCAAACAATCTGGAAGATGCGGAAAATCTGATCCGCAAAATTATCAAAGTCAAGAATGAGCAAGATCAGCTAGTCAGTTCAGGCCTTTCCTATCGTGATGTCGAAACACTGGTTCAGGCATTTTTGCAGGTTTATACCGGTCATTTCCATGAAAGGGTGAAGTATCCAGATGAACGTATCGTACGTCAATCAACAAACTAAATATCAAATACAGGCATGGCGCGAATTGCTGGACCAGGCGCTGCCCGCCGCTTTAGAATCGACGGTGTGGGGAGGGCAGCTGCGCCGGAAAAAATGGAATGCCAGCCTGACGGTTATCTTTGCCGGACCGCGCATCATGAAAAAAATCAATCTTGAGACGCGTGATGTCGACAGCCTTACCGATGTTCTATCCTTTCCAATTTTAAACATGATCGAAGGCCGGTTGCAGCAGCAGCTGGCCATCCAGGATTTTGACCCGGAACAAACGGGATCTCCCACCGTCATGCTTGGCGATATAATTATTTCACTGGATAAAGCCTGTCAACAAGCAGCTGATTATGGCCATTCCGTCGAGCGGGAAGTCGCATTTCTAGCGATTCATGGACTGTTGCATCTATTAGGTTATGACCATCTGACTTTACAGCAAGAACAAAAGATGCTGCGCAAACAGCGGCAGATTCTTAATAAGCTGAAGCTTTCAAGAAATCAAGGAGTAAAAAATCATGAATGAACATACTTTTCGGTCGGGCTTTGTCAGTCTGATTGGCCGGCCCAACGTTGGAAAATCGACCTTGCTGAATCAAATTGCCGGCATCCGTCTGGCTATCACATCGCCAAAGCCGCAAACAACCCGTCAGGTTGTCAGGGCAGTGCTCGACGATGAAAACAGCCAGATCATATTTTTAGACACGCCAGGCTTGCATCAGCCCAAAACCCGGCTGGGTGAATATATGATGACCGCCGCGAGCGCTGCATTGGCAGACGGTGATATTATTTTGCTTTTGATCGATGCCGCAGCAGCTACCCAGTCAAAATCCGGCCCGGGCGTACCAGCCCTGGAAATGGAAATTCTAAAAAAGGCATCCCGCCAGAACAAGCCGGTTATTCTTATCCTGAACAAGGTCGATAAAACGGTTAAAGAAGCTTTGCTGCCATTGATGGCCAGTTATGCAGCGGCTTATGCTTTTGCAGCCTTGCTGCCGGTTTCTGCCAAAACCGGAGATGGCCTCGACCAGCTGATTGACATTATCCGCGGACTATTACCGGAAGGGCCAAGATATTTTCCGGTCGACAGCATTACGGATCAAACTGAAAAAGCACTGGCTGCTGAAATGATTCGTGAGCAAATTCTATTATTGACCAGTGAGGAAATTCCTCATGGCACGGCAGTCGAGATTGAATCTTTTGAGGAATTGACTGCCGAATCCGCAGAAGAACCAGAGGTACTCGAAGAGGAAGTATCCGGGTTTTCTATGGCAGTGCTCTCTCCAGATCTGGCAGAAGATTCTGAAAGAACGTTGGTCAGGATCCGCGCCGTAATCTATTGTGACAAAGATTCCCATAAAGGAATTTTAATTGGGCATAAAGGCGCCATGCTTAAACAGATCGGCATTGCTGCGCGTCAGCAGATCGAGCAAATGCTGGGCTGCCGCTGCTATCTGGAATTATTTGTCAAGGTCAGGGAAGACTGGCGAAACCGCCGGGGCATTCTGCGCAACCTCGGCTATGAAATCCATAATTGACGGAATTTTACCGGCATGACGCACATCAAAGTAAAAGGCTTTGTTATCCGGGAAGTGCCGGTGGGCGATTTTGACCGGATAATCAATATTTTGACTGCCGAACAAGGATTGGTCAGCGCTTCGGCACGTGGTGCGCGCCGGACAAAAAGCCCGTTGCTTTTATCCACGCAAGTGTTTTCCTTAAGCGAATTCGAGCTTTTCGCCTATAAAGGCCATTTCACTGTCAATTCAGCGGAATTGATCGAATCATTTGGCGCGCTGCATAAAGATCTGGACCGCCTGGTCTGTGCTTCGCATTTGGCCGAAGTGCTGTTTGACTGCATGAAAAATGATGTCGCCCAACCAAACCTTTACCGTTTATGGGCCTATTCGCTGCAGGCATTGCAAAGCCAGGCTGACCCGCTTCTGACCGTGCATGTTGCTCAGCTCAGGCTTCTGGCAGAAATTGGCTTTATGCCGCATCTTGAAAGCTGCGTCATCTGCGGAAACCCAATCAGCCATGCCCCCATATTCAGCATATCGGCCTGTGGCCTGGTCTGCAGCCGGCCGGCCTGCCAAAATAAATCCTCAAATGCCAAGTTATTGGCAGAAGGGGTCTTAAATGCCATGGAACATAGCATCCAGGCTCCGATTTCACGATTATTCAACTTTACGCTAAGTCCAAAAATCAGACAAGAATTTATCCTGATATCAGAACATTATCTGACCCATCAGATGGAAAAAGAGTACACGCGTCTTCAATTGCTCCAAGGCCTTGACAGCCTGACCTTTCAGGAACCGCCATCGGTTTGAAGCCAAAAATCCTGCAAGGCCGCTGCAAGTTCATCCTGATCCGACACGGTGGTCGGCTGCCATTCTGCAGGGAACAGGCTTGTGTAAGCGGGCAGGTCATAGCGGTCATCAATCAGCAGGACAAAACCCCGGTCGTTTTCACTGCGGATCACTCTTCCCGCTGCCTGCTGGACTTTATTGAAACCAGGGTAAAGATAGGCGTATTCATAACCGCTGCCCAAGGCTTCGGTATAGTATTGCTTCATGATTTCCCGCTCAGGACAAATTTGCGGCAGCCCGACTCCTATAATCATCACACCAGACAGCCTTTCACCGAAAAGATCGATTCCTTCTGAAAATACACCGCCCATGACTGCTGCGGCTATTAAGGTCCGATCGCCGAATCGTTCAAATCGATGAAGGAATTTCTGGCGAAGCGTTTCATTCATGTTTGGAATCTGAAACATGAAATCAAACTCTTCCCGGACTGGCAAATTTCGAATCAGCGACCTGAATTGAGCTAGGTAAGCGAATGATGGCACAAAGATCAGGTAGTTTCCCGTATGTTGGCGCGCCGCCTGTAAAATCATGCCCAGAATAGGTTCAATCGTCGCTTGACGTTTTTGATAGCGCGTCGAGAGCGAACTGCAAATCAGGACCAGCAGATTATCGGAAGGGAAAGGGGAGCCTAGCAGCAAGGATTCAGGCCGGTCAGACTGGATATTGCCATGCAATAAGCCAATATAGTAAGACAAAGGCGACAATGTAGCCGAAAAAAATACTGCCGGATGAATATTGCGGTAAGATTTTGCCAGTTTTTCAGCCGCATCAAGGCACATCAACGAAATTTCAAAATGTCCGGCTGATTTTTTCACTGTCGTGACATAGGTTTGATCAAAATATTCTTCAGCAACGCGGCTGAAATATAAAGCGCTAAAATAGAAATCCAATAAGGCTCGCCGTTTTTCAAAATCCTGATGCTGATCCAGAAATTGGCGGCAGAAATACTCGAAACGGCCTAATAAGGATAATAGTGAAGCAGGCAGTTCGCGCATGGCGCGATAGTTTTCGGCAACCAGCACATGTCCTGTGCCAATCCCTTTTTCAAGCTGGTCAAAACCTGGATTTTCTCCGGCCAGGGATTGATTCAGCTGATCCATATAGGCTTTCAGCCGCCCCAGAGCCTGTTCCAGCAGCGGTGAAAGCCCGGCGGTTGCCGATATGGCCTCATCAAGCAATTTGCGGTCCAGGACAGCACTATACATTTCCCGGGAACGATCCGGCAGGTTATGGGCTTCGTCAATTAGCAGCATTTGTGTTTCCATATCCTGGTTGAAAAACCGGTCAAGCTTTGCCCGCGGATCAAAAGCGTGATTATAGTCACAAATAATGAATTCACAATAAAGGGCGATATCTAAAGACAATTCAAACGGGCAAACCTTGAATTGTCTGGCACAATTCAGGATATCCTCCCTCTGGATGCTTTCAAGAAGAAACAGCTGGCGCAGGGCGTCAGGCAAATGGTCATAGTAGGCAGTAGCGTAGGGACATTGCTTGCTGTCGCAATAGAGATCAGGTTCCAGACAAAGCTTTTCCTTGGCATATAGAACCAGATATTTCATATGAAGACCGGTTTGCCGCAAATCCTCCAGCGCTCTGGCCGCTATCAGGCGCGTAGAAGTCATGGCAGTCAAATAGAAGACATGACTGACCAGATGATTGGCAAGGGCTTTTACGGCTGGGTAAAGGGCCGCCATCGTCTTGCCGGTGCCAGTTGGCGCTTGAATAAATGCACTGCTTTTTTGCCGGGCAGCGCCGATTACTTCCTGCATGAAACGTTTTTGCCCGGTTCGAAGTCCAGAATAGGGAAACCGGCAAATAAGCCCGCTGTTTTCGCGAAAACGCAAGCTTTGCAGCTGGTTTATCGAAAATTCGGAATAGGCCATGCAGGTTTTCCGGAAAAACGCTTCGGCTTCAGCTCGGCTTATCCGCCGCTGCATCTCAACCAGATCATCAGTTTCCAGACCAATATAGGCCAATCCAACTACGATGGATTGAAGTTTTGGTTTTTTGGCCATATAGAGCCAGGCATATAGATTTGCTTGCGCCCAGTGAACCGGCTCGCCTTTTTCAGGCAATTGCTCACGCGGTCCGGTAAAAGATTTGGCTTCGATGATCCAGGGGTCGTCAGGAAGTTCCAATAATGCATCACAGCGTCCGTTGATCAGAAAAGTCCAGTCTTCAATGCCAAAAGTCGAACTAAGGGCTACTTCCGACTGGACCAACGCCGCCTCATGCCTTTCGGAAAGGAGATTGAAAAAGCGCTGATGCAGACGGATTCCATCCGCAGAGCTGACGCCTCCATAAGCGGGCCCGGCCAGTCCGCCTTTTCGATGGATCGCCTCGGCAAGCGCCCGAACGGCAATTCGAATGATATGATCAGTCTCTTGCATGGCCACTTCCTTGATTTTTTCTGGTCATTGGCCAGAATTTTTGACTGTTGGTCACGATGACGAAAAGAAGGACCCGCTTGCGCGAATCCTTCAATGGTGCGGGAAACAGGACTTGAACCTGCATGACCTTACGATCACTAGTACCTGAAACTAGCGCGTCTGCCAATTCCGCCATTCCCGCGGGACGAGGATTATCTTACAATAATGTTGGTAAAATTGCAAGATATATTTTATAATTTCCCCTAAGGCAGTATTGTCAAAACCCTAAGCTGCCCATAGTTGCAGGAGGCATTTCATGATCAATAAAATCGGGTATTTCAAAAATTTTCTGCGCGGCAAACGCATTGCTGTGCTCGGAATCGGAATCAGCAATCGTCCGCTGATTCGCTATATAGCTGGCTTGGGTGCTTCGATAACAGCCTTTGACAAGTTAAACGCCAATGACCCTGTGCTCAGCAAAACACGCCTTGCCTTTTCGGAAGAAGGAATAGAACTTGAATGGTGCGTCGGGCCAGATTATCTTGCGCATCTGAAAGGGTTCGATCTTATTTTCCGTACGCCAAAAATGCGCTGGGATTTGCCGGAACTTCGTGCCGAAAGGGATCGGGGCGCCATTATTACATCGGAAATGGAAGTATTCATGGAATTATGCCCTGCCTGCATGTTCGGCATAACCGGCAGCGATGGGAAAACGACCACGACGACCCTGATCAGCCTCATTCTGAAACATGCAGGCTACAAGGTCCATTTGGGCGGCAACATCGGCACGCCGCTCCTGGATCAGATTGATACCATCAAGCCGGATGACATGGTTGTTCTCGAACTGTCCAGTTTTCAGCTGATGAGCATGCGCAAGAGCCCGGATATTGCTGTCGTGACGAATATATCGCCAAATCATCTGGATGTTCATAAAGACTATCAGGAATATATCGACGCCAAGCGGAATATCCTTCTTTACCAGCCCTTTTATGGACGGTTGGTACTGAATGCGGGCAATTATGAATCCAGGTCGCAAAGTTCGGACGCCCGCGGCCAGGTCGTCTTGTTTTCCAGGCGTGAACAGGCGATTCCCGAAGGTTTCATCATTAAAGACGGCCATTTGGTTTGCCGCGAAAAGGGTCATGAAATCCAAATTGTCAAAACAAGTGACATCAAGATTCCTGGCCTGCATAATGTTGAAAACTATCTTGCCGCCGCCGCTGCGGTCTGGCCGTATGTTCAGCCCAAAGATATTGCCGCTGTGGCCGTTTCTTTTGGCGGAGTCGAGCATCGGCTGGAGTTGGTCCGTGAGCTCGATGGCGTTCGTTATTACAATAGTTCGATTGATACCAGCCCGACCCGCACCAAAGCCGCTCTGAAGGCATTGGCGGAGCGAAATGAGCATGTTGTCCTGATTGCCGGCGGCCAGGACAAAAAATGTGATTATACCGGCCTTGGCGAGGCCATTTTAGCCGTTTCCAGAAAAATTGTCCTTTGTGGAGCCAATTCCGACCTGATAAAAGACAGCATCGAAAAGGAATCCGCTTTCCGTGGCATCCAATTTGAAGATCTGCAATTGATTTACTGCGAAAACTACCAGGACGCTGTCCAGATGGCCAAAAGCATTGCTTCACCGGGTGAAGTAGTCGTCTTGTCGCCGGCAGGAACCAGTTATGACCATTTCCGGCATTTCGAAGAACGAGGCAATCTCTTTAAAGAGCTGGTCAGTCAGTTGAAATGAAGACAAGCCAAATCGGATAAAAACAGGGTAAAAAGAAAACCGTCAGCGATTGACTGACGGTTTTCTTGGTGGGAGGAGGTGGATTCGAACCACCGAAGTCGTTGACAACAGATTTACAGTCTGCCCCCTTTAGCCACTCGGGAATCCTCCCACTGATATGAAATTTTGAAAATAACTGGTGGGCCTTCAGGGACTTGAACCCCGGACCGACCGGTTATGAGCCGGTTGCTCTGACCAACTGAGCTAAAGGCCCACGTGCTGATGAAGCAAATCGCTTTGATCGAAGCGACAAAGCGAATTATATAGAATTGCCAGCAGGATTGTCAAGGGTTTTTGGAAAATTGCCATTTATTCTGGAAGTCTGATACAATATTGAATAAGTTCATAAGTAGAAGGGATGTATTGAAATGGCCAAGGATAAACGGGTCTTGATTATTGGCGCCGGATTTGCCGGGGCGACTGCGGCAAGGTTATTGGCCGAGAATGGTTGTCAAATTGAAGTGATTGAGAAGCGCGATCAGGCGGGCGGCAATTGTTACGACGAAAAAACAGCCTGCGGAATCACCATCCACCGCTATGGGCCTCACATCTTTCACACCAATAACCAGGCTGTCTGGAAATTCTGCAACCGATTCAGTGATTTTCGCTTTTTCCAGCATCGGGTATTATCTTATGTCGACGGGCAGATGATTCCTTTCCCAATCAACCGGGATACGATATGCCAGCTTTATGGCATAGAAATGGATATTAGGGAAGTCGGCAGCTTTTTGGAACAAGAGGTGGCCCGTTCATCGTTCAACAATCCACCGCAAAATTTCCGTGATGTCGTTGTTGGTCAGGTAGGTGAATTATTGTATGAGAAATTTTTCCATCGCTACACGCTAAAACAATGGGAAACAGATCCCAAGGAATTATCAACAGAAATTGCCGGACGCATTCCTGTACGTCAAAATCGCGACAATAGATATTTCACAGACCGTTATCAAGGGATCCCTGAACAAGGTTATACCCAATTAATCCAAAACATGATGGATCACCCCAATATCGATCTGCAGCTGGAGACCGATTATTTGGCTGATCGAGAACGCTGGAATCAGGAAAATTATGATTTGATCGTTTATACCGGACAGCTGGATGCTTTTTTTGATTTTTCATATGGACGGTTAGCCTACCGCTCTGTTCGTTTTGATTTTAAAACGCTGCCAATGAAGCAATATCAGCCGGCAGCCGTTGTCAATTATCCCAATGACTATGATTTCACCCGAATTACGGAATTCAAGCAGATGACTGGCGAGCAAGCTGATTCAACCGTCATCTGCTGTGAATATCCTTCAGCTGAAGGCGTCCCGTCATATGTGGTGCTTACACCTGAAAACCTTGGAAAACGGCAAGCCTATCTGGACCATGTCGCCGAACTGGAAGCTACCGGCAAATTTTTATTTGTCGGACGTTTAGCTGAATACCGCTACTACAATATGGACCAGGTAATCGCTTCGGTCATGCAGAAGCTGGAAAGCTGGTCTTGATCCAAACCGGGTTGTTTTGATTTTCAACGAATGAGCTGTTCAACGAAAAAGATCAGACTGCCAGTCATCAAGGCAATAGCAAAGGCCATCAGGTGAGCCGCCCGTTGCGATTTTCGCAATTGGCGGCTTCCAATAAACTGCGAATCACCGATTAAGGCAATAGAACAGGCTGCCAGCGCAGCAAAAGGCATAGCGCCAGGACCGCCCGCCAGGGCGAAATAAAGGGTTGTAAAGGCCAGAGAAGCACCCGTGCCAGGAATAAGTCCGACTAAAGCGCCAATGAGAACCGCCAGCAAGCCCCGGCCTGCAAAAAATTGGCTCAGCAAATCCATGCCGATCAGCCGAACAATCGTCTGAACGACAAACGACAAAAGGAAAATCAGCAAGATTACACTGGAACAGGTTTCTGCAAGGTCACCTACAGCGTCTCCGGTATCTTCAAATTCATGCTCGAAGATTTTGCCAAATTCATGGGTGGTCACACGGACAAGCAAACGGTAGATCACAACGATAAAAAGGCCAAGCATTGCAAGCCAGGATACAAAAGGTATGCCCATGGCTTCAAGATCGGTCGGATCCATCCACTTAAGGCTGGCTAATAAATGAAGGACAAGCTCAACAACAAAAGCACTGGCAAAAAAGATCCAAAAGGCTTTGCCAAGCTGATGATAACGGAAATGATGCAGCTTATGGCGGAATTTATCAGGCAGTTCATGGAAATTGCCATCGGCTTGAATAGCACTATCATCGATGCTTGAGCGCTCATCGATTTTTCTCCATTGTTCAGCCTTGCCCATCAGAAATTTATTTCGATTAACAAAATTGCCAAAAAGGGCTGCAAGTAAAATCTTGATCCCAGCCAAAAGCAGCCAGGCATAAGGCTGATAGGACAAAATCAAATACGTCGATTCCTCGCCGATCCCGATAACCCCAGAAAGCAGCGAGCCAAAACGGATGGAAGCCCTGCGGTAGATGCTGTACTGGAACAGGAGGGTGCCATCGACAGGAATCAGGGAAAGGCCGGTCATCAGAACGGGTTTGTCAAGGTGCCGGTTTTCAATGAGCTGACGCAGCTTGTCACCATATTTGTAGTCCAATACACCAAAAAGCAGCATCAATACAGCCATCACCGAACCAACTTCAAAAATCGCCTGATAGGCACTTTCAAATGCGACGGAAAAAATCTGATCGATCATGATGCTGCCTCCTAGTTTGCCCCGGCTGACTTGATTTGCCAAGGCTTACTTTTTTACCTAAAAATGCAAATGCCAGCCGGACCAATAGTCCGACTGGCTGAAATTATGCTGGTGGGGATGAAGGGACTCGAACCCTTACAGCCTCTCGACCGACAGATTTTGAGTCTGTTGCGTCTGCCAGTTCCGCCACATCCCCGTGGCTTGCTTATTGCTTTACGGACAATCTTAACAAGGTTCTTGCAATCTGTCAAATATTAGTTTATTCTAAATGACGACAAACCTTTTAACTAGTCCTGTGAGTCTAGAAGGGTAACAAATAAGTTTCGGGTCAGATCGGAATATTCGGTCGGCTCCGGGGTGCGGATTTTGTTTAGCCTTCTGCTTTGCGCAGGAGGCTTTTTTTGAGGAGGTAGAGTGCCAATGAATGTCAAAGCGGTCCTGATGGATGAAACGATGATGGATCGGGCCCTGTCCAGAATTGCCCATGAAATTCTAGAAAGAAACAAGGGAATTGACGATTTGTACCTGATCGGAATTCAAAGGCGGGGAGTGCCGCTAGCCAGAAGAATTGCCGATAAAATCGAAGCGATTGAAGGAACCAGACCTGATGTCGGCATTCTTGACATTACCTTTTATCGGGATGATCTGAGCCTGTTGGCTGAACATCCGGTGATAAACGGAACTTTGCTGCCTTTTGCGATTCATGGCAAAAAATTGATTCTGGTTGATGACGTGCTTTATACCGGCAGAACTTGCCGCGCTGCCATCGAAGCTCTTTTTGACTTTGGCAGGCCGCAGCAGATCCAGCTGGCCATCATGATCGACCGCGGCCATCGCGAACTGCCGATTCGTGCCGATTACACCGGTAAAAACGTACCAACAGCCCGCAATGAAGTTATCCATGTCCGGATTAAAGAAATTGACGGGGAAGATAGTGTCGTTCTGGTCGAATCCGAACAAAAGGAGTGATTATTCATGCAACTTAGCAAAAAAGATCTGCTTGGAATTCAGGAATTGACTGCCGAAGAAATTATGCTGATCCTGGATACTGCAGAAACCATGAAGCATGTCTTAAGTGCCAACAGTAAAAAAACGGCTCATTTGCAGGGCAAATCCGTCGTCACGCTCTTTTACGAAAACAGCACCAGAACCAGGCTTTCTTTTGAAATGGCCTCCAAGTTCATGGGCGCTTCTTCTGCAAACATATCAACTTCAGGCAGCAGCATCAATAAGGGTGAATCCTTGATCGACACGGCGCGTACGATTGATGCCATGGCTACCGATATTTTGATTATGCGGCATAATCAGTCAGGCGCGCCGCATCTGATCGCCCCGCTGATCAATGCAGCTGTAGTCAACGCCGGAGATGGCATGAATGAACACCCGACCCAGGCTTTGCTCGATATTTTCACCATGCGCCAGAAGAAGGGGCAATTGCGCGGCCTTAAGGTCGCCATTGCCGGTGACCTGATGCATAGCCGCGTCGTGCGCAGCAATATCTGGGCACTGACCAAAATGGGCGCAGAAGTGAGGGTGTCTGCTCCGCCGACACTCTTGCCGCCAGGCCTTCAAAAAGCTGGAGCAATCGTCTGCCCGACCGTACAGGATGCGGTCAGGGATGCCGATGTTGTTATGGGACTGAGAATTCAGCTTGAGCGCATGAAGAAAGCGCTTTTGCCTTCAATCAGCGAATATGCCCGCTTCTTTGCCCTGGATCAGGAAACTGTCAAACTGGCTCGGCCGGATGCAATCATTATGCATCCGGGGCCGTGCAATCATGGCGTTGAAATGCCCACGCTTGTCTATGACAGCCCTCAATCAGTCATCAATGAACAGGTCACCAACGGTGTAGCCGTTCGCATGGCTGTTCTCTATCTTTTGGCGTCAAGGAGGAACATCTGATGAAAATTTTAATTCAAAACGCCAAGGTCATTGACCCGTCAACTAATTTCGAGGGCATTAAAGATTTGTGGATTGAAGATGGCCTTTTCGTTGAAGCTTTCAGCGGTAAACCGGACAAAATCATCGATGGCACCGGTCTCCATGCTTTGCCGGGATTGTTTGATGCCCACTGCCATTTGCGCGAGCCGGGATTTGAATATCGCGAAGATATTGTCAGTGGTACCAGAAGCGCCGCTCGCGGCGGCTTTACGACGGTAGCCTGCATGCCCAACACCAATCCGGTTTGCGACCATGCCGCTCTCGTTCGTTTTATTCGCGAAAAAAGCAGTCAGGAAGGTTTTGCCCGTGTTCTGCCAATCGGAGCTGTCAGTAAGGGGCAGCAAGGCCTGGAATTAGCGGAAATCGGCCTGATGGCCGCCGAAGGAATTGTAGCCATATCAGATGACGGCCGGCCGGTGGCAAATGCTGACCTCATGCGGAAAGCCATGCTTTATGCCAGCCATTTTGGTTTGAAGGTCATTTCGCATTGTGAAGATCTTTCCCTGGCTGAAGGCGGACACATGAATGAAGGGTATTGGTCGACGGTACTTGGGCTTCGGGGAATTCCGGCGATCGCCGAATCGATCATGGTGGCCCGCGAATGCCTTCTGGCTGAATATTTGGGATTGCCGGTCCACATAGCCCATGTGAGCACTAGAAGTTCGGTTGAGCTAATCAGAAGCAGCAAGCAGCGCGGTGGGCAGGTGACCTGCGAAACTTGCCCGCATTACTTTACACTGACCGAAGAAGCCTGCCGGATGTTCAATACCCAAGCCAAAATAAATCCGCCATTGCGTAATGATGATGATGTCGAAGCAATCATCGAAGGCTTGCAAGATGGTACAATCGATTTGATTGTCACAGATCATGCGCCGCATCATCAGGATGAAAAAGAACTGGAATTCGGTTATGCCAATAACGGAATTGTCGGTTTTGAAACGGCCTTTCCGCTTGGATATACCTATCTGGTCAGAACCGGCCGCCTTGGCCTGCTGGCGTTTTTGAAAACAATGACGATCAATCCAGCCCGTCTGTTCAAACCTGAATTGGGAACTTTACAGCCTGGCCGGCCGGCCGATGTTGTCCTGGTTGATCTTGATCACTCTTTCACCTTTGATAAAAACGCCATGTATTCAAAAGCCAGAAATACGCCTTACGACGGTTGGCAACTATTTGGCCAGATTCGCTGCACCGTGTGCGGGGGGAGAGTGACTTATGAATAATTTTGCCGATCGCCTGACTGAACGCATTCAAAAAACTGGCAATCCGACCGTCATGGGGCTAGATCCTGTTCTGGATTATATCCCGGAAAGCATCCGCACATACTTTTTAGACCAATGTGCCGATCCGGCCATGGCTTCCGGCCTTGCCCTATACGAGTTCAACCGCAGGCTGATTGACAGCGTTTCTGAACTGATTCCGGCGATCAAGCCTCAGGTGGCCTATTATGAGCAATATGGCGTTCACGGCCTTGAAGCACTTCGCCAGACAATTCATTACGCGCAAAATAAAGGCATGCTGGTCATTGCCGATGGCAAAAGAAACGATATCGGCAGCACAGCCGAAGCCTATGCCAGATCGTGGCTTGGCGAAACCAAGCTGCTTGATGATTCAGTCGTTGCCATGCATAATGCCGATGCTTTGACGGTCAATGCTTATCTCGGCCTGGATGGCATTCAGCCATTTTTGGATCTTTGCCAACGCAACGGCAAAGGAATATTCATTTTAGTGCGGACTTCAAATCCTTCAGCAGGGGATTTGCAGGATTTGACCCTGTCCGACGGGCGCTCGGTCTACGAGGCGATGGCCAATAAAGTCAGCACGTGGGGCGAAGAATTGGTCGGCAGTTGCGGTTACTCGGCAGTTGGCGCTGTTGTTGGCGCAACTTGGCCGCTCCAGGCCTTGCGCCTCCGCAAGCTGATGCCCAAAACCTTTATTCTGGTTCCCGGATATGGCGCGCAGGGGGCAACTGCCGATGATGCGGCCTGCAGTTTCGGCTCGGACGGCGGCGGCGCTATCGTCAATGCGTCACGCAGCTTGATGCTTGCCTGGAAAAAACATCAGATGAGCCATGAAGAGTTCGATCATGCGGCCAGACGAGAAGCCCTTAGAATGAAAGCAGACTTAAACCAGGCACTTGATAAAAGCCGGCGGCCTGGCGTATAATGAACCGTGATGTATAAATATATAATATGTTGCATAAATATGCAGTATATGCAAGGCCTTATCCCTGGCTAGATAAGCCGTAAACACAAGGAGACAATTATGCCAAAGCGAACAGATATCCGTAAAATTATGGTCATTGGGTCCGGACCAATCATTATTGGCCAGGCCGCTGAGTTTGATTATGCCGGGACGCAAGCCTGCCGTGCCTTGAAAGCCGAGGGATTCGAGGTTGTGCTGGTCAACAGCAATCCTGCCACGATCATGACCGATACGGAAATGGCCGACAAAGTCTATCTGGAACCCCTTCAAATCGATGTGATTCAACGCCTGATGCTGGAAGAAAACATTGATGGCTTACTGGCAACTCTGGGTGGACAGACTGGACTGAACTTTGCCATGGAACTATCAGAGAACGGTTTTCTGGAACAGCATAACATACAGCTTTTAGGCACACCTGCTTCTGGGATTAAAATGGGTGAGGATCGCGAAGAATTCAGAGCTGCCATGCTTCGGATCAATGAGCCCTGCATTCCATCCGGCACGGCCGGCAATCTGGAAGAATGCCTGCATCTGGCTGAGCAAATCGGCTATCCGGTAATTGTCCGTCCGGCATTCACTTTGGGCGGAACCGGCGGCGGCATCGCGGCAGATATGGCAGAATTGAAGGCGATCGCGGCGACCGGCCTTGCCGTCAGCCGAGTTCACCAGGTTTTGATCGAAAGAAGCATTGCCGGCTGGAAAGAGATCGAATATGAAGCAGTTCGCGACGCCAAGGGCAACGGAATCACGATTTGCAGCATGGAAAACCTCGATCCCGTCGGCGTTCATACCGGCGATTCGATTGTTGTCGCTCCGGCCCAGACTTTAACCGATCTTGAATATCAAAAGCTTCGGACTGCCGCTTTAAAGATTGTTGCCGAACTGGGTATTGTCGGTGGCTGTAACGTCCAGTTTGCCCAACATCCAACCAATGCCGACTATGCCGTTATCGAGGTGAATCCCAGACTATCGCGTTCATCAGCCCTGGCTTCCAAGGCAACGGGTTACCCGATTGCCAAAGTAGCCACGCGAATCGCCGTCGGGTATAGCCTGGATGAAATTCCCAATGAAGTTACCGGTTCAACATTTGCTTGTTTTGAACCTGCCGTCGACTATATTGTTACCAAAATCCCCAAATGGCCTTTCGACAAATTTGTCACGGCCAAACGGACACTTGGAACTCAGATGAAGGCGACCGGCGAGGTCATGGCGATTGCCAACACCCTGGAGGCATCGCTGATGAAAGCGATCCGTTCTCTTGAAATCGGTTTGCTTGGCCTGAAAGTGCCGGTTATTTCAGCGCTTTCTGATGAAGAACTGTGGCCGCGAATCAAGCAGGCCGATGATATGCGTCTATTTGCACTGGCTGAAGGGCTGCGCAGAGGATACGACATTGAAACGCTTTATGGCGAAACCTTGATCGACAAATTCTTTTTATATAAAATCCTGAATCTCGTTCAGACTGAAGAGAACCTGTCGAAAATGCAGCTCATGGAGCCCGCACTCCTGACACATGCTGTCCATCAAGGTTTTACCGATACCTGGATTAGCCGGCTGAGCGGTTTGCCGGCTGACATGATCCGGGCAGAAAGGAAAAAGCTCGGCCTGATTCACACTTACAAAATGGTTGATACCTGTGCAGGCGAATATGATGCTGTCACACCCTATTTTTATTCGACCTTTGACATGTCCAATGAGGCTATTCCGACAAACCGGAAAAAAGTCCTGGTGTTGGGGTCCGGTCCGATCAGAATCGGCCAGGGAATCGAGTTTGACTATTGCTCTGTCCATTCGGTCTGGGCGCTGCGCGAGCTGGGATACGAAGCCATCATCGCCAACAATAATCCGGAAACTGTCTCCACCGATTTTGATACTTCAGACCGGCTTTATTTCGAGCCGCTGACCGCCGATGATGTCCGGGCTATTATTGAAAATGAAAAGCCGGCTGGCGCGATCTGTCAATTTGGCGGCCAAACGGCAATCAAGCTGATTAAAGCAATTTCCGACATGGGCTTGCCAATCTTCGGCACATCGGCAGACATGGTTGATGCTGCGGAAGACAGAAAGCGTTTTGATGCCATTTTGGAAGAATGCCAGATCAAGCGGCCAAAAGGAACGACGGTTCTTACCACCGAGCAGGCAATTGCCGCCGCCGCGGAATTGAGTTATCCGGTTCTGGTGCGTCCGTCCTATGTGCTGGGCGGCCAAGGAATGGCCATTGTTTACAGTGACGATGAAATGATCGAGTATATGCGGATCATCAATCTGGTCGAGCAGGAACACCCGATTCTTGTCGACAAATACCTGATGGGGGTCGAACTCGAAGTCGACGCGGTGTCCGATGGCGAGAATATATTGATTCCAGGCATCATGGAGCATCTGGAAAGAGCCGGCATCCATTCCGGTGATTCGATTTCAATCTTTCCGGCCTACATTTCCGAAAAGATCCGGGATATCATCGTCGACCATACCGAAAAGCTGGCTAGAGCTTTAAAGGTAATCGGCTTGATCAATATCCAGTTCATTCTTTTCAACGATGAAATTTATGTCATCGAAGTCAATCCACGCTCTTCACGAACCGTTCCTTATATAAGCAAAGTGACCGGCATACCGATCGTCAATATTGCCACTCAGATCATGCTGGGTGCAAAACTAAGTGATTTTTCGTATGGTACCGGTCTCTATGCCCGGTACCCGGCAGTCTATGCCATCAAGGCTCCGGTATTCTCTTTTGAAAAACTGCATGACGTCGATACCAGCCTGGGGCCGGAAATGAAAAGTACCGGCGAAGTGCTTGGACTCTCGACTACCTATAGTGAAGCCATGTATAAGGCTATTCTGGCCTCCAATTTCAAATTCCCCAAAAAAGGCAGCGGCATTTTGATGACGGTTCGGGATAGCGACAAGCCGGATCTGGTTCCGTTGGCTGACAGGCTCTTCCAGCTTGGATTTGAATTATTTGGCACGGGCGGCACAGCCAATTATCTAAATAAACAAGGAATCCCCTGCAGTTTTGTCCGGAAAAGTGAAGATGGGAATCCCAACGTCATCGACATGATTACCGCCGGACAGGTCAGCTTGCTGATCAACACGGAAAGCCCCAAAGGCAGGCTAACTGGCCAAAACGGCTTTAAACTGCGCCGTCGGGCAACCGAACAGGGCATCGCCACAATTACATCCCTGGATACACTGGTGGCTGTAACGGAGTGCCTGGAACGCGATCTGCATCCTATTGATTTAAAGCCCTATGAAATCCGCAGTTTTGCCAAAATCGTTGAGCAGACTCGTCACAATACTTTGCCTTTAAAAGAAATGCCCATGTGCAATGACATGCTGAAGAAGTAGGAGGGAAGGACATGACCTGGCAACCCATCGAAACCAAGGCTCAGATCCTAGACAATCAAAGGCTGAACAATCAGACTGCAGTTCTTACGCTAGATGCCCCAACGATTGCAAAATCAGCTCAGCCAGGACAATTTGTCAACCTTGCCTGCGATCAGTTTTTACGCCGGCCTTTAGGCATCATGCATGCTGACAAAGCAGCCGGCGCGATCAAAGTCGGAATCAGGATCCAGGGCGCCGGCACCCGCTGGCTGGCAGAACAAAGAAAAGGCGATTTTCTTTCCGTTCTAGGCCCGCTCGGGCATGGCTTTGATTTTTCCGGCTTCAAACGGATTATTACAGTTGGAGGCGGGACGGGTGTTTTCCCCCTCTATTTTGTTCAACAAACTTGCCGTGAACTTGGTGTCGAGGGGATAGCCGTTTGCGGATACCGTTCACGTGAAGACAGTATTTTGACAGAGGAATATCAAGAACTTGCCTGTCATACCCTTTTTACTTCAGATTGCGGCGATATGGAAATTGCCGGCCATGCTGGAGTTGGACTGGAAAAACTACTTTTAGAATTGCCGTCGATAACCGAAACGGCAATTCTGACCTGCGGCCCGAAAATCATGATGCAAACCATAGCCAGTATTGCGGCTCGCCAAAAGATACCCTGCCAGGTTTCTTTAGAGGAGAGAATGGCTTGCGGGATCGGCGTTTGTTTAGTTTGTGTCTGCGCAATCAAAGCTGCCGAAAACGGTCAGGAATTTTCGCATCAGCGTTGTTGCGTTGAAGGCCCGGTTTTTGCAGCGGAGGTGGTCAAATGGTGAATTTGACGACAAAAATTGGTCAGCTGACTCTGAAAAATCCAGTCATAGCCGCATCGGGCACTTTCGGCTTTGGCCGGGAAATGGCCGCTTATCAAGATCTTGAAAATTTAGGGGGCATTTGCTCCAAAGGGTTAACCTTGAAGCCGCGCCTTGGCAATCCACCGCCGAGGGTTGCAGAAACCAGGTGCGGCATGCTGAATAGCGTCGGCCTGCAAAATCCTGGACTGGATGCCTTTCTGAACAACGAATTACCTTTTATGCAACAATGCGGTTGTCGCATAATTGCCAATATTGCCGGCCACGAAACGGATGAGTATCTTGAGATGTGCCGTCAATTAAATGACAGCCCAGTCGACGCCATTGAACTGAACCTTTCATGTCCCAATGTCAAGGAAGGCTGCATGACGATTGGGAGCAACGCCCGCCTGATTGAAAAACTGGTTGCAGCGGCACGCCAAGTCACCTCTAAACCCCTTTGGGCTAAACTGACGCCTAATGTCACCAGCATAGCTGATATGGCCAAAGCAGCGGAAGCTGGCGGTGCGGATGCCGTCGTGATGATCAACACGCTTTTAGGTCTTGCTATCGACCGGCAAACTCGCCGCCCGATCTTGCGCAATAATACTGGCGGGCTGTCAGGCCCGGCCATTAAGCCAGTGGCTTTAAGAATGGTTGCGGAGGCCAATCAGGCCATCAAAATTCCTATTATTGGCGTTGGTGGAATCATGAGCGGTGCAGACGCCCTGGAATTTTTGATAGCTGGAGCCAGTGCCGTAGAAGTCGGTACCGCCAATCTCATTAACCCGACAGCTTGTCAGGACATTATTGCAGAAATGGCGCTGATAGCAGAAGCTGATCAGATCGAGGCCGTTGCGGACTATATTGGCACGCTGGAATTGTGGAACAATTGAATCTATGTTAGATTATTGAATAAAGGTAAAAATAGAGGAGGCGTGTCATCATGTCCGTTCAAGATACAATTGTCAATTGGCTGTTTTCTACTCAAGCAATCAGGGTTTGCCAACCCGATCAGCCTTTTTGGTATACTTCCGGGACAATTGGCCCCTATTATATCAATACGCATTTCCTCTATGGCAGTGAACAAGCTGCAAATGAACTGCTGAAATTGATTGAAGATTGTGTCGGCAATCCTTTGACTTTTCCAGCAAAGATCGCTGGCGCCATACAACTTCAATATCAGCAAAACCCTTTGTATCATGACCTTTGCGATCTTGTTGCCAGCTGGCTGCAGCCTTATTCGTTCGACTTGATTTCCGGCGGCGAACGCCGTGATTTTTTCTTTTCCATCCAGGCCGCCAGGCTTCTCAACAAGCCGCATGTGAGCATTTTAAAAAATGGCACAGCAATCTTGAGCAATAATGGCTTTACTCTTCACAAAATCCTGAATGCCAACGATTTGAAAGATCTTAAAGTTATTCACGTTGCTGATCTTGTCACTGAGGCCTCAAGCTATCAGCGGGCCTGGCTGCCTGCCGTACGCAACTGCGGCGCTTCAATGCCATGGACTCTGGCGGTCGTTGATCGTGATCAGGGCGGACGGGAATACCTGGCGTCAGAAGGAACCAATCTTTTAGCCCTCACCAAAATCGAACGCAAACTTTTTGAAAATGCCTTGACTGCCAACTTGATTACCGAGACTCAATTCAGAATGATTGAACAATTTATCAAAGAGCCCAAGCAGTTCATGCTGCAGTTTTTTGAAACTCATCCAGATTTTCTCGACCAGCAAATTGCGCTTGGCGGCAAGAACCGCGAACGGGCATTGCGTTGCCTGGAAAAGGGTTATGGCCACAAAAACGGTTAATTCACCAGCGGCAGCCGTCAATGACCTGCAATACGTTCTGGTTCGTTCCAGAAGAAAGACATTGTCGTTAATTGTTCAAAGCGACGGTGCCTTGGAGATTCGTTGCCCGTTAAATTATCCGCGTCGGTATATCGACCATTTCGTAACATCTAAAATCGACTGGATCAAAAAGAAGCGGCAGGAAAATCAACAGACCATCCTGGTGCAGGCGCTGTCTGCCGCACAACAAATTCAGGCCGGCCAGCAATTAAGAAATCGCTTTGAACAATTAGCCGCTGTTTTTACACCAAAACAGGCAGCCAATCTGGTGATTCGCGATCAAAAAAGCCGGTGGGGCAGTTGCAGCAGCCGCGGCCGCATTTCAATCAACAGCCGCTGCGGCAAACTGCCGGACGAGCTAATTGAATATGTCATTTTTCATGAATTGTGCCATCTGATTCATTTGAACCACAGTCCTGACTTCTGGCAGCTTCTGGAATCTTATTTGCCGGACGCTAAAAAAAGACGCCGGACATTAAATGATTATCGATTGCTTTAGGGTTTCCATTTACAGGAGATAGAAATGAGTACAACAACAGCATCCCAAACGAATGCCTCGCAGACTCCGATAGCGCCGAAAAACCGTATAGCTATTGTCACGGGAGCCAGTTCGGGCCTCGGGCAGGCCATTGCCAGAGAATTACGCGATCATGGGTTTCGGGTTTACGCATTGGCCAGGAGCTTGCCGGATTATTTCCTCGATCCGGCCTGCGAAGAAAATACAGAAAAAGGCTGCTTGCGCCCAATAAAAATTGATGTCACCGATCATGAAGCCATGCAAGCTGCGATCGGCAAGATTCTGGCGACAGAATGCCGCGTGGATTGCCTGGTTCAAGCAGCCGGCTATGGCCTTGCCGGAGCAGTTGAAGACACTGATTCTGATGAAGCGCGTGCGCAATTTGAAACGAATTTTTTTGGGACTATTCATGCCTTGCCTTTAGTTTTGCGGCAAATGCGTCAGCAACGACACGGGTTGATTGTCCAGCTCGGATCAGTTGCCGGTTTTTTACCGATCCCTTATCAAGCTTATTATTCTGCCGGAAAAGCCGCACTAACAGCACTGACACTTGCTTTGGCCGATGAAGTCAGGCCTTGGGGCATCAAATGCCTGATTATTCAGGCAGGCGATACCAAAACCGGCTTTACACGGTCAAGGATCATGGCTTCAAAATCAGCAGGTTCAGATTATGCTGAGCGTTTGAAACGGTCAGTTGACCGGATGGCGGCAGATGAAGCAAACGGTGTTTCCGCCAGGCATGTTGCCAAATTGATCGTTCGCCGGATTAATCGCCGCCGGCCGCCTTTGGTTTTCACACCCGGTTTTTTGTATAAAGCGGCAGCTGTTCTGGTACGTGTTTTACCGGCGCGCATGACTCGTTTGATTATCCGGATGATGTATGCCAGCTGAAAAGGAAACTGCTGAAAGGCTCCTCTTGTTTGAGGATCAATATTTGATGATTGTCAACAAACCAGCAGGAGTTCCTTCACAAGCAGACAAAACAGGTGCCGCCGACCTAATGAGCCTTTTAGCCAAGGCCAAAGCAGATTCTTCCGGAAAGCCAGACACCGGTTTGATGTTACCGGTGCATCGTTTGGACCGGCCGGTCAGCGGGCTGATGGTTATAGCGCGCACGGCTAAAATCCAAACGGAATTAAGCAGGCAGCTGGCTGGTCAGGAGGAGTGGGTCAAAACCTACCATTGCGTGGTTTTGGGTTGCCCGGAGCCTCAGCAAGGCGAATTAATCGATTATTTAGTCAAAAATGAAAGATTGAATCTTACCCAAATTTCAAATGCAAACCGTTCGGCTGCCCGCAAAGCCATACTGACTTATCTGACAGAATCAACTTCCGAAGATCCGAATGGACAGCCATTGTCACTTTTTAAAATAACATTGAAAACTGGAAGGCATCACCAAATTCGGGTGCAACTGGCTAATTTCGGCTATCCGATTTGGGGAGATACCAAGTATAATCCAAGTTTTAGAAAAATTGGCGGCTGGCATTCCTTAGCTCTGTGTTCAACCGGCTTGTCTTTTTTTCACCCGGTCAGCCATCAACAAATGATTTTTTCGCGTCCTCTGCCTGGGTATTATCCGTTTAATCTCTTCGCAGACTCAAGTATCGGCTCTTTGTGATAAAATATATGGATAGGCCTAAAAGCTTGAACAAATCGAGAAGGCAGGTGCTAGAATGGCCGCGCTGCTGATTCTAATTCTGATTTGTGCCATTTTGCTGGCAATAACCGGTTCAATGTCGCCTTGGCTTAGCGGGTTGGTTGCTTTGGCCTGTTTAGCCGGCCTGACTGTTCAATCCTGGAATAAAAGTCAAAGCCTGAAAAAGCTGAGGAAAAGACGTCAATACCTGATGGCCCGCTGGGGTGTTCTGGTTCGTCATCTCGGAGGTTTGCAGCTGCCTCTGGATACAGCTGGTCAACTATACTTATTAAAAGAACAAATGCTGCTGGAGACAGAACATGAAAATTTATCTGTTCCTTTAACCAGCATTCAGCAAATCCTTCTGACAACGGCTGATCAAGTTCGCAGAATGCCGGACCGACAGTTGTGTCATTTGCTTTCTGCCGGAAATTGCCGGCTTTTTTCGGCGCTTCGTGAAAAAATCAGACATCATGACAGTCTCTTGCGAAAACATGGTCTTTTGTTAATTGTTTACCAGACACCCGACGACGGTGTTAATCTTTTGATCCTGGCCACCAATAAAAGCCCACATGCTTTGACGGGCCTGTTCAGGCAGCCCTTGCTGGCTGATAAAATCCGCATCCAGCTTCATTCAAAATCATAGCCCTTTTGTTGGAGGTTCAGTATGGATTTGCAGCAGACACAAACCTTGATTCAACGCATTCGCGACAACATAGGCAAGGTAATGGTTGGAAAGCAGGACACCCTTGATCTTCTCCTGATAGCCCTGATCAGCCGTGGACACGTCTTGCTGGAAGATATTCCCGGTATTGGCAAAACAACGTTGGTTAGGGCATTGGCCAAGTCACTGGGGCTTTCGTTTCATCGAATCCAGTTTACACCGGATGTCATGCCATCCGATATTACCGGATTTAACCTATATAATCAAAAAACCAATCAATTTGAATTTCACCCCGGAGCTATGTTGAATCAATTAATTCTGGCTGATGAAATCAATCGAACCTCACCCAAAACACAGTCCAGCCTTCTCGAAGCCATGCAGGAAAACCAGGTTACGGTTGACGGCACTACCTATCCGGTGCCGCAGCCTTTTATGGTCTTGGCAACGCAAAATCCCATCGAACAGGTAGGAACCTATCCCTTGCCAGAAGCGCAACTAGACCGTTTTATGCTAAAAGTTTCTTTAGGTTATCCCACCATTCAGCAAGAAATGGAAATCTATGCCCGTTTTGCCGGACATTCTCCACTCCAGGATTTGAAAATGGTAGTTGACGGGGCAGAACTCATCCAGATGCAGGAAATGGTTCTACAGATTTATTGTGCCGATTCAATTCGTTTTTATATTGCTACTTTAGCCCAGGCAACCAGGCATCACCAGGATCTGACGCTTGGGATAAGCCCGCGCGGTGCCTTGATGCTGATGCTGGCAGCGCGCGGACGGGCTTTGCTGTTGAATCGTGATTATATTTTGCCGGACGATGTTTTGGCAATGGCCTTTCCAGTCATGAGTCATCGGCTTCTTTTAAAACCTGAAGCCCGGTTGCGCAAAATAACGGTCAAGGATGTTTTGGTTGAGATCCTGCAGGGTGTTCCGGTACCGCAGGCATGATTACCTGGCGGGGAGCAGGGTACTGCTTTTTGATCGTGATTATTAGTGCAGCTTTAGCATACAGCGGCCTGTTGTTTCTGGAAATCCTGCTTCTGTCGCTCATTTTTCTGCCGATTTCTTCCGCTGCTTTTCTACTGCTTTCTCGAAGGCTGCTTTGGATCTGGCAAGATCTTGAATTTTCAACAGTCGAAAGGGAAGGCCTGACCAATTTGCAAATTCAAATGCAGCAAAAAGGTTTTTGGTCCAACGGACAGATCGACTTTGTCATTCGAATGCCCGGAAACCACTCGCAGCCGGTCTTTGCTCGAAAGCAGCTGGTTTTGATGGCCGGATCAATCAGTCATGCCAGTTTTCCGATGACTTGCACCCATCGCGGGATATATCCGGTAGGTTTATGGCGTATTCGTTCACGGGATTTGTTTGGCCTTTTTTATTTGCCGGTGCGGACTCATCGCCAATGCCAGCGACAGCAAATCCTGTTGACGGCTTTGCCTGTTCCTCAAAAAATTACTGATTTGGATCATGTTTTCGTGTTTTTATCGGAGCAAAATCACCAGGCACAGCATATCGGCGATGAAATAGATGCGGTAGCCAATCTTCGCGCTCAACGCCCGGGAGACTCGCTCAAAAGGGCGCACTGGAAATTGAGTGCACGCTTAAATAAAATCATGATTAAAGAATTCGAAAGTCCGTTTCGCCGCGAATGTTTAGTGATTCTGGATCTGGCCCGGCCTGAGTACCTTGCCAATAATCAACCCGGATTGCTGGATTTGGCAGATTTTTTTACTGATCGGGCAGCCTATTTGATTCAGCAGGTTCTTGAAACCGGCAACCAGCTTCGTGTTGTTTCCTACCAGGCAGATGGCAGGGCTGCTTATTCTGCCGATCGCCCTTCTGATTTTTATCAAATGCAGCTAATGCTGGCCAAAATCGACTGGACTGATCATTTTGCCGTAGATTTGGTTATTGCAGAAGAAACACCCGTGCAAAGACAAGCCAGTGTTCTCGTTCTGATGACAACACGACTTGATTTAGCGTCAGCCCAATATTTGATCGAATTGAAAAATCGTGGCTTTCAAGTCTATCTGCTTTTGGTCGATGAACAGCAAACTGAGAATTCCTTGCAACAGGAAGCGTTACAGGGTTTGGATTTGGCTCAGATAGCATGCCTGGTGATCAATCGCCATGCCTATAAGGATGATGCCCGATGAATAATCAGGAACATTGGTTTAGCGGATCTCGTTTGATAAGCGTACTCATTAAAATAGCCTATGCCTGGAGCTACGCCTGGGGAGTCACCCAGCTTGTTTTGATATCTGTCCAGTTGCCTTCTGAACGGGTCAAATATGGCATTTATATCTTCATTCTTCTAATCGTACTGGCTGTTCTTACGTGGCAAAGATACTCTTTATTGATATTTGCAGGAATATTATTGGTTGGTGCGGCAACAGTCTTTTTCACTGGTGATAGTTGGCAAAAAAAAGCCGCTCTGATTGCCGGTGAAGCCCGCGAATTTGTTGAATTGGCGATTGCCTGGTTTGGCGGCCAGGCGCCAGGATCATCAGCAAATCTCCAGATTTTAGCTTTGCTGATCTGTTGTGGGCTAACCCTTTTCAGCTACTTTGTTCTGGCTCGTTTCAATTTGCCCTTTTTAGCATTACTGTTGCTTGTTGCGGTGGGTGTTTTCAACAGCAGCGCCGACCCCTGGATTTTCTTCCCATGGCTTTTTTTAAGCGGAATTGCCGTCATCGCGGCCTTGGCCCGAAAGCAAAGCTGGACTTATCATCAGCTTTTATGGCGCAAATATCAATGTCAGGCTCGCTTTATGATTCAATCCTTGCCAGTTGCAGCGCTCTCACTTGTTTTGGCTTTCGGTTTTTCCAGAATATTGCCGCCAGCACTATTTCACTCAAATTATACCGAAGGCCTCATTGATGATATTGCTGATCTTTTCATCACACCTCAGTCAACACCCGACCAGTCTCAAGAATTTTCCATTGGCGCATTTGGATTTTATCCACTTATTGAACGGTTAGGCGGGCCGGTGTCTTTGTCCAGTCAGCCGGTTATGCAAATCGATGGCTATCCGCAGGCGCTTCTTCTGCGCGGAGCAGTCAGTACCCTATACGACGGTCAACACTGGATCAGAATTCAAAATAATGAAACCCTGCGTTTTGACAGCCCGCTTTGGAAGCGAGAACAAATCAGTGCATTTAATCTGGATTTACCAGATTTTTCAAAACTCAAGGTCAACCGCTCTAGTCTTACCGCGAAGATCAATTATCGTTTAACCCCGATAGACCATGCTACCAAGACCATTTTTCTGGCCGGCCGGCCTTTCTCCATTATCCAGAATAATTCTGATCAATTTCAACTGTATTTTGATGCCGATGGTCAACTCTTCAGCAAATACTGGCTTATGCCAGGACAGTCCGTTGAATTGCAAACAAATATCTTTACAGACAATCAACCTGGTTATCAAGCTTCCTTACTGCAAACCCAGGCAGGTCAGCTCGAAGCCGATTCCCAAGTGCCAGAAGAAATCCGCCAGAATGATCTGCAGCTGCCTGATCGTGCAGAATATCAGACTAATGGCGAACTTAACCAGATCGTTCGTGATCTGATCGGCCAGGAAAAAAATCCTTATGGTAAAGTCCGCCTTTTGCGCGAGTATCTGATGCAAAATTGCCAGTATAACCTGCACGTTTCGGTACCTCCAGCAGATGTTGATTTTGTGAGCTGGTTTTTGCAGACAAAAGAAGGGTATTGCGTCTATTTTGCAACCGCTTTAACCATGATGTGCCGGCTATCTGGCGTTCCAGCACGTTTTGTTGAAGGCTTTTATGCGCCTTCCAGCAATCAGCCAGGCGGTTCGCGCACTATTTCCGGTAAGAATGCACATGCCTGGACAGAAGTTTATTTAAACGGCCTTGGCTGGGTGCCGGTCGATGCCACGCCTGGCGATAGTTCGCCGCAGCCAGGCCCGTCACCCATACCGTCTGCCACGATAACATCAATGCCGACTGATAAACCGGCAACGCCGCAAGCATCCATAAGTCCGGCAATATCGCCTGGTGCGGAAAATTCCGGTGATCCGGCCAATACCGCATGGATAGTCTGGGGTCTGCTGTTTCTTTTTTTGATGCCAATCGGCTTTTTCTTCCGATCGTTCTGGCTATATCAAAAACGTCACCAACCGGAATGGCTGAAAAGACATTTCCCTGACGAACGTCAGCGCGGATTTTTTTATTGGCAGGAAATCGTGAAAATATTCAAAGGTCTTGGCATCCAGCCTTTATCAGGAGAAACACCTCATCAGCTGATTGATCGGATTTATCTCGAAACCAACTGGCTGGCCGGCAGAAAAAAAGCGGTCGGGAAGATGCTGATCGGCGCCGAAAAAATCTTGTATAGCCAGCATGCGCCATCGGCCGAAGAACTTGCCGCATTGGAAAGCATTTACCTGTTGCTTGAATTAACTTTATTGCAGAACAAAAACTGGATTCTTTTCGTTCTGCGCCGGATCTGTTATCATTAACACGAAAACGAGGTGTGATTGATTGACTACGAAGACCGTCAGTGCTCAGGAAATAGCACGCCAACAGAATTATATTGAACAGGTTGAAAATTGCCAGGCGCTATACCGCAACGAAACCGGTTTTGCTCGCAAATATTTTATTCATACCTATGGCTGTCAGCTGAATGAAAATGACGGTGAGCGCATGGCTGGCCTTTTGGACCAAATGGGGTATGTTCTGGCCAATGATTATCGGGAAGCCGACTTGATTATTCTGAACACTTGCAGTGTCCGGGAAAATGCCGACAAAAGGCTTTTTGGCAACCTTGGCATGATCAAAAACTTGCGCCGCGACAAACCGGATCTGATCGTCGCCCTATGTGGCTGCATGATGAAACAAGAAGAGCATGTCGAGCGGGTTAAGCGAAGTTTCTCTTTTGTTGATATTATATTTGGCCCGCAAGATATCTACCGGTTGCCTGAAATGTTATATCACAGGCTCAGCGATCAACGCCGGGTCTATGATGTTGGCGACGAAGACGTCCTGTTTGAAGGGTTGCCCATTCATCGCGCCCGCCGTTTCCGGGCTTTGTGTTCGATTATGTTTGGCTGCAACAACTTTTGCACATACTGTATCGTACCGTATACGCGTGGTCGGGAAAGAAGCAGGCAGGCCCAAACGATTCTTCAAGAAATTCAGGATCTGGCCGCGTCAGGTTATAAAGAGATCATGCTTTTAGGGCAAAATGTCAATTCATACGGAAAAGACCTGGCAGGAACGGATAACAATCCTTCTGATTTTGCCGGATTGCTGGCGGCCGCCGCGAAAATCGAAGGATTACGCAGGATTCGTTTTATGACCTCACATCCAAAAGACATTTCAACGCAATTGCTTCAAACGATAGCCACAAATCCAGTTATCGAACCGCATTTGCATTTGCCGCTGCAATCGGGCAGCGACAGGATTTTGTCTCTGATGAACCGGCACTATACGCGTGAACAATACATCAATATTGCCAGTCAAGCCCGGCAAATGATACCGGGACTGACCATTTCAACCGATCTGATTGTCGGCTTTCCCGGTGAAAGCGAGGCCGATTTTTCTGATACCCTGGCAGTCATGGAAGCGGTTCGTTTTGACAGCGCTTTTACTTTCCAATATTCAAAAAGATCTGGTACCCCGGCGGCCAGCATGCCGGACCAAGTCCCTCCCGATGTCGTGCGCGAACGGTTCAGCCGCCTGATCGACCTGCAAAACAGCCATAGTCTGGCTTCAAATCAGAGTGTCATCGGTCAGACTGCCGAGATTTTGATTGAAGGAGCCAGCGAGACTTCCGATCAGATTTTCAGCGGGCGGACAGCCAGCAACCGGCTGGTGAATTTTACCATAGATCCAAGCGAAAACCTGCCAGAGCAATTCCGCCGGCCTGATGGCTTATTAGATGGCAATGCCCTGGAAGGCTGCATGGCTTTAGTTCAACTTGTCAAGGCAAAAACCTTTTCAATTGAAGGGAAGATGGAGAAACTGCTGTTATGAGCCTGACTAGCCAGACAATGGATCCCAATAAAATAACGCCAATGATGCAGCAATATCTTGACCAGAAAAAAATCTGGCCGGATTGTATTCTTTTCTTCCGATTAGGCGATTTCTATGAAATGTTTTTTGAAGATGCCATTACGGCATCCCACGAGCTTGAATTGACCCTGACCGGCCGGGATTGCGGGCAATCCGAAAGGGCGCCGATGTGCGGCGTTCCTTTCCATGCCGCAGACGCCTATATCAACCGCCTGGTTGGCCGGGGCTACAAGGTGGCCATTTGCGAGCAGGTTGAAGATCCGGCTTTAGCTAAAAGCATTGTTCGCCGTGAGGTCATCCGTGTCATTACGCCAGGCACGGTAACCGATCCTGCGGTTTTGGATGAGAGGCGCAACAACTATATTCTGGCGATCTATTGCCTGAATAACTACTATGGCTTGGCAGCCTGCGACCTGACAACCGGTACATTTGAAGCAACTGCCTTGATCATGGGATCGACGTCCGCAAAATTATTGAATGAAATTGCCCGGTATTCGCCATCGGAGATCTTGTGCAACGAAGCCTTTATCAAAGATCCGGCAAGCAAGAATCTTCGTGATCGCTATAACATCGTCTTGTCATTACGTCCAGATGCTGATTTTTCTTTGGATAATGTAAGGTTATTACTTCCAGCTGTTGATGAACAACAGCCATTATGGGCACAAGCTGCTGCTGCTATGATTATATATTTGACAGAAACCCAAAAAACGCAGCCAGAACATTTAAAACCCATTAAACCCTATCTCTTAAATGATTTTATGAATCTTGATCCGATCGCCCGGCGCAATCTGGAAATCACCGAGACGATCCGGGATAAAAATCGACGCGGCAGTTTACTCTGGGCCATTGACCGGACCGTCACCGCAATGGGGGGGCGACTTCTGCGGCGTTGGCTTGAACAACCGCTCTTGAACCTTTATGATATCGAGCAGCGGCAAAATGCCGTGCAAGATCTTAAAGATCAGTTTCTGCTGCGGCAGGAAATACGTGAAACCTTGCAAGGGCTCTATGATTTGGAACGCTTGACAAGTAAAGTGGCCTTGTCAACCGTTAACGCCAGGGATCTTATCGCCCTGAGGCATTCCTTGGCCAAACTGCCGGCGATTAATGGCCTTTTAAGTCAAACGCGGGATCAGTGGCTGCGAGAATTATCCACTCAAATCGATCCATTGCCGGATCTATGTGCGATTCTGGAAGCCGCCCTGACCGATGAGCCGCCAATCGGCCTGAAGGAAGGCAATTTGATCAAACCTGGCTATAATGAGTCGGTTGATCGCCTGCGTCTTGCTTCGACCGAGGGGAAAAACTGGATTATCGCCCTGGAAGCCAGCGAACGGGAAAGAACCGGTATCCGCAGTTTGAAGGTTGGTTATAATCGGGTTTTTGGCTTTTATATCGAAGTAACTCGCGCTAATCTGCCTCAGGTTCCGGACAATTACATCAGAAAACAAACCTTGACCAATGGTGAACGTTATATCACTGAAGAATTGAAAGAAATGGAAGATACAATTCTTGGTGCAGAACAAAAGTCGATCGCTTTAGAATATGATGTTTTTTGTTCTATCCGCGACCAGGTCGCCGCCCAAATTCGTATCCTGCAGCAAACCGCGCTGGCTTTGGCAA
Source organism: uncultured Saccharofermentans sp. (assembly GCA_963677835.2). GTDB lineage: Bacteria > Bacillota > Clostridia > Saccharofermentanales > UBA5734 > UBA8949. The sequence goes on from CAXXUX010000001.1 coordinate 211,791, forward strand.
CGCTGGATGCTTTAGGCGGATTGGCTGAATTAGCTGAGCGTGAAAACTATTGTCGGCCGCAAATGGAGTTGTCAGACGAATTGCAAATTTTTCAAGGCAGGCATCCTGTTGTGGAAAAAGTGCTCGGCCCAGGCCGTTTTGTACCGAATGACCTGAACATGAACATGAGCGATGAGCGGGTCATGATTTTGACCGGCCCTAATATGGCCGGAAAATCGACCTATATGCGGCAGACAGCTCTGATCGTGCTTTTAGCCCAAATTGGCAGTTTTGTACCGGCAGCCTCTGCACGGATCGGCCTTGTTGATCGGATTTTCACCAGGGTTGGCGCATCAGATGATTTGGCATCCGGACAATCGACTTTTATGGTCGAGATGACCGAAGTCGCCCAGATACTGGAACATGCCACATCCAGAAGCCTTTTAATCCTCGACGAAATCGGTCGGGGTACAAGCACCTATGACGGCCTTTCCATTGCCTGGTCTGTTATTGAATATTTGGTTGATCGGCAAAATCTTGGCTGCCGGACTTTATTTGCCACGCATTACCATGAACTGACTGACCTGGAAACTGTGCTGCCAGGTGTTTATAATTGCCATGTCGAGGTGAGTGAAGAGAATGGCGATGTCGTTTTTTTGCATCGCATTTCCCGCGGCGGATCGGATGACAGTTATGGAATTGAAGTTGCTCATCTAGCCGGAGTACCTGATCCTGTCGTCCAGCGGGCTCATGAAATCCTGATTCAGCTTGAAGAAGAAAATGTCGGCAAACAACGGCTTAAAATTCGCCGGCATGCCCGGTCAATGGATGGGCAGCTCGATCTGTTCGCCTCCAGTTTGGCCCTTAAAAATACCGACGGGATTTTAGACCGGTTAAGGGAACTGGACATTCAATTATTGACGCCGCTTGATGCTTTGAATATCCTGCACGACCTGCATCAAAAAGCAGTTAAATCAGGGAGGACCGCCGGATGAGCCGCATACGTCTTTTGGATCAGCAAACCGCTAATAGTATTGCCGCCGGTGAAGTCGTTGAAAGACCGGCGTCAGTTGTCAAAGAGCTCGTTGAAAATGCATTGGATGCCAATGCCTCCGTTATTACAGTCGAAATTCGTCAAGGCGGCATCAGTTTGATCCGGGTAACCGATAATGGCAGCGGCATGGATCGTGATGATGCCATATTGTCGTTTGGCCGGCATGCCACCAGTAAAATGATGAAAATCGAGGATCTTGATGCGCTTAGAACCATGGGATTTCGCGGCGAAGCTTTGGCAAGCATTGCCGCAGTTTCAAAAGTCCGATTGGAGACCCGACAGGTGGATGACGAAGAGGGGACATGGGTGCAGATTAGTGCCGGCGAACTGCAAGATAGCGGCAGGATTGGCTGCCCCGCAGGCACAACTGTCTCTGTTGAAAACCTTTTTTACAATGTTCCTGCCCGGTTCAAATTTTTGCGCAAAGATGCAACAGAAGCAGGGCAAGTGGCCGATGTTATTGAAAGGCTCGCTTTAGCCAGGCCGGAAATATCTTTTCGATTATTAAACAACCAGCAGGAAGTTTTACATACGCCAGGCAATAATGATCTGACCAGTACAATTTACGCGATTTACGGAAAGCAAATTGCCTTGGCATGCTTGCCAGTAGATCAGGCCATGGCTCCGCTGAAAATTTCCGGATTGGTCGGAAGACCTGACATAGCCCGCAATAATCGCAATCAGCAAAGTTTTTTTGTCAACGGCCGTTTGGTTCGTTCAAGGGCAATGTCTGCCGCACTTGACGAGGCATACCAAACCATGCTCATGAAAGGGAAGTATGCCTTCTCAGTCTTGTTCCTGGATATTCCACCTCAATTGGTTGACGTCAATGTCCATCCCCAAAAAATGGAAGTCCGTTTTTGGAACGATCAGGAAGTGTTTCGCGCTGTTTATCATGCCGTCAAAACAGTTTTGACAGAAAACGCCGGCGTTATAACACTTGAAAGTGAAAATCAAGCTGCCACAGGTCAAAATCCAATCAGAATATTAACAAGTGAAAAAATTACTGATGAAAGCCAATCTAGCCCTAACTGCCAGCACTTTGAAAATGCTGCCAGCAAAGAAAATCAAGTGCCCGTTTATGAAATGCCCATAAAACAGCCTGACCAATCACTGCCATTTTTTGATCTGGCCGACCGGCAGGAGTCTTATGCATCAGTAAATGCACCCTTGCTAAAAATCAACGATCTAAGCCGAAGCCGTCTAATCGGGCAATTGTTCCAGACGTATATCTTATTGGAACTTGATCAGGAACTGCTGTTGATCGATCAACATGCCGCTCATGAAAAAATCGTGTTTGAATTTTTGAACAAGCAACATCAGGCAGCGATTGCCAATAACCGCCGCATATCCATAAAAAGCTTGCTTATTCCAATGGTTTTAGAAGTAAGCAGGCGTGAAATGCTGCTTTTACAGCAAGAACAGGATAATTTCCTTAAACTGGGATTTGAATATGATTTTTTTGGACCTACGTCTATTGCTTTGCGCAGCATTCCAGATACCAATACCCGGGAAATGATGCCGGAACCAGCTTTTCGCCTGACTTTAGATACGCTTTTGTCCGAACCGTTAGTCAATGAAGAGAAGATCTCTGATCTTTTTTATAATATGGCCTGCAAAGCGGCTGTCAAGGCGCACGACCGATTGATGCCTGCAGAAATTGATCAATTGTTAAATGATCTGAAACAATTGGAAAATCCCTATCAATGCCCGCACGGCCGGCCGGTGATCATCCGATTAACCCAGCATGAATTGGAAAAACGCTTTAAACGTATAATTTGAACTTTTCAAGTGAATAAATAGATCGAGGAGCAATGAAAAATATGACGCCCGACAGCTATTTACGGCCCGATAAACCAGTCCTTGTGATTGCTGGTCCGACCGCCAGTGGGAAAACAAGTACTGCTTTGATCCTCTGTGAACACCTCGGTGGTGAAATCGTATCGGCTGATTCCATGCAAATCTATCTTGGAATGGATATTGGTACCGCTAAATCAACACCAGAAGAACGAGCCGTCATACCTCATCATCTGCTTGATATCAGGAAACCTGGCGACAGATTTAGTGTGGCGGATTACAAAATAGCCGCAACAGCAGCTATCAAGGATATTTATCGGCGTGGTGCCCAGCCGGTTGTTTGCGGAGGAACCGGTCAGTATCTCAGCGCCTTGATCGAAGGATTGACTTTCACAGAAAATCCAACCGATCTGGTTTTGCGTAAAAAACTGAATGATGAAGCGAATTTTGTCGGTTTAGCAGTTCTCTATGATCGATTGTGCAAACTGGACCCGGAAACAGCCGGCCGAATCGCCGCTACTGACCAAAAGCGGATCATCCGTGCCTTGGAAGTATATATGCAGACTGGTCGAACCATTAGCCTGCAAAATCAGGAATCCCGCGAAAAAGGTCCGGATTTTTGCTATCAATCCTATTGTTTAAGCCACGATCGCCCAATACTCTACGAACGTATCAATCAGCGGGTTATTCAGATGATCGGCGCTGGACTTGACAAAGAAGTTCAAGCCTTGCTGGATATGGATCTGCCGTCTGACAGCACCTGCCTGCAGGCAATCGGCTATAAGGAAATGATTCCATATCTCAATGGTCAAATAAGCCTTGCCGAAACTATCAGCAGCATTCAACAGGCTACCAGGCGTTATGCCAAACGCCAGCTGACCTGGTTTCGCAAAATGCCGGACTTGAATTGGCTATTTAACCAGGAACCTGAACAGAATGCAAGAATTATTCTTGAAAATCGATAAAATATTGGATATATCCAATTGTATCCTGCTTTCATTGCCGATATGCTGTTGCTATCATTAAAAACAGGAGGGTATATTCATGAGTCTTCAAACCCCAGGCAGCAATCGTCACGAGCGGGAACATTCCAATCGAGACATGAAACTGCAAGATGTTTTTCTCAATCATTGCCGGCGCGAAAAAATACTAGTGACTATACAATTATTGGACCAAAACATTAAAAATGGCCAAATAATCGGCTTCGACAACCAGACTATTATTTTAGAAGAAACAGGAAGGCAGCACTTGATCTATAAAAGTGCTGTTGTTGCCGTTAATCCGCAACAACAGGTTAATTACATTTTTAACGAGTCCTATCGCAATGATCTGCTAAAAGGATACCCGGAATACGCCGCAGACTTTTCCTAAAACTTGACAATCAGAACGGTCAAAAGGAATCGGGCTGAATTCGGGATTTTCCGGTTTCAATACAATTTTCCCATCAATGTTGGCAAGTGTTTTAACCGTTGCTTCATCGTCAATTAAAGCAACAATAATATCACCAAGGTTTGCTGCGTTCTGGCGGCGGACAATTACATAATCGCCGTCCAGAATAGCGGCACCGACCATGCTGCTGCCACGAACTTTTAAAGCAAATACATCTCCGTTTGCCGAAAAAAAGTCAGCCGGGAAGGGGAGCATTCGTTCGATGTTCTGTTCAGCCAATATCGGAACGCCAGCAGTGACTTGGCCGACCACCGGCAGATGAATGACTTTTTCGCCTTCGATCTCAGGAATAGTGATTGCCCGGCGTTTACCTGCAGAATACTCGATACGGCCGGATTGCTGCAGCCGCTTTAAATGTCCATGAATTGTGGATGTGGAACGGATGCCAATTCCAGCACAAATATCCCGAACAGCAGGCGGGAAACCTTCATGTTTAATATAATCAACAATAAAATTGTAAATCTGGTTGACCGTGTCATCGACATTGGAGCGAGTAAAACGGTATGTTGACATGAAAGGCACCTCCAGCAGATGGTACTGTTTTTATCTTAACAAAATGATGTTCTCTTGTCAAACTTTTGTTCGCTCTGACCGATCCCATTTGGTTCTTAATTCGCTCAAGTCACAAAAAACAAATGCAAATAATAAAAAAGGTGAAATTATTCAGTGTATAAGCTATAATCACTAATGACTATTTTTTATTGAAAGGACGAAATTTTGCGTGATGGGTATAATCAGCGAGATTGGCCAAATCCTGCAAAACAAGATTGAGGCAGGATTACGCTTTATCAAACAAAAGTATCATCAAATTGCAGGGACTCATCCGCAAACTGATCCGGATCAAGGTGCGCCTTCCAATCAGGATATTCGTCCGGCAAATCCCTTATCGCCGCGGCCGCGCAAACCGGTTGGCAAAATAAGGCGTCACAGCAAGCAACGGGTTTACCGTTTGAAAGGATATACCACCGTCGCCAAAATCAACCGCAAGCGTCAATCTGAACGGCAACAAAGATTCTTACGTCGTTTGCTGATTGGTATCGTATTTATTTTACTTTTGATTTTGATTTTTAATCTCTACAATCCTGTCAGGGATTTAACAGAATGGTATCGGATCATTGGCATAGAAGACCTTTCAGATTTAACTCAAAACAGCACAGCTACTGTGGTCGGCACATCTTTGCCAACTACGTCCGATAACTTATCTACAATCAATACCACTGATTAGTCTTCGAGTGAAAAGAAAGGGTAAAATTGCAGATATCGTATTAGACAAAATTATTATTTTATATAATACAGAAGAGGTTGAAACGCATTTATTGTCATAATTGGCTTCGTTGGTCAAATGCAGCCAATTATGGGAACAGCCATTTACTTTAGATCTAATTGCATGAAGACCAAACTTAGCCAACGTTGATCTTTCCAACCAATATTTTTTAACAATCCACACTCATAAAAGCCATAGTGTTTATGAAATCTGATACTACTGTCATTATCTGCATCGATTCCTGCGATGATAGCCTTTAAACCACTCGTTTGGCCATCTTGAATGATTAACTCCATCAATTTTCTGCCAATGCCTTGTCCGTTGAATTCTGGACGAACATAGACTGAATCTTCTGCACAAGGCCAATATCCTTCGCCATTCCTAAAATCAGATAAACAACTATAGCCAATAATTCTATTTTCAAACTCCGCGACCCAAAATGGCCTTTGGGGAGTTTTGTGATTAACTATCCAACTTTCAAATACCGATCGATCCATTACTTGATACCGCCAACTTGCAAAGGTATTATCAATATAATATTTCAAGATCTCCCGAATATCGGAACTATCGGCAATTTCGGCTCTGCGGTAAATGATTTTTCCTGAATCAGGTTTTTGTGCACCGATCATTTTTGCTCCTCCAGCACATATGTTCGTTTAGGATTCCATATGGTCATATTATTGATCAGGTATCATTATTTGTCCAGCCTGAACAATTATTAGTGCGTAATTATTGGACGGCGAGATTTCTTTTAATGCCAGCCGCCCTAACTGCTTTCCCTCAAAATCCATTTGAATAATGGTTCGTGTTGTCGTGATTTCATTAGTTGTTTGATTTGGCGGGTGATTTTGGGAGGAAAGTATGGTTAATAAATTGGGCTGAACCAACAAATCCTGACAAAATGAACCTGCCAGACCATAAAAAGATTTACCCCAGGCAATTGTGCCATCTGGTTGAACAGAGACGATTCTCGCTTGGCTATATAGCTCTTGATAGTCACCGGTTTGATCGGATTCTGAATATATCGATGGTAATAAGAAACTTGGCGTGCGCCAAGTTTCTAAACCCGCCAGATACAATCGATTATCTTCTGCAACAGAAGCCTTTAGGGCCTTGAATATTCTTTCCTGACCTGATATTCTGCGAGACCATAGTAATTGCCCATTTGCAGAAAACCGAATTACCTGATCCGAAATTTTCTGTGAAAATGGTTGTTCATCTGGATTTGATTGTCGGGAGTAAACTGTTTCACTAATCAATAAATAAAAACCAGAATCATTGGTTGTCATCATTTGATTAATGGTGCGAATATGATGATAACCAGATTGTTCGAATATCCCCAGCTGCAAATTTTTCCATTGAATATCATCGGCAACTTTTTGCCAAATGACCTGGCCATCTTCTGAAAATCGGTATAGTTGATAATGGTAATTCCCGGAATCTTCAGCATTGCTAATCAATGCTGATGCCAACCAACCACCATCATCAAATATCACGATATTCATATTTTCATAATATTGGCCGTTTATCAGGTTTGCGATTTTATTTATTGACTGATTCAAGACTTGCAAACGGATTAGTTTTCCGTCTGCAGTTAGTTGAATATATAGAATTTTATCGCCTTTTTCAGTCATAATGTTTGCGGATAACGCCCAGCGCCCATCATCAAGATGGCAAGAACCACTGATCGCAAAATATAGAATTTCTTTGATGGCCAGCTGTTCCGCAATTAAATCAGTAACATTCGACTGCCATATCAATTGTCCTTGCTGATCGATAGCTTGAATGAAAAACGCCTCCCCTCCCTTGACAATCAAATGGTGCTGGTCGACAAGAATTTGATCGGCGAAGCAATTGCTGTTGACACCAGAAGCGGCTGTTTTAACTATTAACCCATAATCTTCATTTTCGCCATTTTTCATCTTCGATTTAATGTCTGGCAATAAGATGCGCGGCATCTGCCAATATATTATAATTAAGCAGGATACAAATGCAGTCGCATAGACTAAGCTTGCTGTTACATGCCATAATTTACTGATAGAAATTGTTTTGGCATCAGCAGAGGCAACCTGTTTAATTCTTTTTCCCATACGCTCATACCTGGCCATTTGAAGATCGTCATTTAAGATTGGACGAATAAGCCACCAAATAGGATTGAACCATAAAAGGCTTCTTAAAAGAAAAAGGATCAATAGGATCCCGCAATCAGGATGGATGCTGCGGTCAATCGCCAGCATAAGAAGATCTCGACGTTTTTTCGGTGTTATCAGCCCCGGATGGCCGGCCGGCACTGCAATCTGATGTTTTTTCCAGTTAATCAGCAAGGTCAAAAATTCATTTGGATCAGTATCAGACAACACAACATCCGCATGTCTATAAATCCTGGTTTGATCGCGCAATATGGCGATTTCTTCTTGCCAGGCTTCACGGTCAAGGCTAACGGCGGTGGTTTTTGTCTGGTTGCCAATTCTATTGGCTATTTTAATCATGATATAGCGCCGATAACATCGGTCACAGCCAATAAGCAGCGAAATTACGCTAACCAGTATGAATCCAATCAGATAAATGCCGCGCCAGATTGGCAAAATATCAAGCAACCTATGCGAAAAATTGTTTTGGGGAACTTCTGGTTCGTCGCTTTGGGATATATCCGATTGCTGCCCATCCTCTCCAGTAGCCGCCACGATTTTGGGTTCAGATATCAAATAGCCCAAATCAGGGATTGCCGGATCCGGCAATCGCCAGCTATAGACCCAATCTGGTGTTTCAACAGGCACTATTTGCCTCGTTGGCCAGGGAAATATGAATAATGACAAAACAAACAGCAGCAGCCACGTCAGCCGACGCATCCGACCGCTGAACCAATGTGGCATTATTAATCTAAAGAGTAAAAAACATGACAGCAAAAGGCTGACCAGTAAGCTGGTCAGCAACATTCGCAATAAAATCAAGTCCAGATCCAACATTTAACACCTCGGTCGGATTCGGATAGTGACCGATTGATGACCTGACTAGATTCATTATATCATTGCCTAAAAGAGCATCAAGCTTTGGGCATCAGGAGCATTTGATTGACTGCGCTGATTACAGCCCGCAAAGATGATTTGCTGATGCTGCTGCTGATACCTGCACCAATATAGAGACGATTGCCGCCGTTTTGAATTTGCACATAGGTTATGGCCTGCGAGGTCGAACCACGCTCCAATGCATGTTCATGATAGGCGGTAATTTCAATTTTACTTTGCAGATAATTCCGCAAAGCCTGGCAAAATGCATCCATCAAACCGTTGCCGGAACCGCTGATTGATTTTTCTTCGCCACGGTCGATGATTGTTGCAGTCATTTCCACATGCTGATCATCGATCATGGACTCACGATAAGTTTTTAATGACAACGGTTCCATCCGGTTGACATATGTTTCATTGAACAAATTGTAAATCTCTTCCGGCTGCAAATCGCTGTGCCGCTGATCAGATACTTTGGTAACGATCTGGCTGAACGCTTGCTGAACTTGCTTGGGCAGATAGAGGCCGAAATACTGTTCGAGAACATAGGCCACGCCGCCTTTGCCCGACTGGCTGTTAATACGGATAATGGGATCGTACGAGCGCCCGACATCTTTGGGATCAATCGGCAAATAAGGAACTTCCCAGTGCTCCGGATGATTTTTCATAGCAGCCAGGCCTTTATTGATCGCATCCTGATGAGAACCGGAAAATGCAGTATAAACCAGTTTCCCGGCATAGGGATGACGTGGTGGAACCGAAAGGCGTGTAGTCTCTTCGTAAATGTCGATTAAGTTGTTGATTTCTGAAAAATCCAGCTCGGGATCAATGCCTTGAGAAAACAGATTCATGGCAAGCGAAATAATGTCAACATTGCCGGTTCGTTCTCCATTGCCAAACAAGGTTCCCTCAACACGGTCCGCGCCGGCCAAAAGACCTAATTCAGTGGCTGCAACGGCAGTTCCACGGTCATTATGAGGATGCAAGCTAATGATCATTGAATCCCGGAAGTGCGTGTGGCGGCAGAAATACTCAATTTGATCAGCATAAACATTGGGTGAGGACATTTCAACAGTTGCCGGCAAATTGATGATCACTTTCTTTGTTGATGTTGGCTCCCATACGGCACAAACAGCGTCACAAATCTCCACAGCAAAATCCATTTCGGTTCCGGTAAAGCTTTCCGGCGAATATTCAAAAATAAAATTGGTGCCAAAGGTGTCCCGTGCAGCGCTTTCCTTGATTAATTTGGCGCCAAAGACGGCTAAGTCGACACATTGGGTCTTATTCATCCGGAATACGACATCGCGCTGCAAAGTCGATGTTGAATTGTAAAGATGCACCACCGCATTTTTACAGCCTCGCAAGGCCTCGAACGTCTTTTCGATGATATGTTGCCGTGATTGAGTCAGGACCTGAATCATCACATCGTCCGGAATCAAATCATGTTCGATCAGATAGCGGGTAAAGGCATATTCCGTGTCCGAGGCTGCTGGAAAACCGATTTCAATCGTTTTAAAACCGATTTCAATTAGCTTCTGAAAAAACCGGAGCTTTTGATCGAGGTTCATGGGGATTTCCAAAGCTTGATTGCCATCGCGCAAATCAACGCTGCACCATTCCGGCGCTTTTTTCTGAACACGGTTCGGCCATTGGCGATCCGGCAGGGTTATGGTCGGATATGGCTTGTATTTGTCAAAATTTTTCATCATATGCCCTCCTTTGGGTACAAAAAAACCTTTCGTCTCTCTTCAGAGACGAAAGGCATAAATGCTTCCGCGGTACCACTCTTCTTCACTTCCATCAAAGGAAGTGCACTCAACAGATACAGGTTGAAAACCGATATCCTGTCGCTATAACGGTCGACTGCCGAAATCGCTTACTCTTTATCTAAAATTTCTGCGACATACACTCCAGGGTGAGTTCAGATATTTGCGGTCACCGTTTCACACCAGCCAACGGTTCTCTGAAAGCCTTGGATATCTTACTGTTCCCTATCAACGTGCGGTCATATTCATTTTTCGAGGTTCTTTGAATATAATTTAACATAGTTTCCCAATAGTCGTCAACTCAATTGATCTATTATGGATAAATCAGGCATAAATCTTAACGTTTTATGACGAACAATTTATTTTAGCATACATTTTGATCTTTTCAGGTTGTTGCCCTGATTTGCAACTCAGGTTCGACAAGTATATGTTGTTTTGCCCGATTGGGGAATATTTCTATTTCCCGCAGCAATGCCTGCAATGCTTGTTCGCCCAATTTATTCCTCGGCTGGGAAACGCTGCTTAAATTGATCAGCGGCAATGAGGCATAGGAAATGTCGTCAAAACCGATAATGCCAAAATCGTCCGGAACTTGCAGGCCTTGATCACGAGCATACTGAAGGACGCCCATGGCAATGATATCATTGCCGCAAAAAGCGGCATCCGGCGGTTCCGGAAGCTTAAACAGCTCGGCAATCCGCTGATAGCCGCTTTCCTGACGGAACCCGCCATAACTGATTAATTGGGAATCGACTGTCAGGCCGGCTTCCTGCAAAGTCTGCTGATAAGCTAAAAGACGAATCTGGTTTGACGGTGAAGTCTCCTTTCCGCCAATATAGGCGATATGCCGGTAGCCCCGTTCGATCAAATGGCGCACCGCCATACGGCTTCCGGTTTCATGATCGACTTCGATGTAGCTAAGTTCGTCAGGCATGGCATGCCAGAACAGCACAACCGGCACATTGAGAGCCTCAAGCGCACCAGGGCGGATAAAGGCGGTCGGTTTAAGGATGATTCCATCAACCCGCTGTTCGACCATGATCCGCAATTTTTCCTGTTCTTTGACCGGATCCCATCCGGTATTGCAGACCATCGTCGTGTAGCCGGCCTTTTCAGCCGCAGCATTGACAGCCATGGTGATATCGGCAAAAAACGGATTGGAGACATCGGGTACAATCAAAGCGATGATATGCGATTTTTTCTTAACCAGGCTTCTGGCAATCGCATTGGGTTGGTAACCCATTACCTGGGCTAACTCGAAAATCCGGCTGCGGGTGACTTCACTGACATCCGCCCTGCCATTCAAAGCACGAGATACAGTCGCATAGGATACGCCAGCTTTTTCAGCAATGTCTTTGATTGTGATCATATAGCCTCTTTCTTTGCCGAATCATTATTTATTATGAAAAATGTTCATTTTGCCGTCAGATAGCCAAGATGGGCCAGCAGTTCAGCCGTCAGCACAGCGCCGCCGGCAGCGCCGCGCAAAGTATTGTGCGAGAGGCAGGCGAACTTGTAATCAAAGATGCTATCTTCACGCAATCGTCCAAGTGTGACAGCCATACCGCCGCCAGCCATGCTGTCAAGCCGGGGTTGCGGCCGGTTGCTTTCTTCAAGATATTGTAAAAATGGCTGAGGTGCAGTCGGCAAGCCGGCTTTCTGAGGAATGCCGGCAAAGTTTGCCCAGAGGGCCAGGATTTCGTCAATGGATGGTTTTTTGGCAAACTTGACCGAAACGGCCGCAGTGTGTCCTTCTTGAACAGCGACGCGATAGCATTGCGCTGAAATGACCGGACGTTTTGGTAAAATGATATGATCCGAAGCCAGTTCCCCCCATATTTTCAGAGGTTCCTGTTCGCTTTTTTCTTCTTCACCGCCGATATAGGGGATTAGATTCCCCTGCATTTCCGGCCAATCGGCAAATGTCTTGCCAGCTCCGGAAATCGCCTGGTAAGTGCATACGCTGATCTGTTCCAGGCCAAACTCAAGTAAAGGCGTCAGAGCGGGCACATAGCTTTGAATCGAGCAATTCGGCTTAGCTGCAATGAATCCGCGCCTTGTTCCCAAACGCCTGCGCTGACCGTCGATCAAGGCGGCATGGTCGGGATTGATTTCCGGAATGATAACGGGTACATCCGGGGTCCAGCGATGAGCAGAATTATTGGAAATGACCGGAGTTTCCAAACAAGCAATTTTTTCTTCAAGTGCCCGAATTTCATCTTTTTTCATATCGACCGCACAAAAAACAAAGTCAACTTTATCGCAGAGCGTTTCAAGATTATCGGTCGAGTCAACAATGATTTTCCGGATCGACTCCGGCATTGGGCGGTCGATTTTCCAACGGCCTGCCACTGCCTCTTCATAGGCTTTGCCGGCAGAACGTGGTGAAGCCGCAACTGCAACAACTTCAAACCAGGGATGGTCAGCCAGGATGCTTAGAAAACGTTGCCCAACATACCCTGTACCACCAATCACACCAACACGCAATTTCTGATTCATATCCTATCACCTATCCTTACCATGTCCGTTACACGCGGACATTTGTTCATGTACCGTGAATTCTATCATATGTTCGAAAAGAATTCAATGACTTTACGTCCATTATACTATAAGGATATAATGGAATGAACGTGCAGATCAAGGTACGGAGGTACCAAACCATGCAAGAAATTGAAAATTTTGATTGGCTGGAGCGATTTCTGGGCTATTTTCAAGCCATAAAATCCCGTTCTCCATTGACTATCCGTGAATACCGCTATGATCTGATTCTTTTTTTCCGTTTTTTACTGCGTCGGCGCGGCGATGTGCCCGCTGATCTGCCGTTTGAGAAAATCCAGATCAGTCAAATTGATGATGCCTATTTGCGGTCAATTAAATTGACTGATTTTTATGCCTATATCACCTGGTTAAGTCAGGAACGGCAAAACAGTCCGGCAACCAGGGCGCGCAAAATTGCCGCTTTACGGTCATTTTTCGCCTATCTGAAAAACAAGGCTTTTGTTTGTGAAATCAATGTTGCAGCAGAACTGGAAACGCCTAAGCTCTTAAAGCGGCTTCCCCGTCACCTTTCTTTGGATGAAAGCCAAAAGCTTCTGGAAGCCGCAGCCGAAGAGGATTATCAATGGAGCTCGCGCGATTATTGCATTTTGACCTTTTTCCTTAACTGTGGTCTGCGCTTGTCAGAGCTCTGCAGTATCAATATTGGCAATATTCATGAAGATACCTTGATTGTTTTGGGAAAAGGCGGCAAAGAACGTACAGCCTATCTGAATGCTGCCTGTATAGATGCACTCAAGCAATATCTCGATGACCGGCCAAAATCCAATTTGAAAAATCCTGAAGCCTTATTCATCAGCCGGCTTGGAAAAAGAATCAGCCCAAAGACTGTTCAGTATTTAATTAAAAAATATGTTGCAGCTGCCGGACTGGATCCGAAGCGGTATTCAGTTCACAAATTGCGGCATACCGCAGCCACATTAATGTATAAATACGGAAAGGTCGACATCAGGGCCCTTCAGGAAATACTTGGCCATGTCAGCATTTCTACAACTGAGATCTATACTCACGTCGATCATGAAGGGCTGCATCATGCTGTCAATCAAAATCCGCTGAATCAAATCCGCCTGAAAAAACATCGTCAAACATCCGCACCCCAAAGCGATGAAAAATCAGGTGTGTAAATCGAATCGGCAGCATTCCGCCGCTGGCCCAGTATGTTGCAAAAGCCAAGTTCAAGCGCATGATCCAATACTTTTTTGTATTCGAAGGTTGTAAGCCGGCGGTTAAGTTCCGGGTATCTTTCCGGCATTGGAAGGATTTGTTGCGGCGTATACTGGCACATTAGGGATAACGGGATGTCTTGGGGCAAATTGGCAGCCAGATAATCCAAAATCCGGCAAGAATCCCGCCATTGTCCGGGCAGAACCAAATGGCGGATGATCAAGCCGCTTTTCATGACGCCCTCTTCCGTCAATAGGGTTTGGGGTTTTTGACGATACATTTCTTGAATTGCCTTCCCGGCAACTTCAAAATAATCAGAAGCGTTGGCAAGATCGGCAGATAATTTCGAATCATAATACTTTATATCCGGCAAATAAATATCGATGCAGCCGGATAATTGCCGTAAGCTATTGACTGTTTCATAGGCGCTGCTGTTCCAGACAACCGGCAGACTGCAATCCTGGCGCAACAGTTGAATCAGCCCCGGAATGCGGTCGGCATAATGGCTGGCAGTCACAAGGTTGATGTTATGCACACCACGTTTGACGAGCTTGAGGATGGCCTCGATTAATTGTTGCCGGCTGAGCAAGGTTCCCTGCCCTTTCTGGCTGATACTTGCATTTTGGCAGAAGCAGCAGCCAAGATTGCAGCCGCTGAAAAAGATCGTTCCTGAACCATTTTTACCGCTGATAGCCGGTTCTTCCCAGTGATGCGCCATCAATCGGGCAACTCGAAAATAGTTTTGGGGTTCAGAAGAACCGCACCAGCCCGGTTCCGTGCTGGTGCGGTTCTGTCGGCATCGGCGGGGGCACAAGGTGCATGCTTTTTCCCGCAGATTGGTTGCATCTGGCCCATTCATCAGATTTTTTCTAAAAAGGTCTTGTAAGCCAGATAGGAAAAATAAAGGTCAATTTTACTGGCGACTTCAAAAGGCGAATGCATGGACAATACCGGTACGCCGCAGTCAATGACATTCATGCCAAGATTTGCCAGGAATTTGGCAACGGTTCCGCCGCCGCCAGCGTCTACTTTGCCCATTTCGCCAGTTTGCCAGGGGATTTTATTTTCATTGAATACCCGGATGATCCGGGCAAAAAATTCGCCATTGGCATCACTTGTGCCATTTTTGCCGCGAGCGCCGACATATTTCACCAAACAGATTCCACGGCCAAGGTAGCTGTTGTTGCGGCTGTCTGAAACCGATGAAAAGGTCGGATCGTAAGCATTTGTAACGTCAGCGGACAATAATTGGCAATTTTCCAGCATCTGCTGATATAAAAGCTGGTTTGCTCCGGGCAGGCAGCGGCAGAATATTTCATATAGTGCATACTCGTAAGCCTTTGACTGTGCGCCGGTATTGCCATCGCTGCCAATTTCTTCTTTGTCAAAAAGAAGACAAATGGCAGTCTTATTTGGTTTTTCCAGGCTGGTCAAGGCTGCCAGCGCCGGAAATGCACAAACCCTGTCATCCTGGCCGTAAGCGCCGATGAAGCTGCGGTCCAGGCCGACATCGCGTGCAAAACCAGCTGGCACGATTTCGATTTCAGCGCTGGCAAAATCTTTTTCGACCAAACCATATCGCTCGTTAATCAACTGCAATAGCCCTAATTTAAAGCGGCCAGCAGTATCAGGATCTGGATAGGGCAATCCGGCGATTAATACATTCAAGTCTTCAGCTTTGATCAGTTCAGTCGCCTTGCGGCTCATCTGTTCTGAACCCAGATGCGGCAGCAGATCAGTGATCGTAAAGACCGGATCTTCCAAAGACTCGCCGATGCTTAGCGTTAACGGAGAACCATCCTCACGAAAGATCAAACCGTGCAATGCTAAAGGAATTGCTGCCCACTGATATTTTTTGATGCCGCCGTAATAATGGGTTTTTAGAAGAACCAGATCGCTGTCTTCATAAATTGGATTCGGCTTAAGATCCAGGCGGGGCGAATCAATATGGGCGCCAACCAGGTTAAAGCCGGAATCGGCCGATTCACGGCCGATCACAGCGGCAATCAACCCTTTGCCATGGATTGATTTATAAACTTTGTCGCCGGGTGAAAGCTGGCTGGCCGAACCCAAGGGCACGTAGCCCAAACTTTCCAAAGTTTCGACAGCCACCGTGACAAATTCCCGTTCTGTTTTGCCAAGATTAATGAATTGTTTATATTCTTCTGCAAAAGCAAAAGCAAATTCATAATCGTCCTTGCTTGCGCTGTCCCAGATATTCGGATATTCAGCCAGAAGTTTTTTCTTCAGCGCTTTGATCTCCTCAGCTTTGCCACCTGATTTTTTCTCAGGTTCTTTTTTTGATTGACTGGATTTTACCGTCATAACTTGCCTCCTAAAAAAAGCAATGTTTGTTTAAATTTTGCCCTATATGGCCTTTTGTATTATAATCTATTTTTGAAATATGTTCCATGTTGAGGTTTTGCATGTTTATTGATTCCCATACCCACCAGACCCCGTTTTCCAATGATGCCAGTCAAACCATCTGGCAGCTGCTCGCACAAGCTGACAAAGCCGGTCTTGCCGGCGTCTGCACCACTGAACATTACGAAAAAGATGTTTATTATGATGAAGGCCGGGAAGATATTTTTGATCTTGATGAGTATTTTGAGCGGCTTTTGCCAATCAAAGAATCCCGCCAAAACAACGCAGCCAAATTGTTCCTTGGTGTTGAGCTTGGCTATCTGCCCCACCTTGCAGATCATTTTGCCCAAATTGTCCAGTCCTATCCTTTTGATTCCATCATCTTGTCGCTGCATATTTTAAACGGTGAAGATCCTTTTACGGATGCAAGCTTCTATCACCCTGGCAAAATAGAAGTGTACAGCAAATATTTGAAAACGCTGGCCCAAATGGCCCGCAATTGCCCTGATTTTGACATTCTGGGGCATTATGATTATATCGCCCGCTATTCTCATTATCCGGATCGCAAGATGCGTTATTCAGAAATGCCGGATGCTTTTGATGAATTGCTTGTCACCCTGGTTGATCTTGGCAAATCGCTGGAAATCAACACTCGAACGACCATCAAGCTTCGCAAGGCCGGTTACCCGGTCGAGGATGCCTGGCCAGATCCTGCCATTATCAAGCGCTACCTGTCATTAGGCGGAAATTTGGTCAGCCTGGGAAGCGATGCCCACAATCCGCAAGAAGCCGGCAACTTAATCAATGAAACAGCCGGATGGCTTAAGACCTTGGGGATAAATCAGCTGGTCCATTTTGAAAAGCGGCAGCCGGTTTTTACATCGATCTAATAGTCGTCAATAAAGCCGCCAGCCATAATCAGTCCATCACGATAAAATACGCAGGACTGCCCTGGCGCGGGCGCGGCGACCGGTTGTTCAAATATGGCTTTCAGGCAATCATCTGCCATTGGATAAACCTTGCAGGGAACTTCTCTGGCGGAATTGCGGATCCGAGCTTCCAGGCTTTCTCCCGGCCCAATTGCGGCCAAGCCGGAATAAACAGGCTTGATCACTTTGATTTCGCTGCGCAAGACTTGATCAAAGGGTCCTACAACCAGACTATTGGTCGAAGGTATTTTGCCAACCACAAACAGTCGTTCAGTCGTTTTCACCTGAAAGCCTTTCCGCTGGCCAACCGTATAATGAATCAGGCCTCGATGCGTCCCAATCGGTCGGCCATTTTGATCGACAACCGTTCCAGGCCTGGTTAAGTCCAAAAGTGATTCATTATTGCGAACCTTGGGATCATTTTGAATAAAATTGGCATAATCGCCGGATGGAATAAAACAATTATCTTGACTATCCGGCTTTTCAGCTATTCGTGAGCCATCTTGAATTCGTAATCCTGCTTGGGCGGCAATCAGCCTGACTTGTTCCTTGTCCATCCCGGACAGGGGGAATATGAGGCGGCTTAGCTGTTCCTGAGACAATCGGTACATGAAATAAGTCTGGTCTTTCAGGCCAGCCTCAGTCTTGGCCAAGGCAAAGCGCCCGCTTCCCGTGACCTTTTCGATTTTGGCATAATGCCCGGTTGCAACGTGTGAGCAATCCATCTTTTGAGCTTCCCGATATAAAGCGGCGAACTTGATAGCCGGATTGCAGATAATGCAAGGATTGGGCGTACGTCCAAGAAGATAGCTATCGATAAAATCACTAATGACAATTTGTTGGAATTCTTTGCGGACATCGACCATCAACCACTCGATCCCTAATTGGCTGCAGATGGCCTTGGCATCAGACAGTCCGGCAACACCGGCGTCATGCGTCAGCAATGAAAGGCCGATGACCTCATAGCCTTGTTTTTTAAGGATAAAAGCAGAGACGGAGCTATCCACTCCGCCGCTCATTCCCAATAATATACGACCAGGAGAATGGTTCGGTTCAATGGGCATCATGGGCATCTTCATCAAGCATACTGAAGAGATGACGGTTTTCGTCGTTAAGTCGTCCGGTTTTCTCAAAGTACTCTTTCAGCGCTGCCTTGACGGCTTGTTCAGCTAAAAGTGAACAATGCATCTTGATTGGCGGCAGGCCGTCGAGCGCCTCTGCAACAGCCTTGTTGGTCAGAGAAAGTGCTTCGTCGACCGATTTACCCTTGATCATCTCGGTAGCCATGCTGCTTGTTGCAATTGCCGATCCACAACCAAAGGTTTTGAATTTTGCATCAACAATGATGTCATTTTCGATTTTAAGATAAACCTTCATGATATCCCCACATTTGGGGTTGCCGACCATGCCGGTGGCGTCAGCATTCTCGATTTCGCCGACATTCCTCGGGTGCATGAAATGATCCATCACTTTATCACTGTATTCCATTAAAAGTGCCTCACTTTCCAGAGCCGGTACTATTGTCCAGCTGTTTTTGTTCTTTTAAATAGGCGTCATACAAGGGGGACATGTCGCGCAGCCTTTGCACAATGACAGCCAGATCATCAATCAGGTTGTTGACATCTTCATGGGTATTGGAATGGCCAAGACTCACCCGCAACGAACCGTGCGCTATTTCATGAGGCAGGCCTATAGCCAGCAGCACATGTGAAGGATCCAGCGAACCGGATGTACAGGCTGAGCCGCTTGAGCATTCATAACCATAATGGTCGAGCATCAGTAAAATCGATTCCCCTTCAATATATTGAAAGGAAAAGTTCACATTGTTGGGCAGCCTCAAGGTCCTATGGCCATTTAGGCGCGCATGCGGAATCTTCTTGATGATACCTTCTATCAGGGCTTCCCGCATGGAAAGCAGCCTGGCATTATTATCAGCCATTTCTGAAACAGCCAGCTCATAAGCGCGGGCAAATCCGACGATTGACGGCACATTCTCTGTTCCGCCCCGGCGGTTGCGCTCTTGCGCCCCACCATCCATGAAATTCGCTATCGAAATTCCTTTTCTGATATAAAGGGCGCCAATGCCTTTGGGGGCGTAAAGCTTATGGCCGGAAAAGGACAAAAGGTCCGCCCCCAGCTTTTTGACATCAATGGGTATCGCCCCGGCAGCCTGAACAGCATCCGAGTGAAACGGGATTTTCTTTTCCTGACAGATTTTCGCTATTTCGGCAATTGGCTGAATCGTGCCGATTTCATTATTGGCCATCATAATCGTGACTAGAATCGTATCCGGCTTTATAGCGGCACGGACATTTTCCGGATCGACGAGCCCATTTGAATCAACATCCAGGTATGTTATGGAATACCCTTGTTTTTCCAGGGTTTGGCAGGAATGAAGGACAGCATGGTGCTCGATTTTTGAAGTGATAATGTGTTTGCCTTTGTTTTGGGACGCCAAGGCTATGCCTTTTATCGCCCAGTTGTCCGATTCCGTGCCGCAGGACGTAAAATAAATCTCCGAAGGTTCGGCATTGATGCATTTGGCGATTCTCGAGCGGGCGTCATCCAAAGCATGCCGGGCATCACGGCCATCTTTGTAAAATGACGACGGATTGCCAAAAACGCTGGAAAAACAAGGCAACATATCCGCCAGAACTTCCGGCCGGACTGGCGTAGTCGCAGCATGATCTAAATAGATTCTTTTTTCTTGACTCATGATGACATCCCCTTCAGCAGTGTTTACATGGATACTCTAAACTGATGGCGTTCCCTCTGTAGTAACCAGTGTTACCTGAGCGGTTATATTCATAGCTTTTTACTAGGATATTAAAGATGGCAATGTAGAACCGGCATGCGGCATGATGATTACTTTGGCATCTGGTCCTAATCGGGCAAGCGCATCTTTGATAGCCTGATCAAGGTCATGATAAGGTTTCATGAAGGTATGGGCAGCATCTTCAGCCGGCATATCCGATACAAAGTAGATTTCCGACTTTGCCAGAACCATGGCTATAGCGACTGCTTTATGCCCGCCAAGCCGGAATTCACGCCCTACCCTTTCCAGTAAATCAGCAGGCTTTTTGGCTTCAATCAACCACTCTTCAAAAACCCGTTCGCCAAATCCTTCTGAACATTGTCCGGCCAAAATAATGATGCCGCCCGGCTTGACTGCATGCCTGGCATTGTCGAGAGCCTTCTGGGTTTGATATAGATTGATATCTTTGGGCAGGCCGCCCGGCGTTGCAATGACCAGATCAGCCAGGCAAGGAATATCAATCTTATAAAGCTGGTCAAGAAAACGGCATCCGGCCCGGTGTGCCTCACGGTGATCCCCCGCTACAGCCCGGACGATTTTTTTATCCTCGTTAAGGACAACATTCAAAATGAAGTCGCAGCCGCAAATATCCGCCGCTTCTTCAATATCGAGACGCAGCGGATTGTCCTCAATCGCTCCAGCCCTGGCATCCGGGCGGATCATTCGGCTATGATTGGCCTGGATTGCAGTCCTATCGGAAACGCCCGGCATGATTGCTTTTCCGCCGCCGCTATAGCCGGCAAAATAATGATATTCGATATTGCCAACACAAATCCGGCGGTCTGCCTGGGCAACACTGGAAGTGATATTGACCGGGGTGCCATAACTGGTTGTTCCCAGATAGAGTGTATCTTCAGGATCACTATCGACTGTATGGACACGGGAATAGACTTCGTCGCCGACCAGGCGGCGTTTTTCTTCTTCGGTATGACGGCGATGGCTGCCAAGGGCAAAAACGATCGTAATATCTTCCGGGCGTATCCCTGCATCTTCCAATTCGTTGATCAATGGCGGGAGAATGACCGGCGACGGACAGGGTCTGGTGATATCACTGGTGATGATGCAGACCGTATCGCCAGGGACCAGCCAATCAGCGAGCACCGGCTTGCCGATCGGCTCGCGCAAGGCCCGGCGAATTTCTGCCTGTTCATCGATTTCTGCATCAAGCTCGTAAGCTTTCATTTCTAAAAGCAGATTTTCTTCGTCCAGACAAAACGATCGGGTTCCGGAACCATAGCCGATCGTAAATCGTTTTTGGGACATTATTTGTTCCTCCTCTTGTCGATCCATTCCTTGATCCTGGTTTCATACCCGTTGCTGCCGGGTTCGTAGTAGATCGTACCACGAATGGCTTCCGGCAGATATTCCTGTTCAACAATATTGCCGGGAAAATCATGGGCGTATTTATACCCCTGGCCATAGCCCAGGCCGGACATGCCGCTGACCGGTGCATTGCGCAGATGCATGGGGACTTCGCCCGTGCGCCGGTTGTCAATATCATGCAAAGCATTGTCAATCGCTTTGTAGGCAGAATTCGATTTAGGGCTGGTTGCAACAGCCAGGGCCGCTTCCGACAGTATAATCCTGGCTTCAGGCATGCCAACAGACATGATGCCCTGATAGGCGGCCATAGCCACCGGCAATAGCTGGGGATTGGCCAGACCCACATCTTCCGCCGCGCAGATCAGAATCCTTCGGGCCAGGAATTCAATGTCCTCACCGCCATGCAAAGCCCGCGCCAAATAAAAAACAGCCGCATCAGGGTCAC
This sequence comes from uncultured Saccharofermentans sp., assembly GCA_963677835.2. Classification (GTDB taxonomy): domain Bacteria; phylum Bacillota; class Clostridia; order Saccharofermentanales; family UBA5734; genus UBA8949. Next base: position 233,704 of record CAXXUX010000001.1, read on the forward strand.
TCCCCCGCATGGATTTGATAAAAGCGCTGATATTGTCATAATGGCTTTCCCCGTTTTGGTCGTAAGCAATGCTTCGCTTCTGCATGCAATCTTCCAAAACAGCCTGATTGATTCGAATTCGCCCGTCAGCTCCCGGAGGTGTTGTAACGGCTGCCAGTTCCAAGGCATTCAAGCCGATTCGGGCATCTCCGTTAGATAAATTGCCAATCATGTTGATGGCTTGTTCGTCAATATCCAACTGATATTCGCCTAAACCGCGCTCTTTGTCCGTCAAGGCCATTTCTAAAATTTGCCTGATATATTTTTCTTCGAGCGGTTGCAGCTGGAAAACCGTCGAGCGTGATATTAAGGCTTTGTTAACCTCAAAAAACGGATTTTCGGTTGTCGCTCCAATCAAAATAAGCGTACCGTCCTCAACCTGAGGCAGTAATGCATCCTGCTGGGCTTTGTTGAAGCGGTGAATCTCATCAACAAAAAGCAAGGTGCGGCCGGATGGGTTCAGCAAGGGGTTTTGCGTGTCGGCAATAATCCGCTTGATGTCAGAGACTCCAGCCGTCACCGCATTCAGGTTTTGATACCCAACCTGTGTTGTTGCGGCAATTACCCGGGCTAATGATGTTTTGCCGGTACCAGGCGGCCCAAATAAAATAATTGAACTGAGCCGGTCCGCTTCGATCATTCGGCGCAACATTTTCCCAGAGCCGAGGATATGTTCCTGGCCGACAAATTCCTCCAAAGTCCGCGGGGCCATCCGATAGGCCAGCGGCTGCAGTCTGCCGGTTTCTTTTGCCAAGATCGTTCCTCCTTAACTGCTTAGAGCGATGGATAGAGCGGGTAACGGACACACAACTCGGCAACTTGGGCTTTGATTTTCTCGCCGGAAGCTTCAAAATCATTCAGTGCCAGATAAATCAAATTAGCAATCAGATCCATATCGGAAGTGGTCATCCCTCTGGTTGTAACTGCAGGGGTTCCAAGCCGGATACCACTGGTAACAAATGGTTTTTCCGGATCATAGGGAATACCGTTCTTATTGCAGGTAATATTGACTTCATCCAGGCGCAATTGCATCGTTTTGCCAGTAACCCCCGTATCGCGAAGATCAACCAGCATCAGATGGGTGTCAGTTCCACCGGAAACCAGTTTCAATCCGCGTTTAATCAAACCTTGAGCCAGAGCCTGGGCGTTGTCCAGAATTTTTTGCTGATATATTTTGAAATCAGGCTGAAGGGCTTCTTTGAAAGCAACAGCCTTGCCAGCGATGACATGCATCAGAGGTCCACCCTGCTGACCTGGGAAAATAGCAGAATCAATGGCTTTGGCATATTGTTCTTTACAAAGAATCATGCCGCCACGCGGGCCGCGCAATGTTTTATGCGTCGTTGTCGTGACAAAATCCGCAAAGGGAAAGGGGCTTGGATGAAGGCCAGCCGCAACCAGGCCGGCAATATGCGCCATGTCGACAAAAAGGTAAGCGCCGACTTCATCGGCAATCTTTCTGAAACGCGCAAAATCCAATGTTCTTGGGTAGGCGCTTGCGCCTGCCACGATCATTTTGGGCTTTACTTCACGAGCAACGGACAAAACATGATCATAATCCAAAACACAAGTATCCGGTTCGACCTGATAGGCTACCGCATGGTAAGTGCGGCCGGAAACATTCTTTTTCATGCCGTGGGTCAGATGTCCGCCATGAGCCAGATCAAGACCCAGGATGGTGTCCCCCGGCTCCAGCATGGCAAAGTAAACAGCGGTGTTGGCTTGAGCGCCAGAATGAGGCTGAACGTTGACATGTTCAGCGCCAAATAATTGTTTTGCACGGCTGATAGCCAGATTTTCAGCGATATCGACATACTCGCAACCGCCATAATAGCGTTTGCCTGGATAGCCTTCAGCATATTTATTGGTCAATGGTGAACCAACAGCTTCAAGAACCGCCTCGCTGACAAAATTTTCGGAAGCGATTAATTCGATCTTGCTGCGTTGGCGGTTGATTTCAAGTTGAATGGCCTCATAAATTTCAGGGTCAGTTTTGGCCAGATTTGAATAACTCATTGGAACTTGTCCTCCTTGGGCAGGTTTTATTCCTGCATGATTAATTATACATATACTTAATCTATTTTAACGGATGAATTGATTTTGTAAAGTTCATCCGGACCAGGCGGGCATAAATCGATGATCCGTCCTTGTGTTTGAAGTTTGCAGGCAGCATTATTTGTCAGCTTGCCGATGACCGTTCCATCAATATGAATCTTTGCCAATTCCTTGACCAGTTCTTCCGGCCGATCGGTAGCCATAATCAGGCTGCCGCTGGCTATAAGCCTCAAGGGATCGACTTTCAGGCAGGCACAGATTTTCTTGGTTAGCGAATGGATTGGAATGAGATCAGCATTGATGCTGACGCCAAGTCCGCTCGCTTGGGCAAGTTCCCAGCAAGCCCCCAAAATGCCGCCTTCAGTTGCATCGTGCATAGCGTGAACGCCAAAACTACCGCCACAGCAGCCTTCTTCAACCACGCTGATTTGGTTGATCAGATTTTTTGCGAAAGCCAATTCCTGGCTGCTAAGGCAAGTAGCCAATTGCTCGGACTGGTCCGCGGCAAAAATGGCAGTGCCTTCCAGGCCAGCACTTTTGGTCATGACGATGGAATCGTCAGGTTTACCGCCGGAAGCCAGAATGATTTTCCCTGAAGGCGCAAATCCCAAAGCAGTTGTTGTTATGACAAAGCGATTGACTGCGTCGCTTATCTCTGTATGTCCGCCGATAATGCTGACTTTGAGTTTATTGGCCTCGAAAGCAGCCTGGTCGACAATCATCTGGATATCTTCGGGACTAGCTTGCGGCGGGGCAATTAGCGCCATCAGCAAAGCATTGGGGCGGATGCCGCAAGAAGCGATATCATTGCAGGACACATGGATTGCCAGGCGGCCGATTTCGTTGGCCGCACCCGTGATCGGGTCGGTTGTCAGGACAACCTGGCCATCGCCAAAACGGATAACCGCACAATCCAGTCCAACGGCCGGACCGCTGGTCACTGGATCTGCTTGCCCAGGCAGCCGGCTCAAAACAAGCCGGGAAAGCTCTTCATTGCTCAATTTGCCAATTTTCAAAGCTGCACCTCCTCAATCCGGCCGAGGCCAGCATCAACTAAGGCTGCAATATCCAATGCCGCCTCGACATTTTGCGCATCGGCCATCGATGGGTGTGTTTTAGGATGCTTGGCAACAAAAACGGTGCAGCAATCTTCAAAAGGCAGAATTGAAGTTTCAAAAGTGCCGATGCGTCTTGCTATCGTGATCGTGTCATCTTTGTCTATGCCAATCAGGGGCCTGAAAACCGGCCTATTGACTACACTGTCGGTTGTGCAAAGCGCTTCAAGCGTCTGACTGGCTACCTGGCCAAGGCTTTCGCCAGTGATCAGCGCCTTGCAGCCTTGTTTTTCAGCTAAACCGTCGGCGATGCGCATCATCATGCGCCGCATGGCGATCGTCAGCATGTCGGCCGGGCAATTGTCGCGCAAAGTTAATTGGATGTCTGTAAAATCAACAATATGAAGCTTGATCCGGCCCGTATACAGGGTTAGCAGTTTGGCCAGATCGATGACTTTTTCCTTGGCACGGTCACTCGTGAACGGATAGGCATGGAAATAAACAGCTTGCAGTTCCATGCCTCGCGAAGCCATCATGTACCCGGCAACAGGACTATCAATGCCGCCGGACAAAAGAAGCATGCCTTGACCGCTTGTGCCGACCGGCAGGCCTTTATGCCCTTTTACAATCTGGCTGTAAAGATAAAGGTGGTTGCGGACTTCAGCAAAGATCGTAAGATCAGGCTGATGAACATTGACCTGAAGCAAATCCGGGAAAGCCTGCAAGAGCACTTCTCCAAGTTGGCTGCTGATTTCTGGCGACTGCAACGGGAACCGTTTGTCGCCACGTCTGCTTTCAACTTTAAAAGTTCTGGGTTTCCCATCAATTAAGAGCTGCCCTGCGAAGGCCACAGCCTGGGCTTCGAGATCCGCCATGTCTCCATCAAAGCGCCAAACCGGACTGACTGAGACAATGCCGAAAATATTGGCAATCTGCTGCAAAATGACCTGCAATTCAACATTTGTGCTGATTGGTTCGATCCAGATCCGGGACTGACTTTGCTCAATGCTGAATTTACCAAATGCTTTTAATCTCCGGCTAAGGTTTTCGATCAGACGGTGTTCAAATTTGCCTCGATTCAAGCCTTTCAGTGTAATTTCACCGATTCTGGCCAGTATGATATCTTGATGTTTGGACATGCATCCTCCTAGTATTTTGCCAGCATGACAAGCGCTAACCTGCTTTTTCAGCAATCGGTCAGCGGGCCAGGCGCCGGCAGCTTTCAGTGATCACTTGAACTGTCGTGCGAATTTCGTCTTCTGTGTTGGTTGCAGCAAGACTGATTCGAATCGAACAGGAAGCTATTTTATCCGCAATCCCCATTGCTTTGAGAACCAGGTTGGCTTTCACTTTTTTGGATGAGCAGGCTGATCCGGTCGATACGTAGATGGATTGATCTTCCAGCGCATGCAGCAAGGTCTCGCCGCGCAACCCGGGAAAAGCTATCGTCAGGATTTGCGGCACGGCATCAGACGGTGATATCAACCTATAATTAATTTTCGCGTCATCCAGTTTGCGAATAAACAGTTGATTTAAGCTTTCTACCTTTGCCGTTTTCAAAGGAAATTCACGAGAAGTTAATTCAACTGCTAACGCAAGGGCTGCTGCCAGCGGCGGATTTTCAGTACCGGAACGCAACCCTTGTTGTTGCCCGCCACCATGAATTTGCGGAGTCAATCTGATTCCCCGCCGAACGATTAACCAGCCAATCCCCTTGGGAGCACCCACTTTGTGGCCGCTGCCCGAGAGTAAATCGACACCCATCTGATGAAAATCAACCCTTTGACGTCCTAAACTTTGTACGGCATCAAGATGAACGGCAGCCGTCGGCTGAAGTTGATTGCGCAATCGGACAATTTCCGAAATCGGATTCACCGCTCCACTTTCGTTGCTGACATGAATCAGGCTGATCAGGGCTGCCGGATCTTTTAAAGCATTCGAAAGTGCATCCAAATCAATCTTGCCGTCACTTTTCAAAGGTATTTCATCGACTTGAAACCCATTCTGGCTTAAATATCTGGTCGTTTCCAAAGTTGCCGCATGTTCACCGCAGCTGGTTATTATCCGCTTGCCCAAGCGGGGGTTAGCGGATACAAAGCCTTTGATAGCCAGGTTGATCGATTCTGTTCCACCGGAAGTCAATATCAGCTCTTCCTTTTGGCATCCAAGAATTGCGGCTATTTTCTGCCGGCTTTCATTTAGGTTCTTATCAGCAGACTGGCCCAATCGATGCAAGGACGATGGATTGGCATAAACATCAAGCAACTGGCCGGATAATAATTCAACAACAGCAGGCCATGGCCTGGTTGTGGCACTATGATCAAGATAAATGGACAACTAAATGTTCAACTCCTTCCAGCATCGAGTCCTAGCGTAACTAAATCAGCCCGCATAACTGCTGTGACTGTTTCGCAGACATTGCCGCTGCGCGAGATAAGGCGACTGAATGCTTCCAGGACTGGTGCGCTTCGGGAAATATCCAGGGTCCTTGCCTCTTTGCTGTCGGCAGGCCTGACCATAATCCTGCAGGTTGACTTTTGCGGCAGGTAGGCATATTTATTGGCGGTAATATCGATCATCCGGCGATTCTGCTGCATGTCCCGGCCCAAATCCGGAAACATGTAAACCGGAATCAATGATTGGCAACTCACAAAAATTTGCCCGGCATTGGCAATCTGCCACTGAATGGACCAATACCCAGGATGGCCCGCACCACCGGCAACGCCAAAAATCCGATCAGTCTCACTATCGCCTTCAATAGTTGAGATGGATAGCTCGAGAAAGCCTTCCAGGTTTCGTGCTGACAGAAAGGAAAAAGTGAACGGGTTAAATCCCTTGAGATCAATGCGATTGGGTTCAGCCGCCACAAAAGTGCCTTTGCCTTTAACAATAACAAGGATACCCTCGGTTACAAGTTCGGCTATAGCCTGACGAACAGTCGGTCGGCTCAAATCCAGTTCTTCGCAAAGAGCCAGTTCCGACGGAATCTGTTGACCGGCCTGATAAGCCCCCTGCTGTATCCGTTCATTCAATAAATCTTTTAGCTGAGCATACAGGGGCTGGGTACTGCGTTTATCCAACTTCATCAATTACTCCACCTTTCTTTCGCTCGACTGGTAAATATATTTTTCAGCATTTAAAAATCAGCTTGTGTGCTGACTCATCATTACATCATAGCATGAAGATGAACTAAATAAAACCGGGTTGCCAATATTTGTTAAGGTCAACTCATAATTAAGAAGGAGCAGCGTTTACCAAAGCCACTCCTTCTCATGGGGATCAAACTTTTTTGTTCGGGCTTATCAATGCTGTAACTTGCTGATGGTCCTCAATCAATGACAACTTAGTCAACAGCTATGCCTGATGCTATTCCCACGCCATTATTATATTTCTGATAATCCTGATATCCAGGTAATTCAACCTGACCGATTTTACTCAGGTCATCAAGGCGGGTCGACCGGATCTGCCGGCCGGAGAACGTGAAGAGGATATTCCCGATCCAGGCTCCTCGAATAATAGAATCATAACCGTAAAAGGCTTGCATTTCCTCTTCGGTTAAAGTCTTCGGTTTGCCGTCCGGATCAATCAATTTATCAAAATGAGTAACCTGTCCACGTAAATTCAGTTGATTGCCCTCGTTTACCTTTAAAACCAGAAGGCCCTGGAAGACAGGCTGTCCATATTCAAGCGGATTGTTTGTGATTGTTTTATTTAATGTTGCCGGGAACGCAATCAGGTTCTTTTCAAGAGAAAAGACCAAGGTTTTGTGGTTATATAGAATTTCGGCAAATGAACCACGGCCTCCCAACAGGATGGTTGAAAGCTCCTTGGGATTATTGAAATCCGAGATATCGAACAAAGAAACCTTCAATCCCATATTGTAAGCATTGTCGCCTTCGTTTTTGACGTCATAGCCAAAGCCTAGCAGCATATCATCAGCATAAGGGTGCAGATAGGTGCTGTACCCGGGTATTTTCAACTGGCCAAGAACTTTCGGAGCTGTCGGTTTGGAAAGGTCGATGACGAAAAGCGGATCGACATTACGAAAGGTTACAACATAGACCATCGAACCTATAAAACGGACAGATTTGATCGATTCGCCAGGCGCCAGACCAGTCACTTTGCCGACCACTTTCATGCCGGCATCAAGCACATAGACATTATTCTTGGCGACTGAAGTTCCTTCAGGCGTCCAGATTTCGCCTGTCGTTGTGGCAATCCGGAAATATCCCTCATGCTCATCCATGCTGAATTGATTGATAATGCTACCAGGAACCGAGCCCTTGCCTGCTTCGCTGATCTGTGCGCCAAAAAGCTTGAAGCGATAGATGTCGGTCGTATAAGTCGGCGCCGAGGTTTCCTTGCCGTCCCATTGATAATTGTAGGCAGCTACATATAGAAAACTGGTCGAAGCATAGATGGATCCTGAAGAGCCAAGAATGGAGAGAATATCCGGCTTGCTGTCATCTTTGACCGTATCAACCGCCGACAATACCATCTGGTTGCTGATGTCGCCGTCAGGCAAGATGGCTATCTTGTCAGCAGGAACCGTTACCCAGTCTTTGGTGTCGACTGCGCCGATTACCTCGCTGGTCGCCGGAAATATTTCAGCTGGTTCAAGTTCGGTTTGATCATCAGAATAAATCCTGTACTGATATTGGTTGGTCACAACATAGACAGCTTCATTAATTTTCCGGGACGAAATGTAATATCCTTCCTGGGTAAATTGACGTACCAATTTGGGATCTGCTTTATTGGTCAGATCATAAACCCGGGTGGAGGTGTATTGCTTATTGTTATAATAGGGATACCAGAGTTCAGGCGATTTTTGGGCATCGGCCACGGCAGTGCTGTCAGGCGCGGCAGCAGCGGTGCCAGGATCAGCTGAAGCAGTGCCTTCGCCGCTTCGGGCTTTGGTCCCTTCTGTCGTATCCGATTGGATTTTTTCATTAATCCAGCCATTGACAATAAGGGTCAAACGTTGATTGTCGGTATCCAGATACATTTCGACGGGACTTTCTCCCGTTGAAACCTTTTCGGTTTCCTGACTGGCTATAAATTCTTGGGTGGACAATACCTTCAATGCCGCAGGATCTATTGCATCAACCACATAAAGACGATTGTTGGCCACAAGATAGAGATAGCGGCCGTCGGTCTTGATTATGTCTGCCTCATCGACTCCTTCAACCTGGATATTGGTCTGGGAATAGTTCGTCGCAACACCGCCAGATGCAGTTTCCGAGCTGTTCTGAGCAGCGTCAGCCATACTGTTTTTCCCTGTCATATACATCCGCCCGGGATATTGGCTCATATTGGCTTGTGCCTTGCGGACAAGCTTAATCAGGTCGCTGTAATCAGAAGCGCGATCCATTCCATTGCCATGCGTCGTTTGATAGGTCTGATTGATGTTTAGCGATGGAGATGTCTGCCCGACCGAACCGCTGCAAGCCGATAAAAATATTGCCACAATTAAGGCCAGCAACAATATGCGTTTCATAATAATCCCTCCGTTATCAATGATCATTTAGCATGATCTTCTGTTAATTAGACGCAAGGGATTGAAGAATGTTCCACCTATGGCTCAAATGGCAATTAGACTTTCAAATCAGCCTGCATGACATCGTTTTTTTCTTGTTCATACCGTTTCAAGACTGGTTCCACCGCTCCTTGTATGAATTCTTCGACTTGCTGCGGGGAACGCCCGATGTAAAGGCTGGCATCCAGCAATTGGCCAAGGGCATTCTGGTCAAGGCCAAAAGCCGGGTCAGTAGAAATTCTTTCCAGCAAATCGTTAGCGGCGCCTTCCATTTTGACACGGTTGCCGGCCGCCTGACTATGCTGACGAATTTTTTCGTGCAGATCCTGGCGGTCGCCACCGCGCTTGACTGCAGCCATCAGGATATTCTCTGTAGCCATGAATGGCAGTTCATCAGCCAGATGCCGGCGAATGACTTCAGGATAGACCACCAGATTGCTGCTGATGTTCTGATAGATCAGCAAAATGGCATCCGTTGCCAAAAAGGCTTCTGGAACCGCAATTCGTTTATTGGCCGAATCGTCAAGAGTTCGTTCAAACCATTGGCCAGCCGCAGTAATGGCAGGATTCAACGCTGCTGTCAAAACATAGCGTGCCAACGCCGCAATTCTTTCACTGCGCATCGGATTACGTTTATATGCCATGGCCGATGAACCGATCTGCCCCTTTTCAAAAGGTTCTTCGACCTCTTTAAGGTGTTGCAGCAAGCGAATGTCATTACTGAATTTGTGGGCACTCTGGGCAATTCCTGCCAGCACGTTTAAAACGCGGCTATCCACTTTCCGGGAATAGGTCTGGCCCGAAACCGGATAAACACTTGAAAAGCCCATCTTGGCAGCAATTTTTTTATCGAGTTCGCGAACTTTGCCATGATCGCCATCAAAAAGATTCAAAAAACTGGCTTGGGTACCTGTTGTTCCTTTGCTGCCTAAAAAGCTCAAGCTGCCAAGGACATACTCCAGGTCCGAAAGATCCATGAGAAGGTCTTGCAGCCATAAAGTGGCGCGCTTGCCGACCGTAACCGGCTGAGCAGGCTGAAAATGGGTAAAGCCGAGCGTAGGCAGGTCTTTGTATCGGCGGGCAAATTCCGAGAGCTTGGCAATGACTGCAAGCAGTTCACTGCGTATCAGACGCAGACCATCTGCCATTAAAATCAAATCAGTGTTGTCGCCGACATAACAAGAAGTAGCGCCCAGATGGATGATTCCTTTGGCAGTCGGGCATTGCTCCCCGTAAGCATGGACATGGGCCATGACATCATGCCGGACAATAGCTTCTTCCCTGGCCGCTACGTCATAATTGATGTCATCCGCATAGGCTTTCAGCTCTTCGATTTGAGCATCTGTTATCGGCAACCCGAGTTCTTTTTCCGTCTCAGCCAAAGCGATCCAAAGCTTTCGCCAGGTTCTGAATTTTCGATCCGGGGAAAAAAGCTGCTGCATGGCATCACTGGCATAACGACTATTCAATGGGCTTTCATAAATGTCCTTCATATCAATTTCCTCAAATAGATTTTCTGATTTGGCGCAAGGCCGCTAAACGAATGCATGTGCACAGGACTTCCAACGCCGTTTCTAATTCCTGCAAAGGTGGGAATGAAGGCGCCAGACGAATATTGGTATCTTGATGATCCATTCCATGGGGAAACGGATTTCCAGCAGGAGTGACTTCAACGCCGCATTTTTTGGCCATATGAACAACCTCGCCGGCAGTGCCCGGAAAAACTGAAATGCTGACAAAATATCCGCCGTTGGGTTTTTTCCATTCACAAATGCCGGTATCGGCCAGTTCCCTGAATAATATTTTTTCAACCAGATCAAATTTGGGTTTAAGAATTGCGGCATGGCGTTTCATAATGGCCATGACCCCGGCCTTGTCTTGTAAAAACCGGCAATGGCGCAATTGATTGACTTTATCTGGCCCGATTGTCTGAATGGACATGCGTTTGCGAATATAGGCCAGATTAGCATTACTTGCAGCCAGGCAGGCCACGCCGGATCCGGCCCAGGTGATTTTAGATGTTGATGCAAATTCGAACACCCGGTCAGGATTGCCTGCTTCCTGACATAATTTTAACAGATCAGGCGTGCTTTCCGGGTGGTCAAAGTCCAGATGATGCACAACATAGGCATTATCCCAGAATATCCTGAAATCAGATGCGGCAGTTTTCATTTCAGCCAGGCGCCGGCAAGTTTTTGCTGAACAGGTAATACCTTCCGGATTGCTGTAGACCGGAACTATCCACATTCCCTTGATCGATGCGTCTTCTGCAACCAGCGACTCGATCAGATCCATATCCGGTCCGTCCTTTGTCATGGGAATTTGAATCATTTCGATGCCAAAGGCTTGCGTGACAAAAAAATGACGGTCGTATCCCGGAACCGGGCACAGAAAACGGACCTTATCTAATTTTGACCAGGGCTGTTCTGCACCTGGCAAGGCAAACAGCATCGCCCGGGAAATCATATCGTACATGAGGTTGAGGCTGGAATTGCCCATAACCATGACATTGTCCAGGTCAGTGTCCAACAAGCTGGCAAAAAGCCGTCTCGCTTCGGGCAATCCTTCCAATCCGCCATAATTCCGGCAATCTGTCCCGTCTTCCGCACGAAAGTCATCTTCAGTCAAACAGTTCATCAATCCAGATGAAATGCTCAGTTGTTCGCTGCAAGGTTTGCCCCTGGTCATATTCAACTTCAACTTCCGTTCGGAAAAATCATTCAGGCGTTTTTCCAACAATTCAATTTCCTGGTCTATTTGCGGAGCGGTAAAAGTCTTATATGACGGCATGATATATCCTCCTTGCATAGTTAGCAACAATATGCACTAATTATATTATAGCAATATCAAACAAACAAGCTGGCAAAAAGCCTAATTTTCAATGTATTAAACACTTTCGACTGGCACAATATCAATTGATAAAGCTTTGCCAATATTATCAATTTTCACCAGCGCTGCAAGAATCGACACATCAATATTCATCATGTGCTTTTCTTTTAAAAAACATAAGGCAGCTCTCCGGATCCGTTTGATTTTTCCTGGCGTAATGGTTTCAGGCAATCCACCGTACGCACTGGCATCGGAACGCGCTTTGACTTCGACAATGGCCAGTTGGCCGTCACGCCAGGCAACCAGGTCCAATTCCCCAAGACGCGGTACAAGGTAATTCCTGGCGCAAATCTGATAGCCTTGCTCCTGCAAGTAATCTGCAACGGCAGTCTCGGCTAAACGTCCCTTATCGATGCCCTGTCCTTTCATGTTATTGGTTTTCCTGAAAGAAGCTGAGCTGCCTGTCATGCGAAGCAGGAGCAATTTGCGGCGTCTCAACATTGGCAAGGGAATCAGCAATCGACCGCAAAAACGTTTTGCGATGAATCGGGCAAGGGCCGAAACGTTTCAAGGCCTCATAATGGGCCGGTGTCCCATAGCCTTTGTGCTGGGCAAAACCATATTCAGGGTACAGTTTGTCATATTCATCCATCAGGCAATCCCTCGTGACCTTGGCTAAAATGGATGCCGCAGCGATGGAAACGGAAAGTCCGTCGCCACGAATGATCGGCCATACCGGCGCTGCAACGCCAGTCAGCCGCACCGCGTCGATCAGCAGCAAGTCAGGCTGGACAGGCAAATTATGAACGGCCTGGCGCATAGCCTGGCAGGTTGCCTGAAGGATGTTGATTTCATCAATAACGGCTGGTTCGATTAATCCGACTTGCCAGGCAACCGCATCGCTCAGGATTTTCTGATACAAACGGGACCGTCCCGCCGGAGTCAACTTTTTTGAATCATTCAAGCCTAATATCGGACGCCCCGGATCCAGCAAGCAAGCCGCTGCAACCACAGGCCCAGCCAAAGGGCCACGTCCGGCTTCATCGATGCCTGCAATCATCGTGTAGCCTTGTTCTCGGCCTAAACGTTCATATGTCAGCATTTCACTATATTTCTGCTTTTGCAATTCGATCCGTCCAGCGTCGCCTTTCATGATGATTTCTCCTTTGCATCGGCATGATCACTTCAATTTTAATTGACTGGCGGCGGTTGTTCAAGACTGACCCGACCGATCTTCCCCGCCCGCAATTCATCAAGAAAAATTACGGAAAAACGCAAGGTGTCCAATTTGCCGCCCGGCAGCAAACAGCCGCGAATTCGAGCAGCCTGTTGCAGCAGTTGATCGCCGGAATGAGCCAGATCATCTAAACGGTATCGGTCCTGAATCAACTTCGGATAGGTTTTTGCCAAAAGGGACAGACAACCGGCGGCAATCTCTTCCAAAGGCAGCAAATCATCACGAATCGCACCAGTAGCCGCTAGACGCAGCTGGCTAATGCTATCGCCCAGTTTTGGCCAGAGAACGCCGGGAGAGTCCATTAATTCCAGCTTGCCGCCGGATCTGATCCAGCACGTCTGGCGAGTGACGCCTGGTTTATCGGCTGTTTTGGCCAATTTCCTTCCGCATAAGGAATTGATTAAAGTGGATTTTCCCGTATTAGGTATGCCGACAACCAAAATGCGCACCGGACGAAATATTCTGCCTTTTGCCAGCGCCCGATCGGTTTTTGGCTGGTTAATCGCCTGAGCCGCTTTGGAAAGCTCTGTAAGACCGCTCTTTCGAGTACTATCGCAGGCCAATGCTGTTATGCCGGCTAGTTTATACCAGGAAATCCATCGGCTGGTTACAGCCGGATCAGCCAAATCCGCTTTGTTGAGGATTAAAATCCGCGGTTTTTGGCCCAGCAAACGGTGCAGCTCGGGATTGCGGCTGCTTTCAGGGATTCTGGCATCGCAGGTTTCAATAACCATATCAACCATTTTCAAATGGTCTTTTAGTTCGCGCAGCGTTTTTGCCATGTGGCCTGGAAACCAATTAACGTCCAAATTGAATCCCTCCTTCCGCATATGCCGGCATTATTCGGGCACGACATCAATCAAATGAATTAAACTCAATTCTATTATATTTCGTCTTAAAATAAAAGGGACCTTTTATCAGGTCCCTTTTGGTTTTGATTACGCTTTGCGGTGTGCAAGCTTTTCTTTGATTTTCGCAGCCTTGCCAACCCGATCCCGCAGATAATAAAGTTTGGCTCTCCGAACCAAGCCTTTTCTAACAATTTCAATCTTGTCAATCTTCGGTGAATGGACAGGCAGAATACGTTCGACACCAACACCATATGACAGGCGCCTAACAGTCATGGTTTCTGATAAACCGCCGCCTTTTCTGGCAATAACAGTGCCTTCAAAAACCTGAACGCGTTCGCGGTTGCCTTCCTTGATCTTCAAGTGAACTTTTACAAAGTCACCAATTTCAACTTCAGGAAAAGCATTCTTCAGCTGTTCTTGTTCAACAACTTTCACTAAGTCCATATTGCGTTCCTCCCTTCTTGTCAGATATGTTCATGCACGCAACTGGCAGCGGACCATCCGTAATAAACGTTAGAAGTATATCAGAGATGCCTGGACATTGCAACAGGCCGCGTTGCCTGTCTGCCGGCATTTCAATCAATTAATTACCCGGTTGGCTGTACTTTTCGCTATTTGCCGGATCTTTCCTGACAATGGCGAATGAACTCCAGCCATTCTTCGGATGTTAACTGGCGTTCTTTCAATAAATCCGGCCGGCGCATCATCGTTTCGCGTAAAGATTCCATGAATTGCCAACGTTCAATTTTAGCCTGATGCCCTGACAATATGACATCAGGAACATTTTGGTCGTGCCATACGGCCGGCCTGGTATATTGTGGATACTCCAACAAGCCATTCATATGAGATTCGCGGCTATAGGCGTCTTCATTGGGCAGCACACCCGGTATCAACCGGAGCATGGCATCCAGAATCACGCAGGCAGCAAGTTCTCCGCCTGTTAGAACATAATCGCCAATCGATACTTCTTCATCGACAATCTGATCAAGCACACGTTGGTCTATGCCTTCATAATGACCGCATAATAAGATCAAATGGTCATATTGTGCAAGTTCAGCGGCCATTTTTTGATCAAAGACTTTGCCTCTTGGCGATAAATAGATGGTTCGCCGCTTTTTCCCCGGATTGGAACAGGCGGCTTGCCAAGCATTCCAGACTGGTTCAGCCATCATGAGCATGCCTGTGCCGCCGCCAAAACAATAATCGTCGACCTTGCCATAGTGATTGACTGCATAATCCCGGATTTGAATGGTTTCAAGCTCGAATATGCCCGATTGCCATGCGCGCCCGGTTATACTGCTGCCAATCACCTGGGTAATTAATTCCGGAAACAAGGTTAAAACGGAAATGTGCATACTTATGTATTCCTTCCGCGATAAACCTCATAAAGTCCATTCGGCAATCGGACGTCCATGCGGCGGCCAACAATGTCAACATTTTGCAAGACACTCTTCACAGCAGGAAATAACAGGTCTTTCTGGCCATCCAGATGCACGGTGTAAACATCTTGTGCGCCATTTTGCAAGATATCGGACAAGAGTCCCAAAAATCCCTCAGTTTCATCAAAGACGGCGCAGCCAATTAAATCACAGACAAACCAATGGTCCGGCGGTAAAATGATTGCTTGTTCGCGCTTGACTGAAAGCAGACAGCCACGCAAAGCTTCGGCAGAATTTCGGTCGTCGCATCCGGATATTTTCAAAATAACCTGGTCCTGGGAATATCGGGCATTTTCCAGCACAATTTCTCTGGATTGTTTTTCGTCCGGTGTAAACAGCAGGCATTTTTTCAAGTCAGTAAAGCGGTCCAGATTGCTAGTCATCGACAAAACCTTGACTTCGCCGCGCAATCCGTGGGCACGCAAAATACGGCCTATGTGAAAAATTTCACGCAAGGGTGCCGCTTTAGCAACTATAGGGACTTGTGGAGCCTGCTCAGACAATGTCAACCATGACCCGCTTGCCCTGGCGGGTAGCCCTGGCTTTGACGATAGCCCGGATTGCCTGGGCTCTGCGGCCTTGTTTGCCAATAACTTTGCCCATGTCATCTGGTGCGACTTTCAATTCCAGAACGATTGTATGACCTTGATCAAACTGGTTAATAACCACAGCATCCGGATCGCTGACCAGCGGCCGGACGATGGCGGCAAGCAGTTCCTTCATGGCCGAATCCTCCCTAGTCACTGAATGATACCAGATTTTTTAAGCAATGAACGAACGGTGTCGGTAGGCTGGGCACCATTCGCCATCCACTTGCGGGCAGCTTCGGAATCGATTTTAACCTCTGCCGGATCGCTAAGCGGATTGTAAGTGCCAATCTCTTCGATGAAGCGGCCATCGCGCGGATAACGTGAATCTGCAACAACTACCCGATAAAACGGAGCTTTCTTTGCACCAATTCTTTTGAGTCTGATTTTTACTGCCATTTTTGTTTCCTCCAAAATTAATCAAATTTGATCTATCTGCCAGGTTAAAAAGGGAAACCGCGCCGGCCTAAGCCCAAGCCCTTCCCCATCGCCTTTGACATGCTGCTGAACTGTTTCATCATCTTCTGCGTTTCTTCGAATTGTTTGATCAGCCGATTAACATCCTGAACTGTCGTGCCCGATCCCGTGGCAATACGTTTTCTCCGGCTGGCATTGAGCAGCCCAGGATTCTGTCGTTCTTTGCGAGTCATGGATCGTATGATAGCCGCATTGCGATCAAGCGCTTTGTCGTCAATTTGCGCTGCGTCGATTTTTTTGCCCTTCATTCCCGGCAATAAATCCAACACATCTTTAATCGAACCCATTTTCTTTACTTCAGTAAACTGCGACAGCATATCCTCAAGCGTAAACTGATTTTTCCGCAATTTCTCGATCGATTCGAGTGCCTTTTTTTCATCAAGCGCTGCCGTAGCTTTTTCAATGAGTGTCAGAACATCACCCATGCCAAGGATTCTTGACGCCAGGCGATCAGGATAAAATTCTTCAATGTCCTCGGTTTTTTCACCGACGCAAATCAACTTGATGGGTTTTCCTGTCATCCGGCGGATCGACAGGGCTGCACCGCCACGAGCATCGCCATCCAGTTTGGTCATAATGAATCCATCCAAACCAACTTGCTGGTCAAAACTCAAGGCAACATTGACCGCTTCCTGGCCGATCATGGCATCAACGATCAAAAGTTTTTCTGTAGGGTGAACAACATCGGCAACGGCTTTAAGCTCTTCCATCATGGCGCTGTCGATCGTCATTCGGCCAGCCGTATCGACAATCAGGGTGTCGCACAGCAAATAACGCGCCCTGTCAACAGCTTGTTCAGCGATTTTCACGGCATCTTGCTCTTCTGGTTTGATATAGCAGGGCACATCAATTTGTTTGGCCAGGATATCCAGTTGGCGAGCTGCTGCCGGGCGATGAACATCAACAGATGTCAACAATGGCTTTTTGCCGCGTTTTTTGAGCAGCAGAGCCATTTTTGCCGCAGTGGTCGTTTTACCGGCGCCTTGCAAACCATAGAGCATGAACACGGTGAAGCCGGTCGGAGAAACGGCCAATTTACTGGCCGTTTGGCCGAGGATGTCAATCAATGACTCATGAACAATTTTGACGATCTGCTGCCCTGGAGTCAAACTCTCCAGAACGTCGCTGCCTTTGCTTTTTTCTGAAATTTCAGCGATCAGATCTTTGACAACTTGATAATTGACATCGGCTTCAAGCAATGCCAAACGGATTTCCCGCATCATTTCTTTGATGTCCTGCTCGCTGACCCGGGTTTTGCCGCGCATTTTTGCCGCGATGCCGGCCAGTTTGCTTGATAAACCATCAAATACTGCCATTAACAACCTCCATCAAAGCAATCCATCCAATTTAAGCAATTGATCTTTGACCTGATCAACTTGTCCGTTTTCCAGGGCTAGGATAGCTTCGTTGATGCATTTTTTTTGAAATTTATATCGCTGGGCCAAACCCAGCCTATTTTCCAGATCCATCAGGTTGTGTTCACCCTGCTGAATCCGGTCGTGAACTGCCTGGCGAGTTATGCTTAAATTTTCAGCAATCTCAGATAAGGACATATCTTCGCTAAAATGCATATCCATCAATTCGCGTGTACGCGCAGTCAAAAGCTGTCCATAAAAATCCAACAGCAAACAAATATCATTATGAGATAAAATGATTAATTCCGATCCACGCATGATGCAATCATAACGGATTTGGTCTTGTCTGTCAAGCTATTAAGCTTTACAGATAATATTGATCGCCCTGTTTTTTATTCTAATTTTCCGGCAATAGGGAATGCACAAATGAAACCGGATCAAAATCCGTCAGGTCCTGTAAACTTTCACCTAATCCGGCAAGATAAATCGGCGTTTTTGTTTCGTAAGCAACTGCGACGGCCACACCGCCTTTGGCATTTCCATCCAATTTGGTAATAACCAATCCGGTTACTTCGGAAACCTCCCGGAAAACCCGTGCCTGCACAACCGCATTTTGTCCGGTAGTTGCATCGATCACCAACAAGGTCTCGCAATGAGCTTCTGGCGCTTCCCGCTGAATGATGCGGCGGATTTTCCCGAGTTCATCCATTAAATTTTGTTTATTATGCAGCCGACCCGCTGTATCCAGTATCAATACATCTGCCTTGCGGGCTTTGGCGGCATGTATGGCGTCGAATACTACAGCAGCAGGATCAGATCCTTCTTGATGGGCGATGACCGGCGTTTGGGTGCGTTCTCCCCAATGCGCCAATTGCTCGATGGCCGCTGCGCGGAAAGTATCTGCGGCGCCAAGCACAACCCGAAGACCCGCAGCATGGAATCTGGCGCAAAGCTTTCCGGCAGTAGTCGTCTTGCCTGTTCCGTTGACGCCCACCATCAACAGAACATTGAGCTGCCCGGCTTTGATTTGAAGCTGGCCAGGCTGGCCCAGTATGTCCAGCATGCAGGTTTCCAATGACTTTAAAACTGCTGCCCGCGATGAATCACCGCTCGTCCGCATATCCAGGCGGACTTTGTTCATGATCGCCCCGGCGGCAGCCGAGCCAATATCAGCCTGGACAAGCAAAGCTTCCAAGTCGTCGAGCATATCTTCATCAAATATTCCCACGGTTGCGGCTATGCGGTTAAACCCATCCGCAACAAAATCCCTCGTCTTTTTCAGTCCCCGTTTAAATGATTCAAATATTCCCATAAATAATTTCCTTCAGTCTTATTCGCTTAATTGCATCGACAAGATCCTGGAAATGCCACGTTCCTGCATTGTCACGCCGTAAAGGCGGTCAGATGCCTCCATGGTGCCTTTCCGGTGCGTGACCAGGATAAACTGGGCATCTTCGGCATAGCGGCGGATATATTCGGTAAAACGGCTGACATTGGCATCATCCAGGGCAGCTTCCACTTCATCCAAAACACAAAATGGCGTTGGACGCAGCTTGAGGATGGCAAATAAAAGCGCAATGGCAGTCAGACACCGTTCACCGCCGGATAACAGCAACAAATTCTGCAGTTTTTTCCCCGGCGGCTGGGCCCTAATTTCAATACCGCAAGTTAAAACATCTTGGCTATCCTCCAAAATGACTTCAGCCATTCCGCCGCCGAATAATTCTGCAAAAACAACTTTGAAATTTTCATTAATCAAATGAAAATGCTCAATAAATTGCGTTTTCATCGCTTCAGTCAGATCTTGAATGACCGAATTCAGTTTCGTCCTTGAGTCTTCGATATCATCCCGCTGACCAACTAAAAACTGGTATCGTTCCTGCGTGGTCTGGTTCTCTTCAATTGCAGCGATATTGACCGGTCCAAGCGAACGCATTTCATTCTTAAGCTGAGTTACCTGCCTTGTGGTTTCATTCCGGTTATCAAGCACGCGCCGCCAGCTGCTTGCCTGATCTGCAGTCATTTCATATTCTTCCCAAAGTCGGTTTTTAACATCATCCATTTGGTTTTCAAAGCGGCTGGACTTGGACTCGGCACGGCTGATTTCGTTTTGCAGAGCCGCAATACGTCCGGTAATTTGCTCAAGCTGGTCAAAAAATGCTGCCTGGTCCATTTCCAAACCACTCTTTTTCTCAGCCAGCCGATGCGCTTCCTCGGCACAATTAGCGCCGGCAGCCTGCTGGCAATCGATCTTTTCTTTTATGGCTGCCAACTCGGCCTGAAGGCTTAAAATCTCTTCTTGTCCCGTGATTTGGCTGCGTTGATGGCGATCCATCTGGGCAAGCTGGCTTAATTTCTCCTGCTCAATCCGCGCAGCCATCTCCTGTGCAGCCTGAACCGATTCCTCGATTGAATGCAAAGACACCCGCAAATCCGCTATCGTTTCCCGCAAATCATCGCGTCTCTCTTGTTCAGTCCGATTGGCGCCTTCTTGTTCGCTGATTTGGGTACGTATCTTGGCAATTTCCTGTTCCATTTCAGAAATGGCACCAGCAATCGCGTTTATCTCGACATCAATCTGCGAGTTCTGTTTTTGCAGCTGTTTGTCTTCCGCCTGCAGCATTTGCTGTCTGGCCAATACTCTTTCAGACTCTTGCTGCAGAGAACTTAGACGGGACTCTTCTCTAACCCGCAGATGAGCATGATCAATCGTCTGCTTTTCGAGTTCGGCTAATTGGCGGGCTAATTGCTGAAGATTATTTTCCAGGCCTGGCAGTGTCTTGAGCTGTTCATCCAATGTCGCCTGCAAAGTATTTATCTCTTGCTGCAATTGTTCAATTTCCCGGCCGCGCCCCAAAACGCCGCTGGTCCCTTGGCGATTTGATCCACCGGTCATGGATCCGCCTGGATTGATCACGTCGCCTTCCAAAGTAACAATACGGCAAGCATAACCTGTTTTGCGAGCCATTTGGACTGCCTGCTCCAGCTTGGCGGCAATGACTACCCGTCCTAACAGAAAGGCCATAATGTCATTCAAATCAGGTGCATAATGGACCAATCGGCTAGCTATGCCAATATAGCCAGGCATTTTTTCCAGTTGATCGTTCAGTTGTTTTTCCAGAGTGCGCCCGCGGACCGATGCAATCGGCAAGAAGGTGGCACGGCCGGACCGGGTCGCCTTGAGATACTCAATCAGTCTGCTGGCTGTTTCTTCATGATCGGTAACAATGTTTTGAATCGCCGGGCCTAAAGCGGTTTCGATGGCCAGCTCATAAGTCTGGTCAACCCGAATCAAACTGCCAAGTGTACCGCGGATGCCTTGGCCAAAATCGAGATCGGATTCCGCCTGCCGCAGCAAGCGGCGAACAGCTTCCCCGTAACCTTCGTAGCTTTTTTCCAGTTCGGTCAGGGTATGATGCCGGTATTGGCGATTCTGTAACAATTGACGATCCTGGTCGATTTTGTTTGACAAATTATCAAAAGCGGTACGCGCCTGGTCCAGGGCTTCGCGAACGCTCTTTTGGGCAGCATCGGTTTTTTGCATGGTCTGCTGAATTTGCTGCAACTGCCCTTCAGTATCTTCGCAGAGTAAACGAAGGCGGTCGCGATCACTGGTCAACTCACGCAGATCATCGGAAATGGTCTTGCGCCGGCTATCAACCAAAGCAGTTTGTCCACGGGTCTGGGTAAGCAGGCTCTTTTTTTCATAGAGATTTTCCAGCAGCTGGTCCAACCTGGCTTTCATTTGTTCAACAGCTTTTTCAGCCGTGTCCAGAAGCTGCAGCAAACCTTGCATTTCAGTTTCTGCTTGAGTCAGCTGGCTCCTGTATTGCGTCAATTGGCGGGATAGAGTGTCCTCTTTTTTCTTGCGGCCAGCAAGCTCCTGATTAAGGGAATCAAGGCTGGTGCCCAGGTTTTTTTCTTCTTCGGCGGCAATTTCCAGCCGGCGAAGAAGCTGGGCAATCCGTTCTTGATTTAAGACAGTTTGGCTGTTCAAATCACTCATGGCATTGCTGATTTGATTGAATTCTTTTTGGCATTCTTCAATTTTTTCATCCAGTGCGCGGATCTGGTCGCCAGTTTGGCGGTTATTGTCTTTCAGGTCATTAAGAATATGATTTTCTTTGGTCAAATCATCTTGCAGCAACTGCATTTCCAAGTGAGCCTCATTCAAATGTTGCTGATGCTGGTCGATCATATCCAAAAGCAAGGCAACTTCAAGGCCTTTCAACTCATCCCGCAGGTTCAGGAAACGCTTTGCCGCAGCTGCCTGCTCAGCCAATGGCTCCAGTCTCGAACCCAATTCCAGAATAATATCGTTGATACGCAAGAGATTCTGCTCAGTGCTCTGCAATTTTCGCTCGGCGTCTTCCTTACGGGTTTTAAATTTCACGATGCCTGAAGCTTCTTCAAAGATCTTGCGCCGGTCTTCGGAACGGTGGCTCAATATATCATCGACTCTGCCTTGGCCAACAATGGAATACCCATCGCGCCCCAATCCAGTGTCCATAAAAAGCATGGCAATATCGCGCAAACGGCAGGCTGCCTTATTTAAAAGGTATTCGCTTTCTCCTGAACGGTAAAGGCGGCGGGTCACTTGTATTTCTGTATACTCCAAAGGCAATTTGCCATCGCTGTTATCGATCACCATGGTCACTTCAGCATAGCTCATTGCGCGCCTGGATTGTGTGCCGGTAAAGATGACGTCTTCCATTCTGGAACCACGCAAAGTACGGACACTCTGTTCGCCAAGCACCCAACGGATCGCATCAGTAACATTAGATTTGCCACTGCCGTTTGGACCAATTATTGCCGTCACGCCTTTATGAAATTCGATGACGGTCCTTTCAGGAAAAGACTTAAAGCCTTGGATTTCCAGAGCCTTTAAATGCATGAATCATCCCCCGGTGATAAAAGATCATAAAAAACAATGGCTAAAAGCCATAGTCTTCTAGCTATTATAGCATATCGCGGGTCTAAATCAGGATTATTGTTTGTTAATTTGAATAGCAAAAATTGTGCGAATTTTAATTATGGAAAGAGTAAAAGGCGATCAATCCGCATTTATTTCCTCGTCCAATCGATCCAAAGCTTTTTGGGCAGCTTGTTGTTCTGCTTCTTTTTTACTGCTGCCGATACCACTGGCAATCAGGCATTCATCCAGCAGGACGCCCGCTGTAAAAATTCTTTCATGAACGGGACCTTCTTCGCTGATGATCGAAAATTTGAGTACGCTCCCAGATTTCGATCCTTGAATGAATTCCAGAAGTCTGCTTTTGTAGTCATAGATGATTGAGCCGTTCTGGGCTTGTTTTATTGGTTCGTCCAAAAGATTGAGTATAATTTGCTTGACCGTATCAAATCCGGCGTCAAGATAAATTGCGCCAAATACCGCTTCCATGGCATTTGCCAGGTTAGATGGCTTATCATGGCCACCTGTTGCCGTCTCGCCTTTGCCAAGAAAAAGCAAGCTCCCCAGATCAAGTTCGCGTGCCAACACCATCAAACTGTTTTCACAAACAACCAAAGCTCTGGTTTTGGTCATGAATCCTTCAGCATATTGATTGGATTTTCTGAACAAGGCATCGCTTACGGCAAGATCAAGGACTGCATCGCCTAAGAATTCCAACCGTTCATTGCTGGTAAGATTTTCTGCCCGATGTTCGTAGACATAAGTAGAATGCATTAAAGCTTCCAGCAAAAGAGCCTTGTTTTTAAAATGATAACCCAGATGTTTTTCAAATTGCTGGTGAATTGGCTGCCAGAGCTTCATGCCATTAATCCTCCTTGTTGAAAAAAAGCCCCTTGCGGGGCTTTCGTTCAAACATTGGCTTTGATGAAATCGACCGCATCGCCGACTGTTTTAATTCGTTCGGCTTCTTCGTCTGGAATGGAAATACCGAATTCTTGTTCCATCGCCATGACCAATTCTACAATATCCAGTGAATCGGCGTTGAGATCATCAATAAAATTCGACTCCATTGTGATTATGTCAGCATCAACACCGAGTTGTTCGACAAGAATGTTCTGGACACTTTCAAAGATACTATCTGTTGACATGCATTATACCTCCTGTTAATTGGGCAGTATGAAAGTCTTGTTGATTGGGTCAAGACATAACATAGTTTTATTTGATAATCAATGAATTGTCAAGATACCCAGACATAAAATCATTCTTTCAGATAAGAAAGATTTTTTTTCAGGTAATCTATTCCCGAAATCAGTGTTAAAACAACCGCGACCAACATGGCAAAATCACCAAGCCTGCTGATCCATTCTATTGGCACTAAATGCCCTGACAAGAAATATATCGTTTTTTCACCTAGAATGATCAGAATTGCAACTACCTGCGATACTGTTTTTGCCTTGCCGAGGTTGCTTGCAGCAATGACCACACCCTTATCTGATGCAACTAGCCGGATACCCGTCACGATAAATTCCCGAATAATCACAATAATGGCAAATAAAGCACTCATCCGGTTGAGTTGGACGAAAGCGATCAAGACAGAAGTGACTAGCATTTTATCGGCAATCGGATCGAGAAATTTGCCTAAATTGGTGACGAGGTTATGTTTGCGGGCAATTTTCCCATCAAAAAGGTCTGTCAATGAAGCAATGGCAAATAGAATCATGGCTATCAGCTGGCCATAGGTGTCTATAAATCTGTTCCAGGCTACAAAAGCATCAATCGATGGCAATGGCAGTAAAAAAAGCAATATCAACGGAACCAGCAGGATTCGGCTGAGGGTAAGTCTATTCGGCAAATTCACAATTCAGTCACTCCAGTCATATCATAATCCCCGGCATCGATTATGCGTACCGCATAGGTCTGACCGATAACAAGAGGCTCAGTGGTTCCGGCAACATAAATTACCGGATCAACATCTGGGGCTTCCCGAAAACTTCGGCCTACGTAAAATATACCACTATCATCAATACTTTCAAGTGTAACCGGAATAACTTGCCCGATTCGTTGCTGATTGAGCGAAGCGGAAATTTTGCTTTGCATGGCCATAATGTCTTGTTGCCGCTGCTCGGCAATTTTTTTACTGACTCTTGGCCTCATGGAATAAGCCGGTGTTCCTTCCTCAGGTGAAAAAACGAAACAGCCAAGGTGATCAAATTTTATCGCTTGCAAAAAATCCAGCAATTGTTGATATTCTTTGTCAGTTTCGCCTGGAAATCCCACGAGGACCGTTGTACGCAAAACAATGTCAGGCATAGCTGAACGAAGTCGGCTGATGGTCTGGCAAAGACTGTCTTTTGAATCTCGGCGGTTCATTTTCAATAGAACTCGGTCAGCCGCATGTTGAATCGGCAAATCCAGATAGTGTGCGATTTTCGGCTCGCATGACATATATTGGATCAATTCATCCGTCAAACCATCCGTATAAACGTATAGAATCCGTACCATTCTTACCGTTTCCAGCTGACAAATGTCCTTTAATAAAGCGGCAAGCATCCTTTTGCCATATAGATCCAACCCATAGCGCGATGTGTCCTGGGCAATCAGAATCAATTCATCCTTGCCTGAGCGGCTAAGGCGATCAGCCTCGGCTACCAGCTCCTCGATCGGACGCGACTTGTAGGCGCCCCTGATCTGGGGAATTGCACAGTATGCGCAACAATTCGAGCACCCTTCAGCAACTTTTATATAGGCATATTTTCCAGGTGTTGACGGGTGGCGAGCAACCTTAAGATGTTCAATACTTCCAGCAGCTCCAATATTCCAATTGCAATCTGCTATCGAATCCGTCAAAGCTGCCTGGTACATTTGGCGGATGGCATCCACAATCCGCCCGTAATCAGCCGTACCGAGAACTGCATCAACTTCCGGCAAATCCTGTCGGATTTGCTGAGCATATCGCTGTGCCAAACATCCTGCAACCATTAAAAAACGGGCATTTCCTTTAGGTTGCTTATATTCTGCCAATTCAAGAATTGCATTGATTGCTTCGCGCTTTGCGCTTTCAATGAAACCGCAAGTATTAATCAACAGAATATCGGCTTGTTCAGGACTGGCAACAATAAGATAACCGGCTGATGTCAACAAATAGCTCATGCATTCAGAATCAACTAAATTCTTTGCACAACCCAGCGATAATAAATATACTGATTGTCCCGTTTGCCCAACTTCGACATTTGTTTTCTGAACGCGCTTGTTTACAGACGGCAATCCAAGTACTCACCTTCCGCATGCCAGTTTCTTATATAATCCCAATAAAATTCAAAGGTATTGCCAATGGTCATTAAGGCATGCTCATCTATCTATCATGCCTGATTATCTTCCTTCATGTCAATGCTTGAAAAATATTTATGCAAGGCCTGATATATCGTTTCCTGGCTAAATCCACGACTTGACAAAAACCGCCCCGTTTTTGCCCACATTTTTACCAGTAGAGTTTTCCTATCTGCAGCTTCACCACTTTCGAAAGCTTCCTGAGATAGTCTGAAAATCTGATCGCCAAAACGGTTTTCAATCAATTGGCAAGCCGCAGTCAAATCCGACCACTCATCTGAAAAAGAAGCCAGAACAACTTCATCCGGCAACCCCATTTGCTGCATCCTTTGGGTCAACGCGCGCTTGGATTCCGCCTGCCGGCCTTGGCGCTGCCTGATCAGACGCAGGGCTATTGCTTGATCATCAAGATATCCATCTTCCTGCAAAGACTTCAAAACAGCTCGAATGGTATCATCAGTAAAGCCCTGCCCTTTTAAACGGGCAGCAACTTGACCTGAAGGCTTGCGAGCAAGTCCAAGCCAAGAGATAGCTGCAATTCGTCCGGCCTGGACCTGCTTGTCCTGTTCTTTGTCTTCAGGGGATTTCGGGTCAGAGATTGAGTCCAAGGATATCGTCTTCATGATCTTCGTCGGCCGACACTTCCCCGCTGGTTGGAACCTGGCTAAAGGTAGCCCTCACTTTTTTATCAATTTCATCACGAATCTCCAGGTTGCTTTTCAAAAACAGCCGTGCATTATCGCGACCTTGCCCAATACGCTGGCCTTGATAAGCAAACCAGGAGCCGCTTTTCTCGATAATATCCATATTGACTGCCATGTCAATAATGCAGCCTTCCTTGGATATGCCTTCACCGTAAATGATATCAAACTCGGCTTCTTTAAAAGGCGGCGCAACTTTGTTCTTAACCACTTTGACTTTTGTGCGGGTGCCAAAAATCTCTGCGCCATTGCGCAAAGTTTCTGTCTTGCGAACATCCAGCCGAACGGATGCATAAAATTTCAATGCCCGGCCGCCTGGCGTTGTTTCCGGATTTCCAAACATGATGCCGACTTTTTCTCTCAATTGGTTAATAAAGACTGCAACGGTGCTCGATTTGCTGATCACGCCAGCCAACTTGCGCAAAGCCTGAGACATCAGCCGGGCTTGGAGACCCACATGGGTATCCCCCATTTCGCCGTCAATCTCAGCCTTGGGAACTAGCGCGGCAACTGAATCAATAACGATGACATCGACTGCACCGCTGCGCACCAGGGCTTCTGTGATTTCAAGTGCCTGTTCGCCGGTGTCCGGCTGTGAAACAATCAAGTTGTCAATATCAACGCCTAATCGAGAGGCATAAGACGGATCCAAAGCATGTTCAGCATCGATAAAGGCAGCGGTGCCGCCATTGCGCTGGGCTTCGGCAATCACATGCAAAGCGACGGTTGTTTTGCCGGAAGATTCTGGGCCGAAGATTTCAACGACACGGCCGCGAGGAACGCCACCGACGCCGAGCGCGACATCCAAAGACAGCGCGCCAGTTGAAATGACTTCGACTTGCGCGGAGGCTCTCTCACCCAACTTCATAACAGCACCTTTGCCAAATTGTCTTTCGATCTGGCTCAATGCGGCATCCAGTGCGCGAGCCCGGTCTGAAGAAAATTTCTGATTGATTTCCTGGCTGGATTTTCCAGGTGTCTTGTCCCCTCGTGCCATATATTACCTCCGTAATAGAACAATCGTTCTTTTGTTAACCATTATAGATTTATGCCAAACACAAGTCAATAAACATTCCAGCGACAAAAATATCCAAATTTCGTCAATCAGGCTATTTTTGATGTTTTTTATTAAAACCGGCCGGTTTTTTCAAGCGTCTCAGCAACCCGCCCAATTTCTGCAGGGCCTGCTGCGACTCAGGAAGCTTTATGGCAATGGCAGCAATCAAGTAGGTGGTCAGGCCAACCGCGCTGCGCAAGGCCAGCCACAGAAGCTGCAGCAGTTTGGTCTGGGGATGGACAGGCAAAACGTTCATGGCGATGACAACAATCAGCAAGGCTGACGCACAGGCTGCAGTACGAATCATAAACGGCCATAAGCGCCTTGGCGCGGCTCCTGGATAGCCGCGCCGATAGATCGCATACAGGAAAAATGCGCTGATGCAGCTTGTTATGGAATAAGCCAAGGAAAGGCTGCTAACGCCCAACGCCGCTATCCTGGTCAGCAACAGACAAAGCAGGCTGTTCAAAATCAAAGTGAACACGCCGTTATATAGGGCAATGCGGGTCATCTTCCTCGCGTAAAACGCCTGATTGATCAAAAAAATCACTGTTTGGGCAACCATGGCCAGACAATACCAGCTCAATATTGATGCGGTCGCGCTGACCGCCTGTTCATTGTAGCTTTTTCCCCACTGGAAAATTGCCCGGATCACATCCTGCTGCATGGCTAAAAACAAAGCGGCTGATGGAATTGTCAAAAAAAGTGCGCTCCGCAGGCTTTTGGTCAGCAATCGCCTGCTTCCGGCATAGTCTTTAGTGGCATGCATGCCGGCAAGCGACGGCAGCATGACATTGCCAATCGCCACAACGAAGATTCCATACGGCAATTGCCAGGTCGTTGAGGCTTGCCTCAACGAGGTTGCCGCGCCGGCAAATTGATTGGCAAAGCCGGTCAAGATAATGGTATTGATCTGCACGATCGATCCTGAAAGCAACGTCGGTATCGCCAGGCTCAGCAATTGACGGAACCCGGGGTCGCGATAATTGAATGAAAAAGCATAATGCCTGAATTCATGGCGGGCCAGATAGTATTGCATCAAAAAATAAATGCAGGCAGCCAGCATGACGCCAGATGCCACACGAATAACGCCCCTCGAGGATGCCTGGCCCAAAAGCACCATGGCCAGGACTACGCAGATATTGTAGACCGAAGGGCCAAATGCGGTCGACGAGAATTTTTTATAGGCATTGAGAACACCAATGCACAAAGCTGCCAGCATCATAAAAAAAACCTGAGGGAAAAGTGCTTGCGATACTTTTATGGCGATGGCACTTATCTCAGGCGCTTTGCCGCCGTTATAGAGAGGAATCAGAAGGGGCGACAAGAGTTCTCCGGCCAGGACAGCCAATAACATTGTCGCAGCAGTCAGATTGATAAAGATGCTGACACTGCGCCAGCCTTTCTGCTCCTGTTTCTTTTCAATTGCAGCGGCCAGGGTCGGCGTAATGGCAGCCTGAATCGCGCCGCCGACCAGCAGCTGATAAAACAGATCCGGTATTTGGAATCCGATGACATATGCGTCAGAATAAATGCCGATCGAACCAAAGACAGGTGCAATCAGGATTTCCCGCAACTGTCCTGTCATTTTGCTGAGCAAAAGTCCGATCATCATCAGAACTGCAGAAAGAGAAAGGCTCTTCATGCCCGGCCTTGTTGAAGGCGCAATCTTTGGAGGCTGCTTGCCAGGCGCGGATATCTGATCATTCATAGCAGCAAATACCGTCTGGCCAAATCGAAGGCGTTCAGCGTCGCCACTTTGCGAATCCTGCTCCGGTTGCCGCCAAGCTGTAAACGCCTGGTCTGGACGCCCGCCGGTCCTGCGACTGCCAGCCAGATTAAACCAACGGGCTTGTCAGTGCTGCCGCCGTCAGGCCCGGCAATGCCCGTGGCTGCAACAGCCAAATCGGTTTTCATGACATTACGACATCCTGTTGCCATTGCAGATGCGCAAACCTCGCTGACAGCGCCAAATTGCTGAAGGACTTCTTCGGGCACCTGCAACAAGCGCACTTTGATTTGATTATCATAAGCAACTATCCCCCCTCGGAATACCGAAGATGCGCCAGGGAAATCAGTGAGCGCCGCAGATATCAAACCAGCTGTGCAGGATTCGGCAAAGCTGATCGTCTTGTTCTGTTCAAGAAGCAAGTCCTTGACTACTTCCGGCATGCTGCGCGAGCCAACTTCATAGATATACTCGCCTAATCGGTTTTTGACTTCAGCCAGCAACCGTCCGGTCAGATCAGGTTCATCAGGCTTGTTGAACGACTGGGTTATCCTGAACATAACCTCGCCTTCCGAGGCATATGGCGCCAAAGTCGGATTTTGCTGCGAATTGATCAGATCTAAAAGCCGGGTTTCCGCGGCGGATTCGCCGATGCCGATCATGCGGACAAACAAGTGCCGCAGCCGGGTATTGGTTTGCTGCTGAAGATAGGGAGCCACTGATTCTTTAAACATCAGCTGCATTTCCGAAGGGGGTCCTGGCAAAAGAATCAGGCGAATCTGACGATTTTGATAAATCATTTCAATAACCGCACCTGGAGCCGTGCCGTTATGGTTGGCTAAAACAATCGCCCCTTCAGGCATCATCGCCTGTTTCCAATTATTTTCCGTCACTTCATGCCGGCCCAGCGAATGAAAATAGTCTTTAATCGCTAAACGGCTGGGTTCATGCAGTTTCAGGCCAAGGCCAGCAAATCGCGCAGCAGCAGCCATCGTCAAGTCATCCTGGGTAGGCCCGAGCCCGCCGGTCAGAACAATCAGATCCGATCGGCCGGCAGCAAGCTCCAGAGCTGTTTGAAGGCGGTCAGGGTTATCGCCGACAACAGACTGGTAATAGGAGTAAATACCCATGAGACTCAGCTCTCTCGCCAAATAAGCCGCATTGGTATTGACGATCTGTCCAAGCAGCAATTCCGTTCCAACACAAAGGATTTCTGCAGAGCGAATTTCAGTCATTGGTTTCATCCTCCTCAGTCATTGGTTCAACATATTCCGATAAATCAAGGCCATCCAGACGGCGGCGCACCTGCCCTGCCTTGCGTCCGCTCTCTTCAACTTCACTTAAAGCGCGGACTATCCGGGTGCGAACTTTCTCTAAACTTGCTTCATAAAGGCCAAAATCGCGCTGCACTTCGACCAGGGTCTTGGCAATCAAAAGTGATTTTTGTTCAAGTGCCTGCAGTCGGAATGTTGCTTGCAAACTAGCCAGCATTGCGGTCATGGAAGACGGTCCTGCAATAATAATCCGATATTGCCGGAAAATTTCAGCTGTCAAATCAGTTTCTCTGACGACTTCAGCAAAAAGGCTTTCGGTTGGCAAATACATGATCGCAAAATCAGTTGTTTTCGGTGGCAGCAGATACAAATCGGAAATTTTCCTGGCTTCCTGGCGAATCCGGGTATTGAGCTCTCGCCGGAAAACCTCGGCAGATTCCAGGTCGGCAGCATCCAAAGCCGCCATAAGCCGTGAAAAATAATCAAGCGGGAATTTTGCGTCAACCGGCAGCAATACTGCATCTTCTGATGATTTTCCAGCCGGTATCCTGATGGCAAATTCCACTGCTTCCTGTTTTTCAGGCCGGATACGGACTTGTCTTTCAAACTGGCTTACAGGCAGAACATCGGACAAAAGGGAATCCAACTGTAATTCGCCGATGATCCCACGGGTCTTGACATTGCCCAGAATCTGCTTTAGGGAACGGACCTCGGTCGTAACGGTTTGCATTTCCTGCAAACTGCCGGCAACTTTATTGAGATTATCAGCGACTGAACGGCGCATGTTTTCCAACATTTGTCCGTTTCCCTGGTTATATTGCTGAAGCTGCCCAAGAAACAACGCGTTGACTTCCCTTTGATCCCGATTGGATTCTGCAACTCTGCCAGCCAGACTATTTTGCAGCTGATCAAGCTGTCTGGAAAAATCACTGTTAAGCCGGTTTAAATCTTCACGCCAAAGCCGCTCGTTCATCTGGTTTTCCTGAGACTTTTTGATCAATCGCCAGAGTAAAGCGGCTAAAATCAGGACCAGCAGTAAAAGAAGGCTGATCACCACAGCCCAGCCAACACTGTTATCATCTGCAAAAAGGCTTAGACTTGAGCAAAACGCTGTAGGCAAGACCGAAATCATCAGGATAATCCTTCCAATCTTAAGAAAGCTTTCAGCGTGTTTTGCATCAACATGGCTATTGTCATGGGTCCGACACCAAAAGGCACAGGCGTAATTGCCGAAGCAATTGGAAAGACTTGTTCGAAATCAACGTCCCCGACTACTTTCCCCTCGCTGTTGCGATTGATGCCTACATCGATGACGACCGCGCCTGGCTTGACAAAATCAGCCTTCACAAAACCGGCCCGGCCAATAGCGGCAATTAAAATGTCAGCCTCCTGGCATAACTGAGACAAGTTTCGGGTTTTCGAATGGGCAATGGTGACTGTCGCGTTTTCTCTGAGCATCAGTTGGGCAACCGGCTTTCCAACAATATTGCTGCGGCCGATAATCACGCAGCGTTTGCCGGAGATAGCCAGGCCATAGGCTTTGCACATGGCCAAAACACCGGCCGGCGTGCACGGGACAAGGCAATCCCGACCTATCGACAATAGTCCGGCATTTACCGGATGGAAACCATCAACATCTTTTTCAGGCGAAATTGCACAAATGACCGTAAATTCGTCGATATGACCAGGCAATGGCAATTGGCAAAGAATGCCATGAATTTTGCGGTCTTGATTAAGCGTGTCAATAAGGCTTAGCAGATCTGCCTGGGATACATCAAACGGAAGCTGATAACCAAAAGAACGAATCCCGATCTCCTCGCAAGCCCGTTTTTTATTATTGACATAGATTGATGACGCTGGATCCTCCCCTACCTGAATAACGGCCAGTCCCGGCCGCTTCCCGGTTTCTTCCTCAATTTTCTTGATTTCGGCGCCGATTTGGCCGCGAATTTCCTGTGCCAGTTCTTTGCCGCGGATAATTGTTGCCATGTTGATTTGCCTCCCGATTTGTTTTGACATCTGACGTTGTCTTTGATTTTTCTGTTTTGTCCTGTTCTGGCGGTCGAGCTTGACCTTTTGCTGTTTTTATTTTTGGGTATGAGCGATTTGGCGATACCAGCTGTCCCGGGCCATAGCCGATCAAGTCGGTGCGGCAAGTGCGCCGCAGCGCTTCCAGGACCTTGTCGCGGTTATCCGGGCGTCCGAACTGGAGAAGAGCCCGTTGCAAGACTTTTTCTTCACCACTGGGAATATGGACAGTTTCCAATGTAAACGGATTCAGGCCAGTATAATACATCACCGTCGATACCGTGCCCGGCGTCGGATAAAAATCCTGCACCTGTTCGGGCATGACTTTGTTCGCCTTGATTTCGAGCGCCAATTCAATGGCGTCGTCCAGAGTGCATCCTGGATGGCCGGAAATCAGATAAGGCACGAGATATTGCTTTAATCCCAATGTCTGGTTAACTTGTTCATATTGGGTCTTGAAAGTGCGGTAAATCTCCGCAGGCGGCTTGCCCATAGCTTGAAGAACCCGTTCGCTGATATGTTCCGGGGCGACTTTCAATTGACCGCTGACATGATACTGGCATAACTCCGTGAGAAAATCATTCTTTTTGTCCAGCAATAAATAATCAAAACGAATTCCCGAACGAATAAATACTTTTTTTATTCCAGGAAGACTTCGAACTTTTCTGAGTATTTCCATGTATTCACGATGATCGGCTTTCAGGGATGGACAGGGCTTGGGGAAAAGGCATTGCCGGTTTTTGCAGACACTTCCTTTTTCCTGCCGATCACAAGCAGGTTGGTAAAAATTGGCGGTTGGGCCGCCGACATCATGAATGTAACCTTTAAAATCCGGCTGTTTGACTATCAATTCCGCTTCCTGAACAATAGAAGCCGCGCTGCGGTGCTGAACAATGCGGCCCTGGTGAAAAGTGATTGCGCAAAAGTTGCAGCCGCCAAAGCAGCCCCGATGGCTGTTAATGCTGAAACGGACCTCGGAGATTGCCGGTATACCGCCTTCGGCCAGATAACGCGGATGAGGCGTCCGCTCATAAGGAAGCGCATAAATCCGATCCATTTCAAGCGGTGTCATTGGGAGCTGCGGCGGATTTTGCACCAGATAGCGCCCGCTGTGCTGCTGGATCAAGGTTTTCCCTTGCGACGGATCCTGTTCCCAATACTGATAGCGAAAGGCGACGGCATAAGCAAGCTTGTCTCTGGCGGCTTCAATATATGACGGCAAAAGGACATGGTGGTCGTCTTCAGGCAAAACCGGCTTGAGAAGCGACTTGATGGAATGTTTTTCTGGTTCCAGACGATAATCAGGATATTGCATGATGAATTCGGCACAACGGCCGGACAGTTGTTCCGGCTTGGCCAACAGGCAAGTGCCGCGAATTGAATTGATCTTGCGGATGGGTACGCCTTTGGCTAAAAGGCCTGCTATTTCAACAAGCGGTTTTTCACCCATGCCGTAGATTAAAAGGTCAGCCTGGCTATCCTGCAATATTGAACGTCGAACTTGATTGCTCCAGTAATCGTAATGGGCAAAGCGCCTAAGGCTCGCTTCAATTCCACCGATAATCAGCGGAATATCCCCCAATTGGCTGCGAACAAGGTTGCAATAGGCAATCAAGGCCCGGTCGGGCCGATTCCCGCCAATACCGCCGGCTGAATAACGATCATCAGAACGTGGCTTTCTTCCGGCGGTATAATTATTAACCATGGAATCAACTACACCGGAAGAAACCAGAACAGCTAATCGGGGCCGGCCCATTTCTAAAAGACTTTGATGATCCTTAAGTGAAGGCTGGACAACGATGCCGACACGATACCCTTGGTCTTCCAAAAGCCTTGTCAGGATCGCTGTGCCAAAACTCGGATGATCAACATAGGCATCACCAGAAATAAATAAAAAATCCAGCTCGTCCCAACCTCGTTGATCCATATCGGAGCGGCTGATCGGTAAATGGGTCATTATCAGTTTTCCCCCTTGGCTTTCAACTCGAGAAACTGGGTCGGAGTGATCAGCACTTTTCGTGGTTTGCTGCCCTCAAACGGGCCAACATAACCCATTTCCTGCATACGGTCAATCAAGCGGGCAGCCCGCGGATAACCCACGTTCATTCGGCGCTGCAACAGGGAAACCGAGGCATATCCAGCTTCAACGATAATGCCCAGCGCTTGCGGCAATAACTCATCTTGTTCACTGCTGTCCCGTTCTTTGCCGCTGCTTTGAGGAGCTGTCATGATCGCATCGGTAATGGCCTGATCGTATTCAGCCGTATGCTGGGCCTTGATATAGGTCAAAACCCGTTCGACCTCAGAATCCGTTATAAATGCGCCCTGACCGCGGATCGGTTTGGCCGAGCTTTGAGGGTAATAAAGCATGTCGCCTTTTCCAAGCAGCTTTTCGGCGCCGGCCATATCCAAAATCGTACGAGAATCGACCTGCGAAGCTACAGCAAAGGCAATGCGCGATGGGATGTTGGCTTTGATTACACCGGTTATAACGTCTACAGACGGGCGTTGAGTGGCAATAATGAGATGAATGCCTGCCGCACGGGCCATCGCTGTCAAACGGGCTATTGCATCCTCTACTTCGGTTGGGGTCGTCGCCATCAAATCAGACAGTTCATCGATGACCAGAAGAATCAAAGGCAATTTTTCAAAATCTTCTTCGCCACGCTTGGCTGCCGCATTATATGAATTTATGTCTCTGACTGACTTTTCAGCAAACAAACCATAACGGCGAACCATTTCATTGACAGCCCACAAAAGCGTATTTGCGGCCTTTTTCGGATCAGTGACCACAGGAGCCATCAAATGGGGAATGCCATTGTAAACATTAAGCTCCACAACCTTGGGATCGATCATCAGCATCCGGACATCTTCCGGCCCAGACCGGAAAAGAATGCTCATCAAGATGGCATTTATGCAGACCGATTTACCGGAGCCAGTCGCGCCGGCAATCAGCAAATGGGGCATTTTCGCCAAGTCGCAAAGTATCGGCCCACCCTGGATATCGCGGCCGATAACTGCAGTTAGCGGCGAAGTGCTTTTCATGAATTCAGGTGATTCCAATAGGCCGCGCAATAATACCGGCGATGTTTCCTTGTTGGGGATTTCGATGCCAATTGCGGATTTGCCTGGAATCGGCGCTTCGATGCGTACACCCATGGCTGCGAGGTTAAGGGCGATATCATCAGAAAGGCTGACGATGCGGCTAACCTTGACACCCGGTCCGGGCGTCAGTTCAAAGCGGGTGATGGTTGGCCCGGTGGTCACATGAACAACGGTCGCCTGGATGCCAAAGCTCTCCAACGTCCGTTCCAGCTTGCGCCCCAGGGCCTGGATGGCATTATTATTGGTTTTGACCGACGGATAGCTATCGTCTTTGAGCAAATCGACCGGCGGAGCCTGGTAAGGCAAGTCGATTGCCATCTGGGCACCGGCAGCGCCATGGGCTTTGGCTGTTTTGGCATGAAGAATATTGGCAGCGACGCCGGAAGAATTTTCCGAGGTCCGGTCAGTCCAGTGAGCCCGGCCATTTTCCAGAACCGCATTCGTTTCATCCAGGGTTTCGGCCAGTTCAAGCGTGCCGGTATCATCGTCTTTTGCAGTTTGATTCAGGCGATGTACGCCGGCCGGCAGCGGAGGCGGGCTATCATTTTCAGAAAGGCCGGAATAAATCAGCGGATCGGCTTGGGCCAGGCCGCTGGCGTCAGGGTTCGCGTTCACCCATTCCGGTCCTTTGAGCTTTAGATCGAAGGGCGATCGTTGATTAATGCCAACGCTGTTTTCCATTGGCGCAGGACTGGTTGTATCTGTGGCAGGCGTATTTTCCGGCTGTAAAAACTCAGGAACAGGACATTTTTCCGATGGGGGCAAAGAATCCTCGTCGCCGGCATGCCAGAGCCTTCGCAAACTGTCCAGCAAGGAAGGCTTGTGATTCTCCTCTTGCTCTAATTGTTCCTGCGGGCCAGGCTCCTGTTCGACCGCCAATTTGATATCATAGCTTTTAGCGGATGCACCGTCAGTCATTCGGGTTTCACGAATTGAAGCCACGCTGGAACGAACCGCTTGATCAACTTTCTGGCGAGTTTGCTGCAACGCCCTGGCGGTTTGGTTAACGGCACGGGACAAAGAGACATTGAGCAGCAAAACAAGCAGGGAGAGCAGCCAGGCCGATATTAAAACAAGCGCGCCGGTTGGCCCGGCCAGCGCCAGCATGGCCTGAGCGGCGCAGCCGCCCAGCACACCGCCCGGAAAAACAGTTGACGTTTTTGAAATCAGATCTGGTTGGATGCCCGCTTCCCACAAAGTTGCAATAGCCTTGCCGGCAGCAGGTTCCTGATCGGAGCCCAGACTGAGTTGCCGAAAGATCTCCTGATCGATCGTCAGGAGATGCAAGAGCGCCGCAACACCCAAAAGCAGCATCAGGACATAGGAAAAACGCAAGCGGGTGACTTTTATTTGCTGTTCCAGCAAATAGTCGGCTGCCATATAGACAAATACGATCGGCATAGCCAAGGCAGATGTCCCCAGCAAACCACGGCCTAAACTTAGCAAAACAGCGCCCATCCAACCACTTCGGCCTGCAGGCAAATAGAAGGCTATAGCTAAAATGACCGCCATAGCCAAATAAAGCACACCGTTAATCTCCCGTTTGTGGTCGATCCGGCCGCCAGCCATATCAGAAGCACTTCCCTTCGGCAGCAAGATTTTGTTTGTCCAATTGCCGGCTCAAGGTCAGAATGGCAACCAGGGTCTTGGCGTCATAGATTTCGCCCCGGTCGATCATCGCGAGAATTTCTTCAAGCGGAAAGGCATGGCAGCTGAGATGCTCATCCGCATCGGGTTGCGCTTCCCCCTGAGTCAGGCCAGTTGCCAGGTAGATCGACAGAATTTCGCTGCAATAACCCGGAGTCGGATAAATTTTCGCTAAAAAATCGATCTTGTCCGCATGCAAGCCAGTCTCTTCTATTAATTCGCGCCGGGCGCATTCGGCAGGATCTTCACCGGGTTCGAGTTTTCCGGCTGGGATTTCCAGCAATTCTGCATCATAAGGTTTGCGGAATTGACGCACCAGATAGACTTTTTGGTCATGATCCAGGGCGACAACGCAGGCGCCGCCGTTATGACGGACTATTTCCCGCTTGGCAGGCTTTCCGTCCAGCAGCTCTACGGTTTGCACTTCAACCTTAAAGACGCGGCCATCAAATATCTTTTCCGTTTGTATGGTCCGTTCTGTAAACAATCCGCTCATCCTTCCTGACCGGCCATTGTCTCAGATATCGCTTCTGAGGACACGGTCTGGCGTATTTTTTTGATTTCTGCCACGGCTAGCCGGTCGCACCGGTTATTGTTTTCGTTATCCGAATGCCCTTTGATCTTGATCCATTCGATCTGATGCGGTTTTGCTGCCGAAAGCAGCTTTTGCCATAGATCAAGATTGCTTACCGGATCACCGGCTGCATTTTTCCAGCCGTTCCGCTGCCAGTTCTCGAGCCAGCCCTGGTTGAATGCCGAAACCAGATAAGCGCTGTCGCTATATAATCGAACCTGGCAAGGCTTTTTCAGCCGATTCAACGCTTCAATCGCAGCAGTCATTTCCATTCGGTTGTTGGTCGCCGATTCATCCCCGCCGCTGATGATTTTTTCGTGGCCGCGTGACAGCAAGATTGCCGCCCAGCCGCCCGGACCAGGATTTCCTGAGCAGGCGCCATCTGTATAAATTTCGACAAGATCAGCCATGGTCGCCTGCTTGTTCCCGCATCTGGCGAGACTTTTTCGCCGCTATGCAAACCGCATTCACCAAAGCAGCCCGCAGGCCATCGTTTTCCAATTCAATCACGCCTTCTATCGCAGTTCCGCCAGGCGAACAAACCTGGTCTTTCAGCGCTTCCGGGTGTTGTTTGGTTTCAAGAACCATCTTGGCTGAACCCAAGAGCGTCATAGCCGACATCTGTATGGCCATGTCCCTGGTAAAGCCCAGGCGAACGCCGGCATCGGCCATGGCTTCAATCATCATCATGACGTACGCCGGCCCGCTTCCGGACAATCCGGTAACTGCATCCATCTGTTTTTCCTGGACGGCAAACACCATGCCACAGCTCTCCAGAAATGATTGGACAGTCTGCCTTTGAAGCTGATCGGCCCGATCATAGCAAACTGCGCTGACCCCGCTGCCGACCATGGCGGGCATATTGGGCATTACCCGGGCGATTGCCGGTTTGGGGCCGACCAGAGAACGCAGCCGGTTCAGCGGAACTGCCGCCGCGATGGAAACAATCAGGGAATGTTCACGCAATTGTTCAGCAAAGGCCGTTACGGCAGGTTCAATAATTTGCGGTTTTACCGCCAGCAGAATCATATCGGCGTCGGCAACCGCTTCGGCAGCTGATGCTGCCGCCCGTGCGGCAATTTCCCTGGCAAAATCATTTGCTTTTTCCTGATCGGTGTCAAATAAGCGGATTTCATCCCCTGTAATCAGCTTTTGCTGCAAAAACCCTCTAACCAAAGCCTGTCCCATATTGCCAGTGCCTATTACTGCTAAAATCATCATAATCCTCCTGAAACTCTTGTCCTATGCCACGCCATGCGGCATCCATATTCTTTCTCAACAAACAAATGATATCATTCAAAAGGCCGACATGCAAACACGTTGCAAATGCCGCGGTTGACATTGCCGGAAACGGATGATATGATTGTTTTCGCGACTTAGGGGAGTGGCTCAACGGTAGAGCAACGGTCTCCAAAACCGTCGGTTGCGTGTTCGAATCGCGTCTCCCCTGCCAAAAGCCTTGAGATTTTAAAAATCCCAAGGCTTTTTATTTGTTCATATCGTATTTTTCAGACTTGATCGGCAATACTGAGGACCAGTTCCCTGGAATCTTTCCAGCCCAGGCAGGCATCGGTGATCGAACGGCCAAACACATGTTCGCCAACTTGCTGATTCCCTTCTTCCAGATAGCTTTCAATCATGAATCCTTTGACAAGCTGGCGGATTTCTGGCGAAAGCCGGCGACTGTGCAAAACTTCCTGAACAATCCGTGGCTGTTCCTGATACTGCTTGTCAGAATTGGCGTGATTGGTATCGACGATGCACATGGGATTTTGCAAATCCCGTTTCTGGTAGAGCTGGCAAAGTAATTTCAAGTCCTCATAATGGTAATTGGGCAAGCTTTGCCCCTGCCTGTTGACCGCGCCACGCAAAATGGTATGGGCGAGCGGATTTCCTGTCGTTCGGACAGCCCAGCCCTGGTAATTGAAAATGTGCTTTTGCTGGGCGGCATAGACAGAATTCAACATGACCGCCAAATCGCCGCTGGTTGGATTTTTCATGCCGGCAGGCAGATCAATGCCGCTTACGGTCAGGCGATGCTGCTGATTTTCGACTGACCGGGCTCCGATTGCCACATAGCTCAACATATCAGCCAGGTAAGTGTGATTTTCCGGATAAAGCATTTCATCGGCAGCTGTCAATCCGGATTCACGCAGTGAGCGGATATGCATCTTGCGCAGGGCAATCAGTCCGCCAACCATGTCCGGAGCCTTTTCCGGATCTGGCTGATGCAAGATCCCTTTGTAGCCAAGGCCGGTTGTCCGGGGTTTGTTGGTATATATTCTGGGAATAAGGATCAGCCGGTCCTTGACTTCCTTCTGTAAAAGCCCCAGTCTATTGACATATTCGCAGACGGCGTCTTCATTGTCTGCCGAGCAGGGCCCGATGATAACCAAAAAGAGATCCGATTCACCGGTTATAACTTGGCGGATGGCCAAATCGCGCTGTTCTCTGACCTTGACCAACTCGGTTGATATTGGATATTGACTGATAATTTCCTCCGAAGTTGGAATTCGGGTTAAGTACTCAAAACTCATAATCATTCCCCTTACCTGCTAATTTGTTCATTCTTTCAAATCGGATACAATAGGGCTAAAATACCATGACGCCCGGACCGGCGAAGCATGGCAAGAAATCGCCAATTGCTGGAATATCTGGAGGCCAAGAGCCTTGCGTTCAATTTTGCCTTCAGTCAGACCCGCAAGCGGATCAGGCATTCCAGCTGGCCTTGCTGCAAAACCAAACAACTGGTCAGACCGGACCATCAGCCCAAAACCGGTTTTGTCTTTTAATGTCAGCCAGCGGGTATCCGGAAATAATCCGGCTTTCGCAGACGGCAAATCGGCCTTTGTGCCCAAGTCAGTTTGGCTGTTCGAAAACAACCCGCTGCGGCAGCTATTATGCAGATGGCAAAAACAATATTTCAGCCCGGTTCCATACCAATTGATTTGACTATAATCAGATTTCAAATTCATTTTCAAACCGAAACCTGGCAGCATTGGCAAATCTGATTCAAGGGGCGTCAGTCCGGCATAAATCCGCAAATCGCCTGATGCCCGAATTTCATAGCGGGTAATTAAATCAAACAAAGCCGGCTTGCCGGGCGCAGCCAAGCGGATCATCATCTCAATGACCGCGCTTTGCCCATCGCAGCCCTCCTGTGTGGATATAACCTGATGTTTGAGCTGATCATAGCCAGCCTCGCGCCAGATGGCCAACCAAGGGGCATCCAGATACTCTGGCGGTCTTTCAATTGAAGCATGCAATCCGGATATGCCAATGCTTCCATTTGACAGTGAGGCCGCGATCAGCTCCTTGTCGCCGGACCGCCAACTCTCCAGGGTACCGTTTACCCGGTTGAAAACCAACCAGAAACGTGACCCGGAAATGATCAGATGATGCCGGTCTGATTCAAGGCGCAAGCGTCCGCCTGATTGGCTGGTTCTATTCAAATCGTTTCTTTCAGCCGAGGCGAGGACAAATTCAGTAAAAAACACTTCATCGCCAGAATCGGCCCATAAACACGGCTCAGCATAAGATACTTCGAAACGCAGAACATAGTCGGCGCCATCGTCAAAATGCTGTTCGCCGTACCAGATTTCAAGATATTGCTCCGATCCGGGCTCGCCGCGAATATTATCCAGTTCGCCGGATAATATCAGCCGGCCATTCCGAAGAAGTACCCAATCCACCTGAAAATGGCCGGCAGTCGTCCATTGCTGCCTGTTCTTCACTAAAAAGGCACCATTAGTCGCATCGATCGCACTGATATCCAATGGCCTCATCATTTGTTTCAATTCGTTAAGCAATGTATCCGATTGGTTGCCCCAGCTAAAAAAGCAGCGGCCTAAACCAGACGGATAGCTCAGCCAACTTAAATCAGCATAGTCTTTTTGCGGCGTGCGCCAGCCGTCCAAATCGGCGCTCAAGTCTGGCGTGTCCAGAACATGCAGCCAGCGCGTATCATCCAGCAATCGGGCCTGCCTGGCAATCATGTCAACAACGGCGCTTTTTTCGCGAAACAGGCCGGCTGACCACATGACCACGCAAGGATGATTGAAATCTCTTCTAATCAGGCGGTTCATCCGTTCCACAGCCGCAGCGCGCCAGTTCGGATCATTCTGCAGTGAGGCCAGCAGCAATGGATGACTAACTTCAAGCGGTGCTTCGTCAATAACGTATATCCCGTAGATGTCACACAATTCCAGCAAAATCGGATCGGCAGGATAATTCCTGATATAAAGCGCATTCAGATTGTTCAGGCGAATTTGCCTGAGGCTCCTGATCATTTGCCTGATCCGCTTTTGCGAATCCCCATTAAGATAATTTTCCGGCCAGCAAACCGCACGCAGCTGCAAGGGACGGCCATTTATCAGATATTCGCCATCTTCACGCGTCAAGCATCTGAAGCCAATAGTCTGATGCACACAAACAAGTTCACGGTTGCCCCGCTCTTCAACGCTGATAAACAGGTCATATAATTGAGGATTTTCATCCTGCCAGGGGATTATGCCAGAAATTGGCAAATTGGCATTCAGCAAACCAACCGTCTGAACTGGCGACGCGAAATCAAGATTATCCACAGAATTCAAAGAAACCGGCCAGCTGGTTTCGCTTAAGCATTCTTCATCTTTCCAAAGTGAAATCTTGACCTGCGGGCTTGTCAGCGCAATCCGATAGGAGATCAGCTGCACCGAAAAGTCCAGACGCCAGCCTTCATCCTCCGGCACCGGCACCGTTCTGGTCTGGAGATCATAGATGGATATTGGCGGCACTGCTTCAAAATAGATATCACGAATCAGGCCGACCAGCGGCCGAATAGCCTGATTTTCCAAATAGCTGCCTTCACAGCGGGAATATGCCAGGATAAATAATTCATTATCCCCTTCGTGCAAGTTGTTTGTGATATCAAATTCAGCCGGCAGACAGCTCCCCTGCGTATAACCGGATAACCGTCCATTGACAAACACATGGCAGGCAGCGCTGCTGCCAATCAGAACAAGGCGCTTGCGCAATCCACCCCACAGCAGAGGTAAACGGCAGGTTTTCCGATAGACGATCACAGGCTGTTCTGCTGGCACCAGCGGCGGCATAACAGGAAATGGGTAACCTGGATCCGAATCCATGGGCTGATCCACAGGTTCTAGCCCACCAGGCACTTCTGCAGGTTCAAAACCCGAACGAAAAGACAGGATGCTTTCCGGCAATTGGAGGATATCCGGGTAATAACGGCATTCCCAGCCGCTGTTCAAATGAATGACATAGGGGGAAACATAACGCTGATTGTCAGCAACCGCATGTTTGCAGGAAAGTACGTCTGGAAATGGAATTAAATAAGCATGCGCAGGCATGCGTTCCCGATTCTGGATATTCAAATCATTCCAATCCGGCAATGTTCCACGGCCAGGATAGATATTGGCTTTCATGCGAGTCTCCTTGTGTTGAATCAAGGTTAATCTTATCCTATCATGATACCGGCGATCCGCCAAGGGCATAATATAATGCGGTATAGCGCCGGTTTCAAAGCGAAAACCGCCAGAGCCATACAGCCCCAGCGGTTTTATCTGGTCGGAGTGACACGATTTGAACGTGCGACCTCTTGCACCCCAAGCAAGCACTCTAGCCAACTGAGCTACACCCCGACGAACCTCTACAATTCTAATGTTTGTGACAGAACCTGTCAAGAGCTCCCGGCAAATAGCTGATGCCAATATAGCTGATCATAAAAGGAGCTGTCTTGCAGCAGTTTTTTACACCACTTCCAAAATCAGCTCCTTAAATATGGCTTGATCGTTTAATAAATTCTAAAACTCGCGCTCGTTGCGGCGCTGAGGTCCGGTTTGTTCGCCACTTGTTGGTTCAGGACGGCTAACCGGCTCATGTCTCTCCGGTCGGGACGGACGATCAGAGCGGTCTCCGCCACGGTCTCTGCCGCCACGGTCACCGCCACGGTCACCATGGTCTCCGCCATGTCGGCGATCGCCACGGTCTCTGCCGCCACGGTCGCCTCCGCGATCGCCGCGTGGTGCGGATGGGCGGCGTTCACCGCCTTCGGTCTCGACATAATCTGCCGGTTTTTCCTGGCAGTCGCGCATGGAAAGGTTGATTCTTCCTTGTCCGTCGATTTCAACGACTTTGACCGTTACCGGGTCGCCTTCCTTGACAACATCTTCAACTCTTTCAACGCGATGCCAAGCCATTTTCGAAATATGGACAAGGCCTTCCTTGCCTGGCAGGAATTCGACAAAAGCGCCGAAATTCATTAGCCGGGTTACTTTTCCGCTAAAAACCTGACCTGGCTCCGGATCATTGGCAATGCCATGAATCATGGCCAAAGCCCGATTGGCAGCCGCTGAATCCGGCGAAGCCACAAAGACCCGGCCGTCATCTTCAATATCGATTTCAACGCCGGTTTCATCGATGATCCGATTGATCACTTTGCCGCCGGCACCGATTACTTCACGGATCTTGTCCACCGGGATTACAGTCTGGATGATCTTGGGCGCATAGGCAGACAACTCGGCGCGCGGTGCAGCAATACAGGGCAGCATCACATCGTTGATGATCTGCAAGCGGCCCTTTCTGGTCATGGCAAAGGCGTCG
This sequence comes from uncultured Saccharofermentans sp., assembly GCA_963677835.2. Lineage (GTDB taxonomy): Bacteria > Bacillota > Clostridia > Saccharofermentanales > UBA5734 > UBA8949. The sequence goes on from CAXXUX010000001.1 coordinate 278,121, forward strand.
CGGATGATATCATAAGACAGGCCATCCACTTTGATATCCACCTGGATCGAGGTAATGCCGTCAACAGTTCCTGCAACCTTGAAATCCATGTCGCCGAAGAAATCTTCAATTCCCTGGATATCCATGAACACCAGATAATCCTGATCATTTTCTTCATTGACGATCAATCCGGATGAAATGCCGGCAACCGGTTTTTTGATCGGGACACCGGCGTCCATCAGCGCCAGAGTGCTGGCACAGACCGACCCTTGCGAAGTTGATCCGTTGGACATGATGATCTCGGATACGCAGCGGATGGCATAAGGAAATTCCTCTTCGCTGGGCAGAACCGGCACCAGGGAACGCTCAGCCAGCGCGCCGTGGCCGATTTCACGCCGGCCTGGAGAACGGTTCGGTTTGGCCTCACCGGTGCTGTAGCCAGGCATATTGTAATGATGCATGTATCTTTTTTCATCTTCTTTGTCAATGCCATCAAGCATTTGAACTTTTGAAAGCGGGCCCAGGGTGCATGTCGTCAGAACCTGGGTCTGGCCGCGCTGGAACAATCCGGTACCGTGTACGCGAGGCAGAAGGCCGACATCAGCGGACAGCGAGCGGATTTGGTCAAGTGTCCGGCCATCCACCCGGCGATGTTCCTTGAAAAGAAATTCACGGACAACCTTCTTCTCCAATTTGTACATGGCATCGCCAACAAAAGCCGACCAATCCGGATTCAGGCCGGCAATATGTTCGGCCACATCTTTAGAAAGTTCGGCCACATTTTTGTCACGAAGGTTCTTGTCTTCGGCGAGAACAGCGTCACGCATTCTGGCATAGGCGAATTCCTTGACAGCTGCAAAGACGTCTTCAGGCACGTCGGAAGGTGTATAGCTGAATTTGGGAAGGCCGATTTCAGCAACGATTCCTTTAATGAAAGCGCAGATTTCCTTGATTACCGCATGGCCGTCGATGATGGCTTGCAGCATGACGTCGTCAGGAACTTCATTGGCACCGGCCTCAATCATGCAGACCTTTTCTTCCGTGCCGGCCAAGGTAACCTGCATCTGGCTGATTTCACGTTGTTTTTCATCTGGATTGATGATGGTCTTGCCATCGATCAAGCCGATATGGACACCTGCCACCGGACCATTCCAGGGAATGTCGGAAATGGAAATGGCGATTGATGATCCGATCATAGCGGCAATTTCCGGCGAGCAATCCTGATCGACACATAAGACCAGGTTATTGACAGAAACATCATTTCTCAGGTCTTTCGGGAACAAAGGACGGAATGGCCGGTCAATGACCCGCGACGTCAGGATGGCTTTTTCCGAAGGGCGACCTTCGCGTTTGATGAATCCGCCAGGAATTTTGCCGACGCTGTACATTTTCTCTTCGTAATCAACACTGAGCGGGAAATAGTCAATGCCAACACGCGGTGTCGACGAAGCGGTTGCTGTTGACAGGATAACGGTGTCGCCGTAGCGAACCAGACAAGAGCCGTTGGCAAACTGAGCCAGGCGGCCGGTTTCGATGACCAGCGTTTTGCCGGCCAGAGTCGTTTGAAAAAATTTTTCCATAAATTACCTCCGTTGGGTATAAATGATGATGATCCCGCGGGTCGGTAGCCAGTAGGGTCCGGGGCCGTCCATTTCAGCCGCGCAACCTACCTTCTACAGCCCGCAGATCGGGTTTTGGGTTTTCAAGAAAAATTGGTGAGCGAATAACCGCTCACCAATTCGCTTTTTACTCTCTGCTTACTTTCTGATATTGAGCTTGCTGATGATCGTACGATATCTTTCAATATCAATACTGGACAGATAATCAAGCATTCCGCGCCTTTGGCCGACCATCATTAAAAGCCCGCGCCTGGAATGATGATCATTCTTGTGCATTTTCAAATGTTCTGTCAGATGGTTGATCCGCTCAGTCAGGATCGCGATCTGTACTTCCGGTGATCCGGTGTCGCCCTCATGCAGGCCGTAGGTCGAAATAATCTCGGATTTACGTTCTTTGTCCATTTTGTTCCTCCTCATAATGTCCAATGGCAAAGTAAGCGGTCGGACGTTCCACAAACCTTGACCATGGCAGACTATTAAAAATATTAACACATTAACGAAGCAATGTAAAGTTTACCGCGGCAAAGGGCTCTTGGATGCCATCAACCATAAGCAGTCAGAATTTTGGATCACTTGTAGCAGAACTCCAGGCCTTGATCCTTGATAACCACTTCATTGGAAGTTCCCGGAAAGGCTTCGGTATAGCCGATTCTCCGCGCGTCCAAATTGAAGTTTTTGCTAATAGCCAATATTTTTGCCGCTGCCGATTCCGTACAATAGATTTCGAGCCGGTGACCCATGTTGAAAACCTGATACATTTCAGCAGGAGCAATCTCGCCGGATTCCTGAATTGCCTTGAAAATCGGAGGCATGGGAAACAGATTGTCTTTTACATATCGAATACCCTGCCCAAAATCGCGGCATTTGGCCTGACCGCCGCCGGTGCAATGGATAATGCCGCTAATTTCATTTTTCAGTTCCGGAAGGATCGAGCGGATTACCGGGAGATAGGTCCTGGTTGGCGAAAGAATGGCTTCGCCGACTGTCAAGGTTGAACCCGGCAATTGGTCATGCAAATTCCAGGCGCCACAATAGGCCTTGTCGGCTGGCAAAGTATCCGAGCAGGATTCCGGATATTTTTCATAGTATTTCTTGTTCAGCAGCAAATGCCTCGCTGCGGTCAGTCCGTTGGAACCAATACCGGAATTTTCCCTGGTTTCATAGCTGGTTTGCCCGAACGAGGCCAGGCCAATGATCACCTGACCGGGCTTGATTTCACTGGCTTGGACCACTTGACGGCGCGGCAGGCGTACAATGGCGGTCGAATCACAGATGACCGTCCGCACCAGATCTCCGACATCCGCAGTTTCGCCGCCGGTCATTTCCAGATCTACGCCGTGCTGTTTTAAAAAACCGATGATTTTGTCATAACCGCCGATGATCGCAGCCAGGCAGGCGGCATCCACCCGATGGGCATTGCGGCCGATTGTGTTTGATATTTTAAAGCCGTCGACGGCTCCTATACATAACAAATCATCTGTATTCATAACCAGCGAGTCCTGGGCAATGCCACAAAACCAGGACGGGTCGCCTGTTTCACGATACATGAGATAGGCGGCTGAAGATTTCGTGCCTGCGCCATCGGCGTGCACAGCTGTACACCATTCGGGATCCCCTGCCAAATCCGGTATGATCTTGCAGAATGATCCGGGAAACAGGCCTTTTGATTGGCTGGCAACCGCTTTTTTAACATCGTCCTTGGTTGGCGACACGCCGCGGGACAGATAGGACTCAGCTTTCATAACTGACCTCCGATGAAATAAAATCGTCCGGCATTGCCGGTATATGTTTAGAGAATGCTTCTGAGCAAGTCTGTAAGCCGGGTCCTGTATTAAACAACCATCTGTCTAGGCCGATTGTTGCCAATCGGCTCCAGCCACCTCCCCGGGACTTGCGGGTCACAATCATGTCCCTCCACGGTGTTGCTCCAGGCGGGGTTTACAGAGCCGGACTGTCGCCAGTCCGCTGGTGAGCTCTTACCTCACCTTTCCATCCTTGCCTGCGGCCTTACGGCCGCATCGGCGGTCTATTTCTGTTGCACTGTCCTTGAAGTCGCCTTCACCGGGAGTTACCCGGCGCCTTTACCCTTTGGAGCCCGGACTTTCCTCATGCGCGGCCTTTCGGCCTGCGCCCGCGGTTGTCTGGCTTGCTCAGAAAGCCATCTTATTATAATCCAAGCCATCCGATACGGCAAACGATATTTGCGGCAACCTGTCGGAAAGGCGGGCAACCAATGGACGCAGCACCACCCGCTCCGTTACGTCATGCCCGGCAGAAATAGCAGCAATCCCTCTGGCAGCAAGCATCAAGCCCAAGTGGTATTTCAATTCGCCGCAAATCAGGGCATCAACATCTCTGGCTGCCAGTTCCGAAATCCATTCCTCGGAAAATGAACCGGGGAAAACTGCCAAACGCTTGACCGGGCGATCCTGATCGGTGTTGATTCGGCATCCGAAGCTGCCGAGCTGCTGACTGGTCCTTTGGAGCAAATGCCGCAAAGACTCCGCCCGGGGCAGATCAACCGCGCGGCCATAAGTGGCAATGGTCTGGCGCGAAGATCTGGCAAGCTGCAAGGCATCGGCAAGGCAATCTGCTACTCCGCCTGGCGCTGCATCGAGATTGGTATGGGCGGCAATGACGCTGATCGAATTTTTGATCAGTTCATGCACGATCCGCTGTTCAGGCTGATCGGCACGGACTGCCGGCAGTGGTGTGAAAATCAGCGGGTGATGGCTGATGATCAGATTGCATCCGACAGCAGCAGCTTTTTTGATCAGTGGGAAAGTGACATCCAGGACCAAAAGCGTTCGCAGCGCCGGCTGCATAGGGTCCCCAACCTGCAGGCCGATCGGATCCCAGCTTTCCGCCAATTCCGGCGGAGCCAATTCATTCAGGACCTGCAAGACTTGTGCGACGCTGGTTTGCTTGGCATTTGTCTCATTCATGACTGGTTGAACCTCCTGGAATAGTTTTCGAATTGGGTTGCCGGCCGATCGCAATCCCTGCAGCCAGCTCTTCGATCTGGCTGATAAGCGGAATCAGTTCCGGCTCGCCCCGGCTTTGTTTTGAAAGACGGCACAGCAGGCGGCTTAAATAAAGAGACAGATCATCTGGTTTTGAACGCAGCAATTCGGGGCCAATCCATGCGGTCAGATTGTCGATTCCTTTTCTGTCGCCGGAATAGTGGCAACGCAAGATCACATAGGAATGTTTTTCTTCGATGACCAGCTTTTCTTGATCAATTGAATAGCCATGCTGGCAAAGCCAAATTCGCAATTCAGGGAGTGATTTCATCGGCTGGAGGATTATTGAGCGGCATTGGCAGGGTTGTTCTCCAAGAATTCGCATCATTTCATAGCCGCCAAGGCCAGCCATAACGACAACATCATCTGCTGTCAGCATTATATTTTGCAATCCATCATTCTGGCATGCCGCAATCCGGTCCGATAGGCCGGCCGTCCGGATATGGCGTGACGCAATAGCCAGGGGCCCAGGACGGATATCGATCGCCACGCCTTTTTTGCATCGGCCGCACAAAAGCAGTTCAATCGGCAGAAAGGCATGGTCAGTGCCAATATCCAGCACCCTTTCACAGTCGGGCACCAAATCAGCAATTGCTTTCAAGCGTGAAGAAAGATGATCATTCTGTTGATTAATCAATGGCATCTCGTATTTTTTGACAGTATCCGGATTGCCGCAATTTTCTTAAAGCTTTTGCTTCAATCTGGCGTATCCTTTCCCTGGTCACATTAAACTGACGGCCAACATCCTCCAGGGTGTGGGCCCGGCCATCATCCAGGCCAAACCGCAACCGGATTACAGCTTCTTCGCGCGGCGTCAAATGATGAACCAAAGTCTGCAGCTGCTCCCGCAGCAGGGTATATTCCACTTGAGCGACCGGCGATGGCGTATCAAGGTCCGGAATAAAGTCGCCTAATGAACTGTCATCCTCCTCTCCTACAGGTTTGTCAATTGATACAAGTTCATGGGACGCCTGGCGGATCTGACGGATCTTGTCGATTGACACATCAGTCAGGCGGGCCAGTTCTTCTTCGCTTGGTTCGCGGCCTTCTTCCTGCTGGGTTTGCCGCTGCAAGTGAATCAGCCGGTTGATGCTTTCAACCATGTGCACCGGTACCCGGATCATCCGGCTTTGATCGGCAATCGCCCGGGTTATCGCCTGGCGAATCCACCAGGTTGCATAGGTGCTGAATTTAAACCCCCGAGCCTCGTCAAATTTTTCAACAGCTCGCATCAGCCCGATATTTCCTTCCTGAATCAGGTCCAGGAAAGGCAGTCCTTTACCGCTATAGCGCTTGGCAATGCTGACAACCAGCCGAAGATTGGCTTCGCAGAGTTCACAGCGGGCGGATTCGTCTCCGGCGTGAATCCGTTTGGCCAAATTCTGTTCCTGCTCGGAAGAAAGCAGCGGATAATAGCCGATTTCCCGCAAATACAGCCGGATAGAATCATCAACCAGCGGTTCTATCGAATCGGACACGTCTGTCAACAACTCCGCATCCGGCTCTTCGCTGGAAATGGCATCCGGTTCATTATTTTCGCGATCAGCCAGTTGGGGTAATCCATCCTCCAGCAAACAAATCCCATTGGTTTCCATCCACTTGATGAGCTGTTCGACCTGCCAAGCCTCAAGGTTTGCCGCTTCTGTCAAGCCAATAAAAACAGACATCGGTAAAACCCGTCCGGATCCCGTCGCATGCCTTTTGATCTGCTGAATTAATTCATTCAGGACTTCTGACAAGGTCAAGCACCCCTTTCGAACCGATTACCATGCAAGTCTTCAGATAATGCCTTCGGAATGGAGGTGGCAGCTATTTGTCCGGATTAATCCAAATAGTCCTTCAATTTTTTACTGCGGCTTGGATGACGCATCTTGCGAAGCGCCTTAGCTTCAATTTGCCGGATCCGCTCGCGGGTTACGTTAAACTCCTTGCCAACCTCTTCCAGGGTACGAGTCCGGCCGTCATCCAATCCGAAACGCAGGCGCAGCACTTTTTCTTCGCGGGGTGTCAATCCTTTCAAAACTTCCAGAAGCTGTTCTTTAAGCAGTGTGAAGGCCGCCTGATCCGCCGGTGACGGTGCATCGTCGTCCGGGATAAAATCGCCAAGATGGCTATCCTCTTCTTCGCCAATCGGCTTTTCAAGCGAAACCGGCTCCTGCGAGATTTTCATGATTTCCCTGACCTTTTCAACTGTCATGCCCATTTCGGAAGCAAGTTCTTCCGCTTCCGGTTCGCGGCCAAGTTCCTGAATCAGCTGGCGTTGAATACGAATCAGCTTATTGATTGTTTCAACCATGTGAACAGGTATGCGGATGGTACGGGCCTGGTCCGCAATCGCCCGGGTAATCGCCTGCCGGATCCACCAGGTGGCATAGGTGCTGAATTTATATCCTTTGGTATAATCGAATTTGTCGACGGCCTTAATCAGGCCCAGATTTCCTTCCTGGATCAGGTCGAGAAACTGCATGCCCCGGCCGACATATCTTTTGGCAATGCTGACAACCAGGCGCAAATTGGCTTCGCACAAACGGTGTTTGGCCTCTTCTTCACCTTCAAGCATCCGCTGCGCCAGTTCTTTCTCTTCGTCAGCCGTCAAAAGCGGGACTTTGCCAATCTCTTTCAGATACATGCGAACCGGATCGTCAACACCGACGCCTTCGATGCTGCTCAAATCTATTTCGGCTTCAACCGGCACATCTTCTTCGACCACATTGTCGGGTATAACCTCGATACCCATGGCCTCAAGGCGGTCCAGCACCTTCTCAGCCTGTTCAAGATCAATGTCCGATGATTCGATCGCACTCATGACATCCTTGTAGGAAATCTGATTGTTGGCTGCCCTGGCTTTGTTGACCAGTTCGCTCAAGAGCCCTGTCTTTTTTTCTGTTGCCATATTGATTTGTACCTCCTGTACACATTAAAACAATTTATATGGATTCGCCTTTCAGGTTGCCTTGTTTTAGTTCGTTGATCTGATCTGTCACCTGCTTCAATGTCTGTTTGATAGCCAGCAGCCTGTCCGCATCGTTCACTGCAAGATATTCCTGATTCAAGACATCGTGTTTATGTCGAAGCCGTTTGATACGCTGGCGCTTCAGCTGTTCTGCCGCTGCCTGAGGCAGATCATGCTGCCCAAACACTTCATCTTGCCGCATGCTGGCTTTGGCAAGCAACTCATGGAGCGGTTTATTGCAGACCGTTTTGTCTTCGCCTAATTCAATCAGGCGAGAAAAATCCAGTTGGTGCGAACTGGCCAAACTGATGGCGGCAGCCGCAACTTCCTGCATGGCGCCGGGGGAAAAATCGTCGATCTCCGGTTTGATTGAAAGCTTATCCCACAAATCGGGTTCGGCGGCCAGCAGTGCAAGCAAATAAAGTTCCTCCCGGGTCACGGCAGACTTCGCATCGGTATCGGCATCAGGCTTCTGCACGGTTTGCCGCTTATGCCGCAGCCAGTCGGGAGAAGGTTCGGCTTTGGGATTTTGATGCCGCCGGTCTATTTCCCGCAGGACAGTCTCAGTCGATGTGCCTAATTCTTCAGCCAGGTGGTTGGCATATAATTCACGGACAATCACATTGTCCTCGCGGGCAAGGATCTCGCAGGCCGAATCCTGATACGACAGGATATCCAGAGCATCACCGCTTGTATGAGAGCGCCTGGCGACCAGCAGCTTGAAATCCAACAGCGGCATCGCTTTTTCCAGAAGTGCATGAAAGCGTTCAGGGCCATTCCGCCGGATATATTCATCGGGATCCTTCCCTTCCGGAACCTTCAAAACGGTAACCTTGATGCCGCGGCCGCTCAAGATGTCCAAACTGCGCAGTGCCGCGGCCTGGCCTGCCGCATCGGCATCGTAGCCGATGATTACCGTTTCTGTGAACTTGCGCAAGAGCTGGGCCTGATTTTCTGTCAAAGCGGTTCCAAGGGAAGCGACCGCATTGTCGACCCCGGCCTGGTGCATGGCAATGGCATCCATGTAGCCTTCAACCACGACCAGATTGGGCTGATGACTGTTCTTGGCAAGATTCAGGCCGTATAAATGCCGGCCTTTGGTATAGATCGGATTTTCCGGGGAATTGATGTATTTGGGCAGGCTGTCATCCAGCACGCGGCCGCCAAAGGCAATGACCCGGCCCATAACATCAAAAATCGGAAACATCAGCCGGTGCCGGAACAAATCATAAAGATTCCCTGATTTCCCCCGTTTGAACAAACCGGACTTCAGTAATAGTTCATCATCAGTAAACTGTTTTGACCGCAAGTGACGATAGAGGCCGTCCCATTCCAATGCGGCAAACCCCAGGCCGAATTTGCGGGCCGTCTGGGTCGTGATTCCTCGCTGCTGAAGATATTGCCGGCCTTCCAAACCAGTATCGCCAATCAGGTTGAGATAATAATAGCGGGCAGTTTCAAGCAGAATCGCCATTAAATTCTTATTCAACTCACTGCGTTGCCGATAGGCTTCATCATCCGGTTCCGGTATTTGAACGCCGGCACGTTCGGCCAGCAAACGAATGGCCTGCGGATAGGTGCATTTTTCAATGTCCATGATGAAGTGAATGACATTTCCGCCTTTGTGGCAGCCAAAGCAATAGTAAATTTGCTTGGAAGGCGATACGCTAAATGAAGGTGTATCTTCAGCGTGAAATGGGCACAAACCAAAATAGTTCGCACCGCTCCGCTTATCCAGTCGAACATACTGCTCGACTACACCCACCAATTCATTGCGGGCTTTGATTTCTTCAATAACCTGTTCTGGAATCAAGCTGTTGATAGGGCTCCCTCTTTCTGCAATCGGTAAAGCTTCGGCTTGCTGCATGCTGGCAGTCAAAACCAATCAGCACTGTCAAACCCTCTAATAGTCTATTTCGATAAAAAACTGCTGATTCCTTCTTGATTACAATAATTGATTCCCATTGATAAAAAGCTGAAACCTCAAATCCAGAAAAGCCGCAGCATTCCGGCACATTTTCATACGAACCAGGAAGATTTCGAAATAATCCATAACCGCACTAATCTGGGTATCAATTTCCAAACTCAAGCGAGCGGTCCGATCGGCAGCATCAACGGTCAAAACCGAATGTGTAGCAGCATAATTAACCCGGTCGTGAATATCAAATGAGCTCCGGTTGCGGTTGGTCACCCTGGAACGATGAACATCAGCCTTGTCTGATAAAATCAACGCAGCCGCGACCGGATTGACCGGAACGCCAACTTCTTCATCATGGTTGGCGATAGCCATCATGATCATGATCGCCTCATCGCAGGCCATTTCCTGCCGCCGCAAAAAATCATAGGCCAAAACAGCTCCGGTCTGTGCGTGGTTCAACCGATTGACCGCATTGCCGATATCATGCAGATAGCCTGCAATGCGAGCCAGTTCTATTGTGCGCTCCGGAAAGTCCAGCTGGCTTAAAATATCGCCGCATTTATTGGATACCAGGCGGCAATGCCTGAAGGAATGTTCCGTATAGCCGAGCGTAGTCATCTGCAAAGCCGAAGCTTCCAGCAACAGTTTAACTTCATTGTTTTTCAGGACATCTTTAATGGATAGTAAACTCATTTTTACTCATGAACTCCTATCTTTATATGGATTTGCTTTTGGCGCGAAGCCAAAGTGCACATTCCAGGCGCTTCTTTTGCATCGAGCAACCAATTTCATAGACGCCGCCAATCTGGCCGCTGGCATGGTAAGCGTTAGCTGCACAGCCTCCGCTGCAGAAATAGCGTGCCCAGCAGTTTAGGCAAGCCGGTTTGTCCGGCACCAGAAGCTTGCTGAAATTGGCTTGAACAACCGGGTCCAACTGGACCGGCTGATCGTTGACATTGCCCATCCGGAATTGTTCCTGGCCTACAAATTGGTGGCAGGGATAAATATCTCCGGTTGGCGTCACGGCGCAGTATTCCATGCCGACGCCGCAGCCTTTCAGGCGTTTGAAGGCACAAGGCCCGCCGCTCAAATCAATCATGAAGTGGAAAAAATTAAACGGGTTGCCTGCTTTGATTCTGTCCAGCATCGCCAAAGCCAATTTTTCGTATTCGTTCTCGATTGCGGGTACATCCTCGGTACGGATTTCATACCCGCAACCACTCGAGGCTACAACCGGTTCGACCGAGATTTGATCGGCAAGGGTGGCCAGATGCAGAACATCCTCAGCAAAATCGAGATTTTCACGGGTATAAGTCCCGCGCAAATAATATTCCTGCTCGCCCCGGGCTTTAACAAAACTTTTTATATGGGCAGCCACACGGTCATAGGATCCATGTCCGCCAGCATCCGGCCTCATCCGGTCATGGACCTCCGGCCGGCCGTCGATGCTCAGGACACAGTTTTTGAAATGGCGGTTAATAAATTCCGTTTTGACTTCATCCAGCAAAATGCCATTGGTTGTGATCGTGAGCCGGATTATTTTTCCTGTCCGGGCCGCCTGCTGCTCGCAATATTTTGTGAGCTCCATGACCACCGGCCAATTCATCAAGGGTTCCCCGCCAAAAAAGTCGATATCCAGATGCTGGCGCGTCCCAGAGGCATTGATCAAAAAATCCACTGCCCGTTTGCCGGTATCAAGGTCCAGCATGCTCCGCTCGCCAGTGCCAAAATCACCGGTGCCGGCAAAACAGTAGCGGCAGCGCAAATTGCAGTCATGGCATAAATGCAGGCACATGGACTTGATTTTAGGTTGATCCGGATAAAGCTGGTCGATTGTCACTTGTTGATCGGCAGCAAATAACAATCCAGCCTGGATTAATTCTTCGATTTCGTCCAGGCATTCCTGCGTCTCCGGTCCAAATTCCGCGATCAGGCAATCCTTTGCCTCTGCGCTTAATTTTTGTCCGTCAACAAGAAGCACGGCTTCTAAAATCCGGTATGCCGGCTCATCCAACAGGTGCAAGGCACCGCTTTCCGAGTCGAAAGCCAGACGGTCTTGATTGATTTGAAATAGATGAAGCAATGATTTTCCTCCGTTTTTGCAAAAATAGTGAAAAGCCAGCAGCTTTCCACTATCTTTTAGTCATGTCAGCTATTAGCGAAAAAATCTTTAGCGTGATTTGTTTTCGCACTTCTGATTAGCCACTGTGCAGCTGGTTTTGCAGGCAGACTGACAGGATGTCTGGCATTCGCCGCAGGCGGAGCCGCTGGTCGGAGCCTTGATGCAGGCGCCATTGATCGTTTGAATATGGGTCATGTTCAATTTCCTCCAGTATCGATCTTTTTATCAAAATAATAAAAGTCTGGCGATCATTCCGAAACAGGTTTGACCACGGTATTGATTGCACTTTTCTTGAAGGTGATCAAAGTATTGGCCACGCTGGTCGAAATCGTTATTTCATCGTCTTTAATATTGACTATTCTGCCAACAACACCGCCGATTGTCACAACATTGTCGCCAACGACCATCGCATTGATCTGTTCGCGCAATTTCTTTTCTTTTTTCTTCTGGGGACGGATCAATAACAAATACATCAGTCCGAACATCAAGGCCAGAGGCAGAATGAGTCCGAGAATCGACTGCAGGTCGCCACCTTGGGCGGTCATAGCAAGATTGATCATTTTTTATATCCTCCTAATAATAAGCGATTCCAAAATAAGGGGAATCTTACAGCATTTTTTATCATAGCATTAAACCCGTTGCCTTCGCAAGACTGGTAAAAAAGTTTTCAATAGCCAAAGCGTTCGAAAAACTCATTGCGGAAATCCAGAAGACGGTCTTGGGCTATTGCCTGACGGATTTTTTCCATTAAATTTAAAAGAAAGTGTATATTGTGCCAGGAAGTGAGCCGCAATCCGAACATCTCACCCGCTTTGATCAAGTGACGGATATAGGCTCGCGAATAGTTGCGGCAGACATAGCAATCGCAGTCGTCATCAAGAGGATTGAAGTCTCTGGCAAAGCGGGCATCACGCACAATCAGGCGGCCTTTATGGGTCAGGACAGTCCCGTTGCGGCCGATTCTGGTCGGCAGGACGCAATCGAACATATCAATGCCGCGGATTGCGCCTTCAATCAGATAATCTGGCGTACCGACGCCCATAAGATAGCGCGGACGGTCAGACGGCATCAGCGGAACGGCAGCTTCCAGCATCTCATACATCAGCGGACCTGGTTCGCCGACGCTCAAGCCGCCCAGCGCATAGCCAGGAAGGTCAAATGACGTGATTTCCCGGGCGCTTTGCCGGCGAAGATCAGCATAGGTGCTGCCTTGAATAATTCCAAACAGCGCTTGCCGGCTGGTGTTCCGATGGGTCGAAATACAGCGTTCCAACCACCGGGTCGTTCTTTCCAAAGACCTTTTGGCATAATCATACTCAGCGGGATAGGGCGTGCATTCATCGAAAGCCATGATAATGTCCGCGCCAAGTTCATTTTGGATTTCAATCGATTTCTCAGGTGTCAGAATATGCCTGGAACCGTCGATATGGGATTTAAAACGTACACCTTCTTCGGTAATATGCCGCAAATCACTCAGGCTGAACACCTGAAAGCCGCCGCTGTCGGTTAAAATAGCCTGATTCCAGTTCATGAAGCGATGGAGGCCGCCAGCCTCCGCAACCAGATCCGATCCAGGACGCATCCAAAGATGATAAGTGTTGGACAGGATAATGCCGGCGCCCATCGATTTTATTTCTTCCGGCGACATCCCCTTGACTGTGGCTTGTGTTCCAACTGGCATAAAAGCCGGCGTTGCAAACGAACCGTGCGGCGTATGGACAGTACCCAGGCGGGCGCCGGTCTGTTTGCAGACATGACGGGGTTCGTACCAGACCGGGAATCGATTGGCCGGCGGATTTGATGATCCAGATTCTACTGCAGTCATGAATGGCTATTCCTCCGAAAGATCAGCATGGCATCGCCAAAACTGAAAAAGCGATATTCCTGTTCAATGGCCAGTTTGTAAGCCGAGAGGACCCTTTCCCGCCCGGCCAGGGCAGATACCAGCATGATCAGTGTCGATTCGGGCAAATGGAAATTCGTGATCAATGCGTCAATCACTTTAAAGCGATAACCTGGATAAATGAATATATCCGTCCAGCCAGACTGCGCTTTCAAGTTTCCAGACTCGTCGGCAACCGACTCGAGCACACGGCAGCTGGTCGTGCCCACAGCGATAATCCGGCCGCCCGATTCCCTGGTTCTATTAATCTGATCGACTGTCTGTTCGGAAAGTTCGTAATACTCGGCGTGCATCTGATGGTCCAGGATATTTTCGCTTTTAACCGGCCTGAAAGTTCCCAGGCCTACATGCAAAGTCAGCTCTGCAGTCGAAATGCCCTTTTGCCTCAGGCTGTCGAGAAGTTCAGGCGTAAAATGCAAGCCGGCCGTCGGAGCTGCCGCCGATCCTTCACGGCTGGCATATACCGTCTGGTATCTGGAACGGTCAGCAAGCTGTTCGTGAATATACGGAGGCAAAGGCATCGTACCGGCCTGATCCAGAATTTCCTCCCAAATGCCTTTGAAATCGAAGTGAACGATTCGATTGCCGTTTGGCAGCTGGGAAACAACACTGGCAGTCAATCTATCGGGAATAAATTCAATCTGGTGACCAGGCCGCACCCGTCGCCCCGGCCGGACTATCACTTCCCAATCGGTGCCGTTCAAACGCCGCAGCAACAAAAACTCAACCGCCGTGCGGCTATCCTGCCGGGCGCCAAGAAGTCTTGCCGGCAAAACTTTTGTGTTGTTTAAAACAAGGCAGTCATTGGGTTGCAGCAGTAACGGCAAATCGCTAAATACGCGATGCTCCGGAAGGCTTTGAGTGCCATCAAGAACCATCAGGCGGGAACTGTCCCGTCTGGCTAATGGGTGCTGCGCAATTAAGCGGTCAGGCAAATCATAATGGAAACTGTTTTTCATAATCATAGCATTTAATTATATCCATATTTGACTAAAAAGTACAGTGAATGATATGATAAAACGGTCCAAGGGCATGATACCCGAAGACCAATGAGTTACTGGAGGTCTATTAGCATGAAAACGCCTATTTTCCAGGGTTCTGCCGTCGCCATCATTACACCCTTTACCGATAATGGTGTAGATTTTAAAAAACTTGCTGAGCTTTGCGAATTTCAGATAAAAAACCAAACTGATGCAATCGTCGTAGCCGGAACAACCGGCGAAGCTTCAACCATGCCGGATACAGAGCATATGTCGGCTATCCAATGCGTGATCGAGGCCGTTGGAAAACGCATTCCGGTCATTGCCGGCACTGGCAGCAACGATACCCGCCACGCGCTCGCTCTAAGCCAGAAAGCAGCAAAACTTGGTGCTGATGGTCTTTTATGCGTCACCCCCTACTACAATAAAACATCGCAGCAGGGGTTGTATCTGCATTTTAAAGCAATTGCCGAATCGGTTGATTTGCCGATCGTCCTGTATAATGTGCCCAGCCGGACCGGTATGAACATAAATCCGGAAACCGCCCAGCGGCTGTCAGAATTGCCGAATATCAACGCCATCAAGGAATGCAAAATCGAGCAGGCCGGCGAAATCGCCTATCTGTGTGGAGATCAAATCAATTTATACTCCGGTGAAGATGGCATGGTCCTGCCCATGATGTCGTTTGGCGGCAAGGGTGTCATTTCGGTTATCGCCAATGTTGTGCCGGCTTTAACGCACCAGATGGTTGAAAGCTATCTGCAGGGAGATGCCGCAGCCGCAACCCGGATTCAGATCGAATTGATTCCCATGATCAAAGCCATGTTCTGCGACGTCAATCCGATCCCGGTCAAAGCAGCGCTCAATCTGATGGGATTTGAGGTCGGTTCATGCCGGATGCCTTTATGTGATCCATCCGCCAGCAATCTTGAATCCATCAAGAAAACGCTCGCAGCATATGGGCTCATTCGCTGATAAATCCAAGTAAAAATGACGAGGAGAAACCTATGCCAATAAAAATATTCTTAAGCGGCTGCATGGGGCGCATGGGGCGTGTAATCAGTGAAATAGCAGCAGCTAGCGATGATCTTGTGATTGTTGCCGGTTCTGACTTAAATGCGGTGTCGGGTCACACTTTCCCGGTTTTTGCCGATCCTGGCGATTGCAAAATCGAGTTTGATGTTCTTGTTGATTTTTCCAATACTGCAGCTTTACCCACATTGTTCGAAATGATCAGCAAACGCCAATGTCCAGCTGTAATCTGCACAACCGGTCTTGATGAACAATTGAAAGCTGATCTGAATAAACTGGGGCAAACTGTTCCGATTTTTCAATCTGCAAACATGTCGCTTGGCATCAACTTGCTGATCAGCCTTGCCCAGCAGGCCGCCAAGCTGCTCTATCCTGATTTTGATATCGAAATCGTAGAAGCGCATCACAATCAAAAACTCGACGCGCCATCCGGTACCGCTTTGATGATCGCCGAGCAGATCAATGCATCCCTGGACGGCCAGCTAAATATGGTTTGTGATCGAAGCCAAGTCCGGCAAAAACGCGATAAACACGAACTTGGCATGCATGCCATCCGCGGCGGCAGCATTGTCGGCGAGCATACTGTTCTGTTTGCCGGCCAGGAAGAAACCTTGTCCATTCATCATAGCGCCCAATCGCGAGCAGTTTTTGCCCGGGGCGCTTTGGCGGCAGCCAGATTTATAGCCAAAAAACCAGCTGGCCTATATAATATGCAAGATCTGCTGCGGCAATAAAATTTCTCTTTAAGGTTTTATACCAGAGGGGGACTCTTGAAGTCCTCCTTTTTCTTTACCTGCATTGGGCTTTTGATCGTCACCTTTATTTTCCGGTTCAGTCTCATTTTTGGCGTCTTCTGCCTCGTTTTCGTTCTTGCTTGGTGAAGCAGCCGCGGCATCAGCTTCCTGGTTACGCTGCAGCATGTATTTATCCAGGCCGCGGTAGACAAAAAAGTTGGTCATGAGCAAATTCAAACCAAACGCCAGGAATAAATACCAGGCAAACGCCAGCATGAAAGTCAGTCCGGTATTGAACATAATGAGGACAAAGGGAACGACCAGCAGGATAATCAAGCTGCACACAAAGATCATAATATTCCAGGGCAGCCGAAGGATAGCAAATAGCAGGCAATTTTTGTAAAGCTGTTTCAATTTTAAATCGAAGGTCACCATCATCGGATACAAGTACATCTGCATGATGCACCATAAGATAAAAGCAATGAAAATGATAGTCTGGAGCAAGATACGCACAATACCATTCCCCAGAAAAGGGCTTAGGCTGTAAAAGGCAAAATTAACTGCAAAGACCATTGTAATCACGAAACTGAGAATCGAGCTGACCAACGACTGCTTCAAGTTTTTACGGGCATGTTCCTTGAAATCCATCCAGATAAAGGCATGCTCTTCACGGGAGTAGTTGCGCAACACATAGGTTACGCCGGCATGAACCGGGCCAGCAATTATTAATGCCAAGCCAGTGAGCAAAAAAGCAGCCATCACAAACAAAAGCATCAGTTGTTGTGCTTCATATTCTTCCAGAGCAGATACATTGAGCTGTGGAAATAATACCTGAATGACAAATATCGAGCTAAAAAAGGCTAAAACCAATACGGGCAAGCTCAGCAGGATATAAAGCATGTTAATCGAGCATATCTTCCAGAATTTTCGGCCGAGGATTGCAAAGAAGGTGGCAAACGGCCCCTTGGGTGGTTCGTCCGGATAGACGCCCTTTCCTTCTTTAGTAAAATCAAATAATCCAAAAAAACCAGCCATATTATTTCCTTCCTTTGGGGAACATTTGCCTATTGCAAAATACCCTGCTCATTACATTGCTGTTGATTAATTTTTTCTGCCAGAATGTTGATTTCCTGCAATGACCGCTCGGCCAGCGCTTTTAAGCGGGCATCTTTTTGCCGAAATTTGCCTGTCAAAGAATCAACTAATCCATAATTCGCATTCATTGGCTGAAAGTGTTTAACTTTTGCATCCGAAATATAGTGAGCCATCGAGCCAATGACGGTTTGCGCCGATGGCAGTTTGGCCCGCCGCTCATCCGATGCAAGTCCCCTGGCCTGTTCTGCAGCTTGCCAGCCAGCCAGCAAGCCAGATGCTGCGGACTCAACATATCCTTCAACGCCAGTAATTTGGCCGGCAAAATACAAGCGCGGATCATTTTTTACACTGTAATCAGGTTCTAACAAGCCAGGCGAAGGTAAGAAGGTATTGCGGTGCATAACGCCGAAACGCACAATTTCAGCTGATTCCAAACCTGGAATCAAGCGGAACACCCTTTGCTGTTCGCTAAACTTCAACCGGGTTTGAAATCCAACTAGATTATACAAGTTGCCGGCACGATTATCTTGGCGCAACTGAACGCAGGCGTAAGGTTCCCTGCCTGTTCGGGGGTCAATCAAACCCACTGGTTTTAGCGGGCCAAACCGGATCGTATCCTTCCCCCGTCTTGCCATGGTTTCGATCGGCATACAACCTTCAAAAACCACTTCTTGATCAAATTCAGGCAGTTCAGCCCGTTCGGCATTGACAAGTTCCGTCCAAAAATGTTCATATTCAGCTTGGTTGAGAGGGCAGTTCAAATAATCGGCGCCGCCACGGTTATAACGGGACTGCCGAAAAGCGATTTCTGAATTGATTGAGTCAGCAAGGACAATTGGCGCTGCAGCGTCATAAAAATGCAACGCTTCGATACCAAGGTATTGCTTGATGTCATTAAACAAATCACCGTCAGTCAATGGGCCGGTAGCAATAATCACAATCCCGGACTTCGGAACGGCATCAATCCGCTTGGTTTGAACATGAATGTTGGGATTTTGATTAAGATGTTCGGTCACTGCTTTTGAAAAAAGCTCCCGGTCGACGGCAAGTGCCCCGCCAGCCGGCAGAGCCGTCGCGTCGGCGCACTCCATGATCAAGGATCCCAGGCGGCGCATTTCCTCTTTTAATAAACCTACCGCATTCTCCAGGCGGGCCGAGCGCAGAGAATTACTGCAAACCAATTCGGCAAACGAAGGCATCGAATGAGCTGGTGAAAATTGCTGAGGTTTCATGTCAATCAGCATAACCGGTACGCCAAGCCGGGCTAATTGCCAGGCAGCTTCACACCCGGCCAGGCCGGCGCCTATGACCGTCACTGTTTGCGGCTGGGTCATTTCTGATCACCACTCCCAGTGCTTTCAGACTCGGCCGGCATGTCCGGCTTGACGGACGCATCCTCTTCAGTTTTGCTTTTTTTCTGATTGGTGGGACAGTTCTTATTGCCGCACTTGGGGAAAGAATGCCCTTTAAATCGCTTCCAGACCATATAAGTACCGCAAGTCTCGCAAAAACGGCCTTCAATCGGAATGTCCCAGCTGATGAATGGGCATTGCGGATCGCTGCCCTGTTTGTCGCACGTATAAAAACGGCTGCCCTTAAATTTGCGTGAAATGCGGCTAACTAAACCAGATCCGCATAGCGGGCATTTCCCTTTTACCGTATTTTCGACATTCCGCGTATATTTGCATTCCGGATAGCGGCTGCAGGCAATGAATTTGCCATAGCGCCCTTCCTTGATCACCAAGTCCCCGTCCTGACATTCAGGGCACTTTTCTCCAGTCGGCACGTCAGCGACTTTGACTTTTTCCAGGCTTTGCGCAGCTTCATCAATCCGTTTGTGAAAGGCCGGGTAGAACTGATCAAGAAGGCTGACCCAATTTTGTTCACCCGATTCAACCGTATCAAGATTTTTTTCCATTTCTGCCGTGAATTTGAGATCAACAATATTTTCAAAATTTTTCTCCAGCAGATCGGTGACCACTTTTCCCAATTCGGTTGGGAGCAGGAATTTACGGTCCTTTTCGACATACAGGCGTTCAAGGATCGTAGAAATCGTCGGCGCGTAGGTGGAAGGACGTCCAATGCCCTTTTCTTCCATGGCCTTGATTAAAGTTGCCTCTGTATAACGGGACGGCGGCTGGGTGAATTTTTGTTCATGGAGCAGCCGATCCAGCAAAACCATTTCCTTTTCAATAAGTTCTGGCAGCTTTTCTTTGCCAGTTTCAGCTTCTTCATTCTCTTTTTCGGGCTCCTGGTCGACGAGCTGGATTCCATACTGAGCTAAAAATCCGGGAAAGCGGATTGTCTCTCCCTGGGAACGGAAAATATGGCTGCCAGCAGCAATATCGGCTGTAACAGTGTCAACCTGGGCTGCCGCCATTTGACTAGCCATGAATTTATCCCAGACCAGCTTATATAGCCGATATTGATCATTTGACAACTGGTCGCGCACCTGATCCGGAATCAGATCAAAATGGGCTGGGCGAATCGCTTCATGCGCATCCTGTGCAGTATTGCGGTTTTTAAAACGTCGCGGCGACTTGGGCAAATAAGACTCTCCAAAAACTCGACTGATATATTCACGGGCTTCATATTCTGCTTCTGAAGATACTCTAACGGAGTCGGTACGGATATAGGTCACCAAAGCCATGGCGCCGACCTGGGGCAGTTCAACGCCTTCATAGAGTTGTTGTGCAATGCTCATCGTCTTTTTGGACGTAAAGCCTAAATAGCGGGATGCTTCCTGTTGCAAGGTGCTGGTGGTAAAAGGGGCTCCCGGTTGCCTTTGGCGGCTTCCCTTTTTGACCTGCCAAACCTGATAAGGCAAATCGCGGAGTGAATCCAGCAAGCTTGCGGTTTCTTGCTGATTGGTCAGCTTGCGTTTTTCAATTTTGCTTCCATTTAATTCACCATGATACCGGGCTTTAAAAATCGGATCATTAGCCTTTTTATGCAGCAGGGCGGTAACCAGCCAATATTCTTCTGGATTGAATGCGCTGATTTCCCGTTCGCGATCAACAATCATTCGGGTAGCTACAGATTGCACCCGTCCGGCCGACAAGCCTTTTTTGATTTTTTTCCAAAGCAGCGGGCTTAGTTCATACCCGACCAGCCTATCGAGGATACGACGGGCTTGCTGGGAATTAACCAAATCCATGTCAACTGCCCGAGGATTCTGAATCGCATGCTGGACAGCCGGTTCTGTGATTTCATTAAACGTTATTCGGCAGGGACTGGTTTCATCAATTTTTAAAATCTGCGCAAGATGCCAGGCAATAGCTTCACCTTCACGGTCAGGGTCGGTTGCGATGTAAACTCGGCTGGCGCTGGCAGCCAAGTCTTTTAGTTCATGGATGACTTTTTCTTTACCTTTCATGCTGATATAGCGCGGTTTATAGCCATTTTCGACATCTACGCCCAGGGTGGATGCCGGCAAATCACGGATATGTCCAACCGAAGCAGCAATCCGGTAATCTTTACCGAGATATCTCCCAATTGTCTTTGCTTTGGCGGGTGACTCAACAATAACTAAATATTTACTCATGATTTTCAATCCTTTATGCTATAACAGCTGCAAGTTATTTTTCGGTTGTATATATGTCGCTCTAACATTATATACAGAAAACCGCCTTCTCTGTCAAAGAATATCTGCCCCGTTCACATTGAATTCGGCCATCCATCTCATGAAAAGTCAATAAAGCTGCGATTTCTTCGATTGGCAGATTCATTTCGGAAGCAATTTCCGCGAGCGTTAGCGGGCAGCCAAGCAGAAGCTGTTTCAATTGAGAATTTTTATCCTTCAAATGCCAAAGCCCCTCATCAGGATCATTTTCAGCAGTCAAATGCTGTCGGATCGTTTGCTCCATTTGGGTCTGAATAATGCCAACGGGCAAGCGCCATAGCAAATCCTGAGCAGATTCCAAAACCGCTGCGCCATCACGGATCAATTGATTGCACCCTTGACTGAATGGCGATAAAATGCTGCCCGGTACAGCAAAAACATCCCGGCCTTGATCGCCGGCAAAGCTCGCTGTAATCATTGTGCCACTATCACTGGATGCCTCAATGACAGCGACTGCATCAGCCAAACCGCTTAAAATGCGGTTACGGGCAGGAAAATGCTGGCGCCGGGGCGGCGTTCCAGGTGGATGTTCACTGATTATCAAGCCCTCCTGCGCAATCTTGGTCATCAGGTCAGCATGTTCGGGCGGATATGGCCGATCAGGACCATTGCCAACTACAGCTATCGTCATGCCGTTTGCTTTTAAGGCAGCCCTGTGAGCAATACCGTCAATACCGCGAGCCAATCCGCTGATGACGACAACCTGGCTTTTAGCCAGATCAGCAGTAATTTGCTCGGTAACAGTACGTCCATAAGCAGTCGGCGTTCTCGTGCCAATTATCGTAACAAAATAGGGTTGCTTCATGATTTCCAAATATTTTTCGCCGCGGTAGTACAGAACTAAAGGACAGCCGCTAATTTCTTTCAACCGTTCAGGAAAATTTTCCTGATTAATCAGTATCGATCGAATGCCGCTTTTTGCCGCCTTGATGGCTTGATCTTCCAGGCTATCAAGCCAGTTTTTCTCTTTCAGGCCGTTAAGAATGCGGCGAATTCTGTCGGGCGGGCCTTGAACGGCTTCCGCCAGGCTAACCGGCGAAACCTTCATAAGACTTGGCAAATCTGGCCAGGTCATGAGAAGTCGCTTGATTGTTTTTGAATTCAAACCGGATTGGCGAATTAATTCGGATAACCATAAGCATTGGCGGAGGTTTTCTTCGTGATCGGTCATTATTCCCAATTCCCTTTGTTAGTCTGGCTGGCGCAATCGATATTGAAAGGCTTCAGCCATATGCTTCAATGCAACTATCCGATGTTCTTCAAGATCGGCAATCGTTCGTGAAATACGAAGCATTTTTTGAAAGCCACGGACGGATAATCTGAAACGGGAGGCCATATCGGCAGCAACGGCAACCACTGGGTCAGGAATTTCCATTATTTCAGCTAACCGGGTACTGCTTAGCCGCCCATTATTTGAAAATGTCAGGTTATTTTTTTGGCATCTGTGTTTTTGAATAGTCCAACATTGCTCGATGCTTTTTGCAAAATCAGCTGTTTTGCTGGCTGAATCCTGAACTTGAGCAGCACTTTTCTGCAATTCGTTTGCTGAAAGCCGGGTCATCTCGACAGCTAAGTCCATTCGATCAACCAACGGCCCACTTAACCGGTTCAAATGTTGCCTGATGCTTTCGGCAGTGCAGCGACAAGTGGCAGATGGTTCTAGATATTCACCGCAGCGGCAAGGATTAGCGGCTCCGATAAGCATAAAATCAGCCGGATAGGTTATTTTGTGATAAAGGCGAGTCAAACGGATCGCTTGTTCTTCAAGCGGTTGACGTAGCAAATCAAGCGTCTCTGGCATAAATTCGGTCATCTCATCTAAAAATAAAATACCCAAATGGGCTAAGCTGATTTCTCCGGGAGCAGGAATACTCCCCCCTCCAGTCAAGGCTGTTCGGGTTATCGTATGGTGAGGTGACCGGAACGGGCGCTGCCAGATGAGCCCGTCCCCGTCTTTTAGCAGACCGGAGGCACTGTAGATTTGGGTAACCTGGATCGCTTCGTTTAGCTCCAGTGGCGGCATTATGTCTGGCAAGATCGACGCCAAAGTAGTCTTGCCGCAACCAGGAGAACCCAATAATAGCAAATTGTGCCGACCGGCCGCAGCAATTTGTAAAGCACGAACCGCTTTTTGCTGCCCGATAATAGTGCTAATGTCACGAATGGCTGCATGCCTGATATCAGGGACTTTTACAGCGCCTGCTGCATTTGACGAATTTGTGTTGGCAATATTTTGCATTTCAGCTTGAGATTTGATGCCATCAATCATAAGCTGAGCCGCTTCCTTGAGATTGTTCACCGGTAAACATTGGCGTGACGCTATTGCCTTTGCTTCCAAAACATTCCCGGAAGGAACAATAATGGCCTGAAAAAACTTTTCTTGACAGGCCGCAACCCGGCAGATTGTTCCGGGGACGCTTCGGACCTCACCCGTCAAACTGAGTTCACCGAATGCTAGAACTGGCCACTTGGGCGAAGGCAGCTGACCTGAAGCCATTAGAACCGCAAGAGCGAGTGGCAGGTCAAAACCTGAGCCTTCCTTTCGCAGCCAGGCAGGAGCGTAGCAGGCAACAACTCTGCTGGCCGGAAATTCAAAACCATTGTTTTTGATCGCAGCATGAACCCGGTTGCGGGATTCCCGTACGGCCGAATCACCAAGTCCAACAATTTCAAAAGCCGGAAGCCCTGGCAGAATTGTAACCTCGATATCCACCAGAATTCCTGAAATGCCATATAATGCGCAAGACTGAATGTGGCCGCAACGCAATTTTGCCATCTGATTAACTCCTGTTCGAATTTGTACAACGCCTGGATCGAGTCTTTTTACAAAAATACATCTGGTATTCAGCATAACAATTCTTTTCAATTTTTCGGGAGTCGGCTCGACGTCAAAACTCGACAGGACGCGACAAAACTCGGCAATTGATTGCATCATGAGTATTTATCTGCCATAATACGAATGTTTATGAATGAATACAGGCATACTTTGGAGGTTTTACTCATGCGTCTTGGAATAGTCGGTCTGCCCAATGTTGGCAAAAGCACATTATTTAACGCGATCACCCGTGCCGGTGCCACAGTGGCCAATTATCCGTTCTGTACCATCGAACCCAATGTCGGTGTGGTTGCAGTACCGGACAAGCGGCTGGACCGGCTGGCGGATATGTATAAGCCAGAAAAGTATACGCCTGCTCTGATTGAATTTGTCGATATTGCCGGTTTGGTTAAAGGCGCCAGCAAGGGCGAGGGTTTGGGCAATAAGTTCCTGGCCAATATCCGTGAAGTGGATGCAATCGTTCATGTCGTTCGCTGTTTTGACGATCCAAATGTCATTCATGTCGACGGCCAGACCGACCCGGCACGGGATATTGAGACCATCAATTTAGAATTGATCCTGTCTGATTTGGAATATATGGAGCGCCGGTTGGATAAAGCTCGTAAAATGATCAAGGGCGGAGATAAAAAATTCCTTGCCGAATTAAGTGTCTATGAAAAAATCTACGATCAGCTCTCCAAAGGCCTTTCTGCCAGGACTTTGGAGTTCCATGAAGATGAGCAGCCCTATCTTCGCGATTTAGCTCTGCTTTCATTGAAACCGATCCTCTATGTCGCCAATATTTCTGAAGACAGCCTATCCGGTCCTGACCCCGAATATGTCCGGCCAGTCAGGGAAATCGCATTAGCTGAGCAAGCCGAAGTTGTCTTGATCAGCGCCCGCATTGAAGAAGAAATTGCCATGCTTGACGACGATGAGCGCCAGGTCTTTTTACAGGATCTGGGATTGGAGGAATCCGGTTTGGACAAGATTATCCATGCCGGCTATAAATTACTGGGATTAATGTCTTTTCTGACAGCAGGCCCTACCGAAGTCAGAGCTTGGACGATCAAGCGCGGAACCCGGGCGCCCCAGGCAGCCGGCAAGATCCATTCGGATTTCGAACGGGGTTTCATTCGTGCCGAGGTCGTTTCTTTTGATGATCTCATGGCTTGCGGCAGCCATGCAGCGGCCCGTGAAAAAGGTCTGATCCGCTCGGAAGGCAAAGAATATATCATGCAAGACGGCGATGTTGTGCTTTTCCGTTTCAATGTTTAAGCTATTTATCTTGCGAAGCCTTATTTTCCACTTTAAATCGGATGCCGCGCTGTCCAAGTTCCTTGCCTAAAAGTGCAAGAATTTTATCCGATAGCTCGGCCTGAGTGCCATCGTTTTCCAAAACATGATCAGCCAGGGCGGTGTACTCGTCGCGATTCATCTGCATGACCATGCGGCGGCGTGCTTCCGGCTCGTCCATGCCACGTTCGTACAGCCTCCTCAGGCGGATTTCATCGCTGGCCCAAATAACCCATACCTGATCGCAAATGTCCAAAAAACCATGTTTGACCGGAATTGGAACATCCAAGACGACCGCCCGGACCTTTTTTTCGCTTAAAGCCTTGACCTGCAAATCAATTTGAGCCAGAACCTGCTTATGGACAATGCTGCTCAACTGATCCAGCGCACGGTGATTATGAAAGACTTTCCTGGCCATAGCCTGCCTGTCCAGAGCTCCTTTTGCATCAATAACACCCGGCCCGAAAATTTCGATAATCTCAGGTATGGCTGCTCCGCCAGCAGCGGTTGCCTGCCGGGACAATTCATCGGCATCGATGACCGCAAGTCCTGCTTCCCGGCAAATTCTTGCAGCTGTACTTTTCCCGCAACCAATTCCACCTGTAATTCCAATGACAAACATGATTCTACCATCCTCAAACATTTGATGACTGTAGGGCCTTCTATTTACAGTCGGCCCAACTGGCGCCCTGATGGACTTCTGCAACAAGCGGAACCTTCAAGCGTACAACATTTTCCATAGCATCCTTAAGTATCTTGGAGGCTTGTTCAGCTTCTTCCAAAGGCGACTCGACAATCAATTCATCGTGAACCTGCAAAATCAGGCAAGATTTGAGGCCCATCTGTATAAATCTCTCGGCTACCCTGACCATCGCTATTTTGATCAAATCGGCGGCCGTTCCCTGCACCGGTGTATTCATCGCAGCCCGTTCACCAAACTGGCGGAGATTGCGGTTAGCCGATTTCAGCTCGACAAGATAACGCCGCCGCCCGAACAGGGTCTCCACATACCCGGTCTGATAGGCTTTTTCGATCAGCTGGTCCAAATATCTGCGAACCTGGGGATATTGTTCTTCATATTCAGCAATATAGCGATGAGCATGCCGGACAGGTATGCCAAGGTCGCGTGCCAGTCCAAAATCACTAATGCCGTAAACAATGCTAAAATTCATTGTTTTCGCAATGCTGCGCATTTCTGGTGTTACTTTTTGCGGTGGCAGTCCAAAAATCCGGCAGGCAGTGTTCAGATGGATGTCCTCTGATTGAACAAAGGCTTCAACCATCGCTGGATCTTCAGAGAGATGGGCTAGCAGGCGCAACTCAATCTGTGAATAGTCGGCATCCAGCAAAACATGCCCGGGCGCAGCAATAAAAGCGCGACGGATTTGCTGGCCAGCCTCCATCCGGATGGGAATGTTCTGCAAATTGGGATCGGAGCTGCTTAACCGGCCAGTGGCAGTCAGCGTCTGGTTGAAAGTCGTATGGACTCGGCCATCTTTGGGATCAATTGCTTTTTTTAGCCCATCCACAAAAGTTGAACGCAGCTTGGACGTCTGACGATGCTCGATAATCAAGGGAATCACCGGATGTTCACCGGATAGCCGTTCCAGTTCGTCAGAGTCTGTCGAGAAAGCGCCACCTGTCCGTTTTTTCCCGGTAGCCAGGCCAAGATCCTGATAAAGGATTTCGCCAAGTTGGCGAGGTGAATTAAGATTAAAACTTCGGCCGCAATATTCATATATTTTCTGTTGCAAAACTTCCAGCTGGCGACCCATATCTTCGGATAGGGACTCCAAAACGGACAAATTAACCGCAAACCCGCGTTTTTCCATGACAGAAAGAATGCAAGCCAATGGCATTTCCACGTCATAGGCCAAATATTGAATCTGACGCTCCAGGATCTGTGCCTTTTGCGATATGGCAATGTCACGTATAGCCCGCACTTTGATGGCATCATTGCCGAGCAAATCAATTTTGCCAATTACTTTGTTTTTCGAAGGTTCATGATCCATTCCCCCTTGCTCTGGCTGCAGCAGCGAGAAAAGATCCGGCTGCACCGGCACAGCCGGAGAATTGCTCAAAGAAGCAGGATCGGCTTCTTGCATCAGTTGTCCGGTCACTCGATGATATAATCTTTCCAAATCCGGCTTGCCATCAATCTGATTGAGTAAATAAGCTGAGATCAGGACATCATGAACGCCTATGGTCAGGCCCGATAGTTCCAAGGTTTGCAATAAACTTTTATAATCATAAACGACTGGCCGGCACCCGCTATTCTGCAAAATCGACCAAAATTCGGCTGTATCTGTCGTCGAGAGGCAGAAGGTCTGAATCGAGTCGCAAGTCCAAACAATGCTCTGGTCATTGGTGATCCATAGAGCTGGCAATTCCGGATTTTCGGCCAAATGTTCCTGCCAGATCTTGACATCTGCGACCTGGCAAAGCGGGAAAGGTTCTAATTGCTGTTCAGGAACCTGCGCAGATAAATTGAGTTTAGCCAAAATGTTTTTAAATCCAAGTTGACTCAGTAAAGGGGTCAGGGTTTCCGTGGATGGGGGCTTTAGTTCAAGATCTGCCAAATTTACATCAAGCGGCACAGACTGGCAAATCGTCGCCAGCTGCTGGGAAAGATAAGCCATCTCACGTCCAGAACGAAGTTTGTCGGCAAGCGCTGGACGGATCTGATCCAAAGCAGCATAGACACCATCCAGCGAACCGTATCGGACAATCAATTCAATGGCGCCTTTTTCACCGATCCCTTTTACGCCAGGAATATTATCTGACGGATCTCCCATAATCGCTTTTAAATCGATAAACTGAGCCGGGGTTACCTGGAAGCGTTCCTGAACTGCTTTTGCATCATATCGCTCGGTTTCACTCTTGCCTGATTTTGTGACAGGCTGCAAAATAATGACGTCGTCTCCAGCTAATTGAAAGCTGTCCTTATCGCCGCTGACAATACAGACTGGCAGTTGTTTGCTTTTCCCGAAAGCCGCCAGTGTACCGATCAGGTCATCTGCTTCATAACCAATTTTTTCCAGGCAACAAACCCCCATGTTCTGCAGCACTTCCTTCAGCAAGGGGAGCTGCACGGCTAGTTCATCCGGCATGGCTTTTCGAGTTGCTTTGTAACCCGTGAAAAGCCGATGACGGAAGTTGGGTTCTTTGCGATCGAATGTTGCTGCAACAAAGGCGGGCTTGATATCTTCCACATAACGCAAATACATATTCAAAAACGCAAACAGCGCTCCGGTTGGCGTTCCATCGGGCGCTGTAAGATGATGACGACCCAGTAAACCATAATAGGCTCGATTGAGCAAACTGTTGCCATCGAGCAACAAGAGTGTATTAGATGTCAAATGATCACTCCCCTATCAGCATAAAGATCCAAGAATTTTCTGAGGTCGGCTGTTCAAATACCTGGTCATAGAGATTTTGATCCAAGTTATTTAAAGCATCCGCCAAATCTTCTGTCTTGATTATCTCAATCCTGATCGTGTTTGTGCAAGTAGTCAAGGCGTTTTTTATCAGATCGGCCTTTTCGGCAATCTTGTTGCTTGGATATGCGGCTAAAATCAAAGTTTGCCCCGATTTGCCCGGTTTGGTTAATATATGCAAGTCACTGGACTGTTGCAGAACATCAAAGGCAACCGATTTCGACGGATCGGCGGAATTATCCGGGGCTGATCCGGTTGTGGCTTCACGGGTTGCGTCGCTGCCGGAAGCGGAATATCCTGGTGTGAAAAGCAAAGAGGCTGCTGGCAGATCCGTTAAAATTCCCGTATAAATTTGCCAGTTGTCTGTATTTCCTTTGGCGCCGCTGTCGTTGACTTCAGAATTCGCATCTTTCGGATCCAATGTTGATGTTTCAGGCTTGCCCGAAACAATAAGGTCAGCTGTTTGTGAATTGAATTCGGCTCGTTCATTGGTCTTTTGCAAAAAAACATTCTGAAAAATCTGCAAAGTTGCAATTAACAGCAATACAATAGCTGCTGCGCCAATTGCACGGTGCCAAAAAATCTTTTTTTTGAAAACCGGCGGCATAATTGCGGCTGCTTTTTGTGCTTCTGCCGTTTTTGTTTTAAGTGCAACCATAATTTTATCATTTAAATCTGCCGGAACAGCCGGATTACTTGTATGGTTAATGAATAACGACCGGCGTTGCAGCCATTCACGCTGCAATTCTAAATTTCGCCGGCAATTTTCACAGCTGGCCAGATGATGTTCAAGCGCATTTCGGTTCTGATTATCCAGCGCACCATCCAGATAATCAACGAGCAATTCTTCGATGGCTGCGCATTTGATGTTTTTAATTTTTTTGGACATTGCACTGGTCTCCCTTCCAAAGAAAATATTTTTGCCTATCTGTTAGACGCCGTCAAGTCGCTGATTGTTCCCGAAGTCGGATGCGCTCCATCAATTGATGCCTAGCGCGTGAAAGACGCGATTTGACAGTTCCCTCGGACAGCAGCAGGGTTTTGGCCAGTTCGTGGTAACTTAATCCCTCCAGATCGCGCAGAATGAGTATTTCCTGCAATGATTGGGGCAAACAGCCGATTTCCTGGCGGATCATTTCCTGCATTTCAGCGGTTTCTGCTTGCTCATCCGGCAATGGCGACTGGTCGGCGACCTGCAAATATACCTGGCTGTCCTCGACATCCAATGACTCGTCCAAAGAAAAAGCGTTGTTTCTGCTATTTTTCCGGTGATAATCAAGGCAAGTGTTGATGGCGATCCGGTACAGCCAAGTGTAAAAAGCGGCCATGAAATTATATTCGGCTATAGCACAATAGGCTTTGATGAAGGTATCCTGAACACAGTCTTCAGCATCCTGCCGATTGCCAAGGAGGCTGAAGCAAGCTCCAAAAAGTCTGGCCGAATATTTTTCGACTAATATTGAAAATGCTTCCGGTTCGCCCTTACGGGCTTTTTCCAGCAACTGGCGTTCCGGTTCCTCGATCACGCGGGTCCCCCTCGCAAAAGCTGTTCATTCTCTTTGGAGCCTATTTTCTTCAAATTTTGATTTTACGGGCTAGCGGAACAATAGCAAGGCCCATCACGATTCCGGCCAAGCCTTGGATAGCATTGAATATCAGATTGCCAATAGCTATGCTTCGGTCGTACATGATCCACTCGGTAACGAAATAACCGCCAACCATGATTATTTCACAGAGGATAAACAGGCCAGCCAGTTTGATCAAAGCGAGTTTCGGATACTTTTTGCATGTAAATCCAGCCAAAAGGCCCATGCTGCCTTTAATCAGAAATGTTGCCAGCATATATTGCGGGGCGCCGACCAGCAAATCAGCCAGAGCTGAACCTAAGGCGGCGCTAATCGCAGCAAAAGGGCCCATGATAGCTGCAGATGCAAAAATAGCCCCATCACCAAAATTGACATAACCATAACCTGAGGGAATCGTAATATGGATTAAAGTGGTCAGCAGGATTACTGCCGAAAGGACCCCTCCGTAAGTGATTGTTCGAATATTAATTTTCATCGGACATTCTCCTTCACAACGATAGCTTCTATTTCAATCTGGGCACCTTTGGGCAGCGCCGCCACCTGGATTGTCGATCGGGCAGGCGTATGCGAGCCAAGCCATTCGGCGTAAAGACGATTAAAAATTGCAAATTCTTTTAAATCAGTCATGTAAACTGTTGTTTTAACAATCTGACTAATTGAACAACCGGATTTTTTCAGGATTGCCTGCAAATTGGCCAGGACTTGCCTGGTTTGGCTGGTCAGATCCTGCCCTGCTAACTCGCCGGTTTCGGGAACCAGCGGTATTTGTCCGGAAATAAAAAGGAAATTGCCCGCTTGAATGGCTTGGGCATAAGGCCCAATCGGCAAAGGTGCCTCATTTGTTTCAAAAACCTGGTGCATGAATTATCCTCCAACAAATGCTTTGTTTCTTAATAGTATATAATGACCGCATAGAATATCAAGGAGCAGCTAAAAACTAATTTTCGTTTAGCGTAATCTCAGGATTTTTGCCGCCTTGAACTGGTAATTCGGCAACAATTGAATCCCCGGCTGGCGCATGATGACTAAACGCCGTGGCAATCATCAACTTTATGCGGTTCAACTGGTTGACTTCACTGGCCCCCGGATCATAGTCGATGGGAACAATATTGGCCGATGGGTATAAACGGCGCAATTCCTTGATCATCCCTTTTCCGGTAACATGATTGGGCAGGCAGGCAAAAGGCTGGGCGCAAATAATATTCGGAACGCCTCCTGAAATCAGCTCAAGCATTTCAGCTGTCAAAAACCAGCCTTCCCCACTATCATTGCCAAGCGAAAGGATTTTCTGTGCACGGTCACCCAAATGGCTGATTTTTTCCGGAACCATGAACTTGCCATTTGCCGACGCCAGGGATCTTGTCATATGACGGCGATAAAGTTCCATCAACCGGATGATGGAGTCAGAAAGCGTTGCTGAAATTTTGCTGGTTCCCAACATTTTAGCTTTCCAGGCGCTGTTGTAGAAACAGTAAAGGAAAAAGTCCAAAA
Source organism: uncultured Saccharofermentans sp. (assembly GCA_963677835.2). Lineage (GTDB taxonomy): Bacteria > Bacillota > Clostridia > Saccharofermentanales > UBA5734 > UBA8949. The sequence continues at coordinate 309,726 of CAXXUX010000001.1, forward strand.
GGCCTGGCATTACAGCCTCGCAGCCTTCGGATTCAATAACTGCCACAGCATGGTTATTGGCATCAGGATGAAATTTAACAAGAATTTCGCCTACCAGGCCAACACGCGGCTTACGCTGATCCGTTGTCAAGGCTAATTGATCAAAGTCTTTGACAATCTGGTCGATTAATTCATAAAAACCGGTCTTTCTGCCCCGATTACTGCTTTTCACATCCCGGTCAAAAAAATCACGGCAGATATTGTCCCATTTTTTGTAAAGAAGCTGGCTGCTGCCGGACACTTTTTCATATGGCCTGACCCTAAGCAGGACAGTCTGCAGCAAATCGCCAAGTACGATGGCCTGTAAAGCCTTGTGGATCAAAGGCACCGTCACGTTGAAGCCAGGATTGTTTTCTATTCCTGTCGCGCTTAAAGAAACAACCGGGACCTTTGCAAAGCCGGCATCCTTCAGGGCTTTGCGCAAAAAGGCAACATAATTGGTCGCCCTGCAGCCGCCACCGGTCTGGGTAATGAAAACCGAACAATTATCCGGGTCGAAATTACCGCTGATGAAGGCATTGACAAGCTGGCCGACGACAATGATCGAAGGATAGCAAGCATCGTTATTGACATACTTCAGACCCGTTTCAATATCATCTGCCGTCGCGGTTTTCAGAACATGCGTGTTATAGCCAAAGTGGCGCAACAGAGCCTCAATCAGACTAAAATGAATGGGCGACATTTGAGGCGCCAGAATCGTATGGCGCTTTTTCATTTCCTTGGTAAACGGAATCCTCTGCAAGGTATAGGGCCGGCTAGCCATTTTGGATTCACGGCGCGTCCGCTCTTGCATGGCTACTTTCAATGAACGGATTCGGATCCTTGCAGCACCCAGATTGCTGACCTCGTCTATCTTCAAAACCGTAAATATTTTGCCGCGGGCATCCAGAATTTCCTGAACCTGGTCCGTGGTCACGGCATCAAGTCCGCAGCCGAAAGAATTGAGCTGGACAAGTTCCAGTTCATCATGGCAGGTAACAAAATCAGCGGCTTCATAAAGCCGGGTATGGTAGGCCCATTGATCGACCACCCGGATCGGCCGCTGCAATTGTCCGGGAACGGCAATGCTGTCCTCGGTCAGAACAGCCAGGCCAAGCGAGACGATCATCTGGGGAATGCCATGATTAACCTCTGGATCTAAATGGTAGGGCCGGCCAGCCAGAACGATCCCCTTATGTCCAGTTTCTTCTAAAAACTGCAAAGTCTCCTGCCCTTTTTGGCGGATGTCGCGCTTGAAATTCTCATATTCCTGATAACCCAGTTCAACTGCGCGCTTAGCCTCTTTCAAGGAAACGCCAAAACAGGAAAATTCCTCAACAATTCTCTGCGGCAGTTTGTGCCGATGTTCCAGTGAAAAGAAGGGATTTAAAAACAGGATGTTCTTTTCACGCAGCTGCTCGACATTGTTTTTGATGACTTCCGGGTAGGAAACCACAATTGGGCAATTATAATGATTATTGGCATCGGCATTCTCTTTTTGTTCATACGAGATATCCGGATAGAAAATTGTCTTTACTCCGTTTTCAATCAAATCGACAATATGTCCGTGAACAAGTTTGGCCGGGTAACAGACGCTTTCCGAAGGAATTGAATCCATTCCTTTTTCAAAAATCTTATGATCCGACCGGCTGGAAAGAACAACGCGAAATCCGAGTTCAGTCAATAGGGTAAACCACAGCGGATAATTTTCATAGATATTCAACCCTCGCGGGATTCCGATCGTGCCGCGTTTGGCTTGATCGGCGGCCAGCGCCTTGTACTGAAACAGTCGCTTGTATTTGTAATCGAAAAGGTTTGGCAGTTTATTGGCGCCAGTCGCATTGCCTGCCCCACGCTCGCAACGATTTCCGGAAACAAAGTGATCTCCGTTGCTAAAATGCGAAATAGTCAATTGACAATGATTCGTGCATAGCCGGCAATGCGTTCTTTCCGTCTCGACCTTGAACCCAGCCAGTCCGGCAGCATCGATCAAGACTGAAGCTTGACCGCTGAAACGCTCGCGGGCAAGCAAGGCGGCACCAAAAGCGCCCATCAGTCCGGCAATATTCGGGCGGATCACTTCACGACCGGCGATTAGTTCAAAGCAGCGCAAGATCGCATCATTCAGAAAAGTGCCGCCTTGAACGACAACTTTCTCACCCATCAAAGCAGGGTCTTTGATTTTGATGACTTTGTACAAGGCATTCCTGACGACGGAATAAGACAATCCAGCAGAAATATCCCCAATGCTCGCGCCTTCCTTTTGCGCTTGCTTGACCCGAGAATTCATGAACACGGTACAGCGTGTTCCTAAGTCAACCGGATTTTTGGCCGACAAAGCTTCCAAAGAAAAAGTATGCGCATCCATGTTCAACGTCTCGGCAAAGGTCTGGATAAATGATCCACAGCCAGAAGAACAGGCTTCGTTGATCATGATGCTGTCAATTACACCGTTTTTGATCCGCAGGCACTTCATATCCTGTCCGCCGATGTCGATGATAAAATTCACGCCGGGGCAAAAATATTCCGCTGATTTGTAATGGGCCATGGTCTCGATTTCACCTTCATCGATACCCAGCGCCGTTTTGATCAGATTTTCACCATAGCCAGTTACGCAAGACCTTGCAATAAAAGCGCCGGCCGGAATCTGCTGATAAAGCTGGCGCAAGATCGCAACAGCGCTGCTGATCGGGTTGCCTTTATTGCTGGCATAATAAGTGTAGACCAATTCGCCCCGCTCATTGATCAAAACCGCTTTTGTTGTTGTGCTACCGGCATCAATGCCCAGATAACATGGGCCTTCTTGCTTGAGGATGTCCATCAGTTCAATGGAATGGATCTCATGCCGACGATTAAAAGCCAATTTTTCGGATTCATTTTCAAACAACGGGCGAATCCGGGTAATGTCAAGTTCCATTTTACGCGAACTGTGAAAACGCTCGTAAATCTCAGACAGCGGCAGTGGCGGCTGATCGGCAAGTAATGCTGCACCGATGGCAACATAGAGTTGTGCTTGTGCCGGCGTAACAAAAGACTTTACAGCATGCGCCAAAGACCGTTCAAAAGCCTGGCGCAAGGACGGCAAAAAATGCAGAGGGCCGCCCAGAAAGACGACTTGTCCACGAATCGGTCTGCCGCAGGCCAATCCGGCAATTGTCTGGTTGACAACAGATTGAAAAACCGATGCTGCAAGATCGTCTTTTGCCGCACCTTCATTGATCAGCGGCTGCAAATCACTTTTTGCAAAAACACCACACCGGGAAGCAATCGGGTAAAGGACCTTATACCGCGAAGCCATCTGATCAAGCCCTGCCGCGTCAGTCTGCAGCAATGATGCCATCTGATCAATAAAAGCACCGGTTCCGCCTGCGCAGGTTCCATTCATCCTTTGCTCGGGAACGGGCTTCATATAAGTAATCTTGGCGTCTTCACCGCCTAATTCAATAACAACATCAGTATCAGGATTGTACCGCTGAATGGCTTTGGTCTCTGCAATAACTTCCTGGACGAACGGCAAATCAAGCCAGCGAGAGACGCTGACTCCGCCTGATCCAGTAATATTGATCTGGACTTGCACATCCGGAAATTGCTCGGTAACTTCAGCAAACGCACGCGCCAATTCTCCGCCAATATCAGAGTGATGGCGGCGATATTGCTGAAACAGAATCTTGTCCTGCTGCATCAGTACTAATTTAACCGTGGTTGAACCAATGTCCAAACCCATTTTGTAATTACTATTTTGCACGCTCATTCATCACCCGTATAAAGCAATCAATTTACTATTGTAACATACAATTGGCAAACAAATTGCCTTCGCGCCCTTTGAAATTGGAATCGTAGACAATCAAATATTTTACCAAAAAAGCAACCGGAATGCCAAGGTACTTGTCGTCCAAGAATAATTAGTGTCCAAATGGCTGAAAAAGCCTCTGTTGCTTTTAGCAGCAGAAGCTTTAACAATTGGTCGGGCGTTTGCTAATTGGTCTTTGAAGATCAATTTACGCGCCGAACAAGTTCAGTCGGAAGAGCATTGACTCGTCGTCAGGATCTTCACAGACGATCTTTGCCTCCACCAGGCGGCCACCTTCGATTAAATTGATAATGCCGGCCAACTGGCTCAATTTGCTTTTCAAATTAAAGCGGTCATTCTCGCTGGTAACCAGCATCACATTCCCTTTGCATTGATCCAGCGCTGTAATAAACGCCTTGGCATCAATATTGCTCATGCTAAAAGCTCTGCCCATTTTCATTCTCCTCCATTCAATGTCTTAAATATAAGACATTCTGATTTGTCGATGCAAATCACTCTTTTACTCACTTACACTTTACTTACAATACTATTATATCAATTTTTCACTCTAATTCAAGCATTTTTGCCTTGTTAGATTGACAATTTTTACATATCTAATAGACCTATTTTGTGCATTATGCTTGTATGATCCGATCGCGTTTACAAAATATACATAATTAATATTATAATATTCATCATTCTGAAAAATCGAGATATTCGTAACCCTGGTCGACAATCGCCCGCTTAGCCTCTTGAACATTAAATATAGCCTCATCGTAGGTGACAATCGCTCGGCTATTGGCCAATTCAACTTGAACAGAATCAACGCCCTCAATATTTAGCAAAGCACGTTCCACAGCTTTCGCGCAATGCTGGCAGCTCATACCGCCGACTCGAATAATAATTTTTCTCATTTATTTCTACCTCCTGAATAACATTCCAAAATGTAGATAAGCGTAACTAATGATTAATAATCATCATTTATAAATACATCTTTAAATCTAGTTTATCATGCTTGATTGTCGTTTTCTGTGATATGGATCACCAAAACAAGCTAATAAACTGAAAAACCCCGAACAACCATAGGTTGTTGCGAGGTTTTTCAGTTTGGAGCCGCTGGTGAGAATCGGACTCACGACCTATTCATTACGAGTGAATTGCTCTACCCCTGAGCCACAGCGGCAAATCAGCAAGGCAAATGATATCACTCCTCACAAGGTTTTGTCAATTGCCATTCAGGTAAGCAGCTTCCCGCTTTGCAGCAAAAAGCATTTTCTCTTCATCAATGGTGGTTAGTTCGCGTTTATACATCAGCCAGCGGCCATCAACCATCAATGACTCGACGCAACCGCCATCAGCGCTATAGACCAAGGCAGAAGCCGGGTCTCCAAGCGGAGTCATGGATGGGCAGTCACAGTTGACAATTTGCAGATCAGCTTTAAATCCGGCAACTATCCTGCCCGCATCAGAAAAGCCCAGCCCGCGCATCCCTTGACGGGTAGCCATGTCAAGAAGGCTGGCCGCTGGCAAACGGGCCGCATCGCCGCTGATTCCCTTCGCCAAAAATGAAGCCAGCCGCATTTCCCGATATAAGTCAAGATTATTATTGCTGGCAGCACCATCCGTACCCAGGCCAACAGGAATACCGGCCCGCAGCATGCTGTCCAAATCAGCTATCCCGCTTCCCAATTTCAGGTTGCTTGATGGATTATGTGCGACCAAGACCTGATGTTTGGCCAAGATTGACCGATCGTCGTCATCCAGATGAACACAATGGGCTGCAATCGTTGGCGTTTGAAAAAAGCCAAATTTCTCCAGTTGTCTTGGAGGACGGCAACCATATTGAGTTAGGCAGTCTTCCACTTCTTGTCTGGTTTCAGACACATGAACTTGCACGCTGCAGTCATATTCTTTTGCCATTTCCGCCAGTTGCGGATAAAGTGCAGTGGCATACAGATAGACCGAATGAATCAGCAAGGATATCCTCAGCAAATCGGATGGATGCTTTTGATATTGTTGCAGCTGTCCGTTTAGAAGATCCGGAGCTATCTTGACCTGACCGTTGCTGTCGGTACGTTTGGCATCGCAGCAAAGATTCAGGCGAAAGCCGGTTTCAAGAGCGGCCTGGGCGCTGGCATCGCCAAAATAATACATTTCAGCAGCAGACCCTGTGCCGCTGCGAATCATCTCAGCCATTCCAAGTAGAGCGCCCCAATATACGGTCTCTTCCTTCAAACGCTCTTCTCGCGGGAAAATAACCTTAAAAAGCCAGTCATGAAGAATATAGTCATCGGCTTGATTTCGCAGTAATGTCATCGGAATATGGCCGTGGGTATTGGCCATCGCCGGCAAAAGAATCCGGTTTTTCCCGTCGTATCGCTCATATGGAAGATTTCCCAGAGAATTTTTGGCAAGCTGCTCGGAAGGGCCAGTATAACTGATCAAGCCATCTCGAACAGCAACCCAGGAATCCGGAGAAGACGACACTTTACCGTTTTCATCGGCTGTAACGACAGTGATTTTGTCAAAAAGGCAGGGCTTATTCATGGTTTTTCATCTCCATCATGGTCAATAACCTTTGGCAAATTCATGGGGCAGCTTACAAGTCCCAGTTTTTTAAATACCAATCTTGTTCAACGGTTAAATAATCGATGCCTTTTTCTAAATGTTTCAACAAGTGAGCAGCAACTGCCTGATCGATACTGTCGGGCAGCAAATATACGCCCGGCTTCATTTTTGATCCATTCTCGGCAATATGGCGGGCGCTCAGAGCTTGCAAAGCAAAGCTCATATCCATTATTTCAGCTGGATGACCATCACCAGCAGCAAGATTGACCAATCGTCCTTGAGCCAGAACCAGAATCGTCCGGCCATCTTTTTGGCGATAAGCCGTGATATTGTTTCGAACTTCAACAATATCATCAGATTGCATGGCCAGGTCAGGCAAATTGATTTCAACATCAAAATGTCCTGCATTGCAGAGAATTGCATTGTTTTTTAATAAGGGATAATGTATTTTCGACATAATGTCACGACAACCCGTTACGGTGATGAAAATATCACCTGTTGCAGCTGCTTGGGACATTGGCATGACGTCATAGCCTTCCATGAGCGCTTCACAAGCCTTAACCGGATCGATTTCCGTAACAATGACCCGAGCGCCAAGGGCTCGTGCCCGCATAGCCACACCTTTCCCGCACATGCCGAAGCCGGCAACGACTACCACCTTCCCCGCAATAAGCAAATTGGTTGTGCCCATGATCGCTGTCCAGACTGATTGGCCCGTTCCATAGCGGTTATCAAAAAGATTTTTGCAGCGGGCATCATTGACCGCGATGACCGGATAAAACAAGCGCTTGTCCTGCTCGAGGATTCGCAGCCTTTTTACACCTGTCGTGGTTTCTTCACATCCGCCGATCAGGTCATTTGCCAGGTTACGCAGATCAGTATGCAAGAGCTGGGCAAAATCGCCACCATCATCGATCACGATATGCGGGCGTATCGACAGGGCCTGCTGCAGATTCAACCGATAGGTACTGGCATCTGCGCCATGAATACAATAGATTTTCATTCCGTCAGCGGCCAGGGCTGCTGCAACATCATCCTGAGTCGATAAAGGATTGCATCCGGTCAAAGAGACTTCAGCGCCACCCATTTCCAATACTTTGGCCAGACAGGCAGTTTTAGCCTCGACATGCACGCTGACCGCAATGCGCAAGTTTTTAAAAGGCAGTGTCTTTTTAAATTCATCGGCAATTTTCCGCAAAACCGGCATATGGTCATACGCCCAGTTTATTTTTTTCAGGCCTGCTGGCGCCAAATTGATATCGCGGATCATGTTGTTCATGAATGGTTATCCTCCATATTTCAAGGCATTTTTTCGATTATTTGGCTTAGCAGCTTGATGGTGCGGGCAGCCACACGGTCGCCGACTTCCAGGACTTCCCTATGATTGAGCTGCTGGCCGGTAATACCTGCTGCCAGATTGGTAATGCAGGACAGAGCCAGGGTTTTCATGCCCCCGTGGGCAGCAACAATAGCTTCAGGCACAGTGGACATGCCTACCGCTGATGCGCCAAGGAGCCGAAGCAGCCTGATTTCGGCCGGCGTCTCAAACTGGGGTCCACGACAATAGGCATAAATGCCCTCACGTAAGGGTATATTCAGGTTTTGCGAACATTCGATCGCTAATTGGGCGAGCTGCCAGTCATATACTCTTGTTTGATCTGGAAATCGCGGGCCATATTCGTCGAGATTAAATCCACGCAAAGGTGATTCTAAAAACAAGCCGATGTGGTCACGGATCAGCATCAGATCTCCTGGCTCAAAAGTATTGTCTATGCCGCCGGCTGCATTAGTCAAAAGCAGAACCGGAACGTTGAGTTCCTGCATGACCCGAATAGGCAAAACAACATCGTCGATCGGATGTCCTTCATAATAATGAAAGCGACCCTGCATCACCGCAACAGGCCGGCCGCTCCATTCTCCAAGCACCAGACGGCCTGCATGCCCAGGAACAGTAGCCTCCGGAAATCCAGGAATGCTGGCATATGGCAGACTTATTGGATCAACAACCTGATCGGCCATGGCACCAAGTCCGGATCCCAGGACCACGAGGAGTTCAGGTACCGACGGATATTCATTTTTTATCATCGCCGCCGCGTTTTTGATGCGCTGACGGTATTGCTCGATAGACTGCCGGTCTATACCTGACATTTATGCAGTCCCCCTCTTCCGATGGTTTCAAGTTTTAAGATTAGTTGTTTTCTTGCTGTCCATGGCAGTTTTTATATTTCTTGCCACTGCCGCAGGGACAAGGATCATTGCGCCCGACTTTCGCATTATCCCGATGGGCGGGTTTTTTCGGAATTTCCTGTCCTGCCTGGGCAACAGCCGGCACGCCTGGCCGTTTGGCGCTGCCGCCTTTTTTGCCAGATCTTGCTTCGGACAAGTTTCCTGAAGAAGAATTATCGTCCGCAAAGTTGCTGGTGCCATGGCCCTCGGAAAGGTTGCGCGCCACACTCTGCCGCTGACTGATGTTTTCAGTATTAAATCTAGCCCGCATCATCAATCGCACGGCATCTTCCTGAATGGCCGAGTTCATCGTTTCAAACAGGCTAAAGCCTTCCTTGCGGTATTCAACAACCGGATCATGCTGGGCATAGCCGCGCATGCCAATGCTGTCGCGCAAATCATCCATGATATCGATATGGTCCATCCATTTGCTGTCAACTGTCCGCAACAGGACGAACCGTTCAGCTTCGCGCATCAGTTCGGCAGATCCAATTTCATCCTGCCGCTTTTCATAACGTTCAAGCGCCTCGTTAGACAATTCGGCCGTCAATTCTTCTGGCTCGATTCCTTGTTTGGCCATATTCAGTTTTTTCAATGTAGTCAGGTTGCCAAAAATATCCTGGATTTTAGCCTGAATGGCCGCTACATCCCAATCAGCTGAATTTGGCAAGTCAGCGCAAAAATTGAGCATGGTTTCGCGCATGACCTGGCTGATCATTTTCTGATAAAACCCATGCAAGTCCTGGCCGGCCAGGACTTGGCGCCGCTGGCCGTAAATAATTTCACGCTGCTTGTTCATGACGTCGTCGTATTCCAAGACGTGCTTGCGGATGCTGAAATTGCGGCCTTCCACCCTTTTTTGCGCGGATTCGATCGCATTGGAAAGAAGCTTGTGCTCGATCTCCATCTCTTCATCGACACCAAGCGCCTGAAATACCCTAGTCATTCGCTCACCGCCAAAGAGACGCATCAGGTCATCCTCCAGCGATAGATAGAATTTGCTGCGGCCTGGATCGCCCTGCCGGCCGGCCCGGCCCCGCAACTGGTTGTCAATCCGCCTGGATTCATGCCTCTCTGTACCAAGAATGAAAAGGCCGCCAGCCGCCACAACGCTTTCCCGTTCTTGGGCAGTCTGCTGACGGAATTTTTCAAAAAGGCTTTTAAATTGTTTGCGGGATTCGAGAATCAAGGTGTCGTCAGTTTCATTTAAAGTTGTTGCAGCCTCGATCAGATCTTCATCGATGCCTTGCTTCCGCATTTCCAAACGAGCTAAATACTCCGGATTGCCACCAAGCAAAATATCTGTACCACGGCCAGCCATGTTGGTAGCGATGGTTACTGCCCCAAGTCGGCCGGCTTGGGCAACAATTTCCGCTTCACGATCATGCTGCTTGGCATTTAGTACATTATGCGCAATACCATGCTTGCGGAATAAATTCGATAGCAGCTCGGACTTTTCAACCGAAATTGTACCAATCAGCAAAGGTTGCCCTTGTTCGTGCGCTTCGAGGACTTCCGACAATAAAGATTTGTACTTGCCCATCTGGGTTTTGTAAACCGAATCCGGCTGGTCATCCCGAATCATCGGCTTGTTTGTGGGAATGCAGACAACGTCAAGTTTATAGATTGCGCGGAATTCATTTTCCTCGGTTAATGCCGTTCCTGTCATGCCAGAAAGCTTCTTGTACATACGGAAAAAGTTCTGGAAAGTTATTGTAGCCAGCGTCTTATTCTCTTTTTCGACTTTGACGCCTTCTTTGGCTTCGATTGCCTGATGCAAGCCGTTGCTATAGCGTCGGCCAAACATCAGCCGCCCGGTAAAATCATCAACAATAATGATTTCTCCGTCTTTTACAACGTACTCCTGATCGCAATGCATCGTTCCATGCGCTTTCAAGGCATTATTGATATGATGGTTGAGTTGATAGTTTTCCTGATCCGATAAATTTTCAATCTGGAAATATTGCTCGGCCTTGCGGATTCCTCTGGTCGTAAGAACTGCGCTGCGGGCTTTTTCATCGACTATGTAGTCGGCGTCCTCTTTGATTTGATCAAAATCCTGCTTGTCGTCCGTTTCTGTCACTTTGACAACCTGCAAGCGGCGAACGAAGCGGTCGGCTTTTTCGTACAGATCAGAGGACTCATCGCCCATGCCGGAAATAATCAGTGGCGTCCTGGCTTCATCGATTAGTATGCTGTCCACTTCATCAACGATGGCAAAATTAAGTTCGCGCTGGACCATCAACTGCTGATAGGTCACCATGTTGTCACGCAGATAATCAAACCCCAACTCATTGTTAGTCCCGTAGGTTACATCAGAAGCATAGGCTTCCCGCCGTTCGTCGTTATTCATGCCGTGAACAATCAGGCCAACGGACAATCCCAGATAGCGGTAGACTTTACCCATCCATTCGCTATCGCGTTTGGCCAGATAATCATTGACCGTAACAACATGCACGCCCTTGCCGGTCAAAGCATTGAGATATACCGGCAAAGTCGCCACCAAAGTTTTGCCTTCACCTGTTTTCATTTCGGAAATTCTTCCTTGATGCAAAACAATACCGCCAACAAGTTGGACTTGATAGTGATAAAGCCCGATTACCCTGCGTGACGCCTCTCTGACAGCAGCAAAAGCATCAGGTAAAATATCTTCAAGCGTTGCCCCATTTGCCAATTGCTCTTTGAGGCGGCCCGTCGTCGCTTTGAGTTCAGACTCACGCATCGCAGCATAAGTGTCGGCCAGACTTTCAATTTTATCGACAATCGGCATCAATCGCCGAATTTCGCGGTCGGAATGCGTTCCGAAAATTTTGCTTATCAAGCTCATGTATTATTCCTTTCCAGTAGATGAAAGTTGTGAATGATCCGATAAACGGCCTAAAGATTCAAGCCGGTCGATAACGGCCTTGTAACCGTCAGCCCCATATTCCAATGAGCGGTTGACTCGGCTGATTGTCGCTGTACTGACACCAGTTGCATCGCATATTTCAGCATAGGTTCTGCCCTGCCGAAGCATAACAGCAACATGCAAGCGCTGGGCAAGGGATTTCATTTCGGCAACCGTACAAATATCTTCAAAAAAAGCATAGCATTCCTTGATGTCTTCGAGTGAAAGGATTGCAGCAAACAGGAGGTCCATTGCAGAATCTTTCAGTTTTTCATTCATGATCATTACCTCGCATCAGTCGAACAAAACATAATGAGTTGCCAGACAGCCCAGTAAAATGATAACGCAAGGCTCTAAAAGTTACAAGTCAATCTTGTTTACTCAAAGACGATCTCAATTGGTTACACTTTCAGCGTTGTTTTGATATCGTGTGCTGTTGCCAAAGCGGATCATTTGCAAAGTGACCGATCTGCTCAGCGCTTCGCGTTCAAGCTGGGAAAAGGTGCTTTCAAGCCATAACTGTTTACAATTGTCAGGGATTATCAGCAATAGTTTTCGGCTTTCAATGGATTCTGCCGATATTTTAATCGTTTGATCAAGTTTTCTATAGACAGATCCCTGAAATGAAGCCAACAAATCAATTTGGCTTTTCAATCGGTCTATAAAGGCATTTGGGGATTGATAAGTTGGCGCTGTCAAATCGATACTCTTGATCGAAACAGCTTCGCCTCCAGAAAATCTGGCAATAACCGGGAAATCGCAGGGCAGATTGCCACCGAATTCATGCCGCAGTCTTTGCCCTCTGGAAAAATTATCCATTAGCCAAATTTGATCGGCTGATTCGTCGTCTAATTGGCTTCCTGCGCCAATCCAAAGGGGAACTACCAGATTGGTCTGCCGTTTGAATTTTCCGACCGGTGTATTCAACTGATAAGACATGCAAAGCCATAGTTGCTGGCGTTCCAGCTGCCAATCCAAATATAGATGCCGGTTACTCAGAAGATCCGACCGATAGGGCTGACTACTCTGGACCTCATTCAACCAATAGTTGATGCGCTGCTGTATGAACTGGCCCAGCAAGGCCGATGAAAACAAATCGAGCGCAGCATCTTTTGCCAGTTGCCGCATTGAACTCGAGGAAAATAATCCTGAAGACAGCGTCTCGATTTCTGAAAGCAAGGCCGATTGGGAACAATCTGTCAATGAATGATCAACGTCTGATTGGTCCAGCCAATCACACAGCGGGCTCAGCAAGCTAAGCTCGGCAGCAGTCCGATCCATAGCGCCCTTCAGTTTGATCTCCATCTCAATCGAAATCAGAAAGCTTACCAGGGTCGTAATCAGCATGAGTACAACCGGCATGATAATCGCTGCTTCCAGACACATTCCGCCACGCCGTTTGAAAGCCCGGCAGGAAGCATTTATTGATGTAACCGTCTTTCGCGCCATGGCTGCAAGCTCCTTCCCACCAGATCAAATGTCAGGTCAAGATTCATTCCTGATATCCACCACCAAGTTGATAGGTTCTGCCATGAAAAACCACATCGACCTTAAGGGACGTATAGCATGGGCCAGGCAAGAGCTCCGAAAGCAGCTTTGAAGTCCTGCTTATCAGCGTTGAATGCGGAACCACCAGTAAAAAAAGGCGCAAATAATCTTGATAAAACAACGGCCAATCCAAATGATCCTGTCCTGGCCAAAATTCTACGGGCCGGCCCTCCAATAATTTTTGATAATCATTCATTCCGGCACAAATTGCTTCGCCGACAGCAAGGAGATAGGCCATGATTTCCGGATTGATCATGACCATTCCACCAGTCAGGACAGCAATGGCAGCGGTAACAGTCGCTGCGGTCGTCCGTAACGCCGCCATTTTGCTTGGATTGGCAAGCACTGCCGATAAATGTATCAAACTGCGCAGACTGGTCATCATGACCCGTACCAAAAGGCGTGCTGAATTTGGACGTGAAAGTCCGGTCAGGATCTTTTCAACCTCAACCTGGCGGTTTGCCGGCAAGGATTCAAATGTCCGCCCATCCAAAGTCCTTATCGGCGTTATCCCTGAAAGTTGCCGCATATGCTGGACTAACGGGCGAAACTGCCCGAGAATATACTCAACCAGGCAACATCTTTCATAAAGCGGGGCTGTCTCAAAATTCAAAATCTGGTCAAGATGACCGGCCAGGCGTGACAAAGCTACCGGATCGAAGAAATCTGGCATGCTTTCAAAAAGACTCGAAACCGAGTCGTTGGATTCAATGCCAAGCAATTCCGATGCATACTGGCGGTAAATCTCCTGCAATTTTAGCATGGCTTCATCCTTCAGCTGATTGAGAATGCCGCCAAATAAGCCATTGGCAGTATTTTTAACCTCATCTGGCTTCATATTTTCAATACAAGGCGCTATTGAAGCCAACAAGCCATTAGAAACAGAGGCAGGAGCAGTCCGGAGGGTGTTAAAATTTCGAATTCCAGATGACGGGGCAAAAAATGGTTGTGCCGCCGGCACTGCAACTTTTTTCTGCCGATACAAGGATAGCCGGCCGGTCAGAATATCCAGGTAAACTGCGGGAACCCGCCCTTTCATATATCTTACGATTTGCTGATCAAGAATGGCGACGTCGGAGAGCGGTTTTTGCAGGAGCAAATTCATTTTCAAGGTGCGCAATGCCGCGGGCAGGCTGGCTGTAAATACTTCTGGGTCGGGGGATGTCCCTAAAAAACCAAACAAGCCAAATTGCTGCCAATTGTGGTCATATGCCGCCAGACTGGTCTGGATTTGAGCGGCCATAGCCCGGTTCAAATCATTTTCATGTGACCTGAGCTGTGCCGCCTGCAGCAAGACATTAAAAATCATGATCATAGCTGCCATGACCAGACAAAAGAATATGGCCAGGCTGCCGCTTCGTTTCCTGAGATTCATTGGTTGTCCGCCCCGTTTCCGGCGCACTGATCATTAGCCTTTAAATAATTGCGGCTGACCAGATGAAAATCATCCCGAAACAAACTGCAAATTTCCAGAACCATTTGAGGAGATGTCTGGACCGCTGTCGTCCTCGCAGAACCATACTGAAAATCAGCAGTTTGATAAAGATGTTGGTTTTCGATGCGAAATCCTGCCGCCAGCACTTCGACGCGGGCAGTTTGCCAAACCTTTGAATAAACCGGTTCGGCAATGTTCAGGCAACCAATCCAGGTACTAATTACCAAAGGAACCACCAAAGCTGCTTCAAGTGAAAAAGCCATAAAAACACCTCCCGTCTAAACAATAAACGGAAGGTGCCGCGATTAGTACTCCTATTGATCAGACAAAAGACGACAAAACTGCAGCAAAGCTGATTGCATGTCCTCCGGCTTTGCTTTTGCCGGCTGAAAAAAGCTTATTCCCGCCGGACAGCCTGGCATTTCTCGTCCAATTGCTTGAGGATTTGCTGCATGGCAGGCTGGATATCCTCGTCATTCAGAGTCCGGTCGGCTGAACGGAAAATCAGATTATAGGCAACGGATTTTTTACCGGCCGGCACTTGCTGGCCTTGATAAATATCAAATAATCTGATTTGTTCCAGGCACTCGCCTGCAGCGGATCTAATCACGTTTGCCAACTTCCCAACAGGCACTTCAACTGAAACCAATAAGGCCAGATCCCTGGTCACAGCCGGGAAGCGCGGCAGCGGCCGATATTGCCTCTGCTCACTTGCAAGCTGCAAAATGGGCTCCAAAATCAAATCAAGTACAACTGTTTGCAAAGAAGCGCCAAAATTGGCAGCAACATCCGGATGAACAACCCCAATTTGCCCGATTCGCCGATCATTGAGGAATATGCCGGCCGAGCGTCCTGGATGCAGCCACGGGCAATCTGGCTCCGCGCAAAAAGAAATGTCCGAAAGGCCCAAATGAAGAAACATTTCCTCAGCAACGCCTTTTAAAAGATAAAAGGATTCTCCGTTTTTTTGATCGTTCGTTTCATCATAGAGAAATGCAGTCAAATGCTTAATTTCATCAGGCAACTGCGTGAGCGGCAAGGATTGTGGCTGATAGACATAAGCAATTTCAAAGACCCGTGCGGAATCCACCGAACGGTTGAAATTAGTGGCAGCAACTTCTAATAGACTGGGCAGCATTGATGTGCGCATGCAAGAGTAGTCTTCACCCAGAGGATTTTGTATTTGCACGTTCTTGCGCAAAGGGTGATCTGCCGGCAAAAGCAACTTGTCCAACTGCTTGTAGCTTTCAAACGAGTAGGTGCAGGCTTCAAAAAAGCCTTGGCTTACAAACATGTTTTTTATCTTTTCAATCGTTTTTTGCGTCTGGCTTCTGCCACCCAATGTTGTCTGTTTTCCAGAAAGCAAACTGGGTTCAATGCGGTTATACCCATAAAAACGGGCAATTTCTTCAGCCAGATCAGCTTCGCCGCAAAGGTCAGGACGATAGGATGGGATTACAGCTTGATAAGTTTTCCCGGCATGTTCAACAACAAGGCCTAATTTTTCGAGGCAACTGATCATCCAATCCGCATCAATGTTTGTACCTAGCAAGCGATTAATCGCAGCCGGTTCGAAAGTCAGTCTAACCGGGTCGGGATGAACCGGCCAGATATCAATCACGCCGGTGCAAACATCGCCAATTCCCAACTGCTCGATCAATTCGCAAGCCCGATCCAACGCCCGGCTGGCATTGTTAACGTCAAGGCCTTTTTCAAAACGAGCTGAAGCTTCGGTGCGCAGGCCAACCTTTTTGGCTGCAAGCCGAACCGCCAGAGAATCAAATGTGGCGGATTCCAACAAAATCGTTCTGGTCTGTGCCGTAATTTCAGAATTTTCTGCGCCCATGACCCCCGCCAGTGCAATTGCACGATTGGCATCGGCAATAACCAGCATGGACGGATCCAACAGCCGGTCTGCCCCGTCCAGAGTGCGCATCGTCTCGCCAATGCTTGCTTTGCGGACCCTGATTTGCTGGCCAGAAAGCTGCGCCAGATCAAAAGCATGCATGGGTTGACCCAGTTCAAGCATGACGTAATTGGTAATATCGACAACATTATTGATCGGCCGCATGCCAGCGCAACGCAACCGCCGTCTTAGCCAATCCGGAGACGATCCCACATGAATGTTTTTAACGACACGGCCACAATACCGATAGCACAAATCCGGCGCTTCAATACTGATGCTGGCAAGGTCGGCTGATTTATCCGCAACAGGTTTTTTGACTTCAGGTTCTTTCGCCGCAAAAGGCAAATCGAAAGTTATGGCAGTTTCGCGGGCCAACCCTTCAACAGCAAAGCAATCAACCCGGTTTGAGGTGATTTCAAAATCAATAATCGTATCATTAATTTTCAATGCATTGCGGATATCCTGACCAACAGGTGTATTTGCGGGCAGCAAAAAGATGCCGTCAGCTGCGGCCTCTGGAAAATCGGCTGTTGTATAGCCAAGCTCCGAAACGCTGCAAAGCATGCCCTCAGAGCGCTGCCCGCGCAAGAGGCCTGTTCTGATGGCAACACCGCCGGGAAGTTTGGCGCCATCCTTGGCAACGGGTACCAGATCGCCAACATGGACATTGGGAGCGCCGGTCACGATTTGCAGCGTTTGCCCGCCAATATCGATTTGGCAAATGACAAGCTTGTCGGCATCGGGATGTTTTTGGATCTTTTCAATTCTGCCAGTGACGACATTTTGAATGTCATCGCCTAATGTTATGCAATTTTCAACTTTAGATCCACTCAGGGTCAAACCATCACAGATCGTTTTATTTTCCAGATTAACTGGCGTGAAGTCTTTCAGCCATTCAATTGATACTTTCATGATTTCCTATCCTCCTACTAAATGTCAGGCCCAGCTCTTCAAGACCCTTAACGGAACTGGCTGAGAAACCGGCAGTCATTTTCAAAGAAATTTCGGATGTCATCGATTCCAAAACGTCCCATGGCCGTCCGCTCAACGCCGATGCCAAACGCAAATCCGCTATAAACCGAAGCATCGATTCCACAGTTGGCCAACACTTCTGGATGTACCATGCCGGCGCCCAAAACTTCAATCCAGCCTTCGCCCTTGCATGTGCGGCAACCCGTTCCACCGCAGCTCCAGCAAGAAATATCCACTTCACAGCTGGGTTCGGTAAATGGGAAGTGATGCGGGCGCAGGCGGATGCGAGTCTGCTCGCCAAACAACTGACGGGCAAAAAGCTGCAATGATCCGACTAAATCGCCCATGGTGACACCTTGGTCGACAACCAGACCTTCGATTTGGTGAAAAATTGGAGAATGAGTGGCATCTAGCGCGTCGGAGCGATAGACTTTGCCAGGGCAAACAATTTTGATCGGCGGTTTTTGCTGCTGCATGACCCTTATCTGAACGGGCGATGTCTGCGTGCGCAAAAGAATCGATGGCGTAATGTAAAAAGTATCCTGCGTATCTCTGGCAGGATGTCCAGGAGGCAGACGCAGTAATTCAAAATTATAGCGGTCGAGTTCAATTTCCGGGCCTTCGGCTATGGTATAGCCCAAGCCAAGGAATATTTCACAAATTTCGTCAATGACTTTGGTTAAAGGATGACGGCAACCCACTGCATGATTAACGCCCGGTCGCGTCACATCCAAGGTTTCAGACCGCAGCTTCACCTGCTTTTCAACCGCTTGAATTTTATCAAGTGCATTTTTGAGCTGCTGTTCAATCGTTTCCCGAACTTGATTGGCCAACTGACCGGCCAGCGGCCGCTCTTCAGCCGAAAGCGATCCCATGCCCCGCAAAATCGCCGTCAGTTCGCCTTTCTTTCCAAGGTATTGAATCCGCAAGTCTTCAGCGGCTTGCGATGTCGTTATTTTTTCAACGGCAGCACGAAAACCTTCTTGCAAACGAATCAAATCATTTTTCAGATCACTCATTCAATTCACTCCTGTTCAATAAATTTTTGACAAACAGCCAAAAAAACAAAAAACTCCCATCCCCAACGGGACGGAAGTAAATTCCGCGGTACCACCCGATTTCTGCGACATTTTGCCGCAGCACTCTGTCAGCCGTTTTCGAGGCCAATCGTTGTCTCCTACTGTTTCGCAGTTTTACATCATTCAATAAAAATAAGCAACTGCCTTTCATTTCAGAGACACCGCTCCGGAGTGAACTTCAAATTATTGCGATCCGGGCGGGTTTTCAGCCTGATGACCCTGCCCTCTCTGATGACCCCAAGCAATTCTACTTTCTCCATCTTTGCGTTATCTGCTATAATATCACCAGAAAGGCCGGCTGTAAAGCAGGTTCGCTTTTGAAAGAAGGTATCCGCATGATAATCAAGGCAAGCAGATCGGTCAGGATCATTTCATTTGTCAAAGTCAGCATCATCGCATCATGTATTTGTCTGATTTTCAGTTCTTTTTCTGCTTGCAGCCCCAAAAAAGCGGCAACCGATGCAACTGAACTTACCCGGGAGGAATTAGCCGCAGCCCAGAAATCTGCTGCCAATGGCGGCAACCTTCATTATCAGAACCTGGTTTTGGCTGTAGATGAAAGAATCCTATTCAATTCCGCTGCCGGCCAGTTAACAATTG
Organism: uncultured Saccharofermentans sp.; assembly: GCA_963677835.2. GTDB lineage: Bacteria > Bacillota > Clostridia > Saccharofermentanales > UBA5734 > UBA8949. The sequence continues at coordinate 328,755 of CAXXUX010000001.1, forward strand.
CGGCATCCGATGGTCAAAACAATCAAGCGTTGTCCAAAATATCCGGCAGCAATCTATCCAGTGATGGCAACATGCTCTACTATACCAGTGGACTTCAGACAGGCGTACTTGAAAAAATCAATTTGGACGGCACCAATCAGGTTCGTATTGGAACAACGCCCCTCAAGTATCTGATCTTCAATGACAATTTTCTCTATGCCATTGAAGCCGATGATGGTGATGTTATTCAGCTGAAAACCGATGGCACCGGTCGAAAATTGCTTCTGGACACCAAAGCGATTGCCCTTAATCTGACTGACGAAATCCTTTACGTAACTGGAGCTGATGATTCATCCGGCCTATCGGCTGTAAACCTCCAGACGGGGACGACGGAGCAGCTTTTGCAGCAGCAGGTCGGCAGTTTGAATATTTATGACCATTGGCTGTATTATGTAAATCCAGCAGACAATTACAAGGTATACGCCTTTTCTCCAAACAGTAAAAAGAGCTGGCAGATCAGTCAGTTCAGTATTGAAAAGCCATTTGTCATCAGCGAGGGATTTTTGTACTATATTGTGTCAACTGACCAGAACCGCCTGTATCGCCTTCCAGTTGATGGTCGCAAGAGTCTGGCTCAAAAGCCTGAATTGATTATCGATGACGCAGTTGGTTCATTTGCCGTATGTTTACAAGATATTTATTATCAGCGTCCAAACAGCAACCGGATTTACAAGGTTTCTTGTTCTGGCGGAACGCCCCGGCAAATTACCTGAGCCAGGACTGAAGAGAACCATTTTGCAAAGCCTGGAAATAGGGATTAGTCAATATTTCCTGAAGCAGAGCCGTTTTGTTGCCATGCCCCGGATAAACCGGCAAATCGATTTTGCCCAAACGATGGCCAAGATCAAGCAGGCGGCGAAGGGATTGCTCCATTTCTGAGGGATCGCCACCCAGATCGAGCCGGCCAATCGAACCGGCAAAAAGCGTATCACCACTGAAAAGCGCGGCAGCTTCTCCTTCTTTTGATAGCAAAAAGCATACACTCCCGCTGGTATGGCCAGGTGTATGCAAAACTGTTATGGCGTATCCATCACTTAAGGGTATAACCAGACTGTCGGATAATCGTTTTTCTGCTGCCCGATGAATCAAGGGTTTTTGAAAAAGAGCAGAAAGATTCTGGTTGGCATCAGTCAGGCATTGCGCATCATTAGGATGTATCCAAAGCGGAGAATGGGTATGCTGGCGCAATTGGTCGGCCTGGCTGATATGATCCAGGTGCCATGCGTGGCCATAATCCATTGGATTGGCGGCAAACCGGCCGGCAGTCTTGATGGCGGAACAGCCGGATCAATCAGGCAAGTTGCCGAAGGAAGCAAAATAAGATAACAGCAGGCTTGATAGAGTCCAAAAGGCAAGGTAATTATTTTATGCATGTAAAAAATCTTCTTTGGGTTTTGGTGATTCCAGCCAAATTGTGACTGGCCCGTCATTATTGAGCTCAACTTTCATTTCAGCTGCAAAGCGACCGGTGCCTACGGGTAATCCCAGTTTTCGCAAATGTTCGCAGAATGCTTCATATAAAGGTTCCGCCTGGTCAGGTAATGCCGCTTGACTAAAACCCGGCCGGTTTCCTCGCGATGCATCTCCATAAAGGGTGAATTGCGAGACAACCAGGATTGAGCCACCGTTGTCTTGGACCGATCGGTTCATCTTGCCAGCTTCATCGGAAAATATCCGCAACCTGGAAATTTTGCCGGCAAGCCAGGCAACATCTTTTAAGGTGTCTTGATGGGTTACGCCAAGAAAAACCAGGAGTCCTGACCCGATTTGGGCCAGGACTTCCTGATTTTCTGTCACTTTGGCTTGACTAACTCTTTGAATTAGTGCTCGCATGGCTCAGTAAGCAATGCCTTGTTCATACATGGCCGTAGCAACTTTTTCGAAGCCGGCAATGTTGGCGCCCATCATCAGGTTGTCGGGATCGCCATATTCGGCAGCAGCTGCGCTGGCGGCCTTGTAAATATTGATCATGATATTCTTAAGCTTGGAATCGACTTCTTCAAAGGTCCAGCTGTAACGCATGCTGTTTTGGCACATTTCCAGCGCCGAAGTCGCAACGCCACCGGCATTGGCAGCTTTGGCCGGACCATAGATGACCTTGTTGGCCAGGTACAAATTAATGGCATCCGGAGTGGACGGCATATTCGCGCCTTCGCCGACAGCTTTGCAGCCGTTCTTGATCAGGAGGGCGGCACTTGCCGCATCAATTTCATTTTGAGTTGCGCTTGGCAAGGCAATGTCGCAGGGAATGGACCAAATGCCATTGCAACCAGCCTGGTATGTTGCCTTCGGATGAGATTTGACATATTCGCTGATGCGGCCGCGCCGTGCAAGCTTGATTTCTTTAACGGCATCAAGGTCTACGCCATCTGGATCATAGATATAACCATCCGAGTCGCTCATGGTTACAACCTTGGCGCCCAGTTGAGTCGCTTTTTCATGTGCAAAAATTGCCACATTGCCGGAACCGGAAATCGAAACAACTGAACCTTTAAAGGAAAGGCCCTTGGCTTTGAGTGCTTCGTCCATGAAATAGCAAAGGCCATAACCAGTCGCTTCAGTTCTGGCCAAAGATCCGCCCCAAGTCAAGCCTTTACCAGTTAAAACACCGGTATGGTCATTGGAAAGGCGCTTGTATTGTCCGTACAAGAAGCCGATTTCGCGGGCGCCTGTACCGATATCGCCGGCTGGCACATCAGTGTCAGGACCAATATGGCGCCACAGTTCGGTCATGAAGCTCTGGCAAAAACGCATGATTTCCGCATCGCTCTTGCCGCGCGGGTTGAAATCCGAGCCGCCTTTACCGCCGCCGATAGGCAAGCCGGTCAAAGAGTTTTTGAGGATCTGTTCAAAGCCAAGGAATTTTATGACGCTGATATTGACCGAAGGATGCAGCCGGAGACCGCCTTTATATGGGCCAATGGCACTGTTGAACTGGATGCGGTATCCACGGTTGACCTGAACTTTTCCCTGGTCATCAATCCAGGTTACACGAAAAATAACCTGACGTTCCGGCTCAACAATCCTCGAAAAAATCCCTGCTTCCACCCACTCCGGGTGTTTTGCCGCTACGGGTTCCAAACTTTCAAGAACTTCGAAAACAGCTTGATGAAATTCCGGTTCATTTGGATTTCTTGCTACAACTTGGTCAAAAATTGGCTTAAGAATTTGCATATGGGTCCCTCCTAGAATAAATAAACATCTGATCCGGTAGCAGCAACAAACAAAAACCGATGTACCAAGTCGGCAAGCCTTGCTGTACCTTACTTGCCAATTTTAAACTTAATCTTTTATTTCGTCAAGAAAAAATGCAAGATTGATTACCCAATCTTGCATTTTTGTTTGTAAAGGATAAAGACAATATTTTTGATCAGTGAATCAAATCACGCCAATCCAAATCGCCGCGGTCGATAGCCAGAACCAGAATTTCAGCTGTAGCCAGGTTTGTGGCCACCGGAATGCTGTTGGTATCGCAAGCCCGAAGCAAGGCATTTGGCGCATCATAGGAATCCAGCAACGGATCGCGCAAATAGATAACCGCATCAATTTCATTATACATAGCCCTGGAAGCCAGTTGGTCTAAACTGCCGGATATTTCAGTCGATAAGCCTGTCACATTTAATTTTGTGGCATCACGAATCAGTCGAGCTGCATTAAAAAGTGAATACATGGTATGGCGCGTCAAAATCTGGCTATAGGCAATGCAGAAGTTGACCAAAAGCTCATTTTTACGATTGTCAGCCAAAAGAACAATATTCACCCGTGTTACCCCCTGTTAATGAAAGCCAATTCCGTCATACAAAAAATGCAAATCAGCCCTTTCTATTTTATACATCTTTCATGAAGGATACAAGAGGATTATCTTGTTCCTGCACGGATTACACAAATAGATCGACTTTTGGGATGAAGTTCAAGACGAGGCTGCTTTCGTTTCTGAAGTGCCCGTTGCCGGCTGGTAGCCGACAATTCCTGGAAGCAAGGCCGCATCTGCCATATTTGCCGCATCGAGCCCAAAATATGCAGACAGCAAATCCTTGGCTATGCCAATCGTATTTGAGCCCCAAGCACCTTTTTCAACAATTTGGGCAATTGCCACTTGAGGATTGTCAGCCGGTGCATAACAGATAAATAAGCCGTTTGAAGAAGAGACATCTTCAAAACCGGTTTCGGCAGTGCCAGTTTTGGCCGCAACCTTAATCGGAAAATCCTTGAATGCCCGATAGGCTGTTCCTTCAGAATCATTAGCCACTGCAACCATGCCTTTGCGGACAGCCGCTAATGTAGATTCTTTAATGCCAATTGCCACCGGTTCAATCAGATTATCTTGAATGATGACGCCATCGTTCCTGCTGATTTCGCTGATCACATGAGGTGTAACCTTGTTTCCGGTCGCCAGTGCAGCGGCATAAACGGCTAATTGCAAAATGGTAAAGCTGTTGTCAAACTGGCCAATGGCAGTCTGGCAAGTATCCGCCGGAAACCAGATCTGATCGCTTGGATTGTTGCGCAGCGCTTTTTTGGTTTCCCGGCTGGATCGAATTCCTTTGGCTTCCCCAGGCAGGTCAATGCCGGTGTATTCACCCAGTCCCAGTTTTTGTCCCCAATAATCAATCTGGTTAATGCCAGTGCGCACACCCAGATTATAAAAATACATATTGCAGGATGTTGCCAGAGCAGTTTCCAAGTTCAGGTTTCCATGGCCGCTGCCAGGTTTTTCCAGGCAGTGCCAGAGCATATCACCAATCACCTCATGTCCTTTGCAGCGTATAATACTGCTGGTTGGCGTGATTGCGCCGCTTTCCAGCGCGGCGACGGAAGTTGCCGGCTTGAAGGTTGATCCCGGGGCATAGATTTCCATAATGGCGCGATTCCACATCGGCTTGCTGACATTATCGGTGAGATATCTGGAAACCCGGTCGGCAGCTTCCTGATCGTAAGACTGCTGGACAAAGTCGTTGGGGTCATAGCCTGGGGAACTGACCATCGCCAGAACTTCCCCGGTTCGGACATCCAGCATGACTACCGAGCCGGCATCGGCATCACCTTTATTTTGATTGTCGGCGCTGCTTCGAATCTCCTCGATAACCCGCTCCAACGAGCTTTGGGCAACCTTCTGCAAATTCAAGTCGATTGTCAAACGGACATTATAACCGGGGATCGCGTCTTTGCCGATTTTTTCGGAAAAGAAAGTCCCCTCTTCTTCAGCAACGGTCCAAATATTATAGGGTTTAGTGCCATCCTGGCCGGCGAGATAACGTTCAGCCGTATATTCGATGCCGGCTTGGCCAACTATGGCATTTGACGCATAACCAAGCGATTTTAAATCATTATACTGATCTGCCGTGATACGGCCAACATATCCAAGGACATGGCTCAGGGAACTGGCGTCTTCAGAATAAACCCTTTCGTAATCCTGTCCGATAATGACCCCTTTAAACCGGTAATTCTGTTCGTTGATGGCTGAAACAACTTCTGCACTGACATCACGGGCGATTTCCAGAGGGGTGCCGTTCATGAAGGCCCAATTATTCTTCATGATCAAGTATCGCAGCTGCATGATGCGAAAAGCCTGTGTCCGGTTATAAAGCTTTCCGTCAGCTTCGGGATTTTCGATGGCAAAGCGATCATAAAGCAGATAATCATAAAACATTTGCGGATCGCTCTTAACCTGATCATTGTCGAATGTTGCCGTTTCCCCCTCTGTAGAAACCGACAAGCCGAATTGATTGCTGTCGCTCTGCCAATAGATGATATTTTCCATTGATTGCGTAAAGACCGGTTCGCCGCAATCCTCACCGGCGCCGACAGCATGCTGGCATTTCTCATGGCTGAGATTGAAATAATCGGTTAGATCATCATTGATCTGGATATGGTTTTTTTCGAGAAAGAGCGACAGGTCCAAAAGCATTGCATTCAGCTGTTCAGAATCCAAACCGGCGTAGGTGATCATCAATGTGTTAATCGATCGGGAATAAGCCAGCGGTATGCCGGCTGCATCTACAATATCGCCGCGGCTGGCGTGAATGGTCTGTTGCCTGGCTACACCCGCCGTTTCGCTTATACCGGCCGCTGCAGCCGGGTTTAGTTGCAAGACGGCAGTGTTATAGAAAATCATGGATCCAGCCAGCAGAAATACCATGGCCAGTAAAGCGAATCGGCTTCTGGCAAAGAGCCGAAAACGCACAAGCAGATTCGGCCGTTCTTCTTTGGAAGCGATAGCCGGCTGCTGTTGCTGGTCAAAAATATAAAAGCTGGAAGATTTCAATTCACTCGCCATAGGCCATCTCCAACAATCGAATCTTCAGAATCGTCTTTTCTGCTGCCCCGCTGATAAGGGCCAAGAAAATAGAGCAGAAAAATCAAAGGGCCGCCAGCCAGCAAATTGACCAGCAGTTGTCCAGGCAGATTCCAAAGCATCTGTTTAAAAAGCAGCGGGAAGCTGGGCGAAACATCCGGAAGCATCGGCAAAGCAAAACTCAGACAGATGATCAGGGCTTCATAAAGAATGGTGATCAGGCCGATTTGCACCAAACCTAAAAGAATGTTTCGCCTGAAGAATCTTCGGAACATCACGGATGCCAGCAACGAGCCATACATCAAAAAAAGCATGCCCAAGCCAAGTGCCCTGCCCGCCAGCATATCCCGTAAAAAGCCAGCAACCAGGCCAACAATCAATCCGTCATGCGAGCCAAACATATAGCCACATAAAATTGCCAGAATCAGGGAGAGGTCCGGCAAGCTTCCAGCAATTGTGAGATTGGACGGCCAAGTCACCTGCAGCATATTCAGCATAACCACATAAATGCCATAGACCAGAACAGCACGGATTTTGATTCGATTGAGGGTCATGCTTCTTTCCCTTTCATGACAAAGACGGTTGTCAGATTTTCGAGATCTGCATACGGCTGAAGGTGGGCTTGACGCTGATTGCGGGCATCTTTGTCAATAACGGCTACGATTTTTCCGATCGCAATGCCAGCAGGGAAAAGTCCGCCTGAACCGCTGGTAATGATCTCATCACCAACTTGCAGGCTGGCATTGGCCGGAATCTGATCAATAAGACAAAGGCCTTGATCCTGCAAGTCCAAATCACCACGGACGCGCAGCAATGTTCCATTGACTTCATTGATTTTGCCGCTTACGGAGAATCCTTCATGCAAAAGGGGCAAAACCTTGCCGGAAACCGCGTCTGTAGACAACAAACGGCCAATCAGCCGGGATTCTGCATCTACAACGGCATAAGACAATGTCTCGCTAACCGCCACGCCATCGCTGCTGCCGACATCAATACGGAAGACGTCAAACCAGGAGCCAATTTCACGCGTCATGACCCGTCCGCCGATGATCTGATATTTGTCGAATTGATCTTTAAGCTGAAAGGCGTTCTTTAATTCCTGATACTGCCGGCCTGCTTCTTCCAGCTGGGCTATCTGGTTTCTCAGTTTGGCATTTTCTTCAAGCAATTGCTGATTATTCTTGCGGATTTGTATACCTTCGGTCAATGACTCATAAAATCCCGTAACCTGATTGGATATTGCAGCCAGACCATTTTGAACAGGTTCCAGAGCCGCCGAAAAAGGGCTGGTCAGAAAATTAAGCGGACTGCCCGGTAGAGATGACAGCAATAAGACCGTCAACAGCAACAATGTTGTAAATACAATGATAAAAACCCTATTTCGGGCCATTTTGGGCAATTCAATCACACTCCTAGTCAGGATAAGTCCTGACGTTCATAATACCGCAAACAAAGGTGCAATTCAAATCAGTCCGAGCTGTTTCAAGCTGACCGAGCCATTGGCGGCAAGAATCAGATGGTCAACAACCTTAATCCCCATCATTTCACCAATCTCCATCAGTCGCGAAGTTGACTCCAGGTCTTCACGACTTGGGGCAGCATCACCACTTGGATGATTGTGAGCCAGAATGACAGCGGCCGCATTGGCCTTTACCGCCTCCCGAAACAAATCCCGCGGATAAACGACGGATGCAGTCAACCCGCCTTCAGATATTCGGGAAATCCTGATCACCCGATTGCGGGCATCCAGAAGAATGATGCGCAATTCTTCTCGCGGCAGGCTGCGCATGTCGTGATCTAGTATGGCCAGGGCATCTTCCGGTGTCTTGATTTGCTGACGCATTTTGTTCCTGGAATGATTGACTGCACGGCTGCCAATTTCCAGCGCCGCTTTAATTTGAATGGCTTTGACACGGCCAATTCCTGGCAATGCCATCAATTCCTCCAAGCTGTTGTCATGCAAAACGTCAAGGCCAAGCGGCTGGTCAGCAAGGAGGCGCTGGCACAAGTTCAGAGCCGACTCCCGGCGGCTGCCGCTGCGGATGATAACTGCCAGCAATTCCGCATCCGACAAGGCTTTGGGACCCGATAGCAGCATCTTTTCGTAGGGGCGGTCACCAACAGGCAAATTGCGCATAGTCAGATGGCCATTTTCAATTTTCATAAATCCTCCTAGAAGAGGATTGTTCAGTGCCAGGGCAATAACTCAGATAATTCCGGAAATGAACTGAAATGCTTTGCTGCCGTTTGCAGCAAAGCCATCAGCCTGTGAACCGGCAATCCCATTACGTTGTAATAGCATCCTTCGATACCTTCGACCAGTGCGGCACCAAACCCCTGGATGCCGTAAGCGCCAGCCTTGTCCAGTGGCTCACCTGTACCGATATACCAATCGATCTGCTCTGCAGTCAGAGGCGCAAAGCGGACAATTGTTTGTTCTGTCGCCTGAAACATCTTCCTTTCGGAGCCATGTCTCACCGCTAAACAAATGCTGGTCATCACGACATGAGGCTGGCCGGATAGGAGTTTCAGCATGCGGACCGCATCTTCCGAATCTGCTGGTTTGCCCAGGATATGTTCATCCAAAACAACCAGGGTATCAGCTGCAATTGCCGCATAACTATCGGGAAGCACAAATTGCTGCTCAAGGGCAAGAAGCTTGCCGGACGACAAGATCTGGGAAAGTTCATGAGAATCGCCCGGTCGGCTATTTAGGCCACAAAAATCAGGTCCGGTATTTTGATCATATTTTTCAATAATATCTCGTTCATCAAATTCCGGGATCAAAACCTGCGGATGGACTTTCCCCCAGAACCGCTCAAGCAATTCTTGGCGGCGCGGCGACCCTGACGCTAAAATCAGAGCCGGAGCTTGCATTTTTGTTTTACCAGCGCCATTTGAATCAATATTCATATTCAAATGATCAGAATTCGGCACTGCCGGTTGTTCTTGGATAAGGGATAACATCGCGAATATTTGAGACTCCCGTCAAATACATGATCAGCCTCTCAAACCCAAGTCCAAATCCGGCATGCCGTACTGATCCGAATTGGCGCAATTCGAGATACCACCAGTATTCTTCTTCCTTAAGCCCCAGTTCCTGCATGCGGGTCTTGAGCTTTTCCAGATCATCTTCCCGCTGGCTGCCGCCAATGATTTCTCCGATCCCCGGAACCAGGCAGTCCATCGCTGCAACGGTGCGGCCATCTGGATTCAGTTTCATGTAGAAAGCCTTGATTTCTTTTGGGTAGTCGGTAACAAAAACCGGCTTATGGAAGACTTGTTCCGTCAAATATCGTTCATGTTCAGTCTGCAAATCACATCCCCAGTATACCGGGAATTCAAAACGGCCACTGACCTTGCTCAGAACCTCAATAGCTTCCGTATAGGTAATTGCACCAAATTCATTATCCAGAACATTTTGCAGGCGAAGCAGAAGATTTGAATCAACAAAGCTGCTCAAAAATGCCATTTCTTCAGGACATTCAGTTAATACTGCCTTGATGATGAATTTGATCATCCGTTCAGCAAGCTGCATATCGTCATTAAGATCGGCAAAGGCAATTTCCGGTTCAATCATCCAAAACTCGGCAGCATGCTTGATGGTATTGGAATTTTCAGCCCTGAAAGTCGGGCCGAAAGTATAGATGTTTTTAAAGGCAAGAGCAAATGTTTCGCCGTTAAGCTGGCCACTGACCGTCAAGCTGGTATGGCGGCCAAAAAAGTCTTCCCGAAAATCAATTTCGCCGCTTTCTGTCCGCGGCGGATTATTGATATCAAGCGTGGTAACGGTAAACATCTGGCCGGCACCTTCGGCGTCGTTGCCTGTTATGATCGGGGTATGGACATAAACAAAATCCTGGTCGTTGAAAAACCGGTGGATTGCATAGGCCGCCACAGACCGGACACGGAAAACCGCTGACAAAAGATTGGTCCGCGGTCTCAGATGCGCAATGCTGCGCAAAAATTCCGGCGTATGACGTTTGGGCTGCAACGGATAATCTTGAGGGCAATTCCCTTCGACTTTGATCGCAGTCGCCTTCATTTCAAAAGCCTGCTTGGAACCCGGCGTTTCAACAATCAAGCCGGTGGCAATAATCGCCGAGCCATTGCCGAGTCGGGCAATCAAATCATATTGTTCAAAACCATCCCGTTCAATCACGATTTGTAAATTATTAAAAAAAGTACCATCATTCAGATTGATGAAAGCAAATTGTTTTTGATCGCGAATTGTCCGAATCCAGCCGGTCACTGTCACGGTTTTGCCGATATGTTCAGTTGGCTGGCGGTATAATTTGCGTATCGATGTTGTTTCAATCATCAGAAGGCCCCCTTGCCGCAGCAGTTTTTATACTTTTTGCCACTGCCGCACGGGCAGGGATCGTTTCGGCCAATTTTTTCATGCCGGACAATTTTCGATGTTCGATACTCTTTGGTTAACCGCTGCTGCTCTTCAGCTGGCAACACCAGGTCCCACTCTTTCAGGCCATAAAGCCAGTCGGCCTTGGCTTCATGCATATTCCAATATAGTTTGGGAAAATCGATCTCCAGCGCCAAATCTGTAGCGTCTTCAATATTCTCCAGGTCAACCCCTGCGGAAAGGCTAGGATTCAACCCATCCAAAAAGCCGACAAAAATAACCATATCGGAACCAAATCCGAGTTTTTGGGCTATATCGGCGGCCGTGCCGCATATCTTTTCATCATGTTGGTTCAAGATTGCCGCATACGCTTCTGTTTCCAATTGATAATATTGTTTGATAACCGCTTCGGAATTCCCAGCGTTGTTCAGGATCGATTGCCATTGACTAAAATAGCTCATATTTACCTATTGTCCTCCTGTATGATTTTATGATGTGTTTTGGGCCGGTTAGTTCAGCCGGGCAGCGATAGCTTTCAAAAAGCCCTCGGTATCAACCACCTTGACTTCCGGCAACTGCATTAAATTCTTAAGGTCACCGGTGACAACTCCAGCTTCGATGGTTGCAATTGCGGCCTTTTCAACCCGATCGGCAAACTCGGCCAAGTCATCAAGTTGATCGAGCTCCGCCCGTTTGCGCAAGGCACCTGTCCAGGCATAAAGGGTTGCCATTGGATTAGTCGAAGTTTTTTCCCCTTTCAAGTAACGGTAGTAATGCCGGGTCACGGTTCCATGTGCTGCCTCAAATTCATATTTGCCATCTGGAGAAACCAGAACCGATGTCATCATTGCCAGGCTGCCGCAAGCCGACGCCACCATATCCGACATGACGTCGCCGTCATAATTTTTGCATGCCCAGAGAATCCCGCCCTCAGAACGCATGATCCTCGCCACCAGGTCATCAATCAAAGTGTAGAAGTACTCGATCCCCGCTGCCTGGAAGCGATCGGCAAATTCAGCAGCGAATACTTCAGCAAAAATATCTTTAAAACGGTGATCATAGATTTTGGATATGGTATCTTTTGTCGCAAACCAAAGATCCTGCTTCAAATCAAGGGCGTAATTAAAACAAGATCTGGCAAAGCTGAAAATGGAGGCATCGGTATTATGCATACCTAATACAACGCCCGAGCCGGCAAAATTATGAATCAACTGTTTTTGGGTCGATCCATCCGGCCTGGTAATAAGAATTTCAGCCTTGCAGGGACCGTCGATCAACATCTCGGAATCGCGATAAACATCGCCATAGGCGTGACGTGCTAAAGTGATCGGCTTGGTCCAACAAGACACGAACGGTTTAATGCAGTCGACAAGAATCGGCGCTCTGAAAACTGTACCGTCTAAAATTGCCCGGATCGTACCATTGGGGCTTTTCCACATCTGTTTCAAATGATATTCGTCCATTCGCTGGGCATTGGGCGTTATTGTAGCGCATTTCACGGCAACGCCGAGTTCCGATGTTCTTTGGGCAGCGTCATGAGTGATCTGGTCATCAGTCTGGTCACGATTTTTCAATCCTAAATCAAAATACTCCGTTTTTAAATCAATATACGGCATGAACAGAATTTCTTTGATCTGTTGCCATATAACCCGGGTCATTTCGTCGCCGTCCATTTCGACAAGTGGCGTTTTCATCTTGATTTTATTCACTAGCTTCCCTCCATCGTTCTTGGCGAGCCTGCATCGCAGGATATTTTTGCTGCAGTCATATTATAAACCCATACATTATAGAAAATGAACAGCTCATCCGTCAACGCCGGACCGCATTTTTTGCTATTTCTGATGCTGCCACCAATAATGTTTCCAAAGCTAGCCGATCATTGATCTGCCCGGTTTTAACAAGCATATCTGTGTCAAAGCAGCGGGCATATAAATCCTCCAATGTCTTGAGATCAAATCGTTTAGCCTGATTGGCCAAACGATTGGCAACAAACGGCATTACTTTTAATTCAGCGGCAATCCTATCCGGTCGTGCAAGCTCGGCAGCACAGATCAGTTGGCGTATATGCCGGGCAAGCATGAACTGAATCAGCTGAACCGGCTGTTTTTGCCCAATCAAAGTATCAACAAGAAACAAGGTCTTTTCAGTTCGGCCATCGGACAAGGCATCGGTCAGGTCAAAAATGTTACCCCTCAGATCAGGCAAGGACAATTCAGCTATCAATTGGAAATCAATGTTTTTGCATGAGGCATAGCTGCAATATAAAAAAAGTTTATTCATCTCTTGCCAAATGATCTGCATGCTACCGTCGCACCGGTCGATCAGGCTCTCGGCTGCAAGATGCTCGATCGACAATCCCTGGCGTCGGCATTCCGCTTCAATCCAGGCTTGCAATGTACGCGGTTGTTCACGTCCGATTTCGGCTAAAACACCTTGCTGTTCAATAAGGTTGACCAGTTGTTTCAGCCGCCGATCGACTTTTTGTTCAATCATTACCAAACATACTGCATCTGATAGTCTTGCAAGCAAACTTGACAATTTTTCCTGGCGGTTCTTCTGGGTCAATCCAGGCTGAACATCCATTGTTTCATCGCGATCGGATCCGGGTTCTTCCGGGCTATCTGCTTCATCATCTCCACTGGCTGTTCTGGAAGCATTTGATGAAAGCCAGCCGCTATGTCGTACAATAACCAGCTTGCGTTTGGATAAAAACGGCGGTGTTAAAATTTCGGTTTCGAGCCGTTCAGGATTAAGCTTGACCGCTTGACTGTCAACGTCAAACACAACCCGGTCTAAAGTCCGGCTGCCTGGTTCAATCAGCAATTCCGTGAGACTATCGACCAATTTTTCAATAAGAAACGTTTCTTCACCATACAGAACATAAAGCGACCGGCACTTGCCTTCGCGAATTTCCGCTTTCAATTCTTTATAACCAAGCGTTTCTTTCATTGTTTTGGCTTTTGCCATTAGTTTTGTCTCCTTGTTTACAAAAAATCGGACAAATCCGGATCAAGGCACCATTGTTTGTATTTGCCAGCCATTTTGGCCAATGGTCCAAATGATGGCTCCTTGCCGGTCTGTGCGCAGTATCCGGCAGTCTGCGCACTGCAGCCGCTCCAAAACTGCAGGAGCAGGATGGCCAAAATAATTAGGTCCGACACTAATGATCGCTGCAGCGGGATGGACCTTTTTCAGGAATTCATCCGACGAAGCCATGCGCGAACCATGGTGGGCGACTTTCAGGATTTCTGCCGCAGGCCACTCCTGCTGGTCCAGAAGCTGGTTCTCGACCGATTGAGTGCAATCGGCCGTGAGCAGCATCTGATGACCCGCCAGCGTTGCCTGGATGATCAATGATTGCTCGTTGCCGCTTGTCTCCTCCGCCATCTGCAGGTTTGTTGATCTTTGGGGGCTTAAAACGTGCAGCCGGATGAATGATCCCAGGACAATTGTATCATCTCTTGCTGCTTCTGACATCTTGATTCCTGAAAGCTGTACACTCTTCTTTAATTCAGCTGATAGCTCAGTTTCGAATGGCTTGCTGGAAGGCGCCGCTGATTCTGGTGAAACAAGCAGTTCATCAATGCGGCCTGATTCAATTAACTCAATAAGCCCTCCGGCATGATCCGCATGGCTGTGAGTCGCGATTGCCAGGTCTATCCGGTTTATGCCCAGTGCATCTAGTGCCGGCAATAAAACCGTATAGCCGCTTCCCGGTTTCCCGCCATCAATCAAAACAGTTTCATTTGTTTTTGCACGAATTAAAACGGCATCCCCCTGGCCAACATCTAAAAACCAAACTTGGATGAACGGCTGATTTAATCCGGTGATGAAAGCCAGGATCAGCCAGGAAATCAGGGCCGGGAAGCGTAGACCTCTGGCCACGCCCAATAATGCGGCCGGAAATCGCCAGAAGTATTGTCCCTTTTGTAGCCAGCAAAGAGCAAATAACAGCCAAACCAGCCAGAACGCCCCATTCAATTTACATGAAAACAGCCGGCCTTGCTCTAAATGAGCAAAATATGCGGCAAGTTGCTCCAGCAAGGTCAAACTAGCAGAAAGCGGTCGGTTGATTGTTGATAACAGCCTGATCGTTGAATCAGAGTTGAATGATGAAATACACGCCGCAAATGGCAGGCTTATGGCTGAAGTCACCGTAATGAAGGCGGCTAATGGCAGCGCCATTAAATTGGCCAGCAACCCAAAAATGTTTATTTCAAAGCTGATTTGACTGATTAGCGGCAATACCGCCGCCTGAGTACAAAAAACAGCCGCCATGCTTTGACAAATTGCAAATGGTAAAAACGGCATGCATTTTTTCAATCTGTTTGCGACTGGCTCAGTAAAAACCAAAAGGCTGGCTGTCGCCGTCAGGGATAGCCAAAATCCCAATGACAAAGCTGACAAAGGTTGAATAAAAAGCAAGGCAAGTGCCGCAAAAGCTAAAGTGTTTAACGAATCGGCTTGCCGGTGCAATAATCGTCCGATTAAAATAGTACCCGCCATTAAAATGGCCCTGGCAACAGAAATCTGCCAGCCGGTTAAAAAACCGAAACTGATAAGCGCCGCAAGCAAAACCCACAACCGCCTTTTTCGGCCTATCCGGCTTTTGCGCAAAAGCGCAGTTGCCGGTATGATCAAACTTGAAACATTGGAACCGGACACTGAAGTCAGATGGGCAAGACCAGCTTTTCTAAAATCAGATTGTGTTGCCGCTGAAAGATAGCCGGTATCGCCAAGCAACAAGCCTGAAAGCAACGCTGCTTCCTGATTTTTTAAAAACTTACAGCTAAAGCGATAAATCAGGCTGCGCATCCGGCTGCCCCAGACCATCAAATTAAATCTCGAAGGAGTTTTAAGTATTTTAATCACAGCATTTTCAACAGGCTCAGCTTTTAAAAAAATACCTTGCCGGCGAAGCCATGCCGCTTCATCGAATCCGCCTGGATTACGGCAACCAGAAGGCAAAATCCCTTTTGCTTCAACAGAAATTTCACTGCCTAATTGAAGTTTGTCACGCGGCCCGAAAACAGCCAGCTGAACGCCATTGTTTTGACGCACAACGGCCTGGCAGAATGTGTTGTTTCCATCCGAAACCGATTGTACAACGCCTTTCAGCCAGAATGTATTTCCGGCAAGTTGCGAAGCCATGATTTCAGCCGGCACCAGGATCAGGCAGGTTCTGACCGCGAAGCAACAGAAAAGTGCAGGTATGGCAAGCGCCATCCATTGCGGTTTAAATTGAAGTCGCCTGTTGCAGGTCCAAAACAGCAATCCGCCAAAAACAGGCAGTAAAACAACTCTAGACGGCTTAGCTGCTGCAAAGATGCCAACTGTTGACGCAATACCCAGCAGAGGCATCAATCGCAGAGAAGTACAGGTTGCTGGTTTTTTAAAAAATCCATGCAAAACTGGCTGCCAGAAATAAGTATGCTGTTTTGGACGAATCACCCATTTTTCCATCTGAAATGCAGCTCCAACTCCCCCGGCCAATTATTTCCCAAATGCCGCATGGCTAGGTTTTATCGGGGGCTGCTGCCATTATGACAGGATCCGGATGCTCAAAAGCCTGGAATCACTTAACAAAAAATGTCAAAAAGCGACAAAAGCGACTGAACAATTTATTTTAGCGGCAAATGAAGCGTATCGGCAATGACTTGTCGCAATTCATTGACGCCTTGCTTGGAGGTCGCTGAAAAGACCAGTAAATGATCAGCGTTTTCGAATTGCAATTCCTCAATCAATTCACGCTGGCGCTGCAAAATCTGGTTTCGGCTCAACTTGTCCGCCTTGGTCAAGACTATCTGAAAAGGAAGGCCTTGCGCTTTCAACCACATCAGCATTTGCCGGTCGTCTGCTGACGGCGAATGCCTGATGTCAAGCAAATGCAACACAAGGGCCACTGGCCTTCCGCTGGTCAAATAACTGTCAGCAAGCTCGGAAAATGCTGCCTTGGTTTGTTGCGATACTCTGGCGTAGCCATAGCCCGGCAGATCCGTCAACAACACCTGGCCATCAATGATGAAATAAATGATCAGGCGTGTCTTTCCCGGCGATACGCTTATTCGGGCCAGCCGGCGATTATCAGCTAATGCATTGACAAGTGAGGATTTCCCTACATTAGAACGTCCTGACAAAACAATTTCCGGCTGCAAAGATGGCGGACATTGTTTAAGATTTGCCGCGACTCCCCAAAATTCTGTTTTTCTAAAATCAATCAACCTGTTCTTCCCCGCTTTCTTGGTTTAATGAATGCCTTTATCTATAATATACAGATGATATTCAAAACATCTCGTTTCTTTATTACAAATATACACCTTTTTTGCTGTTCACTATTGATAGTAAATCCGATATAATGGATTTATATTTGGATGTCAAAGTAACTCGGGGGTAAACCGCTTATGTCTGTGCCGCGCTATACGGACGACAAAAACTATTATATCTACAACCAGTATGGTGACAACACCATGCAGCCAATCGGTCCGATTGGCATCATTGCCCACAACCTTTCCCGTGACTTCTCTGACGCAGTTAATTATTTTCTTAGGAACCGCCGCTCCATCTATCTGGCCCGTCACCCTGAACTATCCCAGAATCCAGGTTTTATGCGAATTGATTATCGAATACCGGTTAGCACACCCCGTTTTTCTTCTGGCGAAGGAAAAGCAGTTATCAATCAATCCGTACGCGGTCACGATCTTTTCATTATCACTGACGTTTTAAATTATGATTGTTATTATACCCGTTACGGGCAATCCGTTTCGATGAGCCCTGATGACCAGTTTCAGGATTTGGTCCGCATCATCCTGGCGGTAAGCGGGCAAGCCCGGCGGATCAATTTGATCATGCCCTATTTATACGAAGGCCGTCAATACCATCGTGTTTCCCGAGAATCGCTGGACTGCGCGGCAATGTTAAAACAGCTGTTTGACATTGGCATCAAGAATTTTATCACTTTTGATGCGCATGATGGCCGGATTGCCAATTCTGTGCCTACCAAGAACATGGAAAATATCGCTTCGTCATATCAGATTATCGAAGCATTGATCCATGCCATTCCGGACCTTAGCCTGAATGATGGTCATTTTATGGTTGTCAGCCCTGATGAAGGCGGTGTTTCGCGGGCAATGTATTATGCTTCCATGCTTGAAGTGCCATTGGGCATTTTTTATCGCAAGCGGGATTATCATCAAACTATTCAAGGTCGTTATCCCATCGTTGGCCAGGAATTTCTTGGTGAAGACGTCCATGGGCTTGATATCTTGCTCGTAGATGATATGATAGTCACCGGTGAAACCATGCTGCGCGTTGCCCGCGATCTAAAAGCGCGTGGAGCCCGGCGCATTTTTTGCGCAGTGACTTTTGCCCAATTCACCGCTGGACTTGAGGACATGCATGCTGCTTATCGCAACGGAACGATCGACAAGGTTTTTGCCACCAATCTGATTTATCGGCGGCCGGAACTTCAGAACGCGCCCTGGTTTGTCGAAGTGAACATGTCCCGCTTTGTGGCACTGCTGATTGACGCCATCAATCATGATGCCTCGCTGTCCAAATTAATCAACCCGACAGAAAAAATCCAGAAACTTCTGGATTTTTATAAGCGGCGGCAGCCTTGAGTTAATTAATATCTGCTGTTTTAATATTTTGGAGGAGGACCACCATGCTGCAACCCCGTACAACCGATGACAAAAATTACTATATTTATAATCAGTACGGCAATAATCCGATGGCCCCAATCGGCCCTGTCGGCATTATTCCTTTGCTGGGCAGTGCTGTATTTTCCGAATCTGTCAATTACTATTTATTGCGCAGAAGAACTGAATATCAGGAAATCAAGCCTGAAGTCGGTGACCTTTATCCCGGTTTTATCCGTCAAGACTATCGCATTCAGGTCAACAACAACCGTTTTTCATCTGGTGAAGGCAAAGCCGTCATCTCCAGTACAGTCCGTGGCCATGACATTTTCATCATCTCCGATGTTGTCAATTTTTCTTGCACTTATACCATGTATGGTTTTAAAAACCACATGAGTCCAGATGATCACTATCAAGATCTCAAAAGGGTCATTTTGGCAGTCAGCGGCCGTGCCCGCCGCATCAATGTGATCATGCCTTTCCTATATGAAAGCCGTCAGCATAAGCGCAATACCCGTGAGTCTCTGGACTGCGCCTATATGCTTGAAGAATTATACAGCCTGGGTGTCCAAAACATCATCACCTTCGATGCCCATGATGATCGGGTTGCCAATGCCATTCCAACCAGCGGCTTCGAAAGCATTCCAGCGGCCTATCAGATTATCAAGGCATTGATCAACACCATGCCGGATGTCAACATCACAGATGGCCGTCTTATGGTAGTCAGCCCTGATGAAGGCGGAATTTCCAGAGCCATGTACTACGCGTCCATGTTAGGCGTGCCCTTGGGAACCTTTTACAAACGACGTGATTATACCCAGGTCGTTAACGGCCGCAATCCGATCATTGCCCATGAGTTTCTGGGCGATTCGGTTGAAGGCATGGATATCCTGGTTGTCGATGACATGATCTCTTCTGGTGAATCCATGCTGGATCTGGCTAGAGAATTAAAAGAGCGCAAGGCCAACCGCATCTTTGCAGCTGTGACCTTCGGCCTGTTTACGGATGGCCTTGACCATTTCCATAAAGCCTATGAAGAAGGCATTATCACAAAAATCTATGCAACCAACCTGATCTATCGCACCCCGGAACTTTTGGCTTCGCCATGGTTCTGTGATGTCAATATGGCCAAATTCGTCGCTTTATTGATCGATGCCATCAATCATGATGCTTCGCTCGCCAACCTGGTCGATCCGACGGATAAAATCAGAAAGCTCTTGGACAATTACCGAAAAGGACAATGCCAGCCGCATCTATAAAATCCCCAAAAGGGTGCGGCAGGTTTATTCCGACAGAACATCTTATTTCAGAAAGGTAAAGGTAAAACTCTATGGTGGTTGAACTGCTCAAAGAATTATTTAATGGCGTCACCTTTTTTGGGACTGTCGAAGGTTTGCGCGCCTTGGCAATGTTTGTCATTGCCGGTGTGCTGATCTATCTGGCCATAGCCAAGGACTATGAACCGGCGTTGCTTCTGCCGATCGGTTTTGGTGCAATTTTGGCCAATCTGCCTCCGGTCATCGAAAATGTCTCTGCTGTTATCGGTTTGGATGCCGAACCAGGATTTTTGAAAATCCTGTTCAATGCCGGCATCGCTACTGAACTGTTTCCGATTTTGATTTTCATTGCTGTTGGCGCAATGATCGATTTTACGCCACTGCTGAAAAATCCATTTATGATCTTCTTCGGTGCAGCTGCCCAGTTCGGTATTTTTGTAACATTCCTCTTGACATTGCTTCTCCTTCCCTTGATGGGCATAACCGGAGAATATGCCCTGCGACTGGCTTCAGCGGTTGGCATCATCGGCGCCGCTGACGGGCCGACCACGCTCTATGTCGCCAATCACTTCAATTTGAAAGAATATATGGGACCCATTTCTGTTGCGGCATATTCCTATATGTCTCTGGTTCCGATTATTCAACCGCCGGTCATCAGAGCCTTGACTACCCGCGAGGAACGTTTGATCCGCATGGATTATCATGAAGATCAGGTAGCCCGTTCTGTCAAGGTCATTTTCCCGATAGCCATTACGATCATTGCCGGCATAATCGTTCCAATGAGCGCACCGCTGGTCGGTTCACTCATGTTTGGCAACCTTATCCGTGAATGCGGCGTATTGGAGAAGCTATCCAAAGCAGCTCAAAATGAATTAGCCAGCCTGGTAACCATTTTACTGGGTCTGACTATTGGTTCTACCATGATTGCCGATAAATTCCTGCGTCTCGATACGGCACTAATCATGTTGCTTGGCCTATTTGCCTTTATTTTCGATACCGCAGGCGGTGTTCTCTTTGCAAAATTCCTGAATCTGTTCCTAAAGCGCAAAGTCAACCCGATGATCGGTGCTGCCGGTATCTCAGCTTTCCCGATGTCTGCCCGTGTGGTGCAGAAAATGGCCAAAGAAGAAGACCCATCCAACTTCATCCTGATGCAGGCTATCAGCGCCAATGTCGCTGGGCAGCTCGGCTCGATCGTGGCGGGTGGTTTGGTCATCATGCTGGTCACGATGATGATTAAGTAATCAAACGAGACCTAAGGAGGTAATTCTATATGTTTGATAATTTGTCTACCCTGGGCAAAGGTGGCGTTGTAGCCGGAATCGGTCTTGTTGGAGTCTTTCTGGTTCTTGTGCTATTCTTTTTCTCAATAAAATTGCTGCAGAAATTAAAGTGAATCTTGCTATAGATTAAAAAAACAGTTGTGCCTCCGTCACATCAGTGGTGACGGAGGCACAATTAGTTCATATGATCAGCTACGTTTAGCACACCAGCAACATCATCCTGTCAAAATCATGAGAAATGCGCTAAACCCTATTCCCTTTTCAAAAGAAATTTTAACCAGAAAAATATAGCCGTCAAAACCATTTCTATGCCCAACAAGCGGAAGAAAAAATCAAATTGATTGTGACTCAACAAAATATTCAATAAGGCAAGTATCGTTGCAATGGCCAGAAAGAAAAACACCCGGCCAAAATAGGTCAGGCTGATCAATTCCAGCATACTTGCCACAAGGCTGATCGAGCCAGTTTTTTTTGTGTTTCGGGCGCCTTGCCGGGCAGTGCTGACCGATCTGCTGCGGGCAGTAACAGTACGGCTGGCATTGCCTTGCTTGCCGGAGCGGCTGCTTGAACGATCTGTTTTCACAGGCATGATTCTTCCTCCCTTTTATGTTAGTATAACGATCTTTTTTTGATCACTCAAGTTTTTTCAAAAGATATGGTATATTAGATAGATCAGTTCTCGAGTTACCAAGGAGATTTCTATGCCGTTAGATGGAATAACCGCAAAATGCCTTGCCGCCGAATTGCACAACCAGCTTGCCGATGCCCGGCTGGACCGGATCTATCAGCCCGATCGGCATGATATTTTGTTGCAGCTGCGTCATGGCAGTGAAAACCTGCGGCTGATCCTGTCGGCCAATCCGGCGGCTCCCAGACTGCATTTAACCTCAGAAGTCAGAGAAAACCCCAGCGAACCGCCCATGTTTTGCATGTTGTTGCGCAAGCATTTAACAGGGGCACGTTTGATCAGCATCAGTACGCCGGATTATGAGCGAATCTTTCAGCTTCGGTTTTTAACAACTAATGAACTGGGCGATCGGTTGGAAAAAACCCTGATTATCGAAATCATGGGCCGGCATAGCAATATCATTTTAATCAATCATGAAAACCGAATTCACGATGCCATTTTGCACATTGATCAATCCATCAGCCGAGTCCGTGAAATCATGCCGGCCCGCATCTACACCCTGCCGCCAAATCAAAACAAAATGACCCCGCAAGCAGTCTTGAACAAATTATCGGCTGGTCAGGAACTGTTTGGGCCAACAGTTCAACTAAAAACACTGGATCAGGTCCTTTTGGAAATATTTCAGGGATTTTCGCCGCAACTTTGCCATGAAGTTCTGTTTATGGCGGGTCTGGATCCACGATATAAGCCCATGCAGCTTGATTTGAATCAAAAACACCAGCTTGAACAATCTGTTCTTTGCCTTATGGAAAAAATCATTAATCATCAGTTTTCGCCAACCGTTTTTTTCGATCAGCCCCAGGCAAGCATCCCGATCGATTTTCACGCCCTGCCGCTGCATGATTTTGTCTGGCAGCGTTCCATCGCCAGTGTTTCACAGGCGATGGACCTATACTATCTGGAAAGCAATCGTCAGAATGCCTTCAAACAAAAAAAACAATCGTTGGAAAAAATCATCAAGCATCAGCTTGAACATGCTCGAAAAAAGTATGCCATTCACGAAGCTGATCGTATGGAAAGTGAAAACTACGAGCAATACCGCCATTTTGGCGAATTGATTCTCGCCAATTTACATCAGGTTGAATCTGGCAAAAACGAAATGCTAGCCATTGATTATTATCAAGCCGATCAACCGACAATCAAAATACCTATACTGGATAATTTGACGCCATCGCAAAATGCTCAACGCTATTTCCGTTTTTATGCCAAAGCCCGTTCAAGATTTGAAAGCGGATCACGTCTGTCCAGTGAAGACCGAAAAGACATCGACTACTGGGAAACCCTGCAAAATGCTTTGGCAACAGCTTCAGAACCGGATGATCTTTTAGCGGTCCGGCAGGAAATCCAGGCAGTTGGCTTACTCAATGATGCCCGATCATCATCGGCAGACCGGAAGCAGTCAAAACCGGAAACGCATTCCAATCCTATCCAGCAACCTGGCAAACCTGGCAAAAAGAATAAACGTCAACAGAAAGCGTCCTTGACCAATCGCTTGAATCAGCAAAAAGCCGCAGGTAAAAAAGCAGGCAAAGGTCCTCCTAAAAGCGAGGCTTTGCCACCCAGGCAGTATACTAGTTCCGACGGTCTGACAATTCTCGTGGGACGCAATAACTTGCAAAACGACCAGCTAACTTTAAAGACTGCCCAAAAGGATGATCTATGGCTGCATGTGCAAAAAATGCCCGGTACACATGTCATCATTCGCAGCAATCGCCAGGCAGTTCCTGATCAAACCTTGCAGGAAGCTGCAGAAATCGCAGCCTGGTTCTCAAGGGCTGCAGCTTTTCCCGAATATCAGAGAGGGAGCCTGCAAAAAGTTGCCGTCGACTACTGCCCGGTCAGCCATGTTAAAAAGCCAACCGGCGCACGACCAGGAATGGTCATTTATGAGCATTATCAAACGCTGATCGTGAGTCCTAAAGATCCGCAAGATCACGCAAAATCTTCTCTTTGAAGGCAGACTCATCCAAAGATGGCAAACAGCCGCAATAGCGTTGGCGATAAAGACCATCATCTTTTGCCAGTTGTTGTCCTTGGCGATAACCTTCACGGAAATCACGATAAATGAATTTTACATTAGCTTCTGCTGCCGCTGCTTCGCCAATTTCCTTCAAAGCGGCATGATCTTGCCATGGGCTGACCAGCAGGGTCGTTGTAAACGCCGGTATGGATAGTTCTTTTGCCTTCCAGGCCGCTGCCGATAACCGGCGGCAATAGCACATTCGGCAGCGGGATTCTTTAGAGGCATGCCAATTTAACCAGGCCTCCGGTTCACAGGTCTCATCGATCAGGGCATTAAAGCCAAGCAATTTTATTAAATGTGAAAAATTTTCCCGTCGCCGCTTATTTTCAACCAGAGGGTGAATATTCGGGTTATAAAACCAACCCAACAGGCGATAGCCTTCCAGCATCAATTGCCGGGCAGGCCATTCCGTACAAGGACCACAGCAGGCATGCAACAACAAATTCGGAAAGTTCAAGCCAAGTTGGTCACTGCTCATGGTTCATCATCACCATCTCCACAGGCGGAGTTTTCCTGGGACATATCCTCCAGATCCAAAGATAGCTGAGAGGGTTCGTTATTGGTAAACAAATGGCCCAAGCCTTTTAGCTTGCGTTCATATTGATCCGGGCAAACCATGCCCATGTGTTCCCAGCCAAGCCGCGTCAAGACCCGGCCTCGTGGAGTTTTGGCCAGATATCCGATTTGCATGAGAAAGGGTTCGTAAACATCCTCGATCGTTACGGGATCTTCACCGGTGCAAGCAGCCAGTGTGTCAAGTCCGACCGGTCCGCCGCCAAACATGTCAACCATATTGCGCATCAGACGCAAGTCTGTCGCATCAAGGCCACGTTCATCAATTTCCAGAGCGGCAAGCCCATACTCGGCAATAGCCCCATCAATCACACCACTCCCCCGGATCTGGGCAAAATCTCGCATTCTCTTTAATAAGCGAATGGCTATGCGTGGCGTACCGCGGCACCGGCCGGCAATGATCTGCAAACCGGTCGCATCAATTCCAATTTTCAGGATTGCCGCATCTCGTTGCAAAATCTGGCTGATTTCTTCAGGCGAATAAAGTTCAAGCCGATTGATCATGCCAAATCTGTCACGCAATGGCGCAGTCAAGAGTCCCGCTCGTGTTGTTGCACCAATTAACGTAAAGCAAGGCAAATCCAGGCGAATCGAACGGGCACTCGGGCCTTTACCGATCATGATGTCCAAAGCGTAATCTTCCATTGCAGGATAAAGAATCTCTTCGACGCTGCGGTTCAAACGATGTATCTCATCAATGAATAAAACATCCCGTTCGGTCAGGTTAGTTAGAATCGCTGCCAAATCGCCTGGTTTTTCAATCGCCGGGCCGGTCGTAATTCGTAAGTTAACGCCCAGTTCATTGGCGATAATCCCCGCAAGCGTTGTCTTTCCTAAACCTGGCGGACCATAGAGGAGAACATGATCCAATGCTTCCGATCGTTGCCTTGCGGCCGCAATGAAGATTTGCAGGTTTTCTTTTACTTTGCTTTGGCCAAAATACTCAGCCCAATGAGTTGGGCGCAGGCTGGCCTCATCAAAGTCCTCCGTTTTTCGTTCCCGTCCAATCAGCCGGTCCTTTTCCTCAAAATCTTCGAACAACACGCTAAGTCCTCCCTGCCCATTTTAGCAATCCACCTTTAAATCATACTGCTATCATCATGGGACATAAAACGATCATCGCAATAACTGGCGCAAGGCCAGGCGAATCAAATCTTCCAAACTGCTCTCGGCATTAAAAACTGCATTGACAGCCCTGACTGCTTCCGTGCCAGAATATCCCAGCACCATCAAGGCGCTGATTGCTTCATTCTGACGAGGTTGACCTTTCATATCGACTTGGCCAGCCAGGTCGATACTTTCTGGAAATTCTGCGCCTTTCAGCTTGTCTTTCAACTCAAGAACCAGCCGCTCCGCGCCCTTGCGCCCAATTCCTTTCACCTGAGTCAGTGTACGGATATCGCCGGTAATAACCGCTAAAGCAAATTGGCTGGGGGATAAACTGCCAACAATGGCGCTGGCAACCTTGGGCCCAATCCCGCTGACGGTCAATAACAACTCGAACATGTTCAGTTCCTCTGCAGAAGGGAAACCAAACAATGCTTGTATGTCTTCACGGACATAAAGATGCGTATGAACCATGACCTCTTCGCCACGCGCTGGAAATCTTTCCAGCAACGCCGGCGCAGCCTGGATTTTGTAGCCGATTCCCTGATTATCGACGACCAGGTAATCGATTTGGCGGACAACTATCTTCCCTTTGATGTAGGCATACATGATTGGTATCCTCCCTGAGCCAGCGCATCCGCTCGATTGCCAGAATGAGCATGGCAAATTGCAATAGCCAAAGCGTCTGCCGCGTCATCTGGTTTTGGCAGAGTCTGCATCCTTAACAATAGACGAACCATTTGCTGGACTTGTTGTTTCTCGGCCCGCCCATATCCAGCAACTGCCTGTTTGACTTGCATGGGCGTATATTCATAAACAGGCAAACCCGCACGGGCTCCGCTTAATATTGCAACGCCGCGTGCCTGGGCTGTGCCAATTGCCGTTGTTGTATTCCGGCTGAAAAACAATTCTTCAATCGCCATAATTTCCGGGTGCCAGGATTGTATTAACAAGTCGAGTTTATCAGCTATCTTGAGCAGCCGAAGTTCAAAGGCCAGGCCTGCTTGTGTTGATATTGTTCCATAGTCCAGGCAAGTCAAACGATTCGACTGATAATCGATAATTCCATACCCTGTTATGGCATACCCCGGATCAATGCCTAGAACTATCATCAGCGCTTCCTTTCTGTTTCATCGGGACAGCAAACAATCGTTCTCTAATGATACCATAGGGTTGATAGTTGAATCAATGCATTTACGACCGGTCATGCTCTACAAAAACACCTTTCAGAAAGATTAGAGGCTATGGCAAATTGTACTCTTGATATCGCAGGATCGCTGCATCCGAATCATAATCCCGAGTATGCGAACAGTACAGTCAATCTCACGCGACCACGGTTTTCGCCAGGATTTCGACAGTGGCAATTCAAGACCATCTCGCCCGAATTTGCCGAAGTCCCATACCCCTTCGCTATTAACCTGTTCCCAAAGCCATTTTGCAGCTTTTTCCAATAAGTCACCTGCTGTTGGATAATAGGCAAGCAATTCAAGCGCCGCAATAAATCGCATGCTTTCCTTGGAAGGAAATTCAAAAGGTAAATGCTGCAAAGAACGATTGTTAATCAAATATATTCCCCGAGTATGATGCAATAAATGATCAACCACGCGCTTTTCGAGATCGTAGGGCAAGCGGTTACGCATCAGAAGCAAAATATAGCCTGATAATCCAAGTGAAGCTCCACGGGCAGGATGCTGATGAAAACAGTTTTCGAAGGCTTCTTCGTATAGAACTTCATCAAAATCCGGAGTCGCAAAAGCAGCATTTAAAATAGTTTTCCATTGATCAACGGTAGCGATAACAGCTGGATTGTCAGGATCAATTTGACCAAGCCTGGCAGCGGTCACCAGGTCAATGCCTATCGGCCACTCCAGAGTCTGGTCCCTCCTGTCAGGCCAGCAGGCTTTTCCAGTCAGAATTGACTCCAGATACATAATTGCTTTTTGCAGATTAGGGTGATTCCTGTCCATCCCCAGGGCAAAAGCTCTGATCAGTGCTGTTTCTGTCGTTTTACACGCATTTTTGACTTGTTTATTGCGAGTGTAGAAACGGCCCCAGGATCCGTCTGGCAATTGAGACTGGCATAGTTCGCTGACGGTTCGAGATTGCATTGCTAATTCATAGGCTTGCTGAAGATCCGGGTGGCTATCCGGCCATTGCAGAATGTCACGCAACAGGCGATAACGTGGGATTGGGTCAATAGGACCCTCCAATAAGCGAATTGCCGTATTGAATACCAGATCCGGCATATCCATTACCTCCTGCAATTACGCCATCAATTAATTGGAATATTGATTGATTTATTGCGGATGAGATAAATTTTCCGTAGCGGTCAGAACGCAGTCCTGCAACATTTCAAAACCAAGCAGTTGACCAATTTGATCGACATCAGCATCCCATGATCCAGGCTGGAACCAGATCATCCTGATTTCCAGTTCTGCAGCAGCTTGCAGGATGGCTTTACCTGTTCGCGGTGCAACAACCATATTGATAACAGCCGGTTTTTCCGGAAGAGACTTAAGATCTGGATAACAAGGATCTCCTTCAACCTCAGTCAGTCCTGGATTAACCGCATAAACCTTATAGCCCAGGCATTTCAGGCGTCGATAAATTTTATTGCTGTATTTATCACGCTTATGGCTGACGCCAATAACAGCCCATGTTTTTTCGGCAAGCATTCTTTCACGAAGCAAAGTTATTCCCCCCCAATACGTGCAGGTTATTACCTGCCATTATTTTATCATAAAGCCTTGTGGACAGACAGTTTATTAAATCTTTGCCGGACTAACGATCCATCCCATAGCTGAATGCAGCCACTGCCTGGCTCTACAGACGCAGTGGCGTAAACTGCTCGCTATTAGGTATTGGTGAAAAAACTGGCAATTGTCCACTAGAAGCAACGGTTAGCGAATATGATTCTTTTCGCGGCACAACGGATCAAATGGACCTTTCGGTCATTACGGAAATCACTGAAGACTTTGAAGATGAGCTCGAGCTTGAAATTCCGCCGCGTACACCCTTTGTTGGCCGGTATTTCAATGCTACACGCGCGGGGATTCATGCCGGCGGGCTATTGAAAGATGAAGAAATTTACAATATTTTCAATACCGAAAAATATTGTATCGGCCAGCGACTGTTGCTGTTGATTCTCATTCGGGACTGGCTGGCATTGCACATTGGCTGAATGGATTTTATGATTTAAAAGGCAAGGATGCAGTTGATAAGAAGCATCCGATTGTCAAAGCAATTAAATTGAAAGTTGATCAGCTATATCAGGATGGACGCAATATTGTTATGGACGATGGAGAATTAGAGCGTTTGCTGCAAGAGTCCGATGAAGATTTTTATCTTGAAATGAACGATAAGCGATTACGAGCCAAAAAGGATCGTAGTATTCATTCCGGTCGGACACGCTAAGGTAAAGCTATTCTTTTCATTCGTTCAAGCACAATGATGGCAGTCGGAATTGGCTGCCATTTCTTCAGCATATTTTTTATCATTCCGGGCAGCTGAGCGCGGCAGTGAAAATTCCAATTTTGAATAAACAGGATTATTATTGGCAGCTTGATCTTCAATGCTTAAGAAAGAAAATGGTCTGATTCCGGGATTGTCATCATTGGAGAAACTATTTCTGCCGTTTCCATTAGCTGCAACAATGACAGGCCGTTTTGGAACTGACCGTTCTCGTTGGTTTTCTGAGTAAGATGGCTGGATAGAATGTTTCGCCTGCTGTTCAGCATAGGCATATGCAGTGATTATTTGATAAGCAACAATTGCAGATAAAACTAACATAATCCACAAAAACAAGTTGACTAGCGGCATTGGAGCACTTCCTTTCGCATCACAAACATTTGTTCTTTTTCATCATATCAAGCGCTAATGCCGTTGTCAATACGTTCGCAAACATTTGTTCGGTAATAATATTTATTTGAATTCAAATTTTTGTTAAAAATAAAGGCATTCTGTTTTTACCAGAATGCCAGAAGGATCATGTTGATTGCAGCTATTCAAAAAATATCGAGATATCTAGATATCTTGCTCCCGATAGGAAATCAGCAGGTTTTCCAGATTGCTGATTAGTTTTTTGTAATTTACGCCGGCGTGATCCATCATTTTTTTGGAGGCCCGAACAGAATCTGTTTCGGCGTATTTATCAGAAATATAAATCACATCGCGGATACCTGACTGAATAATCGCTTTGCAGCATTCGTTGCAGGGAAACAGCGGCACATAAATTTTGCAGCCGGCCAAATTGAAACCGACATTGTTCAGGATGGCGTTGAGCTCAGCATGACAAACATAGGGATATTTAGTTTCCAGTGTATTGCCTTCCCGAGCCCAGGGAAATTCATCGTCACTGCAGCCGACCGGCATGCCATTGTATCCGACTGAGATGATTTTATGGTTTTGGTTCACGATGCAGGCGCCAACTTGGGTGCTGGGATCTTTGCTGCGCTTGGCAGACAGCAAGGCAATACCCATGAAATATTCATCCCAGCTAATGTAATTCAACCGTTTGCCCATCTTGCCTGTTCCCCTTATCTGTTTTTGTCAGCATATCATAAAATAAAGCCTGCAGCAATAACGCTGGGAATCTTGTCAGCCGCCAAAACCCCGCAGCAAGTCTTCGTAGGTATCGCGCCGCCGAATCAAGGCCGCCTGCCCATTCGAGCGAATCAATACCTCCGCCGGTCTTAAGCGGTTATTGTAGTTGGAGCTCATGGCGTAACCATAGGCACCCGCATCCAGAACGGCCAAAACATCGCCAAGCTGAACCGGCGGCAAAACACGATCTTTTGCGATGATATCGCCACTTTCACAGATATTGCCAACAACTGTGACCGGCTGCCTGTCCCCATCTGTTATAATCTGGCCGTTGCGATAAACCTGGATGTCATGCCAGGAATCATACATGACGGGCCTGGCCAATACATTGAAGCCAATATCCGTTCCAACATAATTTGTATCACCGTTACGCTTCAACGCATGTACACTGCCCAGCAGCACGCCGCATTCGGCAACGATATAACGTCCGGGCTCACTTTTAAACGTAACTGGCCGGCCATAACGCCGGACGAAATCTTCGACCAGGCAAGTCAGCTCCTGGCGAAGCAATGTGAGATCCAGTCGGCTTTCGCCATCCAGCTTATGGTAGGGTATGCCAAAGCCGCCGCCCAGATCGATGATCTCCAAATCTTTGAATTGTTCAGCAACTTCCAGGAAATTTTTGGCAGCCAAAAGATAAGGCGTGGGCTCCATAAACAGCGATCCGATATGCTGGTTGATGCCGACAATCTGCAATTGATATTGAGCGGCGATCTTCCGGGCATCCGGCAATTGGTCGATGCTGATGCCAAATTTGGTTTTTTTGCCTGCGGTTACGACTTTTTCATGGTGTCCTGCGCCAACGCCAGGATTGATCCGGATGGCCACCCGGCTGCCCGGCGCCAGCTGGCCGGTCAATTCCAATTGGGAAAGAGAATCATGGCTGATTAAAATCTGGCGTTCAATTGCAAAACGAAATTCTTCAGCTGAAACATTATTAGGCACGAAAAAGATCTGGTCTGGCCGGAAGCCAGCTTTTTCCAAAAATAGAATCTCACCCGGCGACATGGCGTCTGCATAAAGGCCTTCTTCCCTGACAATCTCCAAAAGGTGCAAGTTCGAGTTGGCTTTGATGGAATAATTTGCCGTAAAATGTGAATAATCCATAATCTGCTGCATATCGCGGCAGCAATGGCGAAGAATATTTTCGTTATAGACATATAAGGGGCTGCCAAATTGGGCTATTAAGTCCGATGGATTGGTCTGGCCAAAAAATGATGGGCTGCAGAGACGTGTTTCTTTGTTCATATACTATCTTCCTTCCAGATTCTTGTCTTGGGTGTTTATTTCTGACTGATTCGCTGAATGATTGATCAGTTGGATTTCATTCATCATGGACTCCTTGACAACAGCGACTAATGCCTGGTGACGGGAGTATAGGCAAGAGGACTCATCCTGGCCGCTGATTTCACCGGTTAATATTATTTTTGAATCAACAATCACCCTGATCTGACCAGGCTTTTTTTCTGCATGATAGACAGTTATGCCGGGCAGAAGGAGCGGCGGCGAAGTAATTAGAACGACTTTGCGGCCAAGATCGCGCAATTGCAGCAACTCAGGCAGCACCGTCTGCAACTCGGTTGGCGCCAAAGCCAGATACACCCGCTGTTCGGCCTGCCCGATCATGTTTTTCATCTTGTCCAGAATATGCTCTTTGCCTTTAATCGTCAGGAATGGTTCGGCAATTTCACGTTGTACAGGCATTTGCTCGAGAATACCGTTTAGAATCTGATCGTAATAGCGTCGCTTATTCTGACAGAATTCACTCGTCGGAATGGCAGCATAACGGGAAACTTCGCCATCTATACGCATGGCGCAGCCTTTACCTGCCAGGCCAGCCAGGGCGATGTAAGTATTGGATCTGGAGATCCCGGACTGCTTCGCGGCTTCATAACCAGACATGACCCCTTCACTATTGAGCAAAACATAGAGCTGTGCTTCATGCCGGGTTAGTCCGGTTTCCATGAGATTGTTAAGCAGGGTCATGGCAGTCTCCTTCCAATAGTATTTCTATATAGGTACACTATTTAAATCACTATAATCAGATTGTCTTCTTCTGTCAATCAGTTTGAACGAGTTTACTATAAAAAGGGGGGCAAACATGCCCCCCCACAATCGATAAATAAGCTTATCAGGACCAAAAAATACTCTGAATTTTCTCTGCACGCATTAACAATCTCAGGGGAATGCCGTAGAATCGCTGGAAGCGTCCGGGATCGGCTTTGAACCAAGCAAATAAACCAGGAAACAGCCAACAATGTTAAGCACCGGCAGTCCGGCCAGAATACCAAAAACAATCGCATTGGGCTCCTTGTACTGCCGAAACAAGGCAATGAAAGCAAGGACTGTCAACCCGCAGGATATCAGTTCAAGAATCGAGCCGATAAAATTATCCCCGGCAAGAAAGGCCAAAGCGAATGACGCCGGCAAAATATATTGGAAAATGGTAATTTTCAATTTTGGTGTCACACGCAGTTCATTATGGAGCATCAGGCCAAGCAGATAGAGATTGACAACCGGTATCCAAGCCATCCAGGGATATGGCAGATGCCGTTTGTCAGCAATTTGATAGAGTCCCAAAGCAGTCACAACATACGCCAGGATATATCCGAAAAGCAAAACAAGGCTCAGCAAGATCAATAATAAACCGCCGACACTGAGCAGCCCGATAATCCAGTATAATAATTGCATGGTTCCCTCCAAATTCAGCTGACCGGCTTAATTCCCAAATCCGATCGGTTCAGTTCAGCTCTGTTTTCCAAAGCCCATGCAGATTGCAATACTCATAGATGACGACAGGGCCTTCTTCAACGGCAAAATCCGCCGCCGGCGCCTGACCTGGTTCAAGTGCGACACGCTGCGTACGGCTGCCTTGAACAATGCAAATCCATTGAATGTAATGGGTTTCAATCATCGGATGAGCCACGCTGCCAACTGCGACATGCAGCTGGTTGCCATGGCGTGTGCCAACTGGAACATGCTTTTCGGTTGCTCCGTCAGAGGTATTGGCTTTGAGGAGCGTCATTGGCTGCCCGCAGCAAACCAACTCACCACCACCATGATTGATCACGCCAACCAGATTGCCGCAGATGCTGCAACGATAAAAATCTTTTGTAGACTGCATAGATTCATACCTCCTTGTTTTTTCCGGCAAAGGTCAATGCGAAATCGGCCAAAGCCGGTATGAATAAGATGTTTATATTATATCATAGCCATCTGTTATTCATAACTAGTGCTGCATTGATCCCAAGTGGAATAACATTGTATAATGAAATAGGCAGGTGAAAACTAAGAATGCGATTCTGGCAAAGTCGTCTTGGGCATTACAGAATATTTGATTTGTTCGGATTGCTGGTTTTCGGCAGTGTCTTTGGCTTGGCCTTTGAAACGCTGTACATGTTTATCATGAAAGGCGAATGGTTCAGCCGTCGCGGACTGCTGTTTCTGCCGCTTTGTCCGCTTTACGGCATAGCGTTGACGATAAGCGCCGTTTTGCCTGCGGTCTGCCGCAAAACAATTTTAAGGCTCTGGCTGACTGGTTGCCTTGCCGGATCAATGCTTGAATATCTGGCCAGTTTTCTGATGGAAAAGACGTTTTCTCTTCGCTGGTGGGATTACAGCTATTGGCCCTATAATCTGAATGGCCGCATCTGGCTGCCCATGTCACTGGTCTGGGGGCTGGTCGTCATTGCATGCAACCGCTGGGTTGCCCCCTGGCTAGTCCGCACTCTAAAAAAAATACCCCAGAAGCTGACGGAAGTGTTTTTCGCCTTGCTGTTGATCCTGATCATCATGGATGTCAGTTTGACGACGATCGGCATCTATCGATTTGCCAACCGGCACGAAATCATTCAGGGTCCGGACTGGCTGTCGACTGATTCCGTCAATCAGAAGCCCTGGCTCAAAGAGCTGGACCAAACCCTATTTTCTGATCATAATATCTATAAGATTTTCCCCTATATGGCTGCAAAAACGCCAACAGGATGGGAAAGGGTGACTATTCTCGAGCAATCGGGCCGGTTGGGCCGGCCTGATCAATTGGATTAGAAGTTTCTTCTGGATCTGCATGGGCAGTCGCATTGGGATCAGATGTTTCAATTGCCCCCGCAAGATCAGTCTCAGGGCTGACCGGTATTTCAATTGTGCGGATTTCAGGCTGTTCATTCTTCCTTCGAACAGGATTTCTGCGGCCAGGACCACCTGGAACCATGTAAATCACTAAAAGAATCAACAGCGAAACCAGGCTGATCAACAAACCGACAAAAAACCAGGAAGGTACGTATTTCATTGAAATTTGATGAGTGCCTGCCTTTATCTCGAAGCTGATTAATCCATCATCCAAAGCCTGGGTTTTTACAATCTCGCCGTCGACTTTAACCTGCCAGCCCTGGTCGAAAGGTATTGACAGCATAAACACGCCATCTTCAGCCAAATTGACTGTCCCATCGATCCTGGTGTCGGTAAATCGTGTTATTTTCATGCTTTGCTGGCTGATCCGGTCAAACGCGGTTTCAAAAGCGGCTTGATCCAACGCATAAGAATATAATTCGAATTGGCCGCTTTCTGAGCTGTCTTCTTTAAAGGACAGGCAAAACTCTATTTTAGCATCGGCATTGACAAAACCAAGATCAACCAAGGTCGAACGCTTGGCATTAAAATCAACCCGCTTATCATCGATCATCACATAGCCGTAATCAGGTTTGTTCGGAGTGACATCCAAATAGAGGTATAATTGTTGATCCTTCTCCTGTTCAATATCAATTTTTATCATGGATGACTGCTTGGCATTGGTCCGATTGTAATTATAGTAGTTGGTACGGGTCCCGCTTACGGTCATATTGGTCAAAGCGCCTGTTTCCTGCCCGACAGGCAAAAATACCGGATCGCCGCCGGCCAGGTTTGAAACCAGGCTGTTCTGGCTGTCAAACGGGTCACTGCCGGAGCTTGACCATTGAGCCAGGTCTTTCGTTCCGGCATATCCCAAAGACAAGGCATAAGGGTTCTTATAGATCGTCAGCTCGCTTGTTTGAACAAAGAGCTGACGCAAACGGTCATCGATGGTATCCGAACGGCGGATCAGGTATTTGATGCCAAAAAGCGAATCCAGCACAATTGTCGATCCTTCATATTTATAGCTATTGATTCCATTGCTATGGTATCCGAGATTTTCAAAAGTGTTGACTGGTTTGGTCGGCATCGTTGAGGCAAAAATCGACAATCCGTTATAATTATACATAAAGCCGTCGTTTGTGGTTTTGGGCGGCAGGCATTCCACCCGGTAGAAATTCTCTTCCTGATCGGCAATGGCAGCTAGTTCCTGCCTGATTTCGGCTACTTCATGACCTGAGAAATACCCTTCACGCGAAGAGTAATATTCAG
Source organism: uncultured Saccharofermentans sp. (assembly GCA_963677835.2). Lineage (GTDB taxonomy): Bacteria > Bacillota > Clostridia > Saccharofermentanales > UBA5734 > UBA8949. The sequence continues at coordinate 364,018 of CAXXUX010000001.1, forward strand.
TTGTATCGATCCTGCCCACAGTAACAAGCGTATTCAGCAGAAGTTCGGCAAATACAACCACGAGCAAGGCCAACGCCAGGTCATTGACATGAATCCGGCGGACCCGGTCAAGTGTCAGAACAGCTGCATAAATGGCAATGAAAATAATAGTCACATAAAGAGTCTGCAATTCCAATGTTTTGTCATTCAGCTTCTGGGCTAAAAGGACAACGCCGATCAATGAAGCACAAATGGCGCCAATCTGCTTTCCGCTAAATTCTTTCAAGCTTTGCAGCGCCGGATAGGCCATGGTCAGAATCAGAAAAATGTAAACGAATGAATTGCGGTAAGGCAACTGGTTGGGGAAATGAAAACCATGCCAGATAAAGTTTAAAACATTTACGTTGAAACTGAGGATCATGACCAAAATCAAGGCCAGATGCAGAAATTTTTGTTTTAAGGAAATCGTTTTGGCAAAAAAGTAGACGGGAATCAAAATCAAGGCCAGAATGCCGCAGTACATATTCGGCATGCCGTCCCGGATTGTTGGCGATACAAGCATAAAATGTTGCCCAATATAGTCAAATAAATCAAAATAATGGGTGATTGTCGTCGGCATATGGTCACCGGCAGCCGACGTCAGCTGAAGTGAAAAATAAGTCGGCAACGCCAATACGGCAGATATCCCGCCTGCCAATAACGAAAATCCGGCGAACCGTCCGATAGATGCAAAAAATTGTCCAGGTCTGGAAATGCTTTGATATTCAAACAAGCATAAAGGGAAATATAGAATGGTGAAAAGGATGACGAAAAAGGCAATATAGTAATTGCTGACGACCAGCAAAGCCAGAGACAGGCAGTAAAGCAGATAACGCTTGTCGCGGACGAGTCTTACAAGGCCCAATAGAATCAGCGGCAACAGAAAGATCCCATCCAGCCACATGATATTCCACGAATAGGCCAGCGAATAGGCAGACAAGGCATATAGGATCGAAACGGCAACCATCTGCAGATTGTCCTGCCGCCAAACGCCGCGCAGGAAAATGAAAAAGCAGGCACCGGCAAGGCCTATCTTGATTAAAATCAGCGCCAGAATTGCTTCTGTCAGAAAGGCCGGCGGAAACAATACGATGAGCAAATTAAGCGGGCTAGCCAGATAGTACGCAAAAAGAGCCAGAAAATTGATGCCCAGGCCACCTGCCCAGGAATAGAACAAGCTTCCCCCCGTCACGTACTTTTCCCTCAGTTCAGCCAAAAATGGCGCATACTGATGATAAAGATCAATAGTCAGGACATCACGGTTGCCTACAGGGAAAATTCCACGGGTCATATAGGCGATAAACAGGATCAATGCCGGCAAACAAAAAGCCAACAACGTTTTTTGATTTTGCAAGAATAACTGCCGCAGACGGCTTTTCAAGTTCATCTGTGTTTTGGTCATGCTTTTTCTCCTTGTTGTCTGGTAATATTGTCGGGCTAAAAACAAGCACAGGCTCTTTTTGGACGATGCGAACCAGCTATTTGTTCCGGACAGAAGAAAAAATCAAGCAGCTTTGCCTCAGGTCTGTTCAGGCAGAATAAGTCAGGATCATCGCCAGGATCTCCAAGGTATCCGGGCCATCATTGCGAATGGAATGACTTTCGCCGCCTAAAGTTATAGCGGCGTCGCCAGGGTTCACAACCTTTTCATTGTTTGCGGCATTATCCGCCACTACGCCCCGGCCGCTTAAAATATAAAATATCTCCTCTTCCTGTTCATGGGGATGATAGCCAATCGAACATCCTTTTTCAAGTGTAAGGCGTGCAATTAAACGGGCGCCGCCACGAAATTCTCCAGGTTGAAAAATAGGCGTGATCACAACCTGGCCTTCGCCTCCGCGCATCCGTTCTTTAATTTCAGAAATCATTTTTTCAGCTGGTTTAATCATACTGCAAATCTGGCCTCCAAATGCCGGCCCATTCTCCTGTTTCTTCCAGGCAGAATCAGGATGACCGGCTGCGTACCGGCCAACAATAGCCGATCCTTCTTTTTATATCCTGTTATATCATGAATCAACCAATTTGAACAGATTTAGTGCAAGCGTCAACAGTAAAAAACTTAAATTTAATTTTTTTGAGAGGATCAACACACTGTCCAGGAGGTGCCCGATTAACTTGCTTTGCAAACTGCTTAAAATTTCCAGTCAGGCTATTATCGTTCACAAAATTTTTTATCCCTGAGTGAACGCCTCTTTAGTTTATCCCTTTCTTTTCGATATTTATATTGGGAGTCTAAAAGTCTTAAAAATTCAAGGGTTAGGTGAATGGGATGAATCTTGGAGCGATGTCTGGAATTGAAGTGATGCTTGTCAACTTGCTGACAGGTTATTTGTGTTTGCAAAGGAAATACAGCATGCCCTGTTTTCTGAGTATTGCAGTTGCCATTACTTTGATCAGCCAATTCCTATGTTCAGAAATGATCCAATATGACCGTGAAAATCATTTCAGCACCTTGCTAACACTCTTCTTTCTTTTCCCAATATTTTTCTTATATAAGGAAGTTATGCATAAAAAGTTGCTCGTTTTCTTTACCGTGTGGATTCATGTATTTGCTGTTGATAATATTGCCAACTATCTGCCAAAACTTTTCATCCAGCATGGTGATATTCAGGATTCCATTCGTTTTTTACTGCAGACCATTTTATTTATAATAACCGTACCGATGGTTATTAAATTCATCAAAATCGAATTTGTCTTTTTGGTCAACAATCTCTCCAGAAAATATTTCAGATTTTTGATTTTCAACACAATCATGTGGTTTGCTTTACTCAATTTAGCCAGAATAGTTCTCCTGCATGAACCTGCAGAGCCACTATCCATCTATCTGTTTGTTTTTCTGACTATTGCCATTGCTTTGGTTTACCCATTGGTTTTTTCTTTAGCCAAGGACACCATCATGGTCGTTCACCTGGAAAAAACCGCCAATACGGATTCATTAACACATGTTGGCAGTAGAAACAAATTTTATGCCGACGGCGAGGAAATGGTAAAAAACATCGAATTATTTGCTTTGATCTATATGGATCTCGATCAATTCAAAATCATCAATGACAGTATGGGGCATCAAGCTGGCGACCGATATTTGCGGATTTTTGCCAAAACAGCCGAAATGCTGGTTCTTCCGCACGGACAATTATACCGGTTGTCCGGCGATGAATTTATAATCTTGTGCCCAGATAAAAGTGTTGACCATTTAGCCAACAAAATCAGCCAACATCATTGGCAGGAATTTTCCAAAGATTTTGCCGGGGGTTTTCGCGGCGTCAGCTTAGGTGTCGCCAGTTATCTTCAAGATGGGAATTTACTTGAAAAAATCGTTCATGCCGCTGATATAGAGATGTATGCTGCTAAAAAAAATCAATTGCAGAATCCGAATTTAAACCCTTGTCTTCCCGTTTTTCTTCAACAAAACCTTCATGATTCTAAATCTTTAACGTCATGAAATGAAAAATTTGATAAAATAGAATAGGATCCTGGCTTGCATTACGGCAAGACTCTTTCGAAATGAGGAATGGCTTCAATGAATGGCAGCGAACCGCATCGAGTCAATCTGAATAATCCGTTTATTGCGCTCCGGCATCCTAACTTCCGTTATTATTCGATAGGCATGATCGTATCGCTGATCGGGACCTGGATGCAAAATATTGCTCAGCCTTGGCTGGCATATAGCTTGACCCAGTCCCCGCTGCTGCTTAGCCTGATTGGCGCGCTCCAATTTACGCCTGTTCTCCTGTTTTCCCTATTTGCAGGAGTAGTCATCGACAAATACCCCAAAAAGAAGATTTTGATCCTGACGCAGTCGGCTTCACTGGTGATTACCTTGTTGCTGGCTTTGCTTGTATGGACCGGGGAGGTCCGCTACTGGCATATATTGATCCTGGCAACAGCCCTTGGCGCAGCAAACACGCTGGATATGCCTGCGAGGCAGGCATTTGTGATTGAATTGGTCGGCAAGGACGACTTGATGAACGCGATAGCGCTCAATTCAACTGTCTTCAACCTTTCACGAGTCATCGGCCCGGCGATTGCTGGCATCATCATGGCCACTTCAGGTGTCGCATCATGCTTTTTCATCAATGCCTTCAGTTTTGCCGCTGTACTGATCAGCCTCATTTTTATCAAGCCGATTGCCCTGCCCAAAAACCAGCTGATCAAAAAGCGGATTTGGGAAGAGGTAAAGGAAGGATTGAGATACATTCGCCAAAGCCCCATCCTGGTTGAAACCTTGTTGGCTATAGCCATTGTTGGCACATTTGCTCCTAATTTCAGTGTCCTTGTCCCCGTGTTTGCCAAACTGGTTTTGAATCAGCAAGAATCTGGATTTGGCTTCCTGATGTCCTTTCTGGGCATCGGCTCGCTTCTCGGCGCGATATTTGTTGCTGCATCGAGCCGGACAGGACCCAAACGCTACCTGTTAACGATCGTTCCATTTTCTGTAGGCTTGTTCTTGATTTTGACCGGATTCGCCAACACTTTTATATTGACAGGATTTTTGCTTGCTTTGACCGGTTTCTTTTTTGTGGCGTTTACATCCAATGCCAACTCAACCCTGCAGCTGAATTCCAGCAATAAATACCGCGGCCGGGTCATGAGCGCATACGCTCTGGTTTTTGGCGGCTCAACACCGATTGGCAACTTGTATGCCGGCGCGATCACCGACCGCATCAACGCCAGGATGGGATTTTTGGCATGCGGTGCAGCCATCCTGATTCTGATGGCCGTTCTTATGATTGGTCAATACTCAAGGCGCCGTAATCAATTGCATCGTTGACCATTCTAGATCAAAGCTGTGCTGAAATATCGTTCAACCCGATCCGGCAGGATAGTGACAATTCGTTTGTCCCGGCCATATTTTTCCGCAGCCTGCATAGCGGCCCAGACATTAGCCCCAGCTGACGTCCCGACTAGTATGCCTTGAACCTTGGCGAGATCCCTGGCCATATGGGTGGCGTCATCATCGGATACTTCGATGACTCCATCAATCAAGCTGACATCAAGTACGCCGGGAATAAAACCATCACCGATGCCCTGGATTTTATGCAAGCCAGGTTCATGGCCAAGCAAGGCAGATACATTTTTAGGCTCGACAGCAATTATTTTTGCTTTTGGATTATGCTCTTTGATAAATCGTCCAACACCTTCGAGAGTCCCGCCGCTGCCAAGTCCGGAAACGAAGATATCAACCTTGCCGTCCATCTGTTCCCAAATTTCGTTGGCTGTCGTCATATAGTGAATTTGGGGATTATCCATATTTTCAAACTGCTGGGGCACAAAAATGCCTGGGTCTTTTGATTTTTGGCAATCCACCTCATTTACGGATCCGCCGATGCTGTCTTCGGCTTTGGTCAGGATCAGTTCGGCCCCGAGGGCCAGAATAATCTTCTTTCTTTCTTCGCTCATATTCTCCGGCATGACAATAACGACCCGGTAGCCTTTCTGGACGCCGACAAGGGCAATGCCAATGCCTGTATTGCCGGAGGTACACTCCATGATGGTCATGCCAGGTTTCAAAACTCCTTTAGCTTCTGCCTGCTCGATCATATACTTGGCTACACGGTCCTTGATGCTGCCGCCTGGATTCAAGTACTCGGCCTTTGCATAAATACTCAGGCCAGTCAGTTTATGCAAACTAACCATCGGTGTATTGCCAATAATATCCAGGATACTTTCGATAATCATTTGTTTGGCTCCTTCGGTATATTTTCTGTTAATCCTTGCATGCAAATTATTTGCTCAACATATTTTACTCATTTTTTGCCAATCGATGCAACCTTTCAATCGTGGATCAATCAATATTTTACAATAATCAGGATCTGTGGTAATGTTAAAAAAAGAGGTTTAAATGGAGGGAAAATCGTGAAGAGATTAATTATTTCACTCAAGATTTCATTAACGGTTTTTTTGGTTTTTGCATTTGTCTTCTGTTTCGCTTTTATCGTTCCTTCTACTGTCTCGGCGGCGAACGGCAATAAAGACGTTGTGCGGATCGATTTTGTCCATTTTGCCAAACAAGGACATTCCAGCCCTAAACAAGACCCCGGATATAAACTGATGGGTGTCCAATGGAATCAATCGCCCGTATCCTATGCGATCAATACGGCCAGTATTCCTTCCGGTCTGGATGCAGCATGGGTGATGGAAGCTTTTGCAACTTCGTCGGAAGTCTGGGATACGGCTACATCTTCGGAGCTTTTCAGTCTTCCTGCCAAGACCGCCGCACATTATGGCGTGCCAGACGGCATAAACGCCGTTGAATTTGGGTTATATCCAGGAAACAGCAATGTCATTGCCGTCACATCGGTGTGGTACAGCAGAAAAACCAAGGCCATCTTGGAATTCGACATGCTTTACAATACTGTTTATACTTGGGGCAATGCCCTTTCAGCAGATTTTGATGTTATGGACCTGCAGAATATTGCAACACATGAGCTCGGCCACGCAATCGGCCTCAGTGACATTTATTCAGGAACATATTCCGATGTTACCATGTACGGATATGCCAGCTACAACGAAACCGGCAAACGCGATCTTGCTCAGCCTGATATCACAGGATTGCAGCTTCTCTACGGACGCTAGAATTAATGTGAATTAAAATGCACGGCAGCGCAGTGCCATACTGAATTTGCACATTTACCCTTCCGGCTGATTCGCCCGCAAGCTATTGGGGGGTCGTATTGCCGGGCAGCCGATGATCTGAACTGGATGCAAACTGGTTTCCGAAGCGGTCTTTCGCTAAGTAAAGGAGGCGGTTTTCTTGTTGTTCCAGGCCGCTCGATTCATGCAAGGAGGGAAAATCTATGCAATTATGCAGTAAAAAGAAAGTTGCTCTGTTTTTGGCATTGATATTGGCAACTGTCATGATTTTTCCATTTGCCGGCGTCAGTGCTGAAAAGCTACCTGACTTTGTGGCCTTAGGTGATTCAACCGGTTTTGGCTTAAGTGCGTTTCCAGATTCAACGGATAGGAATCTCTCAACATTGAATGGCTTCAATGACATGTTTGCCGAGTATTTGGGGATTTCGGGCAGTTCAAATTATTCCAATCTGGCTTGGCCAGGAGATAAAACCAGCGACCTGCTCGCCGATCTAGGCAGTACTGCGGTTAAGACAAAAGTCATTCAGGCAGATTTCTTGACGGTCAGCATTGGCGGCAATAATTTGCTTGGTCCTGCCATAGCCGCAATATGTGGCCTTTGGGATGTTCATCCCGAACTTTATGAAAACGATCTGGATGGCAGCGAGATGCTTGGTGACCTTGCCGAAGCCATCGCATTCAGATACGCAACCATCCCCGGCTATAATCCCATGAATGATTTCATGCACTTGTTAAATTTTCAGGATCCAGCCGCGATCGCGTTTCATTCCGCCCTGATCAATGGGACCATCAATTTCTATAAGGAATGGCCAAAAATCGCCAACCAGATCCGCAGATTGAACAACAAAGCTGAATTTTATGTTGTTACCGTCCATAATCCGATTCAAGTCAGTGGCAGCGATGATCCGCTTTATCCGCTTTATCGGGAGTTTGACACATTGATCGACTCGATCAATCTGACCATCAAAAGTTATGCGCTGCTCTATCGTTACCGGGTCGTCGATGTCAATCGTGCCTTTGAAACCATACCTGGCGCTTTAACATTCAATATCGCCGGTGCGATCGAATCTGCAACAATGATGTATTATTTAACATCTGCCAATCCAGCCTTTGAAATTTACAGATTGCAGTTTTTGGAGCAGACCGATCCGCATCCCAGCTATACCGGCCATTCTGCCGCTTATGAATTATTGATAAAAGTTAGAAATAGCACACCTGCCTGGTTCTGGCGATAATCTGAACCAAGCGGCTAAAAACCTCATGCTAAAAAGCGGCCCGGGCATCTGGCACCGGGTCGCTTTCATCTTTTTTACACAGCCAGGGCGCTTATTTATTAAAATGCACGGTAAAGTTGCATTTGTCACCTCTGACATAGGCGCGTGAATACTCGATCACCCGGTCGTTCTCATCGTAGCTTATGCAGGAAAACAACATCACGGCCCGGTTGGCTTCAATACCTATCATACGTGCATCGTTTGCCTCAAGCTCAGCCAAATCAAGTGTCTGCCATGCCCGTTTAAGATTGATGCCGTAAAAATCATATACCTCGTACAGACTAAATACAGAGAGGTCAATCCCTTCAAGTTTGGGAACAATGCTGTGGGGAACGAAAATCTCCTCAAGAGAGATCGGCTCGCCGTCAAAGTAGCAGATGCGTTTGATGTAATAGATATCTTCGTCCGGGTCGATGCTGAAAATGTGGCCATATTTGTTGCCTGCCTTGCGAAGGGCTTTTATCAAGATCTTAGTTGAAGGATGTGTATTTTTACTCAGCATCGTTTGCGTGAAGCCGCTTAAGGTGTCCAAATCGCGCTCCACCTTGTTACCGACAACATAAACGCCTTTGCCTTGGATGCGTTTAAGCAAACCCTCCCCCACGAGAGCGTCAATGGCGTTGCGTACTGTAAGCCGATTGATGCCGTAAGTATCTGCCAGCTCGTTCTCCGATGGTATGGCAATACCGGGCAGATATTCGCCTTCCTCGATCTTTGTACGCACAACCTCCCGCAATTGCAGATAAATGGGCGACCGGTAACTTATTTCACGTTCAGATGCCAAAAAAATCAACTCCTAGTTATTTCAAAAAATCCTACCATGCTCCATTATACTCTATTGTTATACTGCTGTTGGCTGCACCCATTCGCATACATTCAGCAATCTCCTTGCCTTCCAGGATACCCATCAGAAAGCCGGCAATATAACTATCGCCTGCACCCATGGTATCAACAACCTTACACGGAACAATGCCAAAGGTCGTAAAAGCCTTGCCATCGTACGCGATACTACCTTTTTCCCCCAAGGTCACTGTAACAATGCGAGGACCACGGGCATGCATTTTTTTCATAAAATCGCGAATTTCCTGAGTATCGCCATCATCAGATGCAAAAAAAGCGTAATCTGTATTGCCAATAGCCACATCAACGACCGGATCAGATAATTTATTGGCAAAATCAAAGGCAACCGGTACTCCACGGGCCTTGATTTTACCCAGATCCTTCTCGATCATACCCCAAATGCCTGTTGCAACAAGGTCGTGACTGCACAGAAAATCGATATCTTCATCACTCAACTTAAAATCAGCCAGCACGCCTTCCTCATAATCGCCCAGGAATCGTTCGCCATCCGTTAATTCAACATGGGTTATGGCTGTACTGCCTGGTAAAATCTTGACATGAGAAGTGTCTACGCCTTTTTTATCGAGGGCTTCAATCATGATTTTCCCGTATTTGTCATTGCCTACCGCGCCTGTGTAGGATGCTTCCCCACCCATGCGAACAAAATAAACGGCAAAGTTCACCGGATTGCCGCCGGGGAATGCCATATCCAAATTTTCGTATACATCCATACAATTGTCGCCAACTGCTGCTAACTTCATAAATATTTTCTCCTTTTTGAAAATAGCCAACCTGCTATCTCATCAGGACACTGGCAAAGCGAATATATTCAGATCGGGCAATACTTCGGAAATATTCAACAGGCTCATTATTTTCGTCACTTACAACGCCTGTTTGGTAGATGACAGGTACGCCTTCCTCAATGCCTAATAGTTCGGCCTCATCAGCATCAGTGTATGTGATAGCAAGCATCTCAAAGCCATGAACCGGGCGCATGCCATACTTTTCTTCCAAGGTTCCGTAAAGGGAGTCCTTGGAAAAGTCATGATCTTCAATCCCGGGACATTTTTCAGCATTAATATAACTTGTCTCGATTAATACGGGCACATTGTCCACACCGCGCAGGCGAACCAGCTCGGCAACCCTATGTCCCAAAGGCAAATGCAGTTTTTGTGAAATCTGCTTGGTACTTTCAATGAATTTTATGGATACAACTTTTGCATATAAAGTTTTACCTGCGTCAGCAACAACTTGCGTAAAGCTTTTTGCATCCTGTAGATTTCGAATCAACTTGGGAGGCGCAACAAAAGTACCGGAACCCATTTTATTGTATAAAGTGCCGTCCACTACCAGCCGGTGTATGGCACTGCGCAAGGTCGTGCGGTTAAAACCCCACATATTGCACATATTGCGTTCAGAGGGCAGTTTCTCATGTGGATGCATGTTGTTTTCGATGATGTAGCATTCTATTTTTTCAGTGGCCGCATCACGCGGTCGCCCGCGATATTCATTCAGCACGGCAGGGAGCCTCCAGTTTCTTGAATAGATTAGCATTATTATACCAGTGCACTTCTATAGTATACCATTTAGCCATTATTGGATCAAGTGCATCGGGTAATGTTATACCAATTTCCTCTTGAGCAAGCTCTCCGTCACTAAACAGATGCGCCCCCCACTTATGAAAATCATTTTTCAGAGCAGGGAGCGCATCTGTTTAAAAAGATCGTATTTTACTGTGCAGCAGGGCCAGGGCCAGGGCCTTCTATTCCTGCCTTGGCAGCAGCAAGAGCATCCCGCTTATTCTTTTTCTCCCAATAATAGTAAACAGGCAAGCCAGTGGCAACAGCCAGAATGCCCGCAACAATACCTTCAGTAGGAGCCCAGAGGAAGGTAGACAGAATCAGGGTGCCGGTCATGAACATGGCAACACCAGCCATCACATAGCCAGCAGGCATCTTCCACATCGGGTTGTAACCGGCTTTTTTCCGCCGCAGTACAAAAATCGTTCCAAAGGTCAGGAAGTTCTTTGTAAGAGCAACAAGCGTAAAGTATCCCAGCAAGCTGGTCAGATTGGATGCGAAAATCAGGACGATAGCAACGGCGCATTGAATGAGAATGGAGAAATAGGGTGTTTCCCATTTCGGATGAACTTTGGAAAAAGCCTTGAAGAATAAGCCGTCTTTGGCCATGGCATATTCGATACGAGGCTGGAACATGATGCAGCTTGACAAGGAACCGATAATGACAATGATCGCCATAATGGCGGTCAGGGTTCCTGCAGCACTGCCGATAAAGGGGATGCGGGACGCAGCTTCGGCGACAGGCGCCTCGCTGGCAGACAAAACGTCCATCGGCAGCAAACCTGTAGCAACCAGGCTTAATGTAACATAAAGAATGCTGACAACGGCAACGGTGATGATCAAAGCACGCGGCATGGTCTTTTTAGGATCTTTGATTTCACCAGCCATGTAGCAAACAGCACCCATGCCATCATAGGACCAGGTTGTGGCAGAAATGCCGGCGAGCAATGCAGCAAGGCCTATCGGAGCACCGGCAATCGCAGGTGTGGCGATATTGTTGCCGCTGATGAAAAACAGGCCGATACCAATGAGCAGGGCAAACGGCAGGATTTTGAAGAAGGTGATAAAAGCCTGGAATTTACCGCCGGCCTCAACACTGCGCAGATGAATCATCATAAAAATCAGGACAAGTGCAACTGCGATAAATTTCAAGGTGAGGCCGCCAAAACCGGTAAAGAAACCCAGGTAATTGGCTATGGCCAGCGCCATGATGGAGATTGAAGGCGGATCTGTCGCCCAGAAGCTGATCCAGCCGCAGAGGAAGGCCAATGGCCGGCTGCCTGCCTCACGGAAATAAACGTATTGGCCGCCATCCTCTGGATATGCGGTCGATAACTCGGCATAGCAAAGGTTTGCGGGAATGTTGATGAATCCTCCGATGAGGAACGCCAGAATGACGAAGACAGCAGAACCAGCTGCACCAGCAACCGATCCAAGTGATGAGAAAATACCGGAACCAACTGTCGTACCAACACCGAGAGCTACAGCAGCGCCAAGACCGAGTTTTCGTTTTAACTCGTTGTTTTGGGGTTTGGACATAATAATTCTCCTTTCGGCAATCAAAAATGAGGCTGTGAATCAATTGACTTGAGATTGATTGTGCTTTCCGACCGCTCGAAAAGCCATTTTCGAAAGAAATAAACGACTATTGGATAATTCCATACCACTTTAGCTGCATATTATCATATTGCATAAAACACGTCAACAATAAATAATAAATAATTTAACTAGATTTTCGATATTTTTCGTCAAATTGAAAATCGAGTTTATCTCCCCCTTATTTGCTTGCCTTTCACGACTTTTCAATCACGATCAGCCGGCTGATTTTACCTAAATACCAGCCCAGGATTTATCAATTTATGCAGATAAGCGTTTGCGTTTTTTAATCCATTTATTCCGTTAATGAACCGTTTTGCTTTTTACAGTCGCAAATATTTTAATTGGTGATCATTATTCACCTGTCAGGATAATCGAAATTGTCCGTTTGGCCGGGCCGTCAAACTCGCAAAAATAGACGTCTTGAGCGCCACCTTTGACTATTTTCCCTTCGGCAATCGGAAAATGGCAGTGGTTGCCTGTCAGATGTGATTTGATGTGCCCAGTCGGATTGCCTGCTGTAGACCCGTAATTCTTCAACAGGCGGGCGTGGTTGTACGGATAGTCTTCCGGCGCCATTCGTGCCAGAAAGCCCTGGATATCGCTCTCAAGACATTCCAGCGATTCATTTACTGTAATGCCGGTTGTCGTGTGATTGGTAATAACGGTCACTATGCCGTTTTGGATGCCACTGGCGGCAACTTCATTCACAACTTTATCCGTTATGTTTATCAACCGGTTATAATCCTCGGTTAGTATTTCAAAGCAGATATGCTTAAACACCTGTATCCCCCCTTAATCAAGTCCGCCCAAGAATTCGATGGCGTTCTGTCCTTTGATCAACTCAAGTGTACTGCCTGAAAAGCCCATCTCGCTAATGGCCTGAGCCATGCGGATTTGTTCGAACCTCGGATTATTGCTGCCAAACATAACCTGATGGCGCAAACTGCGCTCGATCCAAGTCAGTGAAAGATCTTGCGTGAATATACGCGTATAAAATTCTTTTGCGCTGTCAAAGTACAAAAGTCCTGTATCAGCGTATACATTTGGGTGCTTGACCATCAGCATGGCCGTTTCCTGCACCCATGGCCAGCCAAAATGGGCCAGGCAAATCCGTAATTTCGGGCGGGTTTCAGCTAGTTCTTCAAACTCGCTGGGCCGAGCGAATTTTGATAGCGTATGGGGTTCCCATGACAGGCCGCTGTGGAATATGATGGGTTTGTTATATTTTTCGCAAATATCATAGAGGGGTTCGAGTTTCGGATCAGCGGGATAGAAACGTTGGCGCGACGGATGCAGCTTCAACCCTTTCAATTTCAAGTCCGTAAAAGCATGTTCGAGCGAAATGGCCGCATCTTCAGAAAACGGATCCACACTGGCAAAACCAATAAATTTATCCGGAGCCAGGTCAACTAGCAATTTAATTTCGTCATTTGTAACGATGGCGCTGCCGGCGGTTGTTGTGTAATCCTGCGGCAACAAGCAAAGTTTATCCAGATGTGCGCAACGCATCTGGTTGAAAATATGCGGCAAAGAAGCGGTACCGTTTAAATGGATATCAAGGACGTCATGCCGAAGCTGTTCCTTTTGGCTATCGTCGTTGATCCGTTCAAAAAATGCAGGATGCACATGCATATCAATAAACATGGTGAACAATCTCCTTTTTTGAAAAGCCAGGCGCCGCTCAAAAGCTGCACCTGGCTTTTACTATTTCATCAGCTCTTTTAAATTCCCGATAGCGCGCCGCGCATAAAATCTCGGTTCGTTGATATAGGCCGTTACAAGCTCAATTGTGGCTGTCCCCTGGTAATTAATCTCTTTAAGCTCCTGCATCAGCTCGCGGATAGGCAGTTTGCCCTCTCCAGGCATGATGTGAGTGTCACTGGCTCCATCGCCATCAATGATGTGCATGTGGTACATTTTCTCGCCAAGCTTGTCAAAATAGGCCATGATGCTTTCATGCTGCACAAAAGGCGGCACAATATCACACATGCCTACAAGATACGGGGAATTGACATGGCGGAAAACTTCAGCAAGGTCGTTTGCGCTTTTGCAAACATTGCTTTCATAGGGGGTCAGCGCTTCTAAAACAATTTTATGCTTGATCTTCTCAGCATGTTCGGCAAGTTCCCGCATCGTTTGAATCAAACGGGCCCAAATATCCTCGGCAGTTGTGAGATAGCCCGCGTTAGCAGGGCTCATCAGCGTAAAGTCAGCGCCCATTTCTTTGGCCATATCCATGGAAAGTTTGAGGTAGTTAACAGCATCCTGCCGTTGCGACTCGCTGCCAATCATAAAATTGTAAGGATAAGCGTTGTGCTCAGGCGTGTAACCGATAACAGGCATTTCGTACTTGTCGATCAATTGGCGGACTATGTTGATGTCGCCAGCCTTCAAATCGGGCGCATAGGCATGGGGACGGCCACCCCAGAGTTCTATATAATCATAGCCGAAACGCTTGGCATCAATAAAAGCCTGCTCCAGCGGATTGCGCTGATAGCCAGAAGTAAACAAGCCAATTTTCATACGATTCCTCCATCATTTGTTGATTTGCTTTTTTGCACGTTTTTCAAAAATTTCAAGGTTGCTGTGTACAATAGGTTTCGTTTGAAATTGAAAACATGGTCAGCGCCTTCTATCATCTGCAGTGAACCTGTTGTTCTAAAATCACGCACCAGATTTTGGGCATGAGCGGGATTGACAACTGAATCTTCAGTTCCCTGAACAATCAAAAACGGTTTGCCATCGTATTGTTCGATAGCTTTGGGAATATCGTGCTGACGTAAATCAGTCAGAAAATGTGGGTTGGCACGGTATGCTGTGTCACCATAGCAGTCGGCAATTTCTTTGCCACTCTCCAGCAGCTGCCAATTGGCCAGGCCGAAAATCCCACGGAAAGTCTCTTCCAAACGGATCACCGGTGACCACCCCACAACCGCAGCAACCCTCTTGCTCTTTCCGGCAAGCAATGAAGCGGCGCCGCCAAAGCTCAATCCCACGAGATAAACATAAGATTTATCGACTGATTTATGTTTGCAGACAAAGTCAATGGCGTTTTGAATATCCTTGATCCAACCACCTAAAAAAGTATTTTCGGCAAAATCTTCAGGACTGCTGCCCGATCCGACAAAATCATAACGGAAGACGTGATAGCCCTCGTGATTGGCCTTTTGGGCGAACTCAACAAATAGGCGGCCCGACTCAACTAAATCCCCTGTAAAGCCATGGCACATGATGATGGCAGGCTTGGGCTGCATCCCGTTCGCAAAATGGGCAAATCCCCAGACATCAGAACCCCGGCTCTTGAAATGAATTTGCTTGATCATAAACTACCTCTCCTGAAAACACTTATTTTTCGGTGATTTCATCATATAAAGCCAATTGCGGAATCAGACAACTACCCAAGGTTCAAACACGCCTACAACAATTGCCGCAATCTGCGCTCCGCTCGCAAGGGCTTTGTCGACAGGATAATTATTCAAAATCCCATACAAAAAGCCGGCAATGAAACTGTCGCCTGCGCCTACGGTGTTGACGACCTTTGCAGGAAAAACGCCGCCTTCATGAAATTTTTCCCCATCGAAGGCCAGGCTGCCCTTTTCGCCAAAAGTCGCAACGGCAATTTTCATGCCGCGGCTCACCTTGTCCTTTAAAAAACGCTCGATAAATTCATCACGGCCCAGGTGATAGGAGTAAAAACCGTAATCAACAAACGGCAGGGTGCTTTCGACCAATGGATGGGTTAGTCTGTCGGCATAATCAAAGCTTATTTTGGCGCCAAGGGATTTGATTTGGGGCAGGACATCCTCGGCTTTGCCCCAGAGCGCAGAATGGACAAGATCGTGTTTTGCCGCAAAGATAATATCTTCATCGTCAAATACGATGTTTTCAAGCACACCCTCGACATAATCGCCATGGACACGGTCTAAACCGTCCATATCCATATAGGTTACGGCGGTGGCGCCATCGCCAACTTTTAGATGGCTTGTGTCAAGCCCTTCAGCCTCAAGTGTCTTGATCATCCAATTGCCGTTTTCGTCATTGCCGGTCGTACTGATGATCGATGTTTCAATGCCGAGTTTTTGCAGGTTTACACCGGTATCCACCACGTTGCCTGTCGGATATTTTTTACCCAGGCGTTCGTAAACATCGATGCAGTTGTCACCTATGACCGCTACTCTCATGCTAATAACCTCCCATTGTATAAGTGGCATGGAAAAGGTTATCTGTAATATACAGGTTGTCGTTCATTTCAAACCAATTAATTCAAAATCAATATATCACCCTTGGCCCTCATAGTCAATCTGTAAAACAAGCAAAATTTTGACCGTGTTTCAATAATCCGGTTGATTATCAAACCGGATATGTGTTATATTGTCGCTATAAAATTGGAATAATATTTATATCATCTTGTATATACACAAACAGAGAAATGGCTTTCCATTTTTTGAACAGCAGGCAGCAACCCGTTTCAACCAGCGATCCTTCATCAAAATATTCATTTAATTCAAGATAGGAGTGTATAAAAATGCCACAAACAAGAAATGCAGAAATTCTATTGAGGTCATCAAATCTGTTTACTGCGACGAAAAGCAGGCCTATGGACGGTTATATCGCTATTGCCGGCCAGAGAATAATTTCTGTCGGACCGGGCAGCGGGCTTGAGTATGTTCACGATCATACAAAAATATACCTTTTGGGCGATAAAGTCATCTGTCCTGGGTTTAGCGACGTGCACTGCTTTTTTACGGGTTATGTGCTGGGTCTGGCAGGTTTGGATCTATCGGCCTGCACTACAGCCAGCGATGTATTTGCCGCAATGAAAGCTTATGGCAACGAAGTTTTGCCTGAAAAGCCGCTGCTTGCGCATGGATTAAATAACCAGATCGATCCCCCCGGCGTGGCCGGGATGGATTGCCAATTTGGCAGCCGGGCAGTTGTTTTGTTTGGCCAGGGCGGCGAAACCTGCTGGATGAATACAATTGCCATCCAGCGTTATCAATTCACCCCAAGCACTTGTTATCCAGAAGCAATCTGGCGTTTACTAAGGGATATTCTTAATGATCGTGAATTCATCGTGCCCAAATTCAAAGAATATATAAAAATGTTAAACAGCCGGGGCATTACCTCGATCAAAGAGATGGGATTTGATGACTTTTATGGATTCACAGATATCCTGCAAAAACTCGAGGAAGATCATGAATTGAGCATGCGTGTACATTTTATGAGCCAACCGGTCGGATCCCCTGCCAATATACCATTCGGCCTGGCGATGAGAGATCGCTTCAAGGGAGATTTCGTACGTTTTTCCGGCTATAATCAAATGACGGACGGATCTATCAGCCAAATGGAGGGAGATTTGAAAAAACCGTACAATTGTGCGCCAAAAACCTGTTGTGCAAAAAACATAAACTACGCTGCAATTGAAAAAGAGACACTCGCTGCTGATGCAGAAGGCCTCAGATTTTCGCTGCACGCGCAAGGTGACGCCGCCATAAGCAAGGTTATTGACATCTTTGAAAAGTGTGCGCGCAAAAAGGACGGGAAAATTGCCAATCGCCACGCCATAACCGATCTTGAATTCAGTGACCCGAGCGACCTGGAACGCATGGGTAAATTGGGAGTCATTGCTGAAATTTATCCACAGATTATGTCCATTGCCGACCGATCAGGCAAATTGGCCATGATTTCGGATAAAATCGGCCTGGATCGGGGAAAATACTACTGGAACCGCCGCAAAATGAAAGACAGCGGCGTCATGATCTCCTGTGGTACTGACCTGCCCTTGCTCATCGATGATATCCCGGAATCCATTTATCACGCTTGCGGCGCCTTCTTCCCCGAAGGAGGCGAAAGTTTTAACGCGGATAATACACTTACAGTCGCCGAGCTTCTGACAGCCTGGACTTTTGGCGGTCAATACAATCTTGGCCGTGAAGCAGAGCTCGGTACATTGGAAGCAGGAAAACTTGCGGATATCGCCGTACTCGACGCCAATGTATTTGAACGGCCGCTATCTGACATGCGCCAGGTCAAGGTATGCTTGACAATCGTCAATGGCCAGGAAGTTTATAATCGCCTGTCTTGAAAGATCAGGCTCAAATGCCGGAAATAGAATGGGCGGCCTCAACACGAGATGGGATGTTGAGGCCGTCCGGTCATGAAGGTGTATGGGCATAAAATGGTGTGGCAAAAAATGGGAGCTTACTTTTCCGGTAAAAACTGGCGCAGATAATCAGCACTTCGCTTGATGGAAGTGTGCGGATCGTCCCAGTAGATCGAGTCATTGATCTCAAGGTCTACGCTTCCGGTGTAGTCGTTCCTTTCAAGAATGCGGATGTATTCCTGGAGCGGCAGGTTTCCATCGCCTAAAATGAAATGGCCAGATGGATTGCCGTCGGCGTAATGAATATGCTGTATAGAACTTGGTATTGCTTCAAAATACTGTTCCAGCGCTTCGTCTGAAACAGCCATCGCTACGAGGTCAACGCAGGTCTGCAAGGCAGGTGAATTTACATCTTGAAGCATGCGCACCATATCGGGCAATGTCGTCAGCAGATTACTCTCATAAGGCTGCAGCTGCTCGAGCATCAGGATGATTCCTTTTTTTTCGGCAATATCGGCAACTTTGCGAATACTCTCTGCAGCCCGCTGCCATGATTCCTCTCTAGGCAAATCCATCAGGCCAAAGCCGGAATTCATAAAGACTTTGTTTGTGCCAAAACACAGGGCATCATCCATAGCCATATCAAAAAATTCTATGGTCCGGTTACGTACAGCTTGCTCAGGATCAGCAAAGCTATAAGGGTAATTTAACGTTTCAGGCGTATATATGACCACTTGCATGCCCAAATCAGCAATTTTCTTGCTCATTTCAGCAATTTTTTTCTCCGCAGATGCAGAATTTTTGTAGTCAAGCCGGCAAAAATGCGGTGTGCCTCCCCATAAGTCAATATTGCAAAGACCGCATCGCTTCATCGATTCCAGGTAATAATCAAAAGAGTAGCGAACATACTGAACACTCATGACCGCAATGTTTTCCATCGTTATAGCAGACATAGGCCCTCCTTATTCCATTAAAGGACGTTTGATCGGAAATATTGAAAATAACCCTTCATAACAATAAGCAGAAGATGTCTTTTCGGGGATTCAGGCAACGCTAAAAATAGCGGTTAATAATTCAGGCACCGGTAGTAGCGGCGAATTTCCATTGGATGGCAGTTTATTTTTTCAAGATGTGCGTCAATTCGCTGGGTAATGGCACGCAGGACCAGGTGTGAAATACTGCCGCGGAATTCCGGGCTAATTCCCTTCAATTCATAGTCTTTTGTATCGATAATGTTGTAGCGGCTGCAGACGCGCGGCAAGAAATTGGCTACTCTTTCAGATAAGGCGCGTTCTTTGTCTTCGCCAATGAAAACTGTCACTGCGGTATCACGGTCGATTATTTCTAAAGTGCCATGAAAAAACTCAGCTGAGTGAATGGATTTTGTTCTGATCCAATGCTGTTCTTCCCAGTAGCACATGGCATAGGAATATGTCGCGCCATATTGGTTGCCCGATCCAATAAAATAATGGATAGAATCATTTTTGTGATTCTCGGCAAATTTCTTGCCAAAATCATCCGCGGTTTTTTCAACTTCGACCAGGGCCTGCGGCAGATATTTTTCCATCTCGGCATAGTAGCGGTAATATTCAGGGAACTCGCCGCGATTGTACATGAATCGGTCAGCTACCATAAAAAACTTAAGCTGTTCATTGGCAGGATAGATGATGACATGATCCGCCATTTCTGCCAGGGCGGATTTTTCAACATCAATAAAACCGATAATCGTTGCGCCGGTCTTTTTCACCAGTTCGACTGCATCAATCATCTCGCTGGTGCTGCCAGTGACAGAGGAAATGATGATAACCGAATTTTCACTGATGCGACGATTGCCGGTGGTTATATATTCCGCAGCGTTTTCATAATAGGCTGGCAACGCGCTTTGCCCCTTGATATGGCATACTGCCTGCATACTGGAAGCATATGTGCCGCCAATACCCAAATAATATATGGCATCATAACCTTTTGCACATATTTCGTCCACGATCGCTTCAATTTTGTCACGCAGAGCAAGTGCACCCGTTACGCTGTCAATTTGCTTTTTCTCATCAAATTTTAGCATGATGATCTCCCTTCAAATGGCCGTAAAGTGTCTTGAAAAAGTGGTATGAAATAGGAAAGCGGTAATTCCTGATCGTTATTATAAGCTAAGCAAGCAAAAGAGTCAATGTACATGTTCAATTATTTTTCATACCAATTATACTTATTGTTATGAATGCGAAGAACAAAAAGCACACGATTTGCTTATTTGCACTCGTATCAATGGATCTCTCAGGTGATTTTAGTATTTTTCAATCACTTTTCCGTATTGAAAAACGCACCGTTTACAGTCCGGCTATAATAATAGATAGGGAATTGTTATTTTCAATCCAATTTTTCGTGAATATTGGATTATTGATTTGCGGCAATCAGAAAAAAAATGGCTTCATGAATTTTCTTGGCTATATAGGGGTTATTCATCGTATACAAGTGAATGCCATCAACGCCCTGCGCAATTAAATCCACAATTTGGTCAATCGCATAGGCAATTCCGGCATCACGCATGGCAACGGGATTATTCTCATATTTTTCCATCATTTTAACAAATTTGCGGGGTAGCTCTACGCCACAAAGTGACACCATTCTTTCGATCTGTTTTTTATTAATAACCGGCATGATGCCTGCTTCAACGGGGACATTGATTCCTGCAAGGCAAGCTCTTTCGCGGAATGCATAAAAATAGTCATTATTAAAGAAAAGCTGCGAAATGAGCTGATCCGTTCCTGCATCAACCTTTATTTTCAGGTTGCGGATGTCATTGATCAATCCGCCCGATTCACAGTGCCCTTCGGGGTAACATGCGCCAATGATATTAAAATCACCATGATTTTTAATAAAAGCAACCAAGTCGCTTGCATGCAGGAAGTCTTTTCGGGGTGGAATTTCAGGGTTAATGTCGCCGCGAAGCGCAAGAATATTTTCAATGTTATTCTTTTTTAATTCCATCAACAATTGCAGAACGTCTTCTTTAGACAGATTTATACAAGGAAGATGCGCCACACTCTCCACACCGTAACCGTTCTTGATTGTCGAAGCAATCGAGAGGGTGGTTTTACTGTTCTCACATCCGCCGGCTCCATAGGTCACGCTGATAAAATCCGGATTCAACGCCTTTAATTCGTCAAGCGTATCATAAATTGTTTCAATCGGTGACGTACGCTTGGGAGGAAACACCTCAAATGACAACACTGTTTTTCTTTTAAATAGTTCAACTATTTTCATGATTAACGCTCACTATTCATATGAAATTGAAACCGTGCCGATATTAACCGACTCGTGGCTTGCACAAAATTTCCCTGACCCTCAGGTCTTTAAACTTCAAGGCATAAGACGGAACCAGGACTATCGACGTATCAGCGCCATTGCTTGTTCCCCCGATAGAAATGACTTCTTTGTCAGTGGCAACATATCCGGCGTCAGCAGCCATGATCGCAATCTCAACCGCAACTTTCATACCTTGCGAAAAGCAATACAGCGTGTTGGCAATAATCGAAAGCGGGGAATTGCCGCCATAAAATGCCTCGCCTGCCCCATCACCAAGACTATGAGGTGATGTTAAGACCTTCACGCCAATTTTTTCCAGTTCCTGCCTTTCGTCCGGCGTCATGCACCAGCCCTCCTGCTTATAGCATTCGGAAATGGTCACAGCAATAATTTCTATATCAGTTCCCTCAAATGCTTTTGCTGCCGCTTTTGCCGTATAGCCATGAGAAGATGCGGTTATAATCTGTTTAATACCCAATTCCAGTGCTCTTTTTTTCGAAATTTCGATAGTCTCGATCGTATTGGTCTCACCGGTTTTTTCAAAGTATTCAATACCATTCATCAGATGATCATCTCCTGTCATTTCAAATCTAATTCTTGCTCCCGATCACCCGCACTTCAACCGCGCTTACCTGCACTGGATAGGATTCGCGGATAGCGCCGGTAATCTTGACGATAACCCGGCTTCCGATCGGAACGTCAGGCAAGCTGATCTCTTCGCCGGTTTCATTGCGAATGACCTTGGCATTGTCATAAAGCGATACCTGAGCCTTGTCGCCAAGCAACGATTGAAATGTCGAATCAACCGCCGCCAGGAAAGACCGCTCACTTTCAATCGATATAATTTTACCTGTCCAGACAATCAGATTATCAATTGGCGATGTCGTGCCTGGCTGACCGGTCGTTGAACCGCCAGTTGAAGGTGCAGTAGTCATCGAATCAGCATTCCAATTGAAATAAAACACAGTACAACCACTTAGACCGATTGATAATATGCCCAGAATCAGAATCAGGCCGATCATCCGGATGAGTGGATTGGTTTTGTCCATATTGCTCACCTTCTTTGTTGTTTGACGAAAAAGGGCCGGTTAAAGTTCCCGGACGGCAAAAAATCTCAAAGGATACGTATGCCTGATTATCGGTTATTGATGATATTGGCCCGAATGATCCCATCAATTGAATATAGTTTTTCAATAACAAAATCCGGGCATTTCCCTGTTATTTCGAAAACCGAATAGGCCAATTCCTTTTTGCTGCGGCTTGAAAGATTTTCAATATTCAATCCTTCGGCAGAAAGAGCCGTGGAGATCTGCGCCAGAACGTTCGGTATGTTTTTATGGATCACACATACGCTCTCGTCGCCGCCTTTGGGATTTAAGACATCCGGGAAATTGACACTGTTTTTAATATTTCCATTTTCAAGATAATCGATCAGTTCATTAACCGCCATGACTGCACAGTTGTCTTCACTTTCAGGAGTGGACGCTCCAAGGTGAGGAACAGCAATAACATTTTTCATTTTCATTGTCTCGGGAGTTGGGAAATCAGTCAAGTAGCATGCCACTTTGCCACTTTCCAGTGCTTGCGTCATGTCGGCGTTATTCACAAGGTCGCCGCGGGACAAATTGATAATGCGTACGCCGTCCTTCATCGATTCGATTGCTCTTGCGTTAATAAACCCCTTCGTTTCAGCAGTTGAAGGAATATGCAAAGAAATATAATCGCAATTTTCGAATACGGTCTTGGGATCTGAAGCGCGCTTGACACTGTGGTATACCATCCAGGCATTTTCTATCGTAATATACGGGTCATACCCATACACTTCCATGCCCAGTTCGGTTGCAGTATTGGCAACCGTAGCGCCGATTGCGCCTAGTCCAAAAACGCCAAGCTTTTTGCCATATAGCTCGGGACCGGAAAAGGCTTTTTTGCCGCTTTCAACCTCTTTGGCAATATCTGACTCCGCAGGCAATTCTTTGACCCAATTGACGCCGCCGATAATATTGCGCGAAGTCAAGAGGAGCGAGGCAATTGTCAGTTCTTTCACGGCATTGGCATTGGCGCCAGGCGTATTAAAAACAACAATGCCTTTTTGAGAGCAGCGTTCAATCGGAATATTGTTAATACCGGCGCCAGCTCTGGCTATTGCCTTCAGTGAATCGGGCAATTCCATTTCCAGCAAATTTGCAGACCGCACGAGTATGGCATCCGGATCTTCAATGCTGCTGCCAAAATCATATTTGTTTTTGTCGAAATTGTTCAGTCCAATTGAAGCGATTTTATTAAACGTCTTAATTTTGAACATTAATTTCAAACTCCTTCATGAACTTGATCAGGGCCTCGACTCCAGCTTCGGGCATGGCATTGTATATTGACGCTCTCATGCCGCCGACGCTGCGGTGGCCTTTGATATTTACAAATCCTGCCTTTTCAGCTTCCTTGCAGAATTTTTTATCAAGTTCTTCCTGGCCTGTAACAAACGTGATATTCATGATTGAACGGGATCCAATTTGCGCAGGGGCTTTGAAAAGTTGAGACGCGTCGATAAAATCATAAAGTTTTTGGGCTTTCCGGTTATTGATTTCAGCCATTTTTCCCAATCCGCCGATCTCGTCGCGCACCCATTCCAGCACCAGTTTAGCCATATAAATGGCGTAGCAAGGCGGCGTGTTGTACATGCTGTCATTATCTGCCGCGGTCTTATAATCCAACATGATTGGCGTTATGCCTTTCGCGCTTCCAATCATGTCTTCCCGGACGATTACAACCGTTAATCCAGCAGGCCCCATATTCTTTTGCGCACCGGCATAAGCAAGGGCAAAACGTGAAATATCAATGGGTTCGGATAAAATGCAGGATGAAAGATCTGCAACAAGCGGAATATTGCCGGTATCGGGGATCTGCGGGAATCTAGTCCCGAAAATGGTATTGTTATAACAAACGTGAACATAATCGGCATCAGGTCGAATGTCTGACACTTCAAATTCAGGTATGTATGAAAAATTCTTATCGGCACTTGAAGCCAATACCTTCACATCTCCAAAACGTTTTGCTTCTTCATAAGCTTTTTTAGAAAACATGCCGCTAACAACATAGTCGGCCTTCCCCGATTTTGTCATCAAGTTCAAAGGCACAGCAGAGAATTGCGTAGTCGCGCCGCCTTGTAAAAAAAGCACTTTATAATGATCAGGAATATTCATGACAGATCGCAGGAGGGATTGGGCTTCGCCAATGATCTCTTCATAGACAGGCGACCTGTGGCTCATTTCCATGACCGACATGCCACACCCGTGATAATTTGTCATCTCTTTTGCTGCAATCTCAAGCACTTTTAAGGGTAACATGGAAGGTCCAGCCGAAAAATTGAATACTCTGTTCATTTGTTAAACACTCCATTATTCTAATATTTTTATCATTAACCGGTCGTTTTTCCCGTTCTGAGCATTACAAATGCAGTTTACTGCTGAAAGCGCCGGCAATGGCTGGCGCTAACGGATTTGATTTCCTGGTTGTCTATCCGCTTTTGTTTGAATAAACATCATTTATAGTAACAAAATCCAGAGAATTTATCCACACCTTATGAAGATTAGTCGATGAAATCTACTGATTTTTGCCACAGAGCTTTATTTGCGCTGCATTTTTCGGAAATTCAAATTTTCTTTCCCCGCGCTTTCCATTGTTCAAATTCTTTTTGATCAGTTTCTTCTTCCAACTTGTTTCTTGCTTGATCGTATGCATCTTCTTCAATAATCTTTTTGTAATTCTCATAAACTTCTTCAACCGGCATTATTTTAGCTTTTTCTGCAAGCTGCGGCTGGCCAGCATTTTCGAAGTAGTTCACAAGCTCTTGTCTCATTTTTTCAGCTGTCATGATAATCTCCTTTCCATACTGTCCCATTTCTATCAATGGATTGGATCTATTCGATTGATTTTTATTTAGTTTATTCTATTTTATCAGGTTTTGATTGTTTTAGTCTGAATTGTTTGATCAAATTCTTCTGGTATAATTGCCCAACATATTTATTTGAACTGGCATATTTAATAATAAACTATTTAGTATTATCATTAAAATATAATCAAAATACAAAATCGAATCATGATGGAGTAATTAATGGATAATTTTGAAATGAAAGAATTGAAAATCGGAATGCTGACAGCAAAAATCCCCATCATTCAAGGCGGCATGGGAATCGGAATTTCATTGTCCGGTTTAGCCTCAGCTGTAGCAAACCAGGGCGGAATCGGCGTAATTTCGACTGCAGGCATTGGCATGCTTGAACCAGATTATCATTCAAATTTTTTGGAAGCAAATATCAGGGCCCTCAAAAAAGAAATTCAAAAGGCCAGAGAGAAAACCAAAGGAATCCTGGGCGTCAATATTATGGTTGCCATGTCCAATTTTGCGACTATGGTTGAAACTGCAGTCAATGAAGGAATAGATATCATTTTCGCGGGAGCCGGATTGCCGCTGAATTTGCCTGGATTTCTAAACACTTTCGCCAAGACAAAGCTTGTTCCGATTGTATCTTCGGCGAGGGCAGCTAGTCTCATCACCAGAAGATGGATCGAAAAGTACGCATACGTTCCTGATGCTATCGTTGTTGAAGGTCCAAAGGCAGGCGGGCATCTTGGATTTAAAGCTGATCAGATTGACAATCCTGAATATTCCCTGGAGCACATCGTGACAGACGTGATCAAGGAAATGAAAAACTTTGAAGAAAAGTATCAAAAGCCAATTCCGGTCATTGCCGGAGGTGGGATTTATACAGGCGAAGATATTTTCAACATGATGCAATTGGGAGCTTCCGGTGTTCAGATGGCCACACGGTTTGTTACAACCGATGAATGTGATGCATCAATAAAATTTAAAAATACTTATATTGATGCAAAAAAAGAGGATATTGGCATTATTAAAAGCCCAGTTGGCTTGCCTGGGAGAGCGATAATCAATCAATTCATTAAAGATGTCGAAGCGGGGAAAAAGAAACCTTTCACATGCCCTTATCACTGCATCTTAACCTGTGATTATCTAAAAAGTCCCTACTGCATCTCCATCGCCTTAATGAACGCCAAAAAAGGCAATCTGAAAAGCGGCTTCGCCTTTGCCGGCTTTAATGCCTATCGGGCTGAGAAAATCGTATCGGTAAAAGATTTGATTGATACGTTAAAAAAAGAATACGCTGATGCTCAGGCCTCCCATTTTTTAAAACACAGCGCGCCGTTGTGACCGCCGAAGCCTAAAGAATTGGAAAGCGCCAAACGCACCGGATATTTTCGGGCAACATTGGGAACATAGTCCAGATCACATTCCGGATCGACTTGCTTGTAGCCGATTGTCGGCGGAATAATGCCATTGCGCAATGTCAGGGCGGTGGCAATTGCTTCAATTGCGCCAGCTGCGCCGAGTAAATGACCAGTCATTGACTTCGTCGAACTGATTGCAACCCGGTTGGCAGCTTCGCCAAATGCTTTTTTGATGGCAATTGTTTCATATTTGTCATTCAGTTGCGTGCTTGTCCCATGGGCATTGATGTAGTCAACATCGACCGGCATTGGCTATGACTCCAGCAAAGCTTGAGTCATAGCCAATGCCGCGCCTTTGCCTTCCGGATCCGGGCTCGTTATGTGATAAGCGTCGGCTGTGGCGCTAAAGCCCGATAGCTCGCAAACAATGTCGGCGCCGCGGGCCAGCGCCAGGTCCAGGCTTTCCAAAACAAGAATGCCGGCGCCTTCACCGATGACAAAACCACTGCGGCGGGCATCAAAGGGAATCGACGCACAGGTTGGATCGGTCTCGCGGGTCAGTGCGGTCATGTTATTATATGCTGCAATGCTAAAACGGGTGATCGGAGCTTCCGCCCCACCCGTTATGCAAGCATCGATATATCCAAATTTGATCGCCCGAAACGCCTCGCCGATTGCGTGAGCGCCAGAAGCGCAGGCTGAAGTCAAGCCATAATTGGCACCCATCGTGCCATAAACCATTGAAACCCTGGCAGCAGCCATATTGGAAATGATCATCGGGACTGCCAACGGCGAGATGCTGGCCGGGCCGGATGCAAACAGTTTTTTGTACTCTGTCTCCATCGTCTCGAGCCCGCAGCCGCCATTGCCGATGATGGTGCCAACCCGATCTGCCCCACAAGCTGCAATATCGAGTCCGCTATTTTTTATTGCCTCTGCAGCAGCTGCCACGGCGAACTGGCAGTAGCGGTCTGTCCGGCGGCTTTCCTTGCGGTTCATATACAACAATGGATCAAAGTCTTTCACCTGCGCGCCGACACTGATTCCCAATCCATCAAGGTCTATATCTTGCAAAGGAGCAATTCCTGACCGGCCGTTGATCAAGGACTGCCAAAAAGATTCGGCAGTCAGGCCAATCGGCGAAATAACGCCCATGCCAGTAATAACAACTCTTCTGCCTTTGATTGCGGGATACATATGATCTTATCCCCCTGTCTCCTAATCCGTATCAATAATCTGGATCCTGTTTCCAAAATTGTATCATAAATCACGGTCTGCAAAGAAAATAAATGTAGAATGAAGGTGAATATACACTTCTAGAAAATACAAAACAGATCAATTTTGATTGAATTAGTTTGGTAATTTAGAAGGAGCAAATTTATGGAACTTATATTGATCCGACATGGCAAAGCCCAGGAGCGAAGTGCAGCAATGGAGGATGCCAATCGAGCTTTGACCGACAATGGCAAAAATAATTTGCTAAAATCTTTGCCGAATTTGAAATTGCTGATTAAAAACCTGGACGAGGCTCATATTTGGTCGAGTCGGTTTACCCGTGCAGCACAAACCGCAGAATTGATTTCAAAAATATTCAATATCCAAAATATCGAATATTTTGATTTTATCAGCGATGGAAACTTTGACGTCTTAAACGAATCTTTAACAAAAATCAAGCCATCCGGGACTGTTCTCATTGTTGGTCACGAGCCCCATCTGAGCATTTGGAGCCAGCAACTTGTTGGCTTGACATTGCCTTTCAAAAAAGGAGCGGCTGCAGGATTCAGAATCGATGCTGATCATCCGCAAAACGCCGAGCTCCTTTGGTTTTTCCAACCGCGGGCATTGTCGAGGCTTTAAGAGACCCATTGGCAATAAAATGTTGAAAGCCGCAGTTATGCGGCTTTCTTAGCTTATTTCGTCGTTTGAGCTTCCACCAGACGCTTGCCGCAATAAATTTCGCGAAGGCGTGGTTTTTCGATTTTACCGGTCGGATTTCTTGGAACTTCAGCAAATATTATTTTATGTGGCCGTTTATATCTGGGCAAATCAATGCAGAACGCCATAATATCCGCTTCGGTGCAAGCCACGCCTTTTTTCAGCTCGATGATTGCCGCAGCGATTTCACCAAGGCGGTCGTCAGCCAGGCCAATAACAGCAACATCTTTAATGGCCGGATGAGCGCGCAGAAAATCTTCAATCTGTACAGGGTAGATATTCTCGCCGCCAGTAATAATTACATCCTTTTTGCGGTCTACCAGATAAATGAAGCCGTCATCATCCATGCGCGCAACATCGCCGGTGTAGAGCCAACCGTCTTTTAAGACTTCTTCGGTCGCTTTTGGATTGTTGTAATAGCGTTTCATCACGCCAGGTCCCTTGACGATCAGCTCGCCCACTTCCCCTTTGGCAACAGGTTTGCCATTTTCGTCGACAATACTGGTTTCCCAGAGATACCCCGCTTTGCCGATTGCGCCGACTTTTTGGATATTCTCAATACCCAGATGGACACAGCCAGGACCGATCGACTCGCTCAGACCATAGTTCGTATCATATTGGTGATGAGGAAAGACTTGTTTCCATCTGCGGATCAAACTGGGCGGCACAGGTTGGGCGCCTATATGCATCAG
The DNA here is from genome assembly GCA_963677835.2 of uncultured Saccharofermentans sp. Classification (GTDB taxonomy): domain Bacteria; phylum Bacillota; class Clostridia; order Saccharofermentanales; family UBA5734; genus UBA8949. The sequence goes on from CAXXUX010000001.1 coordinate 393,200, forward strand.
TCTCCACTGGTTTAGACGATAATTCTCCAGCTTGATCTCCCCACGGTCGATAGCATCGAGAATATCCTGAACCCAAGGAACAAGCAGCCAGACAATCGTGGCTTTTTCTTCCGATATGGCCTGCAGGATCCAATCAGGTTTAACACCCCGCAAAATAACGGCCTTGCCGCCAGCGAGCAAACTGCCAAACCAATGCATTTTGGCGCCAGTATGATAGAGTGGCGGAATACACAAAAATACATCGTCATGTGTTTGCCGATGATGATTCTGCTCAGTCAGGCAAGCTGAAACAAGTGCCCGGTGCGAGTGTAAAATGGCCTTGGGAAAGCCGGTCGTGCCTGAAGAAAAATAAATCGCTGCATCATCGTCATCTAAAAGTTCAACCGCAGGTGCGGTGGAAGAGCAAAATGCCACAAGTTTGCCATAACTGTCAGCAAAGGTCGGCGTGTTTTCTCCGACATAGAAAAAGGTTTTGACGCCCTGAAGATGATCAAAAACCTGTTCCACGCGCCCGATGAATTCCGGTCCAAAAATCAGGGTTTTAACCTCAGCCAGATCCAGGCAATATTTGATTTCATCTGCAGTATAGCGATAATTCATCGGTACGGCGAGCGCCCCGGTTTTCAAAATGCCAAAGTAGATGGGAAGCCATTCAAGGCAGTTCATAATCAGAATAGCAACCTTGTCGCCTTTCTGGATTCCGCGCGTCAGCAACAGGTTGGCAAACCGGTTGGCCTTGGTGTCAAATTCCTTCCAGGTCATCTCCCGGCGATATTTCCCAGTAGAACTGGTCTCAATCAGATTATATTCACGCCAGGTCACTGCATGGTCCGGTTGATTGGCCGGATCGATTTCTACCAAACTGATTTCTGATGGATAGAGTCGGGCATTTCTTTCAAGATAATCAATAATCGCCATATTTCTAAATCCTTTCTTTGTCTTGTCAGGCGTTCAAGCGCGGAGACGAGACATAAAAACGTCCTCAATCAAAGCAGCTCGATGCTGGTCTGATTGAGGACGGATGAATCCGCGGTACCACCTCAATTTACTGCAGCTTTACAGCATACAGCCTTATGGAGCTTCCTGTCTTTCTCATGCTCCTGCCTGATAACGGATGCTTCCGTCGCAGCCTACTTGGAAAATCCTTTTCCGTTCGGTGCGCAGCTCGCGGATCGTATTCAAAATGCCGCGCCTTACTGTCTTGCATCAACCGACAGCTCTCTGGAAAGCATTGGAAGCTGTTAATCTTCCGGCATTTCTACTTGTTTCCGGTCATCGCTTTTAGAGTATATTATCTCTTAATAGCGGAATTTTTCAAGTATTTTTTATTAATTGGCATCAATCAACGGCTGGATCGGCTTCTCTGTTGCTGAATGGACCGGTTTGCAGAATTCGGCCGGCTTTGACGGATCGGCTTGGGCGACGCTTCTGTTCTAAGCATCGGATAAGGGTGATCGCTAACTTTGGGGATAGTTTTGGAACAAAGCCGTTCAATGTCATTTAGCAAGCGCTTTTCATCGTAATCGCAGAATGAAATGGCCGTACCGCCATGCCCTGCCCGGCCAGTCCGGCCGATCCGATGAACATAAGATTCCGGAATCTCGGGCAGATCGATATTGATGACATGGGATAGTTCGTCGATATCGATGCCCCTGGCCGCTATGTCAGTCGCCACCAGGACTCGTGTGATTTTATTTTTGAAATTGCCCAAGGCCAGCTGCCGCGCATTTTGCGATTTATTGCCATGGATCGCCTGGGCATTGATATTGCCTTTGATCAATTCACGTACAATCCGGTCCGCACCATGCTTTGTCCGGGCAAAAACCAGTGCCGAGGAGATCGAGGGATCCTGCAGCAGGTTCAGAAGCAAACGGCACTTATTTTCTTTGTCAACAAAGTATACCGACTGCCTGATTTTTTCAACAACCGGAGCATCCGGCGTAATGGATACCTTCACCGGATCAATCAACAGCGATTGGGACAGGGCGGTGATCTCCTGCGGCATCGTGGCCGAGAAGAAAAGCGTTTGTTTCTGATCAGGCGTTTGGCTGATTATTTTTTTAACGTCATGGATAAATCCCATGTCCAGCATGCGGTCGGCTTCATCGAGCGTCAGGATCTCGATCTGTTTCAAATCAATCAGGCGTTGATTCATCAAATCATTCAACCGGCCGGGTGTTGCGATCAGAATATCCACCCCGCGCCTGAGTTCCTGTTCCTGTGGGACTTGTGACACGCCGCCAAAAATTACGCATGAGCGTAGGTTCATGTATTTGCCATAAGCACAAAAACTCTCGTAAATCTGCATGGCCAGTTCCCGCGTCGGCGTCATGATCAGCGCGCGAATCTTGCGCGAAGGATTCCGGTCCTTTCGAAATTGCGGCAGACTATTTAGCCGCTGAAGCATGGGTACGGCAAAAGCCGCAGTTTTGCCGGTTCCCGTCTGGGCAACGGCCAGTAAATCCCGGCCAGCGAGAGCTGGCGGAATCGCCTTGGTCTGAATCGGGGTAGGCGCGGTATATTGTTCATTCTCTAATGCTTTGAGAATCGAGGGAATAATGTTCAGTTCTTTAAATGTCATGAATACTCCTTGTTTTGGGGCGGAAAGGCAACCTTATCATTTTATCATGAATTGCCGGCAAATGATAGATCAATGAATGTTATTCCTCTTTTTGCTCTTTTTCCGGCGTCGCAGTTTTGCCGTCTTTGGTTTCCGCGGACTTTTTGTGGATCAAGGCAAATTCATTGACATTGATCACAGTGCCATTATCCAGAGTGATTTTGATGATATATTCCGTTATCAAAGCCGCGCCAATGCCAATGAGTGCCGCAACCGGAGCCAGAACCAACCCAATTGTCCCCACAGTCAGGGAAATACTTAAAACGGTTTTGTTGTCTTTCTCAATGTCCAGACGGCTGGCATTACCTTTTTTCCAGATTGTCTTGATTGCATCGATAATATCATTTGCTTGTGGTGTTTGATTATCATCCTTGTCAAGCATGGCAGTGAACCTCCACAATTTTTTCTTTTCTTTTAATTCATTTCAAATTTTCTGGTATGCGCAAAAGAATGGCCGCCAACCCCCGTAATAACATGATCAGCAGCTTATCCGGTCAGTCCCTTGTTTTTGGGTCAAAAGAAGTTGAATCCATTTACGCGCCTAGATTTTTCAGAGCTTCATAAACCAGGAAAGCGGGCCAGACAATTGCTTTCAAGAACCCAAGAACCCCAATCCAGAAAGTAGTCGCCTGTGAAATATAATAGACTGCCGCGCCAATAAATCCCAATCCATAAATTGCAGCAGTCGGGGCTTGTTCAGACTTGTCTTTCATCTTGATAGTCCTCCTTTACACAAAATAATTGCTGGATTTTAATAATTCAAGTATAGCATGGGAGAATGCCTTTTCAAAATTATTCTTTCCATATTCTCTAATCTTATCGCATATTGTCCCGATCAGAATCCGTTGAACTGATCTCTTGACATTTCAAATAAAACCATATAATTTTAACATGTAGTTGATAACCGTGACGCTTAAAGCGCCAGATGGTTAATCAGAAATGAAGGATGGTAGAACGGTTATGTCTTTGACGTCGCTTTTGCTGACTATCTTGCCTATTGCCGTAATTCTGGTGATGCTGCTAATTTTCCGGAAACCTGCAGACATCAGCGGCATTGTTGGGTGGGGCGTCATCTCTCTGGTTGCAATCTTTTTCTTTCAAACCAATCTTGAAGTCGTTCTGCGCTCGACAGCAGCAGGCTTTATCAAATCGTTTTCTGTTTCTTTGATTGTCGCGACTTCCCTTTTGCAAATGGCATTCATCGAAAAAACCGGTGGTTTGAAAAGAATTACCATTTTCATCAAGACACTTTCACCCAAGGCGCGCGCAGCGCAAATCATGATGGTCAATATAGGATTTGGCACTTTGATGGTAGCCGTTGGCGCAACGCCGGTTTCTATCCTGCCGCCAATCCTTCTGGCTATGGGTTATTCGACCTATATTGCTATCGCCTTGCCGGCTATCGGTTATGATTCCCTATGCACCTATGCCTTGTTGGGGGCTCCGATAGTTGCCTTTGTCGATATCGCCAACGGTTTTTTGAAAGATAATCCGATCAGTGGCGTAACTTCGATAACTTTGGCCCAAGCCGGCAGTATTTTCTTCTGGTTTCTCCCCCTTTCTTCCACTTTGATCGGATTCAGCATGCTCTGGATCGTCGGCCGCGGGAAAGCAATTCGCGAAGGCTGGCTGCCCTGTGTGATAACAGGCACCGTTATTGGCGTGATTGCCTATTTCACCAATCGTATCGAAAACACGGTCGTCCTGACTGGCGTCCTATGCGGTATCGGCGTTATCGCCGCCATGGTAGCCTATCTCAAGCTAACCAGACGTCCAGTCATTGACAAGAGTCTGTTGACAGCAGATGAACTCGCTTATGCCAGGCAGTATCCGCTTTGGAAGGCGCTGACGCCCTGGTTCATTCTGGTTGTGCTGATCCTGGCGCTCAACCTGCCTAAACCGGTTTTCAATTATCTCTATCGGACTTTGACATTGCCGATCCATGGGGTTGCCGCAAATGATGCCCTGGTCAACGGCATACCCACCCGTGCGCTTTGGAGCGCCTACACCTGGATCTTCGCCAGCATTCTGCTCGCCATCCCCTTCGTCCGTCCATCGAAAGCCGAATGGCGCGACATTTTTAAAGCCTGGATCAAACGGGCGCCTCGGCCAGTTTTCTCAGCTGCCATTTTCTTTGCTATCGGTGAAGTCATGAATATGGCCGGATTCTCCATGAGCAGCATGAAATGGGAAACCCCCAGCATGGTCAAAATCCTGGCAGATTATTCCGCCGAGTTCTTCAAGGGCGCCTATAGCTTCATTTCAGGTTTTATTGGCCTGTTTGGCGGATTTATCACCGGCAGCGAAGCCTCGACAATCGGCATGTTTGCCAAATATGCGCTAGCTACGGCAAAGAATCTGAACATGTCCATATCTTCACTCATTATCATTGCTGCCGGTTTAGCTTTCGGCGGTGGTTTGGCCAGCATCATTTCGCCAGCCAAACTGCAGAATGCAGCAGCTTCCATTGACAAACTCGGAGAAGAAAACAAAGTCATCCGTACGGCTTTTGTCATCTCTCTTCTATTGACCTTGATTATGTCCCTGTATATCGTTATCCTGTTAAATCTGAATCTGACCGTTTAAAGAGCAATATCGAAATAAATGCTCCATACAAGATAAAGAAAACCACTACGGCTGATGAAGATCAACATCAAGGCCGTAGTGGTTTTTACTTTAAATTGGGATGACCAGCCAGAATCCCGGACGGGTGTCGGGTAAAAAGCAGCCATCATTAGCGTTTTTTATTTCCCGCCGCAGCAGCCGCCGGCTTCGCCGTGACTATGCCCATGATCGTCGCCATGACCGCCGCAAGCATGTTTTACGCCATTGCTGATTTTTGATTTTTTCATACTCCCACATTTTGGGCAAGCAATCTCGTAGCCATGCTTGCCGCCTTCAGTGCAGGGCGGTTCTTCCCAAACCTGACCACAGTCTACACACTCGAAAATACGATTAGCCATTTGATAATGTCCTCCTTCAATCATAATGGTCTGACCTTCAATCAAGGCAGTTGCCAGCTTTTTCCTGGCATGAATCAAAATCCTTTGAAAAGTCGGACGTGTTAAGGTCATCTGCCGGGCACATTCCTCTTGGTCAAGTCCAGCCATATCTTTCAATCGAATGGCTTCAATCTCTTCATATCCCAGTGTCATGACTTTTTCGGGCACAAATTGATCCGGCACAAATTTTTGGAAAACAGGATAATCATCAATTTGACCGCAGCAACGTTTTCTTGGCATATGGCCTCCTGATTTGTATTGAGAATATGCTCATTTAAAATTATAGATAATGAAGGCTCTTTTTACAAGTATTTCATGACCACAAATAAAATTTATTTGATCAATTCCAATTTACTTGGGCATTCATGAGTGATCCCGTCTGGCAGGGTATCCGGGGCCCCACTGATAATATTGGTTATGACTTTCAGAATTCGTTTATCGCTTAGCAGGGCTGTGTGGTTTACCTTTTCGATATAGTAAGTGTTTCGGCTCGGGATTGATCCGCCAATACTAGCGCTCAGACTGGGGATAGTGCCATCTCCCTGCAATGATTTAATTGGATTAACATCGATATTGCCATTGTGTTCAGCTATGAGAAAGCTGGTAATTGTCGGAATTTTTGTGCCAACAATGACAGAAGCGTTGCCCTGGTGTTCGGCCATAAACTTTACTAGGTGATCGCCGTTTTGATAGAAAGATTCTTGAAAATCCCTGCACTCGAATGCCATATCTTTGATCCCGAATTTTTCCTTCAAGAAATCAAGGGAAGCCTCATCAGATTGAATGTTCTGTTGTTGGGAAAATGCGGTTTCGTTTGACGCGGCAACTGAAAGGTAATGAGATTGATATTGGAAATAGGCCATATGTGGCAGCAATTGATAACCGGAAAGCATATTCCTGCTTGATGACAAATAGTACGATTTATTTAGATAGACAGACAAAAACGGTACTTTAAGCGTTTCGCCGGTCATATAGGTCAGCGCAACCTTTGGCGAGCCCAAGAAAGGCGTTGCCACGGCAATCAGGTGCTCGATTTTAGTATCATTCAGGTGATTCGCTGCATAATTTGTGGCGACAAGTCCGCCCAGACTGTAGCCAACTAAAACAACACTCTCGTAGTTTCCCAGTGTAATATGCAAATTGAGCTTTTGCGAAGCGATCCTGGCGTCCAGGCGCCAATCATATGGAAAGAAAAGGATGTCGTAGTCTGATGAAAAGGATCTTTGCAACTGGTGAATCATCGGATGGAAAAAATTCAGGGCACCGTACCGGTCGTCATCCGGAATCGGGTCAGCGGCTATAACCGCATATTCCGACCGGCCATCGGCTTCGCAATATAAATGATCAGCCGCCCGGCTGTATATATTTGCTTTTGGCCAGAGCAGCATACCCTTTTCAGATAATATTTCCGAGTCCATGATGCCTGGCAGGATGTAAATCGCTTTTTTATGTGATTTGACAGACCGCTGGATCCGGATGACATAGGTCTGGTTTGTACTGCTGTTTGCCAAATGTACGGAAATCGGATATCGATAGATATTTCCGGCTTCAAAGGGAAATGTTCCGGTTCCGATAACCTCAGCCTGATCATCTTTTGCCGTTGCGGACACGCATAATGTCGTTTCTGCGCAAGATACAATGCCAAGATCATAAAAGAAAACCTGTGGATCAAATCCAGGCACGCTCATGCCATTGACCATCAATTCTGTGAGCATTGCCTCTGTTCGTACATCATTTTGCTCTGCCTCTAAAATCATATTCAAATCATTAGCTGGGGGGAAAGGCAGCCAGAATGACCGGGATTGAAAAGTTGAGATCATTAAAATGAGACCAATCAGGAAAAACGTTGAAATCTTGATTGTCTTTCTCTTTGGGATTTTTCTTTGATTCATCAGACTGGATAATCCGATTCCCAGACCAATGCCCGCCCCCCAAACCAAGGCAAAAAGGCTTGTTTTCAACAACGGCCAGTCAATAATGCCCAAGATCCTGCCCGAAACAGCCGGCAACCAACCTGAATTTGAAATTCCATCATCGATTAATCCGCCGAATACGGTACCAAGAACAGAAAAAATCAAACACAGACCCGCAGCTTGCCTGTTCATGAGAATGCCGCCAAACAATAAACCTGTAGCCGCGCCAGCTAGGATGTACATTTCGGGATAAAAGCCAAACGAAAATGTAAAATAGATCAATAAAACAATGGGCGCGCAGATTGATCCGGCAAGCAGGATCCGCCAGAATCTGATTTTCTCCATCATACACAAGCCCAGCAAGGCCGTACCGATAATCCCCATAACTATTGAATAGAAAACAGCATCTCCAGCCAATCCGGAAAAGTACAAACTGCAGAATATCCCTCCCAAACCTAAAGACAATCCCCCGTAAAGCAGGGAAAGCATAGGATTAAGAGAAGCAACAGGCCTTGCCCTGGCTATAAGCGTATTCATAGGTGTCTTGTTCAGAGATTCAGCCGAAGCGTATTCGAGATTTTATCCACATCAATCCCTCCCGTATTTATTTGATTGATTTTAGAACTTCTCGCTGGAATGAATTCGGCTGTCGGCAGATCGTAGATCAGCTTTGTGGCATACTCTCATTATAGTCCTTTTTTTACATTTTTATGAATAAGCCTTATGATATAAATGCAACCCGGTTTATTAGGAGGTGTTTTCATGGCATTCAATTTTATTGCTCCGCTGTTTTATCTCTTGGCGCTTACGTCACTGACCGGCACCATTATTGGGATCGTCAAGAAAAACAAAAAGTTGCGCAATATCGCTTTAATCATTTTTGTCTCTTTAATCGTAATTTTCATTATTTTAGAAGGTTTCATTTTTGAATAGCCAGGTTCAATGTAAAATGCACCCTGAATTTCGGGGCACATTTTGCATTGTAATGGGCTTTCTTTGCTTATTCAATCCATGGATTTTGGTTCAGCCAGGCCGCTGCTTTCCTGACAGATGCATCAGGATCAGCAAAATAAATGGAATTATTGATTTCCAGTGTAATCGCACCAGCGTAATCATGCTTGGCAAATGTCCCCAGATAATCATTGAGCGGGTTTTCGCCGTCGCCAACACAGAGATGCCCGGCAGGAAAGCCGTCGGCGATATGGACATGTGAAACCTTGCTGCCGAAGGTTTCATAATATTCTTCAACATTTTCTCCGGCAACAGCCATAGCAATACAGTCAACACAGCATTCGAGATTTTTAGAGTCAACCTCCTCGATCATTTGTTGAAGGGTCTGCTTATTATAAACAATGGTTGACTCATAGGGCTGCAGCTGCTCCATCACCATCTTGACGCCCAATTGTTCGGCCCGGTTGGCAATTTTTCTGATGGAGTCGCATGAACGTTTCCATGCTTCGCTTGCCGGTTCGTTAAGATAACCCCAACCTGGAAGCAAAAACATGTAGCGTGCTCCAAATTCTGCTGTATCCTCAAGATAGCCCACCATGCTTTTTATGCTTCTTTCACGAATATAGTCTTCTCTGGCCGCGATATTGATTGGATACAAACACATTTGTTCTGGTGTAAACACAGACATTTCCAGGCCGCGCACATCCAGCATTTTTCGAATTTCACGCACTCTAGCCCGTTTGTCGGCAGGTGAATAATCGTCATCACAATAATGGGGCGATCCCCCCCAAAGGTCAACAGTCCTGAATCCGTTGGCTGCGATGGAATCCAGGCAATACGCCAATGTGTATTGGATAAAATGAACGGTCATGATCCCAAATTGATTAAACTCAAGCTTCTTCATTTTTGTTCACCTCCACAATCAAAGTATTTTTTCAGATATTCCAGATTGCGGGCATAGTGCTTTTCAGGCTCCATTCTGTAATCCTCGCCAGCAAGCTCCATGGTGATGTACCCCTGATAATTGTATTTACGCAAAGTATTCAGATGTTCTTCAAGATTTTGGTTGCCGTCACCCCAAGCCAGGTGGCCGGAGGGTGTGCCGTCATTTAGATGAATGTGGATAATATTATCGCCCAAAAGACTGAAGTATTCCTCCAAGGTTTCATTGGCCGTGCAAACCGGGACGGTATCAACAGCGCATTTCAAGTTGGGTGAATTCACTTCCTTGATCATGCGGTTCATGGCCTCTTTATTGGTTACCAAACAGGATTCCTCCCAATTCAGGCATTCGAACATCAGTGTTATCCCCTCGGATTCCGCCTTGCGCGTCAGTTTCTCGACTGAATCGCGGGAATACTTCCAGCCTTCAGAATATGGCCTGTCCAGATATGCTTTGCCAGGACAAAGGAGGAATTTCTTGCAATCAAGTTCTGCTGCTGCACTGATAAACCGGCTTAACGTATTGACGCTTTTGCTACGAAGATAATCTTCTTTCGCAGCAATGTTAATGGCATAGATGTTCTGTTCAGGCATAAGTGAAACCATTTTCAAGCCGCGTTTCCGAAATTCACGGCCAATCTGCGCTGTTTGCGGAGTAGGTAAATCATCAAAATGAAAATGCGGGTGGCCAGCCCAAAATTCGATATTTGAAATGTCCAGGCGCACCATTGAATCCAAAAAATACTCGAGCGTAAAATGGCTGTAGATCATGTTGGTTGCAGCTAATTGAGAAACATGCAAATTTGTCACTGATCGTCCTCCTTTAAGCTTATTCTTCTATTTTTTTGACGAGTTGGCCTGGCTCAGTATTAACGGACAATTTTATCTCCAAATTATACTTGATGGACTATTTATGTCTTAAATTAGACCTCTTATTGATGTATTATAGCAGTGCCCATTTTTTTGTCAATGGGTATAAATGAATCCCGTAACTGATATGAAACTCTTGGTGGTGTTTTTCTATTTGAAAGTCGTTATGTTGGAGGCGCTCTTGCGAAAAACTTGATTATTCCGGCAGAATCGACAACAAAAAATGGTTGATGGTTTGATAGACGTCCTCTCTCCCCTTACAGTTGTGCAGTTCGTGCCGCAGATCAGGCCAGTAAGATAGTGTAGCGCTGGTTTTCATCCTTTTTGCCAGATCCCGGTTCGCATCGGGACTGGCAATTCGATCCTTGCCGCCGATCATAAGCAGCAGCGGCAAATCCAAGCAGGGTGATTCTTTCAGGTTTCTCAAGCCGGAAGTCCTCATATCGCTATAGAGTGCATAGCAGATCAGGTTATGGTAAAGGCTGTCCCGGGCCGTTTCTTCCTGGATGGACAGGTCATCCGTAAGATCGGCTAGATTCAATTTGGCATTAAGCGTAAAATCCGGCTTTATTTTGCTTAACAGCCATCCCGTCGCCACCAGCCAAGGTTTTGGCTCGATAAAGGGTTTAAGCCAGGGTGACGTGACGATAGCGGCACTAAAGGCACTGTTTCCTCCATTCTGCTTCAAATGATCTTGTGTCAGGATGTCCAGCACAACACCGCCACCCATGCTGTGACCAAACAGGATCAGCGGAACGTTAGGATATTGGGCAGAGGCATAGCTTACGGTCTCGCGGACTACCACTTCGATGTCCGCAAAATTCGTAAGTCCCCTTGCACCCTTGGTCAAGCCATGTCCTGGCAAATCCGGCATATAAAATATACAGTCAAGTGCCGTAAACGTCGCTTCAGCCAAACGCCGGTATCGGCCGGCATGATCTCCAAAACCATGTATGCCGATAACCAGCGCACGAGGATTGAAAGAAACATCTTGGCTTTTCTCCGGTAAAAACTGCATCAGATGAACGGTCTTCAGCGGGATTAGCGATACTTCCATCTCAAGTTCTTGTATAATCATGATTTCTCCTCCAAAACAATCTTGCTGGCAAATTTCCAAGGATCTATTTGTTTTGAGCAGAGCGCTTCATCTGTAAAAGTCACTGCGCTCCACTCAGTCAAACATCCACAGACTCTGCTTCATATCGACACACCCATTGGCTTTAAAAATGACCCCCTCTTTTTTCAGGCGATCTCTTTGGTTAGACGGGCTGCCAAAAACCGAACCCCACAACATGGCCCCTTGGGCATTGATGACCCTATGGCAGGGCAAATCACGATCAGCAGGCGTGAAACGCAACGCATAGCCAACTTGCCTGGCAGCTTTCGGGTTGCCTAGAAGAGCGGCAATTTGGCCATATGTTGCGACTTTGCCCTTGGGAATCAGGGCAACAACATCATAAACGCGAGCATAGAATTCATTCATGCGGCATTTCCCCAAATTATATCGGCATTTCCATAATCAGTCTTATTTTATCATGAATATAATCATAATTGACTATATTATCTTCCTTTTTCGGATGCATATCGCACTTATTTGCCATATAATTGAATCAAGGAAAAAGGGCACAGGGGGTGGATCTGATGGATTTATTACCAAGAAAGTCATTACAATGCCCAAATTGCGGGGCCAATGTTGCCGAAGATTGCGTTTGCTGCGAGTATTGCCGTTCTGTCTTGAACATTACCGCCTGCCCGTCCTGTTTTGGCGCTGTATTCAGAGGCATGAAATTTTGCCCAAGCTGCGGCGCCGCTGTTGAACGCAGTGAAGCTGTGATTGATAAAAAATTGACATGCCCACGCTGCGAACAAATTCTGTCGCCAGCCGATATTGCCGGCACCAGAATCCATGAATGCAGCAGTTGTGGCGGTCTTTGGCTCGACAAAGCGTCTTTCCAGAATTTATGCGACAATAAAGAACAACAGGAGAAAGTCATGATTTATCCGTCCCTGTCCAAGCCCATTGAACAAAAAACGGTCTTGCCATCCAAGAGGTTCTATATCCCCTGCCCAGAATGCGGTAAATTAATGAATCAGAAAAATTTCGCCGGTTGTTCCGGCATCGTTGTTGATTTGTGCAAACCGCACGGCATATGGTTTGATCGACAGGAATTGCAAGGGATCATCAACTTCATCAAAAACGGCGGCCTTCATAAGGCCAGGGAAAATGAATTGGCAAATTTGAGGGCAGAACAAAATCGCCTGACGGCTATGCAATATGATCACAGCCTCGATCTTTTAAGCATGCGTGAGCACACAATATTACCAAATCCGAGTGATGATGGTTCAATAATTGACATCATTTTTTCTATTTGCAAAAAAATCTTTTAAATGAAATATTTTAATCGAAGAGGTGAAAAAATGAAGATCAGGATCATACCGCAATCATATTTAGGCCAATGGTCAGCAGGATTAGGTCTCTTTTCCATTTTGGCATTTATCTCAGGTTATGCTTTTGCTGAATTATTGGATATTATAAAATCTGATTTATTGATAACCATTTTAGGCATTGCTGCAATAATTGCAGCCATTGTCGCTCTTGTAGCCGGAATAATTGCAGCAAGAAAAAATAAAGAAAGGTCCGTTCTTGTTTTTCTGTCCATCGGTTTTGGAATTGTGGTCATAGCCTTTATTATTATCAGCATTTTCAGTGACTTGTTATTTAATAGACCTGTATAAACCACCTAAACCAGGATTTTTGCATTGGCTTTTATGCTGCCATTCCGGTTCAGGTAAATAACACCATTCCGGAATGGCAGCATCAGCTTTGGCCTTTAAACAGCCATTAATCAATTAGCCAATCGTGTTCATTTGGTAACATCAAGCAATTTAGGCATGCCTTCCACGATTGTGGGATGGGGTTTAAGGTTCTTCACCCGGTTATTGACTGTAAGGAAGCCATTCCGGTTATACAGCGGGATCCACATGGCCTTCTCCATAGCGACCTCCTGGATCCGGTCGTAGTATTCTTTTCTTTTATTCTCGTCAGTGGTTACCCTCGCCTTTGCAAGCAGATCATCAATTTCACTGTCGCTGAATCCCTGCCTGTTCGGATATGGGAGGTTTTTACTCGACATATACTCATAAAGCATGTCTTCGGGAGTATTAATGTAGAGGCCCATAATAAGCGTGTCAAACTCGTTTGTATTGATGTGCGACCAGAAGTTGGATACCATTGCCGTATTGACCGTTACGTCCACACCGATCTTCTTCATCTGTGCCTGGAATAGATTTGCAGTCATCGCATCTTCGTCAGCGGCGCAGAACATAATGTCAATAGTGAGTTTTTTGCCATCCTTGTAACGATAGCCATCATCTTTCAATTGATAGCCGTTATCTTCTAAAAGCTTTCCTGCAGCTTGCAGGTCGTGCGGATAATAGTTGTCTGCACCTTTCCAATACCATTTATAATTGGAGGGAAGAGCGCCAACCATGGGATCAGCCATATTGCCCATAACCGTACTCACTATTTCGGCTCTGTCGATCGCCATATTGCATGCCCGGCGAACAGCCAGATCCGTCACATGCTTGAGTTGGAACTGGATAAAAACGGGATACGGTGGCGAGAAGGACAGAATCTCCGTAAATGAAGTCGTTTTCAGCTTTTCAAGTTCTGAAGCGAACACGCAACCATTGCCAAGAATATCAACATTGCCGGCCTGGAACTCCATAAGCCTGGTTCCCGGTTCGGGAAGAAAACGAATTGTCACATCGCCGATATGCGGTGCGCCTTTATTTTCGTAGCAGGACGGTCCCCAGGCATACTCCTCGTTACACGACAATTTTATGCAATCGTTCTGAACATATTCAACAAACTTGAACGGACCAGTTCCATCGGCAACTTCCGTACCATAGACCTTACCGTCAGCGATCGCTTTTTCTACAGCTTCATTGTTAAGGATGCCGGCCACAGGTACAGTGAGGTTAATCAGAAAATTGTTGTCGGGTTTTGTCATTTTGATCACAACCGTCGCGGCATCCGGTGTCTCGATGCTGTCAACAAATTCTACGAAGGATCTGGTCAGTGCGGCTTCTTTCGGATCTCTCCAGCGATCATAGGTCCACTTGACATCAGCTGATGTCATCTTTTTGCCGCTGTGGAACTTGACATTATCTTTCAGATGGAACGTATAGGTCAATCCATCTTCTGACATTTCCCAGGTCTTTGCAAGGCTGTCACAAATTGTGCTTCCGTCAAAATCAGCTGTAACCAGCGTGTCATAAACCTGGTTCATCGTTTCATAGTCGCCGTAGGAAGTTGTGTGATGGGGGTCCAGGCAACAATTACCAGAATTATACGTTCCGATAACCAGACTCTGCTTGGGTTCATCATTGCCAGTTGTAGCAACAGTCGTGCCGCCGCTTGCGCCAGTCGTGCCATTCGTACCGCTAGCGCCGCTTGTGCAGGCAATCGTCGTGAAAGTCAACATCAGTACCATGAGCAAGCAGGTTGCTATCCTAAACAGGTTCTTGATCTTTCCGTCCATAATTTTTTCCTTTCTTTCTATGTGATTTATTTGTTAAGCAGTTTCAACATTAATTTTGTTTAACTGCACTTAACCATTTCCAGGCAAGTTGGCGTGTTATCAAATGCAACTGTTTGACTGCCTTGCTTCGCCACCCAAATATCTGGGGCATGACAGGGGTGACAATTCATCTACGTTGCGCTTTAGCCGGTCATACTTGCCCGTGTTCTTCCATGATTCTTCAGCAATTTCCTGTAGTTCTTCCGCAACGGCCTCCTCGTCATACCCTTTGATTGCCCCGTCTTTCAGCAAGCATTGCCCATCAACATAAACCCTTGTCACAGAATGCCTTGTCGCACAAAATACAATGTTCTTAACAACATCCCTAATCGGCGACATTTCGATACTGTTCAGCTTAAACACGACAAAATCGGCTTTTGCCCCGGCTTCCAGCTTGCCAATATCATTCCGTCCAAAAGCTTTTGCCCCGTTAAGGGTTGCGGCGTTGAAAACCTGACGGCCAGTCATGGCAAAAGTGCTGCGGTCAGCAATCTTGCCGAGTGAAACTGCATAACGCATTTCCTGGATGAAGTCCGAAGGAAATGTATCGGTCCCAATCCCCATGTTCACGCCGGCTTTTTCATATCTGGAAAAGGATTGCAGCGTATTGGCTCCGCGAGCAACTGCCCACGGGCAATGGGCTATCGTCGTTTTTGTACCGCCAAGCAATCGAAGATCACCATCACCGGCCATATTGACAGCCGAGTGCCCGGATATATAAAGGCAGTGCGCGACGATCACATCTTCCCCCAGCATCCCCGTATCCGCCATGAGCTCAACAGGTGTTTTTCCGAAAGATCGGATGCACGACTCGAATTCTATCGGCGATTCAGCACCGTGAATGGTTATTCCAGAACCCAGCTTATCTGCCCATTGGCGTGTTTTCCGCAGCATTTCGGGCGTGCAAGTCATCGTTTGGGTTGGCGCCAGGATACCGTTTACGCGGCCATGATAGGCATCCTTGTATTCTTTCACGAATTCAACTGCTTCTTCCAGTCTCTTCATCCCGCTATTTTCGTCAAAATCATAGACTAGCGAGTGGCCGTCCGGCGAATTCCAGATGCTTTTTTCTTCGCGCGGATCGCCTGCGCGAATCGCCCCGCCCACATATGCGCGCAAACCCATCTCGCCTGCCAGATCAGCTTCCATCCGTGAGTATCCGCCGCCATATACCAGGACTGTGGTGCACCCGCTTTTTAGCATTTCAGCCATGTTTTGCTTAGCCTGAAGATAGGCGCCCCGTGCGCCAAATGACATCACCAGCGCATAATCGTATAGAGTGCCTTCGTAAAAATTCCGGTTGCCGATGTCTTCCCGATAACTTTTCAAGCTGTACACTTCCGATGGATGGGTGTGAAGGTTGATAAAGCCCGGCGTTATCGCAGCGTCCCCCAGGTCTTCGCAAATTGCGCCTTCAGGCAGCTCTGCAAAAAATCCGGCTATTTTGTCGCCGGCAACAGCCAGATAGCCGTTTTCCAGGGTTTTGTGCTCACCCTCATCCCATACGATGATGTATTTCGCTTTAAAAAACATTGTATCTTGTTGCATGGTATTCCTCCTTTCTCAAGTTCAGTATCTTGTATAGGACATTGGGTAAACCTCATCCATCCCCTTGCCGCCTTTACTGACTTCTCTCCAGGCTTGTTCCGCCAGTTCCTGCATCTCGTCACATAAGGCTTTTTCGTCCATTCCTGCTATTACCCCCTCCTTTACCAGGCAGTTTCCATCAACGTAAACCCTGCTGACAGAATGCCGTGAAGCACTGTACACGATGTTTTTAACCACGTCTCTTGCCGGTGTCATTTCAATGTTTCCAAGATCGAATACAACAAAGTCCGCTTTTGCACCGATGCCCAGTCTGCCAATGTCAGTTCTGCCCAAAGCCTTTGCGCCGTTTAGGGTGGCAGCATCGAATATCTGTGCGGCATTTATTGAAAAGGTCGATTTCTTTGCCATTTTTCCCATGAAAGCCGCCAAACGCATTTCGCGGATAAAGTCTGAGGGGAACGTGTCTGTCCCGATGCCGATGTTGATCCCGGCCTGCATATAGTCGGAAATGGACTGCAGGCTTGCACCAACCCTCGCAAATGGAGTTGGACAATGCGCCACTGTAGTATGCGAATCACCCAGGATTTTCAGATCATTGTCGCCATGGATAAACACCTGATCGTGGCCTTGAATATAGACGCAATGGGCAACTACAACATCCTGGCCGATCATGCCAGTATCAGCCATCAGCTGAACGGGTGTTTTCCCGTGAATCCTGACGCAAGCTTCAATCTCCATGAGGTCCTCAGCCGCATGGATCGTGATCCCAACGCCAAGCCTGTCTGCCAGTTTTCTTGTTTCTTTCAGCATCTTTGGCGTACAAGTCATGGTCTGAGTGGGGCCGAGCAGAATTCTGACCCGCCCTTCGTACGCGCCGTCATATTCCCTGACAATCTCTTCCGCTTCCCTGATCCGTTCAAAGCCGCCCGCTTCATCAAAGTTATATTCCACCGAATGACCATCCGGTGAGTTCCAAATCCAGTTGGCTTCCATGCGGTCTCCAGCACGTATCCCCGCGCCCACATATGCCCGCATCCCCATGATGCCGGCCATATCCGCCTCCAGGCCGGTATATGGGCCACCGAAAATCAAAGCTGTCGTACACCCGCTTTTCAATATTTCTGCAAGATTCAGCTTGGTTTGAAGCTCAGCCCCTCTTGGGCCAAAGACCGGGATCGGGTAATCCATCAGTGTGGACCCATAAAAATTCTTGTTGCCAATATCCTCAATATAGCTCTTGATACTCAATACCTCGGAAGGATGGCAGTGAAGATTTATAAAACCGGGAGTTATTGCGGAATTGCCCAGGTCTTCGTATTCCGCCCCCTCGGGAAGTTCCTTGTAAAATCCGCTTACACAGCCATTTTGGATTTCAAGATACCCGTTTTCTAAAATTTTATGTTGACCCTCATCCCAAACGACAATAAACTTCGCTTTAAAGAGTGCAGCGCTATTATGCATTTTCTTTTCTATCCTCCTTTTTTTTGAAAGCCGGGCAAATCAATGGCGACAATTCATCTATTGTGCGGGCGTGCCTGTCGTTTATTGACGTTCGTTTCCATGCTTTCTCAGCCAGTTCCTGAAGTTTTGCGCTTAGGCCGTCTTCGTCGGCGCCCTTTACTTTTCCGTCGCGCATGATGCATTCGCCGTCTACGTAGACCCGTTCTACCGAATGGCGGGTGGCGCTATAAATAATGTTTTTGGCGACATCGCGCACCGGTGACATTTCGATATTATTGAGCTTGATTACGGAAAAATCCGCTTTTGCCCCCAAAGCCAGCCTTCCTATGTCCGTCCTGCCAAAAGCTTTGGCTCCCCCGATTGTTGCAGCGTCAAATATCTTTTTTGCAGAAACAGCAAAAGTGCTTTTATCGGCGATCTTACCCATAGCCGCAGCGTAGCGCATTTCCTGTATGAAGTCAGATGGGAAAGTATCTGTTCCAATGCCCATATTGACCCCGGCGCTCTGGTATTTGGCAAAGGATTGCAGCAGGTCTCCTTCTTTTGCCAAAGCCCAGGGGCAATGGGCCACCGTTGAGTGCGATTTGCCAAGAAGCGCCAAGTCCCTTCCGCTTATATTGATCTGCGTATGGCCTGTGATGCAGATGCAATGGGCTATCACCAGATCTTCGCCTAAAAGTCCTGTTTCTGCCATTAACTCCACTGGCGTTTTGCCATATAGCCTTATCGCATTTTCAAACTCCATAAAATCCTCGGCGCCGTGAATGGTGATTCCTACGCCCAGCTTATCCGCCTGCCGCCGTGTTTCTTTGAGCATTTCCGGCGTGCAGGTCATACTTTGCGTTGGCGCCAAAAGGAATTTCACGCGACCGTTCCACGCGTTTTTGTATTCTTTTATAGAATCCGCAGCTTCTGCCAGACGCTTGAACCCTTCTGCCTCATCAAAAGAATATTTGAGTGAATACCCGTCAGGCGAGTTCCATATGCTTTTTTCCTCATTGGCGTCTCCCGCTCGGATTCCTGCGCCAACATACGCGCGGATTCCCAATTCTCCAGCCAGTTCAGCCTCCAGCTTGGAATTGGGGCCGCCAAAAATCAACGCAGTGGTGCAGCCGCTTTTGATCAGTTCCGCCAAATTCAATCGTGCCTGGATCTCAGCGCTATCCGTTCCCAACTGAACCAGGTCTGCATAATCGTAAAGGCTCGAACCGTAAAACAGAGGATTGCCGATATCCTCTCTGTAGCTCTTCCCTCCATATACTTCAGACGGGTGAGTATGCAGGTTGACAAATCCAGGGATGATTGCCACATTGCCAAGATCCTCAAAAGGTGTATCCTGGGTCAGACTCTGGTACAAGCCTTCGACCACTCCGTTTTTTATATGAAGATATCCGTTTTCCATCTGCTTGTGCTGGCCATCTTCCCAGATCACCAAGATTTTCGATTTGTAGTATTTTTCGCCCTTTCCCATATTCCACCCCTCTTTCTCTTTTGCTATCGCTATCATGCGAAATGGCAGGCAGAGAAATGACCTTTTTCTATTTCCTTGAGTACCGTTTCCGCTTCCTTGCATATCTGCTGCGCCATTGGGCATCTTGTACTAAACCGGCAACCTTTGGGCGGATCCACCGGGCTTGGGGTGTCCCCCTGCAGGATGATCCTCTCTCTTTTCAGCTTGGGATCCGGAACAGGTATGGCGGAAAGCAACGCTTTTGTATAAGGATGGCTCGGCTTCATATACAGGTCATCCCGATTGGCTATCTCCATCACTTTCCCTAAATACATGACCACGATTCTGTTGCAAATATGCTCAACGACTGACAAGTCGTGGGAAATGAACAGCATTGTCAATCCAAACTCATTTTTCAAATTGGCAAGCAAATTCAGAATCTGTGACCTGATGGATACGTCGAGTGCCGAAACCGGCTCGTCGCATATGATGAATTTCGGATCGGCCGCTAAAACTCTGGCAATTCCAATACGCTGTCTTTGTCCGCCGGAAAATTCATGCGGGTACCTGTTTGCGTAATTTCTGTCCAGGCCGACAATCTCCAGTAAATCGCCAACCTTTTCTTCACGTTTTTTTCTGGTGCCCATATGATGTATCTCCATGGGTTCAGCTATGGTTTTTCCAATGCGGAAGCGTGGGCTCAAAGATGAATAGGGGTCTTGAAACACCATTTGCATATCGCTGCGCTTTTTTCGCAGCTCTTCCTTTTTCATGGAAAGCAGGTCATGGCCTTCAAAGATTATGCTGCCTGACGTCGGCTTGGTTAATCCCAAAATGGAACGGCTTATGGTCGTTTTGCCACATCCTGATTCGCCGACCAGGCCAAGCACCTCACCTTTATAAACGTCTATCGAAACGCCGTCGACGGCCTTGACAAAGGATTTGGGAGCGCCGAACACTCTTTCATCAATGGGGAACCACTTTTTCAGATCTTTCACCTCTAAAAGCTTTTCATTATCCATCGAGCATTCCTCCTTCCTCATCTATCCTCAGCCAACATCTGACGCGGCTGCCGTTTTTCATTCTTGCCAGAGGCGGCTCTTCATGGGCGCATTTGTCAATGGCATATTCGCACCGCGGATAGAAGCGGCAGCCTTCCCGGATCTGCGCCGCGCCCTTTTTGAATGGAATCATATACAGCTTTTCGTGGTTTCCGATCTTTGGAATCGATCTGAGCAAACCTTCTGTATAGGGATGAAGCGGCCTTTCAAACAGAGCTTCTACCGTAGCCTCCTCCACCACTCGACCAAGGTACATCACCACCACAGACTTGGCGACTTCAGCAATAATGCTGAGATCGTGCGTAATAATCATGATCGACATGCCGCGTTCCTGCTGCAGCCTGATGATCAAATCGAGAATCTGCGCTTGAATTGTCACATCCAGTGCCGTAGTCGGCTCGTCGGCAACCAATAATTCCGGATTGCACGACAGGGCCATGGCAATCATTGCCCTTTGCAGCATTCCGCCTGACATTTGGTGTGGATACTCGTGTATGCGTTTTTCCGGAAAAGATATGCCCACCTCTCGCAGCAATTTCACAGCCATCTTCTCCGCTTCGTCTTTTCGTTTTTTCTGATGCAATACAATCGCTTCAATGATCTGCGAACCAATGGTATAAACTGGATTAAAAGAAGTCATCGGTTCCTGGAAGATCATCGAGATCTTGTTTCCCCTTATCCTGGTCATCTCTTCTTCGCTTTTTTCCAGCAAACTTTCGCCTTGGAAATTGATCGTGCCGCCAGTGATCCGGCCTGGCGGAAATTGGATCAAGCCCATTATCGATAAGGCCGTTACACTCTTCCCGCTGCCGGATTCCCCGACGACACCCAAGATCTCGCCTTGATTAATACGGAATGAGACATCTTCCACCGCCTTTGTCTCCCGTTTTCCTGAATAGAAAGTTATGGACAGATTATTTACATCCAGTAGTCCTTTGGGGGTATTCATAAGCCTTCTCCTATCTTATTGCCAAGTTACAAACGCGGATCCAATACATCCCGCAGGCCATCGCCAAGCAGATTAAACGCCGTGACAGTAATGAAGATGAAAATAACGGGATACGTGGAAATATGCGGCGCCGACAAAATGTAGTTCTTGCCTGAGCTGACCAGCGCACCCCATTCCGGAGTTGGCGGCTGAGCTCCAATGCCCAGAAAACTTAAAGTCGAAATAGACATCAGGATCCAGGCCATTTCAAGCATCGAATAAACCACCAATGTCGGAACAATATTCGGCAGTATATGCTGGGTTATTATTCTGGAGTCCCTGGCACCAGCCGCAATGGACGCTTCCACAAACGGCATCTCTTTGAGTGACAGCACGGATCCCCTGACCAATCTGGCATACGCCGGCATGGTGCCAAGCCCTACCGCGATTGTAACGTTAAACAATCCAGTCCCTAAAGTCGCGACAATGGCGATCGCCAGCAAAATCCCCGGGAAAGCCATCAGGACATCCATCAGTCTCATCAGCGGATTATCCAAACGTTTATAATATCCTGCAATCAGCCCAATCGGCACACCTGTAACAATAGAGATCAGCAAGGCAATGACACTGTACGGCAGCGTGACTCTTGCTCCATAGACCATTCTGCAGAAAATGCAGCGCCCATACTCATCTGTCCCGAACGGATAGCCCTTCATTGGCGGTTTTAACGCCACGGATGTATTGGTCTCCACTGGATCATGCACGGCAATAAGCGGCGCAAATACCGCCATCAGCAGCAGCAAGGCAAGAATGACCAATCCGATCCTTGCGCTTGTATTATGCATAATCCTATACATAACCCCCTGGCGCTTGATCAGTGTTGGATCATCAATAATCCCATTGTCTTTTTTGTTTTTGCTCATTTTTTTCTGCCTTCCACTTAATACTTAATGCGGGGGTCGATAAATCCATACATAAGATCAACAATTAGATTGACCACTAGAAACAGCAAGGCAAATAGCAGGACACTGGCTTGAATTGCCGGATAATCGCTGCCGATAATGGCCGTAATCGAGTATCGACCCAAACCTGGCCAGGCAAATATGTTTTCAATAACAACCGAGCCGCCCAGCATGTAGCCGGTCTGTACGCCAATAACGGTAACCAGCGGCAAGGAGGCATTTTTGAGTGCGTGTTTAAATATCACGCTTTTCTTGCGCAATCCCTTTGCCCTGGCGGTTTTTATGTAATCCTGATTGAGCACCTCCAGCATTTCCGATCTCGTCAAACGGGCAATGGAGGCTAATTGTGGAAGCCCCAGCATAAAGGCCGGCAAAATGATATGCAGCAGACCGTCAGAGGAAAACATCGAACTGCCCATTCCTGAAAAAGGCAGCCAGCCCAAATCAAAGCTGAATAGCTTCATCAGCATGAGTGCCATCCAGAAGTTCGGGATGGAAATCCCCATCAGCGAACCGCCCATGCAAAGTTTGTCCAGCCAAGTGTCTTTCTTTACAGCCGCCAATATGCCCAATGGGATCGCTACGAGGACAGACCATAGCCTTGCAAAGACTATCAGGTAGACCGTATTTTTAAAAGCGGTCATGATGCCCTTGCTGATGGCCGTTTTTTGCACATATGAAATGCCGAAATCGCCATGCATGACGTTCGAGAGGTAATCGGCGAACTGTTCATAAACAGGCTTATTGAGTCCCATTTTCTCCCGCAGCGCTTCAACTTCGGCAACGCCGGCCGAAGGTCCGGCGAGCGTTGCCGCTGGGTCCCCCGGAGTCAACTGGATGATCAGGAACACGCATACCAGGACGCCCAGCAAAATCAACGGAAGTTGAATCAGCCGCTTGATCAGATATTTTTTCATTTCGTCCCCCTCACAGCTTCTCTTCTTTCATAAAGCGCGCATTAGTACCATTGATCCTGAAGAACTCGTCAGCCGCTCTTTTGCCTATGCTGTCCGGATAACCGGAAACGGCATCTATGCACTCGCGCTCATTGACACGCACCATCTCGCGGTCTTTCATAATGATCTGCCCATCCACAACCACGAGTTTGATCTCCTCGCCTCTAGCACTGTATACAAGATTCGGCACGATATTTCGCATTGGATAGGTATAGACCGGCAGCATCGACGGGAATGTCAGATCCACTGCAATAAAGTCAGCCTTTTTCCCTTCTTCAAGTGAGCCTATTTCATCGTCAAGGCCAAGCGCCATAGCGCCTTCGATCGTTGCCATCCTCAATGCCTTCCATGCCGGCATGATCTCTGAATCCATCCATTTGATTTTGTTGAACAATGAAATGTTTTTCATTTCGTTGATGATGTTGTGGCAATTGTTCCCTGGAGCCTGGTCCGAACCGAGCCCGCAAACGCCATCGGCATCCTGAAACGATTTGGATGGGCAGACAATGCCATCAATGATCCCGATAGAACCGGGGCATACCACCATGGATGCGCCGGTTTTGGCAACTTTGGCCGCTTCCTCGTCAGTACAGCTTGTCAGATGAACGGCTATCAGATCTTTGTCCAGGTATCCGATCTTGCCTAACCAGTCCACCGAGCGCATTCCGTACCTTTTTTCTATTTGGTACAGCTCCCGCGGCCCCTGCTGGACATGCATATGGATTTTTGTTTTTCTCTCTTTCGCCACTTTTTGAACCTTTAAAAGCAAATTAAGGTCCATGAAATCGGCACCTTGCGGGCCGAATAGAATTTTGATCCTTCCTCCGTCTCTGTTATGCCATCTTTCGAACAAGTGAATATTGCGTTTGAGACGTTCTTCGCCCGCCTCATCATCAAATTCATAAAGGTCTTCCGGATGATACACTTTTCGTTTTGCTGAACGGATTGTCTGGGCAATATTTCCTCTGGCTCCAACCTTTTCGATGAAGCTGCACACATATTCCATTTCATAATCATAATCGCCCAGTGTGGTTGTTCCGGCTTTAATGGCTTCAATAATGGCCAGTCGCGATCCCGCATCACGCTCTTTCGGGTTTACGGCGTTATCAAACGGCTGCAGCCCGTACATCATCCAATGATTAGTGTCCTGGGCGAGACCACGCATAATGTTGCATGGCGTATGCATATGCGCATCAATGAACCCCGGGAATATGGCATGATGATCCATATGCAACACTTCCTCGGCAGAATAAAGGGTCTTTGCGGCATCCTGATCCACCAAATCAATTATTTTACCGCCGTCCACAACCAGCGCCGTGTTTTCCCGGTATCCAACGCCACTCCCCTGCATTGTATAGATGTGTGGCGCATATGCAATCATGTCAACTTTTTTCATTTTTTTGCCTTGTTAATGCCATCGCATTAATCCTTTCTTTATTGTGTTCAAAGCCTGATGCAGTGCATCCAAGTCAGCACCTGAATACAGGCAAAATGCTTATACCTTTATATAAGCAATTACCGTGCCAACGCGAATGCATTAGGTTTATCAGTCTTTTTGACCTGCCCCGCATAATGACGTAAAAAAATCTTTACAGTTATCAAAGGAGCTGGTAAAAATATTTTTCCAGCCCATTTTATACCATCCTCTTTTTTCCAGTTTTGCCTGCTATTGAGACCCCTATTTTAGACCATATTTTTTCAGCTTGTAATTTAATGTTTGCTTGGATATCTTTAATTTTCCTGCAGCCGCCGTCATGCTGGAAGTGGAATCCAATGCGTGCGCAATCAGGCGTTTCTCACAGGAGTTGATTTTCTCGATCAATGTCATGCTGTCGTTATACAATTCTATCCGCTCATTTTCAGCCGAATAATTCCTGGTGATATATTGAGGCAGATTTTCCATTTGTATAAATCTTGACCCGATGATATTAAAAGCGCCTTCAATTGCATTTTTCAGCTCTCTGACATTTCCAGGCCAATTATAATTGTCAAACAGCTTTTGCACCTCTGAATTTACGCCAAGAACATCTTTATTCATTTTTGAGTTGTATGACGCAATAAAATAATCGGTTAAAAAGGCGATATCGGCGATTCTTTCCCGCAACGGCGGGATCTCGATCTGCACAGTGTTCAGACGGTAGAACAGATCGCCGCGAATTTTTTTCTCTTGTAAACAATCATATGGCGACTCGTTGACTGCCGATATGATCTTGACATCAAAGTAAACCGGCTTGTTGCTGCCGATCCTGGTAATTTTCTTTTCTTCTATGGCCTTTAGCAGTTTTGCCTGCATGTTCATATCCAGCGAATTGAGCTCATCAAGAAACAATGTGCCTTTATTGGCCGTTTCAAATAAACCGCACCGATCTTCAGCGCCTGTATAGCTGCCTTTTGTGGTGCCAAATAAAATGCTTTCGAACAATGTTGGAGGTATCGCAGCACAGTTTTGCGAGACAAATGGCTTATTGGCCCGTATGCTGCTGGTATGTATGCTTTGAGCAATCAGCTCTTTTCCCGTTCCGGTCTCTCCGTATATTAGTACGGAAGAGTCTGTGCTGGCGATTCGAGGAATTAACGTTTTAATTTTTTTCATCTGCGAAGATGTGGTGATGATATCATCAACCGTATACAGATCGTCTTTCGTCTCACCGATTCCATCCACCTTGGGAAGCACAATATTTTTACGTTCCATGCCAGCATCAATGCAGCGTGAAAGGTCAATCGCCCCGACGATCTTGCCGCCTCGAATAATTGGCAAGGTGCTAAAGATGTTTGTTGTCACCTGCCCGTGCTTTGTGGTCAGCTTTTGTACCCTGTCATAGATCGGTTTGCCGGTTTTAAGCACTTCCATGATGCTGCTTTCGTTTTCCTTCATCTCAGGATGAATTTGCAGAACTGTCTTGCCAACGATGTCCTGACATCTTAAATCATATAAGTCTGTACGAAAATTTGTATAATAAAGGATCACGCCTTTTTCATCCGTTATAATGGCTCCGTCAAAGTAATTATACATATTCAGGATTCGTTCAATATTCAAGTATGTCATTAAACTCTCCTCCCGTCCTACCTGTCTATTTGATTCCATCGAATACTTTTCTTTTGGCTGCAGAAGGTATGCCCAAGGTCTCCCTGTATTTCGTAACCGTACGTCGTTTGACGGAGTATCCGTCCTTTCCCAGCAGCTCGGAAATGGCGTCATCACTAACCGGTGATTGGGGATCCTCACTGGCGATAATCCGTTTTATGGCCTTATAAACTGAATCTCGCGATACAATGGTATTGTTCAATACAGCTGGCTGGGAGAAAAATAACGACAAGGGAAACACACCCCATTTACAGTCGATATATTTATCTTTTAATGCCCGGCAAACTGTTGATTCGTGAATATTTAATTCCCTGGCAAGTTTTTTCCTGCTGTACGCTTGAATGGCGTCCGGTCCATTTTCAAAAAATGACATTTGCACTGCCAGAATTCTGGCAGCGCAGGCGCTTATCGTCTTTCTGCGATGTTCGAGGCAGGTCTGAAGCCATTTGATCTTCTCGATTTTTTCATTGACATAGGCGTGTTCTGTCATCGAGTCGAAGTCGTTGACAAGCTCCGCATAGGATTGATCCACCGCTATGCTATCCTCGCCAAGCTGGTTAAGCAGGATTTCATAATGACCTTCCGGCCTTTTCCTGATCAGAATATCCGGAATGATATATCGGTACAGATCTCGCCGGGTAAATTCCGAAAAAGGTTTCGGGTTCAAGCTGCGGATCAAATTGACTGCCAAAACGACTCGGCTTACAGGAATGGACAACCGTCTGGCAATCGATGGCAATTGATTATTAGTAAGCAGTCCAAAATGTTCGTGGATAATCTGGTATGCCAAGCCTCCATTTTCGCCAATCCGGTCAAGCTGTAAAAGCAAACAGTCCTGCACGTCATAGGCGCCTATGCCTGCCGGTTCCAATGAGCGAAGCAATTCCATGGCCTGCTGGAGTTGACCCGGATTTACACCGTTCTTGCACATATTATCCAATACTTTTCTGTCAATACATCCATTTTGATCAAGCATTTCCAATAAGGCACAGCCTAAACGTTCAATATCCACTGAAATAGCCGATGTGGCAATCTGCAGTCTCAAGATCTCCAAAGGGTCTTCTTCGCTTTCTGCATAAAGTAAAGGATCAAATTTCTCATATTCTACGGCTGCGGTCTGGCGCCTCTTTTCTGCATTGTCCAGAATATCAAAGGAAAGCAGAGGATTTTCTTCCGCTTCTTTTAACAGATAGTCAAAAAGTTCATCCGAAGGCATCTGCAGGATATGAATAGCCTGCAACATCTGGGGGTTCAGCGCAAGAACCGGTTCTTGAATCATTTGCTGTTTACATGCTATTTCCAATGCAATCACCTTTGATGGTTTTGCTCATCCCAACGGTATTTTTTATTCAGGCGCAACTTATCGAGACCGCAATTCAAACATAATCCGATATGGCAGCATATCGCTTCGCCACATTCATGGCAGCGCCATTTCACCTCTTCTTTTTCCAGGAACCGCTCGATGCCCTGTTCTTTGATAAATTCGAGATTTTCGATCATACTCATATGGTACTTGGCGCGATAGCGAGTATCGAGGGCTTTTAGCCGACCGCAGGGAAAATCCGCACACTCATAGCAGAATCGAACAAGTCCTTTCCCAAGCAGATCGCAATGGTTCTTCATAAAAGTGCAATTTTTGCCGCGAGGCAGGCATCCGGCGCAGTATTTCTTTTTAAATCCCTGTTTACCCAGTTCGTTTTTCATCGCCAGATAACTGACGCATACTCCGCAGTTCATCCCGCACGGGGCAATGAGCCTTTCTTCCACATTCGTGTTAAGCAATCTAAGCACCTCCCAATCAGTATTAACCAGCACTCCAAATTCTGCCAGCTAAAACAATATTTCAGAAAAACGATTCTTTTATTACTTTTATTCATTGTACCGTTTGAAGAGAATCAAAACAAGAAGTGTCAATCAGATACTTCAAAATTGTAATTTGTTTATAGGATATCAGGTCGTTGACAGATCTGCATCAGAATATCCATCCTGAGACGGTCGGTTCACTACGTAAAATTGACATATGGAGTCCAGCATGTTAATCTTAATTATAGCCAGTTTGATCATCATTTGAAGGAGGATAAATTTATGGAATCTACAAGATCCAGAACTGTTGCTCTTCTTCTTTGCATCTTACTAGGTGTTCTTGGCATTCACCGCTTCTATGTCGGCAAAATCGGCACGGGAATTGTCTGGTTTCTGACAGGTGGCTGCTTTGGCATCGGCGCTCTCGTCGATCTGATCATGATTATCGTTGGCAGCTTCAAAGATAAGGAAGGCGCTTTGGTAACCCGCTGGCAGTAAATACCTTAACCTAGCAAAAGCTTTATCAACTGTCATCCGCACAGAGCTTAAACAGCTCTATTAACTTAGATTGCTGGAAAGCCGGATGCCCTGCTGTTAATATTTTTAATGAGCGAGTTCCACTCGGTTTCTTCCAGTGCGCTTAGCTTGATAGAGTGCTGTATCTGCCTGTTCGATCAGTCTTTCTTGTTCATTCGCGGTTTCCGGTATGGAGGATATCCCGATTGAAACGGTAATCCTTGCGCTCTTGTTTCCGGAAAGTCTGAAATCATAAGATTCGATCGTTTTGCGAATACGTTCACCAACCATTGCTGCTTGCAGCAATTGGCAGCCGATGAGCAATACGGTGAACTCTTCACCGCCTTTTCTTGTGACAATATCTTGGCTACGTGCCATCCTTCTGAGAATTTTGCTCAATTCCTTTAGAACGGCATCCCCGTTTAAATGCCCATATTCATCGTTAATCCGCTTAAAATAATCAATATCAATGAATAACAGGGACACGCTGTTCTGTTCATCAATTGCCCGCTCAACACATTGATTAAGTGCTTTGCCAAAGTGTCTGGCATTATTCAGGTCTGTCAGGTAGTCTTTTTCATTTTCATCTTTAAGTTTTAAATATTTGCGATTGGATTCGGCTATAAATTCAATAAAAAAGTACATCATGAAGCAGACAATTGTCATACTGGTTAGAAATACCAGGATAACTTGGCCAAGCATGATTGCATCCGGCATGACAAAAGACAGTCCTATGCTCGAGCCCAGGCAAATAAGGGTAAGAGACAGTAACCATTTTATCCGGATATTAATACTGGCTTTCCCCAGAAAACCACACCCAAATCCAACTAGAAGTGTTACAATCGCCGAGACAAGCGAGGCCTTGTTCATCCCAAAATAAGCGACACGGAAAACAGCAATCATCAACGTCGCCTCAATCGTAGAAGTCAGCGATACATATAATCCCATGATGGCAATTGGGATAAATCGAAAGTCAAGGATGATTTCAGGCGTTATTGATACACTGTAAAGCATTAGGACACAGCCCAGAATTCCAGATAAAAATCCTTTGATCAAGTGGTTCCGTAAGGAAGGGCCGAAAAACCGTTCGCGCATCAGCATGTTGGCGAAGGTTACGCTGGCGATTATTATTGTGCAGTTGATAAATAATTCATTGATTATTTGCAGCATAAATACCTCGCGATAGATCCTTATCGCTATTATAAACAGAATAGGGGCCGCTGTCATCGGTAAAATATTGGTTATTCATGACAAACAGCTAACTTTTTAAATGAGGTTTAAGAAATAGAAACATCCTGTGACGCAAAGCCTGCTTCATTTTCGCCAACTCTGAATCTGACAATTTGCTCAATCAAATCAAGAGGCAAGGGTTGATTGACGGGAAACTGGACGGCGCCCTTTGAACTCTTGTATCTGGAAAACTGATCCTGAAAAGCTGCAATGCCACTGGCTCCCGGGTAAAACCCGATGTGGTTCTTGTGTGCGGCGAAGTGGACCAGATTGCCATGTAAAACATAAGTCGGCATTTGCCAGCTGATCTTCTCAGCCGCATCTGGTGCGGCTTTCCTGATGACTTGCCGGATTGTTTTCAGCAGCTCTTGAATTTGTGGCGGGAAGCTGGCAATATACTCATCGATAGTCCCGATTTTTCTATCTTCCATACAATCCTCCCCCATTTTACCCGACGTGTTCAAGATGTACAGATTTTCAAAAAGACCCGTTCAAATATCAAACAAAGCTGCGGCTTGTTTCATTTTGCCGACCACATCCACGCCGAATGGACAGTTCTTCATACACTGGCCACAGGCGATGCACTCGTTTGCATGATGCTCCAGCAATCCGTAATGGCCGCGCAGCGTCTCGGGCACACTTTTCTGGATCAGGGCCAGATCCAGATACTTATTCACAGCGGCAATATCGATCTTTTTCATACAAGGGGCGCAGTGGCCACAGTACATGCAGTGACCGTGAAACGTGCTTTTCGGCGCATTGGCAAGGATCGTGCTATAATCCTTCTGCGCACGGTCTGCCGTCGTATAGGCCAGTGCCGCAAGAATTTCATCTGTATTGGATACGCCGACCATAACAGAAGCCACCGCAGGTCTGGTCAGGCAATAGTTCAGGCACTGGACAGGGGTCATGGCTTTTTTGAACGGAGATTGCGCATCGTTCAACAGAAGGCCTGCGGCATATCCCTTCATGACGGCAAGCGCTACGCCTGCATTCTGGCTGGTCCGATACAAAAGGCTGCGCCGGGGGTCGATGCCTTCATAGGTCCGGCCACAAAAAGTGCTCTCCTCAAACAGGATGTCCACATCTTCACTGGCCGGCAGCATGTCGTAGGCAGCGTTAATGCTGAATAGAACGACGTCGATGAGTCCGCTTTCCACCGCTTTTAGCGCGATGTCCGTGTTGTGGGTGGAAATACCCAGGCAGCGAACCACCCCATCGGCCTTCAGTTTTTTTGCGTACTCGATGATCTCGCCATGAAAGATGCCGTCAAAGTCCTGTTCATCGTCCACATAGTGGATCATGCCGACGTCCACATGGTTTAGCTGCATCAGGTTCAAAAAGTCCTCGTATGCGGTCATGACTTCGTTGATGTTCCTTGTTCTGCGGTACTGCCCGTTCTCCCACATCGAACACAAATGGCCTTCGATCACAAAGCGGTCACGCGGATAGCGGCTCAGAGCCTTTCCAACATTGGCGCGGACATCCGGGTTTGAGTTGTATAGATCGAAAAAATTAATTCCATTTTTCATGGCGCAGTCGATGATCGCTTCGCAGTCGGAATAGTTTTTGTTTTCAAAGCCTTCCCCGCCAATGCCAATCTCGCTGACCTTGATCCCTGTTCGTCCTAATTCCCGATATTGCATGCTTTCCCTCCTGGCTGCCGCTTTTATGCCGCGTTGTTGCCGTGACGCGAAAAATAGGTGATCAGGCATTCTGGCTTCGTAAAGTTTGCCTATCTCATAACCCTATTTTATCACTTCTATCCAGGAGAGAATAACATCTTGAGCGTACTTCAAGTCAAGAATTGAATTAAAAGGGTTCAAATTTCTGAATCACTTGAGCCGCAATTTCCGCGCCAAATTGCAAGCATTCCTGTATTGACGCGCGCCTGGACAATCCATAAACGTAACCTGCAATAAAAGAGTCTCCGGCACCCACCGTGTTCTTAACCTTCACCGGAACAATTCCTTGTTCATAGTACATCTTCCCGTCATAAGCAAGGCTTCCGTTTTCACCAAGCGTTGCAATGGCAACATCAAGCCCAAAGGAATAAGCCCATTGTAAAAAATCCTGAATAGACTGATCTTTCCTGTCATATGAAAAAAATGCATAATTCACATGGGGCAAGATGTTTTTAACTTTTTCTTTATCACGCTCCAGGCAAAAATCATAAACGATCGATAAGCCTTTTTGCTTGAAGGCTTGCAAGTGTTGGTCGATCTTGCCCCACAAAACCGTATGGAGCAAATCGAATCTGCCGATATATTCAATATCCCCCCTGGCAAGCGAAAAATTGGCCAATACGCCTTCATTCCATTCGAGATGGACTCTGTCATTGCCGTTCATGTCCATTTGGGTGACGGCAGTCTGTCCGGCATCTCGATGCACATGTGAAATGTCAACATGATACCTTTTTAATGCATCGATAATCGCTTCACCATATTGATCGTTGCCTGCGGCCGTAATAATCGCAGTCTCAACTCCAAATTTGCGAAGATTAACGGCAAAATCAACACAATTTCCTGTTGGATACCAGATGTCCAACCGTTCGTATAAGTCAATGCAACTATCGCCAACAGATATTACACGCATCCCTATGCCCCTTCATCCACTTATTCACCGATGATTTGCATCAATACCGTTCGCAGCTGTTGTCCGTCAAACTCAGCAAAATAAATATCCTGAGCGCTGCCTAACAGCAACTCGCCATCTTTGATGATCTGCAGGCAACTATTCCCGACAAGCATTGATTTCAAATGGCCGGTGGCATTGTCACCGATCTGGCCATATGAAGGTAAAAAATGAGAATGAGCATAATCACTTCGATCTGGAATCAGTTTTTCAAGGGTTTCTTGGATATCGATCTCGAGGCAGTCAAGCCCTTCATTAACCATGATTCCAGTCGTCGTATGTGCGGTAATAACAGCGGCAAACCCGTTTTCAACTCCAGACTCTCTTACGAAGTTTTTCAATTGATCCGTTATCTTGATTAACTGGACCTCTGAAGATGTTTGTATGGTAAAACTCGTCAATTTTATCATCATAAAACCTCACTGCCCATAAATCGCTGGAAATTATTCGCAAATATATCTTGAAGAGTTGTTTCCCGTACCGGCAGTTTTTCTACAGCCTGTTTCATTTTGTCCGGCCTGAAGCGAGGGTAATTTGATCCGAACATCACTTTTTTGTTAATATTCCTGTCCAACCAATACTGCCCCATATTTTGCGTGAAAACATGATGGATAAATTCCTCCGGAGAGTCCAGATAGGTCAGTGAAGTATCGGCATAAACGTTCGGATATTTTAGCAACAACATGATGGTTTCATAGATCCAGGGCCAACCAAAATGAGAAAGGCAAATTCGGAGTTTCGGATAATAGTAGGCCACCTGTTCAAACTGTACAGGCTGCGAATATACCGCAAGCGCATCAGGTTCCCAACTCATGCCGGCATGAAAGATGATCGGCTTGTTATAGGCAATACATTTGTTGTAAATTGGCCTGAGCCGCTCATCGCCAGGATAAAACGACTGTTTTGAAGGATTCAATTTTAGTCCTGCCAAATTTAAATCTCTAAAAGCGATTTCCAATTTGTCTACGGCATCTTTATCGAATGGGTCAATACTGGCAAATCCGATCAACCGTTTGGGAGCAAAATCCACTAATTTTTTAATTTCTTTATTAGTAACAAATGACTTGTTATATTTTGAAGATAAATCGAGAGGCAATAGCACGCTTTGATCAATGCCGCATTCATCCATTTGTGAAAGTGTCAGATTTATTGGCACGGCTCCAGCTTTATAGAGGCCAAAATTTTCTTTTCTGAAAGAAACCTCTGCTGGGTCTTCACAAACCGGAGCCCAAAGCAGTGGATGGATATGCATATCTATGACCATAATATCACCTTCTTATCTTATTAATATATCTAAACATTCAATAACTTGATCCGAAACCGAAAGTACCTTCAATCCTGCAGTTCTTCGCTGCAAACAGATGACCGCAGGCCATGCTATAAGCAGTTAAACGATCAATGAAGTCTTCTTTCGCCGATTTTTCAAAAATATCATTGCCATTATCGCGTTCATGTTCTATTTGCCTCAAGCCGGCCATATATTCCAAAAGAAAGGCGGTAATGAAACTATCTCCCGCACCCATGGTATCGACAACCGGGACGGTTAATCCATATGATGCTTTTTCATAAAATTTTCCCTTGTTGTAGACTAATGCCCCTTTTTTCCCTAACGTAGCTACTGAGATCCTGCAGCCAAACCGGCAAGATTTGATCAGTAGCTCTTTCGTTTTTTCAAGGTCGAGATGTCCGCAGGAAAAGAATCCGAAGCTTAGGATCGGACAGATTTTTTCAAGATAAGCCTCTTCAAAGCAATCCGAAAAATCGAAAGATAATTCAGGGCCTGCATGGGCAATCTTTTTTAGTTGATCTTCCAGAAAACTGTAGCAACTCGAATGTACCAGATCAAACCCACGGATATATCTGATATCTTCATCTTCGATGATCAAGGGGGCAGTGCGGGTTGCGCCTCCCCGATTCCCCTCGCTGATGACCCGGTCGCCATGAATCAATTCAACTTCAGTATAGCCATTTTCTGCTTCCGCATATTGGCATTTAGCATAATCAATGTGAAAATGATTTAACGGTTTTTGCAAAAGCATCGTATTTTCATCGTTGCCAAAAACGCCCATATATGATGAATCGGCGCCGAGCAATTTTGAGAATATTGCAAAATTATAAGCATTCCCACCTGGAAACAGCATTTTCTTATGAACATAGCGATCAACAATATTGTCGCCTAAACCAAGTACTTTTAACATTATACTTCCTTCTTTTCCCAAACAAGAATCAGGTCATCGTCATAAACTTGAATTGCCAAATTACCCCGGCATCTTATGCATCAGGTCTTTGGTCGATTGATACAAGCTATCAAAAATCGAACGGTATTGCTTATAGGTTTCATGGTTAGCCAAATCGGGTTGAAAAACCATATCTGGTTTGATGATATCCTGCAAATCTGAAAAACTATTAATAAAGCCAGCGCCAATTGCCGCCATCAAGGCATCGCCATAGGATGCGCCAATGGAAATCTTTGTCGTTTTAACGGGATATCCGATAATATCAGCAATCATCTGCAACCATGGTTTATTCTTGCTTCCGCCGCCAACAGCAACAAAGTTTTGCAGTTCTACCCCGTTTTCCTTGAAGATGTCCAGATGTTGAGAAATGCTGTATCCGACTGCCTCCAATGCAGATTTGTAAAGATGATGGCGGGTATGCCGGATTTTTAATCCGAATACCAATCCCCTGGCATGTGGATCATTGATCGGCGTTCGCTCTCCCGCAAAGTAAGGCAGCGTAATCAAGCCGTCAGAGCCTGCAGGGATTGAACTCAGCTCTTTTAACATCAGTTCAAAAGCATTTACGCCTGTTTTTGCTTCCTCATCCAGACAGTCAAAATAGATATTGTCTCTGAACCAGCGCGTCAATGTGCCCGCAGCGTTTGTCCCGCCAAGTAAACTATAGGTTTGAGGCGCTATATAGACATCGCTCCATATCCGCTCATCCTGTACTGTTTTATTCGCGACGCAGATTAAAAAGAGTGAAGATCCCAACATGATCATCGTGTCGCCTGGTTGTAAAATACCAACGCTAATGGCTTCGGCGCCGGAATCATCCGTGCCGGTTATCACGGGTGTGCCAATTGCCAAACCCGTTTCGGAAGCTGCAGCAGCTGTAACCTGTCCAACGACATCCGCAGTATTCCTGCACTCGGCTAATTGCTCAGGAAGGCAAAAATCCCTGCAGTAATCGCCATTGACCAAACCGTCTTTATTATAGAGCGGCAAAAAAGAGGATAACCCTAAAAATCTGTCAACAACATACTTTCCTGTCAGTTTTGCGGTTATGTAAGATGATCCGGTCAAAAATTTATAAGTATTCTTATAAACATCAGGTTCATTATTTTTGATCCAAAGGATTTTGGGAGCTACATCTTGCGAGCAAAATGGCCGCCCTAAAAACGCATTGATGCACTCCTCTCCATAATACCCGTTTAAATACTCAATTTCCTTTTCAGCCCGCGAGTCTATCCCATATAGGATCGCTTTTCGCAACGGCCGGCAAGCACCATCAACCGGCAGGCAGTCGCCGCCCAATGTGCTTGCGCCCACGCACCGGATCCTGGAATTGTCAACGCCCGACTGTTTGATCAAGGTTTTGGAAATCTCGCAAAAATCATTCCACCAAACCTTTTCAGCGTCATGTTCATAAAAATTGGCACGAGGATTCTCCAGTTCATGTTTGACTGCAAAAGAAGTTACCAGTTCAAAGGACTCGTCGATTAAAACACCTTTGCTCTCGAAGGTGCCGATATCGATTCCCATGAAATATGATTTCATCTGCAACCTCCTGCTGTTTTTAGCTGATTGATTCTCTGTATTCTTTAACGACTTTCATGAAATTGATGACTCTGATCGGATCGATCTGGTTATCAAAAATGCCATTATATTTGAACGTGGTGCCAACAAATGCGCCGTCGGAAACAGCTAGCATTTCTTTGACATTATTTTCATTGCAGCCAGTATTGCAGAACACAGGGGTATTGCCGGCCGCTTTTTTTACATTGATCAAGGCTTCTTTGCTGGTTTCAAGACCTGCGCCCAGACCAGATACGCAAAGCCCATCCGGCTGGCAATGAAATACCAGGGAGCGGGCAACCGTTTGCGGATTCCGGTCGTTGACC
Organism: uncultured Saccharofermentans sp.; assembly: GCA_963677835.2. GTDB lineage: Bacteria > Bacillota > Clostridia > Saccharofermentanales > UBA5734 > UBA8949. The sequence goes on from CAXXUX010000001.1 coordinate 429,838, forward strand.
TCAACTTCTGATTCGGAATTCAGGAAATAGAACATTTTCAGATCGTATAATCCCAATTCATCTTTTCGTCGTATTGTCGTTGCTATGTCGGTGTCATGCAACCCATATTCGCCAACAAAAACGCCGGAAAACAAGCTCCTGACAAACGAAGCACCTGTTGCAGCCGCAAGATCGATTGTTGCCATCGGATCCGCAATCGCATGTATGCCAAAGGGTATTTTTATCTCAGGCATCAGTTCGCCAATGATCCGCGCCATTGCAGATGTTGTTACATGGCTCAATTTTTTCTGATAAGGCAGGCTGAACTCATTGGCAAACAAAATAGCGTCAACACCACCTTCTTGCAAGCTATGAAGATCGTTCCTTGCGATTTGAACAACTTCTTTCATATTCCCTTCCCTGCCATACCTGGGATCCCCTGGCAGAGCGCGGATGTGCAGTAATGCGATAATGGGCTTATTGACATTAAATGTTGCAGACATGTTTTACCTCCAAAATTTATTCTTGAAAAGAATGAATCGTCCTTCAATTGTTCCTCAATATTTAATTTGCCGATAATACCTTCGCAAGGACAATGAATGGTCTCTCTCTTTTTCAAGATTGACGCTGATCCTATCCAGCATTGCGTTAACGACCAAGGGGGAAAGATACTTTCGATATTGCTCTTCGATGCCATCGAGAGTGACCGATTTTGTATCAAGCACGGTAACCTCTTGGCTGATAGACTTGACAAATCGTTCAGCCCGTTCCATCAGCGGGCGGGTTTCATCTTCACCTTTCAGCAAAATGATGCTCGTGTTTTGCTCAACTAATTCGAGCGTGCCATGGAAAAATTCTGCGGCATGAATTGATTTGCCATGGATCCACTGCATTTCTTCTAAAACACACATCGCGTAGCCATAGGTGACTCCCCACAAACTGCCGCTTCCAATTAGCATATGATAATTGACGTCTTTATTCCGTTTGGCAAAGTCGCTTGCTTCAGACTCGAATTGCCCTCTTATCCTGATTAATTGTTCAGGCAGTGTTTTAAGTTGCGCAACAAAAGAGGGGTAATCAAAACCGGCCGGATTAATCAGCTTTAAAATGAAAGGCAGCGTTTGGAAAGTATGGGAATCAACAAAGTTGTCATCTTCCACCTTATTGATGAAAACATAATCGCATTCGGCCACCAGTGGAGTGCCGCCTTTGGCAACAAAAGCAATATTAGTGGCTCCTTTTTCTCGGCAATATTTTGCAGCGGCAACGGTTTCCGGCGTATCCCCACTTTTCGAGGCAAAAATACAAATGGAATTCCCATTCAGCCGTTTCGGCTCGATCAGCAACAGTTCAGCGGCAATCTCTAAATGAACTTCATAATCGGAATATGTTTTCAACAGATATTCCAGAGGTGAAGCCATGGCAACCGTCCCTCCTGATCCGATCAAATAGATGTTGTCGAATCCCTTCTGCTTTAATGCATCGGCACAGTTTTCAAGCACTTCATTATTTTGAAATGCACCATTCATTTCGTTTAAATATTTCTTTTCGTCGAATTTCAGCATTTGTTCCTCCTGAATTGAACATGAATTTTTTATAGGTTCAGTTTAATCGGTTTTCCAATTGATTCATTGTAAAAAAGGGCACATCGGCCTATTTGTTTCTGACTAAGGCTTCCGCTTTTTTTAGCGAGCTTTTCAGCAAGTTAATATATCTATGAGACCAAAGCTCAGGGCTTCTGGGGGAAAGCAATTCACAAGAAAGCCAACCATTATAACCATAGCTCATGATCAGTGCCAACGCTTCTTCAAAGGGGATTGTCCCGGAACCTGGATACATATGATCGAACGAAACACTGTCTGAATCAATGCAATGGATATAGTCCATTTTATCGCCAAGTTTGACAAAATACTCAGAAAAGGTTTCGCACATGAGCATCGGCGTTACCATGTCGATCATGCCTTTAACCCTTGGGCTGCCGACCCTTTCAATCAGCTCGGCAATCTCGTCGCATCTCAGAACCATGTTGCCTTCCATTTGAGACAACCCTTCCAGAATTAAATCAACGCCTGCTTTTTCCGCCGCTTCGGCAAGTTCCTGCACCCCTTGCGTAAGCCAGTCCCAAGCTTTGCGCTTATCGGTGTAAAATCCGCAGTGGCCGGTTGTAATCTGCATTCTGTGGCATCCGATACACGAGGCTGTTTTTACTGAATGCTTTAAATATGAAACGGTCTCCCGCCGTTCTTTGGCATCAAAGGAAGAGAGGTTGTAAGGATACAAAAGGACTTCCGGCGTATACATGGATACTTCAAGGTTGTATATTTCTTTCCACTTCAAGATATTTTCAACATGTTCCTCATCCATATCGAAAGTATACCCATGAGGTCTGCCGCCCCAGATTTCTATCCCATCGTAGCCTTGGGCAGATATAATCTCGAATGCTTTTTCAAGTGGAAAATTTGCAAACAAATTTGAAAGCAATGATATTTTCATAGGCGATCTCCTCGATTAGAGATTCTCACGGATTAGTTTCAAGGCTTGCTCAATTGCTTTATCCGGATTAACCCAATAGGGTCCAATCTCCAAGGTAAGGTAGCCTTCATAGTTGTTTTTTTCGAATTCGCGAATGAATTGCTTCATTGGCAAATTACCGTCGCCCCACGTGAGATGGCCTGCCGGTGCGCCTTCAGTAAAGTGCACATGCCGGATAGAATCACCCAATTCAGCAAAGTACTGGTCAATTGTCTCGCCAGCGACGGTCATCTGCACGGTATCGATCATCGTCTGCATAAATGGCGAATTAACTTCCGCAAGCATTTTCTTGATGGTCGGTATACTGGTCACGATATTTGATTCTTCATATTGCAGTGCTTCGAGAAGAAGGACCACACCCAACTCCTCCGCCTGTCTGGCGATTATTGAAAGCGCGTCTGACGAACGTTTCCAGGCTTCTTTTATATCTTCGTTATAATAACCCCTCCCGGCAGTGATGAGCATATATGGCGCCCCGAGTTCTGAAGCGGTTTCAAGGTGTTTGATGCAATACCGGATGCTGCGCTGTCTTCCGTTTTCTTGATCTAATGCCAGATTGATCGGATAAAAAAGGGTTTCTGGCGTATAACAGACCAGGTTGAGGCCGCGGCCTTCAATATCTTTACGCATCTTGCGAATATCATTGATGGTCAGATCCTCAGGATACAAATGCGGATTACCGGCCCAAATCTCAATATTTTTCACTTGATATTTGACCATGGCATCCAAAAAATAATTGAAGCCATAATAGGAATAATGCATATTCATTCCCGCAAAACGGCCAATCTCCAATTTCTCCATAAAGCCCTCCTGTTTCACCTCAAATATATAGGGTAAACATGATGATCTGTTTACCCTATATATCGTGGTCAATTAAGTTGCCAGGTATAGATCATTACCGATTTTCAAGCTGTTATTTGGTGCTATCTGGTGTTTCGACTTTAAATTCTTTTAATATGACAGGCTCAACTTTTTCCCCGTTCAGAGACTTAACTGTGGCGACGATTGCCTGATAGCCAAGATCATAATGCAAGGTGTCAATCATGGCTTTCAGCTGTTCATTTTTGACTAGCACTTCTCTGGATTCGGGGGTGATATCCGGGCCAACAACAATAATGTCATTTTTGCCCTGAGCTTTGCACGCGAGAACCTCCCCCAGCGTCGTGTCAGTATCGATTCCAATCATGCCGACAATATCCGGATTAGCTTGAAGGGCGTTCTCAACAAGAGTCATATGTTTATCTCTTGTTGGCGAATCAGACATGGCCTGAACAACCGTCATCCCGTAACCCTCAAAAACCTTTATGGCAGCATCGCTTCGCTCTATGCACGCTATGACTTCAGGCGGTGTGGTTATAACAAATACTTTTCCTTTATAGTTTAGTAATTTGGCCAGGGTTTCCGCCATTAATGAGCCTACAGCCGGATTATCGATGGTGACCTGGGCATCGGTCTCCGTGTTGATTTTTTGATCAAACGAAACCACCTTGATGCCGGCAGCGCGGGCTTCATTGACAATCGGGACTACAGCATCCGCATCGATCGCGGAGAAGCACATGGCATCAACTTGCTTGGAAATAAAATTTTCCAATCCGGAAACTTGTTTGGAGGCATCACCAGCCGAGTCAAAACTGGTCAAAGTCACGACTAATCCATCTTTGGACAAGTCTTTTGCTGCAGCCTCCATACCGACCTTGAACTCGGCGGCAGCTTGTTCGGCATCCATAAATGTTGTAACTCCGATTAAATACTCTTTTGTTTTTCCTTGGGATTCGGTGCTTTGGCTGGAAGTGCCCTGTGAGCTTTCCACCGCATTTGTGTTTCCACAGGCTGTGATAGAAAGGACCATTGCCAAGACTAATGCTTTTCTTTTCTTCATTTTCCAGCACCTCAAAAAAAGTCATCTTACCCGCATCTTTCAGGGCCGATGCAAGCCTCTTCATCTCATTATCGGGTATGCCAACATTTTTAAAACCCCAATTTCCCACGGGTGCATCCTTTGCGCTGGCAAAGATCTGCAAAGACTCTGGAACTGTCAGATCCTTATTCGTCAGCATTACTATCAGGTCAGCTTGTTTCATTCTGTACCCCTTTTAAAAAACGTTTCAGGTTATACGCCTTTTCCACTTGCGATGAACTTCTCGTCAACGACGTCTTCTAGCCGATCGATCGTCTCAACTCCACCCATCAGCATTGCAAAAATGCATTTTTTGGCCGCATTTTCAAGATAGATGGCATTTTGAATGGCTTTTTGCACGGTCGTTCCGACGGCAATCGCTCCGTGGTGCCGCATGATTGCTGCATTTCGGGATCCAAGTGTTCTAACAACCTCATCGCCTAATGATTCCGAACCTGCAGCGATAGGGCCGGTGCAGCGGATATCGCCGCCGAGGCGTACAAACTGTTCAACCAGTACGTTGGGAATCGTTTTTCCGGTAATGGCAAAAACCCCTGACCACTGCGCATGAGAATGGAAAACCGCATTGACCTCCGGACGTGCGCGATAAACCGCCAGATGCATGGGGTGTTCCATCGTCGGATAATTTTCGTTTTCCAGGATGCGTTTACCATTGATATCCAATACGCACATATCCTTGGCAATACAATCCGACAGATTGAATATCTCTTCATCTTTTCCTATCGGGCCGCCGGTGATATAGATATAGCCCGTTTCCGGATCCCTTAAACTGACGTCGCCTGAATCAGCCGTTGGAGAAAGTCCCTGTTCATACAACATCCTCGAAGCACGGGCAACTTCCTCAAGCAACTCAATTTTTATGCCGTTCATAAATTTCCTCCTGTTTAATATGACTATTGTTTTGATAAATCATTTAAAGCAGTTTTCACTGTTGTACCAGGATCATTGCAGGAACATAGCTAGGATGCCTATTCAGGTTTTTAAAATAAAATTTTCTGAATGATTTGAAGGCTTCTTACGAGAATTATTGATGCGTTTGATTTATTTTACCATTTCTGATTCTTTTCTATTGTAATTATGGGAACAAATTGGTTTTATTCCCAATAGCAATATGCAGGCAATTAAAACCATCAGCGGCGCCAGGCAAGAAATGGCTGTCCGTATGTTAATTAGATCACCTGTAAAACCGACTAACGCTGGAATAATAATGGTTCCAATCCCTCCGCTTCCCATAATGGCTGAATAGGATGAATCTCGTGAACCGATCTGACCTGTTGCTGCAATAATAAAAGGTGAAATCCCAGAAAACGATATGCCCAGCAAAAATATCGCCAAATAAATCGGCCCGGAAATTCCTGCATGCATCACGGCAATAATCAATGGCGCTGTCACAAAACAACTCAGCACAGCAATATTCACGGCTTTAAATCTTCGGATCAAAAATCCGTAAATTATTCTGCCGAGAACCATCGAAAGATAGAAGAACCCGACTATTAAAAGTGATACAGCGTGAATCACTTTTACTTCCAATACAAAATAGGTCGTCAGCCAACTAAAAAATGTGACCTCGATACCCGTATAAAGAAGCATGCAAATGCAGCCCAAGATAAAATATTTATTAAGCCAAATTGTTCTTTTCTCATGAATATCAAGCTTTTTGACGGTTTCTTTTTTGTTATCCAATCTAGCTGCACGCAAAAATAATAAGTCAAGCATCAAGATTAAAATCACAGCGGCATAGACCATTCGCCAGTTCAGTCCGAGAGACAGGAAAGCGCTTGAAAAGAGCGCGGCAGATAAATACCCGACAGCCATTGATCCCATAGCCAGATTGACCAGGAAATGCGAACGGGACGGATTAATTTCAGAAATCAGGGCACATCCCATACTCTCAAGGATTCCGGCACATCCTGCCAACAGGAAGGTCATCGCGGCAGCTTGCCAGAGTCCGTTTGACCAGACAATTGCAAGAGCGGCAATCAAGGCACCTATAATAGCTATTGAAATGGTTTTCTTTTTACCGATTTTTTCTGCGAGAATGCCACCGATTATTAATAGAGTCATATATCCGGCAAAATTAAATGAAAGAAAAATACCAGATTCCCAAGTTGAAAGCTGGAAACTAAAAGAGATGCCCGGCAGCAAGATCCCGCTGAGGGATAAGGCCAAGCCTGAGGTAAACAAAGCCAGGCAGCAAAAAGCAATGGCAAGATTCCGATTGAGGTTGGTGCGATTATTCATTTTTGTTCTCCAAGCAGATTACTTAAAAAATATCACTGACTCGATTATCTAATTCTTTAAATTTTTTAAAAGCGGATTCATACACTTCCTTCAATTTCGGATTGGGGAAGCAGGTTTTTTCGAATAGCACGAATCGATCCACAGCGTGTCCGACAGAAGGCCACATTCCATTGGCGACGCCGGCCAAGATGGCAGCGCCCATACAAGGGGCACTTTCAGAATCCTTGATGACCTTTACAGGCAGGCCAAGGACATCCGCCTTAATCTGGCACCAGGCTGAACTTTTAGCGCCACCGCCCAGCGACCGGATTTCCCGGACCTTGATGCCGAGCGCTTCTGTCCCTTCCAGCATTCGCCTGAGCGTCATCGCGATGCCCTCCATTATTGCTCTGGAAAAATGCCTTTTCGTATGCGCAGACGTAATGCCAAAAAACACGCCTTTTGCCTTTTCGTTCAGATCCGGCGCTCCTTTGCCATGCAAATATGGCAGCATGATCAGTCCGTCGCTGCCGGCTTCTACCATCTCGACCTCTTTGTCGATAAGGGCATAGGAATTTATTCCGGTTAACGCTCCGACACTCTTTTCCATAAGGCAAAACTCGTCCCTGAACCATTTCATTACGATGGCGCCCGTTGAAAAAGTATGCAACATATATTGGCCAGGTATTCCGGCAGCAAAGGTAGGAACGATGCCGTTTTGGTCAACTACAAACTCGTCAACGATCGACAATGCCACAAGGGCGGAGCCTGTGCTCTCTGAAAGCATGCCGGACCTGATATTGCCCGCACCGATGGCACCGCAGGCTTGATCCATTCCTCCAACGTTAATTCTCATTTGGGTATTCAGACCAAATTCTGCAGCGGCCTCTGGTGTAACCGTATCAAGCTCCATACCCGGCTGGCAGACTTCAGGAAGCATTTCCGCGATTACATCAAGTTTTTCCAGCATTTCCGGCCAATATTGGCGATTCCCCATATCCCAATACATGGAATCGCACATTAAAGAATCTTCCGAAACGTACTTGCCGGTTAAACGGAAAATGAAATAGTCTTTGATCAGGACAATCTTTTGGGATTTTCTGAAAATATCAGGCTCATGCCGCTTCACCCACAAGATTTTTGCTGCGGGTGTACCAGGATGCACAGTCGACCATCCGGTTCTTTGCAAAAATTCTTTACGGTTAAAACATGAATTTAAATACGCTGCCTCTTCAACGGCCCGATTATCCAGCCAGGTGATGACCTTCCTCAAGGGCTTGTCCTCTTCGTCGATGAACAGGATCGTTTCCCCGGTTGCAGAGATTCCAAGGCAAACGACATCTTCATGTGCTGCCCCTGACATGGCAATGGCACCCGATATCGCATCCTTAAAGGCTTTTTCGTAAACTTCAAAGTTTTGTTCGATTTCCCCGGTTGGCAAGGCAATTAATTCATACTCTTTGGTTGCGCTTCCCTGAATGAAACCGTTTTCATCGAATAATGCGGCCTTAATGGCTGTAGTGCCGATATCGATGCCCAAAACATAATTCATCGATGAATCCTACCTTTGATCAAAGTCATTTTTACTTTTAAGCTATTCTAGCATGGGCAAATTAATTCTCGTTGTAATTATGAGAACATGCCTGTTGTGGTTTTTAGTTTATTTTTCCAGATGCATTACCGGTAAGGCTGATCAAAAAAGGGCTTGATGTGAGTACTGATCGTACATAACATCAAGCCCTTCTGGCGAATTACAAGTTATTTACCGGGAAACAGTCATGGTCAGCCGATACGCCTTGGGCGATATCTCTTCACCCGCAACCGGATAGGGCGTGAAGTTGTAAGTCAGCGTATACCCGGAAAAAATTTCCCTAGCCACATCAGTCAGTCCTGGCTGGTTCAAGGCAATATCATAGTCAACCCCCTTGTAGGCAATCGTAATGCGGCTGCTGATGACACCTGCCCAAATGCAGGTCACATTTTTCGGGCAGCGGCTATCGCCGATAATTTCGTGAAAAGTGATGGTCATGTCTTCTCCGGATATTTGAGCACGCTGGCCGATGCCGATGGTGAATGTTCCACCCAATTCAGCCGTCACAAGGGCTTGATTCTCCGAGCAGCCCGATAAAACCATTACCATGATCAACAGCAGAATCAAAAAAACCGGAGCGGCTTTTCTAATTACCATTTGCCTCTGCTGACATGGCCGGCGATTTCAGCTTTACTTCTTTGCTTGATAATCCAAGCTTCTTCATGCGCCTGTTTAAACAAAGCGACACATGGCGGGTCAAGATTGATTTCGATGCCTTCCTTGGCGAGGTTCTTGATTTTCATCGCCAGTTTGATGATTTCCATATGAATGTCATTGGTTCGGTCAGAAGCTATGATTTTCTTGGCATCTTCTTCAGACATGGCACCGAACTTTTCCTTGGGATTTCCGCATTTAGGACACTTTTCCGGTGCTTCGCTGCCTTCGTGAATAAATCCGCAAACTGAACATTTCCATAGCATAATCGTATCCTCCTTTTAAAATAGTTGTTGTGTTCCTTTCAGATCAGTTTAGCAATCAGATCCCGTATGGCCTGGCGGTTGGTATTTCGCAGCACTAGCGTTATGCCTTCGGCCAATAAGGCATGCTTGTCGTGAAACGTTGGCTGCGCAACATTGTAGAATATGCCTGTTGGAATTTTTTCACCAAATTCTAATGCCGCATTGATTGCGGTTAGCTTATTGGATGAATCATATCCATCCGGCAAATGATAGACTCTGCCGGAGTAATTGGCAAAAGTGTTGACTTTGTTAAAGCTCACGCACGGCTGGAGAATGTCCACTAAAGCGTATCCCCGGTAAGTAATGGCTTGTTTCATGATCGATACAAGCTGTTCCTGATCCCCGCTGAATGCACGGGCAACAAATCCAGCACCCATCGCCAGGGCTAAAAGAACTGGATTGAGCGGCATATTGATGCAACCTGATGGCTGAGCATCTGTCATATGCCCGACTTCAGTTGTCGGCGATGCCTGTCCCTTAGTGAGTCCATAGATCTGGTTGTCATGAACAAAATGGGTGATGTCGACGTTCCGGCGAATATTATGGATGAAATGATTGCCCCCTTCACCATAAGAATCACCATCACCCGTACTGACGATAACAGTCAGGCGCTCATTGGCGATCTTGGCCGCGACAGCAACTGGCAAAGCCCGCCCATGCAGACCGCAGAAGCTGTTGGCACTGATATACTGGGGTATTTTTGCCGCCTGGCCGATACCGGCAACCATGAGCACCTCATGCGGATCCTTGCCCATTTCATCGAGGGCGCGCTTTAGGCAGGGCAAGATGCTGAAGTTTCCACAGCCAGGGCACCAGGCTGTCGCATAGGTCTGAAATTTACCAGGTATTTTTGGGCTTGCCATCATTTGAAGCCCTCCTTGATCTTGGCGGCTATTTCTTCACCAGTCAATTGCCGTCCATCGTACTTCAGAATACTGGCCTGGCATTGAATGCCGGTATATTCCCGGACCAGTCCAGCCAGCTGGCCGGTAGCATTCTGTTCGACATTGATGATTCGTTTAGCCGTTTTAGCCAATTTCTGAACACGGTTGACCGGAAGCGGGAAAACATCGCCGAACACCAGAGCACCGTATGTCCCAGGTTGTTCCTCGTTTAAAAGCGCGATTGCTTCACAAAGCGGCCCCCGCATCGAACCCCAGCCGATCAGCAGATTCTTGCCGGTTTCCGCCCCGATCAATTCAGGTTCCTGCAATTCCTTTTTCAACTTTTCCAGCTTGCGCATGCGCTTGTCAGTCATCTGGCGCCTGACCTCGGCGGATTCGGTTATCACACCGGTTTCATCGTGTTCGTCACTGTCTGCCGCAACAAAATGATCCGGGTTGCCAGGGAACAATCTCGGTGAAATGCCATCCCCGGTCAAACGGTAGCTCAGGTATTCGCTTTCAGCGGGCAGCTGGCTATCATCAAGGGCCGGATCATCCTGCCGGACATCTGGCATCGCCACTTTGAACGGTTCAATGGTCGATGATGCGTCAGCCAGGAACTGGTCACTGAGCAAGATAACGGGAATCCGATAACGCCCGGCAATATCAAAGGCCCGAATCGTCTGGTCATAAGCATCCTGGTGGTCGCGCAAGGCAATGACCATTCTGGGGAATTCCCCTTGGGCAGCGGAAATAACGAATTTCAGGTCGCCTTGCTCGGTTCGGGTCGGCAGGCCTGTAGCGGGCCCAGGTCGCTGGGCAACCACAATTACCAGGGGGACTTCCGTCATGCCGGCCAATCCCAGAGCCTCCGCCATCAAGCAAAATCCGCCGCCTGAAGTGCCGGTCATTGAACGCACCCCGGCGAAGGAAGCGCCAATGGCCATGTTGACCGCAGCAATCTCATCCTCAGCCTGTTCCACAACAACACCACACAAATTGCTTTTATCGGCAAGATATTCCAAGATACTCGTTGATGGCGACATTGGGTATGCCGAATAAAACCTCATTCCAGCTGCCAATGCGCCCAGGGCCAAAGCCTGGTTGCCTGAAACAGTCATCCATTGGCTGAACTGTCCCGGCTCGCTGTCAAAATGCTTTTTCACAGCCTTGAAGCCAGCTTCAACCGCATTCAGGTTAGCCTTGACAGACGGTTCCTTAACAAAACTGGGGAGTATTGACTGGATATGGGTTAAATCCAGGCCAAATAAGCCCAGCATCGCCCCAACCGCTACACTGCCTGCAACACGAGGATTACCGAGCTCGGCTGCGATTTTTTGCATATCGATCCTGATGGTTCGCCAATCGTGAGAATCCAGCGAGCTGTCGCATAAGATCACGCCTTGGTCCGATAGCTGATCCTGGTGCAACAAAATGGTTTCCTCATTCAATGCAATTAAAGCATCAAGATGGTAACTATGGGATGTTATGGGGTTTGAACCGAATCGGATCAATGTGAAATTATGGCCGCCGCGTACGCGAGACATAAAATCCTTACTGGTGAAAACAAAATAGCCAGCCCGTTTTAACAGTTTTTCAAACATTGCAGCTGTTGTATCAATGCCCTGTCCGGCTGCGCCGCCGATCAGCAGGTTAAGAGACATGAGCCGTCCCCCCTCTTGCCGGATCCGGGGTTAATAATCAATACGAGAGCCAAATTCCGCGTTTTCCACCCAGTCTCTCGGCCGTCTCAGCAATGTTGCCAGTTCATCAAACAAGTCATAATGGACATGTTCCTGATCAAGTAAAAACTGCATGAATTGCCTGGTTTTTTCATCTTTTGCTTCGGCCAGCATTTCCTGGTAAAGATCGATGCTTTTCTGTTCCATTTCGAGTGCCGCAACGTAAACCTCAAGCTGGCCAGGAATAACTTCTGCACTCCGTTTGAAATCAGCTTTTTCAACAAACAAATTGATGGGGCCTGCAGAAATCAGGTCATCAGCCCATTGACTATCTTCGCCGGATAATTTGCTTCTTAGTAATTTCGCATGCTGTTTTTCGGCATCGGCCAGCAGATGAAAAGCCTGGCTCATGACATTTCCTTTATTCAGATCGGCTTGTTTCAGATAATACTGCTCGCCATCAATTTCCAGTTGTAATGCAATAGCCAATTTGTTCATCATCATAATCCCTCCATTTACTAGTAAAACTATTCGTTGGATCAACATAGCTTCCATAGCATATTCCGGAAAAATTTTGAAGGACTCACAAAAATCCATTTCAAGTCATTAAGGATGAACATAAACACGAATCCTCTAGACCTATACTCAAACTGTCGCAATCAGGCATTTTCTTGATTTGTATACTTATAATGATATTCTTTTGGTGACATATTGGCAAGCTAGCTGCCGACGTTTCTGGTTAATAAAAGCTTAATGGCTATGCGGCTGGCGTCGGCGCTGGTGTTGGTGTTGGCGTTAGGGTTGGGGTCGGCGTTGGCGTTGGCGTTGGGGTCGGCGTTACTTGAGCTGGATCGGAACCAAACACATAGGTAATGCCGTTTATCACCGGGTATTTGTGATGTTCATAAGGAATCGGATCGCAAAGCGCCGTGCCGTCAAGCGAATAGATATGTTTATACGTCTGGATTTCTGTTCCGGCACGCGGTTTTGCATAAACATATACCGGATGCTCTGCATACAGTACTGTATCATCGCGCGCGACTGTTGCATTATAGATTTTTTTCACGGTTGGTGTGCCGTATCGGGTTCCTTTGTTATTCGATGTAAAATCATACATAACCTGGCCGTAAATAGGATCTACTGGCAGCTGTCCGTAGACTTCAACCGTAACGTTCTGATCCTTCGGATTAACATACGAAACAATATAGACCGGCTTTGTGTTGTCATTTTTCAGAATCAGATCAGGCGTGGGCGAGCTTAACGTAGCGTCCAGGCCAAGCGGTACATAATCGGACGGTATCGTGTGGTGGGTAGCGGAAACGATGGTAATCCCCGCTCTTATCGCAGCGTTAAACGTCGTGCTGCCAAGCTGGCAAACGCCTCCCCCCACCTGCTGGGTATATCCGCCATTCTCGATTCCTGCGGCTTTCTTCCATCCGACTGTTTTTGCAGTTGTATCATTTCGATTTCCGGCCGTCTTGTTGATCGACCACTTCTGGCCCGGCTGTATCACGGCACCGTTGATGAAACTGGACATCCTCGACACGTTCCAGTTTCTATTCGCCCCATAGTGGCTGTGATAGCTTGATGTCCAGGAAGCGATCAGCTGCGTATCGTTCTTAAGATCCAAGATCTTGATCGCCGGCTCGATAGTCTGGCAAGCCACCGCGATATCTGAATAGGCCTGGGTCTCCACCTGGGCCATAATTTGATCGGAAAGCGCATTGATGTCAAGTGCAAGACCGCTCACTTCAGGGGTGTATAGAAAACGTGAAATAGTCGCATCAGCGGGAATATAGTCTTTTACGTAATGATCCGTTTGCCAATATCTGTATCTAAAAACATCGGGTGTATCCACCAAATCAAGAAGCACGAGATCTGGGCGGGCCATGACCTTTCCTACAGAATAAGCGTCGGCCATCTTCTTGACATCCGGTTCGTATGCTTTGCCGTCCGCGGTAAACCCCCAAGGCATGAACACATAGCTTGCATTTACAGGCGCTTTGTCGACTTTTTCTTTAAGCGGAAGCAATGCTGTCAGGATGTTTTCTTTAACGGCAATGGTATGTACAGAAAAATCCACGCCTTTGTTTTTTGCATCGTCCGCAGCTTTTTTTCGTTCCTCTAATGTTCCTGAATGCCCATACGCAAGCGCCTGGGCGATCACCGCATCATAATCAGTAACGATACCGAAGTCATTCGCGGTATATTCTATATTTTCCCCTTCGACACTAACCGAGATCGCAATTTTCCCCAGTAATTCATCGGGGATGCTTGATGTAGCCCGCAGAACTTCTTCTTGGGTCATTCCTGAAACGTCAATGCCACCAACTGAAACGCCTGGCAGCATTGTATCGTTGTTTATGGTACTGGAAGAATCCTGGGTTTGGCTGCCAGTCTGGACATCCGAGCTGGTCTGAATGCTGTTGCCAGTCTGAATACCTGGTCTTATGACAACAGCTATGGTTATTGCCATAGCTGTTACAAGCAAGAATAATAAGAAAGTAAAAGCGCTTGCTTTATTATGGTTTTTGACTTTCCCCGATTCATCATTCATAGAAAATCTCCATAATTTCTGAAAATAATTTTTGAAAAATTATGAAAAACCACATTTAACAATATTAATATCATATCTAATTTTATCACACAGTCTTGGGCGTTGCCAGATTATTCCCGATAAAGTTTCATTCATCAATAAAGATCGAAATCAGCAGGCCTTTCAATCATGCCGATGACGATGATGAATGTCCGGCTGATGCACATGCTGGTGTTCAATCGGAAAGTGTTCATGCTTGTGTGTATGAGCTGTATTCTGGTCTGTTTCAATTGAATGCTCATGGGTGTGATGTCCGTCAAGGTGATTATGGAGATGTTCATGAACTAGAATTGTGTGCTGATGCACATGCTGATGCTTTTCGTTCATCGCAAGGAAAGCACCTGCGATCATGATTATGGCTCCAATAAAAAAAGATAAACCGGGATTTTCCCTGAGGACCAGAAAAGAGATTAGAACGCCAACAAACGGTGCCGCCGCATAGTACATGCTGGTTCTTGCCGCACCCAGCCAACGCTGAGCGCGAACATAAAAGAAAATACTCAAGCCATATGAGATGAATCCCAATGCAAGCGCACTTATTATCAGAAGCGGTTTGATGGATAAAGGGGTTTTGGAAGCAACCGCCAAGATTAATGCGCCCAATCCCGATCCAAATCCTTTGATGATAACAATTTGAATCGGATTTTTAGCGGAGAGATTCCTGGTGCAATTATTTTCCAAACCCCAGCACAGACAAGCGCCTAACACCAGGAACGCGCCTTTGGAAAACGAAATGTCGGTAACAGATTGAAAATTAACGCTGAGAATCATACTTGCTGCCGTGATCAATGCTATTGAGAACCAAACACGCCTACCGATTGCTTCTTTAAATAAGATTAACGCGATTAATGCCGTGGTTGCCATTTCAAAATTATTTAGTAAAGACGCAGTCGCTGCACTGGTCTGTTTGAGTCCTGCCATCAGCAAAAAAGGCGCCAAAATATCCAGGATAATCATTAGAATTATCCAGACACGATCACTCCGGTTTATGTTGGCCTCATGGTTTCGATGCTCGAATCTGTTCGAGAGAAGCCAAATGATAGACATGCCCATACCAGCACCCAGATATAATAACGCGGCCATATAAATAGGCGATATCCTTATGAGCAGCAGTTTTGCAAATGGCGCATTTAGCCCAAAAAGCACGGCTGCCAAAAATGCCTGGAAGATGGCCATATTCGTTTCGTTTGTTCTTCTATCGATTTTCATAAAGTCACCCATAGAATCGTACAAAATTCTAACGTCTTGCTTCATATTTTACCTTTTTTGGCCACTTTTTCCAACTCGCCGGGCATTTATCTTGGCAACTCTTTAATGATCTGCTCCTCAATTAGCAGCGACAGGTGCTCCCTGATATGCTTCTCCAGCATCTGCTCGTAAATGTGGTTATTGCGCCTCAACGTCCGGTAAATCGCGCTGCGGAACCGGTCGACGTTGTCCGCTGTCTTGGCGTTCAGAATGTAGCCGTAGGTGATGTGAATCAATTGACGAGAGGCGTCGAGGTCAAACAGTGCGGGCAGCAAATCGGGCGCTGGACATTGAACTTATGATTATGAAGCAAGTATACCAGCCAAATAAAAAAGTAACCATTAGCGATAGATTTCGTAAAAATACGATTTATGTCGCTTTTTCTTTATACTTTTTCAATCCGCATATTCATAATTTTTCTCAACCACATATAAAATGTAAGAACAAAAAAGGTTGGAAATAATGGCTGGATTTATTGAATAATTTTATTATGGCAACATTGAGCCACAAGCAAGAGGTATCAATCACAATGAAAAATGCCAAAAGCAATGAATGTCCTTACAAAAAATGAGAATATACTTACCGAAAAACTCACAGGCGAAGAAAAGAAGCTGTTTATCGAATATGTGGATGCGCAGGCGGAGGTAAACGGCATCAGTGATCTCGATAGCTTCATTGTTGGTTTCCGTCTTGGCGCATCGTTTGTTTATGATGTATTTGCCAGTAGCGATGCACCGTTTTGCGACTATCTGAAGGAGAAGTGATGCTGGGAAAGAAATACTATATCGCACTGGACGATTTCGAGCGCCGGGTTGTGGTAAATGGCATGAATGAAATGCGAAAGCGCCTTATCGCCGACGGTAAATACACCGATGCCGTTGACGATGTACTGCTCAAAATTATTGATGTCAAAACAAAGAAATTTAAAATGATCTACAACCAAGGCCAACCGTGAATTGGCAAATTGCTGATAAAAAGCCGGAAGCTCTTTTACTCCCAAACTGTTTTGCATGATTGGGTGTAGAAGAGCTTCTGTCATATCCGGCAAAAGTATGGAATCATCATTCGCCTGCTTTGAAATTGTACACCGGCTTAATGATTTTGATAATATCCGCAGTGGGAGAAATGTTGTTTATTATGTCATCCATGCTTTTATAGGCCATGGGGCTTTCATCAAGGGTCGATTCGTTGATAGATGTGCTGAAAATGCCTTCCATGGATTTTTGAAATTCTTCGACATTGAAATTCTCCTTGGCTCTCTTTCGGCTGTAAAGCCTTCCGGCGCCGTGCGGCGCAGAACAGTTCCAATCTTCATTTCCTTTGCCGATGCAGATAAGGCTTCCGTCACGCATATTGATTGGAATCAAAAGCTTTTCGCCTTCCTTTGCAGAAACAGCACCTTTTCTTACAATATTGCTGTCATGATCGATATAATTATGAATTGTTTCAAAATGAGTAAACATATCAAGAGATTTACCGAAAATTCTGCTTAGAATACTATTTGCGATTTCTATTCTGTTTCTTGTTGCAAACTCCTGACAGATTTTCATATCATGAAGATACATTTCCCGGTATTCTCCGGTAAGGTAGCAAAGTTCTTTCGGTATATTGGTTTCTTTCGCTTTAAAGGTTGCCTTCATTTCTTTGATAGCTGCCTGAATTTCGCTGCGTCTTCCGGCGGCTTTGTATTCTTCAATAAGATTCTTTTGTTTTTCAAAAAGCTGATCGGTCCCACAGCAAATGTCATATGCCATTTGCTGATAAAGCTCTGCTACCTGTTTACCCAGATTACGGCTGCCGGTGTGAATAACAAGATATTTGCTATTTTCGTCATCCACATCGATTTCGATAAAATGATTCCCTCCGCCAAGTGTTATTTGCGCCGGTTATTTTAATCATTCAGATCATCTCCTACTATTCATTTACGGCATTTCCACGCAACACAGCGGTCAACTGCGAAAGGATATCACCGCTGCCGTTTACATTGATATTACCGACATTTTCGCAAATACGCTCGACGTATTCCAGTTCTTTCAGCTTATAAAGGGTCTTGTTTTCATCCATCAGCTTTGCTGTGTTCAGAAGTGAGCGGGTAGAGGCAACTTCCTCACGGCGGGTGATGACATTTGCCTGCGCACGTTTTTCAGCAACAAGTACTGTATTCATAATGTCTCGAATCTCGCCCGGAAGAATGATGTCCTTGACACCTGCATCGGTGAATTCTACATAGAAATCCTTTTCCCTTGCTTTCAGACGGTCAAACACATACAGAGACATTTGCTCCTTACTTCCCAATATTTCGTCAATACGGTATTTGCCTATGTAGTCACGCAATGCCAGTTGGGCTGCAATATGAATCTGTTCCTCGTAGTTATCAATTTCGGTTTTCACTTTAACGAGATCGGTAATTCGATAATTGCACACAAAATTTACGCGTACAGAAACCTTATCCTGTGTTAAAATTTCCTGACCGGTAATATCCATTTTGGTCAGTCGGACATCCGCAAAATCAACATCTACCTTGATATCAGTTTTCCAGAAATAGTATGTTCCTGCATCCAGAAGACGAATAAATTTCTGATTTAAATGCAGCCGTGCTTTTTGATACTCTGTTACTTCGACTTTTATGTACAGATAGTTCGGAAGTTTGGAAAAAATGTACTTCGGAATGTCTTCCGAAACTTCGGGCGACGATATGTCTATCATGGTGAATTCGTGTTTATTATACGTATTAAAATAAGCGTACTTGCCGTGGCGGAGCGCTTCGCTGAATTTTCCGTCAATAAAATGAAGCGCAAGTTGGCGGTCTCCTACCTCTACACAAACGGTTTCGCTTACAATAGCCTTATCTTTCATCAACACATCAAGAGAAGCGCTTTGTGAGTCGAGAGCCTTGTCAAGCTCCTGTATTTCAATTGTTTTGTCTCCAAAGGTGTGATATTTACCCGAAGACAGCATTTTTACAAATCTTCCGTTCTTGAAGAGCAGGCCTCTCTGATTCTCGTTAATAATTGTTTTCATATGTAAAACCTCCATAGTTTAATATGCGTGTTTCAGCCACCCATATAGAGTCTGCGGCGATGAAATTAAGTACTTTTCAGAAAAAACGAAAGCGGAGGCTTTGGCTTCTTCTTAATAAAATACGGTATCCTTTCACCGACAAGGCAAAAACTATATTGCTTTGTGATGATCCAGTGCTATGCACCGAATCATCATTCGGCGGGATGGCTGAGAAGAAATTCAAGCTGTGCTGAAAGCACAAACTTTCGTTCGCCGTTTCCGGCATTACCAAAACCACTTGGCCGAGTTTACGCTCGGGCAGGATTCGAACCTGCGATAAACAGGGGATTTGAACCCCATCGCAAAAGCGACTGCCAAAGGGCAAGTTAAGCTTAAAGCATACACGTCAGAATATCCTTGTGCACCGCTGTGAAAAAAACACTGAGCCGAAAGCTATCTTGCAAATACAGTATGTCGGAAATCATTTCCTTTATCACGGAAAAAAAGTTGCGAACTCTCATTTGAGTCCGCAACTTTTCTGCATTTGAAGGCGTTCTTTAATTAAATTTACGAAATACTCCGGTTCCAAAACCTTGACAAAAGGTCCGAAAGAAAGTATTCGGATTAACAATTCGGTCTTATCGTCCGCATCATAATGGATTTTGATCTGATACTGTTTGCCGTCGGTTTGCCATGCCTCTTTTTTGAAGTGTGCAAAGTGCAGGAGAAATCGCTCTAAAGCATTCCGCTCATCCGAGAGCTCACAGAGGAAATATGCTTCGGAATGTCTGTCCTCCGGTAGTGCCACAAAGCGCGCTTTTCCGATTATTTCACAACTCTCTATTCCTGCAACATTTAACATTGTTGCAAAACGGCACGAGGCAATGTCTATACGAAATTTATCATCCTTTTCGGAATATTCCAGCTTTACCGGATCACACATAATTCGTCTGTGCGTTCCCTTGGCGCTGTTGTATTCTACTTTGATTTTTTGATGCTCTTTGATTGCTGTAACGATAGTATGAAATATGTGAATATAGTTTTCATCCTCATACGGGTCGCCGTCGCCGTATTGGTCAAAAGCAATATAATCTGATGGCACGAACAGCGGCTCAACATCCTTTAAAAAATCCCAATCAGCTTGAAAAAGTTTAATTCTTTTATCCAGCGAAATCGCCTTCAGCCATCGGAGTTGCAAAGTTGTCAGCGGCATCGTTGGAACATGTTGAATCGGCGTTGTCAAATTGGAAAGCAGCAACGGCCATTGCCCGTTTCCCAGTGCCGGAACGATTTCCAAAAAGCTTTCGGAGAAGGCATTGTTGTCGATGATCTCCTTCATACTTTTTTCAGTCACTTCACCTGATATAGCTAAGGAGAGAATTTTTGCAATTGCCTGATAATAGCAGCCGTATATCTCATGAAACAGCATTACTCCTCACCTCCGATCCCATAGAGGAGATACATTTCTTCCACGTCCCGTTTAAATTGGTTTTCAACCGTTCGGTTTGAAAAATCAAGCGCCGTAATACGGCAAATAAAAGTACGAATCCATGGAATCATTTCCCATGTATCATAAACATCCGCCGAGAATCGTGCGGTATTTTTATTTGTACGTTCTACTGTTCCGATACGCTTTTCTCGCAGCAAGCGGCGATAAATGTATTCTTCGCTTTCGCCAATATGCAAAGCAAACTCGACGTGTTCCACAGTTTTTCCATCTCCCATGGATACGCCCCATAAATGCTGTCTGATCGATTCAAACAGCGTCTTTGCGGTTTCATAATCCGCCGCTTCGCCCTCCTCGACAGAAACAATATAATCAAGACGGTAGGATTTGATTTTTTGGAACCGGGTATTAAGCCCAAACACGTACTGCCGTCCGTTTTGCGCACTGACATAGATCTTGATCGGTATGATATAAATACTTTCGCTGTGTTTTGCCTTGTGAGACTCATATGTGATATGAACGGAGGATTTTTTGCTAATCGCCTCAAAGAGTGCGCACAAAATCTCGCTGTCGGGTGCGCCGGTTATGTAATGGTGCTTAAAGGAAAAGATGTTGCTTTTGTCGGGTATTTTGTCCAGCAGAAAGCTGCCGATCACACCGCATCCACCGGCTTCCGAAAAGAATGTAATGGCATCTGTCAGATGAAAAACATTGATATCTGCTGCTCTTTGATAATATAGTTGTTTACCGGATTTCTGCGCATGAATAATCCCAAGCTTTTCATATTCTTTTATCTTTTTGCGCAGCGTAGAGATATCAAAAGCAGTTGTGGATTCAAAATGATTTAGATATTGGGAATCAATACGATCTGCAATTTCATTCAGGGAAAGATAAAACCGTGAAGAATTTAAGATATCAAAAAGAATGAAATGAATAGTAATATCTCCGGCTGTAAAGCTTTTGGCTTTAAATGCCTTATAAAGAGGATTGCCCGACACACTTCGGCTGTCTATGGACAGGAATACGGTTTTGCCGTCCTGTGTCTGATGGAAACCCATGTAATCGCCGAGATAGTTTTCTATTCTTCGCTTTTCGTTATCATAGGAACGGCTGCTTTTCTGATCGTATTTGTCACGGGTTTTAAAGCCGTAAACATAGAACTCTTTCATATAGCCGCGAATTCTCTGAAAGTTTTTAATCAGCTGTGAATATGCCAAGATACTTCTCCTCTCATTTTACTTTTTATCAGACTTATAGCTTGTTGCTATATTGGCGCTTCCGTTACCGCAGCGAGAAAATCTGTCTGAATGTTTTGTAATTTATCTGCATGAATATTCCGGAGCATTTGAACAGGGTATCCGCAGATAAGTGGCCAGCCTAATCCGGAGCAAAGTGAACACCTGAAATCGACTAATTCAATTTATCACGAAAGAGCCAGAACTGTCACCTCCTTAATAAACACCATAAACGTCTAATTTCCGGTGTAATTTTAGTTTTTAAAAACGAGTTTTCAGACAATGTGTGGCTAAAGTGCAATGAAATGATACAATGCATACCCCTTGGCTAAAGTTCATCGATTTGAAGACGAGTGGGGTGCCTTTTCTTCGTGGTATGCAAACCTATTGTTTGCTGAAATGTTCTTCCTCGAATTTAAGCATTCGTTCCTCATAACCGTCCAGCTTCCAGTCCAGCTTTGCCAATACATCGTTCATCTCATTGATGCGAGCCACGATCTGTTTTCGCTGCTCAAGGAGGAGTTTTTTTCGTGCTTGAATGGTTTCCGCGCCCTCGTGAAATAGCTTGACATACTCGATCAGTGTTTCGACTGAAACACCGGCAGCGCGCATGCATTTTATATATTCAACCCAGCGGCAATCCTCTTCAGAATAATCCCTTATTCCTCCGGATGTACGACGTACATTCGGCAGTAAGCCTACACGCTCATAATAGCGCAAGGTATCAGCTGTCAAACCAAATTTTTTTGCTACTTCAGCGATTGTCATCGTGCGTTCACCTCCTTGACTAATATCAATATATTATACTCCTCGCCAGTCACTGGCTCAAGCCATTCATTAGAACCGTCTCCTGCCGGTATTTCCACAGCCAGGTGAGTAAACCAGCTATCCGCAGCAGCACCGTGCCAATGTTTGGCCTCGGCTGGGATTTCCACTACATCTCCGGGATGCAATTCCCGTGCAGGTTCTCCCCAGACTTGATACCAGCCGCATCCGCCTGTCACCAGCAAAATCTGTCCACCCTTATGATGGATATGCCAGTTGTTGCGACAGCCTGGCTCAAAGGTCACATTTCCGATCGGCACGCCAGCGGTTGTGAGCATATTAAGATATGCATTTCCAGTGAAAAATTTGGCAAATTGTTCTGGCAGGGACTCGCCTTTCGGAAAAATATTATTCATGATAGTTCCTCCATTTTTTTGCTTAACCTTACATTTTCAACGACGTTATCACTACACCTGTGGTTTTGAAGGACCATAATAGTAGGGGGCTGTCGCGCCGCCATCGATCAGGAAGTCAGCGCCAGTCAAAATCACAACTTCTTTTTTGATCGCATTCAAAATATCCTCCTTACAAACACATTTTATAAATGTTCTCCACATCTTCAGGTGTCAGAGACTTATAACCATGCATGACATCACCACCGCAGGCATTCTTGGCCATCGCTTTGAAATGTGTTTCATCAATGCCGATTTCGCTCAAGGTCCTCTGCAGGCCGAGAGTATCGAACAGGAATTCACTCAGGCTGCTGATTGCCTTTTTCGCACCTTCCATATCGGAAAGGGAGGTATCGACACCGAATACATTGATACCGAACTTTTTGAACTCCGGTGCAGTGTTTTCATCCAGAATATACTCCATCCAACGTGGCGTGAGAATAGCAAGGCCAAGGCCATGGGTAATATCATAATAAGCGGAGATCTCATGCTCCATGTTATGGCAGCTGGCAGCCTGAAATCCGCCTGTTTGCAGGAAACCGTTCAAGGCCCAAGAGGCTGCCCACATGAGATTGGCCCTTGCCTCGTAATTGGCGGGTTCCTTGATAGCGACTGGTGCATACTTGACAACAGTCTTAATGACATCTTCCATGACACGGTCGATCATATCCATTTTGAGAGACTTGGTGAAATAGAACACATCAAAAACATGTGACATGATATCCGCTCCGCCACAAGCAGTCTGGAAAGCACTGACGGAGTAAGTGTTAGCCGGATCAAGGAAGGATACTTTTGGCTGAAGCATAGGATGCATAAAGCCATATTTTTCATTCGTATCCATGTTGCTGATGACTCCTCCTGCATCCATTTCCGATCCCGTGGCAGACAGGGTCAATATCGAAAAGATGGGTAGCGCTTTGGTAATAGGCGCTTTCCGAGTCACCAGGTCCCAACTATCGCCTTCGTAAAATGCATTGGCAGCAATGAATTTTGTGCAGTCGATGACAGAGCCGCCGCCCACGGCTAAAAGTACGTCGATTTTTTCTTTTTTACAGATGTCTGCGCCTTTATTGACAGTTGTATGACGGGGGTTGGGTTCAATGCCGGGCAATTCAAAAACAGTAAGCCCGGCACTTTTCAACTCATCCATAACCTTGTCATAAAGACCGATTTTCTTAATGGAACCGCCGCCATAAGTCAGCAGTACACGAGTGCCATACTGTTTTAATTCCTCACCTAAATGTTCAAGCTGATTTTCACCGAAGTAGATTTTGGTCGTGTTTTGAAAAGTAAAATTGTACATGTTTATGCCTCCTTATTATAACCGTTTGACAATAGATTATTCTTCATCATATTAGTCCATTTGTCCTCAGCCATACTTCAATATTCTTTCCTGAATTTTTAACTGAACCGCCCTGAATTGCCAAGCCCTTCACTACTTTTGCATCAGGACAAAGCTTTTTGATGTCGCGCTCGCTACTTCCCATCCCGCTGCCTTCATGAGTGCATAGGGGGAGTATGGTTTTCCCGCTGAAATCGTGGCTCTCCAGGAATGTCCATACCGGCATGGGCATAGTGCTCCACCAATTTGGATAACCCAGAATGATCGTTTCAAAGCCGTCAATGCTGTCGAGTGAATCGGCCAATTCAGGGCGAGCATTCGCTCGGAGCTCCTGCTTAGCTTCGTCAGTACAGATGTTGTAATTATCAGAATACTTGTGCACTTGGTTGATTTTAAATAATTCTCCGCTTGTCATTTCTTGAATCTTCTTAGCTGCTACTTCAGTGTTTCCAACCGAAAGGTTGACGATTTGTCCGCTCACATAGTTATTGCCAGGTCTAGAAAAATATGCAATAAGTACAGGTTTTTTCATATTACTTTCTCCTAAATTAATCTTACTGAATTATATCTATGATCATAGTCTATTCCTTAGAGTTGACTCCAAGTCAAGTGAATTGTACGGATCAGGGTTTTCAGCTGATAGCAGCAATGCAAGGATAAAACAGTACAAAATAAGTACTTGTCATATTGATAATTCGATTGAATAATTAATTATACAATAATAAACACCGGAAACGCTTAATTTCCGGTGTCATTTTTGTTCTGAAAAACGAGTTTTCAGACAATGTGTGGTGGAGGCGAGGGGAGTCGAACCCCTGTCCGAAACCTTATCCTCTGGAGCATCTCCGGGTGCAGTCAGTGTTTGGAGTATTCCCCTCTCACCGCGCCCGCTGACAGGCGCTGGTGGTCCGGTAGCTTATTGATACAAATCAGGGACTAAGCGCTCCCGGATCCGTTTCCTCATTTAACCTGCCGATGAGTAAGGTCTGCTATCTGACGCCAGGGATCCATCCAGCAGATCGGATGGCCTGACGGTAGCAATTTAAGCTGCTACTAGTTGCGTTCTATTCGCAATTAAAATTTTCCTCGTTTTTTGAGAGGCCAACGAGGATCCTCTACCCGCTTCCCCAGTCTCAACGACCCCGTCGAAACCAGTACGCCCCCATGTTTGCAGATTGTTCCTACTCGCAAGGGGGATATCTGTATTTAATGATTATAGCAGTTTTTATTCAGTTAATCAAGAGAGTTATGAACTTTTGTTCTATTTAGGAGCCGGCAATCAGAATTTCAAGGCAGTAAATCGACTCGGGCGATAATGGTCAGATTTCGCTGCGCCGGAATTCAATGACCCTGCAAACAACATTTAGATTATCCGGAATTTCCTGGTTCTCTTTTATTAGTGGAATTTCTGTGGAATCGAAGGCCCGGTTTTCCGTTTTCAGGATCCAGCGGTTCTTTTCTATCATGATTTGTCGTACCATCGGCCGGTTCCGTTTATATTGAACAAGATATATCTGACCATTCAGAATGGGCATTTCCGTACGGACAATCAAAACATCACCGATTTTATAGTGTGGAGACATACTGTTGTCGTGAACATCAAAGCTATAATTACTACTGATATTAAATTGTTCATGTGCCTGATAAGTAGATTTTTCTACAGACTCGACAGCTTCATCTATTTTTTTTGATTCAATTATTTTCTCATTTTCTTTCTCTATATTTGCGGCATTTGATTTGGCATTGGCTTCAATTTGATTAAGAATGGAGGGGTAATCCAAATCGGTTTTGCCCATGAGATAATCTACACTGATCCCGATGATTTGGGAGATGCAAAATAGTGTACTGGCATTTGGCTCATGAATACCGTTTTCATATTTCGAGATCGTACCCTTGTTGGCATGTGTGCCATACTCTCGATTAAGAGCGTCTGACAAATCCTGCAATGTCATTCCCGCCGCCTTTCGGACACGGCGCAGGCGTTTGCCTAATTCATTGCTTTCAGTATAGTTATATCGGAGCATCCGCTCACCTCCTGGATAAAATCAGACGAAATCAAACAACTGATGATTAAACTTATACCATCCCGGATGTCAAAATTAGCCAACCGGGAAAAGCAGCTGCAGGGGGGCAGGTTTACTCCATCTAAGTCAATATTTTAACATATTTCTAAGATTATGATACAGTTTGAAATTACTTTTTTAGAATCGCTCTAAAATCATTTTTGTTGCCCTTGTCGAAAATATCCATATTGCCACTAATTCAAGTAACATGAAACTTCGGTAGGACAGAACAAATTTTAAAAGCCATTATGACCTGATCGTGCCTAAAATCAGGCTATAATGGCTTTTATAAATAGAAATGGCGATCGTTTAGCCGATGTTTTTAATAATCAGTTAGATGATTTTAAAGCCAAGGATTCGCTTCATATATTCAAGTGCATATTGATGGCCTTCCGAATCGAAAGAAGCGACACAATTTTCAACCACCTGAAAATTGACTTTTAGATTTTGATTAGCAGCATGATTATATAACCCGATTGCATTTTGCAGAACACAAATATCGGTTGCGACGCCAGAGAGTTCAATCAGGTCATATTGGCGAACTAACCAGTCAATGTCAGTTTGATCCAGCATATAGGACGTTTTGGTCAGCGTTTCTAATTCAAGATCGGCAAGCCGGCCATATAGCTGCCAACCGTTGCTTTTTTCGTCACAATGCAAAGGGTATTTGCGACTTTCCGGATGGTCGCCGGACCATGACCGGGCAAAATGAGTATCCAAGGTACATAGGATGTCGTCCCCTGCTGCCTGGAAATCTTTAATGCGTTTGAGCAAGTTCTCTTCAATCGCTTGAGCTGGTTTGCCAGCTGTTAAACTGCCCTCATCGGCAACAAAATCATTCTGATAATCGATAATCAACAATAATTTTTTCATTTTTCTGATTCCTTCTTTTAATTTTTAGCCAATTGTCTGGTCATCACTTATTTTAACATGGCCGCAAGTTAATTTAACCAGAAAATCGCTCAAGAAGCGAATAGAGTTTTAAGCCAAACAGGCAATGAAAACAGCAGTTTGCCTAAAAGGATGCCAAGCAGAATAAAAAACAGAAAGAAAAGCAAAGGACGCAGCCAGCGGCGCTGACGGTTGCTTTGCAGATAACCGGGGCTGCTTTTGATGATCGGCCCGCTGTACACTTGTCCGGATTGGTTGATTTTGCCAGGGACTTGTTGTCGGCCTGTGTCATGGAGACGCGGTCCGCCCCCTGCAGAATATCCAACGGCTGGATGCTCTGTTCGTTTAGTTCCTTCAGGCCTGGCAACTGCCAGCGGTTCCTGGATTTTTACGCCAATCAGGGAGAGATTGTCCCGCCCGCCTTTTTTAAGAGCCAGATCGCGAAGTTGGCGAATCTGCTGTACAAAGGCAATCGGCATAGCCAGTACAGCAGCAATCTGCTCGTTATCGAGATTATCCGTAATGCCATCCGTCGTCAATAATAGAACATCACCCCGGCTTAAGACCAGCCGGGTCATATTGTCGGTTTCCAGTTTTGCATCTTCATTCATGAAGCCAAAATACCGCGTCACCTGGCGGCGGTCAGGCAAGTAGCTAATATGGTCTTCGGTCAGCTGATGCAGCTGATTGTCGCGATACAGATAGATTCTGCTATTGCCGAAGCTAAGGGTATAGGCGTTGTCCCGATCGATAGCCAGCAAGGAGAATGTCGTTCCAACCGGCAAACCCCGCCAGGCTGATAATTGTTCGCAGACCGAACGGTTCCCAAGCTCGATCAAATCACGGGCAAAGGACGAAAAATCAAAACGTCCGCTGCTGCGCAACCGCCGGCGCTGCTGGTCAAGGACCCGCATGATGGTTTGGGCGGCCAGATCGCCAATCCCTCCGCCACCCATGCCGTCGGCAACGGCATAGAATTGCAAAGAATCTTCGCTGGCAGCAGCCCGCTCGAAATTAGTGCTTTTTGCTGGCTGAACGGCTGAGTCCAGTAAAAATAAATTGTCTTCATTGTGATTTCTGACCAAGCCCTGATGCAGCAAGGCCAAGGCGATCGATTTAGACAAACAGACCCCTCCTCAAAAAACAACCATCAGGGTTTGCCCCAGATGAATTGATGCAGGGCCGGAATTTGCTTATCCAGGTCCATAATCATCATCCAGGGATTGGGATTGACTTTAAATAATTTATCTTCTGGTACCCGATACTCCAAAATCTGATCGGCCAAAGGCAAGGAGTTGATCCCAACCCGGATGATATCGGAATTACGCAAATTAGTTTCAAAAGCGCTCAGTCCATTATTTATCAGGGCAATCAGGCTGGAAATGCTTGCTTTGGAGTATTTTTTCAACAAGGTCATCATGACTGTCCTTTGCCGGCTGGTCCGCTCATAATCCGAATCCAGCTTGCGGATGCGCGCCCAGGCAATTGCCTGCTGCCCATCCAGCAATTGCAGGCCAGCCTTCGTAAGCAAGGCAGATTGTTTGGCATTGGGAACCAACAGGTTCTGTTCATTCAGGTTGCGGTTCATATAGGGGATCTCGGCTTGTTTGACTTCGATCTGTATGCCGCCGAGCGAATCGATCAGGTTGGCGGCGCTCCAAAAGTCAAACATTGCAAACCGCTGAATATCCAAATCAAAAGTGTCATTGATTGTATTGATTAATAGCCCTACACCACCGTATGCGTAGGCGGCGTTGATCCGATCCGGGCTGCTTCTGCCGGCAATTTTAACTTGGGTGTCGCGCATGATTGAAGTAAGCTTGACCGCTCCGTTGGTTTTATCAATTGTAACCAGGATCAAAGTGTCCGCCCGGCAGACCACTTCTGAAGCTTTCCGGGAATCAACGCCAAATACCAGAATTGTTTCAATATTGGGGTCTTTTTGTTCTATTTTTTTAATAGGGAAATCTGGATGGACGTAAACCCTGGTCCGGCCGCCTTGATCCCAGGGAACAGAATCGCCGGTATCTTCTTTTAGATTAATATCATCTAATGACACGGATTCAATTGAATTGGGATCGACAATGTCAATCTGTGTACGTAACGGCTGGCTCAACAAAATCAGGACATAAACCAGAA
The DNA here is from genome assembly GCA_963677835.2 of uncultured Saccharofermentans sp. GTDB lineage: Bacteria > Bacillota > Clostridia > Saccharofermentanales > UBA5734 > UBA8949. The sequence goes on from CAXXUX010000001.1 coordinate 458,781, forward strand.
GGCCAGTTGCCAGGCCAGCCAGCGCAAGCAAGATATAGCCAATGATCCGGCCAACGCCACTCGGATGTTCTTCAGTAGGATCCGACGCCGATGGCTGTGATCCTGGAACATGATAGCTTCTACTCATGATTAAGTTTCAACTCCGGTTCAAACCAGAAGTCTGCCTGACTAATGATCTTTATAAAAAATCAAACCCCAAGGCAGGCCGCTCAAGCGACAAAGGCCAGTATAGCACAGATCCGTTAAAAATTAAAGTCAACGCGGTCAAGATGACCGGAAGCTGCTTTGAAGGCCATATCAGTCTTCCTCTTTGAAGCTTTTATACAAGATGACCTGGATAATCGAAACAACCAATGCCAGCAGCAGGCTTGGCCCAAAACCGCCAAAATCTGTGCCGGGAACCAGCAAATCAGTGAGCATAACCATCGCGGCATTGATAACAAGGCTAAATAAGCCGAGTGTCAATAATGTCAACGGCAGGGCAAGTATTTTTAGAATTGGGCGAACCAAAATATTAACCAGCCAAAGTATCACACCAGAAGCGAGTAAAACAGAAACGCTATCAGTGCTGACCAGGTTTGGCATGATTTGTCCCATGAGAAAAATCGCAGCAATGCAGGCAATGAGGTCAATGAGTATCTTCATTTATAGCGCTTAGTTTTGTTTCTGGCCGCATTTGCCGCAAAAACTCATGCCAGGTTCCAGTGGAGCGCCGCAAGCGATACAGACCTTGTCGCTTTCCGCAGCAGAGGGTTCCTGACTCTCGGCATTGGCGCCGGCGGCACCGGGTTCGTTTTTTGCGCTCTCTGCCTCTGCTTTTGCTTCGGCTATCTTGTTTTCGAGATTGACAATTGTCTGCATGCGGCTGGAAATGCTTTGCAAATCAGACATAAGCGCATCAGGCAGGGTTTCACCGGACGTATACAAAGCATAAGCTTTTACGCCGATATTCTTCTGAGTTTCTTCAATCGCGTTCTTTTCCGCAGAAATGGCCGAATTTAATCTGGATACTTCAATCAGCTCGGTTGTTTTTTTGGAAGCATCCTGCACTACATCGGTTATTTTTTTCCCCAGATCTTGAAAAAATGCCATTATGAACACCTCCCGAAATAATGATTATATTGATATCATAACAGATTTTGACGAAAATATGGCAGAAATCCTCTGAAGGTTTCAATTAATCTGCATTTCCATTATTACTGACCATAACGGCATTATAAACGCCGTCCAAAGATGCGATATGATCAACTAAAGCGAGGCTGATGTATCTTAGCTTGACTTCAATGGTCAGGTCAATTAATCCGTTTTTTTCATATTGAGAGCGCACTTTCCCGTGCAGCGGCTGAAGAATCGGCATCAGCTCTCCGGCAATTCCTGTTTCATAGCGTATGATCAGCAAATACACCATTTTTGTGCCCCGGCGGCTGACAATAATCACCCCGATAACCGACAGGATGCTATCCAGGAAAAGCGTTGGCAAAGGCAAGCCCGCACCAATAAAAATACCTGACATAACTGCCCAGAAAACAAAAATCATATCATCCATTTCTTGAATGACCGTTCGGAAATGAATATAAGCCAAGATGACAATTAACAGGATCGACAATCCGGGCCGGGGTCCAGATTGATAAAAAATCAATGTAGCCAGCATAGCTGCAGGAACCAGCGACACATCCAGTTGCCGGCTTATTGGCACTCCCCTGTAGTAATATCGGCAGCAGGCAAAAATAATTAACCCGCCGACAGCAGAAGCGGCTAAAATGAGAATCAAATTCACTAAAGCTGCCTGATCAGGAGAAATTGCCGCAGGCAGTTTAATCCAGCTGCTCCAGCCGATAGGCGGCGGAATCATTTTGATATTTCGCCCAGGCTGGCAAGTCAATATTTGCTGGAGCGGTTCCTGAAACATATTCAATCCTTCCAAATAAAGCCAGTATTTACTGGCTGGGCACGATGATTGCCTCTGATTTTATTCTACAATCAAGTTCACCCACTTGCAAGGCACTGACAAGTGCCGACAGGATTGGTACAATATTATCAAAGGACCTATGAAACTGACAGCTTTGCAAAACTGATCGGAGGAATAAAACATGCATCTGAAAAGATTCAAAGCTCATCTTTCACTATTGCCGGTATTGCTCACACTCATGATCTTGATGCAAATTTCCGGGGCGATGACCGGCTGCATTCAGGAATCATCAACAACGGCATCGTCTGCAGCGCCTGCGTCGAGCGCCACCACAACGGTCTCCCCTGCAACCTCCCCCCCCACGACTTCAGATTTGCCGACAGAAACCAGCCTGGCACCGACTCCAACACCGGCGCCGGCCATACTGAATCCTTTAACGGGCACACCTCTGGCCAATCAAAATGCAGTTGGTCAGCGGCCGGTTGCGATCATGATCAATAACCACAAGCAGGCGTTGCCGCAAATTGGCATCGGCGAGGCCGATTTGATTTATGAAATGCAGGTTGAAGGTGGAATTACCCGTTTGATGGCTGTATTTGCCGATGTTTCAGCAATCCCGGAAATCGGTTCGGTCCGCAGTGCCCGCCATGACTACATCGATTTGGCTGGCGGCCTGGATGCGATATATGTCCATATTGGGGCGTCAAATTTGGCGAATGCCCAATTCAGCAAGCAAAAAACAGCCCATATTGATTTGCACGTTTATCCGCAAGCCTATTGGCGCGATCAAGAATGGCGCAAGCAACGCGGCTATGAACATAGTGTCAAAACAACCGGCAGCAGATTGCAGCAGGCAATAGCCACAAGCAAATACCGGACCACCATCCGGGAAGGCCAAGGTACCGCCTTTTCATTCCGCAGTGAGGACGATTTTGCGCCAGCCGCCGGTGACGCCGCAACGACGGTTGCCGTGCCCTATTCGACCTACGTGACTGCTACTTTCGCTTATCATCAAGAAACCGGACTTTACAGCAAAGGCCAATTTAATGCAGAACACCTGGATATGGCCACGGGTCAGCCGCTGCAGTTTCGCAACATCTTTCTGATCATGACCAAAGTCACGATTGTCGACAGCAACGGGCATAAAGACGCCCGTCTGGAAAAAGGAAACGGCTATTATATCTCCGGCGGGCAATGGCAAGCGATCAATTGGCAGAAAGGCGCTACCAATGATCCTTTTGTCTTTACCGACAAGAGCGGAAATACCTTGCAGGTCAATTGCGGCAAGAGTTATATCGGCATTGTTTCTGACCAGCGCAAGATCAGTTTTAAATCCTGACCATTATCTTGGCCGAGGATTCTAATCGGATCCTCGGCCGCGGTCTTTCAGGCGTTTCTCGATTTCACGGGTTGCCTGCTTTTTGGCTTCGCTTTCGCGCTTGTCATAATTTTTCTTGCCTCGAGCCAGGCTGATCTCAACCTTGACTTTGCCATTCTTGAAATAGAGGCGGGTTGGCACCAGGGTCAGCCCCTCCTGCCGGATCATGCCGAACAAACGCAAGATCTCCCTTTTATGCATGAGCAAGCGGCGCGTGCGCATCGGGTCCTTGTTGAAACGGTTGCCCTGTTCATAAGGACTGATGTGCATCCCATAGAGCCAAAGCTCACCTGAGCTAATGGCGGCATAACTGTCGTTGAGATTGACTTTCCCCTGGCGAATCGACTTGACCTCGGTTCCGGCCAGCTCGATTCCGGCTTCCATCCGTTCTTCAATATAATAGTCATGATAAGCTTTGCGGTTTTCCGCAATCAGCTTGTTTTTATTTTCACTGTTCATGCTGCCTCCTCCGTGCAAGTTGTGATTATACAGGACTTTATACACACTTTCCACATAGTTTTCCACAACCAAATGCTGTTTAAGCCGCCTAAATCCTTAGTTTCATGAATTTTCCCAGCATTTTTCCACAGCGTTCATTTATGAATATTCCACATTAATATTTGTATATACAGTCACATTGCATAAAATTATCCAATGCCTATTGCTTTCAGGTTGTCATTTCGCAATAAAATCAAGCTTGGTCAGGTCCCATCGCCATCCAATTCCAGAGAAGCAACCGCATTCAAAGAAAGATCGTCCCTCCGACCCGCTTGAAATGAGAAAAAACCGGCGGATGCAATCATGGCGGCATTGTCCGTGCACAGAACCAGCGGCGGACAGGACAGCTTGATTCCGGCTTGCCGGGAACGCTCAGCCATGGACCGGCGCAAACAGCTGTTGGCTGCAACTCCACCGGCTAAAGCCAACTGTTTGAGACCGTATTTTTCGATTGCCTGAAAAGTGTGGTCAACCAATACATCCACTATCGCCTGTTGATAACTGGCGGCAAAATCCGCAAGCGGCACCAGGTCCTGCCAGGTCTGATTTTTCTGTGCCGCCAGCAGCTGCAATCGGTTCAGCTGATTCAGCGCTGCGGTTTTCAAACCGCTGAATGAAAAGTCCAGACTGTCTGGAAAATCGGTCCGGGGCAGCCGGATTGCATCGTTGCGGCCGTTTAGCGCGGCATGATCCAGAAGCGGGCCGCCCGGATATCCCAGGCCAACTGCCCGGGCAATTTTATCGAACGCCTCGCCGGCTGCATCGTCGCGGGTGCGAGCCAGAATACGATAATTTTGGTAATCTTCGACAAGAACAAGATGGCTGTGCGCGCCTGACGCAACCAAACAGAGAAAAGGCGGTTCCAGAGTCGGATCAGCCAGAAAATTCGCCGCCATGTGGCCGGCAATGTGATGCACCCCGACAAGGGGCTTTTGGGCAGCCAAAGCGAGGCCTTTGGCCGCAGACAGGCCAACCAGAAGGGCGCCGACCAGTCCAGGGCCGTAAGTGACCGCTATTGCGTCGATCTCCTGCAAAGTTGTCCGGGCAGAAAAAAGCGCCTGGTCGATGACCGGCAGAATCGCCTCGACATGCATCCGGGAAGCGATCTCTGGCACGACTCCGCCAAATTGCTTATGAAAGTCTGCTTGAGATGCAATGATGTTGGACCGGATAAATCGCCCGTCGGCGACCACCGCTGCAGCTGTTTCATCGCAAGAAGACTCTATTCCGAGGATCAATTGGGGCATCGCCGATACGCTCGCTTTCTATCTCAATTAAAAAGGAAATGCGTAAATGACTGGTCGAAAAGGACAAGGAATCCTAAAACCGTCACATAGACCGCACAGTATAAAAATCCGCGCCGGTTTAGCTTGCGCAGCATGAATTCCATGGCCAGCCAGCCTGAAACAGCTGCAGCTATGACACCGGCAATAATATTGATGATTCCCAGAGACAGGACTGCCGATCCTTCACCTTTTATCATGTGAATAACATCCAGGGCAAATCCACCCAAGATGGCAGGAATCGACATTAAGAAAGAAAATCGGATCGCCTTTTCGCGGTTGATGCCCGATAGGAGCAATGACGTAATCGTGGCGCCAGAGCGTGAAATGCCTGGAACAATTGCTATTGCCTGGCCTACGCCGCCGATTAATGCCTCACGATAGCCAATTTCTTTGGGCGTTTGGTTTTTGCGCGTCCAAAGCAATGAAGAGACCAGAATCACGCCAGTCGCCAGGAACGAATAGCCCAAAAAACCGCCTTCAAACAATGCGTCCAGCCAATCGCCAAGCAGAACGGCAACAATCACTGCTGGAATTGTCGCCAAAACCAGCTGCCAGGTCCTCGATCCAAATATGTCATGAATAATTTCGCCGATCTCCCGGCGCATGACGACAAAAACTGATATCAGCGTACCCATGTGCAGCAAAGTCGTAAAAGACAGCATCGCGTTCGGATCAGTTTCGAAAATCCGGCCCATCAAAGTCAAATGGCCGGAGCTGCTGACCGGCAAAAACTCGGTAATACCCTGGATCAGGCCGAAAAAGATGGCTTCAATAAAATGCATGATGTAATCCCCTCCCGTAACGTTCGCCTCCAATTTTACCACAACCTGATCGACAGTGTGCTATAATCTAGCTGGCTCACATTCTTCAGTCACGCATTCACGCCGATTTTGCCAAAGGAGCAAGTTATGACTGCAAAAACCAGTGTCAGCAGAGTGCCGGTTGGCCGGCATCTATCGCGCCATATCCGGCGGATTGCCATCTTTTCTTCACTGCTTGCCCTGCTTTTTCTATCTGCAGGTTTTATTTCGTTTTCTTCCGCTAACCGGCTGATGCGTCAACCCGCCAAACCATTAGATACATTCACCAGCAATATACTCCCTGGTTTCAATCTGACCAGTTTCCCGTCACTTGACGAGCAAACCATGCTTAGCGGCTGGTTCTTTTCGGTGAAGGCAAATCCTAAAAGCACGATCATCCTGGTTCATGACCAAGGCAAGAATCGGCTGCAATTTGATCTGGACAGCGCAAAGTTTTATCAATTTTTGATCGATCAGGGATTTAACGTATTAGCCTTTGATTTGCGCAATAGTGGCCAGTCGGAAGGTGAAATGTCCGGCTACGGTTATTCTGAATGGGAAGATGTCCTGGCGGCAATCCGATATGTTCGAAAAAACTCGGTCACACACAATGTCCTGCTTTATGGGTTTGGCACAGGGGTTTCCGCATCGCTATTAGCCCTGGATCAATTACCGCCAAGCGGGACATATGCAGGTTCCAATACGGGAATAAACAGCTCAGCAGAATCCGGCAGTTCAAGCCTGGATTTGGAGGATTATCCAACTGATATCCAGAAGCTGGAATTTGATCAATCATATATTTGCGGGCTGCTGCTAGATACGCCTTGTCAATCTCCAGATAATTACATACAGGCAGCCTGTCGTCAGGATGGCTTTTTTGGCCACTATTTACTCCAATACACCGTTCCCTATGCCATCCGGCTTTCAGCGGGCAATACCCATCCGGCCAATTTGATCACCATTTTGACCAGAAGCCAGCTGCCAGTCTTTTTAACTTACAGCAGCCAGGACAATTATATCGGCACAGCGGCTATTTTACCACTGATCGACGAACGGCAACGCCTGCATCCCGATACAACTATTGTTTTTGCCAATCAAAATGCCGGCTATACAACCGGCTTCCAAAAAGCCCAAGAAGATTACCTGGCAGCACTAAGCGGCTATTTTGACCGATTCTTTCAGCATTAAAACTTTTTCGTGCGAAAAATGGATATAATCAGGCCAAGTAGAATGACGCCGGCAATTGCCAGGCCAAACCGGAGGATGATCAGATTCAGCTCATGCATCTCGGGTCCGCTGCTGGCATTCAGGCTTGAACCGATGATAATGCCGGCGATGATGATGCTCACCGCCAGAAGGATCACGCTAAACGAAAGCCGGTTGGAAATCCGGTCGAAGTGACGTTGGACCTTGTCAATGTTTTTCAAATCAAAATGCAAATTAAAGTCATCATCTTCAAGTCGATGCATCAATTCCAGAATAAATGTCGGCGCTTGCTGGAGCAAGGCTTGATAATCAGTCAGGTTACGGTGAATTTCGCGGCTCATGTCCCGAATTGAAAAGGTATCGCGAATTAATTTGCTCGCAATCGGCTTCATGATCACCAGCAGGTTAAGCTCCGGATCGAGTTTTTCGGTTATCCCCTGCAGCGTGATCATGACTTTGGCTATCAAGGTCAGTTCGCCAGGAATCTGGATATGATAACGGTAGGCTAACTGGAAAATTTGCGCCAGCAAAGGTCCAACCTGGATTTCGGCAATCGGCAAAGCCAGAAACTGCTCCATCAACCGGTCAACTTCACGCTCAAAGCGCCGAATGCTGCCACGCTGGCGCATCTTGTCCAAATCGACAATCGCCTCGACCACCTGATGGCTGTCCTGTGCAAAAATGCCTACGAACAATTTGGACAGCGTCTTTTTACGGGACTCGGTCAACTTGCCGACCATGCCGAGATCAAGGTAAACTATTGTACCATCCGGCTGAATCGAAAGATTGCCAGGATGCGGATCAGCATGGAAAAATCCATCTTCCAGCACCTGGCTGCACATGTCCTGGGAAAGCCGGATACCGAGTTCACTTCGGTCGATGCCTGCCGCATCGAGTTGTTCCAGCTGGTTGATGCGGATGCCTTCAATATATTCCATGGTCAGAACCCGGCTGGTTGTATAGATCCAGCGAATAATCGGAACAGATACGCCTTTCCGGGCTTTCAGGTTTTGGCGGAAAATGTCGGCATTGATTCCCTCTTTGCGAAAATCCAATTCGTTTTTCAAGGTTTTTTCCAATTCGGCCATCATTCCGGCAAAGTCATAGAGTTCGCCATAATGAGTTCTGTTGCATACAAAGCTGACCAGATCCTGCAAAACTTCCAGGTCAATCTGAATTCTGCTTTGAATTCCCGGACGCTGGACTTTCACCACAACGGTATGGCCGGTTGGCAACGTCGCCTTGTGAACTTGTGAAAGTGACGCAGCAGCCAAAGGCTGCTCTTCAAATGTTTGAAAAACACTTTCCAGCGGAGCGCCAAATTCCTCCTCGATGACTTTACGGACTTCAATATAAGGAAACGGATTAACCGCATCTTGCAATTTTTCTAATTCACCGGCTATTTCCGGAGAAAATATGTCCGGGCGGGTGCTTAAGATCTGTCCTATTTTAATGAAAGTCGGCCCGAGCTCTTCGCAAGAACGACGCAGGCGCTCACCAATAGAAAGCCGGGCATTTTCAGCTGCTTTGGCACTCGCCGGATCCAGCGGATGATGACGCAGCCGAAGATAGCCAAAAATGCCCAGTTGTTCAAGAAGCAGACCAAAACCATTGCGGACCAGCACACTGATGATCTGCCGATATCTTTTCAGATGCAGGCGTCTAGTCAGAATCACACTGACCGCCGCCTTTCACATCGAGCAGGCCTGTCCTCAGGCAACACTGTTCAAGCTTCCGGCTGGCCGGTTTTTCCCTCGGCAACCGGGCTGGATGCCGCACCAAGTCCAGCTTCGCGCAAAGCCGCCGCCACTTGTTCCTTGATATCTGACTTTCGGGCAAGATCCATTTTATCCAAAACAGCAGTTACTTCATCATTAACCAGTTTCTTCATTTCATCCCGTTGTTCCTCGCCCTTTTTCACCAAATCATTGGCAAACTGGCGGGCATCCTTTTGGGCGACTTCACCTTTCTGCACCATTTCTTCCACAAGTTCTTCGATTTTCTCCCGAGAATAGACGGCAAGACCTAATCCAAAATTGATTGATTTCTCCACAATTTCTTTGATGTCTTTCATGGTCAAAACCTCCTCGAATATCCCTGCAATGGGGAATGGCAAGATGGTATCTGGTTGATTTAATTATACCACAGACAAGCCAAGAGAAATATCCGGAAGTGTGTTTGAATATTTTGCGATGGACAGCACGCAAAAAAACCATGACACATTGAAGACGATGACAACCACAAAGTGCTTTATTCAAGCGTCTTGTTGCTTGACAAGAACCCGATCTTATTTTTCAACAATATTGCATTTATTTTACATTAATAATACAAAATGCTTGATTAGCCAATTTTCACGTGATAAAATGAAGCCGACAGCAAAATCTCCCGGATTGTCTTTTCTCCGAGCACCTTGATAATCGAAAACGAAATGGCATAGATGATCTATCATTCCCTCTGCTGCGCTTCGCACAGCAATGGCATGAGCATCTGTAAAAAGCAGCCCAGGTGAAAGCCTGGTACGCAAAGCCGTGAGTCTAATGTGCTTTTTTGCACGATGACCGTCCGGTTGCCATGACGCCTCATTCGATTATCTATCCGTAAGGGTCTCTTACGGTTTCTTTTTTGGCATTTTTGATCGGGTATTTGATTTTTTATCAATTATTTTATAAGCGCCCCTGCAGCTATTGCTTATCTTTTGCCATCAGCCCGGTATCTTGCGGCTGAATATTTTCCATAATCATCAAGGTTTTCAATCATCTTCGCCATTCGTTTTGTAGCAAATTATGCATTATTTGTGTTTTTTGCGAATTCACGGAGGTGATTGACCAGTGAAGACTAAAAAACGACTCAGTATGCTCCTGGTAATTGTAATGATCTTGTCCTTGCTTCCGACCACAGTTTTCGCCGCAACATCAGTCCACTTAAAATTGAATGATTACGCCGGCACGGTTTACAATAACCCTGCCAATGGCGGTTATTGCGGCTATTTGCTGATAGACTGGCGATTGATTCTTGAAGCAAATCCAACCGCTGTGTATGAAGATTTCACCAATCTCTGCCCGCTTGACCCTGTGGCCGGCAAGCCAAATCATGGCCTGGGCACTCTGTTTATCGAGCGGTTATGGGACAATGTTCTGAATGGTCCGGATATTCATTATCCGATGGAATACCGGACTGACCTTTTCTTGCTGCCAATGACCACGGCCGGCAATAATGCCACATCTCAGGATGCAGGCACCGATATCACGTATGCGATTTTCGGTGCGATTCTTTGCCTAAACAATAGCGGCAACCTGTCTTATGGCTACTTCCCTATGCATCAATATGCGCCGGCTGGCAATCAGGGAATTGTGCCTGGCGTTGAAGCCAGCGGTACCTTGAATGCCAGCATCGATGGCGTTCCTCTTGATGTTTTTGGGGCCGCCGAACTTCTCAATATTAAAAACAGCGTGCCGGTTCCGAATTCAGAAGTCAATCCCGGGAACACGATCACTTATACCATTACAACTAAAAACATGGAAATACCGACCGGAATTCCGGCCATGGACAATTCGCTGATTGCTAAAAACATTGTGGCAACCGATACCATCCCAGCCGGCACCACCTACGTGCCTGGCTCAATTACGCTGGATGGCGCTCCGCTAAGTGACGCAATCGCTTTTAATGCGACAAGCAAAGTCATTACCTGGCCGCTCGGCGATATTAACCCGCAGCAGACAAAAACGATGACATTCCAAGTGATTGTCAACCAGCTTCCTGCCGGCCAGAACACCGGTTCGATCCGGAATTTCGCAATTGTCGACAAAAACGAGACCAATCCTGTCGACCATAGCGTCAAACGGTTAGGCTCGATTCAAGTCATCAAGCTGGATGCCGATTCTCCGGCCGCTCAGCTTGCAGGAGCTCATTTCAGCCTGACTTATCTGCCGGCCGGTGCGCCGCCTCAAGTCGTCAATAGCGACCTGGTCACCGACGCCTCAGGTCAGATCGGATTAAGCAACCTGGCATATGGCAATTATGTTCTGGAAGAGACCATTGTCCCGGCTGGCTATATCCTGCCGGCCGGTGAAGCGGCCAAAGTCTATTTTACTTTGTCCAGCAGCGATCCCACGACCTACGTGATCCGCTTCCAAAATGCACGGCAGTCTTATCCAATCCGGGTTTATAAATATGATGCGATTACCCATCTGCCATTGGCAGGTGTCATTTTTGAACTTTTTGACGGCAACGGTGCCGGAGCCACACGGCTGGCAGAATTGCCGGCAACCAACGCTTCCGGCTATGCCCAGACCCCAGGCATCTATAAACCTGGAACTTATTACGTCAAAGAAAAATTTGTTCCTGGCGGCTATATTCTTGATCCAAACTATCATCCCGTAACGGTCAATGTTGCTCAGACAAATGGCATGGCAACCATTGAAATCGGCAACCAGCAGCAGCATTACCCGATTGGCGTTTACAAGGTCGATGATGTTAACGGCGCTCCGCTTTTGGGCGTCATCTTCGAGCTCTTCGACGGCAATGGCGCCGGAGCCACACGTCTGGCTGAACTGCCGGCAACCAACGCTTCCGGCTATGCCCAGACCACTGGAACCTACGCGCCCGGAACCTACTACCTCAAAGAAAAGTCGACGATCAACGGCTATGTGCTGGACTCCGGCTACCATGCCGTTACCGTCGGCATCGGGCAAGCGGGCGGCGTGGCAACCATCACGGTCCGAAATGCCCGCACGAAGTATCCTATTGGCGTTTACAAGGTCGATGACGTTAACGGTGCTCCGCTTTCGGGCGTCATCTTTGAGCTCTTCGACGGCAATGGCGCCGGAGCCACACGTCTGGCTGAACTGCCGGCGACCAACGCTTCCGGCTATGCCCAGACCACTGGAACCTACGCGCCCGGAACCTACTACCTCAAAGAAAAGTCGACGATCAACGGCTATGTGCTGGACTCCAGCTACCATGCCGTAACTGTCGGCATCGGGCAAGCGGGCGGCGTGGCAACCATCACGGTCCGAAATGCCCGCACGAAGTATCCCATTGGTGTTTACAAGGTCGATGACGTTAACGGCGCTCCGCTTTCGGGCGTGATCTTCGAGCTCTTCGACGGCAATGGCGCCGGAGCCACACGTCTGGCTGAACTGCCGGCAACCAACGCTTCCGGCTATGCCCAGACCACTGGAACCTATGCGCCCGGAACCTACTACCTCAAAGAAAAGTCGACGATCAGCGGCTATGTGCTGGACTCCAGCTACCATGCTGTTACCGTCGGCATCGGGCAAGCGGGCGGCGTAGCAACCATCACGGTCCGAAATGCCCGCGTCGGATACCCGATCGAGATCTTGAAACTTGATGACGTTAGCGGCGCTCCACTTGCGGACGTGGTCTTCCGGGTCTATCAGGAAGTCCTCAGTATCAAAGTGCCGGTCACCGGTGATTTGACAACCAATGCCAGTGGCATCGCAACCAGCGGAGCGCTCGCTCCAGGCAATTATTTCGTCCACGAAATCAGCGTGCCCAATGGTTACGAGCTTGACCCCGACTACCATCCGGTTACTGTCAATATCGGGCAGGCGGGTGGCAAAGCGCAGATTACAGTTCGGGATAATCGCACGAAGTATCCCATTGGTGTTTACAAGGTCGATGACGTTAACGGCGCTCCGCTTTCGGGCGTCATCTTCGAGCTCTTCGACGGCAATGGCGCCGGAGCCACACGTCTGGCTGAACTGCCGGCAACCAACGCTTCCGGCTATGCCCAGACCACTGGAACCTATGCGCCCGGAACCTACTACCTCAAAGAAAAGTCGACGATCAACGGCTATGTGCTGGACTCCGGCTACCATGCCGTTACCGTCGGCATCGGGCAAGCAGGCGGCGTAGCAACCATCACGGTCCGAAATGCCCGTACGCCCTATCGGATCCAGATTATCAAACTTGACCAGCGCGATGAAGAAACGCCATTGCAGGGTGCAGTCTTTGAGCTGCATGCGGCAGTCGCATCAAATTCGATCGCCTTAGCAGCCTTGCAGGTTGGCGGTTTACTTGAAACGTTGACAACCGATGTCAATGGTCAAGCCATCACCCAAAACACTTACGCGCCTGGCCAATATTTCCTGGTAGAAACCAGTGCTCCGATCGGATTCCATCCGATTACCGAACCGATCCTGGTGACTCTGGATATTGGTGCAGAACCCGAAGATGGCATCCTGACAATCCGCATCCTGGATAACTTTATTAATGAACCAAGCATCATCGTCGAAAAACGGGTCGCCAATATCACCCGCAGCTTCCCGCCGGCCGAGCTGACTGAATTGTACGTCGGCGAGACCGCACAATATTCTGTTACGGTTACCAACAACGGCAATGCTCCATTGACCAACGTCACTCTGACTGACAATCAGGCCATTGCAGGTACCAGCGTAACGACTTCTGAAGGCGGCACCTTGATCTGGCAATCTGGTGCAGGCGGCATCGCTACGCTGAATCTTGGCGATTTGGCAGTTGGTGAATCGCTCGATCTGATCTACAATTACATCACTACTGATGATGATCTGGCCATAGAGCCAATAACCAACACCGTTGTCGCTACCGGGCAGCTGCAGCCAACTCCAGATTATCCGGAAGGCACCCAAATCAGTGATGATGACGCTGCTATCATCACCATTACGGACATTCCGCTTAATCAAGCCGGCATCACCCTCACCAAACTGGTTCAAAACTTGACCCAGGGCGGTGTTCCTGCAGAACTATCCGGTGGTTATCCGGGAGATGTCTTCCGCTATACAATAAAGATCACCAATACCGGCAGTCTTGATCTGACATCTGTCCAGATTTTTGATGATCGGGTTCGCGTCGGCGGAACAATCAAAAATGTCACAAAAAACACGACCTTGACCTGGCTCAGTGATGAAGGAACCCCTTACCTGCCAATCGCAGATCTGGTTCCGGGCGAGTCCGTCACCTTCACCTATGAGTACACCAGCACGGCTGCCGATATCAGCAGCATTCGGGTCAACACAGCCAAAGTCCTGGCTACGGTTGCCATTACGCTGGATGATCCTAACCGGATAGTCATTGAAGCTGAAGATGCTGCCCAAGTTGCCGTAGATGAAATCCCAATAACCGGCGAATCCGGCGAAACCGGACTGATTGGCCTAACGCTGCTGCTTGGGGCCGCTGCACTTGTTCTGTTCCGCAAACGCCGGGAGGACAAAGATCTTGAAGATTTCAACGTTGATGACTAATTCAAAACGGCTGCCATTGTTACCATTAACTGATTAATCATCCCAAAGGGAGAATAGGCTGCGGTTTATTCTCCCTTTATCATTATTTTGCTTGCAGGAGGCAAATCACTATGACTTTTCATATGCAAACTGCTGTCAGGACGGAAAGGCCGGGGCATCCAATGCCGACACCCTGGCAGCTAAGACAACGTTTGATGCGCTTTTTAACCATCGTCATCGTTGTCGTGGTTATCCTCTCTTTGGTAATTGTCTGGCAATACCAGAATCAAAAAGCAGCTGAGCGAATTGTTGGCAGCTGGTATTGTGTCGGAGAAGAAATTAAATATACTTTCGAAAGCGACGGCAAATTCAGCGCCGGCAATGGTCAGCAAATCCTGCTGACCGGCACCTGGAAAGCAGGATGGCAAAGCAACAATTTGCTTCTCATTTACGAATTTGAAGGTCAGGAAATACGCGAAGAAACCAGCTATGCTTTAGCTGATGCAAATAGCCAGCTGATTTTTAAGGATATCCAGACCAAAAGCCTGGTCATGAATCGTCTTAAGGACTCATGACTCCATATGGATTCACATGATCATCAGGTTTGCGGCTGCAGGCCTGATGTTATTTCAGCATATCGCTAGCCGGCGTCAACTGTTCGCCGATAAAATCGCGGGCATACAATAAATTGACAGCGTCAAGCTGCAGACAGACGATATTGATCTTATCTCCGGACAATACTGCCTGGCGGACAGTCAATGCCGGCATCGCCGGTTTATTCAGATAAACATTGAAGCGGCTGCCGTCATGCAGGATCTGGAAAGTATTGAGATCATAGAAATAAATGCGGTCGTCGTCATCCTGGTTATCGGCTATGACAAAACGGTCAAAGTGGATGACCAGCGTTTTGTCGTCCCAGTTGGTAATCTCCCTGATCTTCATATGATAGGACTTATAAAACAGCCGTTTACGATTGCTGTCGCCAATGTGCCGATCCAGCCGGTAGAGCATTTCCCATTGGCGGAAACGGTCGACGACCGGCATTTCCAGGTGATCCCACAGACGGGAATCCGAAGACCGGCCTAGAAGGCTGGCCAGTTTTTGCTGCTGCAAGGGTCTGGGCGCGCCAAATCGATCCAGCAAAGCCAGGTTGATCGGCTCCCATGCGGGCTGCAGCCGGTAGTCCTGCAAATAATGGCTGATAATCGCTATTTGTTCTTTTTCTTCGTTGATCTTGACGGCATGGATAAATAATTCGGCATTGTCCTGGATCGACTGGTCAGGGCAAGCCTTGAAATATGAAGCAAGCAGGCTGGCGGCAAATGGGCTATCCGGCAAAATAGTCATTTTAACCAGATAGTCGCTGACCGGCTCACTCGGTTTAGCCAGCAGCCGGGCAGCCATGCGGTCCGGCAAGGTGTCGTCAATAATCGGCAAATCCGCAACCTGGGCAATCGCCCGCAAATAGGGCTGGTCTGCGCTTTTTTCAGCCAATTCGCTTACTATAGCCGATAATACCCGGCTCATCCGGTCATTGGGGTAGTGATGCTGGTAAAAAGCCCAGCCGGTTTCCGCGAGAGAAGGCGTAATTCTAAGCGTCATAATATTCAGCAAACGCGCTACGGTTGACTCGCCTGATGCTGCCGACATGACTAGAAGCGCACCAAAAATGTCGTTCAACCGGCGGCGTGGCAGCAGCGTTGTAAAAGACTGCAATTCTTCTTCATTTTGGCAAGCCATGACATCCGCTAAAAATTCATGTGCAAGCTGCTCATCAAAAGAACTGGACATTTCTTCCGGAAAAGCAACCTGTCTGCTGATCTGCTGGCGGATACTATGGATCTTGGCATCGGATAATTGAAGCATGGTCATTCATCTCCCCAAAATGAGCTGTCAAGGTAACTCTAAAAACAGCCTAGATTTATCATACTACCGGAAGAAGGCCCATGCAACTATGCCTTGCTAGAATGAGAGGCTAACCAGATGTCAAGCGATTGAAGCATTTATCGGTCAAGAGCCTTTTAAAGCTCATGCTACCGGCGTAGACTGGTTGTTGGAAATACCGGGCTGGGAGGCATGCCGAATGGCTTCCGGCAAGGCTTCCACGGCGTCGCCCAACTCGGTGGCAGAGCGCGCCAGGCGACGGACAACATCCGTCACTTCCGTATCAAACTGGCCGAGAATTCCGGAGAGCTCCGAGCGCATGCCCTGGTTGAAATCACCAACGGCACTGCGCAGATTTTCGTTCAGCTTATCAATGTCCATATTGATTTCTTGCGCAAACAAGCTCATGCTCCGGGCTTCATCGCCCATAATTTCGGTCAGGCTGCGCAAACTGCCGCCTAAAGTGTCGTTTTGAGCAATAATCGACGTATCAATATTCTTGACCAGATCCTGGGTCAGGTTGGTAAAGCCCAGCATCAGTTCATCGATGCGGGTAGCCATCTCGTCGGAAAGAAGGCTGATCTGCTCTCTGACCGCATCCAGATGCTTCTGGTTGATTTCATAGGTTTCCAGCGACTGCGTCTGCATGAGACGAGTCTGTTCGGCCGAACCGGCCATGACTGTGCTGAGCACGTCTGACAGGCGCATCAAATCATTGGACATCTGGCTGATCGCTTCACTCAAACCGGACTGGCTGCCGGCGTAAACACTGCTCATGACATCCGACGCCTTGCTCATCACACCGGCTGAAGCTTTCAGCGAAACAAGGTCTTCCGTCATCGACTGCCTGGTTTCAACCAACTGGGCAAAGAGGTTGCGAATGCTCTCCTGCAAAGTAGTCGCCGATTCATTCTGAAGCTTCAGAACATCCTTGACATCCTTGGCATAGACTTGAGCTGCAATCAGTGAATCGGACGAAGCCTGCAAGCGTTCGGAAATCGGATCCATATAGACGGCCAGTTTGCCGGATATCTCACCTGCAAAACTGTCGGCCAGCTGCTGCAGCGCCTCCTGCTGACGGCGGGTCATCTCCGTCAGGGTCTGGTCTTGCGAACGGCGGACATCCATCAGGCTCGATTGCTGAATTGTCATCAGTTTATTCAGAGCAGAGGCTTGCTGATCATTAACCTTCTGCAAAGCAGACATCTGCTGCTCATTGATCGACTGTAAGGTTTGAGATTGCCGTTGGTCAAGGTTCTGCATGATTTCCGTCTGGCTGCTGGTTAGGCTAAGGATTGATTCAGAATGCTGGGCCTTCATCTGTTCCAGGCTGTCCTGCTGGAATCGGGAAGCCTGCTGGTAGGCTTGCTGCTGCTGGTCGGCAATCGACGTAAAGGATTCTTTCTGCTGGTTCAGGAGGCTGTCATAAGCCTGGCTCTGCCGGTCAGCCAGCTTTTGCCAGATGTCGCTCTGGGTCTGGCGCAGCTGCTGCAGAATACTGTCATATTGATGGGCCAGCGTAGCCGAAGTCTGTTCGCCGGTTGTCGAGATCTGGAGTAAAGTCTGCTGCTGCTGGTCATTGAGATTGGTCAGCAATTTGGTCTGGCCTTCAGACAATTGGCTGATAATCTGTGTCAGTTTTTCCTGGAGAAGCGACCAGGCTTTCTGGCTGGAACTGTTGACATGAGTCAGCGTTTTTGTCTGCTCCTCGACAATTTTTTCCAGAGCAAATTTCTGAGCCTTGCCCAAATCATCGACCAGCCGTTCTTCGCTTCCGGTTATATTCTTTAACATGGCGGCCTGCTGATCAGTCAGTACTTCTGAAATCTCCTGATAACGCTTCAGCCAAAGTTCCGATTGCTTGTGCTGTCTGGTCTCCAGATCGGTATAAAGCTTCACTATGGCGTGATCCGACTTCTGGAGCTGTTTGTCCAGCTGCTGGGCCAGAAGCGCCAGCGCCTCCGTGCTCTTGATCACCGCCGGGGCCACTGTTGCGGACATGACGTATTTGACCGAATTAGATATGGCATCGGTCAGTTTATTCGAGACCAGATGCTGGACTTGCTCGGCCAGGATTTGTGTTGATTGGGACATCCTGGCGTCATAATCCTTCATTTGATTTAAAATGATGGCTGTTTCAGCCGCCTGACTATAAACCGGCAGCCGGCGTTCCAGCGCAATCATCAGCCGCTGCCAGGCATGGCGGACCTGCCGGAAATAGGCGTCGCTGCCCTGATATAAAACAAGCATGCACAAAGCGGATGCTACAAACGGCATCAGCGCGATAAATCTCAGGAAAGCCGCATCCGCCAGCGAACCATTCAGAACAAATCCTGAAGACAACGCCATGGCTGAAACTGCGATGCCGCCCAAGATGACTGCCGATCCGGTTGACTTGTGAAAGGAAATCCGGGTCGGCTCGGGCAATGTTTCCTGAAGCGGCAGCCGGCTGGCAGGGTCCGGAACCCATATCGACCCAAACATGAGATTGCTGTCTTCCACCAAACGGTCAAATTGCAGCTTGAATTCCTTATTCATCTGCTCGTCGACCAGGGTTTGAACAATAGGCAGATTTTCAATCCGGCAGCTGGTCAGGGCATCAACCTCCTGTCCCAGCCGATTCAGTTTATTTTTGGCTAAAGTAGCCATGCCATGCATCGTGACAAAAAAGATCACCGCCAGGGCAATCAGTCCGGCCGTTGACAGCAAAACCAAGATCACCCAGATAATGCCAACTTGTTGAATCAATTCCTGCCACATCTCAATCATGGCCTCCCGTTAAGATTAGCGCTTCTGCTGTGCAGATGATATGCTTTTGCTTTGTCTCGGCCAGTATCCGGTTTATCAGTTTATATCCCTCAAACTAACAAAATCGTGGTCAAATCTGGCAACAAACAAAAAACCGACATTCACGCCCAAAAGCCGATGTCCATTTTTTTTGCAGATTACAGTAAATCATAATTATTTTATTCATTATACAACACCTTCATCCTCCTGGACAACCGCTTCAAATCCTGGAATTCAGGCAAAAATCAACTAGTAGCCAAAATGTAGCATGATTGTCACACCAATGTGCTTTTGAAATAAAATTGTTTTGCATGATTTGTCATGAAATAGTTGAATTCCTCATAACACCTGTTATAATGGTATTTGCAAGGCTATCCTGATATCACTATCACTATCACCTCATGTAAATAGTCTTATCACCGAAGCTAGGCAGCCATCGGGGGGCAGCTCCGAACCAAACAAGCTGATTAGAGCAAAAAACGGAGGTAAGAAGCATGAACAAAAACATGAAGAAAAAGAGCAAGAAAGGCTTTACCCTGATCGAACTGGTTGTTGTTATTGCCATTTTGGGCATCCTGGCCGCCATTTTGATCCCGGTCATTGGAGGATTTATCACCAGAGCCAGAATTTCAGCAGATGAAGCCAATGCCAGAAACCTTTACAACTGCGCATCAATGGCAATTGCAACTGGAGCAACCGCAGCAGACGTTGCTTGTTCAGGTTCAGCCACAGTGCCTGCAGTAATCCGGCCTTTGTTTGGCGCGACCATCCCAGACGGCCATTCCATTACCATTGTTGTAACAAGCGGCTTGGTTGCATCTGCAACTTATAGCGACGGCACCAACAGCGGCACCTACTCGAGACCGGTATCCTGATCATTTTTGTGATTGACCAGGGAGCAGCCTCTTGTGAGGTTGCTCCTTTTTCTTTCCCTGTTTTTTCCATTGGCATTGTGAAAACATCAGATTTTGGTTGAAGGAAATGACATATGTTATCAAGAAAAGGTTTCACCTTATTGGAACTCATCATTGTGATAGCGATACTAACTATCCTGGCGACTCTCTTATTGCCAATGTCCATGAATTTCATCAAAAGGGCCAACGAAGCGGCCGACCTGGCCAATGCCAATCTGATCTATACGGCTTCAGCCATTCAAGTGGCGACTACTGCCGGCGATATTGATCAAACTTACCAGGCCAATGCCGATGGTTCCAGCCCGGCTTTCTACAAGGAGTTTATCGGGGATCCCTGGCCGCATCCCAAATTATCCGGTACAGCTTCTTTTGAAGTGGCAATCCAGAAAATCGGTATAACCCTCCCATCGATAAAAATATACCGCATCGATGGCAGCGAGCGGCAGCTTTATGTTCGCGACCAGAATTGCTTTCAGTAATTCATTTATATTGAAGATTTGATAATCCCAGTTGATTAATCATTGGCGATTATGTAACATAGGTTTCGTTTTGATTATTTAAAATAATTTATTTGTCATGTTCTGTCATTTTCTGAAATTATGGTGTATAATTAAGATATTAGTGAGAATTTCTTCAAGTATGTTAAGCATACTTGAAGAAATGAATCAAATAAAGTTTGCAGAACTGCTTATATTGACCGGGAGGGGTGCAGGCGTATGATGAATATATTTTCCACCAGACCAAGATGGCGTTCAAAGCACGGTAATGCCCTCGTTATGGTTATGGTGCTCTTTCTGGTCATGACCATATTTTCCGTTGCTTTGCTTTCAGTAGCCTATACCAACGGCAATCTGGTCATGGCTCAGGAAAAAACAGACAAGGCCTATTACATCGCCCGCTCGGTATCTGAAGCGACTGCCGACTGGATCAGTCACAATTACTACGACTATGCCAACTGGTATAAGGTGGTTCCCTTCGCTGACCGCCTGACTCAGGCCAATGCGCGGATCACCGAAGGCACATTGGATGGGCAGGATTATACGATGAAAGTCTGGCGGACCGACTCGAAGACCATCATGATTTCCGCCTCCACGACTTATCAAGGCTATACGGCCGACAGCACCGTGCAGGTTGATATGAATATCAGCGCCAATTCGATCTTTGACTACGCCGTGTACTCGATTGACCTGTTTGAAGTCGATGGCACCATGAACATCATCCATGGCGGCGGCGCCGGAACCAATGAAAGCAAGCCGGCAAAGAATTTCAAGGATTTTACCTATGATCCCAGCACCTATCAGTCCGAATTTGATTTGAACAATTCGTACAATGCCATCGATATCAATGAATATGATGCATCCATGGTAACCTTGCCGGCGACCGCGGCCGTCTTTGATGCGGCAAACACGATGACTATCGCCGCCAATACCCGTTTTGAGGATCTTAATCTGGTCAATAAGACACTGGTTATCGAGAATTATGACACAGCCACTAGTGCCGCACGGGACGTGACCATCTATGTTTCCGGGAGAATTGACGGCACCGGCACCATGACCATTGGCGGCGCGACCGGCACGACGATCCGGGTAACCGAACCTGATCCGGATATAGGCGGCAAGGTCTTTATCATTGTTGACACCATTTTCGAAGCCTCGACCAATAACAATAAATTCACGATTGAGGGACTGCCCTATCGGGAACCGCTCCTTTACCTGTTTATCAACAGCCCTTCGGCAATTGATACGCGAGGCGGCACCTGGAATATCAGCGCTTATGTCTACATGCCGTTTTCGTCCTTTAAGAATTCCGGCGGTCTTTATCTGAATGGCGCCATCATTTCCGGCCATTATCAGGCAAACGGCAATAACGAAGTTTATTTTGTCCCGCCGAGGGAATTGCTCAATACCCCATTCTCGTCAATGATTCAGGATAGTCGGATCATCAGCATTGAAAAGACGACCTGGCGGCCATAAGATAGAAGGAAGTGACTGTCCTATGATCCAAAAGCATAAAAATCAACAAGGATTTACCTTGATCGAAGTTATTTTGGCCTTAGCGCTGTTGGGAATTGTTTCCCTTTTAATGACGCCGGTTCTGGCCAGCGCTTATCGACAGGTCGCCTATAGCGGCGATCGCAGCCTGGTGGAAAAAGAGCTTACGGGCAATGCCGAAAATGTCTTTGCCGGCGGAACGCCAGATATAACAGCAGGAGAATTCCCAATAACAATTTCGACAACTGGTTCACCTGGAGATACTCCAATTTCAGTCAATGCCGACAAAGTTCCCCTGGAATCCGACAGTAAATTGGGACAATCGTCAATCAATCTTTATGATCCAACCGAGATTCCATTTTTCAACCGGCCGATCGATTTCAATAACGTCAGCATTTCAACGGTTGGCTGGAACTCGGCAAGCAAAGACGGCGTCTATGTTGATTTGGGAAGTCTGGCCGCAGAGTATGATGGCCGGATCAAATATGCCTTGTATAACGCGACAACCAACTCCGTCATCATCAGCGAAACAATTTACACCGGAACTAATCCGCAAATTCCATTAGACAATCTGGAAAGCAGCATCAGTTATAATGTCGAGCTGGTCGAGATTGCCAATCCCGAAAACAAGCTGGTCATAACGATCCCGAGAGCGCCTCATCTTAAAGCGGTAGCCGGGAGCGGCAATAAAACCTACATCAAAATCGACCGGGATCATACCGGTATCTTTTCCGATCTTCTGGAAACCGATATGATCAGATATTCAACGACCATAGATGGATCCTATACATCATTGATTTCCAGTTCAGTTTCTGTGGCCACCAGTGTGGCCAATGCCAGGACCTATTTTTTCAGGACACGTGAATCGTCCTATACGGCTAATACGCGTAATGCTGAATCAATCTATGTGCATCCAGAGTAACCTCTGATTTTTGACAGGTGGCCAAAATGTTATTAAAAGCTCTAAAACATCAGAACAAGCGTGGTTTTACCTTGGTTGAAATAGCCGTCACTTTGCTCATTCTTGGGATTGTAACGGCAGCGATCATGACTGTATTCGGGTTTACCAACCAGTCGTTTATCAGCACCAGCGTCAGGTATGATACCCAGGTAGAGGCAAGAAGATTAATGGAGGGCTTGAGAAATGAACTGGGTTATGCCACTTCAGTCACGCTCCATTATGCAAAGCCAACAACGCTTCCAGATGCCGCATCCCAAAAAGGATATTGCTATGGCTCCGGCAGCAACCTGGCTGTTCACCGTTTAGCCAATCAGCGTGTTAATTATTACTTTAACCAGGTGACTCAACCCATCAATGTCTCGATTACTTTTACTCCCAAGGCCCCTGACAATAGCACGAATCATAAAATCAATGTTATCCAGGTCACCATCTCCTCTGATGTGTTTACCCTGGCATCAGATATCTTTGTCCAAAATCTCGGTTCCAGCGATTTTGCCTATGTCAATACCAGCGAATATCCTAACAATGAAATCACCCATTGGGCCTATGTCGAATATACCCTGCCCTGATACGCCAGGGGTTTACCGCTAGAAACATTGAGATTGCCCACGAGCAGTCTCTTTTTTTGCTCAAACGATGATTGCAGTGATCAATATAATAGACCCGCATAGGCATCCCATCGAGCGAGTCCCACAAAATGCGTTTGACAATCGTGGACTTGTTTGCGCGAACGGGAGATCTATGCGGATCTGATTTATTAGCGTCACTTTATTTTAGAGGCAATAATATGTTCAAGGGGGGTCAGTCAATGGCTCATTCAGGGCGTTGTTTTTGTTGTTTCCTGAGGCGAGGAGTACTGATAGGGATTGGCCGAACCGCCATCATATGGAGCCCTGCTCCACTGGGTCAAATCATCGTTTCTCGGCTCAAGCGATTTGATGCCGATAAAGAATAGTGAAATATCGACATTCAACGATTCTGCACTCGTAGAATTGATTTTCAGGTCTGAAACGATAATTGAACGGTTTAATCCCTTGAGATCATCGAGCAATTGCAAAATTTGTGCATAAGATGTTTCAGCATTGATTTGGATCGTCAGTTGCTCGACCGCATCACTGTCCTGATTTTCTTCACTAGGCGTTGTACTCGGCTGGTTGTCAGCCGGTTCGGTCTCCTTGGGAGCGTTGGTTTCGGTATTCTTGTATTGTTCGGCAAGCTGACCCAGCTGATAGGTCAATTCATTGATATCCAGTTGATTGGGAACCAGGCTGGCGCCTTCAATCATGGATAAGGTATAGGCCGAAGGCAAAAAGCCATTTCGCTGCATCAGATCGTGAGTGAACAATAAAAGTGAATCTGATTTCAGGCCGTCAATAAAGGGGGCCGACAGGGTTTCGATCTGTTTCAGGCTCTCATCACGCTTCTTGGCAAAAACTTCAGCCATTTTTAAATTCAGGGTGATTTCATCAATCTGCGCATCTAATTCAGCCTGCTTTGTCGTCAATTCATTGAAATGGTCAAGGCCAGGCGCAAACACAAATTGATACTCGAGATAAAACAATCCGATGATAATCAAAAGTGTCAGTAAAATTATTTCTCGCTTTGAAAGCTTCATGGTTGTTCACCTCCGACAATCTGCAAACTGATGGTAAAACTGGTTACACCGTTTGCCGCATCAGTATTCAGCTGACCCAGGATAACATTGGTGAACAGCGGACTTCCCAGCAAAGCATGATACATGTCAAGCGGGTCGGTATTATTGCTGCTTTGGCACTGCAAATCCAGAGAATTGCCAATCAGGGAGCTGGCCGTAAATGCAGTGGTCATTGGCGTCAACTTCCGTAAATCATTTAATAGGGCGCTGTCAACAATATCCAGCTGATTGTATTTATCGGACGCTGCCTGCAGCAGTGTCAAATATTTTGCCGTAAGCTCCGCTTCACTTTTGGTTTTGGCAGCGGCATCAATCTTGGCTTTGGTGTCTGAGGAATTGATATATTCGGTCTTTTCGTTAATAGACTGCTCCATTTTGTTGAAAAGCAGCAGGCCTCCGCCGATCAGCAAGGCATTAACCAAAACAAACAGTGCAAGAAAAACCAGGACAAAGATCCGAAAGCCATTGTTTTTCGCACGCCTCTTTTTGTATATTGAGAAAAAGTTGATATCGTACATAAAAATGCTTTCCTCCTTCTTAACCCTGGTAGCGGATCATGGCGCCTATGGCATTGATATAGGGCGCGATCGGTTGGTCCTGCGGCATGGTTACTTTGCCCAGCTTGCGGATAACCTCGGTCGGAACGCCGAAAGCCTCGCCCATTGTTTTTTCTAAGCCGTTGAAAACCGCCACACGGCCGTACAAATAAATCATTTCAACCCTGCCGTTTTGCAGGCGGCCGGAGAGGAATTGCTGAATCCGCTG
Source organism: uncultured Saccharofermentans sp. (assembly GCA_963677835.2). Lineage (GTDB taxonomy): Bacteria > Bacillota > Clostridia > Saccharofermentanales > UBA5734 > UBA8949. The sequence continues at coordinate 484,034 of CAXXUX010000001.1, forward strand.
AATGCCGTCGTTGACTGTCGTGACCAGCGGCCGAACCGCGTTACCCAGCGGTTCGTCGCTTCGCAGGCTATTTAATGACAGGTCCAGTTTCTCGATGTTGATCTGATCATCGGCCGTGGCATCATTATTGTGGGTGGCGACATAGCGTTCAATGTCAATGCCGCCAGCTGGAATAATCCTGGTATAGGTGATTTCACCATTGGTGATGATGTAGGCGGTCGAGGTCACGGCGCCCATGTCCAGGTACATGACGCTCGCGCCTTCCCTTTGCGACCGGTCATTGACATCGGTTCCGGCCAGGGCTTTGCATATGGCATTGGGATGAATATCCAGGGCTATTGGGGTCAGTCCGCAATTGCGCAACAGCTTGTTGTAATCGTTGATGTAGTCCGTCTGCATGGCCGAGGCCCGGATATGCAAAAGTTCCGGCTTGTCCGGGATTTTCTGCTTGGAGACGGTATATTCTACAGCGACATCCTTATTGGCGGACATGGAAGACTGGACCTCAAAACTCACGACATCGTCCAGCACCTTGGGTTTGGCGTTGGGCACATCCAGCTCGCGGGAATAGATGTGGCTGCCGTTGATCGTCAGAATACAGGAACGGTCATGAATCCGGTTTTTAGCCAGCATATTTTTCAGAGCCATTTCCAGGCCGCCGAATTCACGGATGATCCCGTCCTGCATCAGGCCGGATGGAATCGGTTCAATAAAGGCCTGTCTGATCGAGACCGAAGACCGGCTGGCCTGGCCTTGAACCAGATGAATGGCGCGTGTTCCAATATCGATGGCAATTGACATAGTGTATCCTCCTTCAGTCGGTCAGGCAATGGCCCCGTACATGGTAAACATGGGCAGGGCGATTGAAATGACGATGAATCCAATGATGATGGCCATAAAGACAATCATGAGCGGTTCGAGAAGTCCAACGAGCCGGGTGATGGCCGCATCGCTTTCTTCATCAAAAAAGGCTGCGGTTTTGGTCAGGATATCATCCAGGAGTCCGGACTCCTCGCCGACGCTGATCATATTGTAGATCATTGCCGGGAACTGCTCGGTCTTTTTGATGGCAACGGAAAGCTGTGTGCCTTTGCGAATATCTTCGGTCACGATCAGCAGTTTGTCATGAATAAATTGATTGCCAACGACCCGGGCAGTGATTTCAATGCTCTGCAGCATCTGGATGCCGCTGGACAATAGCGTGGAAAGCGTCCGGGCAAAGCGGGCGGCATAGATCATTTTCAAGGACTTGCCGACAATCGGCATAACCAGCTTTTTGGAATCCCACCAAAGGAGACCCTTTTCGCTGCGTTTAAATCCGCGCCAGCCGATGATGATGATGATCAGGCCACCGCCGATCATGTACCAGTAACTGGTGATGACATCGCTAAGGCCCAGCAAAATGCGTGTTGGCAGCGGGACTTCACCGCCGCCTGCCAAAATGATACCGGTAAAGCTGGGTAAAACAACAACCAGCATCAAAACGACTACGACCACCGTCAGGACAGTCAGGACCATCGGGTAAACCATGGCGCCCTTGATTTTGTTTTTGAGCTTGTTTTCTTTTTCGTAGTGCTCAGCCATGCGGATAAGAACCGAATCCAGGTTGCCGGCGCTTTCACCCGTCATAACCATGTTGATAAATAATTCCGGGAAAGCGGCTCCCTGTTTGCGGAAAGCCTCGGACATCGCCTCGCCCTTCTGGACGGCTTCATAAACCCGGCCTATGCAGGCACGAAGATTTTTGTCCATCGTCTGCTGGTAGAGGATGTCCAGGCTCTTGACCGCCGTAATGCCTGCATTGATCAAGGTAGCGAACTGGCGGCAAAAAATGGCCAAAGGCTTTAGTTTGATCTTTTTGGACATGCTGGCCAAATTACGGGTGCTGGTCTCGACTTTATCCTCGGCATCCAGGATGAACAAGCCCTTTTCTTTGAGCTTTAAGATCAGCTGGTTTTTGTTGGCGGCCTCGAGGCTGCCCGCAAGCCGCTTGCCGGCTGCATCGATCGCGGTGTAAGTGAATTGCGGCATGCAATCCCTCCTGTCTTAATGGATGATTTGCGCAGGATGCTTTTTTAGAACATCGCGGAATCGCTGATCAGATAGCGCTGCAGCGTTTCCGGATCCTGGCAAAAGGAGAAGGCGGTCTCATTGCTGATCCTGGCCTGGCGAACCAGCTGGGCCAGCGAATAGTCCATCGACATCATGCCTTGTTTGAGGCCGGTCTGGATATAGCTCTGAATCTGGTGGACTTTGCCTTCGCGAATGGTGTTTTTGACGGCATCGGTTCCGAGCAGGATTTCAAGGGCGGCCACACGGCCTTTGTTGTCGGCCGTGATCAATAATTGCTGGGCGATGATGCCCTGGATAACGCTGGCCAGCTGAACCCTGATCTGGGTTTGCTGATATGGCGGGAAAACGTCGATGATACGGTCGATCGTTTGGGCGGCGCTGGTCGTATGCAAGGTCGACAGAACCAGATGGCCGGTTTCAGCTGCGGAAATCGCCGTGCCGATGGTTTCCAGGTCGCGCATTTCGCCGACCAGAATGACGTCGGGGTCTTCGCGCAAGGCTGCCCGCAAGCCATTGGCAAACGTCTGGCTGTCATCGCCGACTTCCCGCTGGTTGATCATGCTCTTGCGGTGCTTATGCAAATACTCGATCGGCTCTTCCAGCGTCAGGATGTGGCAGCTGCGAGTGGAATTGATAAAGTCCACCATGGCGGCCAAAGTCGTTGATTTGCCGGAGCCTGTAGGGCCGGTGACCAGAATCAGGCCACGGGGCTTGAGCGCCAGATCTTCCAGGACTTTTGGCAGTTTCAGGCTGGCGATGGTCGGAATATTGGTCATAATGATACGGATCGCGGCGCCAAGGCTTTTGCGCTGCCGATAGACATTGACGCGGAACCGGCTGACATTGGGGATGCCATAGGAAAAATCGACTTCGCCTTTGGTCGCCAGTTCTTCTTTTTGTTTGTGGTTGAGCATCGAAAGGCAAAGGCGCTCCGTGTGCTCCGGACCCAGAATGTACTCGCGCATGGGAACTAGCAGGCCGTTAACTCGCATCATCGGCGGCAGCGCCACCGTCAAGTGAACATCCGAAGCCTTGCTTTCCAGCGCCTCAATCAATAGCTCATTCAGAGTCGAGTCGCTTATGACCGCAAAGGACTCCATGTTCATGTCCAGATCCAAGTTGAAATTAATCGAGTTGTCCATTTTCATCACTTCCCTTTACTACTTAGCCTCATCGACTGAATAGGTCACCTTGAGCATTTCCTGCGTCGTTGTAATGCCATCGAGAACCAGTTTGATACAAGTATCCATCAGGGTTGTCGTCCCCTGACGGATGGCCACAGTTCTGATTTGATCGTCAGAAGCCCGGCGATCAACCAATTCGCGGATTTCCTTCGTGACAACCAGGATTTCATGAATAGCCGTCCGGCCTTTGTATCCACTAAAGCCACACTCCGGGCAACCGGCGCCGCGAAACAGCGGACGAGGTTCGCGCATTTTGAGCTGCATGGCTTCGGAGTGGGATGGTTTGTAGGTCTCTTTGCAGCGCGGGCAGATTTTGCGGACCAGGCGCTGTGAAATGATGCCGACCACTGAAGACGATACCAAATAGGGATCGACGCCCATGTCAACCAGACGCGTCACTGTCGAAGCCGAATCGTTGGTGTGGATGGTGCTTAAGACCAAATGTCCGGTGATCGAGGCACGAATGGCAATTTCAGCGGTTTCGCCGTCACGGATTTCACCGATCAGGATGATGTCCGGGTCCTGGCGAAGAATCGAACGGAGGCCGCTGGCAAAAGTCATGCCGGCCCTGACATTGACCTGGACCTGGTTGACGCCCGCCATGCGGTATTCAACCGGGTCTTCGACGGTGACAATGTTGGTGGTCGGCTGGTTAAGGTCTTTCAAAACCGTATAGAGGGTCGTCGTTTTACCAGACCCGGTCGGTCCGGAAACCAGGATGATCCCATGCGGGCTTTTGACAATGCGCTCGAACAATAATTGATTGGTCTCCGAAAGCCCGAGCATATCGCGGGACAAGGCCACTTCACTGCGCCCCAGGATACGGATAACGACCTTTTCGCCATTGACCGTCGGCAAGATCGAAAGACGCAGGTCAACCTGGCGTCCGGCGATCACTGTTTCGACACGGCCGTCCTGAGGAATGCGCTTCTCGGCGATATCCATGCCGCCGATGATCTTGATGCGGGTGATGACCGCCGCGTGGGCGTTTTTCGGGGCGTTCATGACTTCCTGAAGCACGCCGTCCAGCCGCAGGCGAACCCGCATCTGGCCTTCGGTCGGTTCGATATGGATGTCACTGGCATTGATCTTGATGGCATGCTCGATAATCGAATTGACCAGCTTGACGACTGGCGCATTGGCGACCTCGTCCGTGATCTGCTCGGTAATCCGGACCATCTCGTCGACGTCAAATTCCTTTTCGAGTTCCTGAGCGGCCTTTTGGGCATTTTCCTTGCCATAGCTGGCATCGATGGCCGCAAGGATCTGCCGGCGGGTACTCATTTTCGGCAGGATATCCTTACCGGTCAGATAGCGGATTTCATCGATGATGATAAAGTCCAGCGGATCATTCATGATGACGACCAGTTGGCCATTTTCAAAACCAACCGGTATCGCGCAATACTTTTTGGCATTTTCTTCGCTGATCAGACCAGGCGCCGCCGAGTCGATCCGAATGTCAGCCATGTCGATATACGGAATCCGGCACTGGTACTCCAGCGCCTTCATGATTTCAATATCGGTCAGCAACCCCATCTCGATAATCGTATCGCCCAGCTTATGACCTGTAGTCTGTTGCTGGAACAAAACTTCATCAAGCTGCTCTTGGGTCAACAAACCAGATTCAATTAAGATGTCGCCAAGTTTCTTCATGATTTCTCTCTGCCTTTTCCTGCTCAACGGCATGACTAATAATGACAATTATTAATACAAGTCTTATTATACTAATATCAAATGATAAATTGAAGGGTTCAGCACAAAATAAGTGCAAATGTCATGGACAAATAATATTTCTGTATAAAAACCACCGCCATTCAGCATTCATTCAATGGAACAGCGGTGGTTGCAATTTAAAAAATATTCGATTTACAGCAAAATAAAGACATTCAAATGGTTGCCCGGCAAGAAAACCCATGATCAAGGTTATCTTTATTTTTCGATAACAACACCTTTTTTAAGAATAATGTTGGCATAGAGCGCTTTTTCTCCACTGGAAAGCACAGCATAGCAACGTCGGGCGCGGTCATAAAAAGCAAAGCGTTCGACCTCGCCAACCAAGGCAGCGCCACGCGAATCATGCTTCTGGATAATCGCCTTGAATTCATCCCAGATGGGCGTCTCGACCGTATCGCCAGGTGTAACCTGCATCAGAGCTACCGGTTTCTCAACAAAGGTGTCCAGCGGGAAAAGCGTTAAAATTGCCTCGAGCAAAGCCGGAACGCCATGGCCATCGCAACGGACGACACGGCTGTTCATGCTCGCATGCGGAAAATTGCCGTCACCGATGCAGATTTCATCCCCATGACCCATCTCCATCAGGATTTTCAGAAGTTCAGGCGACAAAATCGAAGGTATTCCTTTAAGCATATAGACTCCTTTCGCCAGTAAATAACTATTCGCCGGCATGAAATATTTTTTATCAGATCAATTGATGAACCATCAAGAAAATTATAGCTTAATAACCTTTGCAGTCAATAAACTTCATAGATTAAAATAGCGGTCCAATTCCGCCATTTGTTCCTTGCTTAAGGGTTGCAAATCCGATAGCTGCGGAACTGACAGCTGCGTCCTGGCAGAAAATTCAGCCACTTCAAAGCGGTCAAACGCCTGCATCAGGTTATGGCCGGTAGTAATGATGCCGTCGTTTTCCAGCAGTACGGCCGGTGATTCGGCGGACAGCATGCTGACGACCTTCTTGGGCTCGGTATAATTGATGCCATAAGGAGCCATGGTCAGTTTTTTAAGCTGGAGGTAGCTCTCCGGCATCAAGTGGGTATTCAGCTCGGCGGTTGTCAGGGTAAAAGCCATCAGATGGGACGGTTGGGCGCAAATAATGGCTTTAATATCCGGGCGGTGATGATAAATCAATTCATTCAAAAAGACAGCTCGGCTGGGTGATTTCCCTTCTTCTTTCATGCCGCGGCGAACCAGAACCAATTGTTCTTCCCTGATTTGCCGCCGGTCGGCGCCAAAAGGAGTAATCAAAAATGAACCGTCGCTCAAACGCGTCGAGATTGTCCCCTGTGAGCTCGTAAAGAGCTGTTGCTCCAACGCCCGGTGAATCATCCGGGTCATATCCCTGCGCAAGGCCAACTCTTCGCTGCTGTGCTGGCGCGGCTTGAATTCGCTAAGCCGAATATGCGCTTCCGTTCTGGCCAGGTCAATCTGGTGGTCGGTTAATACTTTGGGCTGACCAATGCGCCTGGCGAGCAATTCACTGCGGGCAGCGTATTCAAGCGTCTCGAAAATCATATAAGCTTGGCCGATTGTATCGGCGGCAACGCACACGCCATGATTCTCCAATAAAACCGCCGAATGGCCTTTGAGAAATTCCGCAGCCAGATTCTCGCCAAGTTCCGGCGAGCCAATTCTGGCATATGGCGCCAGGCCGACTGAACCGCACACCAGCCGGGTGTTGGGGATCAAATTGATGGTTGGCACCTGGTTCATCACGCTGAAAGTGACCAGAGCCGGCGAATGAGCATGCAAGATAGCCCGCGTATTGCCACAGGCTGCGTATATCGCTTGATGGAACAGAAGTTCGGAGGTTGGTTTTTGGTGTCCATGCTGGCTGCCATCCGGATGGAGGCAGACGATATCGCTGCGCGTCAAATTTCCTTTGTCCACGCCGCCTGGCGTAACCCACAAATCACCGTTGGCTTCCCGAATCGAAAGATTGCCGCCGCTCATGGTCGTCAATCCGCCAGAATAAATCCGATTCATAATGGTAACCAATTGGTCTGCAGGATGCATCATATCGACATGCATAAGTTTGCCTCCCATTCAATTGTTAAAGATTTTTGAATTGGCAAATGAGCACATACTTTAAATTTTTCTATTTTAATTCTAACATAATCCACATCAAGAAAGAATCAATTCAACCTCGAAAAAGCAAAAAGAGAATCTCGCGATTCTCTTTTGCCGCTTGATGTTCTGGAGTCAAGCACTCCTTTTTCAGCCTCGCTTTTATGGGATAAACGGGGTTAACCCATCCTTATGCACTAAAAACAGTATAGCACCGCTCACGCCAATGAATCAATAGAAGTCTGGTTTATTGCTTTTCAGAGGCTTTGCTGCGATAAACGATCAAAGTCAGGCTAGCGGCCAGAGCCAATAAAATTGTGCCAATCAATGCCGCATTCCCTGATTCGCCGGTCTGCGGAATGTCTTCATCGCCGATGGTGGTCGTGGTCGTCGTTGTTACCGAAGCTCCAGGAATCGACGGATCGGTCAGGATGACCTCCGATGATTCTTCTGAAGTTGTGGTCGCTGTCACGGTCTCCTCAGAAGGAGCCGTATTTGTGGTCGTGACTTCCTGGGTGGTAGTCACTTCCGGCGTTGTCGTGGTCGTCACTTCCTGGGTGGTGGTCACTTCCGGCGTTGTCGTGGTTGTGACTTCCTGGGTGGTGGTCACTTCCGGCGTTGTCGTGGTCGTCACTTCCTGGGTGGTGGTCACTTCCGGCGTTGTCGTGGTTGTGACTTCCTGGGTGGTGGTCACTTCCGGCGTTGTCGTGGTTGTGACTCCCTGGGTGGTGGATGAATCCCCAGTTGAACCGTTTTTATAAAAAATGGTGAAATGGCTCAGGTTAGCGATGCTGTTGTTGTTTTTCGGGCTATACAAATGGCCGTCGGAATTATTAGTGCCGTCATAAGTATAAACCAGATAATTGCTTCCGCCTTTAGCCATGAAATAATAAATGCTGATGTTGATGGCATCCCAGCGGTAAATGTAAACAACGCCTTCAGAATCTTTGGCCAGCCATACTTCCACTTTTTGGGACGGATCGCTGGGATTGACATTAAAGGTGAATTTCACAGGACCATTCTCTGTGCTGCCCAGCACAAATCCATCTTCATTGTAATTCTGCTTGAAAAATGAAAATCCGGTCATCGAATCTGGCGTATTCGGCTCATCGACATATTCAGGCAGGACGTTGTCGTTGCTGCGCGCGTATTCGAGGCTGTAGCCAGGATCCGACGTTGTCCATGCAGACATGACCGACGCCAGGGTAAAAATAATCGAGATAATGACAACTAGAACAAGTAATTTTTTAATTCTAAGCATAAAAATACCTCCAGTAAGCAAATCAACAAATATCACTCAAAATTAATATCTGTTGTTTGCTTGCGTTTCTGGAGGCAAGCGCTCTTTTTTCAGCCTCGTTTTTGACAGGATAAACGGGGTTAACCTTTATTCTCTTTTATGATGCCAGTCAGCTTCTGTGCTTGTAACGTCCTCAACAAGCATTGAAATGGGGTATCGTTACAACTAGTATAATCATATATGATTATTTAAAATTTGTCATCATCTTTTTGCAAAAAATCTTGATATTTATCAATAAATTTGTAATCAACTCGTAATATCGTAAAATATGAAGCTATTTGGCAAAATAGGATTACCGATCTTCCTGTTATCAATCAAGCAATCATTAAAAGGGCGGTTACTGCTAACCGCCCCGGTGAATGTAAACTGGATTAGAAATTCAAATTATTGGTGGTTTTTCTTTTGGCTACGGTGCAATAGGATTGTCAGGCTGCCAGCCAAACCGAGCAAGATCAATCCGATAAGCAAACCGTCGTTGCCACTCTCGCCAGTTTGCGGGATTTCTTCGTCAAGGATGGTAGTCGTCGCTGTTGTTTGGGTTTGAGTCTCATCTTCTGGCTCGGTAGTCGTTGTTGTCGCTTCTGTGGTGGTTGTCTCAGTTACTGTCTCATCTTCGGGTCCGGTCGTGGTGGTCGTTGCTTCTGTCGTGGTTGTTTCTTCAGGAGCCGGTTCAAAAACCAGGTCGATATGGCTGATGTCGGCTATATTCTGATCATTGACACCAACCCGCGGGGAAATCAGATGTCCGTCATAATCGAAGGTTTCATTATAAGTATAGACAAAGAAATTTTCGCCGCCTTTGACCATGAAATAATGGACCGCGATATTATCTGTTTCCCAACGGTAAACATAGGTTTTGCCGTCCCCTTCATGATAGGCCAGCCAGACACGAAAGACTTTCGTATTGTCCTCGGGGTCGGGGTAGAATGTGAACAAAACCGGCTCGGTCTCCCCATTCAGATGGAATCCGCCGCTGCCATAATCCTGTTTGAAGACGATCAAGCCATCAACAGTACCGGGTGTATTCCCTTCAACAAATTCCGGCAAAATCCCCCGGTCGCTTCGGGCAAACTCCAAATCGTAACCCGGATCGACTGCGGTCCAGCCGGTTACAAGATTGACCAAGGTAAATACGATCGCTACGGCGATTATCAATACAAGAAACTTTTTCGTTCTTCCCATAAAAATGCCTCCTTACTAACAAGTTAAACACTTCAAATCAAGGTTTGACTTGCTATTCTGGAGGCAAGCGACTCTATTTTCAGCCTCGCTTTTAGTCGGATAAACGGGGTTAACCGGATGATGAGCCTAAAAATCTCCCAGAACTTTTTGTATCAAACAGCCGCGCAATTTCTAACATCTCAGTTCTGTTCTCCCTTTCTGCTGCATAGATGACTGGCTTCATATGAATGTTAACCGATCATCTTGTTTATGCCTTTATTATATTCCCTTTTTCATGAATAAAAAAAACGCATTGGTTACGAAAACAGGCATTCACGCAACAAATAGTCTGTTTTTTCCGTTTTAAACATCTGATTCGCCAATAAAAACAAGCTGAAAGACTTTTCCCCTTACTGGATATGTCCTGAAAATGCCCCACCCTGTACCTCAGGCAAACTGGCCAAAAGGGAAAATATCGTTGACAGCCACGGGCTTACTGATTATAATAGCACTGTTCGCAAGAACGTCATGCGCCTTTAGCTCAGTTGGTAGAGCAACTGACTCTTAATCAGTGGGCCCCGGGTTCGAGTCCCTGAAGGCGCACCACAAAAGAAACCCTACAGCCAGAATGAAGGCTGCAGGGTTTTTTGCTGTAAAATCGCAATGCGTTTATACGGGCTTTTTCTTAGGAAAATAAAAATTCGGTAGAATAATCTTCCCGGGTATTAACATAAAAAGTAAACGAATAGGCGCCAAGATCATCAACCGTTAAGTCCTCAATATTCATCGCAACTAGCAGGTCGTCAGCATCATTAAAGCAGACGCCAGCGGGGATCTGAATTTTGGGGTCAATTTCTTTTGTATCGAGTTTGACCACACCGTTGGCATTTTTGACTACAAGACGGAATGTTCTGAAGGTAAAGGACTCCGTCTTCTGAATGACAATCAGGGCAGCTAAGGAAAATAAAGCGGGCACACACGGCACTTGGCCGCGTGAGAGAATATGAAGGGCATTTTGTTTGATTTCATGATCACTGATTTGATCTGTGGTGATTTTTTCGCAGAATATTACATGAGCAATGTGTCCCATTAGAACGCCTCCAAATATGTTTTAATGACATTATGATAACATGGCTGTCAATCTTAAAATTTCCGGCCGCCGCCGCCGTGGGTCCGGCCGCTGCTTGACGTGTGGGTGGAACTGCCGCCCATGCCGCCTGGGCCGTTGGCGCGAGGGATTGCCCGCGATGTCACAAAGGTGTTGGTCAGATTGTCGGTGACGATGCCTAAATTGACGAAGCTGTTTTTTTGATATTCAAAAATTGCGCGGCCGGGTTTCCCCTTGTACTGGCTTTTGGTGCCGGCAAAAAAGCCGCCGCCCAGAAGGCCTGAAGCGGCCATGCCCAGGATGATGTCTAAAGCCGACAGGGTATTGGGCGGCGTCACCGGGATTCCTGCAGCCAGAAAAGCCGCAGTGGAAGAAAGAAATGTCCTGGCGGCGCCAAAACTGTCTTCCCGCACCGATCCTGCATTCATGACATCATCGAGGATGCTGTCGATCCGGGCATCGGTCAGATATTTGATCCCGCTGCCGGATGTCGAAATATAAATTTCCCCGTTGTCAAAATCAATCAGGAACAATAGGCCGTCCCGATCGGAGCCAACGCCATAGCCGTTGTAGTCAAAATAATCATCGGCATATTCCATGGGCTTTTTGCCTTCGGCATTTTCGGTGGTCACGATGACCAGATCCATTGCATATTGGGTACCCAGCTGTAGCGCCGATTGTTCGAGCTGCTCTTCCTGCGTTTCAGTAAAAACGCCGGCCAAATCAACCACCAGGCCTTTTGCGGCATGTACTTTGCCGGGACAAGCCAAAACCAGTGTCATGGCAAGAAACAGGACAAGGAGCAGGATCGAAACGGGGGTGATGCGCTTTGAAAAGGTCAATGGTCTGCAGCTTGATGATCCGGGCTGTTTTTTCACCATATCAAAAGCCCTCCGATGATCGCCAGGGCAAACAAGCCGGCAGCCAGAAGACCGGAAGTCAGTCCGAGTTTTCTGCGGTCCACCGGCAATTCGCCAAAAGCCTTGCCGTTTTGGCCATTGACGGCATAGATATAGGTTTTCCCTTGATAAAGGTAGGTCAAAATCCAGGCCGGCAAGAGCGCATAATTCCAGCCCTTGACCGAAATGTCCAGATCGGAACGGTCCAGTTTGACCTGCCCGTACTGCCCCAAGGTTTGCTGCATCATGTTGGTGGTATAGGTTCTGGCCTCGCGTTCGATTTGCGGCTGGACTTCTTCTTTGGCAATGTCGTATTTTTCGGCAAAAAAGCCGCTTAAATAGGACATGGAAAATTCCACTGCCTGGGTTTCATCGTAAGGCGATATGGAATCGATCAGCCCTTTGTCGATTTTATGCATGGCGACCTCATGCACATTGTTGACGTCGATCGTCCCCTGCCGCTCGATCGAAAATTCGGTATGCTCCGTATATTCCGTGTCGCCGACCCGCCAGACCCGCTGGTTGATCCCTTTGCCGGAATAATTGATATCGGCCTTGACATCAGCCATCCAATACGGAATATACAGGCCGGTTATTTTTTCCAGCTGCGAGGCGCTGTAAAATTCCCTGGGCACAAATTTTCTTTTCTGTGACCAGGCTAAAAAGCTTTTGATCGCCTTATCCTTGTCATAGACAAAGGGAATGATCCGGGTGGGCTTGAATTCGCCGGTCAGCCGGTCGGTCAATAATACAGGATTGTGGCAATAGTAGCAGAAGGTCGCGGAAGTTGTTTCTTCAGTCACGACCTCGGCACCGCAGCTGTCGCAAATATAGCCTTTCAGGTGCGCTTCGCCAAAGCCATCTGCCGGTGGCTTTTGGTCTTCATGCGCTTGCGCGGTCTGATCGGCATCTTTTTCCGCCAGACTCTGATTGATCGCGGCCAGCTCTTCATCCGAAAACTCGCTCAGGCAGTATTCGCATTTTGATTTTTGAATATCAGGCTTGAATTGCAGCGGTCCGCCGCAATTTGGGCATTTATAAGTCACTGTCGCCATCATTTTTCTCGCTTTATTCTATTGGCAAAACCCGGCCTTTTCGATGGGTCAGGTTTGGCTGGATGCAACAAATCCATAAAAAGCTCATTTGTTATAGTGGTTTGCCGCATTCGGGGCAAATTTCGCCGTAATGCCGTTGAGTGAATAACCGCAATGGGGGCATTGTGCAGCCTGCGGCTTTTTAGTTCCGCAATTCGAACAGAATTTGCCCGTGTTGACTGTTCCGCAAGCGCAGGTCCATTGATCGGCAGCAGCGCCTGCCAAAGCTTGCTGAGCGGATGCAGCCGGTTGGGCTTGCTGCTGTTGGCCAGCTTGCTGCTGTTGCTGCTGCATTTGCTGCAGATTGGTCTGCGACGCGGTTCCCATGAAACCGCCTCCGGCCTGCATGCCAATGCCCATGCCCATGAAAGTCGCAGCGCTTCCGGCTTCGTTCGATCCGGCAGCTTCCAATCCTCTGGCAACCGACCCCTGGACGTAGCCTTCCCGGACGCTGGCATCGCCGAGCATGGCGCCTTTGTTGCGCATATTGATCAATTCCTTGGACTCGTCGTCATAAGAAATGCTGGCTATGCCAACGGCCTGGATTTCGAAGCCGCGCATTTTCTTCCAGGCTTCGTCGAGGGTGTTGGCCATATACTGGCTGAGTTCCCTGCCTTTGGAGGCGACGTGGGAGATCCGGATGCCATCGACGGACATCTGGTTCATGGTCGACTGCAGGGCTTCCAGAAATTCCGACAGATACTGGGCATTGATGTCTTCGATATCGACCCGGGCCTGGTCTCTGGGAATGGCTTCGCGGAAAAAGAGCAGCGGGTCGGTGATTTTGATCGAATAGGTGCCATGGGTCCGCAGGAAGAGTTCGGCGTTGTAGAAATTGTCAAAATAATTCAGGGCATTGGGGGTGCCGAACTTGATCCCCTTGATTTCCTGCAGGTTGATAAAGAAGACCTGCTGAGCTTTGGGCGTGACGCCGCCGAATTTGATCCGGTTGAAGGATTCTTTCAAGGTATCGCCGAATTGGCCGTTGAACAGCGAAGGCAACGACGAGTCATCAACCGTGTAATAGCCTTCTTCGGCGGTGTAGTCAACCACCTTGCCGCCATCGAGGAGCATCATGAACTGATTGGGATAGACATGGATGACCGAGCCATTGGATACCGTGTTATCAGTTCCTTTGACATTTGCATTGCGCCGGTCGTCTTTTCTGACCTTGACGCCGCTGGTAAAGACAATGGTATCGCTCATATTGTCCGGTTCAAGTACCTCCAGCCACTGGTCGGCCAATGAGCCGCCGATTGCACTGGCTATAGCTTTAATAATTCCCATACACTTGCCTCCTTATGTATTGTAAAATTGGTCGGATCCTCGTCGCATGGCTGGACCAAGCCCTATTCTGTTGGTTTTCCCGTTTTGCCAGGTTCTTCGATTTTTCCCAGAATGCTGCGGGCAGCAATGACGCCGCTGGCCCCTGCCTGGGAAAGCCCGCGAGTGATGCCGGCGCCGTCGCCGATGGCGTACATGCCGGGCAGGACAGTTTCAAGTTCGTCGCTCAGTTCCAGGCGTGAACTGTAGAATTTGACTTCAACGCCATACAGCAGCGTATCATGATTGGCTGTGCCTGGAGCAATTTTGTCTAGTGTTTCAATCATTTCAATGATATTGTCAAGATGGCGTTTGGGCAGGACCAGGCTCAAATCGCCGGGGGTTGCCTCCAACGTCGGCTGGACAAAGCTCTGGCCCATGCGATGGGCGTTGCTTCGGCGCCCGGTGATCAAGTCGCCGAAACGCTGCACCAGGACGCCGCCGCCCAGCATGTTGGAAAGAGAGGCAATTCGCTTGCCGTACTGGTAAGGCTCACGGAATGGGGATGTGAACTTGTTGCTGACCAGCAAGGCAAAGTTGGTGTTTTCGCTGCGCAAAGCCGGGTTATTGAAACTGTGCCCGTTGACCGTGATAATGCCATCGGTATTTTCGGTTACAACATAGCCGTAAGGGTTCATGCAGAAAGTCCGGACGATATCCTTATATAGCTTGGTTCGGTAATGGAACTTGGCCTCATAGACGGCATCGGTAATCTCCTGGAAAATGATCGCCGGCAATTCGACCCGTACGCCGATATCAACCTGGTTATTAATCAAATTGAGGCCAAGCCGATGACATTGGTCGCTGAACCATTCGGCTCCGGCCCGGCCTGGAGCGACAACCAGATAGCGGCAGGCAAACTCGCCGCCCGAGGTTTCCAGGCGGTAATCCTTTGGGCCAACCGGATTGATTTGATTGACCTGGGTATCGCAAAAAAGATCCAGTCTCGTCCGCAGGTATTCATACTGGGCTGTAATAATTTCCCGGTTCCGTTCGGTTCCGAGGTGCTTGCAGCGGGCATCCAGAAGATGCAGGTCAAACCCGATGGCCTTGTGGCGGATCAGGTCGGCAGCCGGGGAAAAAGTTGAATAGAATTGGTCGGTCGCGCCAAATTGCTGGTTGACGCGGTCGACATATTCGATGAGTTCCATGATTTTTTGATCGGGCAGGTAGTCATTCAGCCAACCGCCAAACTGGGTCGTGAAATTGAACTTGCCATCGGAAAATGCTCCGGCGCCGCCAAAACCGCGCATAATCGCACAGGATTTGCAGTTGATGCAGCTTTGGACTTTCTTTTCAACGATCGGGCAGCTGCGCCGCCAGATCTCGGGGCCTTGTTCCAGCAAGGCGACTTTCAGGCCCGGGTTAAGGGTAACCAGTTCATATCCGGCAAATATGCCTGCAAGCCCGCCTCCGACGATAATGACATCATAGCGCTTTGCCATAAAATCAACCCCTTGGCCCGATGCAATCAGAAAAGAGGCGGCGGCGCTGGTGCAGCCGGCTCAGCGGGCGCAACCGGCGCTGCTGGCACTGCTGGATTGATCGAGGGTTGTTCAACTTTGACATAACCAAATTCCTCCATCGTGCAAAAGCCGCTATTGACGCCAAGCGTGCGCAAGGCAGCAAATAGTTCGGCCTGGACAGCCAGATAATAAGGCATGACAAACAAGATCCCGATCCCGAAAGTGATTGAGCCAAGCAAAAACCAGCCAATAAAGGACAGGTCCAAAATGAACATGCTCCATTTGTGGCCCCGGGTCAATTCCCTGGAAAGCTGCAGAGAACGGCGAAAGCCAATCTGCGGGTTGTCCGCCAGGATCCATGGGGTCATCCGGTAACTATAGGTCTTGATATAGAGTGGAATGGCAAACAATATCGAAGCTAAAGTGAACAGCACCAGGTATGGCATGTAGTCAATCAGCAAATTGACGCTCAATTTGACCCAGTCTTCAACCTGATAATTCTGGTAGTCGTGAAAATTGATTTTTGTCGCTTTGCCGATAATATAAATCATTCCAAACAGGGATGGAACCGACGCCAGCAATCCCCAAAAAAACAAAAACAGATTCATCCACAGCATGCTGCCGACTGTCTTTAAATAACTGCCAGCCTTAAACAGGCTGAAAGCCAGCCCGACAGAAGGTGTGGCCGCTGTTTCACGGCTGCGGGAAAACCAGCGGTTGCCGCCGACCTGGACGACCGTGCTGACAAAAAGCCTGAAAGCACATACCATCAGCATAGCAAAAAAAGCAAAAAACAGGATGATTAGCAAGATACCTGAATTGATCAGTTTCTCAGCCGCCGCCATAAAGGCATCGATATCGCCGCTTTGAAATTTTTTCAAACTGTCGCCGTCGATGCCGAGGCTGGCACCGCTATCAAAACGCATGCTGAAAATATTCGATCCGGCGCCAAGCAAGCCCGTGATCAAAGCGACAACAAAGGCGATCCAGTATTTGTTGCGCAAATTGGCTTTGGCCTGGCTTTTTAGTTCACTGCGGGTCCACATGTTTTTTCCCTCCTGACAGGTGTTTCAATGCTGGTTTCACATCGATCTTTAGTCATGGTAATGAACATTACCCTATTATTATACCGTTTTATGTGCTTGCATGGAACGGCCTTTGATGGTAATTTTAATGAATAGATTGGAGGGAAAAACATGAAGATAATCGAAGGCAGCATTACTGCTCCTCTTGGATTTCAGGCCGCCGGCATTGCTTGCGGGCTTAAGAAAAACGGGCAGCCGGATCTGGCCCTGGTCGTCAGCGACCGGCCGGCGACTGTCGCCGGTGTTTTTACGAAAAACCTTGTTCAGGGACACTCGCTGCAGCTTAGCCGCCAGCATATTGAAAATGGCCTGGCCCGGGCGGTCGTCGTCAACAGCGGCAATGCCAACGCCTGCGTTGGCGATGCGGGATTTTCCGATGCGCAAAGGATGGCGGCGGCGGTTGCAGAAAAAATCGGCTGTCCAGTCAATCAAGTTTTGACCGGGTCGACCGGCGTTATCGGCAAACGCCTGAACATGACAGCGTTGCTGGATGGGATTTCCCAGGCGGCCGCTGCATTGTCGGATACCGCCGAGGCTGGTCACAATGCTGAACGGGCGATCATGACCACTGACTTGATTCCCAAAGAATGCGCCGTCAGTTTCCAGGCCGGAACGCATACCATTACGGTGGCCGGCATGGCCAAAGGTTCGGGAATGATTCATCCGAATATGGCGACGATGATTGGCATTATCACCATGGATTGCGCCGTCGATTCAGCTTTGCTGGCAGATTCGCTCCGCCTGTCCACTAACCGGACTTTCAACCGGGTTTCGGTCGATGGCGATACCAGCGTTTGCGATATGGTCATAGCCATGGCCAATGGCGCTTCGGGAAATCCATGCATAAAAGCCGGGTCGCCTGAAGCAGAATTATTGCAGCAGGCTATGGAAACGATCAGCACGGGATTGTCCAGGCTGATTGCCCAGGACGGCGAAGGGGCGACCAAGCTGATCGAAGTCCGGGCCGAGGGTGTCAGAAACAGCGACGACGCCTACAAAATCGTTTTGGCAATTGCCAAATCGCCGCTGGTCAAGACAGCCATTTTCGGTGAGGACGCCAACTGGGGAAGGATCCTGACTGCCGCCGGTTATTCCGGCGCCTGCTTTGATCCGGCCAACTGCGATATATTCCTGGGCGACCTGATGGTCTGCGAAAAAGGCACTGCCCTGCTTTTTGATGAAGATGCAGCCAAAAAGATCCTGCAGCAAAAAGAAGTCCTGATCCGGCTCGATCTGCACGAAGGCAGCGCCTCCGACAGGATGTGGACCTGCGACTTCTCTTATGATTATGTCCGCATAAACGGAAGCTACCGGACCTGATAGGGTTTTATAAGATCGCAGTGTTTTCTACATCGAGTCGAAATGGATGGCACCATCGGCAAGATCGGCAGACACTGCGATTTTTCCTTGCAGCTGACCCGATAAAATAAGGTCGGAAAGCGGGTCTTCCAGAAGGCGCTGGATGGTTTTTCTTAGCGGACGGGCGCCGTATTTGGGGTCATAGCCTTTTTCTGCCAGGTAATCCTTGACTTGATCCGTAACCACAAATCCCAGGCCCTTGTTTTTCATCTGAGCAACAACGTCTTTGAGCATCAGATCAACGATTTGCCGGATCTCGTCGCGTTTCAATTCCTGGAAAACAATAATCTCATCAACCCGGTTTAGAAATTCCGGCCGGAACATTTCTTTTAAAACGCTCTGGACACGGCTTTCCAAGGCGACATAGCCTTCGGCGCCAAAGCCGAAGGCATTGGCCTTTAGCGTCGTTCCGGCATTGGAAGTCATGATGATGATTGTATTTTCGAAGCTGACCAGACGGCCGTGGCTGTCGGTCAGCCGTCCGTCGTCCAGAATCTGCAGCAAGATGTTGAAAACATCAGCATGCGCTTTCTCGATCTCGTCAAGCAAGATGACGCTATAGGGCTTCCTGCGGATTTTCTCGGTCAACTGGCCGCCATCGTCATATCCGACATAGCCGGGCGGCGAGCCAATCAGCTTGCTGACCGTATGGGGTTCCATGAATTCGGACATATCCAGCCGGACCATGGCATCTTCGCTGTCAAACATGGCTTCGGCAATCGCTTTGACCAGCTCGGTCTTGCCAACGCCGGTCGGTCCGACAAAGATGAATGAAGCGGGCTTGTGTTTTTTGCCAAATCCGGCCCGGTTGCGCCGGATGGCACGGGCAAGAGCCGAAACGGCCTGGTTTTGACCAATCAGCCTTTGATGCAGGCGTTCTTCCAGATTGAGCAGCTTGGCCGATTCGCTTTCACTGATCCGTTGAACTGGAATGCCGGTCCACATCTCAACAACCTTGGCAATGTCCTCTTCACTGATCGGAGTCGGCAGATTATGCTCTTCCAGTCCCTGCAGTTCACTTTCGGCCCTAATCAGCCGGGAGCGCAATTCTGCCTGTTTTTCATAGAGATTGACGTCCTCGGGGCTGCCGGCAATCCGGGTTTCGAGTTCTTCCTGCTCTTTTTTGAGTTCTTCCAGGGAGGCGCGGCATTGTTCCAGTTGGATGAGTGTCATATCGTCCAAATTGGCGCTGGAGCCTGCTTCATCCAGAAGATCAATCGCCTTGTCCGGCAAGAAGCGGTCCGTAATATACCGGTCAGCCATCCGGACAGCCAGTTCGACGACTTCGTCGGAATAAGTCACATGATGGTGTTGCTCATAGTAGTCACGGATCCCTTTCAAGACTTCGATCGAATCGTCGATAGACGGCTCGTCAACGATGACTTTCTGGAAACGGCGTTCAAGAGCCGAATCTTTCTCGATAAATCGCCGGTATTCATCCAGTGTTGTTGAGCCAATGACCCGAATCTCGCCCTTGGCCAGAGCCGGTTTCAGAATATTGGCCGCATTCATGGCGCCTTCGGCGTCACCGGCGCCCATGATATTGTGAAGTTCGTCAATCACCAGAATGATATTGCCGCAGCGCCGGGCATCATCAACAACGCCTTTCATCCGGCTTTCAAACTGGCCGCGGAATTGCGTGCCTGCAACCATGGCCGTCATATCCAAAAGATAGACCTCCTGGTTGATCAGTTTGGCGGGAACTTCCTTGGCATTGATTTTTACGGCCAGGCCTTCCGCGATAGCCGTCTTGCCAACACCAGGCTCACCCAGGAGCACCGGATTGTTTTTCGATCGGCGGTTTAAAATCTGAATCACCCGGGCCAGTTCCTTTTTGCGGCCGATAATGCGGTCGATTTTACCCTCGCGGGCCTTCAAGGTCAGGTTTGTGCCAAACTGGTCAAGAAATTTCCGGCGTTTATCAGGTTTGACGCGTTCTCCGCCGCGTTCTCCCTCCCGGCCAATGCGGCCGGGCAAATTGTCAGGTTCGGAGTCGCTGCCGATTGACGCCGGCAGCAATTCGCCGTTTTCTTTATGATCAGAGTCGCTGTCCATGATCTCTTCTTCCGAGTCATTGCCGCCTTCTGTCAGTCCGTCAAAATCGAGTCCGCCGCTGATCAGCGACTTGAAGAGATTTTCCGGGCTCTGCCCGTCCATATGGGACATGACGTTATTCATCCGGTCGGTCAGTTCATCAATATTGCTGTCATTGATGCCTGCTTTGGCAAAAAGCTCATCCATGCCGCCCAAGCCCGTGCGGTAAGCACATTTCAGGCATAAGCCCTCGCTGACGCGCTGGCCATTCTCAAAGCGGGTCGTAAAGACGACTGCCACATTCTTTTTACACATTACACATTTAGCCATTCGGTTTTATTTTCCTTCTTTTTTCAACCTATTTTTCATTAGTCTTTGCGGGGACACCCATTGAGGATTCGGTTCAGATACTGTCCGGTATAGGAGGCCGGCACGCCGGCAATCTCTTCAGGTGTGCCTTCGGCAATGATATAGCCGCCGGCATCGCCGCCCTCAGGTCCAAGGTCGATGATATGATCGGCAGTTTTGATCACGTCGAGATTATGTTCAATGACCAGAACAGTATTTCCATTTTCAGTCAGTCGGCGTAAAATGTCAACCAACTTATGCACATCGGCTATATGCAAGCCCGTGGTTGGCTCATCAAGAATATAGAAAGTCTGGCCGGTGCCTCTTTTCGAGAGCTCGGTCGCCAGTTTGACGCGCTGGGCCTCGCCGCCGGAAAGCTGCGTGGATGGTTGCCCCAGACGAATATATCCCAGTCCGACATCGAATAAAGTTTGCAATTTTCGGGTGATCCGCGGGATGCTTTCGAAAAATCCAAGCGCTTCCTCAACCGTCATTGCCAGGACCTCGGCGATATTCTTGTCCTTGAAACGGACCTCCAAGGTCTCCCGATTGTAGCGGCGGCCTTTGCAGACATCGCACGTTACATAGATATCCGGCAAAAAGTGCATTTCGATGCGGTTGACGCCATCGCCGCTGCAGGCTTCGCAGCGTCCGCCACGGACGTTGAAGCTGAAGCGGCCCTGCTTGTAGCCATGGGCCCGGGCGTCCTGGGTACTGGCAAACAGCTCGCGAATCAGGTCGAAAACGCCGGTATAGGTCGCCGGATTGGAGCGCGGAGTCCGGCCGATCGGCGACTGGTCGATTGCAATGACCTTGTCCAGGTGCGAAAGTCCCTCAATGGCCTGGCAGGCGCCTGGGTAACGGCGAGCGCCATTTAATTCACTGGACAGCTTTTTCAGGATAATCCCGTTGACCAGAGAGCTTTTGCCTGATCCGGATACGCCGGTAATGCAGGTCATAACCCCTAAAGGAATCCGCACATCGATGTTTTTCAGATTGTTTTCGGAAGCGCCGCGGACAACAAGCCAATGGCCGTTGTTCTGCCGCCGGCAAGCCGGAATTTCGATCTGCCGCCGGCCGCTCAGGTATTGGCCGGTAATCGATTCTTCACAGGCCATGATCTCTTCGGCCGTACCGGTGGCAATCACGAAGCCGCCATGCTCGCCAGCCCCCGGACCCATGTCGACAATATGATCCGCAGCCAGCATGGTCTCTTCGTCGTGCTCAACGACCAGCACGGTATTGCCCAGGTCGCGCAGACGTTTCAGCGTGCCGAGCAAGCGGGCGTTGTCGCGTTGATGCAGTCCGATGCTTGGCTCATCCAGGATATACAGGACGCCCATCAGGCCGGATCCGATCTGTGTAGCCAGGCGGATCCGCTGGGCCTCGCCTCCGGAAAGGGTCGCCGAAGACCGGCTCAGGGTCATGTAGTCCAGACCGACATCGACCAGAAATCCCAGCCGTGCATCCAGCTCTTTGCGAATCTGCTCGGCAATCCGGGAAAGCCGCGGGGTCAATATCAAAGAAGCCAGAAAATCACGGGCTTTGCGGATCGGCAGCATTGTCAGTTCATTGATATTTATCCCGCCAACACTCACAGCCAGGCTTTCGGGTTTAAGCCGGGCGCCATGGCAGACCGGGCAAGGCGTGACCGACATGTATTGTTCGTAATAATTTTTCATGTCATCGGAGCTGGTTTCAGCGTATCTTTTCTCCAAACTGGTCACTACTCCGATCCAGTCGCTGTGATAGGTGCTCCCATGGGAGAATTTGCTGTTGGTCGTGTCGATATTGAGCACTTCGCCATGATTGCCGAAGAGAATGATCTTTTGGATGTTTGGCGGCAGTTCTGCCCAAGGCGTATCCAGCGAAAACCGGTACTGCCTGGACAGCGCCTCGATGAATGCCCGTGCCCAGCTGCCGCGGTCGGCAAAGTTCCAGCCGCCGGCCCGGATTGCGCCATCATTCAACGATAGTTTCTGATCAAAAATAACCAGTTCAGGATCGATATGGCTCATTTGCCCCAAACCGGTACATTCCGGGCAGGCGCCATAGGGGTTGTTAAACGAGAACATGCGCGGGGTGATTTCTTCGAGGCTGATATTACAGTCATGGCAGGCAAAATTCTGGGAAAACATGATTTCTTCGTCCTGATAGTTGTCTTCAGCCGGCACTTGCGCCTGCAAAAGCATCAGTCCGTCAGCCAGATGCAGCGCCGCTTCGGCCGAATCTGTCAGGCGCCGCCTCAAGCCTGGCCGCATGATCAGGCGGTCGATGACCACTTCAATGGTATGCTTGCGGTTTTTCTCGAGCGGAATCTCCTCGTCCAATTCATAGAGCTGGCCATCGACGCGCACCCGGGCATAGCCTGACCGGCGGAAATCATCGAACAATTTGGCAAATTCGCCTTTGCGGCCCCGAACAACTGGCGACATCAGGATCAAACGGGTCCCTTCGGGGTATTTTTCCAGGCTGTCAACCATCTGATCTACGGTCTGGCGTTCGATGACCTTGCCGCATTGCGGGCAGTGCGGCGTTCCGACCCTGGCATAAAGCAACCGCAGATAGTCGTATATTTCCGTCACGGTGCCGACAGTCGACCGCGGATTTTTGCTGGTTGTTTTCTGGTCGATCGAAATCGCAGGCGACAAGCCGTCGATATGGTCGACGTCCGGCTTTTCCATCTGGCCGAGGAATTGGCGGGCATACGATGAAAGCGACTCGACATAGCGGCGCTGTCCTTCCGCGTAGATGGTATCGAAAGCCAAAGAAGATTTGCCCGATCCGGACAAACCTGTAAGGACAACCAGTTTGTCGCGAGGAATATCCAAACTGATATTTTTTAAATTGTGTTCACGGGCACCTTTGATCTGAATCGACGGCTGCATGTTTTTTCCTTCTTGGTATGTTTCGGACAAATTGTCCAAGCCAAAGCAAACATATGTCCGATCTATATTATAGCAATCAATTCTAACACATGCACAACTTTTTTTGGTGTCACAAGAAACGATATTCACGAAAGATTTTTAATTCATCCCGATTGGCAAGAGATCTTGCAGGATCACAGGCAGCATGATATAATGACCTGCGCTAAAGCATTTATCTGCTTTGTGCAAAAAACGGCCCTATGGTCAAGCGGTCAAGACGCCGCCCTCTCAAGGCGGAATCAGGAGTTCGATTCTCCTTAGGGTCACCAAAAAGCAGCTTCGTTCAACGAAGCTGCCTTTTTTTTGCCATGTTCAGGCGCGATCATCCATGTTGGTATAAGCCCGCCTTTTTTGCACACACTTGTATGCGGGACGGATAATCCGGCCGCCGCTGACTATTTCCTCAATCCGGTGGGCGCTCCAGCCGGCGATGCGGGCCGCGGCAAAGATCGGCGTGAAGAGTTCGGGAGGAATGCCCAGCATGCTGTAGATGAAGCCGGAATAGAAGTCCACATTGGCACAGATTGTCTTGTCGCTTTTCTTGGTGCTGTAGAACACTTCCGGAGCCAGGCGCTCCGTCAGGATGTAAAGTTCATATTCTTCTTCCCGGCCTGCTTCATAGGCCAGAGCCCGGGCATAATCCCTGAGCAGGATCGTACGGGGATCCGACAAGGTATAGACCGCATGCCCGATGCCATAGATCAAACCGCTCCTGTCAAATGCCTGTTTCTGCAAGATTCTGGTCAGGTAATCCGCGATTTCCATTTCGTTGCGCCAGTTTTTGACTTCCGAAGCAAGATCCTGCATCATGGCATAGGCCTTGCCGCTGGCGCCGCCGTGCTGCGGTCCTTTGAGCGAGCCGATTGCCGCAGCTATGACCGAATAGGTGTCCGAGCCGGATGAGGAAACCGCATGCGTCACAAATGTTGAATTGTTGCCGCCGCCATGTTCCGCATGCAAAACCAGAGCCAGATCCAGAATACGGGCCTCGAGCTCGGTAAACTGCCCATCCGGGCGGATCATGTGCAAAATGTTCTGGGCTGTGTTGTAGGTCGGAACCGGCGAATGGAGATAAAGGCTCTGCTTGTCGACATAATGCCTTTTGGCCATATAACCGTAGGAGATCAGCACCGGGAACTGGGCGATCAGCTGGATGCACTGGCGAAGGACATTCTCGATGCCAAGGCCATCGGGTTCCGGATCATACGGATAAAGAGCCAGCACCGTCCGCGCCAGCTTGTTCATGATATCCGGGCTCGGAGCTTTAAGGATCATATCTTCGGTAAAGCCATAGGGCAGCTGACGGTAGCTGGCCAGCAATTCATTGAATTGCTCCAGCTGAGCCAGGGTAGGCAGTTCACCGAAAAGCAGCAAATAGGCTGTTTCTTCAAAACCATAGCGCTTTTCCGGGAAAAAGCCATTCACCAGATCGGAAACGGCCAGGCCGCGGTAATACAATCGCCCTTCGGCAGGCACGCGGTCCCCGTCATCCATAATATAGGAATACACTTCACCCACTTCTGTCAAGCCGACCAGAACGCCGGTTCCATCTTCATTGCGCAAACCGCGCTTCACGCTGTACCGCTCATACAAAGCAGGCTCGATTCGTGATTTGGCGGCAGAATTGGCAGCCAATTCATTAATAAGCAGAGAACGGTTTTTTTCGTCAATCATTGCTTTTTCCTCCTGTCCGGTTGATCGTCTTGAAATTGGCCGACGCTTGGGCAATGTGCTCGCGCATCCGCTCGCAAGCCAGGTCGCTGTTGTGTTCAAGAATAGCCGCCAAGATCTGCTCGTGCTCTTTTAGTACTTTTTGGCTGCGGCCTGGCGTACCCAGCGAGATCGAGCGGGCATGACGGGTATAGATGCTGATCGAGCTTAAAATGTTCTGCAGGATCTTGCTGCCGCTGCCCTGAAAAATCAGGTCATGGAAAGTGCTGTCCAGGGATTGCAAGGTTTCAACATCATCGCTTTTTTGCGTGTAGATGACCTCTTGCTCATAAGCGGCCTTCAAAAACCGGCACTGCTCTTCAGTCATTTTCACAGCGGCCTTGGCTGCCGCCAGCGTTTCCATATGGCTTCGCACTTCGTACAGATCCAGAATATCCTGATCATCAAAACCCTGCACAACAACGCTTTTATTCGGGGTAGTCCGGACGAGGCCGTCAAGTTCGAGCTGACAAAAAGCTTCACGGATCGGTGTACGGCTGACGCCCATTTCCAGGGCAATCTGGGCTTCGGTCAAGGCAGTGCCGCGCTGGTATTGACCTTGCAGAATATTTTCCCGCAATTGGCTGTATACTTTGGAGCGCAAAGAGCCGTGTCGGACCATTCTGGCCATCGTTATCCCTCTTTTCGCGTATAATTGAGCAGCCCGCCGGCCAGCAATATTTGAGCTTGACGGGCGGAGAGCGCCAATGTACAAAGGATTTCCCGGCCGGAAGTTTGATTGAAGACCGCAATGGGACGGCCATCCACCAGTTTTTTAATCTGGTCAGCGGCCTGATCGATCACCAATTCATCTAATAAGCCGATCAGCTCATAATCGGCCGGATCGGCAAAAGTGAGCGGCAAAATACCGTTATTGATCAGATTAGCCATATGGATCCTGGCAAAGGATTTGGCCAAAACGGCTTTAATGCCTAGCTGCAGCGGAGCCAGCGCGGCATGTTCGCGGCTGGAGCCCTGTCCGTAATTGGAGCCGGCAATAATAAACCCGCCGCCATAAGCCTTGGCTCTGGCCGGAAATTCAGGATCGCACGGAGTCAGGCAATAATCGGCCAGATAGGGAACATTCGAGCGATAGGGCAATAATTTGGCATTGGACGGCATGATATGGTCGGTCGTGATGTTGTCCTCGACTTTAATCAGCGCTTTGCCGGATATTCGGGGGCCAACGGGATGGTTGACCGGGAAAGGCTTGATGTTCGGGCCACGTACGACAGTGACTGCCTCATTTTCGGCCGCTGGAAGGATAATCAGGTTGTCATTGATCAGAAAACGGTCCGGCATGCTGATCGCCGGGACCGGACCTTGATCACGCGGGTCGGTCAATACGCCGGTCAGGGCGCTTATGGCAGCGACTTCCGGACTGACCAGATACACCTGGGCGGAAGCCGTGCCGGACCGGCCGAAAAAATTGCGGTTGTTGGTCCGTAAAGATATCGCGTCGGTTCGCGGCGATTGTCCCATGCCGATGCAGGGCCCGCAAGCCGCTTCCAGGATTCTTGCCCCGGCGGCGATCATGTCGGACAATGCGCCGCAATCAGCCAGCATATTAAGAACCTGGCGGGAGCCCGGCGCGATGACCAGCGATACGTCAGGATGGACGGTCCTGCCCTTCAAGATCGCGGCTGTCTTAAGCATGTCCTGGAGCGAGGAATTGGTGCAGCTGCCGATTGCGACCTGGTCAACCTTGATCGGTCCAATTTCGGAAACTGCTGCCACCTGGTCCGGGCTATGGGGCATTGCCGCCATCGGCGCCAGCTTGTTCAAGTCGATTGTCCAGGTTTCGTCATAAACCGCATCCAGGTCCGGCGCCAGCGGAACAAATGCCGATACGCGGTCCTGCGCGACCAGGAAAGCCCTGGTAACCTCATCGCTCGGGAATATGGAGGTGGTTGCGCCAAGTTCCGCACCCATGTTGGTAATCGTCGCCCGTTCCGGTACAGTCAAATAGGCAATGCCTTCGCCGCCATATTCGACGATTTTGCCGACGCCGCCTTTGACGCTCAATAGGCGCAGCACTTCCAGAATGATGTCTTTGGCGCTGACCCAGGGCCGCAGCTTGCCGGTCAATTCAATTTTGACCATTTTAGGCATCGTCAGGTAATAAGGGCCGCCGCCCATGGCCACGGCCACGTCCAATCCGCCTGCGCCGATCGCCAGCATGCCGATGCCGCCGCAAGTCGGCGTATGGCTGTCAGAGCCAAGTAAAGTCTTGCCGGGAACGCCAAAGCGCTCGATATGAACCTGATGGCAGACGCCATTGCCAGGTTTGGAAAAGCGGATGCCGTATTTACTGGCAACCGTCTGGATATATTGGTGGTCATCGGCGTTTTCAAAGCCGGTTTGCAGCGTATTGTGATCGATGTAGGCAACGGAAAGATCCGTCCTGACCCGCGGAATGCCGATGGCTTCAAATTGCAGATAGGCCATGGTGCCGGTCGAATCTTGAGTCAGAGTCTGGTCGATGCGGATGGATATCTCCTGACCGGCTTCCATGCTGCCGCTGATCAAATGCTCCCGGATTATCTTTTGCGCTAAGGTCAGACCCATCTGAATTCCCTCCAACAATAAAATTGTATACAATATTTAGCTTATTATCATGCATGAAATAGGAGTCTGTCAACCATTTTTTGACAGGCTCCTATTTGAAATTGATTATTTTACTATGGTTTAAGATGATTTAAGCCAAATTTAAAAACTTTATTTGCAAGTTTAATCTTTATATCTTGCATTTTGGGGTAATAATCAATCAGCCGACCAGGGTTTTCCCTTCAGGATGAACCAGTTCACGCTTGCTGGCTTTCTGCATGGCCAGGCTGATGGCAAACGACGCGGGCCCTACCCGGCCAAGGTAAATAGCCGGAATCAAAACAGTCCAGCTTGCCGGTTGCAAAGTGGGCGTA
The DNA here is from genome assembly GCA_963677835.2 of uncultured Saccharofermentans sp. Lineage (GTDB taxonomy): Bacteria > Bacillota > Clostridia > Saccharofermentanales > UBA5734 > UBA8949. Next base: position 511,830 of record CAXXUX010000001.1, read on the forward strand.
TTGGCGGAACTCAAACCGACTGTGGCAAACGCCGATGTCGATTCAAAGACCAGGTCGAGAAAACTGAAGCGGCCGGCCTCCAGAGCCGCATTTTCGATGAAGCTCATGAGCATGCTGGCGGAAATGACAATCGACATGGCCAGGCCGACAATGACGAAAGCGCGGGTGAAGGTTTCACGGGATAAACGGTGCCTGAACAGCACAATATTGTCCTGGCCGCGCACATCCGAAATGATCGTGGCCATGATGACCGCAAAAGTTGTTATCTTGATGCCGCCGCCGGTCGATCCCGGAGCTGCGCCGATAAACATCAGAATGATGCTCATCAGCTTGCTGCTGTCGGTCAGGGTCGCCTGATCAATGGAATTGAAGCCGGCCGTTCGCGGGGTGATCGACTGGAACAGGGCGGCTACCGGGCGCTGCCAGGCAGGCAGGGAACCCAGCGAATAGTCGCTCAGGCGGTTATTGTACTCGACAACCAGGAAAAACGCGGCGCCGACTAAAATCAGGATGCCGGTCATCAGCAAGACGACTTTGCTGTGAAAATTCAAACGCCTGATTTTTTTGAAGCTGAGCATATCGGACCAGACGACAAAGCCCAGGCCGCCGATCACGATCAAAAGGCCGGTCGTCAGGATCACGATCGGATCGCCATTCCAGGCAACGAGGCTGCTGAATGGGCCGCTTGCGGAATCGCCGTGCAAGTCGAAACCGGCATTGCAAAAAGCCGACACCGATTGAAAAAAACCTTTGCCGATGCCGCTAATCCAGCCATATGCCGGAATGAATCGCCAGGACAGGATTATTCCGCCAATGATCTCTACCGTAAATGTTATGGTGATGATCTTTCTGACCAGGCGAAGAACATCGGCAAAACCAAAACTGGCCGTGGATTCCTGGGTTATGACCAAGGTGCGCAGGCTGGCCTTTTTGCGCATGAAACTGTAAAAGAAGCTGGTGATTGTCACCAATCCCAGGCCGCCGATCTGGATCAGGCTGATGATGACCATCTTGCCGAACAAGGTCCAGTAGGTCGCGGTGTCCACGACAACCAGGCCGGTCACGCAAGTGGCGGATGTGGCTGTGAACAGGGCCCGCAAAAAGCCGACGCTCTGTCCGTTCTTCGAAGCGAAAGGCAGGGTCAGCAGACAGGCGCCGACCAGGATCACCAATAAGAATGAAGTGACAATCACCCGGCCGGGACGGGCGTTGAGCCAGCGGCTTGCCGGGTTGGGGCGGTTCTTTTTAACGACGATCATCTGTTATTTCTCACCTGCAACCTTTCAGCGAACCATCGAGCGCCAGATGGCGTCATATTCTTTTTCATCGCAGGTCAAAAGCATGACATCCCCGGCCTGCATGACCAGATCGCCGCGCGGCATCTCAACCTGCCCATTTTCACGGGTGATCAGAACAACCGTGCAGGATCCGGGAAAAACATATTCCTGAAGGGTTTTGCCAATTGCGGCCGAACGGGGCGACAATTTGAATTCAACAATTGATTTGGTTGTATTTTCAATGGAAAACACCACCCGCATGCCGATATAATCGATCTCCTGTTCGATTATATCCGCCAATATCTGGGTTCCGGAATAAACACGGTCAACGCCGAGCAAATTGAACATCTCGATGTTCTTGGGGTTGTTGGCCCGGGCGACGGTGATTTTGGCCTGGAACTTCTTTTTGGCGATTTCGCAGCCAACCAGGTTGTTTTCATCCTTGCCGGTCACCGCCACATAAAAGTCCATGCCATGGCAGCCGATTTCATCCAGGGTCCGGATGCTGGTGCCATCGCCGTTATAAACATTGACCTCGTCAAAATCAGTCGCCAGCCGCTCGCAGATCTCTTTCTGGAGTTCGATGACCGAGATGTCGTGACGGTAGGGGCGCAAGGTTTTGATCAGATAATAGGCCAGTTTGCCGCCGCCTACAATGATGATTTTCATAGGATGATACCTTCTTTCTAGGCCTGCAGATCAGCCAGGACCAATTCATCATCAGCCAGGACCTTCAGACCGGGTACAGCCAGCAGCAGACGTCCTCGCCGCAATAATCCAAAAATGAGCTTGCCGGTGTCGGTTGACAGATTGGTAATCTCCTCGCCGACAAATTCTTTTTCGATCGGAACGCTGGTATAAAGGATGTTGGTATTGTACACCCGATGAGTCTGTTCCTGCGACTCGCCGGCAATTTTCCGCAAAAAAGCCTGCACGGTCAATTCAGTCGAACAGATTGTGTTCAGATTGAACTGTTCGAAGACCTCCCGGCTTATCGGATTGAAAATCCGGGTGATGATCCTGGGGATGTTGAATATTTCCGAAGCGATTTGGGCAACCATGATGTTGATATTATCGTTCTGGGTCACCGCGCAAAGAACATCAGCCGTTTCGATGCCAGCCTGCTTCAAAACATCCCGGTCGATTGGCACGCCGGTTATCTTGATACAGTCAAGATCGTCGGCATTCTGAATCAGCTTGCTGTCGCTTTCAATGATGACCACATCGTGCCCTTGGGAAACCAGAGCGCCGGCCAGCGAGGAGCCAACTTTCCCGCAACCGATGACAATAATCTGCATAGATCATACCTCAATTCATCATTTTGTCATTTTAAGCTTTTCGTTTATTTTTGTCTATCTCTTGCCTGCATCAATTCATAACACAAAATGGCGGATGCCACCGCGGCATTCAACGACTCGGCCCTTCCGGGCATCGGGATGCGCACCAGCCGGCTGCATAGCGCTCGGGCGCCGGCAGACAATCCCCTGGCCTCATTGCCGATCACCAGGGCGGCCGGAACCGGCCATCCGGAAAGCCTGCCCGTGTCCAGCCCGGCAGGATCGGCAGCCAATAACGGGATCGGGGCCTTTGTGCTGGAAAGCCACTTGGCAATTGACTCAATGTCCGGCAAAGTCAGCAAATTGATGTGAAAGCAGGAACCCATGGCGGCGCGCATGACTTTTTCATTATAGGGATAAACGGTGCCGGAAGTCATGATAACCGCATCAAAGGCAAAGGCGTCGGCAGTCCGGATCATGGTGCCCAGATTCCCCGGATCCTGTATTTCTTCCGCTACGAGGTAAAGGCCGTTCTCCCGGGGCGGGCCAACAGGGCGGTCCAGAAGGTTCGAGCGGCAGACCAGGGCAAAACCTTGCGGTTTTTTGGTATCGCACAAGCTATTGAACAGGTGGTCGGCCAGGCAAATCTGCAGGACGTCTTCCGAAAGGCGATTCAGCAGTTCGGCAACGGCGGGGATGTCCAGCGCGGACTGGGCCACCAGGGCATATTCCGCAACGGCCCCGGAAAGCAGAGCGTCTTCGCATAAGCGAAGCCCCTCGAGAAAAACCAGGCCATGTTCACGGCTATGACGAGTTTGGCGCAGCTCGGCCAACTGTCGGTAAATTTTATTATCCCGGCTTTCGATCCGTTTCATGCCAGCAACCTCTGCTTTAAACCCATCTGCAACCGAACCGCTTATTCAATATTAATCTGAAATGATACAAGGACGGGCGTCAACCCGTCCTTTAAGCATTTCATCTTAAACAGTTCGCTTCATATTTTGACCTGCGCCTTATTTAGAGGGCAGCTTTAGCTTTCTGGCAAAGTTCGGTAAAGCCGGCCGGATCTTTTACGGCGATATCGGCCAGGACTTTGCGGTCCAGGGCGATTTGGGCGCGGCTGAGACCATTCATGAAACGGCTGTAAGACAGGCCGTTCAGGCGGGCAGCAGCATTGATGCGGGTAATCCACAGCTTGCGGAATTCGCGCTTCTTGTTCCGGCGATCCCGATAGGCATAGCTCAAGGATTTCATGACCTGCTGGTTAGCGACTTTGAAAAGCTTGCTCTTATGGCCGAAATAGCCTTTAGCGAGCTTGAGTATCTTTTTGTGGCGTGCTTTGGTCCTTACGGATCTTTTAACTCTAGTCATATTGATAACCTCCCGTTAATGCGATGTAGATTCAGGCAGGCAGCTTATTTGTAAGGGATAAGCTGGCGGATAGTGGACTGATTGACAGGCGAAGCGACTAGGGATTTACGCAGGTTGCGCTTCCTTTTGGTCGACTTCTTGGTCAGGATGTGCTTCTTGAATGCCTGTGAACGCATCACTTTACCGGTTCCGGTGACTTTGAATCTTTTTTTCGATGCACTGTGGGTTTTCTGTTTCGGCATATGCGGTTCCTCCCTTAATCATGAGCAATTTTAACAAATTAATTTTTGCGGGGCGCCAGGAACATAACCATGTTGCGGCCTTCCACTTTTGGATCGCGGTCGACCTGGCCGAATTCCTTGCAGGCTTCGACGAATTGCTTCATCACATCGTATCCCCTGCTGGTGTAAGCCATTTCGCGGCCGCGAAACTTGATAACAACCTTGACGCGGTCTCCATCCTGCAAAAATCGACAGGCATTTTTGGTCTTGTATCCGAAATCGTGCTCTTCGGTAGTCAGCTTGAGGCCGACTTCCTTGACTTCAGTCACTTTTTGATTTTTTTTGGCTTCACGTTCTTTTTTGGCAAGTTCAAACATATATTTGCCATAGTCCATGATTTTACAAACTGGATTTTCCGCCTGCGACGCAATCAGCACCAGATCTAAATCCTGATCTTCTGCCCGTTTTCTTGCTTCCGCTATCGGAACAACGCCAATCATGCTGCCATCACTTTCAATCAAACGCACTCTTTGGAATCTGATCTCATCATTGATCGTAAGACCGCTATTCTGCTTGCCGATATAAATACACCCCCCGAGTTAAAAAAATAGAGCCGATGTTCCTAACATCCGCTCCAGCTGCAAGGCCAAGGCTATAACTGCCCTGTTCTTTTGGCTATAAACCTCTTTGCATGGCTGGAGGTGAGAAGCGGATGCCTCTACTTACTGACATGGAGTATTTTAAGCGCTGAAAACTTGTCTGTCAAGCTTTTTTATGTTATCGTGGGTAAAAAGCGCTGATTTTTCAAGATAATGGGCGATTCCAGGAGGCATTAGGGATGATTTCGCAAAAAATTGCCAGCAATATGAGCCAAAGTTCATGGATACGCAAAATGTTTGAGGAAGGCAACCGCCTGAAAGCCCTTTATGGCGCTGACAAGGTTTTTGACTTCAGTCTCGGCAATCCCGACCTTGAACCGCCGGCCGAAGTCCAGCAAGCCATTCGCCAGCTGGCCCAAAATGCTGTGCCCGGCAGCCATGGCTACATGAGCAACAGCGGATATCCCGGCACCTGTACGGCCATTGCCGGGATGCTGAGCTCAAGGTCCGGCTTTGAAATCCCCAGGTCTTCGATCTGCATGACCATTGGCGCGGCAGGCGCTCTCAATGTCATCCTCAAGACGCTTCTTGATCCCGGTGACGAAGTGCTGGTTCTGGCGCCCTATTTTGTGGAATATCTTTCTTATATCGATAATCAGGGAGGCGTGCCGGTAATCGTCCAGAATGACCGGGATACCTTGCTGCCGGATTTCGCGGCAATCCGCCGGGCCATTACGCCAAAGACCAAAGCGCTGATCGTCAACTCCCCCAATAATCCATCCGGGGCAGTCTACCCGGCCAGTGTGCTTTCCGAACTTGACAAAGTCCTGCATGAAGCCCCGCGGACCATCTATGTTTTATCTGACGAGCCTTATGCGGAACTGATTTACGATGGTCTCGGCTTCCCGCCAACCATGGCCTATCTGGAGAATGTGATTATCTGCACCAGCTGGAGCAAATCATTGTCTTTGCCCGGCGAGCGGATCGGCTATCTGGCCATTAGCCCGAAATGTGAAGATTACAAGCAAATGACCGACGCCGTGGCCTATTGCAACCGGACTTTGGGATTTGTCAATGCTCCGGCGTTTTTTCAAAAAGTCATCGAGCTGTCTTTGTCAGCCAAAGTGGACGTCAGTCGTTATGAGCGGCGGCGCAACCGCCTGATGGAGATTTTGCAGCAGGCCGGCATCCAGGTCAAACGGCCCAGCGGCGGCCTATATTTGTTCCCGCGCTCGCCCATTGAAGATGATGTCGCTTTTGCCGCCGCCTGCGCCAGGCATCATGTTCTGCTGGTTCCCGGCAGCGGCTTCGGTTTCCCCGGCTATGTCCGGCTTTGCTTCGCAGCCTCCGAATCGACTATTGATGGCTCGGCAGAAGCATTTCAAGCGATAGGCCGGGAATTCGGCCTGATCTGACCTGAAAAATATTATTCTTCAGGTGTGATTACGATCAGTAAAACGCCGGTGGCCAGAGAGATGGTCACCGGTGTTTTTTCAATCCTGTTGCTGACGCCCCGCGTACTGCCCAATAAAAGGGTGGCATGATCAAGCGGATACATCAGGCCGTCATAGGTCAAGCCAGTAATCTCCTGGCTGACCGGTATGGCGGATATCGCCAGTTTTTGGGATTGGTAGTCCGGCAGGTCCAAAACAAGCTGCTGGCCGCCGATCATGGTGTAAAGGCTGTTTTTGCCGTCAGTCAGAAAAAATCGCCAGCCCCGTTCGGCCAGGCGGGCAACCAGCAATTGATTGGCCAGCACATGGTCAGGCCTGCTGCCAAAAGCGCCGATGACAATCAGCTCATGCTGAAAAAAAGGCTCGGGCAGTTCCTCAAGTGCAGTCAGGATGGCCAATTCCGAGTCCGTCTCGTCTTTGGCGACCGGATACTGGCGGACCGGCACCTGATGGTCAAAAAGCCAGGCCTGGTCTTCTGGTTTTATTGAATCCATATCGCCGACCAAAAGATCGGGCAACAAATTCAACCGCCTCAAATGACGGGCGCCGCCGTCCGCGCAAATCAGGCGGTCGGCGGATTCAATCCAGGGCCGCACCATTTCATCAGCCAGGATATTCCCCGAGAGAATTACCGCAGAGCGCACTGACGCAATTCCTTCAGGGCAGCGGCAGGATCCGGATGACAGTAGCAGGCGCTGCCGACTACGATCATATCGGCGCCGGCCTGGTACGCTTCGCGGATGTTTCCGGTGTAAATGCCGCCGTCGATCTGGATGTGGACCGGCCGTTCCTGGCAGTCGAGCATCTGGCGCAGGCGCTTGATCTTCCTGCTCATGGTCGGAATGTATTTTTGGCCGCCAAAGCCGGGGTTGACCGTCATCAGCAAGACCATATCCACATAAGGCAGCGCTTCCTCAATCTGGGAAAGCGATGTGCCGGGGTTGATGGCCACGCCGGCGCTGCAGCCGACGTCGGCAATCTGCTGCAAAGCCCGCAGCAGATGGGGACAGGCTTCGGCATGGACAACCAGCGTATCGGCGCCGCTTGCCGCGAAAGGCTCAATCCAGTTGACCGGATTTTCAATCATCAGATGAACATCCAGGGGCAGCTTGCTGCGTTTGCGCAAATCAGCAACAACCGGGGGGCCGATCGTCAAATTAGGCACAAAATGGCCGTCCATCACATCAACATGAATCATGTCGGCGTCCTGGGAAACCTGATCAATGGCATTGCCCAGCGCCGCAAAATCAGCTGAAAGGATCGAGGGGCAAAGCAGAAGCTTGCCGGCAGTTTGCTGATAGGTGTCAATCATAATCAATTCCTCCAATAACAATGATCTTGTCTGAAACGGACACAGTCCCGTCAGTGTTTGGGACGTGGCCGGCTGCAAGCATAAGGATCGATGCTGTCAAGTTGATTGCGGAAAAAGCGGTATCGCTGCAAACGTTCGGGATCTATCCCGCTGTCAGGCACGGCGCAGCCCAGCTCTCCCAGATGCCGGCAGCCGGTAAACCGGCATTTCCCTTCAAACTTCGCGATCTCAGGGTAGCCGTAGACGAGCTGATCGCCGGTAATGCCCAGGTCATAGAGTTCAAGCGAGCTGAATCCGGGCGTGTCGGCCAGATAGCCGCCGGATTGCGGGAAGAGCTCAACATGGCGGGTCGTATGTTTGCCGCGTCCGGCACGGGCACTGAGATCGCCGGCAGGCATCATCTCCTCGCCACATAGCCGATTCAGAAGCGTTGATTTGCCGACTCCGGATTGGCCGGCAAAAGAAACGACCCGGCCTTGCATCCAACGGTGAAGTTCCAGAAGGCTTTCCTGGTCAGCCGGCGCTGTTTCGATGATCCTAATGCCAGTCTCGCGATAGCTGTGCGTGATGATTTGCCAGTCTTCGGCCAGATCGGTTTTGGTCAGGCAAAGCAGGGGTTCGATATGGTTAAGCAGGCAGACCGTCAGAAGCTTGTCGGCAAGGAAAAAATCCGGCGGAGGGTCGGCAGCCGACAAAGTAATCACCAGCCCGTCGAGATTGGCAATGGCTGGGCGAACCAGATAATTTTTGCGCGGCAGGATCCGTTCAATCCGCCAGGGGATATCCGGGTCCCCGCTGGGCAGGCATTCCACAAAATCTCCGACGGTCAAGGTCAATCCATCCTTGCGAACAATGCCCCGGGCACTGGCCGTGCCAATGTTCCCGGAATCAGCGGCTATCCAGTATTGCCCGCCGACACCGCGCAGGATGCGCCCCATCATCGGCCAGTCAGCAGCAGCCAGTCAAACCGGGGGAACCTGATGGCTGAAATGATCGCTGCCGCCAGATCTTTGGACGAATGCGTCGTTTTATCAGTCGATGTTTCTGTTGTATCCGTTGGCTGCGTATCAGTCGGCGCTGGCTCCGTTGTTTCCGGCGGTGTTGGCGTCGGCGGTTCGGTTGGCGTTGGCGAAGGGCTGGGCAAGGGCGTAGGCGTGGGATTAATGAATTGATTATAGTCCAGCTGCGTGCCATAGGTCAGGCCAATGACCGACCTCGCCGCAATCTCGGTGCCGGCTGGCTGGCTCTGCTTGATGACATAGCGCAGTTCTTCAGCCACCTCTACCGGCAGCTGGGTGACCGGATCAAGCGACATGCTGGTGGCAGGGCCAAGGACGAGGTTCTGTTTGACCAGTTCCTCCTTGGCAGCCGCAAAGGTCATGCCAACCAGATTCGGCATGGTCACCGTCCACAATCCGTCGCTGATCACCAGGGTGACGGTACTGCCTTTGGGCGCGCCTTTGCCGGCAGCGGGGATTGTCCGGATGACTTTTCCTTTTTCAAATTCGGAATAGTCGTATTGCTTTTGCACGACAAAATTCTGGGACAATTCTGTTTCCGCTTTCGTATAGGAGTCTCCGGCATAGTCCGGAATGGTAATCAGCTCACGGCCGCCGCTGACAAAGATGCTCAGGGTCGAGCCGCCGGGTTTGATCATGATCCCGGCGCCGGGGTTTTGGTCGATGACAATGCCCTCCGCTACCGAATCATCTTCGCGGAAGTCCATTTTGTATTTGACGCCGGCTTTGATCAGGACCGGTTCGACAGCAGTCCATTCCTGGCCAATGTAATTTTCCACTTTGAATTCTTCGTCGGGCTGGTTTTGCAGGCCAGCCTGGATTTTTTGCCATCCCCAGACGCCTATAGCCGTCAGAAATACCAGTGAAAGCAATATGATGCTGACGACAATCGCCATGTCCCGCTGGCGGGAACGGCGGCGGTCATTGATGGTTTTTTCGATTTCCCGCAATTTGCCATAATTGGGTTCAGGCCGTTTCAGGCCAATCGCGGTCGTGTTGCCGTCGCGGTCAATGGCATTGGCCACAACGCCATAGACGCCTTCCGGTTCAACCATGAATGCATCCAGTTCGTCAACAAGCTCGCGTGCATCCTGGTAACGGTTGTCGGGTGATTTCTGGATGCACTTCATGATGATATTGTCCAGGCTTTTGGGAATGCCGGGCCGAATAGCCGAAGGCAAAGGCGGCATTTCCTGCAGATGCTTGATAGCCACTGCCACAGAAGTGTCGCCATCGAAAGGAACCCGGCCGGTAACCATTTCATAAAGCATGATCCCCAAGGAATAAATGTCGGACTTTTCGCCAACCAGGCTGCCGCGGGCCTGCTCCGGTGAAAAATAATGGACCGAACCAAAGGTAACGCCGCTTGTCAGGGTAATCGTGTTGGAGTTCACTGCCCTGGCAATCCCAAAGTCGGTCACTTTTGCCACCATGTCAGGCGTAATCAGGATATTGTGCGGCTTGATGTCGCGATGGACAACGCCACGCCGGTGGGCATGCTCCAGGGCCAGGCCGATTTGAATGGCCAGCGGCACCGCCAGCGTCCAGTCGAGAGCGCCGCGTTCCTGGATCAGATCCTTCAAGGTCGACCCTTCGACATATTCCTGGACAATATAGCGCAGTTCTCCATCCTGGCCATATCCCAGCACTTTGACGATATTGGCGTGGTCCAGGCTGGAAGCCGCTTTGGCTTCGGTGTCAAAGCGTTTGATAAACTCCTGGTCATGCGTCAGATCATCTTTCATGATCTTGACGGCAACGGAGCCGCCGGTCAATTGGTCGCCGGCCAGATAGACAAGGGCCATGCCGCCCTGCCCGATCGGCCGTATGATATTGTAGCGCCCGCCGATCAGGGTGCCCGCAGGCACCTGCTGTCTGTTTGAATTCATTTTATTTCCTCCAAATCATGCTGCACAGTCTGGTCAGAAAAAAGCGGCCAGTACTGTGACATTGTCTTCCCCGCCTGCGTCCAGGGCCAGCTGAATCAGATTCTCGGCCAGGATGGCAGGGGTTTTGTCCTTACGCAGCAACGTCTTGATGTCTTCTTCATCGATATAGCCATGCAGACCGTCGCTGCACAACAGCAGGCGGTCGCCATGCTGAACGGGAACGGTCAGCAGGTCAGGCTGGAGATATTCGGGGATGCCCAGTGCCCGGGTCAGAACATTGCGCCGGGGATGCCTGGTGGACTCATCAGGCGTCAGGCTTCCGGCGTCGACCATTTCCTGTACCAGGGTATGATCGACGGTCAAACGGGTCAGATTGCTGTCACGCAGCAAATAAGCGCGGCAGTCGCCAATATGCGCAAGCAGAAGCTGGTCAGGCAAAATCACGCCTAGCGTCAGGGTCGTGCCCATGCCCCGGTTTTCTTCATCTTCCAGTGAACCGAGATAAACTTTGATGTTTGCCTTTTCAAGAATATCGGCCAATAATCGGCTAAGATCCTCTGTCGGCAGGTTTTTCTGAAATTCTTGAGATAAACGTTCCTTTACATATTCGACAGCGATCTGGCTGGCCAGTTCGCCGCGGCGATGGCCGCCCATGCCATCCGCCAGAATCAGGGCATATGGAAAATTGCCCTCATGACTCATGATGGCGTAATGGTCCTCATTATTGGCGCGAACTAATCCGGTATGTGTTGCTGCACCATAAATCAGGGACTCAAGCATGCTTCGATTCTTCTCCTTAGCTGACCGCAAGCGGCCATGATGTCCGATCCAAGTTCACGGCGCACAGTAGCGTTTATACCAGCGCACGTCAATTTGTCCAAAAAGGTTTGCACGGCCTGCTGGCTGCTTTGACGAAAATTGCCGCCAGCAAACTCATTGGCCGGAATCAGGTTGACATGGCAGAGCATGCCTTTCAACCGGGTCGCCAGTTCAGCTGCATGCTCCGGCTGGTCATTCACGCCGCTGAACAAAGAGTATTCAAATGAAATACGCCGTCCGGACAGCTCGGTATGGTGACGGCAGGCGGCAAGCAGCTGGTCATAGCCGTATTTCTTGGCAATCGGCATCAGCTGGCGGCGAATTGAATCGTTCGGCGCATGCAATGATACCGACAAGGTGACCGGCAAGCCTTCATCTGTGAATTTTAGCATTTCAGGCACAAGTCCGCAAGTTGAGACTGAAATATGGCGAAGACCAATATTCTGTCCCTGCGGATCATTGATCTGCCGTAAAAAGCCGATCAGGCTGTCATAGTTGTCAAAAGGTTCGCCGATTCCCATCACAACGACATGGCCGACCCGCTCGCCGCTGTCGCGGGCAATGCGGGCCACCTGGGCCAGCATTTCACCTGCCGTAAGGCTCCGGCCAAATCCTGCGCCGGACGAAGCGCAAAAACTGCAGCCCATCCGGCAGCCGGCCTGCGATGAAATGCAGACGGACTGCCCATAATGATATTTCATCAGCACGCTCTCGATGATATTGCCATCGGTCAGGCGGAAAATGTACTTGGCGGTGCCGTCTATTTTGGAAACCAGTTTCTGTTCCAGATGCAGGCCTTCGATTATGAACTGGCCAGCAAGTTGTTCGCGGAGTTCGCGGGACAGATTGGTCATTTCTTCGGTAGAATGAATTCCTCGGCTGACCCATTGATAAATTTGGGCAGCCCGATAGGATGGCAAATGATTTTGCCGGATCCATTCCTGCCAGTCGGCCAAATTCAGGTCATAAAGAAAGCGCATGGCTTATATCCTCCTCAGTCGGGCAATAAAGAAACCATCCAGGCCGTGCCGGTGGGGCAAAAGCTGTACCCAGCCAGTCGCCGCGGTTTCGGCAAGATCAGGGTGTTCAAGAAGCGCAGTCGGCAACAGCGGGCTTAGCGGATCAAAAGCAAATTTTCCGCCAGAAGCCGCGAGAAAAGCCTGGATGCGTTCGATATTTTCAGCAGGATTTATCGTGCAGGTGCTGTAGATCAATACTCCGCCCTGGCGGACCAGACCGGCGGCATAATCGAGGATGGCGGCCTGCAGCGGATACAGTCCGATCATCTTTTCATGGTTCATGCTAAGCCGGATCTCCGGTTTCCTGGCTAACAAACCCAGTCCGCTGCAGGGAACATCGGCAATGACCACGTCCGCCGTGCCTGCAAGGGCAGGGTCCATGCCGGCGCCAGTCGCGTCGCCCAGCTGGCAGGTTATACTGGCATGTCCAAGGCGGGCGGCATTTCCCTCCACCAGGCGAAGCCGCTCGGGGTGATTGTCGATGGCCAGAATCCGGCTTTGGTCGCGGGTGAGCTCAGCCAGATGGCAGGCTTTGCCGCCCGGAGCCGCGCACAGGTCGACTATCAGCTGGCCAGGTTCCGGATGGGCTGCAAGGCCCACCAGCATGGCGGCCTCGTCCTGGATCATCAGATCGCCGCACTGCCAGGACGGCAAGCTGCGGACCGATTGCCCATGCAAATCCAAAAAAAGCGCTTCGGGACAAAAGCTGCCAAATTGGCTGTCCACACCGGCAAGTTTTAAATCCTGCTGCAGCTTTTTGCGTGTTGTCCTGCACAGATTGGCCCGCGCCGTGACATGCAAAGCTTCCTGGAGAAAGGCTTCTGCCAGGTTTTTGGCTTCTGAAGGTCCGTACCATTTGCGCAGATAGCCAAAAAGTTCGGGCGGCAGGCTGTATAAGACGGAAGGGTTGTTTTCGGGCAAGGCAGCCGGCTGGCGGACAAGCTGGCGTAAAGCCGCATTGGCATAGCCGGCAGCGCCGGGATTGGCCATCCATCGGATCAGGCTGACCGTCTCGTTGATGGCGGCTGAAGGCGGAATGCTGCGCGACCAGTAAAGCTGCCAGACGCCCAGCCGCAAAAAGCTGCGAACCCAGGGGTCAAGCTCGGATAGCGGCCGGCGGCTGACTTTGGCCAGAAGCCAATCAATCGATACGATACGGCTAAGCGTGCCATAAATCAGCGCAGAAGCAAATCTGCGGTCCAGCGCCGTCAAATCGGTGCGGTCCAGCAGGCGGATGGAACTTAAGTTGGCATACGCGCCTTCTTCCAGAACCGCATGCAAAATCTTCCCTGCCGCCAAACGGGCAGGGTCAACCGGGTGAGCCTTGGCCCCCCGTTTAACGTCTGCGGTCATCACGGCTTTTAGCTAGCAGAAGCAGACGCATCAGGCTGGCAAAAGCAACCAGCGTCGATGCAATATAGGTCATGGCGGCCGCCCGCAAAACTTTGCGCGCGCCGGAAAGCTCCTGGTCAGTCAGCATGCCCTGTTCTTCCAGAACCCGGATAGCCCGTCGGCTGGCGTTGAACTCCACCGGCAAAGTGATCAGATAAAACAGAACGGCGCCGGCAAAGAGGAAAATCCCCACATTGATCAGAATCGGAATGCTCAGGATAATGCCGAAAATCGCCAGATAAGGGCCAAAAGAGGAGCCGATCTGGGCCACAGGAACCAAAAAGCCGCGAATGCGGTTGGGCAAGTAGCCCTCGTCATGCTGGACAGCATGCCCCGCTTCATGGGCGGCAACCCCGATGGCAGCGATCGAGGTGCTGTCATAGGTCGATTCCGAAAGGCGCAAAACCTGGCTGCGCGGATCATAGTGGTCCGTGAGCTGGCCGGAAACGCGTTCAACCGGAATATGCGACAGGCCATGCTGATTCAAGATCCGCCGGGCTGCCGATTGGCCGGTATACCCGGAACGGGCGCCCAGCCGGCTGTATTTGCTGAAGGTCCCTTTGACTGCCGCCTGGGCAGCCAGGCTCAAGAGCAAGGCTGGAACCACCAGGATCAGATACCAGGTATCCAGGCCATAAAAATAGCCGGCAGTTCCACCATAACCAATCAAGCTGAAAGCGATCATTTTAAATATCATTTCCTTCGCCTCCCATTTTCTGGCCCAGACGATAATTGTGGGCACAATCCCGGCAAAAAAGTCTTTTACCGGATTCCGGCTGAATCTCCAAAAGATCTAGAACGCCTTGGCCGCAGACCACACTGATCGCCTTGCAGTCGGCGCGGCAGACCGTGCCAGGCTCCTGGCCGGCAAATTCGGATAAAATAAGCGGATCGGTGCAGACCTTTGATTGGTGAATCTTTAACCGGCGGTCACCGCACCAGGTAAAAGCGCCAGGCCAGGGATAGGTGCCGCGAATGAGATTGTGGATTGCATGGGCATCGGCTTTCCAATCGATTTGTCCGATATCCTTGGTCATCATGGTGATTGTCGTCGCTTTGGCATGGTCTTGCGGCTGCGGTTTCAAACGGCCATCCAAAAAGGCCGGGATGGCTTTGGCTATGAGTTCGGCGCCAAGACAGGCCAGACGGCCGCTTAGCTGGCCGGCATCCATGTCATCTGGAATCTCCAGGCGATCTTGCAGTAAAATGTCGCCGGTGTCCATGCCTTCATCCATGAGCATGATTGTTACGCCAGTCTCCCGGTCTCCCCGGATCAGGCTCCATTGAATCGGTGCGGCGCCGCGGTATGCCGGCAGCAGTGACGCATGAATATTGAGGCAGCCCAAAGGCGGAACCGCCAGAATATTGGCCGGGAGTATCCGGCCGTAGGCAGCCGTAACGATTAAATCAGGAGAAAGCGCCCGGACTGCCTTTTCGAATTCAGGCGTACGGACCTTCTCCGGCTGTAAAACCGGAATGCCCGCGCTCCTGGCCAGCTGCTTGACAGGCGGTTCAACCAGACGGTAATGCCGGCCCTGCGGCCGGTCCGGCTGGCAAACCACGCCAACCACAGGATAGTGTTCATCCAGCAGTCGTTTTAAAGCCGGCACGGCAAATTCAGGCGTTCCCATGTAAAGGATTCCGGGTTTCATTCTGAAAGAAGTTCCCCCTTTACCTTGTCGCGGAACAAAATTCCGTCCAGGTGGTCATATTCATGGCAAATGCAGACAGCCAGGTAACCTTCAGCTTTCAAGACAAATGGCTTGCCCTGGCGATCAAAAGCTTCCATGACCAGTTTGGCCGGCCGTTCGACTTCACCGTAGCGGCCCGGGATCGAGAGGCAGCCTTCAGTGCCAACCTGGGTGCCTTCAGTCGATACGATCCGTGGATTGACAGCCACAACCGGTCCGGACCCGTCATTGATATCCGCTACAAAAAGCCTGCGCAACACGCCTACCTGCGGGGCTGCCAGGCCGACGCCGTTGTTCATGTGCATCGTCTCCAGCATGTCGTCGATCAGCACCTGGAGACGGTCATCGAATCGGGTGACCTCCCGGCTGATTTTCCGAAGGGTCTCGTCCCCTTCTTTAAGAATCTGGCGCAAGGCCATAAAACAATCATTCCTTTCCCTGCCCCTTAGCGGAGCTTTCGCACTTTTTCCGTAGTTATTATACCAGATACTCTTTGAATGTTCTGTTAATCTTGATACAAAGGCTGCTCACAGCATGTTGTAAGGATCCATGTCAATCGCAACCGCAACCTTGGAAAAATCAAAATGATCGGTCACGGGGATCATGAACGTTGCCAGAATGCCCGGATCCAATCCCTTCAAAACCAAACGCCAGCGGTAGCGGTCTTTGATTTTGTAAAGCGGCGCCCGCCCGGGCTCCATCATCTCAATAGCCTGGAAGGCGGGATCGGAGTCTTGCCGCAGACGCAAAGCCAAAGCCAGCTGGCGGCATTTGTCGCGAACCAATTCCTCGTGCGTCGCCGACAAAGTGATGCTGCAAACGCTGCCAAAAGGCGGATAATGCATGATTTTGCGGTAAGCGATCTCCTGGTGGTAGAAGCCGGGATAATCCTGGGCTGCGGCATGGCGAACGGCATAATCGTCGATATTGTATGCCTGGATGATAACCTGCCCCAAAGCGGCGCCGCGGCCGGCGCGGCCGGCGGCTTGCGTAATCAGCTGGAAAGCCCTTTCGGACGCCCGGAAATCGGAAACGCCCAGCATCAGATCAGCCGAGAGAATTCCTACAACCGTGACATTAGGAAAGTCATGGCCTTTGGCGATCATTTGCGTGCCGATCAGGGCTGACGCCTCCTTGTTGGCAAATTGCTCCAGCAGCCGGGTGTGGGACATCCGGCCGGCAGTCGTATCCTGGTCCATGCGGATTGCCCGATCAGGCGCAAATTCCCGGTTGAAAGCCTCCTCGACCTGCTGCGTGCCAACGCCAAAGCGGCCGATACGGCTGCTGCCGCAAGCCGGACAGGTTCGCGGCTGGCGTGTGACCTTGCCGCAATAATGGCAGACAAGCAAATTGGCGGCCGGGTCCTGATTTTCGGAAGCGGGTTCTAAACCATGGTGCCAATTGATATGGCTGGTCAAGGACACACTGCAGGAGCGGCATTTGACAACATGGCCGCATTGGCGGCACAGGACAAAGCCGGCATAACCCCGGCGGTTGATAAAAATAATCGCCTGGTGCCCCTTGGCAAAGGCCTCGTTCAAAGCCTGGCGCAAGGCCTGGCTGAAAATGCTGCGATTGCCGTTCTTGAGTTCTTGGCGCATATCGACAATAGTTGTGGCCGGCAATACAGCTTCGCCGACCCGCTCATGCAAAGCCAGCAAGATCGATTTGCCGGAAGACGCGCGGTAATAGCTTTCGACAGAAGGCGTTGCCGACCCCATGACCAGGATCGAGCCATGCTCATGGGCACGCAGCCGGGCGATGTCCCTGGCGTGATAGCGTGGATGCGTTTCAGACTTGTAGGTGGTTTCCTGCTCTTCGTCAATAATGATCAGGCCAATATCCTGAAGCGGCGCAAAAATTGCCGATCGGGCCCCGACTACAACCAGGATTTCCTGGCGCAGGATGCGCTGCCACTGCTCATAACGTTCCGCCGGGGTCAGGCGGCTATGCAGGACAGCGACAGCTGTGCCGAACCGGGATCGGATGCGTTCGATCATCTGCGGCGTCAGGGCGATTTCCGGAACCAGGATAATCACGCCGCGTCCCAGATCGGCGGCTTCCCTGGCGCATTGCAGATAGACCTCGGTTTTGCCGCTGCCGGTCACGCCAAACAGCAAGTATTCATGGCAGCCGGAATTTTGCCGGGCACTATCCCGCAAATCCTGGCTGATTCGATTGATGGCCAAAGCCTGATCCGGGGATGGCGGGAAAGGCTCGGTCAATGTAAAACGCTCTTCATTTTCAAGGGTTCGGCGGATTTCCTGCTCGCCAAACCGGATCAGCTGCTTCTTTTCCAAGGTGTTCAACGTGGCCCGGCTGACCTGGCAGGCGTGCATGATCTCCTGCAAAGGGGCGCTGCCGCATTCAAGCAGTAATTCGATGACCCGGATATGTCCAACGCGGTCGATCTCGCCATCCGAGAGCCGCTGGGCAGCCTCGACGGGATCATTTAGCTCGGCCGTCCGGACGTGCTTGTCTTTGACCGCCGAAACAGCGGAGGGAACCATGCATTTTAGCGCGTCGCCATAGGTACACAGATAGCGGCCACGCATATGGGCGGCCAGGCGGATCTGGTCCGGCAGCAAAACCGGGCGGTCAGCGAGCAATTCGGCAATCGGCTTGATATAAAAATCGGAATCGGCTTCAGATAAAATCGCCGTAACAAAAGCTTCACGGCTGCGATTGCCGGAGCCGAAAGGAACCAGGACCAAACTGCCTGCAGATAGGCGGTTGGTCAAAGAGGCCGGTACGGCATAAGTATATTCACGATCAAAAGCGCGGGTGGATTCGCGCAGAACGACCCGGCAAAACATGATTCCAGCCCCCTTCCCGGCAAGATTGTCCGGCGCCTTACTTCATCCATTCAAACAGATCAATTTGCGAGGATTCCGGCATATCCTTGAGGCAGCCGGCTTCGGCTAATGTCTCGATGGCGGATTGGCCAATTTCCGCCCGCCGCATCAATTCATCCCGTGACTTGAATATCCCGTCGGCCCTGGCCTTGACGATGCTTTCGGCGATTGCCGTGCTGATTGACGGGATGGCGTTGAGCGGAGGCCTGATCAGACCCTTCCCGACTTTAATGAATCGGACAGCCTCGGATTCATAGAGGTCGATCGGCAGAAAATCGATGCCGCGCAGCTGCATTTCTTCAACCAGTTCCAGAATATAATAAATCTTCTGTTCGCGGTCCGGCGCCTCCCGGAAAGCCGCCCGCAATTTTTCCCGGTTTTGCCGGATCTGGGCGGCCGGCTGGCACATCCGCTTGCTGTCGAATTCATCAGCGCGGACGGTGAAATAGGCGCAGTAGTATTCCTCGGGATAATTGACCTTGAACCAGGCTATGCGCAGCGAAGAAATGGTATAAGCCGCAGCATGGGCCTTGGGGAACATATAGCGTATTTTTTTGCAGGAATCAATGTACCATTGCGGCACGTTATGGTCATGCATGAGTTGTTCATGCTCCGGCGAAAGGCCCTTGCCTTTCCGGACTTTTTCCATGATGTCAAAAGAGGCTTTCGGCGGCAGGCCATTGTAGATCAGCCAAGTCATAATGCTGTCACGGCAGCCGATAACTTCTTCAATCGTGCAGATGCCGCTGCGGATCAGCTCCTGGGCATTGCCCTTCCAGACATCAGTTCCGTGAGACAGGCCCATCAGCTGGACAAGATCGAAAAAGCGGCTGGGTTTTGTTTCCCGGATCATCTCCCTGGCCATGAACGTGCCAAGTTCAGGCAGGCCAAGCGTAGCCGAATCAGCCGGCGAACTGCCGTCCGGTATGCCCAGGGCTTCTGTCGACTGGAAAAGCGACATGACCTTTTTATCCGGGATCGGAATGGTCCGGACGTCGGCAGACGTCAAGTCGCCAAGCATTTTCAGCATGGTCGGATCATCGTGCCCGAGGATATCCAGCTTCAAAATAGTATCATGCATCGCATTGAAGTCAAAATGGGTGGTCACCGTTCCAGCGCCTGTTTTGTCGGCCGGAAACTGGACCGGCGTAAAATCGTAGACATCCCGTTCTTTCGGGACAACGACAATGCCGCCAGGATGCTGGCCGGTGGTTCGCTTGACGCCTATGAGGCCACGGGACAACCGGTTGATCTCGGCCTGCGTGGCATATTGCTCTTTTCCCCTGAAGTAATTGGCAACCATGGCCTGAGCGTTCTTCTCGGCATAGCCGCCGATCGTTCCTGCGCGGAACGTATGGCTGCTGCCAAACATTTCTTCAATAAATTTATGGGCTCTGGCCTGATATTCACCCGAAAAATTCAAATCGATATCTGGCTGCTTGTCGCCGTTAAACCCTAAAAAGGTTTCAAAGGGGATGTCCTGTCCTTCTCGATGCAGCGAAGTTTTACATTCCGGGCAATTTTTGTCGGGCAGGTCATAGCCCGATCCGAACTCGCCAGATTCGTCAAATTCCGAATAATGGCAGTGCGGGCAAATATAATGCGGCGCCAGCGGGTTGACCTCGGTTATGCCGCAGAGGGTTGCGACCAAAGAAGAGCCGACGGATCCCCGTGAGCCGACTATATAGCCATCGTCATTTGATTTTTTGACCAGCTTGTGCGCTATGTAATACATAATGGCAAAGCCGTTGTCGATAATCGAGCGCAATTCCCGTTCGATCCGCTGCCGGACGATTTCCGGCAGTTCCCCGTCACGGCCATAGGTCGCCTTGGCCGTGTCCCAGGTCAATTGGCGGATGTCTTCGGCAGCTGAAGCGATGATCGGCGGGAATGATCCGTCCGGGAAGGGTTTGAGGTCGTCGGAAATGCGGGCGGCAATCCTGGCCGGATTGTCGATAACGACCGATTGGGCTTTGCTTTCGCCAAGATAAGCAAATTCAGCCAGCATCTCATCGGTTGTCCGGTAATACAAGTCGGCCTGCTCGGCAGCATCTTCGTACCCCATGTCCGTCAGCAGGATTTTTCTAAGCTCGCCATCCTTCTTTTCCAGAAAGTGGACATCGCCGGTGGCGCAGACCGGTTTTTTCAACCGATCGGCAAAATCTACCACCAGGCGGTTAAGATTGAGCAGGTCCTCTTCCTCCTGAAGGCCGCTTTTCGGATCACGCAGGTAAAAACGGTTATTGCAGGTTGGCTGGATTTCCAGATAATCATAAAAGCGGCCAAGCCGAACCAGTTCCGGATCGCCAAGGTTTTCTCTGGTTTTCGCATAGTTCCTGCCGTGTTTCTGATAGGCGGCAAGAACCGCCTGAAAGACTTCGCCGGCTTCGCAGGCGCTGCCCAGGATCAATCCGGCCTTGAAATATTGCAGGAGACTTTTGGGTATGCGCGGCCGGGAATGAAAATAGCGGGTATGCGACAAGGAGATCAATCGGTAAAGATTGTACAGCCCGAGCGAATCGGCAGCCAGAAGAATGATATGGAAAACTGCTTTTTTGTGTTCGAGAATCTGTTCGTCGCTTTGGTGGCCCGACAGCTGATTCAGGGTCTGCAAGCTGTCGGCGCCGCTTTGCCGCCACAAGGCATCGAAAATCCGGCCGCAGGCGATGGCGTCTGCTTCGGCGCGGTGATGCCGCTCCAGATTGATTTTCAGGTGTTCCGTCACCGTATTGAGCTTATGGTTGGGAAGTTCAGGCAGCATGATCCTGGCCAGGGCCAGCGTATCGATCAGCGGCGGATTGAATTTAAGCCTTGGATCGCTCTCGTTTTTGATCCTGAAACCTTCGTAGCGCAAAAATGAAAGGTCAAAAAAGGCATTGTGGGCGACAACCGGCCGGCCGCCAATAAATCCAAGCAGCTTTTCCAAAAATTCAAGCGGTTCTGGGGCATCCTGAAGCATTTCCGTCGAAATTCCGGTAAGTTCCTGCGAACGGGCAGAAACCGGAATACCCGGATTGATCAGGCTGGTCAGGGTATTGGTTGGATTAAAGCCGCCTTGGCCGTCCGGTTCAAACAAGACCGCAGCTGCTTCGATAATCCGGTCGGCCGCCGGATCCAGACCGGTCGTTTCAACGTCAATGGCAACAAAGCCGTTATCGAGGCTGGCTTCGCCATCAAGCCAGGCAACAGCCTGGCCATCGTCGACCAGATAACCTTCCAGGCCATAGATGATTTTGATCGCCGTACCCTTTTTCCTGAGTCCCTTTTTTGCTTCGGCGGCATCCGGAAAGGACTGGACCACGCCATGGTCGGTGACGGCAATGGCCGGGTGGCCGAAGGATGCAGCCAGGCGCACCATTTGAGCAGCGTCACAAACCGAGTCCTTGGTGCTCATTTTTGTATGGGCATGCAATTCAATCCGCTTTTGGGGCGATGTGTCCTGCCGCCCAGCCTGGCGTGAAGCTTCCTGGATACCGAGGACTTTGGCCTGCAGGTCTTTGGCAAATTGCGAGTCAAAGGCGATTTCGGCATTTAACCGAATCCAGGCGTTTTTCAGGCTTTCTTCCAGTTTTTCCCGTTCATCGGGCTTGGCAAAGATAATGCAGCCGACAGAATTAGTAAAATCAGTCAGCGAAAATTTGATGAGGATCCTGGTGCCATTGCTGACTTCCCTGCTTTCCAGATCAAAAACTTCGCCTTCGAGGAGCACCAGCCCGGATTCGCTGTTCAATGCGGAAATCGGCACACGGCTAAGTTCAGGTCGGATTCGTCCCCAAATCACGCCCTCTGGCTTGGGCTGCCGGCGAAAAGTTTTTGCCGGCTGGCCAGGCGGTGTGGATTGGGCCATTTTTTTAGGGTCGGCCGCATTTTTGCTTGTCCTCATCGGGCCAGAAGCGGCGGCAGCGCTGTTGCCCGCTCCAGCCGGGCCGGCGCTGTCGGCGAGTGCAGAAGCGCGCACTTTATTGGCCTGATAATGATTCCCTTCATTCATCTGCCTGGTATAGGCCAGCATATCGCCGCCGGCCGGAATCAGGCTGAAGGTGGTGCGGGCATTGACATGTTCGCAGAATAATTCACTAATCACATTCAAGTGTGCTTCTTCAAACATGGAACAGCAAGCATCATGCAAATGAATCTGGACCCGGTCTTGTTCGGCGCAAAATTCGGCCTGAGCCAGCACAGACGCCAGAATGGCATTGCGTTTCCATAAATGGCGAATCAGCCAGGGGCTTAATGACGCCGCATACTGGCTGCTGGTCTCTGGTGACAGATGCTTTCCGTAACGCTGGCAAATAATGACTTCCCCCGCAGGCAAATGCTCTTCCAGGGCGCTTTCCAGCTGGCAAAGCAAATCCGCAGGACAAGGGCGCTGCAGCAAGCATTCCAGCAAAAGCTGCCCGTCGCGGCGGACAGTCATGCCTGTGACAAGTCCGTCCAAACCGGCCGCTGACTGGCAGAGCTTGGGGTCAGATATTATTTTCCCTAAAAAATCTCCAATTGTTGCCTGCATTTTATTGATTGCCTGCTCCCGTTTTCTCTTGACATATTTTTTCGACTTCCTGCATGAGTGCTTCAACAGCTTCGTCTTCCCCGACTTTGCGAAGGATCTCGCCTTTCCGGAAAATAAGGAACTCCCCTTTGCCGCCGGCCATGCCGATATCGGCATTGCGGGCTTCACCGGGGCCATTGACGGCACAGCCCATGACCGCAACTTTTATCGGGCAGTTATATTTTTGCAGCCGCGTTTCGACAATTTCGGCAATTTTCTGCAGATCGACTTCGGTTCGGCCGCAGGTCGGGCAACTGATCAATTGCGGCCCATGCTGCCGAAGATCCAGGGCTTTCAAAATGGAATAGGCTGCGGCAACCTCTTCGACAGGATCGGCTGTCAACGAGACTCTCAGGGTGTCCCCGATCCCTTCGGCCAGCAAGGTTCCAATCCCGACAGCGGAACGTATCACGCCTTCACGCAGGGTACCGGCTTCGGTAACGCCGACGTGCAAAGGATAATCACATTCTTTGGCCAGCAGCCGGTAGGTTTCGATGGTTAAAAGCGGATCAGACGCTTTGATCGATATGACCAGATCATAAAAATGCGCCTTTTCCAGCATCGCAACCGATTCCAGCGCAGAATAGACCATCGACCGGGCGTTGACGCCGCCAAAGCGGTCAATGGCCGCCCGGCTGAGCGATCCGGAATTGACGCCGACCCGGATCGGGATTTGATGGTTTCGGGCTGACTCGGCAATCTGCATGACTTTGCCGGAGTCGCCAATATTGCCAGGATTGATGCGGATCTTGTCGGCTCCGGCTTCTATCGCGGCCAGGGCCAGCCGATAATCGAAGTGGATATCCGCAACGATCGGGATTGGCGAACTGCGATGGATTTGATTCAAGGCAGCCGCTGCCTCCAGGTCGGGAATGGCAACCCGGGTGATTTCACAGCCGGCTTCGGCAAGACGGCTGATTTGGGTAAGCGTTGCGGGAATGTTGCGAGTATCGGTGTTGTTCATGGACTGAACAATAATTGGAGCCTGCCCCCCCAGGCGGACAGAGCCGACCTGAATGGTGCGGGTTGGATGACGCGGAATCATCAAAATCACTTCCGTTCCAGTTTGTTTCGATTAGCCCCCGGCTAGGCGCATGACGTCAAAATACAGGCCGGCCAGGGCCAGGAGGATAATCAGGGTTATACCGATCATGCCGATCAGATTTTGCACTTTTATTGACAGCCGTTTGCGCCGGATCGCTTCGACAACAATCAAAACGAGGTGGTTGCCGTCCAAAGGCGGAATCGGCAGCAGATTCATAAAGCCAAGGCTGATTGAAATCAAGGCAAACAGCCAGAGCAGCTGCAGGATTTTATCCGAGAGCGGCTGTTTTTCCTGTACGACATTGCTGATCATCGACACGACGCCGACCGGGCCGGACAACGTGTCCTTCGCTTTGAGTTTGCCGGTGAAAATCATCCCGATGCTTCTTGCGGTAACCTTGGCGATTGACCAGGACCATTGGAAAGATTGGCCGATGGCCGGAAGAAATGCGGTCTTGGTCTGAAAATAGATGCCGCGCTCGACCGGGTCGCTGTAACGGGTGGCAGCCATGGCGAGGTTGATTTGCTGTCCATTGCGCAATACGGCAATTTCAAGCGGCTGTCCGGCGCTTTCTTCGATGGCTGCGGCGAAAGCTTCACTTTCCTGATAGGATACGCCATCCGCCGTCAATAAAATGTCGCCGACCAGAAGGACAGGGTTTCCCTGATTGGATTTCGTATCGACAGACTCGATAATCGCGCCTTTTTGCTGGTCGTCGTACCGGACGGTTATCCCCAGCCGGTAATGATTCTGCCAAACCGGCTGCAAAACGGCGGTGCGCACCTGGCCGTCACTGCTTTTAACTTTAAGTTCGACCGGCGTTTCATAGTCGATAAACATGGCCAAGCCATCATAATCGAGCGTCGTGCGGACAGGTTTGCCGTTTGCCTCTAAAATCCGGTCTCCGCTCTCAAGACCGGCGGCAGCGGCCAGGGTATCCTGATTGACCTGGCCGATGACCGGGATGGTATACCCGAAAGCAGAAAAAATAATCAAAAAGGCCAATACCCCCGAAAGGAGGTTCAGCAATGGCCCTGTACCGATAACAATCGCTCTGGCCCATTTGGGGCGGTTGAAAAAATGGCCCGGATCATCGTCAGCGGCATCACTTTCACTGTATTCGCCGGCAAAGCGAACCGATGCGCCGATTGGCAGCAGTTTGACACTATATTTGATCCCCTGGCGTTCCCATGAAAAGAGAACCGGACCCATGAAAATTGCAAATTCCTCTATCTTGAATCCCAGTTTGCGGCCGGTCAGAAAGTGCCCCAATTCATGAACAATCATCATGATGCTGAGAATCAATAGTCCGACGACGATACCCATTGTTAAAACTCCTTAACTTGTTGTCTGGCCCAATGATCCAATTCCATCATATCATCAAAACTGAAGGCTGTCATAAAATCGGTCCGCAGGTGATCATTCATGCATTTTTCCACCAGGGACGCTATTTGGGTAAATCCTATCCGGTCGGAAAGGAAAAGTTCAACCGCAGCTTCATTGGCGGCGTTCATGACTACCGGCAAAGTGCCGCCTTTTCGGCCTGCTTCATAGGCCAGGTCAAGCAAGCGGAAAGTTTGACGGTCCGGTTTCTCAAAAGTCAACTGCCGGGCTCTGGGATCGAACGGATCAAAACGAGGCTGCGAGCCCGGCACCCGTTCCGGCCAGGTCAAAGCCAGCTGGATCGGCAGCTTCATGTCGGGGAAACCCATCTGGGCCAGAACCGAACCGTCAGCCAGTTCGACCATGGAATGAATGATGCTTTGCGGATGGACAACCACTTCAATCTGGTCAACCGGGCAATTGAAAAGCCAGCTGGCTTCGATGACTTCCAGTCCTTTGTTCATCAAAGTTGCGGAGTCGATCGTGATTTTGCCGCCCATCTGCCAGGTTGGATGGCGCAGGGCTTCCTCCCGGGTGATTTTTTCAAGGTCTTCAGGCTTGCGGTTGCGGAAAGGGCCTCCAGAAGCCGTCAGAAGAATCCGGCGCAGGCTGCCGGGCATCGTTCCGGCCAAACACTGCCAGATCGCCGAATGCTCGCTGTCCACCGGGTAGAGGGAACTGCCCGTGGAGGAAATCAAAGGCATGACCAGCGATCCGCCGGCAACCAGGGTTTCCTTATTGGCCAAGGCGATTGACTTGCCGGCGCGAATGGCCGCCAGAACAGGCGCCAATCCGGCAACCCCCACCATTGCCGCCACAACCAGGCTGGCGCCTGAACAGGTGGCGACAGCCAGATTTCCTTCCGGTCCATAGACAATTTCAATGGCCGGCTTAAGATCAGACAAGCGTTTTCCCAAAGCCAGCGCATCTTCAGCGGCCGCTACGCTAATCAGCCGGGGATGCCATGTTCTGGCCTGTTTTTCCAGAAGATCAATATTGCGGCCGGCAGCCAATGCGGTTACCTGAATCCCCAGATGCTGACAAACATCGAGAGTCTGAGTGCCGATCGATCCAGTAGAGCCTAAAATGATGACGGACTCGATCATCTCCTGAACCTCGCTTTCAAATTTTAAAATTCATGAATTATCTAAGGCGCCAACACATCAAGTCAATAGCATCTGATAAAGAACAGCCAGAATCAAAGCCATCGGCAATGTAAAAAAGGCACTGTCAAAACGATCCATAATACCGCCGTGTCCTGGCAGCAGATCGCCGAAATCTTTAACTTTGCACCAGCGCTTGATGCCGGAAGCCAGCCAGTCCCCCAATTGGGACGCCACACTTAAAACCAGCCCGCTGACCACGGCAAAAATCAGCCCGGAAGCGGACAGATATTGATGTCCGCCCAGGGTATGGCCAAACAGCCAGAAAATCAAGGGCAATACCAGCATGCTGCCAACAATCCCGCCCAGACAGCCTTCCAGCGTTTTTTTGGGACTGATTGCCGGAATGATCGGATGCCGCCCAATGACAGATCCGGTAAAATAGGCAAAACTGTCCGAAATCCAGGGTGCCGCCAGACCTACCAGCAGCCAGAGCCAGCCGCCGCGAACCTGCTCGACCAAAAGAACCGGGCAGCTTAACGGAAAAGCGACATAAGCCATGATTGCTGCAGTTGCAACCGCATCCGGCAGCGCATCCGGCCCGCGGCGGATCAGCATCCCGATAACTGAAAAACACATGACGGCTAACAAGACAAAGGACATTAACGCGAAACCGCCGGCCAACTGCTCCGTAAAGCCAACCGCCAGCCGGTCATGCTGATTTTTGGCAAATTGGGCTGATCCCAACAGTGGGAGAAGCATCAAAAGGCTGCCCAGCGACGCAAGCAGCAGGCTGGGCCGCATTCCCCGCCGACGCAGGGCATTGACCAGTTCCCAGGCAGCCTGCAAGGCAACCGCGGTGAAAAGGATCAAAGGCGGCAGCGGATGCCAATAGCCCGGCACGACAAACAAGGCGACACCCAAGGTAAAGACTATTCCGGTAATAATGCGCTGTCTCACGGTTGTTTAATTCCTCCGAAACGCCTATCGCGGCTGGTATAGACCTTCAGGGCCTCATCCAGGTCATTTTCGTCAAAGTCCGGCCAAAGAACATCCGAAAACCAGAATTCCGAATAGGCGGATTCCCACAAAAGAAAATTAGAAAGCCGCTGCTCGCCGCTAGGTCTGATCATCAGGTCAGGATCCGGGACATCGGGCAAATAAAGCGCTTCCTGCAGCAATCCTTCCGTAATTTCTTCCGGCCTGATCCGTCCATCGCACGCATCTTTCGCCAGTTTCTGGCAGGCTTGGACCAATTCGCGGCGGCCGCCATAATTGATGGCAATAATCAATTGCAGACGGTTGCGCGCCCTGGAATTGGCTTCGGCGGCGGCAATGATTTTCTGCATGTTTTCCGGTAAAGCGGCAAGATCGCCGGAAAAGCGGATACGGACCCCTTCGCCAGCCATTTCAGCGTCAAATTTCTGGATGTATTCTACGAAAAGCCCCATCAGGGCATGAACTTCGTCCTCAGGCCGATTCCAGTTTTCCGTGGAAAAAGCATAGACCGTCACATAACGAATACCGCGGTTTATGCATATTCGGCAAAATTTATGCAAATTTTCGGCGCCGGCGCGATGACCAGCCTGGCGCGGCAAGCCCCGACGTTTGGCCCACCGCCCGTTGCCGTCCATGATTACGGCTAAATGAAGCGGTATTTTCAAGGACGTTCCGGAAGGCATTGGTGTGGTCTGGCCTGGTGCATCGGCAGCTTTTGGCCGGAATGCCCGCCGGGTACGCCAAAATGTTCTCAAAAAGCTAAAAAACAGACGCATGCCGTGTCCTTTCAAAGAAGAGCCGGGTGGCAAGCACCCGGCGACTGGGATTTTGTCTGATATCCTTGGACCAGCCAGGATCAGAGTTCCATCAAATCCTTATCTTTATCGGCAGCTATTTTGTCGATTTCGGCGATATACTTGTCTGTTAGTTTCTGCAAGGCAGTTTCCACTTCAGCCATATTGTCTTCGGTAATTTCCTTTTTCTTCAAGTGGCCGCGATATTTGTCCAGACCTTCACGCCGGATATTGCGGATGGCAATTTTAGCTTCTTCTGCATATTTATTGACGCTTTTGACCAAATCCTTACGGCGTTCTTCGGTCAGCGCCGGGAAAACCAGACGCAGCATTCTCCCATCGCTATTGGGATTGATGCCCAAGTCCGATGCCTGGATAGCCCGTTCAACAGCCTTGAGTGAAGTGGGATCCCAAGGAGTGATTGTGATCAGGCGCGGTTCAGGAACCTGGATGTTGGCAACCTGGTTGATCGGTGTCTGAACGCCGTAATACTCGATGGAAATGCGGTCAAGCACCTTGGGATTGGCGCGGCCAGCGCGAATGGCATTAAAATTTTCATGCAGAACATGAATGGTTTTGCCCATATGTTCCTCATAGGGCTGATAGGAGTCTTTGGTAATCGGAATCATCGTCATACGGCTACCTCCGGTATTCACGATTGTTTTCCTTATTATATCCGAATCAGAAGACCAGATCAACCTGAAGATCATTGAACAGCAGGCTGTAAAACTGTAAAATCAATAACCCGGCTGACGGGAAATGTGTCTTATCTGACAATCGTGCCGATTTTTTCACCGCAGGCAATGCGGATAATATTTTGCGGGTCATCCATGTTGAAAACAGCAATTGCAACCTTATTGTCGCGGCAAAGCGCCGCTGCCGTTGCATCCATGATCCCCAGGTTCATCTGGAGCACCTGGTCATGGCTGACCGTCTCGAATCGTTTGGCGTCGGGATATTTTTTGGGATCCTTGTCGTAAACGCCATCGACCATAGTCGCTTTGAAGATAATGTCCGCCTCGATTTCCGAAGCCCGCAAAGCGGCAGCGGTGTCTGTAGAAAAAAACGGATTGCCCGTTCCGCAGGCAAAAATGACAACTCTGCCTTTTTCCAGATGCCGGACTGCCCTTTTGCGGATATAAGGCTCGCAAAATTGTCTCATTTCAATCGCACTTAAAACCCTGGTCACAACGCCGGCCTGTTCCAAAGCATCCGAAAGGGCCAGAGCATTCATGGCAGTGCCAAGCATGCCGATATGATCGGCAGTGACCCTGTCCATTCCTTCGCTGGTTCTGCCGCGCCAGAAATTGCCGCCGCCAACGACCACGGCCACTTGAATGTCAAGTTGGGTCAGCTGGCTGATTGTCGATCCAAGCGTCTTCAAGGTCTCGTTGTCCAGGCCCTGACCCTTGCCCCCAGCCAAAGCCTCGCCGCTGATCTTAAGCAAAATCCTTTTGTATACTGCCGCCATTCCCATACCTCCCGGTTTTTAAAAAGGGACATGCACAGCATGTCCCTTTTAATTTATGATGAATGAATTACTTGATTTGCTTCATAACCTCTTCAGCAAAATTCTCTTCTTTCTTTTGCAATCCTTCGCCCGTTTCAAACCGGACAAACCGCCGGACTGTGATGTTCTCGCCGACTGTTGCGATCATTTCCTTGACCAGCGTGGCGATTGTCTTGGAATCGTCCTTGACGTACTTCTGTTCCAGAAGGCAATTGTCTTCATAGAATTTCGACAGGCGGCCTTCCACGATCTTATCGACGATCTTTTCAGGCTTGCCTTCATTCAAGGCTTGATTGCGGACAATTTCCCGCTCTTTTTCCAGCTCTTCGGCCGGAACGTCAGCGATGGAGACCCAACGCGGCGTCATGGCGGCGACTTGCATGGCAATATCGCGAACCATTTTGCGGAAGTCTTCATTTTTAGCGGCGAAATCGGTCTCGATATTCACTTCGATCAGAACGCCTACACGTCCGCCGGCATGGATATAAGCGTCAACAATGCCCTCGGCGGCAATGCGTGAAGACTTTTTGTCGGCAGAGGCAATGCCCTTTTCACGCAGCCAGGCAATCGCCTTTTCCATATTTCCATCAGTTTCGTTCAGGGCTTTTTTACAGTCCATCATGCCGGAACCGGTTTTCTCACGTAATTCTTTAATCATGTCAATCGTTATGGCCATATTTTTTCCTCCAGTTCAGTCAAAAGCCGAAATGCAAATCCTTAATCAGGCTTCCGCTTCTTCAATTTTGGCAACTTCCTCGGCTGTGGCCTCTGCATCAGAAGCAGCTTCGATCTGTTCGCCCTGGCGGCCTTCGATGACAGCGTCGGCAATCTTGCCGGCGATCAGCTTGACTGCACGGATGGCGTCGTCGTTGCCGGGAATGACATAGTCAACTTCTTCCGGATCGCAGTTGGTGTCGACGATGCCGACGATCGGAATGCCCAGGCGGCGACCTTCAAGAACAGCGATATGTTCTTTGCGCGGGTCAACCACAAAAATGCAGGAAGGCAAACGGGGCATGGTTTTGATGCCGCCAAGGTTTTTCTCCAGCTTTTCCATTTCCAGTTTGAGCTTGGCAACTTCTTTTTTCGGCAAAACATCGAAAGTCCCGTTGTCCTGCATATTGCTCAATTCGGTCAGACGGCTGATGCGCTTGCGGATCGTCGTGAAGTTGGTCAAGGAACCGCCAAGCCAGCGATTGTTGATGAAATACATGCCGCAGCGTTCGGCTTCTTCGCGAATGGAATCCTGCGCCTGCTTTTTCGTGCCAACAAAGAGCACGGTGCCGCCATTCATGGCAATCTGGCGGACGAACATATACGCTTCGTCAACCTTGCGAACTGTTTTCTGCAGATCGATAATGTAGATGCCATTGCGTTCGGTGTAGATGTACTCCGCCATTTTAGGGTTCCATCGGCGGGTTTGGTGACCAAAATGGACACCAGCTTCGAGTAGCTGTTTCATGCTGATAACGGCCATGATAATTTCCTCCTGTTTTTTCCTCCATGGGTATGCAGCCGGAACTGAATCATTCAGGGCAACAGGCATAGCTTTCCCATGTGCGTAATTTGAACCGTGGCAATTGTACCATGAAGCGGCGGCTTTGACAAGATAAAGCTCAGGATTTGTTCCTGTCCGGCTGTTCAATGTTATTGAGCCGGTATCCTTCCGGACATTTCCCTGCATCAGAAAATTTTCGTTTTTCCGTCACAATAAACCAAGAATACAAGCTATAATAGATATGTCGGTCATTTTGGGAAAAACTAAAGCCGGCAATAAACTTTAAGGGAGAGCACTACATGTTATCGACACAGATGATGAAATTGGCCGAACGCAATCAATGGAAAACCAATATTGAAGAGCAGACGGTATTCGGCGAATTTAACGGTTATCTCTTTACCGGTCTGGAAGGTAAGGGATTCAAAGCCTTCATCACACCGCTGGCCGGAATCAGCGCCGAGGGTTTGCAATCCTTGTTCCGTTTTCTTCAACAAAACAGTCGTGCTTTGAAACTCCGCAACTATGAAGCTGCCGACAATTTCCTCTGCATTCGCCAGCAAGAAGGTTTGCTGCCGCTGTCAGTCGATAAAATGGAATATCTTCTAGCCCAGATTTCAGGGCTTTTGTCATTAAATGAACTGCCCGCAGATGCTTGTGCAGTCTGTGGCGAAAAAGCGAACCGCAAGGGCTTGTACTTTGGCTTGTTTTGCCACCTGCATCCGGAATGCCAGGATCGCGAACTAAAAGACTTTACCCGGCAATCTTCTGATCAGGAAACTGCTTTTGCCGAAATTCCCGAGCAAGAACAGGAGACTTGAGCCATGAGCAGCATCTCTTTTGAAGGATTGTCCGGGCGCATGGACAGCCTGTGCCAGTCCATGGCTGAATATCAGGCACCAATGATCGACTCGCTTGCCGCCCTGTGCCGGATTCCGAGTGTCGGCGGCGAACCGGCCGGCGATGCGCCTTATGGAAAAGAAACAGCCGCTGTTCTAAAAACTTTTTTGGAAATCGGGGAAAAATTGGGGTTTCGCGCCGTCAATCTTCAAAACCATGCCGGCTACCTTGAATACGGTTCTGGCGAGAAGCTGGTTGCCGTATTGGGACATCTGGATATTGTTCCTGCCGGATCCGACTGGCAATCGGACCCTTTCGAACCGGTCGTTCTTGATGACCGGATCATTGCCCGGGGCACCGCCGATGATAAAGGGCCGGTTGTCGCTGCGCTCTATGCCTTGAAAGCCCTTAAAGACGAAGGTTTCTCGCCTAACGGGCGAATTCGCCTGATTGTTGGCTTAGATGAAGAAAATGGCAGCAGGTGCATGGACCATTATGTCGAGGTCGATGAGCTGCCAGCGGCTGGATTTACGCCAGATGCCAATTTCCCGGTCATCTATGCTGAAAAAGGCATTGCCTGGGTTGAATTGTCCGTCGAAGGCAGCCAGCCATCAGATGCAGCGTTGCGGCTGGTATCGGCAAAGGCCGGCCTGCGTCCAAACGTAGTCCCGGGAAGCTGCACGCTTCATTTGGCAAAACCTGACCTCAGCATTGAAATCATTGAAATTCCCGGCACGCCGGCCCATGCCAGCACCCCCTGGGAAGGCAAAAATGCCATTGCCCTGGGAATGGCGGAAGCTGACCGCCGGCTAAAGGCCGTTGGCTGCAGCCATCCGTTCGTCGATTTCTTCCGCCGGGCCATTTCCGACAGCTGGCTCGGCGACGGTTTAGGCATTGCCGGAGAAGATGAATCGGGGCCGCTCACCCTGAATGCCGGCGTCCTTTCCCTGGACGAACATTCGGCGCATCTGACCCTGGACATCCGTTACCCGGTTACCTGGACTTTGGAAAATGTTGCGGCAACCATCAAAGAACGCGCAGAGAAGCTGGGCGCCGGATCTCGTGTCATTAAAGCGACGGCACCGCTGCATGTGCCTAAAAATTCCGCTCTGGTCACGACGCTGATGGAAACATACCAGGATTTGACCGGATTGGCCGGTTCGCCGATCGCCATCGGCGGAGGCACCTATGCCCGTTCAATGCCGAACATCGTAGCCTTCGGTCCGACTTTCCCCGGCGATCTGGAGACCGCTCACCAGACCGGCGAGTACATCACCTTGAAGACCCTTCTAGCTTCCGCTGCCATTTTCCGTCAGGCTTTGCGCCGTCTGGCCGATTGACGGAGGAGAACTTATGCCGGATCAACTGACTTTGCATACGCCGCGACTGCAGATGAGGATCCTGACTGAAGCGTATGCGGCTGCCGTTCTGGATTATTACAAGCGCAACCGCGCTTTCCATCAGCCCTGGTTCGCAGCCCGGCCAGAGAGTGTCTTTACACCCAATCAGCAAAAAATCAACCTTTCTGCTGAGCATGCCGATTTTCTGGCAGGCCGAGCTGTTCCATTCTGGCTGTTTCTTCAGACTGAACCGGAGCGGATTATTGGCCGGATTGCTTTCACGCAGATTATCCACGGTTGTTTTGATTCATGCTTTGTGGCCTATCATCTGGATCAAGATGCCCAGGGAAGCGGGCTGGCTCAAGAAGCCGGGGAAGCCGCCATCCCGATTTTATTTAAAGATTTCGGACTGCATCGGATCGAGGCCAACATCATGCCGGCCAATCATCGTTCGATCAGCCTGGCCGAACGTCTGGGATTCTCTCTGGAAGGCCTGTCCAGCCGTTACTTGAAAATCAACGGTCAATGGGAAGATCACCTGCACTACACCCGGCTAGCCGATGAAAAGCCCAGTCAAACCGAGGCGCCGATCCTGGAAACCGGCTTCATTCAACTCCGGCAACTTAACCCGGATGATGTCCCAGCAGCATTCGATTATGTCCAGCGCAATCGCGAGCACATTTACACCTGGAATCCAATGCCGGCTGAAGACATCGGCAGCCTTTCGGGCTGGCAGCGCATCATGGCGGCATCAAGGCGCGAACAGGCGGCCGGCCGGCGGCTGGATTTTGGTATTTTCCTCAAGGACCGGCCCCAAAAGATGGTCGGCCTGATTGAATGCCGCGAGATAAAACCGCTGCCCTTCTCCAGCTGTGAGATCGGTTTTTCCATCGACCATCTGCTTGCCGGACGCGGTCTGATGCTCGATGCGCTATCCCTCGTGATCAGTTATATTATTCCGCGGTTCGGACTCCAGCGAATCACCGCCAATTGCTGTTCCGATCACGAAAGGAGCATCCGCCTGTTGAGCCTTTTGGGTTTTCGCCAGGAAGGCCTGGCCAAAAAATCCATATACTTGCAGGATTCATGGAAGGATTTAATCGAAATGGCTTTGCTCAAGGATGATTTTCGCGCAATAAACAGTCTGGAGACTTAAGACGATTCTCCAGATCTGCTGTTTTGCCTTCAAGGGTTTGATTGTTGATCACCCGTTTGACCATAAAAAAAGAGGCTTCGCAGCCTCTTTTTTAATAGATTATCCGTATGGAATCAACCTTCGGAATGATGATTTTCTTCATATCCTGGCGGGTTGATCGGTTCAACTTCCTTGATGCTGATGCTGACACGCCGAGCTTCATTGCTGACCTCGAGCACGCGGGCATCCACTTCCATCCCCTCGTTGAGAACGTCATTGGGCTTGGTCAACCGGACATTGGCAATTTGTGAAATATGGCACAAGGCATCAACGCCAGGGGCAATTTCCACAAAAGCGCCAAACGGGAACATCCGGACAACGGTGCCGTGCACGATCGATCCAACCGGGAAACGGCTTTCAACATCATGATAGGGATCATCGGAAGCAAGTTTGTAGCCTAATGAGATACGCTTTTTCTCAGGATCGAAATCCTTGACGAAAACGTGGATCTGGTCGCCAACGCTGACCACTTCGGAGGGATGGCGAATGCGATTCCAGGAAAGCTCCGAGACATGCACCAAACCGTCAACGCCGCCAATGTCGACAAAAGCGCCAAAGTCAGTCAGACTGCGGACAACGCCGTCATATTCCTTGCTGACCTCGATCGTCTGCCAGAGCTCATCGGCTTTGCCTTTGCGCTCGTTAGCCAGCAAGGCCCGCCGGGAACCTGATACACGCAGGCGCTTTTTATCCGGATCATACTGAGTGACCAGAATATCCAGCGATTTGCCTTTGTAGGGCTCCAGATCGCTGACCATGCCCATTTCCAGCTGGGTACGGTGGATATAGATGTCAACACCGCCATAAGTTGCGATAACGCCATCCTTCACCACATTGACCACCTTGACGGTGATCGGGGTCTTCTGATTGTAGGCTTCTTCGATCAAGGCTTTGTATTTGCCAAAATCAACCCGGGCCTTGGATAAAATGATTTCCTTGCCAAGATCCGAATTGCGGATATTCCGGACGTAAACGTCTATTTCCGTGTGGTTCGCAATAGCCTGATCCAGATCAAAATCCGGATCGCCTTCAAATTCGTGGCGAGGAATCCTCCCTTCAGATTTATCATGGACATCAACATAAACGGTGTCATTGTCATAGCGGATGATGGCACCTCTTACTGTTGCTCCTCTTTTAAGATGAGGAATGTTGTCGATAAAATCCGAAAAGCTAACATCAACTTGTTCCTGTTGGTTTTGTAAAACCTCATTTTCAGTCATTGCTTGGATAACCTCCCTGATAATACGTTCTGGTGTTGACGCGCCTGCAGTTACCCCAATCGTCAATCCCTCAGATGTCCGCCCATCCAAAATCGATCTGACCTGATCCGGGTGTTCGATCAAGTACGTTTCACCACACTGATTGCGGCAGATTTCAAGCAATTTTCTCGTGTTGGAACTGCCGGGGCTGCCGATGACAAGCATCAAATCAACTTGGGCGGCAATTTCGCGAGCTTCCTTCTGTCTGCTTTCAGTCGTAATACATATTGTATCAAAAATCTGCAGCTTTGCAATTTTATTTTTTAGAACCTTACAAATATTCTCATATTCTTCCTTTGAAAATGTCGTCTGGGCAACTAAAATCCAATCCGACATGCTAAATGCTGTGTTTTCTGCAGCCTGAACCGAATCAACAATGACCGCCTGCTGCTCACATTCGCCATTGATGCCAATGACTTCCGGATGGCCCGGCGAGCCTGCAATAATGATCTGTTTCCCATTCTCCCAGGCATTGCGGACAATCTTGTGAATCTTGATCACATAAGGGCAGGTGCAGTCATTGATCAGGCAATTCTTTTTCTGCAGCTCACAAATGGTTGCCGGCGGAACACCATGTGCCCGGATCAGAACCTTGGCAGCATCGGGAATGTCCGAAACCTGATCGGCCAGACGAAGTCCCTGGCTGATCAGGTCATCGACAACCTGGCGATTATGGATGAGCTCGCCCAGCATGTAAATGGGCGGGGCAACATTGGCGTCAACCTGTTCAATCATCTGGTAGGCGGAACGGACAGCGTGATCGACGCCAAAACAAAAACCCGAAGTTTTAGCCAATACGATTTTCAAGGGCTACTCCTTATCCGCTAACTCAGCTAATTGGTAATCAACACCGATTAGCGCATAGACCTGCCGCATCATCTGTATGGTCAACTGATTGAGTTCATCGGCGGAATAATGGCGGCGAGGGTCAAGATCCAGGGAAAATGGCTGTCCATAGACAATCCGAACCTTGTTGAAAAGCCGGAATCGTCCGTCAATCGCGACCGGTATGAGGGGAACGCCGGTCTTGATGGCAAAATGGACCGCCCCGCTGCGCGGCCGGATTTTATTCACTTGTTCGGGCGGCACCCGTGTGCCTTGAGGAAACATGCCGACAATCTGCCGATTCCGCAAGGCCAGGATTATGGCTCTGGCCGCCAGAGCGTCTGATTTTTCACGGTCGACCGGAATACAGCCCAAACGGGAAAAAACCCAGGCAGTGAACCTGGTTTTGAACAGTTCTTTTTTGGCTACCCAGCAAATCCAGGGCCGTATGGCGGTATGAATAGCCAGCATATCGACCATGCTGGTGTGGTTGCTGACCAATATGCCAGGGCCGCTTTGGGGGAAATGCTCCAGTCCCTGGTATTCCAGGCGATAAAGCAGGCGAACCAGAATAAGGGAAATTCCCCAGAGTGTCCGCCTGAAAAGGCGATGGGGCATATGCGGCTGTTGATCTTGCTGCTGCTTAATCATTTTGCTCCTGCTTGATGTGCCAAAGCAGTGTTTCAACAACTTCTTCGACCGACATTTCGGTTGTATCCACCAAAACGGCATCCTCAGCTTGTTTTAGAGGAGCCAGGCTTCGGTTGGAATCCTGCTGGTCACGATACTCGATATCTTTTTGAACCTGTTCCAGTGATGTGCTGTTGTCGCCACGGACTTGCAAATCCAAAAGGCGGCGGCGGGCGCGCTCAAATACACTGGCGGTCAGGAAAAACTTGTATGGGGCGTCCGGCAAAACATAGGTGCCGATATCCCGGCCATCCAAAATCAGCGGTTGCTTGGCGGCGATTTCGCGCTGCATTTCAACCAGCCGGCGCCGGACAACCGGCAATGCGCTGATATCCGAAGCAGCCAGGGAAACCTCGGGTGTCCGGATAGCCTGCGAGACATCTTCGCCATCAAGCCAGACATGCTGTTCGTTTTCCTGAAAACGAATGTCCAGACCGGTCGCATCCAGCATCGTTGCGATTTCAGGTTCCGACCGCATCGAAAGGCCGAGGCGAAGGGCCTTGAGCCCGACAGCACGATACATGGCGCCGGTATCAAGATACAGGATGCCAAGTTTTTTGGCAATCTGCCGGGCAATGGTGCTCTTCCCGGCGCCAGCCGGGCCATCCAGGGCTATCGTCAGCATTTTGGCCATGACTATTCCTGCCTTCTTTCTATTCTTAACCTGTCAACTATCATATCACACGGTGGCCCAGGCCGATGGCAATTTCATTCAAGTGCAAAAGGCCGATGCCAAAAAATACGCAAACGCCAATATGGTCATCCAATCGGGCAATCCCGATCTTGCCGCCCACATTCAGCCCGATGGCCTTGTTGATGATTTGGGAAATGGCTTCCCGGGCAGCCCCGGCGATAGCACCCTCCTCGGCATGTGTCGAGCCAATGACGCCTTCACGCTTGGCAGCCACAACAGCTCTTTCAACCATTTTGGATACTGATGAAATGAATTCGCCGCCGAAATCGGCTGCGGCGGCCCGAATGCCTAAAGGCTGAAGTTGGTTAATCAGCTGACGCTCTTCTTCCCGATCGACCGTCAAGGCAATCTTGATTGCCGCAGATGCGGTCATCTTGCTGCCGATAGGCTGATTATCACTCATGCGGCATATCTCCCTTGTCATAGACATCGTATTCGTCCCAAATTCGCTCAAGTTTTTCCAGGGTTTGGGTCACGACTTCCTGACGTTTGAATCCGATTGCGGCGATCAAGGCGTTGATCACACTCAAGGGGGCCACCAAAGAATCCACAAAAGACATCATGTCGCTGGGCGCCATCAGGCAGACATCCGCGCTGTTGGCAACCGGCGTTCCTGCTTTGTCGGTTATGGCAATGACCGTTGCACCGGTTTTCCGGGAATAGTCCATCGCTTTGATCGTACGTTTGGAATATCGGGGAAAGCTGATTCCGATCACCACATCACCGGATTTGACAGACAGGATCTGTTCAAACATTTCGCTGACACTGGTTGTATGGACTAAACGGACATTGTCGAAAATCAGATTGAAATAGAACCCCAGAAACGCTGCCAGCGGAGCTGCGCTGCGTACGCCGAGAATATAGATCTTGTTGGCGCCGAGAATGAGGTCTACCGCCAGATTGAATGAATTGCGATCGATTTTTTCATAAGTCTGTTTCAATTTATCCAAATCGGATAAAAGAACCGCACCCAAGACATCGTCGCGATCCGCCAGCTTCATCGAAGCTTTCATCCGCTGTACGGATGTGAGACGAACCTTGAGTTCTTCCTGAAGGATCTTCTGAAAATGCGGATAGCCATCGAAGCCCAGTTCCATGGCAAAACGGACCACAGTGGATTCACTGACCCCTGCATCCTCGCCAATCCGGGCGGCCGTCATATAGGCTGCCCGTTCATAATTTGACAGGATGAATGTCGCGATCGCCTTTTGTCCTTTGCTCATTTCGGGCAGGGCTCGTTCGATTTTGCTGATCAAGCCTGTTTTTACATTTTCCATAACCGCTCTCCATTCTCCAGGTAAAAAACTGCCCAGGCAGCCTGATCAGCATGGATTCTCCAGTGGCTGAGCAGTCAAGACTGGGCAGTGATGGTCTATAAGGCAGATATTCAAGCAGGTTGATAGCCGCCTTCGGCACTGCCAACCGTATCATCGACGAGATGCCGCTGCGCCCGCCGCCATTTGAAAAATTTCTCTGCAACTTGCGGGAACATGGCATAGGTCAGAATGTCTTCTTCCTGCTCTATATATTCTGCAGCCTGAGTCCGAATCTTGTCAAGCTCCGGTTCAATCAGATCGGCTGGACGGCAGGTGATCGGCAATTCATCGCCCAGGATTTTCTTCTGGACTTCCGGATTGATCGGCGCCGGTGTACGGCCGTATTCGCCTTTGACAACACCGCGGGACTCCTTGGGGACCATTTTGTACCGTTCGCCCATGATGACGTTCATGACCGCCTGGGTGCCGACGATTTGGGAAGATGGCGTAACCAGAGGCGGATAGCCAAAGTCTTCACGCACGCGGGGGACCTCACGGAGAACCTCGTCAAGCTGGTCTTCTTTGCCGGCTTGCTGCAATTGGGAGACAAGGTTGGAGAGCATGCCGCCCGGGACCTGGTAAATCAGGGCATTGACATCAACGCCAAGCATTTTGGGGCTGATCAGGCCGCTGCTGATCCACTTCTCGCGAATGCCGCGGAAATGTTCCGAGATGGCAGTCAGTTTTAGAAGATCAAGTCCGGTGTCGTAGTCTGTGCCGGCCAGCGTGGCTACCAGCGGTTCTGTCGGCGGCTGGGATGTGCCCATGGCCAAAGGGCTCAAAGCGGTGTCGACGATGTCGCAGCCGGCCTCGATGGCTTTCAGGTAGGTCATGGAACCCACGCCGCTGGTATAATGCGTATGCAGCTCGATCGGAATGGAAAGGGTTTCCTTCATGGCTTTGACCAGTTTGAAGGCATCGTATGGCAGCAAGAGGCCGGCCATATCCTTGATGCAGACCGAATCGGCTCCCATTTCCTGCAATTGTTTCGCATCAGACACGAATTTCTCAATCGAATGGAAAGGGCTGGTCGTATAAGCGATACAGCCCTGGGCATGCCCGCCTTCACGGCGGCAGGCCTGCAAGGCTTTCTCGATATTGCGGAAATCATTCAAGGCGTCAAAAATGCGGATGATGTCAATGCCGTTGGCGATTGAACGGGCGACAAAATAATCGACAACATCGTCGGCATAGTGTTTGTATCCTAAAAGGTTTTGTCCGCGCAGCAGCATTTGCAGCTTGGTGTTCGGGCAGGCTGCCCGGATCTTGCGCAGCCGGTCCCATGGATCTTCATTGAGGAAGCGCATGGCGGAATCAAAAGTCGCTCCGCCCCAGCACTCCAAAGCATTGTAGCCAACCTGGTCAAGCTTTTCCAGGGCAGGCAGCATATCGTCGATTGTCATGCGGGTAGCCGCCAGTGACTGGTGGGCATCGCGCAAAATCGTTTCAGTTATTTTTACTCTGGCCATGAAATAGGATCCTCCTTTGCGGGATATTCAAGGATTATTCGAGGCTGACCAGCGGTTCGCCAGCGTTGACGGAATTGCCTTTGCCTGTATGGATGCCGGCAACAACGCCATCCCGTGGCGAAACAATTTCATTCTCCATTTTCATGGCTTCCAGAACGCAAAGCACTTGTCCTTTCTGGACTGTGCTGCCTACGGCTACACTAATGCCCAGAATCGTTCCAGGCATCGGCGCCTTGACGATCTCGCTGCCGGTCTTCCCTGCTGCAGAAGCAGCCGGAGCGGCCGGAGCGGCAGCAACAGCCGGAGCAGCAGCCGGGGCGGCGGCAACAGCGGGAGCGGCCGGGGCGGCAACAGGCGCTGCGCTCATTGCCGACAATGAGGCATTCTCTTCAACCTCAACTTCATATCCAATTCCATTGACCTTTATCAAAAACTTCCTCATCACCAAAACCTCCTCAAATTAATAAGCCATGGTCAGCATTTCCAGGGCACTGATCAAACGTGGCCGAGTCGCTGACGGCCGGATTACTTCATCGACATGGCCGAGTGAAGCGGCGACATAGGGACTGGCTATCTCATCGGCATAACGCCGGACAAAATCGTTTCGGGCATTTGCAGGATCAGCAGATGCTGCTATTTCCCGGCGATAAATAATGTGGGCCGCGGTGTCGGCATTGACGACGGCAATCTCCGCGGTCGGCCAGGCGTAAACCAGATCCGTGCCGCAGCTTTTGCTGCTCAAGGTCAAATAGGCCGAGCCAATTGCCTTGCCAACAATGATGCCGATATGGGGCACATCCAGGTTGAGCATCGCCTGCATCAGCCCGGCGCCGGCCTGCACCAGTCCGCCTTTTTCCTGGGCCTGGCTGATGACAAAACCTTCAGAATCAGTCAAGGTAATCAACGGGATATTGAAGCGGCCGCACAGGTTGATCAGCCGGACGCCTTTTCCAGACATGGCCGCATCCAGACGCGGCGCAGCATTGCCGGCGATGCCGACAATCTGGCCATTCAGGCGAGCCAGGCCAGTAACAAATCCGGGTGCAAAATCAGCGGCAATTTCCAGGAAGCTTCCTTGATCGACAATTTCCCGGACTACTTCCCGCATGTCATAACCAGCATCCAGTCCGGAAGCAATCGCATCCAGGCGGTCAGAGATCCGGTTGGGATCGTCGGTAACGGCAGCCGGATTCATAAAACCATCGGCACAATCCGGCAAATAAGCCAGAAGTTCGCGAGTCTGCCGGATCAACGACGCCTCGTCGGGCGCTGTCAGCGCGGCCAAGCCAGTTTCGCTGGCATGAATCTTGGCGCCGCCGATATCGCCAGGATCGATCGCTTTATTTTCTACGCCTGAAACAACCATCGGACCATTCATGAACAAGCCTGCGCCCTTTTCGCTCATCAGCACAAAATCGCAAGATGCCGCGGCAAATGCGGTGCCGCCGGCACAAGGACCAAATATGGCTGCAATCAGGGGGATTTCGCCCGACGCAGCATTGAGGCTGCTTAAAAGGCTGCCCAACCCCTCAAGGCCGATAATGCCTTCATCAATCCTGGCTCCGCCAGTATCGAAAAGTCCAATAAATGGAACTCGAGCCGTATAAGCCAACTGAATGGCCTTGCAAATTTTTTCAGCATGCATTTGACCAATAGATCCGCCATATACAGCAGGGTCCTGAGCTGCAATATAGACAATCCGGCCATCAATCGTGCCATACCCTGTTACAACGCCATCGCCGGGAACTGCAGGCCGGGCAAAGCCAAAGCTGAGGCCGCGTCCAGCAACCAGCGAATCAAGTTCGACAAAGCTGTCCGGATCCAGAAGCTGCCGGATACGCCCGCGACATACATCCGCGGCGGCATGGGCGGCATCCAGAGAGGCACGCTTTTCCAGATAATCGGACATTTTCTCTCGTGATCCCATTCATTTCACCTCATCACCATCAAGGTTTTATCCGGCCAATTGACCGGAAAGGTGGTAAAAACCCATATCCCACCGAGTATGATTATAATTTAAGATAGGCAATAGATCAACCTTACAAAACAGAAAATTTCATCATGTGGCATTGACTATCCATCTTTTTTCTATTCAAGAGGAAAATTCACTCGTCCGGCGCCTCGCCAAACAAAGCTCCGGAAAACTCCAGGACTTCATGGTCAGGCAGCTCATGACCGGCCGGCCGGCTGGCTTGCTGTTCAGAATCGCTTTGTTCTGTCAATGGCGGCACAAAAGCCTGGACAATCTGATCGATTGTCAGTTGCTTGTCACGATGGCGGCCGGCGGCCTCTTCCAGTGATTCTTCAAAATCCCGCAAAGTGCCGTACATCAACATTTCCATGGGGGGCAGATCTTTGACCGAGCGAAGCCCAAAATCCAGGAGGAATTGTTCGGTCGTTGTGAAAAGCGTCGGGCGGCCCGGCGCATCCAATGTGCCGGCTTCGGCAATAAGGTTGCGCTCGGTCAGCCGGCCGATAATGCTGTCGCTGTTGACTCCGCGCACAGCTTCGACCTGAGCTCTGGTAACCGGCTGATTGTAGGCAATGATAGCCAGCGTTTCATAAGCGGCCTGAGACAGCGGCGGCCGGTGGCGCGGCTGAAAAAACCTTTGCAGGACATCCCGCTGGGCAGGTTTGGTGCATAAAAGCCAATTGCCTTCGACTTCCCGAAGTAAAAGGCCACGGTGTTGATCACGGATATAGCGGTCAGCCATCGACGCCAACAGGCCTTGAACATCATTTTTGTCCAAGCCGACGATTTGGCAGATTTTTTCAAGCGGCAAAGGATCTCCGGCCGCAAACAGCAACGCTTCCAAAGCAGCCGGCGCCTCTTCCGGCGTCAGGCGAAACTCCGGTTCGGCCGGGGAAATAAAATCGGCCAGAGCTTCTTGTTGAAGCTGTTCGTCAGGTTTTGAGCCGCAATTTTCAGTCATATTCCTTTTCCTCCACCGGAGCAGCCTGCAAATACTCATTCAGGTCCTGATCATCTTCAATCGGCGCTTGTGGGTCGCATTCCAGCAGGATGACGTCAAACGGCCGGTCCTGGCGAGCCTTGATCTTGTTTAACCGAAGCAGTTCCAGCAAGGCGAGAAAACCGGTCACCCGCTCAGCGCGGCTGGTCTTGTCCGCCGGAAATATTTCGTTGAAAAACAGGCGGGTCTTTTGCACAGCTGACCGCCAGATCAAACGCATCTTTTCTTTCAGGGAAACTTTTTCGCGGCGCAAAATGTGGGTGATCTTGCCGCTTATATCATTGAATCTTGCCTGATTTTGACGGGCAAGCGTCTGGCAGGCTTGCCAGAAAACCTCCCAATTCAAATTCTCGGCCGGGGCATTGATGTTAAGGCCCAGCCGTGTCGGCGACTCAGGGGTTCGAAAAAGGCAGGCGGCATACGTATCGTGGCCTGTTTTCAGCTGGCCGGCCAAAGTCTTGCACCGGCGGTATTCCAGAAGCCGCAAAACGAGTTCTTCACGCGGATCATCCTCGGTTTCGCGGCCGGCATTCTCTTTTCGCGGCAGCAGCATCCTGGATTTAATATGGAGCAAAGTGGCAGCCATGACCAGAAATTCGCTGGCCAGATCCATATCCAGGCTTTGCAGGCTATCCAGATATGCCAGATACTGTTCCGTGATCTGCACGATCGGGATATCATAAATATCGATCCGGTTTTTCTCAATCAAATGA
The DNA here is from genome assembly GCA_963677835.2 of uncultured Saccharofermentans sp. Classification (GTDB taxonomy): domain Bacteria; phylum Bacillota; class Clostridia; order Saccharofermentanales; family UBA5734; genus UBA8949. The sequence continues at coordinate 556,216 of CAXXUX010000001.1, forward strand.
CAGAGCAAATCGAGCGGACCCTCAAAATGACTGATCTTCAGATCAATTGGGTTTATCGAAGCAGTATCCATCAGACTGGTCAGGTGCTTAGCTTCATGGCTGATCGAACTTCAGCCAGTGTCGCCGCCGCCTGAACGCGGGCACGGTTTGAACCATCCTCGATCAGTTCGTGCAAGCGGGCCGGGTGTTCCAAAAGCCGGGTGCGTTTTTCATAAATCGGCTGATGGAAAGACAGGAGTTTTTCCTGCAGACGCTTCTTGCACTGGACGCAGCCGATTTCGCCCTTTTTGCAGCTGGTTTCAATTTCACAGACTTCATCAGGGCTGAATACTTTATGGAAGGCAAAAACCGAGCAGACTTCGGGATGACCCGGATCTGACTTGCGGATTCTCGCCGGATCGGTAATCATGTTCATCACTTTTTGCCGCACCACATCGGGGTTGTCCGAAAAGGAGATCGTATTGCCATAGCTTTTGGACATCTTGCGTCCGTCGGTTCCGGGCAGTACTTTGGCGGCGGTCAATAGCGGCTGCGGCTCCGGGAACACCTCCTGGTAAAGGAAATTAAAGCGGCGGGCAATTTCGCGGGTCAATTCCAGATGCGGCAGCTGGTCTTCGCCAACCGGCACAAAATCAGCCTTATAAATCAAAATGTCCGCAGCCTGCAAGCAGGGATAGCCCAGAAAGCCGTAGGTAGTCAAATCTTTTTCTTTAAGCTGGTTCAATTGATCCTTATATGTCGGGCAGCGTTCCAGCCAGGCCAATGGCGTCGACATGGAAAACAAAAGGAAAAGCTCCGCATGCTCCATGACCTTGGATTGCTGAAATAATACAGACTTTTGGGGATCTAGCCCGCAGGCCAAAAAATCGGCCATCAAACTGGTGCAAGAGTCTTTGAGCTGTGTGGTGTCGGCATAGCCGGTGGTCAGCGCATGCCAGTCGGCAATGAAAAAATGGCAGTCATATTGATCCTGGAGTTGAACCCAGTTGTGCAAGGCGCCAAAATAGTTGCCCAGATGAATGTCACCGGTAGGCCTTGCCCCGCTGAGTACAATTTTCTTTTTCATGATGATCCCCCAATCTAGTCTCTTATGTCAAGCTGAAAATGATCCCTTTATGCCAGTCCCAAAAGCTTCCAGATCCAATTGAAAATGAAGTCGATCGGCTGGACGATCACCTGATCGAACGGCCACCGGATCGTTTCCAGAACAGTTCCCAAAATGCCCTGGCCAAAGACCACCAAAAGCAGGAATGCCAAGCCAATGTAGCGTTCATAGCTCATCAGCTTGTAGTAGAGCTTTCCCGGCAGCGCCGCGCCGAAAACCTTAAAGCCATCCAGGGGCGGTATCGGCAGCAGGTTGAAAATCGCCAGGCTGATATTGGCCGAATAAAGCATAAACAGCAAAGTATATAACAGGTTTAATAAAAAACTGATACTTGAAACATTGGCTGCCAGCACCACGGTCTGAACGATGTAAAGCAGCAGCATTGCCCCGGCCGCCAGAATCAGATTGGAAACAGGCCCGGCAACACTGGTCAGCATAATGCCTTTTTTCATCGAATATTTGCGGTTGAAGCGGGTCGGGTTGATCGGCACCGGTTTGGCCCAGCCAATGCGGGCGATTAAAAAAACCAGCGATCCGATCGGATCCAGATGCGCCAATGGATTTAAGGTCAGGCGGCCCTGCAGGGCCGCCGTATCGTCCCCGAGCCTGAAGGCAGCCCAGGCATGGGCGGCCTCGTGAAACGAAAGCGAGATGCAAAGCACCAGAATTGTAATCAACAATTCCTGGATATCGAAATTGGCAAAATTACCCAAAAGTCCGCTTAACGCAAATGTTGGCATTTTTATTCTCCCCATCAGCCGCTTATGGCAGCCTTTGTCAGATATTATTCCCGGCGGCGGAATACAAAACCACCGAAACTGATTATATCATGAAATGCCGCAAGGTTTCGACCGATATTCCTGGCAATGGCATGCGCCCGAATCTTTTCGCCGAGGACTTTTTTATCAGCTGATCTTCTCCACGGAAAGGGTGCAGTTCTGGCCGTTGAGGTCCCAGGCGCGGCTATTCGGGCCTGTGCCCGCTTCGATTTGCCCGGCAAGGACTTCTTCGGCAATAAAATCACGATTGCGCCCGACGATGTCCTGAATCAGATCATTGCCGCTAAGACGCAGGATAATTCGGTCCATCACCTCGAAACCGCTTTCTTTGCGCATGGTCTGAACTTTGCTGATGACTTCGCGCACAAAACCGTCCTCGATCAGTTCCGGCGTCAGGCGGATGTCCAGCGCAACGGTGAAATCCCGGTCAGTTTCGGTGGCCAGGCCTTCGGGCTGAACGGTTTCGATCAACAGGTCTTCCTCTAGAAGGATCTGGGTCTGGCCCTCCAGAACAATCGTCAGATGGCCCTGGTTTTTCAGCTCAGCCATGGCGGACTGGCCGTCAAGGCTGGATAGCAAAGCCGAAACCTGACCGATGTTTTTGCCAAACCGGCGGCCAAGGGTGCGCAACTGTGGCTTGAAACGGTAGTCCAAAAGAGCGGCTCCATCCTGAAGATAAACCAGTTGGCGAACGTTCAGTTCATCGGCGATCAGGTCGTTATAGGCAGAAGGCAGCTGTTCCGGCGCTACAACCAGCAAGCGGGACAGCGGCTGGCGGTTTTTGATCGCTGCGGTGTTTCTGGCGGCACGGCCCATCGTGACAATGTGCAGGACATCGGCCATCACTTTTTCCAGCTGCTGGTCGACCATGCTGGCATCGGCAATCGGGAAATCGCACAGGTGGACGCTTTCCGGCATATCCGGCCGATGACTGAGCACCAGGTTCCGGTACATGGCTTCAGCCATGAACGGAACAAAGGGCGCGCTCAGGCGGGCCATGGTTTCCAGGACCTTGTAGAGCGTCAGGTAGGCGTTGATCTTGTCCTGGTTCATGTCCGGCTGCCAGAAGCGTTCGCGGCTGCGCCGGACGTACCAGTTGGACAGGTCTTCAGTAAAGGACTGGATTGCCCGTCCCGAACCGGTGATGTCATAATGGTCCAGCTGTTCATCGACCTGGCGGATGAGGGTGTTGAGGCGGCTCAGGATCCATCGGTCCAGCTCGCCTAGAGTCGAACGGTCAAAGGTATAGGCTGTCGGATCAAAGCCATCGATCCGGGCATACATGATATAGAAAGCATAGGTGTTCCAGAGCGTGCCCATGAATTTGCGCTGGGCTTCACTGACGGATTCGCCGGAAAAACGGGACGGCAGCCAGGGGGCGCTGCCCGTATAGAAATACCAGCGTACGGCGTCGGCGCCCTGATGGTCGAGCACCTGCCAGGGATCGACGACATTGCCTTTATGTTTGGACATCTTCTGGCCGTTCTTGTCTTGCACCAAGCCAAGAACGATGACATTGCGATAGGGCGACTCGTCAAAAAGCAATGTTCCGATGGCCATCAAGGTGTAAAACCAGCCGCGGGTCTGGTCAAGCGCTTCGGAAATAAAATCCGCCGGGAAATTCTTTTCAAACTGCTCTTTGTTTTCAAAAGGATAGTGCCACTGGGCAAACGGCATGGAGCCTGAATCAAACCAGCAGTCGATCACTTCGCTGACCCGCGTCATCTTCCCGCCGCATTTGCTGCAGCGGATATGGACCTGATCGATTGCCGGCTTGTGCAATTCGATTTCTGCCGGGCAGTCGTCGGACAGATCCTTCAACTCGGCGATGCTGCCAACGAGGTGCCGATGGCCGCAAGAACATTCCCAGATCGGCAGCGGTGTGCCCCAGTAGCGTTCACGGGAAATTCCCCAGTCGATGACATTTTCCAGGAAGTTGCCAAACCTTCCGTCCCGGATTGTTTCTGGAATCCAGTTGACCGTCTGGTTGTTCTTCATCAGATTGTCACGAACGGCAGTCATCTTGATGAACCAGGAATTTCTGGCATAGTAGATCAATGGGGTGTCGCAGCGCCAGCAGAACGGGTAGCTGTGCTCATAAGGCATTTTCTTGATCAGTTTGCCTTCCTGGTTCAACTTTTTGATCAGGCCGGCGTCGGCGTCTTTGCAGAAGACGCCGGCAAAGTCCGTCACATCCTCCGGCAAGGTGCCGTCCTCTTTGACCAGCTGGACAAAGGGCAGGTCGTTCGCCCGGCCAACCCTGGCGTCGTCTTCGCCAAATGCCGGGGCGATGTGGACGATTCCGGTGCCGTCATTCAACGTAACATAATCGTCAGAGGCGACAAAGAAGGCTTTTTTGCCGGAGCGGGCCACCGTAGCGTCCGCATAAGGCAACAAAGGTTTGTAGCGTTTGCCGACCAGATCGCGGCCGGGCATTTTGGCCAGGATCTTGATGTCTTCCCCGAACAGTTGCGGGGCAAGCACGCCGGCCAGGTAATAGCGGACCGGCTTTTTGCTGTCGTCAAGGTCCTGCGGCACTTCAGCCAGGACGTATTCTTCGTCGGCATTGACGCAGAGCGCCACATTGGACGGCAGTGTCCAGGGGGTTGTCGTCCAGGCGGCAAACCAGGTATCCGGTTCATCTTCAACCTGGAAGCGGACAAAAACGGAGGTTTCCTTGACGTCCTGATAGCCCTGGGCGACTTCGTGGCTGGACAGGGCAGTCCCGCAGCGCGGGCAATAGGGCACAATCTTGTGGCCCTTGTATAAAAGGCCTTTGTCCCAGATTGTTTTCAGAGCCCACCACTCCGATTCAATGTATTTATTGTCATAGGTGATGTATGGCTCGTCCATGTCCGCCCAGAAACCAACCCGTTCGGACATTTGTTCCCACTCCGTCTTGTATTTCCAGACGCTTTCCTTGCATTTTTCAATAAAGGGCGCAACCCCGTAAGCTTCAATCTGCGGTTTGCCGTTAATGCCCAGCATTTTTTCGACTTCCAGCTCGACCGGCAATCCGTGGGTGTCCCAGCCGGCCTTGCGCAGGACATGATATCCCTTCATCGTCTTGTAGCGCGGGATGATGTCCTTGACAACCCGGGTTAGGATATGCCCGATATGCGGCTTGCCATTGGCCGTCGGCGGTCCGTCGTAAAAGGTGAACTCCGGCCCGTCTGCCCGCTTCTCGATGGACTTTTTGAATATCCCCTGTTCCTGCCAGAAAACCAGGACTTCCTTTTCCCGGTCGACAAAACCCATGTCGGTTGAAACTTTCTGATACATATGAAGCCTCCTTTGACCTTGTGTCAAATAAAAAAACGCCCCGGCAACGGGGCGCCTTGTTCAGCGCGGTACCACCCGTACACAACGGCCGGCCCAAAGCCAGACGTTATCTCGTCTTCCGATAACGGGGACGCTGCCTTTACCTGCAGCCTGCCGGCCCTTCCTACTCATGCCGCCCGAGATTCGGCAGGCACTTTCGTCAGACAGCTCGCGGATGATTTTCGGTTAAGGTTTGCCCCATGCGGCTCGCACTGTCCCGCACTCGCTGGGGAGCATTCTCCTGCCTACTCTTCCGGTCGAAGCTTTTAAAAATATGATTAAGCCGATTATAGATGACTTGTGCTTGGGTTGTCAATCATTAACGCCCGTGCGAAATGAAAATTGCTAACCGGCGGCTTTTCCGCTATCATACCAGTTAGAAAGCATTTTGGCTAAAAGGATCGAAAATGGCTGCAATTATTCAAACCAAATCTTCAAAAGCATTGATGGGCAAAAGACGGCCGAGCCAATTGCGCCGGATACTGAAAAGGATCTTGATCGGCATTCTGGCGCTTGTCGTCGGCGGCCTCCTGACTTTGCTCTGGGCTTTCGGCATCGAGCCCAATATCCTTACCGTTACACGGCTGACCATTGTCGATGACCAGCTTCCCCAGAACTGGGATGGCCGGGTCATCGCCTTTTTCACCGATATTCATGTTGGCGAGTCATTTGACGCCAAACAGCTTGACAAGGTCGCATCGGCCATCAATAAAGCCAAGCCGGACCTGCTTTTATTCGGCGGCGACCTGGTTGATCACCGGACGCCGACAGACCAGGCCTTTGCCGATTCGATCAGCGCCATTTTCGATAAAATGGCGGCGCCGCTCGGGAAATACGCGATCGTTGGCAATCATGACAACCGCCTGCAAGCTGAACTCGAAATCGCCGTCAGCATGCTGGAAAAGGGCGGATTCAAAATGCTGGTCAACCAGTCGGTCAACCTGGATGGCATCCTGCTGGGCGGTCTTGATGAAAGCTATTTTGGCCAGCCAAGCCTTTCAAAAACATTTCCCGCCGAAGATGGAAATTCAACGGCAGCAAGTTCAAAAGGGGCTTGGCGGCTATTGCTCATGCATCAGCCGGATTTTGCGGCCGCCCTGCCGGCGAACTCAGCCCGGCTGATTTTATCCGGGCACGCCCATAACGGCCAGATCACCTTTTTCGGCCAGCCGATCAACACCGTTTATCAAGGCCGGCAATACACTTACGGGCGCTATAAGCTCGATGACAAGCGTCAGCTGGTTGTCTCCAGAGGTTTGGGCACAATCGGCCTTCGGGCCCGTTTTTGGGCGCCGCCGGAAATCATGCTGATCACGGTGCGTCAGCATTGAACAAATCGAGTTTTCTTTCAACCATTTCATCGATGCGCTTGATGTAATCGGCAATGTCCTTGGGATTGGGCGCCCGCTCGATCCTTTTGCCCATGACCCGCTTGGTCATCGCACCGCTGCCAAGGCCCACGACTGTAAATTGGTCACTCATCATGCCGACATTATAGAGGCAGCCGTCGCCCGGTCTGGCGTAACCCGTGTTTTCCAGGCCGCCCGCAATATTTTTTTGCCGATATAGATAATACGGATCAAGGCCTGCCGCTTTGAGATCGCCATAACTTTTAGCCAGCATGGCTGTAAGTTCCGGATTTGGCCGGAATTGCTGCGCCATCTGAGCTTCTTTCTGCAAACGGGAACTGCGCTTGATGGCCAGAGTATGCACCGTAATGCTTTCAGGCCCTAACTGCAAGGCCTGTTTTAATGAATCGGCAAAGTCTTGGGGCGTTTCACCGGGCAGTCCGGCAATTAAATCCATATTGATCTTGGAAAAGCCCATCGACCGGGCCAGAGCGAATGCTTGAAGGGTCTGTTCAGTATTGTGCTTGCGGCCGATCCGCTCCAAAGTGGCGTCCTGGAAAGTCTGGGGATTGATGCACAGCCGGCTGGCGCCGGCAGCACGGATGATCGAAAGCTTATTGGGTGTGATGGTGTCCGGACGGCCCGCTTCAACCGTCAGTTCAACCCCTTCACGGCAAGGCAGGTGCGGCAGGACGCCCAAAAGCAAATGCTCGAAAAGTTGATCCGGCAGGCTGGTGGGCGTACCGCCGCCAATATAGACGGCAGCAATCGGAAGCGGCTGCCTGAGGCGGCAAAAAAACGCTTGAGCTTCGGTGATGACTGCCTCGACATAAGGTTTCAGCAGATTTTCCCTGTGGAGAGCGTCCTGGGCGATGAAGCTGCAGTATGAGCATCGGCTGGGACAAAAGGGGACGCCCAGATAGACCATGGCGCTGCCTGCCGAAATCTTGCCTAGAAGCAGGCGTTCTGCTTCAGCAGTTTCCAAAGCCAGATCCGCTTTTTGCGGACTGACAAACCAGCGGTCGATCAATTCCTGCCGGGCAAGCGCTGTTGATCCAGTCTGGGAAAGACTTTCCGAAGCGACCAGCGTCGGCCGGATGCCGGTCAATGATCCCCAAGGGAAAGAAATGCCGGTCCAGGCAGAAAGCAACTGATAAAGCTGGCGTTTGATTTCCCGCCTGGCCATTTTTTCCGCAACGGTCGCTTCAAACCGATATTCAGGCATGGTGGTTTGAATCAGGACCAATCCTGGCCCTGCCGGTGAAAGGCTGCTTTTAATCAGCGGTTCATGTTCGGCAATTTGCAGCAAATCCGCTGCGGGCTGATTGGGCACACCCCAAAAAAGCTGCAGGATGTCGGCTACCGGATAGCTGTGCTGATGACCGACAAGCTGTACCGACGGCATGCGGATCAGCCCTTGGGCAGCGGTTTGGCTGCCGTTGCCTGTATCGAAGCCACAGATCGGTTCAAGGTTCCCTCCTCGGCCTTGGCCTCGTACCAGGCCAGCACCAGGTCAATCATCCGCCCGTAGCTCTGGACGCCATCTTCTTGGAGATTGGCCTTCAGGTAAGCGTTATTGACGTTGTTGGCCGCGGTTTGAACCGGGCCTTCGAACTGCTTCCAGTAGGCGTTGCCAGCGGCAAGGTCACGCCAGACCGCTTCGCTTAGCTGGCCGGCAACTTCCTGATAAGCCTCCTCGTCTTTGGTATACAGCGCATTCATGCAGCGAATGGCGGCATCGAGCATCGCCGAGTATGCATATTCCGGGCTAGGGTGGGCCAGGCCAGCCAGAAAGGCAATGAAGCCGGCTTCATCTTCCCTGGCGAACCCGCGGGTATGGGCGATCTCATGAAGAGCAGTCGCCGGCAGCTGGTAAGCAGGAACATCGATGTTGACATTGGACTCAACCAGCAGCGGAAAATATAAGCCGGTAATTCCCGTGTAAGACCAGTAGTGAGACAGCAATACCCCTTTGGGCCGGATAGCCGCGCCGTCCAGAAGCGGATACTCGGCGGCGGCAGACTCGTAACCGGCTTCGGCAGCTTGCAAAGTCGCAGCTATGCTGCTATGCAGCTTGAAAACGCCCTGGCTGTCTTCTTCACAGCCGGCCCTCAGCTGGCTGGCCTTCTGCGCCAGCCAGAAGGCAGTCGTTTCCAGGTCATCGGCCGAGCGTTCCTGCGCGGGCAGTCCAAAATTTTCAGCGACGGATAAGCGGGCATAATTGAAGCCGTGCAAGAGCATAAAGGCAAAATAAATGATGCTGAGAATCCAGGCTAAACGGCAAGCCAGGCGTCCGGTTCGAGCCAGCCGGGCCGGTCTTTTGATCATCCGCACCAGCCAGTAAATCAAACCGGCCAGCAAAAGCGGGCAGCCGAGCACGACCAGCATTTCTGTCAGGGAAAACGGCACCAAGGATGTCAAATACCCGATCGGCAAAGAAATCCAGCGGAACAGGTGCCTGCTGTGCCATTGTTCGGCCAGGGCGGGCGAATCGGCCAGGACACGCTGGATGACGAAGGCGGCTATTGCCGGCACTGGCCAGAGATACCAGCCGGGATGATGCCAAATCTTGCTTTTCAAAGTGGCTTCACCGCCTTTGGATCAGATATTCACCCAGCATGGCCGGGTTATCTGCCAGGAAAGCAGCACCAGCAGCAGAAAGTTCCGCGGCACTGCGAAAACCCCATAGAACGCCAATCGGCAAAATGCCGGCCCGTTTTGCCGTCTCCATGTCAGATCCGGAATCGCCGACCAATGCGGTTTCACCAGGCTCGACTGCCATCTGGCGGCAAAGTTCCAAAGCCAGGGCAGGATCAGGCTTGATCGGCCATCCCTCTTTTTTGCCGGCCGCAACCCAAAAACAGTCTGCCGGGAAAAAGCGGTCAACGATCAGCTGGGTAAAAGCATCGGGCTTATTCGACAAAATCGCCAGCTTATAGCCTGCGGTTTTCAACTCAGCCAAAAGTTCAAAAATGCCCGGATAAGCAGTGGTTTGGTTGGCCCAGCATTTCGCATAGGCATCGTTGAACTGCTGCAATAACTGGTCGATCAGCGTATCCGGAATATTTCCCCGGGCAGTCCCGGCAGCATTGACAGCCGCGCGGATAGCCAGGTTGCGGGCGCCGGCGCCGACCATCATCCGATAATCGCCGATCGGCAAAGATTTCATGTTCAGGCGGGCAAGAGCCTGATTCATGGCATCGGCCAGATCATGCAAGGTGTCCAGCAAGGTGCCGTCCAAATCAAATATAATCGCTTTCATGTCAAACAGACCAGCTTCCTTTCCAAATCATCCGGTTCAAATCCAGTTCAGTGCCCGCAAACCGTAGAGCGCTGCCAGCAAAACCGGTTGATGCAAAGCATAGGCCAATAACGAATGCCGGCCAAGGAAACCGAATGGCCGGCAAATAAGGGTCAGCCAGCCCGGCGCAGCAGCGAATGCGGTTTGACGGCCGGCGTAAGCCTGCCGGCCGATCAGAGCGCCGATCAGGAAAAAGCCCAGCCAGGGAATGATCGGCAGATAATCAGACATGCCAAAATGGTTGGCTGGCAGTAATCCCAGGGGCAGCAGCCAGTAGCTCCCGGCGCTGGCCCAGTGAGGCAAAAGGCTCGCCAGCCAGAGCAAAACAGCCGCAAGCAGCATCAAAATCACGTCTATGTAGTTTTTGCGGCATTCCTTCTGGCGTTCGCCGAAGGTCAGACCGGAATAGAGCAATGTTCCCAGGGCTAAAAGATGCAGGACGTTAAACAGGATGTAAAGATCCAGGCCAATGAACCGGGAAACCAGGCTGGTCGCCAGGGTAAAGCCCAGGGCGACTGCCAGAAGACGCAGGCCGCGTCGGGTGTTGCTCCTGGAAAATGTGCAGCATATCCCTGAAACAATGATAAAAACATTCAGGAAAACCGGGCGGAGCAAGTTTTCGAACCACCAGGTCTCCTGAAAGGCAAAAACATTCAAATCCAGCAGATAGCGCAGATCAAAAATGAAATGATGCAGAATCATCATCAACAACGCCAGACCACGCAGGGCATCCAGCTCGAAAGCGCGGCCGGGCGATGGTTTTGCTTTGGTATTGACGATTAGTCCGGCCTTGCCGATCCCGGCAGAATGACCATCACGCGGTTTCAATCGCGGCAGCCTCCTTCAGGTTCAATTCCTCGACAGCCCACTCGCGGATCTTGAATTTCATGATCTTGCCGCTGCCGGTCATGGGGAAAGAATCGACAAAACGGATATACTTGGGCGTTTTGTGCTTGGCCATATGGCTGCGGACAAATTCTTGCAGATCGGCCTCCGTAATCGTGCTGCCCGGCCGGCGGATAACGACCGCCAGGACAGCTTCCCCATAGGTTTTGTCCGGCACGCCGACCACCTGGACGTCTTTGACTTCCGGATGAGTGTAGATGAAATCTTCGATCTCCTTGGGATAAATGTTTTCACCGCCCCGGATGATCATGTCCTTGATCCGGCCGGTAATCCGGTAATTGCCACTGTCGTCGCGGATAGCCAGATCGCCGGTATGCAGCCAGCCCTCGCTGTCGATAGCCGCTGCGGTCGCTTCCGGCATCTTGTAGTAACCCCGCATGATATTGTAGCCTCTGGCGACAAATTCACCCGCCTGGCCATTGGGCAGCGGCTGGTTGGTAGCCGGATCGACGATCCGGCATTCGACGCCGGGAAGCTCGCGGCCAACGGTTGCAACCCGGGTTTCAATCGGGTCATCGGCCCGGCTTTGCGTGCACCCTGGCGAACTCTCGGTCTGACCAAACACAATCGTGATTTCCCGCATGTTCATCTGGTCGACAACATCCTGCATGACTTTGATCGGACAGGGCGAACCGGCCATAATGCCTGTACGCATGTGGGAAAAATCGGTTTTCGAAAAATCAGGGTGTTCCAGAACGGCAATGAACATCGTTGGGACGCCGTGCATGGCCGTGCATTTTTCCTTGTTGATTGCTTCCAGGACCTTGCCCGGCTGAAAATACTCCAGCGGAACCATTGTCGTCGCGTGGGTGACCGCGGCCATGATCGCCAAAACCATGCCGAAACAATGGAAAAACGGCACGGGAATCAGCAAGCGGTCCGCAGTCGAAAAATTCATGCAGTCGCCGATGCACTTGCCATTGTTGAGAATATTGTAATGGGTAAGCATAACGCCCTTGGGGAAGCCGGTGGTGCCGGAAGTGTACTGCATATTGACGACTTCGTCCTTATGCAAAGTCCGCCCGATCTCGGCTACCCGGCCGGCCGGGGTCAAATCAGCCAGTTTCAGGAAAGCAGGCCAGCTAAAGCAGCCTGGCTGGTCAGAAGAAAAATTGATGACATTGCGCAATACCGGCAACCGCTGGCTGTTCAGCTGACCCGGCACGCTATGGCGCAATTCCGGACAAATCTCATTCAGGATGTCAACATAATTGGCATCCTTGAAACTGTCCATCATGATGAGCGTTTGGGTATCCGACTGGCGAAGCAGATATTCAGCCTCGTGAATTTTATACGAAGTGTTTACCGTTACCAGCACGGCTCCGATCCGGGCGGCAGCAAAGAAAGTCAAGATCCATTGCGGGTGGTTGGTTGACCAGACGGCAACATGGTCGCCCTTGCGGACGCCGATAGCCAAAAGAGCGGCCGCAACCTGATCGATATCCCGCAAAAATTCGCTATAGGTGCGGCGGTAGTCCTGCGTGGTATAGAGGATAGCCGGCTGTTCCGGAAATTCACAGGCCAGGCGTTCCAGCAGCTGGCCAATCGTATAGTCGACAAGCACATCTTTTTCAAACAGGCGCCGGCCAGCCAGATCAGCGGTTTCCCGCTCCACCTTCGTCAGCGCCGGCTGCGGTTTCAGGTGGCACAGGCTTTCCCGCTCACCCAGGTACTGCTGCATGAAATTGGCATAATGCGGAAAAACTATCGCTGCATCTTCAAGGTCTTTGCTCCAGCGCTTGACCCATTCGAGCGAGACATAGCCGGAATAGCCGTTATCTTGAAGCAGATCAAGCACCTTCCGCACCGGCAGGTCGCCATGCCCCATCATCCGGTAGCGGACCTTGCCGTCGGCCATAACCGAATCCTTCGCATGAATGTACTTGATATGCTTGCCGAGGTTTTTCCAGGTCAGCTCAGGCGATTCGTTAAAAAAGCGGAAGGGATGGTGAATGTCCCAAAGGACAGCGACCGCTGGATGATCAACCTTTTCAACCAACGCGGCAAGCCGCTCGGAGCAGGCATAAACGCCATTGGTTTCAACCAGCAGAACCACTTTGCGGTAAGCGGCGTAATCCGCAAGCGAGATCAGCGTACGGGCAACAATATCATCATCGACTTCTCCGCGCACATCCGGAGCCTGGTCGCCCAAAACGCGCACAAAGGGCACACCGGCTCTGGCTGCCAAGTCGATATACTCAAAGCCTTCATCAAGAATGTTCCGGCGCTGATTGGCGTCTTTCAGGCAACAATCCGAAGACAGGCAGGTAATTTCCAAGCCCAGCGCCTTCAGGCGCTCCAAGGTATGCGGCAATTCTGCAGCCGTAAAGGGCCTGGCCTGGGCAGCGCGAATTTCCTGTCCGAGGCCGCGGACCTCAATTCCGTCGTAACCAAGGTCTCTGGCCATTGATATAATTTCCACCCAGGAAAATTCCGGGCAACCGATTGTTGAAAAAGCAATTTTCATGGTCATGCACTCCTTAATCAATCTATCCAGGTTCTGACAGGATTCTATTGTACCTGATGGCAGCATATCTGAAAAGTGCAAGCTAAAAAAACGCGTTGGATCCAGCCAGCGCATTCTCAGGTTTTTGCCAATATCCGGCAGAAAGTCCGGCGCATGAAGCCAGCTGAAAAATCAAAAGACGATCGGGCAAAGTGCGGCGCCGACGGCGGTAGCAAATTCTGCCGATTCCGGAACGATAATATCGACATTGTACAGGCTGGAAAACGAGCCTAAAACACGTTTGCCTTGCGAAACCAAAGTCAGATTGCCGGTGAAGATAATCGTTCGGATGCTGCTTTTCCGGGCAGCCAGCACGGCAGTTGTGCCAACCGATTGAAAGACCAGATTGACGATGCCCAGAGCGATATCCTCATGGGTCGCCGAATCATCCATTTTGCCAAAATTCGAAGCGGTCGTATCCGGGGACAATCCGGGAATATTATCGCGGGTTATATCGCTGATGGTCAGGTCGATATGCGAAAGATCCCCCTTCTCGGCCAGTTCCGTAAACAGCGTAAAATCCCGGACATTGATCATCCTGTTGGAAAGGCCCAGCAGCGTGCCGCCGCCGACGCCGGATCCGATCAGGTGCTCGACGCCGGATGGCGACGCCTTGACGATGGCTGTGCCGGTGCCCATGCTGACCACGACCGCTTCGGAAAGGCCGGAGACAAACAGGCCTCCCAGGCCGATCGCCCGGAATTCAGCGGTCCGGATGGTGGGGATCCCCAAAAGAGGCCCCTGCAAATAAGAAGCGCCGACACCGGTGACCATGATGCGTTCAATCGCTGAAAGCGCCAGCTTGTTCTGGCTGATGAATTTGCCCAAAGCGCCAAAAGCCGATGCGACAGGGTCGCTGGCTTTGACAAGCTCTTTGCTGATCAATGATCCATTCTGAAGCCCGACGATTTTGGTCGTACTGCCGCCAATGTCAAGACCGACAATTATGCTCAAGGCAGCATCCTCCCGTCAGCTGAATTTGTAGATGCGGCGGGCCAGATTGAAGCCCTTGCGGGTCAGGTAACGGCCACTGCGGCCCGGCAGGCTGATGGCGCGGTTGATGAAGCTGCGGCGGATAATCTTGTAGGTTTTCAGGTCATATTGGCGAATGGTTTCCCAAAGTTCGTCTATTTTGCGCAAATTGGCCTCATCTTGCGAGAGAATCAGATGCACGACCGAAATCGTAACCATCATGGACAGATAGCGGTGCATATACTTGCGCAGATTGACATCTGCAACATCCTGGTCCAGATGGTAGAAATGCAGCATCAGATAGGTCACCCTGAGCTGCTGGTCGATCCGTTTGATCATATTGGCCGTATTGACCGATTGATCCGGCCGGCCGATAAAGTAGCGGTAAAAGTCGACATCAAGGTACATCACCTTGCGGACCAGCGGCAACGGCAGGTAGGCGACAATATTGTCCACATAGAAGGTGTGTTCCGGCAATTGCAGATGGCATTCCCGCAAAAGCTCGCTGCGAATGATCATGCTGTGCATGAGCATCAGCTGGCTGATGCGGAACTTGCGCAAATGCTCCCAGCCGAACAGGCGGTTTTGCGGCAAAGCATTGCGGTATTGGACATTATTGCGGGTACCGTTATAAAAATACTCGTAGACATAGTTCGTTATCAGCATGTCCAGACTTTCGTCCTTGGCTTCTTGCTGGCGAAGGCAATTCAAAACCTTCGCATAGGCATCGGCGTCAAGCCAATCATCACTGTCGACAACCTTGAAATATTTGCCGGTGGCAACCAACAGGCCGCGATTGACGGCAGAGCCGTGTCCGCCGTTCGGTTTTTGTTCAAGGCGGACGATGCCGGGATAACGGGTAATATACTGGCGGGCGATTTCTGCGGTCTGATCCGTGGAGCCGTCGTCAACAACAATAATTTCAACGTCCTCGCCGCCGGGCACCAGGGTATCCAGGCAACGGTGCAAATAGTCTTGGGAATTATAAGAAGGTACAGCTATCGATAACAGTTTCATGCAAACAACCTCCTTGCCTGATTATTATAGCATAAATCCAAATGAACGGCACCCGGCCGGGGCACGAAAAAAGGCACCCTCACGGATGCCATTTTCAATTCAGCAATCATTTATTCGTTTGAATAATCAAAATGCCGCAACCAGGGGCCTTGCGGTTAACGCACGCCGGCTGTCTGGCGGAGATATTCCATGCTCTGGCTGACAATGCCACCCTCAACCAGGGCGGTGTTGCGCGGCGCAACGACAAAGATAACCGACGAGACCGGCATGACTTTCCCATCCAGCGCATAGGCGGAACCGGTAATAAAGTCAATAACCCGCTGGGCAACTTTCGGATCCACTTTTTCGATATTGCAAATCACGGTTTTGCCGGCGCGGATATGATCGCAAGCCTGCTGGGCGGACTCGATATCGGCTGGCTGCATGATAACAACCTGCTGCTGGCCGGCCGGCTTGAAATCAACCACCTTGTTCTGGCGGCGGAACGGTCCCGGACGAGGTTCTTCAACAGCCTCAACGGGTTCTTGCTCTTCATATTCCGATTGTTCATACTCGTCTTCATAATCAATTTCGTCATGGAAATTACCCAGACGATTAAACAGGCGATTCAAGATATCTGCCATAAGATGTCCCCTCCCGGTTCATGCAGAATTTGTTCTTGTTTCATTATAGGGAGGTAAACCAAGAGATGCAACGACTCTGGATCAAGCGTAAATACGATGTAACGGCCATGAAATAAAAAGCGGCTGGTGTCTCAGGGATGTTACAGGCGACGCCCGAAAATTGCCGTTCCAATCCGGACATGGGTTGCCCCGCAAGCGATGGCCTGGGGGAAATCATGGCTCATCCCCATGGAAAGCACATCAAAAAGCAGCTGAGGTGAAGAACCAAACTGATCGGCTAATTGCCTGAAAATCGTCCGGGTGCGGTCAAAAACCGGCAGCGTATCCTGGGGATCCGAAAAAAGTGGCGCCATCGTCATCAGTCCGCGCAGCCGCACGCCCTGAACTTTTAAAGCTGAAGATGCCACCGCCAGCATGCCGTCAGGGTCAAAGCCGTGTTTGGAAGTCTCGCCAGCCGTGTTGACCTGCAGCAGAACATCCGTGACCAGGCCGGCATTTGCGCTGCGCTGGCCGATTTCCTGAAGAAGCGGCAAAGAATCGACCGAATGGATCAAATGGGTCCGGCCAATAATCATCCGGACTTTGTTTTTTTGCAAGGTTCCGATCAAGTGCCAGTTGGGAAAATGTCCAGCGGCGGCCAGGCAGTCGATTTTAACCAGAAGTTCCTGAACCCGGTTTTCGCCAAAATCGGAAAGTCCCAGCTCCGAAGCAGCCAGGGCCATGTTGGGCGGGAAAACCTTGCTGACACCAATCAGTGTAATCTCTTCCGGCTTACGGCCAGCCGCCTTTGCGGCAGCGGCGACCTTTTGGCGCACCTCTTCAAGCCGTTCCGACAAACCGGCTTTTTCCTCTGCTGTCAATGGGGTCAATGTCTCACCCTTTGGCCAGGCGTTGTCTTGCCCTGGCGTTAATGACGGATCAATTGTCAATGGACTCACCTGCCTCGATGGAATCTGGATTGGCCACCAGGACGGTGGACACTTCAGGTTTATAGGTTTCGCTTTCAATGGCCTTGATGATGGCATATTCGCGGTCCTGATCGATCACGTCAACCTTGCAGATCCTGGTATATCCCTTGATAACGATCATCAAGGATGCCTGCCCGGTTTTGGAATCATAATCAATCAGTGAAGAAGCCGGCACTTTAAGACCAAGCGTCGCGGAGACCGGCAATTCCGCCTGAACCATCCGGCGATCGGACAGCCACTCGACCTTCCGGTCCGTTTTGAAAACCACCAGGGCAGACGAGCCGCTCGTTTCGGAACGGATAATCCGGCAGTTTTCAACCGTAATGCCGTCAGCGGGGATGTTGATTTTAATCAGATCATCAACTTTGTATAGGGATGCGTCCACATCCGGCAATAAAAACATCAGGCATTGGCTGAGGCTGGAAGAAATCCGGAGCACCGGCTGGTCCTTCGCAACAGTCTGCGAAACAGCCGGCACGGTTGCGCGCTGGCCGATATATTTTTGATAGTCGGAAACGGTTAGCGTCGCTGCGGCAGCCTGCGACAAAGCCGATTCCAGTCCGTCCAGCTTGAATGAGACAATTCCTGGCTTTTCGCAGACCAGCGTACCGGAATCCAGGCCCAACGACCGCTCCAACCCGGCTTTGGCTTCTTTTAGCGTATCAAGACGCGAATCATTGAAATCAATCGTCATCAGTTTGGTTGTCCGCTGTTCAAGAATAACGCTGATCGAAGTCGCATACGCATTGAGATTGGCCAAGGTTCCTTTATTGACGTCACTGCGGATCAGGGCGACAATCGAGGTCAGGGAAGCGGCACTTTCATCGAAAACCGCTTCGGCGCCAATGCCTTTGCCGCTGTTCATCAGTTCGGTCTGCAAGTCTACAATATCTTTTTCGCATTTTTGCAGAGCGCTGAGTTGCTCCTCTTTATCCGCAGGTATGACCAGGGCCAGTTTCTGGGCTTTGGCAACCCTGCTGCCTTCAGTTGTCATGGGTTTTAGAAGGCCGGAGGCCGGCGCGTTAAAAACGGTTTCATCCCGGAGGATCAGTCCTGTGCTTTGAACGGTATGGGCCAACTCGCCTTCCTGGATGAACATGAAGCGCGGACGCGGACGCGCCTGCTGCATGACAGCAATAATCAGCAATACCGTAACCAGCATGATGGCCATGACAAAAATCGATAAGCCAATAGCCCGGTTGCGGGCTTTGCGCCTTTCAATCCGAATCAGCCTTTCGGCAGAAAGCGGCGGCCGGTTTTCCGGCCGAGGAGAATTCGACGTTCGGGCAGCCGCATGCCGCTCGTTATGATAACGGGCAGCTTTGGCGGCTTTGGCCTGGTTAGCCGTTTGTGGACGGCGCTCTGGCGGCGTTTTCCGTCTCATTATCCGGCGGCCCCCGTTTTTTCGACAGCCAGCAGACAGGCCAGACGGACATTTTCAAAGACCAGCCCGCCCTGCAAGTAAGCCGGGAAAGGCGCACGCAGCGGGCCATCCGCCGACAATTCGATGGACGCGCCCTGTACAAACGCGCCGGCAGCCATAATAACCGGGCAGTCATAGCCGGGCATGGCCCAAGGTTCCGGCCGCACGAAGCTGTCAACCGGCGACCCTGCCTGAATGGCCTGGCAAAATGCCACCAGGCGCTCCGGTTCGGCCAGCTCGATCGTCTGGACAATGTCTCCCCGCTCGGACAGCGGTTCGGGGAAGGTCTTGAAGCCGGCCATCTGGAAGAGCGCCGAGGCAAAAACGGCGCCTTTCAGGCTTTCGGCAACAATATGCGGCGCCAGGTAAAAGCCCTGGGCTATGAGGCGGTTAAATCCAAGGGAAGGCCCGACGTGGCTGCCCAAGCCCGGAGCCGTCAGCCGGTTGGCCACCTTTTCAACCAGGTCGGCGCGGCCAGCGACATAGCCGCCGGATGGGCATAATCCGCCGCCCGGATTTTTGATCAATGACCCGGCGCACAGGTCGGCGCCAACCATGCAGGGTTCTTCGGTTTCGACAAATTCGCCATAGCAGTTGTCAACCAGAATAACCGCCTGACTTCCTTTGGAATGGACCAGCCGGCAAATCGCGGCCAAGTCCGGCGTTCTAAGCGACCGGCGCAAAGTATAGCCGCGGGATTTTTGAATGAAAACAACTTTCGTTCGGGAGTTTATGGCGCCAAGTATGCCTGGCAGGTCCGGATCGCCATTTTCCAGCAACTCGACCTGGCGGCAGGTGACGCCAAAATCCCGCAGAGAACCTTCATCTGCCGTTTTCGGATTTGCCGCTCCGATTGTTGTGAGCAAGGTATCATAAGGAGCACCCGTTGCTAATAATAGCTCGTCGCCCGGACGCAGCAGGCCAAAAAGGCATAGCGCCAGCGCCTGTGTGCCCGAACCGATCTGGATGCGAACCAGAGCCGATTCGGCTCCGAAAGCATGCGCATAAGCCTTTTCGATTTGTTCCCGCCCTAAATCATCATAGCCATAGCCAGTGCTGCCGCTCAAATGACTTTCAGACAGCCGCGCTTTCTGCAAGGCAGAAAGCACGCGCAGTTGATTGGTTTCCCTATTCCGGGCAATCCTTTCAAAAGCAGGCCTTACATGTGTCAAGGCCTGCTCGGATAAATCATAAGTCGCCTGGGATATCCCAAAAAGCTGGTAATCAGCGAAACTCAAATCCCATAGACCTCCTTGGCACTCAAAACCCGGATCCCCGTTTGCTCCAGTTTGCTCATGGCCAGTTGCGGATCTTCAACCCGGATAACCACGATCGCGTCGGAGGACGCCCGGCCAACATAAGCATAAAGATAATCCAGCGAGATCGCGCTGCCGCTTAAAATCTCCAGCGCTTCATCCAGTGTCCCCGGGCGGTCCGGAATGGCAATGGCAATCACATTGGTCGAACTGACTGTAAATCCGCTTTCGGAAAGAGCAGCCTGCGCCGCTTCCGGCTTGTCGACAATCATGCGTAAAATGCCGTATTCAGTCGTATCGGCAACATAAAGCGCGCGAATATCAATGCCTTTCTCTTTCAGCGTTCTGGTCACTTCGGCCAGGCGACCGGATTTATTTTCAAGGAATACGGATATCTGTTTAACTAGCATATTCTGCACCTCCCCTGATTTTGCCAGAGCAGTCTTCTGATCCCGTCTTAAAGCAGATCAGGATCCGCCGGGTTGATATTATTTATTTATTTATTATAGCAGATCCTGATTGAAATGCCGTATGATTGACTGCACGGAATTTTTCAGCAAAAACCGCATCGATCGCCTGATCAAAGGACTCTTTGGGCAAATCAAGGAAACGGGACAGCGCGCCGACCATCACCAGATTGACTGCGCGGCTGCTGCCGGCATCGCGGGCCAGCTTCAGCGCGTCAAACGCATAGACGGCCGCCTGGCTGCCGGCTTTTTCTTTGAGCTCGGCAACGATCCTGTCCGGATAAGCGGCCTGACCCATGGCCACCGGCAATGGGATAGTCCGGTTCGTATTGATCAGCAGCGTACCGCCGGCGCGAAGCAGGTGTGCCCAGCGCAAAGCTTCAAGTTCTTCAAAAGCCAGGATGAAATCGGCCGTTCCAGGCTCGATAATCGGCGAGAAGACTTTCTGCCCGATCCGGACATAAGTTATCACGCTGCCGCCGCGCTGCGACATGCCGTGGACTTCAGAAACCTTGACATCCAGGCCAAGCTGGCTGGCAAGCTGGCCTAAAAGCTTGCCGGAAACAAGTGTCCCCTGGCCGCCGACGCCAGCCAGGACAATATTTAATGAATTGATCATCGGGCCTCGCCTCCATTCTTCAGCGCGTCAAATTTGCAGACCCGGACACAGAGATTGCAGCCTGTGCAACTGGCCGGATCAATGACCGGATAGCCATCCGGTCCGGCAGTCAATGCCGGGCACATGATCCGGATGCAGGCTTTGCAGCGTTTGCAGCGCGCAAGGTCGATTGTCGCCGCCTGTTCCGGCTTGCCGCGGCCCGCTGGTATCAAGGCGCAGGGACGGCGGGCAATAATGACGGACACCCCTGGCCGCTCGGTTTCTTCCGCAACGATTTTTTCCACTTCCCAGGTATCGGCCGGGTCAACTTCGCGGATCGACTGCACGCCGACAACCCGGCAAAGTCCTGCCAGGTCGATCGCCGGCGCAGCCTGCAGCCTGATGTTTTTCCCTGAGGCCGGATTTTGCTGGTGGCCGGTCATTCCGGTGATCGAATTGTCCAGAATGATGATCGTGCTGTTGCTTTGATTGTAAACACAATTGATCAGGCTGGTGATGCCCGAATGCATGAAGGTCGAATCGCCGATCACGGCGACCGTCCGGCGTGAGAATTCCCCGTCGGTGGCTTTGTCCATGCCGTGCGCCATGCCGACCGAAGCGCCCATGCAAACGCAGGCGTCCATTGCATTGGTCGGATTCAAAGCGCCCAGCGTATAACAGCCGATATCCCCCGAAACAATCACCTTCAGGCGGTTCAACGCCAGGAACAGCCCCTTGTGCGGACATCCGGCGCACATGACCGGCGGCCGGCCGGGTGCCGCGGTAAGTTCGGATTTTTGCAGGGCAGGCGCCGGAGCGGCGTTTTCGGACAACCGGCTCCGAAGAAGCGAGGCGGAATATTCGCCCTGCAGCGTGAACAAGGACTTGCCTTCGCAGGGGATGCCCGCCGCCCGGATTTCAGTTTCGAGAATCGGGTCCAGCTCTTCGATCACAACGAGGCGGCGGACCGAAGCGGCAAAACGCCTGATCAGCTCCACCGGCAACGGCCAAATCAGGCCAAGCTTCAAGACAGATGCTTCCGGCAGGGCTTCCTGGACATATTGCCAGGTAATGCCGCTGGCGATTATTCCCAATTCCGGCGAACGCGAAATGACCTGATGCCGCCCGACGTTCAAGTCGCTGCTTGAAGCCGCCGCCAGGGCAGCCTGCCGGTCTTCGACAACAACATGGCGTCCGACCGCCATGGCCGGCATCATCACATATTTTTTAACATCCTTCTGGTAAGGACGGGTTGTCTGGTCCCTGGGCTCGCCCATTTCGACAAGCGAGCGCGAGTGGGCGATCCTTGTCGTCAGCCGGAGCATCACCGGCGTATCATATTGTTCGGACAATTCGAAAGCCGCCTGGATATAGTCCTTGCACTCCTGGCTGTCTGCCGGTTCAAACATCGGCAGTTTGGCAGCGCGGGCATAGTGCCGGCTGTCTTGCTCATTCTGCGAGCTATGCATGCCCGGATCGTCGGCCGCAACAACAACCAGGCCGCCGTTGACGCCGGTGTACGAAGCGGTAAAAAGCGGGTCGGCCGCAACATTGACGCCAACGTGCTTCATGCAGGACATGGAGCGGACGCCGGCAATGCTGGCGCCGATGGCCACTTCCAGTCCAACTTTCTCATTTGGCGCCCATTCGCAATAAATTCGCTCATATTGAGTCGCGCTTTCCGTAATTTCAGTACTGGGAGTTCCCGGATATGAAGAAATTACTTTGGTGCCCGCTTCATAAGCGCCTCGGGCGATGGCTTCGTTGCCAAGCATAATTTGTTTCAATTCAATCACCACTTTATCTCATATTCCATTTTATTCTCCATTATCCTTGATCTCTTCCGAAGACGCAAGTCTTATGAAGCGATGAAAACCAGGATTTTTGCTGTATTGACAAAGTAAGGCGGCGATGCGTATAATTGCTAATGCCTGAAAATAATCCTCGCCAGTCATTATCCTTTCTGATGCGGTCATGGCGGAACTGGCAGACGCGTACGTTTGAGGGGCGTATGGGCAACCGTATGGGTTCAAGTCCCATTGACCGCACCAAAAAAACCGTTGAGGCTGTAGCGCTCAGCGGTTTTTGCTTTTCTCTTTGGTCTCGCTGTTTGAAAAGACAAAAAAAGCGCCGCAAAAGGAAAATTCTTTTGTCATCCTCAATAAATTACAAATGTGTGAACAATAAGTCAAATCACTTGAAATGCAATCAACTATTTTGATATATTAATGACAACAGATCCCCCCACGCCTCTACCGCAAGGCAAGCGCAACCAGGGGGGCCTTTTAATTTCGGGGGTTGTAATGAGGATTGATTTTGTCAAACCGCCATTGTCTTTCGAAGACCAACTGTCTTTGCTTTCCGACCGAGGTTTACTCATTATTGATCAAGAAGAAGCGCTTGAAACGATCAAATCTGTCAATTATTATCGGCTTCGTGGTTATTATATTCATTTGTATGATAGCAATTCCGAGAGATTCATCCAAGGTACCACCCTTCATAAAATTAGAATGATTCATGATTTTGATATACATCTGTTGCATCTCACTGCAAAATATTTGATGCGCATCGAAATAGCGTTTAAAACACAAATCGCTTATTGTCATGCGCATAATTATGGTGGATTAGGCTACCTTCACCCAGATAATTTTAAAAGTCGCCAAGCCCATGATGCTTTCTATTCAATTTGTATGAGTGCAATTGTTGACTCACGTGATGTCTTCAGTAAACACTTTAAAACTAAATATAATGGTAATTTCCCTGTGTGGAGTGCAGTGGAATTACTTTCAATGACGTGTATTTCAAAAATGTATTCAAATATGCTTGATAAGGACGCTGCCTTTATTGCAAAAGAATTCTACAAATCAACTAGCTTTATACCAGTTAAGGCAAACATATTCTGCCTATCAGTACTTAGGAATATTTGCGCCCACGGAGGAAGAATATACGGCAGAAAACTTCCCTTTAAAACTAGCTTATCGAAAAAAGACAAACAGTATTTTGAAGAAAATCAAAATGATACTTATTTTGCTGCAATGTTCGCAATGAAGTACCTTTCCCCCTCGTCCTTAGAATGGGAGCAATATATCCAGGATTTAGAGTTTTTGCTTTTGAAGTATCAAGAATTTATAGATTATTCATTGCTTGATTTGCGTGATGATTGGAAAAACATCATGCTAAGTAGATCGAGCAGTGTAGTCTCTAAAAAATAAAAAGCCCCGGAGCCAAGATGCGGGATTTTATATTGTAGGTTTTGGTGCGATAGCCGCCAGCCGACCCGGATAAAGATGCTGCCATCGTCGTATTTCTTTGCTCCAAACAATAATAACGGCTAAAATGACCGCATAACATGTTGATACTCCCATTGACCGCACCAAAAAAACCGTTGAGGCTGTGGCGCTCAGCGGTTTTTGCTTTTCAAAAGGCAGCTTTGAGCTGTTTACTGAACACCCCTCAAATTTTACAGTTCCACCAGAGAATAAAGATCGGTTCGCCTGTGGAGCAGCAGAGGCAGCTGGGCGCGCACCTGATCCACCACAGCCAGATCCAGCTCATGGACAACCTGTCCCTCAGTTTCCTCCATCTGACCCAGCACATTGCCCCAGGGGGCGACGGCAATGCTATGGCCCCAGGAAATGTAGCCGGATGCAAGATCTCTGGCGGGAGCGGTGCCCAGCGCGTAAACCTGATTGTCCAGCGCTCTGGACCGGAACATGACCTCCCAATGGGCGGGGCCGGTGGTCATGTTGAAGGCGGCAGGCACCAAAATGACTTTCGCGCCCTTAAGGGCCATCAGCCGGGCCAATTCAGGGAATCGGAAATCATAGCAGATGCACAAGCCCATTTTGCAAAATTCCGTATCGAATACCGTCACTTGATTGCCGGGCGTCAGCGTGTCCGATTCCTTGAAATACTGCCCGCCCTGCACATTGATATCGAAGAGGTGGGCTTTCCGGTGTTTGGCAATCTGGCGGCCCTGCCGGTCAAAGATATAAGCGGTATTGAACACCCGGCCTTTTTCGTCCACTTCGGGCATGGAGCCGGCGGACAGGTAGACGCGGTGCTGTCTGGCCAGACCGGAGCAGGCCTGCCATAGGGCTTCCCCTTCTTTTTCCGCATAGATCGGGAAATTGGCGGTATGGTAGGGGCAGGCAAACATCTCGGGCAAAGTGACCATATCCACCTGTTCAAAAGCCAGGGTATCCAGGATTGGACCCAGCGCTTCAATATTTTTCATTTTTTCGGTCTGAACCAAAGTTTGCAGCTGAGCTATTTTTATTTTTGCCATTGGACAATCCCTCCTCATGCCTTTTTAGCTTCATTAAATCATCAGGCGGCCGCCCGATTTTGTTTTCCATGGATTTTTAAATGCAAGTCTGTAAAACAACGTCCTGGCCGATTTCCAGCAGGCCGCCATAGCCTGGGAGCTGGATCAGGCGGGCGCCAAACTGAACCGTCCGGGCTTCCGGGCTGCGGTTTATGGCCACCAGCGCCTGATCCGGTCCGGACTGCGGTTTTTGAAAAACATCAATCCCGGCATTTAAGTTCCGGGTAAACAGCACACAATCGCCCGATGCCTGATGCATTTGATAGTCGCCGGTGCGCAAAACCGGATAAGTCCGGCGCAAATTGCCCAGGGCGGCAAACCACTGCTGGAGCGCCTGGTTTTCCTGGCCCCAGGGGAATGTCCGGCGGTTGAAAGGATCCCGGTATCCTTCCATGGCCGTTTCATCGCCATAATAAATAACCGGGCAGCCCGGAAAGGCCATCTGAAAAAGCACGGCCAGTTTAAGCAGCGCTTCGCCGCGCTGGCGGGCGTTTTCCGATAAACGGATCCTGGCCTGGGCTTCCCGGTTGCCAGGGTCCGGCAGTCCGGCCAATGCGGTAATCGCCCGCAAGATGTCATGGCTGCTGATCAGGTTGTAACTGCTGTAAAAGCAAGGCAAAGGGTAGTTTTCGCGCAAAGCCTCCAGCAGATGATGCAGCCGCTCGGCCGGGAAATGGCCGCTCAGGTAGCCGATGAGCGCCTGCTGGAAAGGATAGCCCATGATCATGTCGTGGGTCCGGCCCAAAAGGAAATCCCGGTAGCTGCCATAGCTGATTTTTTGGCTGGCGTCCTCCCAGACTTCGCCCAATAAAATGGCATCGGGTTTTTCGGCCTTGACGGCCCGGCGCAAGTCGCGCAGGAAATCGTCCGGCAATTCGTCCGAAACGTCCAGACGCCAGCCGGCGGCACCCAGGCGGAGCCAGCGGCGGACAATGCCCTGCGGGCCGGTCATGTAGTCGCGGTAAGCCAGGTCATTTTCATTGACGCTGGGCAAATCCTGGAAGCCCCACCAGGAGTCGTAATACAACTGATCGCCTTTCTGATGGAAAACATACCAGCTGCCATAAGGCGAAGGTCCCTGTCCGGTCATTTCCTGCCAGGCCCCGGCATCCGGATAACGGCCATATTTGTTGAAATAGCGGCTGTCGGCGCCGGTATGGCTGAAAACGCCATCGAGGATGATGCGGATGCCCTTGGCTGCAGCATCCTGGCAAAGCGCTTGAAAATCCGCCTCGGTTCCCAAAAGCGGATCGATCTTTTCGTAATCCCCCGTGTCATAGCGGTGGTTGGAACGGGCCTGGAAGACCGGGTTAAGATAGAGGATCGTCACGCCCAGCCCCATCAGGTAGTCAAGTTTTTCGCGGATGCCGTTTAACGATCCGCCAAAAAAATCGCAGGCCAGATAGCCCGTTTCCGGGCGTCCATGGATATCGACTTCCTCCTGCCACGCTTCGTGGAAGATCCTCTCCGGCAAGGCTTGCTTCTGGAAACGCGCCGGGCTGAACTGGGCATCGCGATTAAAACGGTCCGGGAAAATCTGGTAAATGACGGCGCCCGGGAGCCAATCCGGCGCCTGAAAGTCCTTGAGATAGACCGTTATCTGCCAGGGCGCCGGGAAATGGGCTTCGCCGGGCAGGTAACGCGGACGGCTTGGGCTGATCTGGCCCCTGCCCGCGGCATTTTCCCGATCCGCCGTATAAAAGAAGCGGCCGTTTCCAGTCTCGATTTCAAACCAATAGAAAAAAAGGCAGGCATCGCCAGGCAGCCGCAAGTCAATCTGATAAACAGAAAAATCGGCAGCGGCCGGCATTTTTCCCATCCTGGCGCGGCTTTCCTGAAAGGCGTTCAGGCCATAGGCATAACCCAGGCAAACCGACCGGACATCCTGGTCTTCGGGCCAGACTTGCAGCTTCAGGCAAACCTCCGTGCCGGTTGGAACGGCGCCGTATGGCTTGCGGAAAAAGTCCGAGCGGCTTTGATGCAAAAGCCTCATGATCAGCGAATCAATTCCTGGTACAGCTGCTGATAGGCTTGAGCCGAATGGGTCCAGGAATAATCACCCTCCATGGCCGTTTTGACCAGCAATTGCCAGGCAGCGGGCGTGTGCCGGTAAACGTCGCAGGCATACCGGGTCGTGAAGAGCAATTCGTGAGCATTGATGTTGGTGAAGGAAAAGCCTGTCCCGGCGCCGGTAAAGCGATTAAACGGAACCACAGTATCTTTCAGGCCGCCGGTCTCGCGTACGATCGGCAAAGTGCCATAACGCATCGCAATCATCTGCGCCAGGCCGCAGGGTTCAAAAAGCGACGGCATCAGGAACAAATCGGCGGCGGCGTAAAGCCGATGGGATAATGGCACGTCAAAAGCGATCCGGACGGCCAATCGTTTGGGATTTTTGGCAGCCGCAGCCAGAAGCGCGTTTTCGTAATCCGGGTCTCCTGTTCCTAAAACGGCCAATTGCATGCCGTCATAAAGCATTTCGCCGAGAACATGAACCAGAAGATCAAGGCCCTTTTGGTCGGTAAGGCGGCTGATCATGCAGGCCAACGGTATTTTGGGATCTTCATCCAGGGATAATTCCCTTTGCAGGGCCGCTTTGCAGGCCGCTTTGCCGGCCTGCCAGGTTTTCAGGTCGTAACCGGCAGGAATCAGGGGATCATGGGCCGGATCATATTCCTGGTCGTCTATTCCGTTCAAAAGGCCGCTGACCTTATGCGCCTGGCTTTGCAAAAGCTGGTGCAGGCCTTCGCCATAATATTCCGTCATGATTTCCCCGGCATAGGTCGGTGAAACGGTAGTGACCCGGTCGGCATAAACGATCCCGGCCTTCATGAAATTGGGAACGCCGTCCTTGAGAATGCCGCCGTCAGTAAGATACCGGTCGGGCAAATCCATCAGGTCGGCAATTTTTTCCCGGCCGTGAATCCCCTGGTATTTTAGATTATGGATGGTGAATACGGTCCGCAAATTCTGATGAAAGCTGTACGGCCGGTAATGAGCATCCAGAAGGCAGGGGATCATGCCGGTCTGCCAGTCGTTCAAATGCAAAATGTCCGGCTCGAAATCCATTGGTTCGCCCAAAGCTTCCAGCACGGCCCGCTGGAAAAAGCTGAATCTTTCGATGTCAAAAGAATAATCCAGGTAGATCTGGTCATGGCCGAAATAGTATTCATTGTCGATAAAATAAACCGGAACGCCGTTGACCGGCATCGTCAGAAGCCCGCTGTACATGGTCCGCCAGCCAAGCTTGATCATCGCCCAACGGCAAAAAACAAGCTCGCTGCCATATTGTTCCTTGATTTTTTTGTAAAGCGGCATGACAATCCTGGCATCCAGGCCCACCTGGCGCAGTTTGGCCGGCAAGGCGCCCAGAACATCCCCCAGGCCGCCGGTTTTGGCCAGCGGTGCGACTTCAGAGGATACAAACAGAATTTTCATTTGGCTCAAACAATCGCCCCCTTGCCGATCACCACCGGATAATCGGACTGGCCGACCAATTTGACGCCTGGCCGGATCACACAGTTTTTATCCAGGATGACATTTTCCAATTCAACGCCTTCGGAGATGAAAGCATCCTGCATAATGATGCAGGATTTGATATTGGCCTGGCGCGATATGGTCACGCCACGGAAAAGCAGGCTGTCCGTCACCGAGCCCTGAACCTGGCAGCCATCGGATATCAGGCAGTTACTGACGCTGTTGCCTTCGCTGTACAAAGCCGGAGCCTCGTCCTTGACCTTGGTGTAGACCGGAAGCCCGGACCAGAACAGCTCTTTTCTGGTGTTTTCTTCCAAAAGCCGCATCGTGCCGGCAAAATAGGTTGCCACTGAATTGATCCGCAGCGCCAGGCCTTTGTACTCATAACCGTGAATCGGATAGTGGCGATAGCGCAAAATCAGGTTGCTGACCGAAAACTCTTGTTCACTGCGGGCGATTGCTTCGCTGATCAGGTCAATCAGCAATTCACGGTCCAGAACAATGACGCCCAGCGAGCAGCGCGTAGCCGATGATTTGGGCGGGTTCTGCAAAACGTCCTTGACAAAGCCGCGGCGGTCGAGATCCAAAATCACGCTGGGAGAACCAAACCGGATGCCGTCGCGATTGTACATCAAACTGATATCCGCGCCGCTTTCTTCATGATTGTTGACGAAATCGATCAGCGTTGTGTTAAAAATGACATTGCTGTTGGCGATGATGACGTATTTCTGCTTATTGGACTTGAAGTAATCCAATAAACCCGTAAAATCATCGACCTCGCCGCCTTTGCCGACATTGACCGAATTGATATAGGGCGGCAAAAGGCTAAGCCCCTTGGTTTTCCTGTCCAGATCCCAGGAACTGCCGGTCCCCAGATGGTCCATCAGCGAACGGTATTTATTCATGGCGATCACGCCGATACTGGTGATGCCGGAATTGACCATGTTGGAGAGCATAAAGTCGATGATCCGGTAGCGGCCGCCAAAAGGCATGGCTGCCAGCGCCCGCGGATGGGTTAGCTCCCCTAGTTGAATTTTTTTATGGTCGGCCAGAATCAGGCCCATTGCGTTAATAAACATGCCGGCCACCTCCTTATCGTACTCGGAAGTGATATTCGATCACTTCATCAGATTCCTGCCCTTCATGGGTTTCAACCATGCAATTGCCCGGGATGACCGCTTTGTCCCGGATCTTGATGCCGCGGTCAAAAACGGTGATCCCGCCGGTGCAGAGTTTGCTGTTGTGGTATTTGCTGCTGCCTTCGACACTGGCGCCGGCACGGACCTGTTTGCCGATGATCGTTTCGATCCCGACAATGCATTTATCGAGAAATGCGCCGGCCATGACTTTAACGCCCGGCATCAGAATCGAGTCTTTGACAATCGCGCCCTTTTCAACCGTAACGCTGTTGGACAAGACCGAATGCTCGACAGTGCCGTAAATATTGCAGCCATCCGTCAGGGCGCTGTTGACGACCCGGGCGCCAGCGGCTATGTAATGGGCCGGCTTGACCGGGTTTTTGCTGTAAATGCGCCAGCTGCGGTCTCCAAAATCAATTTCTTCCGGCCTGTCCAGAATATCCATGTTGGCTTGCCAAAGGCTGTCGATGGTGCCGACATCCTTCCAATAGCCGCAAAAACGATAAGCCGAAAGTTTTTTGCCCTCGGACAGCATGGTTGGGATGATGTTCTTGCCAAAATCATGGCTGGATGAATGGTCGGCCTCATCCTGGATCAATTTTTCACGCAGGACATCCCAATTGAAAATGTAAACGCCCATCGAGGCCAGGTTGCTTTTGGGTTCTTTGGGCTTTTCTTCGAATTCGACAATTTGGCCGTCGGCGTCGGCATTCATGATGCCAAACCGCGAGGCTTCATTCCAGGGCACTTCAAAAACCGCGATCGTCGCGTCGGCATTGGACTTCAGATGCGCTTTCAGCATTTTGGCATAATCCATCTTGTAAATATGGTCGCCCGAAAGGATCAGGACCTGCTTGGGGTCATAGTTTTCGATAAATTCAATATTCTGGTAAATTGCATTGGCTGTCCCCTTGTACCAGTCGCTGCGGGCATTGCTCTGATAGGGCGGCAGGATGAAAGCGCCGCCATTGTTGCGGTCCAAATCCCAGGGATGGCCGTTGCCGATGTATGTATTAAGGAAAAGCGGCTGATACTGGGTCAGGACACCCACCGTCTCAATGCCGGAATTGGTGCAATTGCTGAGCGGGAAGTCAATGATCCTGTACCGGCTGCCATAAGGCACGGCTGGTTTGGCCAGATGCTGGGTCAGGACGCCCAGGCGGGCACCCTGCCCGCCTGCCAGAATCATTGCAATGATATTGTTTTGTATCAAATTGAATCCCTCCTTTGCGGTATGATCGGTTAATCGCCAGTGGACGGCCGCAGGATCAGGCCGCACAGCGGCGGAATGTCCAGGGTTAATTGGGCGGGCTTACCGTGTCTTGGCCCATCGACCGCAATCAGCGGCATTTTGGGCTGATTGCCGGTTGGGTAGCCACTCCCGCCAAAAATCATATCGTCGCTATTTAGCTCAATCTGATACTCGCCCGCTTCGGGTACGCCGAAGCAGTATCCCGGATGCGGATCGGGCGCCAGGTTGAGAATGATCACCACTTGATCTGAACCGGAGGCCTGGCGGATAAAGGTATAGACACTGTTTTTGGCATCATCGGCGTTGATCCAGGCAAATCCGTCCCAACTGCCATCGATTTGCCAGAGTGCCGGATGGTCAAGGTAATAATGGTTCAGGCGCCTGACAAAATCCCTCAGCAGGCGGTGATTGTCAAAGTCAAGCAAAAACCATTCCAGCTGTTCGTAAAAACGCCACTCGACAAACTGGGCAAATTCGCCGCCCATAAACATCAGCTTGCCCCCGGGATGAGTCATCTGATAGAGATACAAGGTCCTGAGGCAGGCAAAACGCCGCCAGATGTCGCCAGGCATGCGGTCAATCAGCGAACGTTTGCCATGGACCACTTCATCGTGGGAAAATGGCAGGATGAAATGCTCGGTAAAGCTGTAGGTCATCGAAAAACTGAGCTGGGAATGATGCCATTTGCGGTAGATGTAATCCCGGCTCATATAATCCAGCGTATCATGCATCCAGCCCATGTTCCATTTATGGGTGAAGCCCAGGCCGCCTTCGGCAACCGGGCTGCTGACTTTGGGCCAGGCAGTCGACTCCTCGGCGATCAGAAGGCAGGAAGGCTTCTTCTCGCGGATCAGCTGGTTCAGTTGCTGCAAAAAAGAAATGGCCTCCAGGTTTTCTTTGCCGCCAAAAATGTTTGGCAGGTACTCCGTCCGTCCGTAGTTAAGATAAAGCATGCTGGACACCGCATCAACCCTGAGCCCGTCAATGTGGAATTCCTGAAGCCAGAACCAGGCGTTGGAAATCAAAAATGAACGGACTTCATTCTTGTTGTAGTCAAAAACATAGGTTCCCCACTCCAGGTGTTCGCCGATGCGCGAATCAGCGTATTCAAATAGCGGTGTGCCGTCGAATCTGGCCAAGCCATGGGCGTCCCGCGGAAAATGGGCGGGAACCCAGTCCAGAATGACCCTGATGCCCTTTTCATGGAGCGTGTCGACGAAATATTTGAAATCGGCCGGCGTGCCAAAGCGGCTGGTCACGCTGTAGTAACCGGTAACCTGATAGCCCCAGGAATCGTCCAGGGGATGTTCCATCACCGGCAGGAGTTCAACGGCATTATAGCCTAGATCATGCGCATAGTTGCCAAGATCATGGGCCAGGTCGCGGTAATTGCGGAAATTCCCGTCGGCATGGCGTTTCCAGGATCCCAAATGGACTTCATAAATGTTCAGCGGGAAAGCGGCACAGGCATCCGGCCGGCTCGCCAGCCAATTTTCATCCTGCCAGGTGTAATCGTCCGGGTCATAAAGAATGGACGCCGTGTCGGAACGGGTCTCGCTATGGCGGGCATAAGGATCGGCCTTCAGGCAGGTTGAACCGCCGGACATGGCAATGGCGTATTTGTAGCGGTCCCATTGTTTTGCGCCAGGCACAAAACCGGACCAGATGCCGGTCGTTCCCATCCTCGCCAGCGGGTTGGCCGTCTGGTCCCAGCCGTTGAACGTGCCGCAAACGAAGACCGCAAGCGCAGCAGGCGCCCAGACAGCGAAAGCATAGCCGGAAATGCCGTCGGGATCGGCAGCCGGCCGCGATCCCAGCAGATTATAGCTCATATAATCCTGGCCCAGGTTAAACAGGTATGCCTGATTCATGTCCATCAACCCCACTGCTGCTTGGCTACAAAGTTCCGGCCGCCCAATAAAATCAGAAAATTACCTTACCCGGCCTATTTAGCCTAAAGTGTATTGCTGTTTGATATAATTATACCTTAATCGACTGTTTGCACAACAACAAAGAGCAGATAAATCTGCTCTTTGTTAAATCTGTCACATTATAGGGTAAATATTTCGTTAGCTCTGTGCAGGTGCGAATATTTGACCGCTCCTGCATTACGCCTGCGCAAACGTTGCGCCACGGTCAAAAGCGGCCATTTCTTTGGGAATGAGATGGTGATGGCGGGCGGGCAGCGCATCGGCCAATGCTTTTTCAAAGGATTCGCGGCTGAAGCAGCCGGCCTGTTCAACCAGGCATCCCAAAAGGATGATCGCGGCAAAATTCATGTTGCCCATTTCCGAGGCCAGGCTGGACGCCGGAATCGGGAAAAAGCGGATATCTTCGCGGGCCGGCCGGTTCGGGACCAGCGAGCTGTCAACAATGATCACGCCGCCCGGTTTGACCTGCCGCACGAACTTGTCCAATGAAGGGCCATTCATGGCGATCAGGACATCGGCGTCGTTGATGACCGGAGAACCGATGGGCTCCTCCGAGATGACAACGCTGCAGTTGGCAGTGCCGCCGCGCATTTCCGGACCATAGGACGGAAACCAGGAAACCTCCCGGCCTTCGAACAAAGCGGCGGTGGCGATGAATTTGCCGGCCGACAGAATGCCTTGGCCGCCGAAGCCGGCCAGAATGACAGAAAAATCAATCATGGTGCCACCTCCAGATCCTGTCCGCGATAGACTCCGAGGGGGTACTGCTTGAACATGGCGTCTTCCTGCCAGCGCAATGCAGCGATCGGATCTTTTCCCCAGTTGGTCGGGCAGGTGGACAGGATTTCGACCATGGCAAAGCCCAATCGGGCTTGTTGAACCCGGAAAGCCTTGCGAATGGCCTTTTTGGCCTGATTGATATGTTTGAAGTCGTTCACGGCGACGCGTTCGATGTAAACGGCGCCCGGCAAAGTCGCCAGCATTTCGCTGACATTGATTGGATAGCCCTGAACGTCGGCTTTCCGGCCAAACGGCGATGTTGTCGTCACTTGGCCCAAAAGGGTGGTCGGCGCCATTTGGCCTGATGTCATGCCATAGATGGCATTGTTGACAAAAAACGTGCAGATCTTCTCGCCGCGCGCGGCTGCATGGACGATTTCGGCCGTGCCGATAGCCGCCAGATCGCCGTCGCCCTGGTAAGTGAAGACCATATTCTCAGGATGCACCCGCTTGATGCCGGTCGCGACGGCCGGTGCCCGGCCATGGGCGGCCTGGACCATGTCGCAGGAAAAATACTCATAATTGTTGTAGGTGCAGCCAACCGGCGAAACGCCGATGGTCGTGTCCAGGATATCCATCTCGCACATGACTTCGGCAATGATCCGGTGAATAATGCCATGGGTGCAGCCCGGACAATAATGCATGGGCTTGTCCGTCAGTCCCCGGGTTCTGGTAAATACTTTCTCCATCTCGCTCATCTCCCCGCAATCGACCGAATCTGGT
Organism: uncultured Saccharofermentans sp.; assembly: GCA_963677835.2. Classification (GTDB taxonomy): domain Bacteria; phylum Bacillota; class Clostridia; order Saccharofermentanales; family UBA5734; genus UBA8949. Next base: position 590,436 of record CAXXUX010000001.1, read on the forward strand.
CCAGGATTTCTTTCTGAGTCGGCAGATTGCCGCCCGACCGGCCATAAAAGTGAACCGGCTTTTTGCCGTTCACTGCCAGGCGGACATCTTCGACCATCTGACCGCAGTTCAGTTCAATATCCAGGAAAGCTTTCAGCGAATCCCGGCCGGCCGCCTCGGCAATAATCTTTTCAGGGAAGGGCCAGAGCGTGATCGGGCGGATCATGCCGACCTTGATGCCAAGGCTTCCTGCCTGGCGGATGACGTTGCGGCAGATCCGGCTGCAGGTTCCAAAGGCCGTGATGATGATCTCGGCGTCCTCGCAGTTGAAAGTCTCGAAACGGACTTCCTTCTCGCGAACAACTTGGTATTTGGCCTGGAGCTTGTTGTTCAGGCGTTCCAGGACATCGGCCTCGATATAGATCGAGGTGACGGCGTTGTGTTCCCGCTTGCCATGAGTGCCGGTGACAGCCCAGTCTTTGGCCACAATATCGACCGGCTCCTGTTCGCGGAATTCAACGGGTTCCATCATCTGACCCATGGCCCCGTCGCCGAGGATCATGGTCAGCATGCGATAGCGGTCAGCCAGATTGAAGGCTTCGACGGTCAGTTCATAAAGTTCCTGGACGCTGGCCGGAGCCAGCACGATATTGCGGTAGTCGCCGTGGCCGCCGCCTTTGGTAGCCTGAAAATAATCTCCCTGGGCTGGCAGGATGCCGCCCAGCCCCGGGCCGGAACGGACGATATTCACCACGACAGCCGGCAGTTCGGCGCCGGCGATGTAGGAGAAGCCTTCCTGCTTCAGGCTGATGCCCGGGCTGGAACTGGTCGTCATTGCCCGGGCGCCGGCAGAGGCGGCTCCATAGACCATATTAATCGCTGCGACTTCACTTTCGGCCTGCACAAACGTGCCGTCGACTTCCACCATCCGTTTGGCCATATAATGCATGACCTCGGTCTGCGGAGTGATCGGATATCCGAAATAGTGGCGGCAGCCAGCACGGATCGCCGCTTCGGCAATCGCTTCATTGCCCTTCATCAAGACTCTGTTACCCATTTGCTTGCCTCCTAACGCCAGACTTCAATAACACTGTCCGGACACATGGTCGCGCACATCGTGCAGCCAGTGCACTGGTCCATCCGGTCGACGCCAGCCGGGTGAAAGCCTTTGCTGTTCAACTGATCTTGCCGCAGCAAAATGATTTTGCGCGGGCAAACCGCTACACAAAGGCCACAGCCTTTGCACCGGTCTTCGAGAAATTCGACTTTAGCCATAATAATCCTCCCGGAACTCATGTCTTTCCATTATATGTAAAAAATCGGGGACAGGCAAGGACTAAAACCTTGCGGCTGCCAGGTTTTGTGTTTGGGGAGCCAAAGGCGGCCCGCTACAGCTGGTCGGGATACCAGATGCTGCGGCGAAGCAAAAGAAGCGGCACGCCCTGCGGCGTCCGGCTGTCCCAGCCTTCAGGCACCGCTTCCGCCAGGGCCGCGGCAAAAACGACCGGCAGGCCGAGCATTTTTGAAGCGGCCTCAAGGATCGGCCAGCTATCGGTCAAAAGGCTGCAGTCGCCTTGTTCCAAAAGATTGGCATTGTGCACCAGCCCGGTAATCGGCAAACCTGAAGATTGCATCAGATCACCGGCGACCTGCACGATCTTGTCCGGGGTTCCGGTAAACGGGCGATAGGGATTGACAACCATATACATGGCTACTGCCGCAGCTTGTTCCAAAAGCCGCGGTTTAAGGCTCGCCACCACCCGGGCTCCCAGATCCTCGCCGCCAATATCCAGGACAGCCATCCGCTCATGATTGTCGAAAACCGAAAAGACAGCGCCCGGAACAGCCGGCACGTCAACATTGGTTCCGGCAAATTGGGGCGAGATCATTCGGATTCCGGCTTCTTCCAGCGGACGCCGGGCATCGGCCGAACGAAAGTACGGATTGATGATATCCAGATCGCAAAGGGTGGTCGGCCGGCCTTGCGAGGCCAGCCAGCAGGCAAAATTGACGCTGATTTCCGATTTACCGCTGCCATAGGCACCGATAAACACAGTGATCCGTCTTAAATCCGGCAAGTGGAAATGATCATTCAGCGGTTTTTCCATCGATCTTCACCTCGTGTGGGACCCTAGTTGGTTTATTGGATGTTCTTTGTTCAATCTACCAATTCAGGATTTTTTTTGCAAGTTCCGGGGCTTAAGTAATTGCGCCGTGACTTGTCTTCAGTTAAACTATATGTGGTGACATTTGGCTTTGGCCAGAAAAAATGTCCAGGAGGTTTGAGATGCTGAACTTATTGCCAGTTGGTATTTTGGTTAACCTGACCTTGTCAGATAACATTCAGATCATAGACGGTATCAGTATGTCGCTGACAAATTTGATCCGTTTGGTTTTATTGATGGCTGTCATGAGCTTGATCCTGGGCTTTGCCGCATGGCGCAGAGCCGGCCGGAACAGACAGGCTGCCGTTTCGGCAACTGCGCCCGCCGCCTTGGCAGCCGGCGCAATAGGCCTTTCAGGATCAGCGGTAACCGATCCGGCGATCATCGCAGTCTTGTCGGCTGCCGTAAGCATGATGCTTGAAGAGAGCAGCCAGGGCCATTTCGGCCAATCCGCCCCGCCGACGGCCGCCGGGTTTACGATTCGCAAGATTCGCCGGGTCTGACTTCAAGCTGCGCCACAATTGATTCTGACAGTCATCTGCCTTAGACGGGCAGATCAGGAAGGCGCTCCGCAAAAGCGCCTTCGTCTTTGTTTTTGGAGGACTCAATGAAATATATCATTATTCTTGGCGACGGCATGGCTGATCTGCCAGTTCCCGAGCTTGGAGACCGGACCCCGCTGATGGCTGCCGCCAAACCGCATATGGACCGCATCGCCCGGCAGGGCATGGCTGGCCTGGTCAGGACCGTGCCGGCCGGATTGGCCCCGGGCAGCGACACGGCCAACATGTCGGTCATGGGCTATGATCCCAGGCTGTATTATTCCGGCCGGTCGCCGCTGGAAGCGATCAGCATGTCGATCGAGATGGAACCCGGCGACGTTTCATTCCGCTGCAATCTGGTCACCTTGTCGGAAGCCGAAACCTATGCAGATCGTCTGATGATGGATCATTCTTCCGATGAGATCAGCAGCGACGAAGCCGCACGGCTGATCGAAATCGTCAACAGCCATTTTGCCGATGACCAAATCCGCTTTTATCCCGGCAAAAGCTACCGGCACTGCATGATCTGGAAAAAAGGCCCGCTTGAAATGGAACTGGTGCCGCCGCATGATATCCTGACCCGCCGGATTGGCGAGTATTTGCCCGCTGGCAAAGGCGCCGACCGGATACTTCAGATGATGGCCGAAAGCATCGGCTTCCTTCCCGCGCATCCGGTCAACCGCGCCCGCAGCAAACGTCAGCTGAACCAGGCCAATTCGATCTGGATCTGGGGTCAGGGAACCAAACCGGAACTCCCCGATCTTTCCGAATTATACCAGCTTCGGGGGTCGGTCATCTCGGCGGTTGACCTGGTCAACGGCCTGGGCATCTGCGCCGGTCTCCATGTCGTCGACGTTCCTGGCGCAACCGGCAATATCCACACCAATTTCCAGGGCAAGGCCGAAGCGGCCATTGCCGAGTTCGAGCGCGGCCAGAATTACATTTACCTGCATGTCGAAGCGCCTGACGAATGCGGCCACCGGGCCGAGATCGAAAACAAGGTCCGGGCCATCGAGCTGATCGATCAGAAAATCGTCGGGCCAGTCTGGGAATATCTCGAATCCCATCGCCTGTCCACCGGTGAGGATTACCGCATCATGGTGCTTCCCGATCATCCGACGCCGCTGTCCCTGCGAACGCATACCGGAGATCCGGTCCCCTTTGCCTTTTTTGGCAGCGACCGGCATGGCCGGCCCGCCGCAAAGGCTTATGACGAGGAAAGTTGCCGGCAGACCGGCTATTATCTGGATGAAGGCTACGAATTGTTTTCGAAATTTGTCCGGGATGGATTTCAATAAATTCAAATCGGTTGCTTTAGCAGCCCGCGATTTAGTTCAGGCTAGTTCAATTCAGCCAGGGTAACGCCACTGTCCCCTTCACCGTAAGCGCCGATGCGGAAGGTTTTTACCCGCTTGTCCCGCTTCAAAAGCTGGTGGACCGCGCTGCGCAGGGCGCCTGTGCCTTTGCCGTGCACAATGCGGATATTATTGATGCCTGCCAGCACCGCGTCATCAATAAATTTATCCAGATTGCCGACCGCTTCTTCGACCGTTTGGCCCAACAGCAAAATCTCGCTGTTCATATGCAGCCGCCGGTCCATGGTCAGTTTGCCGGCCGTGGCCGAACGCTGCCTGCCGCCGGAATGTTCTTTTTGATTCGGGCTGACCTTTTCCGGGAAACGCAAAGCCTCGGCGGAAACATTGACTCTCATGGCGCCGCTCTGCAACAGGCAGTTCCCTTTGCTGTCCGGACCTTCAATCACCCGCCCGACAAGTCCAAGCGCCGGCGCGAAATAGAATCCCCCGACCTGGATATCCGAAGGGCCAAGCGGTTGACCCCCGGCAGCCAATGTGGCCCGGCCAATTTCGCCTTCGACCTTGTTAAGGCCGGATCGGATTTTTTGCCTGGTTTCTTGCGCCAGCTGACGGCTTTCGGCAAGATCCTGGGATTTTTGCAGGCTGCGGATTTCATCCAGCATTTTTTCAATTTCCTGCAAAGCATCCGTATAAAGCTCCCGGGCTTCTTCACGAGCTTTCTGGAAGACCTGCCGGCTCTTGTCCGCCAACTGGGCCCGTTCCTCTTTCAACTGCAAAACCTGCTTTTCAGCTTCCCCGCGCAAGGCAACAAGCTCCTGCCGGGCCCGATCGGCTTCGGAACGGCTTTTTTCAACATTCTGGATCAATTCTTCAAACCGGATGCCTTCTTCGGAGATCAATTCCCTGGCATTATCGATGATTACCGGCATGAGACCCAGCCGCCTGGAAATGGCAAAGGCATTGCTGACGCCGGGAACGCCAATCAGCAAGCGATAGGTTGGCCGCAATGTTTCGGTATCGAATTCGCAGCAGGCGTTTTCAACGCCGGGTGTGCGCAAGGCGTAGCCTTTTAATTCTTTATAGTGAGTTGTGGCAACGGTTTGGCAGCCATGCTGCCGAAGATAATCGAGAATGGCAATCGCCAGGGCCGCGCCTTCCGAAGGATCGGTTCCTGATCCCAGTTCGTCTACCAGAATCAAGGTTTTGGACTTGGCCTGCTCGGTTATGCGGATGATATTGCGCATATGCGAAGAAAATGTGGATAAATCCTGTTCTATGCTTTGCTCGTCGCCGATGTCAGCCAGAATCTCCTGGAAAATCGAAATTTCCGATCCTTCACGAGCGGGAATCTGGAGTCCGGCCATGCCCATCAGGCAAAAAAGCCCGCAAGTCTTGAGCGAAACCGTTTTACCGCCGGTATTGGGTCCCGTGATCACCAGCGTCTGAAAAGTGGCGCCAAGTTCGAAGTCGATCGGCACGACCCGCTCTTTGGGAATCAGGGGATGCCGTGCCGCCTTCAGGCGGATGCGGCCCTGCTCGTTTAAAACCGGCGGCATGGCGTTCATTTTTAAAGCCAGCCGGCCTTTGGCCATAATAAAGTCAAGCTGGGCAACCAGTTCCATATCTTGCAGCAAAAGATCGGCCTGATCAGAAACCATGCCGGATAATTCAGTCAGGATCCGGTCGATTTCTTCCCGTTCCAGGCCCATGAGTTCACGGATCCGGTTGTTCAGCTCAACAACAGCCATGGGTTCGATAAACAGCGTTGCGCCGCTCGAGGAGGTGTCGTGCACAATGCCGGGGATTTCCCCGCGATGTTCAGCTTTGACCGGCACCACGTAACGGTCGTCGCGCAGGGTCACCAATTGGTCCTGCAAGGCTTTGGCACAGCTCCTGACAATGCGGGCCAGGCTCTCTTTGACCTCGTTCTGGGAATCCCTGATCCGGCGCCGGATGGCCGCAAGCTGCGGACTGGCCTGGTCCTTTAATTCGTCTTCGCCGGCAATCGCCCCGTCGATGCTTTCTTCCAGATCGCGGGCAGGTCGAAGCTGCGAAAGCAGCTGATAGACCACCCGGTCCATTGCCCCATCGGATGGCAATTGGGCCCGCAAACGCACGACCGCGCGCAGCAAAGCGCCAATCCGCAACAGTTCCCCGCAGCCAAGCTGGGCTCCGCTCCTGGCCCGGTTGACCGACGGGCGGATCTCACTGATTCCGGACAAAGGCAGCAAGCCTTTCTCAAGGATCAGCCTGACGGCGTCATCCGTTTCTATCTGACGCCCGGTTACAATCGCAATGTCGGAAACCGGCTGCAAGGCTTCGCAAAGATCGCGGCCTGGCGCGGAATGCGCCATCTGCGCTAATTCATGGATAATCTTGCCATATTCAAGAATGGTCAACGAACGTGCGTCCATCAGACTTTACGGATACCTTTCTTTCTGCGCAGAAAAGGAAAGAGATAAGCGATCCCATAGCGGATATAGGCATAAAGCGACCAGCCCACAGGCAGGATAAACAGGTAGCTGGCCAGGTCTGCGCGGCCCGGCGGCAGAAAAAACAGGGCGGCAAAAGCCATGACAAACAGGACGGTCGCCAGCTTGCCATACCATTTGGCAAAAACCACCAATTCCTGTTTGCGCAGCAATATCGCGCTGCCGACGATCATCAGGATTTCTTTGGCAAATATGAAAATGGGCACCCAAAGCGGCAATTTGCCAATCAAAAACATCATGACCGCCGTTGTGAACTGGAAGAGCTTGTCCACAAGCGGATCAAACAATTTGCCAAATTCGGATATCTGGTTGAAATGGCGGGCAATATAGCCATCCAGCATATCGGTGAACCAGATGGACAGAAACAAAATAAAGGCCACTGTATTATACTTGTCCCCTTTAAGCATCAGGTACGCAAGTACAGGAATGGCCAAAAAACGGATCAGCGTCAATAGGTTAGGCACTGTCAGTTCAATTCGCAATTTCATAGCGCTCATTATACCAGTTCAGCTATCGATTCATCAAGTTTAATTAAATCGACAATATTCTGGCCCGCTCCAATTCTTCCGAATCGATCGTCTTGGTCATATTCAGGGCTTCTTCAATGTCAAAGTCAACAACATGACCGGATTTGTAGGCGACAATCCGGTTAAGGCGGCCTTCATGGAGGCATTCAACAGCCTTGAGTCCCATCATGCTGGCCATGTGGCGGTCACGGACAGTCGGGCTGCCGCCGCGTTGCAGATGGCCCAGGATCGTCGCCCGTGATTCGATCCCGGAAGCGGTTTCGATTTTCTGGGCAATTTCCATGGCATCGCCGGCGCCTTCGGCAACAACGACAATATAGTGCTTCTTCCCACGGTTGCGGCCTTCGAGCAGCACCTTGAGAACATCTTTCTGGAAGTCGCTCTTGATTTCCGGAATCAAGACAACTTCGGCGCCGCAGGCAATGCTGACGTTAAGGGCAATGTACCCCGCCGCACGCCCCATGACCTCGATAACACTGCAGCGTTCATGGGACGACGCCGTGTCGCGCAGTTTGTCGATGGCTTCCATCGCCGTGTTCATGGCCGTATCATAGCCGATTGTATAGTCGGTGCAGGCAATGTCGTTGTCGATCGTTCCGGGAATGCCAATCACGGGGAACCCTTTTCTGGCAAGATCCCTGGCGCCGCGGAAAGTTCCGTCGCCGCCAATCGCCACAATGGCGTCGATATTGAAGACCCGGGCCATTTCAATCGCCTTGTCCACACCCTCCGGCGTCTGAAAGGTCTTGCTGCGTGCGGTCATCAGAAAGGTGCCGCCGCGCTGCAGGGTTTCGGAAACCGACCGGCTGTTCAGCTCGATGAAGTCGCCCCGCCACAGGCCATGATAGCCGCGCTGGATGCCGATAACTTTATAGCCATAATATATGCCGCCGCGGACAACGGCCCGGATCACGGCATTCATGCCCGGTGCATCGCCGCCGCTGGTTAAAACGCCAATATTGCGGATTGTATTGCCATTGTTTAATTGAATGTCGCTCATGCATGATACCCCGTTTGCTTAAAATAGCGCTGGTTTCCATCGTTTGATTGTCCATATGGCCACATGACCATATACCCGAGATTATAATCAGGATCGGACCGTCTGGCAACCAAAATCCAATCCGGCCGTCAAGCGGCTCAAAGAATGGCCAGGTTGCGTGAACCGTACCGGCTGGCCAAAGCTTGCAGAACTTCATTCGACATTTCGATCCAGCAGGCAGGCGGCAAGTCGACAGGCTTTTGGCAGCTGGGCAAAAACACCCGCACCGGCGTCGATCCATGGAAATACTGCAGCATCGAAAGCAATCGGCGATAACCGGCGTCACCGGCTTGGCCCCAATAGCGGATAGCCACAACATGCCGGCTGGAAGGCGCTGCCTCCTCCGCGGCCGGCAACGCCGGCGGGTCGGCAGGGGCTGATGTCTGCGGCGCTCTTGGCTTTGCGGCAGCCGCCGTTTGCGGTTTGGAATTTGTGTCGCCGCGGCTCCTGGCAATTTTCAAATCAAAGCCGGCTGGCAATCCGGCAGCGTTCTTATCCAGCTGCGCAATGCTTTCCGCCACCAGCTTAGGCGCATCCTCTTCACGGATGCTTAGACGTCCGGTAAACAGCAAAACTTCCCCTTCCCGCAAAATAGCCGCGCTGGCCGAGAAAACCCGCGGAAAAACGATGACTTCGAACTGGCCAAAGAGATCTTCAACCGTTAAGAAGCTCATCAGCTCATTGGATCGCGTTGTCTTGTTTTTTTGGCCGACCAGCATGCCGGCCATGACTACGCGGTCGCCGTCGGCAGCAGGAACCAGAACGGCGCCCGCTTCCTCCTGCCCATCTTCATTTACGGCAAAGGACGAGCTGTCTAACGTCACCAGGCGATGCATCGCCGCTGCGTACTCGTCCAATGGATGGCCGGTTACATAAAGGCCCAGCATTTCTTTTTCCATGCCGAGCAATTCGGCGTGGGAAAACTCCGGAATCGACGGATAATCCGGCTCGGCATCCATTTTCTCCGGGTTGGAGCCCAGCTCGAACAATGAAAGCTGGCCTTCCATGCTCATTTTGCGGGCATTGGCCAGTTGGGCCGTAAACGGCTCGAGGACGGCGATCAAATGGGAGCGGGGTATTTGAAAACAATCCAGGGCCGATGAGCGGATCAGGCTTTCAATCATCTTGCGGTTGAGCTCCCCTTCATTCAAACGCCGCAAAAAATCACCGTAGGTCTTAAAAAGCCCGTTTGTCTTCCGTTCATTGATCAGATGGCGGATCGCCGCTTCACCGACATTTTTCACAGCGGCCAGGGAGAAGCGGATTTGCCCGTTTTCGGTCGTAAAGCGGGCGCTGCTCAGATTGATGTCCGGCGGCAGCACTTTGATATTCATCTTGTGGCAGACTCGCACATACCAGGCAGCCTGGCTCAAGCTGCCCATATAGCTGTTGAGCATGGCAGCCATGAATTCAACCGGATAGTAGTGCTTCAGCCAGGCAGTCTGATAGGCGACGACCGCATAGGCGGCCGCATGGCTTTTGTTGAACGCATAGCCGGCAAAGGCCATGACATCTTCAAAGATTTTTTCCGCGATCTCCAGGCTGACGCCCCGGGCAACCGCGCCGGGAACGGGATTCCCTTTTTCATCCTGGCCGCCCTGGAGAAACAAATTTTTGTATTTGGCCAGCTCGGCCGGTTTCTTTTTTGACATGGCCCGCCGGACATTATCAGACTGGCCCATTGAAAAGCCGGCCAAATCGCGGACGATCTGCATGACTTGCTCCTGATAGACAATGCAGCCATAGGTTACATTCAGGATCGGCTCCAGCAGCGGATGGTCGTAGCGGATTTTCGAGTGGTCATGCTTGGCGGAAACGTAGCGGGGGATCTGGTCCATCGGCCCCGGGCGGTACAAGGAGATGCCGGCAATAACGTCTTCCAGCGATTCTGGCCGCAATTCTTTCATGAAACTGGTCATGCCCGGACTTTCCAATTGAAAAACGCCTTCGGTGCTGCCCTCGCTGATCATGGCGAAAACTTCCCGGTCATCCATGGGCAGCCGCTCATAATCAATCTTCACCTGATGGTTTTCCAAAACCATCGCCGCGGTGTCACGCAGGACGGTCAGCGTCCGCAGCCCGAGAAAGTCAAATTTCAAAAGGCCGATCAGTTCAATATTGTTTTTGGCAAACTGGACAACAATGGCATCTTCATTTTTGGCAAGCGGCGCCAGGTCTGTCAGCGGCTGGCCGGAAATGATGACGCCGGCGGCATGTGTCGAAGCGTGCCGCGGCATGCCCTCGAAGCGCATCGCCGTGTCCAGCACATCCCGGGTTACGGGATTGTTTTCGTAATCCTGGCGCAGTTCCGACGACGTGTCCAGCGCTTTGCGGATGGTTATGCCCAGCGACATCGGCACCAGTTTGGCAATGCGGTCGGTTTCGGCGTATGGGACATCCAACGCCCTGGCCACGTCGCGAATGCAGGCCCTAGCGGCCAGCGTTCCAAAGGTGATCACCTGTGAGACCCTGTCCTGGCCGTATTTTTCGGTCACATAGTCAATGACTTCCTGCCGCCGCTCATAGCAAAAATCAATATCGAAGTCCGGCATGCTGACCCTTTCGCTGTTCAGGAAGCGCTCGAAAATCAGGGCATACTGCAGCGGATCGATATTGGTAATCCCCAGGCACCAGGCCGCTAAAGACCCTGCGCCCGAGCCGCGGCCGGGCCCGACCATGATTTCCTGGCTATGGGCAAAGCGGATGAAGTCCCAGACAATCAGGTAATAGTCCGTGTAGCCCATTTGGCCGATAACGGACAATTCATAATCCAGACGCCGTTCATATTCCCGCCGGGGTACGCTCCCGGGCAAAGCCAGCCGCCGTTCGAGGCCTTCCAGGCAAAGCGTTTTCAAGTAGCCGTCATGGGTCATCTCGGCAGGAACCGTAAATTCCGGCAGATGGATTTTGTTGAATTCCAGCTCGACATTGCAGCGCTCGGCAATCCGCATGGTATTTTCAATAGCCTCCGGCACCGCCGCAAAAGCCTCGGCCATCTCCGCTGGAGATTTGACGTAAAACTCCTCGGTTTCCATGCGCATCCGGTCATTGTCGCTCATCCGCTTGCCAGTCTGCATGCAAAGCAGGATCTCATGCGATTTCGCATCTTCCTTGCGCAGATAATGGCAGTCGTTCGTTGCCACAAGCGGGATTCCGGTTGACTTGCCGATTTGAATCAGCGCGCTGTTGACCAGATTCTGGGCCGGAATCTGATTGGACTGCAATTCCAGGAAAAAATTGCCGCGGCCAAAAATCCCGTCCATTTCCACGGCCAATTCACCGGCGCGGCGAACATCCTGCTGTAAAATGGCCTGGGCGATTTCACCGCCCAGGCAGGCAGACAAGGCAATCAGGCCTTCTGCATGCTGCCGCAGCAAGTCATGGTCGACGCGCGGGCGATAATAAAAGCCCTCGGTGAATCCGATCGAGACCAATTTGATCAGATTGCGGTATCCCGTCATATTTTCAGCCAACAAGACCAGATGGGCCGGTTCCTTGTCCAAACCGGCTTCCTTGTCGGTATGGCCGCGCGGGGCGACATAGACCTCACAGCCAAGAATCGGCTTGATTCCTTTGGCCAGAAGCGCATTGTAAAAATCAATGATGCCGTACATGACGCCGTGATCGGTAATCGCGCAGGCGGTCATGCCCATTTCGGCCAGGCGCTCGGGCAGGTCACGCAGCCGGATCGCGCCGTCCAGCAGGCTGAATTCCGTATGCAGATGCAAATGGGTAAAAGAGGTCGCCGCCATTTTGGGTCCTCACAATCGTGCCATAATATATTTTTCGACGATGCCGCGCAAACGGGCCAGCCGCATATCGCAGTCGTCCTGACTTTCACCATAGACGCCAAAATAGATTTTGATTTTAGGTTCCGTTCCCGAGGGGCGGACACAAAACCAGTCCAGGCCGGGCATTTCATAAAGCAGCACATCGGATTTGGCCAAAGCCAGCGGGCTGATCGTTCCGGTTGCAAGATCCAGCCGTTCGCTTTGAAGATAGTCATTAACAGCCAAAATCGGGACATCCCCGATGCCAACCGCCTTTTCCTGCCGCAGAGCCTGCATGCCGGCTTTAATCCGGTCCAGGCCTTCTTTCCCTTCCAGCGTAATGGCAATCGTCTTTTCGCCGGCAAAGCCATAACGCCTGTAAAGCAACTGCAGCTGATCATAGAGGGTCAACCCCGAATCGCAGGCAGAAGCGGCCATTTCGGCAATCAGCATGCTGGTGACGACCGCGTCCTTGTCACGGACGTCGGTTCCGGCCAGAAAGCCAAAGCTTTCTTCAAATCCAAACATGAAATGCATATCGCCAAATTCATCATGCTCTTTGATCAGCTCGGCGATGAACTTGAAGCCGGTCAGGCACTCAAACAGGGCAACCCCATAGGCTTCGGCAATTCTTCTGGTTAATTTGGTCGAGACAATGCTGGTAATGGTGAAGGCGTTCTCCGGCAAGGTGCCGGCGGAACGATGGGCCGCCAAAATATAGTCCATCAGCAAAAGCCCGATCTGATTGCCGGAAAGGACCATGTATTCGCCTTTCCCAGTCCGGACGCACAGGCCGGTGCGGTCAGCGTCAGGGTCGGTCGCAATCACCAGGTCGGCATTCTCCTTCTGAGCCAGCTTGATTGCCAGATCCAAAGCCGACCGCTCTTCAGGATTGGGATACTTGACGGTGGGGAAAGCCGGGTCCGGCAGCTCCTGCTCCGGAACCACCAGGACATTTGTAAAGCCAACGGCTTCCAAAATCCGGCGGACTGGCTTGTTGCCGGCGCCATGCAGCGGCGTATAGACAATTTTCATGTCATGATGGCGCCGGACGGCCGCAGAATCGACGGATAACTTTAAAAGCATCGCCATATAGGCGCTGTCCAGATCCGCGCCGATGTCAATCAGAAGGCCGGTCCTGCGGGCGGATGCCTCATCCGGCCAGGTCAGCCTGGGGAGGTCGGTGATCGCATCCATAAAACTGCTGACAACTTCCGCAGCCTCTGGCGGCAATTGGCCGCCATCCTCGCCATAAGCCTTGAATCCGTTGTACTTGGCCGGATTGTGGCTGGCCGTGATCATCACGCCGCCGGCCGCCTGGTAGTGGCGAACGGCAAATGAAAGAACCGGAACCGGCCGCAGTTCGTCCGACAGGTAGACGCGTACGCCGTGCCCAACAAAAATCTGTGCGCACAGCAAGGCGAATTCTTTGGAAAAGCGGCGGGAATCAAAAGAAATGACAATGCCCCGGTTCCGGATTTCTTCGCCTTGGCCAGCCAGGAAGCGGGCAAAACCTTCGGAAGCCCTGGCTACGGTATAGCGGTTCATCCGGTTGGTGCCGGCGCCAATAATGCCTCTGAGGCCTGCTGTGCCAAACGCCAGATCCATATAAAAACGGTCTTCGATTTCAGTCGGATCCTTTGAAATGGCCAATAATTCAGCGCGCGTTGCGGCATCAAAGGCTTGATCCGTTGTCCAAAGCCGGTATAAATCCTGTGCACGAGACATGAAGAAACCTCCAACAAAAAACTTGGCCGCCATGGCCGAATCATTTCCTGGACATCATTATACCTTATCTAAAAGGTGCTGCACAGGTTGGAAAACTGGAGTGCACAACAAGGGATTTGCAATTGTGAGATTTTACTTCCTGATGCATGGACCGCGCTGATATCATTAAAATAATCAATGCATCAAACGTATTCAACCGGCAAGGCGACAACATCGTCCGACAGCCAAAGCTTGCGGTCATACTGGCATAAAATAACCCCGGTTCCCCGTTTTTTACCAGCAACTTCATCAAGTGCAGAAAAATGCCTGGTCATTGAAATAGCGGGTGACGCACTCATTTTAATTTCGATTGGATAGAGCTTATTTGCTGATTCAATAACAAGGTCTATCTCTCGTCCGTCCCGGTCACGATAGAAATAAAGCGGCAGATTAACTTTGCCGGCGTTAAGAAATGATTTGATAATTTCGCTAATGATATATGTTTCAAAAAAACTACCTGCCTTTGCCCCATTTGCCATTGTTTCCGGCGTTGGCCATCTTGTCAAATAAGCTGCAAGCCCCGTATCCATAAAGAAAATCTTCGGTGTTTTGATCGCTCGCTTTAAATGACTGTTAGCATATGGCTGCAGCAGGTAGATAATTCTTGAAGTTTGCAGAATAGATATCCATCGTTTGACTGTGTCATTACTAATCCCGATGTCTTTAGATATTGAATCGTAGTTCAGCAGTTCACCAGACCGAGCGGCTAAAGCAATCATGAACTTCAGAAATATCGACTCATCGGCGACCTGTGTCAGTTGTCTTACATCACGTTCGATATAAGTCTGGACATAAGAAGCGTAAAAGACTTCCCAATCCTTCTCTGGATTGAAAACCAGTTCAGGCATGTATCCTCGATGAATATCAGCCCATAAACTCTTGTATTGAACGATCTTCTTCTCGCGTTGTTCAAGATACTCATCTGTTGGTATAAAAGCCAAATTAAAATCACATTGATTGCTTTCTCGTTGAGATATGCCTTGAAGCTCCAGAATTCCTACCCGACCGGCGAGTGATTCACTCACATTTTTCATTAAGACGAACGCCTGCGAACCTGTCATCAGATAGTCACCATCTGTTCGGCGCTGATCAACCTGCATTTTCAGATATGGAAACAGCTTGGGGACATACTGTATTTCATCAAGTAACAGTGGCGGGCGGTTGTTTTTAAAAAACAAATTAGGGTCTGCTTCAGCTTGAGATCGCAGCAGCGGATCATCAAAGGACAATTCCGAATATTTCCCTTCACCAATCTGGCGTAAAACAGTCGTTTTTCCAACTTGTCGAGGCCCAGTCAGTAGAAGAATCGGAAATTGATCTTTGATCTTTCGCAGTATGCTTTCAATTTGCCTTTTTTGATACATGACAGGCACCTCCGGCATTGTTTCGGCTAATTTCTTATCCAATCTTATATTAGCCGAAACATGACTGCATATCAAGTAGCATAACTAGATTAAGGATAGACCCGCGTATCATCGTTTAAAGGATGTTAATTTGGGCTTTGGGCATCAGGTCAGGCGGCCGCGGATGATGACCAGCAGATCGCGGATTTTGGCAGCCTCCTCGAAGGCCAGCTTTTTGGCGGCTTCCTTCATTTCTTTCTCCAGGCGGGCAGCCATTTTGGCCAATTCCGGCTGGTTCAGACGGTCCAGGTGGTTCTCCAGGACATCATCGGCCGCGGTTTCATCCAGGCCGGCTTCAACCGCTGCGTCCACAACGGTGTCGATCACATCGCGGATCTCCTTGCGGATACTTGTCGGCGTAATGTTATTGGCTTCGTTGTAGGCTTGCTGGATGGCGCGGCGCCGATTGGTTTCTGCCACGGCCTGGTGCATCGATTCCGTAACATGATCGGCGTACATGATCACCTGCCCGTTGATATTGCGGGCGGCCCGCCCGATAATCTGGACCAGTGAGGTTGTCGAGCGCAGGAAGCCTTCTTTGTCGGCATCAAGAATCGCTATCAAGGAGACTTCCGGCAGATCCAACCCTTCACGCAGTAAATTAATGCCGATCAGCACATCGAACTGGCCATGCCGCAGGTCGCGCAAGATTTTCATCCGGTCGACTGTCTCGATGTCCGAATGCAGGTATTTAACGCGAAGCCCCTCCTCTTTCATGAACGCCGTCAGATCTTCGGCCATCCGTTTGGTCAGCGTCAGGACTAACGCCCGCTCGCCGCGCCGGATTGCAGCCTCGATCTCGGCAAGGAGGTCTTCGATCTGGCCTTCGACCGGGCGAATGGCAATTTGCGGATCGACCAGGCCGGTCGGCCGGATGATCTGCTCGACTATCTGGCTGGCATGCTCTGCCTCATAGCGCGAAGGGGTCGCGCTCAGGAAAACGGCCTGCCCCATGCGCTGTTCAAACTCGGCAAACTTCAGGGGCCGGTTGTCGAACGCGGACGGCAGGCGGAAGCCGTATTCGACCAGAGTCTCCTTGCGCGAACGGTCGCCATTGTACATGGCCCCGATCTGCGGAATGGTCACATGGGATTCGTCAATCAGCAAAAGGTAGTCTTTCGGGAAAAAATCGATCAGCGTATAAGGCGGGGTGCCGGGAGCGCGGCCGGCAAGATGCCGGGAGTAATTTTCAATCCCCTTGCAGAAGCCGGTTTCCCGAAGCATTTCCAGATCGTAGCGGGTTCTCTGCTCCAATCGGTAGGCCTCGACCAGCTTGCCGCGGCTGCGCAGCAGGGACAGCTGCTCTTCCAGTTCCGCCTCGATGGAGATGACCGCCTGCTTCATTTTTTTCATTGTTGTGGCATAATGCGAAGCCGGAAAAATCGACGCATAGGAACGGGCGGTTTTGACCTTGCCGCTCAGACGGTCAATCTCGACGATTTTTTCGATTTCGTCGCCAAAAAAGGTGATCCGGGTGATCAGTTCTTCGGCAGCAGCCGGATAGATGTCGACCGTATCGCCGCGGACCCGGAAAGTGCCGCGTTTGCTTTCATAATCATTGCGGTTGTACTGGATGTCAATTAATTCGCGAATGATTTCATCCCGGTCCTTTTTCATGCCCGGCCGCAAATGCACCATCAGGTCGCGGTAATCCTTAGGATCACCCAGCCCATAAATGCAGGAGACCGAAGCCACGACAATCACATCGCGCCGTTCCAGCAAAGAAGCGGTAGCCGAGTGCCGCAGGCGGTCGATCTCGTCATTGATCGCCGAATCTTTTTCTATATAGGTGTCCGTGGCCGCAATATAAGCCTCCGGCTGGTAATAATCATAATATGACACAAAGTACTCGACGGCGTTATCCGGGAAAAATGCCTTGAACTCTGCTGCCAGCTGGGCCGCCAGGGTCTTGTTGTGGGCAACGACCAGGGTTGGCCGCTGCACCCGTTCGATCACATTGGCCATTGTGAATGTTTTGCCGGAGCCGGTTACGCCCAGAAGGGTCTGGGAAGCCAAGCCGTCATCAAGGCCGCCGGCCAATGCATCGATTGCCTGCGGCTGGTCGCCGCACGGCTGCATGTCTGATTTAATTTGAAATAAGGGCAAGGCCAATCACCCGCTTCCTTTGCCGTAAACGAAATTATGTTCTGATTATATCATGTCTCTTTTCAGATAGCAAAATATTAACTTTATTCTGGTTATTTTCAGCGCTTTCCCGTAAAATGAAGCCGAAAACCTTGCTGATCAGTCGGCAAAGTATTATAATGACTAATTAATTTGATATATACGCCAAGGGGGAATAATCATGTACCAGACCATTCCTGTCATCAAAAACACCAACCCGACGGCAAAACCGGCAGCTGGCAAGCCGCTTGGCTTTGG
The DNA here is from genome assembly GCA_963677835.2 of uncultured Saccharofermentans sp. Classification (GTDB taxonomy): domain Bacteria; phylum Bacillota; class Clostridia; order Saccharofermentanales; family UBA5734; genus UBA8949. The sequence continues at coordinate 607,818 of CAXXUX010000001.1, forward strand.
GCAGATCTTCACCGACCATATGTTTGTGATGGACTATGTCGATGGCAAAGGCTGGGTCAATCCGCAAATTGTCCCCTATGCGCCGATTTGTCTGGAACCGTCGGCGATGGTCTTCCATTATGGGCAGGCAATTTTTGAAGGGTTGAAAGCTTATCGCGCGCCGGACGGCCGCATCAATCTCTTCCGGCCGCGCCTGAATTTCGAGCGGATCAACGTATCCAACAGCCGCATGGTCATTCCGCAGATCGATCCGGATTTTTGCGTGCATTGCCTGAAGCAGCTGATCGAACTCGAACAGGACTGGATCCCGAAAGATCCCGGCACGTCCCTTTATATCCGTCCTTTCATCATTGCCACGGATCCTTATCTGGGCGTCCGTCCTTCGCATACCTACAAGATGATGATCATCCTTTCACCGTCCGGCGCGTATTATCCGCAGGGCTTGAACCCGGTCAACATCTACGTGGAAAACGAATATGTCCGGGCTGTCAAGGGCGGCACCGGCTTTGCCAAGACGCCCGGCAACTACGCCGCCAGCCTGATCTCCCAGGCCAACGCCTATGCGACTGGCTATGTCCAGGTTCTCTGGCTCGACGGCGTCCACCGCAAGTACATCGAAGAAGTCGGCTCCATGAACGTTTTCTTCGTGATCGACGGCAAAATCGTGACTCCGGCTTTAAACGGTAGCATCCTGCCTGGCATCACCCGCCGGACCGTGCTTGAACTGGCCAAGGCACTGGGGTATGAAACCGAAGAACGCCAGATCGCCATCGACGAGCTGTTTGCCCTGGCCAAAGCCGGCAGAGTCAGCGAAGTGTTTGGCTCCGGCACCGCTGCGGTTATTTCTCCGGTCGGCGAACTCAAATACAACGAAGAAATCGTCATTTTCAATGAAGGCCATATTGGCGAAATCAGCCAGAAATTCTACGATATCATCACCGACATCCAGTTCGGCCTGAAGCCTGACCTTTACGGCTGGATTGAACAAATCTGACGTTCCCTTTGATCACCATGGACAAGGCGGGTGTTTATGCAAAACGCCCGCCTTTTTTATTTGCCTTTTCCGGTCTGATTTTCCCTAATCATTCCAATGAAACAAATATACAAGCCGGGGCAAGTGTGATATCCTCCATGATAATAAATACCGGAGGATATTTCCCATGCAGCTCAATATCTGCAAAATCGGGCAGATGCCCTATGACCAGGCCTTACAGCTTCAATATGCCCTGAAAGGCGCCCGGCAGCAGGACAAGATCGGCAACACCCTGCTGTTGCTGGAACATCCGCCGGTCATCACGCTGGGTGTCCGGGCCGACCAGGCCAATATCTACCGGACGCGCGAGCAATTGGCGGCAGATCAGGTGGCTGTCCATGAAGTTAACCGGGGCGGCGATGTCACTTATCATGGCCCGGGACAGGTCATTGGTTATCCGATTGTCCAGCTGAAGGAACTTTCCGGGGGCATCCGCTGGTTCATTCAAACCATGGAGCAGGCGATGATCGATCTTTTGCTGCAGCAATACCGTATCGAGGCTCATCAAAGGCCAGGCAAATATACCGGCGTCTGGGTCGGCGAACGTAAAATCACCGCTTTTGGGCTGGCAGTCAGCCAAGGCGTGACCATGCATGGCTTTGCTTTTAACGTCAACACCAATTTGGCCCATTTCAGCTGGATCAATCCCTGCGGTTTGTCATTGGGCGTAACCTCAGTTGCTGAAGAACTGGGGCATGCGGTTGACTTGAATCAGGCTTTTCAGCATACCGGCAAAAGTTTTGCCGAACATTTTGGCTGGGATACCAATTGGATCACCCTCCCCGCTCTTAAGAAAATGATGGCATGTCAAGGAGAAAATCAAGCAGATGGAGAAGCCTAGATGTTCACCCAAACCTTCCTGGCTGCGGGTTCCAGCCAATTTCAGCGCAGCCAGCCGGGCCGTCACGCAATTGATGCGCACAATGGATTTGCATACGGTCTGTGAGGAAGCCCAGTGTCCGAACCGCGGCGAGTGCTTTGGCCGCCGGACAGCAACTTTCATGATTCTCGGCCGCGAATGCACCCGCCGCTGCACCTTTTGCTGCGTTAGCAAAGGGAAGCCGTCCTGTCCGGATCCTGCTGAACCCCAAAACCTGGCCAATGCGGTCGCCAGATTGGATTTGCGCTATGCCGTGATCACCTCAGTCACGCGGGATGACCTGCCCGATGGCGGCGCTGGCCATTTTGCCAGGGTCATTTCGGCCATTAAGGCGCAAATGCCGGCGAATACGCCGGTAATTGAGGTGCTGATCCCCGATTTCCAAGGCGATGGTTCCGCTTTAAGCGCCGTGATCGCCGAAGAGCCGGATGTCATCAACCATAACATCGAAACCGTGCCGCGGTTGTATGCAAAAGTTCGCCCGCAGGCAAATTATCAGCGTTCCCTGGATCTTTTGGCCAAAGTAAAAGCCATCGATCCGACCCGGCTGACCAAGTCCGGCATCATGGTCGGTTTAGGTGAAACCAAGGAAGAGGTGCTGGCCGTATTGGCCGATTTGCGCCAACACCATTGCGATTGCCTGACTATCGGGCAATATCTGGCGCCCTCGGCCCAGCATCATCCTGTCGTTGAATACATTACGCCGGAACAATTTTTGTGGTACCGGGAGCAGGCCTATATGGCCGGATTTTCCTATGTCGCTTCAGGTCCTCTGGTGCGCAGTTCCTACCAGGCTGAACAGGCCTGGCAGAACATGAAAAAGCCTGAACAGCAATCCAGGCTTTCATAAGCAAAAATATTAGCCGATTCTACTTCAAATCTTTTTTGTTCCGCTGAATCATGACCAGCATTTCCGTCAATTGCTCTTCCAGGTCGCTCAGGCGTTTTCTGGCGTATTCGATGGCGCCGGCCCGAATCTGGCGGGCAGACCCATTGGCGGCTTCGATGGTCTGGTTGGCTTGTTGCCTGGCCTGCAACGTGATTTCATGCTCATTAATCATGCTGGACATCCGGGACTCGGCTTCCCGCATAATATTTTCGGCTTCTTTACGCGCTTCCGCGATCAATTGCCGATTCTGCTCAAGCAGCCACTTCGCTTGTTTGAGTTCGGCCGGCAAGCTCTCCCTGAGCATGCCGATCAGAACAAGCATTTCCTCCCGGTCGACCAGGCAGCTATCCGAAAATGGCAAGGAGCGGGCTGAAACCACGCTGTTTTCCAAGTGGTCGAGCAGCTCTGCCGTATCCTGCTCTTGGCTTTTTGCTGATTTATGATCGTACATGATTTATCTTGTCATCCTCCGATATTATTCTGGCTGCAAGTCAGTCAGATGTTTTTTATTGAGTTTGCGCAAAACGATATCGACGATTGCCGAAGGCACCATCCCTGAAATATCGCCGCCATAGGACGCAACTTCACGCACAATCGACGAGCTGGTAAAAGCCAGGTCGATTCGGCAGGGTAAAAGAAAGGTTTCAAAGTCTGGATGGAGCAATTTATTGGCAGCGGCTATTTCAGCCTCAAAGCGGAAATCAGACTCGCTGCGCAAACCGCGCACAACCGCGCTGGCATCTTTCTGTTTGTAAAAATCAACCAGCAGGCCGTTAAAGCTCTCGACTTCAACGTTCCGAATGCCCTGCAAAGCCAGCTGAGCCATCCGGGTACGTTCGTCGGCAGTAAAATATGGTTTTTTATTGCTGTTGGTCAGCACTGCGACGATCAAACGATCGCACAGGCGGGCAGCCCGGCGGGCAATATCCACATGACCATTGGTGAAAGGGTCAAATGTGCCGGGATAAATCAAGGTACGCAAGCTGTCACCGCCTTTCAGCCGTCTGACGTTTCTAATCCGGATCAGCCATCAGGCGGCTAAAATCCTGCAGTATCATTCCAACTGCTAATTAGCCAGGCCCGGCAATCTGATCCGTTCTATAAAATGATAACATTGCCGTACCATACTGACAACTTCGCGTAAGTTGCAAATTAGTTACAAATGCTTGAGGTTTTTCCCGTGATTCATGTTCCAGGATCAAAATTCCGGACGGCAGAAGCAACTGGCCCAGCAAAGGGGCCAGGCGGGAAAAATCGGCCAATGCGGTCCGATAAGGCGGATCCAGGAAAATCAGTTCGAATTGGCGGCCTTGCCGAACCAGTCCGCGCACTTGCGCATCAATATCGCCGGCTAAAAGCTGGACCTGATTTTCCAAGTGGGTTTTTGCCAGATTGGTGCGAATGGCGGAAAGGCTCGCTGCAGCCTTTTCAACCAGCACAACCGGCTGTACGCCGCGAGATGCGGCTTCCAAACCGATTTGGCCGGTTCCGGCATACAAATCCAAAAAGCCCTGGCTTGGCAACCGGGGGGCAAGAATGGAAAATAGCGCTTCTTTGACTTTATCGCCAGTCGGTCTGGTTTGATCGCCGCGGGGGGCAACCAGATGAGTGCCGCGGGCTGATCCGGAAATGACACGGGGCATATGTTTCCTCCTTCGATCCGGCAGCAATTTTGCCTTTACATTTACAGGCCAATCTGGCCGAACAAGCTGCCGTAGCGGGCGCGCAAGGCATTTCTGAGCGAACGGTGCTCTGGAAGCTTCAGGTCGGGATCGTTTTCAAACAACCGGCTCAAGCAGGTTTGAACCTCCTGGATCAGTTCCCGGTCCCGATAGAGGTTCACCAGCTTAAGATCGGGCAAGCCATGCTGCCTTGTTCCGAAAAAATCACCCGGGCCGCGCAATTCGAGGTCTTTCTCGGCAATGGCAAAGCCGTCGGCAGCCTGGCAGAGTGTGCGCAGCCGTTCCCGGGCTATTTTGTCCTCGCTGTCGCTCATCAGGACACAAATCGAGCGGTGCGAACCGCGCCCGATCCGGCCACGGAGCTGATGCAGCTGGGAGAGTCCGAAACGCTCGGCGTTTTCAATGACCATCATCGCCGCATTCGGATTATCGACGCCGACTTCGATGACGGTTGTGCTGATCAGGATCTGGATTCCCCCCTGCAAAAATGAATCCATAATCTGGTCTTTGACGGCCGGTTTTAAATTGCCATGCAGAAGGCCCAGCTTGAAGTCGGGGAAAATGTTCTGGGCCAGCCGGTTATAGGTATTGACTGCCGATTCCAGATCAGTTGCCGCATTTTCTTCAATCATCGGACAGACGACATATATTTGCCGGCCATCCGCCACCAGACGGCGCATCAGGTTTTCTACCCGCATGCGGTCGCCAGATGCGGCCGTGTAGGTTGCAATCGGCAAACGGCCGGCCGGCAGCTGGTCGATGATCGAAATATCCAAATCGCCATATAAGATCAAGCCGAGCGTTCGCGGAATCGGCGTCGCGGACATGACCAGGACATGCGGCTGCATCTGAGTTCTCGCCAAGTCATTCGCCTGGCTGCTCAGGCGGATACGCTGGCGAACCCCAAAACGGTGCTGTTCGTCAGTCACGGCCAACGCCAGGTTCTGGAAACGAACCTGATCCTCGATCAAGGCATGGGTGCCGACCAAAAGACGGATCTGGCCGGCGGCCAGGCCGGCTAAAATCGTTTTGCGCTCCTTGGCGGGTGTAGCGCCGGTTAAAAGGGCGATCTCCTCACCGCTTTTTTCCAGCAGACAACTTAACGTCTGATGATGCTGCCGGGCCAGAATAGCGGTTGGCGCCATCAATACAGCCTGGGCGCCGAATATGGCACATTGCAGCATCGATAGCGCGGCAATCACCGTTTTTCCCGAACCGACATCGCCTTGAACTAATCGGTTCATCGGCCGGCTGAGCGAAAGATCCGCCTGGATGTCCAATAAGACCCGCTGCTGGGCGGCCGTCAACCCAAAGGGCAGGGCTAAAACGATTGCCTTCAGGCGGTCGGCTGCCGGTCCGTCAAGGACAAGCGGTTGACTGCCAGTCGATTGCTGCCGTTTCCGGCGCAAGATGAAAAGTCCTGACTGCAGGATGAAAAGCTCCTCAAAAGCCAGCCGGCGGCGGCAAAGCGCGGCTTCTTCCCAGCTCCCTGGCTGGTGGATGCGGTTATAGGCATAATCAACCGCACACAAGTGATGATCCCGGCGAACCCAATCCGGCAAAGATTCCGGCAAATGGCCAACCAATCGCGGCAGAACCGCCTGGATCAACTGACGCAAGACACCCTGGCTCAAGCCTTCGGTAAGCGGATAAACGGGCCTGATCCCCTGCTTTCCGGCCTCTTGTGGATCACAAGCTTCAAACGACGGATTCTGAACACAAAAAATCCGGCCTGACCGTCTGACCTTCCCGCGAAATTGGTACCACTCACCAACAATCAGCTTGTCCGCAAGGTAGGGCTGGTTAAACCAGATCGCGCTCAAAACGCCATTTTCATCGCGCAAAGTCGTGCGCAGCATGGATAAGCGGCCTTTTCGGCTAAGAGACGGTTTTCTGGACACTTTGGCCAAAAAGGTCTGGTCGGCTCCATCGGTCAGTCCGGTCAAGGGGACCAAAGCCGTCCAGTCCTCAAAATCACGTGGAAACCAGCTTAGCAGATCATACCAGGTATGAATGTTCAAACGGTTCAGCAAGGCCGCACGCCGGCCAGCCACGCCGGGCAGTGATTTTACCGGCTGGTTGAACAAATTGGCTTCGGCGTCTTGCGGATCCTGTTGCTGGACAATGGCCTGATTGGACATCATGTTCGCGCCCCGGCCAGGGCATGGCGGCAGAAAGTGCGCAGCGGGCAGGCCTGGCAGTTTGGCCGCCGGGCAAGGCAAATCGCCCGGCCATGGCTGACCATCAGGTGGCCGTAGGCTATCCAGTCGTTTTGGGGGACAACCCGGGCCAGATCCTTTTCAATGGCCAGTGGATCGGTCTGGTCAGAAAGGCCGATCAACCGGGATATTCTTGCGCAATGGGTGTCCACGACAATGGCTGGAACGCCGAAGCAGTCGCCTAAAAGCAGATTGGCAATTTTTTGGCCAACACCAGGAAGCGCTGTCAACTCTTCCCGGTTCCTGGGCAACTGCCCTTGATGCCTTTCATGAAGCTGAAGGCTGGAGCCTTGAATGGCCCTGGCCTTATTACGAAACAGGCCGCAGGAACGGATCAGGTTTTCGAGTTCAGGAAGATTCGCCAAAGCCAAATCAGACAATTCCGGATATCTTGCAAACAAGGCCGGCGTAATCTGGTTAACCCTGGCGTCCGTGCATTGCGCCGCCAAAATGGCAGCGACTAAAAGCTGCCAGGGTTTTTCATAATCAAGCGTGCAATCGGCGTCAGGATAGAGCTCCCGAAGCAGCCGGACTGCATGGATTGCCATTTCCTGTTGATTCATGTCACTGTATGTACTCCTGCAGATATGCTTTTAAAGTATGGTATTGGCCATCGGAGCGGCGATAGATCGTAAAGGTGACCAGGGTGCCGACCGGCTGGCTTTGCAGGAATCGGCCCAAATCCATCGAAGTCCCAACCGCTTTACTGTTGATTTTGGTAATGATGTCGCCTTTGCGCAAATCGGCCGTATATGCCGGGCTGTCCTTGACGACATTGCTGATATAAAGGCCGCTCGGGAATAAATAAAGCTTTTGCAGCTCTAGAAAACTATCTTCCAGAAGAACTGAAACACCCAGCCAGGAACGGCCGGAAACAAAGCCGTTGTCGATCAGCCCCTGGGCAACCGCAATCATGGTCTTTGCCGGCAGAGCGTAGCTTTGGGGATCTAGGGATTCCCTCGCCAGGCTGCTGTTGGATAGCCCGATAACCTCGCCATTTAAATTGAGCAGCGGACCGCCGGAACAGTTCTGGCTGATTTGGGCATCGGTCTGGATCATCTGCAAGGTAGTCCCGTCTTCCAGGGCCACCGGACGGTTGAGTCCGCAGATCATGCCGCTGGATAAGCCGCCTGATTCAAATTGCAGACCTGGATAGCCGATGGAAAGAATCATCTGCCCAACTTTAAGTTCTGATTCGCCGGCGATTTTGGCCGTTTTCAAAATATCGGCATCCGGATTTATCTTGAGGACGGCTAAGCCGGTCATTGGATCGCTGCCAATCAATGTGGCGGCGAAAGGCTGGCTGATGTCCATGACAAAAACATTGATTGCAGCGGTGCTCAGAACCTTGCCTTGTTTGTCCAGAGCCATATTCAACAGATTGGCGTTGGTAACGATATTGCCGGTTTTATCCAAAATCAGCCCTGAACCCTCATTGGTTTGCCTGGCTGAGGAATTGGCGGCATTGACTTCGATTTTGATGCCGACAACGGCTGGCGCAACTGAAGTATAGATATTTTCCAGCCAAGCGCGGGTCTGCCAGAGATAAAGCGTCTCGACAGCATTGGGATCGTCCGGATCAAAAGTCGGCTGTTTTGTTGGATCGATAGTCGGCGTCGGTTCTGGCGTCGGAACCTTTGTCGGCGTTGGGGCCAGCGTAGTCGTTGGCGCAATTGTGCCGGTCGTCTGGCCGGAAGTCGAGGCGCTGCCTTGTGACGTTGTCGGCAGGCCATTGCCTGGCAGGTTGACGCCAAAATAACCTTTCAGCAAAAATACTGCTGTCAGTACAGCTGCCGCAATTGCCGAAACCAGACTCATCGCCACCAGTCCGGCAATCCATTTGGCTTTCATGTTCACCAACTACCTCCCATATATCATACCGCCATGTGTTATTAATTTGACGGCTATCTTAAGGATAATGGAAAATCACTTTCCAATTCTACCGGAAAATAGTGAATGCATTATGAACAATCAAAGACCTCGTCCGGCCGATAACCGGCGTCAGCTTGAAAATTCATCAGGGAATGGCCAGGGTAAAGATAAACCGGGCGCCGCCCAGATCGCTGCGGGCGACCGAAATCCGCTGGCCATGGGCCGCCAGAATGGTTCGGCAAATGTAAAGGCCCAAACCGGAGCCTTTGGCGGTCCTGGACTTGTCCACTTTATAAAAGCGGTCGAAAACCTTCATAAACTCACTTTCCGGAATGCCCGGACCGCTATCCTCGATAATGACTTCAATTTCTTTAGGGCGGCTGGAACGTCGCGTTGTCAGCGCAATAATCCCCTCGTCCGGGGTAAATCGGATTGCATTGGACAAAATATTGTAGACGACCCGGTTGATCGCCTCCCGGTCGCCAATGACCAGCAGGCGGTCTTGATCATCTTGCAGAAAATCCGTTTGAACGCCCAGATGCTTTTCGGAAAGCAAAGGCTCCAGCCCGATCACATCCTCCTTGATCACTTCATTAATGTCAAAGACAGTCTGGTTGATTTTGCGGTCATTTTCCAGTAAGCTGCCCTCAAACATGGTATTGACCAGATTTTGCAGCCGTAAAGACTCTTGTTTGACGATTTCCAGATAATATTGGAAGCGGTCGGCCGGTACTGTTCCGTCCAGCATGCCTTCCACGAATCCGCGAATCGAAGTGATCGGCGTGCGCAAATCATGTGAAACGCTGGATATGAAATCCTTGCGGTCGCGTTCCTGATTTTCCAGTTTTTCAATCATGGTATTCATGGTGCTGACCAGAATGGTCAGGTCGTCCTTGACCAGCGCATCCGGAGCGGCAAGACTTTTTGGATCGCTGATTCCCGGCAGGACAATCCTTGCGGAAAGATCGCCCCGGGACACCTTGTCGGCAGCTTTCGAAAGCAGCCGGATCGGCCGGGTAATATTGCGCGACAAAATCCAGATAAACAGCATGGCAATGCCAAACGCTGCGATAAAGGAGACAATCAGACTGTTGGTCAGCATGAAGCTGGTCAAATTGTGGGGTATCTCCGAGTAGTGGATTTGAATTTCGCCGTTGAAGCTGCCGGTGGAAGAAGGCAATGGCCACGCCGCAGAAATCCATTTGCTGCCTGATGACTGAAAAAGGCCGTAAAAATCGCCGGTCGTACTGACGCCAGTCGTTCCTGATCCCATCGTTGCCAGAAAACGGGCTTGCAGTTGATAATAGTTGCGGCTCGTTTTTGTCATTTGCCTGGCTGCTTCCCCAGGAATGCCCGTGTTCAAGACAATTTCGCCGGCATAATTGACGACCCAGACGATGGCGCCGGTCGAACGTGCGGTAAAAGAAATGTAGCTGATCACCTCAGGATCGCTGATCTCGCCGCTGGAATCCATTTCATTGGCGATCACTTCCGAAATGGTCTGAGCGCCGGAAAGGAGCATGTCAACCTGTTGACGCTGGCTGCTCATTGAGGCAATGGTGTAATAAACCAAGCCCAACGCGCTGAATACGATCAAAATGGCCAGCGTCAATTGCATGATGGTCCTTGCATAGACCGATCGGATCAAATGGGGATTATGCATAATAAAGCTTCCTGTCAGGCTGTTTCAAATTTATAGCCAACACCCCAGACCGTCTTGATCTGCCAGGATTGAAGGGTGCCGTCCGTTTCTATTTTTTCGCGAATCCGCTTGATATGGACATCGACAGTCCGCGATTCGCCATAAAAATCATAACCCCAGACATTTTCCAAAAGCTGTTCGCGGGTAAACACCCGATTGGGATGAGTAGCCAAAAAAAACAGCAATTCAAGCTCTTTGGGCGGCATATCGATTTCCTGGCCGTTGACCTGAACCGTGTAACGGGATTTGTCGACTTTCAGACCCGGATATTCGGCGCATTCCCCGGCAGACTCTTTTTCGCCGCCAAACCGATAGGACTCCTGGCTGGTTTCATACCGCCGCAGCACCGCTTTGACCCGAGCCAGCAATTCCTTGGGCTCGAATGGCTTTTGAATATAATCGTCTGCGCCCAGCTCAAGGCCGACAACCTTGTCGAGCGTGTCGCCCCGCGCTGTCAGCATCAAAATCGGCACATCGGAAATCTTGCGGATTTCCCGCATGATGTCATAGCCATCTTTGCCCGGCAGCATCAAGTCAAGGATGATGACGTCCGGTGAAGTCTGAACAAACGTATCAAAGGCTTTTTCACCATCGAGGCAACTGATGACGGCAAAGCCGTCTTTGTCAAAATACAGGCGCAGCAGTTCGCTGATATTGGGATCGTCATCGACAATTAATGCTTTCTTCATGGTCACATCAGCCTCCGCTTCATTTATTTCAGTTGTTTTCCAAGCTATTTGTTCAGCATGTCGTTCAGTTCTTCCAAAAACGAATTGACGTCTTTAAATTGACGGTAGACCGAAGCAAAACGGACATAGGCGACTTCATCGATTTGCTTGAGCCCTTCCATCACCATTTCACCGATATCGCGTGAAGAAATTTCCCGTTTGAGCGAATTTTGAGTCTGTGCTTCGATTGAATTGACCAGGCCTTCGATTTGCATGGTCGATACAGGCCTTTTTTCACAGCTTTTCAGAATGCCGGACATTAATTTTTCTCTATTGAAAGGCTCTCTGGTTCCATCCTTCTTAATGACCAGCAAGGGCAGGTTTTCAACTTTTTCATAAGTCGTAAACCTTGCGCCGCAGGAAATGCATTCCCGGCGCCGCCTGATCGCAGATCCTTCGTCCGAAGGACGCGAATCAATTACACGGTCTTCATCATGGCCACAAAAGGGGCAACGCATTGCGGTCTCCTCCTGGCTTTAGATTAATCAATCCTGAAAACGGCTTTCATTGTCCTGAAGAAACCAGGGCAGGATCCTGCCGGTTTTCTTTTCATGCTTGCCGGCATTTTCCGGTTCATGCCGCGGTGTTTCATGGCTCGAGGCCGCCGGAGCATATTTTTCGGAAGCTGCGGGAACTGCAGCAGAAAGCGCAGGTTGCTTGACTGCGGCAGCCGGCGCTTCATTTACTGCCGGCTTGGGCTGCTCTTTAATCTGCTGAAAAGGAAGGCCGGTAAAAAGGCTGCCTTCGATCGGAATCTCGACCTGGCCTACCGTATGAAAGCCGGTCTCGCTGGAATGCGGCGGTTCTGATTCTGACGACGGCATTGTGAAAGCACTGGAAAGGAAATCCGGCACAGCGCTGACTTCATTGACCGTCTGCGCCGGTTGTGCTGCCGGTTGCGCCGCTAAAACGGCGGAAGCCATCGACGGCGCTGCCTGAGGCACCGGATTTTGGTTAAAAGCGCCGGCGCGCGCGTTGGCCTGGCCGAGGACAGCCTTGTTTTGGGCAGGCATGTTCTCGCGGTCAAAGCCGCTGGCAATCACGGTAATCATGATTTCATCATTCATTTCCGGATCGATTACGGCGCCGAAAATGATATCGGCTTCAGGCGATACGGCGTCACGGACGACCGATGCGGCTTCATCGACTTCGCGGATCTTCATGTCACGGCCGCCGGTGAAATTGATGATGACCCCGCGGGCGCCATCGATCGTTGTATCCAGGAGCGGGCTGTTGATCGCCTGACGGATGGCGGCCGAAGAACGCCCTTCGCCGGACGCGCGGCCTATGCCCATGTGGCAGACGCCAGCCTGGGTCATGATCCGGCGGACATCCGCCAGATCGAGATTGATCAGGCCGGGAACCGCAACCAGGTCCGATATGCCTGACACGCCGTATTTGAGAACCTGATCGGCCAGGTTGAACGCCTCGTCAAGGGAGGTGTCATCCGATGCGATTTCCAGCAATTTGTCATTGGGAACCACGATCAGGGAGTCTACATATTTTTCCAGTTCGCGAATGCCTCTTTCAGCATTCTGCATCCGGCGGGAGCCTTCAAAACGAAATGGCCGGGTAACAACGCCGACAGTCAGGATGCCAAGCTCCCGGGCAATCTGGGCAATGATCGGCGCGCCGCCGGTGCCGGTGCCGCCGCCCATTCCAGCCGTAATAAACAGCATGTCCGTCCCCCGGATCAGCTGCCCGATTTCGTCTTTGGATTCGGTCGCCGCTTTTTCGCCGATTTCCGGATTGGCTCCGGCGCCCAGACCGCGGGTGATTTTCTCCCCGATCTGAATGCGGTTGTTGGCTTTTGTTCTAAGTAAAGCCTGATTATCCGTATTAACCGTAATAAACTCTATTCCCTGAATCGCCCCGTCGATCATCCGGTCTACAGCGTTGCATCCGCCGCCGCCGATTCCGATGACCTTGATGGTCGCAAAATGATCATTATCCATGCCAAAGCCCATTTTATAATCGGACAAGTCAACATCCCCTCTCAGCCATATAATATTCCATTCTTCCGGCTGTTCCAGCCAGCTGTTGATCTCACACTTCCTCCGCCTTCTTGTTGCGCCTGCAGGAAGCTCTTAATTTTCTCCAAATGGATTCGATCCATTATTATCCAATTTTACACTAAGATGACAAAGGGTACAACAATATTTAGTGTTTTTTTAAATTCTGCTTACAATATCTTGACAAAGCCATTTTTACGCAGCCGATGGCGGCTGGTTGGATTTATGCCGGTTGTCCCAGCGTTCGAGCATAAGGCGGCGGATAACCGAAAAATTAAGGAAAATCCGGTTGCCGAAGGCAAATACCGCCGCGAGGCTAAGCTGAAGATTGAGCTGATCGCCCAGGGCGGCCAACGCAACGGCAATCGCGCTGTTGCCGATAAATCCCGTGATGAAAAGCCGGATATTGAAACGGTTCTGCAAATTCGCCGTCAAGGCTCCGATCACAGAATCCAGAACGGCCAGAATGCCGACTGCTACGTAAGAGGAATAGGCATTGGGAATATCAAGGTTCAAGAGCAGACCGATGATCAGGCCGACGATCAGGCCAATCAGTGGAAACATGAGATAGTCCTCCTTTAATCCGGCGTAAACGTCTTGCGATTGCCGGTCAGATCCAGAACCCCTTTGCCCTGGCTGTCAAAAGCGCCCTGCATCAGGGCAAACCTCAGCCACAGCATATCTTCGGTTTGATTTTGCCCGGTTTCAGCCAAGACGCTCATCTCTTCGCCGGTATTGGGCAAGATGACCGTCAAATAAAGCTTTCGGCCGCTGATCGGCCGGATCTTGCGGATCTGGGGCAACAGGCAGTCCTTCGTGCGGGTATCTTTGTCTGCATCAATTATAGCACCCATCAAGGTAATTGCACTATTCATTGCCGTTGGAACATCAACTTCCAGCGGCTGGCCAAGAATCAGCGAAGTTACCGTCACGCCTTCGAATATCGGAATATCGCCCGGTTTCTCCGTAAGGATTTTCAGGGCTACGCCCTCCTTGTCGATCATCACGCAGCCGTCGGGTATTGAAACATAGGCCACTTCAAGCCTTTCCACAATGGACAGGCTGATTTTCCCGGGGAACCGCAGCTGCGCCGTGGCTGATTTGATAACCGGGAAGGCTTTGGTCAAATTGGTTTCGACATTGGGATAGCGCAAATGGATGATCTGATTAAACGAGCCGCCTAGCCCCAGGAACAAATGCTGGCCTTCATCAAGTCCGCTGGCTTTAATCACGGCGTCTTCATTCAGGCTGCGCAATTCCGTAACTTCCACCTGCTGCAGGTGAAAAAACGGAAGCTGCCAAACCAGAAGCGCGGCAAAAGCCAGGACGAGGAGCGGCAGCAAAAATCGCGGCAGGCTTCGATGTCGTTTAACCTGGCTCATCGCATAATCTCGTAAAGCCGGCGGCAGATCGCTTCTGCTGCGTCTGGCCTGGCCAGGCCAGACGCGGCCCGGCCCATCTGTGTCAGGCGATCGTGGCCGCCGAACAACTTTTTCAACGTTTCAAGAAGCCAGGCAGGATTTAACTGGCTGTCCGGGCAAAGCACAGCTGCGCCGGCATCCGTGAGAGCTCTGGCATTGAAGGTCTGATGATCGCCGGCAGCATACGGGTAAGGCACAAGAATCGACGGGCGCCCGAGAGCCGCCAATTCGGCGCAGGTTATCGCCCCGGCACGGCAGACCACCAGGTCTGCTGCTGCCATGTAGCGGTGGATATCATAAATATATTCCTGGACAAGAAGCCAGGATTTGGTTTGGCCAGCGGCCTGAACGGACGAAAAATGCTGTTTGCCGGCGGCCAGGATGATTCGGGGCGGCAGTTCGGAGCCTTTTGCAAAGTCTTCGGCAAAGTTGTCCGCTAAACCCAGAACAGCCTGATTCAGCGTACGGGCGCCAAGGCTTCCGCCCAAAACCAGGATGACCGGCTGTTGTTGGTCCAGGGCTAATTCTTCGCGGGCAGTCTGGCGGTTCTGATGAAAAAAAAGGCCGCGCACCGGATTGCCGGTCAAGGTAATGGGTGTTCCTTTCGGGAAATAGCGTTCGGTGCCCGGAAAACTGATGCAGACAGCCTGGCTGCGCCTGGCCATCAGCCGGTTTGACCTGCCGGGAAACGCATTCTGCTCGTGAAGCAGCACCGGAATGCCAAGGCTCGCCGCTGCCGCCACAACCGGACTGCAGACATAGCCGCCGGTCCCGATGACGGCATTGGGCCGGTATTCTTTCAGCAACTGCCGGCACTGCCGCCGTCCGGCCAGATAATCGGCCAGGGCCCGAACCATCTCCGGCGACGGCCGGGTTGGCAGTCCCCGGGCGCGGATTGCCGTAAACTCGAAACCTGCCCGGGAAACAATATTGCTCTCGATCCCCCGCGCTGTACCGCAAAACCGGATCTTAGCAGTCGGGTGGTCTTGCTTGATCTGTTCGGCTATGGCCAGCGCCGGATTGATATGGCCGCTGGTCCCGCCGCCGGCCAAGAGGAAACGCAAATCGCTCATCGTGATCCTTCCGGCCTTTCGGAATTGTTTTGGCCAACTTGAACCAGTTCACGGGAATTGCGCTGTCCAGTTCTGGACACTGCCAGAATCAAACCGATCGCCATCAAAAAAAAGAGATTGGATGTCCCGCCATAACTGAAGAACGGCAAGGATATGCCGGTCGACGGCATGGAGCGGGTTGCGACCGCAATGTTGAGCAAGGCCTGAATGCTGATCAGCATGGTATAGCCGCCGGCTAAAATGGCGGCAAAAGAGTTGGCTGCCCGAAGCGTGATTCCAACGCCGATCAGCATGAACATGATGAACAGCAACAGCACGATGACGGTTCCGATCAAGCCGAGTTCTTCGCCGATAATCGCAAAGATGAAGTCATTGTAGGGTTCCGGAAGATAGTTGTATTTTTGCCGGCCCTCGCCAAGCCCAACGCCTGTCAGTCCGCCCGAACCGATGGCTATGATCGACTGGTCGATCTGGTAGGTGTCATCCGAGCTGGCTTCGTCCGGATTCATGAAAGTATTGACACGTTCGGTCACATGCTTGAAATTGGACAGAATACCGTCTTGCAGGTTGAAAGCGTTCAAAAACGGCAGCATTGCGGCAAAAAGGACTGCAATGACCAGGAGGATCACTAATAATTGCGTCAAGGCGCTGACCCAGGAACGCCAGCGTATTCCGGCGGCCAAAAAAATGGTCAGGCACAAAAAGCACATGATGATGGCGCAGGAAACATGCGGCTGCCAGACGATCAACCCGATCCAGACCATCAGGGCGCTGGCCGGAAGCAGGATGTCCAGCCAGCCGTCAGCCAGGAACTGGCGCAGGGGCGACCGGAAACGCAACTTGCCGCGGGCCCTTTGCCGGCGGATCATTGACGTATAGCCGGCAAAGCATAAAATCATGGTCAGCTTGGCCAGTTCCGACGGTTGAAAATCAATGCCGAGATTGACCCAGCGGCGGGCGCCGTTGATTACCTTGCCAAATAATTTGACATAGACCAGCAGGCCTGAAGTCATGCCATAAAGCGCCAGGGAAATCCAGAAATGGTCAAAAAGCCGGACCGGCACAAGGATCGCGACGAAAAGCGCGGCGATCAGGCCCATGGCGGTGATGCCGGCTTGCTTGATTACATAATACATCGAGTTGCCGGATTTTGACGCATAAGCGTCGCTCATGCTCGCGCTAAAGAGCATGACCAGTCCAAAGCAGATCATAATCAGGGTAATCACAAATAATCCGCTGTGGATCCGGCGGTTCGGCTGCAGCCATTCACTCGAATCAATGACGCGGCGGATATCACGGTTGCGCATTTGATTGGACGTGACAAATGGGTCTTTCCTCATGGGGCAGCTCCTCCCTTTTCCAGCAATGTCATCATGGTCGTCTTTACAGCAGCAACAAGAGTCCAACCGCGCTGCCGATCAAAGTAATCAGCGAAAAGACAGCGACAACTTTCTTTTCCGGCCAGCCGCCCAATTCAAAATGGTGGTGGATCGGCGACATCCGGAAAATCCGCCGTCCGCCGGTTTTTTTGAAATAGGCGACCTGGATGATGACCGATCCGGCTTCCGCCATGTAAATGACGCCAACGAACAAGATCAGCCAGGGCGCGCCGTAAAGCAGGGCAATGCCGGCTACCCCGGCGCCGAGGGCTTGCGAGCCGGTGTCACCCATGAAGACTTTTGCCGGATGGCGATTAAAAACCAGAAAGCCGAGACAGCCAGCGGCAATCGCCCAGGAAAGCCAGATGCCGGAGTCAAGGCCGCTCATTTTCGTCTTTAATATCAGGCCGGCGCAGCCCAGGAATATCGTGCTGATCGCCGTTACCGAAGAGGCGAGCCCATCGACGCCGTCGGTGATATTGACGGCATTGCAGGTAAAAAACAGATAAAGAATCAAAAACGCGGCATAGGGTATTTTTACCCAACCGATCACCGTGATGATTTGGCCGCTCAGCGGAATCAGGAAAAAGGCCTGGTCCGGTTCCAGCCATAAGTAATAGACAACGAAGAGTGTTGAAAAAAGCATGAGCATCACGGTTTTTTGCCGGACGGACAATCCCTTTTTACTGATCCGGACCTTGATAAAATCATCAAGAAAACCCACAGCCGCAAACACAAGCATCAAGAGGATCAGAACTGCCAGCGGTCTTTGCCTGCTGCCCTGGAATATGGCATAGATTCCCAGAAGCGCTAGCGGCAGCAGGAAAAACAAGCCGCCAAAGGTCGGCGTCCCGCTTTTCTTCAAATGGCTTTGCGGTCCGTCGTCCCGTACGGTCTGCCCAACATGCAGTCTTCGCAAGACCGGCAACCCAAGGAAGCCAAAAACGACCGTCAAAATCAGGACAATAGCAGCCGCATACAAAGAGTCGGTCAACATGGCTTTATATCTCCATCTTGGCCGCCGCAAGACTCGTTTTTTACTGTCGCGGCATTTGACAGTTTTTCCAGAATCAATTCGGTCACCTTTTCCATTGCGAAGCCGCGCGATCCTTTGATCAGAAGAAAATCGCCCGGAGACAGGAGCGGCCATAAAGCGTTGGCCAAGGCAATGTTGTCCGGATACAATCCAACCGGCAAACCCGGGCAAACCATATGGGCGCCGCGTTCAACCGCTGCAGCTTGTGGTCCGGTAGCCAAAAGCAAATCAAAACCGCAGCGCGCGACCTGTTCGCCTAGCTCATGATGTGCCGCTTCCTCATATTCGCCAAGCTCCAGCATCCCGCCCAGGGCGGCGATCTTTTTTTGGCCGCTTTCAGCCAGGCCAGCCAAGGTTCGCAAGGCGGCCAGCATCGACTCGGGGCTGGCGTTGTAGGAATCGTCCATGATCGTAACCCCTCCGGCCATCAGGATGCGCTGCCGGTTGCCAGTATTCTGGCAGGTAGCGGCCCCGGCGGCAGCCTGGACCAGATCGACCTGCATTTCGCGGGCGACGGCCAGGCCGATCAAGGCATTCAGGACATGGTGGGCACCCGGGAACGGCAGGCTGACAGCGATATTTTGCCGCAAGCTGCCGGCGATAAACAAGCTGGCAGTAAAAAAGGTCTGACCTCCCGACGTCTGGATCTGGTCGGCCAAAATAGCAAAGCCAGCAGGGTTCGCAGCGTCGGAAGAACATTCCACCGCGCGTTCATGGCTGGTTGTGATGTAAGCCAGGCGATACTTTCCTTTTAGGTTTTGACCAAATTCGCGCAATAGCGGATCATCTGCATTCAGAATCAAAAGCCCCTCGGGCGAAAGGCCTTCGACGATCTCCGTCTTGGCCGAAAGGATGGCCGCTTGACTGCCCAGACGACCGATATGCGAAAAGCCGATACAGGTCACAACGGCGATATCCGGCCGGGCAATACGGCTCAAAAGGCCTATTTCCCCCGGTCCGCGCATGCCCATCTCCAAAATGACCGCCTGGTTTTCGGCCTCGGTCTGCAATAGGGTTTGCGGCAGGCCGATTTCATTGTTCATATTGGCCGAGGTCTGGTGGACGGACAAAGCAGGCAGAAGACAGGCACGGATCATCTGGCGCGTGGAGGTTTTGCCGACGCTGCCAGTAATTCCAACCACTTTGCCGGTCAAGGTCAGGCGGTATCCGGCGGCAATGTCCTGAAGCGCCGCCAGTGTATTGGGCGTAAGAATAATCGCTGCCGGACCGTTTGGGCTCTTGATTTCATCCGGCAAGTCGTTCAGGGCAGCCGGATCTTCGATAACGAAACCGCTGGCGCCGGCCGTCAGGGCATTGTTCAAAAAGCGATGGCCGTCGAACTGCTGGCCGCGCAAAGCCAAGAACAGGCTGCCCGGCTTGATGGTCCGGCTATCGGTGCTGATATTGTCAAAGCAGGCGTCCTCGGGCCCGGCAACCAGTTTCCCGCCGGTCCAGGCCAAAATATCCTGCAATTTGAACTCAGGCATGGTTTTCTACCTCCAGACCGGCAATAGCAGCCGCAGCAATTTCAGTATCATCAAAATGAATGGTGCGGTCTTTGAAAATCTGATAGTTTTCGTGGCCTTTGCCGGCGATGACGACCATATCGCCCGGGCGGGCTTTGCGAATCGTTTGCCAGATGGCTTCCTTCCGGTCGGGTATCACCTCATAAGGCCCGCCAGTCGGCGTGATGCCGGTTATAATATCCTGGATAATAGCCATGGGTTCCTCGGTCCGCGGATTATCCGAGGTGATTACCGTCAGGTCGGCCAGCCGCCCGGCGACATCGCCCATTTCAAAGCGGCGGGAGCGGGCCCGGTCGCCGCCGTTGCCAAAGATGACAATCAAGCGTCCGCTTACATATTCGCGCAAAGTCTCCAGCAGATTTTCCAGGCTGGCAGCATTGTGCGCATAGTCGACAATCACCTGAAACGGCCGGCCCGTCGGTATCGGTTGAACCCGGCCTGGAACGGCTATCTCGGCGAGGCCCTCCTTTATCGCGGCAAACGGCACGCCGGAGAGCCCGGCGCAGGAAATGGCCGCCAGGGCATTATAAACGTTGAAGCGGCCCGGCATGCCGACAAAAACCCGGCCTTCGTACCAGGGGCTTTTCAGCGTAAAACGTGTTCCGATCCTTTGATGCTCGACAATTTTTTCCAGATCAGCCGCCTGAACATCCGCTTCTGATGTCAGGCCATAGGTCAGGCATGGCCCGTTCACAGCAGCCCGGACAGTCTTGTAACAGGATATGTCACGATTGATCACGGCATTTTTGCAGCGGTCAAAGAGCAGCAATTTAGCGGCGAGATATTCGTCCATGGAAGCATGTTCGTGCGGGCCGATATGATCGTGATAGAGATTGGTGAAAACGCCGACTTCATATTCGCAGCCATAGACACGGTCCAACATCAGGCCTTGGGAGGAAACTTCCATCACGCAGCTGTCCATGCCCCGGCTGGTCATTTCATCCAGAAGCGCTTGCAGGTCGTAAGATTCCGGCGTTGTCCGCGAGGCATAAGTGATTTCTTCGCCGATGATATTGGCAACGGTTCCGATCAGGCCGACCTTTCGGCCTGAAGCAGCCAGAATGGCCCGGGTCATATAGGTTGCAGTCGTTTTGCCTTTGGTTCCGGTCAGTCCGATCAAGGACAGCCGGCCTGATGGATGGCCGAAAAAGAGGTCGGCCACATGAGCCAAACCGCGCCTGGTATCCCCGATCTTCGCCCAGGGGACCGAAAGGCCGGGAACATCTCTTTGCACAAGAATCGCCGATACCCCTTGGGACAGGGCCTGGGCGATATACTGGTGGCCATCCGTGATGAAGCCCTCCACGCAGACAAATAAAGAGCCCCGCCGGGCTTTGCGTGAATCATAAACAATGGAGTCGATCTCCACCGTCAAATCCCCGCCTTTTTCCAGTATATCCAGTCCTTTTAACAAATCTTGCAGCTGCATTTCATTTTCCTCTTTTAGCGGATCCTTATAAAGGATCCGTCATGATTAGTCTGCCAAAAATCCATTTTATTCCGTTTCGCCAGTTTGAGCAACCTCTTCTTCAACAGCCGCGAAGCTAATCTCAACAATGCTGCCCCGTTTCAGGCGCGGCCCCGCCGAATTGGCCTGGCCGGCCGCCGCTGTTTCAGAAGTTTCCGCGGTCGATTTGCCATAAGTCGGGGCAGGCGACTGGCTGACGGCGACGCCCAGGCAATCCCCGGTCACGCGAATGTTCAGCCCGCTTTCGGCAGCCGAACGCAGACATTCATTGACATTTTTCCCGGTAAAGTCGGGAATGACCATCATGGATTCCTCGGGTGCGCTGACCGGATACAGGATAACCAGACCCTTGCTGTTCAAACTCGTATTGGCCGCAGGCCATTGAAATTTGACCAGCGTAGAATCCCCCATAGCCGCATCGCCGGCTTCGACGCAAAAGCCCAGGGCGCCCAGCTCTTTTCTGGCGGCAGCATAGGTTTTTCCGGAAACATCGGGCACAGCTGTTTGCCTGTTCAAGCGGGAAACATCAGATTCACTGTATTCACGGCTGACGCCCATGTATTCAAGCGTGCGGGAAATGATCTGGCCGCAGGCTTTGCTGGCGCCCTTTGAAGTCAACGATTTGTCTTTGGGTTTGTTCATAACGATCAGGGCAACGACTTCCGGATTGTCGGCAGGCGCCAATCCGGCAAAAGAGATGGTATGGTCGCCGGAATCATCTGTGGACGTGCTGGTTTTGCCGGCAACGGCATATCCTTCGACGTACGCGGCAGAGCCGGTCCCATAGAGGACAACGCCCTTCAGCAGTTCCCTGATCCGGGCGGTTGTGCTTTCGGACAGCACTTTGCGGACTGTTTCCGGCTGAACCTCGCGGACGATGTTGCCCGCGCTGTCCGTGATGGCCTTGACTACACTGGGAACAACCAGATTGCCGCCATTGGCGAAAACACAATAAGCGGTCGCCAGTTGGATCGGTGTGACCGTCGACGATTCGCCGTAAGACAATGTCGCCATGTCAATTTCAGTCGGATTGCTGTGCAAAATGCCGGTTCCTTCGGCGGGCAAATCGATTCCGGTTTCACCCATGAAGCCAAATGCCCGGATGTATTCGTAAAATCGGCTAACGCCGGCACGCATGGAAAGTTGTGCAAAAATCGGATTGCACGAACGCCAGAAGCCTTGTTCCATCGTCTCTTTGCCATGTCCGCCAACATGGGCGCAATTGATCGTCCAGTCATACAGGCGCAGAGGCGCGTCATTCATCATTTCCTTTTCCTGGGTCAATCCTTCTTCCAGGGCAACTGAGGCGGTGATGGCTTTGAGAGTGGATCCTGGTTCGTAGGTGTCGGATATGGCCCTGTTTCGCCAGACCTGGGAAGAAAGATAGTCGATGCTGGCTTTCTGGGTGCTGTCCCAGGTATTCGCATCCTTTCCCTCAGGGCATGCGGCCGGATCGGAACTGTTGAAGTATGGATAGGAAGCCATTGCCAGAATGGCCCCCGTGTAAGGATTCATGACAATGACCGTGCCGCCGGATGTAATATCATAGAGGTTGATTGCGTTGGCCAGTTCTTCCTGGGCAATTTTCTGAATATTGATATCCAGATTGAGGATGATATTCTCCCCGTCTTTGGCCCGCAAACTGGTCGGGACCGAGAAAGGCAGTACGCCTTTGTTGCTGTAGTTGTCGGTTTCCACGTAAGTGTAGCCCGGCTCGCCGGTTAGGATCGTATTGTATTCAAGTTCGATCCCCAGCTGCCCGATCAGCTGCTCATCGCTAAAGCGCGTATAGCCGATCACCTGGCTGGCCAAAGTCCCGTTGGTATAATAGCGGCGAGGTTCGGAATCGATCCTGATTCCGCCAATGTCGGCTTCTTTGATATAAGCTTTGAGGGCTTCCGCCTCTGCCCGCGGCACATCCTTTTTGAGCTGGATATACGACTTGTCGGTCTTGGCCATTTCCGCGGCAACCGCGCTTTTTTCCAGGCCAAGACACTCGGCAATTTTGGCAGCTATTTCATCCGAGGTGATTTTCTTGGTAATTGACCGCATGTCCTTGGGGGTAATGCCGATCCGGTAAACATAGGTGGTGCCGGCCAGTTCAACCCCGTTGCGGTCCATGATCTGGCCGCGGCGGGGATACTCCGGGATATTTTTGTAATGTTGGCTGGCGGCCAGTTTGGCATTCAAATCATTGTCCACGATTTGAATCTGGTAAAGCCTGTAAATCAGGAAAGATGCAAAAAGGAGCAAGCCAACGCACAAAACGACCACGCCGCGCCGATGGCTGTGATGAGCTTTTGCCGGGCGCTGGCGGCTGGCCCTCACGCCGGTTCCGCCGCGGGAAACGCCTGGCGGCGGCTGCTGTCGCAGCTGGCGTTCTCTTGCCCGGTAAAGGTGCTGATCTAATTCCTGATGGCGGTCATCCCGTCCCCGCAAATCAATCGCCCTGCCTTTGCTGGTTCAATGTTTTAAAATAGCCTTCAAGGGTTGAAAAAATATTGGCCAGATAAACTTCGTCATCCGGATTGCTGGTTCCTGCCGATGCGTAAACCACCCGGTCGGAATCCGGAATGACCACAGATACGATCTGCCGCCGGGCCGGATCCTGAAGCCCGAGTTTTTCAACTGCCTGGCGGCGGATCAGGTCCAGATTGGTTTTTTGAGCCAATGACTCTTCAATCTGGCTGCATTCCTGATTGATTTTGGCGATTTGCCTTTCCACGGCGAGATTGCCAAAATTCATTTCCAGGATCATGGCCTGCCGGTAAACGACCAGGGCAAATATACCCGTAAGCATAAAAACGATTGCTAAAATGCCCATGAGCATTTTCAGGCGCTGCCTGGCCAGCGAACGGCGAATCGCTTTGGCCTTGGCAAGGCTGGTCTGTTCCGGAGCCAGGGTGGCGGTTACGGGAATTCTTCTGGTTTTAATATCAAGCCGGCTTGCAGAAGCCGGGCGCTTTATTGCTTTTGTTGCGGTGGGTCGTCTGCGCTGCAGTGCCAAATTGCCATAGTATTCAGTCAAGACGGTCCACCTCCTTTCAGTTGATTTGCCGCTCGAAGCAACGTAATTTTGCGCTGCGGGAGCGAGGATTGCTTTTTTGTTCCGCCGGATCGGCGGTAATGGCCCGACGGGTCACGACGCGGCCTTGCGGTTTTTTGCCGCAAATGCAAATCGGGAATTCGCGCGGGCAGGTGCAGGGGTTTTCCAGTCGGCGGAAGGCTTCTTTGACCAGACGGTCTTCCAGGGAATGAAAAGTGATGATGCAAATCCGACCGCCGTCGTTTAAAAGCTTGGGAGCCTCCGCCAGCAAGGTTTCGACTGCGGCCAATTCCTGATTGACCTCGATCCGCACAGCCTGGAAGGTTCGGCGGGCCGGATGCTGGGCTTCCTGGCGGCCGGCTTTGGGCATGGCTTTGATCACAAGGTCTGCCAGCTCCGTGGTCGTCCGAAAAGGCTGGTGGTTGCGATAGGTTACGATGGCGGCGGCAATTTTGGCCGCATAGCGTTCTTCGCCATATTCACGCAAAATTCTGATCAAATTCGCTTCGCTGTACGAGTTAACCACGTCAGCGGCAGTCGGGCCAAAACTCTGATCCATGCGCATGTCCAGAAGGCCGTCCGTGCTGTAGCCAAAACCGCGATCAGCCTGATCCAGCTGCCAGGACGAAACGCCCAGGTCAGCCAGAATGCCGTCCACTCCAGACACCTGGAGGTCCTGCAGGACGCTGGGCAGACTGGTGAAATTACTGTGCACAACCTGCCAGGATGCCTGGCTGTTCACTGCCGCCAAGCGCTGGCTTCCTGCCGCCAAAGCATCTTCATCACGGTCGAGAGCAATCAGCCGGCCTTTTTCGCCAAGCATCTCCAGGATGCCGGCTGAATGGCCGCCGCCGCCAAGCGTGCAGTCGATGTAAATGCCATCCGGCCGCAAGGCCAGCATATCCAAAACCGGTTGGTAAAGCACCGGCAAATGTGCAAAATCAGATACCTTTGACATCGAAACGTGACAGGTCTACACCAGCAAGCGAGACCTGCTCCTCCTTCTGTTTTTGATAGAAGGATTTGGAGCAGATTTCCAATTTATCAAACATATCAATAAAGCAAATTTCTTCGCCAGGGTGGACACCAATATGCGACCAGAGTTCATCGCTGATCGAGATTCGGCCCTGGGCATCAAGCTCGCAGGACATCGCTTCGCCGATGATTGTCCGTTTTAACCGTCGAACTGCGGGATCTGTGCCGGACAACTGGCCGATCTGGTCGCGGATCAAGCGAAAGCTTTCCGGCGTATAGGCGGAAAGATAGCCGTCATCCAGACTAAGCGTCACGATTAAAGAAGCACCCAGACTGTCCCGTAGTCTGGCTGGTACGAACACTCGGCCTTTGGCATCGATTGTATGCGTAAATCTTGCCATTTGTCTGCTGCTTCTCCTTCATGCCGCGGTCTTGATCAGCTGATGAGCCGCGAATTTCTGTTTTTTCACCACATATTACCACAATTGTAATATTTTGCCCTACTTTTCCCCACTTAAATGTTATTGTACACTGCCCTGGGTTCGAATTCAACCAACCAGGGTATAGTCAGCCAAGTGTAATTAAAATGTAATATTTTTGTTGTCTGATCAGGAACTTATGTTCTGTTCCGCGGATGAAAAAAGGAGGATTCAATCATGGACGCCGTCCATCAGAAAATCCCCCGTTATAAACCGTTTACTAAAAATTTTTCACAAATCGAATCAAACGATCTGATCTGTTCCCGAGCTATTTTTCGGTCAGATTCCGATCCATTGAAATGCTTAAAATCACGCCAAGCGCTAAAAAATTGACAATCATTGCCGTGCCGCCAAGACTGACAAAAGGCAACGGTATGCCGGTTATCGGCAGCAGGCCGACACACATGCCCAGATTTTCAATAAAGTGAAAGGCAAGGGCTGAGCAAAGGCCAACCAGCATCAGGGACAAGGCCGGCTTATTCTGTTTGACTTTAGAAGCGACATACAGGCAGCGGGCCAGGAAAAAGAAAATCAGGATCAAAAGCGCGGTTGTCCCAATAAATCCCATATGCTCCGAAACAGCCGTATAAATAAAATCAGCTTCTTTGACGGGCACATGAACCGGGGTGCCGCGCGTGCTGCCGGTAATGCCGCCGACGGCTATTGCCAGTTTGGACTGGAGCAGATTGTAGGAAGCCGACGGGTCGCTGCCAGGGTAAAGGAAGGTGATGATGCGAGCCTTCTGATAATCGCTGAAATAGAAAAACCAGGCCAAAAGCACCATGATGACCATTCCCGAGCCGCCCAGGAGCACATAGCGCCAGCGCAGGCCCCAGATGAACAGCATGCTGAGGAACATGACGATAATCACCATTGTCGTTCCAAAATCCGGTTGAAGCATGATCAGGCCAACGGGAACGGCATACAGGAGCAACATCAAAAGACCGCCCTGCCAAAATTTCAGCCGATGATTATCGATCGCCTCGAACAGCATGGCCGAGGTCATGGCCAGGCCGATCTTGGTCAATTCGGAGGGCTGAAAGGAACCGATCAGCGGCAATTCAAGCCAACTGTCGGCGCCCCACTGCGCGACCTTGGACGATCCGTCCACCAGAACCGCGACAAGCAAAACAATGCTTGCGCCGTAAATCGACCAGCCAACCAGCCGCAGGGTCGGAACCTCAATCAGGCACAGCAGCAAGGCGATCAGCAATCCGATCAAAACCGCGCCGCCCTGTTTGTAGAAATTCATGGGGTACTTGTCGCCAAAGCCGTCGGAGAGAACGCTGTTCAGTACCGTTATGCCAATCAGGGAGATAATCAGCACCGGAATTAAAAGCCAATAATCCATGGCGCTGAAATAGGTCTCTTTTTTGAGTTGTTCAAAGCCGGTGCTGGACATCAGTCTTTGTTGGTCGAATCATCGTCTGATGGATTTTGTTCAGATTTCTGATCGGCAATTTCCACAAAATCGGCTGATTCGCCGGTATTTTCATTAGTTGGCGGCAGCGGGGCCGCGTCCTCAGCCAGGGCAGCTGCCAGTTCCTGACGCTGCCGGCGGCGGTTCAGGGCGACCAGCGCCAAAATCGAGCCAGCGACCATCAGTGCCGACAGCAACTGGGATACCCTGATCGACGTGTCGCCGATCAGCAAGGGATCGGTGCGGATGCCTTCCACGAAAAAGCGGACAAACCCATAAAGCAGCAAATACCACAGGGTTGTGGTAAAAGGCGTTTTGCTTGATTTTCGGATCCTGAGCAGGACGACAAAAATCAGCAGGTTGGCAATGAATTCATAGAGGAAGGTCGGGTGGACCGGATTGCCGGGAACGATTTTGAGCGTCGGATCCTTTTGCAGAATATAGGTAAGGTATTCAAAAGTGCCGCTGCTGGCGCCGTTGGCAGACTCGCTGTACATGCCCCACGGCAATGTCGTGTTGTTGCCAAAAGCCTCCTGGTTGAAAAAATTGCCCCAGCGGCCGAGCGCCTGACCTAGCGGCACATAGACGACCAGAAAATCCAAAATCCTGGAGACCGGAATTTTTTTCAAACGGGTGATCAGGAAAATACCGAGCGCCCCGCCAAGAACGCCTCCATAAAAAGCCAGTCCGCCATGCCGGGTGTTGAAGATCAGTTTCCAGTCCGAAGCATACTCTTTCCAGGTGAAAGCCACGTAATATAGCCGGGCAAAGACGATCATCAAAGGGATGAGCACGATAAAGGTATCCATGATGTCGTCTGCAGTCAGCTGGAACGACTTTGCCTGCCGCATCGCCAGCAGCATGCAAAGGATGATCGAAAAAGCGATCAGCAAACCATACCAATAGACCGGCAAGCCGAAAACCGAGAAAGCAACGCGGCCAACCGGCAGATCCTGGATGCCAAGGCCGGGGAAATCAACCAGAAAATCAGGATTCATTTGATGCAGTCACCTCCAATGGATGAAGTATCGCAACCGAATAGCAGGATGGATCCGTAAGAAAACTCATCATGCTGCTGGCGGTTGCACTACTCATCTTATCATAAAGCTCGGGATAATCGAAGAGGTCAATTCCATAGAGATTGCACTGGGCCTGGACCATGCCGCAATGTTCGACCGAATCCAGGGAGCGGACGAAATCTCCCGCGGCTGCCCGTTTTTGAATCTCGAACAGCGCCGGGTCAATTCCTTCGCGGAAATGGCGGATCAAGCGTTCACAGAGAGCCGCAGCGGCAGCCTCAGGCTGATTTGATTCGCCACCGCAGGTCAAAAAAGCAAAACTTTCCTCACAGGCGTAATGAAAGCCAAAGGAGTCATTGATCAGGCCATCCGCATAGAGCGAATCATAAAGCGGCGATACCGGAGAAAGCAAGGTGTCGAAAAGAAGCCTGGCCGCTCGTTGCCGCTTAACCAAATCACGGCCGGTCAGCTCATGCCCTGGAACAAGTTCGGGATCTTTGATTCCCACCAAAAAGGATGCCGTGGCCACATCCATCGAAAGCTGCCCCATGGCCGAACCCGGCCGGGCTGGCTCGGCAGGCAGAATAATCCGGGCTTCCCTTCGATCCGGCTTGTTTTTGCCATCAGACTCCAAGCGGGCAGC
The DNA here is from genome assembly GCA_963677835.2 of uncultured Saccharofermentans sp. Taxonomy (GTDB): domain Bacteria; phylum Bacillota; class Clostridia; order Saccharofermentanales; family UBA5734; genus UBA8949. Next base: position 636,320 of record CAXXUX010000001.1, read on the forward strand.
CAGCTTTAAAAGCAACTGTTTCTCGTCAAAATCGCCGGCAAGGGTCAGAGAAAATCTGTCGGGCTGGTAAAAATGCCGCCAGACCGTTTTCAGATCGCCGCTGGTGATGGTCTGAACCGATTGGGCGGTGCCGCCGATGTCCTGGCGAACCGGATGAGTCACGTAAAGGTTTTCTATCAGGTTCATAAAGCAGCGGGTGTCCGGATCATCCCGGTACTGGTCGAGTTCGGCCAGAATGACCGGCCTTTCGGCTTCAACCCGGTCTTCTTCCAAATAAGGATTTGAAACAGCATCCAGGTAAATTTCCAGCGCCTCTTCGAAATGCTGGACAGCTGAAAAATAATACATGGTGTGGCTGTGGGACGTATAAGCATTGGCAGAAGCGCCCAACTCGGATAATTTCCCTAATAATCCGCCGCCATCATCACGGCTGAAAATGCAGTGTTCAAGAAAATGGGCCGTTCCTGCCGGCACGTGCCAGGTTTTCTGGCCATCGCCGAAGGTTGTGTGAATGGAACCATAAGGAATGGTGATCGCCGCAAAACGTTTGGAAAATCCGGGCCTGGGCAGGACTTTGATCATCAGGCCGCTGCGATGGCGATAGGTGCGCAGGATCTTGCCCGTTAAAGAATCACGGGTCTCCTGGCAGTGAAACCCGGCCGGCAAATTCATTTGGGATTCAAGCGCGACTTGATTCATGATCGGCCCTCCTTTTTGTGTTTCGATCGTCCAGGGCCGGCAATAGAGGATGTTGATCCGGACTGGTCAAAACATAGCAGGTGTTCCATTTGATTTGCCTGGCCAGAGCGATAATCTGATCGGGTTCGACCGCCTTGAGCAAGCTTAAGGATTCCTGACGCGTCAGGGTCCGTCCGCACAGCTGCCCGTTGATCTGCTGGCCGAGCATCAGGGAAAGATCGTCGGTTACCGACAAAATGGCCGTTTCGATCATCTGGCGTGCGCGATCGAAAAGTGAGCGTTCGAATTGTCCGGAAGCCAGGTTGGCCAATTGCTGCAAAACAGCTTCAACAGCAGGTTCAATCCGGTCAACGGCAACGCCGGCCATGACAAACAAAGCCGAAAGATACCGCTGGTTCAAAGAATAAACACTATAGGCCAAGCCAAGCTTTTCCCGCACCACATCGAAAAGCAGGGAATGAACATCACCGCCAAGCATGCTGTTGAAAATCGTGGCGACGATTGATTGATTGCTGAAATAGGGCGGCAGGCCATAAAAGGCCATGACGATCCTGGCCTGCTCGACATTTTTATGTTCGACAACGCTGGCTGGCGCAGAAGGCAGAAACGGCGAAGGGTATTGAGCCGGGCAAAAAGCCGGGCGTGAAGATTCGGGGAAACGCCTGAGGCCTGCCAGGCAAACCTCGATGCAGGCGGAATCGATCCGGCCGCCCAGGAACAGGGAAATCTTTACATGATGGAGCAGATCCTCGTAAGCCGCCATCAGTTCCGGCCGGGTAATCTCAAGGAGCATCTGGCGATCGCCGGCCGGGGAAATGCCCTGGACCTGGTCGCCGCAGAATAAAGACAGGCAGTGGTCATAGGCATATTTGCTCCGGTCGTTTTCACGGGCAGCCTGTTCCAGAATCAGATTCTGACGTTCCGCCTCAACTGTCGTTTCATCGAACAGGCCGTCATCATCCAGCAAAGGTTCAAACAGCAGGTCGAAAAGCAAGCTGCAGGTATCCCGGAAAGGCGACGATCCGTCGGTCCAGCTCATTAATCCCTCTGCTGAAAGATTCATGATCTGAAGATCGCCCTGCTTTTCAAAATTCGCCTCGATCGAAGAGCCGTAAAGATTATCCATCGCTGCGGCCAGGCTGGTCCGGCTTGGATAGCGGCGGCAGCTGGCCGTCAGCACCCGCAGCAAAAGGTTCTGGCAGGTGGCGCGCCGCGGCTCAAGCGGGCTATAGAAGATCAGGTAAAGCGCAGATTGGGCGAAACGCTGCGTTGGCAAAAGATAAAGGGGAATGCCGGATATCCTGGCTTTCTCAAAGCATTTTTCAGCAGTCAGATGCCATTGCCGAACCGTTTGCAGGTCTTCCCTGACCTGAGCGCCAAGTTGCAGCAAAGAACCGAATTGGCGTTCAGGCCGGATTTTCTGCAAAAATTCAACCTGAACCGTCTGGTTATATAAGGATAGCTCGGCATCAAACAAAAAGGTTTCAATCAGCGGTTGCTGCATTTTTTGATCGACGGTCGGCCTAAGTCCAATATTGGTCACTGAATCATAAACCCGGTCGCCGATTCGCGTCCGGGTGGCGTAAACGCCATACGCCGGGCAAGCCAGATCGGAAGGCATCATGATGTTGGCTGTAGGGAATCCCATTTGGCGGCCGAGACCCCGGCCGGCCATCACCACGCCGCTTATTCTGTATGTCCTGCCAAGCAAGCTTTCCGCCAGGCTTAAATCCCCCTCCCCGATCGCATCGCGAATCCGGGAGCTCGATACCTTTTCACCCAGCAAGCAAACCTCTTGGATAACAATCACTTCAATGCCGCGCTCTTCTGCCCATTTTTGCAGGAAAGCCACATCACCCTGCCCTTTAAACCCGAAACGGTAATCCTGGCCGACCACAATCAACCGGGCTTGCAACCGTTCGCCCAAAAACCGGTCAAGGAAATCTTGCGGCTCAATTTTGGCGAAATCCTCGTCAAAGGGCTGCAAGTGGGTCTCTTCGATCCCGTTTTCAGCCAATCGTTCCATGCGTTCCTCTAAGGTGCTCAGGTAACTGGTGAATGGATCATCAGGAAACAGGACCGTTTCCGGATGCGAAGGGAATGTAAAAATTGCCGGCAGCAGTTTTTGCTGCCCGCATCTGAAAACCAGAGTCCGGATCAATTCCAGATGGCCGCGATGCACGCCGTCGAAAAAACCCAGGCCGACGCCGCGCTCGAGCTTGGCAAGCGTCTCGTCAGGCTTGTTGAAAATCTGCAAGGTCGATCAACACCCTTTCTGTTTTAAGCCGAATACCTAAAGGAAACTCTTCAAGCAAACGGCAAACGGCAATCAGCCGCTCTTCGCTGTTAACCACAACTGGCCCGTCAAGGTTAAAATCAGGAAGCTGCCCGGTCAGCTCTTCTGCTGAAAGCCAAACCGGCTGACCCTGAATCAAGCGAACAGCTTCTGTTTTGGGCAAATCAATATTGGGAAAATCACTGAAAGCCAGATCGATCGGCAATAATATCTTTTGCTCGGCCAGATACCGCCTGAAGGATGGCTGATCCGGGAAATTCTCCCGCCAGGCGAAAAGCTGTTCCAGGTCCTGAGCCTGCTCCAGTTTGAACGGCCCGCATTGAAGCCGGGTCAGGCTGGCAGCGTGCGCGCCAAAACCAAGCTCACGTCCCAGATCATCTGCAATCGTGCGGATGTATGTGCCTTTGGAACAGCCAATGACAATGCTGGCTTTAAAAACGCCATCCAGGCTGACCGAAGTAACCAAAGCCCGGTCAATTCGGATCAGTCTGCTTTTCCGCTCGATGGTCTGCCCGCGGCGGGCATATTCATAAAGCGGTCGGCCGTCGATTTTCACGGCGGAATACATCGGCGGAGTTTGCTGCCTTTGCCCGATCAGCTGTTCAACAGACCGGTAAAGGTCGATAAAACAGGTGTCGGAAAGATGCTTTTTCTCGGCATCGGTCAAGTCATGTTCAAAAACCGTCTGACCGGTCAGATCCTGCGTATCGGTAGCCCGGCCGAATTCAATGCCAAGCTGGTAAGTCTTGTCGTAGCCATCCATGAATTGCACCGCTGCGGTCGCCCGGCCGATGCAAACAGGCAGCAGCCCATCCGCAAACGGATCCAGTGTGCCGGTGTGGCCAATCCGCCGGATCCCGGTAAGCCGCCGCAATCGAGAAACAACCCCGAAAGAAGTCATCCCGCGGGGTTTGTTAATCAGTATCAAACCGGAATCATGCCTATCTTCCTGGTTTATAGCCACTCACCTGCCTTCGCGAGAATCCGCCGGGCAGCTTCAGACATTGACATTTTATCGAACTGCAGACCGGCCGCCTTGGCATGGCCGCCGCCGCCGAATAACCGGGCAAAATCCGAGGCATTGAACCGGTCGCTGCTGCGTATGTTGACCCGCAAGGTTCCATCTTTCATTTCCCGGATCAGGAAGGCCACCTCGACGCCCCCGACATTGCGAAGATGGGCAACCACGCCTTCGAGGTCGCCGTCCGTGGCTCCATATTCCTCGAGCAATTGCTGGTTGACTGTTGCCAGAACCAGACGCCCCTGATGGCTGAACTGGGCATCCGTAAAAAGCCGGCCCATCAGGCGCAGCCGTTCCTGGCTGGTCAAGTCGAACAACTGGTAGGTGATTTGGCGCAAATTGACTTCATAACCCATCAGGTTGGCTGCGGTATGGAAGGTCCGGGCTGATGTATTGGAATAAACAAACCCGCCGGTGTCGGAAACGATCGCAGTCATCAGAAGGACTGCCGAAGACTGGTCCAGCAGGGCAAGCTGCAATTTTTTCTCCATCAGGCGAATCAGGTCATAGACGATTTCACCGACTGCGGAAGCCGAAGCATCAATCCAGCGCAAATGGCCGGATTCGCCGCCGGAAACATGGTGATCCAGAACCGCGGCTTTCGGCGCACGGTCAAAGAGCTCCTGACGGCGGCCGACCCGATTGCCGTCAGCACAGTCTACGGCCAAAGCCAGCTGCTGATCGGCGGTCAATTGCGGCAAATCGGCTTCATCGTAAGGCTCGATCAAATCCAGGTGCGGAAGGAACTTGAGGCGGTCGGGCACCGGCTCGTCCAAAAGCAACCTCGCCTTGATCCCGGCCCGGCGCAATGCCAAAAGCAGCGCCAACGCCGAACCAAGCGCATCGCCGTCAACCCCGATATGCGGATAAAGATAAATCGAACCGGCCAGCTTTTGGCACGCCAACAGCTGACCGGCAATCTGATTTAAAATATCAGTCATGTTTTGATTGGCCTCCCATGGCCTCATCGATCAATCGCGACATGCGGATGCCACGCTCAATGGAGTCATCAAAGACAAAGTGCAGCTCCGGAGAAACCCTCAGGCGAATCCGGCTGGTAATTTCCCTGCGGATAAAACCAGTTGCGCTGCGCAGCGCGGCGGCGCAATCCTTCTTGGCTTTTTCATCGCCAAGCACGCTGATATAGACATGCGCATGAGACAAATCTCTTGACGCGCGAACTTCAACAACAGATACCATGGCCGGGAGCCGCGGATCTTTAATTTCATTTTGAATGATATCGGCGATTACCCGTTGAATTTCATCGCCGACCCGATCGGAACGCTGCAGTGAAATCAGCTCCTTTCAATTTCCTGCATCTCGAAAGCCTCGATGACATCATTTTCCTTGATGTCATTGAAACGTTCGATGCCAATGCCGCACTCATAACCGGTAGCAACTTCACGGGCATCGTCCTTGAACCGTTTAAGCGAGGACAGTTTGCCTTCATGGATGACAATGCCGTCGCGAACCACACGGATTTCGCAGGAACGCAAGATCTTGCCATCGATGACGTAACAGCCGCCGATGCTGCCAACCCCGCTGACCCGGAAAACCTGCCTGACCTGGGCGTGGCCAAGGACAACTTCCTTGAATTTGGGAGCAAGCAACCCTTTCATGGCAGCTTCAATATCTTCAATGGCGTTGTAAATGACGCGGTACATGCGAACATCGACGCCGGCGTCTTTGGCCATATCGGCTACATTGGCAGCCGGCCGGACATTGAAGCCAATGACGATCGCATTGGATACTTCTGCCAGGCGGACGTCCGATTCTGTGATGGCGCCGACCGCTCCATGAATGACCTTGACCCGAACTTCAGTGCCGCTCAGTTTTTCCAGGGACTGGCGAACAGCTTCGACACTGCCCTGGACGTCTGCTTTGACGATAATATTCAGGTCTTTCACTTCACCGGCTGCCATTTGGGTAAACAAGGTGTCCAAAGACATCCGCGAGCTGCTGCGCAACTGCTGTTCGCGCTGCACAATCCGGCGTCTGTCGGCCAGGGCGCGCGCAACCTTGTCATCGGTAACCGCATAGAACAGTTCACCCGCTTCAGGAACTTCAGGCAAGCCCAGGATTTCGACAGGAATGGACGGGCCGGCTTTTTTAACCAGATTGCCTTTATCGTCGACCATCGCCCGAACGTGGCCAATGATGGAGCCGGTAACCAGCGTATCCCCGGTACGCAGCGTTCCCCGCTGCACCAGAACGGTAGCGACCGGACCGCGATTCTTATCCAGTTTGGCTTCGATCACGGTACCTTTGGCCTGTTTGTCCGGATTAGCTTTCAGATCGAGCAGGTCAGCCGTCAAAAGGACCATCTCCAGCAATTCATCCATGCCTTGTCCCGTTTTAGCGGATACCGGGACCATAACGGTCGTGCCGCCCCATTCTTCGGGAATCAGGTTGTGGATGGACAGTTCCTGTTTGACTCTTTCGATGTTTGCGCCTTCTTTGTCGATTTTGTTGATGGCGACTACAATTTGCGTATCGGCGGCTCTGGCGTGATTGATTGCCTCAATGGTCTGAGGCATGACGCCGTCGTCGGCAGCCACAACCAGAACGGCTATATCAGTGACCTGGGCGCCACGGGCACGCATGGTTGTAAATGCCTCATGGCCCGGCGTATCCAGGAAGGTGATCTGGCGGTTCTTGGCGCGCACCGTATAAGCGCCGATATGCTGGGTAATGCCGCCGGCTTCGCCTGAAGCTACAGACGAAGAGCGTATCCGGTCAAGGATCGACGTCTTGCCATGGTCGACATGGCCCATGACCACAACGACCGGCGGACGGGGCTTGAGATCGCCCTCGTTGTCTTCCGAATCGTCGAAGAGAATGTCCTCTTCGGTTACTTCCACCATTTTTTCGGTCGTAATGCCAAATTCTTCGGCAATGATCGTGGCCGTATCAAAATCGATTTCCTGGTTGACCGTTGCCATGATGCCAAATTTGATCAGCTTTTTAATGACTTCGGCAGCCGTCTTCTTGATTGCTTCGGCAAATTCCTTGACAGTCAGAAGCTCTGGAAGCTTGACATGCGTAAGAACCGCACGGACAACCGGCGCCGGCTGCTGATAGCGGCGCGGATTGCGGTTCGGACGGGTTTTTGCCGTTTTGGCGGGCTCTTTGTACAAGGTATCCAGAATGGTGTCATCGGACAGAGCCGCTGATACGCCCTGGCCTGACAGCGCTTGAGCCTGCTGCTTCAAAGTCCGGTGCTTGTCCTTGACATCCGGAGTCGTCTTGGAAACGTCTTTTTTGACATCCCGTTTATCTTCACGCTTGGTTTCTTTTTCAAAAGCATCCCGGGCCGCAAAATTGGTTCGCGGCGCTTCCGGCAATTTCTCTTTTAATTCATTGGGAACGTCGGGAATCTGCATACGGCCGCCACGGCCGCCACGGCCGCCGCCTTGCTGTGAAGGACCGCGGTCGCCTTGCGGACGATCGCCATAGGGTCTGCCGCCGTATCCGCCGCCTTGCTGTGAAGGACCGCGGTCGCCTTGCGGACGATCGCCATAGGGCCTGCCGCCGCCGTATCCGCCGCCTTGCTGTGAAGGACCGCGGTCACCTTGCGGACGATCGCCATAGGGCCTGCCGCCGCCGTATCCGCCGCCTTGCTGTGAAGGACCGCGGTCGCCTTGCGGACGATCGCCATAGGGCCTGCCGCCGCCGTATCCGCCGCCTTGCTGTGAAGGACCGCGGTCGCCTTGCGGACGATCGCCATAGGGTCTGCCGCCGTATCCGCCGCCTTGCTGTGAAGGACCGCGGTCGCCTTGCGGACGATCGCCATAGGGCCTGCCGCCGCCGTATCCGCCGCCTTGCTGTGAAGGACCGCGGTCACCTTGCGGACGATCGCCATAGGGTCTGCCGCCGCCGTATCCGCCGCCTTGCGGGCGATTGCCGTAAGTTCCTCCTTGACCAGGTGCGCGGTCACTTTGGGGACGGCTGCCAAAACTGCCTTGCGGACGGTCGACATAGGCACGGGGAGGCCGGTTTTCATCGGTCGGCGCGATATATGATTTGGTAGATGGTCGAGTCTGGCCGGCTGCCGCGCCGGGCTTAGCTGAAGAAGCCGGTTCGGTTTTTTCCTGTTGGCCGGCTGCTGCAGCAGCCGGAGCTTTAGCCGCAGCTGGTGTTTCTGCCTGCTCGTCTTTGGAAACCGGAGGCTTGGCAGCTTGAGCTGCCGGCCGGCTTTCTTCTAAAGATGGCGCCGCTACAGCGGGCTTTCCAGCAGTCACTTCGGACGACTTAGGCTCTTTGGCCGGCATGGCAGGCGCATCAGGTTGAGCTTCAGCAGGCGCAGCGGCTTCTGCCTCAGGCGCACTGGTTTTTTCAGGACGGACAACCTTGATGACTTTGACTGCGCCGGTAATCTTCTTACCCGAGACGCCTTGCATCGTCATGGTTGGTCCTGAACGCTCTTCAGATTCCCGGACAGGTGGTTCGGGAACTGGCGGCTGCGGCTTGGCAACCGGTTCTTCTTTTTTAGGCGGATTAGCTTTCGGAGAAGGCTGCGCCAAACCATCCCCCCGGACAAAACCCGCTCTCAGACCTGATCCTGAATCGTCTCTTTTTACCATAATATCTTTACCTTTTCCTCCAAGTGATCTTATTTCTGCAACCCGCCGGTCTCATCAATCGGCTTTAGGTCTCTATCGTACTGATCAGCTGCATCAGCCGGCTGGCAAATCCCTGATCAATAATCGCAACAACAGCCCTGGCTTCATGGCCGGTCCAGTGTCCCAGCTCGGCCTTGCTGCCAAACTGCCGATAAGGAACATCGGCCAGCTGGCATTGCCGTAAAAATTGCTGGCGGGTATTATCTGCTGCATCTTCCGCTATAATCACCAGGCGGGCTTTTTGGCGGTGTACAGCTTGTTCGGTGGCCTCTGTCCCGGCAACTGCCAGTCTGGCGCGAGTCGCCAGGCCCAGAAGTCTCCAGGCTGCTTCCGGATTGACTGGAAGCTGCTCATTTTTCTGATTCGGCGTCTGTTTCATCATGTCCTTCCGGCTCCAGCGGCAATGACTCCATCTCGGCAATCAATGCAGCAATGATTGATTCATTGATCCGCGTCTTAAGGCCCTTGTCCAGTTTCCGGCCGCGAATAGCTTGTTCCAAACAACTGCGGCAGCGGCAGACATAGGCGCCGCGGCCAGGCTTTTTGCCAATCGAATCCAGTGCGATTTCACCATCTTGACTGATGACCAGGCGGATCAATTCGCGTTTCGGGCGCATGGTCCGGCAAGTTACACACATTCGCAGCGGAATTTTTTTTGGCATTGTCTTCTCCCCCTTGTTGCGGGCGCTTGCTTATTCCGATTCTGCCGGATTGTCCGATTCCGCCGGACTGTCCATATCTACAGGGTTGTCCATATCCGCCGGGTTGTCCGAATCAGGATAATCATCCGCTGTTGATTCTACCGCTTCAGTAAAACGAGACAAAATCTCGGCTTCAATCGCCGACCGGTACTGCGATTCACTCTTGATATCGATTTTCCAGCCGGTCAGCCTGGCTGCCAGCCTGGCATTCTGGCCTTCGCGGCCAATTGCCAGCGAAAGCTGATGGTCAGGCACGATCACTCTGGCGATGCGTTCGTCATCCTGCACATCAACCCGGACCACTTTGGCAGGATTCAAGCTGTTGCTGACAAATTCGGCAATGTCCGGATGCCATTCAATGATATCGATTTTTTCTCCCATAAGCTCGTCCATGATCGCCTGGACCCTAAGGCCACGCTGCCCGACGCAGGAACCGACGCTGTCCACGTTGCTGTCACGCGAAACGACCGCAATTTTGGTGCGGGAACCGGCTTCGCGGGCCACAGACATGATCTCGACCACTCCGGAGGCAATTTCCGGCACTTCCTGTTCAAACAATTTGCGAACCAGATTGGGATGGCTGCGGGAAACGTAAATGATCGGGCGGCCTTTCTTTTCATCAACTTTCAAGATCAAAAAGCGCATCCGCTGATTGAAGTTATAGCCATCGATCCGGACTTGCTCGTTGTATGGCAGAACGGCTTCGGCACGGCCGATGTCCACGATGACCTCACGCCGGTCCTTGCGTTGCACAACGCCTGCCGCAATCTCGCCGACACGGTTGTTGAATTCACTATGAATCCTTTCCCGTTCAGCGCTGCATAATTTCTGGTTGATGACATTTTTGGCGGTTTGCGCAGCTAAACGGCCAAAATCCTGTGGCCGCAACTGGTATTCCATCATATCGCCGATTTCAAAATCCTCAGATAAGGCTTTGGCTTCGGAAAGAGAGATTTCCGCATTGGGGTCATCGACCTGCTCCACGACAGTCTTGGTCAAAAAGACCCGCATTTCGCCGGTTTCACGGTCGACTTCCGCACGGATGTTATCCGTGGTCTTAGCCTCAAATTCTCTTTTGTATGCCGATACAAGAGCCTCTTCAATTGCCTCGAACAGTACCTCCGCATCGATTCCCCGCTCTTTCTCCAGAAGCCGCAGGGCTTCAATCAACTCAGCATTCATGCTTTATGAATCTCCTTCCATTCATCTCATCAAAATCTGATCATTCGCTTGACTTTGGCAACCTGTTCCCGTGGAAATTGTCTTTTTGACTGGTCTTCCAAAACAAGGCCAATCCATTCAGCAGTGCACGGCGCCAAGGTGCCCTGAAATTTTTTTTGGCCGTCTAAAGCCTTGTAGAGTGTCAATTCAACCCATTCTCCCTGATAACGGACAAAATCCCGATCAGTTTTCAGCGGTCTTTCCAAACCCGGCGATGACACCTCAAGATAGTCATGGCCGTGCAGGTTCAGTTCATTGTCGATAACCGGATCAATCATTTGGCTGACGCTGGAGCAATCCTCCAGATCAACGCCGCCAGGCTTGTCGATATAAATGCGCAAGATGCGGGCTTGCCCTTCACGGACCATTTCCACGTCCACAAGTTCCAAGCCTAGCGCTTCAACCCGCGACGACGCAGCGTCAAAAACCTTTTGCGCAATTGGTGATCTGCCGGTCATTCAAATCCCTTTCTTTAAGCGATCAACTGCTATTAAGCAACGAAGAGTGGGGGTACCCCACTCTTCGCAAACAAGCTAACCGTCATTCCTCATGCATTATAGCATGTGAATATATTTATTGCAAGTTGAGCGCGCAAAATCAACGGTTCTGCGCGATGTTTCAGCTGACTGCCCAAATAGGGTAAATTATTTTTGCTGTTCAATTAAAAAATAAAGCTGAATGATCGCTTCATTTAGCCAGTCAATTAAGGTACAATAATGGCAAAGCCCCAATTAAAAGATAGCAAGGGAGTGTGTGCCTATGATCAAAGTAATTGTCGGCAGCAAAGGGAGCGGAAAAACCGCCCGGCTTGTGGATGACCTGAATGTGCAGGCAAACAGTGATTCAACCAATGTCGTTTGCATAGAAGTCGGAAATCGGTTGGACCGAATGGTCAAGTACAAAATTCGTCTGATTGATATTACCGAATATCCAGTCCGGGGATATGACGAGCTTTTAAGCTTCATCGCCGGAATTAGCGCCAAAGACTATGATTTGACTCATATCTATATTGATAGCATCGGAAAGGTTACCGGGGATCCGGATCTCAACCATCTGGAAAAATTCCTGAACAGCCTCGAAGGTTTTTCCGAGAAAAACAATTTCAGCGTGATGATCATTCTCAGTGCCGATCTTGGAAGTCTGCCTCAGGACATCCGAAAGTACTGTTGAAAATATACTTCGTGTAACCCAATCCTCATCAATTTGCTATCCAAATGGGCAGGCCGATCCATCAGCCGGATCGGCCTGCCTTTTTTCCCGCGATGGGTCTTCGGTCAGATAGCGCCAATATTTCCGGGGCATATTGGCCCGCTGCAAGTTTGGATTGCGGCGTTCCGGAATGCTCAATCGCTGCAGATAGATCTGCCACATTTCAGGAAATCCGGCATAGCCATGAGGGATCTCCGGTTCCCTTTCCGGACCCGGGCATAGAGCCGCATGCCCTGATCCATCCGTCAGAAGCCGATCAGGCAGCAACGCCGGCAGATCAGGAGATCCATCGCTACCGGCAAGGACATGCAGGCTGATCTGGCCGTTTGACAAATGCAATGCCGCCAGGCAACGTTTCAAATCACGGATCGCAAAATTCTGGTCATGCAGGCGATCGGCAAAATGCGGCAGGATCAATGGCAGCACATGATAGTCCGGTGAAAAATCCGCAAGGAAAAAATTCTGGTCAAGGCTTGTGAATCGCAGCAACCCAAGATATTGGTGCGCTTGATTGCCAACCTTGGCGGCAGCCTCGGAAACAGCCGCCACAGCGGGTTCGTATAGTCGGCCGGCAGGGTTCCGGCGCAACTCCAGCGTTCGGGCCAGGTATTGCCAGATTCGGGTCGCCATGCCGGTTCTTTCGGAAAGAAATGCCCGGAAGACGGTATCCAGCACCATTTCACTGCCGGATTGGCCAAGGATGCTGGCCAGATGACGTAAAAACAAGCGGCGTATGTTTCGCTCACAGGGAAGATGGATGGTTTCGGACAGCGGGGTCGGTTCAAGCTCGGAAATTAGGGCCAATGGCTTCAGATTGTTGCGAAAACAATAAGCGATTGCCGACAGCAGACCATCGAAGGTTGAATCATAAATCACGAACACTTGGCAAATCCTCCAATTGCAATTGCAGGGGTGATTGGCGCCCTTGCCCTGCGCGATCGGCCAAAATGATGCGCAGCGACTCTGCCTGCGGGATGCGCGCGGCGCCGTACCGGCCGTCGCAGGTAATAAACCAGGAAGCGCGCTTCATAACCAGGTTCAGGGCGCGAAGGTCATCCGGACGCAGTCGCCGATGGCGTCTGGCGGCGATGATTTTCCGGGCTGAACGAACACCAATGCCGGGCACCCGCAAAAGTGTTTCATAGTCGGCCCGGTTCAGCTCAACCGGGAACTGGTCCAGATGCCTTAAAGCCCATGCGCATTTGGGATCCATCTCCAGATCAAGATTTGGCTGCTGCACATCCAGCAGCTCTTCAACCTGGAAATGGTAGAAACGCAACAGCCAGTCCGCCTGGTACAGGCGATGTTCGCGCAAAAGCGGCGGCGACTGGGTTACCGCAGGAAGCCGGCTATCCTGATTGATGGGAATATAAGCGGAATAATAAACCCTTTTGAGTTCATAATCATGATAAAGGCGCGTTGCAGCGGCCAGGATCTGCAGATCGCGTTCCTGGCTGGCGCCAATGATAATCTGGGTGCTTTGGCCAGCCGGGGCAAAAACCGGGGCATGCCGATAACGCATGAGCTCATCCTTGTTCGCCTGGAGGCGGCCGGCAATGAATTGCATCGGCCGGGCGATGGCCTGGGCGGTTTTTTGGGGCGCAAGCAATTGCAATGAAGTCAACGTGCATTGTTCCATATTGACACTGACACGATCAGCCAAAAGGCCCAATTGCTCGACCAGTTCCGATGACGTGCCCGGAATTGCCTTGGCATGAACATATCCGTTGAAATGGTGTTCGTGCCGCAGCAGTTTCAAAGTGCTGATCATCAGCTCCGTCGTGTGGTCAGGGTTTCTGACGACGCCGGAACTCAAGAAAAGCCCCTCGATATAATTGCGCCGATAGAAAGCGATGGTCAGGCTGGCTAGCTCTTCCGGCAAAAAAGCCGCCCGGGCGATATCGTTGGAACGGCGGTTTGCGCAATAAACGCAATCATACTCGCAATGATTGGTCAGCAAAACTTTCAGCAGCGAAACACAACGCCCGTCTTCCGTCCAGGTATGGCAAATTCCACCAAGGCTGGCATTGCCAATGCCTTGTCCAAAATTCGGCCTGCTGATGCCGCTCGACGAACAGGAAACATCATAACGCGCAGATTCGCCCAGGATAGCCAGTTTTTGCATCAAATCCACCTTAATCACCGTTCCTCATCAAAATTATAAAACAGCAGCCCAAAGATGTCAAACATATGTTTGTTTTTAAAAACTGTTTTCCGAAAAGCCAAGGGGATGATAATCGCCCGATTCCCGAAAGCGCTTTCCATTTAAATCAATCTTCGCTATACTGAAATCAGCCCGACCCCAAAATAATTAAAACCAGGAGGTTATTTTACATGTGGCAGGATTTTAAGAAATTCATCACCCGTGGAAACGTAATGGACTTGGCTATCGGTGTTGTAATGGGCACAGCTTTCGGCGCAATTGTCAATGGTCTGGTCAACGATATTGTCATGCCGGTCATCGGATATCTCATCAAAGGTATCAATTTCGCCGAATTGAAGGTCGTTCTGGTCGCTGCCGAAATGGCAGGAAATGAAATCACCAAACCGGAGGTTGCAATTACCTATGGCCATCTGATCCAGGCAACCTTGCAATTTCTGATTATCGCCCTGACGGTCTTCTTTGTGATCCGGCTTTTGGGCAAACTGCGCCGCAAACAGGAAGAAGCGCCCGCCAAGAAATCTGATGATGTTTTGCTGCTGGAGGAGATCCGTGATCTTTTGAAGATCCGCAATAGTTGAATTCGCTTTTTCCGTCGTTTAACCGTTTTATGAAGGTGTTTTGCCAGGAACACCTTCTTTTTTGGCAAAAAAATGGTCGTTTTGCGACTTCATTGGCCAGGTTGTTGCCCTATGATCTAAAAAGTGATAATTTGAAGAAACAATGAATGATCGAGGAGGTGCCGCATGCTGCAGTGTTTGTCCATTTTAGTCGAGAACCGCGCTGGCGTTTTAAACCGGGTCACAAATCTGTTTGCCCGGCGCAGCTACAATATTGAAAGCCTGGCAGTCGGCACGACGCAAAATCCCGCCATATCCAGAATTACCATTACCCTGATGGGCGATGACGAACTGGTCCGGCAAATCATCCGGCAGCTGCATAAGCTGCCCGACGTCCTGTTGGTCCGCCACCTGACGCCTGTCGAACATTTTTCACGGGAACTGGTGTTCATCAAGGTCAAGGCGGATGCTTCCAGCCGGGCTCAAATCATGCAGATCGTGGATATCTTCCGCGGACATGTCATTGATGTGTCCCCAACAACGCTGACCATCGAGCTTAGCGGAAAAGAAGACAAAATCTCAGCTTTGCTTGGCATGCTCGAGCCCTTTGGCATCCTTGAGCTCGTCCGCACCGGATCGATCGCAATCGAACGGGCTGACCGGTGCATGAATGTCGAATTGCCTGAAAGCCATCCATCTGAATGATTTTATCAACTAGAGCGCTTAATTCAAAACAAAAGCCAACAGGTGAAATAGACTATCAGGTCAAGGAGGAAATCTTGATGAAAAAGATTTACAAAGAAAATGAGTGCCGGACCCATGCGCTGGATGGCAAGACGATTGCCGTCATCGGCTATGGCAGCCAGGGCCATGCCCATGCGCTGAACTTGCACGAAAGCGGATTCAAAGTCGTCGTCGGGCTTTACCAGGGCAGCCGTTCCTGGGCCAAGGCCGAAGCCGCTGGCCTTAAGGTCGCAACCGCAGCTGAAGCCGTTAAAATGGCCGATGTCGTCATGATTCTGGTCAATGATGAAAAACAGCCTGACCTATATGAAAAGGATATCAGGCCCAATCTGACCGCCGGCAAGGCCCTGGCTTTTGCGCATGGCTTCAATATCCATTTTGGAAGAATCGTGCCGCCGGCAGACGTCGATGTCTTCATGATTGCACCAAAAGGTCCTGGCCACACGGTTCGCAGCCAGTACAAAGCCGGGCGCGGCGTTCCGGGCCTATTTGCCGTCTATCAGGATGCAACCGGCAAAGCCCAGGACATCGCCTTCGATTACGGTTACGGTATCGGCGCCGCCAGAGCCGGACTTTTGGGCACATCTTTCCGTGAAGAAACCGAAACAGACCTGTTTGGCGAGCAGTGCGTCCTTTGCGGCGGCGTCACCGAACTGATGAAAGTCGGCTTTGAAGTTTTGGTCGAAGCGGGATACGACCCGGAAAATGCCTATTATGAATGTGTGCACGAAATGAAGCTGATTATTGACCTGGTTGCCCAGGGCGGCCTGTCCCTGATGCGCTACTCCGTCAGCGATACCGCCGAATATGGCGATTACTGCATTGGCCGCCGCATCATTACGGACCAGACCAAGCAGGAAATGAAAAAAATCCTGCAAGAAATCCAGGAAGGCGTCTTCGCCCGCAACTGGATCCTGGAAAACCAGGTTGGCCGGCCGAATTTCCTTTCCCGCCGCCGCATTGAATCTGAACATCAGGTTGAAAAAGTCGGCAAGGAATTGCGTGCCATGATGAGCTGGAACCAGGAGATTGAAGTCCCCTGATTTGGCTTTTGCCTTCCATCGCAAAATATGCCTTGTTTTACAAGCCTGGGTTGAACAACCTAGGCTTGTTTGATATGGCTTCCGAGATAGGTCGCCGCAAAGATGACGGCGCTGCACAGCACAATGGTGGCGCCGGCTGCAGTATCCAGATAATAGGAAAGCAGCAGTCCGCCAACGGCGGAGACCAGTGAGAACAGCAAAGACAGCAGGTGGTACTGGCGGATGCTCCGGCTTAGATTTCTGGCAGCCGCGGCTGGCAGAATCAGCAGGGAATTGATCAGCAAGGTGCCCACCCACTTGATTGACACCGTAACCAGAACCGCAACCAAAATCATGAAAACATTTTCAATCAGACGGACCCGGACGCCTTTGCTGCGGGCCAGTGATGGGTTGACGCTCAAAAGGAGCAGCTGATTGAAAAAAAATGCCCAGAACAATAGAAGCCCGGCCAGGACCAGCAGCAAGATCTTGATGTCGTTTGGCCTGATTGCCAGGATGTCGCCGACTAAAAAGCTATTATATCGGGCAAACCCGCCATGCCGGGATAAAAGGGCGATGCCCAGGGCGACCGCCGAAGCCGAAAAGACACCGATAATCGTGTCCGTCGATGACCGGGCCTTGTTTTTGACTGCGGCAATGCCAAGGCCAAAAAGGATGGCAAAGAGAATCATGGACAAAAGATAGTCTTTAAGGCCAAACAGCGTGCCGACAGCAATGCCGGCCAAGGCTGAATGGCCAAGCGCATCCGAATAATAAGACATGCGGTTGTTGATCACCATCGTTCCGGCCAAGCCGAACAAGGGTGCAATTAAAAGCACTGCCAGCAAGGCGTTTTTCATAAAATCATACTGAACAAACGAAAAAGGCAGCAGTTCAATCAGGTCATACCAAAGACTCATTGCCGCTCACCTCCCAAACGGCCGGCCAAAACCTCCCGTGTCGGTCCGGCTGCCTGTATCTGGTGATTCAGGACGATCAGCGTCGTTGCATAATCCGAAATAACATCCAGATCATGGGATACGATCAAGGTCAAAAGATCATACCGGTCGCGCAAATGGCGAACCAGCTGGTAGAACAGCGCCTGCCCCTTTTCATCCAATGCGGAAACCGGCTCGTCCAGAAGCAGAATGTCGGGAATCGGATCAAGGGCAAATGCCAAAGTCACCCGTTGCAGTTCGCCGCCGGATAATTCGCCGAGCCGGCGATTGATCAGATGAGCCGCATCGACCTGCTCCAGAAGCCTGATGGCCGCATGGCGGGAATGTCGTCTCATGCCGAGAAAAACCGGCCATTTTTGACGTGCGCCAAGTAGATCGGCAACCGTCAGGGGAGCCTGCCGGTCAAAAATCAGATGCTGCGGCATATAACCGATACAGGGGCGCGGCATGTGGCGGCCTTCCCTGTCCGTGAACGAAATTTTGCCTTGATAGGTCCACTCGCCCAGGATCGTTTTCAGCAAAGTGCTCTTGCCGCCGCCATTCGGTCCGATCAAGGCGACGATCTCACCGCAGGTCAAATTGAATGTAACCTGATCAATGATCAGCTGGCCACCGCGTTTTACGGTCACATGGTCAAGATTAAGCTGATGCCAGGGATGTACGGTGTCCGGTCTGCCATTGGTCGTGTTGAGAATTTCGCCCAGATTGATTCACCCTCTAACCAATTTCAATTTGTTGCCAGTCACTTGCATTTAGCATTATAAAGTTTAGGCGAATCGCTGTCAAACCAGGCCGTTTGGCGCGACTAATCGTCCATGCCTGGCATTAAAAGATCCTGGGGCATCTTGCCGGCGGGAATCATTGGATAGACGTTCTCACCGGGATCCAGAACGCAATGGACAACATAGGGGCCTTTGGCTGAAAGGGCGATTTTGATCTGCTGCGCAAGCGAATCGCTATCGGCAGCTTTTCCGCCAGGCAATCCGTAAGCATCGGCGATTTTCAGGAAATCGGGATTGTTATCCAGCAGGGATTGGCTGTAATGCTGCTCGAAAAACAATTCCTGCCATTGGCGGACCATGCCCAGGCAGCCGTTGTCCATAATGAAAATCTTGACCGGCAATTGGAGCTTGGCCAACAGCCCAAGTTCCTGAATGGTCATCTGAAAGCCGCCGTCACCGGTAAACAGCACAGTTGTCCTGTCTTGGGCGGCAATTGACGCGCCAATGGCCGCTGGCAGGCCAAAGCCCATCGTGCCGAGGCCGCCGGACGTAATAAAGGAGCGGGGCGATTCAATCGGATAATGCTGGGCCACGAACATCTGGTGCTGGCCAACATCGGTCACCACCAGCGGATTCTGACCCTTTAGCGCTTGAGCGATTTCATGGATCACATATTGCGGGAGCAAAGGCGAAACAGCCCGGTACATCGTGTTTTTCAGTTCGATATAACGGCGCTTCTTTTTCATCAGCAGCTCAAGCCAGTCTTGCCAATGATCAGAATAAGCCGTCGTTGGCCGGGCTTTGAGCATGGCCTCAAAAAAAGCCGCCGCATCATCTTCGATTTCAATGTCCACCCGAATGTTTTTGCCGATTTCAGCCGGATCGATGTCGACATGGATAATTGTCCGCTGGCCGGTTTGGCTGTACAGGTCCGGATCGCCAACGATCCGGTCGCTGAAGCGGGAACCAACGGCCAGAAGCAAATCGCAAGTCCCCAAAGCCGTATTGGCCTGAGGCGTGCCATGCATGCCAAGATTGCCCAGATAAAGCGGATGGTCGTCCAGAATAGCCCCTTTGCCCATCAGCGTTGTGGCCACCGGGATGCCCAGGCTCTCAACAAAAGACTTCAGATCATCTGTGCCGCCCTTGGAAATGACGCAGCCGCCACCGGCCAGCAGCAGCGGGCGCTGGCTTTTGCTCAGGGCCGCATAGACTTTTTCGGTCATGTCCTGGGTCTTGATGCGGGCCGGCCGATGCCTGACATAGGACAATGCCCGTCGGGCCGAAGGTTTGATTTTCAAGGCCAGCAGGTCTTTGGGAACATTGACCAGCACAGGACCAGGCCGGCCGGCAGTCGTCAAGTTCCAGGCTTCTTCCAAAATCGGCAGCAATTCGTCAGGATTCATGACCAAATAGTTGTATTTGGTGACCGGCTGGGTCACACCAGTAATGTCGGCTTCCTGAAAAGCATCCGTGCCGGTGGCTTTTCTCGCGACGGCGCCGGTTATTGCCAGGATCGGCACCGAATCCAGATAAGCATCGGCAAGGCCGGTAACCAGATTGGTTGCGCCGGGACCGGAAGTCGCTATGCAAACGCCGGGAAGGCCGGAAACTTTTGCATAACCTTCCGCTGCATGAGCTGCCCCTTGTTCATGTCGGGTCAAAATATGCGGGAATCCAGCTTTATGAATGGCTTCATACAAAACCAGGACCGGACCGCCAGGATAGCCAAACGCGTGTTTGACACCTTTTCTGGTCAAAAAATCAACGATTAATTCAGCTCCGTTCACGATTGACACTCCCTTCCGGGCGGCATCATCCTGGCGCCTTCACAACTGGCGGCAACTTGCTTCTCGTAACGTTTCAATAATCCCCGCAAACCGCGGTCCGGTTTTTGAGCCGGCGCACGTGCGGCAAACTCTTCATCCGGCACAAGCACATTGATGCTGCGCCCGGGAATATCAATGCAAATCTGGTCCCCTTCCCATATGCGGGCAATTGGGCCGCCAACGGCGGCTTCAGGACAGACATGCCCAATAGATGCGCCTCGGGTGGCGCCGGAAAAACGGCCGTCGGTAATCAGGGCGACCGTGCTGTCCAATCCCATGCCTGCCAGCGCGCTGGTCGGCGTCAGCATTTCACGCATGCCGGGTCCGCCCTGCGGTCCTTCGAAGCGGATGACAACAACATCCCCGGATCTGATTTCATTATTAAAAATAGCCTCCGAAACCGCCTCTTCGCTGTCGAAAAGCCGGGCTGGGCCTTGATGCCGCATCATTTCGGGACTGACGGCGCCCTTTTTGACGACGCAGCCTTCTGGCGCAAGATTGCCGGTAAGAACAGCCAGCCCGCCATCTACGGCATAAGGCTGGTCTATTTTACGGATCAGACGCCCGTCGGCGCCGGCGTTTTTAAATGTGCGCGATCCAACCGTTCCGTCTACCGTCAGCGCGTCGAGATCCAAAAGATTTTGCCTGGACAGCTCGGCCATGACGGCGGTAATGCCGCCCATATCATTGAGATCGGTTATGAAATCCGATCCGGCCGGATTGAGCTTGCATAGCTGCGGCGTCGTGTCGCTGATTTTTCCAACTTCCTGCAAACTAAGGTCATACCCGGCCTCCCGGGCAATGGCCAGAAAATGGAGAATGGTATTGGTTGAACCGCCCAAGGCCATGTCTACCCTCAAAGCATTGCGGATAGAGGCCGGCGTGAGGATCTGGCAGGCCGTTTTGCCTTCCTCCAGAAGTTTCATGATGGTTTCGCCAGTTTGATGCGCAAGGCGGCGGCGGTCGGCATAGACCGCAGGAATGGTTCCGCTGCCGGGCAAGGACAGCCCGACGGCTTCGGTCAGGCAGTTCATCGTGTTTGCCGTGTACATGCCGGAACAGCTGCCGCAAGTCGGGCAAGCCGAAACTTCCATCGTTTTCAGATCTTCGTCGCTCATTTTTCCGGCCGCATGGGCGCCGACAGCTTCGAAAAGATTGCTCAGGCCGATTTTATTCCCATGATAGCGGCCAGGCAGCATGGGCCCGCCGCTGACAAAAATGCTCGGCAAATTCATCCTTGCCGCAGCCATCAGCATGCCCGGCACAACCTTGTCGCAGCTGGGTATAAATACCACCGCATCAAAGGCATGCGCCATGAGCATGATCTCGCAGCTGTCGGCGATAATGTCCCGGCTGACCAGCGAATATTTCATGCCGGCATGATTCATGGCCAAGCCGTCACAAACGGCAATTGCCGGAAATTCGAACGGAACGCCGCCGGCGTTGCGGATGCCTTCCTTGACAGCATCGGTCAAGCTGCGCAGATGGGCATGGCCGGGGACAATTTCGTTAAATGAATTGACTACTCCGATAAAGGGCCGTTTCATTTCTGCTTCAGTAAGCCCCAGCGCGTAAAGCAATGACCGGTGGGCGGCACGCCCGGGTGTTTGTTTTATTGTGTCACTACGCATACCTCAATCATCCTTTCATCAAGGCGTCGACAACCTTTTCGCTCATTGCCCGGGTACCGGTCTGGTATAAAACCGCAGCCGAATCCTTATCCATAATGTCACCTGTCCTGAAACCGGCAGCCAGAACCTGGGCGACCGCTTTTTCAACAGCATCGGCTTCAGCCGGCAAACCAAGCGACAATCGCAGCATCATGGCGCTGGAAAGGATTGTCGCCAGCGGGTTGGCCTTATCCTGGCCGGCAATGTCCGGCGCCGAGCCGTGAATCGGCTCGTAAAGGCCGGGTGTGCCCGGCAAGCCAAGCGAGGCCGAGGGCAGCATGCCGATCGAGCCCGTGATCATGGCCGCCTCATCCGAGAGAATATCGCCAAACATGTTGCTGGTGACCACCACATCGAAAAAGTCCGGCTGGCGGATCAGCTGCATCGAGGCGTTGTCGACATACAGATGATCAAGCCGCACATCCGGATAGTCGGCGGCAACTTTGAGGACGGTTTCCCGCCAAAGACGGGAGCTTTCCAGGACATTCGCCTTATCGACGCTGGTCAGGTGCCTGTTGCGTTTGCGGGCCACTTCGAAAGCGAGGCGGGCAATCCGCTCGACTTCGGTTACACTGTAGGCTTCCGTGTCATAGGCTTCCGGACCCAACTTGCCTTCACGCCGTCCGCGTTCGCCAAAGTAGATGCCGCCGGTCAGTTCCCGGACAAAAAGAATATCGATGCCGCGGCCGGCAATGGACGGATGCAAGGGGCAGGCTGAAGCTAAAGCGCCATGCAGAACAGCAGGCCGCAGGTTTGCATAGAGGTTCAATTCGGCGCGAAGCCCTAAAAGAGCCCGTTCCGGCCGACGGTCGCCCGGCAGCGTGTCCCATTGGGGGCCGCCGACAGCGCCAAGCAGCACGGCATCGCTGTTGCGGCAAGCAGCAACAGTCGGGGCCGGCAATGGCTCGCCGGTCGCATCGATTGCTATGCCGCCGGCCAGCAATTCTTCAAAAACAAAATCATGCCGGAACCGGTTGGCCACAGCCTCCAGCACCATTCGGGTGCCATTGGTCACCTCCGGGCCGATCCCGTCGCCAGGAATAATCGCAATTTTGAATCTGGCCATAATATCAAAGCTCCTTTACTTTTGTTTGCGGGAAATATAGCCGACAAGCCCGTCGGCAGCAATGATTTTTTTGATGAATTCCGGAAATGGGTTGGCCTTGAAAGTCTTTCCGGATGTCAAGTCTTTGATCAATCCGGTGTCAAAATCCACTTCGAGTTCATCGCCATCGGCGATTGCTCCGCTTGCTTCGGCGCATTCCATGATCGGCAATCCCATATTGATGGCATTCCTATAGAAAATCCGGGCAAAACTCGGGGCAATGACGCAACTGACACCGCTGGCCTTGATGGCGACCGGCGCATGCTCGCGCGATGAGCCGCAGCCAAAATTAGGGCCGGCTACAATCATGTCGCCTGGACGGATCCGCTCGATAAAGGTCTTGTCCAGATCCTCCATGCAGTGTTTGGCCAGTTCGGCCGGATCGGCGGTATTGAGATAGCGCGCCGGGATGATTACATCCGTATCAACATTGGCTCCGTATTTAAAGGCTTTCCCTTTTGCATTCATCGTGTCTTCCTCCTGTCAGGCCAGCTCGGACGGGCTGGCAATATATCCTTTGATGGCCGAAGCGCAGGCAACCGGCACCCCCGCCAGATAAACCTCGGATTTGGGGTGTCCCATGCGTCCGACAAAATTGCGGTTGGTGGTTGAAACGCAGCGTTCCCCCTGCGCCAGAATGCCCATATGTCCGCCCAGGCAAGGGCCGCAGGTCGGGGCGCTGACAACGGCTCCCGCATCGACAAAAATCTCGAACAGGCCTTCCTTGAGGCACTCCCGCCAGACCCGCTGTGATCCGGGCAGGATAATCAGCCGGAGCCCTTTGGCCACCTTGCGGCCTTTGAGATACCCGGCAGCCAGGCGCATGTCTTCGAGCCGGCCATTGGTGCAGGAGCCGATGACCACCTGATCGATCAAAATCTTTTCAAAGGTGCCCATCACACGGGTGTTGTCCGGCAGATGCGGGAACGAGACCGTCAACGGGACCTTCTCCAGGAAAACCTGGATCGTCCGCTCGTATTCGGCGTCCGGATCAGCCTCATAGGCTTTGTACTGGCCTTTGGCATAACGCTCCGGCGCGTATTTTTTCAAGTATTCGACCGTCTTTTCATCGACCGGGAAAATGCCGTTTTTGCCGCCGGCCTCGATCGCCATATTGCAGATGGTCAGCCGCTCGGCCATGCTCAAGGTTGCGACGCCGGGCCCGCTAAATTCCATCGATTCATAAAGCGCGCCGTCGACGCCGATCAAGCCGATCAGGTGCAGGATCAGGTCTTTGCCGGTAACGCCGGGGCTAAGCTTGCCGATCAGTTCGAAACGGATCGCAGCCGGCACACGGAACCAGGTTTGGCCGGTAGCCATGGCGCAGGCCAGATCCGTGCTGCCAACGCCGGTGGCAAACGCGCCCAGCGCACCATAGGTGCAAGTGTGGGAATCTGCGCCGATGATCGCATCGCCTGGGGCAACCAGGCCGTTTTCAGGCAAGATCACATGTTCGACGCCCATTCCGGCTTCGCCTTGTTCGTAATAGTACGGCAAATCGAAGCGCCGGGCAAACTTACGCATCATCGCACAATGCTCGGCAGATTTGATGTCTTTGTTCGGCGTAAAATGATCCGGAACCAAAGCGACTTTATTGCGGTCAAAAACGTCCGCAGCACCGGTCTTTTTAAAAACTTCAATCGCTGGCGGCGTCGTCACGTCGTTTCCCAGAACCAGATCCAGCCTGGCTTCGATCAGCTGTCCAACTTTCACCTCTGCCAACCCGGCGTGAGCAGCCAGTATTTTTTGTGTCATTGTCATGCCCATTGGTTATTCCTCCCAACCTAATTGCCTGCGCATTAATTTATATTCCAATGAATCGACCAGGGCCAGCCAGGAGGCTTCCAGAATGTCGGTAGAAACGCCAACAGTTCTCCAAACCATCTGCCCATCCGTCGATTCGATCAAAGTCCTGACCTGTGAGGCTGTGGCTTCAGCGTTGAGCACGCGGACTTTAAAATCGGTCAGCCGGACTTTTGTCAATTCCGGATAAAAAACTTCCATGGCTTTTTTGAGCGCCCGGTCCATGGCATTGACCGGACCTTCGCCTTCGGCGGCAGTCACTTCACAGACGCCGTCGACCAGGATCTTGATATAGGTATAGGCGCTGAAATAGCCGGTTCGCGGCTGTTCGCTGCTGATCCGCATTTTCTCGAGGCTGAAAAACGGTTTGTAAATTCCAAGTTCCTTGCAAACCAGCAATTCCTGGGAAGCTTCAGCGCCTTCGAAATGATAGCCTTCATGTTCCATCTCTTTGAGTTTGTGCAGGACCCGGCCGACTTCCGGCGAATCCCGGTCAATATCCGGCCTGATCCGGCGGATGATATCAAGGATAGCCGAGCGGCCCGATATCTCGGAAAGCAGGAATCGCCGGCTGTTGCCAACGGATTCCGGCACGATATGTTCAAAGGTCTTTGGATTTTTCTTGACACCGTCAACATGCATGCCGGCTTTGTGCGTAAAAGCTGAAGTCCCGACATAGGGTTCGCCATTGGGCAGGCTGATGTTGGCAATCTCGGCCATTTTACGGGCAATAGGCGTCAGCAGGTACATGCGGTCGGCCGGGATGCAGTCGAAATCGTATTTCAATTGCAGGTTGGGGATAATGGTCGACAGGTTGGCATTGCCGCAGCGTTCGCCAATCCCGATGAAAGTCCCCTGAACGTGGCGGGCCCCGGCCAGAACACCCGCCAGGGTGTTGGCAACGGCTAAGCCGCTGTCGTTATGGCAGTGAATGCCGATCTTGATTCCCGGCAGACGTTCGACAGCTTCGCGGGTTCTCTGGCCGATCTCCTCCGGCATGGTCGCCCCATTGGTGTCGCACAGGCAGGCAACGGACCCTCCGCCTTCAAAAACCGCCTGGAGGCAACTCAACGCATATTCGCTATTTGAACGGCAGGCCTCGAAATAGTGTTCGGCATCAAAAATGACTTCCCGGCCCTGATCCCTCAGGAACGCGACCGTCTCGCGAATCATGGCCAGGTTCTCTTTTTGGGAACAGCGCAGGATATCCCTGACTTCCACATCCCAGACCTTGCCAAAAATAACGATTGTCGGGGTATTGGCCGACAAAAGGTCGAGCAGGCCGGGATCCTCCTCTACAGCAGTCCCTTTGCGCTTGGTGCTGCCAAAGGCGGCCAGCACGCTTTGCCCCATATCTGTCCGCTGTTCAAGGAAGCGGGAAAAAAACTCACGGTCCTTGGGATTGGACCCGGGATTGCCTGCTTCAATATAGCGAATACCAAGGGAAACCAGAGAATCCAGAATCTGAAATTTATCATTGACCGAAAAAGATACCCCTTCGGCCTGGGCGCCATCGCGCAAAGTGGTATCCAGAATTTCCACCACAAATTTGTCCATGATTTTCACCCCTTTTCGCTGTTGACATGAATCAGCCTGTCTTGCCAGCATGGCACAGGTCATAATTTTGTACTATAACCATAGGATACTCGCTGTCTAAGGTTTCAACAAGGTCGATTGATCGCCTTTTTCTTCACGCTTTATGTCATAACTGGAAGAAAACGGCCGATTATGCTATACTGACGGCGCATTTCAAAGACGTGCCAAGCTGTGGTTTCGTCAAATGTTCCCCGGAGGGTGAGTTCGTGAGTTTTTTGACGGTCAATCGAATCAGTAAAGCCTATTTTGGGCGGGTTGTCCTGGATCAGGTTTCATTTCGCCTGGACCGCGGTGAGCGCCTGGCTTTGATCGGCAATAACGGAGCCGGTAAAACAACTTTGCTGCGGTTGATCACCGGCGCCGAAAAGCCGGATCAAGGCGACATATCCTACCCGCCGAACGTCATCCCGGGATACCTTTCTCAGCATTTCGAAGAAAATTCAGACCAGCAGGATACGGCGCTGTTCAATCGCGAGCTGCAGGAACAAGAAGACCAGCTTCGTCAGCTCGAAGTCCAGATGGCGGCCGGATCTTCCTCTGACCAAAAAAAATTGATGCACCAGTACAGCCAGTTGACCGCCAGGTTTGAGGCCATGGGCGGCTATGACTTTGCTCGCCGGATCCGCGATGCGCTGACCGGCCTCGGGCTTTCGGAAGATGCGCTCAAAAGGCCGCTTTCCACATTGTCAGGCGGCGAAAGGATGCGGGTTTCGCTGGCCCGCCTATTGCTTAAATCACCCGATCTGCTCCTGCTCGACGAACCGACAAACCACATGGATCTGGCGGCTATGGAATGGCTGGAAGAATTTCTAATCCGTTTTAAAGGCGCAGTCCTTTTGATTTCGCATGACCGGGCATTTATCGACCACACCGCAACCAGCGTCGCTGAACTGAACGCCGGCCAACTGACGATCCGGCCCGGCAATTACAGCCACTTTCAAGAAATTCAGGCCGCCGAGGATCTGACTCTGGGCCGCGAAATCAAAAAACTGGCCAAGGAGCTGGACCGGCAGCGCGATGTTACGCAGACCATGTTGTCTCATCGTAAAATGTCGGCCTACCATGCCCGGGAAAAAGTGGTTGCCCGCCTGTCCAGTCAATTGGGCGAAATCCGGGACCGGGCGCATCGTCAAAATCAGCGGTTGAATTTCGGTTTTTTGCCCGGGCTGGCGGAAGGCGATCCAGAGAAAATCCTGTTGTCCGCCCAGGGCTTGACCTTGGGTTTTGGGGAAAAACCGCTTTTTCGCGACGTGTCCCTTTTATTGCGCGGCGGTATGAAGATCTGCCTGTGCGGGCCCAATGGCTGCGGCAAATCCACCCTTTTATCGCTGCTGCTTGGCCGGATCAATCATTTCGACGGCCAGGTCCGCCTGGCCGACAATGTCGTCTATGGGCACATGGGGCAGCATGTCGGTTTTGAAGATGAAAATCGCACGCTGGTGGAAGAACTTCTCGCCCGGGCCGACCTTGATGAGGAAAAAGCCCGCACCCTCCTGGCCCGCTATGGTTTCCGCGATGTCGATGTCTTCAAAAAAATCCAGGTTTTAAGCGGCGGTGAACGTTCCCGCCTGTATCTGAGCTGCCTGTTGCTGGAACGGCCCGACCTTTTGTTTCTGGATGAACCGACCAACCATCTGGATATCTATTCACGGGAAATTCTCGAGCAATCCCTGATTGACTTCCCTGGCACGATCCTGGCGGTCAGCCATGACCGCTACTTCATCGAACGCTGTACAAAAAAGGTCCTTGGGTTCATCGGCGATCAAGTCCTGCCCTTTGATTCCTTTTCAGAATACCGCCAGGCCGTGCGCGCGTCCGAAATGAAACCGGCCAACTCAATAAACGAGCCGCCTGTACAAACAGCCAAAGGCCTGCTTACGCCCGAAATTTCCGAACCGCCTGCCCCGCCCCTGAACCGGGCCCAGGAGCGGCGGGAAACAGCGCTGCGCAAAGAAAAGGTCCGGCAGCTGGAAAAGCAGATCTCCAGCCTTGAAGAAGAAAAAGCCACCTTGGAAGCCGGTTTTGCCGAAAAAAGCGATCCGGCTGCCTACCAGCATTACGCCGACATTCTTGAACATCTCGACAAGCTCTATGAGGCTTATATCGAATTGGAACAAAATTGACATCGTTTTTCGCCAGGTTGCGGGTTTGCCGGCAAATGCCTTGACGCTCCAATCAACTGGTGCTATATTGAGTCCAATAACTGCATATGTTCTTCAGGGAAAGGTGAAATTCCTTAACCGGCGGTAGAGCCCGCGAGCCGACAGGCAGATCCGGTCAGATTCCGGAGCCGACAGTAAAGTCTGGATGAAAGAAGATTTTGATTCTTTTCGTTGTCATTTGTTTGGCACGCCCTGAAGCCTATATTGCTTCGGGGCGTTTTATTTTGCGATCCCCCGGGGGAGGACTGGATGAAAACAGATGAAAAATTCATGGCTATGGCCTTGACGCTGGCTGAGCGCGGCTGGGGACGAACTAATCCGAATCCTTTGGTCGGAGCGGTTATCGTCAAAGACGGCCAGGTCATTGCCGAAGGCTGCCATGCCTTACTTGGCGAAGAGCATGCAGAACGGGCCGCCTTGCGCTGTGCCAAAGAGGCAGGCGTTTCCGTTCAAGGGGCAAGCCTTTATGTTAATCTTGAACCCTGTTCACATGTCGGGCGGACCCCCCCCTGCACGGCTGCAATCATTGAACAGGGCATCCGGGAAGTGGTTGTGGCGATGGTTGATCCCAATCCTCTGGTTTCAGGCAAGGGTATCCGCCAGCTTCAAGAAGCCGGCATCCAGGTTCGAGTCGGCGTTTTGGAAAAAGAAGCTGTCCGGCTCAACGAAATCTTCATCAAATACATCACGGCTCATGTTCCTTTCGTCATTATGAAGGCAGCGATGACGCTGGACGGCAAAATAGCCACGGAAAAGGGCGATTCCCATTGGATTTCCGGTGAATTTTCCCGCCAGAAGGTTCATCATCTTCGCAACCGGGTTGCGGCAATCATGGTTGGAATAAAAACGGTCCTGGCCGACAATCCATCGTTAACGACCCGCCTTGCCACTGGCAACGGCCGTGATCCATTGCGGATTGTCGTCGATAGCCAGGGACAAATCCCCCTTGACAGCAAGGTGGTCCAAGTGCAGTCGTCTGCTGGGCTGATCCTGGCAACAACCCGTCAAATCAATCCGGACAAGGAGCGGCAGCTGCAGGAAAGCGGCGTTCTTGTCTGGAAGCTGGACGGGCCGGACGGCCATGTTGATTTGAATGCCCTGATGCATCGCCTTGCCGACAAGGAAATTGACAGTATCCTGCTGGAAGGCGGCGGCGAACTTAACGCCGCAGCTCTGAAGGCCGGCCTGGTTGATAAGGTCATGATCTTTGTAGCGCCCAAGATAATCGGCGGAGAACAGGCAAAAACGGCTGTTGAAGGTAAAGGCATCAGCAGGATGCAAGATGCCATCGGCCTCAAGGATATGTCATTTTGCGCATCGGGCGGGGATTTGCTGATCGAGGGGTACCCTTCAAAACCTTTGCCAGGCGCCTATTAGGAGGATAACGTGTTTACAGGAATTGTCGAAGAAAAAGGATCGATAAAAGCCATTCAAAGCGGCGCCCATTCCATTCGCCTGACCGCCAGCTGCCGCAAGGTTCTTGACGGCAGCCGCATCGGCGACAGCATTGCGGTCAACGGCATTTGCCTGACGGCAGCTGAACTTGGGCCCGATTGGTTTATTGCCGATGTCATGCCGGAAACCATGAGGCGGACCAACCTGCAGCATTTGCGGCCTCAGGACCCGGTCAATCTTGAACGGGCGCTTAAGTTTGGGGATCGATTGGGCGGACACCTGGTCAGCGGCCATATCGATGGAACCGGCAAGCTGATTCGCCGAATTGCCGAAGACAATGCCATCTGGCTGACCATCGAAGCTGACCCCGCGATTTTGCATTATGTCATCGCCAAAGGATCGATCGCCTTAAATGGCGTCAGTCTGACAGTTGCAGGCATTAATTCCCAATTTCTCCAGGTGTCGCTGATTCCCCATACCGCAGACAGCACGACGCTAAAAGAGCTTCGCGTTGGTGATCTCATCAATATCGAATGTGATTTGATCGGGAAATATATTGAAAAATTGCTGTTGAAACCGGCCGCCGATCCTTGCAGCGGCAATGAAAACGGTCTGACTATGGAATTTCTTCAAAAAAATGGGTTTGGTTGAATTTTCGGGCAAGCCGTTTTGCCAAAGTGCTGCGACCAGATGAGATTTGAGGAGGGTTATTGATGTTTAATACGATTCAGGAAGCGATCGAAGATATCCGGCAGGGAAAAATGGTGGTGGTGGTTGATGATGAAGGGCGTGAAAATGAAGGCGACCTTTTGATGGCGGCTGAAAAAGTGACGCCTGAAAGCATCAATTTCATGGCTTTCTTCGGTAGGGGGATGATTTGTGTTCCTCTGACCGAGGATCGGGCGCACCAGTTGTCTCTCAATCCGATGGTCGATCAAAATACCGAAAGCATGCGGACAGCTTTCACGGTTACTGTCGATCACCGCTCTGCTCATACCGGCATTTCCGCTTTTGAGCGGGCAGAGACCGTCCGGCAGCTGGTCAATCCAAAATCAGCAAGTGATGATTTTGTTCGCCCCGGTCATATTTTCCCGCTGATTGCCCGGCAGGGCGGCGTCCTGCAAAGATCCGGCCACACGGAGGCGGCTGTTGATCTGGCACGGCTGGCGGGACTTTATCCGGCAGGCGTCATCTGTGAAATCATGAATGACGATGGCACGATGGCGCGTGTTCCTCAGCTTCAGAATTTCTGCCGTCTTCATCAACTGAAGATGATCTCGGTCGCCGACTTGATCAATTGGCGGCGCTGCCGGGAAAAGCTGGTCAAGCTGTCGGCCAGGGCTGCCCTGCCCACCCGGTTCGGAGAATTCACGATCCATGCTTACGAAAACATCATCAATGGCGAGCACCATGTTGCCCTTGCCCTGGGCGATCTTGAAGAAAATGGCGATCCGGTTCTGGTCAGGGTTCATTCAGAGTGCTTGACCGGCGATGCTTTTCATTCGTTGCGCTGCGATTGCGGAGAACAGCTGGAGGCGGCCATGCAGCAGATCAGTTCGGCCGGCAGGGGCGTTTTGCTCTATATGCGCCAGGAAGGCCGGGGTATCGGTTTGGTCAACAAAATCCGCGCTTACGAATTGCAGGATCAGGGCAAGGATACGGTCGAAGCAAACGTATTCCTGGGTTTTGCGCCCGATTTGCGCGAATATGGCATCGGCGCCCAAATCCTTACTGATCTGGGCTTGCATCAAATCCGCCTGATCACCAACAATCCCAAAAAAGTGATCGGCATTTCCGGCTACGGCCTCGAAGTTGTCGAACGGGTGCCTATTGTTATGGAAAGCCGTCCTGAAAACGCCGCATATTTGCAAACCAAAAAAGAAAAGATGGGACACCTTTTTGACGCCGATCAAAAATAATGAGGAGGAATCAACCATGTCAGTTAAAACAATCGAAGGGCTTTTTCTTGCTGAAGGGATCAGATTTGGCATCATTGTCAGCCGTTTCAACGAGTTGATCTGCAGCAAACTTCTTGGCGGTGCGCTTGACGGCCTTTTGCGCCATGGCGCAAAAGAGGGAGACATCACGGTCGCCTGGGTGCCCGGCGCTTATGAAATTCCGCTGGTCGCCCAAAAAATGGCAAATTCCGGCCAATATGACGCCGTTATCTGCCTTGGCGCGGTAATCCGCGGGTCAACGCCACATTTTGACTACGTTGCAGCCGAAGTATCCAAGGGGGTGGCCAAAGTCTCGCTGGATTCCGGGATTCCGGTCATTTTTGGGGTTCTGACGACGGATTCGATCGAACAGGCTATTGAACGAGCTGGCACCAAAGCCGGCAATAAAGGTTTTGACGCCGCTGTTTCAGCAGTGGAGATGGCCAATCTGATGTGCCAGTTGAAATAATCAGGGTACCAGCAGCCGGATCGCCGATGGCACGGTTTCAATGACGACCGGCAGATTTGGCCCTTGTTCACCGTCAAGGTCGAGCCGCACCGTATCATTGCCCCGGCAGACAATTTCCAGACGGCGGGTTTGGAAATAGGTTATCCTGGCGTTGTTCAAATGCGCGCCGTTGACCATTTGAACCAGAAGGGGCAGCAATTCAAGGATGTTTTGTCGATGGATGACCAATACATCCAATAATCCGTCATTTACCGAGGCCAGCGGCGCCAGGGAGCGAAAACCCCCGACGCTGCTGGTATTGGAAACAATAAACACGAGAATGTCATCTTCAATCAGTTTTTCTTCTGAACGGATGGTTAGCGGAATTGGTCGGAACAACTGATTCGGCAGGTCGATCGCGCCGCTCACAATATAGGCCAACTGGCCCAGGACGGTTTTGGCTTCGGATGGCACTTTGTAAGCGACGTCCGTGAGCATGCCGCCTGCCGCAACATTCAGAAAACAGGTCTGCCCGACCCGGCCCGCATCGACGTCGATCGTGCGGAACCGCTTGACCATCGCGACATAATCCTCAATATCCCGGGGAATTTTCATGGCAAAGGCAAAATCATTGACCGTTCCAGCTGGAAGAATTGCCAGCGGCGTCCGGTGCTGGCCGTCAATCATGCCATTGACAATTTCATTGACCGTTCCGTCCCCGCCAACTGCAAGGATCAGATCCGCCTCCCATGGTTTGAAATAACGGGCAGCCGCATAGGCGTCGCCCTTGCCCATGGTCTGGATGATGTCGGTTTTACGGACAATACGCTCATCCAGCAGCCGATCCAGGATTCGTTCTGTGCTTTTCTGGAGCGATTGCCGCCCAGCTGAGGGATTGATGATGGTGCGGATGCGCATGGCGATGATCTCCTGCTTATTCCTTTGTGATTCGATTGGTCAGCGGGCTCTTGGCGCCGAGGCGTCGAACAGCCTGGCCAATGTTTTGCTGCCAAGGATCCCATCGGCGGCCAAACCGGCTTTCCGCTGGAATGCACGGGCAGCGCGGTCTGTTGCGCGGCCAAATCGGCCGTCGGCATATCCGCAGGAAAACCCGAGCTGGTTCAATCGCTGTTGAATCCTTCGGACGGCGTCACCTCTGCTGCCAATTCTGAAAGTTGTGGTCGAACGCGGAGCAGTACTGGCATTCAGGCGATTTTGCGTTCTAATGTCGGCCACGCCGGTTTGACTGAGGCCGGCCCGGCGCTGAAAGGCTTTAATGGAACTTACGGTCAGCGCATCATAGGCATCATTGGCCACCGCGTAATGGTAACCCAGGGCAACCAGACGTTTTTCCAAATTCAGCACTGCCGCGCCCTTGCTGCCGGAGCGCAAAGTGGCGGGCACAGCCGGCGCAACCGGTATTGCCGGCGTCATTGGCGCATTCTCTGCAAAAAGGCGGCTTTGGGTCAGCGGTCCCGCTTGGCCATCTGCAGTCAAACCGGCCTGGGTCTGAAAACTGCGGACGGCTTGATCCACGGCGGCAGAAAATTGGCTGTCCAAGCCGCCCAAATAATATTTGAGCGTTTTCAGCCGGGTTTGCAGCATCAAAACTTCATAGCCGCCATCGCCGAGTTTAAGCGTTGTTCTGCCAGCCTTGATCGATTCATCGTAAAGGCGGCGGATTGTCAGATAGTTGACGTTGCCGGACATAGTCCAGCCATTACAGGCCTGCAGGGTCTGAACCGCTTGCAGGGTCAGGGCGGTAAAATTCCCATCAGGTTTGCCTTTCAGGAAATTCAGCTCATAAAGCCGTTGCTGCAGAACAAAGACCGCTTCGCCGCTGTCGCCGACGCTCAGGGTTTCTGCGACGGCAAGCGGCGTCGCCTGCGGCGCCTGGTCTGATTGCAAGGCTATCTGCAACGCGTGGTCGGCCTCGCCGGTCAATGGCCACTGCAGTTTTTTCTGGAATGACGTGACCGCGAATTCGGTTATCGGGCCAAACTGGCCGTCAACCAGGCCGGTGATGTACCCCAGATCAAACAGGCGTTGTTGCAACTGGCGCACATTCTCACCGCTGTTTCCGATCTGCAAGGTCGGATACGTGCCGGACACCTGGATTGTGCAAGTCAGTTCATGGTTGTCTGCCTGGACCTTCAGGACCGCGCTGCCGCTGGCATTTCCCTTGATCGTCCCATCGGCTTCGATGCTGGCGACTGCCGGATCAGAACTGCTGAAATTGATGGCGGCAGTCGTCGCCGATGCCGGGAACAGGCTGGCAAACGCGGGCGCTTCGGCTCCGACCGGAATTGTGAGAGCCGTCCGCTTGGCTGATAATCCCAGTAAAGGTATTTCCACCTGGATTTGTCTGTTTAGAAGGACTTGACCGCCCAAACTCACCTGGATCGACGCCGTGCCTGCCTTTATCGCCAGCAGGCGGCCTGCAGGGCTAACGGAAACGACATCAGGGGCGGAACTTGAGAAAGCGCAAGCGGTCAGCAGGTTGCCGGGCAATATGTCGGTAGCCAGGTCAGCCGAGCGGCCGGGCTGGAGGACAAGCGGTGAATCATCCTGGGGCAGGCTTGCCGGATCCGGCAAAACCGTCACTTGGCTGCTTGCGTATTCACCGGTGGAAGTCAGATAGATGATCAAGGTACGGCCCGGGCCAACCGCAGAAACCAAACCGCTGGCATCGACTGATGCGACTGATGGATCCAGGCTTAGCCATTTGGCCGTCAAAACAGCCTCCGGCGGCAAAATCTGGCCAACTGTGGCCAATTGGCCAGTTTGAACCGGATCTGCCAGATCCAGAAGGTTAAGACTGGTTTGATCCAAATCAAACGTGTCCTGGTTTTTCAGCTGCAAAGTATAGTCGGCTGCGAACAGCAGATTGACTGACACAGGTTCACCCGATTCCAGGAGAGAGGCTCCAGCCGGGTAAGCCAGAAGGGTCTGCTGACCCTGGAAGGGATTTCCCGAAGAATCGCTCCAGTAAACCTGGCCTGAACTAAAGAACAAGCCGGCGGTCTGATTGAGCGAACTGTCCGTATTGATCAGTACAGGCTGATTTTCAGCTGTCTGCAGGCCAGAAGCCAAACCGGCCCCCGTGGCCGGATCAAAATAGCGGGGTTTTCCGGATACTGTCTGCCAGCCGGTCTGCCGGACTCCATTTTCATCAAACCAATAGGCCATGCCGTCAATCAGCTGCATGCCGCTTACCGGCTGGCCAAACCTATCGTAATAGAGCCAATTGTCCCCTTGCATCTGCCAGCCGGTCAACAACTGGCCAGAAGGTGAAAAGGTCAGCTGACGGTTATCAATCTCCTGACTTGAAGTCAACGGATTTCCATTGCTGTTTAAATAATAGGCAGCGCCGCTTTGCTCCTGCCAGCCGGTCAGCATGATGCCGAGCGGACTAAACAGATAGCTTTGGCCGTCGATGTTCTGCCAGCCGGTGCGGGCAATTCCGTCTGTGCCAAGATAATAGCGGGATCCCTCGATGGACTGCCAGCCGGTTGGCAGCGTACCATCAGCCGTAAAATAATAGAACTGACCGCCGACAGACTGGAAGCCGGTCAAACGGAATCCATCCGGTCCGAAAAAATAGGTTTTGCCGTCAATGACCTGCATGCCGGTCACATATTGGCCGTCGCGATAATAGCTGGATTTGCCGGTAATGCTTACCCAGCCGGTGGTCGGGTAGCTGATGGACGGGTGTTTGCACCAGGCTGTCCAATTGCGGTCGGTAAGCCGGGTTTTGACAACGCCATATTCGACGCCGCGGGATTCAATGACTTCGCCATTGCCGATATAAACGCCAATGTGACCCTCACGCCAGACCAAAAGGCCATGAATGTCGGGGATGGCCGGAATTGATCCGCGAACCGCCGAAGAATAATACAGGCCGTTTGCCGATTTGTCCTGGGCACTGACATAACTGGGTCCGGCCGAATCACCCTGCCACCACAAATAGGCTTTCATCAGGCCGACGCAGTCGGCAGCCCGATGGCCAATCCACTTTTGAGCGTGCTGATAGGCGGTCCTGCCATCACTCATGATTTCAGAAAAAACGCTGGGGTATTGTCTGGCTTTGCCATCGATCATCGACTGGGTAATGATCTGTCCGTAGGTCCCATAGACATAGCCCCAGCCATTCTGACTGGCTTTGAGGGCAAATTCGGTCAGTCCGATTGAAGTGGGATTGACTGTTGCAGAAACACCGTGGGGCAAAAACTGCATGAACAAACTGCATACGATCAGACAAATCATGACGGTCAGCCGTTTTCTTTTCATATATTCATCTCCATGCAAAACTTTTCAGGCAATAGCCTGTTCATTCTCTCGATGAAGATAATTATAACACAGATCGTCTGCCGATCCAGTCACCCTATTCTTACGAATCTGTTGCGATTTAAAAAATTTATTGTTGAAAATTAACGCTGCAATAATACCGCCTCTGCGCAGCGCAGCCCGTCGACTGCGGCGGACATGATCCCGCCGGCATATCCGGCCCCTTCCCCGCAAGGATAGAGCCCTTTAAGACTCGCCTGAAAATGTTCATCCCGCAGGATGCGCAGAGGTGAAGAGCTGCGGGTTTCCGGGCCGGTCAGTATGGAATCCGCTGCGGCAAAGCCCGGCAATTTTTTATCCAGCAAAGGAATCGCCGTGCGAAGGGACTCGAGAACAGCCGCCGGCAAGCACTCTTCCAAGTCGCACCAATTCACGCCAGGCCGGTAGGTCGGGTTGGGGCTGTCATCTGATATTTTCGGGCTGGAGGATTGGCGCAAAAAAGCGCCAAGACGTTGGGCAGGCGCCCTGAATTCCTGGCCGCCGGCTTTATAGGCCAATTGTTCAATGGCTCGCTGCCAGTGCATGCCGCCAAGCGGACCTGGTGCTGGAAAGTCTTCAGGATCAACGCCAACCAGCAAAGCACTATTGGCATTATGCTGGTCGCGGGCAAAATAACTCATGCCATTGGTCACGACGCCGCCGGTTTCGGAAGCTGAAGCAACGACCTGACCGCCGGGACACATGCAAAAGGTATAAACTGAACGGCCATTTGGCAAATGGCAGGCCAGTTTGTATTCAGCCGGCGGCAGTTGAGGGTGTCCGGCCGGCTGCCCATACTGGCTTTGGTCAATGGCCAGCTGCCGGTGCTCGATACGCACGCCAAGCGAGAAGGGTTTGGGTTCCATAACAACTGGAAGATCTGCCAGCCAGGAGAACGTATCCCGGGCACTATGGCCAACCGCCAGGATCAGTTGACGTACAGGCCACTCGCTCGTGATGGGCTGGCTGCCAGGCGGCGTTTGCTGTTCGATGGCCAGGCCCGAAAGGCGATTGCCGCCTTTTTCACAAGACAGGCTGCAAAGGCGGCTGTTAAAATGAATTTCCCCGCCATGCTGTAAAATTTTGTGCCGCAACTTTTGAACAACAATCCTGAGATGATCGGTTCCGACATGCGGTTTGGCCCAAAACAGGATTTCCGGCGGCGCGCCGGCCATGACCAGCTCTTCGAGAATGGCCCGGCAGCGGGGATCGCGGATGCCAGAGGTCAGTTTACCGTCAGAAAATGTTCCTGCGCCGCCTTCACCAAACTGGACGTTTGATGCCGGATCGAGCTGGCCGGTCTGCCAGAACCGGTCCACATCAAGCTGGCGTTCTTCCACCGGCTTGCCGCGTTCAAAAAGTATCGGGTAAAGGCCGGCCAGTGACAAATAAAGGGCTGCAAAAAGGCCGGCCGGACCGGCGCCCACAACGACCGGCCGGGGATGGCCGGACAAACTGCCGGCAGCAGTTGGCAGAAGGCTGGAAATGCCGGATAAAGCCAACGGCTGAGGATCCAGCTCGATGGTATACTGCAAAACAATCATTGGTTTTCGGCGGGCATCAATTGATTTTTTGATGATCCGGTAAGAATCGGCCCTGATCGAATCCGCCGGCCGGCCGGCACAGCGGGCGATCAGGCCGATCAGATCATTTTCCGAATGCCCTAGCGGCAGACGCAATTCTTTTAAAATCACCGGCAGGGTCATGTCTTTTTCTTTCCATTTAAATGACCGGACATGACGGCTTCCATGGCACGGCGGCCGGCCAGATAGCCCGAAGACCAGGCCCACTGTAAATTAAAGCCGCCGCAATCGCCATCCACATCTAAAACCTCACCCGCCGCATAGAGTCCTGGAATCAGCCGTGATTCAAGCGTGTCCGGCCGGAAGTCGCGGACATCCAATCCGCCTGCGGTTACCTGGGCCTGGCTCCAGTCACGGGTGCCCAAAGCCCGGATCGAAAGGTTTTTCAGGCAGGAGGCTATCTTTTGCATTTCCACGGCCGTCAAACTGTCAACCGAATGATTCAGGGAGCGGTCGAGACAGCGCTTTAAAATGGCATGACCCATTTTCTTGTGGACCAGGCCCGTTAAAAAATCGGTCAATTCTGCCGTCAGGCCAGAAGCGCGACGAAATTCCAGCCACTCATATAATTCTTTCGCCGGCATATCCGGAAGCAAGTCCAAAACGATTTGCACCTGCCCGTCTGGTTTTTCCAGCAGATATCCGGCAACTGTCCGTGATAAATCCAGCAAAGGCGGACCTGACAAACCATATTCGGTGAAAAGGATTTCACCTGAAGCCTGCCGCTGAATCTGGCCATTGACCTGAACGGCAGCCTTGCCTTCGAATTTTATACCCGCCAAACCGCGAACAAAATCCGTCTCGGTCCGAATCTGGACTAAGGCAGGGAAAATCTCGGTCAGGCGATGCCCGAACGGCACCAGCAGGTCATAGCCGCTGCCATCGCAGCCAAAAGCAGGGGCAGCCAGGCCACCGGTCGCTAAAATAATCCGCTGGGCAGAGATTTTCCGGCCATCGGCGGCAGTCAGCTGAAACCCGGCGTTTTTCGTTGAATCAGTACGGCTCTCTTTGCACAAGGCTTGTACGGTAAAAGAGGTTTCCATGCAAACACCAAGACGTTCGGCCGCCGCACGCAGCAAATCCAGAACAGCCGCTGCCTGATAACTGTAGGGATAAATCCGGCCATCCGGCTCAGTGCGGCAAGGCAATCCCAGCAGCCGAAAAAAATCAAGCGTTTCTTCGACTGGAAAGCGAAGCAGGGCGCCGCTGATAAACCGGGTATCATGGCTATGGTAATGGTCGGCGGAAGCGTAAAGATTGCTGAGGTTGCACCGGCCATTGCCGGTAGCCAAAAGTTTTCGGCCGACACGGTCCTGCTTTTCCAGGAGAATAACCGGTATTGGCGTATTTGTTTTTATGCTGTCCGCTGAAAGATCCGCCTGATGGTCATGCCAGATTTTGGCTGCCGTAATCGCGGCCATCAGGCCGGCGGCTCCGCCGCCAACCACAGCCACCCGGCAAAACGCAGGCCATCTGTCAATCATTAACGCGATTTTCCTGCTGCAGCAGGGCCAGACACCGGGAATATTTGCTTCTGGTTTCCGGAATCAGTTCGAACCTGTTCATCAATTCTTGTCCCAGGTCCATCAGATCACGGACATCTCCCTCTTTGAGCTCGATTTCCAGTTCATTGATGGTATCGGTCAGTTCGCCGGCCCTGATTTCGCCGCTATCCAGAGCCAGCTCCATCAAGGTGTCTCCAAAACCAACGTCAAAAGCAGTCCTGCAAAATTTGGCCTGGCAAATTTCAATCAATGGCTGACCATCGATCGCCGTCAGGATTTCCCGCAGGCGTTCATCCGGATCGCCATCGCTCACGGCGTACTTCTGAAACCAGCTGATGTCCAGTCCTTTCTCCGGTTCGCTCACCCAATCCTCATCAGTCAGTTCGACCGACCACTCCAGCCTTTGATGCAAACCGTTGCTTGATTGGCCTCCCAGCTTAATCGTAACGACTTTGGCATCCCCTTCCAACCGCACCCGTAAGGAAGTGCGCATTTTTGTCAGGGCATGCGTGGCAGTATCATAATATTTGCTGAGCATATCCGTTTCAATTCTTGAATCCGGCATGACCAACTGATGAACCCATTGACTGGCTAAAAATTTCATTTGGCCGTCTTTTTGGGCAAATCGCAATTTTAATTCGGTTTCCACTCGGCTTGCCTCCCATTAATCAGCAGGGCCAGTTCATCTAAACTGGCAGAAAATTCGGATAATGCCGCATTAATCGGCTCGTGAGTTGATAAATCCACGCCGGCTTTGGCTAAAATTGCCAGTGGATAATCTGATCCGCCTGCGCCCAAAAAGGATAAATACCGTTCAACTGCCGGTTGACCCTCAGCTAGAATTTGGCGGCTTAAAGCAACAGCTGCAGAAAAGCCGGTTGCATATTTGTAAACATAATAGGCATTATAAAAATGCGGGATGCGGGTCCACTCCCATTTCATGTAATCATCCAAAACCATCTCCTGGCCATAGTATTGTCTCTGGAGGTTATGATACAGCTCGCACAGCCATTCTGCCGTCAGAGACTCGCCCTGCTCGGCTTGTTGATGCACCAGCCATTCAAATTCAGCAAATAGGGTTTGCCGGAACACGGTTAATCGGAACTCCTCCAGAAAATGGTTCAGCAGATAGGCTTTTTCCTGGCGGCCTGCCATTGTCCGCTCGTCGCATTGTTTAAGCAGATGGCGCATCAACAGGTTCTCATTGACAGTCGAAGCGATTTCTGCCAAAAAAATCGGATAGCGGGATTCAGGATATTCCCTTTGATTTGAATAATAAGTATGCAGGCTATGCCCGATTTCGTGAGCCAGCGTGAAAATATCCGACAAGGTTCCGCCAAAATTCAGCAAAACATAGGGATGCGACCGGTATGATCCCCAGGAATAGGCGCCGCTGGTTTTGCCATTCGTTTCAAAAACATCGATCCATCGGCCCGTCAGATGGCGTTCGAGATCGGCAAGATACCGCTCGCCAAGCGGGGCAAGGCCCTGGCGCAGCAAATCGGCGGCCTGTTCGAACGTGTATCGGCGTTCAGGCTGGCTTAACATCGGTACATAGGTATCATAAATGTGCAAATCGTTAAGGCCCAGACATTGGCGCCGCAAATCCAGATATTTGCCAAGAATGGGCTTCCCATCGTGAACGGCTTCAATGAGGCTTGAATAGAGGCTTAGTGGCAGGTTGTCACCTGAAAGGGCGGCAGACAGGCTGTCAGAATAATGCCGGGTGCTGGCAATAACCAGATCCGCCTTGACCTGTGTGCTGTAGAGGACAGACAGCGTGCGCCCGACTCCGGCATAGGCCGAATGAATCCGTTCAAAGGCAGCAGCCCGGATCGCGCGGTCGGAATGTTCGCGCAAGCGGGCAAATGTGGCATGGGTCAGTTCGATTTTTCCGCCCTGGCCATCATCGATCGATCCTAATTGGATATCGACATTGTCCAGCATCGTGAAAATATCGCCCAAGCCTTCGGCGACCGGACCGAAACGCGAAAGAAGCGCCTCTTCGGCTTCAGGCAGGATATGCGGCCGGATCCTCAAAGTATCCAGCAGGCTATGCCGATAGGATGCGAGTTCCGGCTCTTCATCCAGCCAGCGTAAAATCGTGGCGTCCGGAATGGCAGCAATCTCAGGGCTTAAGAAGGCGGTTGCCGAAGCTGTCTGATAATAAAGGCTGATTGCCCGGTCAGCCATATCCTGATAAAGGGTCTGGGTATTGTCCTCATCGCGATGCATTCGCGCATAAGCCAATAATTCCATTAATTCAAGATCAAGTCGGCTAGCTTGATCTAAAGCTTTTAATAAAGTTTTGGAGCTTTTGGCCAAATGGCCCCGACAGAGCTGAAGTCCTTCCAGCAGCGGCGGTATTGCCGACCAGGCTGCTTCCCAGTCAGCATCGGATTGAAAAATGTCTTCCAGCTTCCAACGATATTTTTCGGGGATTTCCGCCCGGCATCGTCGTGGCGGCTGTTTATCGGTTTCCATAACTTCTCCTTCCAATTTTTTACCTAAAACCAATCAGTCTAATTTGACAGTATCAAACGTTTTACGCCAGTTCGGGTAACAACCGTGAGCGTATTTTTATCTGAAAAACCCACCCGGATCACCTCTGCTTTCATGTCTTCATCCAGGATAATCTCATCCGAGTCATGATCCACAACGATGACCCTGGTACCGCTGCCCATCGCAGCCAGTTTATCCCAAATATCCAGATTGGTGATCGAATCGCCAATAACGATGCCTTCCGTACTGTTGCCTTCGGCGTCAAGACGATAAAGGCTGCACCGGCCGTCCTGCTTTTCGCTTGCCAGCACCAATATGCCGGAAGTTGCCGTTTCAACCGCAACGACTTGATTGAAATCGTGTTTCCAGACAATCGGACCCTTTTCATAGGAGAGTGCAATAAGGCCTGAGGCGCCAGCTAAAACCGGATGCTGGCCGTCATCATACTTGATGACAGGATATATTTTTGTGAGATCAGGCCTTAACTGTCCAAGCTGTTTCCCTGAAAGGTCATAGCGGCTGATGATCGGCCGGGCTGCAGAAGCAGCCGTATTGACCAGCGCAACATCAAAGCAGTCGCCGGAAGTTGAAAACGAAACAGACAGCACATAGCCGGATTCCGAAAAATAGCAATC
Source organism: uncultured Saccharofermentans sp. (assembly GCA_963677835.2). Classification (GTDB taxonomy): domain Bacteria; phylum Bacillota; class Clostridia; order Saccharofermentanales; family UBA5734; genus UBA8949. The sequence goes on from CAXXUX010000001.1 coordinate 678,753, forward strand.
ATACAACAACGTTCCGGTTTGCGGCGCAAACAGGGATACCATGCCGGTGCTGTCGCTCTGGTCCTGGACAAGCGCCAAATAGCCGTCCGGACTGATGCTTGCGCCACTGATCCGGCCGGCCAGCGAGCCGCGATAGCATTCGCCGTTGGCGTCAAGCATGACATATCCATGGCCGTCGCGGTCGGCAGCCAGAAAATATTGATCGGTCTGAACACAAAAGGGCGCCGTAAATTCGATATCGGCCGTGTATTTTTCAGCGCCTTGAATATCGAGCAACGCAATCCGGTTATTATTCAGCTTCATCACACCGGAACCAAAAGGATAAATCTGCTGCGCTTCGATGCCTTCGCAGGCAAAACCAACGCCCTCGACATCCTGTCCGGCCGTCGTTTCTGTCGAAACCTGCCAGGCTTCGTCTTCCGGCAAACTGACAACCAAAACTATGGCTGCCACCATGAGCAGGAAAGCCAGCACGATCAGGACGATCAGGCTGGCTCTGTTTCGCGGAGCGGGTCTTGTCGGTTGGTGATGATCCATTTTAGTTCAGCTGGTAGCCTTCCTTTGTATTGAACACACCGTTTGATGCATGCTCTATGGCATATTTCATCATTTTATAAGCCACAATCAAACCTTCTGAGCTATCTTCGTCGGTGGTGAAGGTTTGGTCACCATTTACATAATAGCCAGTATATTCACCATCAGCAAAGACATAATAAGTATAATCGTCCCGGCGAGCGAATTCAATCATTTTTGTATGGGCTTTAACATTGTTTTCAGTGTCTTCCTTAATCGAGAAGCTTAAAGCAGCGTCATGCGTATTGACTGGCTTGGCATCGATTTCCAAACCGGCAATTTGCGGACTGATCAAGCGCTGATAGAAGGTTGAAAACAAGCTGCTGTTCGATTCGTTGAAAATCTTGGCATCCTGTCCATCCAGTTTGAAAATGACCGTGTCTTCTGTGGCTTTCTGGTCTTTGGCCATCGTGATTTCGGCATTGAATTTTGTGCCAAACAGATCGGCGTCGATTTGATCCACTTCCCAGATACTTTGCAGACATACAAAGCGATTGACCATATCGATGGTTTTTTTGTCAACCGTTGTAAAGGAATTGCTGGCAATGGTGAAAACCGCCGGCATGGCGTCACTTGTTGCATAATAGTTTTCGCCGTCTGCCATCTTGCCGATCTTGAACAGAACCGTTTTGTCCTTGGATTTCAAAACAAAGCTGTATTGGGGATTATCCAGACCGTATTTTGAAAGATCTTTCGGATCAAGCTCGATGAATTTGCTTGCTGAAACGCCGGTTGCTTCCTCAGCCAAGGTCGTTAAAGCGGTGGAGTCCCCTTCAATGTTCAGCGGTTCGCTGAGTGAAAATTCCAGGGAAGCGGTTTCGCTGTCGGATTCGCCAACCAGCGTGCAGGCCGCCACCAGCATAAGGCCATCCTTTGCCCGTTCAAAAGTCAGATTGGTCAGATCGTTCTTTTCAATACCAACGACTTGGGTCTTGTCCAGAAGATCCAAAAACGAATTGCCGGTTTTATCTGAAATGTCACTGTCAACCGAACAGATCCGTCCGGAATCATCCAACATGACATAGGCTGCACTGCCAGATACAAGCTCATTGCCATATTTGATCACATGCTTCTCGCCGGTCTTTAAAGTCACTGTCATTGTGGCCAGCGGTTTGTCCAGGCCATAAGACGCCAGGTCGGCCGAATTGGCAACAACTTCTGCTGTCGCAGCAACCTTGATTGCCGCATTGGCCAGATCGGTCAGCGCCGTGGATGAAAACGGATAACTTTCCTTCCCTTCCACACGCCAGGCAATGGCAGCCTTGCCTTCGCTATCTTGGGTTTCAACCGGCAGCAAGGCATACTGGCCGGATTTATTGCTGACGTCAATACGGGTGACATTTTCGGCCGCGGTCTCGAAAACTGCCGGGATTGCAGCGGTCGTCGCTGATGTCTCCGCGGGGTCCCCGCCCGGCAGCAGTATGCTGACCAGCCAGGTCACCAGCAATGCCGCCAGGACGCCACCCGAAATGATGATCGTTCGCCATTGTTTTTTCATTTACGGCTGTTCCTCCATGCAATTTTACAGATGCTTGCGCTTTCTGTAGACAAATAGCGCAATCAGCAGCAGGGCGCCGGGGATCAGGGCCATGACCAATACAGCCACCATGACATGGGTGCTGGTCGTTCCCTTGGTTACCGAATAGGATACTGCTGATTTGGATTCGATATACAGGCTTTCGGTTTCTTCGGTGTCAGCCAGCCACTGGGCTCCATAGAAGAAAGTGTAGGCATTGTACAGGCGGCTGGAAATGTTCAGGATGCTGTCGCTGAAAATGCCGCTGCTGCCGACGACCATGACTTTTGCCGAGGTTTGGGTGTCGGAGGCAATCCAGCGCTCGTTTTCTGAAACCAAGCCGATCGTTTGTGTGCCGGGCTCGGAAGACTGGTTGACATCGCCATTGGTTTCAATAACGCCTTCCTCGGAAGTTGTCAGGGCGGATTCAACCGTAACCATTTCCTTTTCGTCTTTCAACTTGTTGATGCCGCGCACGTTATTCATCAGCGTCAGACCATTCACTGCCGTCGGGGTAATCGAGCAGCTTGGTGCAATGGCCCGGAGGAAATAGGCATCATCCTGATAGCGGTAATCCTTGTTGCCTTCACGAATTTTGTCATTGCTGATTTCAATGTTGAAATCGCTGAGCAGGGTATTCAGTTCGGTAAATTCGGTTGTGTTGTAGTCGACTGCGACCAGGAGGCCGCCGCCTTTTTTCAAGTATTCCTGGAGCATGGCGCGCTCTTGGCTGGAAATGTCCTTTTTGGGAGCTGCAATGACCAGGGTGGCGCAATCTTCGGGAATCGCCGTAAGATCGAACAAGTCAATCGATTTGACATCAAAATTGTTGTTTTTGAAAATGGAGACCATGATGCTGTAGTCAGATGCGTAATTCAGCTCGTCATGCCCGGTTGTAAAATAGATTGAAGGCGTGGTCGCGGACATGACGTATTTTATGGCGCCGGTGATGCTTTCTTCAGCGGTGACGCCGTTAATATACTGCTCATAGGTTGACTGGTTCATCTGGATGTCATAAATGTCCGCATAAGCCAGCTGTTTAGCCTTCTTTGTTTCAGGGCAATAGACGACAAAAGTATTCTCCTGCAGATCCAGATAACCGTCCGGATCAACTTCCTTGATAATGTTCGGGAATTTGACCGGATCGACATAGCGGACCGTAATCCGGTTATTGCTCTTTTTGGCATATTCTTCGATCATTGGTTGGACTTTAGTGTAGTTGGCATCGGATTCCTTGTCAAACAGGCCAATAATCTGGACATCCTTGGCCATATCGCCAATAATGCCTTCGGTAATGTCGCCGATCGAATATTGTCCGCCGGTTGACCAGTCCCACTTCAAGCGGGCGCCGAGCAGTTTATCGAAAACAATGTTGAAAACCAGCAGGATAACCAGAAACAGGATGGTCGACACGACCGATATCGTCTTCAGGCTTCTATTCCGTTTGTCAACATTGCGCTTGACTTTTTTGGGATGCTTGGAAATTTTTGCAGCTGATGCCTGGCTTGCGGTTTCGCTATTCGCAGCTTCCGTGCCGATATTTTCAGCTTTTTCCGGCTTGTTTTTACTAAATATGCTCATTTTTTCTCACCTCTGGCTCCAGCGCCGTTTTTCAATGATGCGGTTGGTCAGGAACAGGAAAGCCGCAACTATGCTGAGGAAGAACACGATCGGCGAAATCTCGAAGATGCCGTTGATATAGTTGTTCAGCCGGGTCGTTGGATTCAGCCATTGCAAGGCATTGGTAATGGCCGTGCCCGCAGAGTCAACCTGCACGTCGGTCAAGCCGAAGAAATTAATCTTGTCGATGAGTGCTGAAAAAATCGAGCCCAGCATGCTGGACAGGGCATCGAGCAGGACCAGCACAATGATGATGATAAAGGAAATCACTGCGGCAATAATCTGGTTTTCGGTCAGTGCCGAGGCAAAAACGCCAATGGCCACATAGGCGGCTCCCAAAAACACAAATCCGATATAGGCGCCGAGTGTGCTGTTGTCAAGGACGCCGCCCAGGAAAGCCGTAATCAGCAAATGTGAAAAAGTGCCGGCGGTCATGATCAAATATAGCGCCAGCGCCGCCAGGTATTTGCCGACGACAATGTTCATCGTATTGGCAGGCGAGGTAAACAGCAGCACTTCAGTGCCGTTCCGGCGGTCTTCCGAAAAAGTGCGCATGGTCAGCATCGGGATGATCACAAACAAAAAGGACTGCAAAAAGCTTATTTCACTGACCATGTCAGCCATGGCGGACAAAATGCCTGACGCATAGAAAATTCCGCTGATTGCCATGAAAATGGCAAAAAGGACGTAACCCATCGGGGATCGGAAATAGGCGGCAAACTCGCGTTTAAAAATAGCCAACGTACATTTCATGTGATTATCCCTTCCTTCCGGCCTGGAATGTGCTGGTGACCTGGAGGAAGATTTCTTCCAGCGTCGGATCCATCGATTTCATTTCGATAATCGGCCAGCTGTTTTTGGCCATAGTAAAGAAAATCTGCTTGCGGACATCGATATCCGGTTCATTTTCAATCTCAAAAACGGTAATGCCGTTTTCTTTTTCCAAAAAGACCTCTGCATTGCGAACGCCTTGCAAAAGCCGCAGATTATGAATGATTTCACGGGCAGGGCCTTCTGCGCTGATCTGAATCTTGGATGTTTTGGACATTTTGTGGGAAAGGCCTTCCGGTGTGTCGATCGCGGCAATTGTCCCCTTGTTGATGATGACGACCCGTTCGCAAACCGCTTGAACCTCTGGCAGAATATGCGAGCTCAGAATGACGGTATGCTTTTTGCCCAGTTCTTTGATCAGATTGCGAATTTCGATGATCTGCTTCGGATCCAGGCCGACCGTCGGTTCGTCAAGAACCAGGACTTCCGGATTGCCGACCAGAGCCTGCGCAATGCCAACGCGCTGGCGATAGCCTTTGGAAAGGTTCTTGATCAGACGATTGGATACGTCGGCGATCCGAACCAACTTCATGATTTCGGCCAACTGCTTGATGCGGTCCTCGCGGGCAACACCTTTCAGATCGGCAACAAATTTCAAGAATTCAATGACGGTCATTTCCAGATACAGCGGTGGATTTTCCGGCAAATATCCAATACAGCGCTTGGCATGCTGCGGATCCTCCAGGATATCATAGCCATTGATGGTCACCGTTCCGGACGTAGCCGACAAAAAGCCGGTCAAAATGTTCATGGTCGTTGTCTTACCGGCACCGTTAGGCCCCAGGAATCCGAGTATTTCGCCCTTTTTAACGGTAAAAGTCACATCGTTGACAGCAAGAATGTCGCCGTAGTACTTTACCAGGTTGCGAATTTCAATCATCCTACTTCCTCCTCGCCTCACTCCACATTTTTCGTGGAGAGGTCCATATTTTCACAGTTCTAGATTATAGCAAAAAAAACCGCTCAAAGTAGCAGAGTTCACAATTGTTCAGAATTTACGGAAGGATCAAAAAGTCAGCACGCGGGCGCGGAAAACCGGCACGTTGTCATCGGCACGGCGCGCCTCGACCAGAAATTCGCAGTTCGCGCCATCCCGGCTGGAATCGTTTGAAGATAACTCAGCGGTTTGGCAAAAGCAATGGATTTTGGTGCCTATTCGCACTTCATTGACATAATGAATATCCAGGCCGCTGATTCTAAGATCCGGCAAATCTGAAAAACCGGGGGTTGCATCAGGATCTGCATCCTGTTTGACGGCTGCGGTACCCCCTTTTCCGATTTGCCGCCGTCTGGCTGCATAGACCGTATCCACGCACCAGGCGATGTAGCGGGTGTTGTTAACATGTTTATTGCGGTCAATATCGCTGAAATCGGCATATTGTGTCAGCATGGGTTCCACCGAAGAAGCTTCGGCCAGTGGAACCGGCCTGGCAATCGTATGGTCGAAAACCGCACGGGTGCATGCGGGCCGATGGCCAGGCGGCAAAACGACATCCGGCCGTTGCGGGCGATGGGTATCCTGCCGGGCAATCAGCCATTCCGAAGTCGCGCTGCCAAATTTCAAGCCATTTTGATCATAAAAATCGAAATCGCGCAGAAAAATCAATTTCTGGGTTCCCCGGCTCCAGGTATCCACTGAAACGGTTTCGCCCCAATGCGGCAAATGATGCAAGCGGACTGAAATCCGAATCAAAAGCCAGCATAAACCACGCTTGTCGAGCTGGTCAGCACCGATTTGCAGTACTTTGGCGTTGTGATAGGCCGCTTCCTGCATAAAAGAAAATAATGAGGACAAGTGCAGGCGGTCGTGATAGTCCGTGTCCGTGCCGCGGATGGTAAAGCGATAGGGGCCAAAATCGTCGGGGTCGCCAGCATTGCCTGTTGCCGTCATTGGACCGGTGTTTTGCAATCCACTCATGTTGCCGATTTTTCCTGACTTTGCCGGACGGCTTCCATAGCTTGCTGCTCAGCTTGGCGCAAGGGGCGCCGGCCAATCGTGATCGTCAAAAGTCCGATGGCAAATAGCAGCATCAAGCTAAGAATGCCATAAGAAGAACGGCCGGAAAGGTTGGCAATCAGCGAATAGAGCGCCGGCCCCATGACTGCGGCAAATTTGCCGAAAATATCAAAGAATCCGAAATACTCGCTTGACCTGTTCGCCGGAATCAATTTGCCAAAGAAGGATCGTGACAAAGCCTGGATGCCCCCCTGGCAAGTGCCAACCAGCACGGCCATGGCCCAGAACAGCATTTCCGACCGGCTCAGGGCTTTGGTGAAATCCGCAGCCGCAGCAGTGTCTTTCAGGAAAGGAATTGTCGCTTTTTCAACATCGCCCAGAGCCTTTTTAACGATTGACTGTGCGGCTGCGCTAGAAAAATCCTTTTCAGCCGCAGAATTTGCCGTCTTAAGCAACTGGGCAAAATCGTCGGCTCTGCTGTCGTCGGCCAGGATATTTTTGCCTTCCAGCAGCAATTGATCCAGGCTTGTCTGGAATTTCGCCTGATCAGCAGCGGAGAGAGAGCCAAGATCGGCTTGTTCGACAGACTGCTGCACCATTTTTTCGAATTTTTGGGTATAGGCCGTCTGGGATGGTTCCAGAGAAAATCCCATATAAAAGCCGACTGAACAGATAATGAAGTAAACGACAATCGCAATGCTGATCATTCGGATCGATCCGATTTTTTGAGAAAGGTGGCTGAAAAAAATGGAGAATGGGACAGCCACAACCTGGGTGACCAGCAAGGCCAGGATCATGCCCTTGTCGCCAAGGCCAAGCGATGATCCATACGCCGTAGCCATATGGATAACCGTATTCACGCCATCGATGTAAAAAAAGTAAGCCAACATGAAGGTGAAAATCGCCTTGTTATGGAAAATCTCCTGCAAGGTCCGCCAGATATTGCTGAAGGAAATTTTGATCAGGTCCTTCTTGGGTTTATCTTCATAATGGGTTTGATGAACATGGAACAAGATCGGCAGGCTGAATACCGCCCACCATACTACACAAAGCAGGCAAGAAATCTTAACCGCCATGATCTTGCTGATCCCGATTTGCTCATAAAACAAAATCATGGCAATCGAAACCAGGAACGGGATGGTGCTGCCGCCCAGATAGCCCATGGCATAACCCCAGGCCGAAACCCGGTCCATCCGGTCTGCTGTTGTGACATCCGTCAGGAAGGAATCATAAAATAGCAGCGATCCTGCGAATCCGATGTAGGAAAAGATATAGCCAACCAGCATGAGCCGCCAATTGTCGGTCAACGCCATCGTTGTGGTAAAAACAAGCCCCAACAGCAAAAAGAAGCTGAACAGCTTTTTCTTCATGCCGTGGAAGTCGCCGATGGCGCCAAGAATTGGCGCCAGGACAGCCAGGGTCAGCGTTGCAAGCGAAGTGCCGAAGCCCCACCAGACATCGCCGCTGGCTCCGGATCCTTTCGCGACGCCGACAAAATAAATCGGGAAAACCGCCGCCATGATGATGGTCGCATAGACCGAGTTGGCCCAGTCGTAAAAAATCCAGCTTCTTTCAACTTTTGTAAAGCGGTTTGAACGTTTCAAGGTCATCACACAATCCTGTTCTGCCTGAATTTTGGATCAGGCGCCATAGGGGACGTATTTGATCTTGTTGGGATTAAATCTTTTCATATTGGCCAGCATTCTCTCATCGGGCGCAAAAACGACCATCAGGCGCTGGCCTTTGTAATCGGCCAAAACAAACCAGTTATCTTTGGCGCCGATAAATGCAGAGCAATCCAGCAATTTGTAATTGCCCTTCTGGGCCTTTTGGTATTCATCGCTGTCAACTTTGGCCAAAAGCTCGAATTCTTTGGCTTTGCCGCTAAAAACACGTTTGCGTTTGCGTTTGGATATGATCATGTCGATATCCAGGTCGCCGTTGGTCACAATATACTCAAACTCGCGATTCAAACTAATCAACAAATACCAAATCCCATAACCCACGGCAATGACTAAAAGAGGCGTGATGAAACTGACGTAGGCCGACGCCAGCGGCACACCAAATATCAAAAAAACCAAGCCGCCCGCCAAAGCGCCGCCAATTTTCAGATAATCCAGATTTGTTTTTCGCCTGGCCACAATTTTTTCCATAAAAATATCGTTCATCGCCAGATGACCTCCTGGAATTAAATTTTTATTCAAGAACTATTCTAACTGAAGTGGACTTTAATGTAAAACGCAACTTTCAACGCCATAACCAGCAACTCGCAAAAAAGAGGACGCCTTTGCAGGCATCCTCCAATTTAATCGGCTTATTTGGTTTTGATGATGGGGCAATGCGCTTAGTACATGCCGCCCATGCCGCCCATGCCGCCAGGTCCGCCTGCAGGCATCGGGGGCTCTTTTTCTGGCATATCGGCCACAACGGCTTCGGTAGTCAGCAGGATGGCGGCGATCGAAGCGGCATTCTGCAAAGCAGAACGGGTAACTTTTGCCGGATCGACAATACCGGTTTCCATCATGTTGACATAGGTTTCGTTCAAAGCGTCGAAGCCAATGCCAGCCGGGCTGCTCTTGACTTTGTCGCAGATCACGCTGCCATCGAGACCGGCATTGAAAGCGATCTGACGAACCGGCTCTTCCAGCGCTTTCAAGACGATGCGGATGCCCGTTTTGGTATCGCCGCTGTTGCCGGCAATCAAGGCCTGAACATTGGGCAGAACATTGATGTAGGCTGTGCCGCCGCCGGAGACGATTCCTTCTTCAACAGCCGCACGGGTTGCTGACAGGGCGTCTTCGATACGCAGCTTCTTTTCTTTCATTTCTGTTTCGGTCGCAGCGCCAACTTTGATGACGGCAACGCCGCCGGACAGTTTGGCCAGACGCTCCTGGAGCTTTTCGCGGTCGAAATCCGAGGTCGTTTCTTCGATCTGAGAACGGATGGAACCAATACGGCCTTTGATATCGCTCTCATTGCCAGCGCCATCAACAATGATGGTGTTTTCTTTCATGATTTTAACCTGACGGGCGCGGCCCAATTGTTCGATGGTGGTTTCTTTGAGATCCAGGCCGATTTCTTCGGTGATGACCTGTCCGCCGGTCAGAACGGCGATATCCTGGAGCATGGCTTTTCTTCTGTCGCCAAAACCAGGCGCTTTAACGGCAACACAGGTGAATGTGCCGCGCAGCTTGTTGACGATCAAGGTCGCCAGGGCTTCGCCTTCGACATCTTCAGCGATCAGGAGCAGCTTTTTGCCAGCCTGGACGATTTTTTCGAGAATTGGCAAGATTTCCTGGATATTGGTGATCTTTTTGTCAGTGATCAGGATATACGGATCATCGAGAACAGCTTCCATCTTGTCGGTATCGGTAACCATGTATGAGGAAACATATCCACGGTCGAATTGCATGCCTTCAACGACTTCCAGTTCAGTGCCCATTGTTTTGGACTCTTCAACTGTAATAACGCCATCGGACGTGACCTTCTCCATGGCATCGGCGATCAATTCGCCGACTGAAGAATCGTTGGCCGAAATCGAAGCAACCCGGGTGATGTCCTGTTTGCCGGATACTGCCTTCGCGCTGTCTTCAATTCCCTTGACAGCGGCTTCGACAGCCAGCATGATGCCTTTGCGCAGGATCATCGGGTTGGCGCCGGCGGCAATGTTCTTGATGCCTTCGCGAATGATGGCCTGAGCCAGAAGAGTTGCGGTGGTTGTTCCGTCGCCGGCGACGTCATTGGTCTTCGTGGCGACTTCTTTAACCAGCTGGGCGCCCATGTTTTCGAAACGGTCTTCCAGCTCGATCTCTTTGGCGATGGTCACGCCGTCATTGGTAATCAGCGGCGAGCCGAATTTCTTGTCCAAAACGACATTGCGACCTTTCGGGCCAAGGGTGATTTTAACGGTATCTGCCAGTTTGTTGACGCCTCTTTCCAGGGCATGTCTGGCATCTTCAGCATATTTAAGATCTTTAGCCATGATGATCTACCTCCGGTTTATAATGATTAAATTATTCGACGATCGCGAGAATATCGCTTTGCTTGAGTATGGTCAATTCGTTTTTGTCAATTTTGATCTCGGTTCCGGCATATTTGCTGATCAGGACACGGTCACCGACTTTGACCTGCATGGTGATTTCCTTGCCGTCAATCATGCCGCCAGGGCCGACTGCGACGATTTCAGCAACCTGGGGTTTTTCTTTGGCAGTACCCGGCAGAACAATGCCGCTCTTGGTTGTCTCTTCCATTTCGATCATTTTGATGACGACACGGTCACCTAAAGGTTTGATGGTCATGAAAATGCCTCCTTTATTGTCTGTAATAATTCTTTTGATAAAATTAGCACTCTAATATCCAGAGTGCTAATTCAAAAATAAATATAGGCTTTCCGACGTTTTTTGTCAATAGGTAATCAAAGCAGAAAAGTGAGAATATCGATAGCAAAAAATTGTTCGGCGATCTTTGAGGTTGAGATCTGGTCCGCGAAAAACGGCACATACGGCGCAAGAAAGCCCATGGCCAAGAGAATGATTGTGATCTGGACCAGGCCGAGAGCCAATCCGGCCACCAGGCCGCCGAGGCGGTTGGCAGTGCCAAGCACCGGAAGCGAATCGCTAAAGCGGGTCAGGGAACGGGCTGCAAAATGGATCACGATGGAAACGACAGCAAACATCAGAATAAAAATCGCCGCATTCAAAGCAAATTTGAACAAGACAGCGGTGAATTCAGGATAGGCTTGCGTAATGCTGCTGTCCGGAGTGGGCAGTTCAGATTGCATCAATCTGGCAAGAATTGGCGGCAGCCCGAAGCTGTCAACAGCAGCGCCAATATTCGAGGCGGTATTTTGCAGCGGCGTCAAAACCACATCGCCCAGTTTTTTTACCAGCGGCGCAAAAAAAGGCGCATCAGCCAGAAGGCTGGTCAGAGGGCCCAAAAGCAGCAGGGTTGCAGCTAAAGAAAGCAAGAGCAGAACCAGCCGGCCAAGCATCTCGAAAAATCCGCGCTTGAGGCCGAGCAGAATATTCAGGATCAACAGGGCAACCAGAATCAGATCAGTCAACATGATCACTGCTCCTATCAAGGTCAATGCGGCGCCTTACGATGCCGCGGCCGATTCCGAAGTTGAAGGCGGTTCAGTGGTTGTTTCTTCCGTAGGTTTTCCGGTGGAATGCTTGGTCGTTTCTTCAGCAGTCGCCGTAGTTGAAGGTGTTTCGGTTGTTTCCGCTGTGGTGGTCGGTTCGGCAGTTTCAGTTGCCGGAGCCGTCGTCGGCGTTGCCGTCGGCGCTTTTGTCGGCTTCTTGGCTGGTGTAGAAGTCGGCAGCGCAGTGCCCGAATTTGGCGCGCCCTGGACAAGCTTGACGGGGTCAAACGGATAGGTCTGACCAAAGATAAACTCCTGCAATAGTGGAATCATACCGTTGTAGTCGCAGCGATTGACCCAGGACGAGCCTAAATAGCCTTCTTTAAAATACCCGGTGATTGGAATTTGCAGCTGGTCGATCTCTGAATTCATCAGCGGCAGGACATCCATGATGATGCCGGTGATTTTCGTCGTGGACATGTTTGTGGTAATCAGGGATAAACCTTCGCTGATGATCGGCAGCTGGGAAAAGAGGTTGGCTGATTTGAAGGATTTGAACAAAGCCTGAAGGACTATGCGCTGGCGTTCCATTCGCTTGTAGTCGCTGTCCAGCTTGCGGATTCGGGCATAGGCAACCGACTGGCGGCCATTTAAAACCTGCTCGCCGGCGCTGGCCAATTTGGGGGACTGCTCGGTTTCCGGATACATGAGGTTCTCTTCGTTCAGGTTTTTGTTCAGGTAAGGCAGTTCCTGCCTGGAGACGTCGATTGTCACGCCGCCGGCAAGGTCGATAATCTGTTCCATGCCCCGCATGTTGACAACCATATAATGTTCAATGTTCAGCCTGAAGGTGTCGTTGACGACGCGCATGGCCAGGGCTGGCCCCCCCAGGGCATTGGCGGAATTGATTTTGACCGGTTCCTCCTTGCCAGGAACAAAAACCAGCATGTCGCGCTGCAGAGAGGTCAATTTGACTTTTTTGCTGACCTGGTCAATCGTCAGAATCATCATCGAGTCCGAACGTTCCATGATGCTGTCCTTGTCCCGCGTGTCAACGCCAAGCAAGAGGATGTTTTCGATACCTTCCTCGGTTGGAACCGGGTTGACCAGACTCTCGGTCGGCACGTTGTATTCGCTGGGCAATGTTTCCAATGCGGGATTAATCACATGAATGCGACCAAGCAACAGCTGCCAGACGATAAAAGCGCCAACGGCAAGCAACAGTAAAAAAGCTGCAATGATTGCCGCCATGATTTGAATTTTCTGTTTGCGGCCAAGCCTGCGTTGCCGGGACCGCCGCGAAGCTGTCCGATTGTTCTTGTTCGCCTGGACGGTCAGGCTGTCCTGCCGGGATTGCGCAGCAACGGTCCTGTTGCGGGTAATATCCCCCAATGGCCGGATTTCCGGCTGTTGTCTTTTTTTCACAAAAAGTCTTGCCTCCTGCATACGCCGCGCATAATCACAGCTGCCTGTTGACTGACGATAGATCGCCTAATCATATCATGGACCCAAGGAGTTGCCTATAAAAAATCCTTTTCTTAAAGGAATCTTTACATTCTCGAAAAATCCATGCAAGCATTCAGAAATAAAAAGGCCGCTGTTGAATAACCCGATCGTAAATTCCAGTCATCCCTCCAGATGGCCATAGCCATCCGGATTCTGTGATTGCCAGCGCCAGGTGTCCAGGCACATTTCATCAAGACCGCGGGTAGCCTGCCAATCCAGAAGGTTTTTGGCTTTTACGGGATCGGCATAGCAGACGGCAATATCGCCCGGGCGGCGCGGATCAATCTGACAGGGGATTTTCCGGCCGCTGGCCTTCTCGAATGCTGCAACCAATTCGAGAACGCTGTACCCGCAGCCTGTTCCCAGGTTAACCGCTTCGACGCCCCGGTGTTTCGAGGCATAATCAATTGCCCGGCAATGGCCGGCAGCCAGATCCGCCACATGAATGTAGTCACGGACGCCGGTGCCATCCGAAGTCGGGTAATCCTGCCCGAAAACATGCAGAACAGGGCGCCGGCCAATGGCCACCTGGGCTATGTAGGGCATGAGATTGTTGGGGATTCCGGCTGGATCTTCGCCGATCAAGCCGGATTGATGTGCGCCGATCGGGTTGAAATACCGCAATAAAACAATTGACCAGCTGGGATCGGCAATGGCCAGGTCCCGCAAAATCTGCTCGTTCATAAACTTGGTCCAGCCATATGGATTTGTGCAGGACAACGGGGCATCCTCCGTAATCGGCACTTTTTCCGGGACGCCGTAAACCGTGGCCGAAGAGCTGAAAACCAATTGCCGGACCTTGAATTCCTGCATGACTTCACAAAGGCTTAAAGTGCTGTCCAGATTGTTGCGATAATATTTAACCGGTATTTGCACCGATTCGCCAACCGCTTTCAGGCCGGCAAAATGAACGGCCGCATCAATCGGATGCTTTTGGAATATGGCTGCCAGGGCATCACGGTTGCAGACATCTACCTGATAGAAAGGGAAATCTTTGCCGGAAATGGTTTTAACCCGGTTGATTGCTTCCTGCCGGCTATTATAAAGATTATCAACGACAACCAGATCATGGCCTTCACGCAGCAATTCAATGCAAGTATGGCTGCCGATATAGCCGGCGCCGCCGGTCACAAGTATTTTGCCCATGGATTCAATCCTCCCTGCATGGTAAGGCTTACTTTGCTTATTACAAACATATCATGACTTTCATTTTTTGAACAGCCACCGGAGCCGTTTTGCACGGTCGCTTAAATGAAGGAGGGCTTTTCAAATGCCTTTCCGATCTCTATACTGGTAATCATAGTACTTCCCGCAGGAGGAGAATTTATTGATCCGTTTTATTCGCTTAATCCTATTCCCCTGTCTTTTAATCAGCTGTATCTTGTTGTCCTTGGCAGCATGCCAGCTGTCGGCCCAGCCGACTTTACCCCAATCCAATATTGCAGCCAGTCCGTCCAAATCCCCCGGGGATTCCGACGTCACCTTAGATAGCATCAGCCCAGCCGCTGCCCAGCCTTCACCCGCGATTCCCATTACCGCAACGCCGTTTGCCATTCCTTCGGTCACGTTGGCGCCAACCAAAATTCCAACTGCCATGCCAACTTCAACTCCGACAAACGCGCCGACTACAGCATTGGCGCCAACAAAAAAGCCGAGCCCAACGCCGACCAAAGAACCGAGTCCGACGCCAACTAAAAAGCCGAGCCCAACGCCAACGCCGGGTGGAATCCAGATCCATCTATCCGGCGTCCCGGGTAATTGGCCTTTAAGCGCCAGTCAACAAAGCCGGGTTGACCACTTTATCGAACTGGTCAACAAAGCCCGGTCAGATGCCGGCGTTCCGGCACTCGGCACCGGCGGCAGCAAGTTGCGGGAAATGGCTGCAATCCGCGCTGCGGAGATATCCATCCTGTTCAGCCATTCACGGCCGACCCAAGACACCAATAGCGATCATTGGTCCGAACTGCTCAAAGCCCTTGGCATCAGCTACAGCATTGCCGGCGAAAACATCACCGGCGGTCCGGGTACGCCCGAAGCCGCTTTGACGACATTTATGAATTCAGGCACTGACACAACCGGCCATCGCGGCAATATTCTAAATCCAAAATTCACCACGATCGCCATTGGTGTCTATACCGACGGAAGCGGCAAAGACTGGTGGTCGCAAGAATTTATCGGCTGATGTTTTTTTCAAAAACCTTCGATCAATAATTTTTTCCTAAGGAGTGGTATCTTGGATACAGAAGAACTGGCCATTAATAAACTGATCGTTTTGTCCATTCTGAACAAGATCCAGGGTGTCACTTTGAACCAGCTGACGACGCTGGCGCTGGAAACGCTCTACATGGATTATTTTGATTTTGTCATGGCTTATGAAGAATTATGCCGGGATCATATGGCGGTTGAAAGCGTCCGCAAGGGGGAAGAAACTCTGGATGCCGTCGGCCGGCCAGTTTCCCGCTGCGATCTGACGCAAAACGGCCGGGCGGTCCTGGCAACCCTTGAGCCGCGCATTCCCCTGCCGATTCGTTCCTATCTGGCGCAAGCCTGTTCTGGCTGGCAAAAAGACATCCGGTTGCGGAACACTTTGACGGGCGTCTGCGAACCGGATGGCAATGGTTTTTATCTGGTGCGGCTGAAACAGAATGACGGCCTGAAAGATTTAATCGATTTGCGGCTGACTATTCCGGACAAAGGGATGGCAGAACAAATCTGTGACCGTTGGAAACGTCATCCGCAAACCGTTTATCTGGGATTGCTGTCGCTTTTAACCGGCGAACCGACTCTTATCCCTGAAAAAATACTTTCGGATAATTCTTTTGGGTCCCCGGCTGAACCTTTCGATTTTGTCGATCAGCCAGATTCCGAAGTCAGCGCCGTTCAGTCAGAGACTTATCCAGCCGATCCCCAGCAGCAAACGCTGTTCTGACAATATCCCGATCAGTCGATCAATATCGGCAAATTATTGATGCGTCCGGCCAGGTCAAGCGCATAAGCATCCAGACGGGATAGATCGTCCTGATTGGGCAACCCCTTGACCAGCAACGGTTCGAGCCGTTCGGCCTTGAGATTTGGCGTCAGGCTGGAAATCACTTCATTGACTTTGGTGCCCCAGCCATACGATCCGACCAGACCGAAAAATTGCGTTTTAGGCCGGACCGCGTTGGCGATCAGTGCCGCATAGGCGATATTGGGATGAGGGCCGCCAAGAACTGTCGGCGTTGCCATCACCACGGCAGCCGCGTCGACCAGATCCATGATGAAATGGCCGGTTTCAACAGTCAGGCTGTCCGGCCTGCTGCCCAGGTCGCGGCAAATGATCGACAGTCCAAGTTCAGAAAGCTTGACCGCCAGTCGGTCAACCATGATCCGGGTGCTGTCGTGCATGCTGATATAAGGAATGGCGACCAGCTTTTTCACGCCATCGCCTGTCCATTTTTCGTAACGGCTGAGAATCATATCGGGATTATGCCAGACTGGCCCATGAGCCGGTGCAATGAGGCGAGGATTCAAGTCCCGGACCCGGGCAGCATACTTCGCAACCTGCGGCCGAAACGGCATCATGATCTCGGAATAGTAGCTTTTGGCTGCCGTCCGCTGTTCAGTGCTTGATGTGGAAAAGGCTTTGGCAGTCGAATAATGCGATCCAAAAAGATCACTGGAAAAAAGGATCTGATCTTCTTCCAGGTAGGCCATCATGTTGTCCGGCCAATGGGCGAAGGGAATCATCGTGAAACGCAAAGTCTTGCCGCCAAGTTCCAACCGGTCGCCTTCGCCGACGACTGTGATCTTTTCGGCCGGAATATGCAGATGGCTGAGGCTGAATTCCTTGACTTTGGCGTTGGCAATCATGGCAGCCATCGGGAAGCGGCTCAGCACAGCCTCATTGCCGCCGGCATGATCCTGTTCGGTATGCAGGCTGATGAGATAATCGATCCTGCTTACGCCGGCATCTTCCAGATTTTTCAGCAGCACATCGATCTTTTCCGGATCGACAGCGTCAATCAAAGCCGTTTTTTCCTGCCCGATGATCAAGTAGGCATTATATGTTGTACCGTGCGGCGTTGGCATCAGGCAATCAAAAAGCTCGCGCTCCGGGTGGGCGGCGCCGACTTCCAGCACATTTTCGCAGATAGCCAAAACAGTCATGGTTTTATCACTCCTTATTAATGCGCCTGCCCGGCTGCAAAAGCCAGGCAGGCGGTTCGGAACTATTGAAAAATGTCAATTCTATCAGTTTTCGCTAAACTCGTCCTTGCCGGCGCCGCATAACGGGCAAACCCAGTCCTCCGGCAGATCTTCAAAAGCGGTTCCAGGGGCAACGCCAGAATCAGGATCGCCGGCAACGGGATCATAAACATAACCGCAAAGATTGCACACATAACTTTTCATGTTGAATGCCTCACTTTCCAAGTTGATTGATACCGAGGTATCTTCAACTATTATAACGAATCAGGAAGGCAAAAAACATGCTCAAATGTTACGGGGGAACTGAAGATCGCGGCCGATTTTGGACAATTTTTCGGAATGGCGGTAAAGCACAATCCGCCGGCCGATCACCTGAATGACCTCGGCTCCGGTTGCTGCAGCCAGTTTTTCTGCCAGCTCGGCAGCAGAAGATTCGACATTTTTCAGCGCGCCGATTTTCAAGAGCTCGTGCGTACTCAGGATTTCATCCAGGCTTTGGACCAAATGATCCGATATTTCTTCCTTGCCGACCTGAAACTGGCAAGGAAGCTGATTCGCCTGGCTGCGCAGCCACGCCCGCTGTTTACTGTTGATCATCGCATTTACCTCAGTTGATGAATTCAAATTCCAAATCGTGCAGGGAAACCAGATCGCCTTCCTGGACGCCGGCTTTCTCCAGCGCATCAATAACGCCTTTTTTCCGGATTAACCGCTGGAAGTATTGCAAAGACTCGGTGTCGTCAAAATTGGTCGAATCGACCAGATTTTCGATCCATGGGCCAGTCACGCGATAGACGCCGTCCGTTTTCTCAATCTTGAACAGCTCTTCCTGCTCATAGGTATAGCGAACCGACTCCTGGACCACTTCGGCCAGAAGTGTCACCGGCAGATTTCTAACAACGCCGGCAACATAGTGGATCAGTTCGGATACTCCCTCGTTGATCGGGGCGCAGATCGGAAACACCTTGTACCCTCTGGCTTCGAGGACCTCTTTGATCTGGTTGAGAGATTCCTGGCTGGCCATGTCGATCATGTTCAGGGCAACAACCTGAGGCCGGTCGGTAAGCCGAAGGTCATAGGACTCCAGCTCATGATTGATCCGGTCAAAATCCTCCAGCGGATCACGCCCGGTTTGCCCGGACGCATCCAGGACATGAATCAGAAGGCGAGTCCGTTCAATATGTTTCAAGAAAGAAAGCCCCAGGCCAAGACCTTCGTGGGCGCCCTCGATCAAGCCGGGGATATCGGCCAGGACAAAACTGAAATCATCGACCGTGATCACACCAAGCTGCGGATCCAGCGTTGTAAACTCATAATCGGCAATTTTGGGCCGGGCTGCAGAAACCACCGACAAAAGGGTGGATTTGCCGACATTCGGATAGCCAATCAGACCGACATCGGCCAAAAGCTTCAATTCAATCTGCAGGTTGTAATCTTCACCCGGTTCACCGGCGCGGGCAAAATTGGGAGCCTGGCGGACACTGTTGGCAAAATGCACGTTGCCTTTGCCGCCACGGCCGCCTTTGGCGATAACCGCCTCCTGGCCCGGTTCGGTCAGGTCGGCCAGCGTCCGGCCCGTATCGGCATCCTTGATCAAGGTGCCGACTGGAACCCGGATCCTGAGGTCTTCCCCACTTCGGCCATATTGATTGCCGCGGCCGCCTTTGGCGCCGTCTTCCGCCTGATATTTCCTTTTGTAGCGAAAATCCTGCAAGGTGCTGAGGCCGTCGGAAGCATAGAAAATAACGCTGCCGCCCCGGCCGCCATCTCCGCCATCCGGTCCGCCGTTCGGGACATAGCGTGCCGTATGGAAAGAAACCATGCCGTTGCCGCCGTTGCCGGCTTTGACGCTTATTTTCGCGCTGTCGATAAACATCGCTCGACCTCCAAAATCAGAAAAAAATCCAGCCGATTCGCACCGGCTGGACCATTCCGTCTAAATTTCCGGAAGGATCAGTCCATTCCGGTATGGCTGACAAACAAAATCAGTGTCAATCAGAAATCACTCGGCTGGATAGACGCTGACCTGTTTCTTGTCTTTGCCCACTCGTTCGTATTTGACTTTGCCTTCAATTTTGGCATACAGGGTATCGTCCGATCCGATCCCGACATTCAAGCCAGGATGAATTTTGGTACCACGCTGACGAAACAGAATATTGCCGGCGAGGACCTGCTGCCCGTCGCCCCGCTTGGCGCCTAAACGCTTGGATGCGGATTCACGGCCGTTACGGGTGCTGCCGACGCCTTTTTTATGAGCCAAAAGCTGCAAATTGACTAAAATCATGCCCATGCACCTCCTTTAAGTAAAAATAGCTTCTTTGACTTGCACATACTGTTTACCGTAGCTGTTCTGAATCTGCCGGCACCCCAGGGCCATCGCATCCATCAGGATACGGGCTGTCTGATACTGGCCGGACGGCATATCGTCCGGATCAGGGGTCTGGCAGAAAATCAGGCCATCTTCAAGCTTGTATTCCGGCTTCAAGCCGGCCAGGTCCTGCAGACTGCCGATTGCGGTCGTCGCGATCGCCGTGATCGCGGCACAGATGATATCCGAACCTGATTCGGCATATCCGGAATGTCCGGCTGCCGTAAAACGCCTGATATATCCGCTTGGGCACCGCTGCAACGTTACGGTAATCATGTCAAAGTCCGATCATGCGTTGATTTTGGTGATTCTAACACAGGTGTAGGGCTGTCTGTGGCCATTTTTGTTGCGATAGCCCTTTTTGGCATTGTACTTGAAGACGATAATCTTTTTCTGTTTGCCCTGCTTGACGATTTCGGCGTCAACGACAGAACCTTCCAGATCGGGATTGCCGGCCTTGAGGCCGTTTTCGTCAGATACGGCCAGAACCTGGTCAAAACGAACAGCTTCACCGGCTTCGCCAGCAATTTTCTCAATATAGATCTCATCGCCGACGCTGACGCGGTATTGTTTTCCTCCGGTTGCAATTACAGCATACATGATACGTGTTACCTCCTGTAAACAGTCTCGCTGATCCCAGGCATGCAATAGCATGCATTTAAAGCCCGGACAATGCGGTCACCGGGATATCTTATCATCGGTCAGGCCCTTTGTCAATGAATAGCCGAAAGCCCGTAAAAAATCGGCGGCAACAGCAATCCCGAAACATAGCCTGCCGCGCAGAACCAGCTGCCGATACCTGGTCGCCCCAGAAGTAAAGCCGCTGCTTTTCCCAGGCTGACCGACCAGGCATGAACAATCAGCAGCAGCAAGCTGGCTGTAAGTCCAGCCCATGTGCCGGCAAAAATCGCCCAAACCGGTAAAACCAAAAATGGCAGATGCTGCCAGATCGCAGCATGCCAGGTTTTTTCAGGCAAAGTTCCATCCATTTCGGTTTGATCGATGCCTTTGCCGGCCATAGCCATGCCGGCCGGCCAGTTAAAAGCAACCAGAACCGGCCAGGCAAGCCAGATCCATTTGGGCGAGGTTGTCAGGCCAAAGGCCAGAAACGACCAAATCGAGACAGCGGCCACGATAATCGCAAGACCAATTGTTCCGGCAATCCGGCCGGTCCAGAAAAAAGCCGATTGCGGCGCAGCTTTTATTTGGGGTTCGCATTCGCTATCAAGCTCGTCATCCTGCCAGCGTTTTTGAATCCTGCGGATCAGCAGCAGGAGCCAGCCCCGGCAGCCAGGCATGAAGGCTACGCCGGGCAAGAGCCAGCTGCGGGAATCGCCGGCAAGCCAGGCCAAAAGAACTCCCAAACCAATGCCCAAGCCTCCGGCAGGCAGCCAAATCAGTATTTCAAGCCAGTATTTGTGCCTTTTGCGCGGGAGGATTCCGGCAGACTTTTCGACAGGGGGCAGATCTGCCGGTTTTTTATCGAAAAACAGGATCATTCCCAGGGGAACGGTCAGAAACATGAGGCCCGCCAACCATAAAAGGGCGGTCAAGACAAGCGCTTTTCGGCCGGCAACATAGCGGTAGTCAGACATTCCTTCGTTTGCCGACCAGTCGGAAAGCCAGTCGGTCACACCGGTCAAGACCCGAAAAGAGAACATGGCGGTCGTTGAAAAAAAGCCCGGATAGAGGCTTAGCCAGGTTTTGCCGGATGCGGAAAAATATTGTTGAGACTGCAAAAAACCGGGGTCGGAGTATCCCGGAAACAATACCGCATCTTCGCCCGTCAGCCGCTCAAAAAAAGCGCGTTCGTCATCACCGTATGAATTCTCGGATCCCTTTGCCGAAAGAATGGCAATCGGACGTTCAACCGGCCATTGCCTGATGCTTTTCGCGTCAATGCTGGCTAGGTTTTGCGGCATGATTAAAATCTGGCCGCAAACATCAAGCTGGCTTCCCAGCCGCCAGACTGCGGATACTCCGCCGCCAACAGCGGCCAGCCATATTTGTTCAGTCCCGCATCCGGCCAAAACCGCCAGCTGGTCCAGCGCCTCTTGCATGGACTTGGCATCGGTTGTTTCAACGTCAGGCAAATTCCAGACTTGACTGGGGAAGCCGGCAGCAGCCAGGCTTGCCTTGAGCAGATGGTATTGGCCATCAGGCTGCCCCGGGGCGCAGACTAAAAGGATTGCTCCTGGCGGCGGCGTTTCCATCGGTTGATCCGATCGGCCCGCCAATTGTGTCCAGCAATAACCTAGCGAAGCTGCTGCAACAACAAACGCCATAATTGCCGCCAGGCAGCCAAACAAACGGATCGGCAACGGCCAGCGCGGCAATAGCTGACGAGGTAAAATCACCTTGCGCATCAGCAGTTTTGTCCCGGATGGCCATAAGCAATAGCCGTATTGACTGCATGTTTCCAGGCTTGGCGGCGCTGCTGCCGTTGATCCAGGGACATGTCAGGCACAAAAAGTCGTTCGTTAGAGCGGATCTCATCAATAACATTGATGTCCGGCCATATGCCCACAGCCAGCCCGGCCAGGCAGGCTGCCCCAAAAGCAGTCGTTTCAGTCAGTTCCGGCCGGTCGACAGGAAGGCCGCCAATATCGGCCTGAAACTGCATCAGAAAGTTGCTGGCGCTGGCGCCGCCGTCGACGCGCAATGCTGGAATAAGGCGGCCTGAATCGGCTTGCATGCACTCCAGCACATCAAGGGATTGATGGGCGATGGACTCCAGGACGGCCCGGGCGATCTGTTCTTTGCCGCTGCCCCGCGTAAGGCCGGTCAGCATGCCGCGGGCCTCCATATCCCAATAAGGAGCGCCCAATCCGGTGAAAGCCGGGACAAACAGGACGCCGCCGGTATCCTCGACGGCCGCGGCAAGTTGATCGCATTCCGATGACCGGCTAATGATGCCAAGGCCATCCCGAAGCCATTGAATCGCTGACCCGGCATTAAAAACACTGCCTTCCAGCGCATATTCGATACCCTGCCCCAAATCCCAGGCAACAGTTGTCAGCAAGCCATGCCGGGACCGGACCGGTTCTTTTCCTGTATTCATCAAAATAAAGCAGCCTGTTCCATAGGTATTTTTCGTCATGCCGTTCATAAGGCAAGCCTGTCCGAACAAAGCCGCCTGCTGGTCGCCGGCGATGCCGGCAATCGGCAGTTCACCCGGCAAAATCACGGGATCCAGGGTGGCAGAAATCCCCGATGATGCCACGATCTCAGGAAGAATAGCCCGGGGAATCCGCAATTCGCGTAAAAGTTCATCATCCCAGGCGCCTGTTTTGATATTGAAAAGCATCGTTCGCGAAGCATTGCTGACATCCGTGATATGCCGTTGCCGGCCGGAAAGATGCCAGATCAGCCAGGTGTCAATCGTACCGGCCAAAAGATCCCCATTCTCAGCGCGGGCGCGGATGCCTGGCAGCTCATCCAGAAGCCACATCAATTTGGTAGCTGAAAAATAGGCGTCGATGACCAGCCCGGTCCTGGCAGAAATTTCCGCGTTCAGGCCACGTAATTTCAGATTATCGCAAATGGCCGACGTCCGGCGGCATTGCCAGACAATAGCCGGATAGACAGGCCGGCCGGTCCGGCGGTCCCATAGCACGATCGTCTCCCGTTGATTGGCAAGTCCAATGCCGGCGATTTGGCGTGGATCAATCGCCGCCTTGGCAACTGTATCCTGCATGACTGACAGCTGCACATTTAAAATCTCTTCCGGGTCCTGTTCGACCCAGCCCGGCTGCGGATAATATTGGTGGAAATTTTGTTGGGTGCTGCTGATGACCTGGCCGTTGTTATTGAAAAGCAAAGCCCGGCAGCTTGTTGTTCCCTGATCAAGGGCCAAAAGATACGATGGAGCAACCATTGGGATCAGCCTCCAGCAATCAGAAATATTCCGTCGATTCCAGCCGTCAATAACGTTTGACAGCTTATTTGATTATAACATACAAAAAAAGAACCGATCCTTTTGGAAAGCCGGTTCTTCAAGATATGATCGATTTGAGATCAGTTTACAGCAGAGATGCTACTCTGTCTTTTCCACGGGTTGGACAGTTTCTGCATTTTCCAGCGCTTCACGATACTTTCTCAAAACTTCGGTTGACAGTTTTTCGCGGAATTCGGAGTTGATCGGATGGACGATATCCTTGAATTCTCCATCCTGTGTTTTGCGGCTCGGCATTGCGATAAAATACCCATTCGTGCCCTCAATTACTTTGATGTCATGAACCACAAACGCATTATCAAAGGTGACTGATACAATCGCTTTCATTTTTCCTTCGTTTCCCATTTTTCGAATGGTGATACTGGTAATTTCCATGTTGTTTCCTCCATTCTTTAATACGAAATGACTAAATATTGCCAAACGGGAAAAACATATCCGTGTATCTTTCACACCTTAATTATAGCATCAAATCAAGAAATATGGGATCTATTTCTATAAACTGCATAAAGCGCCCGAAATAAAAATACCGTTACCCGACAGGTGTTTTGTGATAAAATAGGTCGGAAAGGAAGGTGCATGCTAGCATGTCACATCTGACCCTGGAAAATCAATGGTCGCAACTGCGGGATATATCCCGCATCTTTTTCGTCGGTATCGGCGGTATCAGCATGAGTGGTTTGGCTGAGATCTCAAAAGCAGCCGGACACCTGGTTGCCGGTTCAGACCGCAGCATCACGCAGCGTACAGAATATCTGGTCCGGCAGAATATCCCGGTCTTTGAAGGTCATCGTGCAGACTGGATCGATCAATTCCATCCAGATCTTGTTGTCCATACGGCGGCTGTCCATAACGACAATCCCGAACTGATCCGAGCACGCGAATTAGAAATCCTCACGATTGACCGTGCCACATTTCTTGGCTGGTTGAATCGCGGCTTCAAGCAAGTCATCAATATTTCCGGCACACACGGCAAAACAACAACAACCGCCATGTGTTCACTGATATTGATTGACTCCGGCATCGATCCGACTGTGCATCTTGGCGCAGAGCTGATGCAGTTTAAAAGCACGGTCAGGCTGGGCAAGCCTGGTCAGGCCATGGTCTCCGAAGCTTGCGAATATATGAAAAGCTTTTTAAAGTTCTATTCAACCACCGCGGCGGTTCTCAATATCGATTATGACCATGTGGATTGCTTTCCGAACCTGCAGGCCGTGATCGATACCTTCACGGAATTTTCCGCCCAGCTCCCTGATGCGGGTCTGCTCGTCGTCCCGGCCTTTGATCCGCAAGTGGACCTGATGCTGGAACAACTAACGGCCAAGCGGCACCAATCGGGACGGGCGATGCCGAAAATCATCCGTTTTGGTGCGGAAACCGACCTGCAAAATGGCCAGAAGCCTGATTTTTACCACCGCAATCTTGTGTTTGCCGATGGTTTGCCGCAATTTGAAGTCTGGCACGGCGACCAATTCTATTGCCAGCTGCAGCTTTTGATCCCCGGGCAGCATAATGTCGACAACGCCCTTGCGGCAATCGCCTGCGCTCATTACAACGGCGGGACGCCTGAAGCAGCGGTCCAAGTACTGAATGGCTTTCAGGGGGCAGAAGGCCGGTTTACCTATACAGGCGACTACCATGGGGCCCGGGTTATCGCCGATTACGCCCATCACCCCTCGGCGGCAAGAGCTACCTTGGCAGCGGCCAGCCATGTGCCGCACCGGCATACCTGGGTTGTCTTTCAGCCCCTGACCTACAGCCGGACTCGCGTTCTCCTCGATGAATTTGCCCAGGCTTTGAAAGATTGTGAATTGGTTATCCTGGCTGAAATTTTCAGCGACCGTGAAATCAATCACGGCGACATCAGTTCCAGCATGCTCGCCGATCGCATCAACGAGCTGGGCGGGCGGGCCATTTTTGAAAAATCCTTTAGCGGAATCCAGGCGCATCTCGATGAAGTGGTCAATCCCGGCGATCTGATCCTGGTCTTGGGGCCTGAAGATATCCGTGGTTTTGCCGATCAGCTGACGGGACGCACCAATCACCTGGATTAATATTTAGATTAACCCCACACCAATCAGGGGATAAAAAGAGAGGTCATCTCAAAACTCATCATTTTGAGATGACCTCGTTGCATTGAATCGGAAAAGTTCTGGTTTTACACGCCTGATGCCGGGTTGCCCTGTGCGGTGCCCTGATCGGCGATAATTTCGGTTTTTTGCGCTGCCGCGCCATCCTTGCCATCGTTGGCCAGATAGATTGCTTCGAATTCCGGGCCTTCGATCTTTTCTTTTTCCAACAGCGCATTGGCCAAAGCCTTTAAGGTCTCCATCTTGTCGCGCAGAATTTGCGTGACTTTTTTGTAGGCTTCATCGATTATCGTTTTGACTTCATCATCGATGATGCTGGCCAGTTTTTCGCTGTAATTCTGGACATGGCCGAAATCTTTGCCAAGGAACACTTCCTCATCGCTTCCAAAGACCAGGTTGCCAAGTTTTTCACTCATGCCGTATTTGGTGATCATATCACGGGCTATGCTGTTGCAGCTTTGCAAGTCGGAGGCAGCCCCGGTGCTGATCTCATTAAAGATCAGTTCTTCCGCAGCACGGCCGCCAAGCGAGATCATGATTTCGGCAATCAAATTGCTGCGCGTGGCATAATAGGTGTCTTCATGCGGTTTGTGGGCAGTATAGCCACCAGCCGCACCAGCAGGAATGATCGAAACCCGCTCGACTTTATCGGTTTCAGAAACCGTCCGCAAAACAATGGCATGGCCGGCTTCATGATAAGCAGTCAGCTTGCGTTCTTTGTCACTGATAATCCGGCTCTTCTTTTCCGGACCGATCATGATTTTGAATACGGCTTCGGAGATGTCCTCATAGATTATGGCCTTTTCTCCCTTGCGGGCAGCCAGCAGCGCCGCTTCGTTCAAGAGGTTGGCCAGATCGGCTCCGGTAAAGCCTGGCGTGATTTTGGCAATTTCGCGAAGATCGATCGACGGATCCATCGGCTTGTTCCGGGCATGGACTTTGAGAATCTCTTCACGGCCTTTGATATCAGGACGCATGACGGTAATCCGGCGGTCAAACCGGCCCGGACGAAGCAAGGCAGGATCGAGAATATCCGGACGGTTGGTCGCAGCCATGATGATGACTCCTTCATTGGGTCCGAAGCCATCCATTTCGACAAGCAGCTGGTTGAGTGTCTGTTCGCGCTCATCATGGCCGCCGCCGAGACCGGCGCCGCGATGCCGCCCAACGGCATCGATTTCATCAATAAAGATGATGCAAGGCGAATTCTTTTTGGCGGTCTCAAACAGGTCCCTGACACGCGAGGCGCCTACGCCTACGAACATTTCAACGAAATCGGAACCGCTGATGGAAAAGAACGGCACACCAGCTTCGCCTGCAACCGCTTTTGCCAGCAATGTCTTGCCGGTACCCGGCGAGCCGATCAGCAAGAGGCCGCGGGGAATCTTCGCGCCAAGCTCGGCATATTTTTTAGGATTTTTCAAAAAGTCCACGACTTCGCGCAACTCTTCTTTTTCTTCGTCCGCACCGGCCACATCCTGAAAAGTGACCTTGTTCTTGGTCGGGTCATTCAGTTTGGCGCGGCTCCGGCCGAAGCTCATCGCATTTTTGCCGTCACCGGCCTGCCGGCTGTAAGTAAACCAAATAAATGCGCCCATGCCGACCACCATGATCAAAATCAAAATGATATTGAGCCAGGCTGTAATGTCAGTGGGTTCACTATAGTCGAATTTTTCAATTTTCCCGGCCGATTTGGCCTCGACCAGCACTTGATACAGATCATCCATCCACATTGGGGAAATCTGCTTGCTGTAGGTCTTCCCAGGCGTAGGAGCACTCTTGCCCTGTGTGACCTCGATCGTATAGCCCGAAACTTTGACTTCACTGATCGTTCCACTTTCGATTTCACTGATCAGATCGGAAAGTGTCGTCGATTCAGTCTGGCTCATTCTGGACATGAAGAATGATAGCAAGATGATCACGGCCAGCAAAATAATATAAAAGGACATGCCACCTGGGCCTTTTCTGGGTTTCATTTTTCTCCTCCTTGGCTGTCATCGCCCAAAATTGAAACATCCGGGAGATTGCGGTATTTACCATCGAAATCCAGGCCATAGCCGACAATGAATTCATCTGGAATCTGCATGCCCACATACTCAACTTCAATATCGACCCGCCGGCGCTCAGGCTTGTCGAAAGCCGTGCAAAGCGCTATGCTGGCCGGATTGCGTGTACCGAGCAATTGGCGGAGATGCTTTAAGGTAAGTCCGGAGTCTACAATATCTTCGACAACAATAATATGTTTATTGGTTATATCTGAATCAAGGTCCTTGGTGATTCTGACAATTCCAGAGGTTTTGGTGCCGCTTCCATAGCTGGATACGGAAATGAAGTCGATGCGCACCGGAATGGTCAGGCATCTGGCCAGATCAGCCATGAACACATAGGCGCCCTTAAGCACGCCGATCAGGATTACTTCCTTGTCGGCATAATCCTGAGATATCTGTTCACCTAATCGCTGGCACATCCTGGCGATTTCCTCGCGTGGTATCAGAATGTCCTTGACGTATTTGGCCATTTTTGCAAAATGCCTCCTCTATTTGACTTCAGATCATATTTTACCCTAAGGCGGCTCTTTTTTCTGCGACAAAAGTTACGGATCGCTGCCATTCAGGGTTTTTATTTCCAGCCTGACCAGCCGGCCAGGCTGCCCATCACTGGGACGCCCGACAAAATCAGCGCCGGCGGCATAACCAGGCAGCCAGGCTATTTCTTCCTCCAAGGCAATCAACGGCAGCCTGGCACGCTGATCCGCCCTGATTTTCTGTTCGTTGAAATATTTTTTCAAGCTTTTGCCGCCTAAGCGGCCAAAAGGATGGATCCGGTCACCCGGCAAGCGTTGCCGGACGATACAGTCCCTGATTTTATCCAGCCGAAAATACTCCATTGCGTTATTATAAACGATCTCACTTTCATTCTCAATTAAAAGTGCTACAATCTTCAGATTCAACGACGGAATCGGTGTCGACCCGGGAATAATCAGTGGAATTGACCAATTTCTATTTTCAGATTTTTCATTTTGACAACCTATCTGGATATTCGGTTTTGAACGATCAGGCAATTCTTGATCCAAAAAAAGCCTTTGTTCAAGAAGATGCGCCCGCCAATACCCCGGCAGGCAAACTTGCTGCCCATTGGAAGCTGCTTGCAGCCATGCGCGCAATTGACAAACGTGTGCATAGGCCAAGTCATGCCGGCTGCCGGTCTGTTCCAGCCAAAACTGGCGCAGGACCCGGTTTTGCATCGCTGGATTCTGTTTGAGGAAAGCTGGTCTGGAAAGACCTTCACCGACGCGGCATTCGGCAATGGCGGCAGCGGCCTGCTGCATAAGCGCTTGCTGGTCTTCGGCCAAACTCAAGGCAGTCCGATTGATTAAAGGAACCGGATCATACCCCAAAGCGTCGCGCCAGGCAGGGATGACCTGATGCCTGATCCGGTTGCGCAGGGCAAAAAGCTCTGTATTGCTGGCATCCTGCCGCCAGGAAATATTTTGGCCGGTCAGCCATTTTTCAATCGCCACGCGCGGTTGTCCCAACAACGGGCGAATCAGGCGATCACTATGCGGTTTCATTCCGATCAAGCCGTCCAACCCGCTTCCCCGGCCTAAATGCATAAGAATTGTCTCGGCCTGGTCATCCAGATGATGGGCAAGAGCGATTCTGGCCGGCACTGCCGAATCAATTTTTCCGGCAAGTTCCATAAAAAAAGAGAATCGAGCCAAACGGCCGGCTTCTTCCAGACTATGCCCCTTTTCCCTGGCCAGACTGGCCACATCAACACGTCGGTTATGAAAAGGGATCTCCAGGCGCAGGCACCATTCTCTGACAAATTCTTCATCTTCGTCAGCCTCTTGGCCGCGCAGGCAATGATTGACATGGGCGACAGACAAATCCAGCTGAAAGGATGGACGCAAGCGGGCGAGCAGCAACAGCAGCGCCAAAGAATCAGCTCCGCCTGAAACTCCGGCAATAACCGGGCAACTCATAGGCAATAGATCATGTTCTGCAATATAGGCGCTGACTTTTTGAAAAAATTCATCCATGACTTAACAGGCTGCTGCTCCTTTGCCACGACTGGCGTTCCCGTTCAAAATGGCGGAGGCTCCGACGGTATCCGATCGTCATCCTTTTCGAAAAACATGGTATATTTGGGCCACCAGCCCAAATGGATGCTGCCGGTACCCCCCTGGCGATTCTTGGCGATGATGATCTCGGCGTCTTCGGTTTCCAGCTGAACACGGTCGGCATCATAATATTTTTCCCGGAAAAGGAAAATAACCACATCGGCGTCCTGCTCGATTGCGCCGGAATCCCGCAAATCTGACAGCATCGGTTTTTTATCGGAGCGCTGTTCACAGGCGCGGCTAAGCTGCGACAAAGCAATAATCGGAACCGACAATTCTTTTGCCATGATTTTCAAGGATCGGGAAATTTCGGAAATTTCCTGTTGGCGGCTTTCAGTCCGGCTTTGCCCATTCCCGTTCATCAGCTGAAGGTAGTCGATGATGACCAGGCCCAGCTTGTTTTCGAGTTTGAGCTGGCGGCACTTGGACATCATTTCCATGACGCTTGTGCCTGAGCGGTCGTCGATATAAACCGGCGCCGCATAAAGAGGCGGCAAAGCCCGGGCGATTTTGTCCCAGTCGTCATTTTGCAGCTCACCGGAATTCAGTGATTTGGCATTGACCAGGGACTGGGTGCTCAACATGCGGTTGCCGATTTCCTCTTTGGACATTTCCAGGCTGAAAACAGCAGCAGGAACGCTATATAAGGTTGCCGCCTTTTGGGCAATATTCAGGGCGAAGGCCGATTTGCCCATCGCCGGCCGCGCGGCAACGATGATCAAACCGCCGGGGCGAAGGCCGCCCAGAATTTTATCCAAGCTGTAAAAGCCTGTCAAAACAGTCTTCTCGCGGGGTTTGCCGCGAGCCATGGCCGCGAGTTCGTTGACCGTCCGGCCCATGATGTCTTTCAGGCTCTCAAAGCCGGTCGCATCTCGATTTTCACGAATATCGTAAATCCGTCTGGCCGCAATGTCCAATAACAGGTCAGCATTTTCTGCTTCATCATAGCAAAGGCCCGTAACCTCGTCCATTGCCCCGATCAGGCGGCGTAAAATCGACTTTTGCCGGACCAGATCGGCATAATGCCCGGCATTGGCCAGAACCGGCGCCTGGTCAGGCAGCGAGCTGATGTAGGCTAGTCCGCCGGCCTTGTCCAGTTGTGACTTTGCATCCAGGTGATCAGCGACCGTGATGATGTCAACCGGTTTGCTGTTCAGATACAATTCGCAAATCGAATCATAGACAAGGCGGTGGTCCGGTCTGTAAAAATCATCGGTTTTCAAAATGGCGGTGATTTCCGCCAACGGCCGTTCCCCGGACATGGCACAGCCAAGGACCGATTGTTCGGCCTGCTGGTTGTTGGGCGGAATTTTGCCTGCCGGACGCAGGCCATGGTCTACAGACGGATTGGGCATGGTCGCTTCCTCCAATTATCCCGCAATCACCTTGATCTGTACTTTGACCGAAACTTCGGCCTGCAGACGGATGTCCACCTCAAAATCACCCAGGGACTTGATGGGCTGCCGAATCGTGACTCCCCGCTTGTCGACTTTAAAACCTGCCTTGGCCAGCGCATCGGCAATATCCATAGCGGTCACTGCACCGTAAAGCCGGCTGCCTTCGCCGCATTTCATTTTCAGCGTGAAGACCTGTCCGTTGATTCGCGAGGCCATGGTCTGGGCTTCAGCCAGTTCTCTCGCCGCTTTTGCCGCTTCAGCCTGCTTTTTTGTTTTTACCTTATTGAGATTGGCAGGGGTCGATTCCAGGGCCAGTTGCTGGCGAAAAAGAAAATTGTGGGCGTATCCGTCCTGTACCTCAACGATATCATCCGGTTTGCCAAGGCCTTTGACTTCCTTTAACAAAATTACTTTCATCTTGTATGACTCCTTTCAGATCCTGAAATATTATTTTATCACAAAAGCGGGCTTCAAACATCCGCTATTTAAGGTCGATCAGACCGGAAAAGCTTGATGCTTGTGCAGCCGTTTTGGAAAAAAACCGCGGCAGATCGCTCTATACGCTCTGCCGCGGTTATTTACGGATCATAACCGAATTTGGGTTTATTCGCCCGAATACGGCAATAAAGCGATGTGTCTGGCGCGTTTGATGGCAATGGTCAATTCCCGCTGATGTCTGGCACAATTGCCGGACATGCGCTTGGGCAAAATCTTGCCCCTTTCAGAAATGAATTTTCTCAGCTTGCTTATATCTTTATAATCAATATGCTCTATTTTATCTGCGCAAAAGTTGCAGACTTTACGTCTGGATCTTCTGGGCCTCATGCCGCGGCCTTCTTTATCGCTAAAATCGCGGCCGCCGCCACGTTTCATATCAGCCATGTTAACAATCTCCTTTCGCAAAATTTTCAAAACAATCCGTTTTCAGCATTAAATATCGAATGGCAAGGCAGTGTCATCATCAGGACCGGGAAAGAATCCTCCATCGCTGGCCGGAGCCGAACTGGCTGGCTGAGCCGCAGACGGCGCATCATAGCCATTGTCGCTTTTCTTGGAGTCAGCAAAATGGATCTCATCAGCAATCACTTCGGTCACACTATGGCGCTTGCCTTCGGTATCATCCCAACTGCGGGTTTGAATACTGCCGACAACAATCATCCGGGATCCTTTGCGGAAATATTTGGCACAAAATTCGGCCTGCTGGCGCCAGGCGACAATCGGAATGAAGTCTGCCTGCCGCTCGCCGCCGGCATTCTTAAACCTGCGGTCAACCGCAAGTGTAAAGGTGCAAACCGGCACCTGGCTGGAGGTTGTGCGCATTTCAGGATCTCGGGTCAGCCGACCCATCAAAATTGCCTTGTTCATACTATTATTTGCCTTTCTGACCTTTAGTCGTCAGTACGGACAACCAGGTAACGCAGAACGCCGTCGGTAATCTTGAGCACACGCTCAAGCTCTTTCGGGAACTCAGCTTCCGCACTGAAATTGATAAGGACATAGTAGCCCTCTTTTTGATCATTGATTTCGTACGCAAGTCTGCGGCGACCCCAAACATCTGTCTTTTCGACTGTTGCAGACGATTCGAAGAGAGCTTGGATTTTCTCGGTTGTTGCCGTGATGGCCTCTTCACCGATAGCCGGATTCAAGATATACACTACTTCATATTTTTTAGCCATTTTTTTCACCTCCTCCTGGACTGAACGGCTCTACTACATCAAGTAGAGCGAGGATTTCCGCTTTCGCAGGCTGCATCAGAACACAGCAGAAAAAACTATAACATGACCGGATAAATTCGTCAAGTTTTCAGCCGTTTTCGTTAAATTATCCCGAAAACTTCAAGTTCCATCATCGTCCTCCTTCAACGCAATGAGCAAACATTCCTGGCGGCAAATAAATGAAACGACCTGATGTGAAGCAACTTGTCCGAATATGGATTCTATGAAAGATTATAGCCGGTTAAAGATCGATTGTCTTTTGGATATATCAGGTATTTTGTTGAATTTTCAAAATTATTTTTTCGATCAGTTCAGCAAGAATTGCCGCAGTTTGCTGATAAATTTGCAAATCATGGCCAAAAGGGTCCGGAATGGCCAGATCTGGTTCGCCAGCCATTTCACCGATTGTCTTTATCCTGTCCCCGAGGTCCGGATACGCCCTTATCAAGATATCGCGCTGGGCAACAGTCATCGTCAAAATCCACGTTGCCCGGTTTACAAGGTCTGCGGTCGGAAGACTGGACCGATGCCCCGACAAGTCGATGGCATAATCCAGCTGCATCGCCGTAATCGCCAGCAAACTTGCGGATTCGCCGCCAAAGGCAGCTACCCCGGCCGACTCGGCATGCCAGTCCGGCAATGGGTTCATGTGGTTGAATAAAGCTGCCGCCATGGGGCTGCGGCAGGTATTTCCGGTACAGACAAATAAAATCATTTTTTCAGGGGTCGGATTATTTTCGGATTGTTCACTCATGATAGCCTCCAAAAAATTCACGTGCTATCTGCCGCCTGGCCGGTCCTGGCAATTTGGCGGCAAAAGGCTGCCGCCGCTGGCAGCCTTGCGAAGACGATTCATATAAGCTGCGCCAAGGCCGCGCTCCGGCAACCCTTCAACGATGATCACCTCGACGCCTGCCTGGTCCAGGCAGCGCAAAGCGTCGAACAAGGCTGCTCCGGCGGCGGCGGCATCGGGTTCCTGACTGTAATAAATACCGATTATTTGAGGAGATTTCCTTGGGGATCCCCTATCCTGCAAAGGCTGTTCGAAATTTTCAAGGTCAAGCTCAAAAACCGGGCCCGGCAGATAAGCCGATGCCTGCCGGCAAATGAAAATGCCGGTCGCCAGACCTTTGGCCAGCATTTTCGCAGCCAGATCGGCAGCCTTCAAAAAACGTTTGGCCACATCGCCATCTTCCGCAATCAATACCTGGGCTTTGGGGGCATAATGCCGGTATTTCATGCCTGGCGACCGTGGCGCAGCCGCCAGATCCTGGGGAATTGGCTGTTTTTTCCCTTCGGATGGCGTTTTTGAATCGAATTCATAGACTGCGCCGGCAATTTCGCGAATCGCAGCTGCGGTGATCGCGCCGGGCCGCAGAATGACCGGTACCGCTCCGGTAACATCAACGACAGTCGATTCCAGGCCGAATTTGCTGCTCCCAGCCTCAATAATATAAGGAATTCGGCCATTCAGATCGATTTCGACGTGCCAGGCCCGGGTCGGGCTGGGCCGGCCGGAGCGGTTAGCCGAAGGTGCGGCAACAGGCACGCCGGCTAATTCGATCAGGCGTCTGGCAACAGGATGAGCCGGAATGCGTACGGCAACCGTGTCCAGACCTGCAGTTACCGCGCTGGGCACTGCCTCTGATTTTGGCAGGATCAAAGTCAGCGGTCCCGGAGCAAACGCCTGGAAAAGTTTGGCGGCAAGCTCGGGAATTTCTCTGACTAGCGGTTTCAAGTCTTTAATGCTGGCGATATGCACGATCAGCGGATTGTCGCTTGGCCGTCCCTTGGCGGTAAAAATCTTCTTGACCGCTTCTTGATCGAGGGCATTGGCGCCAAGGCCGTAGACTGTTTCCGTTGGGAATGCCACCAATTCGCCTTGTCTCAGGGCTTCTGCAGCTGGCAGGAGCAATTGGTCATCCGGATGGTCTGCATCGACCCGGATGATTCGGGTTGTTTGAACGGCCATGTCAGTCCAACTCCTGATCTGTCGTCTGGCTTAGCTGGTCAGCACGGGCAGCCGTTAAAAGCGGCTGGATGATTTCATCCAGATCGCCGGACAAAATAGTGTCCAGCCGATATAAAGTCAAGCCGATCCGATGGTCGGTCACCCGCCCCTGATGATAGTTGTAAGTACGGATTCGTTCACTGCGATCCCCCGTTCCGACCTGGCTGCGGCGATCCGTGGCAATCGATCCGGCCTGGCGGGAACGCTCTAATTCCAGCAGGCGGGCTTTCAGAACAGCCATTGCCTGATCTTTATTCTTGTATTGGGAGCGCTGATCCTGGCAGGTAACCACCAGCCCGCTGGGTTTATGGGTAATCCGAATCGCCGAATCAGTACGGTTGACATGCTGGCCACCCGCCCCGGACGCCCGGAAAGTATCGATTTCCAAATCATTTGGATTGATATTGACTTCAACATCGTCAGCTTCCGGTAAAACCGCAACGGTTACGGTCGAGGTGTGGATGCGGCCGCCCGATTCGGTTACCGGAACCCGCTGCACCCGATGGACGCCGCTTTCAAATTTCAGGCGGCTGAAAGCGCCTCGTCCTTCGATCATGAAGACAACTTCCTTATAGCCTCCAAGTTCGGTTTCGTTGAAATCGACCAGCTCGGTCCGCCAGCCTTGCCGCTCTGCGTAAGCCGAGTACATGCGAAACAAGACCGCCGCAAAAAGAGCCGCCTCTTCACCGCCCGCCCCGGCCCGGATTTCGAAAATGACATTTCGAGAATCATTGGGGTCGCGTGGACTTAAGGCTTCCTGCAGCCTGCCGGCAAGTATTTCCTGGCGTGTTTCCAGATCCGAGAGTTCCTGGCGGACGAGTTCCCTAAACTCGCGGTCGTCAGTCTGGTAAAGCAATTCACGGTGCTCCCGGATTGCCGCCTGGGCTTCCAGCAATTCGCGATAATCGCCGACCATTGGCGCAAGTTCGGCATGTTCCTGAGCCAGCTTGCGATAACGTTCCTGGCTGGCTAAAATTGCCGGATCGGCTAGAAGCAGATTCAATTCTTCGTATCGGCTTTCAACAGCCTTCATCTTTTCAAGCATAAACCATCCCAATATCTTATCGTGTTTTTTTGCAGTATGTTATTATAACATATTCGTCACAGGATTCGACAGACTGTTCTTGGCAGGCGGCCAGCACTGCCAGCACATTTGTCAGCCCGGCCAAAACTTTTTTCTGGATTATCTGAAAGATCTACGTTATAATACTGATGATTTTTTAGCCTGACCACGGTTGCACCACGCACAAAAATAGCAGCGCGGGTTGCCATTTATAAGGTCAATTGCATAGTTATTCAAACTTAAGATTGAAGGGGGAAACATACATGCTTAAGACACATGAAGTTGAACAAATGACTTGTGTGGCCAAGGGCCCAAATCATGGCCCGGCGCCAATTCCCGAAGAAGGCCGCTGGATACAGGCCCGGGAAGTCAAGGATATTTCCGGTTTTACCCACGGCATCGGCTGGTGTGCGCCGCAGCAGGGAACCTGCAAGCTGTCTTTGAACGTCAAGGACGGGATCATCCAGGAAGCGCTGGTCGAGACCATCGGCTGCACCGGCATGACCCACTCGGCAGCTATGGCTGCTGAAATCCTGCCAGGCAAAACCATCTTGGAAGCCCTGAATACCGACCTGGTCTGTGACGCAATCAACACCGCCATGCGCGAGTTGTTCCTGCAGATTGTCTATGGACGCAGCCAATCCGCTTTTTCCGAAGGCGGCCTGCCAATCGGCGCTTCCCTGGAAGACCTTGGCAAAGGTCTGCGCAGCTCTGTCGGCACGCTGTTCAGCACATTGGACAAAGGGCCGCGCTACCTTGAACTTACAGAAGGTTATATCGTTAAAATGGCTCTCGACAGTGACGATCAGGTCATTGGCTATCAATTCCTCAAAGTCGGCCCCATGCTCGAGATGATCAAAAAAGGCGTCGATGCCAATGAAGCCTATCAGAAAAATCTCGGAACTTACGGCCGTTTCACGGAAGCGGTCCGCCTGATTGATCCCCGGCACGAATAATTAGAGAACCCATTGAAAGGAGCATAAAGATATGGCACTTTTTGAAAGTTATGACCGGAGGATTGCCCAGATCAATGCTACATTAGCAAAATATGGGATTGCCTCCATTGAAGAAGCTAAACAAATCTGCGATGCCAAAGGCATCGATCCATACAAAATCTGCAAGGATACCCAGCCTATCGCGTTTGAGAATGCCGCCTGGGCTTATGTCGTTGGCGCCGCAATCGCCATCAAGAAGGGCTGCACCAAAGCAGCCGACGCAGCCGAAGCAATCGGCATCGGCCTGCAGGCTTTCTGCATTCCGGGCTCTGTCGCCGAAGACCGCAAAGTCGGTCTGGGCCATGGCAATCTCGCCGCCATGCTTTTGCGTGAAGAAACCCAGTGTTTTGCTTTCCTGGCCGGGCACGAATCCTTTGCCGCCGCAGAAGGCGCCATCGGAATTGCCAAGTCCGCCAATAAAGTCCGCACCCAGCCGCTTCGCGTCATTTTGAACGGTCTGGGCAAAGATGCCGCCCAGATCATTTCCCGTATTAATGGCTTTACTTACGTCCAGACCCAATTCGACTATGCAACCGGCAAAGTCAAAACGGTCCGCGAAATTGCCTATTCAACCGGCGATCGCGCCAAGGTCCGCTGCTATGGCGCAGACGATGTCCGTGAAGGCGTCGCAATCATGCATTCTGAAGGCGTTGACGTTTCGATCACCGGCAACTCCACCAATCCGACCCGATTCCAGCATCCGGTTGCCGGAACCTACAAAAAAGAACGGATCGAACTTGGCCGCAAATATTTCTCGGTTGCTTCCGGCGGCGGCACTGGCCGCACCCTGCATCCTGACAATATGGCTGCCGGTCCTGCTTCCTACGGCATGACCGATACCATGGGCCGCATGCATTCAGACGCTCAGTTTGCCGGATCATCTTCCGTTCCGGCACATGTTGAAATGATGGGCTTTTTGGGCATGGGCAACAATCCGATGGTTGGCGCTTCCGTTGCCGTTGCAGTCGCAATCGAGCAAGCCGGCTAAGCTGTTTCCAGCTAAACCCAGTCAAATCCAGTTGAAAAACCGCCTGTCGTCATCTGCTTGCCAAAAGCTGCAAAGTCAGCTTTTGGCGCAGGACGGCAGGCGGTTTTAGCAATAATGGAAATCCAGGATTTAAGCCATTTATTTGGTTTTTTCCTTCTTCTTCTCGGTTTGCTCGGCAGTCGGGGGAACCGCCAAAAACTCCAGTATTTTTTCGGCAATCAGAATGCGCGTCCTGGCTTCGATACTTAGTTCCAGCGCCAGATTGCGCAATGCCGCCGAGGTGTCAGGCTCCTTATCGTCAGAAGGTTCGTCGGTTGACAGCTTTTTGGTCTCGGCAAGAACCTGGCTGGCATTATCGCGCAACGATGAGCGTTGAATCTGCAAAAAACGGCTGTAGAACGCGGATACTTCCGCCGGGTCCCGGAAAGTTGACAACAATTGATTCAGGTTCGGGATGGACAGAACCTGCTTTAGTGTTCCAATCATGATCAGCAAAGCTAGATGAATCGGCGCATATTTTTTGATCTCCGCCCTGGGGATCAGGTTATCTTTGATATAGTTGTTGATCATGGCCGGCGTCAAGAGCCGGTCATTTTCATCCCGGCGATACAGGCCAAGCTGACGGTCGATATAGGTCTGCACCTGGTCCATATATAAGCCGATATCAGGCAGCAATTCCCATTCCGCAGGGTGTTTGACGGCTAATCCGTTTAGCCACTGGTTTAGTTGGTCAATTTGTTCGGCCATGATATTTCCTCCTGAGCCCTTTATCTTTTCAAAATATCACTATTGACCATTTTACACATCAATCCATCTGCTGTACAGAAAAATGTCACAAGTAATTACGTTATTTATATTGAATAATATTGTTAATGGTTTATAATGGTTTTTGATATTACTTCTTATAATTATAAAACCGTATGGAGGAATTATGAATATGCCGTGTCAAGCATTTTCGAAATCATCTAGCAAAATCGGGCAAAACAAGTCTCAAAAAACTGCTGCCCCCGAATATTGCAAGAGCAAGCCAACACAAAAATGCCGCAAGGAGCAGCAGTTTTGTCAAATGCTGGCAGAAAGCTGGCAAGAGTTGTGGGAAAAATCTCCGATACGGGCTGAGCAGCTTGATCAGATATCTTAAGACTTTGTCTCGGACGAAGGTTGAACCGATTTGACAGCTTTTTCCAAATTCTGACGGGATATGACCAGAAAATGGCCGCAAGTCAAGCATTTGACAGCGATATCCGCACCGACGCGCTGGACTTCCCATAGCCAGCCGCCACAAGGATGCTTTTTTTTCAAATGAAGAATCTCCCCTTGCTGAAAGGGGTAAAGATGAAAGCGGGTAGGCATGGTTCCCCTCCTAAAAGTCAGATTTTGCCAACATATTATCGTCCGTCGCCGGTTGATCTGTTTTCAGGCATGCGCCACTGACTCTGGGTTGCCCTCCATAATCATGGACAACCGGAATTTGCTCAAAACGGCCGTCAGACTGGAATAATTGGCCGACAGCCTGAGCTTGGTCATAACCATGCTCAACTAAAAGCCAGCCGCCAGGCACAAGATGACCCGGCGCACTGCCGATCAGCCGGCGATAATAGGACAAGCCGTCCGGCCCGCCGTCGAGCGCCTGCCAGGGTTCATGGCACCGCACCTCCGGCATCAGTCCAGGGATTACTGATTTTGCGATATAAGGCGGGTTGGCCATGATCAAATCCCATTTTAAAGCACAATCAGATGGATAAAGGTCGCTTTGCTCCAGTTTGACGTTTTCGGTCAAATGGTGCAGGGCCACATTTTTTCTGGCATATGCCAAGGCAGCGCTGTCGGCGTCGACCAGCCAAAGATTAGTCAAAACGCCGCGCTGCAGCAACAAAACAGACAGGCTGATGCCAAGGCAGCCTGAACCCGTGCAGGTGTCCAAAATTTGCAAAGGCCTGGAACCGGAATATTTTTTGTCGAGTTGCAGGCCAATTGAAAGCCCGGTTTCAACCAGTAATTCACTATCCGCCCTGGGGGTCAGAACGCCTGGCCCGACAATGAACTTAAGGCCGGAAAATTCGGTTTCTCCAAGCACATAAGCCAAAGGTTCATGCCTGGCACGCCGGGCTGCCGCCAGATGGATCCGTTGCGCAAGGGAATCTTCAACCGGCAATTCCGGTTTGGCATAAATGGCCGATAAGGGCAAAGATAAAAAATGGGACAAAAGAATGGCCGCTTCGCGCCGCGGTTCATCAATATCCGCCAACGCCAGCTGGCGACCGATCTCATGATGCAGCTGCCGCAAGGACACAGCCATACGGAAAGCTTTACCAGCAGTCGCTTTGGGGCTGTTCCGGCAAGACGGCCGTCAAAGCCGCAATAGACACTTCAAGCATGCTGTCGTCCGGTTCGGCTGTTGTCAGCCGCTGCAACCATAATCCCGGCGCCGAAATCGCCCTGGTCAAGCGATTATCATAACGGCCGGCCAGCCGGATAATCTCATAGGCAATACCGGCAACCAGCGGCACCAGCGCAAAACGGATCAGCAGATTGATCAGGCGTCCCCACCAGCCGACAAAGGAAAACACGATGATGCTGACGATGATGACCACGAACATGAAAGCGGTGCCGCAACGCGGATGAAAGCGGCTGTAAGGCCGCACGTTTTCAACAGTAAGCGCCTTATGGTCTTCGTAGCAGGCAATGGCCTTATGCTCAGCGCCATGGTACATCCAGACCCGCTGGATGTCTTTCATCCGGGACGCCAAAGCCAGGTAGCCTACAAAGATCCCGATCCGGAAGATGCCTTCAATCAGGCTAAGCAAAATGGTGATGCCTGCGCCGCTCATTTCATTAAGTCCTGTCAGCTGCTTGACAAAACTGGTAATTAAATTGGGCAATAAAATGAACAGTCCAACGCTGAATAGGATACCCAGAATTGCCGACAAATAAAGCATCAGGTCCGAATGTTCTTCAAAAAACCGATCCAGGCGGCTTATCGGTTTGGGGGCGGCAGGAGCTGCCGTTTCCCCAGGCTGCGCATCTTCTTGTTTCTCTTCCTCAATCTCCACAAATTCAGCAGATCGCAGCAAGGCCTTCGTTCCGCTTACCAGCTGGCGGAACAAGCGGACGGAGCCGCGGATGAAAGGAATATTTGCCGTCCAGCCGAAATGGGTCATTGGCATTTCTTCCAAAAAAATCGAACCGTCCGGTTTGCGAATGGCCATGGCCTTTTTGGAGGGACCGATCATCATCAGGCCTTCAATCAGGGCTTGTCCGCCTATTGTCGTTTTTTTCTGACTGGATCGCACTTTCTGATTGGCCTCCAGCAAAACGTCCGACTGATTTTTTTTCATAAAAGATCCTTCCGAGCACTGCGGCAAAATAATTTTGGCAGCCTCTTTACTATGTAAAAGGGAGGCTCGCATCTGTAAGCCTCCCCTCCAGGTCGCAGCAGTTTATTTCTGCTCCATCCTTCTCTTGAACTTGTCGACGCGTCCACCGGTATCAATCAGTTTCTGACGTCCTGTAAAGAATGGATGGCACTTCGAGCAAATGTCTACATTAAGATTAGCTTTAACGGAGCCGGTCTCGAAGGTTTCGCCACAGGCGCATTTGACAATGGCCTTGCCGAATTTAGGATGAATGCCCTCTTTCATTGTTTTCACCTCTCATGGGTTGTGGCGCGGATCCTTTGCGATTGGCTTCGATACGTATGCCACACCAGATTCAGACGTTGCGGAGTAGATTTTATTACATTTTGGATCAATTGTCAACGAAATCTCGAAAGGCCTCAAAGGAGTCAATCTTCGTCGCCATTTGCGCTGATGGTCTGACGGCGGTAATTGCTGTTGTAACCCCCGGCAGAATTGTTGTACCCGCCGCCACGGGGAGGCGGATTGGCATTGGGGCCGGATTCCGGCGGACGGACTCCCCGCATGGCTTCAAAGACATTCTTGTCGTTGAAAGATACATTGACAGAAGAAATGAAATGCTCGTTATTTTTGGTTTTAAGCAGCAGGTTGATAATCGCCTCGGTTACCGCAGTGGTGTCCAACTGGCTAAATGCCTTGCGGATCGTCCATACTGCATCCAGCTCTTTGGTGGTCATCAACAGTTCTTCACGCCGGGTACCGGACTTGTTGATATCGATAGCCGGGAAAATCCTCTTTTCGGACATTTTCCGATCGAGATAAACTTCCATGTTGCCCGTGCCTTTGAATTCTTCGAAAATAACTTCGTCCATCCTCGATCCGGTTTCGATCAAAGATGTCGCGATTATGGTCAGGCTGCCCCCGTTTTCGATATTGCGGGCTGCGCCAAAAAAGCGTTTGGGTCCATAAAGCGCACCCGGATCTAGACCGCCGGATAAAGTCCTGCCGGTCGGATTGATCGTCAAATTGTAAGCGCGGGCCAGACGGGTCATGCTGTCCAAAAGGATGACCACATCTTGCTTCAGCTCCACCAGACGCATAGCCCGCTCCAAAACCAATTCGGTTACTTTGGTGTGGTTTTCCGGCGTTTTGTCAAAGGTTGAATAAACAACTTCGCCGTTAATCGAGCGCTGCATGTCTGTCACTTCTTCCGGACGTTCATCGATCAGCAAAACAATCAATTTGACATCTGGATTATTAGTGCTGATGGCGTTGGCTATCTTCTGCAGCAAAATTGTCTTGCCGGCTTTTGGCGGGGAAACAATCATGCCGCGCTGGCCTTTGCCAATTGGGGCAACCAGGTCGATGATCCGGGTCGACAATTCGTTGCGAACGGTTTCCAAAATAAAACGGTTATCCGGATAAATCGGGGTCAGCCGGTCAAAATGCGGTCGGCGCAGCATTTTTTCCGGAGGCAGGCCGTTAACGTCTTTGATATACAGCAGGGCTTGATAGCGGTCGCTTTCACGCTGCAGCTTGACGGGACCGGTGACATAGTCGCCTGGCCTTAAACCGAAGCGTCTGATGTATTGCGGCGGAACATAGATGTCCTTGTTGCCCTGCAGATAGTTCTCCTTGCGCAAAAAGCCGTAGCCATCCGGCATAATTTCCAGAACGCCGGCCTGGATGTCGCCAGTTTCGACAAACGGGCGATGCCCCTTGGGCGCTTCCGCCTCTGTCCCGGGCAGTAAAGGCACAATTGTCGCCGCCTGCTCTGCGGCAGCGCTGCCAGAACTGGCCTGTTCACTGCTGTTTGAAGGTTTGTCCGAGGCAGGTGCGGCCGGATAGGAACGGCCCGATGCCGCCGTGACATTGGCAGCTTCATTGAAATGGTGTGTGCGTCGATTCGTTTGGTGAATCGGAGACGCCGAAGTCCCGGCTGAAAAATCGGGCTGACTGGAAACTGCGGCGTCAGGGCTGCTGTCCCCGATGATCCTTGTTGTTCGCCGCGGGCCAGGTTTATTGACTTTCAAGGTATGATGCGGCAAAACGCGATGGATATCGGCATGATCGCCGGCAGACTCATTGTCGCTTGCCGCTTCTGATGCCTCGGGAGATTGCTCAGCCGTCTGATCGGCTGCGGCATCTTGCCTGGTTTCGGATACGGCTTCGGCAACAGCCTCGTTATAGGCCTGGTTGGAAGGCCCGGGCCCTGGCTCGGCCGTAAATTCCAAAATCTCATCCTGAATAGCCGGCTGGCGTTTGGCCGCATTTTTACGAGCGCCGCGGCCCGCCGGCAAAGCTTTTGCAGCGGGGGGTTCAGATACGACAGGCTGTTCAATTGCCACAGCCGGTTTGTCTGATGCGGGTTGCTCATTTTGATTTATTTCAAGCAACGGTTCAATACCGGCCGGCTGTTTTTCTTCAAGAACCTGCTCCGGTAAATCTTTGCGGCGGCGGCCCGCGGTCCGCCGAACCGGTTTAAGGGGTTCCTCGGCTGGTTTTTCCGGCAACATTCCGGCAGCCAGAACGGCAGCTGGCTCGGGGACCGCAAGGGGCGCGGGAACCGCAATGGGAGCGGGAACCGCTGCTGGCTCGGGAGCCGGTGCGACTCCTTCAGGCGATTCTTTGCGGGTGCGGCGCGATTTGGCCGGTTTAGCCAAGTCAGGCTCAGCCATATTTTTCTGATCGGCAATCTCATCTTCTGATGCCGGCCGCTTGGCAAGTGACGGTT
This sequence comes from uncultured Saccharofermentans sp., assembly GCA_963677835.2. GTDB lineage: Bacteria > Bacillota > Clostridia > Saccharofermentanales > UBA5734 > UBA8949. The sequence continues at coordinate 722,819 of CAXXUX010000001.1, forward strand.
GAACCTCAAGGATCAAAGGTGGTGCTTCAACCGGTGGATTATCTTTTTGCGGTTCTGCCGCAATAGCATCAGCCGAGTCTAAAAGCGCCGCCGGCATAACCGGCATTTCAAGCTGGACAGCTATTTTGCTGGTGCGCGCCGGACGGCGGGCCCGGGGCTTTTCCGGTTCAGTTGGCTGGACTTTAGCTGGCTCTTTTTTGGCATTCGATTTCAATTCTGCCTTGACTTTTGCAACAGCAGCCGGCGGTTCCGCAGATTTACGGCTCCGTCCGGTTCGGCTTTTGGCGGACGGCTTATCGATCGGCACTATTTCAGGTGGCTGACCGGACGCGATTTCAGTCTCATCCATCATTTCGGGCTGGGTTGCCTCTTGAACGGGCGCCATGTCCACGGATTCATCAATCGCTGACTTCACGGTTTTCCGAACCGTTTTTTCACTTTTGCGATTTTCTTTTTCGAAAAGTTTTACCAGTTCAGCCCTGGTCATCTGCGCGGATTCTTCGGGAGTAAGCAAGCCAGACAACTGCGCAACGACAGCCAAGTCTTCTTTGCTCTTTCCGGCAGTCTTGAAAGAAGGCATCTAATCACCTCATATATACTGCCAAATGGCAGCTATCTAAAATTGGATTCAATTTGACAATCCTTGAAACAAACACAGCAAAAATCCGCAAATACGAAATCCATTAGGTTTCTATTTTGAAAATTAAACAAAAGAGAATGTCATCAAGAATTAACATTATTATAAAACCAAGGTAATTCATCGTCAAGCCAGCAAATCGGGAAGATCCGCAATTTCATCGATTTATTTTTAAATATTTAGAAATAATCATCTTGTTTTATGCACATCAGCAAAAACCGGCTCTTGCATCAGGCAAGCGCCGGTTTCGGTATGTCGATTTAAAAATCATAAGATCCTGTCAGGCATCGCTCAAAGCGGCAAACTTGTCCATCATGCCCAACGCTTTGCCGGTTCCGATCGCCACACAGGAAACTGCATCGTCAGCGACCACCACGTCGATGCCGATTTTGGCAGCCAACATGCGATCCAGTCCATACAGCAGGGCGCCGCCGCCGGTCAGCACGATGCCGCGCTGGCTGATATCAGCCATCAATTCCGGCGGAGTCCGCTCCAATACGGAATGTACGGCTTCGAATATCTGGGCGACAGGTTCTTCAAGCGCTTCAAGCATTTCTGTGGAAGACACGGAAATCGTTGCAGGCAGACCGGTTATCAGGTTGCGGCCGCGAACTTCCATGGTCAGTTCTTCTTCACGCGGATATGCGCAGCCAATGTTGATCTTGAGCTCTTCGGCCGTCCGTTCGCCAATCAGGATATTATGCTTGCGCCGGACGTGCTTGACGATAGCCTCGTCAAACTTGTCGCCGGCAACTTTCAGCGAATAATCAACAACCGGCTGGCAAAGTGAAATTACCGCGATGTCCGAAGTGCCGCCGCCGATATCGACGATCATGCTGCCGCAAGCCTTGGTAATGTCTATGCCAGCGCCGATAGCTGCGGCTATCGGTTCGCGGATAAGAAAAACATCTTTGGCGCCGGCATGTTTGCAAGCATCTTCAACAGCCTTCTGTTCCACCGGCGTAATCACGCTGGGGACGCAAACCACGATTGTCGGTTTGAAGTATTTTGCCCGGATGCCTTTGCAAACCCTGCCGATAAATGCCTTCAGCATAACCTCGGTTACTTTGAAGTCCGAAATGACGCCGTCGCGCAGCGGCCTGATTGCATCAACGATACCGGGAGTGCGGCCAAGCATCAAGCTGGCGCTCTCACCGACCGCAAGCACTTTTCCGGTTTTCGAATTAATGGCTACGACTGATGGTTCACGCAGAATCACACCTTTGCCTTTGACATAGATCAATACCGATGCGGTACCCAGATCAATGCCGATATCCATGCCTAAACCCATAAATTTACCTCTTTCATTTCTAACGATCTTTAATCAAAATCTATCGTTTCTGCTTGATTAAGCAGCCGTTTTGTGAACCGTGCCATACAATGATACAATAGGTTGGTAAGATAATCAATTCTATCTGCAAACCAGCCGGGCATTTTTTGCAAAGAAAGGATCGGTCCGGATGCTAAAATTACTAGCCTGCCTGTTTATGCTGCTTGATCATATTGGTTATTATTTCGATTTTACACTGCCGATGCCGCTTGTGTTGTTTTTGCGCAGCGCAGGCCGGTTGGCTTTTCCCATTTTCGCCTGGTCGGTAGCCCGCGGATTTGCCCGAACCCATAATATCGTATGGTATTTTCTGCGCATGAGCTTATTTGCCGTACTGACTGAAATCCTGTTCAAGTATGCCCATTGTCTGGCTGGCATCATTTTGCCTTCAACCAACGTCCTGGTCACCTTTTCTCTGGCAATCGTCCTGATAGCCGGCTTTAGGATGGCAAGCCACTCCTATCTGGACATGATCGCAAGCCTGCGTCCGATTGCGCCAACTGCCCACACGCTGCCGACTGTCCGCCGCTATGACGTCCGAATCAATATTGGCGGGATCGAGGTCGACCGGCGGATCGGATTGCCGCTCGGCCTGTTGATGATGCTGGTTCCCATGGCCGGGGCAGTCTGGCTCAAGCCTGATTACGGCTTGTACGGCTTATTCACTGTTTTGCTGTTTTATGCCGTCCATGACCTGTTCCCGGAAAAAGACCATCCCAAACGCGCCTGGCAGGGATTCATCATCCTGAATGTCATTTTTTTGGCAATCCGGATCCTGACCCGGGAGACTACGGCAGACTGGGCCGTTCTGCAATGCCTTTCAATTGCTGCAGTTCCGCTTTGCTATCTGCTGGATCGGGAACGCAAGCCGCCGGTATGGATGAAATATGCATTTTACTTGTTTTATCCGCTTCATATCCTGTTTTTGCTGCTTTTACGAATATTATTCTGGCCAAGCTAGTGAATTTGCCCGTCAAATTTGTTAAAATCAGGTTTTGAAATCATGTCCCAGGAATTGAGGTATCTCTATTATGGCTTATTCTGTTGAAACCGATCGCAAATGGCAAAAAATTTGGCAAGAAACCGGATTGAACAAATTCAACCCCGAAAATATCGATAAAAAGCTCTATTGTCTGGAAATGTTCTCCTATCCTTCCGGCGCCAACCTGCATGTCGGGCATTGGTACAATTACGCGCTTGCCGATTCCTGGGCCCGCATGAAACGGATGCAGGGCTACGAGATTTTCCAGCCGATGGGCTTTGATGCTTTTGGCCTGCCGGCTGAAAACTATGCCATCAAGACGGGCATTCATCCCAAAGACAGCACTTTGAACAATATCCGCACCATGGAAAAGCAGCTGCGTGAAATGGGCGGCATGTTCGATTGGGATTACGAACTGGCGACTTGCATGCCGGATTATTACCGCTGGAATCAATGGCTGTTTTTGCAGCTTTATAAAAACGGCCTGGCCTACCGCAAAAACGCGCCGGTCAATTGGTGTCCGCGCTGCAACACGGTGCTGGCCAACGAGCAGGTTGTTGATGGCAGCTGCGAGCGCTGCCAAACCGAAGTCACCCGCAAGAATCTGACCCAATGGTTTTTCAAAATAACCGCCTATGCCCAGGAACTTCTGGACATGCTGCCTGACCTGGACTGGCCGGACAAGACCAAAAAGATCCAGACCAACTGGATCGGCCGTTCTGAAGGTTCAGAACTGGTCTTCGGCGCAGAAAAAGACGGCGCGCCGATTGTCGGCGCTGACAATGAACCGGTCGAACTTCGCGTGTTCACGACCCGCGCCGATACGCTCATGGGCGTTACCTATGTGGTGGTTGCCCCAGAAAGTGAACTTTGCGAATTGCTGACAACTGCAGAAAACAAAACGGCTGTTGAAGCTTATCGCGATCAGACCCGCAAAGCATCCGACATCGAGCGGATGTCGACCGTGCGTGAGAAAACCGGCGTGTTCACCGGTTCGTTCGCCATCCATCCAGTCACCGGCGAAAAAGTCCCGGTCTGGGCGGCAGACTACGTCATCGCCGGTTACGGAACCGGCGTCGTCATGGCCGTTCCCGGACATGACGAAAGGGATTTTGAATTTGCCACCCGGTTCAATCTGCCGATCGTGCGCGTTATTCGTTCGGCAGATGGTTCCCCCGACGAATTGCCTTTTGTCGAAAAAGGCGTTTTAACCAACAGCGGTGAATTCGACGGACTTGACTTTGATTCGGCTATCAGATCCATTCTGGATAAACTTGCCCCTTCCGGCAAAGGGAGTCTGAAGATCAACTACCGCCTGCGTGACTGGCTGGTTTCCCGCCAGCGTTATTGGGGGACGCCGATTCCAATCATTCATTGCAAACATTGCGGCGCCGTTCCGGTCCCGGAAGATCAGCTGCCGGTTGAATTGCCCTATGATGTGGCCTTTACGCCGGACGGCGAATCGCCCTTGAAAAAGTGCCGCAGCTTCATCGAGACAACCTGCCCGGTTTGCGGCGGACCTGCCCAGCGTGACCCGGACACCCTGGACACCTTTGTCTGCTCTTCCTGGTACCAGTTCCGCTATGTTGACAATCATAATTCAAAAGAAGCTTTTAACCGGGAAAAAGTCAACAAGATGTGCCCGGTCGACAAATATGTCGGCGGCGCCGAACATGCCGCCATGCATCTCCTATACGCCCGTTTCATCACCAAAGCTCTGCGGGACATGGGTTTCCTCGATTTTGACGAGCCTTTCCGCTCGCTGGTTCATCAGGGCACCATCCTGGGCGCTGACGGGCAGAAAATGTCCAAGTCGCGCGGCAATACCATTTCTCCGGACGAATACATCGTCAAACACGGATCAGATGCCTTCCGCATGTATCTTGGCTTTGGTTTTGCCTATACCGAGGGCGGTCCCTGGAACGATGACGGCGTCAAGGCAATTGTCAAATTCCTGTCCCGGGTCGAGCGCCTGGCCGAGGAAGCCGCTGCTTTTACCCCGGCAGATTACATCATAAAGGGCCAGGCGGACCGTGAATTGCAATACGCCCGCCATTACGCCATCAAAGCGGTTACAACCGATGCCGGCCGATTCCAGTTCAATACCTCCATATCGCGCATGATGGAATTGCTAAACGCCATCAACAAATATCAAAGCCTGCCTGATGCCGGCCAAGCCGGGCTTGTGCGCGATACTTTGATCGACCTGATCAAGCTGATGTCACCCTTTGCGCCGCATTTCTGCGAAGAGATGTGGTCCAGGCTCGGAAATGCCGATTCGATTTTCAAAGAAAGCTGGCCAAGTTTCGACCCGGCCGCCCTGGTGCGCGATACCGTCGAAATTGCCGTCCAGGTCAACGGCGCCATCAAATATCGCCTGGATATTCCGGCAGACGCGGTCCAGGATGAAGTGCAAGCCCTGGTCATGGCCGATAGCAGAACCGAAGCCGCCATCTCCGGAAGAACCTTGGCAAAATTCATTTTTGTCAAGGGCCGGCTGGCCAATCTTGTCGTCCGCTAGCAAGCAGCCGGAACGACGATGATCAAGCTGATTGCCTTTCTGCTCGGGATCCTTGTTGGCCTTCTGTGGCGGCGGCAATTGCGCCCCCTGCTATTTGAGCGCTGGCAAGCTTTGTCTTTGCTGCCGATCATCTTCCTCGCCTGCTTGCTGCCCTATTGGTTTAACCGCTTTTGGCCCGAACTGATCTGGACTTCCGACAGGAAACTCCTGATCAGCCTGATCGCCTTCCAGTATCTGCTTGGATTGCTTTTTTTGGCGCTGAATTGTTTTCGAATCACACTTCCCGGAAAGACCGGGCGGGCATTTCGTCCGCCTGTCCGCTGGTTCCACCGGGCAGCGCTTGTCCTTACTGGCTGCGGATTAATTGCCGAAGCGGCAGTATTGCTGTCAAATCACGGGTACATGCCGATCTCGGCAAATTATCTAAACGGTCTTGGCGATCCTGCCGCCGTTGCCGGTTTCCAAAACCAGGCCTTCTATTTAAAGCAGCTGATCGATTCGCAAACCCGGCTGAAATGGCTCGGGCAAATCTGGCATTGGGATTTTCTGTTAAGGTTCAAACTTTCAAATTTTCCCTACGTCAGTCCAGCCGAAGTGCTGACCGCTGCAGGACTATTTGCAACCGGACTTAGCCAGTTTTTCAAAAGAGATGATTTTATCAAATCATCCCGGTTGAAAAGTTGAATCTATGATAGAATACAAAAATAAGTAAATTCTCTGATATATTCGGCCGGATTATGCCGGCTCAACATGAGAGGGGAATCTGACCGATGGGTAGAAAGCCATGGTTTCGCCGTCCGGACGGTATTTATCTGAAAAAAGTCGACCCGTTCATCCGTTTTTTCCCATTTATTATGAAAGGGCGCAACGAATCGGCCATTTACTTCAAACAACAAATCGATATAACGGCGCTCAAGGCTTATCTGAACGAAAAAAACCGCGAGTCGGCTGTAACTGGCCAGGGTGTCAAATCGACCCTGTTCCATGCCGTATTGGCCGCTTTGGTCAAAACCGCAACCGAGAGACCGCAATGCAACCGCTTTATCATCGGCCGCCGCCTTTATCAGAGAAACCGGTTGTCCGTCGCCTTTGTCATCAAAAGCGAATTCAAAGACGACGCCAATGAAGAAATCGCGATCATGAAATTCGAGCCCGACGATACTCTTCAAACCATATCCGCCCGCATCCAGCAGGAAGTCCGCAAAGTTCGCCTGGCAGCCCGTGAAAACGCCAAAAAGCGTCACGGCGCCGTCAACTGGCTCAATTACTTTATGAGTATTCCACGAATCATCCTGCGCGGCCTGGTTCGGTTCTTAGGCTATCTGGACTACCATGGCTGGCTGCCGAAATTTATTGTCGATGTCGATCCCATGCATGCGAGCGTCTTCATGTCCAACCTTGGCAGTCTGAATGTCGATGCGCCATTCCACCATTTGTACGAATGGGGCACCACGTCCATTTTCATGACGATCGGCGTAGCCGCCAAAGTGCCTGCGGTCATGCCCGAAGGGTCGCTCGGGGTACAGGAAATCATCAATATCGCCTTTACGCTGGATGAGCGGATCAGCGACGGCTTCTATTTTGCCAAGTCAATCAAGCGGTTCCAGCATTTCCTGGAGAATCCGTCCGAGCTTGAAATCCCGTCCAAGCCAGGTAAAATCTGAGATTGGCCACAAAGGGCATCCCCTTGGGCGCCATCCATTGCGCTAATTTGGGGATTAGTGTAAAATCAAATTTAGCGTTGTCCGGTTAGTATCGGCCGGACTCAATGGAGGAATGTTAAATGACCATTACTAAAGACATGATTATCTCGGAAGTTCTCAATATGGATCAAGGCACCGTACCGATTTTTTTCAAAAACGGCTTGCATTGCCTGGGCTGCGTTATGGCTTCCGGCGAAACCATCGAAGAAGCCTGTGTCGTTCATGGTATCGACTGTGACCAGCTTATTTTTGAACTGAACAATTATTTTGAGGTCAAGGATCTCCCTTCCGCTAGCGTCTAATCGCTTTAGCGGCAGATTTTCCAGATCCCAAAACAAGGCTAGTCAGTTTATTCAAGACTGACTGGCTTTTTCTTGCTGGTCCGGCTTTGCTTTAGCCAGCTTGCCATTCGGCTTTTTGTCAGATCGCCTGCTGGCCGCCGATAGCAATCTTTTCAAGTGTTTCCTGGGCATGCTGCCGGCATTTGCATTTTTTGAAGGTGTGCCGGAAGGCCTCGATTTTTTTTCGGAAAACAGGACGTAATACCCATCCAGCTCTTGAACCTGGACGCCGCCAAAAACAGCAGCCATTTTATTGCGATACCAGGCAAGCCGTTTGACCACCAGATAGAGCCTGCCGCCGTTGTCAAGCATCCGGCAGCTTTGTTCAATCATCCGTTTGGCCACCGAAAAGTCCGAATGATAAGGCGGGTTGCAGAGAATCAGGCTGAATTTGCCGCCGGCTATGGTTTTTGCTGGCGCCGGACCATCTCCTTCAATGATTCTTATATCGGGGAAACCGTTCAGGATGGCATTCTGGCGTGACAATCTCACGGCAAGCGGATCGATATCGACCATGACCACCTGTCCCGGTCCGAGGATTTTGGCAGCAGCCAGGCCGACCAGACCGTAGCCGCAGCCCAAGTCCAGGACGCGGTCAGTGATTTTCAAATTGATCAACCCGAGCATCGCCAAAGTTCCCGCATCCGCCTGGCGCGGCGAAAATAGCCGGGAATCGGTTTGCAGACGCAAGGTGTTCTGCCAAATTTCAACGGTGATCATGCTCTTGCCGTTTTGATCATGTTCTTGGATCATGTTCTTACCGCCTATTGAATCGTGTTGATTAACGGGCACCGCCCTTGAACTGATCCTAAGCATACTTATACTGGCCGGCGAAGTCAAGAACAGACGGAAAACCATGGAAAAATCAGGATTTTCAATTTATAATAAAATCATAGTGATATCTCGATTTAACTGGCAATAAAAAGGAAATCAGTCGATAAGAAACAAAAACGGCAGCATCACAGCACAAGTCGGATCAAGAAAGGAAACCATGAAGATGTGGCAGTACTTTTGGGTTTATCAGACAGATCTGCCCCCGGGAATCGGTGTAGACCTTTTCAGCGCCACCCATTTGGCTTGGGTTTTCACCGCATCGCTGCTGATCTATCTCATTGCGCTGCTTTATTGCAAGCAAAACAAAATTATTCGGCGTCGGATGGAAATCGTCATCGCTATTTTGCTCCTTTCCGGATATCTGATCCGCTGGATCTGGGCCATCTGGATCGGGCATTTTGATCCGACAGATATGCTGCCGCTGCATCTTTGCGCTTTGTCCGCCATGGCCGAGTTCATCGCCGTTTTCAGCCGGAACCTGACCCTCAAAGAATTCGGATACGCCTGTGGCGTTCCGGGCGCGCTAGCCACCTTCATCCTGCCAAGTTTCGGCGCCTATCCCCTTTTCCATGTTTACTACCTGGTTTTCATCCTGGATCATTCCATTCTGATCCTTCTCCCGCTGATCTGGATCTGGGGCGATGGTTTCCGGCCGGACAGCCGCCGTTTGCTGCGCTGTTTTGCCATCGTGCTGTTCATGGCCGGGATCGACGTCATGGTCAATAAACTGATCAACAGCAACTTTATGTTCATCAATGGCGTACCGGATGGCACCATTTATAAGCCCATAGCAGACTGGTTTGGCAACCCCGGCTATCAATTCCCCTTAACGTTGGTCCTCCTGCTTGTCTGGGGAATTTTCTACGCGCCCTGGATGCTTAAAAGAAAAAAGGCCGCTTCAAGGCTGAAGGCCGGACAAAAGGCTGGTAACCAGGCCGGTAAATAATACTGAATTTACAGATTTCCAATTGACAAAAAGCCGGCTTACAAGGATAATAGTTTTGCTGCATTTTTTGAATGCCTGTGTAGCTCAGTTGGTAGAGCAGCTGATTTGTAATCAGCAGGTCGGGAGTTCGAATCTGTCCACAGGCTCCAAGATGAAAACCTCAAGAAGATTGATTCTTGGGGTTTTTTCTTTATCATCCTACTCATTTTCAGCTGACAATAGATAAATTTTTACGTTTTTTCCCAATGGTCCAAGGTAAATATTTATTTAACAGGAAAGCTATTGGAATCATCAGTATTAATATCATTACCGCGTAAACGATATTAATTCCCCAATTATCCAGTATCGGCAAAATTTGTTTGAATATTTGCAGCAACTGAATGAATAAATCATTGGTTACCAATACTACAATCGTATTTTGGCCTATAAAAAGCAGCCATTTATAGAATTCCGGCTTGTTTGCCCTTTTTTCCTCACATACATACATCGACAGCATCACGTAAAATATGATTGACGAAATTGAAGATAAGTAATAAAGAAAATAATTGCCATATTGTATTGTTCTCATATTCACATTTTCATTTAAAAACGCGGTTATGATGCTCATCGCACAAAACACAGTCAATTTTAGCGGTGTTGGAGAAAAGATGAAGGTTTTAACAAAATTATCGTGATTATTAAGCAAATACCCCATTCCATAAAACACCAAAGCTGTCAAAGCAGTGTCTGCGCCCCAGAAAAGTCTAAAAGGTACGCAAATCGCATAAAAATAGCCGATTAGCGAGGCTGCCGCCAAAGTAGGGAGCAAGATGATTGGATGTCGTTTGGCCATTTTGGCCAATACGTAAAACAGGATCTCTACAATAAACAGGCAGGTCAAAAACCATTGTATCGACCCGAATGGCGAGATAATCGTATTATATGTAAATAAGCCCTTCCAGAATGTCAATTGATTTTCCGGACAGGGTTTGCCAGCAATTTTATAGACTGCAAACCAAAAGTAGTAAAGGCCAATGGCGAATACAAAATACGGGATGAGCAATGTTTTTGTCTTTTTAATCAAATATGTTTTAAAATTGGCAACTTTATCCAAATTCAGAACATATCCAGACAAAAAGAAAAAAATCGGCATATGAAATACATGAATGTACTGGTCCATTGGAGCGGTCATTCCTACGTGACCCCATACCATATAAAAGATGGCAATAAACTTGCATAAATCTATCCATTCAATTCTTTTATGATTTTTTTCCGGATACATTTTTCACCTCTTGAGGCAGTGCAAAGTAGTAAACCAATCTTACACAGTATCCGTATTACTTCGCCTTATTGTCAAGCCTTGAATTGATCTCCGGCAAAACTTTTTTCAATTTCCCGATCACAGATTCCATCAGAAGTCCTGTTGCCGCAGATATTGTATTGCCAATATCGCAAGTGTAAACTTAAGCGTGGCTATCGCAATTATTTAATCAATCGCTATTCGAAATATTCCATACGAGGTGAACGGGCATGTCGCAAAGCATCATGAAAACTGAATTTTGCCAGGTTTGCAAAAAAATGAAAAGCTCGACCACCTGATCTTTCATCAATGGCAAAACCTTCTCGAAACCCAGCAAATGCAAATGGATATGCTGGGCGAAATCATGTCGCGGGAAAAAGATATCGATGAAATGGGAAATTGATGATCTGATCAGATTTCGATTTCCCTGCGATGCAAGGTGACTACCAGGGCAATGGACAAACCAAAGCTAAAGCCCTGATATAGGCCGGCAAGGCCGATGTCCAGGACCTTTCCGCCATTGTCGCCGGATTGCTGGGCAATCCAGTCATAAAGCACGGAAAAGTTCTGCTTAAAGGTTTCAAGCAAAAGCTGGCCTAAGCCAAAGCCAATGGCGCAAACCAGGATAAAAACGACAATCGATCGCCTGGCGTTGAGTAAGCCGCCAAAAATTGCCCCGGCTAGAGCTCCGCCAATGAGCATGGCCAGGCTTTGCGGGAGTTCGGTGAACATGCCGACCCAGCCAGCCAGCAGGATAGCCAGCGTAACGCTCAGCATGCCGGCCAGGATCGGCAGCCAGATTGCATAGCTTCGCCGCAAAAACAGGCCAAGCAGCAGACCGCCGACAGCGCCTTCCAGTAAAAAGCCCCAGGGCCATTCGCTGACAAGCAAGATCATGCCGCCGAAAATGCCGCCCAGAAAAAACGACAGCGAACTGATAATAATAATCAGGATCAGGTCCGATGGAAGAGTGAGGTCAGATGCCAGCTTTTTCATAAAAGCGATCTCCCTTCCAGAAAATGATGATCTGATAATGTTGATCTAGTTCAACTTGATTATATCATGTTTGGGCCCTTTTTATCTCCAGGCCGGTTCAAGCGTGCCGTCTGGCTTCTTCCGGCAGGGCAGCCAGAGCAGCGCAACGGCTCTGACTTGAATATTGGTTTTAAGAAGGCGCACCGGATAGGGATTGACTTCAATGACATCCGGATCAAACTGCGCTGCCAAAGTATCTGATTCGATTTTGAAGGCGTCCTCCATTTCCTGAAGTTGCGCTTTGTAGGCTTCAACGGTTTCTTTGGCGCGCCCGACATCGCTTTTTTCTTTAAATGACCGGCTGGCGCCACGGATCGTTGTGGTTGCCCGTCCCAAAGAGGACGCGCTGATCCGCTTTTTCCCCAGAAAAGAGCTCAGGATGGTAGCGCCCAGGGAGATCGCCGTCTGCGCGTTTTGTTGTTTGGCTTGCTCCGCTTCGCGCTCGACGGCTTGTTCACTGCGCCGGATTTTCTCGGAAAGGCCATTCAATTTGGCAGCGTACTTTGTTCTGAGATTTTCAACAGCCTCGTCGCGGATCTCTTTTGTTTTTTGGGCAAGGCAAATCCGGAAATCCCGCTCGCTTTCTTTAGCCGCAGAGTACATTTTCAAAGCCGGGCAATGCAAAAGTTCAAGCTGCTGGGTCTGGTATAGCCATGCGGCAAAATCCCGGTCCCAGGTGGCGTAATTTTTTGGCAAGGCAGCTGGCTCCGGCAAATCGGCCATCTGGATCCCGTCAATTCCCTGGTCTGCCAGATCGGCCATTGTCCAGTCGGCTTCCTGTCCTTTGCTCCAGTCTACCGGGAAAACATCATTGGTTATGTCTGTAAAAAACAGCTTGTCCTGATTGGCCTGCAGGCTGGTTTTACTGTCACGAAAACCCAGCTGGGCAAAACCGAGAATAGCCGGTTTATACAAATAAGCGGCAAGGTCGTTGAGCTGGCCGCAAAACGGCAGATAGAGCTGTCGGATGCCTTGCGGCAGAACAGGCGGCATGGTGCCTGGTTCGGCTCCGGCCGCTTGTTTGGCCGAGGTGAAAGGCAGTGGCTGAACTTGGCTGGTCAAAGCCGGCGTGGCGCCATTTAAGGGGCCTGATGAAACCATGGGCCGAGGTTGGCTTTTGGGCTTCAGCATCTGAATTTGGCTTCTAGTCAAAGGCCCGCGCAAATAAGACATGCACCAGCGGGTTTCGAACAAGGTCGGCTGGTCGTCGTGGACATTGTGCATCAGGAAAATCCGGTTGCCGAGGCCAGATAGGATTTTATCTATCGACGCCCGGTCAAATCCCGAACCCTGGGCAGCCGAAGCGGCTTCCAGTCCGTCCAGCACCCTAAGCTTGTCACGTTCGGTCTGCAGGCGCCCGATAAACCAGGTGCCGGCGTTGGACAAGCCTTTATAGTCCAGATCGACAGGATTTTGCGTTGTCAGCAGAATACCCAGGCCATAGGCACGCGCTTGTTTGAGCAACGTCAGCAACGGCTTTTTGGTCGGCGGGTTTTCAACCGGCGGGAAATAGCCGTAGATCTCATCCATGTAAAGCAGCGCCCTGAGGCTGGTGGTGCCCGACTGGGTGCGGATCCAGGACAAGATCTGGTTAAGGATCAAAGAAACGAAAAACTGCCGCCAGGTCTCATCCAGATGGGCTATGGAGAAGATGGCAATGCGGGGTTTCCCGGTCGGCGCATAGAGTATCTGACCGATATCCAGCGGTTCGCCGGAAAGCCAGGCGGCAAAATTCGGAGATGCTAAAAGATTATTGAACTGCAGAGCCAGATTGAAGCGGTCTTTGGCCGGATAAAAAGATTCCAGGTCCATGATGCCGATTTTTTCGAGCGGCGGATCCTGGATCAGCGAAATCAGGGAGGCCAGGTCAAGATCTTGTCCGGAAGTCCAGATTTTGGTTAAAATAGTCGATAAAAGAATACTCTCCCGACTTAATGCGGAATCGCCGCCTATGCCGACAAGGCCGAGCAAACTGGCAGCGGTCCCCGCCACATGGTCCAAAAAAAGCTCAGCGTCATCGAGCAACGCTTTTGGGGGCGCTGCAAAAGACTTCAGAATCGAAACCGGGATGCCGGCTGAGCTTCCCGGCGTATAAACGCAAAAGTCCGAACTTTGGCGCATCAGGCGAATCCGTTCGCCATCCTGCCCCCAATCGGCCAGGCCTTTGCGCCAGGTTTCAGCCTGATCCCTGGCATAGTCTTCGAGGGAAAGCGATTTTTTTCGCGCATCATCTTCGTTGATCCAGGGGAGAAAATCTTCCGGCAGCAAGCCGGGAAAGCTCAAGAGCAAATTGGTCAGATCCCCTTTGGGATCGATGACGATCGCCGGAACCTTGTCGATGGCCGCCTCTTCAAGCAAGGCCACACAAAGTCCGGTTTTGCCGCTTCCAGTCATTCCGACGCAAACGCCGTGCGTTAAAAGATCCCTTGAATCGTAAAGCAGATATCCTTCCTGCTGGCGGGAATTAATCAGATCATAAGGCTTGCCCAGGTAAAATGCCCCAAGTTTCTCGAAATGCTCCAAGCAAAATCCCTCCCTTGGCCAAACGGCTGATCAAACAGCTTCATGCTTATTGGGGAATACCCAGACAGCCTTGCACGAGAAGAACCGATACGGCAAGCGCAATCAAAAGAAAGATCAGGGCGTTCTTGTAGCCTTTTTTCTTGAACATGCGGTAGCCGATAATGCCGACTGGAACCCAGACAAACAGGTATAAAATAGATGTGAGTATCAAAAATCCCGGCATATCTTCTTGAGGCGCCCCGCCAAGTGCCCAATTGATCAGGGGAACGCCCACGCCTGTTATCAGCCAGCCAATGACCGGCAGGATAATGATGAAAATTTTCTTGGTTTTATCTTGTTGTTCCATGGTTTTCCTCCCTTTCGTGTGCCGGCCGGACGAGTTTTTGCCGCAAAAGCAAAAGGGCCATCCAGACAGTTCCGGCTAAGCAAAGCAATTGATACAATGTCAGCCCTTGCCAATAAATCGGGTTGGCACGGATGAATTCGATAAAGAAACGAAAAATAAAATAACTGCCGGCGTATATTTTAAACAGGATGCCCGGCGTCCGGACTTTGTTTCTAAAATGGTGGAGCAGGAAAAAAGCGGTAAAATGGAAAGCCGATTCCATCAGCTGCGTAGGCAGACGCAATTGGCCATCGCCGAAATCGATTCCCCATTTTGCTGGAATGCCATAGCAGCAGCCATTGAAAAAACAGCCTAAACGGCCTATTCCCAATCCCAATGCCGCTGCCGGCGCAATCTGGTTGCCGAGTTTCAGCTTTATTTTGAACAGGCGCTTGACGATGATTACCCCCAACAATCCGCCAAGGAGACCGCCAACAATTGATTTGTTGATGATCATGTCCTGTAGGGTTGGTTTGGACAGCAACGTCGGGATTTTCGAGCCGAGCGTACCAAACACCAGGGCGGCGGCAATGATCAGCCATACCGGATCGACTTGGCCGGACGGCACAGGCCGTATAGAACCATCGGATTCGGCGGTTGATGATCCATTGGATAATTCCGATGGTTTCATTTTGTTTTGGCGGGAACGCACCAGATACAACCCGCCTAAAAGGATGCCCAGCCCGACCAATAGCGAGTAGGTCGGAATGCCGAGGATTTTCGGCCAAACGCCAAATGATTCCAGCTTGTCGTGGACATCGATCATCGCTTAAGCTTTCTGGCAAGCTTGCCAACCCGGCAGCAGGTGCCGTTGTTCATGCAGTTGTAGATCTTGAGCGCCGAGCAAAAACCCAGGGCGGACGAAGTCTTCAAGACTGCCAAAAAGCCGGTCAGAATCCAGCCGGCAAGCGGCCGGCCGACGTAAAGGGTGATGATGCACATCAGGCTGACAACCGCGCCGACCATGTGGGCGAACCGGATGCCTCTTTCGTCGACAGTGACCGGCCTGGACGGGAAAATCCGGTCGATGGTCTGGCGGTAGAGCACGATGAGCGGTGCGCGCCGGACTTTCAGCAGCACCGACAGGACCATGATCACAAAAACCGCGATGACCAGTTCTTTGAGTTGCAAGATGATGCTTAGCCAGAGCAGAACCGCTACGGAGTAGCGGCAAAAGGCAAAGCTGCCTGCTGTGATTGTGACCGGTCTGAATTCAGCCATAGTCATCAACTCCTTCCTATCTTCGGGAGAATAGTTTAGGAAAAAACATGCCGGTTTTTTTCTTGTAATCTGAGTATTCGGCAAAGGTCTGCAACAAAAGCTTTTCTTCCTGCCTGGCCCGATAGGCCATGAACGGGACAAAAATGAAAAAATTCAGGATCAGGCAGATTGGATTTTTATAGACCATGGCGGCGCCGGTAAACATCCAGATCAGGGATGCGTAAAGCGGGTGCCGCACCAAGCGGAAGGGGCCGCTGGTGACCAGGGTGTGATCCGTATAAATCTTGATGTTGTTGCCCCAATTCTGTTTGAGCCACAACCGGCCTGAGATATTGAAGCCAGCCCCGATGACCAAAAGCAAAAGTCCGGCGATATCCAGAGCAATTCCTGCAGGCTGGCTGGCGATTGAAACTCGACCCAAATCAAAGCGGATCACCAAATAGCAGGCTATAAAAAATCCAAGCATCGTACTGGTCCTGACGATCGAGCGCTGGCTTTCCCGGACTGCGGTTCGTTTGTCGAACAGCAGAAAATCCGCGGTCACGGCGATCAGGACGGCCCAAACGCAAAGCAGGACTATAGACTGGATTACAAGCTCATACGTAATAATCATCGTATTTGCTCCTGTGCAGCATGTTGTAAGCTGAAAAGGGTATCCGCTTCAAGTCGGGCGTTATCATATGAACGCATTCTTTCTGCATGGATTTCTGATCGAAATTGTAAACATCAACAAAGGAACTGACACTGATTCGGAAGGTGTTTTCGTCGACAAACCGGATTTTTTCCGCTTTCGGCTGGAAAAGAAAACCCTTTGGCAGGAATTTTTTCAGGTCGCGGACCAGATCGCAGCAGCTGCCAAAACTGAAACAATTATTTTCAGCCTTGAGGCCGCTGAGGGTATCCTCAAAAGTGAAAATAAACGTATTGTTGAAGAAATTTTTGTATTCGCGCATGTCGCGGCCGCGGGTAACCGGGATGAAACTGCCATTCTGGCGCAACAGGTAGGTGATTGCCACCCGTTCGACATTGCAGGGCAGCGGGATGAAGTCATTTTGCAGGACCATGCCGCTTGTTTGCTTTTCGATTCGCCGCAAAATGCCGGAAAGGGTCGCCCGCTGCTGCCTTTGGCCGGCATCGGGATCCCCGCCCCGCGCCTTGCCGTTCAAGCGGCCAAAATAGGCCAGCGGTTGGAAGTTGACACCGCGCACGCAACGCTCCTCCATGGCAAAAAATAAAAGTTCGCCAAGCAAGTGGTCGTTGACACCCGTATCGACTGTGCAGACCAGCGTAGTGGGAATCTGTTCCTTGCTAAGGTTTTGGATGGCCTTTTGTTTTTGCGAAAACAGGGGTTGCCCGCGGAGCTTTTGATAAATGGAATCATTCAATCCGTCAAATTGAAGATAAACTTCAAAGCCGCCGCGAAATTCGGCCAGCGCCCGGGAAAATTCCGGGTCATTGGCAATCCTTAGCCCATTGGTGTTCAGCATGACATAGCGAAAGCCTTTGTCCCTTGCCAGTCGGATGATCTCAAGAATCTTGGGGTGTAAAGTCGGCTCGCCGCCGCTGATCTGCAAAATCTCGGCTTGGCCGCCCTCGGCAGCCAGATGGAAATCCATCATCTTTTCGATCTGGGAAAGCGGGATGTCCCTGCCGGCCCCCCCCTGGGCAAAACAGGTGTCGCAACACAAATCGCAACGCCTGGTCACTTCAATCAGGCCGATGCAGGTATGCTGGTCGTGGTCCGGACAAAGGCCGCAATCCATGGGGCAACCCTTGTCGACTAAGGTCTGGCAGGTGCTGATTGAGCCCGGCTTATCATATTCCGGCTTTTGCAGGTGATAATTCGGATCTTCCTCGAGAAGTTCCCGAAATTCCCCGTGTTCCGGACAACGTTTTAAAATATAGACACCTTGTTCATTGGAAATTATTTTGCCGTCAATCACTTTCTGGCAGACATTGCATAGGGTCCGTGTGCTGCTTCGGTAAATATAATCCCGGTTCAAGGCAGTCTCCTCCCCTCATGCCTGACTCCAAGCTGCTGGCAGAGAATGTTTTTGTTTTGATTCTATTTTACTTTTTCCAAGGCGATGATACCAGAGCAGCAAAGTAAAAATCTTCATAAAATAGCGGCTTTTCACGAATTAATCCGTTTCAGCCCGCAAACTGCCTGTTTTGAATCCTTTCAATATGCTAAAATCAGATCAGGAACATTCTTGGCATCTTATTATCTACTTATCTACCCAATATGCCGACTAAGCCATGCACAATTATTTTATCCAGATACAGGAAGCGGTGAATGGCAGTTGAAAGTGCAAGGCCACCATTATCTTTGGCTTAAATGGTTTAGCGGATTTGCGCTGCTTCTTGCGGCCATCTGGATTGGCCAGGCACTGCAGCGGTTTGATTTAAGTTGGCTTGAAAATCTAAAGCAAAACGTTCTGGCCAGTGTTGCCTTGATTCTTTTCCTTTTCGCCTTGAAAGCCATGACCGTGATCCTGATACCCTCGACTTTTCTTTATCTTCTGAGCGGCCTGCTTTTCCCGGCCGGTTTTGCTCTGGCAATCGTCCTGGCAGGCACGACTGGCGAATTTGTGTTGAATTACTATATGGGGCGGACTTTTGGCCGGCGGCAAGTCCGCCGGCTGACAGCTTATCTGGTCAATCGGCATGACCGGCTGCACCGGCTGGCTGAAAAGCAAATGTACTGTGACCCTTTGATGATTTTCCTGTTGCGTTTTTTGCCAGGCCCGCCCAATACGGTCACCAGTCTGCTGCTGGGATCCTCCAAGCTGTCGCTTATTCCATTTTTGTGGCCGTCAATCCTGGGGGCCGTCCCGAAAGCTTCTGCCATAACTTTGGCCGGCACATCGATGCTGAATCCGCTGTCCTGGCAGTTTTTGCTGCCCACTGCCCTATTCGGGCTTTTAGTTATCCTGGCCATCCTCTGGCATCGGCATCATCAATCTGTTGAAGAGCGACTGGCGCCTGACGAGGCTTCCGACGCCAAATAGCGGTTGGCATTCTGGCATAGTTGGGCTATCGTGGCAGTGACCAGATCACAAGGTATTTCCTTCATAAGCCGCCTCATTTGATAAATTTTACATCAAAATATCTTACCTCAAAGGGAATAAAACGTCAAAACCTGTAAAATTAGCAGTTCTTAGGTGATTTTTGACTGATAAGTCTTGACACTGCTTCCCCCTTGGTATCATAATATGGCTTGAAATAACTCCCAAAGGAGGCAGAATTCATGAATAAAACAGATCTGATTGATGCCGTTGCCAAAGCAACAAAGTTGAGCAAGAAGGATAGTGAAGGCGCCATTAACGCGGTGCTGGATACCATTACGGATGCTCTGACCAGTGACGAAAAGGTTGTTCTTGTCGGTTTTGGTACTTTTGAAGTTCGCAAGCGTGCTGCCCGCAAAGGCAGAAACCCCAGCACCAAAGAAGAAATCAAGATTCCAGCATCCAAGGCCCCTGTTTTCAAAGCAGGTAAAGGCCTGAAAGACAAAGTCAACGGCTGATAAAAAATGCCGTTGTCAGCCAGGCAGCCTATTCGGCCAGGTTATGGCTGTTTTCGGCTGCAGGCAATGTGTCATGTCCATGTAAGCCTTCCTCATCTGTCAAGATGCAGGAAGGCTTTTCCTTTTTCTGCATGGATTCGGCCAACCGGATCATCTCATCGTACATCCGGCTGATCGCTGCTGTAGTTGTCAGCCCGGCCTGCCGGAAATCGGTTGGTTTCAAGGCATAGCGGATATCACGCTCAACCTGGTATATATTGACTTTGAAATGGGAAGCAACGGCCGGATACAATGTTTTGCTGATGGGGCGCAGCAAAGTTTCGTTCAAGCCGGCATGGAGGAGCAAATAGCGCAGAAAGCGGCAGCCTTTGAGTTCCTGCCGGATATGATGCATGGCCAGAACTTTGTCGGCGGCAGGGCTCAGCATTAACAGCAGCGGATCGATTGTATCCTGCCGGTCGCGGATAATCCGGCCAGTCGTCTCGATAATGCGGCGAGCCGCATGCGGTGTGCCGCGGCGGCCATCAACAAGGTATTGCAGGCGGCCGGCAGTGTCCATGATCCCGACAAAGCCGCTCCTGGTCATCAGCCGGTTAACTTGCGTCAGGATTTCCTGATCGTTCGCAGCAATATAGAACCCGATTTTATCTGAAGCATATCGGTATGAAACTGGATCGTGTACATCATTCGCCAATCATCCACCAATCCTTTCAGCAGCCTGCAGGCTTGTAAGCTAAAATCATGTTGCCACAGCAAAGGATTGGTGAATATAGGATAAATGCGAAATATTCGATTTTCTTCTACAAATTTATTGGCAACCGGATAAAATTTGTTGCCGGATCGCCAGGGCAACGCCGGATTGATTATTGCCGGTTGTCATTTGCCGGCTAGCGGCCAGCGCTGAAGCAGTCGCGTTGCTCATGGCAATTCCCAGTCCGGCAAGACCGAGCATCGAAGCGTCATTGTCATTATCGCCGATTGCGGCGATCTCGGAAACGCGGATCTTTAAAAACTCGGCCAGTTTCTGCAAGCCTTGCCCCTTTGTCACGCCTGCAGCCATAATATCGACCGTATCTTCCATCGACAAAACGCCTTCGCAAGCTGGAAAATCATTCAGCAATCGGCAAACGGACTGATGGGCTTCGGAATCAGAAAGGACGGCCACAATTTTGACCAGGCCCTGGATGGCCAGTTCTGATGACCGTCCGGCCAGCGGAAACAATGGGACGCCCATAACGCCGGAATCGGCCGCAAATTGATTGTATCGGAAAAAATTGCCGATTCGCCGGCTATGCTCGGGATAATAAACATGGTCGGCTGTATAGCATAGATAATCGAACCGATGGCCGTTCAGCCAGTCGATCATCGCCAGGGTTTCGGCTGTCGGCAAATTTTGCTGAAAAAGAATCCGTTCGGTTTGGCAGTCCCTGATGATTGCGCCATTGCAGGCGATAATCGGCAGTATAACACCTAATTGCCTGACATAGACGCGAGTCATGGCGTCTATGCGGCCGGTAGCCAGCGTAAATCCGATTCCTTGCCGCTTTAGATCGGCAACTGCCGCCAGATTTTCAGGCGAAATGCGGTTTTGGTCATTCAGCAGCGTTCCATCCAGATCACTGACCACCAAACGCCAAATGTTATCAGCGGCTTTTGGGCAGGCCGTTTTTTTTGTATCGGGCAATTTAAATCCTCCTCGCACGCACGGGGCGTGTTGTCATTACTGATCATTTGGCATCATCTGTTATTTGGTGACGGCAATGATTTCAGCCACTTCAGTCATTTCGACAATGTAGCGGCTGCGCGGGGTATATGAGATCCGGTAAGTTTTGTCGGCAACCGGTTCAAACTGCCATTGGTTAAAAAAGAACCGGCGGTCATTGCTGTAAAGCGTACTCCAACTGATATCCGCCTGGCCCAGCGTTACTTCTTCGATCACATAGGTTCTTGTCATGATCGATACGGTGTCTAAAAGGCGCGGCACGGTCAGCGAAGCAGTCAGCCAGATAAAAACAGCTGTCAGGACAACAGGGGCCATATAGCTGATCGGGCGGCGGTTCCGGCGTTCCCAATTGATCTGCAGGCTTTTGATCAAGCTGGCCAGCAAGGCGCCGGATATGGCCAGACTTAGCAATAAGCTTAATAGAAAAAACAGCATCTGCGCATACCTCCCGGAATCGGCAAAACAGGCTTGATGACTTCGGCCTTTACAATCCCTAAGTTTACAGCAGGCAGCTGAAAAACGCAAAGGGGGTGTCGCCTGTCTGGTTTTTCAAGTTGGAAGCCGCTCCTATAGCGCAGGTTTTCAAAACCTGCTAGAATGAAGGGACTTGATTCAACGCAGGGAGTATTGTCATGCCGAGCAGCAAAAAATTGACTCCGTCCAGCGAAGATTATCTGGAAACGATTCTGGAATTATCGGACAAGGCCGACGCAGTCCGTTCGGTTGACATTGCCACGCATCTTCATGTTTCAAAAGCCAGCGTCAATAAGGCCATGGGAATCCTGCGCGACGCGGGACTAATCGACCAGGCCTATTATGGCCTGATCCGGCTGACTGGCACGGGTCGCCAGCGAGCTGACGAAATCCTTCAAAGACACGGCATGCTCAAGCGTTTTCTGGTCGAAATCCTCGGTATCGATGAAAGCATTGCCGAGCTGGATGCTTGCCGCATGGAACATGTCATCAGCGACGAGACCCGGGACCAATGGCTGGCCTATCTGCGCAATGTTCTGTAAATTCCCTTTCTAGCTGGCCGATCCGGCAGGGCTGACGAAAAAGACCCGCTGCATCACCTGGTCCTGAATCGGCGTGTTGTTGGGTTTGCCGCTGTTTGGCGCAGAAGCGATCCGGTCCACGCAGTCCATTCCTTCCAGCACCTGGCCAAAGGCCGCATAGTCGCCATCAAGATTCGAAGCTGCAGCCACGCAAATGAAAAATTGCGAGCCTGCCGAATCCGGATCGCCGGAGCGGGCCATCGAAACGGTACCGCGGACATGCTTCAGATCATTTTCAAATCCATTACTGGCAAACTCGCCCTTGATTGTATAGCCGGGCCCTCCGTGGCCGGTGCCTTCAGGGTCTCCTCCCTGAATGACAAAATCCGGCACTGCCCGATGAAAAAGAAGGCCGTCGTAAAATTTCCCGCTGACCAGTTTCTGAAAATTGGCTGCCGTTTTCGGGGCTTTGTCGGGCAGAAGCTTGATGATGATGGCTTCGGAATCCTGATCAGTGACGATCGCGACGTAATTGGTCTTTTGACCGCTCGGCTGGTAACCGTGCAGATCAACCTGACGGTCAGCTGCACCGGTAGTGTTTTGGGGGGTGGAATTTCCCGAACAGGCAGCGGCCTGCAAAACAACCGCTGCAAGAGCCACCCCGATAATCATTCGCATAAAAAGCTGCCGTCTGATGCCCTGTAACATTGAAACCTCCATGAATCCATTGTCTTGAGCTTTAAATACCCTGAGCAATAAAAGCTATTATAGCGTTTCCATCTCAAATCGGCTAGTGTATAATGTTTCCGGAAAGCTTCAAGCGAAAGGGTATCGATTATGCATGCCGATCAGCAAAATCAAATCAGCCTGGGCGAATGGACCTTGCCGCCAAAGGCTGATCCGCCTGATTTTACCGCAGTTTGCAACCAGGCGCTGCAGGGTTTGAATCTGCCGGCGGACTTTGCCATCTGGCAGCAAAATAAAACCGGAAGCATACTGAAATTTGGCAGCACGCCGGTGATCGGCATGAGCAAAACCAAATCAGGCCTTAAAATTCAAATCCGGTCTGGCCGGCTTTTGGCCGAACAATCCGGCCTGCCTCTCGATCCGGACCGCCAGACGCTTCGTCCTGAGCTCATGGGAAACGCAAAATTGCGGGAAGCCTTGCAAATCTTTTTTGATTCAGTTATCGACCAGCTAAGCGGCGATCGTTTCGCCTGCTGTTCTCTCTACCGGCAATGTTCGGCAAATAGACGCTGCGTGCAGCCCGACCGGCGTCTGGCCATTGATTGCGCCTACCGGCGCAACCTGAAAGCAGGCCAGATCTATTTGATTTGATTGATCCGATTCTCATTTTTGACTTTTCAGAATGGCCAGCAATTCGGCTTCGCCAATGACCTGGACCGCAAGCTGCAAAGCCTTGTCCAGCTTGCTTCCGGCGTCTTCGCCAGCCACGACGTAGGTTGTTTTTCTGGATACGCTGCCGCTGACCTTGCCGCCAGCCCGCTCGATCAGGCTTGCAGCCTGTTCACGCGTCAGGGTCGGCAATGTGCCGGTCAAGACGAAGGTCAGTCCAGAAAGCGGCTGGTCGCCGGATGGCGCGATATCCCCGGTCGTCCGGACGCCGGAATCAATCAGGCGAGAGATCAGCTGCCGGGTCTGCGGCTGCAGAAAATAGTCGACAACGGCCTGGGCGCTGATCTGGCCAAAATCCGGTAAATTCTGCAGTTCTTCCACGTTGGCCCGCATCAGTCCGTCGAGGTCCGGATAATGCGCGGCCAGGGTACGGGCAGCCTGGCGGCCGATGTTTCTGATGCCCAAGCCGGTCAGCAGGCGTTCCAACGGATTATTTCTGGATGCTTCGATGCCTGAAAGCAGCTTGTCTACCAGTTTTTGCTTGCCGATCAGGCCATCCTGGATTAAAAGTTCGCGCTGATGATGCAATTGGTAAAGGTCCGCCAAACTATGCAAGTAGCCGGCCTCAAGCAAAGCCTCGACAGTCGCCGGGCCGATGCCGTCGATATTCATGGCGTCTTTTGAGGCAAAGTAAAGGATATGGCGGGCCAGCTGAGCCGGACAATCCGCACCTGTGCAACGGACATCAGCGCCCTCCGGATCGCGTTTCGCCGACGCCCCGCAAATCGGGCAGCGGTCCGGCAGCCTGAAAGCCGGCAGATCGTCAGTGCGCAGATCCCGGCGCACGCTTAAAACCGCCGGAATAATGTCGCCGGCTTTTTGGACGGACACGGTGTCGCCGACCCGGACGTCAAGCTGGTCAATGTAGTCTTGATTATGCAAGGTCGCCCGGCTTACGGTTGTCCCGGCGAGGCGGACAGGCTCCAGAACGGCCATCGGGGTCATCCGGCCGGTTCTTCCCACCTGGACAATGATTTCCCGCAAACGGGTTTCTTTTTGCTCGGGCGGATATTTGTAGGCAATAGCCCAGCGCGGCACCTTGCTGGTACTGCCCAGGCGCTCCCGGTCGGCCAGGCTGTCCAGCTTGACAACCGCGCCGTCAATGCCATAGGGCAAGGCAAAACGTTCCTGCCCGATTTTCTGGATCGCTGTCCAGACTTCAGCGGCGTTATGGCAGCGAAAATAACCGGGGCTGATCGGGAACCCTTGCCCTTCCAGCCATTCCAGGCTTTCTGAGTGAGTTGAAAAATCCTTGCCGACACAAAGCTGGAGGTTGAAAACAAATATCTCCAGTCCTCTGTCGCGGACTATCCTGGAATCGAGCTGCCGCAACGTGCCGGCAGCGCAATTGCGGGGATTGGCAAACAATTTGCCGCCAGTCTCCTCCTGCCGGGCGTTGATCGCTTCGAAAGATTCGATCGGCAGGTAAACTTCCCCCCGCACCTCCAGATCGGCAAGCGGATCTTTCAATTTTTGCGGCAAACTTCGGATCATCCGCAAATTGCCGGTCACGTCTTCGCCGGTGCTGATGCCATCGCCCCGCGTCAATCCCAAGGCAAAACGGCCGTTTTCATAACGGAGGCCAACTGAAAGCCCATCGATTTTCCGTTCAACGATAAAAACCGGATGATCCAGTTCCTGCTGCAGGCGTTCAACAAAATCCCTGATTTCCATTTCACTGAAAACATCCTGCAGGCTCAGCATCGGCACCCGGTGCGGCACCTCGCGCAGGATCCGGCGGGTTGCGCCGCCGACCAGACGAGTCGGCGAATCTTCTGTCGCCAACTGCGGCCAGGCCTCCTCCAGAGCGCGCAGTTCACGGGTCAGCAAGTCATAGGATTCGTCGGTGATTTCAGGACTGTCCTGTTCATAGTAAAGCTGATTGTGGCGGCGGATGATTTCACGCAATTCGTCAATCCGGGCCGCCGCCCGGGCAAAGCCAGCCTGGTTTTCGCCGGTATCAAATATCATGCCGATTCCCCCCCGTTCGTGCTTTCACGTTAGCCTTTTTGGCGGTTTTTACTCAAAAACGCCAAAGGCAGGATCGCCACCAGGAGCGGCAGCAGTGCCCAGATGGACATTGGCAGGCCAAAAACGCCATCCAGTTTTTCGATCAGCGAGTTGGCCGGGATGGCTATAAACGGTGAAAATTGGCCGGGCTTAATTTCCAAAAGCCGGCTCAGGGGATAAAGCACGCCGTCATAGATCAGCCAAACTGGCAGCGAAAGGACAAAAAAGTCCGAAAGCCAGAGACTGGGGCTCTTGCTCTTGATCAGCAGGAACAAGAGCGCCAGCGCCAGCCCAATGGCAATGGCCAGCGAATTCGTGTTGACGCTCATCGTCTTGATGCAGAGCAGCAGATGGTGGATCATTTCCGCCAGGGCGCAAATGCCGGCGATATACAGCCGGTTGCGGCTGCGGCCCAAAAGCAGCAGGGTGACCAGGACAAGGCCGATCAGCATATAAATCAGAATCGCCTGCCAGGGGTTTGGCATAAACGGATGGCTGATCAAAAATCCGCCCGATTGGCGAATCATATTGGCAAAATACGTGAAGGGGCTGGCTGGCAGGGTTCCCCACAGAAAAAATAGAAGAACGAGCACCAGCCATGCCCGAGTCTGGCTTTTCATCGATTATCCCTCCTTGGAATACGGGACAGGTCTGCTGTTCCTATTCTAACCGAAAAAATCATCAGCTGGCAACAGAACAAAACGGACATTCTTATGGTAAAATCAGTTTGTGCCATGGAAAATCAGCTTTGCGCACAACTTGATCAACCCATTTGCTGTTTTGACCAGCTCAAAAGAAACGGAGTGGAATACACTGATGACTAAGCAAAAAATTCGCATTGGACTCGCCGGCTATGGAAATCTGGGGCGCGGATTGGAACAGGCCATTTTGCGCAACCCGGACATGGAACTGGTTGTTATACTGACCCGGCGCGATCCTGCTTCCATCAAGCCCGCAACACGGGTGCCGGTGGCAAACCTTGCTGACGCTGCTGCCTGGCAGGACAAAGTTGACGTCCTGATCCTTTGCGGCGGATCGGCAACAGATCTGCCCAAGCAGGGTCCGGAACTCGCCAGGCTTTTCAATACGATCGACAGCTTTGACACCCATGCCAACATCCCGGAATATTTTGAAGCCGTCAATCAGGCTGCGCTGTCCAAAGACCATTTGTCCCTGATCTCCTGTGGTTGGGATCCGGGGCTGTTCTCCATAGCCAGAACGCTGTTTAACAGCGTTCTGCCGGCTGGCCAGGATCATACCTTCTGGGGCAAAGGCGTAAGCCAGGGGCATTCTGACGCGATCCGGCGAATCCCGGGGGTCATCGATGCCCGCCAGTATACAGTCCCGCTCGAGGAAGCTCTCCAGACGGCCCGCAGCAAGCAAAGCCGGACAATGGCCACCCGCGAGAAACATCAGCGGGAGTGCTTCGTTGTCGCAGCGCCAAACGCCGACAAAAAAGCGATCGAACAGGCTATTGTCACCATGCCGAACTATTTCGCCGATTATGATACGACCGTCAGTTTCATCACCCTGGAAGAGCTTCAGAAGAAACATTTCAAACTTGCCCATGGCGGTTTTGTCATCAGAAATGGCGAGACATCACCGGACATTCATCAGGTTGCAGAATTCTCGCTGCATCTTGACAGCAATCCCGAATTTACAGCCAGCGTCCTGGCAGCCTATGCCCGGGCAATCTGCCGGATGGCCGCCAAGGGGCGCCGCGGAGCCTTGACTGTTCTGGATGTACCGGTTGCCGAACTGTCGCCTTTGAGTGCCGAACAGTTGCGGCATGATTTTCTTTAAATAAAGCCGGGATGATCTGATGCCGCTTTTTTGGCAGCTTCTGATCGCAGCAGGCATTTTGTTGCTGGCCAGAGCCTGGTGGGAGCCCACCAGGCTTGATTGCCATACGATACGGATCGAATCAGCCAAACCTCAGGAAGCCGAATCCAAAACACCTGCCGGGCCGTTTAGGATTTTATTTTTGAGCGACCTCCATGCCGAGTTTTTCCGTTTGCCGGTTGAGCGGCTCCTGGATGCTTGTGCAAAAGCCCGCCCGGATCTGATCCTGTTTGGCGGCGATCTTTCGGGACGCCGGCCGCACTTGCCTGCAGCCCTCAAAATAATCCGCCAGATCCGGGAACTGCCTGAACTGACCGGCATCCCTTTTGGGGCAGTCCGCGGCAACCACGATTCTGATCAGGCAGTCCGCGGTTTGCAGCAACTTGGCATCCAGGTTCTGGAGAATAGCGGCATGCGGGTCACCCTTCAGAACCAAACCTGGCAGATCATCGGCCTGGAGGATTTGCGAACAGGCCATCCAGACGCAACCTTGGCCATCAGGCAAGCTGAAGCAGCCGGCATCCCCCCCGCCCGCCGGATTGTGCTGGCGCATAATCCAGATTCTCTTTTGGATTTGCCGGTCGGCTCAGCTGCTTTTTTTCTTGGCGGGCATTTTCACGGCGGACAGATCTGGCTGCCTTTCCGCATGGAGTTTTTCCTGCTCCGCGAAGAAAAGCTGCCCCGGATTGGCCATTACAAGGGCAGTTTCACCTGGCAGGGAACGCCGGTCTACATCAGCCGCGGGCTTGGTTGTGTCCGCCTGCCCTTGCGATTGTTTTCCAAGCCGGAGCTGATTTTGCTGGAAATCAGTTAAGGCGGCGGGCGCTTAAGATCTGCAGCCGCATGGCCGCCGGCAATTCAGCGACCGCAGACTGGGGACGCCCCAGAAAATAGCCTTGGAGATAATCGGCGCCTAACCTGATGGCCGTGATCATTTCCGCTTCAGTTTCGATCCCTTCGGCAATGACCAGAATATCTTTATTGGCGCAATAGGATACGCGGTTGGCAAGCATTTGCTGCCGGGCGGCATCTTTGTCGATGTCCCGGATGATCGAATGGTCCAATCGGATATAATCCGGCCGGATGATCGTTAACGGGTCGCTCGGCTCGTTTTCATTCCGCAGCTGGCTCAAGGCCAGCTGGCCAGGAAGCGAATCCAGAAAATCCGACAGCTGGTGCAATTCTTTATCATTGTAATTCTCGCTGCCGTTGATATCGATAACCAGGCGGTCCCGCAAAGGGCTGAGAACCTCGTCGGACAAATCAACCGAACCCGAATGGCTGATAAAGCTGCTCAGGGCATTGAAGAAAATCTTCTGCGAAACGTTTTGGTCCAGGTTTTCTTTTGCCCAGGCGCTGCAAAGTTCAATCATCAGACGCTCCAAATCATTGATCCGGTTCTGCTGCCTGGCCAGTTCAATGACTTCCAGCGGCAAGCGGATCCGGGAATGGAGCGGCCTCATGGTCATCGCATACCCTGCAATTTCTGCGGTTCTGACGTCGACAACCGGCTGGGCGACACATTCCAGCTGCCTGGATTCCAAAAGCTGATCAAGATTGGCCCGGCTTTCCATTAACGCCTGATTATGCTGATATTCTTCGGGAGAAAATTCGTGCAAGCCGGATTTGCCGACTTTCTTGATCTGGTACATCGCAAAGTCGGCCAAATTGATCAATTCGCTGATCTGGCCGGCGTCTGTCGGATACCAGGCCAGGCCGACAGACATTTTCAAAGCGATTTGCTTTTCGTCCGGCACAGGCAGCATCTGTTGTTTGGTTTCGGCAAAAACCTGCTTGATCAGCTGGCGCAAACCGTCTTTTCCGGAAAATTCACCATGGCTGGTCAGAAATACGGCAAATTCATCGCCGGACAAACGGGCAGCCAAGCCCTGATGACGCCTGAATTGGCCAAAGACGCCGGCAGCCAGCTGGATGTACCGGTCGCCGAACTGATGCCCGTATTGATCGTTGATCATTTTTAGGTTATCCAGATCGCTGAAAAGCATCACCGCCGCCTCGGCTGCATCCTGGCGGACAATCGCCTGATTGCATTGCTCCATGAACGCCGGCTTGTTCAAAAGATGCGTCAAAGCATCATAATCCCGTTCCAGCTCCAATCTTCTATGCCGCAGCACTTCATCCGTCGCATCCATCAGAATCCCGGCAATTTGGTCGGTCTGGCCGGTCAGGCGCAAACGCAGCCAGCGTTTTTTCTGATAGCCTGCCGGTTGCCAGATGTAAACATCCCGGTAATTGGGGTCAGGCTTGGACAACAGCTCCGTCATCAAACTGTTCCAGCGGGAAAGACTGATTTGGCTCCGGCTTCCGGTCTCCGGCTTTTGTCCCAGAAGATCAAAAATCGAAGCTGAAACATGGACGGTCATTTTTTCCGGCCTTTCCTCAAAACTGGCCAGATGCAAACCGACCAAATCAATTGTCGAAGACAGCCTGGCTGCTGCGGTCGCAACATTCGAGCTCATTTGTTCCAGATTGACCACCAGCTCGTCTAATTCCCGGATTTTAGTCCGGGAGAGGCTGATCGGCTGGTCCGGATCCTGCTTTTCAACCTGGCGAACCAGGTTGATAATTGGATCGGCAAAAGATCTGCTGACTCTTATCGTGAAAATAATTCCCAAAAAGAGCGACAGCAAGAACGCTCCCAGAACGATCCGGCTGCTTTGGCTATCCAGATGGTCAAACACGCCGGCAAGAATCAAAGTCAGCAAAACTGCTGCGCTTTGGAGAAAGACAATTACAAGCAGGGGCAGCACAAGTCTTTGGCGGATCGTCGGTTCTGATGGGCATTGATGTCTTTTAGCCATAGTTGATTTCCCCTCAGTTCTGGTCCATCAGCTGTCCGGCTTGAAGGACCAGCTGAGAATACCATTGTTCAAAAACAGCTTCATTGATATATCGGTCATGTAAATTATCCGGACTGATTCCGCTTTTCAATTCGCCAAGCCAGGACAGGTGAGCCGTCCGGGCGGCGTTTTTTAAAGAATCTGCCAGTAAGCTGCGGATTTCATAACTGCCGGAAAAAGCATTCGGGTAATAAAGCTGGTAATCTTGCAGCTGAAAAAGAAAAGCGTTCAGACATAGCTGCGTTCCGGTTTTTGCCGGCGAAGCCGCGCCTAAAGCATCCAGATTATCCCGCAGAAGCTGGCTTTTCAGTGCAGATTCCGTAACCGGCAGATAACTGGCTTCCACTGCAAAAGAGACATTTTGTTCCGGTCTTGTCAGCCAGTCCAAAAACAGCACGGCGGCAACCTCACGTGTTTCAGAGGAACGGCACACGGCCAAGCCGGCGCCTTGCTGGACGCATACACGCGCTGCGTCCTTGAAAACAGGATAGGATAACACCTGCAGGTCAATTTCCGAAGCTATATTGGCCTCCTGATTGACCTGAAAAGGCAGATAGGGTCCTGCCGAGGTTGACACAACGCCGGCGATCAGCTGCCCTGATTTGATATCGTCCGTTCGGAATTTCCCGAATTCTGCAAAACCGCCCAGCACCGTATGGGTATAATAAATATCCCAAATCCGGTGAAGCGCTTCCCGGTCCAAATTGATCTGGCCTTTCCCGTCCGCCGTCTGCAGCAGGTCGATCCCCAATTGGCGGCAACCGACTATCATGAAATTTGCCAGTGAGTCAAATCCGATCATCGACTCGCCGTCGGACCAGCGGTAATACGCGTCGGAAGCCAGGCCAATGGACTCCCAGTTGGCAAAAGTCACGACCGGATCTGCGAAACGGGGATTTTCGGCCGCGAAATCCTGCCAGGCGGTGAGGTTTACGGCAATCGCTTCGCTGGCTTTGGCCAAAGGCAAAATATAAAGTTGTCCGTTGTTCAGCAAACGTCCTTCGTTAAGAAAATCCGGCTCAAAATCGGCCAGTTCCGAATCCGGCAGGTAACTGTCCAAAGCAACCAGCCTGTTTTGGCGAATCAGATCGCAGGCCGTGTCCGCATAGGTGGCAAATACATCCGGCATTCCCGGATTTCCCGCCGCACTGTTGGCCGCGGTCATGATCTGGCTTGCCAGTTCGTCAACGCCGCCTTTGCTAAAAGCCATTACCTTGATGCCCTGTTCCTGTCCGACGGTGTCATTGAAGGTGCTGACCAGTTTATTAAACGAATTCTCCTGAACGCCATTGTAATAATGCCAGCATTCAAGTACAACCGGGTTATCGGGATCCAGTCGCATGGATTCAAGCTGCCGGCAGGATCCGATTCCGGCAAGCTGGAGCTGGAGTACGAAAAAAACAATCAACGCTGCCTTGTAAAAATTTCTGGACATTGACCGCCTTCCTTCCTGTCAGTCCGGCCGGCTTCAAGATTGCCGGCCATTTCCGCTGAATGCGCCCAAATGGGCAAATCCAGCGGTCTGCAGATTAGTGCCGGATTGATTTCACATCAATATGCCAAATGCCCGAAGCATATTCGCGGATAGTCCGGTCAGAACTGAACAGTCCGCTGCTCGTTATGTTGCTCCAGCATTTGCGTGCCCATTCCATTTCATTGTTGTAATCACTGATCAATTTCTTCCTGGTATTGCGATATTCGTCAAAGTCGCCCAAGACATAATACGGATCCGCAGGCTGCCAGTTCGAGCCGTAAAGCAGGCCGTTGTAGAGGTCTTGAAACATGCCGGATCCACTGTCGTTGAAGGTGCCGTCGATCAAGGTGTCGACGATTCGGCGCAAGCCGGGGATATGATGATATTGCCATTGCGGATTGTAATAGCCTTTGGTTTTTGGGAAATCCTCGACCTTGCAGCCGAAAATATAGCAATTTTCCATCCCGACGGCATCGGCGATTTCGATATTGGCGCCATCGCAAGTGCCGATGGTGACCGCGCCGTTCATCATGAACTTCATATTGCCGGTTCCGGATGCTTCGAGTCCAACCGTGGAAATTTGTTCGGAGACGTCTGCAGCAGGGAAAAGCAACTCGGCTCGCGACACATTGTAATTATGGATAAAGAGTACTTTCAACCGGCCTTGCATCGCGGGGTCGCGATTGACCAGCTTGGCGATTTCATTGATGAACTTGATAATTGCCTTGGCCCGAAAATATCCCGGGGCAGCCTTGGCGCCAAACAAATACGTGCAGGGCGTAAAGTTTTGTTCCGGGTGTTCCTTGATCTCATAGTATTGATCCAGAATCAGCAAGGCGTTTAATAGTTGCCGCTTGTATTCATGCAGCCGCTTGATCTGGACATCAAAGAGGGAATCCGGATCGACGGTCAGGCCTTCGGATTTTTGCAGGTAATCTGCCAGCCGGCGTTTATTCTTCTTTTTGATCGCAATCAGCCGGCGCATGACTTCGTCATCTTCGCGCAGGGGTTTCAAGTGCGACAGCTGTTCAAGATCAGTGATCCAGCCATCGCTGCCGGATAATTCGGTCAGCAATTCAGCCAGATCAGGGTTGCACAAACGCAGCCAGCGGCGAGGTGTAACGCCGTTGGTCTTATTGCTGAATTTCTCCGGCCAAAGCTGATAGAATTCCCGCAAAGTCTCCTGCTGCAAAATCCGGGTGTGCAATGCGGCAACGCCATTGACTGACTTGCTGACATAAGTTGCCAGCCAGGCCATACGGATTTTGCCATCGCCGATTGGAGCCAGATAATTGACACGGTCGCTATTTAATCCGCAGCTGCCGGCTTCCTGGCGGAATTGCACATCAATGCGGCTAATGATGTCGAAAATCCAGGGGAACAGGAATTTGTAAATGCCGATGTCCCATTTTTCCAGAGCTTCAGCCATAACCGTATGATTGGTGTAGGCAAATGTTTCTTTGGCAATTAAAAAGGCTTGTTCCCAGGGAAGGCCCTTGTCCTGGGTCAAGATTCTCAGCAGCTCGGGTATGGCAATGACCGGATGCGTGTCATTGAGCTGGATGCAGTTCATTTCGGCAAAATTTTCAAAATGATCGCCATGATTTCGGGCATGGTTTTTGACGATGTTCTGCACAGAGGCGCTGACAAAGAAATACTGCTGCCTGGCCCTCAGGATTTTTCCTTCATAGGCGGTGTCATTGGGATAAAGCACCCTGAAAATATCATCAACCCGGTTGCGCCCGGTCACAGCATCATCGAAGCGCTGTGAATTGAAGAGGTTGAAGTCAAACTCCTGAGCCGGTTCAGCCCGCCAAAGCCGGATTGTATTGATGTTCGCCGTTCGGAATCCGGTAACAGGCAGATCATAGGGAACGGCATAGACATCCATATCCTGGTAGTGCACCCGGACTTTTTCCTGCTCTCTGCGAATCAGGAATGGATACCCTTGTTCCATCCAGGCATCAGGGTATTCTTTCTGGAAACCGTTTTCGATTTCCTGCCGGAACAAACCGTACCGGTATAAAATGCCGTAACCGGTCACCGGCAAATTCAAAGTGGCGCAAGAATCCAGAAAACAGGACGCCAACCGTCCCAAGCCGCCGTTGCCAAGGCCCGGGTCGTTTTCCTGCTCAAGAAGGCTCGTCAGATCAAAGCCCAGGGCGCGCACCGCCTCCTGGACCGGTTTATAAAGTTCAAGATTGATCAGATTATTTAAAAGCGACCGTCCCTGGAGAAATTCAGCGGAAAAATAGTGGGTTTGCCTGCCTTGCTGGTAGGCTTTTGCTGTTGTCGCCCAGTTTTCCGCAAGTAATTCAATAACCGTTCGCGACAGTGCCTGCCAAAACTCAAACAGGGATGCTTGCCCGGGTAATCTTGCTGCTTCAGCTTTCAGATGGGCAATGATCTTGTCTTGTATTTCAATCGATGAAATCATTCAGTTCCCCCGGTAATGAGTAGAATACGGCTAGTATAACGATGTTATTATACACAAACTGACTTTATGGGTCAATTTTCATTCATGACATTATCTTGTTGTCTCAGGCGTCACCGATAGGGTAAAATAAAAATGACAGATCTTCAGAAATATCTGTTTATAAATCAAAATGTCCAACAAGGAGAATCAACATGTTAATCTGGACAATCCTCCTATTTGCTTTAGCCGGTTTAGCCTGTGGCGGCATGATCTGGTTTTTTTCCGGGAAATGCCAACGCGCTGGCTTTTGGATTATGATGAAACCGAAATATCATCTGAATTGCAGGCCAAACAAAAACTGCGGATTTTCCCGGAAGCCGCCATGCTGATGCTTGCCGATGGTTTTGTTTTTGTTCTGGCCGCACTGATGCTCGGCTGGGACCTGCATTTGCCGGCTGTGCTCCTTTCGGCGCAACCCTTGCTTTTGATCATGGTTGCCGATTTCAAGACCCGAATCATTCCGGACCAGTTTACACTGGCGATTGTCCCCTGCGGTTTGCTGCTTTGGCTGGCTGACAGCCTGAACGGCAATCCAGTATGGTTCAAAGGGCTGTTGCTGCGGTTTCTGGCAGGTCTTGCCGGCGCCGGGCTGCTTTTCCTCTGCGGCTTTTTGGGCGAAAAGATCATGCAGCGCGAAGCGATGGGCATGGGTGATGTTAAATTGCTGGCTGTTTGTGGGTTTTTAATCAGCCTGCCCCATTTTCCAATGCTGCTGATTTTGTCTTTTTTCAGCGCCGCTTTTATTGCCGTGCCTTTGCTGATCCGCCGGAGGGTCAATCCGGAAACAGGCAGCGACATGGCTTTCGGACCATACATCGCATTGGCTTCCCTGCTGGTTCTGCTGTTTAATCAGCCATTCGCCAGACTTTGGGAATCTTATCTCGATCTGGTCATCAGATGAAAACCCGGAGCAATTCCGAAAGTCCCGCTATTCGAATGCCTTCAGGCATCCCGGGGCTTCCCGAACAAAAGCCCGGACTTATTCAGGCATTGCCGGGACTTTGCTGCTCGCCCATGCCTGCCTGGTTGTTCTTGTGATCATTCTGCGCAGGTTCTGGCCGGAACTGGATCGGGTTGTCAGCGGCAATACCCTCAGGTCTTTCGTCATCGGCGGCATTCTGATGCAAGGCCTTCTCATTCTCCTGCCGACAGTGTTGGCCATATTGTTCGGGAAGATCCCCGCCATCGATCTGGTTGGCACGCGGCCACGCGCCGGCAGTCTGATCCTGGCCGCGACGATCGGCATTCCCGCAGCCGTCGTTTTTCAAGGATTCAATAATCTTTTCCTGTATTTCCTGGCCAAAAGCGGCATCAGCCTGCCTGATCCCAAAGCTTCGGCGGGGTTTGCCGGAAGTGATTTCTTCCAAAAGCCCTGGTATGTGGTCACACTGGTCCTGATCATCAGCGTTATTACTCCCGGGCTGATCGAAGAGCTGATGTTCCGCGGGGTGATCCTTTCGGCGTTCCGTTCAGGCGGTGCGCTCGGTTCGGCACTTTTTTGGCAAGCCGCCGCTTTTGCCGTATTCCATGGAGAACCGCTTTTCTTGCTGCCGCCGTTTTTGGCAGGTTTTATGCTTGCCGCCATCCGGCGACGCAGCGAAAGCATTGTTCCCGCCATGCTGGCCCACATGTCGCTCAATTTATCCATGCTGGCTTTAGGGCCGGTGCTGCCGCGCCTGACCGCCCAGTACTTGAACAACAGCTCCGGCCAGTCCGAATCTTTGCTGTATGCCTCGCTGATAGCCGCGTGTGTTGCAGCGGTTGCGTTTGTCCCCCTGCTTGTCCTGATCAGCCATCTGCAGACGACGCCGGATGACGTCAAGCGCCAGCATCATATCTGGCCGGCAGACTGGAAATTTGCTTTGGCTTTTCTAATGCTGCTTGTTATAATGGTTGTGGACCCTAGTTGACGGCAAGGCCTTTTCGCTTCGAAAACACTTGCTTCGTGCTATTCGTCCGGCAGGAGGTTGATCATGTCCGATCTGGAACGTATCCAGCGAGATAAAGCTACCATTCTTTCCATCATTAAATATGTTTTATTTTTGCTGATTGCCGCGCTCGTCATTTATTACGGATTTCAGCTTTTTTGGGTTTTGCTGCCTTTCGTGATTGGTTTTATTCTGGCCAAAGTGGCCAACACGCTTGCCACCGGCTGGAAAGATTTGCTTTTTAAGATCAAATGCCGGCGGCGGGCACACGCCAAGCGAAAGCTTGCCCAATTAAGCGGGACGGAAGTTGCACAAACCGCCGTTGATGATGCAAAAAAGTCCGAGGATATCCGCACGGCGGCGCCCTTGCCGGGACGCCGGAAGCGCGGCCATTATCCTCAGGGGCTGGCCCGTTCCAGGAGAGAAATCAAACTGGCAGTTACTTTTTATGTTCTGGAAGTGATCGCTTTGATCGGGCTGGTCGTTGGGGTCATTATCGGGTCAATCAGCCAGCTTCGGGCCTTGGCCAATTATTTGCCCATCCTTTTTCGCGACACCAACCTTTCCCAGTTGCTGACCGGATACCTCAAAGAGTTTTCCGAGCGGTTCGGCGGGCTTCTCCCGGCAGAATTCCTCCAGTCCATTGCCGACGAGGTGGCCGGATTGCAGGAAAAACTGATTGAAGCCATGCCTGGCATCGCCAGCAGCATTTTAAACAGTCTGGGCGCTTTTGCCGGCTATTTGCCAATCTTGTTCTTTATCATCATCGTCGTCATCATGTCCGGTTATTATTTCATTACAGACAGCAGAAGGCTTTATGTTTTCTTGCGCCGCAATATCACCAGCAAAGTGTTCCGGGAAAAAAGCGTCCGGCTGGTCAATTCCCTTTCCACCACACTGTTCCGGGTCATCGGCGGCTATCTGCTTTTGCTGATTGTCACTTTCATCGAAGCATTGGTCGGCTTGCTGATCATTAAAATGCCCTATGCGGTCATCATTGCTTTAGTTGCGGCCGTTGTTGATTTTCTGCCGGTGCTGGGCGTCAGCGCCACCTTGATCCCCGTTGCCATCTACATGTTTGTCAACGGCAATATTTTTGGCGGATTGGGCGCCTTAGTGCTCCTTGCTTTCATGACCCTGATTCGCCGGGTCATCGAGCCGGCAATTCTCGGAAATGCCATGAGCCTGCATCCAATGGCCACCCTGGCCTCCATGATAATCGGCATTGCGATCTACGGTCTGAGTGGCATCATCATCGGGCCGATCATTCTGGTTATTGCCAAAGAAGTGTTTTCGCTCTATGGGTTCGACAAAAAAATCCGCAAGTTGATCGGAGACACCTTGAATAAGGTCAGCTCCGACTAAGTCCGGTTAAAAGCCATCCGGCCAATCAGCTGTATCCTTAGGAAACGGGCGTGTCCTTGTCGCCTAGCCGGCGCAGGAACGAGCCAGGCGCCACCGGATTGGCCATGGGCAGATAATAGAACATCTGCGGATGCGGCGTGCTGTTGATCGGCTGCCTTTCCAGATCGTAAATTTCAGATACCTGGATATTGCCATGCCGGCCCTTGGCCTGAACCAGCTCCAAATGCTCGCCCTTTTGGATTTTGTTGCGCTGCTCGACCAGAGCAAGGCCGCTTTCCGGCAGATAAGCCCGGATAATGCCGACAACAGCGGCTTCCCGCTGATAGGTATCTTCGGTGAATATCTTGGCGTCTTCTTGCGGCTTTGCAAAATAAAATCCGGTGTCAAATTCACGATGAACCGTTTTCCGAAGGTCTTCCAGCCATTCCGGTTTGAACCGATATCCTTCGGGGTCGGAGAGGTAACTGTCCAGAGCCTCCGGTAAGCTTTGACAACAGTAGCCACATAAAAGGCGCCCTTGACCCGGCCTTCGATTTTCAGGCTATCCAGTCCGGCCTCGGCCAGTTCAGGAATATGTTCGATCAAACACAGGTCGCGCGAACTGAACAGATAGCTGCCGCGTTTGTCGGCGGCAACCGTCAAAGGCTGGTCAGGCCTTTTTTCTTCGATAACCTGGTAGTGCCAGCGGCAAGGCTGGGTGCAGCGGCCGCGGTTGCTGTCGCGATCCGAGAAAAAATTGGACAAGAGGCACCGGCCGGAGTAAGCCATGCACATGGCGCCATGGACGAAGGCTTCCAATTCGAGCGTTTCTGGTATTTCCTGACGGATTTGCCTGATTTCGGTTAAAGTCAGCTCGCGCGCCAGCACAATCCGGCTAGCTCCCAAATCATGCCAAAAACGGCAGGTCCGGGCATTGGTCACGCTGGCCTGGGTGCTGATATGAATCTTAAGGCCAGGGGCTTCTTCGCGAATCAAGCCAAAAATGCCGGGGTCAGCAACGATTACCGCGTCCGGCCCGGCAGCCAAAAGCTCGCGGACCGAAGACCGCAGCCGGCGAAGATCCTCCGGATGCGCCAAAATATTCAAGGCCAGGTAGACCCGGACCTGATTGGCTTTGGCAAATGCAATGCCTTCGACAAGTTCGTCAGGCGTGAAATTGTTGCTGAAGGCTCTAAGGCTAAAATCCTGGCCTGCTAAATAAACGGCGTCCGCGCCATATTGTACGGCCATCCGCAGTTTTTCCAAATTGCCGGCTGGAGCCAGCAGTTCAACCTTGCGGCGCGGCATCATCGGATCGCCTCCATGCATCATCTAGTTGCTGGTTGTTTTTGCTTTTTCAGCTGCCTTCTGGGCATTTCTGATATTTTTTTCCTGTTCGGCAAGCGTTTTGGCAAAAACATTGGAGCCGTCGCCAGCAGCGCTGAAATACCAGTATGAGTTGTTTTCCGGCCAGAGCGCGGCCTTGATCGCGTCTTCGCCGGGCGAGCAGATCGGCCCGGGCGGCAGGCCCATGTTTTTGGCATCATAGGTATTGTAGGGGCTGTCAAAAGCGCTGATGTCGGCATCCAGAAGCCACAGTTTGCTCTCCTGGCCCGCTTCTTTGCGCAGATAGTTGACCGTCGCGCAGGATTGCAGCGGGAATGGCCATTTTTTCGGATCAAGCCGTTTATGGAAGATTCCTGATACGGTCCGCATTTCGTCGGTTTTGGTGCATTCGTTCTGAATAATCGAAGCCAGGGTGATGACCTCGTCCATGCTCATATTGATTTTTTTGGCCCGCTCAACATATTCGGACACCAGTTTGCTTTCGGTGTTGTTCAGGAAGGTCCGGATAATGGTTTCTTCATCGGTGTTCATGTCAAATTCGTAGGTGTCGGGATAAAGGTAACCTTGAAGCAGCCAGTCCCGGCCTTCCTTCTTTTCAATCCAGGTGACGAAATCATAGTCGATGAAGATTTGCGGATTGCGGACCATGCCGTCTAAAACCTTCTCGTCAAAATTGACGCCGGCTTCGCGCAGTTTCTGCTTAACCTCGGAATAGGAGAGGCCTTCGGGAAAGGTTACGCGGACGGAATGCGGTTTTAAGGACAGGATATACATGATTTCATCGTAACTCATCGACTGGGTGACAAAATGCGTGCCGGCCATGTATGTGCCGTCGAAACCGTTGAATTTGGACAGGAGGGTGAAAACAAAGGTGTTTTTGATAATGCCTTCCTCTTTTAAAAGGTCGGCAATCTCCTGTGTGTCCGCCGCCCGGGGAATAATCAGCTCAACAGCGCCGGGCGTATCCTTGTTGATCGCGTATTCCGAACCGGACTCTTTTGTGTTGAATTGTTTATCCAGATTGCTGAAGCGGGCATTTTGCGATAGGACATAAGAAAATCCGAAATAAAAACCGGCAGCCGAAAAGCAGATCAACAGAAAAATGACCAGGACTATCAGCAAGGTGCGGGTAATTTTTTTGGATATCATATCTGACCTCCCAGGACCGGCGAAACGGCTCTTAGGCCTCGTTCTTGCGCGACCGTTGTTTGGCGCGAAGCTCGGAGTTCAAGATCCGTTTGCGCAACCGGATATTTTTCGGCGTTATCTCGATCAATTCATCATCAGAGACAAACTCCAGGTGCTGTTCCAGGCTCATGATAACCGGCGGCACCAGCCGCAGGGCGTCATCCGATCCGGAAGCGCGCATATTGGTGACATGCTTTTTCTTGCAGACATTGACCACAATGTCTTCATTCTTGGGATTGCTGCCGACGACCATGCCTTCATAGACCGGCGTGCCAGGTCCGATAAACAGACTGCCCCGGTCTTGGGCATTATACAATCCATAACCCACGGAATCGCCAGTTTCCCAAGCGACCAGAACGCCATGGCTGCGGGTCTCGATTTCGCCTTTCCAAGGTTCAAAACCGCTAATAATGCTGTTCATTATACCATTGCCTTTGGTATCGGTCAAAAATTCGGTGCGATAGCCAATCAGTCCGCGCGAAGGGATGCGGAATTCCATACGGGTATATCCCTTTTCCGGCGGCAGCATGTTGACGAGTTCGGAGCGGCGGCGACCCAGTTTTTCAATGACGACACCGACGAAATCTTCCGGCACGTCGACCAGGAGCAGTTCAATCGGCTCCATCATCTGGCCATCGATTTCCTTGATGATGACTTTGGGTTTGGAAACCTGGAATTCGTAGCCTTCGCGCCGCATGGTTTCGATCAGGATCGAAAGGTGCAGTTCGCCGCGGCCTTTGACAATAAAGGATTCTGTCGTGTCTGTTTCTTCCAGGCGCATGGAGACGTTTGTTTCCATTTCGCGGAACAATCTCTCGCGCAGGTGGCGCGAAGTGACGAAGCGGCCCTCTTTGCCGGCAAAAGGACTGTCATTGACACTGAAGGTCATGGAGATGGTCGGTTCGTCGATATTGACAAACGGCAAGGCCTCCGGCGACCCCTGGTCGCAGATCGTGTCACCGATATTGATATCCGGAATGCCGGCGACACAAACAATCTCGCCGACACTGGCCGAACTGATCTCGGTCCGGTGCAAGCCCTCGAAGCGGAACAGCTTGACAACCCGTGAATTGCGCTGTGAATTGTCGTCATAGCCGCAGACGGTGACCATTTGCGCCTGGTTGATCTGGCCTCTTTCGACCCGGCCGATACCGATCCTGCCAATATAATTGTCGTAATCGATATTGGATACCAGAAGCTGCAGGGGCTTGTCCATATCTCCGGTTGGGCAGGGAATTTTTTCGCAGATGGCTTCAAACAGCGGCATGAAGTTGGCGTTATGTCCCTCCGGATTTTTCAATTCGTCTTGCAAGGCAGCCAGATCAGCCGCGGCATATCCGTTGCGGGCAGAAGCGTAGATAATCGGGAAATCAAGCTGGTCGTCATCGGCGCCCAGTTCGATGAACAGCTCCAGGACCATGTCCACGACTTCGATCGGCCGGGCATCCGGGCGGTCGATTTTATTGATGACCACGATTGGCTGCAGTTTCATCTCCAGAGCCTTGCGCAAAACAAAGCGGGTCTGGGGCATCGGTCCATCGTAGGCGTCGACTACCAAAAGCACGCCGTCCACCATTTTCAGCACCCGTTCCACTTCGCCGCCAAAGTCGGCATGCCCCGGCGTATCCACGATGTTGATCCGGATGTCCCCGAAGGAAATCGCCGTGTTTTTAGCCAGGATGGTGATTCCCCGCTCACGTTCCAGGTCATTGGAATCCATGACCTGGTTGACGACTTGTTCGTTTTCCCGAAATACCCCGCTTTGACGAAGCATAACGTCAACCAGGGTGGTTTTACCATGGTCGACATGGGCAATAATGGCAATGTTGCGCAAATTCTCAATTTTACTGATCACTTGTTGTCTCTTCCCTTCCAATAACCGATCGCTAATCTAATAGAATCATCCCGGAAACCGGGTGTTCAATCGTTCTTTTCTTTAGGCCGCAGCATGAACCAGATCGGCGTGCCGCTAAAGCCGTAATTTTTGCGGAACTGGTTTTCCAGATACCGCTCATAGGAAAAATGCATCAATTCCTTGTCGTTGATGAACAGGACGAATTGCGGCGGATGAATGCCGACTTGGGTGGCATAGAAGATTTTCAGGTGGCGCCCCTTGTCCTGGGGAGTCGGCACCATCGCCACAGCTTCAGCTAAAAGGTCGTTGAGCATGCCGGTTGAAAGCCTGACGCCAGCTTGCTTGTAGACGTCGTTGATCAAATCAAACAGTTTGCCGACCCGCTGACCGGTCTTTGCCGAAATAAACAGAAGCGGCGCATACTGCATGAACGGAAAAGAACTGCGCACCTGGCGGCTGAATTCCTCCAGGGTGCCGGTCTCTTTTTCGATCAGATCCCATTTGTTGACAACCAGGATCGATGATTTGCCGCTGTTGTGGGCATAGCCGGCAACCTTGGTGTCCTGTTCGGTAACGCCCTCGGTGGCGTCAATGATGATCAGGCAGACATCCGCCCGCTCGATTGCCGCCAAAGAGCGGATCATGCTGTATTTTTCGACACTATCTTCAATCCGGCTCTTCTTGCGCAGTCCGGCGGTATCGATCAGGGTATAGCGCCCGTGTTTATTGTCCAGGTCAGAATCGATGGCGTCCCTGGTTGTCCCCGGCACATCGGATACAATGGTTCGTTCCTGTCCGAGCATCTTGTTGATCAGGGAAGACTTGCCGGCGTTGGGCTTGCCGATCACGGCAACCCGGATGCGGTCCGATTCGCCTTCCAGGTCTTCTTCAGGCGGAAAATGGCTGTAGACCTCGTCAAGGAGTTCGCCGATTCCCAAACGGTGCGCCGATGAGATCGGAAAAATATCGCCAAGTCCCAAATTGTAAAATTCATAGGCGTCCGGTGGCGGCCCGCCCACATGGTCAGCCTTGTTGACAGCGACAATAACCGGTTTGCCGGAGCGGCGCAGCATCGAGGCAATTTCCTGATCGTCGGCGGTCATGCCGGTTTTCAGGTCAACCAGGAAAATGATCACGTCGGCTGTATCGATCGCAATCTGAGCTTGTTCACGCATTGAGCGCAAGATGATATCTTCCGATTTCGGTTCGATGCCGCCCGTATCGATAATCGAGAAATGGCGGCCCCGCCATTCAGATTCAGCATAGACGCGGTCACGGGTCACCCCCGGGGCGTCGTCGACAATTGAAATCCGTTCGCCGGCCAGGTAATTGAAAAAAGTTGATTTGCCGACATTGGGCCGGCCAACGACCGCTACTATCGGTTTACTCATGACAAAGTCACTCCTTTGGGGGTGTTCAGCCAGTTTAAAAGGCCGATCAAACCTTGGGCATCGGCCGTGCACACATGCACGGGGCAGGCCAGTCGATTGGATAGCTGCTGCAGCGAACAGTCATCCAGGAAGAGGTCGGTGCCGGTCTTAAACAGGCAATTGGGCAAGATCAGATGAACGCTGCCGGTTTTTGCCGATATCTGCCGCAAGGCATCTGGCAATTGGGCGGACAGGTCCTGGCCGGTCAATAGTCCGGCTACTGTGACCGTCTCTCCGAAAAATCGGTTGATCACGGGAAACACCCTGACGTCAAGGCCGCCTTTTGCCGAAAGTCCTGGCATGAAAGGTTCAAGCAGCGGGGCGGCCAGGGTGCCGGTGGCAATAAGGGCGGCAGCAGGCGGATTATTGTCCTGGTCATTTTGCGGCCAGGCAGAAGCCAACGGCTCGGCAATCCGCCGGTTTTCGTCCGAAAGCCCGTCGGCAAGTCCTTTAACCAGCAGCGAGGCCATGCCGACGCCATTCTCCAATTGCGGGAAATCCTCATATTCTTCCGCGGCCGGCAAAGGCTGGCCAGCTTTAAGGTAGAGTTCGTCGGCGGCATAAACCAGTCTGGTCTGGCGCGCTTCAAGCATCTTTTCCTGAAAGGAGCGGATTTTAGCCAAAGCATCCGCCGCATCCTTCGCCGAGAGTGGCCGCAAGGGATAAAGGCCGTTTTCCTGACGGTATCTGGTCAGGCCGACCGGTACGACCGCGATGCTCAAAACAGATGGCCCGATATCAATCAGATCGTTGATGGTCCGGTCGAGCTGCTCACCGTCGTTTAAGCCAGGGCATAAGACAATCTGGGCGTTGACGGCGATCCCAGAAGCGGCGATCCGGCGCAATCGGCCAAGCAAATCGCCGGCTTTGGCGTGGCGCATCATCCTGGTCCGCAGAAGCGGATCCGTGGCATGAACCGAAATATTCATGGGTGACAGGCGATAGCCAATCAAACGGTCCAGCTCCGGATCTGAAATATTCGTCAGGGAAACATAATTGCCAGTCAAAAACGACAACCGCAGATCGTCGTCTTTAAAGTAAAGCGACGGACGCAAGCCTTGCGGCAGCTGGTCGATGAAGCAAAACACACAATGATTCTGGCAGGCCGTGGACTTTGCCATAAGCGGTTCGGCAAATTCCAGGCCGAGGTCTTCTTCTTCATCTTTTTCAATGTCGAATTCGATTAACCCTCCGGCGGTTTGCACCGTCAAAAGCAAATGTTCGCTCATCTGGCGCATCCGGTAGTCGAAAATATCCAGCAAAGGCTCGCCGTCAAGCAACAGCAGGAAATCATCCGGTTCAATTCCCAAGTCACTGGCAATGCTGCCAGCCTGGACATGGCTGATCCGATGTCCTTTCATCTGATGCATAGGCGGCCTCCTTTCTTGCAGCTTATCCTGGATGGCCAATGATTCCGCA
This sequence comes from uncultured Saccharofermentans sp., assembly GCA_963677835.2. Classification (GTDB taxonomy): domain Bacteria; phylum Bacillota; class Clostridia; order Saccharofermentanales; family UBA5734; genus UBA8949. The sequence goes on from CAXXUX010000001.1 coordinate 767,390, forward strand.
TAGAAAAAGCAGCGAGTATGCCAAACTCATCCCCGCTGCGTAAACGATCCTTGTCTTGACGGATAATAAATAAACCTGCGGTTTATTTTTCTTCCATTTTGACAATTTCTTTGCCATCGTAATAGCCACAGGTCTTGCAAACCTTGTGCGGCATTTTCTTCGTATGGCACTGCGGGCAGTCCACCAGTCCTGGTATGCTCAGTTTCCAGTTGGACCTGGCCCGGCCAGTCCTGGCCTTTGACCATTTACGTTTAGGATTTGCCATTCCAAAACACCTCCATAATGTCCGTAGGGTTGCGCCGGTACCGCTACAGCAATTGTTTTAACTGATCAAACGGGGAAGAATTCCCTTCTCGCGCTTTGGCACAGTCACAGTTTTTTTCGTTCAGGTTGACGCCGCAATCCGGACAAATCCCCAGGCAATCTTCCCTGCAAAGCAGCCGCTGCGGCATAGCCGGCAGCAAATTGTCGATGATGGCCTGATTGACGTCCAAGGTATTGCCGTCATATGGGTAGCTGTCTTCCAATTCCGCCGCATCTGCTGCAGCAGGCCGGAAAGTTTCCACTATCTGGAGGTCCAGCTCTGTAAAAACCGGATTCAGGCAGCGGGCGCATTCGCCGGCATATGCCGTCCTGATGCGTGCAGCCAAGGATAAAATCCCTTCTCCGGTATTCTGGAGCAAACCTTCTAATAACAGCGGTTGGGTCAGCCGATAACCTTGAAACGAAAAAATGAGTTCTTCCGGACTGATCTTCGTTTCAATCGCCATCGAGGCACCCGTGCTGTGTGATATTGATTTGATATCAATAAGCATGGCACACCTCCACAGACGCGAATAGTATTATCTATCAGAAACAGCTGTCTGTCAAGCTGTTTTGCCTTAAAACCAGCCTTTATATTGGACGTTTCTTGATTTCCACGTCCAGGCGCGTGTTCATCCGGTCCCGGTTGTTCAAATCGATCGAATAGCCCAAGTGAATATATCCGCCGGATTCGCTGATCTTGCTTTGCACGAGGCTGGTATACACCTCGACATCCAGATCCCCGTAAGGGGTTTCCATCCGGGTAATATGCCGGTTGCCTGCAGTGAAAGTCAGTTTCATGCCGTGGCTGCCGGTGCGGATCAAAGAAACCGAACCGTCATCGCTGATCCGCATGGTTGTTTGGGTGCCTTCCATGCCGGTTGCCGTGCTTTCATCATAGACAATGTACCAGGCCGGATCACGGCGGTACAGATGCCCTTCGGTCGTCAGCTTGATCGCTTGCGGTTTTTCTTCATCATTCCATTGCTGGCCTTCGATCGTCAAAAGTACATTGGGTTCCATAAAGCCCGATCCTTTCAATTAATATTGCTCGATGTCGATTTTTCGGGCGTCCAGGATTTCTTCCGCCAGAAAGGAACCGCCCAATTTCTGGAAATGGCTGACGCTGTCGCTGGTATAAAAATGATGCTCGGCTTTTTTTGCGCCTGGATTGAGCAAGTTTTCATCAAGCAGGGTCTGGCGGACCATGGCGGCAACACGGCTGCCGGCATTGACCAGCTTGACCTGGGGGCCCATCGTTTCGGCAATCACTTTTTCCAGCAGCGGGTAATGCGTGCAGCCCAGGACCAGGGTGTCAATCTGGCATTGGCATAACGGTGCGAGGTATTCCCTTGCGATGCTTCTGGCAATGTCATTTTCCCACCAGCCTTCTTCCGCCAGGCCGACAAAAAGCGGGCACGGCTGCTGGACAATGTAGATTTCACGGTCGGCGAACCGGCGGATAGCCCGCACATAAACTTCGCTGGCTACTGTGCCGTTTGTGCCGATGACGCCGATCCGATTGTTCCGGGTCAGCTGGACAGCCGCTTTTGCACCCGGAGACACGACTTCAACAACCGGCACGCCCGTACTGTCCTTAACCGCTTCGTAGGCGCAGGCGCTGGCGGTATTGCAGGCAATTACAATCATCTTGACCTGCTGTTCCAGCAAAAAGCGGATATTCTGCCGGGAATATTTCTCTACAGTTTCCGGAGATTTGGTGCCGTAGGGAGCCCGGCCGGAATCGCCAAAATAGACCAGGTTTTCACCAGGCAGCAAGGCCATGATTTCTTTCAAGACTGTCAAGCCGCCCAAACCGGAATCAAAAACGCCGATCGGCCGCTCTGCTGCCGGAATCATATCAGCTCCCGGCGGGCTTTGGCCTGATGCTCGGCTATCGCCAACTGGCAAAGGCGGCGGACCAGGCGGTCCAGCGGGATGCCGGATGCCGCGAAAGCTTTGGGGAAAATGCTGATCGGCGTAAAACCGGGCAGCGTGTTGATTTCGTTGATCAAAAGGCGGCCGCCATCCCGTTCGAGAAAAAAGTCGACCCGCGACAGGCCGGCGCAGCCTAAAGCCTTGTAGGCCTTGATCGCATAGCGGCGGACACGGTTGGCCGTCTTCTTGTCCAGATCGGCCGGAATGATCACGGCAGCGCCATCTGCCATAAAATATTTGGCCTTGTAGTCATAATATTCAACCTGCTCACTGGTGGCGACCTCGCCGATCAAGGCAGCGCGCGGCCGCTCGTTGCCCAGGACCGCCACTTCGATCTCCCTGGCGCGGACAAACTCTTCAATCACGACGGTCCGGTCGTAAGAACTGACTTCCCGCAGGGCCGAAATCAACTCCTGCCGGTCAGAAACCCGGCAGGTGCCGACTGACGAACCGCCATTGCTTGGCTTTAAAAAGCATGGGAAGCCGATCTGGCCGATCACCTTGTCAGCGACAGCCTCGGCCTTTTGCATGATTTCTTCGCGGCGGGCGGCCATGAAACGGCATTGCGGGATACGGGCATAGCGAAAGATCATTTTGGCATGCAGCTTGTCCATTCCGGCTGCAGAAGCCAGAATCCCGCAGCCGACGTACGGAATGCCGGCCAAGGTCAATAGTCCCTGCAGGGCGCCGTCTTCACAGTTGATCCCGTGAAGGGCCGGAAAGATGCAATCCGGCACTTCTCCGCACAACGCTATTAAAAAATCCCGCGGCGAACAAATCGGATTAACGCCTTTTGCCGCCGCAGCCACCTGGGCCGCGCGGGCCGCAGGTTCCCATTGATCGTTTAGAATATCCTCGTCCGGGCCGTCAAAACGCAGCCAATCGCCTTTTGGCGTGATTCCGGCGCGGATCAGGTTGAAGCCTGCCTGACGCAAGCCGCCGATAATATTATAAGCTGAACGCAAGGATATCAGATATTCCGTGGATACCCCGCCAAATAAAACCAGAATTGTCTTTGCCATCTCCGGCCACCTTCCTGTTGTTGCATGATCAAAACAAAATGCCGGGCAAGCAGTCTGACATCGTGCCTGCACTCAGTTTATATCAATGACTTCCCGATGGTCAAGTCAGGCTGCAAATCCATCGTTTTTGCCGATATAGCCGGAAGGCGACAACAATTTTAATCAATTCGGTTGCTTGAATGACCAGATAAAAAACAGGCATTGCCGGCTTCACCCAAAGGCCAAGCAATAAAGCCAGCGGTATAATGCAAATCCAGGTGAAGGCTGAATCCATCAGGATGGTTGAACGCATGTCCCCGCCTACCCTCAAGATGAAAAAGAAAGTGACGTTCACGGTGATCACCGCAAAGATCACGGCCAGTATCCGCAGCATTTCGCTGGCCAGCTGCCGGCTTATTTGCGCAACATTGAATAAAAGCGGAATCTGCCTGGACAGCATAAAAATGACAAACCCGATCAGGATGGCAACAAAGGCTCCTAGGGACAATAATAATCCGGCATTTTTACGGGCTTCGGCAAAAAGGCTGGCGCCCAGCCTTGCGCCGACCAAAACGGAAACTGCCGCACCCATGCCGGCAAAAATGACATAAATCACATTGCTGGTCATTTCCACAATGGCAAAGCCTGCGATGGCGGTTTCTCCCAGCTGACAATAAGTCCAGAACAGCAAGGTCGACCCAAGCGACCAAAGAAGTTCATTGCCGATCAAGGGGACCGTCTTGCGGACAACCTGCCGGAAAATCACTTTTCCCAGTGAAAAAGCCGGCGCAAGCCGCAAAGAGAAATATTGACAGCTGAAAGCCAAAAGACCCAGATAAAGCGCCATTTCGACCAATCTGGACAACAGCGTAGCCAGTCCTGCCCCGCCGACCCCCATGGCCGGGAAGCCCCAGTTGCCAAAAATCAGCAGGAAATTAAGCCCCGTATTCAGGGCAATGGCAAATGAGCTGACGAACAAGGGTATTTTGGTCTGTCCGATCGACCGCAAGGCAGTCATGCAAGCCAGGCTGATTGCAAAGGGAACATAGCTGAAGCGCACATAATACAGGTATTCCTTCCCGTATTGGATGGTGTTCGCGTCAGAGACAAAAGCAGAAATGACAGCCTTGGGGAAAATACTGATCAAAGCAAAAAACACACTCGCGGCAGCTATCGAGCCGAGAATTTTCATGGCGAAAAGGCCCTGCCCTTTGTCATGGTCCCTTGCGCCAAAATATTGGGAGATGTAGATGCCCAGCCCGCCGGTGATTCCATAAAGCACCATTTGCAGAATAGTAAAATATTTATTGGCCACCGATACGCTGACCAGGCTTTGGGCATCGATTTGTCCGACCATGATGCCGTCAACAAAACCCATGGTTGTCGAAATCAACTGCTGCAGGATGACAGGTATTGCAAGAGCTGCAACTTCCTTATAAAAAGATCGGTCGCCAATCAGGCGGCTGGTCAGGCTGTTTGGTGCAAACATGGGGCGTCTCCTCAATAGTATTGTCATCTTAATATTGTTTAAAGCGTCTACCTTGATGATACAACAGGAATCGGATCTTGGCCATAGCGCTGTTGATTCTTGACATCCCTTCCTTTTCCGCTATACTTGAAAATAAGAGCTCCGGAACTGGCGGATCAGTGGTTTACCACAGGGGACCGGAGCGTTAAGAATTGCCGACCGCCTGGGCAGCAGATGTGCTGTCCGGGTTTTTTATTTTTCGGACGAGCCACCAGTTTTTTTAGGGGGTATTTGTCTTGGAAGAAATGGCATGGCAAGGTTTTAATCCCGGTGAATGGCAACGGCAGATTGATGTTCGGGATTTCATCCAAAAAAACTATCGGCCCTATCTGGGCGATAGCGCGTTTTTATCAGCCGCAACGCCGCGGACAACCGCCCTGAATGAAAAATTCGAGCAGTTGAAAAAAGTTGAACAAGCCATGGGCGGCGTTCTGGATATCGATACCAGCACGGTTTCATCCTTGCTTAATTACCCGGCCGGATATCTGGATCGCGATCATGAAATCATTGTCGGTTTGCAGACAGGCCGGCCTTTGAAGCGCAGCGTCAATCCTTTTGGCGGCATCAGGATGGCGGAAAAAGCTTGCCAGGATTATGGCTTCCAGCTCTCCGACACGGTCCGGGAACATTTCCGTTACCGGACGACCCATAATGACGGTGTTTTTCGCGTTTATACCAAGGAAATGCGGGCCGTGCGCAAAAGCGGGGTTATCACCGGGCTGCCGGACGCCTACGGCCGCGGCCGCCTGATCGGCGACTACCGGCGGGTCGCGCTCTATGGCGTCGACCGGCTGATTGCCTTTAAAGAAGCCGATCTGGCCAAATTGGGCCAAAATGTCATGACCGAAGAAAACATCCGGCTGTCCGAAGAAGTTTTCCGGCAAATTGATTTTATGCAAAAGCTCAAGGATATGGCCAAACTATACGATCAGGATATCTCAAAACCGGCAGGCACGGCCCGCGAAGCCGTACAATGGCTGTATTTTGCTTATCTGGCCGCGATCAAGGAGCAAAATGGCGCGGCGATGTCTTTGGGGCGAGTCAGCACGTTCCTCGATATTTATTTCGAACGGGATCTGGCTGCCGGGCGGCTGGACGAAAGCGGCGCCCAGGAAATCATGGACGATTTTGTCTTGAAACTCCGAATGGCCCGCCAATTGCGCACTGCCGAATATAACGAGCTGTTCGCCGGCGATCCGCTCTGGATCACGGAAGCGATCGGCGGCATGGGCGAAGACGGCCGGACTTTGGTCACGCGCACCGCTTATCGGACCCTCAATACCCTGCAAACGCTGGGCCCGGCGCCGGAACCCAATCTGACCATCCTCTGGTCGGAAAATCTGCCGGCGCCTTTTCAAGATTTTTGCGCCAAACTCTCCATTGAAACAGACTCTCTGCAATATGAAAATGATGATCTGATGCGCCCGCGCTTCGGCGACGACTATGCGATCGCCTGCTGTGTCTCGGCTGGCCGCATTGGCAAGGACATGCAGTTTTTCGGAGCCCGCTGCAACATCGTCAAAGTCCTGCTGATGGCTTTAAATGGCGGCCGTGACGAAATAAGCGGCAAACAGACCGGGCCGGCGTCCGATCCGGTTGGCGACGGGCCGCTCGACTACGAAGACGTCCTTGCCCGGTTCCGTTTTTACCAGAACTGGCTTTGCCGCCTTTACGTCAACACCATGAATATCATTCACGCCATGCATGACAAATATGCCTATGAGAAAATCCAGATGGCCCTGCATGATACTGATGTTCACCGGGTCATGTCCTTTGGCCTGGCCGGTCTTTCCGTGGCCGCCGACTCCCTGAGCGCCATCCGTTTTGCCAAAGTCACACCCATCCGGGATAGCCGGGGTTTGATCAAGGATTTTGACGTCCAGGGCGATTTCCCGCAATTCGGCAATGACGATGACCGTGTCGACGCCATTGCCAGCCAATTGTGCACCGAATTCTACCAGGAGCTGTGCAAGACGCCCTGCTATCGGGGGGCAAAACACACCTTGTCGATATTGACCATTACGTCCAACGTCGTCTATGGCCGCAAAACAGGCTCTACGCCGGACGGGAGAACTTTGGGTGAACCTTTTGCGCCAGGCGCCAATCCGATGCATGGCCGTGAACATTCCGGCGCACTGGCAGCTTTGAATTCAGTGGCGAAGATCCCCTATGATTCCTGCCGCGACGGCATCTCCTGCACAATGACCTTAACGCCTAAAAGCCTCGGCCAGAATTTAGAGAGCCAGATCAGCAGCCTGACCTCGATCTTGCGGGGATTTTTTGCCCAGCAGGCCCATCACCTCAATGTCAATGTCCTGGACCGGTCTTCTTTAGAAGAGGCGATGGCCCATCCTGACCGTTATCCCAACCTGACGATCCGCGTTTCCGGCTATGCCGTCCACTTCAACCAGCTTAGCCGCGAGCAGCAGCTTGAAGTCATCCGCCGCACCTTCCATGAACAGTTGTAGGCTTACCGGCCATATCCACTCTTTGGAAACCCTGGGGGCCGCGGACGGTCCCGGGTTAAGGCTGGTTATTTTCATGCAGGGCTGTCCGCTGCGCTGCCGTTATTGCCATAACCCTGACACCTGGGCTATGAACGGCGGCCAGAAAACCAGCGTTTCGGAACTTGTGCAGAAAGCCCGACGCTTTCAGCCCTATTTCGGGCAATCAGGCGGGGTGACGCTTTCAGGCGGCGAACCGCTTATGCAGGCGGCTTTTACGGCAGAGCTGCTTTTTTCGCTCAAAGAGGCTGGGTTTTCAACTGCCCTGGACACCTGCGGCTGGTGGCCGCCGGCAAAAGACCCGGAGATCCTGTCCCGAATCCTTGAGCAGACCGATCTGGCCATTCTCGACGTTAAAAATCCGGAACCGGAAAAGTTCCAATGGTTGACCGGGAAAAATATCGAGCCGCTCCATCATTTTCTGGATGCCTGCGCAGCTGCCCGGACCCGCTTGTGGATTCGCCAGGTTATCGTACCCGGCTGGAACGACCAGACCGGCGATATCGAAAAACTGGCCGGATTTTTAGCCGGTTGGCCGGATTTGCAGCTGAAAAAAATCGAGTTGCTTCCCTATCATACTTTGGGCTTGGCCAAATGGCAGAAGTTGGGGCAGCCATATCCTTTGGCCGGGACAAAGCCGCTCGATCCGAAAGTGCTGCAAGATCTGCAAATGCAGGCAGATCTTTTGATCAGCCAGCGCCGGTCCCAATAATCCAGCGACATGGTAACCAAAGTGACGACAAGTTTTCACTAAAATCAGGACAATAGTAGTGAAAGCGAGGGCAATCACGATGACAGAGAAAACCTATCGGGTCACAGGCATGAGTTGCGCCTCCTGTTCGGCCAGGGTCGAAAAAGTAACAGGCAGGCTGCCTGGCGTAACATCAAGCAGTGTCAATCTGGCCACCGAAAAACTGCATATCGTTTTTGATGAAAAGCTTTTGGATTTTGCCGGAATCCAGAAAGCGGTCGTTGATGCCGGCTATGGACTGGAGCCTTTTCAGCAGGCCATGGTTTGGGATATCATGATCGATGGCATGACCTGTGCGGCCTGTTCGGCCAATATCGAGCGTGCCTTGCATAAAAAAGCCGGCATTTTGTCGGCTTCGGTCAATTTGGCAACAGGGCGCGCCCGGATCGAATACGATCCTTCCCTTGTCAAGCGGCCGGAAATCAGGGACTTGATCAGCAATACCGGTTATACGGCGGTGGAACTCCCCGCTGAAGGAAGCCGCGATCTTGGCGAGGAAAAGCGGCAGCGCCAGCTTTTGGTCATGCGCTGGCGCTTGGCGATCGCAATCATTTTTGCCGCGCCGGTCCTTTATATTGCCATGGGGCACATGTTCCCGCTCCTTAATCTGCCGTTGCCGGGCTTCATGCATCCTCACGACCATCCCCTGACCTTCGCGCTGGTCCAGTTTTTCCTGACCACACCTGTCCTGTTCGCCGGCAGCCGTTTTTTCCGGGTCGGTTTCCGCACCTTGCTCAAACGGGCCCCGAACATGGACTCGCTGGTGGCTATCGGAACCGGCAGCGCCTGGGCTTATGGGATTTTTGCCATGATCATGATTTATCTGGGCGACAAGTCCTATGCCCAATCGCTCTATTTTGAATCCGCGGCCGTCGTCATCACCCTGGTCATGCTGGGAAAATATCTGGAAGCTTCCAGCAAAGGCCGAACCTCGGAAGCCATCCGCAAACTGATGAACCTAAGGCCGAAAACAGCCGTTCTTGTCAAAAACGGCAGCGAGATTGAAGTTGCTCTGGATGAAATTGTTGCGGGCGATCTGCTGATTGTCCGTCCCGGATCGGTTGTGCCGGTTGACGGCATCGTGCTGGAAGGTCTTTCGTCTGTCGATGAATCGATGCTGACCGGCGAAAGCCTGCCGGTTGACAAGCAGCCGGGGCAAGAGCTTACCGGCGGCAGCATCAACGGCGAAGGACTCTTGCGCTTTCAAGCGACAAGAGTCGGCGCCGACATGGCGCTTGCCAAAATCATCCGGCTCGTAGAAGACGCCCAAAGCCATAAGGCGCCGATAGCCAAATTAGCCGACATCATTTCCGGCTATTTTGTTCCGGCCGTTTTGCTGATCGCCTTTCTGTCCGCCATCGTTTGGGCGCTTGCCGGCCGCGACTTCAATTTTGTCCTGAAAATATTTGTCTCGGTACTGGTCATTGCCTGCCCTTGCGCGCTGGGCCTGGCAACACCGACCGCCATCATGGTCGGAACCGGCAAAGGAGCAGAGCTGGGCATCCTGATCAAGGGAGGCGAAGCGCTGGAAACAACCCACAAAGTCAATACCGTCGTTCTGGACAAAACCGGCACGCTGACTGAAGGCAAACCGGTTCTTACCGATATCCGCACCTACACCGGACTAACGCCCGATCAGGCTCTGCAAATTTGCGCCATTGCCGAAAAAGGATCGGAGCACCCAATCGCCCGGGCTATTGTCATGGCTGCAGAAAAAAAAGGCCTGCCGCTTGACGATCCCCGGGACTTCCGGGCGGTTTTGGGCCGCGGCATCGCCGCAACGGTAGGCGGACAGCAGATTTTGGCAGGAAACCTCCTTTTGCTCGAGGAAAATGGGATTGACGCCAAAATCGCGCTGGAAGATGCCAGGAATTTATCGCAATCCGGACGGACGCTGATGTATCTGGTGATCAACGGACAGCTGACGGCCTTGCTGGCTGCGGCCGACACGGTCAAGCCGACCAGTCGCCAGGCAGTCGAACGTTTGCAGGCTCTTGGAATCGAAGTCGTGATGATCACCGGCGACAACCGGCAAACCGCGGACAGCATCGGCCTGGAAACCGGCATTGACCGGGTGCTGGCCGAGGTGCTGCCGCAGGACAAAGCCCAGGCAGTCCGCCAATTGCAGGAACAAGGCCGAATTGTCGCCATGGTTGGAGACGGCATCAACGATGCGCCGGCATTGGCCCAGGCGGATGTGGGCATGGCCATTGGCACCGGCACCGATGTCGCTGTCGAATCAGCCGATGTTGTGCTGATGCGCGGCGACCTGAACGAAGTCCCGGCGGCAATCGCCTTAAGCCGCGCAACCATGCGCAATATCCGGCAAAACCTGTTCTGGGCGTTTATTTATAATCTTGCCGGCATACCTCTGGCAGCAGGCGTCTTCTATGCCTTGGGCGGGCCGCTGCTCGATCCGATATTTGCCGGCGCCGCGATGGCCTTGTCATCGGTTTCGGTTGTCTCCAATGCCCTGCGCCTGAAGCGGTTCAAGGTCAGGAATTAACGAAGCCATGGCCATCGACTGGATTTTTGCTTAGAAATCAAGAATCTGCCGCCAGGCAGCACATAGCATTTCCTTTGAATAACGGCCGTTTGCCGGACTCGTGGATGGCAATCCGACGCATGGGAAAAGCGTATGCGGTTCGCACCAGGTGCGGTACAGGCGGGCAGCGGTTTGCCCGTTCGTAAAAATCCGCTGGATCGGGCACTTTCCAAGCAGCCAGATCAGGTCATTGGGCACCGGAACGCGGATGCTGCTATCCGAAGACCCCGAAATCCGGCATTGCTGCAAAACATCCCAAAGCGCAATTTGATGATCAAGCAGCAATTTTTCCCGGTCTGCCTGGATCTTGGGCACAGGGACTTGAAAGAGTTCGGCCAGGACCTGCCAAAAGCGGTTTTGCGGATGGCCGTAGTAATAACCCTGTTGCCGGGAGACGCGCGAAGGCATGGTCCCGAGAATCAAAATCCGGCTGTCCGGCCCATATACCGGTGCGAACGGATGAATAACCTGGTCGGTTGAATCGCCATTATTTCGCAGCATCATTCTTCAGGAAAAACGTAAGGTTTGAAGCCAATCAAAACCGGTTGGCCGTTTTCAAAACGCTGGATTTTCTGCCCTCCGGAATCCTCCCGCGCCAGCTGACAGCAAAGCTGCTGCCTGCCTGCGCTATTGAAGGTGACCAGAACATCATGGCCCACCGACCGGTGGTCTATGCTCATGAAAATATAGGGCGGCAGGATATCGTCAATGACATTCAGTCGCCAAAAGACGGTCTGGTTTTCGAAGACAACCTGTTGGCTGGAAGCGCCAAAAGCGCCATTGATGTATCTTGTCCAGACCAGCTTCCCCTTGCCGTCAAGTTTTAGCAAGGCAGCCGGATTATAGGCCAAATAGGTAAAGCGGTCATGAAAAACAGCCGACTTGTCCTGTGGCATCGGAATCTCTCTTTGGTCATAAGCGCTGCAGGCCAGAAGCAAATTGCCGGCGTCATCCAGAACCAGATCTGCCGGTTGGTACCGGTAGCGGCTGTTCATCAAATCGCGGCGCCAGATTTCCCGGCCATCGCGATCGATGGCCAAAATCCAGGAATAGGGTTCGGATTGATAATCCCTGGTAACCTTATAGCCGGACAGAGCCAGATATAACCCGCCATCAGGAGATAGCGCCGCGGCATAATTATCGGTCATCCCGGAAAAATCCAGCTCACGAACCCAGGCCTGTTGGCCGGCCGCGTCAAAACAGGCAATGATGACCGGCTGCCGGCCTTCATTGATCGGGATGTTGTACAGGGACGATGCGGCTACTGTCAATATACGGCCGTTCGGACTTTCCAGGCATTTGACGATGGTCAGTCCAAGATTTTTATCAGCCGGATCATCCAGGCTGCTTTGCCAGAGCAACCGGCCATCGGCTCCAAACGCGCTCAGCAAGCCTACTTCCGGTTCCATACCAATATTTTGCCGGCCGCCGATAAGGATACTGCCATCCTGGCGTAAAGCCGCGCATTGATAATTGCTGCCGGCTTCTGCCGCCGGATCTTGATAGGTCCATTGAAGCTTTCCTTCCGAATCATACCGGTCGACCCTTCTGATTTGCCCCAGGCTGGCATCATAGGCGCTACCAGGGGCAATGCAGCCATCTTTTACCGGCTGCAATTGTGGCCACCAGCAAAAAAATTGATCATCCTGAGGCAGCCAGACCAGACGCGGCTGCAAGGCAAGATCCTGAAGATTTGCCGGCAGGGCTGGAATGATATCCGGCAAATTTTTCACATCAGGCTCAAAAAAAAGCGTATCGCGAACGAGGAGCCAGGCGGCAAGGGAAATCACAAGCACAACTGCCAGAATCAGCGCGACTCGCTTTTGCGGATTTTTGCAGATAAGCAGCATATTTTTCCCTCCGGTTGTCAGATTTTTAATTTAGCGGTTGCGCTGGCGGCGACAGATCAGCAAAGCCAGAAGGATCAGGATCAGCAAGGCAAGGCTCAGGCAGATCGTGGCTGTACGCCAGGGATTGGCCAGAAGAAAATCATTAAGCGCGTTGAGTGCTGTAAAACCGGACAGTTTGCCATTTGGCTGCCCTTGCCCGCCGGATGTCTCACTTGGCAATACTGTTGAAGTTTCGGGCAAAGGGGTCGTTTCGGGCAAAGTGGCCGCATCGCTGGATTGGGTCGTCTTTGCAGCAGTTTCCGTGCTTTCCGATGATAAGGCTGATGTTGCCGATGTCATCGTCGTGGAGCTCTGTGTCGTTTCGATTTCGCGGGCGGCTTCTTCCAGCAAGGTCCGGGAATAATTGAAGGGGTTGCCCAATCGGCTATTCAAGGGGACCCCCAATAACACACAGACCAGTTTGTGTCCGGATACCGTCGTCGCGGCAGAAATCAGGTTGTTGCCGGCAGAATCGGTGCTGCCGGTCTTGATGCCGCTGTAGCCGGACAGGAAATCCGACTTCAAGGCAGAATCGCCAAATTGCAAAAACCGGTTGGTATTGTTCAATAATGCCCATCCCCGGTAAGGGTGCTTGTTGGTGGCAGGCATGGAATAGGTGCAAGTCGAAACCAATTCGCCAAATTGCTGGTTTTTCATGGCATAGGCGGCCAATTTGGCCATATCCCTTGCCGTGACAACGTGCGCTTCGTTCTGAAGGCCGCTGGGATTGCAGAAATGGCTGTTATTCATGCCGATTCCCGCGGCTTTTTGGTTCATCCATTCAACAAATGCGGCCTGGCTTCCGGCCAGGCCCTCAGCCAGAACATTGGCGGCGTCATTTCCAGAAGCCAGCATCAGGCCATATAAAAGATCACGCAGCCTAACGGTTTCTCCGCTGACCAGACCAATTTTGGATGAACCGGACGGCAAATTGACTGCTGCAGCCGAAACCATGACAGTTCTGTCCAGTTTTTTGGATTCCAGCGCCAATATCGCCGTCATGATTTTGGTTGTACTGGCTGGAAATACAGGCTTGTCGGCGTTAAATTCCAGAAGCGCCCGGCCTGTCCCGCAGTCAAGCACCAGCCAGGCATTCCCTTCAATCTCTGACAGCGCAGGCCATCGTCCTGCTTCAGAGGTCTGGCTGGCTGAAGGAACCGAGGTGGCAAAAGCGGTCGAACTGCTGGCCATTTCCATTTGTGAAGATGCAACGCCAGCGGCATGAGCCATTAATCGAGGCTCCAAAAACAGTGCAAGTATAACGGCGAAGGTCAACAGCAGGAAAGCGGCCAGGCGTCTTGGGATCATTGAATACCTCCGGAACCATTCGGCAACATTGATGATCCTATTATAGCAGTCAACGCCCGGACATGGCCAGTTGGAATGGCCCAGTTTAGAATTCCGTGAAATGGGCCTGGTCTTTGATGAATATCCCGCTGCGATATTCCTTGAACGCCAGATCCAGCTCTTCTTTGGTATTCATGACGATGGGGCCGCCCCAGACAACCGGTTCGCCAATCGGCTTGCCGGATATCAGCAGAAACCTGGCGCCGGCTATTCCGGCTTTAATCCGTATCCTTGGACTTGCATCAGGTCCGGTTTCAAAAAGGACTGCACTGCCTGCCTGCTCGACATTTGGCCATTGTTCGTCAAAATTGGCTTGCCCTCCGGCCAGCAAGGCAAACACCCGCTGTCCGGGATCTTTTTCGATTTCAAAAATCCGGGCCGCCGGGACCCTGATGTCCAAAAAACAGGCGTCGATATCCGGGCGCTGCGCCGGACCGTTTATCCCTGCAAAGCTGCCGCCGATAATCCGGATCTGGCAGTCCTGGTCCTCTATCTCCGGTATCATGGCGGCGGTTATTTCCTGATATTTCGGCTTGGTCATTTTGTCGGCAGCCCGCAGGTTGGCCCAAAGCTGCACACCCCACAAATGGTGGCTGGGTTTTGGAATTTCCTGGTGGATAATCCCGCTGCCGGCAGACATCCATTGGCAGTCACCTGATCCGATAACGCCACTATGGCCCAGACTGTCGCCATGCTCGATCTGACCGTCCAAAAGAAACGTGATTGTCTCAATGCCGCGGTGGGGATGCCACGGAAAGCCCTGAATGTAATCTTCCGGTTTTTTGGAATCAAAAAAATCCAACATCAAATACGGATCAAATTGTGGAACATCATGGAAGCCAAAGACCCGACGCAACTTGACACCAGCGCCGTCACTGGTCATTGTCCCCTGTTTGACAGCTGCAACCTGGCGATACATCATAACGCGCCCCCATTTTTCTTAAGATAGCCGGACATGTTGCTCGACCGGCCAGTTGGTTGCGGTAATTTCATTTTAACTTGGCTTTGCCGAAGGGTCAATTGGTTCTTGACAAGCATTTTTCATCAGAGTAGCTTTGAATAGGGTGTGCAATTTTATTGTATTTTGTGCATCAATCATTTTAAGGAGGAACCCATTATGAATCGATCATCCGCTCCTGTCATTGGGTATCTGCCTGATGAAAAGCCCCCGGTCTGGAAGCTGGTCATCTTTGCCTTCCAGCAAATTCTCGTCATGTTTCCAGCCACAGTTCTTGTCGCCGTACTGACCAAATTTGACATCTCCACAACGATCTTCGCCAGCGGTCTGGCGACCATTTGCTTTCTTTTGGTTACCCGCGGCAAAATCCCCCTGTATTATGGTTCCAGTTTCTCCTATATCGCGGCCATCGTCTCCATTACCAGCACCCAGGGCGTTGACCTGGGCATCCTGATTTCCCGGGCCCAATTTGGCATCATCATGTCCGGCCTGGTCTCCATTGCCGCCGGCCTGATCATCAATCAGTTCGGGTCTGATAAAATTGAATTAGTCCTGCCGCCAACCGTGACCGGCTCCATTGCCATTGTCATCGGCATTTCCCTGGCAGGTGTGGCTTTACGGAACGCTTCCGGCTGGAATTTATATGGCCTGGCCAGTAATCCGCCGGTGCCTCCGGCTGCCGACAATATCTCCTGGATCGTCGCACTGATCACCTTGCTCGCAACCGTGCTTTTCTCGGTCTATCTCAAGGGAACGCTCGGCCAGCTGCCAATCCTCTTTGGCATTATCGCCGGCTATATCGCTGCCGTTGCCTTTGGCATGGTTGATTTTACCAAAGTTCTAACCGGACCGGTTTTGGCGGTACCCGGCTTTTCTCTGCCAATTGTCGACTGGGTCGCAGTTGCCGCAATCATGCCGATTGCCATTGCCACCATCCCTGAATCCACCGCCCACCTCTATCAGCTGGACATCTACGTCGATCATCTGGCCGCCCAAAAAGGCAAAGGCTCCTATAACATCAAAAAGCGCCTGGGCATGAACCTGGTCGGCGACGGCATCGGCGATATCGTCTCGGCTGCCATTGGCGGCCCGGCCGGCACAAACTACGGGGAAAACCTCAGCACGATGGCCATCACCCGCAACTTTTCCGTTATGGTCCTGGGCGCCGCAGCGATCATCACCATGCTGATCTCCTTCCTGACGCCACTGTCCAATCTTGTGCGTTCGATTCCCAATGCCGTTGTCGGCGGAGTCAGCATCTATCTGTTTGGCGTCATCGGCGCTCAAGGCATCGCCATCATGATCAACCGCAAAGTGGACCTTTTTGATTCCCGCAATCTGGCAGTCATCGCCAGCATCCTGGTTATCGGCCTGGGCGGTTCCTACGGCTTCATCAGCAATGAATCACCCGACGGCGGCATGATTCCCTTCATGGGCATGCAGTTGCCGTCCATTGCCACAGCTGCCCTGTTCGGCATTGTCCTCAACCTGGTTCTCTCAATCGGTAAAAACCATAAAGCCGAACCGCCGGTCAAGGAATAACTGGCATTATTCATCCGAAGCAGCAAGAACCGTCGGCAGCTTATATAATTTCTGCAAAAATTGCGCCTTGCTTTCCGGCAGGACTTTGGCCAGGGTCAGGCGCAGATGGACGCCTTTTTGGTCGTCATTCTCTTCAGGCAGCAACTGAAGCTTTCTTACGGCCAGATTCATTTCTTCGGCAATGGCCAGGATGCTTAAAACATCCTGGCCATATTGGTTCAGGTGAATCAGCAGCGTCAGATCGCCGTGTTTGGCGGCCAGATGCTTTTCCAGCCGTTTCAGGGCAATCAAGGTCAGAAAAGTAAAAAGTGTCGCCAGGATAGCCCCCAGGTAAAAACCGCTGCCGCAAGCCAGGCCGATGCAGGATACCGCCCACAAACTGGCGGCGGTGGTCAGCCCTTTGACGCTGTTGCCTGTCCGGATGATTGTGCCGGCGCCCAGAAAGCCGATGCCGCTGATAACTTGAGCGCCCATGCGCGTGGGATCCAGATTGGCTTGCATTGAATATTTCCGAAAAACAAATTCAGCGGTAACCATCACCAGGGCAGCGCCCAGGCTGACCAGAATATGGGTCCGGAATCCGGCCGGCCGGTTGGCATGTTCACGCTCGTACCCGACCAGGCCGCCAAGAATCGTCGCCGCAAGCAGGCGAATGAACATCTCCGCCAGCCAGACCAGTTCCGACCAAGTCCAAAAAGCCATAGGCGCCTCCTTTGCCCGAATCAATCAGGCAAGAATCCTCAGCTAGCTAGCCAGCCAGAAAGCATCCGCCTTAATGTATGCCAGCTCATCCAGCTGGCGGCCGGCGACGGCAAGACCCATATCGGACCGATAGGTTTGGCGGATGTTCGTCAATTCAATGATTTGCTTGTTGGTCCGGCCAATGTAGATGTTGGCAAAATCAATGGCCGTATTCATGCTGGCGCGGTATTCCAGCGCGGTTTTCGTCCAAATGTAGGCCGTCTCGACATTTTCTTCTTTCAAGCTGTCTTCTGTATAGCGGCGGGCAGTCGCGCGGTCATTGCTGGCCGAAGCGAGACTTTGCTCGGCCATGGCGGCATATTTCCACCACGAAAGCAAATCCTGGATGAATACGGTCCGGCCATTTAATCCTTTTTGCCAGGATTCGAATACCAAAAGCAAAGGCTGCGGCAAATTAGCCGCATTGGCGGCTGCTTTGCTGACCAGGATTTGCTGGTCGAGCAGCAGGGCATTGCAGTCGGTTTCGAATGCGGCCAGGTCAGCTTGAAGAGGATCTTTGGCATAAAGCTCATCCAGGGTCTTTTCCAGCCTGGCGCTGCTTTCAAGTAAAGCAGCCAGGTCCTGAACCGGTTGGCGGAACGGCTTAACAGCGTTTGAAGCCGCATCGATTCCCAGATCCTGGCGGCTGAATTGCGAACCGGCCAGGTCAAGGTTGGCAAGTCCAGAGAGATTTTTATACAGATCTTCCAACAAGTCGGCCTGGGTAATCAAGTCCTCGTAGAGACTAAGGCAATCGGCCAGGATATTCGAATGGCTGCCGGCCGGATCGGCCATAGACGAAAAGGCCCTGGCTTCTGACTTGATTTCATTGATTGCCTGAAAATAGCTTTTAACTGCTGTTTGGCCCCGGTTGATCTGGTCGAGCATGGTTTGCAGCTCATTTTGGCTGATATCGTTCTTGAGCAAAACGGCCATAGTCCAGGGTTTTTGATTCAAGCTGGATATTTTTTCAGGCATTCCAGCCAGCTTATCTGCATTAGCCTGATAAAAAGCCAGCCGTTCAGCTTCTGTCGCTGCCGACTGCGGCAAACCGTTTTGCAGCGTATCGCGAACTTCGGCGATCACCGCCTGGTCAGGCCTGATTTTCCAAAGATAAATCCCATTGGTCACCAAAACGAAAATGCCGGCAAGGAGTATCAGCAACACCAAAACAAAACTGAACCGGCGCAATTTCTGCAAGTTTTTGCCGCTTTTGCGAGCAGGTTCAAGGTTTTCGGGCAAGCTTACCTGAGAACTGCTGGATTTCGCCATACGGCAGCCTCCTTTCAGGATTTGGCTATTTCTATTTTGCTTTTCAGGTCAATCAAGGCCATAGCAATTGATGGGCCTGGCGCATCCGATCCGTCATTTCGGCTAGAGTCGCCGAACGGCCTATGGCCGGCAGTTCACCCAGCGCCAGTTTTTGCAGGCTGGTCCGGCAGGCGAGCACTTCGCAGCCGCGGGACGAGAGCTTTGAAATCGCGTCAAGAACCGCCGAACCCTTCAAGACCAGTTTAACGGCGCTATTATAAAACAACAGCGCCAGCGGCGGTTCAGGGTGTGCCAGCAAGGCCTGGAAAAATTCAGACAGCAATTGCGCGCCCAGCTCAAAATCACCTTCGCCCATAATCTCTGAACGAAAGACAATCGTCGGCCTGGGTTCGCTGCTGGAAGAAAATTCCAGCAAGGATTCAGGCAGCAGGACGCCCAACGGGCTCTGGCTGAGTACTTTAGCTGTGCCGGCCTTATGGGAGGCCCGGTTTGTTTTCTTGTCCGGCAAATTGCTCACTTCCTTTGATTTAAATCACAATCGCCGCAAATTTTGCGAATCGCGCGCGGCAGCGCGTCTTTGCTGTTTTTCCAGTCTTTTTCGTGGTTGCGGTAATCAAACTTCAAGGTAAACCACTCCACATCGTCGCGCAATGTTTCCAGGCTGCGGTTTTGCAGGCCCGACAACGCCCCGACAATCTTTGCTGCCTGGTCCTGGTTCAAATGCCTGGCCGCGCCGCGCAATAGCAAAGCCACGTGCGGCAGGCAATAGCCGCTGCCCTCGTCGAATTTCTTTTTAAAATCCGGATCGTCAAAATATTGGTAAAAAATGACATCCAGATACCGGTCCATCGTATTGTTCAGGCGATCGCAGATGATGCAGCTGCGCACCCGCTCTTCGATGCGGTCGGCCATGGCCAGAAGATCCTGGCGATAGTCCTTCTGCCGGCCTTTGAAAAGCCCGGTCCTCCCAGTCGGCGCGCTTTGGCTTAAACCCGGATTCAAATCCTTCACCAGGTCTGCGGTATGCGTATGCAAAATCAGGCCGAGGCCCAGCCGGTTTTCTTCGCGATTATATAAACCGGAAAGGTGTTTCATGCAAAAGCCCTTCTCATTGGTCGCTTTCCGGACGTCAGGCTCCATCAGGGCAGGGCCGAGATAATAGTCCAGAAGCGAATCGGTAAGGGTCGATTCCAGCGAGCAAAGCGGGCAATGGCCCGGCGCCGCATAGGCATCATTGACTGGAATGGTGTAGATCTTTTCTTTCATGCGTGAGGCCTGCTTTCCTGGCCCGGCGCCGGCTGGGCGGCCGGCGTGTGGATAACCCGCCGGGCTCTGGCGTTGACCGCCATGACATTGATCGACGTATATTCTTCGATCTGACGGCTGACCCGCTCCTGGGCCTCTTTCAGCACCTGCGGCGCATTATAGCCATAGTAGAGCGACAGGTCCAGGTCGATAACCACGCCGGCGATTTCATTTTCGGTTTTAAAGCCGACCAGGCCAGCTACGCCGCGGATCCGCCGCAAGATGATCGCGATCATCATCCGCATGGCCTCATCGGAAATGGAATAGCTGCCCAAGCCGGAAAAAGTCGGCCGGACAACCGTGCGCTCCGAATCCGGCGCAACCGGCGCAATGCCGCGGTCACGGTCACGCCGCCGGCGCAGCCGGGAAATCGGGTCGGCAAAGTGCCCTGAGAACTCATGCTTGATCTCCATGCTTGGCACGGGGATCGTATGCTTGCCTTCCGTTATCCGGGTCTGCTTGGCCTGGCGGATTTCTTCGTCGGTACTGACATCTTCAATACGGATCAGCATGGCGGGCGGATTAAGCCACAGATTTTCGCAGATTTTTTCGAGCATGCCGTCGGAGGTGCCCAAAACCATCAGCGCGGTGGGATGATGAGCGGCCAGCGCACGCCGCATGACCGCCGCCCGCGTTTCATCGGCAAACAAGGCCTGGCGGACCGATTCCAGCTTGGATGCGGCCTTTTTGGCCGAAGAGCCGGCAACGATCCGGCTGCCGTGGATCAGAAGGCCGTCGTCAATAATGAAGGCAATCTGGTTTTTTCGGGCAACGGCAATGGCGCGGGTGCTTTTTCCGGTACCGCTCGGTCCGATAAAGGCAATGACCGCTATCTGGCTTAAAATGTCCCTTAAGCTGTCGCGGTCCTTTTCGACAGCCGCCGCGTTTCGCTCGGAATAAGACCGGTTGACCGCCTCGGCCAGTTTGCCAAAAGGCTTGAACGGGCCGGTTTTTTCGGATTTGTCAGATTTGTCGGCCGCGCTGGCCAGATGGTCGCGCAAATGTGCCGCCTCAATGTCATCGGCTATTTTCCGGTGCTTGTCAAAACGAATCGCCAGACGCTGTCACCTCCTATCGGTCCCAGTTATGAAAGACCTCCTGGACATCATCATGCTCTTCCAGACGGTCAATAAGCTTCTCCATTTTCTCCATCATGTCCGGATCCGAAAGTTCGGTCCAGGTCACCGGAACCGGCCCAAGCGACAGGTCAAGGAAGGCATATCCCTTGCCTTCGAGCGCCTCCCGGACAATCTGGTAGCTTTCCGGCGATGTCGTGATTTCATAGATTTCGTCTTCAGCCAGGAAATCCTCGGCACCGGCATCCAGGGCGTCCATCATGACTGCCTCTTCATCGGGGTATTCTTCCTGCTCCAGAATCAAAGACCCTTTTTCCTGGAATAAAAAGCTGACGCAGCCGGCTGTTCCCATGTTGCCGCCGAACTTGTCAAAAATATGGCGCACGTCGCCGGCGGTCCGGTTGCGGTTGTCGGAAAGGGTTCTGACCAGAACGGCGACTCCGCCCGGGCCATAGCCTTCATAGGTTATTTCTTCAAAATTGTCCGTTTCACCGGAACCGGCAGCTTTTTTGATGCTGCGCATGATGTTGTCGTTAGGCATATTGGCCGCTTTGGCCTTAGCAATCACATCTTTAAGGCGCGAATTCGCTTCCGGGTCCGCGCCGCCGTTTTTGACAGCGACCTGGATTTCCCGGCCAAGCTTGGTGAAAACCGCTCCCCGCTGGGCATCAGCCGCACCTTTTTTGCGTTTGATATTGTTCCATTTTGAATGACCTGACATCGTCTTTTGTTCCCCCTAAAATCTAATCCGGTCCAAAACGCCGGACAGCTATAATTTTTTGATTCTGGTCGCCGAAGATCAGGCGGGGGGAGGGTCCGGCGGCGGCAAAGGCTGGTAGATCTGACCGGCCGGCTCCAGCAAGGCGGCTCCGCAAGTCGCATCATCGCACAGCTGCTGCAATGAGCTGGCTTTGGCTACCGGCACTGCCACCAGAAGTTCGGCATCCATGCCGAACTGGCACTCACATTCTCGAAAGCCGGCCAGACTCAACTGGCGGCGCAATCGTTCAAGATCGGCATAACTGACCATGATCTGAAACAGCTGGCACAATTGCATGTCGACCGGCTTGGCCGCCTCCAGCGCCATCATGGCGGCGTGTCCGTAGGCTCTGGCCAATCCGCCGGTACCGAGCAAAGTGCCGCCAAAATAGCGGGTCACCACAATACCGGCCTGATCAATGCCATTCTTGCGCAAAACATCCAGTACCGGGATCCCTGCCGTGCCCGAAGGTTCGCCATCATCCGAGTAGCGCTGCAGGTTTTGCTCGCCGCCAAGAATCCAGGCATAGACGTGATGAGTGGCATCCGGAAATCTGTGCCGGACGCCACTGACAAAAGCATTCGCCTCAGATTCTGTCGCCAATGGCTGGCAGATGGCAATGAATCTCGATTTTTTCTCTTCCAGCTCGACTTCGGCCTGGCTGGCTACTGTACGGTAATTTGCGCGCATTGAATCCTTTGTTCAGACCAATTCCTTGTATTTTTGATAAGACAGCATCAACAATGACTTGTCCTGGCTGTACGTCACTTTCTCCAAAGCGACATCGATCGGGTAGAAACCGCCATCCTGGAAGTTCTGAATTTCATTGGGCACGGCTTCGGCTTGTTCCGTCGTCATGATATACCAGACGATTTTGTTGCAAACGGGCCGCTGCCGGGAAATCGAATAAAACTCGTAATTGGTTCGTCCGGCAGATGAAATAATCCTGGCGCGGACACCGGCTTCCATCTGAACACGGCGGATGGCAACCTCATCGGGCAGATCCCCGTTTTTGATGACTCCCTTGGGGAAAATCCACTCGTGTTTTTCGTTTTGCAGCAACAATACTTTGTCGCCGGAAAAAACAATGCCGCCTGAACAATTGCGAACCAGCATGCACAAGCCCCCTTTCCGTTGATTCTGGTCAGGTTTTTTGTTGATTGTTATTATTTTAGCATGAAAGACGGGGACGAACAATCAAGCGGGATGATTTCGTGCCATTTCCAGGTAATTTCGTCTGAACCTGGCACCAGTCAACCGGCGGTACGGCATTTGTTTTTTCTTCGCTTTTCAAGGTTCGTTTCCAGCGTCGGAAGGTCCTTTCGTTGATGGCTTTTTGCCGGCATCATTTGACGATGCTCATGTCACTATGATTTTGCTCTTCAATCTTTTAGGACCAATCCAGCCCGGCGTTTTTCTTTAATCGTCATGCCCATCCTCCAAGTTTTTTACTTCAAGGATAGGCTCACGTTACCGTCGTTGATAAGATGCTGATTTTTTTACGGTTACACCCAAAACAATTCTAATTAATATTGGAAGGGAGTATCTACTAAGAAATGATTGCGGTCAGGTTGCCCCCCATTAAGTCTATAAACTGCCTTTTTAGGTGCTTGTATTTGCTCTTAAACATGCCTCCTTTTTGTGTGGCAATATAGACCGTATTTCCACTCAATTCATGCAGCAATATTCGTCTGTTCCTTAGATTGCATATCAATGTTAAACTGGCCATCCAGTCTGCTTTCCTTGTCAATACCGGCCAAGCCATGTTCGCCGTTAAAGATTTATGCTATATTGATCTAGAGTTTGTCCCGCTTTCAAGGAGAAAAGAGCATGCCAAAAATAGCTCCACAATTTGGATTGGAAAAACATTCCTGTGAAATAAATTCAAAGCAACCATCGTCTGCCCGCATCCGCTTGCCGGGTTACTGCGCTTTTTGGGTTCTGATCATCTGCCTTTTTTTCAGCGGCTGCCAGAAAGGCCCAGCCCAGACGGCAGAACCCTCTTTGACGGCTACTCAAACCGCTGCGCAAATCTCAACCAGCAGTTCGGCCGCGGCAACCCTGGCGACCACGTCAGCGACGACGGCCGCGCCAACCAAGCCGGCGCCGACGCCCGTTTTGCCAATGGATCCACTGGTGGAAAAATACTTTGGGCCGCTGCCCGAGCCCAAAGCGATCAAAACATTCACCCATCAGCCCGTGCGGGCGCTTTACACCGGAGCGGCCGGCAATTTTGACGCCAATCTTTCGATTGCCAGCCAGACCGAAATCAACACGCTGATTGTTGATCTGAAAGAATCCGATGGAATCCGGTTTGATTGTTCCGTCCCGCTGGCCAAATCTATCGGCGCGGTAAGGCCGGCCTATGATCTTCACGCCGTTGTCGACCAATGCCATCAAGCCGGCGTCAGGGTCATCGGCCGCATCGTCTGTTTTAAAGACCCTAAATTGGCCAAAGCCCGGCCGGAATACTGTATCAAGGACCAGGCCGGCAAAGTCCTGGTTTTCAGCAATGAAGGCGGCGAGCCTTTTGTCAGTCCCTATAACCAGGATGTCTGGCAGTATAATATCGATATTGCGCTCAACGCCTTGGAATTTGGCGTGGATGAGATCCAGTTCGACTACGTCCGTTTCCCGACCGGCGGCGCCAAGGGCGGCACCAAGCCCTATTTTGGGCCTAAAGACCAGGTGCCCAGCCGGGTTTTGGCCATTAACCGTTTCTTGCAGACAGCAAAAATCCTGATCCAGGACGAATGCGGGGTTCCGCTTGGCGCCGATGTCTTTGGCATTATCATCAACAGCGCCGCAGACGGGCAGACGATCGGCCAGGATTGGCAAACGATCGGACTGACCGGCATCGACTCGGTTAGCCCGATGATCTACCCTTCGCACTATGCCAACAGTTCGACCGGCCACTACACCGGCAACGGGAAAGGCACCTTTATCAACGGCGTTTTATATCCCAAGCCGGATCTCGAGCCCTATGATGTCATGTTCAACGTGCTTAAACTCGGCCAGGCGGCCACAGGCCAGCCTTTTTATGCGACTAACCGGCCATGGCTTCAGGCCTTTACGGCCAGCTATCTGCCCGAAGGCTATTACCAGTCCTACGGAAAAGAAGAAATCCGGGCCCAGATCAAAGCGATCGAGGACGCCGGATATCAGGAATGGATCTGCTGGAACGCGTCAGGCCAATACAGCCGGTCAGCCTTTGAGGCTAAGGACTGATCTCCCGTCCATCCATTTGCGCAAAACTTCAGGAATAGCCACGCTGCCGTCGGCCTGCTGGTATTGTTCGACGATGGCCGGCAAGATCCGGCTGGTCGCCAGGCCCGAGGCATTCAGCGTATGGACGAATTCCATGCGGCCGGTCGCCTTGCGCCTGAACCGCATGTTGCCGCGGCGGGCCTGGTAGTCGCCGGCGTTGGAGGCCGAGCTGACTTCCTTGTAGTCGTTCATGCTGGGAATCCAGACTTCGATGTCATAAGTCTTGGTCATTGAAGCGCTGCAGTCGCCGGCCGCCAGCTTGCTGACCCGGAAGTGCAGGCCCAGCTTCTCTACCAGCCGGGCGGCTTTGTTGACCAATTCTTCCAGTGCCGCCGAGGATTGTTCGGGCAAAGTATACTGGAACATTTCGATTTTGTTGAATTGATGCCCGCGGATCATGCCGCGCTCTTCGGCGCGATAGCTGCCGGCCTCTTTCCTGTAGCAGGGGGTATAGGCAAAATATTTGAAAGGCAGAGCATCCTCATCCAGGACTTCATCCCGGTGCATGTTGACCAGGGCGGTCTCGGCCGTCGGCAAGATGAAATGGGTAAAGCCCTCGCCGCCCTCTTCATCCTGGCGCAGCTGGAAAACGTCGTCCTTGAACTTGGGAAATTGTCCTGCGGTGTAGCCGCACTGGTAAGTCAGGATATGCGGCGGCAGAATCATTTCATAGCCGTCATTGATGTGTTCTTCCATGAAAAAGTTGAGCAGCGCCCATTCCAGGCGGGCGCCATCGCCGCGGTAAACCCAGAAGCCGCTGCCGCCGAGTTTGGCGCCGCGGGTATAGTCGATCAGGCCAAGCTGTTCGACCAGATCGACATGATGGCGAGGTGCAAAGGCGAACTCCGGTTTCTGGCCAACAACCCGCACAACCTGGTTGTTTTCCTTGCCGCCGGCCACAACGTCGTCGGCAGGCAGATTGGGCAGCGCCTCCAAAAAGGCTTGCTGCAGGCGGTCCAGATCAGCCAGCTGCTCATCACCGGCTTTGATCTCCTCCCCGATCTGCTTCATCCGCGCCATGACCGGCGCGACATCCTGGCCTTCTTTCTTGAGGCGCGGGATGGCGGCGGAAGTTTTGTTTTTATCGGCCTTCAGCTGTTCAGTCTTATAAATCAGTTCGCGCCGCTTTTCATCGCGGGCGAGAAATTCTGCAAAATCAACGGTATATTCCTTTTTGGCCAGTTTTTCCTGGACCAGCCCCGGATTTTCCCGGATCAAATTGATATCTAGCATGCTGCATTCCTCCTGACCGGCCTATTGCTTGCCACGCCGGTTTTGTATCCTTATCTTAGTCGAAATGGCCGATAATGGCAAGAATTCGCCATTATCGATTTAAACTGGATTCAGATCTTCAAGATCGTCCTGCACAAAAAGGCCGTCTTTCCTGATCAATTCACCGTCAAGCCAAATCTCGCCGCCGCCAAAATCAGGTCGCTGGATCTGGATCAGATCCCAGTGAATGGCCGACTTGTTGCCATTATCCGCCTTGGCATAGGCATTGCCTGGTGTTAGATGAAACGATCCGGTGATTTTTTCATCGTAGATCGTATTGCCCGTCGGCTTCAAGATCAGCGGATTGACGCCAAAAGAGAATTCCCCGATAAAGCGGGCGCCCTCGTCGGTATCCAGGATCCGGTTCAAATCTGCCGCATTCCCGCCGGAGCAATCCGCCCGGACAATCCGCCCGGCGGCAAATTCCAGGACGATCCGTTCAAAGGTCTGCCCCCACATCGTCGAACCGACATTGTAGGTAATCGTGCCGTTGACCGAATCCTTGACCGGCGCGGTATAGACTTCCCCGTCCGGTACATTGCGGCGGCCATAGCAGCAAACTGCAGGCAGGCCGCGGATGGAAAAAGAAAGATCCGTCCCCGGCGCCAGGATATGCACCTGGTCGGCGTTTTCCATGCGACGGGCCAGCTTTTGTTCCGCCCGGTAAAGCCGGTCGTAATCCAGAAGACTGACCTTTAGCGCAAAATCCAGATAGTCGCCTGTCGACATCCCAGCTTTTTGCGCCATCCCGGCGGTCGGCCAATAAAACAAAGCCCACTTCCGCTCGTCGATAATCAGACGGCTCAATTTCTCATTCGCCTTGCTGACCATCTGCAGGCGGTCGCGGTCAACCCGACTCATTTCCTGGTCATTTTCCGGCGCCCGTAAAGTCAAATTGGCGGCAATGTCCTGCCAGCGGTTGATTTCCCAACTGTTGCTCAAGTCCAAATAGCGTGCCGTTTCAGGCCGTTTAGGGTCGAGCAGATCATAGCCCAGCCGGCTGATTTCATCGTCTTGCCAGCGGATAATCGGATAAATCTTTAGCTTGGCCGACTCGCGGTAAAGCGCTTCGACCAGCGGTTTGGCCGCAATTCCTGCGTTAATCTGAAAGATATCCCCTTTTTTCAAATCCAAGGAATGGCGCAGCAGAACACTGGCCAGCTGATCGATTCTCGGGTCTCGAATCATATGTTATCTCCTTTTCGCTGATACACCCCGGGACCATGCTTATTCACCTGCCGGTTCCTCCCGCATGGCCATCACCCATTGGCCGGCATCTTTATACCCCAGCCGGCGGTAAATCCGGCCGGCGTCCGGATTGTCGTAAAACAGGCAAAGATACTGGAACCGTCTGGGCAGCAGATCGTGAGCCATCTTTGCAAGCAAGCGGCTGGCCAGGCCAAGGCCTCGCCAGTCGGGGTGCGTGGCCACAGCCACGACCATTGCCGAGAGTGAATTTTCGGCCGACGTCCCCGCTGTCGCGATAATCGACCCCTGATGCCAAAACAGGTAATAGTGGCTGCTGCCCTTACTCAGGGCAGTTTCCAGTTCGCTGCGCTGTTCCTGCCGTGATCCCGGCCGGCTAAACTCGGCAATCCCGGCGAGAAAATCGACAATCGCCGGCGCGTCGGCCGATTCGGCCATGGTCATCGAGACGTTTTCCGGCAAAGGACGGCTGCCGTTATTCCCGGTCCAGTCTTCCGAAAGAACCAGGTCTTCGGGCTGAAGCCGCATCAGGTAGGTGTCCCGCCATTTGAATCCTTCCAGGCTTGGCCTCAGCCGGTCAAGAACACTCTTTTTGCCGGACAGGATATGCAGATTGGGCGTTTTCAAAGCCGCCAGCAGCGGGTTGGGATCAAAATCCGGTTTAAGGCTGTAAGGCAAATAGCTATGGTGATAACGCAGCAAAATGCTGTCGAATTCATTGTCTTTTTCAAAAGCCATCACATCCATGAAATCAGTCTTCAATCCATAATTTTCAATATCGCCAATCAAAAAAAGATTGAATTCCGGCTCTTGGCGAAGATAAGCCATCAGCCGTTCCTGATCGGTTTTGTCCAGACGGTGCAGGCGGTTCTGGCGCAGCCAGTTTTCTGCATAGCGCACGGCATCGCGCACCTTGAATAAACGAAGTTCGGATTTGCTGACCTTCCCGCGAACAACCTTCCCGTCTGCCTCGAGCTGTCGGCCAGGTTCCAAAAAATCATTGGAATCCAGCTCGATTTCAGGATAAGGGGCAAACTCGATACGGCCATCCTTCAGCACGGCCGAAGATTGCATAAATGAAGTGCGGCACTGGCTGCGATACTCAGCCAGATGCATGACCGTGCAGCTGTCAAAATCGACGCCCAGCAGCAAAACCCAGGCATCGGCATGCTCAAGGGCGCCGCAAGGCGAGGCCTCGCCCAAACAGCAGTCCAGGTCGTGCCTGGCCAGAAGGCTTTCCGCCGCCGGCCCTTTGGCTAAAAATGAACTGGTCGGATGATTGCTCCGCGAGACACCCGGATAAGCCCTGAAGCAATCCACAACCGCGCCCATTCCCCGGCATGGCGTCCGATCGGGATCGAACGGCGGAATCGCCTGGCGGATCGCCGGCCACCAGTCCTTGGGAACGGGAGGATGCTGCCAATAGGATGGATCGCTGTTCTCGCCGCTATGGGCCGGCATGACCAAAGTCCCTTGCGGCCCCAGAACATCGAGCAGGGCGTCAACCACGCTTCTTGCGCCGCCGGGCACCCAGCCCAGGCTGCCCAGGGACGAATGGACCATCAAAACCATGCCGGATTTGACGCCGATATTCTGCAAGGCTTTTTCCAGATCCTTTTGCGTACACATCCGATCCGGTTTAATTTGCGGCATCAGATCTCGACCAGTTTGGCGGCAACCCCGTCAATTTGGTTTAGTTCGGCTTCAAAAGCCGCAAAATCGGCGGCTCCGGCAGCCAAATGCAGCAGGATCAAACCGTCGTTGGCGCAACTGTCGCCCATGCCGGCCTCGTGCAGGCCCAACCGGGTGCGAATGCCGCAACCATAGGCAGACAGGACTTTCTGGATTTTCTCGGCATTGGGAACTCTTTGATTGACCCGGATTACCATAATCTGATGATTTGCCATAATAAGTTCCTCCAGTCATTTGGGGCTAATCAAACCCTTTAAAAAATTCTTCCCGGGGTTTGTGCCTGCCGGCTATTAACCGAATCAGCTTCCCGCTAATTTTGTTTTACCATAGAATATGAAAAATCTCAAATCTCCCCCGTCCTGACGCCATGCGCCCGGCCCGAAGGGATACCGGCGGCCAGTTTTTGCTATTTCCCGTTTGATTTTATTTTTCTCAGGGCATTCAAATCCCGAATCGTAAATGACGACCGGAAAAAGTCGATGATGCCCTGGTCCTTTAACCGGCCAAGCTCGCGTGACATCGAGGGGCGCGAAACATTCAGGAAGTCGGCCAGGTCTTCCCGATTCATCGGGATCAGGAATGTTTTGTTGTCGAATTGCTGGTATTGTTCATAAAGATAAGCCGCCAGCTTTTCGCGCATGCCCTTTAATTTGATGAAGCCGATCCGATGGTTCATGATCATCGCTTTTCCAGCGACGATGCCAAGCATATTGCGGATGAGAAGCTGGTGATTTTCACAGGCGCGGCAGCAAGGCTGGCTTATTTTTTCGTATGGAACAAAGAACACCGAACCTAAAGAATTGGCCAGAACGGTATTCGGCCAATGTCCCAAACCCGCAAAGGCCGATACTTCGCCAAATAATTCGCCGGGGCCGAAAGTGCCGATGATCAGGCGATTGCCGGCATAATCTTCTTTTTGGATCTGAATTTCACCTTCAAGGACAATGCCGATTGTCTGCTGGGGTTGTCCTGCCTGGCACAGCATATCGCCCTTTTTGCATGGTTGGACGACCGCGCCGAAGCAGGGTAGCAAGCGGGCCAGTCCGGCTTCGTCAAAGCCTTTGAACAGCGGACTTCTCATCAGCGCCGGCAACCATTGATCCAACATGTCGATCCCCCTTTTTTGTAGCCTCGGCTACGGATTTCTCAAAACCATTATAGTACACTGATCCCAGAAAACAAAACCGGGAAAAACCATGAACAGTTAAGCTGCATAGGAGGTTTTTATGCAAAGAGATATTATCGAGATTGATCAGGAAAAATGCAATGGCTGCGGCCTGTGCATCACGGCTTGCCATGAAGGCGCATTGGCCCTGGTCGACGGCAAGGCCAAACTGATTTCCGAGTCCTATTGCGACGGGCTTGGCGCCTGTCTGCCGGATTGCCCGACCGGAGCCATCAAAATTGTCAAAAAAGAGGCTGATGGGTTTACCGCTCCGGCGCCCGGTTCAAAGGCAGATCTGGAAGATAGGCAAAAGCAGGCGGAGGGGGTTGCCCAAAAAGATCCTGCCGCAGTGCCGCCGCTGCCTTGCGGTTGTCCGGGCACACAAGCCAAAGCCTTCAATCGCCAGGAAAATGCCTGTACAGCTGCTCCTGCCGCCGCCACCGCCGGCCAACCGCCTCAGCAGGCCGAATCCGAGCTGAGCCAGTGGCCGGTCCAGATCAAGCTGGTGCCGCCAAAGGCGCCATACCTGAATAATGCCAGGCTCCTGATCGCGGCCGATTGCGCCGCTTATGCCAGGGCAAACTTTCACCAGGAATTTATTAAAGGGCGGATCACGTTGATCGGCTGCCCCAAATTGGATTCTGGAGATTACGCAGACAAGCTGACTGAAATCTTCCGTCAGAATTCCATCAAGAGTATAATGGTAGTCAGAATGGAGGTCCCCTGCTGCGGCGGACTTGAGCATGCGGTCCAGAAAGCTTTGCTGGCCTGCGGCAAGATGATTCCCTGGCAGGTGGTCACTATTGGTACTGACGGCAGAATCCTGGAGGACTGAAGATTGACAAGATGGCAGCCCGCTTCGTCTGAAGACGAAACATAAGAAAACAGGAGGAATTTCCAATGTCAAACATGTTCTGTTTCCAATGTGAACAAACCGCAGCCGGCAAAGGCTGCACAATCAAGGGAGTCTGCGGCAAAGAGCCTTCCACGGCCGGACTTCAGGACGAATTGACCGTAGCGCTGATCAAGCTTGCCACCTTCATGGAAGATGAAGAAATGACCGCTCATGCCGCTCAATTAATGATGGAAGGGCTTTTTACCACCATAACCAATGTCAATTTTGACGATACGACGATCCGCCGTCTGATTGGCCTGGTCAACCAGACCATCGACCAGTACCGGCCGCAAAACAGCGGCTGCGGCTCATGCTGCTCTTGTATGCCGCAGGCTGAAATCACCGAAGCGTCCCAGCTTTTCTCCGGCGATCCGGATATTGTTTCTTTGCGCTCTTTGCTGCTTCTGGGGCTTCGCGGCATGGCCGCTTATGCCTATCATGCCTATGTGCTCGGCAAAACCAGCCCTGAAGTGACCGAGGCGCTGTTTTCCGGAATGCGGGCAGTCGGCAGCAGCCACACCGTCGAAGGCTGGCTCGGCCTCCTCATGCAATTCGGCAAGGACAATTTCAAGTGCATGGAGCTTCTGGACGAGGCTAATACCGGAGCCTACGGCGATCCAAAGCCGACGCCCGTTTCGATGATTATTGAAAAGGGTCCGTTTATCGTGGTTTCCGGGCATGATTTTCATGATTTGAAACAGCTGCTGCTGCAAACCGACGGCAAGGGAATCAACATCTATACCCACGGTGAAATGCTGCCGGCACATGGCTATCCTGAACTGAAAATGCATCCCCAGCTCAAGGGTAATTTTGGAACAGCCTGGCAGAACCAGCAAAAAGAATTCAAGGGCGTTCCCGGCGCTTTCCTTTTCACCACCAATTGCCTGATGCCGCCCAAGGCAGAATACGCCGACCGTGTTTTCACCACTGCGGTCGTTGAGTATCCGGGGCTTGTGCATATCCCGGAAACAATCGACGGCAAAGATTTTTCGCCGGTAATCGCCAAAGCCCTCGAACTGGGGGGTTATAGCGAAAGCCAGGTCATGACCGGCATCAACGGCGGCAGCAACCTGCTGACGGGCTTTGGCCATGCCGCTGTCCTTTCGGCAGCCGATCAAGTCATTGAGGCAATCAAATCCGGCGCCTTAAAACATATCTATCTGGTTGGCGGCTGTGACGGCGCCAAACCCGGACGCAACTACTACACCGAATTCGTGGCGGCCACCCCGCCGGACAGCCTGGTGCTGACTTTGGCCTGCGGCAAATTCCGCTTCAATGACATGGATCTCGGCAAAATCGGCCCGTTCCCCCGCATTATGGACATGGGGCAATGCAACGATTCCTATTCGGCTATCCGCGTAGCGGTTGCACTGGCCGAAGCTTTCCAGACCGACATCAACAGCCTGCCGCTCACCCTGGTCCTTTCCTGGTACGAGCAGAAGGCGGTATGCGTCCTTTTGACCCTGCTTGCCCTGGGCGTCAAAAATATTTTCCTCGGCCCGACACTGCCGGCTTTTGTTTCACCCAATGTCCTGAATGTTCTCGTTGAAAAATTCGGCATTCGGCCGACAACGACGGCGGAGGCTGATCTTGCAGCTATTCGGGGGCAGTAAGATGGCGGAGCATTTTGATCTGATCGTCGTCGGCCATGGCCCTGCCGGTGTTTCCGCGGCTATTTATGCAGTCCGGTCCGGGCTTAGCGTTGCCCTGATCGGCCGGGATCGCGGTTCTCTGGAAAAGGCCGAGAAAATCGAAAATTATTTTGGCTTCGTTGATCCGATCAGCGGCCCCGATCTTCTGGATCGGGGCCTTTCCCAGGCCAGCCGCCTGGGCGTCCGGATCATGGCGGCCGAAGTCACCGGAATTGCCTGGATGGAAACCTTTGAAGTCGATACGACTATTGGCCGCTTTTCTGCCCAAAGCGTAGTCCTGGCCACCGGATTGCCGAGAAAAAAGGCCGCCATCGCCGGCATCGGCGAATTTGAAGGCCGCGGCGTAAGCTATTGTGCCACCTGCGATGGATTTTTCTACCGCGGCAAAAAAGTGGCGGTCATCGGCAATGGCGATTATGCCTTGAAAGAGGCCGGCGAGTTGAAGCCCTTTGCGGCCGAAATCACGCTTCTGACCAATGGCCGTCCCTATGAGGCGGCCAGCCAGGATGCGGCCATTCGCCTTGATCAGCGAAAAATTCTGCGAGTCGAAGGCGATGACGAAAAGGTCCGCCGGCTGGTTCTTGAAGACAAGTCGGCAGCCGGCGCCCATGAATTTTTTATGGATATCGACGGCATCTTTATCGCCGAGGGAACCGCTTCGGCTTTGGATCTCGCGTTAAAACTCGGGTTGGACAATGACGGCAAGGTCATTCTTGTGGATGACCGGCAGCAGACAAACCTGGAAGGCCTTTTTGCTGCCGGCGACTGCACCGGCGGTTTGCTGCAGGTTGCCGTCGCAGTAGGTGAAGGCGCCAAGGCCGGCATGGCTGCCGCCGGATTTGTCAAAAAGCAACAAGGCGGCAAGGAGCCAACCGTTCAATGGGGCGGCTGAAGGCTGGCTGAACAGCTATTTTCTGGACAGGACCCGCAGGGAATTGAACACGGCCAGGATGGCAACCCCCACATCGGCAAAGACAGCTTGCCAGATGCCGGCAAAACCCGCGACGGCTAAAATAAGCACGGCCGCTTTCAGCCCCAACGCAAGAAAGACGTTCTGCCGGATGATCCGGCTGGTTTTTCTTGCCAGGCAGATGACTTCGCTGATTTTATCCAGGTCATCCGACAGGATCACGACATCGGCGCTTTCAATAGCGGCATCGCTGCCGGCGCCCAGGGCGATGCCAACATCGGACCTGGCCAGGACGGGCGCATCATTGATTCCATCACCGACATAAATCACGCTGTTTTTGCGGTTCTGGCGGACTATCAGTGTCTCCAGAGCCGCTACTTTTTGCTCGGGCAGAAGCTCTGCAAAAATCTGTTCAATGCCAAGCTTTCCGGCCACCTGACGAACAATATGCTGACGGTCGCCGGAAATGATCGCCAATTGCCCGACTCCGATCTTCCTCAATTTTGACAAAGCCCCGATCGCTCCCACTTTAAGCTGATCGCTCAGCCAGATTTCACCCGCATAGACCCCGTCGATCGCCAGATAAAGAATCGTGGCATCCGCTCCGGCTTTTTCATCAAATTCAGGCAAAAGAACCTGGTTTTCCTTCATCAGGCGGCTATTCCCCAAAAGCAGCCGGCAATCTTCAAGCTCAGCGGACACGCCGCGGCCAGCCAGATCCTGGTACTGCCTTACCCGTTTTTGATCAGGCAATTCGGCGCCGGTGGATTGCCAGGCCATCAGGATCGATTGGGCAATCGGATGGCTTGAAAAACTTTCAGCCAGG
Source organism: uncultured Saccharofermentans sp. (assembly GCA_963677835.2). Taxonomy (GTDB): domain Bacteria; phylum Bacillota; class Clostridia; order Saccharofermentanales; family UBA5734; genus UBA8949. Next base: position 801,735 of record CAXXUX010000001.1, read on the forward strand.
GCAGAAAGGCGCAGAATTTCGTTTGCTTCCATGCCAGCCGCCTGGATATGGTCCACAACGAACTGTCCCGAAGTCAAGGTGCCTGTTTTATCAAAGGCAACTGTCCCGGCAGTGGCCAGTTTTTCCAGAAAATTGCCGCCCTTGACCAGTATGCCCCGGCTTGACGCAGCGCCAAGGCCGCCGAAATAGCCCAATGGCACGGACAGGACCAGAGCGCACGGGCAAGATATCACCAGGAGAATCAAAGCCCGGTAAATCCAGTCCATTATCGGCTGATGGAGAAAAAGCGGCGGCAGCAAGGCCAAAAGCAAGGCCAGGCCGACCATCAGCGGTGTGTAAATGGCGGCAAAACGGGTGATGAACTGTTCGACAGAAGCTTTGCGAGCTGAAGCAGCTTCGACCATTGCCAATATTTTGCTGACTGCCGAATCGCCGTAAGAGTGAAGCACCTCGACGGTCAGCAACCCGCTGCCATTGATGCAGCCGGCTAGAATTTCATCTCCCGGATCAACCGGGCGAGGCAGGCTTTCACCGGTTAACGCCGCGGTATCCAGTGCCGACTGTCCCAAGATAATCCGGCTGTCCAGCGGAACCCGCTCTCCAGGCCTGATCTGCAAGCGGTCGCCAGGCTTTACCTGATCGGGGTGAACAAGGGTCAACCCTTGCTTTGTAATCAAGTTGGCTTGTTCCGGCCGGATATCCAGCAATGCTTTGATCGATCGCCGGGAATGGTCGACTGCCAGGTGCTGGCAGATTTCCCCGATTTGATAGAACAGCATGACCGCTACAGCCTCCGGGTATTCGCCAATCAAAAGGGCGCCCAAAGTCGCCAGGCTCATGAGAAAGTTTTCATCAAACAGCTGCTTGTGCCCGATTCTGGTAAATGCTGCCAGAAGAACATCCGATCCAAGGATTAAATAGGCAGCCAGAAAGAGCGGCAGGCGAAAAAAATGGCCGCCCGGCAGCATCAATGCGCCAATAAAGGGCAAAAGGCCAGTCCCGAAACGCAAAAGCCGCAGCCAGGGGAGAGATTCCAGCCAATTTGACCGGGTTGGCTGCTTTAGCACTAAATGAGCGTCTTTTTCGACAAAATGGATGATCTGATCAACAGCCGGCAAGATTTCCTTTTGCAAAATACCCGGCGCCAACTCAAGCCGGAGCTGTCCGGCAGCAAAATCAAGATCAGCCCGAACGATTCCAGGCAGATTTCTGATTTTTGCTTCCATTTTTGCCGCGCAGCTGACGCAGCCCAGGTTAGCAACCAAAAGATGCCAGTATTGGTTTTGGGGAGCTGCAGGCATCAGGCATCCACCTCCTGATTCGAAGCAGTCACCGGGCGGTACATTTCCAGGACATGGGCCAGCGCCATTTGGACAAGCGAACGGATATGCTCGTCATTCAAACTATAAAAGGCATTCTTGCCTTCCCGGCGGTAACGAACCAGCCGGCTCTGTCTCAAAGTCCGCAATTGATGCGAAACAGCCGATTGGCTCATCGCCAGAAGCTCAGATAAATCACAAACACAAAGCTCGACTTCGAGCAAAGCCGCAATCAGTCTGATCCGGTTCTGATCAGCCAGTACTTTGAACAAGTCGCTGGCATCCGAAAGTTCCTGGTCCGGCGGCATATTTTTTCTGGCTTGATTGATCTTGTCCGGATGTTTTATTTCTGATTCACAATAGGCGTTAGTCATGAAGGCCTCCTGTATTCGCGTTTATATTATCATATGAGCATGTATTCATATGATAATTTTTCATGAGCGTTTTGTCAACCCGTTTGCTCTCGTTTTCGAAAACAAAACTGAAAAACGATGCGGATTTTCGTAATCGTTTACAATAAAATATTGATGTTGCCCTCATGATTATTTCCGTCAGAATGAGGAAACCCGTCGGCTCCGTAAACGTTGTTTATTGCTTTTATGAATAAATATCGCCTGATAATTTCTAAATTAACTAGAATTTTCACTAAATAAGCTACCATTTTTTGGCATCTGTGATATATTTATTTGAGGCATAATCCAAGTTATTCGTTTGGGTCTGGAGGTATGATCCCGTGTTTAGATTGACACATTTTTCTGGTGGAGTACATCCTCGGGGAAATAAAAACACCCACTTTTATCCAACTATCCGCCTCGACCAGTTCATGCAGGTTCGCATACCGATGAGCATGCATATTGGTCCACCATGCACTTGCATCGTTAAGCCAGGCGATCTTGTCGAAATCGGCCAGATCATCGGGCAGGCCGAATTGCCGATGTCCGTGCCGATTCATGCCAGTGTCTCCGGCAAAATTGCTGCCGTGCGCAAAGAAGTCGCCAGCGACGGGCGTGCCGTTGATGTGGTCACGATCGAATCTGATGGGCTTCATAAAATTCATGCCAGCGTCAAGCCGCCGCATGTCGCCAGCCGCGAAGAATTTATAAAGGCCCTGCGTGATTCCGGCTTGGTCGGTCTTGGCGGCGCCGGTTTTCCGACCTATATGAAGATGCAGCCGCCGCCCGGCAAAGAACCTGATGTCCTGGTTATCAACGCCGCTGAATGCGAACCGTATATAACGGCTGATTTCAGGCAATGCGCCGAGCATCCCGATGAAATCATCGACGGCATCATGCAGGTCATGAAATTCATGAACATCCCGAAAGCCTTGATCGGAATCGAAAAAAACAAGCCTTTGGCCGCCGATGTCCTGAACTATGAATTGATGAAGCTCAGGCTGGCTGCGAACATCAAACCCGATATTTCAGTCGTCAAGCTCAAGACCATTTATCCGCAAGGTGCTGAAAAGATGCTGGTCTACTCGCTCACACGCCGCAAGATTCCGACCGGCGGCCTGCCGCATGATGTCAAGGTCCTGGTCCTGAATGTCAGCACCGTCCGTTTTATTGCAAAATACCTGAAGACCGGCATGCCTCTGGTTCGGCGAAGGCTGACCCTGGATGGCAGCGGCATCCGCGTCCCATGCAATGTTAACGTGCCGATCGGCGCCCCGATCCCCGATATCATCGAGGCAGCCGGCGGTCTTGCCGACGAAGCCGGCAAAGTCATCATGGGCGGTTCGATGATGGGCGTCGCGCTGGATCGTCTGGAATCTTCCATTATCAAGAACAATAATGCCATTCTGGTTTTTGACAAGACTGAAGCGACGATTCCCGAGGAAACCCAGTGCATCCGCTGTGGCCGTTGTGTTGAAACCTGCCCGATGAAGCTGATGCCGACCTATCTGGACAACTGCACCCGCAACAAGGATATTGATGGACTAAAACAATACCATGTGATGGATTGCATTGAATGCGGCTGCTGCGCCTATGTTTGCCCGGCTAAACGCTACCTGGTCCAGAGCATTCGCAATGGCAAGAACTACGTCCGTTTAGCCAAAACAAAGGAGGCTGCCCAAAAATGATGCTTCAAGTCTCTTCTTCTCCCCATATCCGTGACCAGGTCACCACCCGGCGGCTGATGCTCGATGTCATAATTGCCCTGTGCCCGGCGCTTATTGCTTCGATTTATCTCTATGGGCTGCGGTCTCTCGTGATTGTCCTGATAGCGGTCATCTCCGCAGTCGGTTTTGAATACCTCAGCCGAAGGGCCATGAAACGCCATATTTCCCTTGGCGATCTCAGCGCAATCGTGACCGGCCTGCTGCTGGCCCTGAACCTCCCGCCGACAGTCCCCTACTGGCTGCCGGTCATTGGTTCCCTGGTCGCCATTGTCGCCGTCAAGCAGATGTTCGGCGGCATCGGACAGAATTTTGTCAATCCGGCCCTGGCCGCCAGAATCATCCTGACACTTTCTTTCCCTGCGGCCATGACCGCCTGGGCCAGTCCGCTCAAGCAGGCTTTCGGATTTGGAAGCGTCAGCCAGATCGCCGACTCGATCGGCGGCGCCGACCTGGTTGCCACCGCAACGCCGCTCTATATGCTGCAAAACGCTGCCGGCAGCGGCACTGCATTGCCCGGCTACCTGGATTTGTTCCTGGGCGTCAAAGGCGGCTGCATCGGTGAAGTCTCAATTCTCGCGCTTCTGATCGGCGCGCTATACCTGGTTATCCGCAAAGTAATCACCCTTTGGGTGCCTGTGACCTATATTTCAACCGTTATGCTAATGACTTTGATTTTGAACCAGGATCCGATTTATCACGTGTTATCCGGCGGCTTGATTCTTGGCGCCTTTTTCATGGCTACGGACTATGTGACTTCCCCATTGAGCAGAAAAGGCAAAATCATATTTGGCATTGGCTGCGGCTTGATAACCGGACTGATCCGGCTTTTTGGCAGCATGTCCGAGGGCGTGTCCTTTTCTATCCTGCTGATGAACATCCTGACGCCGCATATTGATCGCTGGACTGCGCCAGTGCCGTTTGGAGGAGGTGCCCGCGATGAAAAAAGATAACCTGTTTGTCCCGGCATTGATTCTTTGCCTGATTTGCCTGGTTACCACCGGTTTATTGGCTTTAACCTTCAGCGTCACCCAGGCGGCCCGCGACGAGCAAGCCATGATTACCGCCAACGCCAACCGAAAGCAGCTGATGCCGGAAGCCGCAACCTTTGAACCCGCCAAGAACCTGGAAGCGGCTGCGCTTGAATTCCCTGGGCTCCTGGAAGCCTACACGGCAAAAGACGCAGGCGGCAACGACCTTGGTTGCCTTCTGGTCTCCGAGTCCCGCGGTTACGGCAATCAAGTGCCAGTCATGCTGGCTATCGACCTTACCGGAAAAATAACCGGCCTTAAAATCCTGGAAAATGATGAAACCCCAGGCTTGGGCAAAAAAGTTGAACAGGTTTCCTTCTACGGGCAATTCCAGAATCAGAATACCGGCAAGGATTTTTCTGTCAAATCCACTGACAGCGATCATACGAAAATCGATGCCGTTTCTGGCGCGACCATTTCGTCCCGGGCGGTCACCGAAGCGGTCAACATCGCCGTGCAGTATTACCGCAAGTCTATGACGGAGGTGAAATAGATGTCACCCAGAAAAAAAGTCCCGCTAACGAAAGAATTTACCAAAGGCTTTGTCTTGGAAAATCCGCTTCTTCGGCTGATTTTGGGAACCTGCCCTTCCCTGGCCATTTCCACATCGGTGAAAAATGGCATTGGCATGGGATTAGCTGCCATGTTTGTTCTTGTTGGATCCAACGTGGTTATTTCCTCGCTTCGGAAAATAATCCCCGACAAAGTTCGGATACCGGCCTTTATCACGGTTATCGCCGGTTTTGTGACCATCGTCCAGCTTCTGATGCAGGCTTACGTTCCTGCGTTGAATGCCGCGTTGGGCATTTACATCCCGCTGATCACCGTCAATTGCATCATTCTGGCCCGTGCTGAAATGTTTGCCAGCAAAAACGCCGTCCTGCCCTCCCTGATTGATGGGCTGGGCATGGGCGTCGGCTACACTGCGGCATTGTTCTGCATGGGTTCCATTCGGGAAATCATCGGCAATGGCACCTTCTTCGATATCAGCCTGCCGGTTTTGCAAGCTGGCGGGCAGTTTGAGCCGATGCTGATCCTGATCCTGCCGCCGGGTGGGTTTTTCGTTTTCGGCATACTGGTCGCGTTAGCTCAAAAGCTGGCTTCGCGGATGAACAAGAATGATCAGGATGCCGGCGAAATCTGCGCTGGCGCGATCAATGAAGAGACGGCCTGCCTTTTGTGCGGCCGATGCAGCTTAAGGCACGCTGATGAAGAAACCCCTATGGACCGGATCGCCCGTCAGGCCAGGGAGGCCGAGCTTGACAAGGGAAAAGCCAATCAATCTAAAGGAGGGTTGGACACATGAAAGAAATGCTGATCATCCTGTTCAGTGCCATTCTGGTCGACAATTACGTTTTATCAAAATTTCTTGGCATCTGCCCTTTCCTCGGGGTTTCAAAAAACCTGAAAACGGCAATGGGCATGAGCATGGCTGTCATTATTGTTCTGGTCATGGCCTCTGCCCTGACCTTCCCGATTTACCATTCCTTGCTGGTTCCGTTAGGATTCAGTTATTTATACAATGTCATCTTCATTCTGGTCATAGCCGCGTTGGTGCAAATCATCGAGACTTTCCTCAAAAAATCAATTCCCGCCCTGTATCGGGCCCTGGGCATCTATCTGCCGCTGATCACCACCAATTGCGCTGTGCTGGGTGTTACGATCCTGAATATTGACAAAGCCTACACGTTTCCCCAGGCCATCATCAACAGTCTTGGCGGCGGCGCCGGATTTATGCTGGCGTTGTTCCTCTTTGCCGGAGTCCGCAGCAAAGTCGATCACGCCGATGTGCCCAAATTCATGAAGGGATTGCCGATTACGCTGGTTTCAGCGTCTTTGGTGTCCATTTCGTTTTTTGGCTTCAAAGGCCTGGTCGAGCGGCTGTTCAGCTGATCAGCCCTATCGGCCGGCAAGCATTATACAAGGAGCAAAAGCATGTTTATCAGTTTTTTGATCTCTCTGCCTTCAGTTTTGATCCCAGTGGCCATTGGCGGCGGCATCGCCTTAATCCTGGGCATCGTGATCATGATTACCTCGAAAGTGTTCGCCATTCCGGTTGATGAACGCCTGGAGGAAATCAAGGGCATCCTGCCGGGCGCCAATTGCGGGGCCTGCGGCTATTCCGGTTGTGAAGGCTATGCCATGGCCTTGAATGAAGGAGACAACAATCCCTCGCGCTGCCCCGTCGGCGGCGCAGAGACAGCCCTTGAACTGTCCGAGCTGCTAGGCTTGGCCAAGCCGTCATTTATTCCGCACGTTGCCCATGTTTTTTGCCAGGGCACGTCGTCAAATACCAAAAAGCGCTACGAGTATTCGGGCACAATCGGCTGCGCAGCCGCTCACGGCCTCTTTTCCGGGCCCAATTCCTGCACATATGGCTGTATCGGCTTTGGCGACTGCCAGTCAGCCTGCCAGTTCGACGCGATCTATCTGGCGGACGGCATTGCCCATGTCGACAGTTCGCGCTGCACCGCCTGCGGCATGTGTGTCAACACCTGCCCCAAAGAACTGATCAAAATAATCCCCAAGCATTTGAGTGCCTATACCGTCAAATGCAAAAACAAGTGGCCCGGCGCCGAAACCCGCAAAAACTGCAAGGTCGGATGCATTGGCTGCCAGCGCTGTTTTAAAATCTGCGAATATGGCGCTATTACCATGGATGGGCCGCTGGCTGTTATCGATCAGGACAAATGCGTCCGCTGCGGTAAATGTTTACCGGTCTGCCCGACTTCGGCCATCCAAAATGGCCTGATGCTGGGGCTCGATGCCCAGGGCAAACCCGGCAATACTGCCGATCAGCTTGAAAAGCCGGGACAAAATGGCCAGGAACCGGCAGCAGCAGAATAATTTTTATTGTTTCGGCTTCTCGCGTTGCTTTTTATCTGAAAATATGTTAAGATTTCATCTGCGCGTTTAGCAACAAGACGCAAGGAGGTGTACAAAATGGCGAAGTGTGATGTATGTCAGAAAGACATGCTTTTTGGCAGAAAAATCAGTATTACTCGTTCACAGGTTTCACGAAGAGCTTTATCCAAGCAGAAACCGAATGTTCACAGTGTCCGGGTCGTGCTCGATGGTACTCCCGCAACGATGCATGTCTGCACCAGGTGCCTCCGTTCCAACGCGGTCAAGAGGGCCTGATACCGCGTTGACGACAGTTTTGTCGCTGCACGGGATTACAAAAAGCAGATCGAGGTAAGATGCGGGAGAATTATTCTCCCGCTAAACTTCTCCTGCAAATGCAAATTCTTTCAACAATCAACTGGCGGCTTAACCCGTCAGTTTTTGTTTGATCTTTTTTCGGATTACACTTTATCGAATATTTTTCTTGCCATAGTAAAAGGGACCGTTGCCGGTCCCTTTTGCATGCAAATAGCTTCGATTATATCATTTTCAGGCAAGGCCAAGCTTATTTCTGGCCCAGGGTGTCCAGACTCGATATCGCGGCCTGTGCAGCAGCCAGGCGGGCAATCGGAACCCGGAACGGTGAGCAGGATACATAGCTGAAGCCAAGGGAGTGGCAGAAGTCGATCGAGGACGGATCGCCGCCGTGTTCGCCGCAGATGCCGAGCTTGATGTTCGGACGGGTCTCGCGGCCGCCTTCGGTGGCAATGCGCATCAGCTTGCCGACGCCGACAAGGTCGAGGCGGGCAGTCGGATCGCTTTCAAAGATCTTGTTCTTGTAATAGGCATCCAGGATCTTGCCAGCGTCGTCACGGGATAAACCGTACGTCATCTGGGTGAGGTCGTTGGTGCCGAAGCTGAAGAATTCGGCTTCTTTGGCGATTTCATCAGCAGTCAGGGCGGCACGCGGAATCTCGATCATCGTTCCGACCTTGTAGGGCAAGTCGATGCAGGCTTCATTGATGATCTGATCGGCTGTTTTAACGATGATATTTTTGACGAACTTAAGCTCCTGGACATCGCAAACCAGCGGAATCATGATTTCGGGAACGACGCTCATGCCTTCGCGGTTGACTTCGATAGCGGCTTCAATGATCGCCCGGGTCTGCATTTCGGCGATTTCGGGATAAGTGACGGCCAGGCGGCAGCCGCGGTGGCCCATCATCGGGTTCAGTTCATGCAGGCCGTTGATGATGTTTTTCAATTCTTCGGCAGAAATCGCCAGGGCTTTCGCCAGTTCCTTGATTTCGTTTTCTTCCTGCGGCAGGAATTCATGCAACGGCGGATCCAGCAGGCGAATCGTCACCGGCAGGTCTTTCATCACCTTGAACAGGCCAACGAAATCTTCTTTCTGCATCGGCAGGATCTTTTCAAGGGCAGCGCGGCGCGCGGTTTCGTCTTTGGCGACGATCATCTGGCGGAAGGCAAAAATCCGGTCGGTTTCAAAGAACATGTGCTCGGTGCGGCATAGTCCGATGCCCTCGGCGCCCAGTTCAACAGCTTTGCTGGCGTCGCGGATGGTGTCCGCATTGGTGCGGATCTTCAAGTGGCGGACATCGTCGGCCCACTGCATGATAATGGCAAAATTGTCGGAAAGGCTGGCATCGACGGTCTGGATGGCGCCGGAATAGACCAGGCCGGAGGTTCCGTCCAGGGAGAGCCAGTCGCCTTCGTTATAGCGTTTGCCGTCTTTGGTCTGGAAGTATTTTTCGGATTCGCGGATCATCAGCTCCGAGCAGCCGGAAACACAACATTTGCCCATGCCGCGGGCAACGACAGCCGCATGGGAGGTCATGCCGCCGCGGCCGGTCAATATGCCCTGCGCAACGTTCATGCCCTGAATGTCTTCAGGTGAAGTCTCCAGGCGAACCAGGATGACCTTCTCGCCGCGTTCGCTGGCGGCAGTGGCATCGGCGGCGTCAAAGTAGACCTGGCCGCAAGCGGCGCCAGGAGAGGCCGGCAGGCCTTTGGCGATCGACTTGGCCGCTTTGATGGCTGCAGGCTGGAAAGTCGGATGCAGCAAGGCATCGAGCTGTTTGGGATCGATTTTCATCAAAGCCTCTTTGCGGCTGATCATGCCTTCGCCAACCAGATCGACTGCCACTCTGAGAGCGGCGGCAGCGGTGCGCTTGCCGTTTCTGGTCTGCAGCATGAACAGTTTGCCGCGCTCGATGGTAAACTCCATGTCCTGCATGTCCTTGTAATGTTTTTCCAGAGTTAAAGCAATCTTGCTGAACTGATCGTAAACTTCCGGCATGACTTCTTTAAGCTGGTCGATCGTCTGGGGAGTCCGGATGCCGGCTACGACATCTTCGCCCTGGGCGTTCATCAAAAATTCGCCATAGAGTTTATTTTCGCCGGTCGAAGGATTGCGGGTGAAGGCAACGCCCGTGCCGGATGTGTTGCCCATGTTGCCATAGACCATTTCCTGAACGTTGACAGCAGTGCCCCAGTTGCCCGGAATATCGTTCATCCGGCGATAAATGATCGCCCGTTCGTTGTTCCAGGAACGGAAAACGGCTTTGACTGCCTCGATCAGCTGTTCACGCGGATCTTGCGGGAACGGGAGGCCCTTGATTTTCAAATAGAGGGCTTTGAAACGGCGGACCACTTCTTTCATGGCATCGGCGTCGAGATCAGTGTCGTGCTTGGCGCCAACATGCTCTTTGACGGCATCCAGCTCGGCTTCGAAACTGCTCTTGGCCACATCCATGACCACATCGCTGAACATGGCGATGAAACGGCGATAGCTGTCATAGGCAAAACGGCTATTGCCGGTCAGGGCGGCCAGGCCTTCCACAACTTCATCATTCAGGCCCAGATTCAGGATGGTATCCATCATGCCAGGCATTGAGGCACGGGATCCGGAGCGGACTGAAACCAGATAGGGGTCTTTGGGATCGCCGAATTTTTTGCCGATCAGAGCTTCTGCTTTGGCAAGTGTAGCAAAAATCTCCTCCTCAATATCGGCAGCGATTTTTTCGCCATCTTCATAGTAACGGGTACAAGCTTCGGTTGTGATTGTAAAGCCACGGGGCACCGGCAATCCCAATCCGGTCATCTCAGCCAGATTGGCGCCCTTTCCGCCCAGAAGATTGCGCATTGCTGCGTTCCCTTCAGAAAACATGTAGACGTATTTGGTCATTGGCAAATCCTCCTTTAATCACTAAGCCCAGATGCTGGGCGAGTTATCCGACATTATTCGTTATTATATCATCAAAACTTGAATTTATCGGCAAAAAATTGTTCCAATTCACTAATTGGCAGACGAATCTGTGTCATGCTGTCCCGTTCCCGGATGGTTACGCTGCCATCATCAAGCGAATCAAAATCAAAGGTAATGCAATAAGGTGTTCCGATCTCATCCTGCCGGCGATAGCGCTTGCCGATCGATTGACGGTCGTCAAATTCGCATTGCCAGCGTTTGCTTAAAGTCCGGTATATCGGCTCGGCGGCTTCGGACAATTTGGCCGAAAGCGGCAGCACGGCGACTTTGACCGGAGCCAGAACCGGCGAGAAGCGAAGAACAGTCCGGACATCGCCCGGCGCAAGCTCCTCTTCATCATAGGCCGCACACAGGAAAGCCAGCGCGACCCGGTCGGCCCCGAGCGAAGGCTCGATGACATAGGGGACATATTTCTGATTGCTGGCCGGATCAAAATAAGAAAGATCTTCGCGGGCATGATCAATATGCTGTTTGAGATCATAATCGGTGCGGTCGGCAACACCCCAAAGCTCGCCCCAGCCGAAGGGGAACAGGAACTCAAAATCAGTTGTGGCCTTTGAATAGAAAGCCAGCTCTTCCGGAGAATGATCGCGGGTCCGGATTTCGTTTTCCGGAAGACCAAGGTCGATCAGCCATTGGTAGCAGAAATTGCGCCAATAGGCAAACCATTCCAGATCCGTTCCGGGCTCGCAGAAAAACTCCAGTTCCATCTGCTCAAATTCTCTTGTCCGGAAGGTGAAATTGCCTGGGGTGATTTCGTTTCTAAAGGACTTGCCGATCTGGCAAATGCCGAAAGGGATCTTGCGGCGGGTGGTGCGCTGGACATTTTTGAAATTGACAAAAATGCCTTGCGCGGTTTCCGGCCGCAAATAGATCTCCGCTTGGCTGTCTTCGGTAACGCCTTGAAAAGTCTTGAACATCAGGTTGAATTTCCTGACATCGGTGAAATCATGGCCGCCGCATGCCGTACAGGGAATGTTTTTATCCTTGATATACTGGACCAGCCTGTCATTGCTCCAGCCATCGACAGGCTGCTCGATCCCGGCAGTCCGGTTGAAGTCTTCAATCAGCTTGTCAGCGCGGTGACGGGACTTGCATCCACGGCAATCGATCAGCGGGTCGCTGAAACCGCCGACATGGCCGGAAGCGACCCAAACCTGGGGATTCATCAGGATCGCGCAGTCGACGCCGACATTGTAGGGACTTTCCTGGACAAATTTCTGCCACCAGGCAGCCTTGACGTTATTTTTCAGCAGGACGCCCAAAGGGCCGTAATCCCAAGAGTTGGCCAACCCGCCGTAAATATCCGATCCCGGATAGACAAATCCGCGATTTTTAGCCAAGGCGACAATTTTTTCCATCGTTTTTTCGACTTGCATCAGATATCTTCCTCCGCACCCGTCTCCAAAACGTCTTCAGTTTCGCTTTCAGTTCCAGCTTCTGCCTGTTCGGCATCGTCATCCAGCGTCAGGATCGATTCAGCAATCAGTTCGGCATCGGTTTCATCCAGGTCGTCCGTCGCCGCAAGTCCCACAGCCTGATCCAGCGCATCTTTTACCGCATCGGCCATGCTGGCGTGAGCGGCAGCTGTTTTGGCAGCCAGCCGGGCAGCTTCGACTTCCGGGCGCAGCGGTATATAGGGATTGACCTGTCCCTTGACGCAGCTGATGCGGTTGGACGCCAATTCTTCACAAGCCAGCGTCACCAGATTCGGCGTATCCGAATCGATCAGCGGCTGAGCGCCGTCTACCAATTGGCGAACGCGTTTGGCGATCAGAATCGCCAGGGTGTAACGGTTGTCAACTTTGGGCAAGAGCTTTTCGAGCGGTGGTTTAACCAGCATAATAATATGCCTCCTTTAAATAGTCTGGCTCTCAGCGAACCAGAATGGTTTCTTCCAGGCCTTTCAGGCGGGCGTAGCGGCAATGCTCCGCTTGGGCGATCGCCAGAATCCGTTTGGCAGTATCTGTCAAGTCGTCGTTGATGACAACGTACTGAAAAAGGTTGGTTTTGCTGATTTCTTCACGGGCTTTCTGCAAGCGGCGCCCGACAATTTCCGCATTCTCCGTGCCGCGTTTTTCCAGGCGGCGCTGCAGTTCGGAAAAGGAGGGCGGCAGCAAAAAGATCGAAATGGCTTCGGGGTAGTTTTTCATGACCGACAGGGAGCCTGGCACGGTGATGTCCAGGAGGACATCGATGCCTTGGTCGACCAGATTATTCAACGGCGTGCGCGGTGTGCCGTAATAATTGTCACAATAGCAGTCTGATTCGAGAATCTCGCCCTCGGCGAGCATTCCCTGGAAATCGGATTTGGTTCGGAAATAGTATTCGACGCCTTCCTGTTCGCCAGGCCGCGGCGTTCGGGTTGTGACCGAGACGGAATGCGCCATGTCCGGCTGCATCGTCAGCAATCTTTTAATGACAGTGCCCTTGCCCACACCGGACGGTCCGGATACGCAGATGACCAGGCCCCGATGCAAAACAGGCTGCTGTGTTAGAATCATGCTTCCCCTCCCCGTCCCTCTTTTTCCAAATCTCCCGCAAGTTCCTCGACTGTCAGGGCGGACAAGACCAAATGATCACTATCCATGACCAGGACGGCTCGGGTTTTCCGGCCGGAGGTCGCATCGATCAGGCTGCCGCGGTCGCGCGACTCCTGGATCAGGCGCTTGACCGGCGAGGAATCCGGACTGACCACGGCTATTATCCGGCCGGTTGAAACCAGGTTGCCGAAACCGATTTTCAGGAAAACAGCTTGCTCCATTGCCAATCACTCCAGATTCTGAATTTGTTCGCGGATTTTTTCCAATTCAGTTTTCATGGCGACAACCCGGTTGGTCAGTTCAAGGGCATTGGCTTTCGATCCGATGGTGTTGATCTCGCGATTAATTTCCTGTACCAGAAAATCGAGCTTCTTGCCGACCGGTTCGTCTGCCTGGAGGATGGTTTGAAGCTGGAGAAGATGGCTGTCCAACCTGACCAGTTCCTCATCGATCGAGCACTTGTCGGCAAAAATCGCCACCTCGGCTGCCAGGCGCTGTTCATCAAAAAGCTCGCCGGCCCGTTCGCCAAGCAGCTCTTCAATGCGAGCCTGCAAGCGCACCCGGTAATCTGAAAGGACCAGCGGCGCCCGACTGGCGATTTCCTGGTGGAGCAAAAGCAAAGTTTTTGTCCGCTCCAGCAGATCATTGACCAGCCGCGAACCTTCCTGCTGCCGCATCTGGCCGAGAGCGGCCAGGGCTTGCTGCAGCGCTTGCTGCAATAATTGCCAGACCGCTTCGGGATCGACCTGGGCTGGCTCGGTATGGAGCACATCGCTCATGCGGCTGATGACGCTGGCGTTCAAAGCTTCCGGTATATCAGCCACTTGGGCGATTTCACGCAGGGCATTGGCATAAGCCAGGACCAGGCCGGTATCCAGGCTGACCCGATAGGCATTCGGACTTTTGTCTTCGTAGTTGATGAACACATCAATTTTGCCGCGAGAAGCCTGGCGGCCGATTTCTTCGCGGATCCGATTCTCCAGCGGCGCTAAAATTCTTGGCAGACGAATTTGAATATCACAATATCGGTTGTTGATAGACTTGATTTCAACGGAAACCCGCCGATCCGTGTCAAATGTTTCGCCGCGACCAAAACCGGTCATGCTGGTAGCCATATCAAGAACCCTCGTTGCTTTCTCATATTTGCAGTCTATTGATTATATAACAAGAAGGCTGATGGCGCAACAGGAAATAATCCGGTTCGGCCTACAGCTGCAATGGTTTAAAGCCAAGATAATCAGCAGAAATCAGATTGTAGGCCACTAAGCCGGGCGGTCCTGCCAGGTCATCATAGACGCTGCCTCCGTGGATGTGGCCAAAAACGCAGCGATCAACGCCAAACTCGTCGAGCAAGTCCGTAAACAGGGTTGGCCGGCAGTCCCGGCCAAACGGAGGGAAATGCAGGCAGACAATCATTTGCCGATTGGCGCGGCGCAGCGATTCAGCCGCTTCAAGGGACAAGCGGAGCCGGCCGGCCTCGCGCTGATAGATTTTTTCGTCGGCGGCCCCGAATTCCGGATCGTCAGGAAGGATCCAGCCGCGAGTCCCGCAGATAATCTGGCCGGTCGGAGTCAAAAGTCCGTTATTTCGCAAAAAAGCCAAGGACTCGAGCTTATGCGCCTGGCAAAACTGCTCCATTTTCTGCAGCGATGCCCACCAGTAATCATGATTGCCCCGGGACAGGATCTTATGTCCGGGCAGCCGGTCCAGAAACTGCAAATCAGGCAAAGCTTCCGGCAGGTTCATGGCCCAGGAAATATCGCCGGGGATCACCACCGTGTCCTCAGGCAAAATGATTTTCAGCCAGTTTTCTTCCAGGCGGCGCTCATGGTCCTGCCAACGGCTGCCAAAAATATTCATCGGTTTATTCACGCCAAAACCGAGGTGCGGATCGGCAATCGCAAACAAGCTCATGTATTCTCCTCCGGATGAAAATGCTTATATACGGCTTGCGCCGCCGGATTCCCCAGGCCGCTTACAGCCAGGAGCAAATCCAGGCTGGCCTCGCTGATTCCCTTGATGGTTTGAAAGTTTTGCAGCAGCAAACGGCGGCGGCGCGGCCCGATGCCCCGGATACCTTCGAGTGTAAAACGCATATTGCGCTTTTTTTGAAGTTTCAGGCGATAACGGCCGGCAAAACGATGCGCTTCATCCTGGATAGCCGTCAAAAGGCGCAGCAGCAGCAGCTGACGCTGAGCCTGCAGGCTGTCCGGAGTTGCCAGCGGATCATCTTGATTTGAACGGGCCCGCTTTTGCCGCAATTCAACCACGGTGCCGTCAGCTAAAGCCAGGCCCCGGGTGCGATGGCGGTCATCCTTGACCATGCCGGCGACAGGCAGATTCAATCCGATTTCAGTTAATACCTTAAGCGCAGCGCTGACATGCCCCCGGCCGCCATCCACCAGAATCAGGTCCGGCCTGCTGCCAAATTCCTGTTCGCCCAAATGGCGCAGCCGTCGGCGCAAGGTTTCACGCAGAGCCGCATAGTCATCCGTGCCTTCAAGACTATCCAGACGAAACTGGCGGTATTGTTGACGGGCTGGCCGGCCGTCCTGAAAGACGATCAGGCTGGCGGCCTTGTCCTCCAGCCCGGTATTGGATATGTCAATCGCCTCGATTCGGTGCGGCGGGCGGTCAGGCTGGCCGGTGAAGCCGGACAGCAGCTGCAAGGCTTCCTGCAAGGCTGTTTGCCCGCTGCCGCCCAAAAGCGTATGCCGGCGCAAAGATTCCTCGGCATTGGTTTTGGCCATCTGCAGCAAATGGGAATTGGCGCCGCGCCGGGGATGATGCAGCATGCAGCGCCCATGGCGCAGATTTCGGAGAAATTCAGCCAAGGCGGCCTGATCAGGCTGTTCAACCGGCACGAGGATATCCGGCGGCACCAGCGCGGCATCCGGGTAATGCTGGATGACGAATGCGCTGATCACTTCGGCTGGTTCCTGATCGCTTTCCGGCCAGAAGAATGCTGCAGACGCCACCAGGCGGCCTTGACGGATTTCCAGCTTCTGCAGGCAGATTTCATTGCCATTTTGGGCAAGCCCTAATACATCCTTGTCTTCAGGTTTGTTGGTAACGACCTTTTGCCGGTTCATCAAACGCTCCAGAGCCTGTATGCGGTCGCGAATCAAGGCGGCGTTTTCAAATCTCAGCTCTGCCGAGGCTCGCTGCATGGATTGGCGCAGCTCATCCAGCAAGCCGTCGTAGCGGCCTTCCAGGAAGCGGCAGATGTTTTCCATGACCTGGCGGTAGTCTTGTGCCGAAACATCCCCTTTGCAAGGGCCAATGCAGCGGCCGATATGGTAATTCAAGCAGGGGCGCTCCTTGCCGATATCCCGGGGCAAAACCTTGCGGCATGTTTTCATCGGGAAAATCGAGCGCAACGCCTCCAGTGCATGAAAGACGTCTCCGTTCAAGTAGGGGCCATAGTAGCGGGCGCCGAGCTTCCTGTCCTCGCCGATCCGGAACGCTTTCAAAAGGCGTGGATAGGTCTCGTTCAAGGTGATCCGCAAGTAGGGGTAGTCCCGGTCGTCACGCAGCAGGATGTTATAATGCGGCTGGTGCTTTTTGATCAAGGTCGACTCCAGAACCAGCGCCTCCAGCTCATTGCTGCAGATGATGAAATCGAAATCGGAAATTTTGGCGATCATGGCCAGAACTTTGGGCGTGCCTTGCGGGTTGGCCGTAAAATAGCTGCGCAGCCGATTGCGCAAATTGATTGCCTTGCCGACATAAATAACAGAACCCGATGCATCCTTCATCAGGTAAACACCCGGGCTCTGAGGGACAAGGTCAAGCCTTGCGTCAAGCAGTGAATTGTTCTTATTCATGATCTGAATCAGTGATCGATCTAAAATTCAGGATGGGATAAATAACCGGCAATGGTTTCCAGGGCTTCGGCTTCATCATTGCCCTCGGCACTGATCTGCAGCTCCATTTCATTTTCGATGCCGAGAGACATCACGCCGAGCAAACTCTTGGCGTTAGCCCGCCGCTCACCCTTGGACAGCCAGATGCTGGATCTGAATGTTGAAGCTTTCTGGATGAGCACCGCAACAGCTTTCATATGCAGAGCCTCATCACATTTGAATTGAACAGTCTTCGTAACCATCATTCGTCCTCCCCCAAACAAACCACTCGGCCATTCCTGCATTTCAGTCCATATTTCAGTTATTTCAGGCCTTTGTCTTTGGTTATAACCAGTATAGAATTTTCAAATAGTCTTTGTCAATATGACTGGAAAAGCGTCTGGATTCTTGTTATGTTGCACAATATCAACTGCATCTCAAACAACATTTTTAAGCATAATGATGGCATCCTCGCCATTATCGCCATAATAACCCCGACGGACGGCAACCGGTTCGAAGCCGGCTGATTCATACAGCGCGATTGCCGGATTGTTGCCGCTTCTGACTTCAAGATACAATTGTTTCAAATCATCCTGTAAAGCCCGGCTGATCAAAGCCTGAAGGAGGGCGCGGCCAAGTCCTTGGCGGCGCCAGGCCGGCGCCACGGCAATATTGTTGATTTGCGCCTCATCCAGGACCTGCCAGTATGCCGCATAACCCATCAACGTCCCATCGGGAGCCTCAGCCACAAAAACGCGGGCAGCCGGGTTTTCCTCGAGGTCATGGCGCAACGACCCTTCGCTCCAGGGGATTGCAAAACAGGCTTGTTCCAGACTGACCAACCCTTTTAAATCGGCAAGGACTGCCGGGCGGATTTGCCAGCCCGCCTCAGGCAAGGTTGGCCGCCTTACGCCGTTCGGCCTGGGAAAGGGACAGATATTGCGGCTTCAATTCCTGAGGTATGCCAGCGGCTCCGGCCAGCAGCTGCTTTTCAGCCAATTCGGCGACTACGGCCGCACGCGGAAAGTTTTGCGAGGCAGCTGCTATCCGAAGGCCTGCAGGGATCGACAGGTTTTCAGCGGTCAAAAAATGGTCCGGCTGATTGGAAACCAAAATGATCTGCGGCGAGATGGGCTTTGGCCATTCGATCCGGACTTGCTGGAGAGCGGCCATGAATTCGGCATCCAGCCAGTTGGCCTCCGCCAGCAATTGCTTCCCGCCATGCCAGGCAGAAGCAAAAATCCGATGGTTGCGGGCATCCAGAACCGGGCAGACAATGTGGTCGGTACAGCTGGCCAGAGGCCAGGCCAGGGCCTGCAAGGTTGAAATGCCGATCGCCGGACGGTTCGCCGCATAAGCCATGGCTTTGACCGAACTGACGCCGATCCGGATGCCGGTGAATGACCCCGGGCCGACGGTACAGGCAAAAGCATCGATGGCTTTGATCGGTTGGGAAGCAAGTTCAAGCAAATTTTCAACCAGCGGCAGCAAAGTGGCGGAGTGGGGTTTTTGGCTTCTGAGTGAAGTTTCGGCCAGAAGCTGCTTGTTTTGCCAAAGGGCGACGCTGACGCTGGGTCCGGAAGTGTCGCATGCAAGAATTAACATTCAAAGCCCTCCTTTTGCCAAAAATTGCTGAAGCTTGACGGCCAGGGCGGCCAGGCGGCCGGGCTGTCCAGGCCAGGAAAGGCGGATGCGCCTTAAGTCCGGCTCTGCCAAAGTCCCCTGGCAAAGCTGGATGAAGAGCGTCCGCGGCGGCAGCAGATCGGCAATCTGACCACCCCATTCTATAACACAGATCCCGTCCTGGTCAAAATACTCATCCAGACCGGCTTCGCAGAACGCCTCGCCGCCGCTCAGGCGATAGACATCAAAATGATAAAGCGCCAGGCCGCCCGGTGCTGCCTGGTGTTCCATCAGCAGTGTGAAAGTCGGGCTTGAAACCGGCACAAGGCAAGCCAGTCCGGCAGCAATCCCGCGGGTTAAAGCCGTTTTCCCGGCGCCAAGATCACCATCCAGGCTCACGATGTCATTTTGCTGCAAATGAGCCGCAAGAAACCGCCCGAACGCTTCAGTTGACGCCGTATCATGGCTCAACAGCGTCAGGTCCGCCCTGGCATCGCCAAGATTCCAGCGGCTGATTTCGAGCCTCATCTGAGATTCTCCGCTTCGGCTTTTATCCGGAAAACCACTTCACCCCGGATGCAGACGAGTTGCGTTTTACTCCGGAAATCGAACGGATGTCCATCGAACAGCGCCAGATCGGCAAGCTTGCCGACTTCAAGGCTGCCCAGTTCCGCCGATGCATCACATAGGCGGGCGGCATTGATGGTTATGGCGGCCAGCGCCTGTTCCTCGCTCATGCCCGCCCGGACGGCAATGGCCGCGCTTACAGGCAGATATTGAATGGGCAGGACCGGATGGTCGGTCATAATGGCCACCGGGATGCCCGCGGCGGCCAGAACGGCCGGGTTTTCCAAGGAAGCGCGGGCAAGTTCCGGCTTGCTCCGATCCGATATCAGGGGGCCGACAATGACGCCGGCCAGCCGGCCCAGGCCGGGCTGGCCGCAGCCATGTCCCGGTTTTTGCCCTTCCCGGTACGTCTCGGCCAAAATATCTGCGATCAGATAACCTTCCGTGCAATGGTCAAGGGTGTATCGCAGGCCGAATTCATTGGCGATCCTGATTGCGGTAAGAATGTCGTCGGTCCGGTGGGCATGGATTTTTAAAAGCTGTTCGCCGCAAATGACCGGCAAAAGCGCTTCCCAGCGCAAATCGCGCTCGAAAGTGGCCGCCGTCTGATCTTTTTGGACTAAAGCAGCCTGGCGCTGCTTTTCATCGCGATAACGGGCGACCTTGACCAGCGTTTCCCGCAAGATGGCCGCCGTCGCCATGCGGGTGGACGGCGCTTTTTCTTTATGGCCGTATATCCGTTTCGGATTTTCGCCAAATGCGGCTTTCATGGCTGCAGCCGGATTGATCGTCATCGCTTCGACCGTTCGTCCAGCCGTCCTGAGCAAAGCGAATCGCCCAGCCAGAACATTGGCGCTGCCAGGGCCGGTCATCACGCTCGTCACGCCTGCGGCCCTCGCTTCGGAAAAACACCGGTCATCCTGAAAAATGCCGTCGATCGCCTGCAATTGCGGCGTAACCGGATCAGTCATCTCATTGCCGTCGTCGCCTTCGACCGCCAGGCCATCGTTAAATAAGCCAATGTGGCAATGGGCATCAATTATTCCTGGCATCAGCCAGCCGCCGGCGGCGTCCATGACCTGGCCGGCGCATCCCTCCAGGAGGGACTGCGGCGGATCGCCTGCGCCAATCGCTTTGATTGACGGCGGATCGATCAGAATGTAGCCAGGCTGCAAAACCGTGCCCGCCATGGTTAGAATATTTGCATGATGAATCAAAAGCATCGTCGTACCCTCATAAAACAATCTTTAAATTGCAAAAACGGGCAGGGGGCGCTTGGCAGTCCCTGTCCCGTTTTGTAACCATCGTTTTTGCAAACCGGTCTCCAGGATTAACGCTTGGAGAACTGGGAAGCTTTTCTGGCTTTTTTGAGGCCGTATTTCTTTCTTTCCTTCATTCTGGAGTCACGGGTCAGAAAGCCGGCTTTCTTCAGGATAGCCTTGTTTGCTTCTTCATCTGCCTTGAGCAATGCACGGGACAGGCCGTGGCGAATAGCGCCGGCTTGTCCGGAAAGGCCACCGCCGATGACTTTGCAGATAATATCAAAGCTGCTTTCATTAGCCGTGGCGACCAGCGGCTGTCTGACAATCAGTTTCAAAGTTTCCATGCCGAAATATTCGTCAAGTGTCTTATCATTGATCGTGATCTGGCCTTTGCCAGGGTAGATGCGAACGCAGGCAACAGCATTTTTACGTCGGCCGGTGCCATAGAAAAAAGTTTTAGCGGCTTTTTTGGTAACCATATCCTGGTGATCCTCCCCTCATTAAATCGAAAGCTTGAGTGTTTCAGGTTTCTGGGCGGCTTGTTCATGTTCAGCACCGGCATAGACCTTCAGCTTTTTAAACATTGCACGCCCCAGGGCATTCTTGGGCAACATGCCTTTGACTGCCAGTTCCAGGACTTTTTCCGGTTTCTTCTGCATCATGACCCGATATTTGATCTCCTTCAGGCCACCGGGATACAGCGTATGATACCGATAGAGTTTCTGATCCAGTTTATTGCCGGTCAGAACGATTTTGGCGGCATTGATCACGATCACGTAATCACCGGTATCTAAGAAAGGTGTATACTCCGGTTTGGTTTTGCCTCTGAGAATTTTAGCCACTTCGCTGGCCAGGCGACCCAAGGTCAGTCCGTCGGCATCGACGACAAACCATTTTCTTTGAATATCAGCGGGCTTCGCCACGTAAGTACTCATTTGTCAGCTTACCTCCATTTTATCCATTTTTTCTAGAACGCTTGTCCTAAGTCACTACAAATGCTTTTCCATTCTAATCAGGATTCATCCGCCTGTCAAGTTCAATTTTAAAATAGGGCACTGATTCATGACTTTTCTTTGTATTTTGCCTGTTTTCTACCAGATCGTCAAGCGCTGTCAAGCAGGGCCGCCGATTCGATTATTTACCGTCGGCATGAACTGTGATAAAATTATTAGATGTATATCTGTTCCTATAGCAGGCAAGGAGATAAAAGATGCAAACCGAGGCCACGCAGCATGTTTAACGTCAAGGTAGACACCATCCGGGAGAGGACCACAAACGGCCCTACCTATATGAAAGGCCGGCAATTTTACCGTCAGGGCCAGGTCAGGCATCTGTCTTTTGATCAGGAAAAAGGCATCATTTTGTCCCAGGTTGAAGATACCCGCACTTATAATGTGCGGATTATCCTGAATGGCCAGGGCGAACTGCACGATGCAACTTGCACTTGCAGCGCTTTTACAGCGTATTGGGGATTGTGCCAGCATATTGCCGCGACCCTTCTTTATTGCATCGATGCTTTCGGTCGTCAAAAAACCCATATTTTGCCTGCCGATGCAGGTATAGCCCCTGCCAAGCCTTCTCCGCATGACGAAAGCAATTCATCCTGGAAAACAGGAAGCCCGGATTTGGCTGAACCGGCAAAAGGCCAGCCGCCAGTCCCGGTCTTAGCCGATGGCATCATCCGGCAGCAGCATTCCGCCCGTCAGCAGGCCCAGCGGCGCAGCCGCAGCAAGACACGCGATTTTCTGGCGCGCATGGATCACGCCGCCCGGCTTTCCGAGCCCAAAGACAAGCGGCCAATCCATCTCCAGGTTGTCCTTTACTGTTCTCCTGCCTCCTGCGCACTGCCCTGGCTGAGTTTTGCCGTCGGGGAGAATCAATTATACCCAATAACCAACATCGAACAATTTGCCGAAGCAATTTCCCGGGATCTGCCTTTGGAACTGGACAAGGATTTTATTTTAAATCCGCTGCAGCACACTTTCTACGAAGCGGACATGCCCTTGATCGCCATGCTGCAGGATGCCTACGAGAATGACTACAAGGCAGTTTTTGGCATATCCCACGCTTCAAGCCGGGATCGCTATTTCATGTTGAATGCCAGCCGCTTTGCCAGTTTTTTGATGATGGCCAATCAGCTTTCCGACTGCAGCTGGCAATTTCTGAAAGAAAATAATCGCCAGCAGATTCAGATCCGCCAGACCAATTTGCCGGTCAGCCTGCACCTGGGCTTTGAAAGCCGCCAGAATGAAAACGAAGGCGGCATCTATCACCTGTCGTTGCTGTGCGATCAAACGCTCCAGCAAATGACCTCTTCGCGCAATGTCTATCTGGTTGGCGATGTCTTTTACCTTCCGCCACATGATAGCATCCGTCTGATCGAACCCATTTTATCGACTTTCAATTTGCCCGGACTTCGGCAGCTTATCCTGAACCGGGAAGAAGCGATTTTTTTGATCAGCGAGATTTTGCCGCGCCTTGAACCGGTTTGCCCGATCCGCCTGGAACGTCAGCTAGCTGAACGGATTATCAACGAACCGCTTCATCGCGTTGTTGAATTGGATTACCATTCTGCCGGCCTTAGGGCCGCGGTATCCTTCAATTACGGCGCGGCCGCCATCAATCCCCTGGCATCTGCGGCTATTGGCGCTGATGAGGCAAATGAGAAGCTGATCATCCGGAACCAACGCCAGGAAGAACTTTTGCTGCAGCTGATGACACAGGCAGGATTTGCCCGTCAGGGGCTCTTTTACCGCATGACCGATCCGGATGATCTTTATCATTTTCTGACCGAATCAGCCAGTCAGCTGTCCGGGTTGGCCACGGTCGCCTGGACTTCGGCCGCTCAAAACCTGAAAGTGTTGCCGCCGCCGGCTATTCACTTTACCTTGTCGCTTGCCAGTGGGCAGGATGGCCTTTTGCTCCAGCAGAACTTCCATGGTTTGGACCAGCCGGAAAGCGCCGCCTATATTCACGCCCTGCGTGAAAAACGCAGTTTCATCCGCACCCGGGACGGGTGTTTCAGACAAATCCAGCAAAACAACCGGGAAACGCTGCTTAAACTGATTGATATGCTTCAGCTTTGGGGAATAGAGCCAGGCTCGGCGTTAAGCAGCCTGCCGCGCTATCGGGCCCTGGCGCTGGATAATCTGCTGGCCAAGGCCAATGCAGACGGCCTCTTGGCCACCGACGGCTCTGTCCAGGACATGATCCGCAATCTGGTTAATCCCGGCGCACTGGCCTTCCGGCTGCCGGCAGTTTTGCGCAGCAAGCTCCGGCCTTACCAAAAAACCGGCTATCAATGGCTCTGCACTTTGGACCATTATGGGCTTGGCGGCATTTTGGCCGATGATATGGGATTGGGCAAAACCTTGCAGACCATCGCCTATGTCATGATGCTCTGGCAGCGGCAGAAGAAGCCGTCGCTGATCATAGCGCCAACCAGTCTGGTCTATAACTGGCTGAGCGAATTTGAAAAATTCGCGCCGCAGTTGCCGGTCATGGTTTTGGACGGCAATCGGCAGCAGCGGACAAACCGGCTGAATGACATTGCCCGGCACGCCTGCACGATAACCTCCTATTCCCTTTTGCGGCGGGACATTGAAGATATCAGCGCCTGTGTTTTTGCCAGCTGTTTTCTGGACGAAGCCCAGAACATCAAAAACCCGGAAACCTTGAACGCCCGTTCCGTCAAACAGGTGCGTGCCGACCGGTATTTTGCCCTGACCGGTACGCCGATCGAAAATTCGCTGACCGAGCTTTGGTCCATTTTTGATTTTATTATGCCGGGATATCTGTTTACCCAAAAAGTATTCCAAAACCTTTATGAACTCCCGGTGGTCCGGGAAGGCAGCCAAGAGGCGCTGGAAAATCTGCATCGCCAGACTTCCCCTTTCATTCTGCGGCGAATGAAGAAAGATGTCTTGAAGGAGCTTCCGGACAAGATCGAAACCCGGACCATTTGCGATATGACCGAAGAGCAGAGGCAGATTTATGAGGCCTTCCTGCAGAAGTCGCGGTCTGATCTGGAAAAAGAGGTATCCATGAACGGCTATGCCCGCAGCCAGATCTACATTCTGGCTTTGCTGACCAGGCTGCGCCAAATCTGCTGCCATCCGGCCTTGTTCATGAAAAACTACCAGGGCGGCAGCGGCAAGCTGCAGTTGCTCGAAGAGCTTCTGGACGATTGTTTTTCGGCGGGTCACCGGGTTCTGGTCTTTTCGCAGTTCACCAGCATGTTGGAGCTGATTGCCAAAAACCAGCAGGAACTTGGCCGCAGCCTGTTTTATATTGATGGCCAGGTGCCCTCTGAAGAGCGGATCAACCAGGTTCAGCGCTTTAACCAGGGCGAAGGGCAGCTGTTCCTGATTTCCCTCAGAGCTGGCGGCACCGGCCTGAACCTGACCGGCGCCGATACGGTCATCCATTTCGATCCCTGGTGGAACCCGGCTGTCGAAGATCAGGCAACCGACCGGGCATACCGGATTGGTCAGGAAAATATCGTCCAGGTCTTCAAGCTTTATAACCGGAACTCGATCGAAGAGAAAATATATCTGTTGCAGCAAAAAAAGCAAAACCTGATTGACTCGGTCATAAAACCGGGCCAGAATTTACTGTCAAAAATGACCTTTGAAGAAGTTCGCAGTCTGTTCGAACCCTGATCGGGACCCGATCAGGGCTCTTGCAAGCTTCAGATCCTGGCCAGGGCCTGTTCCAGATCCGCCAGGATATCATCGACATGTTCGATGCCAACCGAAAGCCGGATTAAATCCGGCGTGATGCCAACCGCCGCCAATTCAGCGTCGTTCAGCTGGCGGTGGGTTGTGCTGGCAGGATGCAGCACACAGGTTCTGGCGTCTGCTACATGAATAACAATCGCTGCCAGCTTTAATGCTTCCATGAAACGCAGCGCTGCTTCCCTGCCGCCGCGAACACCAAAAGAAATCACGCCGCAGATGCCTTTCGGCATATAGGTCTGAGCCAGATTGTAATACTGGTTTTCCGGCAGTCCGGGATAATTGATCCAGCTGATGCCGGGATGTTTGGCTAAAAACCGGGCAACAGCCATGGCATTTTGGCAGTGTCTTTCGACACGCAAAAAAAGTGTTTCAAGGCCAAGATTCAGTAAAAAGGCATTGAACGGACTGATTACCGGGCCCAGATCGCGCATCAGATGCGTTCTGGCTTTGGCAATGTAGGCGCCTGCGCCGAATTGCCTGGTGTAAATGACGCCATGGTAGGATTCGTCCGGTGTGGCCAATTCCGGGAAACGGCCATTCTCCCAATTGAATTTGCCGCTGTCGACGATGACGCCGCCCATGCTGCAGGCATGGCCATCCATATATTTGGTCGTGGAATGGATCACGATGTCGGCGCCGAAATCAATTGGCCGGCAATTGATTGGCGTTGGGAAGGTATTGTCGATAATCAGCGGTACGCCCTGGCCGTGCGCCAGTTCGGCAAATTTCCTGATATCCAGGATCACCAATGTAGGATTGGCGAGCGTTTCGGCAAATACCAGCCGGGTATTGGGTTTAAACGCCCGGCGAAGATCTTCCAGGCTGTCGTCAGGATTGACGAAGGTAAAATCGATCCCCATCTCGCGCATGGTCTTGTTGAAAAGATTATAGGTGCCGCCATAGATGGATGATGCGCTGACGACATGGTCGCCTGACCGGCAGATATTCAGCACGGCCAGCAGCGATGCGGCCTGGCCGGCAGATGTCAGCAGGGCTCCGACGCCGCCTTCAAGATCGGCGATTTTCTTTTCAACCGCTGTCAGGGTCGGATTGCCCAGCCGCGTATAGAAATCGCCGCTGATTTCCAGGTCAAACAGCCTGCCGAGCGTATCAGCCGAATCATACTTGAAAGTGGTGCTCTGGTAGATCGGCAAAACGCGGGCTTCGCCGCTTCCTGGCTGATAGCCGCTCTGGATGCATTTGGTCTCGATATGTTCATATGACATAGACAATTCCTCCCTTGCTGATCTTTGCTATTTTAGCACTTTATCTCCCAGACGTGAATACACTAACAGGGTATGCCGCCGGCAATATAACAAATTTTCAGAATGGCCATATTGATTTCCGCGATTTACGGCATCAGGTCTGATATAATATGACATATAGTTTGCGAGGCAGGCTTCGCAGCACATAATCCGAGCCCATTCATCAACAGTTCGGACACAACCTGGCAATCAGCGTAGAGTCCGCGTGGAAGAGCAGCAACCTTGCTGTCAAGACATAAAGGAGGCAGATAGAATGTCACAGGCATCAAGCCGGTTGGCATTATTGATTCAAATGCTGGGAATAACCGGCAATGACTTGGCAAATTCACTTGGCATCGACCCGTCTTTAATCAGCAAATGGAAACATAACCGGCGGCGGGTGCCTGGCCGGTCTGATACCATGCGCCATATTGCCGATTATTTGCTCACTATTGATGAAGAGCAGGACGGTCGGGCTTTGAAACCATTGCTGACGGCTTTATCCAAAGGGAAACAGCCGGCACATGACGAAGCGGTCGACCTTTTGACCCAATGGCTGATGGAAAGCAACCAGGCTGACTGGTTTCCTGATGTCGAGAACAGCACGCAGGTCCGTTTGGATCAGAACAGTTATGTCTGCCAAATGGAAGTGTTTCGGGGTCTGGCCGGACGCCGGATCGCCACTTTGCGGTTTTTGGACAAGATCATGGCCCTCCCGGCCGACCGCCAGCTATTATTAATGACTCAGGAAGACATCTCCTGGGTTGATTCTGATCCGGACTTTCGCGAACAGTTTAAAAAGCGGCTGGACGCCTGGGTATCGACCGGCCATCAGCTCGAAGTCATCCATTGGATCGACCGCAAGCCGGAGCATCTGAATTCGATTGTTCAGCATTGGCTTCCCCTGCATCTCGATTCGCAAGTCAACGCCTGGTATTACCCGGTTTATGAAGACCTCCACCTGCCGTTCACGCTTATTGTCGTTCCAGGTTATCTGGCCCTTGAAGGGTCGATGACGAACTGGGCGCCGGAAGATTACCATACTCTGCTTTTTTCCGATCAGGCGACAGTCCGGCAATGCGAATGGATGTTTCGCAAAATACAAAAAGACTGCACCCTCCTGGTTGAAAATTACCAGCCGCGAGAAACGCAGCAAATCATCAATCGCTTTGCCGAGAGTTGGCAGCAGGTCGGCAACAAGGTTATCAGCCTGCAAAGCAATCTTCCGCTCACGCTGGGCCTTCCCAGGGAAAAGCTTGATCAGGTTCTGATTGACAATCATTTCGATAGCAGCAGCCGGGAACGTTTATTGCAGCTATGGTTCACCTATGGATGCAGCTGCCATCCCGGCCGGCCGGCCGGCAACCGTGTCCGCCTCATCCATCATTACGAGGCCTCCGAAAAAATCCTGAGCCAGCAGGAATATACCGATGAACTGCTCTCGTCGCTTGCCGGCAAGACAGTCAAGGTCAAGGTCCAATATTACCGGGACATGCTGCTGACAATGGCCCAGGCGGTCAAAGAAGACGACAGCTACGAAATCGCCCTGGCCCGGTCGGATATTTTTAATCGCTCTGTCTGGCCGAACTACCTGGTCGTATCCAATACGTTCTTAACCGTTTGGGGCAGCAAGGCCGGCCAGAATCAGCTATTTGCCCGCGAAGCGACCCTGGTGCACGCCTTTGAGCACTATTTCAACGAGCGCTGGCAGCAGATTCCCCGAATCAACCGCGATCGGCAGATCGTGGCAGACCAGCTGATCGAATTGGCCGGTTTCAATAGGGAATAGTTTTTTTCAGCCAGTGGCCTCCCCGGAGACGGCGCATGAAGAAAACGGAACGGAAGACCCAGTCGATATACATGGCCAGCCAGATGCCAAGCACGCCCCAGGGCAGTAAAACCGAAAAGACATAACCGAGCAATATTCGCAGCGACCACATGCTGATCATCGAGACGGTCATGGTATATCGGACATCTCCGGCTCCGCGAAGGCCAGCCGGCATGATGAACGAAGTCGCCCAGAACAGGGGCTGCGCAATAAATGTACTTAAAATAACCATGAACGTCAGCTTGACTGTCGACTGGTCATGGGTGTAGAGCCTGATCAGCTGATCCAGGAACGGCCACAAGATCAGGCTGATTATCGCGATAGCCACCGATGCGGCGGCAGTCAGGAAAATCAACTGTTTTTTCGCTTCTTTCGGCTGTCCGCGGCCAATCTGCTGGCCAACCAGGGTAGTTGCCGCAATCGCCATGGCATTCCCGGGAATAATCAGCATACTGACAATCGAGGTTGCAATGGCATTGGCAGCCATCGCAACTGTGCCTAGCCGGACAATAAACGTTTGAACAATCAGTTTGCCGCCATTGAACATCAATTGCTCCGCACTGGCCGGAATCCCCAGCCCGAAAATGCATTTCTGCATATCCGGCTGAATCCGGAAATGGCGCAGCCGGCCAAGCTGGATCAATTTCGAACCGCGGAACAGCGGGATCAAGACCAGAATCGCGCCGAGCGTGCGGGCCAGCGACAGGCCCAAAGCAGCGCCCCAAATGCCAAACCCGGGAGTTTGCACGACTGTAAGGCCAAAGTCAAGGTGTATGCCATAGATCAGGACATAGCTGAAAATAACATTGAAAATGTTCATCAGGATGGATACTTTCATGGGAGTCCGGGTGTCTCCGGCGCCTCGCAGGATGCCAAACGCGATATTGACCAGGGCAATCGGGATATAGGACCAGAGGATTACCGATAAATAGGACAGGGCATTGGCGAAAACCTGGGGATCGGCCTGGCCAAACAAGAGACGGACCAGCGGCTGCTGAAAGATCCGGATCAGGAACGTAGCCAGGCCGGCGATCAGCAAACAGGACATTAACGCTTGCGCAGCCGCCTGATTGGCTTTTTCGCCGTCATTATGCCCGGTGTATTGGGCAACCACAACCGTGCCGCCAATAGCCAGCGCACCAAAAACAGAGATGATGATATTGCTGATGGTATCGATCATGCCGATAGCGGAAATGACTTCTTTGCCTAAATTCGATGCCAGCATGGTGTTGACAATACCCATAATGACAATAAAAAATTGTTCAACCAACACAGGCAGTGAAAGTCGTGCAATTGCCTGTCCGAGACGTTTGATTTCCTGACGCTGATCCACTGCCGGCCTCCCGGATAACCAGCGGACAAAGCCTGCTGGAAATCCGTTTTGTTCCCTGGTGTAATACCAGTGGGATCTATTATAACGGTTTACCGGATCGACAACAACGATCCGCGGCGTTTTCCGGTCCGGTTCAGGCCGGAAGTTTTGGCAAATATGCTATAATGCCATTATGAGTATTGTGGATTTAATCATCAAAAAGCGTCAAGGGCAGGCTCTGGCAGCCGATGAGATCGCTGCCTTTGTCAAGGGCGTTTGTGACGGCAGCTGGAAAGACTATCAGATCGCCGCCATGCTGATGGCCATGTTCATCCGCGGTCTGGATCCTGTTGAAACGACCGGACTGACGCTGGCCATGGCCCATTCCGGCGATCTTTTCGACTTAAGCCGGATCCCCGGCATCAAAGTCGACAAACATAGCACCGGCGGTGTTGCGGATACGACCACGCTGATCCTTCTGCCGCTGGTTGCCGCCTGTGGTGCGCCTGTTGTCAAGATATCCGGACGAGGCCTGGGTTTTACCGGCGGCACGGTCGACAAGCTAGAATCCATTCCCGGATTTAAAGTCCATCTGTCTGCCAAAGAAGCTATAGATCTGGTCATGCAAAGCCAGGCAGTCATCCTTTCGCAATCGGACAATTTAACGCCGGCAGATAAAAAGCTCTATGCCTTGCGGGACGTTACCGGCACGATCGACAATATCCCTTTGATCGCCGCCAGCATCATGAGCAAAAAAATCGCGGCAGGCGCCGACGCGATCGTTCTTGATGTCAAATGCGGCAGCGGCGCCTTCATGCAGGATCTCGAAAGTGCCCGAAAGCTGGCCCAGACGATGGTTGACATTGGCAGGCTGGCCGGCCGGAAGGTCGTTTCGGTCATCAGCGGCATGTCTCAGCCGCTGGGCATGAACGTCGGCAATGCCCTGGAGGTCATTGAAGCCATTGAAGTTTTGAAAGGCAATGCCTTGGGCGATCTGCTTGAGGTCACACTTGTTTTGGGGTCGCAGATGCTGATTTTGGCCGGTTTGGCTGAAAATCCGACAAGTGCCCGCCGCTTGCTGCAAAATAAACTGCAATCCGGCGCGGGTTTGCAAAAGTTTCGGGAAATCATCATCAATCAGGGCGGCGACCCGCGAATCATCGATGACTATCAATTATTGCCGCAGCCCGCTTGCCGCGGCACGTTAAAAGCTTCAACCAGCGGATTTATAACGGCCATGGACACGGCGGCAATCGGCCGTGCCTTCGTTGAAGCCGGCGGCGGTCGCAAAGCCAAAGAGGATCCGATCGATTATGCGGCAGGATTCATCTTCAAGCATCGCCTGGGAGACTACATCGGAGCTGGCGATGAAATTGCCGCGATCCTGGCGGCGACAGAAGAAAAAGTCCGGTTGGCTCATTCTCTTCTCGATCAGGCAATCCAAATCGGCAACAAAGCGCCAAAACCTGAACCGGTCATTATCGCAGTGGTTCAATAAATTGTATTGTAAGCAAGATGAATCGTGGAAAAGGGGATGAAACCATGGAATCGCTGACAACCCGCAAAATCGCCCGGATGATCGATCACGCTGTCCTTAAACCCAACAGCACCCTGGCTGAAGTCGAGGCAGCCTGCCGCCTGTGCGCCAGGTATGAAGTCGGCAGCATCTGCGTCCGGCCATCTGACGTTCCGGCCGCCGCTTCACTGCTTTATGGCACAACCACGGCAATCGGCACCGTCATTGGCTTTCCGCACGGCACAACTTCGACGGCCGGCAAGACAGCCGAAGCCGAGCAGGCTTTCCGCGACGGCTGCGCCGAAGTCGACATGGTGCTGAATATCGGTCGTCTCTTGTCCGACAACCTGGCTTTTGTCGAAGCGGACATTCAGGCGGTCCTGGATGTAACCAGAAAGCACAACCGCCTGCTAAAAGTCATTTTTGAAACCTGTTATCTAAGCGATGCGCAAAAAATCGCCGCCTGCGGAATCTGCAGCCGGCTTGGCGTCGATTTTGTCAAAACATCGACCGGTTTTGGCAGCGGCGGCGCCACTTTTGCGGACGTCCATCTGATGCGCAGCCATTGCCCGGACACGATCCAAGTCAAAGCCTCCGGCGGGATCCGCGATCTGGATGCAGCGCTCGCTTTCATCGCCTGCGGAGCAACTCGCCTGGGGACCTCGGCAACCGAAAGAATCATCTTGACCGCCCTGACCCGCGAGTCCGAGGGTGTCCTTAAACCTTTAAGCCTTCAGGACGCTCTTCGTTACGGCAATGACGATCCGGCAAAAGCCTACTGAAACTGAATTGGCCGCGTATTAAAAGCCGAAGAATTTCCTGGCATTGAAATAACAAATATTTCTGGCCATGTTGCCAAGTAAATCCATATCCTGGGGCACTTCACCCGATTCAACCCATTTCCCCAGCAAATTGCAGAGTATTCTGCGGAAATACTCATGCCGGGTATAGGCGGTAAAGCTCCTGGAGTCTGTAGTCATGCCGATAAAACTGCCAAGCAGGGCCTGATTGGCTAATACGGTCATCTGTTTCTCCATGCCGTCTTTATGGTCATTGAACCACCAGGCTGAGCCGAACTGCACCTTTCCGGCGGTCCCGCTGCCCGGAAAGCAACCGGTTAGCGCCACAACAGCCTCATTGTCCCGGGGATTCAGGCAGTAAATGATCGTTTTGGGCAGCTGGCCGCCTTTTTCCAGCGCATTCAGGAATTTTGCCAGGCCTTTGACATAATTTTCATCGCTTATCGCGTCAAAGCCGGTATCCGGGCCCACCCTTCCGAACATCCGGTCATTGTTATTGCGCATTGCGCCAATACGCAACTGCATGACCCAATGGCGGTTGGCAAACGCTTTGCCTAAAAACAGGATCATGTTGCTGGTAAATTGGGTGGTTTCTTCGGCGGTGACGTCTTTACCTTCGAGGACTTTAAGGAAAATGCCAGCAGCTTCTTCATCGGCCGTTTCATCAAAGCCCGGCGTTTCCAGCCCGACATCAGAAAGTTTGCAGCCCATTTCATCAAAATGCTGGATTCTGTCCAGCAAAGCCTGCTTATAGCTATCCAAACTGTTTATCGGGATGCCGGAAATTTTGTCGAGTTGGGAAAGCCAATCCAGAAATCCCGCCTGATTGATTTGATAGCACCGGTTCACGGTCATCGCCGGAAAAACCTTGACTGCAAAAGTACTGTCTTTCGCGATGGCTTGATGGTATTCCAGAGAATCGGCCGGATCATCCGTCGTGCAGATGACTTCGACATTTGACCGTTTGACCAATTCGCGCGCGCTCATGTCGTCCGCGTTCAGCCTGGCATTGCACTTTTCCCAGATTTCGCCGGCATTTTCCCCGGAAAGCAGCTGGTCGATTCCGAAATAACGCTTAAGCTCCAGATGAGTCCAGTGATAGAGCGGATTGCCCAGGCAATTGGGCAGCGTTTCAGCCCATTTCAGAAATTTCTCTTTTCCGTCTGCCTGGCCGGTGATATAGGTTTCTTCAATGCCCAGCACACGCATGGCCCGCCATTTATAATGGTCGCTGCCTAACCATAATTCCGTAATATTATTGAACTTGCGATTGTCGGCAATTTCTTTCGGATTGATATGGCAATGGTAATCGATGATTGGCAGTCCTTCCACATAGTCGTGATATAGCCTGACGGCAGTCTTGTTTTGCAACAAGAAATCCTCGTGAATAAAAGGTTTCATCTTGACTATATACCTCCAATACAATCGCCGATCAGCGTTTTACCCGGGCGTTTCCTTTCCAGATGCTCCAAACTTGCTCCTCATCGGCCGGAATGGCATAGTCGGTCAATAGGCTGGTAGCTAAAGCGCCGGTTGCCCAGCCAAACTGGATCCACTGCCCGGGGTTAAATCCTTTCAGGATGGCGTAAAGCATTCCTCCGACAAATCCGTCCCCGCCGCCGATCCGGTCCAGCACGGTTATCTCGCGCGGTTCGGCCACATGCCAGTTTTCATCTTCCAGCATAATGGCGCCCCAAAGATGCTTGTTGGCATCAACAACCTGACGCAGGGTCGTCGCAAAAACGGACGTATTCGGATAAGCTATTTTAACCCGAAAAATCATTTCCTTAAAGCTGTCGATTTTGGCGGCGATGTCTTTTCCGCCGGCTTCAGGCCCGGCAATGCCCAGGCAGAGCTGGAAATCCTCTTCATTGCCGATGAGAATATCCGACAAGCCGGCAATTTCGCTAAAAACAGCAGCCAGCTCATTTTCCCGCTTGTCCCAGAAAGACGCCCGGTAATTCAAATCAAATGAAATGCGGGTCTGGTATTTTTTGGCCGTACGGGCCAATGCCAGGCAAAACTGGCTGGTTTCGGGCGAAAGGGCGGCAATCAGCCCGGAAAGGTGCAAAATCCGGACGCCGTCCTGGCCAAAGAGCTTCTCGAGATCGAAATCTTTGGCATTCAAGATCCTGCCCACTTCACCGGCCCGGTCGTTGTGGACTCTTGGGCCCCTTGCGCCATAGCCGCTGTCGGCGATATTGAACTGGTGCCGGTAGCCCCAGGGCCCGCCCTGAGGAACATCTTTGCCTTCATAATCCATATGCCGGCTGGAAAGATTGCTTTTGATCAAAGCGGATATCGGGCTGTCTTTGACAAACGAAGTCAGGATCTTGACCGGAAGGCCCAGATATGACGAGATGCTGGCAACATTGGTTTCTGCGCTGGTCGCATACATCGTGAATTTGTCGCTGCAATGAACCGGCTGGCCATTGTCAGGGGTTATGCGAACGCCCATGCTGGTGGGAACAACAAGCGAATACTTATAGGATTCACGAAGTTTGATATTCATTTTTTACTTCCTCCATTCATTCCGTTAACCATGATTAAAAGTTGCATTGGCAGGCCCACAAACCAAGGGCGGGATTGCTGATGTAGAAGACTTCCTGATCATCCGCCAGTTTGTTGCAGCCGTTTTTCAATTTTTGCAGATCATAGATTTTACAGGCATCGGCAAGATTCATGTACTTGAATCCGGCCTGCTCGACTTCAGATCTGGTCAATTTTTCAACCGCATAGGTGATGGAGAACCTTCCATCTGACGAACCATGGATCAGATGGGCCGCCACGGACAAGTTTTTCCCGAGATCCTTATGCTGCCTGGACAAGGCCAGTATTTTCTCGCGCCCGACATATCCGTATTTCCTGATCAATTTGTCGTTTTCATCGTCTTCGCCGAATTTTCTGACGCCTGGTGCCAGAATGATCAGTTCGCCGCCATCGGCAATAGCCATCCGGGTCCGGTAAATGGCCTTGTTGCCAAGCCAGGTGCTCTTGAATTCCCGCTTGTCCAGATACACGACTACTTTTTTAAGCGGCTGGGGAACAAAGGTCAGATTCTTTTCCTGGCTCAAATGCACGGCGGCTTCAAATAACCGGCGGCTTCGCCCGATAAACAGGCCGTGCAGATTCATTCCGGCATCGTTTTGGGTGGTGACGGTCAGAACATACATCAAGGGCAGATTCGAAATGAAATGCTCTTCGGCATAATCAAAAACCTTGCGCACCGGCGAATGGTCCTTGCCCATGACTTTTTCCATGCCATAGACTGCTCCAAGCATATGCGAGCTATTGATGATGCTGCTTCCGCCGCAGCCGACAAAAATGTTCTTGCTGTAGTTGGCCATGCCCACCACTTCATGCGGCACAACCTGGCCAATGGAGATGATCCGGTCATAGGACGGATCTAAAAGCGTCTTGTTGATTTCGACAGTTATCGGGTCTTTGATCAGGCCTTCGGAAATCTCCGCGACATATGCCCCAGGCACCTCGCCAATTTTGACCACGTCTGTCCGCCAGTTGTGATGGATGATCCGGCTGGGGGGAACTTCCTTGCCAAAAAATTCTTCGATTTCTTTTTCGGTCATCGGTTCATGGGTTCCTAAAGCCGGCAAAATATCGACGACGCAATGCTCTTTCAGCATCTGGTAATAAAACGCCGTTATTTTACCTGCGCCGGAATGCATGCGGGTCAAATCCGGCGGTATCAGAAGCACCTTCTTCAGGCTTTTCTGGTTTTCCAGGGATTTTTCCAGAGCTTGATAAAGCTCAGGATCGCTGATCCCTTGCGCGGTTTCGGATACCATTATTTCTTCAAACATTTTTTAGACTCCTGAATAAGCCGAGAATCCGCCGTCTACCGGTATTACCGTCCCGTTGACAAACCCGGAAGCCTGGTCGCAAACCAGCCAGAGCAGCGTGCCCAAAAGCTCCTCTTCTTTTCCAAAACGGCCCATGGGCGTCATGCTGATGATCTTTTCAGACCGCTCCGATAACGTTCCGTCAGCATTAAACAGCAGCGCCTGATTCTGTTGGGTCTGGAAAAAGCCCGGAGCGATGGCGTTGACCCGAATCCCGACTTTCGAGAAATGTACGGCCAGCCATTGCGTGAAATTGGAAATTGCCGCTTTCGCGCCGCTGTAGGCGGGAATCTTGGTCAGAGGGCAGAAGGCGTTCATCGAGGAAATATTGATGATGACCGTTCCCGGGCGATTGATCATATCGGCCGCAAAAGCCTGAGTTGGAATAAGCGTACCCAGAAAATTCAGATTGAAGACAAACTCGATGCCTTTGGGATCCAAGTCGAAGAAAGTCACCAGATCGTTTTTTTCTGCCAGATCCTCGGCAAATAGATATTCTTTGGTGGTCGTCCCTTTGGGATTGTTGCCGCCCGCTCCATTAATCAGGATATCGCAGGGGCCAAACGCCTTAAAGATGATGTCCCGGGCACAGCGCATGCTTTCTTGTTCCAGGACATTGGCCGCCACGCCAATGGCCGTGCCACCGCTTTTATTGATTTCATCGGCAACCTTTTCAGCAGCCTCGCTTCTCAAATCCAGGATCGCGACCTTCGCTTTGCAGGCAGCCAGCGCCTTGGCAAAATTGCTGCACAGAATTCCACCGCCGCCGGTTACTACCGCCGTTTTATTTTTCAGGTCTATTGAAAATGGCAGTTCCATCGTATCGCCCCTTTACCTTTTTTATTAAATATATGGCTTCTTCATCGGTAATATTTTTATACAATATAGGTCGATGCCGCTGTCGATCCGCCTTCGCCGGTCCAGTTTGTGTGGAAAAATTCGCCGCGCGGCTTGTCGATGCGCTCATAGGTATGGGCGCCAAAGTAGTCGCGTTGCGCTTGCAGCAGGTTGGCCGGAAGCTTTTCGCAGCGATAGCCGTCAAAGTAGGTCAGAGCCGAGGCAAAGGCCGGCACCGGCACACCGTTTTGCATCGCCGTGGCCACTGCACGCCTCCAACCGCTCTGGCATGATTCCACTTTTTCTTTGAAGAACGGGTCTAAAAGAAGATTGGGCAAAGCCGGGTTCCGGTCGAACGCTTCCTTGATTTTGCCCAAAAAGGCCGAGCGGATAATGCAGCCGCCGCGCCACATCAAGGCTATCTCTCCGTATTTCAGTTCCCAGCCGTAGGTTTTGGCCGCCGCCCGAAGCAGGGTGTAGCCTTGGGCATACGAAACGATCTTCGAGGCGTATAGCGCGTTTTTAATGTCTGCGATAAAGGCCTTCTTGTCGCCGTTATATGCTTTGGCCGGACCGGACAGCACTTTTGAAGCTTCCACTCTTTCTTCCTTGATTGCCGACAGGCACCTTGCATATACGGCTTCGCCGATCAGGGTCAACGGTATGCCTTCGTCAAGAGATGCGATCGAAGTCCATTTACCTGTGCCTTTTTGGCCGGCTGTATCCAGTATTTTGTCAACAATGGCCTGACCGTCTGTGTCCTTGTATTTCAAAATGTCTCTGGTGATTTCAATAAGGTAGCTGTCCAGATCGCCTTTGTTCCATTCGCTGAAGACCTCATGCATCTCTTCCGCGCTCATGCCGAGAAGATCCCGCATCAATTGGTAGGCTTCGCAGATCAGCTGCATATCACCATATTCAATTCCATTATGAACCATCTTGACGAAATGTCCAGCGCCATTGTCGCCGACCCAATCACAGCAAGGGCTGCCATCTTCCACTTTGGCTGAAATAGCCTGGAAGACCGGCTTTACGGCAGGCCAGGCTCTCGGCGATCCGCCCGGCATGATGCTCGGGCCTTTAAGA
The DNA here is from genome assembly GCA_963677835.2 of uncultured Saccharofermentans sp. GTDB lineage: Bacteria > Bacillota > Clostridia > Saccharofermentanales > UBA5734 > UBA8949. The sequence goes on from CAXXUX010000001.1 coordinate 839,393, forward strand.
GCGCCTTCTTCACCGCCGGAGACACCTGTTCCGATATACAACAGGCCTTTGCTTTCCACATAGCCGGCCCTTCTGATCGTGTCCGGAAAATGGGCGTTGCCGCCGTCGATGATGATGTCGCCTTCACTTAATACCGGGATCAGCTGCTCGATAAAATCGTCTACCGGTTTGCCGGCTTTGACCATGATCATGACTTTCCGCGGCGATTCCAGATTCTCCACCAGTTCGGCTATTGAATAGGTCCCGATTATATTTTGTCCTTTTGCGCGGCCCTGGACAAAGTTCGTCACTTTTTCCGTGCTGCGGTTAAATACTGCTACTGTAAATCCTTTGCCGGCCATGTTCATAACCAAATTTTCGCCCATGACTGCCAGTCCGATCAAACCAATATCTGCTTTTTTCATGTTCAAAACCTCCTTGTTCATGATTCAATTTTAGATTCTTTTTATACGATATAATAGCTATTACTTGCTTGTTTTATTGTAATTATTGCTCTATAATTGATCACAGGTGATCACATGAGCGAACTTAAGCAAAACTTTACCAGCCGCCAATATATGGTGAATCCGGATTATGAGATCTTTCATTACAAGGATCAGCCCTCTATTGAAGTCGAGTATCATAACCATGACTTTTATGAAATCTATTTTTTCATATCCGGCAAGGTCAATTATATTGTCGAGGGTAAATGCTACGCCTTGAATCACGATGATATTTTGGTCATCAATAACAAGGAATTGCATAAGCCTGACATTCAAAAAGGCAGCATTTATGAAAGAATCGTTCTCTGGGTGAATCCGGAGTTTATCAAGCGCCTGTGCAATGACCAGTCCAATCTTCTTCTTTGTTTTGAACATCCATTCAAAAACAAAAACAACCTGTTGCGGCCCAACGCCGAAATCCTGGCGACCATTAAAAACATTTTAAACAAACTGATTAAAAGCAATGCAACGGCAAGCTTTGGCAGCGACATTCTCAACCGGGCCTATCTGACCGAGCTGATCATCCATGTCAACCGGGCTTTCCTTGAAGTGTCCGATGACGGCGGCCTTGCTGATGATGTCATCAGCAACCCGAAAATTTTTGAAATCATCCAGTACATCAACCAGCATCTGCATGAAGATCTGTCGCTGGAAAATCTTTCCGAAAGAGTTTTTATCAGCAAGTATCATCTGGCCAGGCAATTCAAAAAATACACCGGCTTCACGCTTTACAACTATATCCAGCGGAAGCGGCTTATTTTTGCCAAATCACTGCTGAAGGAAGACCTGAATCTGGCAGAAGTATGCCAAAGATGCGGATTCAGCGATTATTCCAACTTCATTCGGGCTTTTAAAAATGCCTACCATCTATCGCCCAAAAAATATGCAAGGCAAAATCGATAGCCAAGGTTTTACTAAAAAATAAAAGCAAAAGCCGACATGGCCGCTGCTTAAAAATAATCGATTTTAGTGCACTCGGTCATAAAATCCTTGGCGGAGTCCGACAAGTAGCGGTCGCGATGATAGGCGATAACCAGATCGCCAATGGTCGATGGATCGTTCAGCGGGAAAAAGCAGACCGGCGAGTCAATGTCGCTTCGAATAAACGGGCTTAAGTTCTTGACGAACATTTCCGGATAGACGGTTATGCCCATCCCCTCGCAAGCCAGAGACAATAGAGTCTCGATGCTTTCCATTTCCAGGATGATGTTGAACGGCATGGCAATATGCTGCATGTAACGGTCAAAAATCGTTCTGGTTCTGTTTTCGGTCGACATCATCAGATAGGGGCAGTTTTTAAAGGCAGCTACATCGACGTCCATCTGGAATTTGTTGATCATTTCCTGATAGCTGTCTGGATAAAGACTGGTCATGATTTTTCGGGGCACGACCAGAAGCAGCCGCTCCAGAAGAATATCCATTGTTTCAGCTTCATCCAGCAAAATCGGCGCAAACCCGATCAGCAAATCGATGCGGCCGTGCCGCAGCCAATCTTCCAATTGTTGCGAGTTCCCTTCCGTGATGCTGACATCGATAAAAGGATGCGCGGCGCAAAATGCGGGAAGCAGTTTGGGCAGAATGACGCGGCCCCTGGTATGGGAAATGCCGATGCGCAGCTCGCCGCGGCGATGGTTGTTGATATCGTCAATTTCCATAATGATCTGCCGCTTGATATTCAAAATCTGAGCGGCGGCATTCAATAAACGATTGCCGGCAAATGTGAGCGTAAAAGCCGGTGTGCGGTCAAAAAGCTTGATCCCCAGGACTTTTTCCAGTTTCAGGATATGGTTGCTCAGGGATTGCTGGGAGATAAAAAGCCGCTCGGCTGCTTTGGTGATGTTGAGCTCCTCGGCTACGACTGTAAAATAATACAGATTCAAAAAGTTCAAATTGTATAGCACCTCCCAAAATTTTATGCTACAGCCATATGGTTGTGATTTAATCAACTTATAAAATGTTTATGATTGTGATAATCACATGATACTATAGACGGGAAAGTATGGCAACCTAATCTATTTTCTGGACCAAGGAGGATAAATATGGAGATCAAGATAGCCGCGGTAGCCGGAACGATGGAGTCGAGTGATGCAATGGTGCAGATCGAGCCTCGTGAACAGTCCGGCATCGTCATTGATCTGCGCAGTTCGGTGGAACGGCAGTATGGCGCTCAAATCAAAAAGAAGGTTCTGGAAACCGTCGAACAATTGGGCGTGAATGCTGCAGCTATTTCCATTGTTGATAAAGGCGCATTGGACTGCACAATCCAGGCCCGTGTCACGACAGCCGTTTACCGGGCTGCACAGATTACATCATATGATTGGAGATGCAATAAAGTATGAAACGGTTGCGGAGAACGATGCTCTTTGTACCGGGTAATAATCCGGGAATGATTCTGGATGCGCCGATCTACAAGCCGGACTGCATCATGTTTGATCTCGAAGATTCAGTTTCTGTATCAGAAAAGGATTCCGCCCGGTTTTTGGTGTCCAATGCGCTAAAAACCTTGAAATTTGGCAGTGTCGAACTGGTGGTACGGATCAATTCGCTCGACAGCCAGACCGGAATCGACGACCTCGAAGCAATCGTCAGCACCGGCAAGGTCGTCATCCGGCTGCCCAAGACCGATTCGGCCCAGGATATCGTCGACTGTGAGCGGGAGATCGCCCGCATCGAAACCGAAAACAATCTTCCAGTCGGCTCGACCAAAATGATGGCAGCTATCGAATCGGCCAATGGTGTTTTAAATGCCCAGGCGATTGCCAAAGCGAGCAAAAGGCTGATCGCCATTGCGCTTGGCGCGGAAGACTATGTGACCAATTTGAAAACCAACCGTTCCGCTGAAGGCATCGAATTGTTGCTCGGCCGCAGCATGATCTTGCTGGCGGCCCGCTCTGCAGGGCTTGATGCGATCGATACGGTTTATTCCGATATCAATAATGAAGAAGGTTTCAGAAACGAAGTCAAATTGATCAAGCAGCTGGGATTTGACGGCAAAAGCGTCATCAATCCCAAACAGATTGCACCGGTTCATGAAATTTTCACGCCTTCAGAGAAGGAAATCCAGAAATCGCTGGCGATCATGGAAGCTATCAAGCAGGCTCATCAAAAAGGCTCGGGAGTCATCGCCCTGAACGGCAAGATGATCGACAAGCCGGTAGTCGACCGCGCCAGCCATCTTTTAGATCTGGCTAGAGCTGCCGGTGTGCTTAAAGGAGATGATAGCCATGTATAATAATCAAGAACTCGAAAAAATGCCGTACTATGGCGAGCTGAAAGCGCTGCACGGCAGTTTTAAGCCGGAAAAACTGATTAAAGATTCCAAAACGCTCGCCCAGCGCGAAAAACAGGTTAATAAAATGGTCCCGAGCCTGGAGGAAGCCATCCGCCTGTCTGGCTTGAAAGATGGCATGACCATTTCCTTTCATCATCATTTCCGCAATGGCGACTATATCGTCAACATGGTCATCAGCCAGCTTGCCCAGATGGGTTTCCGGAATTTGACCGTTGCCGCCAGTTCCTTGACGGACATTCATGAGCCGCTTGTCCAGCATATTCGGAACGGCGTCATCAGAAGAATTGAAACCAGTGGTTTGCGCGGCGTTCTGGGTGAAGCGGTTTCCAATGGCCTGATGGACGTCCCGGTCATTTTCCGTTCACATGGCGGCCGCGCCTATGCGATCGAAACCGGAGAATTGAAGATTGATGTCGCCTTTCTCGGTGCGCCGTCCTGCGATCCTTATGGCAATGCGAATGGCTATTCCCGCGACAATGACAACGGCATCAGCTGCGGTTCTTTAGGCTATGCCAAAGTCGATGCCCAATATGCCAACAAGACCATTATCATCACAAACAATATCGTGCCCTATCCCAATGCGCCTTTCGGCATTCCTGAAAACGACGTGGATTATATTGTCGAGGTTGAAAATATCGGCGATCCCAAAGGCATCATGAGCGGGGCTACGCGCTTCACGACCAATCCCAAAGAGCTGCTGATCGCCAAGGCTGCCGCCGATGTTATCGAAGCCAGCGGCCGCTTCGTCGATGGTTTTTCCTTGCAGATGGGTTCCGGCGGCGCTTCGTTGGCTGCCGCGCGTTTTCTCCGGGAGAAAATGATCGCTCAGAACATCAAGGCGAGCTTTGTTCTTGGCGGCATCACCGGTTCCATTGTCGACATGCATGAGGAAGGATTGATTAAAAAAATCCTTGACGTCCAATCTTTCGACCTGCAGGCTTCGGAGTCTTTGAAAAACAACCGCTTCCATCAGCAGATTTCCGCATCCTATTATGCCAGCCCCGGCAATCTCGGCACAGCTGTCAATCAATTGGATGTCGTGGTTCTATCCGCCATGGAAATCGATACCGATTACAACGTCAACGTCCTGACAGGCTCCAACGGCGTCATCCGCGGCGCGGTTGGCGGACATCCGGACACGGCTGCCGGCGCCAGTGTGGCAATCGTCGTCACCCCACTGATCCGCGGCCGCATCCCGAGTATTGTCGAAAAAGTCAATACCGTGGTCACCCCGGGAAAAACAGTTGATGTCGTTGTGACTGAACGGGGCATCGCAGTCAATCCTCACCGCAAGAATTTGATGGCCCGATTAAAGCAAGCCGGCATTCCTTTATGCACCATTGAAGAATTGAAGGAAATGGCCGAAAACATTGTCGGCAAGCCCCAGCCCATTGAATATGCCGACAAAATCGTTGGCGTTGTGGCCTATCGCGATAACACCATCATCGATGTGATTCGCCAGGTCAAGTACTGATCATCAAGCGGGAGAGATAAAATGGAAACGATCCTGGGCAGACCCTTTACCGGCCAAAAGCTAGGCTTGCTGAAAGCTTTTCTTATCGATAATGCCCTTGATTACGAGGAGGGAATCGAATTCTCGGTCATCTTGATGGACAACGATCAAATTCTGGCGACCGGCTCGAGACAGCGAAACGTGCTTAAATGCATCGCCGTTTCCCCCAGCCATCAAGGCGGGGGGCTTGCCGCCAGAATCATTACGGAGCTTGTCAAGCAGGCAATGTCGGAGAATATCAACCACCTTTTCCTTTACACCAGCCCTTGGAACCGCAGCTTGTTTTCCGAGTTGGGCTTTTACCCGATTACCGCAACCGATGATGCCTTGCTGATGGAAAACCGCAAAAACGGCATCCAAAATTTTGTCAGGGCTTTGGAATGTCCGACGGTTGACGGCATTATCGGCTGTGTTGTGGCCAATGCCAATCCCTTCACCAACGGCCACCTCTATCTGATCGAGCAAGCCGCCAAACGATGCGATCTTCTGCACGTGTTTGTCTTGTCCGAGGACCGTTCCCTTTTCCCTGCCGCGGTTCGCCTGCAATTAGCCAGAAAGGCTGCGGCCGGAATCAAGAATGTTCTGGTTCACCCAACTGGCGACTATCTCATTTCATCCGCAACTTTTCCCCAATACTTTTTAAAAGACAAGGCCAAGGCAGAACAAATCAGCTGTGCCCTGGATCTTGCCATTTTTGCCGAACATTTCGCCAAGCCTTTGAACATCACCCGCCGGTTCGTCGGGACAGAGCCGTTTTGCCCCGTGACTGCCAGTTATAATCAGCAGATGATCCGCTATCTGCCGACGGTGGGGATTGAAGTGGTCGAATTGCCGCGCAGAATTGAAAACGATGAAGCCATCAGCGCTTCGCAGGTTCGCAGGCTTATGGCCGGGCAAAATTATGATGAAATCAAAAAATTGGTGCCGCCAGCGACTTTTGACTATTTAGTGTCCGAAGACGGGAGAAAGCTTGCCGAAATATTGGCGGCAAGTAAAAACTGATATGATCAAAGATATTTTTGAATGCAAAATCTCGAATTCCACCAGCCTTGAGCTGGTTTCGCTGGAGGAAATGCTGGCGGCCAGAGAACTGCGCGCCGCACGGCAAATGAATCTGCTTCAATCCTACCAGTTGCCCCTGATTTGTTTTACGCTCAACATTGCCGGGCCGACCAAGACCTATCCATTGGCCAGGCAGGCTTTTGACGAGGGCAAGCGCCTGATGCTGAGCCAATTGGCCCGGCATCACATGAAAGTTGCTTTCTTCGAGGAATGGATCGAAAAAACAGGGTACGAATGCTATATGATCGTCGATGCCCTTCCGGAAAAAATCAAGCGGCAAACCGTGGCCATTGAAGACCAGTCCGCCATTGGCCGGCTGTTTGACATCGACGTGCTGCTATTAGGCAGAGGAAAGATATCGCGGCAGGACCTCGGGTTGGCCGAGCGGAAATGCCTGCTTTGCGATAATCCGGCGGCCGCTTGCGCACGCAGCCGCAGTCACTCTCTGGAAGATCTGGACAGGCAGACGCGAATGCTGATCCGGAATTATTTCGATCAGCAATATGCGGACTGTATGGCCAGGCTGGCGACCAGGGCGCTTTTGTATGAAGTCAATACGACCCCGAAGCCGGGGCTTGTCGATCGCGACAACAATGGCGCGCATGACGACATGGACACCTTTACTTTTATCGACAGTGCAACCGCCCTCACCTCCTGGTTCAGGGACATTGCCAGGCAGGGGCTTGCGTTTGCCGGCGAGCCAAAAGATTTGCTGGCCTCGATCCGGTATACGGGGCAGCTTGCCGAAGACGCGATGTTTGCCGCAACAAATGGAATCAACACCCATAAAGGGCTGGTCTTTTCCCTGGGCATCATCTGCGCGGCGGCAGGTTATCTGCACGCCAGAGGACTGCCGGAAGACACGGACAATCTGTTGGATTGCTGCGCCCTTATTGCCTCAGGTGCCGAAGATGATCTAAGCGGCGTGACCAGGACCAATGCGAAAACACATGGTGAAAACATTTTTGCCGCTTCGGGGATCAAGGGGATCCGCGGTGAAGCTGCCGCAGGGTTCCCAAGCGTCAGGCAAACCGCTTTGCCGATCATCAACATGCTGACGACCCAGGGCTATACGGTTAATGATGCCGGAGCGGTCGCCCTTCTGCATCTTCTGACCAGGGTGCAGGATACCAACATCATCAGCCGTGCGGGTTTAAAAACCCTGCAGCTTATCCAGGAACAAGCCAAGAACCTGATTTCGCAAAAAGACTTGACCGTTGAATGCCTTATGACACAGCTTAAGCGCCTGGATGCCAGCTTTATCCAGAACAATATCAGCGCAGGAGGCTGCGCCGATTTGCTGGCGGTTGCCTATCTGCTTTATTTCAAGCAAAAATGAAGAGGAGGTATCACCAAAAGCAATCGGCATGGCATCGCCGGATGCCGCCCAGCCAAAAATATTAACAACAAAATCATGCAGGAGGTTTATTTTGATGAAAACAGTAACCGAAAAAATACTTGAAAAGCATATTGTCGAAGGCAATGCTGTGATCGGCCAGGAAGTCGCCTTGAAAATCGACAGCACCCTGACTCAGGACGCGACTGGAACCATGGCTTATCTGCAGTTTGAGGCAATCGGCATCGATTATGTCCGGACCGAATCAAGCGTCAGTTTTGTCGACCACAACACGTTGCAAACAGATTTTAAAAATGCCGATGACCATCTGTACCTGCAAACCGTTGCCCAAAAATACGGCATCAACTTTTCCAAGCCGGGCAACGGCATCTGCCACCAGGTTTATCTGGAACGTTTCGCCAAGCCGGGCAGAACCTTGATCGGATCGGACAGCCATACGCCGACTGCCGGCGGTATGTGCTGCTTCGCCGTCGGCGCCGGCGGCCTTGATGTCGCAGTCGTCATGGCCGGATCGCCGTTCCGGGTCAAGTATCCGAAAATCGTGGGTGTCCATCTGCAAGGAAAGCTTCCCGCCTGGGTTTCGGCCAAAGACGTCATTCTTGAAGTGCTGCGCCAGACCAATGTCAATGGCGGCGTCGGCAAGGTGCTCGAATACTGCGGTCCCGGCGTGAAAACCCTTGGCGTTCCCGACCGCGCGACCATCACCAACATGGGAACCGAAACCGGCTGCACAACCAGCATCTTCCCAAGCGACGAAGTGACCCGCGAATTTCTCAAAGCACAAGGCCGCGAATCCGACTGGGTGGAAATCCTGGCAGACGAAGGCGCAGCCTACGACGAGATTATCGAAATCGACTTAAGCCGGCTGGAGCCGATGATTGCGCTGCCACATAGCCCGGGAAACGTCAAAACCGTGCGGGAAGTCGCCGGCCAGAAAGTCGACCAGGTGGCCATTGGATCTTGCACCAACTCCTCTTTAAGGGATCTCAAAGTTGTTGCCGCCATCCTGAAAGGGAAAACCGTTTCAGAAAATCTGCATTTGACCATCAGCCCAGGATCACGCCAGGTTGTTGAACACCTGATCGACAGCGGCGAAATGAAAGACCTGGTCAAAGCCGGCGCCAGAATCCTGGAAAATGCTTGCGGGCCATGTATCGGCATGGGCGGCGCCCCTTGTTCAAAAGGCGTGTCAGTCCGGACATTCAACCGGAATTTTGAAGGACGCAGCGGAACTAAAGACGCAGGCGTTTTCCTGGCCAGCCCTGAAGTCGCAGCCGCGACAGCCCTGACCGGTGTGATCACCGATCCGCGCACGCTGGGCGAATGCCCGGTCGCCGATCTCCCGGAAATTTACTCGATCAATGACAATCTGATCCTTCGCCCGCTGCCGCCGGAAGAAGCCAGAAAAGTATCCATCATCCGCGGCCCGAATATCAAACCATTGCCGGATTTCCCGCCGCTCTCGGATAATCTTGGCGGCCAGGTCATCATCAAGACCGGCGACAATATCACAACCGACCACATCATGCCGGCCGGCGCCAAGATCCTGCCGCTGCGCAGCAATATTCCGGAAATCGCCAAATTTGTCTTCGAGTCGGTCGATCCCGGCTTCTATCAGCGCGCCATTGATAAAAAAGGCGGATTCATCATCGGCGGCGACAATTACGGACAAGGCTCCAGCCGTGAACATGCCGCTCTGGCGCCAAAATATCTGGGCGTCAAGGCCGTCATCGTTAAATCATTTGCCCGCATTCATCTGGCCAACCTGATCAATTTTGGCATTGTGCCGCTGACCTTCAAAGACCCGGCCGATTACGACCGGATTGAGCTCGGCGATGAACTGGACGTCCAGATTGGCGATCTTCAGGGCGAAGTTTTCATAAACAACCTGACCAAAGGAATCCGGATCGAACTATGTCATACCTTGTCCCCGCTGGATGCCGAGATCTTGAAAACCGGCGGTAAACTGCCTTGGATCAAAGCCAGCATCACCTGATCTAAAAAAATGAACAGACTTTTTTGAATAAAAGGAGAATTGAAAATGAGCAAAAAGATTGCCATGAAAACCCCCCTAGTCGAAATAGACGGCGACGAGATGACAAGAATCATTTGGGACATGATCAAAGAAATCCTCCTTAAACCGTACATCGACCTGAATACGGAGTACTATGACCTGGGTCTGAAAAAGCGCGATGAAACCAACGACCAGATCACAGTCGACTCGGCCAATGCCATCAAAAAGTACGGCGTCGGCGTCAAATGCGCGACGATTACGCCAAACGCGGCCCGCGTCAAGGAATACGACTTGAAACAGATGTGGAAAAGTCCAAATGGCACAATCCGCAGCATTCTTGACGGCACCGTCTTCCGTACGCCGATTATTGTCAGCAATTTAAAGCCTTATATCCCCACTTGGACCAAACCGATCACGATTGCCAGGCATGCCTATGGCGACATCTATAAAAACACCGAGATCCGTGTCGACAAACCGGGCAAAGTCGAACTGGTCTACACTGCCGATGACGGCCAGGTCACACGCCAACTGGTGCACAATTTCAAGGACAAAGGCGTCGTCATGGGCATGCACAACCTTGACGACTCGATCATCAATTTCGCCAAATCCTGCTTCACCTATGCCCTTGACCAGAAAATCGACCTGTGGTTTTCCACCAAAGAAACCATTTCCAAAATCTACGACCACAATTTCAAGGATATTTTTCAGGAAATCTACGAGAAGGAATTCAAGGATCGTTTTGAAGCAGCCGGCCTCGAATATTTCTACACCTTGATTGACGACCTGGTCGCCCGGATCGTCCGCTCCGAAGGCGGCGTTCTGTGGGCCTGCAAGAACTACGACGGCGACGTCATGTCGGACATGGTCGCCACCGCATTCGGCAGTCTGGCGATGATGACCTCCGTTCTCGTATCGCCGCAGGGATACTACGAATTTGAAGCCGCCCATGGCACAGTCCAAAAACACTATTACAGCCACCTGAAGGGCGAAAAGACTTCCACCAACTCCATGGCAACCCTATTTGCCTGGACAGGCGCGCTTAAAAAACGCGGCAGCATTGATGGCAACATCGATCTGGTAAACTTTGCCGACAAGCTGGAGAAAGTATCGATCAAGATGATTGAAGACGGCATTATCACCAAAGATCTCAACCAGCTTTCAGCAGCGCCTCAAAAAACCATCGTCGGTACCGAAGAGTTCCTCTTGAAACTTAAAGAGAGAATTTAGATGGTTCGCAACTGAAAAACCGCTAATTGCTGCACGCTTGCGCATGGGTCCCTCCTGTTCGGCAACGGGCAGCAATTAGCCTTCAGTTGGCGCTATTCACAGATTAAGCCAGCATGTTATAATATGTGCAGGAGGTGAGACGAATGAACAGTGCATCTTTCTTTTGCCCCTTGCTGAGCAAGGATATTGCCAATCCGCTTTGCCTGAACATCACTTACGCCGCCGAAGGCCGAATCAGCCAGGAAGACATCGCTGAAGTCAACAATTGGGAAGAAGCCAAAAGGACCTGTGCCGACTGTGTCAACGCCTACTGGAACAAAAACAATCTGGAGCCCCCGGAATTTGTCAAAAATCTTGAACTTGAAAAAGAAGAGGCTTGACCCATAATGAATCTATAGATTGTAAGTCACAATTGTGAGGGAAAATCTATGGATAGGATAAAAGCCGATCAGCCAGCTCCATTGTCCGGTTTAAACAATGATGAAATCCTCTGGCGGCGAAGCCAGTATGGTGAAAACCGCTTGCCCGGTGAAAAGCGGGTATCTGTTTGGTCTATCATTTTTAACCAGTTTAAAAGCCCTTTAGTCTACATTATCTTGATTGCCGCCGGCGTTTCCCTGGCTTTGCAGGAAGTCAGCGATTTTTCCGTTATCATGATTGTGGTCATCGTCGATGTCATCCTGGGCTTTATCCAGGAATATAAGGCGCAGCAAACCTACCAGGCGCTCAAAAATCTGCTTAAGCCAACTACAACCGTTATCAGGGAAAATATCCGGCAAGAGGTGGAGATCTGGGAATTGGTTCCCGGCGACCTGGTCATCGTCAATGCCGGTGAAAAGGCGCCAGGCGATGGCGTTCTTCTGGAATCGACGATGGTTGCCTGCGATGAATCCATCCTGACGGGGGAAAGCGAACCGGTCAATAAACAGGCGGCCGGACCGGCGGACATTTTCATGGGCAGTACGATCGTGACGGGTCGGGGAATCATGCAGGTGACAAAAACCGGCCTTATGACTGAACTTGGCCAGATCGCAGCCAGCCTCGGCGGACAAAAGGAAGAGGATACGTCCTTTCAAGTCCGGCTAAAAGCTTTCAGCAAAATCCTGACCGCTGTTGTCGTCGGCTTTACCCTGATCATCCTGATTATTGGCATATTTCTGGGCCGCGCGTTTCTGGACATGCTTCGCACGTCGATCATCCTGGCGATCGCCGCAGTTCCGGAAGGGCTTTTGATCGCGGTGACCGTGATCCTGGTGCTGGGCATGCGCAAGATCTTAAAGCGCAATGGCCTGGTCAAAAAACTTCTGGCGGTCGAAACTTTGGGTTCGGTTACCGTAATCTGCACCGACAAAACGGGCACGCTGACCGAAGGGCGGATGCGGGTGAGCCATATCGATCAAAAGGACGAGACGATGGCCTGGCAGACCATGGTGCTATGCAATAATCTCGAAGGGCCGGTCGACATCGCAATTTGGGAAAAAGCCGAAAGTCTTGAGCCCGGCGGTCCACAGCGGCTATATGACCATTCCAGGCGGATTGCGGAGGATTTGTTTACCAGCGAAAAAAAATATATGATTACGGCTGTCGAAGGCGAACTGTTTCAAGCTGCCCGCTTCTTCTTTTTAAAAGGGGCGCCGGAAATTGTCCTGGCCATGTGCAACATCGAACGTGAGGATCATGAGAAAATCCTGGCAGAAATTGACGAATGGGCCAGCCTCGGCCTTCGGCTGATCGGCTTGGCTTTCCGGCCGGATGGTGTCATGGAAGATTGCCGGGGTTATACCTGGGCCGGGTTGCTTGGCATGGAAGACCCTATCCGCGAAGGCGTTCTGTCTTCTATACAGGTCGCTCAGCATGCCGGCATAAAGGTCAAGATGATCACCGGCGATTATCGGCGAACGGCCGAAAGCATTGCCCAAAGTCTTGGCTTGATGCAGCCGGGCAGCCAGCTTCTTGAAGGTGAAAAGATCGGCGCAATGACCGATCAGGAACTCCAGAAGCAAGTTGATCAAACTGCGGTATTTTCCCGGATCCGCCCTCAGGATAAATTCCGGATCATCCGCGCCTTGCAAGCCAACGGCGAAATTACCGCCATGATCGGGGATGGCGTCAACGATGCGCCGGCGTTAAAATGCGCCAATATCGGCGTAGTGGTCGGCAGTGCGACAGATGTCGCGAAAGAGGCTTCCGACCTGATCCTTTTGGATAACAATTTTAGAACCATCGTGGCCGCCATCGAAGAGGGGCGGATCATCTTCGCCAATATCCGCAAAGTCGTTGCCTACACGCTGTCCAATTCGTTTGCTGAAGTGCTGGCGATTTTTTGTGCCATGCTTTTCCGCTGGCCCGTCCCATTGGCGGTCGCCCAGATCCTTTGGATCCATTTGATTTGCGATGGCCCGTCCGATATCGTGCTCGGCTTTGAGCCTAAAGAAGATGGCATCATGGACGAAAAGCCAAGGCCGCTGCATGATCCGATCCTGACAAAGCTGGCGGTATTTCTGATCATCGTCATCAGCATGGCCAGCGCCGCCTTTGTCTTGTTTCTCTTTGGCCATTATTATCATGTCCACAATAATGCGGCCGAAGGCCGAAGCATCGCCTTCGCCAGTTTTGCCATCAATTCCATGATCTATATTTTCGCTTATCGGAGCCTGCGTTTGCCCCTCTGGCGCATGAACAGGCTCAGTGCCAACAAGCCCCTGATCTGGGCTGTCCTTTCAGGGTTGCTGACCGCCCTGATCGCGTTCCTGATACCCGGTTTGCGTGAAATTCTGGGCATTGTACCGCTCTCGGCGGAAGAGTGGTGCTGGGTTGTGGGATTTGCGTTGGCGCTGCTTGGGATCGTGGAGATCGGCAAGGCAATCGCCAATTATCGAAACAAATCTGAAAATTATTGATTTTTTGCGTTTTTGAGTTTGCCGCTGTTGAGATAAGTGACGGCGGCAATGACAATCACCGCGCCCGTCAGGGCCGGCAAGCCCGGTTTTTCGCCAAGAAACAGGAAAACCCAAACCGGGTTCATGATCGGCTCGATCATGGCCAGCAGATTGGCATTGAGCGGTTTGGTCTTCTTGATGCCGGCGCTAAAGCACAAATAGGCCAGGCCAAGCTGGAAAATACCCAATAGAAAAATCGAAACAACGGGCAGGACATCCCAATCCCGGACAGTGAAGACAAAGGGCAAACCTAGAAGGAATGTGCCAAACTGGCCAATAAACAAGGCCACCGGCGTGTCGCATTCCGATCGGCTGTTTAAAAGAATGACAATCGAAAAAGTCAGGCCGGTAAACAGGGCGAGCAGATTGCCGATTTGGTTGCCCGGCGAGATGTCATCGAAGAAAAACAGGACAATGCCGAAGATGGCAATAAGCAGGGTGACCACTTCACGCCGGGCCGGCCGATAATGAAAAAACAGGGCGCCCAGCAGGACGATAAAAAGGGGCGAAACATATTGCAGCATGATCGCATTGGTGGCTGTCGTCAGTTTGTTGGCGATAACAAAGCCGGTCTGGGTCAAAATGACCGCAATGCCGGATATCCAGGTTAAACGGTTGGGCTTTCGAAACAGGCGCTGCCGATAGGCAACCAAAAAAATCAGGGTTGCCAGAAAACTTCGTGTCGAAGTGATAGCCAGGGGATGCCAGGGCACATACTTGATCAGCAATCCTGCCGTACTCCAAAGCAGCGCTGCCAAAGTTATGAGGATCGGACCGGAAATGGACTGCTTTTTCTCTTCAACCAACATCGTACACGCTCCGGGGCAATATGTTTTCGGTCATTTCCCATCTGGGAGCATTATACCATAAGTTTTGAGGTAACGAGCTCTAACAACATCATTCTCCATTCTATCCCGAATGCCGGTCAAATATGTGACAAGGTCACTGCAAGTTGTACAACCGGCCATTATAATCAAGTCAAAACCAAAAATGAATGGAGTTGAAATTGATGGCTAATAAAAATGTAGTGACCATAACCACAGAAAATTTCGAAGCCGAGGTGATTAACTCGGAAAAGCCTGTGCTTATTGACTTTTGGGCGACATGGTGCGCGCCGTGCCGCATGATTGCCCCCACAATTGACCTGTTGGCTGATGAAATGGCCGATCAAATCAAAGTTGGAAAAGTCAATGTCGATGAACAGCAAGAAATTGCCGCGGCCTTTAAAGTCGTGAGCATTCCGACATTGGCAATGACCAAAGGCAATAAAGTGATCATGCAAAGTGTCGGCGCCAAGTCCAAAGAAGCTCTGAAAAAGGAAATCGAAGCAAAACTGGGCGCTTGAACGACAACATCTGCCAAACGAAAAAGGGGGCTATCTCAAAAGTAGTTTCAAAAAAACTACCACGAGACTGCCCCTTTTAATTTCAGGTTTTATAAGGCCAAGAGTTAAAACTATTTCAGCGAGTCTTTTATCGTATCAAAACTATAGCCCGCAACGATATTGGCAATATCTTTCATCCGGGTATCCGAAGATATGGATTCGGGAATTTTAAACAGGACGTAGAACTCTTTTTCACTTAGCCCTACTGCTTCTGCCGCTTCCGCAATGGTCATATACCCTTTGACTTCGTTAAAAGATCCTGTTTCACCGGTCTTTAGCGATTCTGGCAGAACCTGGAAATTCCCTGTGGCCTGGGCAACGAAGACCGGGATGAAAAACAATCCTGCGACCAGAAGCAAAACAACCAGCAACGAGATGGATTTTTTGAATATCTTGACAGACAGAGCGCCTTTTTTCGGACAAACCGCCACGCACTCGTTGCAGTTTATACATTCCGCAGTAGTTACCTGGTCAATTTTGGCAACGTCAATATTCACAGGGCAGGCTTTGCTGCATAAATTGCAATGAATGCAAACCTGGTTATCGCGAACAACCCTGGTCGGGCTGATTTTACCGGCAATGGCATATAATGCGCCGGCCGGACACAGGTATTTGCAGAAAAACCGGTCATAAATGAAAGACCCGATCAAGGTGATGCCCAGCAAGATGAAGCCGATGACAGTCCAGGGATCTTCCGCAATTGAACCGGCAATATTGGCTATATGGCCATAGGCTGCATAGGGGTCATACGGCGCCATCCAAAGTCGGCCAAGCCGCCAGGCCATGACCGCAGTCAGGACAAGCATGAGGTATTTTAAGTAGCGCAGGATCCGATCGGCCTTGACCGGAATCATTGGCCGTTTTTTCCAGATCTTCAGGCCGATTCGTCCGAATAACTCCTGTAAAGCGCCAAACGGGCACAAAAGGCCACAAAAACTTCGCCTGAACAGTACAGCGATCAGAATGGTTATGCCAAGCAGCAAAAAGGTGCCTGAATATATTTTTTGCAGTAATGTACCTGAAACCAAAATGGCATACAGGCTTTCGATCGCACCATATGGGCACAGGGCATGGACCGATGGAGACTTGCCGCCGCCCAGGATCTGGTGCATTGCGGATTCATAAGTGATCCAAACCAGCAAGAGAGCGAGCAGGATCCATCGGGCCAAGCGGGCTATTTTGTTGACTTTCATCGAACACCTCCGGATTGATTCATGCGTTGCTTATTCCGAATCATTCAAAATTGCATTTTCAGGGGGGATTTTGTTAAAACAAAGCCGATCCGGCGTAAAACCGGATCGGCCCTGTTTTGTCTTCCTGATTACGGATTAGCTGTAGTGCCTGTACAGGTGCCACAACCCAAACCTGCACCCGAACCACCTGCGCCTCGACCCATGCCGCGGCCACCTGCGCCCATGCCCATGCCCATGCCGCGTCCGATGCCGTTGCCAGCGCCCTGGCCCGTGCCGTCACCCGTGCAATTGGCTATTCTCAGTTTCATTGCTTCATAAAGCTTGTCGGCATCTTCCTGAGAAATCCGCTTATCAGCGACAGCCTGGTCGAGATTTTGTTTGTACAGTTCCAGCCTGGCGGTCTGGAATTCGGTCAGCTTGCCAGCTTCCTTGGCTTGTGCCCCGTATGAGCTGCCGGCCTGACGGTCAGCTACCGCTTCATCAACGCTTTTGCCGGTCAATCCGGCAATAATCTCGGCCGGAGAATTGTACGCGGTTGCGGCATACGATACGGAGGCAACACCAACCAGCAAAACAGTCACAATGCTGATCAGAAGAAATAGTTTTTTCTTTTTCATAATAATCATCCTTTCTTGCGAGTACTGCCTTAGTGCAGTGCTTTGTATCTTGATCATATAACTGAAATGTACGGAAATTGTGAGTAAAAAAAGCAGAATATTGAAAATTGGATTATCCCATTCTCAATATATCTCTGCGGACATACTCTGCACAGGAGGTCTTCTTTGATCATATTCTATCGTTTGGATCAAGATCGCCAACAACCCTAAAAAGGCCGGATAATGCCCCGCATACTTCGCGCAGGCGACCTATCCCGCCGTCAAATGAGGACGAATTCACTTTACATCTTGAGGCTTTTTACGCATTTCCGTTTTGCCGGGAATGCCAAATCCCCGCCTGATCAGAAATTATTGCCGTTCCAGCCCCAGTCCGGCGTGGATGCATATTTGACAAACACCCGGGCAGGGTCAAGCCCCAGCTCATTGTTCAGCAGCGCGCACACCTGGGCGGTAAAGGCCTGGTAGTGCCGGGATTCGGCGCCGCCGTACACTGAAACATCCACCAGAGCCGCAGGCGCATCGGTTCCCTTGAACCAAAGGCGGCATTCCGGCTCAAGCTGCACCATCAGCCAATTTTCGTTTTTGCCGGGCAGCAGCTCAATATCTTTTCCAAGTGCGGATTTGATGGCTGTTTCCTTATCGGCAGACAGGGGGAGGTTTGTTTTTACATGAATGAAGGGCATTTGCATAACTTCCTTTCTTAATTTAACGGGCCACTGGCCTTCGCCATTCTGAAGCTATTATAGCATTCCCAAAACCTAATGCCATGATTTTTGGCTCAGCACACAGTTCGCTTATGCTTCTGCGCCATAGTCTACCCGGAAGGAAAACTTGTCGCTGCGGATGTAGCATTTTCCATACTCCACCACCCGGTCTTGTTCATCGGTACTGGTATACCGCACCATAAAAACATCCCGGTTGTCTTCCGTGTCCAGAACCCGGGCATCCTGTGTGCCCAACCTGGCGATATCCAGGGTTTGGAAGCCGCTTTTCAGCCGTATCTTTAATAACCCGAAGGCTTCCCTCAGGCTGAACACCGACAGGTCCACGCCGTCCAGCCGGGGGGCTACCGCTTGCGGGATATAAATTTCCTCCAGGGTGATGGGCTCGCCGTCTGCGCTGCACACCCGCCGGATGTAAAAAACCAGATCCGAAGCTTGTATGCCAAAAATCGAAGCATATTTCAAGCCTGCAGGCCGTGTTTTGAAAGCCAGGATGCGGATGCTGGAGCGGCGGTTATTGCTTGTTGTGGTGCTGGTAAAGCCCTTCATCTCGCTCAGGTCCTGCTCTATTTTCCCGCTGATCACGTAAACGCTTTTCCCCTGCACCCGTTTCAGCATGCCTTCCCGCACCAGGATATCCACTGCGTTGCGCACCGTCAGGCGGTTTACGCCGTAAGTACTGGCCAGCTCATTTTCCGAAGGGATGGCACTGCCCGGCAGATAGATGCCATCCTCGATCTTGCCGCGGATCAACTCCCGCATCTGCAGGTAGATCGGGCTTTGGTAATCCAATGAAACCTCTTTTTGCATGGTACCCGTCCGCCTTTCAGGTCATCAAGCTGGAAAATTGCACCAGGTCCGGCCGAACTACTACTTTGGCGTATTCTGCCGGCTCACCGGCTTCATCCAGTGCCTGCCCGGTAATGAAAAACAGGGCGCTGCCCTCTTCTGTATGCAGCAATTTTGCTTCTTCTGCTGTAGCGTAGGTTATCCGCAAGCGTTCGCTGCCTTTGCGGATGTCGACGCCATACTCGGCTTTCAGCACGCCATAAAGCGATTCAATCGAAAAATCATGGCGTTCCAGCTGGGTAAAGCGCTCATTCGACAAATAGCTTGAATCAATCATAAAAGGTTCGCCATCAATAGATCGCAGCCGCCTCAACCGGTAAACGGGCGCGCCGATCAGCAGATGAAGCCCTGCAGCCACTGTTTTGCCGCATTCTTCGGTATTAAAAGAGAGAACTGCGCTGGTAAAAACCCGCCCGGATTGTTCCACCGTCCGTTTGAAAGGGATATAGGTTTGCAGCGGTCTGCGGATTTTGGGCATCGCCAGATAGGTGCCGGCACCTGCCTTACTGTATAAAGCGCCTTCATCCACCAACTGGTGTATGGCGCAGCGCAACGCTGTCCGGCTCACTGCCAGCAGTTCGCACAACTCACGCTCAGCGGGCAGCCGGTCGTGAGGCTGCAGCTTGTGTTCCAGCAAATAACACTCCAGCCGTTCCACCACTTCGGTCCGTTCAGTACGCATACCGGAACCCCCGTTCCCCTGATGTTCAACACTGTCTATTGGGCACAATTATAGTATTGCTTTTGTTTTCCCGTCAATGACTTTTTGTCTTGGAAAAATGCTTCAACTATTCAATTCAGGTCAAAAATGTCAATATTGGTATTTATCTTTTAACATAATAATAACCAATTATCAAGGCATTTATCTGCTTTTCTTTCATTTCAAAACTTATTTTGGTGTATTTATCAAATTATTGACCTTTATTTTAGCAATAATTCCAAATATGGTATTTAACTATTGTATATCGGCTATTCTGATGCTATATTGAAGCGAATTGGTATTTATCTTTTTGAACCCATTTTCTCACAAACGTATTCCCAGGTATAAAATGACAAATCAGGAGGTTGATTGGAATCATGAAACAAAAGGAAGTCTACAAGGTAAAACTGTTTCAAGATGAGGCCGCGCGAGGCATCCACCGGCTGCATGAAGCCGGGTATCTGCCCAGCGAGCACATGGGCGAGGTCAGCGTGCGGGACGCCGAGTCAGGCTATGTGTTCATATCCATCAAGCCAGGCACCTTTTACGTAGCCGACCCGTCTGATTACCATGGCAGCGACATCGCCGTGATTGAAGCCGACGGCACCCCCGTTACGGCCACAACCCCGCCCAGTGAGCTTTTGGGGCTGCACCTTGCGGTTTACCAGGCACGGCCGGATGTGCATGCCATCCTGCACACTCATCCGGTTTGGTCTTCGCTGTTTGCCCAACGGAAGGAAAACATCCCCTTTGTCTTGGCAGAACAAATGGAAGCCAGCATAGCGGTCGAGTGTGTTGACGTGCCTCCCGCCATGGACGTGGCGTATTTTGCCGAGGTGGTCAGGAAACTCAAGCAGGAAAAATACGTGCTGCTTTATGATTTCGGCACCCTGGCCGTTGGCGACAATATCGACAATGCCATTAACTATCTTGCCTGGATGGAATCCGTTGCCAAAAAGATCACACTTGCATCCATGATCGGCGAGCTGCATACGATCGGCTGACCTCTGCCAGTCAATTTCAGGAGGAACTAGGAGGAATTATGATGGACAATTACAATCTATATCAGGATTATGACCAGATTTTATTCAAAAACGAGGTGGCCCGAGGCACCCGTCAGCTGAACATCATGGGATATTCACCATCTGGCGAATCCGGCGATACCAGCGTTCGTGATTTAAAAACCGGCTTTATTTATATTTCCGGCAGTCCCAGCTGGTGTTTCCAGAAAAATTTGCAGGATGCGCGTGGCTGGGAACGTTTCATCACCAATACCGAAGAGGAGATCTTCGTACCTTGGAGCGAACCCACCTGCGAATGGTACATGCATGTGGCCATTTACCGCAAGCGCCCGGATGTGGGGGCTATCGTCCATACCCACAGCGATTGGGCGTCAGTATTTGCGTTATGCGGCATGGACGTCCCGCTGGAGATCATCGGCGAGGGCCTTACCGGAGTAATCCCCTGCGCACCCTATGCCGACGCGGGCACCCATGACGTTGCCGAACTCACTGCCGATGCCCTATTGCATTCCGATTGCTGCATCATGGCCAACCACGGCGCAGTTTGCGTAGGGAAAACCCTTGATGAAGCATTCGCCAAGGTCGGATGGATGGAACAGGCCGCCCAAAAAGCCTATTACGCCCTTTTGGTCCGCCAGCGCCGATAAAAGCAAGCCGCCGCATATCCTGCAGAGGACGCGCGGCGGCTTTTTTGCAGATCATAGAGAGGAACAAAGATTGTGAGCAAACGATATCTCATCGGCGCAGACTTGGGCTCTACCGCCATCAAAGCCGGCCTGTTCGACGACCAAGGCCGCAAAATAGCCGCACATACCCAAGAACATCAGCTCATCACCCCCTGCGCACTGGCTGTAGAGCAAGACGCCCGGATCTATTGGGACACCTTTAAAGTTTGCGTCAAGGCGATTATGGAAAAATCCGGCGTGGATAAAAACGATATCCTGGCCTTGAGCCTTTCCGCGCAAGGCGAAACGATGGTGTTTTTAGATGAAGCCATGCAGCCTTTGCACAACTTCATCGTGTGGATGGACACCCGCCCCCAGCAAGAGGCAAATACCATCAACAGCTGGTTTACCCCGGAGGAAATTCTGCAAAGAACCGGCCAGGGGCCTATCACCTCGTTGTATCCGGCCTGCAAGGTGCTTTGGTTCAAGAAAAACTATCCCGAGTTGTTTTCCCGCACCAAAAAGATCCTTTTGCTGGACGATTACCTGTTTTACCGCATGGGCGGCGTCTTTTACGGCGAGGGTTCCAACTGGTGCACCTCGTATCTTTGGGATATCAACACCCGCAATTACTGGCCTGAAATGCTCGAAAGGCTGAACATCACGCCGGAGATGCTGCCCGAAACCGTGGAAACCGCAACCCCTATCGGCACCCTGCTGCCGGAGGCAGCGCAGGAACTGGGGCTTACACCCAACGTCCGGCTGGTGATGGGCGGGCTGGACCAGTCCTGCGGCACTATCGGCGTGGGCAACGTAATTCCCGGCATCTTTTCCGAAAGCACTGGCGCGGCGCTGGTGGTCTGCAGCATGACCGAATCCATCGTTTTGGATAAAAACGGCGAACTGCCCTGCTTTTACGGCGTTATTCCCGACCTTTACATGCTGCATGCAGGCGGCAAAGGAGGCATCGTTCTGCGCTGGCTTCGCGATACCTTGTGCACCCGGGAGCTGGAAATCGAGCAGCAAGGAGGCGCGAACACCTATGCTGAAATGGACAGGCAGGCAGCAGCCATCCCCGCCAGCAGCGACGGGCTTGTCGTGCTGCCGTATTTTGGCGGCTCGGGCGCGCCTGTAACCGATCAATATGCGAAAGGCATGATCTACGGGCTTGGGCTGCAGCATACCAAGGGACATCTGATCCGCGCCTTTATGGAAGCTACCGCCATCAATATTTACTGCATGGTCGAATATTGCGAACAGGCAACCGGGAAGCCGGTTACCGAGATACGGTCGCTTGGCGGCGGAGCGCGCAGCCCGCTGTGGTGCCAGATCAAAGCCGATGTGCTGGGCCGGCCTGTCGTGACCATGAAAAACACCCAGGATGCCGCTTGCCTTGGCGCTGCTATTATCGCCGGCGTTGGCGCCGGTGTGTGGCCTTCGATTGCCAAAACCGCTTCCCGCCTGGTGGAAATCGAAACAATATATCAGCCTAATCCTGCGCATCGGGCCGCCTATGACGACCAGATCCGCCGTTACAAGCTTTTGACCCAATGCATTTCAGGTAAAACCGACCAGTTGTGACCCATGTTAAAGGAGAATCAACCATGCAAGAAAAGAATCTGATCGTCATGCTGACCTGGCATGACGTAACTGTCGATAATGCCAAAGAGCTGTTTTTGGCCTGTAAGGATGCCGCCGCCACCCATTGGGGTTTCAAGATCGAAGGCACCACCCCGCAAAGCATGGCCGAGCTGATCAACTTGATGAAGGATGCCGGAAAGCGCACCTACATCGAAGTGCTCGCCATCGACGAACCCACCTGTCTGCGGGCTGCGCAGCTTTGCGCCGAATGCAGGGTTTCCCATTTGCTGGGAACATTGTATTATGAAAGCGTGCACAAAATTTGCCAGCAGGCAGGCATCGATTATTCCCCTTTTGTTGCGCTGGACAGCGACACCCGGTTGCGGGCGCCCATCGAAGAAATCGTGCGCGCGGCCCGGGCCGCTGAAGCAAACGGCGTTACCGGAATAAACCTTTCGGCGTTCCGGTATCTGGGAGGCGATTCCAGGCAGTTGCTGCAGGCAGTTTCCGACGGCGTGCAAAAACCGTTCTGCCTTGCAGGCAGCGTAGACAGCTACGAGAAGATCGATTCGCTAAAAACATTGCCCATGCTGTATGCCTTTACCATTGGCGGCGCTTTCTTCGAGCACAAGTTTGGCGATGACTTTGCCGGGCAGATTAACGCTGTGTGCGAATATTTGAAAAAGTGAGGAAATTCGATGGATTTGCTTGAAGGTATTCTGACCAGACAAAGCATCCGCCGTTTTACCGGCGAACCGCTTTCACCCCGGCAGCTGGAAACCGTCATACGGGCGGGCATGTCTGCCCCCTCTGCCCACGGCCGGCGGCCCTGGCGTTTTCTTACCGTTGAAGACCGCCGCACCATGCTCGCCATACGGGAGCTCGGGATCTGGTGGAAGATGCTGGACGCCGCTGCCGTTACCGTTGTTGTCTGCGCAGATCCCGCTTTTGGCAGCGACATGGCTCGGGAATACGAGGTGGACGGCTGCGCAGCCGCGATGCAAAACATGCTCCTGGCCGCGCACGGCCTGGGCTTGGGCGGCGTGTGGCTGGGCCTTTGCGAGGAAGACGCCGAACAAGTCGCCCAGGTGAAAAAACTGCTGAATATACCCAGCCGCATCCATGTGCTGGGCATGGCAGCTTTGGGCGTCCCGAAAGGCGCCGTTCCTTCCTTGCCGGAACGTTTCGAGTCTGAAAAGTGGATGAAAGAGCGGTGGGAGTGATGCCCTCTGCAAGTCGGATTAAAGACTTAGAATAAATTCTCAATCGCAGCTTTTTCAATCAAAAGGCCTTGTTGTCAAGAAAATCAGCCAGAGACTTATCACGCATTTTATTGGCCATATACGTTCTCCAAAAGCCAACTGTATTCTAATGATCATTAATCAATCTCTAAGAATATATTCTTTTTGCCATGAACTAACATACCGTTTTAATTTTCTATGATTATGATATTTTTTATTTAATATGAATATTTATGCAAATTGCACACCTGCTCACAAATATCATTTATAACTACATCCCCAAAAATTTTCATGCATTAACAGGCAAAATATCTTGTAAAACCGTCTTGCATAATAAGATGATTTTATAATTTTAGTAATATCATTTTTTTGCAGAGATGTAATCATTTTGATATTATTTATTAATTTACATTACGTATCTATATTGATAACATGTTGATAATATTAAATTGTTCATAATAACCAACAGTTGCCAGGTGGTGATCCATATGTACATCGCGCACATGAGTAAGGATGGTTTGGAACAATCGCTCACCGATCATTTGGAAGCGGTTTCTGAAGGATGTGCTTCACATGCAAGTAAAATCGGGCTTTTTCAGATTGGCCGGCTAATCGGTTTGTTGCATGATATGGGAAAAGCCAGCGTTTCATTTCAATCCTATATTCGATATAGCTATGCCCACCCTGATGATTCCAGCTTACGAGGCTCAATAACCCATTCAACGCAACAATAGTATTTTGCTTGACAGCTGGGGAGAACTTGGGGAAGATGAACAGAAATTCTTTTTGCGACAAATCCAACGCGCTGCTAAAGAACGCAGAAAATCGAACAATAACGAATGAATTGTTGATGTCTTATGGAATTATTGTTTATCCATTAAAAATGCCCATGAAAATAAAAGGCTACACACATAAATTCGAAGAGGTCTATATTGTCTTTATTAACTCCGATTATTGCGAAGAATGCCAATGGAAACCTATTTCGCATGAAATAAATCACATTTTTAATAGTGACTTCAGCCGATTGAATTCGGTTGAAAAAATCGAATCAGACAATCCATATTAACAGGAGGGGAAAATGGTTAATTATTCCAATATCAATGAATATGGAAAATTCAATGGGCATCGTCGGTTTTGTAAACAATTTCTCACGCTTAAAGGAATTATAAAAGGCATTGAATCTGATGGAGAAATAAACGACAAGGAGATTTCCGAACTCACAAGTTGGTGTGTTGATAACAGAGAGTTTCAAAGGTATCAGCCATTCAGGGATCTGATTCCATTAATTACAGCTGCATGCGAGGACTATATTTTAAGCGAAGAAGAGATTGCTGATATTATATGGGTTGCCGAAACATTCGAAAGAGACGATATTGTCGGATCAATTGAAACTCAAATGATGCAGCAACTTCACGGGATAATACACGGTATGCTTGCCGATGGCGTATTAAATGATCAAGAAATATATGCCCTTCAAGATTGGATAAATGATAATGATTTTCTCAAAGGTACATATCCATATGACGAAATCGAGAGTATTATCCTAGGCATACTAAGTGATAATATAATTACCGAAAATGAGCGAAATACTTTAATTGCATCAATGGCTGATTTTGTTGATGCCGATATATCCTCTTCCTTGAGCAGAGAAAAATTCGAACAGATTAAACATGATTATTCAATTGTTGGCATCTGTGCCGTTGACCCTCAAATAATTTTTCCCAACAAACTTTTTTGCTTTACCGGAGAATCATCCAGAGGAACACGCAAGGATATTGCCGATATAATTAGCGTTCATGGCGGTAAGTTTCATGACAGAGTTTTAAAGGAAACAGATTACTTGATTGTTGGGAACGAGGGTAGTCCATGCTGGGCGTATTCGTGTTATGGCCGAAAGGTCGAAGCGGCTCACAAAATAAGAAAGAATGGCGGAAAAATAATTATCGCGAACGAAGTTGATCTTTGGGACGCGCTCATTTAATCTAACTCCATCCACCTCATCCCAACTCAACCCAGCCAGCACACCACTGGCCAGCTTTATTGCGCTCGAAGGAGGCGACAATCGAATGGCAGAAAGAAAACTCAAAAGACGCGCTGATTGCCCGTCGTGTCAACGATTTTTCGCACATTTGAATCTCGCTTGGTAGCTGGCCGTCAGCCAGCCGTCAGATCGGCAGCCTCCTCCTCGCCCAAGTCGATCGATTCCAGATGCTTCATGTTCAGGTACAGTTTCGTCCCCCAAAGCGACGATTCCATGTCATGTACGATGATTATAATACGACAATGAAGGTATATACTCACCTGGATAAGTCCACTCTTGGTCAAAAGAAGTATGCTAAATACTACCCTGATTTCCTTGAAATTCTAGGGAAAAGACCACCCGAAAACACCAGTAATAACAATGGTCTCCAGACGGTATAAGGGAAATATAAGGGAAATCGCCATTTCAACAGCTGATTTATGACCATTTGAGCAAACGCAAAAAACCGCCGAAGATTAGAGCTCCAGCGGTTTCTTTTTGGCTGCCGGACAAGGATTTGAACCCTGACAGACTGATCCAGAGTCAGATAAATAGTGTTTAGGCTGAGTTTTTCGCAGTTGTGCTAAATGCTTAAGAGTGCTGATATCAGGGCCTTTCCTGACTGTCTCTGCTAATTCGAGTTGTTACTAATATTTTTGATTTTGGCAGAGTTCGCACACAATCTGCACACTTTTAATCGAAATGATTAAGTGTGAATCGGAGAATTACTATTCAAATCAGTGTAGTTCTCAAATATCATTTTTCGATCGCACCACGGATACAACTGATATCTTTGTACCCGATTGTTTTCATACTCCTTCAAATAATTATCAATGCAAGTAATAAAAAGTTGTCTAATATATCCAAAAGGAAAGTCAAATTGCCAAATCTCCTTTACTGATATCTCATCATTGCGGATATCACCATACGTGACTTTCATATAATGGGGAGTATCATATGATTTACTCCCATTGAATCTGGGTGACATACTTAATGAAAAGTGTTCATGCACTAATTTATTCCTTTGTCTATAAAGCATTCGAATAAACGTATGATCATAAATCTGAGAGTCTTTCAAACAACCTTTTTTCTTTATTATTTCAATGATTTCCTCAGATCTCCCGTGCTCTATCGCTGTTTGCCAAGAGGCTGAGTCTGTTACGCCTAAAAAATCAAGATTAAATTCAAATTTTAGTACATCTTCACATTCATAAAACAGTGACACTGGGTCAACGCTCAATAAAATTCGATTTGCTTCTCCTGCATATTTGAGTACAAACTTCTTGAACAAGTTAAAACTATTATCGGTTTCGTATCTATTGTATTCAAAAGCAATTGCTTCCAATAACGAAAAAATACATAACATCTGCAAATATGTGTCTTCGATTGCGTCAATAGTTGCAATCTTTTTTTCAAGCCATTGTCTAATCTCTATGTGGTTATCATCAAATGATTCTGCAACATCTACTTCACTCATTAGGTCCTCCGATATATTGCTACTCTAGGCTGAAAAGGAATAGACTACAAATTTTGTAATTCTTCCGTGAAGTTAACACCCATAAGCCATAAATCCTGCACATACTGCCGTATACCAGCATCCATGATAGTCTTTGGATCTAGATCAACATCCTATGAGAGCAAATCTTCAAGAAGCCCTTGATCATCCTATATGTTTAAACTATTTGTTGAATCATGGCTTCATAAACTTTTTTCTCAATATCAGCTACTGCCTCACACTCGTCCATATGGAATATTGTCCTTCTTTCAAAGCCAATATAATCATATAGTTTGGTCATTTGTGGAATCGCGCGATTGACGAATCATATAATGGTTTTTAAGAATGAATTAGCTTCGAGTTCTTCTCTTGCCTTCCTGACTTCTTCTTCATGAGCTACTTTTTTTTGTTCAATATCCTTTATATGTTCACGTTTCTTTGTTTCGTTATATGCTCTTGTAACAAACGGAATCCATTCTTTAAAAAATCTAACAATTTCAGAGTGAATACGTTTTTCTCCAATGTGATTTCTTTTCAAATCAATTTCAATGTATTCACGCCTCTTCCGAAAGTTCTCACTAGGATATTCAACCAAGCTGCGCCCGCTGTGACAACCTCGGTTCAAATAATACACCCATGCGTCCGGAACTTCATACGACAATTTCAATCGCAATAAATTACCGGATATTGATAGGTCAATAATTTTCGGTTCAGGTATATCCACGTATGGATTAGTATCGTCAATCTTATTCTTGATCAATTCACTTAACTCTTTGCTTTTTTTCTTATTCGCGGAGAGTATGTCTAGTCTCATCAGTATTTCCTGGATCGGAAATAGTCTGTCAAGCGGATTCTGACAGATTAGAACACTAACTAGTTCATCAAGATAGTCATAGTCAGGATACTTACTTGCTATAAGCTGATATCGCTCGCCAATGGCCAGTTGTCCAGTTATCATTTCATTTAGCAATAAACCGCACGCAAATACATCAGCCCTTCCATCAACCGCTTGCCCTTTAGTTTTTTGTTCAGGAGCTGAATATTTAATGTTTAGAAGTCTATCATCTGCAGTAGTCTTTATATCAGCGGCTAGATACTCAGGAGCAATATGAGCAATCCCAAAATCGGCAATAACTGCATTGTTATTACTTCTATTAAACAGTACATTCTCTGGTTTTATGTCTCGATGGACAGTACCCTTATCATGTGCATACTGCAATCCACATAAAATATTAATAAAAATTTCGACTGCATTCTCGGGAGATATTCCCTTCTGCATTTTTTCTTTTAGTGTTTCATCATATAATGGCATAACATAAAAACAGCAGTCTAGGTTCTCGTTTTTATTCCGACCGGAATCAATAATGTGAATAATATTAGGATGCTCGTTTTGCATACAGAACTCAATCTCATTTCTAAATCGCCGCACTTTATCCCTGGCTTGATTCGAGTTTATCACCTTTATGGCGAGTAATTCTTGATTAACATTATTCGCCTTGAAGACAGTCCCATTTCCACCTTGGCCAATTTGAGAGAGAATTGAATATTCATCAATTATGGTATATAGCTTTGATCCATTTTTTAGCATACACTTCAACCCTTAGTTAGTATTATTTTACTCATTATAGCACTTCACAGATGGACATGCCCCGGTTGGATTTCTCCATTCAGGGCCAATATCATAACGAATGCAATTTATGATAACAAGATTTTCCTGGTTATCCCCCGGTTTTGGCTCAGAATTTAAAATGTTATTTTTATCCCCTTTCCAAAGTAGTGAAAAGCCCAAAAGTCTTGAAAGCAGGGCATATTTTAGTTATTGTTGTTTGTAAGATTTCATGTGGATCTTAATGATTCTGTCTGAGTTCGTACTCAAACAGCCACATAGTCAATATTTTTATCTGAGTAAAAAAGGAGAAATAAATCAATGTTAGTTGGATGGGGTAAATATTACAGGCCTGGTGATATAGATGAGGATGAAGTAATAATGTGGTTCGCTCGACTTCAGTTTATTGAAGTCCTTTTGGATATGGCACAAACACGCGATTCGCTCGTGGAGAAAATTTATTTACGTTTTTATTCGCTTATCCAAGATCTAAACCGACTAAAATCTGGAGATAAAATTAGTTTTATACCAAAAGAATGGACCTATTCAGACGCCCAAAAAACAATTATTACCTGGGAAGCAATTATCAATCATATCGGGATGCCACTTAATAATACCAATGATTTTGTAACTTATTTTTTAAGTATCGATGGTTACTTAAGGACGCTTGATATAGTTAACAAAAATCGTTGGGATTGCCAATTGATTGCACTAGCCAAAGATATTCGAGAATGGGTAAACATATTCAACTCGGCTGATCAATACTGGATTTGTCGAATTCTAGTACTATTTTTATGGCGCAAGGCAATAAGTACCACTAATCGCAAAATATCTTCCTTCTTGCTTGATGATGCACTATCATTTATTCCTTCGAATTCTTCTTTGTATTCTGATGAGAAGGAATCTGATCTTGCCTCGAAGTTCTTATTGGATAGCAATCAAATTAACTATGTTGTTGAGAATTGGAATCCCATTTTAGAAACGGAAGACCAAGCGAAAAAGCGTATTATCAATGATTTTGAAAAATTTCTAGATGTTCAATTCGATATTAGGGATAAGTTCTGCCGAGGGATAGGCTATCAGAAGACACCCATGAAGAGAAATCCTGAACATTTCAAATGGCTTGCCCAATATATATATGAAGGCAAAGATTATCAATCTATTGCGCAAGAGTACGCCGACGCTGATCCAGATGGTAGTAAAGACATAGGGACCGACGCTGTAAGAAAGGCAATTGTATCGGTAGCTGCTTTAATAAAAATTGAAATACGGAAATAAGGAAGCACCTGCTTATTTCCTGAAATGATTCTTGACACCTCTTATCATGGCGGTAGGAGGTGTTTTCAATGGTTAAGAGACTTTTCAAAATCCACGAAGTTGCAGTCATTCTAGATGTGTCAGAAGACAGGGTCTATTCTTTAGCTCGTGAGGGGCTTCTTCCCCACGTCCGTTTAGGGCGTCAAATTCGCATTGATAGTGATATCCTTGACGAATTTATCAAGGCTGGCGGAAAAGCATTACCAGGCGGTTGGAAAAAAGAAGCATAGACTCAGCAGCTTATCTCAAACCACATAACCTATCATATTTGAAAGGAGGGAGCTTATGCCAAATAGAATTTTAAAAGAGTCCATTTGTACTAGCGAGTCTATTGATTCACTAAATTGGTTCGAGGAAGTGATGTTTTATCGCCTTATTGTTAATTGTGATGATTATGGTCGGTTCGATGCACGGCCTGCCATACTCAAAGCAAGATTATTCCCTCTCAAAGAAAAAGTAGCGGTAAAAGAGATTACAGACGCACTTCGAAAGCTAATAAGTATTGGCTGTGTAGTTCTATATGAGCATGATAAAAAACCATTCCTCTATCTTCCCTCCTGGGAAACTCATCAGATAATCAGAGCTAAGAGAAGCAAGTATCCAACACCTGCTGCCAACATGCAATCATCTGCATGCAATTGCATTCAAATGATTGCAGATGATATCGATGGTTTCCGTAATCCAATCCAATCCGAATCCAAAGATGAATCTGAATCAAAAGACGGTCAGACGCCACCCCTAATTATGCAAAAAGAAAAACGAGTTAACATCGATTTTATCCCAGATGAGCGATTGCAAGATGTATTCGCCGAGTTTATTGAGCATCGAAGCTTGATGCGAAAACCAATAAATCAACTTGCAGCTCATAAACTGTATCAAGAACTGCTGCAGTTAGCAGAAACAACAGATGACCAGATTCGGATTCTTAACACATCAATTGCAAGCGGTTGGAAAGGTATATTTCCGTTGAAACAACAAGACTCGCCAAAGAACTGTAAGCGAACGTATTTAGAAGCAGGTCCGCAAGCGAAAGAAATAAATGAGTCTACATCTTTTGCTCAAGATCCAGAATGGCTAATTGGAGGAAATGGCAATGACAAATGAACTTTGTAATACACCTAAAGAAAGAGCAAAGTTCCTTAATACCTATCCAGACATTTTTATAAATAATCAGACAGCTTTCGATAAAGGTTGGGCGACTGAAGAGACTCCAATCATAACGTTTTGTGAATTCTGCCAGAGTCCACTCCTAACGTGGGGTATACTTGGTCTTCAAGGTTTTGGGTATCAGCAGCTTGGCGCGCTTTGGAAATGCGAGCCAGAAAGATGTGATTGTAACGAGGCAACTGCTTTTTGGATGCAGCATGATTTAACTTCGGAAAATGAGCGCAAAGAAATAATGAAACGAAGAGCTGCGCAGAATAATCGTAGGCAACTTGACTTGTTAATGAGCCAAGCTGGACTTGTTGACCGATATGCTGGTCGAACTCTTTCAGGATTTATCACTGAAGGAGCAGACCAATCGATCATCGTTGCCTCTGAAAAAGCGTATAATTTCGTCGAGCATTTCGATAAGGCATTTGCAACAGGTAAAGGTTTGTATCTGACTGGTTCATTCGGAACTGGAAAAACTCATTTGGCAGCTGGAATAGCCTTGGAAATCTGCAAGAAGATGAAGCCAGTGGTTATGTTAAGTATGGTTGAATTGCTTGCGAGGCTTCGTTCATCATATTCTCCAGATGACACAAATTCGGAAATGTCACTAATGAATGTCTTCACTCAGGTTGATCTTCTAGTAATAGATGATTTGGGAAAAGAATCACCAAGTGAATGGACACTTGAGAAGCTATATCAAATCATCAATGCTCGTTATGAACTCAAGAAGCCAATAATCGTAACGACCAATTACAAGGATCAGGAATTGATCGCTCGATTGGCAAAGCCAGATGGTTATGGTGGTTATCGACTCGATCAAAAGACAGCAGGTGCTATCATTAGTCGACTTCACGAAATGTGCAGCTTAGTCGTTATGAATGGCTGTGATCGGCGTGGTAAAGCTATTTGATTCCTTATCTCAACATATGTAGTCACTACAAAATAAATGGAGGTACATAAAGTGGCAAAGAAACTCAGTCAGGATTTGAGGCAAAGGTTCGTTGAACTGAGAGCTGAAGGCAAACCATACTCTGAAATCAGCGAGGAACTAAATGTCAGTAAACCAACCTTAATTGAATGGTCAAGAGATCTTGAAGATGAAATCTTGAATCTAAAGGCAATCTACCTCGATGAGCTTTATAAGAAATACTATGTTGCCAAGCAAATACGAATCGAGCTGTTTGGAAAACGCCTTGAGACGATTTTGAATGAATTAGATCAGCGCGACTTAAAAGAAGTTACAACAGATAGGTTATTGGAATTTGTTCTGAAATACATTTCAAAATTACGCGAAGAAGAAACATCTCTACTATTCAAAGGAAATGTGCTGCTAAAAAGCTTTAAAGACATGGATTCAGGAACATGGGAAGCTTGACCATAACCTGACCGGATTTTTACCAGCATTTTCAGTCTAGAATCAGCCCTGGAATAGATGAATACTGAATTGTAGCAATAGTAATCAACTAGCTAATAGTTGGTGGTATATTGAGAATGCTTTATGACATACTGATTATAAATCAATTAGTCATAGCTATAATCCTTTTATATCAGCAATTATAGAACAGTTGTGTGCCTATTGTGTGCTGAATTACTTTGAGTTACAATAGACAGCATAAAATACTTTATCTTGAAAGGGTGACTATCGGTGGCTGGACAAATCATCGAGCGAGGAAAAGATAAATGGCTGGTGCGTATTTATCTTGGTTTGGATGGAAATAGTAAGCGGAAATACCATAACAAAACCATCCACGGGAATAAAAAAAGTGCCCAAGCCTATCTAAACAAAGCATTGCATGAAAAGGATACAGGCACATTTACCGAACAGAGTAAAGAACTGCTCTGCAAGTACCTTGGCAGGTGGCTGGAGACTTCAGCAAAGCCCCGGCTACGCGAAAAGACATATAATAGCTATGAGGGGCTCATCCGGCTCTACATCAAGCCTCAGCTGGGTGATACGATAATATCCCAGCTGACACCTATTCAAATTCAAAAGTTCTATAACAGCATGATCGATAATGGTCTATCGGCTAGAACTGTCCGCTATACTCATTCTGTTCTTCGCAGCGCACTTGAGCAAGCAGTCAAGTGGCAAATGCTTTATCGTAATCCAACAGAATTTGTTGATCTGCCAAAACAAAAGAAAAAGGAAATGCAAGTCCTCTCCCCTTCAGATGCTAAAGCGTTTATAGAAGCTGCTGCATATAGTCGGCATCAAGTGCTCTTTTCATTGATGATTACAACTGGTCTGAGACCAGGAGAGACTTTGGGGCTCAAGTGGAATGATATAGACTTCGACAAAGGCAAGCTGCGAATCCAAAGAGCCTTGGTTCGTGTTGGCAGCACTTGGAAACTCCTTGAGCCTAAAACATCTCGAAGCCGGAGGACAATACCTGTTCCTAAAAGTGTCATGAATGACCTGAAAGTTCTGAAAAGAAATCAGGCCGAAAAAAGATTAGCATCATTAAATTATATGGACAATGATCTTGTGTTTGCAGGAGAAAATGGCGAGCCACTTGATGAGATAAATTTGGTTCGTCGTCATTTTAAACCGTT
Organism: uncultured Saccharofermentans sp.; assembly: GCA_963677835.2. Taxonomy (GTDB): domain Bacteria; phylum Bacillota; class Clostridia; order Saccharofermentanales; family UBA5734; genus UBA8949. Next base: position 873,399 of record CAXXUX010000001.1, read on the forward strand.
ATTGGCTCAAGCGGGATTATCGAATTCAATCCGTCTATACGATTTAAGGCATACATGTGCAACACTTCTCTTGGCTGCCGGTGAGCATCCAAAAATAGTTAGCGAACGATTGGGTCACGCAAGTATTACAATGACACTCGATACGTACAGTCATGTATTACCAGATATGCAGGAAGCAGCAACAAATAAACTTGAAAATATGCTTTTTGGTTGAATTAGTATAAACGGATAAGCTCAAAGTTAAATATACTAATTTCTTCTGCGAAATCATATTTATAATTATATTTAATTTCGCAATGTCAAATACAATAAGATATAATTGGATTAGCAGAAGAGATTTGGAGTGAATTTATATGCCAATTATCCTATCCCAACGCATTGATATGATTTCTGATTACGATGATGTTCCGTATAATCTTTACCATTTTCCTAAACGTTATCGCAATCAGTTAAAACAAGGAGATATGTTTATTTATTACCAAGGTGATAGATCAAAGAGAGAGAATAGATATTATTTTGGATGTGGAGTAATTGGATCAATAGAGGTATCAAACAATGGAGAGGAATATTACGCTGAAATCATCGAAGGTGTTCCTTTCCAACGCAAGGTACCAATCTATATATCATCAGGTGGATTTTATGAATCATTAGGGTATGAAACAATAAGAAATCAACCCGAACCAGCGTGGCGAAACTCAATCAGAAAGCTCTCTGACTATGCATTCCATACAATTCTTGATATTGGAGGGGTCACGGTTGACCAACTTGATGATATTTCAGAAATTGAATCTCAAACTGAATCTCTAGTAACATTGAAATTACTTAATGAAAGATATATTCAGTATTCACCAGCACGAAGACTACGATTAGTAAATGCACATATCGACAGGGGTTGTTCGGTCACAAGATCTCTTAAAAGTATACTCGGTTCAAAATGTCAGATTTGTGGAGAAGCAGGATTTGAAAAAAGAAATGGCGAAAAATATATTGAGGCACACCATATTACACAAGTAGCATTGAACGCTGAAAACTCCTTGTGTTCAGATAATGTTATTCTGCTTTGTCCAAATTGCCATAAAGAACTACACTTTGGGGGGAAAATTGAGATTATTGATTTGGGTGATAGAATTCAGGTTAGGCTTGAAAAAAGAGAAAGCATTATTGCCAAAAATACTATTGAATACCTTACAAGCAAGCTATGGTACGATAATTGAAATTCCTATATAAATTAGTTAAGGGTTCTTGACGGGAATAAGAATTGCATTTTTAGTAGGTACAATTTTCGTAAATAGCACCCCGCGTTCAAAAACGGAATTGACAATGATGGTGTCTTAATCCTTATCGCAAAATGGTAAAATTGCATGCAATTAACATTAGCTTTCAGAAATCCCTGACACAATCCAATTCAGTACATTCCGAAATTTATCATTTCTACTTTTTATCGTTTTCATTTCGCATTCCCAAACTGTTAGCACTCGCCAGCCCAAATGTTCAAGTTCTTCAACATTAACTTTATCTCGGGCTATATTCTGTTCAAATTTACTTGTCCAGAAATCAGTCCGGCTCTTCGGAATATACGCAAAACGACAATTTGAATGGTGATGCCAAAAGCAGCCATTGACGAATATGATTGCGTTATACTTCTTTATAACAATATCTGGATGCCCCGGCAGAGCTTTCGAGTGAATTCGAAAGCGGATTCCAGAGTGGTGAAGAAATGAACGAAGTTCAACTTCCGGTCGAGTATTTTTACTTTTAATATTCGCCATCATTGCGCTTCGTCTCTGAGGTTCAACTATGTCCATATTTATTTCACCGCAACATGAAGTAACCAGCTTCTTCTCCAATTACAAGTCCACGATCAAGAAGTCGGTTTCCGGTTTCGCAACAGGTTTCAGGCAATAAGGCACAGTTATGACATGCGGCTAGATTGCATGAATCTGGTCCCTGCCCCATAGATTCAATACATACTGGATCAGCTGAACACCATTTTGCATTCTCGATAGCCGCTAAAAATATATTCTCAAGTCGTCCTGGTTTTCCTTGGCGTACAAGCCCGCCAAGTGTACCTTCTGAATCTCCAGAAGCAGTATATATCAGAATACCAAACATATCATGAATTTCATCCCCCTTATCACAATAGATGCGCTCACGAATAGACGAACTACCATAACCACATTCGAATGCTAATTGATTTATCAACAAATGAGCGAAAGTGTGCAACAGAACATACTTAGGATTCAATAATGATCCATTCAAATGCCGCTTCGTATACATTGATTTATAATGTGATTCCAATATACTTGTTCTATGCTGCACCGATCTATTCGACACCCAATTTTCAAGGCACTCTCTACTGAACTCAATAAAAATGCCCTCACCATAAACATCGATAGCTGGCAACCAGTTTCCCTCGCCAAGGCGAAGCATTTTTTTCATATCCTCAATACTGCTTGTAAGAGCAGGTTCTAGTCTCGAAAATCCAATTAGTGCTCTTGTTTCTTTTAATACTGGAACAAGCGAGATGCTCTTAAAGTAGCGATGAAAAACACGATCATATTCATTGACAGGATGATTTATAGAATAGAACTCAAGATTATCCTGTCCACCACTTGATATCAATACACGATATTCAGCAAATCGATATTCCTCCTCAGAAATATCTATAGCCTGTTTTTCGACAACCTGTTTACCTATGAGCATATTATAGATCGCTGTATAAAGCTTTTCTGAATCAATTTGGTATTTTTTTGCAATAGCATTGACTATTGATTGATTAATATCGACCTCTCCGTCGACAACCGAATTTTCAAATAGATGCATATTATTCTCTGCTATTTTGATTACGGTTTCATCTGCTTCTGAGTTATCAACTGGTATGTAAATCGAACTCCTTATATCAGCGAACCAAACATTTGTGCCACCTCTTTGGACAACTCTAATATTTGTATTGTTGCACGGATTTTCTTCATCCTGATCAATTCCCAACCAAGGTTTTGAACCTTTGCAGGAATAGATCCTTGATAGAGCTCCAGGCCGCGTTGCTCCAGCCATACTTCTTTTTGCGCCACAACTGCACTCGTATCTTACTCCGGCCAATGATGAAGATATACCACCAGTACTTCTTCTAATTTTACAACTAGAGGGATCGTATAGCCGGCCATTCAATTCATGTAACCACTCAGCAACGGGAAAATCATCAATATGACCTTCGGGACATATGACAATGAATCGCTCTGGGATCAATCTGCGCCTTTTAGAGCCATCTCGGCATGTTCGGCCATTTGTCCACGCGTATTGACCACAAAACAAATCACCCGATGTATAATAGCTGACTTTACTCATTGTTCCGCAGTAAGGGCAATAATGCCAACGCGGAAAGCGAACTGCTGGTATTCGCATCAGCTTATTATCGACATCTACTTTTGGATCACGATAGTCCGGAGGGCGTCTTAATTCACTGACCCCAAGCCTTTTTGCGAATCTAGCATCATTAACAAGAAAGTTTTCTTTATTCCTGTATTCCCACATATCTAGTCCAGCTATCATCAACGATTCATCGTTTGGAAATGGAACAATAGCGCCTACACCCCACGGGCTAATTAACTGACTCCGGCGAATGGGCCTCTTTGGTTTGAAGGAACCTTCATTTGCGTTATTCCCAACTGGCATTGTGCATTACCCTCCGCTTAGTTTATTTTATAGCCAACATCAGTCTCTGGTATATTCATTAGTAATGAGTTTGACCTCGCAAGTAGCATCAGTACTCCTCATTGATGTAGGAGTTTCGAATCCAGCGCCCTCCCAAACAATATTTCTGCGATAACCAGCGGGAACCATCAGAGGCAGCTCGTTTGTCTGGTTAAAGTCATGATATATTTGCGGAGACCAGTTTTTCCAATCTTTGATGATAGCTTCAAGTTGCCTTACGGTTGATTCATATTCGTTCTGGTCAACTCGCTTTACTCTTTCAGATATAATATTCATATAATTTTTGATCGAATGATCAATAATCCCTTTCTGCGGATCATCATAAGTGTCTTTGCTGCTATTAATTCGAATGAGTCCTATCAGGATCGCGTGTAGTGCGCGTCTTCTTAATGGAGTTGAAAAAGGTGTTACACTAGTAGGCTCGACATGGCTATAGATCTTTGAGTGGTATGATTGAAATTGTTCATAGTGTGAACGATCTCGAGGTTTGCTTGGACTATAAGATATGAAAACAATACCAGGAGCATCCGCAGATCTTCCAATTCGGCTTGTTGCCTGAATATATTCTGCAGTTGTTTTTGGCTGACCTGTAACAGTCATTAATCCCAAGCGTGAAATATCGACACCAACCGAGATCATATTTGTTGCAAGACAAATATCAATTGGAAGCTGGCTAGTATTTTTTGATGGATATCTTATACTCAAGCTTCTAAGTCTGGCAGGTATTTGATCACTCTGAATACGACTAGTTAGTTCCTCGTAATTATATATATATCTGCGTTTTAGTTTGTAATCGGGGTCCTCGGATGCTTTTCTTCGTGAGTATATTGTATGCAAATACTCTTCAATGTCTGAGCTAATCCACGTTGCGGTTTGACCCAATTCCCTTAAGCTATTGAAGTATCCAAGATTAGTCCAATAAGGATCGCGCTCGTCTTCTGAAGATACACTTAACTCTTTACTTGCATAGAGCAACGCTGAATAAAGCCTGATGTTTGCTGTCGAATATGATGATGCTGCTGTTGCTAGAATTCCGACATACATGCGGCCAGGCCTTGATTGGTCAATAAAAGCAAAAAATGAATCCTCAGCATTTATTCCAGATGGTGGAAACTGCACTATTTGATTTGGTTCCCTATCGTAAAGTGAACTGCACTGTTCTTTTGCACGGCTGATAGTTGCTGTCGATGCAATGATCTTGGGACTGATGACAACATGTCCATGCCTGTCATGGCACAGCTCATCAACGAGAGTTTCATAATGCCCCACCATAGAGCCAAGCGGACCAGATATCAGATGAAGCTCATCCTGGATTATTAAGTCCGGAGGTGTCTTGCGTTCTTTTCCATATATGCCGAATATCGATTGAGCTTGCGGTAGATATGGCAACATTGCAAACTTATCGACTGTTCCAATGATCAGTGTTGGAGGATTGTTATAAATATCCTCGTCAACCACAGTTAGCGGCAGTGGGAAATCAGGCCTTGAGAATTCACACGATCTATTACTGCATTTGAACTGAATATGGTTTCTCTGTAACTCTATACCTTGTATTCTATGTTCTCTGCCGTTCCTAATCTTAACAGGACCAATGGCTGCTCCACACCAAGGACATTTTAACATAACAAACGGGTAGTCCTCTTTTGTACCATTCGAGTATAGAGCCTTGTAAGCCTTGACAGCATTATCGTGCTTGTTTGGTGTGGTTTCTCCACCTACCCACATTCCAATGGTAATTCTTGTAAGACCCATTTGATCAATTCGTTCACGTCTTATACTTTCACATGCACAGATCATTGCTGAAGCTCGGTCGTACTGTTGAGCAGACAGTAACCGAAGCGTGTAGCGCATGATAATAGCGGTATTGCTGTCAGTTTTATCAAGTAGCCTACGGATGAAAATTGTAAAAGCTGACAATCCTAGATATGCTTCTGTCTTGCCACCACCAGTTGGAAACCAAATTAGATCTACCAGTTTGCGATCGGGACATGTTCTATCGCTCATTGATCGTAAATTAATTAAGATGAAAGCCAATTGGAAAGGACGCCATTTACCATAGACAATAGAATCTGCTTTGTACCAAGTATCTTTTCTATCAATTTGAGGCATTGGTAGTTCCTGATTTTCAAGAGATAATGATCCACTTTCCAACTCAAACCAATCCCGTCTGGGCATATTATAGTGCAGTTGCTGTAGAAGCATAGCACGGTTCATGAGTTGAAAACACAGTCGAATCTTATCATCGTTCCGGAGGAGATTCATCCCTTCGACCATTCGAGCATGACAAGACCGACAGTTCGAGATATGCCTCCGGGCTGTACCCAGGAGATCATTGTTAAGTTTTAAGAGTTGTAGTTCCAAGCCATCAATCCATGCTTCATAACTATTACATAGTAGCCCAATTTCATATATAACTTCAGCGAAATTTCCAAGATCACTCATCTTATACATGTCAAGCGAAACACCATCGATAATGCTTGGAATGGTTGGTTTAATCTCATAAGTGGGCAAAATCGATGTTTCAATTTGATTGACAATATCATTTTCAGATTCCCATGTAGCCGAACAGCCATGACCAATTGCATAATTCCTGATATTTCTATACAGCAATCGATTGGACATGTAGTCTTCATCATTTAAAAAAATTCTATCGGGCTCGAGTAATGGGATAAATCCATCAGGTGCCCTCAGAGTGAACTTGACCTGAAAAAAGCAATCTTCATTTTTATGACCTGTGTCGCCATTTTTAGATTCCACTCTAATACGATTAATAAGTGAAAACGTAAATAGACCTGTTCCGTTCTGCTCATTAATGTTTCTTAATGTAACAAGAAATTCTAAGGTCGTCTGACTTTCGTTGAAAGCAACATTATAGCGTTGGACTCGTTGCTTTATGGTTGGTAAAAAAAGCGGTTTGTCATCATTAGCCCATGATATTGGGAAACGATAATAACCATCTTCAAAACTTAAATATTTTGCACAGTTAACAGCGACGTTAATTTCTGCGCTAAGCTTTGCAGATACAGTTATGCTAATTGCGGATTGCCTATATGAATTAGAGAGATTCATGACCTCTTCAGAATCACTAACCCATTCTCTGGCTCCAGTCTTTCTTGAATTTGGCTCAATTGTTGATACTCGTTCGATATCCTGAGAATCATTTTCCGCATTTGTTTCTGTATCTGAGTTAGCTACTTCATCTATTGTGTATCCAATCGGGAATAGTATCCCTGCCGAATAGCGCATAAGCGGAGGATCTCCAGTTAAGATTTCTTCACCATTTTCTTGAATTAGCCGGACTTTTTTAGCAATTGAACCAGAAGATGCTTGTTTTTCTGAGACATTCGAGATTTGTTCGGAAATATCGATATTTTTTTCTATTGATGGACCTGAATCACCTACCGTAAAAGCTTGATCAAGTCCATTTTCAGTCTGCAAATCTGAAGTCTTGGTATCAGTCAATTTAAAAAATGGATCATGAATTGTAATTGGATCCGGTCCAACGAACTCCCGGAATATAATATCGTACATTTGTTTCCTTAAATCTTTATCATTCACTTGATCCACCTCAACTTCATATTATTCCGCTCTTGATCAGCCTTTTCTGTTTCAAGAATATACAAAATACTTTTTGCTCTGCTTAACCCGACATATATGAGCTTTTCTCTAGAAAACGAGTCAATGTCAGTCAATATTATTACATGGTTTTCTAGTCCTTTGAACGATTGAATAGTACTAAACTGAATATCTCTATTATTTTTTAGATCCAAGTCGTGAATGTTGAATTCATTTACCTTTGAGACGATAGAATTTTCTCTCTTATTTGGAGACAGGATAGTAATGTTCGAACAAGCAACACCATCTGCCATCAGTCTTTTTATTACAAGTACAAGTTTATCCCTAGCCTCAGTCTCAGATTTATATTTTTCATAATAAACGGGTGGGCCCTCAATTGTTGATGAAAGATAGTCAGAATTCTCGAAACCAGTAAGAAATTTGACTTCATCTCCGATTCTTCGAGTATTACGGCAATTTGTTTTAAGTTTAAAATTAACAAAAGAGGTCCTTTTCTCAAGACTTTCTCTCATTTCATGGAGATCACCCTTAAAATAAAGAGCTTGATGATTAAAGTCACCAAACATGCTCCATTTCCCTCTGGATATTCCATTTTTGAGAATCTCTTCCATAATATCGAGATATTCTTCACAAATGAGATCCTGGGCTTCATCTAGGATTAATCGATCATACAATGACGCATACTGGTTAATAGAATCTAAACATAGGATTGGCATTTCTTCCCGGAAATATGGATCGTTATCTGCAATTGCAGGAATCTTGTATGTTGGATCTGCTGCTCGAATTATCTGAAACAGAAAAGCATGGAATGTACCAACAAATTCCGGCCTCAACTTGGGGTCAAATTTGTCAAACTGCATTTTAATCCAATTGGCTAATTGAGTATTATAGCAGCAAAACGCAACCTTTTCGCCATTTACTACTGCACGTTTTGCGGCTTCGATCGCTATTAAGGTTTTACCTGTTCCAGCTGCACCCTGAATAAGGCAACGAGGATTATCTTCAAGCTGATCTATACACTTCATTTGTGTTTCAGTAAGAGTAATCAGGCATTCTTCAGTTTGAGCAACCCAGGAAGACATCGAGACTGCTTTATCAAAATCACCGCGGAGCAGATTAACAAATTCCCTTGCTTTTTTGCTATCTGGGATCTTGTCGTCATATACTGAGCCATGTATCTGGATCCATTTGTTTTTAGTTTTTTGGGCCAATGTCCTGACATAATCTCCAACTTTATTTCCGTTTCGTTGATCGAATACCTGCCATTGTTCTTCCTCGAGATCAGTAACATTAAAAACAATATCGGGGAACATAGCGCCGAAGTTAAAAAGCAGGTTTGGTAAATAGCTTCCAGACCCACATCTCTTGCGGATCTCAGCCATAACGCTAAAAATGGCTTCCTTAGCCTGTTCAAAAGGTCCTCGAACTTTACTTGATATTTCATTATATTTATTTGTAAATTGCCAGAGTCCGTTCGTTCGGCTGACACGGCCGCCCTTAACTTCTAGTGCGAAAATACCATATTGAGGAGCAACAACGAGAAAGTCCATCTCCCCAAACATCAAAGTCATATGATTAGCTATCCCCAGAGAATGTAGTACAAACCAGCCTTCAGTAGAAGGATCATCTCTGAACCACTCGAAAATTCGTCTTTCAGCTGAACTTTTTATATTTGGTGAAAGGACAGTTGGAATCATTCTTGCCATGCTAATACCTATTCATCTTCCTTTATATGATTTACCTCTGATACAAACACTTCGATTGGAGTTCCTATATCAATGATTTTTAATACTCTCACTTTGCCAATATCCTCAAGATTCAAGACAATCGGTGAATCGATATTATATGGGTCAATTTGACCATATTGCATCATATAATTCGCAAGTTGGTGTATTAGTTGCCTGGATAAAAAAGCTCCAGCTTGCACGTGAGCACCTCTGACCTCACGTCCAGCTTCATATATTTCGTCAACTCGCTCAAGCATGACATCATCAGATGTTGCTTCAGCAATGTGAATCAGGTCTTCCTTTTGACTTGGCATAATTGTATCAGTATTATGTAGCCAGTTTCTTACAGTCTGCTTATTACGGGAACACCCAGCACGACGTAGTTTCTCAATTAGTTCGTCCAACCCGCTAAAAGCGATTTCAATTTTTAAAGCGTCTCTCCATTCAGAAGAAATTTTTCGAAGTTCGGCTTTTTTTGAATTAGCTAGAATTGTATCAGCAAGCTCTCGGATTAGATCGCACGAGCTTTCTCGAATTGCTATGAAATCGCCATTTCTCAATTCATCTGGAGTTAGTAGACGGAGTTCTTTTCTACGGTTATAAATAATATCGGTTACAGTTATCATTTCATGAGTCTCTGTAAAAAGGCCAAAAAGATTGCCGACAAAACTAATCGGCACAGCATTAATAGTTACGCTGATACCGTCATTTGAATCAGTAGAATAACGTCTATAGCGTCTTGTCTTAAGGTATACATCCATCTCGGAATATTCATCCACATTTATTTGCTCTGGTTCCCCAACTTGCTCATTTGTCAACTGAGGTCCGCAACTAGAGGGGCTCTCAAAGTGTCCATTCAAAATATACGATTTTATGCCAGAATTTCTAAGTTTGAGATCGCATTTGTCCCAATATTTGGTACTTGATGTTCTCCAATTATTCTCGCATTGATATAGAAAAACCATATAATGAGCATTATTATTGCTAAATAGTAGATCTTTGATCTTCTCTCGGCCAAGCCAACCAGAAACAATTATTAATTCATAATCGTTATAATCATTGGTCAGGTAATTTGACACATTCGTCACAATGACTGTTGCATTTGTTGGCGTATTCTGTATAAGTTCTGTCCAGTATTTTCGACATTTCCCAAGATCCATTCTGTCAGAAACTAATATGCAGACGGTTTGATGTTGTCGAAATGTTAATGAAACATCCAAGATCCTGCAAATCTTTTGGGGTTCTGGATAATTCTTATATAACCGATTTAGTGTTTCTGCCGTTGCTCTAATCAAGTCACAAGTTTCGGCATCGATAAAACGATCGATATCATTAAGTAGATCGAGTGATTTTTTTATAATATCACATGCTTGATCAATATCCTGCTGACTAAAGGCTATGATGGAACCTAAATACTTCAAGGCTAAGCTCAAAAGGTTATCATGAAGATTTGACAAATTATCATAGCCGGAATCGGCAACTATTGGCTTGATTTGGTATAAATTATTTATGCATATGCTTATCCCATCATCGTCCAGCAACTCCCAATCAATTTTTTGCTGCATCCGATTGCTAAATTTTCTAGAAATAACATTTATCTCTTTATCTATAAGTCGAGACGTAATTGTAGACTGGTCCCAATTCCAGATCCAAAAACCACGATCGATAACTTTATCTAGATCATAAGCATTGCTTGAACTAGCCAACAGAATAATCTTAATGCCCAAATCTCTTAGTTCATCAAGCTTATTCAATTGACTGAATACTATGCCTATCCTACTGGGATCTATATATACTGCCTGTATAGCCTCGTTTTTGGATATGACAGCTATCGTTTCATACAAATCAGATGTTAAAACAAGAGGTACCGTTCCAGTCAACTGCCCGCTTTCTCCGATTTGAACATAACCAGTACTGTTTGCATTGCCAACAAGAAAGATGTCTCTAAATTCAGCATCCTCAACTACCAATGAATCTATGAGAATATTAGTCTTGCTTTTATGTGTTAAATATATGCAATAACTTCCGATATGCGTTTTATTAGCAGCGATTTTTTTAATGATATCATGCAGGTAATCTGTGTTGTCAGGAATAATACTAAGTTGCTTTCTTTCACAATCAAATTTATAACCGTTAGATAAAGCTTTTTTTGTCTCAGTCTTCTGAAACAGCGGCGCTAAGGAAATTGGCATGCTCTGACTCAAACGGTCTGCGAGTAATATTCGTATTCTTGTTTGGTCTTTCAAATATTCAATACATTCAAATTCTACAATGCATTTACCAAATTTTAACTTTTGGCCCGGAATGAACTTGGTTGGATCATACCCACTTTCAATTCTGCCAACATTAATGTCATCAATCAGCTTCCATACAACGATAAGGAATGGTAGATATTCCTTTTCTGGCAATATTAATACGCCTTGATTATTTCCATTGCGAAAAAAGGCTTCAAGTACTTCCATGCTTAGTTTGACAGAAGCGGGAATGCCAAATGCCATCCCAAGATCATGAAGATGAAAACGAAGTTCTTCTGCGCCTTTCTTAGTGTTAAGTGTGTTTTCTACAAAGCGATCCCAATCAGTATCAGTAATCATGATAGCTGAAATCCTTTCTCTGTAGCTTCTGACATGGCTCTAATAGCCTGTCTTGCTTGTTTAATTGATAATGATTTTTTACGATTAACATAAGTTCCAATGCTAAACACAAGGCTTCGCTGCCAAGGAGTCAAGTTACCTGTTTCCTTAGACCATCGCGAGAGTGCAAACCATTTTTCAGCGGGAATTGATGCAGCATGATCAATGATTTCCTGCTCATTGCCTGTCGGTCCGTCTTGACTGCCTCCACTGTATTGACTAGTAGACGCTACCGAAATCAATTCATTAGCCAATTCTGAACTGACTTGAAAGTCACAGAGCTTGATCTTGTCCCAACATTTCTTGTTTTTGCACCATTCGCCAATATTTCCATTACCAGGCGGGTTAATTATAACTTCCCATACGAATTCTGACGCATTAATTATCTCACGACTCAATACAGGTGAAAGGCACTGCTCCTTCCAAATTCTTGACAAGTCTATTCTCTGTGCTGTTCTATTCGAAAGAAGTGAAATTGTATAAGTCACAATATTTGCTCGATAGCCACCGTAATGCTTTGAATCGATCAATTTTTCGGTTTCGCGAAAAAGTATTGCTTTTGCAATCAGCTTCTCATAATAATGAACATTTAAGGGAACCATGTTACCATCGCTAAGCCAAGCTGCAAATCTTTTAAAGCTCTTCTGAGCACCTTCGCTAACGTAATATGGCAATTGTTGCCATGAATTTTCATATTTTGCTAAATCAGTTTTAGTAAATAATGGATGTTCTTCCTTGTATTTTTTCTTTTGAGATGCTGTTCTAGCTTGTGCCATCATGTCTGCATATTGACCGCGTGCTCTTTCATAGAACCATTGAACCGATTTGTTTCCCCCACTAGAGGGTGTCCAGATCGTTCTTGAATACTCTTCAATCTTGCGGTGATATGGATCATTTGCAGAAAAGTCAGCTAATTGTATCTTGTTTTGAGTATTGGAAAAAAAGGAGATTTTGGGTACAATTTCATCCATCTTTTCCATGTCCGAAATTTCTGCAACTTTCATTTGTACATAAACATTTGTTAGATCCGCGCGAAATTGATTGCTCCTCCGAGCATTATGAATCGATGCTGTCGTTTGACCACCGTTTACAATCTGAATATCAAGAATGCTTGCAATCGATGGTTTCCCGTTAGCATCTCTGATTATCTCGACTTTTTCAGCAGTCACAGATATACCGTTGTTGTATGCTAGAAACATATGCGGGAAGTCTCTAAGTGTAGTGTGAATACCAGTATTGACAGCGCCTTTAAGATGCAAGAAAGATCGGACATTACGCTCAAGAAGTCTTGGTCCGTGCTCTTCATAAATATCTGCTAGTATTGAACCAGGTAGAAGAGCCAAAAAAACTCGATAATCCGTGCACGAACTGTTCTCAATACACTCAATCGCTTGTCCAAACTGGCTGATGAAATCAATTTTGATAGATTCACGTTGCTTGCCGGACTCAATCACCTTAAATAGTCTACCGACATCCCAGATATCGAATGAGTATTCCACTCCATCGGCCTCAATCTTGCTTAGCTTCACTGGCTTAATTATTCCATTTGTAAGAAAAAGTATTCGTACATTGGTGATCAGATCTTTATAATCATGCAACGTTCTCGCAAATTCATAAGCATCATTATCGTGTTCAAAATCCTTATACAAATCAGCTTTTGCCTTTCGAAATATTTGCATAGCTCTTCGTAACGCAGCATCAACTTCTTGCCCTGGAACTGTAGTAGGATTCTCATCGTCGAAATATTGACTAACAAAAATGTCGACGCAATCATGTTCTTCGGAAATAGAATAGCCGCTCATTTGAAGTCCTCTAGAGCGAAATGGTGCTATTATAGGATCTGTGATCTCACCCATATCGTCTAAATAATCAAGAATAACTGACGATAAAAAATCATTTGCATCAAAATGAACAGATCCATTCTCACGCGCCATGCTGACATCCAGGTTAAGTTGAGATATGAAATCCTTCAAAGTCATAATTCTTCTATCTCCTTCAGCTTTTCCTTTATCGCTCGTGCTATCGTCTGAGCCATGAGTGGTGGCACAGCATTTCCAACTTGGACAAATTGAGCCGTTCTAGGTCCCTCAAATTTATAGTTATCAGGGAAGCTTTGTATTCTGGCTGCTTCTCTCACGGTCAATGATCGACATTGGTTGATATCATAATGTATATTGAAATGACCATCTCGAGAAATATGGGCAACGATCGTATGCGGTATTTCATGAGCAAAGTGGACTCGAAATCGATCTTCAAATATATCTTGTTTCAGGTGAGTCTTCAAATCAGATGGCAAATCACAATAACGTTTGTATATCTTCTTGATAAACAATCTATAAATATTTTTATCCCTTTCAATATTTGGCCTCGCCTTATGGTTTATGACACCTATACTATCCATTCGCATCAACTTTTGAAAATTCGTTAAATCGTTGGGCTGTCTATCCATATATTCATAGAGTAGATGATCTTCATTTTCTCCTGCCTGCAACTCTGGTAAATCTCCAATGGCTGATTGCGTTGTAAACTCTGATTCTGATTGAAATTCATAAATTCTGTATTTTGAAAAATCGAAATTCAGTGTCTTTCCTGCAGTTTCTAATTTCTTAACAATATCCTTTCTTATTCCAATTAAGATTACTCTCTTCCGATTTTGGCATACTCCAAAATATGTAGCATTAAAAACATTTTCTCGTATTGTTCCGTTATCGAGGCGAAGCAGAATATAGCCTTCGGTTTCGAAAGCACTTTTAATTTTACGGATAATTTCACCGTTATTCATGCTGAGCAAACCAACAACATTCTCAAAAACAAACATTTTTGGCTTGAACTCATTTAATATCTGCAGGTAATATGAATATAAGTTAACTTTGATATCATCCTGATTACGCTTCTGAACATGTCTGGCGATAACAGAGTACGCTTGACAAGGTGGACCACCGATCACCACATCAATCTCTTTTGAGCAATGTATCTCTTTAGCCCTATATATATCAGAACAGATTTCAGAAAAAGAATGAGTGTCTGACTCCTTATTCGGATCACCGAATGCTTTGCAAATAACGCTTGTATTAATAATCGTTTTCAGTTCCGGATATTTCTTATAAATTGGTGCCCTTGCTTCCTCTATCTCGCGATACGTCGCTCCACTTTTCAAATATCGATAATATAGATCAAGTGATTCATTTGATCCGGATTCTCTTTTACCTTTTAGATAATGATATATTTCTCTTGTCTTGAGCGTTTCACACATCCATTTCTCTTTTTCGACATGTGCGACGATGTTGAAACCTTCTTGCCAAAAACCTTCGGACAATCCACCAGCGCCAGAAAACAGATCTAATGCATTCATGTTTACGTCACCTGTATTTTATTAATGGTTTTATTATATCAGAACCATATTCTGAATAGCAGCGATTTACTTGGCTAAACTATAGAATGTACCTGGTCAGGTCAGTTTTTTGTTTTGGTGACTTTAGGCACAAATACAACTAAAGCCGAATCAAAAACAACCATAGACTGCATCTCGCACACTATACGCACACAAATCCAAATTACTCGAGAAAACACAAAAGCCACCGAAGTCTGAAAACTCCTGTGGCTTCTATGTTTCTGGCTGGCTGCCGGACAAGGATTTGAACCCTGACAGACTGATCCAGAGTCAGTTGTGCTACCGTTACACAATCCGGCAATTTGGTTGTTGCTGACAAGATTGGTCAGCAGGAAAAATACTATCATAAAGCGGGTGGATATGCAAGTCTTTCGCCGACTTTCGATGGTTTCGTAAAATGACAAATCAAAAGCAACTCGGGAAATGGGGTTGAAGCGATTAGTCTGGCAAGGAGATGCCGCAGGCCGACGACCGATCAGATCCTTAAATCTTCTTCCCGCTTGACGCGCAGGTCGGCGCGCAAAAAGCGCAGGGTGCTGATCAGCTGGTATAGGATAATGGCCAGGATGATGCCAAGGCCGTCGATTAGGAAATCGGCAAGCTGGCTGGCTCGGCCGGGCACAAATGCCTGGTGGAGCTCGTCAGAGGCAGCATAAAGAATGCAGACACAAAAGGTCAGGATGGCATTGCGGATGTCCCGGGCTGTGATTTGGGCAAAGGCTTGGGCAGTCAATAGCGCGAGGATAAAAAAGACTGTTCCGTGGGCAATGCTGCGGACAATGCCTTCGATTCGGGTAACCAGCTCCTGGCTGGCGTTGATGCTCAATGTCTGGAAAATGCCCTTGATGATTTTTTGGCTGAGCAGGCCGGATTCCTCGCCCGTCTGGTGTGACAGGGCAAAAATCAGCGCCATCCAAATGACCACAAGGGTCCAGGAAAAGATTGCGCGGATGGGATATCGGTGAATTTTATTATTTTCGAGATACATGGTCAGGAAACTCCTCTTGGCTTAACGCTCTTGAAAAACATTGGGTAAAATCCGGGAGCGCAGGCACAGGGCGTCGCGGGATCCCCACTTCTGTTTCGAGGTTTTTAAGCAGGCTCTGCAAGAATGCCAAGTCTGTCATGATCGGCCCTGAGGCATTTCCGGCTGGTGGACCAAGGGTTCCAGATACCCGAGTTCTTCCATTTTCTGACGGACTTTGCCGATGTCCGACCATAGTTTGCCCCGTTCCAGATTGTTGCGCAGAATATAGGCCGGATGGAAGGTCGGCATGATCAGATAGCCGTTTTTTTCGATCCACTGGCCGCGGATTTTGCTGATGCCGTCGTTGCTGCCGGTGAAATATTTATAGGCGGTCGCGCCTAAAAGGACGATAATTTTGGGGCGGGCCAGGCGGAATTGCTTGGCCAGCAAAGGTTTGCAGGATTTGGCCTCATCGGGGGTCGGAACGCGGTTTTGCGGTGGCCGGCATTTGACGATGTTGCAGATATGAAAGCTCTCGGGTTCCAGGCCGCTGGCATCAAGCAAGAGGTCCAGCAGACGGCCGGCAGCGCCGACAAAGGGTTTGCCCTTTTCGTCTTCTTCCGCGCCAGGGCCTTCGCCGATCAGCATCAAGGGGGCTTGCTGCGAGCCACGCCAGACGACCACTTGCTGTCTGGTCTGGCCAAGCGGGCAATTGCGGCATTGTTGGCATTCCATAAGAAAATTCTGCCAGGCGGCAGCATAGTCAAGGCTGTTTTCTGAATTGCCGGCTGATTTATTGTCGGACATGTCTAATCTCCTCTGCCAATAAGCTGTGGTTGATAGTGCCTCTATTGTACCACAGCGGCAGATTTTTTGTCCGGATCATCCAGGTTCGAAATCAGATATCCAGAATCACCCGGAAGGTCGATCCCTCGCCTGGCTGGCTGGTCACGCTGGCAGTGCCGCCATAAAGCTGGGCAATATGCTTGACGATCGAAAGGCCCAGGCCGGTTCCGCCCAGCTCACGCGACCGGCTGGCATCGACCCGGTAAAAGCGCTCGAAGATCCTGTCCTGATGCTCCGGTGAAATGCCGGGGCCGGTGTCCCGGACGGTCAGACAAACCTTGCCGTCCGAAAGCCTTTCGGCATTGAGATAGACTTTGCCGCCTTCCTGATTATACTTGATGGCATTGTCGGCCAGATTGATCAGGATCTGCTTGATCCGAAACCGATTGGCTGACACCGGCAATGGTGTTTCGGCGCCATCGACGATGATGCCGACTTTTTTCGCGGTTGCAAAATCGTCCAGCAAGACGGCGACGTCATCGATCAGGGCATGGAGGTCGAAGGTTTCGCGGTCTTTTTCTGCGTGCAGTTCTTCGATTTCCGATAAGATCAGGATGTCGCTGATCAGCTTGTGGAGCCGTTCGGCTTCGATATCAATAATCTCAAGGAAGCGGTCGGCAACTTCAGGATTATGGATCGCGCCGCCGCGCAGGGTCTCGATAAAGCCCCGGATCGAAGTCAGGGGGGTTTTTAACTCATGAGTGACATTGGCGACAAACTCGCTGCGCATTTTTTGTAGCTTTTTGGCTTCGCTGATGTCATGGAAGGTCAGAATAACGCCTTTGGAGGCCGGCGACTGGATGGGCGAGGCAATCACATGATACAAGGTCTCGCCGCGGACCGTGCGCAGCAAAATTTCCGAAGACACGGTCTGTTTCCCGGTCACAGCCCTTTGGACCAGCTGGTCGGTTTCGGCGCTGTGCGTAATTAAAAACAGCGGGTAGACTGATTTTTCAGGATCAAGGCTTCGGCCAAATGATTCCCGCGCCGGATTGTTCATCAACGTAACCGCCGTGCTGGGCGACACGACCAGGAGCGGATCGGTCATCGAATTGAAAATCACATCCAGGCGGGCGTTTTTGTCTTCAAGATCACGCACGACTGTCTCCAGTTGCCCGGCCATGTTGTTGAAGGCGTTGGACAGGGCCGTTATTTCGCCGCCGCCGCTTTGCAAAAGATGCACCCGGGCGTCAAGCCGGCCGGCAGACATGGCGATTGCCGCCTGTTTGAGATTGACAAGCGGCCGGGTGATCAGCCGGGCTGAAAAGCCGCCGATCGCAATGAGTAAAATCAAGGCGATACCCATGACAATAAGAATGGTGATCAGTATGTGATTGAGGCTGGCCCGGTAGTCTTGAAGCGACATGGCAGTTCGGATGACCAGATCGTGACCGGCATCATAAAGGGCAATGTACAGCATGTCCACCATTAGGGTACTGCTGCGGCGGACGGCCGACCCGGCCGACTTGTTTTGCAGGGCAAAGCTTATTTCGGGCCGGAACAAATGATTGTCCATGCTGCCAGGGGCGGCCTCATTGTCGTATTGCACGTTGCCCTTGCGGTCGACTACGGTAATCCTTATCAAATTGCCGCTTTTGTTATAGACTTGCAAAGCCAGGGCGCTGGCCTCGCTGGCGGTGCTGCCTTCTTTCATCTCCAGCTGGATCAGCTTGGCGGCCGACAACAGGTAATCCCGGTTGTTCTGGTCGTTAAAAGAGCTGACCACCTGCAAGGACACCAGTCCGGTGGCTAGAATGGCAATGACTACAACCACAACGATCAGAATGTAAATTCGTTTCAGCATTTAAATCCTCCAGATGTCCTGCTGTTTTTCCCGCCGCTTGTCTCCTGCCAGGTTACGGCTGGTCCGTCCAGCGGTAGCCACGCCCCCGAACCGTTTCAATCAGGGTCGGATTGGCATCGTCATCTTCCAGTTTTCGCCTGAGCTGGCGGATGTGGACATCGACAGTCCTGGTCTCGCCGCTGTATTCATATCCCCAGACCCGGTTCAGAAGATCATCGCGGCTATAGGCCACGCCTTTGTGAATCATCAGAAATTTCAAGAGCTCATATTCCCGGTTGGTCATTTCGATTTCACTATTGCCTTTGAATACCCGGTGCCGGACATCGTCCAGCAAAATATTCCGGCAGGTGATTCTCCCGGGGCGAAAAACATCTTCTGTGGCAAAACCATTGGTGCCAATAGCGGCTGTTTCTGAATTTGATGCTGCAAAATTTAGATCATTTTCATACCCTTCGTCCGGGCACTCCCGCATGGGTGAATTCCGGGGCGCTTTCTGGTAGCGCCGGATCAAGGCATGGACCCGCGCCAGCAATTCGCGCATGCCGAAGGGCTTGGTCAGATAATCATCTGCGCCGGTCTCCAGGCCGCGGACTTTATCGCTTTCCGTACTCCTGGCTGTCAGCATCAAAATCGGGACCGACTCATATTCAGGATTGTTTCTCAGGCGCGAACAGATTTCAAATCCGTCCATGCCCGGCAGCATCAGGTCCAGGATGAAAAGCGCGGGCGGCGGCAATTGGTCCAGTTTTTGAAAAAGCGACTTGCCATCGCGGAAGCTGATCGTTGCATAGTCTTCGTTGCGAAGATTAAATTCCAGCAACTCGGCGATGACTGCATCATCTTCGACCAGAATGATTTGCGGTTTGTCCATGGCGCCTCCTCATTTCCCAAATGGATCTCCTCATGCAAAGGTCAAAACCAAGGGAAAACTGGTTGAATCCTCAATTGTGATTGATATGCCGGCCTTTGATATAATACAAGACCCATTCTGCCACATTTTGGGCATGGTCGGCAATCCGTTCCACATATTTGCAAATCAGAAGCAGCTCAACCAGCTGGGCGACGTTGGCCGAATCGACCGACATCAGGTGTACAAGGTAGTTTTTCAGCCGCAGATAAAGCTCATCCACTTTATCGTCCATCTGGATGATGCGCCCTGCCTGCTCTTCATCACGCGATACGTATGAGTCGAGGGCGCCGTGGAGCATATTCTTGGCGACGTTCGTAATGGTGATGATGTCATAAGGCACTGCAATCCTGTTTTCATGTTCGCAGATGGCCAGCACCCGTTCGCAGATGTCGCTGGCGTGGTCAGCGATCCTTTCCAGGTCCGTGATCAGCTTCAGGGTGGAGGTCACATCGCGCAGGTCGCCGGCCACCGGCTGCTGGCGGGCGATGATCGCAACGCAGTGCCGGTCGATCATCCGCTCCATTTCATCAATCACATCGTCCTGTTCGATCACCTTGCGGGCTTTTTCTGCATCCATTTCAATCAGGGCTGTCACTGCTTCACTGATTGAATTTTCAACCGTAGCCCCCATGCGGATGATTTCCTGATGCAATAAGGTCATTTCTTTTTGAAATTCAACTCGAGTTACCATTCTTGCCTCCCTTATCCGGTTATTGGCCTCAACCAAAACGCCCGGTTACATAATCTTCGGTCTTGCGGTTCTGCGGGTTGTTGAAAATATCTTCGGTCTTGCCATATTCAAGAACTTCGCCGAGCATGAAAAAAGCGGTTTGGTCGCTTATGCGCGCGGCCTGCTGCATGTTATGCGTCACGATGATGATCGTGTACTTCTCTTTCAGATCATTCATCAAGTCCTCGATTTTCAGGGTTGAAAGCGGGTCTAAAGCGCTGGTTGACTCGTCCATGAGCAGAATCTCCGGTTCAACGGCCAAAGCCCGGGCAATGCACAGGCGCTGCTGTTGGCCGCCCGACAATCCAAGCGCGCTCTTTCTGAGCCGGTCCTTGACTTCATCCCAAAGCGCCGCTCCGACCAGGCTGCGTTCGACGGTCTCGTCCAGTTCGCTGTGTTTGCGGATCCCATGGACCCGCGGTCCATAAGCGATATTGTCATAAACCGACATGGGAAACGGATTGGGCTTTTGAAATACCATGCCGACTTTTTTCCGAAGCAGTGTAACATCCGTGCGGGACGAGTAAATATCTTCCTCGTCAATCAAAACCTGCCCGGTGATCCGAACGCCATCGATCAGATCGTTCATCCGGTTCAACGTTTTTAAAAAGGTTGATTTGCCGCAACCGGAAGGCCCGATCAGCGCCGTGATCCGTTTGGACTCAATATCCAGGTTGATATCCTTTAAAGCCTGGAAATTTCCATAAAACAGATCCAGGTGCTTTGTCCGGACCTGCATTTCCGGTTCCATGACCGGATTTTTAAAATCTGCGGGATCTACCCTATTCACAAATTCATGCTCCTCTCGCATTATTTTTTTCCGGCCGCCATGCCGGCCAGCCATTTGGCCAAACGATTCAAACTGAAAACAATGATCAGCAAAACGGCGCCTGTGGCGAAGGTTTGATCAAGCGACTCGCCGCGCATGGCCAGCTGATAGAGATGCAAAGTCAGTGACCGGCCTGAAGCAAGAATCTGGCTGAAAAAACCTTGCGGCATGTTGGGCACAAGGCCAGCGGTAAACATCAGCGCGGCAGATTCGCCAACAATGCGCCCCATGGACAGGATGATGGCCGTAAGGATGCCCGGCATGGCGCAAGGCAGGATGATGCCGAAGATGACCCGCAGCCGGCCGGAGCCCAAGGCCAGGGCCCCTTCCTTGTATTGCTTGGGCACAGCAAGCAGCGCTTCTTCCGTTGTCCGGATCATCGTCGGCAGGACCATGATCGCCAAAGTCAGGGCGCCCGCTAAAATGGAATAGCCAAAATGGAAAAAGCTGACGAAAAGCGCAAAGCCGAAAAGGCCAAAGATGATGGAAGGAATGCCGGCCAGCGTCTCGGTCGCAAAGCGGATGATGCGGACAATTCGCCCCTGGCGGGCATACTGGGTCAGGAAAATCGCCGTGCTGATGCCAATCGGCGTGGCAATCATAAGCGTCAGGAAAACCAGGTACAGGGTATTGATGATCATCGGTAAAATACCCTTCTGGTCGGTGCTTTCAAAATAGGGTTCGGTCAGGAACCGCCAGCTGATATGGGGAATCCCGTTGATCAGGACGAAGCCGAGGATTAAAAGCAAAACCGCGACGACAAGCAGGGCAGAAAGCCAGATCGCAGCCATGAGCAGTCCGTCTTTAATTCGAACCGGCCGGCGGTGCAGGCTGTTAATTGGAGCCATCCATCTGCACCCCCTTTTTGGATATCCAGCCAAATGACGCGTTGACCAGCATGATAAAGATAAAGAGTACAAGGCCAATGGCAAAAAGCGCCCGTTGATGGAGTCCCGAGGCATAGCTCATTTCCAGGGCGATGCCGACGGTCAGCGGCCGCACCGGGCCAAATAGCGCAGGCAGATTGGGCATGTTGCCGGCAACCATGATCACGGCCATGGTCTCGCCGATCGCCCGGCCAACGCCCAGGATCACGCCGGAAAGAATGGATGACCGGGCGGCGGGGATCAGGACTTTGAAAATCGTTTCGATCCGGGTGGCTCCGATTGCCAGCGAGGCTTCCTTATACATGACCGGAACGGCTCGCAGTCCGGTTTCGGCGGTATTGACGATCGTAGGCAAAATCATGATCGCCAGGATCAGGATTGCTGAAAATAAATTGGCGCCGGTCGGCAGGTTAAAAACCTTCTGAACCAGGGGCGTTAATAGCTGCAGTCCAAAAAAGCCGAAAATGACCGAAGGTATGCCCGCCAAAAGCTCAACAGCCGGCCGAACGATTTTCGACAGCCAGGCTGGTGCGATCTCCGCCAGAAATACAGCAGTCAAAAGGCCGGTCGGCACGCCAATCACGATCGCCCCGAAAGTACCGGCCAGCGTGGCCAGCATCATCGGCAAAATGCCAAATTGCGGATTCGTGGCATGGGTTGGCGTCCAGACTGTACCCAGTAAAAACTTGGCCGCGCCGATCTCGGCAATCGCCGGAAGGCCGGAAATCAGCATATAGAGCGTAATCAAAGCGACCGAGGCGACCGAAATGTATGCGCTGGCCTGAAAAATGGCCTGGGCCAGCATTTCGCCGCCCCGGCTCCATAGCAACAGGACCGCGGCAAGGAAAGGGAATAGCAGCAAAATGAAAAAACCTGGCTGGGCGATGATTTGCGGGCCGCTGACCCCCAGGGCTTTGAAATCCGTCTCCATGCTGCCAAGCAAAAACAGCGCCACAAGATTCAGCGCCCCGCCAATACAGGCCAAAAGGGCCGCTTGCCGGACTTTTCGCCAGACAGAAAGCCCGATCGACGCCAGAATGCAGATATAAATCCCCGCTTCTGCCAGCCGGAGAACAAGCGGATACGAAACGATGTGGCCCTGGTAGGAGATAGCCGAAAAAATCAGACGCCAGCCGCCGGGGTGATAAAAATTAGCCGAAAGATCGATCACAAACTGCGGCCAAGCGAAAGTGGCCATACTTGATATCAGCATGGCCAGGGCAGTCCAGATGCGAATTTCGGGCGACAGCTTGCTGTCTTTAACAAGCAGATCTTTCACAGTCAGGTTCTTCCCCCATTCAGTCAACGTCATTTAATCGGCACATAGCCTTTTTTGGCAACCAAGGCCTGTCCTTCCGCACTGTAAATGAATTCGAAGAAGGCTTTGACCAGCGATGATTCCCCGCCTTTGGTCAGGCAGACGAAAGGCCGCTGCAGAATGTAGGTTTTATCCAGAACCGTCGCTTCTGTTGGCGCGATGCCGGCAACCGGCAAGGCCTTGACGCTGGAGTCCACTTTGCCCAGAGACATGTAGCCGATGGCGTTGCTGTTTCCGGCGACCTTGCTTTTGACAATGCCGGTTTCATTGACTTCTTCAGTCCCGACGCATTGGTCCTTGATTTTGAGCAGATCTTCAAACCCGTCGCGAGTCCCGGATCCGGCTTCGCGCAGGATGACAACGATCGGGGCATCGGCGCCGCCGACATCTTTCCAGTTGGTTGCCTTGCCGGTAAAAATGGCGGCCAATTGTTCGGTTGTTAAATTGGCCACAGGATTTTTAGCATTGACAACGATTGCGATGCCGTCGATCGCGACGATATGTTCGGTCAGTCCGAGCGTTTTTTCTTCATCTTTCAGGGCACGTGAAGCATTGCCGATTTCGGTTACGCCTTCACTGGCGTTTTTGACGCCGGTACTGGAACCGCCGCCCTGGATCTCGACGCTGACTTTGGGATTGATCACTGAAAAAGCTTCGCCAAAAGCAGTCATCAGGTCTTCCATCGAGGTCGAGCCGGAAGCGACCAGTTTGCCTTCAAGCGCCATCGTCGATGGCATGCCGGTTGCGGATGATGCTGATGCAGTGGATGTGCCGGTTAGGTTTTGAGTCGTGTCCGCCGGAACGGTTGAGCCTTCTTCGGCGGCACAGCCGGCTGCCGTCAGAAGAAGCGTGGCTGCCAGGCCTGCGGCTAGTATTTTGCCAATCCATTTACTCATTTTTATTTCCTCCTGTTTAACTCTACAATTTGATCATAGCAAGGAGGCATTAGCGATGGATTATTCAAAAGTAAAAAACAGGTAAAAGATGAAAAAGGCGGTGACTTGAAATTCAAGCGCACCGCCAAAGCTTTTGCTATTTCAGGATGACAACTGTTATCCCGTCATTTTGGTTGCCCCAGTCCGGATCCTGGCGAAAGGCCGGAGCCAGTCCAACGATGCGCCGGCCGTTGTTCTCAAAGGGGCCAAATCTCTCGCCTGGGCAAAACGCCTTGATTTTTCCGGCTTTTTGCTGCTCGCAAAGAAATTGGTGCGTCGCCTGGCGAATCGAGCCGCCTACACCGGTTGATCCGTAGCCATGGATGATTTTTACCGTGTGGATGCCTATTCGCCTTAAAGTCGCCAACTCAAGCCGCAGCCTGATCATCGCCGATTCCACCTTTGGGCGGCCGGTTTCAAGATTGATCAAAGTAGCGGCCATTATTTCATCAGATCCTTTCAATACATTGTCAACATTAGTACTTTATATTGTACCATTAAAACAGGCCTGCTGACAAACGAATTTGCAGCCTTTATAATAAAGTTTATTCGTCATGATGGGTGGAAATCCATGGAAGAGAGGCTTTGTGATAAGATTGGACCGCTGTCTGGCCAATTCTGGCTATGGATCGCGCAGCCAGGTCAAGGACTTGATCCGTCAAGGCCGGGTTACGATCGACGGTCAGGTTGTCCGGGATTGCGGCTTGATGGTCGATGAAAAAGGGGAACATGGCATCAGCATCGATCATCAGGTCATCCGGCAAAGGCGCTGGCTGCATTTGATGCTTTACAAGCCGGCCGGATTGATCACGGCGCTCGAAGATCCCAAACACCGCACCATTGCCGAATTGATTCCGCCGCAGTACCGCTTTTCCGGCCTTTTCCCGGTCGGACGCCTGGACCGGGACGCCACAGGCCTGTTGATCCTCACCAATGACGGCACATTGTGCCATCGTCTGGCCAGCCCGCGCTGGCAGGTCTGGAAAACCTATCAGGTGGCCATCGATGGCCGCCCGTTCGATGCCGATGACCAGCTGACTTTCGCGGCTGGACTGGTTTTGCCCGACGGGCAGCACTGCCGGCCGGCAGAATTGGTAATCCAGGATCCCCAACACGCCTTGCTGACCATTCATGAAGGAAAATACCACCAGGTCAAGCGGATGATGCTCGGTACCGGGCGGCAAGTGACCGCCTTGCACCGCCTTTCCGTCGGCTCGCTGGTCCTGGACGAAAATTTGGCCCCCGGCGAATGCCGGGAGCTGACCTTAGCGGAAGAAAGCCTGCTTTACGAGCTGGTCAAACTTCAACCGGATTGATTAGCCTGCTGCTGCATTTTTTCATAATCCCGAATCCAAAACTCCAGAAACTGTTCTGTCTTTGCCGCATCGCCAGCTTTAAAGCCAACGGTCAGAATCTGGGTGTCGCAAGAAAGCCCCAGCCCGGCTGTCAAATTCAATTCGCTGACATCCAATCCGCCTATTGGCAGTGATAAATCAGCTTCCGCCGCCATCTCGCTTGTCTCATCGGCAGCGCCAGCATTTGCAGCCGTTTCTTTGGTCCCGGTGGCCAGTTTGCGCCGCAGCGGCTTTATTTTGGCATAAATATCCGCAGGCAAACCGTTTTTCAGCCTTTCATACAAGCCGGACAGATCGGCATATGCCCCTTGCGGCGCATATTGCTCAAAAACCGGCTTATCGCAGATGAACACTTCAATCGTATCTGCGGCAATCATAGCCACCATTTTCATCGCATAAGCATATTGGTTTTGGGAATTGAAATTACCGGCCGTTTGAACCGGAGCGCTGGCAGAAGTTCCGTCTGCTGTTGAATCGCCGGTTGTCGGATTAATCTGCCGCATATCCATTGGCAAAACCTGGAATTCGATATTGTCCATTTCGGGGAATACGCCCTGTACATAGGCTTTAACCTTGGCTTCGGCATCATCGGTTGCCGTGTAAAGCCCAGTGACTGCAATTTGAAAATCCGGCGGTTTATTCGTGGCAAGGGTATAGACCAGATAAATCAAGAAAATCAGGCCAACCAGGCTGGCAAAAAAAGCCCAGCGGCCGTAATGCCAGATGTTCTGCCATTGGCGGCGGGTTTTGCCAAAAACAACCGTTTCCAGGCGCGGATCAGCCGGTTCTGGTTCGACATGCCGTTTGGTCAGGATATTGTAGGCAAGCGTGATCTGGTCCAGCCGCGCCACCGATTCCGGGTCATTCTGTTTCCGGTAGCGCTTGATCAGCATCGTATAGCGGTTCTCAATCTCATACTGGTCGGCATCTGGGCCGAGCTCCAGTATTTCCAGGCATTCGGATCCGGACAGCAAATGAACACCCCCTAATCGGATATTCTAACCGCCACTTGTGTCATCAGGATATGCATCTGTGAATCAATTGCAAAATCTGCTGTTAGCGTTGCGGTTTCATGGTCGGAAACAAGAGAACATCGCGAATCGAATAAGCGTCAGTCAAAAGCATGACCAGGCGATCGATGCCCATGCCCATGCCGCCGGTCGGCGGCAGGCCATATTCCAGGGCGACGCAATAATCTTCGTCCATCAGATTTGCTTCATCATCGCCGGCTTCCCGTTTTTTGAGCTGCATGGCAAAGCGGTCCCGCTGATCCAGAGGATCGTTCAACTCGGAATAAGCGTTGGCATATTCGCGGCCGACAATGAACAATTCGAAGCGTTCGGTCAATTCAGGATGGCCTGGCTTCTTCTTGGTCAACGGCGATATCTCGATTGGATAATCATAAATGAAAGTCGGCTGAATCAGTTGTTCCTCGCAGAAAGCCTCAAAGAACAAATTCATGATTTCGCCGCGAGTCATGCCCGGCTTCAATTCTTCCAGCTCATGCGTCCTGGCCAGGGCCAGGGCCGTCTCATCGTCAGCTATCTGATCGAAGTCAACGCCGGCATAATGGCGGATTGCCTCAGTCATCGACAGGCGCCGGAAAGGAGGCGTCAGGTCAATGGTCTTGTCCTGATAAACGATTTCGGTTTGACCATGCACGGCAACCGCAGCTTTGGCAATCAGCTGCTCGGTCAGCTCCATCATGCCCTTGTAATCGGTATAGGCCTGGTAAAGTTCCATTAACGTAAACTCGGGGTTGTGCTTGATCGAAATCCCCTCGTTGCGGAATTGCCGGCCAATTTCATAAACTCTTTCAAAACCGCCGACGATCAGCCGTTTGAGAAACAGCTCGGGCGCGATGCGCAGGTAAAGATCGATGTCCAGGGCGTTGTGATGGGTCACGAACGGACGCGCCGTGGCTCCGCCGGGAATGATGTTCAGGATCGGGGTTTCGACCTCGATAAATTCCATCTGCTCCAGCTGGCTTCGGATGGTGCGGATGATCAGGCTGCGTTTTTCGAAAGCGTCTTTTACTTCAGGATTGACAATCAGATCCAGATACCTTTGACGGTAGCGCGTATCCGTGTCTTTCAGGCCGTGGTATTTTTCCGGCAAAGGCCGCAGGGCTTTGGCCAACAGCTTATAGCTCCTGGTCTTGACGGATATTTCACCGCGCTGGGTCCGGAAAGCAATGCCTTCGATCCCGACCAGATCGCCGATATCCAGCTTTTGCCATTCAGCATAGGCGGTTTCGCCCAGTTCGTCGATTTTGGTAAACAATTGAATCTTGCCGCGGCGGTCCATCAAATCGCAAAAGCTGACCTTGCCCATGCCGCGCTTGCTCATGATCCGGCCGGCAAGCGCCACTGGTTTGCCATCCATGTTGTCAAAATCATTGACAATGTCGCTACTGTGGCAAGTTACCGGAAAAGTTACCACTTCAAAAGGATCCTCGCCCTTTTCCACCAGATCCTGCAATTTGGCGAGTCTGATCCTCATTTGCTCATTCATTTCCTGCTCGCCCAAGTCAGGATTCTGACCGGCGGCGACAGGCAGGGCCGGGATTTCCCGGTCCGCAGATTCAATCATGCTGTATCCCCTTTCACAAATCAATGTGATCGATTAAAAATCAAACGCTTGCCGTCAGGCAAAGCTGGATTTTGGGTTTTACGAAGGCTTGGAAATCTTGACGATGCGGTAGCGCAGGATCCCTACCGGGGTCCTGACATCGACGATCTGCCCCTTCTTCTTGCCGACAATGGCGGCACCGACCGGCGAGTCGCTGGAGATCTTGTTGCTGAAGATATCCTCTTCCTTATTGCCGACCAAAAGGTAGTCGATTTCTTCCCGGGTCTCTTCATCGCGGATTTTGACCAGCGCGCCCAACGTCACCTTTGTCTTGCTGATATCGTCCTCATCGATCACCCTGGCGTTTTTAAGCGTCGCTTCGATCTCCATGATGCGGACTTCATTTTCCGCCTGGGCATTTTTGGCATCATCATATTCGGAATTTTCCGACAGGTCGCCCAGGGCTCTCGCTTCCTTCAAACGTTCGGCAATATCGGCAGCGATCATCGTTTTGCGATTTTCCAACTCATCTTGCAGTTTTTTAATTCCCTCATAGGTCATTTCATAGACTTTTTCAGGCATGGCAGGTATCTCCTTTCAAATGGAACAACGAAGTATAAAAACCGGATTATGGCCGGCGTTCACTATCTTTTTGGATGACGTCGTGGGCGCCGCCTTCCACAATGCTGGTAGACGAGACCACGACCAATCTGGCTTTTTCCTGAAGCTCGGCAATGGTTAACGCGCCGCAGGCACACATGGTGGCCTTGACTTTGGCGATCGAGACGTCAAGGTTGTCTTTCAGTTTGCCGGCATAGGGCACATAGGAATCGACGCCTTCCTCGAAGGTCATCTTGCCGCTGTCGTTAACCGTGCCGTCATCGTAACGCTGCCAGTTGCGGGCGCGGTTGGAGCCCTCGCCCCAATATTCCTTGACGTACGAGCCATTGATCAAAAGCTTCCTGGTCGGGCTTTCATCGAAGCGGGCAAAGTAGCGGCCGAGCATGATGAAATCCGCCCCCATGGCCAAAGCCAGCGTCATATGGTAATCATGGACAATTCCGCCGTCGGAGCAGATCGGCACATAGATGCCGGTCGCCCGGCAGTATTCGTCTCTGGCTTCGGCAACGGCCAGAACGGCTGAGGCCTGGCCGCAGCCAATGCCTTTTTGTTCGCGGGTGATGCAAATCGAACCGCCGCCGATGCCGACTTTGACGAAATCAGCCCCGGCTTCGACCAGATAGCGGAAGCCTTCGGAATCAACGACATTGCCGGCGCCAACCAGCACATCGTCGCCATAGTTTTTCCGGATCCAGTGCAGGGTGTCCGCCTGCCATTCGCTGAAACCATCGGAAGAGTCGATGCACAGGATGTCCGCTCCGGCTTCGACCAGGGCAGGCACCCGCTCCTGATAATCGCGGGTATTGATACCGGCGCCGACAATCAGGCGCTTATGGCTGTCCAACAGTTCAGACGGGTTCTCTTTATGTTCTTCATAGTCCTTGCGGAAGACCATCGCGACCAGCCGGCCGTCGTCGCTGACGATCGGCAGCTGATTGAGCTTGTGGTCCCAGATGATGTCGTTGGCTTCTGTCAGGCTGATTCCCTCTTTGCCATAGACAAGATGGTCGAAAGGCGTCATGAATTCGCGGACCGGCGTATCCGGCGATGTCCGGCTGATCCGGTAGTCCCTGCTGGTCACAATGCCCAAAAGCTTCCCGGCGGAGGTGCCGTCATCGGTCACCGCAATCGTGGAATGGCCGGTTCGGGTCTTGGTCGCCAAAACATCGGCCAGCGTGGCATTGGGCCTTACATTGGAATCACTGGTCACAAAGCCGGCTTTATATTTTTTGGCCTTGCGCACCATTTCGGTCTGGCTCTCGATCGATTGCGAGCCAAAAATAAAGGACAAGCCGCCATAACGGGCCAGGGCAATAGCCATGCCGGCATCCGAAACCGACTGCATGATCGCGGAGACAACCGGCACATTGATCTTCAGGCGGCTTTCGTTTTCGCCCTTGCGATAGCGGACAATGGAAGTCGACAAATCCACCCGGTCCGGCGTACAGGTCCTGCCGGTCAGATTGGGCACCAGCAGATACTCGCTGAAGGTTCGGGATTCTTGTTCGAAAATCGTAGCCATCAAGCATTCACCTCCACATGGGCACGGGCCGGCAATTCTTTTTGCCGCTTCAGGGCCGCTTCAATAAATGCGATAAAGAGCGGGTGAGGCCGGGTTGGCCGCGACTTGAATTCCGGATGGAACTGGACGCCGACAAACCAGGGATGATCAGCAAGTTCAACCGCCTCAACCAGCGAACCATCCGGCGACAGGCCGGAATAAATCAAACCAGCGGCAGACAGGATATCCCGGTACTGGTTGTTGAATTCCCAGCGGTGATGATGGCGCTCGGAAACCACGCTTTTCCGGTAAGCCCGCTCGATTTGAGTTCCCTCTATAATAACACAATTGCAGGCGCCGCGGCGCATCGGTTTTTCGTCCTGGCGCGGCTGGCCGGTGCCGCCGTTCAAATGCTTTTGACTGGTTTCCGGCAGGATGAAAATCGAACGGCAAGCAGCCTCGGCTTCTCCGGAATGCGCATCGGAAAGTCCGGCCGCCTGCCGGGCAAATTCGACAACCGCCATCTGCATGCCCAGGCCGATGCCAAAAAACGGAATGTTTTTGGCGCGGGCATAGCCGGCCGCGGCAATCATCCCCGTCATGCCGCGCGGTCCAAATCCGCCCGGAACGATGATCGCGTCCATGCCAGTCAAAATGGCTTCAGGATCGCCCGTCTCCAGGTCCTCGGCATTGATCCAGCTGATGGAAACCTCTGTTTCCGTCTCGATGCCGGCATGCTTTAAAGCTTCGATAATGCTGAGATAGGCGTCATGCAGAAAAACATACTTGCCGACCAGGGCAACTTTGATTTTTTGATAAGCCGCGCGATGCTTAAGGATGAGAAGCCGCCAATCATCCAGATCGGGTTTGGCCGTCTGCGCGATAGCCAGCTTGCGGCAGACCGCTTCAGCCAGCCCCGCTTCTTCAAGCATGACCGGCAGCTGGTAAACCGAATCGACATCCAGATTCGGGATGACGCAGTCTTCCGAGACATTGCAGTATAGGGCGATTTTTTGCTTGACCGGCCTGTCCAGCGGCATTTCGCTTCTGCAAACCAGGATATCGGGCTGAATGCCTAGCGACAAAAGCTTCATCACGCTGTGCTGGGTCGGTTTGGTTTTTATTTCGCCAGCTTTGCGCAAATAAGGTATTAAAGTCACGTGGATAAAAAGGACATTTTCGTGTCCGACTTGATAACTGACTTGCCGGATGGCTTCCAGATAAGGAAGGCTTTCCATATCGCCGACCGTGCCGCCTATTTCCGTGATGACTACATCCGGCTGGTTCTGGTGGGTCGGGCGGAATACATGCTCTTTGATCTCGTTGATAATGTGCGGAACCACTTGGACAGTCGTGCCCAGATAACCGCCCTCGCGTTCCCTGTTGATCACGTCGCGATAAATCATGCCGGATGTAATATCGCTTTCGATATCCAGATCGACATCGGTAAACCGCTCGTAATGACCAACATCCAGGTCCGTCTCCGCGCCATCTTCGGTGATGAAGACTTCGCCATGCTGCATTGGACTCATCAAGCCGGGATCAACATTAATATAAGGATCAAATTTCTGGTTGCGGACCCGAAGCCCCCTGGCTATGAGCAGACGGCCAAGAGAAGCGGCTGTAATGCCTTTGCCGATTCCGGACACAACACCGCCCGTAACAAATATGTATTTTGTTGCCATTAGAGTCCCCCTTGCCTTGCGGCTGCGAAAAAAACTTCTCGAGCGGCCCCGCCGCTCGCCCTGATAGAATCAATAAACCTTTCAGGATATTTTAATGACAAAGCCCCTGACTGTCAACTGGAGCCAGGGGCTAAACCCTTTGTTTATCCAAAGGTTTATACAAAATTTATTTTTAATCCGCTGTCAAGTGCGGCGCGACCGGAAAACCGAGGCCAGGGGAAGCAAAAGGATGCAGGTTATAGCCATTTCAGGCAGCATGTAGGTGCCATTATAAAGCAGCGAATAGATCCAGGGATTTTGATCGCCGGCATATTCGGCGTAGAAAACAACCCCGGACAGCACATGGCAAACCGTCCGCCCAGCCATGGCCAAAAAAACGGCCATCAGTATTCTGGGGAGAGAGATCAGGCCGATGCGCCTGAGAATATTTTTCTCATTGACGCGAGTCATGCGCGCAGCGGCAAAAAATCCGGCCAGGCCCAGCATGCCGAAGGCAACCGGGTAGTCCAGGATGAAAGATGCCCAGTTGGATGCCAGGGGATTGATAATATACTGCAAAACCCCGTAAACAGCGCCGATGCTCATTCCCCAGGACGGCCCAAAAGCCAAGGCGCAGAAGATGATCGGCAGCATTGATGCCGGCGTCAGGGATCCCCCCTGGGGCATATGGATCAGCGTAAAGAGCGAAAGCACCGTACTCAGGGCGATGGACATGCCGCCGCAGGCTGTAGCTAAAATGGCTTCCCTCATCTTTTGCTGGCCGGACAGAGGCGAATGGCCGCTTTCCGGATCAGAATTGCCCCTGGAACTGGAATCTGGTGGATTTTCAATCATAAAATTGCCTCCTTCAAGGTCTGTTGACACGGACATCAACAAAAAAGCTTCCCGATAGCCGGTTTGGACTATCAGAAAGCTTGATCAGCTTTTTTATCGTCCCTCCGCCGGCATTACCCGGTTCAGGTTATAGGGTCGATGCCTCTTTAGGCATCCTCTCAGCCAGCTTGCCGCCAGCTCCCCTCTTCATCTTAGGATAATTATAGCTAGAGCGGCCGGTTTTGTAAAGCCGCCTCGATCTCCGACGCCTCGCGTGGAATATGCCTGGACAGGAGCAGGCAGCCGTTTTCGGTCACCAGGACATCATCTTCCAGGCGAAGGCCAAGATGAAGCAGCGGCAGATAAATCCCCGGTTCGACCGTGATGACCATGCCTTTTTGCAGCAAAGCCTCCCGATTGGCAACATCGTGCACATCCAGGCCCAAGTGGTGAGAAACGCCGTGCCAGAAATAATCGTTGCTTGACTGGCTTGAATTGATAAATCCCATGGCGGCAAGGCCGCGCTGAGCGGTCAGACGGCAGCGCTCGTTGATTTCACTCAGGCGGACGCCGGGCCGGATTGTTGCAAAAGCCGTTTCCTGGCATTCACGGACCAGTTCGTATATGGCCAGCTGTTTTTGGCTAAACCGGCCATTGGCCGGAAAAGCCCGGGAAATGTCGGCGCAAAGCCCGCCGGCTGTCGCCCCGACGTCGATTTGCACCAGATCGCCTGACCGGATGGGTGATCCGGGATGCATATAGTGCATGCAAAAGATATTTTCGCCGGCAGCGACAATGGACGGGAATGCCGGCGCAAGGCAGCCCTCCAGCGCCAGGGCATGGTTAAAGTGGCTCCAGAGCTGATATTCCATCATGCCGGGCCGCAAATTTTGCATCATGGCAGCAATTCCCCGATTGGTCAACGCGATCGCCTCATTCAGGCAGGCAATTTCCTCTTGGGATTTCACCATTCGAAGCTGTGTCAGAAAGGGGGACAAATTGGATGCTTCCAAACCGGGCGACTTGGTTTCAATCCAGTTTTGGGCGCCCGCCGCCTGTGGATTGTTCGCCGAAAAATCCAGCCACAGCCTCAGCGGCATTCTTGAAGCCAAATCGAGGAAAACAGCTTCGAAGCTGTCCCGATACAAAACTTCAGCCATGCCGGATTTAAGCGTCGCCTGCTCACGGCTCAAGCGCCGGCCTGTCCAGCGTTCCTGCAAAGCATCGCGCGCCGGCAGGAACAAAATTTCCCGCCGGTCTGCCCCTTGCCGGAATAAAAGAAGCATGGCATTTTCCTGTTCAATTCCGCAAAGGTAGAAGAAATTGCGATTGGCAAAAAAGGGGTAATCCTCATCGGCAGTCCGGCACAACGAGCTGCCGGCCAAAAGCAGGACCAGGTATTGTTCACCAAGCTGGTCCTGCAACCGTTGACGGTTGCGGACAAAAAAAGACGCTGGCAACTGCGGTTTGATCGATCTATCCTGATTTGCCGATCCGGTCATAAATCCTCCAAGCTTAAAGCGGCTCAACCTGATGCAGAAAGCGCGCTTAAATCCTGCTTAACAGTTTACCCGCTGCGCGGGCGGCTGGCAAGCGGGAAGGCTGGAAGGCAAAAGAGGCAAAAATCCCGGCAAACGAAAATCTGGCGGGTTAATTCGTTCCCTGCTCGGTAAAGCTTCCGATTTTGCGGAACTTCTCATAGCGGTCGGATTGCCGCTGATCGATCGTTTTGGGCAATTGACGCCCCATGGCCGCAAACAGATATTCCTTGATTGCATTTGCCGCTGCCGATAAATTGGTATGCGCGCCTTCCGGCGGTTCCTCGATGATTTCATCGCAGATGCCCAGGCGTTTCAAATCTTCGGCAGTAATTTGCAGAACATTGGCGGCTTCGCGTTCCCTTGCCGGATCTTTCCATAAAAGCGAGGCGAATCCGCGCGGCGAGATGACCGAATAGAGGGCGTTCGACAGCATGGCCAGCTCATCGCTGACGCCGATCGCCAAAGCGCCGCCGCTGCCGCCTTCACCCATGACTATGGCAATGACCGGCACGGAAAGCTGCATCATTTCGCGCAGATTCCTGGCGATCGCCTCGCCCTGGCCGCGTTCCTCCGCCCCAATGCCGCAGTAGGCGCCGGAAGTATCAATGAAACAGATCACCGGGCGGCCAAATTTCTCCGCCTGCTGCATTAAGCGCAAGGCTTTGCGGTAGCCCTCCGGGTGCGGCATGCCGAAATTGGCGCGGGTATTTTCTTCAATGGTGCGCCCTTTGCGGTGTCCGACGATCGTTACGGGATAGCCGCCTAAACGCCCGATGCCGGCCCACATGGCCTGATCGTCCTTGAATTGGCGGTCGCCATGTAATTCCAGAAGGTCGTCGAAAAGAATCGGCAGATAGTCGCCGATCACCGGCCGGTTTTTCTGCCGGATCAGGTCAAGGCATTCTGAACCGCTGCGGCGCTTGATGGCTGTTTTAAGATTTTCGGCATCCTCAGCCGATACCGGTTTTACCGGGGTTTTCATCGTCGCCGGCTGATGCAGGGCCAATAGAGACGCCAGAGTCGCTTTCAGGCGGTTTCTGGGTACAATCAGATCCAGAAAGCCGTGTTCGAGCAAAAACTCGGCGCGCTGGAACCCTTCGGGCAGCGCTTGGGCAATCGTGCCCTCGATGACCCGCCGACCGGCAAAACCGATCAGCGTGCCCGGCTCGGAGATGATAATGTCGCCGAGGCTGGCAAAACTGGCAGTCACGCCGCCGGTCGTCGGATCGGTCATGACGGAAATGTAGAGGAGCCCAGCCGACTGGAATCGGCCCACAGCCGCCGATGTTTTGGCCATCTGCATCAAGGAGACGATGCCTTCCTGCATGCGGGCGCCGCCAGAAGCGGCGAAGGTAATGACCGGCAGCCGCATTTGGGTCGCCCGTTCGAACAGCCGGGTTATTTTTTCGCCCACGACCGAGCCCATCGAGCCCATCATAAAACGGCCGTCCATGATAGCCAGGCCGCAAGGCTGGCCGCCGATGCTCGCCTGCCCGGTCAAGACGGCATCGTCAAGGCCGGTCTGTTTCTGAAGCTGCTCCAGCTTTTCCGGATAGCCGGAAAATTCGATCGGATTTTGGCTAAGCATGCCGGAGTCCCATTCGACAAAAGAATCGGGATCGGCCACCTGCGCCAAACGGGCACGGCTGTCCAGGCGATAATGGTGACCGCAGACTGAACAGACACTATTGGCTTTTTCAAAGTCCTCGCGAAACATCACGCCGTTGCAGGTTGGGCATTTGATCCAGAGATCGTCAGGAATCGGATTTTTGTAAGCATAAACCTTGCTGGCGGAATCTTGCGGCTTTTTATTCTGCTTTTCAATTGCAGCCGTTTCCGCATCTTCGGCCTGCTGGCGCTGTGAATCAGCCTCCAGCCGGTCCCGCATTTGCTTTAAAACATCAACAACCATCGTTTAGATCTCCTTTCGGTAAGGATTCAGCTGACCCAACAGGACTTCGGTTTTCAACCCGAGATAGCCGATGTTGTAATTGCCGGCAATGAAATCCGGGTCTCGTAAAATAGCCAGGTGAAAATCAATATTGGTTTCCACGCCGCTGATCATGAATTCCATCAGGGCCCGGCGCATCCGGGCAATGGCCTGCCGCCGGTCGGGCGCGTGCACAATCAGTTTGGCCAAAAGCGAATCGTAATAGGGCGGAATGGTATAGCCTTGATAGACGGCGCTGTCGACCCTAATCCCCGGGCCGCCGGGCAGATGGAGACTGCTGATCGTGCCGGGGCAAGGCCTGAAGCCATGTGCCGGGTCTTCGGCATTGATCCGGCATTCGATGGAATGGCCCCGGAAATGGATATCCTTCTGATGGATTTTGAGCGGCAGTCCGGCTGCCGCCTTGATTTGCTCCCTGATCAGGTTGACGCCGGTTATGGCCTCGGTTATCGGGTGCTCGACCTGAATCCGGGTGTTCATTTCCATAAAATAGAAATTGCGGGCGGCGTCGACTAAAAATTCGACCGTCCCCACGCCAATATAGGAGACATGCTGGGCCAGCTTCACCGCAGCCTTGCCCATCTGGTCGCGCAATTCATCGGTGGTGAAAGGTGAAACGGCTTCTTCCAGGATTTTCTGGTTGCGCCGCTGGATCGAGCAGTCGCGATCGCCCAGATGGATCACATGGCCATGCTTGTCGGCCAACAGCTGGATTTCGATATGCCGGGGATCACGCACAAAACGCTCCATATAAACCCGGTCGTCGCCAAAGCAAGCCTGGGCTTCGGCTTTGGCCGTCTGAAATGCGCCGGGCAGCTCTTCATGGGAACAGGCAATCCGCATGCCGCGGCCGCCGCCGCCGGCAGATGCCTTGATCATGACCGGATAGCCGATCTCGTCAGCCGCTTTGATGGCATCCGAGAGATTGGCCACGATTCCAACGGTTCCGGGAATAACCGGCACGCCGGCTTCGATCGCGGTCTGCCGTGCCGTTGCCTTGTCGCCCATCAGTTTGATGATCTGTTCGGTCGGGCCGATAAAGTTGATTTGGCATTTCTCGCACATGCGGGCAAAAGCCGCATTTTCCGAAAGAAAGCCGAACCCGGGGTGAATCGCTTCGGCGCCCGTGATGGTGCAGGCCGTCAAGATGGCCTGGGCATTGAGATAACTGTCGCGGGCTGCTGCCGGGCCAATACAGAGGCATTCATCTGCCAACTGGGCGTGCAGCGCGGTTTTGTCCGCTTCCGAACAGACCGCCACAGTCCTGATGCCCAGTTCGCGGCAGGCCCGGATAATGGTAACGGCAATTTCGCCGCGATTGGCGATTAGGATCTTTTTAAACATTGTTTAGCCTCCGATAGCGCAGATGATCTCGGCGCTGGCTGCGAGCTCGTCGCCGACAAAGGCGCGTCCGGTCGCGAAGCCGATCCCGCTGCGCATCTTGTTGACGGTAACTTCCAGGCGAAGCGTGTCGCCGGGAATAACCTTCCGCTTGAAGCGGACTTTGTCCATGCCGCCAAAAAAGCCCAGCTTGCCGCGATATTCGGGGCGCTGGAGGATCATGACGGCCATAGCCTGAGCCATGGCTTCGATGATCAGGACGCCCGGCATGACCGGAAACCCCGGGAAATGGCCCCGGAAGAAATCTTCTTTTCCAGTAACATATTTGTAAGCAACGATACTGTCATCCTTGATGGACTCAACGGCATCGACCAGAATGAAAGGGTCGCGATGCGGAATAATCGCCTTGATGGCGTCTTGATCCATCAGCATGTCAGTTGCCTCCGATTCGGACAAGCGGCTGGCCGTATTCCACCCGCTGGCCATTTTCAACCATGATTTCCAAAATGATCCCGTCACAAGGGCTGGTCACTTCATTCATCAGTTTCATCGCTTCGATGATGCAAAGCGGCGAGCCGGTCTCCACCGGTGAACCGACCTTGATAAAGGGGTCGCTGTCCGGCGACGCAGCCGAATAAAAGACTCCGACCACAGGCGATGTAATCACTTGGCCGGCCGGCTCTTCAGCAGGAAGTCTGGCTGCCTCCGCCGGATGGCCGGCGTCCTGGGCCGCCTGCTGACCTGGAGGAGTTGCCTGATGGCCGGCTCCGGCCATGTGCCGGATGGCATCAAGCTGGCTTTGGTCAAACTGGATCGAATTGGGCTGGCTGGTTTTTTCCAGACGCAGCCGGCTGCCATCTGATTCGAATTCCAAAAGGTTCAAACCGGTCTGGCTCATTTTTTCCATCAGTTCCTTGATGTCCTGGATCTCCATGTTCATTCCTCCAGCTTTTTCAGGCACAAAGCGCCATTTTGGCCGCCAAAGCCCAACGAATTGGACAGGGCGATTCGGACAGGCATCTTTTGAGCCATATTCGGTACATAATCAAGGTCGCATTCAGGATCTGCTTCCGTAAGGCCAATTGTCGGCGGAATCACGCCGTCCCTGATCGCAAACGCCGTGGCGATAGCCTCGACAGCGCCGGCGGCGCCTAGCAGATGGCCGGTCATGGATTTGGTCGAGCTGATTTTTACCGTTCTGGCAGCATCGCCAAAGGCTTTCTTGATCGCGAGGGTTTCATATTTGTCGTTAAGCGGCGTGCTGGTGCCATGGGCGTTGATGTAATCGATCCGGTCCGGCGAGATGCCGGCTTCCTGCATGGCCAGGCGCATGGCCAGGGCATCGCCCTCGCCTTCCGGATCCGGGCTGGTGATGTGGTAGGCGTCGGCGGAAGCGCCGTATCCTATAATTTCGCAGAGAATGTTGGCGCCCCGTTTCTTAGCATATTCCAGACTTTCCAGAATCAGAATGCCTGCGCCTTCGGCGATGACAAAGCCGTTTCGGCGAGCGTCAAAGGGAATGGACGCCCGGGTCGGGTCCTTTTCCGAAGTCAGCGCGGTCATGTTGGTGAATCCGGCAATCGCGATCGGCGTGATCGGTGCTTCGGCGCCGCCGGCGATGCAGGCCTCCAGATGGCCGTATTTGATCGCCCGGAAGGCCTCGCCGATGGCATGGGTGCCGGAGGCGCAAGCGGTCGTCACGCAAAAATTGGTGCCGCGGGTGCCGTAATTCATCGAGACTTTGCCGGCAGCCATATTCGAGATCATCATCGGGATAAACAGCGGCGAAATCCTGGAAGGGCCGCCGCCGACATAGAGCTTCTTATATTCGGTCGCCATGGTTTCCAAGCCGCCGACACCGCTGCCGATAATCGTGCCGACCCGGTCCGAACCGCAATCGGCCACAGATAGCCCGCTGTTTTCCATTGCCTGCTGCGCTGCGGCTACGGCAAACTGGCAGTAGCGGTCCATGCGGCGGGCTTCCTTGCGGTCCATATACTGCAAGGGGTCGAAATCGCGGACCTGAGCGGCGATTTTAACTTCAAACTCACTGGCATCAAAAGCATCGAGCGCTCCGATACCCAAAATTCCATGGGTCAAACTGTGCCAGAACTGCTCCGGCGAATTGCCGACCGGCGAAATGACTCCTGTGCCGGTAATTACAACACGTCTGCCTGGTACGATA
Source organism: uncultured Saccharofermentans sp. (assembly GCA_963677835.2). Classification (GTDB taxonomy): domain Bacteria; phylum Bacillota; class Clostridia; order Saccharofermentanales; family UBA5734; genus UBA8949. The sequence continues at coordinate 913,227 of CAXXUX010000001.1, forward strand.
GATGTTGGCATGTAAAGAACCTCCTAATTGTCCTGTACAAAATAGATACAATAAATATTAAAGACTAAGCCCGCCCGATACTTCGAGCACCTGGCCGGTCACATAGGCGGCGGCGGGCGATGCCAAAAACGCTATGGCGCCGGCAATGTCCTCCGGCTGGCCAAACCGGCCAAGGCCGATGGCCTTCAAGGCATTTTGCCGGACCGACTCCGGCAACGAGGCGGTCATGTCGGTTTCGATAAATCCCGGGGCAACCGCATTGACCGTGATCTGGCGGCTGCCGACTTCTTTGGCCAGCGAACGGGTAAGGCCGATGACCCCGGCCTTGGACGATGCATAATTGACCTGGCCGGCGTTGCCATAAAGCCCTGCGACCGAAGTCAGGTTGATGATCCGGCCTTGCCGGGCCTTGACCATGTCGGGCAGAACCGCCCGGCACATCAGAAAAGTGCCCGTCAAATTGGCAGCCAGCACATCGTTGAATTGCTGCAGGCTCATGCGCATGGCCAGGCCGTCCCGGGTAAGTCCGGCATTGTTGACCAGGATCCCGATCGGTCCGATGGCTTCCCGCGCTTCCTGTGCCAGGCGCTTGCAATCCTCTTCACTGCCGACATCGGCCTGGATCGCAACCGCCTTAACGCCCAATGCCTGGCATTTTGCGACGACAGCCAGGGCCTTGTCGGCTTCGCTGCGGTATGAAAGGGCGATATTGCAGCCATTTTCCGCCAGTTTAAGGGCGGCGGCCGCGCCAATGCCGCGTGAGCCGCCGGTTATCAGGGCGTTCATGATTGGCCTCCGGCCGTTTTCTCACGCATAATCAGGCGGTCCAATGCCGGAATTTCAACCGGCAGGCGGTCGCCAAGCAAGTCGGCAGCTTCGATGAACATTTCCTTGATGATTTCGGCAGCCGGCTGAATCTTGCTGACCAGTCCGGCGGATTGTCCAGCCATGAAAGAACCTTCGTCCAGGCTGCCATCCTTGACGGCTTTGCGCAGGGACCCCACGGTGATTTCCTCGATCTGCTCGAAAGTCGCGCCTTGCTTTTCCAGCTCGATCAAGCGGCGGGACAGTTTGTTTTTCAGGGTCCGGACCGGATGTCCGCCACTTCTGCCGGTCACAAGCGTGTCGATGTCCCTGGCTTTGATGACCAGCTGCTTGTAGTTCGGATGAATCGTGCATTCATCGCAGACCAGAAAGCGGGTGCCGACCTGGACGCCGGAAGCGCCAAGCATGAAGGCAGCCGCGATGCCCCGGCCGTCAGCCATGCCGCCGGCGGCAATCACCGGAATTGACACGGCGTCGACAATCTGCGGAACCAGGACCATGGTGGTCAGCTCGCCGATATGGCCGCCGGCTTCGGTGCCTTCGGCAACAATCGCATCGGCGCCCAGATTTTCCATGCGTTTGGCATAGGCAACCGAGGCGACTACCGGAACGACTTTGATCCCGGCTGCTTTCCAGCCTTCGATATATTTGCCCGGCGAACCTGCGCCCGTTGTCACAACCGCTACTTTTTCTTCGCGGACCAATTCCGCCAGCGCATCCACATGGGGGCTCATCAGCATGATGTTGACGCCAAAAGGCCGGTCGGTCAGCTGACGGGCCTTGTGGATCTCCGCCCGCAAGGCTTCCGGCGGCATTGACCCGGCGGCAATCAGGCCAAGTCCGCCGCCATTGGAAACGGCTGCGGCCAGGCTGGCGTCGGCCACCCAGGCCATGCCGCCCTGAATCAGCGGATAATCAATTCCTAGTAATTTGCAAATCGATTGTCTTGTCATACTTGTCCTCCAGATTAATAGATAAAGATGGCTGCGCCATAGGTCAGCCCACCGCCAAAACCGCAAATGGCCACTTTTTCGCCACGCACCAGGCGTCCGGTGCGGATCAGTTCATCCAGGCAGATCGGGATGCTGGCCGAAGAGGTATTGCCAAAATCCGACATCCGGGAGATCATTTGCGCCGGATCGGCTTTCATGCGTCTGGCCGCCGCATCGACGATGCGCGAGTTAGCCTGATGGGGGATAATGTAACGCAGTTCGGATAAATCGACATTCGCTTTTTCCGCGGCAGCCAGGATCGAGTCCGAAAGCACGCGCACAGCAAATTTGAATACTTCCTGGCCTTCCATGGAAATATAATGATCGGTCTGATGGCCAAAGCGATCCGGCCAGACGGCGTCAGGCTTCATGAAAGGATGCCCGACCCGAAGCGCGCGGGTCACCAGATACTGGCCATTCTTGCCTTCCGAACCCAAACAGGTTGCCAGCAAAGCGCTTTCTTCGCCGGGCTTGCTGCGGGCGCACAGGACGGCGCTGGCGCCGTCGCCAAACAGGACGCAGGTGGAGCGGTCGCTGTAATCGACCAGTTTGCTCAAGTTTTCGGCCGATATGATCAGGACGTTGTTGAACTCCGGTGACTGCAGATAGCGGGCTGCCAGGTCTAGGGCGTAGACAAAGCCGGTGCAGGCGGCGTTCAAATCGAAGCAGAAAGCGTTGTCCGCACCGATTTCGGCCTGCACGATACAGGCGGTCGAAGGTGTATAATAGTCAGGTGTAAGCGTCGTCACCACAATCACATCGATGGTCAAAGGATCAAGTCCCGCTTCGGCGATCGCTTTTTTGGCCGCTTCACTCGCCATGTGCCAGGTCGGTTCACCCGTCGACAGCCGGCGTTCGGAAATGCCGGTCCGTGAAGTGATCCATTCGTCGCTGGTTTCCACCAGTTCGGACATCATTTGATTGGTTACCACCAGGTCTGGCAAGTAATTGCCCGTGCCGATGATTTTCAGATTATGCATTTCATGCCTCCAAGCTTGATTTCTGCAAAAAAATTGGTTATCTTTAAAGCGTGTTCATTATTTGTTAATCAAATATTTTGATTGTCAAAATATAATTCAATAATAGCTATTTCCCTTAATAATGTCAAGTAAGGATGGTCGCCAAGTATGTTAGCCTGTGTATTTTCCGGTCAAGGATCCCAGAAAGCTGGGATGGGCCAGGACCTTTGCCAGAACAGTCCGGCAGCCCGCAAAATTTATGCCGAGGCGGCAAAGCAGCTGGGCTTCGACCTTTTGCAATTGGCCGAAGAGCAGCTTGCCACAACCCGCTACGCCCAGCTCTCGATCGTCACGTTAAGCCTGGCGGCCTGGGAGGCGTTCTGGGAAAACAGGGCGCAGGAAGTCCCATTGGCCTTTGCCGGATTTTCGCTCGGCGAATACAGCGCTTTGGGGGCTTCCGGCGTTCTTTCCTTTGCTGATCTTCTAACCCTGGTCGATGAGCGGGCCAGATTGATGCAGCAGACAGCCGAAGCCAATCCCGGCGCGATGTATGCCGTGCTGGGCCTGGACGATGCCCGGCTTTTGGAGGTCGTTGCCCAAAAAAGCTATGCCGGCCAGGTATTTGCCGTCAATTTCAATAGCCCGGGCCAGATTGTCATCGCCGGAAAAGAAAACGCCGCGGCCGCCTGCGCCGAAGAGTTGAAGAGCGCCGGCGCGCGACGCCTGGTCAAGCTCAATGTCAACGGCGCTTTCCATACGCCCCTGATGCAGCCCGCGGCGGACCATCTGGCTGATTTTGCCAGACGTCTGACCTTTCACGAACCGTCGGCCCCCTTCTTCACCAATTCGACCGGCGCCAAACTCGAGCCGGGCCAGGACTGGCCTTCCTATCTGGCCGCCCACATGTGCAATCCGGTCCGCTGGACTGCGGAAGTCCTCGCTTTGCAGCAAGGAGGCTGCGGCACATTCCTGGAATTCGGGCCCGGCAAAGTGCTGACCGGCTTGATTCGCAAAATCATCCCCGGCAGCCTGGTCTTCCCGATCGAAGACAGCAGCACCCTGCAAGACGCGCATCACCATATTTTCAACCATTTGTAAGAAATCTGTTAACAGTCGCAGCGGATCTGTTCTGTTATAATAAGAACCAGATCAGAACTGTTGACAGGAGGTCTTCTTATGCACGATCCGCGACTGGACCATCTGGCGCATCTCATGCTGAGCCATTCCATGCAAATCCGGAAAGGTGACGCCTTTCACATTACAGCGGATTTGTCTGCTGCAAGCCTTGTCAAATCCATCTTGCGCGAAGCTGCGCAAATTGGCGCCCTGGCCCAGGTTGAACTCACCAGCCAGGAAATCACCCGGCAGGTTTTAGAAATGTACAATCCGGCGGACGGCGGAACAACTGAAGCCTTTCTCGCCGACAAAGCGCAAATCGGAATCCGGCAGTTTCAAAACCTGGTCGGCGATATTGTTATCCGCGCCTTCCCAAACGATCAGGAACTGTCCGGCATACCGCCGGCGACGCGGCAGCTGGAGGCTAAGCAAAACAAGCCTTTCAAGGATCTGGTCATCAACTCGCGCCGCTGGGTGCTCTTTGAATACCCGACGCCAGCCCAGGCCCAGCGCGCCGGCATGTCCTTCGACCAGTATTTCGATTTTGTCCTGGCGGTATCCTGCGTGGACTATGCGGCCATGCAAAAAAACGTCAAGCCCCTGCAGCAGCTGATGAGCCAGACCGACCAGGTCAGGATCGCCGGTCCCGGAACGGATCTGTCTTTTTCGATCAAGGGAATTCCGGTCAATCCTTGCTGCGGCGAATTCAATATCCCTGATGGCGAATGTTTTACCGCCCCCGTCCGCAATTCCGTCCAGGGCGTGTTGACCTTCAATACGCCGACCGTATTCTGGGGGCATTCCTTCAACAATATCCGCCTGGAATTTATTGATGGCCGGATCGTCAAAGCGTCTTGCGACAAAGACAGCGACCGGCTGGGCAAGATCCTCGACAGCGATCCCGGCGCCCGCTATATCGGTGAATTCGCCATCGGTTTCAATCCATTGATCAAAGAACCTTTCTGCAACACCCTGTTCGACGAGAAAATATGCGGTTCTTTCCATTTCACGCCCGGCGCCTGCTATGCCGATGCGTCAAATGGCAACGACTCGGCCATCCACTGGGACCTGGTCCAGATTCAGCGCCCGGAATACGGCGGCGGTGAAATCTGGTTCGACAAAGTGCTGGTCCGGAAAGACGGCCTGTTCGTTTTGCCGGAATTAGCCGCGTTAAATCCATAATCACATTTAAGGGAGGACATCTATGGCACTGCTGATCATGGAATTTGCCGGACTGCACATCCTGCACTGGCTGCTCTCTGCCTTGTTGCCACTGATTCTGGCCGGCCTTGCCATCGGATTTTTATTGGTCAGCCGCCATCTGGTGCATCAGGCCGTTCAAATCATCGACCCGCTGGTCCGCCAATTGGATGATCTCGAAGGTCGGACCCTGGAACATCTGCCGGCCATCAGCGCCTATTTCCAGCGCAGCCGATCCAAAGCCTTCTATCAGGGTTTCATGCGGATGGAGCAGGCCTGCCAGGAACTTTATCAAGGCCGCTGGCTGCCGGATCCGGTCAAGTGGCTGCGGCAGGATCTGCTTTTAACGCAGGTTCAGCAAAACAGCCTGAGTTTCAGACCGGCTGCCGGGCTTCTGGCTACGGCAATTCTGGGTTCTCTGGTGTCGCTTTTGGTGCAGAATCAAATTCCGCCGCCAACAGCCGGCTTGGGCTTGGCCCTGATCCTTCTGCCTTTGCTGGTCGGCTTGGCCGGCGCCCTGCTGGTGGCCGCCAATGCCCAGCAGGCAGCCAGGACAATCCAATCCAGGCTCGGCTCGCTTTATTTCAGTCTGGAATCCCATTTGCCGATCTTTAACGATCAAGCCGGCATGGCTTTACTGATCGATACCTTTATCGTCTATGACCGCCAGATGAAATCCACTCTGCAAAATTTCACAGCCACCGCCAGCCGCCTGGCCGAAAGCGATATGGCTGACGGGATCCGGCGCAGCGTCGAGCAGGTTCTTTTAGAAAGCGTGGCGCCATCGATTCAGCAAGCGACAACGACTTTGAACAGCCTGGCCGGTGAACTGACCAACCGGCAGGAACGGGGCATGCAGGATCTGGCGGTTCGCTTCGCGACAGCTTTGTCCGAAGATCTGGCGTCGCACCTGCAGCCCGTCAATAAAGAAATTGCCCAAATGGGGGCGTTGATGGTCGATGTCAAGAACTACATCGAATATGCCATGCGTGCCCTGGAAACCGTCCGCCAGCAATCGGAAGGCCTTTTAGGCGATACCCGCCAGACCATTTTGCAGATGGCGGAAGCCAGAACAGCCATGTCCGAAGATTTTAGCCGGGTTGATGAGCAAATTACCAGCCTGACCGCATCGACCAGTCAACTGGCCAATCTTTATCAGGGCAACGAGCAGAATCTGGCCCAAAACCTCGAGCAGCTCGGTCATCAGCTGGATCAATACAGCCAGCGGCTGGGCAGTTTGGTCCATGAATCCATCGAAGCCATGCAGGGCGCCCGGCAAATTGCGGCCGGGCAGCAGGATAGCGCCGAAAAGCACCTGGCTTCCATGCAGGATCAGATTAATCATTTGCACAGTCAGCTCGGTACGGATATTCAATCCCTCCTGGATCAGGTTAAAAAGGAGACTGAAGCTGTCGCCGCCCATTCCAGTTCGATCGGTCAGCAACTTGGCGCACTGAACAGCACCCTGAACCATTCGATGGACGAATTTACCCAGGCTTCAGCCCAATACGTCCACCGGACCCTGACCAGCTTCGATACGGGGCTTGCCGAACTGGCCGATCGTCTGGCCCATACGGCAACCGAAATCCGCGACGCTGTCGATGCCTTGCCTGCCGCTTTACGCCAGGGTCCGGGGGCCCGCTTCGACGGATGAGCGGCACGCTGTCCGGATTGACGTTTCGGGAAAACGAAACGGCTGGCTATTTTCCCGGCCAGCATCTGACCAGCCGTCTATCGGCAATCCGAAAAATATTGCCGCTGCCGTTGGAACAAATCAGCAATCCTGATCCCGTCGCGGAAGCAGCCCTTTCGCAAAAAATCCTGGCGGCAACGGATAGCCTGGCAGTCGTACAGTTGGCCCATATCCTTACCAGCCGGGAGCTGGATCTGGTTTTCCCGTTGCTGGCTGCGGCCGGACCGGTCAAACGCCCTTCACCGTTATCAAGCCGCTTGACCTTGATTATCCGTGAACGGGCTTGCCCGTCGCTCTATACCTCCGGCTGGCTCACCTTCCAAAAATATTTTCCTTGCCAACCGGTCGCCCAGGCTTTGACCCTTTTATGCAAAATACTGGAAATCAAGCAGCAAACCCGATCTGACTTGATTGTGCAGCTGGTGTCGCCCGATTCCCGGCATTTCGTACGCCGGCTGCTGCGTCGCGCTTCCGAGCAGGAAATGACCCTTTACCTATTGATGCAGCAATACCAGATTCACGCCAATATGCCGCTTGGAGCCGAATTGATTGCCCAAAGTTTTTTAAATGGCGACGTGTCGCTTTATCAGGACAGCCAGCAATTATTCGCCAAGGCCCTGCAGCAGGCCAGCGCGGACACCCAGACGGCTCTTTTGCATCATTTTTTGAATCTGTCCGGCTTGCCGCCCAATGTCTATAACCGCTATTGCCAGGAAATATACCGTCAATACGGCGATCCCAAGAGCGGCCATTCAATCTGGAGCCAACTGAAATCGCAGGATTGCCAGGTCTTTCACGAATGGGTCCTGGCGGCCACAATCGGCAGCCATTGCCGCAGGCAGCCGGACAAAGCCCGGCTTTTCCAGCGGTATGCCCACAACATCCTGCAAATTGAACATTGGGATGCCCAAACCATCTTGATCCATTTCCCTGACTTTATTATTGCCGACAACCGCGAATATCCCTTGCTTGCCCTCTACTACGACCAGGACGAAATCGAGGGGCACCCTTTCGAACTCGCAACCAGCGAATTCAGCCCGAATCCGGCCGATCCCGCCATACCGCACCGCCAGATCGAGGACGCCATACGCCGTTCCGACCGGCAGGGCGTCATCGGCTTGCCATTTGATGCCGAAGGGATCCGCATGACCCTTGTCTTTCTGGACCTGTGCCTTTTGAAAAAATCCCGCGGCGGTTTAAAATGGCTGAAACGCCGGCGAGAATCAATTGACTTGCCATAAAGCCTTCGCTATAATGCCATAGTAACCATTTCAGTTCACGGAGAAGTATCGAAGTGGTCATAACGAGCTCGACTCGAAATCGAGTTGTCACGAGAGTGGCGCGCGGGTTCGAATCCCGCCTTCTCCGCCAATCTAAAAAAACCGCAATTATGCGGTTTTTTTAGTTGATGGAGAAGGCTTTATTACATACTGAGAAGTTTATTTTTTTATATGGTTGTAAAAAAACGGTGAAAAGAAGTGGAGCTCGACGACTAACGTCGATTAATCATGGCCAAAGAGGAGCAAGCGATGGAACTGGGAATGTACACCCGAGAATTAAAACGGCAGACTGTCGAAGAATTATTTTCTGCTATTCGGAAATATGGTTTTTCTTGTGTGCAATGGGACTTTCTTTCTATGTATGACGAAGAAATGCCGCTTGTCGTTGCGGACGATGAACTTATCCGGTTAAAGGCTGCGGCTGATGAAAACAAAATAATATTCTCCGCGCTTTCCGGCACTTTCAATATGGCGCATGCCGATCGGAATATTCGCACAGACGGCCTCAAAAGGCTGGAATACATGGCCAGCATGGCCAAGCGCCTGGATTGCCAGCTTATTACTTTATGCAGCGGGTCCCGGTCTGACAATATGTGGGTCATCCACGAGGATAATGATACGCCGGAAGCGTGGGAAGATATGCTTTGGACGATGCGTCGCGCCGTTGATATTGCCGAAAAATATGATGTACAGCTCGGACTTGAAATAGAAGCCTCAAATGTAGTCCATACTGCAAAACAAGCGCGGAAATTATTTGACGAAATCGGCTCCCCCCGCTTAGGGCTGATCTTTGACTGCGCAAATATTTTCCCTCATGGTGAATTTGCGCAAGAAGAAATTCGGGCGATGATTAAAGAGGTCGTCGAACTTTTCAGCGGCGATATCCTATTAGCCCATGGCAAAGATTTAAAGCCCATGAAAGAAATTCATTTTACCTATGCAGGCAATGGAATCGTGGATTTTAACTACTTTATCGAGATGCTTGGATCTGTCGGGTATAACGGTCCGATGATTCTCCACGGGATGAAGAACGAATCGGAATTTTCAAAAGCAGTAGCCAATATAAAAGATAAACTAACTTGAAATTGCTGATCTGCTCGCCGATCAGCGCCCCCAAGGGCAGACGCCCAGGCAAAGCGCACAGGTGCCCTGCCCGAAAACCTGCTTGATAGCCTGCTGATGGCTGTTGCACTTATCCCGGTCAAACCGTTCAGCCAGCGGTTCCCCACGATCAAAGGGGCGGCCGGCAATGGCCTTGGCAGGGCAGGCATCCCGGCAGCGCGTACAATTGCCGCAGCGATTTGGCAGAGGTGAATCGGCGATAAGCGGCGCATCGGTCAGCACGGTCGTCAAACGCAAACGGGGGCCGACTTTTGGATTAATCAGGCAACAGCTTTTCCCGATCCAGCCAAGTCCGGCTTTTTGGGCGGCCAGGCGATGGCTGAACATGCCCAGCAATTCAGTGCCGATTTGGGGCAGCGATTCTATCCCCTTGTCGGCAACAAGCTGCTGCAAATTTTCGCCGCGAGCGTCCTGCCGGTAGTCGGAAGCCGGGATCGGATAGGCGCGGTAGCCGGCGTTTTGCAGCATGGAAGACAAATTCAGGCTGATGCTGTCGAGCTGCCGGTTGATCGTGTGATAAAAATAATTGTAGCTTCGGGTAGGACCGGCCAGCTGTTCCTGAACAATCTCCTTCGGAAAAAAGATCGCCGCCGAAACCGCCCGGGGAAAATGGGCGTAATCATCGCCATTGTTTTCTTTAATATAGGCTTGGGCATCGGTCAGATCACCTATGCCGCAAAGATTGGCGCCCAGCTGGAATGCCCGTTCGGCAATATGTTCTTTTGTAATCGGCGTTGTTGCGGCTTTATTTTGCATCTAAGCGCCTCCTCATCTAGTGCACAATATCCGTTTGAATATTTGGAGCCAGGCAATACCTGCCAAGCAGATCGATATATTGCTGTATCCAGTTTTGCAGGTCTTTGCCACCATCAAAAGAATAAATCACACTCAAAATTTTGTGTTCCCCGATTTGAATCATGGCTCTTTGGCTGTCGCTGGTTGGATTGCCAAAAGCGCCCTCATCATCATAGAGCGTCGGCAGGTGTTCGATATTGATCAGGTCTTTGCCGATCCCCTTATACTTTTCTCCATCAGGAGCGCGACGCAATTCAATCGCGCCGGAAAGCCTATCTGAAAGGAAAGACCCGATTGAATAGCCGGAAATAATCGAGATAAAATTGTTGACTTCAACCACATTATTGATCAAGTACAGCCCGTTCCCCTTCACGATCCGCCGCAGCATGGCTTCGGATGCGTTCCGGTATTGGTAGGGCGATTTGCCCAAGGCTTTATAAGCCTTTCTTGTCGCCTGAATATGCGGCAAACCGGCAATATCCGACAGGATATACTGTTTTTCCAATTTCCGCAGGGTGCTTTGCATGAGCTGCTGCAATTCTGCCTGACTTTCCTTTACCTGGGCAGAATATTTCAAAATGCCCAAAGAAACGTCCGGGCATTTCTCTTTTATTTCGCTGGCAATCGAAATTTTCACAAAAACATGCCTCCTCAGGGAAAACTACCGGTAAGGTTTACAACACCTACCCATCTAGAATACAATAGGATTCGGATGAAGTAAAATGACAATATTTAACAGGCATTGTAAGAAAAAGAATTTCAAAGCAAGTATGCCAGAGGAGCGCTTATGGACTTGAATGCAAAGTTCGGATCCCTGTCAGGCTTGCCAAATGTCGGCAAAGTTCTGGAAAAGAACCTTATGGATGCAGGTATCTGTTCACCGGAAGAATTGCGAAAAGTTGGCGCCAAAGAAGCCTTTATCCGTATTCGCGCCATAGACAGCGGAGCCTGCATTCACCTGTTGTACGGCTTGCAGGGCGCTGTTGAAGGAATAAAGGACACCCAACTATCCGAAAGTACAAAAAAGGATTTGCGAATCTTCTTCAAGAGCCTGTCCTGAAAAAGCCAGTGCTCGTGCGATTTGACATCGCGGCATTTAACTGCGGTTAAGTGACAAAGCAAACGCATCATTGTCAGGGTAAAAGCAAATGCCAGAGAAAAGGCTGAAAAAAGGGCGTTTGCCATAGTAAAAGCAAAATAGCAGACGGGCGGAACGATCGGAAGGCCTCTTAATTATCATGAAAGCAATGCAGGAATGTAAACTTAACAAGACGGCGAAATGGGTATGTCAGAGTGATCACTACCATTCTTGCCATCAAGAGGAGAGAGATATGACGAAAACAAAAGATGATTAACGCATATAAAGATCATTGTTGACGTCATCCCTAACCTTATTATACTCCCTTTTGAACAACTCCAAATTCCGTGCCAGACTAATCGCTTCCTTCCCAATTCCCAAATTGCTTTTGCTTTGTCACTTTAGGGGCATTTAACTGCTCGAGTTGCAATCCGCGTGCAAGCTGAATTTTCGGAATCGCGGTTGACAAATCCCCGTCTTTGAAGTAACATAATCCATGCGCATGCGCCCGTAGCTCAACTGGATAGAGCGTCTGACTACGGATCAGAAGGTTGTGGATTCGATCTCTGCCGGGCGCGCCAAAAGAACCGCTGAAAGTTCATAGAGCTTCAGCGGTTCTTTTTTGTTCTGATTATACTAGGGGGGGTGCCTATCCCAACGGCCATCAGGATAGACATAGAGGTCGCCCATTATTTTAATTATCATGGCAAGCCAGTTTCTGGCCAAGACGCGACCAACCATGAAAAACTATGCATTGCTGAGAATGAATGGTTTAAGTTTTTGGCAGATTGTTCGGCTATGGCTGTTACAAGTCAGCGCTGTTGTTTTTGAATTTTGGATTATATACGTCTTTCAAAATACTCTCTCAAATTGTTTACTATTTTCCATATGACATTATTTAATCAAGCGAATATCGAAGGGTTGCAGATTTCCCGGCAAATCACAAAACCGGCAGCATACCATTTGCTCTTGCGTCGTTTTATTTAACTTTAGTTGGTTCGTTTTCGACCTGAACAGCTTGGTATTCTATTTTTCTTTGATCAACTGAGGCAATTATTTGCCCAGGCTGCTTTTCCCATATTTTTTGTATTTCTGCATCAAAACCGGAAAACGCCCAGGGTATTTTACTGGAAATGTATGAAATCGCATCATTCAACTTTTTCTCATTTAGATTTGAAGAACTGAAATACTTCATCGTGCGTAAAGCGCACATTAATTGGTGGGTTTTACCAAGTGGAATAATGAAGTTAAGCCTGTGCTTTGTTGTCATTTTATAAAACCAAACCAGATCATTGAGGCGAAACATTTTCAAACCATAAATGGTTTCATTTAACAGCCAGGAATCCGAAATAGCAAGCGATTGAAAACAAGCATGCGCATCGGACCGCATTTCTTGATTGATATTATCAGCAACAAACCGAGGTTCACCAAATTCCGATAACTTTTTGAAAATCGGATGCCTTTCAATGTCTCCAGAACGAATTGAAGCCAGGAAAAAGCAGCCTATAGCAACGCCTAATAGTATAGCAACATAAAACAGCATACGCTGTCCCCCGCTGTTCAGGTCAGTCGTATTAAGCATAATGGGCATTACAGCCGCATTAAATTCGTCTTCTGTTAGACCCTCTTCGATTGCACTAGCTCTGGCATTGTTCATAAGTCCTGTCGGAACCTCGGCAATCGTTCCGGTCACTTTATTATTGATTAACGTATCTGCCTGTGCTTCGACAATGATATATTTTTCACCCAGGTCCAGGTAATAGTACTCTGCCAAAACAGTTTCGGTTTTGTCCCTCGTTTCAACTAATTGCAGACCGGTGTAAAAATTCTCAATTCCTTCAATCGTAATATAATCATTACTGATCGATTGCATACCCTTGGAGTCAAGGTCCTTGCTTAGTGTTTCGTATGTCATTTCCGAAGGGCCATGCAAAATGTTGCCGATCGCTTTATTTTCGGCAATTAGCCCTAAAACAGAAAGGGCAACCAGCACAATAGCAGATATTAGCAAGTTTCTGGTTTTTCGCTTGATTATTGATTCAATAAACCCTTCAGACATTACGTTCCACCTTTCATATTCAAGCAAAATAGCTTGACGTAAAAACATCTGACAGTAGGACATGTAATGAGCATTAACCTAAAAGATATATCAATATTAATAATATACAATATATTCTTCTTGTCAATACAGGGCTGCTATTCTTTTTATTAAATAATTTTCAATATTAAGTTCTCTGAACCGATAACGGTCCACAATTTACCAGCATTCAATTCGCAAACAGATGTGACACACTGCACATTAACCGATCGTATCTTGACAAAATAGAACGATCAATACCGGAGTGAACAATTGCGTATTAAACACGCCCATCAGCCAAGTGGTAAAATATGTTGCCATAAACATCCCCAACCCATAACCAGCTGTTACAATCCCGATTGCTTCATCTATCCTAGACTTGGGAACAATAGACGACCCATGGGCATATGCGTAAGAAAAAGCATTGCCATGACTTGCCCCCAAGAGAGGCATAGCAATTAATACTGAAGTTTTTCCAGGCACAAAGTAGAGAAGGGCAATACCTGCAGCTATCAGTATAAAGCTAGGTATAATAGCGTTTCGATTAAACTTTCTATAGGTAAAGCCAAATGTCAGACATGATAATTCCCAATTTCAAACAAATCACCTTTTTCCTTGTATTTTAATATCACAGAATACCAACTTCCTACTGTAATAGACACCCCTGGATTTATTCTCAATCCAGGGGTGTCTATGCGTCACAATGTATATTATTTTAGTCAATGATTGCCGCAATCGCCGGCATGCTGGTGATCGTGGCAAATTGAGCCAGTTGAAGTCAGGTTGCCCAAGAGGTATTGTTCAATGGTTTTATCGAGCGGACCACTGGCCCCGGTGATCACATCGATGCCTTTTTCATTAAAAATATCGATGGCTCCACCGCCCATACCACCGGCAATTATCACCTTGACACCATTATCGTTAAGCAGGTTAGGCAACAGTCCCGGTTTGTGGCCAGGATTGGGCAAAAATTCCTGTTTGACGATTTTTCCTGCTTCAGTTGAATAAAGCTCAAAACCTTCACAGTGGCCAAAGTGCTCAGATACATGCTTGTCTTGAGCAGCAATTGCAATTTTCAGCATTTGATTTCCTCCTTCAGGCAGATCAGTCTTTTCTTCTTCAGATTCCAGAAATGGGATTTTTCTAGCCGGGACTTTTTCCATAGCTGCTACGGCATCTGGCAAATAATCCTTATGAATCCGTTCAATATGACCCTCATCACAGAGACGGGCCAAGTCAGGATCAATTGGCAGACTACCAAGAAAGGGTATCTCCCATTTGGCGGCAATTTCCCGGATAGTGCTTTCGCCGAACAGCTTGATGACTTCGCCGCAATGCGGGCAAACAACATGGCTCATGTTTTCAACAATGCCCAGAATTGGGATATGCATCATATTGGCCATATTGACTGCTTTTTTGACGATCATTGATACGAGGTCCTGAGGTGAGGTTACAATGATGATGCCATCGAGCGGGATCGACTGGAATACGGTCAAAGGAACATCACCCGTTCCCGGGGGCATATCGAGAAACATGAAGTCAAGATCGCCCCAGATGACATCAGTCCAGAACTGCTTGACTGTATTGGCCAGGATCGGGCCACGCCAGATGACAGGCGATTCTGGATCATCCAGCAGAAAATTAATCGACATCAGCTGAATATCGCTATGAGAACGTATTGGGAACAATCCAACATCCGTCGTCTTGGGTTTGAATTCATCGGTGCCGAATAGCTTGGGGATGGATGGACCCGTTATGTCGGCGTCCAGGATGCCGACTCTGTATTTGCCAGTGCGTTGGAGATAAGTTGCCAGGAGAGCCGTGACCAGTGATTTACCGACGCCTCCTTTACCGCTAAGGACAGCAATGGTCCGTTTGATCTCATTAAGCGGATTGTTTTCAATACTGAAATCGTCATGCTGTTTGTGACTCATGAATCTTCCTTCTTTCATACAGTATTCTAATTATTGCTCTGCTGCCGAAGCAGCTAAATGCCTTTTTCTAAAATCATCTATTGCATTCTTAACGGCTGCTGCACCTAATACGGAGCAATGCAGTTTGAAATCTGGCAAGCCGCTTAAGGCTGCGGTAATCTCTTCCGCCGTGATTTTATAGGCGTTATCTAATGACTTCCCTTTAATTAACTCAGTTGTTATACTGCTGGAAGCAACAGCGGCCGCACAGCCAAAAACCAGAAAGCTGACTTCAGAAATATAGTTTTCGTTTACTTTGATATAGATATGAAGGTAATCCCCGCAATCTGGATCACCACTTGTACCGATTCCATCAGCATCAACCATGCTGCCCAAATTGCGCGGACTCATGAAGTGATCGATGACATTGTCAGTGTAGTCGTTAAGATTCATACTTCTCCCTTTCAATCAAGCTTGATTTCTTCACCGGTGCTGCGGATCAGCACTCGCTCACCCATCTCCTGTTTCATCTGCCAGATGACATTTTGTCCGGTACAATGCAGCGGAACAATACTGGCGTTCAGCTGACTCAGAAACGTTATTGTCTGCCGCAGTCGATACTCGTTCGCGTTTTCCAGATGCATGCCGCCAATGATTGTCTGAATCGTTTTGCCGGGGAAAAGCTGCTGAACAAATTTCAGGCAATTGACGATGCCCGGATGACTGCAGCCCAGGATAACGACGAGACCTTGTTCGCGCTGACAGACCAGAATCTGTTCATCATGCAGGTCATCAACAACCATTTGATCGTCTTTTTTTACCATCAGCTTTGCTGAGGGCAATTCAAATCCAGTCGTTTGAGGAATGCCCGAACAGATGAACATATTCTCCCCGATTTGCATCGTTGATGTATTAAACAGAAGATGTTTATCCAGATGATCAAGATCACCCACTCCCCAAGGAATCCCGATGGCCTTGTATTGTTCTGAAGAATCTTTCATCTTTTCAAATTTTCCCAGGAAGGCTTCTGGATGAACAAATACCCGAGGCCATCGAGCTTTCCTTGGGAAATAGGCCAACCCTCCGCCATGGTCATAATGCCCATGGCTCACAACAATAGCATGAGCTTCAGTCAGATCAATATTTAGTTCTTTGGCGTTGTGCAGATAGACATCGGTCTGTCCTGCGTCAAACAGGACCTTTTCAGCTCCGTCTTCAATCCAAAGGGACAAGCCGTGTTCAGCAAGCAGGTTGCGTCTCCGAACCAGATTTTCAGTCAGGATTGTGATTTTCAGCATCGGACTCACGCTCACTTTCTTCCTGATTTAGACTTCTATTCCAACTATCTCGCCAGCACCCACGCTGGCAAAAACGGTTTCGTTGTCCTCTGCCTTTCGGGCAAAATTCTATCGTTGCGCAAACGATTCGGTTGGATTGACAATGCGGGCAGGTGTAACTGGTTTTATCTCGTGTTAGTATCTCCACACTTTCTTCCCAAGTCATGCCACAGTCCAGGCAGTGAACTGGACAGACGTTTTGCGTAAAATTGCCGCCGGCGATACGAATACCTTTGCCGTGGATCAGGCTGTCCGCCACTTTCTGTCGGGCAGTCATCAAGATGCGTTGGAAAGTTGGCCGGGAAATCTGCATTTGTTCGGCGCACTCTTCTTGTTCCAGCCCTTCCAGGTCTTTTAAACGAATGGCTTCATATTCTTCGATAAGCAGAATATTATCCGATGGCGCTGACTCGTTCTGATCGGATGGCATAAACTGCAATACCGACGGCATTTGATTGACTCGCCGCCATTTGACGGGACGTCCCATAATCTTTCACCCCCTGTTCTTTATATGGATTTAGCAAGCTCATGCCATAGTGCCCCGATCGGTTCCACAATATTCTTAAGATTTGCTTCTACTGGGGTAAGACCCTGCTGCAGCGCTTTGACGATGGCCGGTTCAAAAGGGATCCGGCCAATGATTTTGACACCCCTGCGCTGACAATCAGCAATGATTTCTTCAGTGACCGCCAGATTAAGGTCGTATTTATTAATGCAGACAAAAGCTGGTACTTTGAAATGATCGGCCACTGCCAGGACACGGTCAAGATCGTGCCGACCGCTGGGGGTTGGTTCCGCAACGGCGACAACGGCATCCGTGCCGGTGATCGAGGCGATGACAACACAGCCAATGCCCGGTGATCCGTCGATCAGGACCCATTCTTCATCTTGCTGGTATTCATAAAGACTCTTGCGAACTTCAGTGACCAGTTTGCCGGAACCTTCAGCACCGATCTCAAGCTGGGCATGGGCGAAAGTACCCCGATCGGTTTTCGTCACGTAGGTTTCTCCTGTTTTTACCGATATTAGTTCAATGGCATCGGTCGGGCACATCACCTGGCAAGCCGCACACCCCTCACAGGCCATCGGTCGGATCGAATAATCTTCATTAATCGCATCGAAACGGCAGACTTGACGGCACATGCCACAGTTCACGCATTGCTCCAAGTTTATCTGAGCGATTTTGGCGCCCGAATAATCTTTCTGACGAATCAGTTCCCCCCGAACCAACAGATGAAGATTGGGTGCGTCGACATCACAGTCGGCCAGCATTTTATGATTAACCAGCAGGCTTAACGAAGCAACGATGGTGCTTTTCCCAGTGCCTCCTTTGCCGCTGATAAAAACAATCTGTTTCAAGACATGACCTCCTGACCAATTCGCCAATGAAGCATTGAAAACCGATCTTTCCAACCTGGACTGATGCTGGCTGGCAGAATTCCTTTGGCGTAATTTTCGGCAATCATCCGGCTGTAAGGTATATCCAATAAAACAGGCAAATCTTCCTGGCTGCAGTATTCCAGGATCAGTTGATCATTTGACCCTGCCTTATTCAGGACAACACCGGCGCGGATTCCCATTTTTTTGACTAAACCTGCTGCGATTTTTAAGTCATGCAAACCAAATGGTGTGGGTTCCGTGACTAAAAGGACATAGTCGCACCCCTCGATCGACCGGACAACCGCACAGGATGCGCCTGGCGAACAATCCAGGATCGCTGTCCGATTTGGATTGATCCGCTTTTTTAAAGCCGTGATGATTGGCACACCGACTGGTTCGCCAATCGTCAGCCGTCCTTGGATGAATCGATTGCCATCGTCACTTTCGATGACACCAATCGTCCGTTCAATTTCGCTGATGGCATAGGGCTGGCAAGCCAAGGCACAAGCTCCGCAATGATGGCATAGTTCAGGAAAAACCAAGACCCGTTTTTTTGTCACAGCAATCGCATTGAACTGACAAATTTTGGCACAGGCGCCACATAAAGCACAGAGATTCTGATCGACTTCCGGCACCAGGACGGTCACATTCATCGATTCCTTGATTTCTGGTTTCAGGAAAAGAAAACCATTCGGTTCTTCAACATCGCAGTCAATATACTGGCTTCCCGGGATCACCAAGGCCAGACTCGCGGCAACGGTCGTTTTCCCCGTTCCGCCCTTGCCACTTAAGACAGCTATTTTCATGACTTACCCCTTTAGTGCCCCATACCTGCATGAGCAGGGCCGCTGCTCGCAATTGGAGTCAGTTTTTGCTGGTTAAGCGCGACGATGTTTTCATAGACGGTGCCAGGGATGCCCTGATACAATACAATGTCCGTATTATTGAGCACTTCCAGGGCATTGGGTCCGACCTGTCCTGTAATGATCGCTTCAGCTCCACTATCAATGACCAATTGGGCTGCAGCAATCCCCGCTCCGCCGGCATTGGCCTGAGCAGCATTATCAATTACCGAAAACATCTTCGTATCCGTATCTACAACTAAAAAATAAGTAGCACGGCCAAATCGCTTGTCTAAAGAATCTTCCAACATCCTGCCAAGACTGGAAACAGCAATTTTCATTCTATCCACCTCATTTATATATAGCATTTGCTCATAACTATTGTAGATCAGTATCGGGCATATGTCAATTACTATTAAAAGCTATGCTAAAACCAATTCTCTTCCAGTTTTCTTGACAAATAATAACTGACATGTTACTTTTTCAGGTGTTATGGTCATTAGCCCATAAAGAAATGACTGACAGAAAATGGAGATATTACGATGCAAATTGATATTGGAATTAACACATCAATTGAAGAGCAGATGCTGGCCAAGAAAGTTTGGGCAATCATCGGCGCCAACCAGAATTCGGAAAAGTTTGGCAATATGATCTACAAGAAAATGAAGCATAAGAATTACAAAGTGTTTGCAATAAACCCACGCTATCAATCAATCGATGGTGATCCCTGCTTTGCTTCCCTGACTGATCTGCCAGAAAAACCAGACGTAATCAATGTGGTTGTTTCACCCGCAATTGCCAAGCCGTTTCTGAAAGAAGCTGCTGAACTGGGAATAAAAAATATCTGGTTCCAGCCAGGAACCTATGACGAATCCGTCATGGTACTTATTAATGAATTGGGATTAACAGCCGTACAAGCTTGTGTCCTGGTCGCGACAAGATAAAGACATGCCAACCCACTAGTACCTGAAGTCCCTCGGTTTTGGAACCCGGGGGATTTTTTCATTTTAGATCTTCTAAAAAATAATTATTGACATTTGCTCATAAAGAATCTATACTAATTATGGGCATAAGCTCAATACCGCAAGAAGATACTTGATAATTTAAGGAGATGATTCTAATGCCAGGTGGAGATGGAACAGGGCCCTTCGGCAATGCCCGGGGAGCAGGAGGCCGTGGCCGGCGTGGTGCGGGTCAACAAAACATAGCTGGTCCAGGTGGATTTTGTGTATGTCCCCGTTGTGGCAAAAAAATACCTCATGTGCCTAGTCAGCCGTGCAGCCAGGTTACTTGCCCACAATGCGGTGCAAGAATGACACGTGAAATCTGATGACGATGCAGTTGCATTAAAGCCAGAGAGCGATTTTAGCATGACAACCGCCAAAGAGAATTATCTCAAGGTAATTTTCGATTTGATTAGTAGTAGTCAGCAAGCCCATGTTTCACGAATTGCTGAAAGACTAAATGTTACACGCGCCAGTGTCAGTTGTACTATAAAGAGCTTACAGAAGGAACGTTTGATTGATCATCACAATTCCTGACTAATTTACTTGAAATAGATTCAGACACTGCGCAAAAAGATGCTTGCCGGATCGAACATACAATCAGTCATGTCACGACCGTGCATCTGGCAAAGTATCTCCAAATAAACGGTAAAAATAAATTGACATAGAAAGGAGAAATTTATATGCCAGGAAAAGATGGAACAGGCCCATTTGGAATGGGTCCGAGAAGTGGCCGTGGTTATGGTCCTTGTGCCGGTTATCCGGTGCCACCCTATGCCGGATACGGAATGGGGTCTGGTTGCGGACGCGGCCGTCGCATGATGACATCTGGAATGATGCGTAACGGTTATCCGGACATACCCGTTACGGCTGCTCCCGTTCAAACGAAGGCACCATTGGAAAATCAGGAAAAAGCTGCATTGGAAGCCCAGGTCAAAAACCTGGAGAACCAGTTGGAACAGGAAACGGCAACATTGAAAGATCAGATCAAAATCATGGCGGATCAGCTTGAACAAATTAAAGAACAGTTAAAAAGTAATGAAGCATAATCAATGATCACATTAGGCAGAAACCGTTGACGCGTAAACGTCGACGGTTATTGCCTTTATGGAGGGAGACTAATAATGGTCTCAGAGACTGCACTCATCGCCAGATATGGCGAAACAGACCAGATGGGCATCGTTCACCATTCAAACTATCCAATCTGGTTTGAAGCTGGCAGAACTAGTTTTTTCAAACAATTAGGTTTGTCCTATAAGAAAATTGAAGAGGCTGGAACGATCCTGCCTCTTACCAGTCTTAACTGTATATTCAAGAGCCCAGCCAGGTATGAGGATGAAATCATTGTCAAAACCAGGGTCCTGAAAATGAGCGTTGTGAAGCTGGTTTTCCAATATGAAGTTCTTAAAAAAGAAGGTATGCAGCTGGTAGTCTCCGGAGAAACCGCTCATGCCTGGACTGACAAGAAACTTAAGCCTGTCAATCTTGAAAAGAAACTGCCTGATCTTTATTTAAGATTGAAAACAATTACAGCTAATTAATTCGGAGGGTAATCATGGGAAAGCATTTAGCCAATATCAAATCATGTTTGCAGCCGGCGCCAAAGGTATTAGTGTCCTGCAGAAATCTTAAGGGGGAGGACAATGCACTTGCTGTTGCTTATTGCTGCAACTGCAGTTATGATCCGCCTATGGTCATGGTTGGGATAGTTCCGTCACGTTATTCTTATGCCATGCTCAAGGAAGCAGGATCGTTTGTTGTCAATCTACCCGGCAAACAAAATAAGGTGTTGTTCGATTATCTGGGCAGCAATAGCCGACGGGATGGCGATAAATTAGTTGTGGCTGGCGCCAAGGTAAGCAATGCAACAAAAATCAATGCGCCAATCCTTGATGATTGTCCTGTAAATATTGAATGTGAAATTGTCAATTCAATCAGGACAGGCTCCCACGAAATGTTTGTAGGCAAAATCCTCTGCGTTCATGCCGACGATTTGCTGGTCAATGAAAGCGGGAATATAGATTTTTCAATTGTAGGCTTGTTGTAGCAATTTCCTATTTATTTCGAAGGAGGAACGTTCATGATTCAGGCTAACCCATCGGCCGCCATCCTGGCAAAATAAGTAAGGTACATGAACAAACAGTCAAACTGATAATATCACAAAAGAGTGGGGCCATTTTGGGTGGAGCGACCATTGGCGGCAAAAGTCTGGGGAACTGGTCAACGTGATCGGTTTGGCCATTCAGAACCATATGACCATCCATGACCTGTTGGTCACACAGATTGGAACTCATCCGATGCTGACTGCTTCTCCAGCGGGTTATCCATTGATTAAGGCTGATGAGTTTGTCGCGTGGAAAATGCAGATGAAGTAAATATCTGCTTTGATTGGAGGCGATCCAGATAGAAAAAGGTGAAAAAACTGCTTTGCTGGCAGTTGTTTTAAATTTAGCTATTTTCAGTATAAAATATATTGCTTCGAGCTTATCAGGAAGCATCGCCTTGAAAGCCGAGTCTTTTCATTCCCTGGCTGATCTGATCGCCTCCATAACTGTTTTAATAGGTTTGAAGATTGCCAAGCGCAAGACCAAGACCTTTCCCTATGGATTATATAAGCTTGAGAATTTCTTATCTGTGTTTATCTCCATTGCGATCCTATATACGGGTTATGAGATTATTCTGGAAGTCATTCATGAGCCTGCGTCAGCAATTACCCATTCCTGGCTGGCCATTATCAGCCTGCTGCTTTCAGTCCTGGCCACTTTCTTCTTCTCCAGATATGAAAAAAGGATTGCCCGTGAAATCAATTCGCCAATCCTCCTGGCTGATGCAGCTCATATCCGAGTTGATGTATTAAGTAATCTGATTGTCCTGATCGCCATCATTTCCAATCTGATCGGTTTCGGCCTGGATAAAATTGCCGCGATTATCGTCGTACTGATTATTGTAAAAACCGGTCTGCAGATCTTGATCGACGGAGCACGTGTCCTGCTGGATGCTTCTGTCGACTACGAAACGTTGAGCAGGGTCGCGAAGATTGTCCTTGGCACGCCACAGGTTGTTGAACTAAAATCACTAACCGGTCGCAATTCCGGAAGGTTCAAGTTTATCGAGGCCATGATTGTCCTCAAAACGCATAATCTTGATAAAGCTCACCTGATCGTTGAAAAAATTGAGCAACAGGCTCGAGACGAGATCAAAGACATCAATCGGGTCCTGATCCAATATGAACCGCTGCATAAGGCAGAGACAGTTTATGCACTGCCCTTGACGGAGGATCATGCCGCTATTAGTACACATTTTGGTGAAGCACCTCACTTTTTATTAATAACCGTCAAGGCTGGTAAAAAAATCGCCAGTCAGGTTAGTATTGTGGATAACCCGTTCGGCCGAATCGAAAGGGGCAAAGGAATTCTTGCGGCTGAATTGCTAGTACAAAATGGCGTGGATGTTGTCATTGTCAAGACTGATTTCGCGAGTAAAGGGCCGTTCTATGTCTTTGCCGATGCCAATATTGAAGTTGTGCAAGCCCGGGATGAAACACCGGAAGACGTTCTCAGAAGCCTTGGATTGGAAATGCCTGCAGGACTTGATCCAATTGGAATGACAGAACTGTCTGAAAAAATGCCGTCTTGAAGGAGAAAATGAATCATGCAGAATTTTAGCACCTTCACATGGATTTCGATTTTCGCCACAAGTGCTATGCTGGTCAACAGCCTTGGCATTTGGTTCATTTATAGACATCGAGAATGGGCAGAAAAATCCAAAGAGTATTTTATGTGCTTTGCTGCCGGAGTTCTGATTACATCACCCTTGATTATGGCGTTTCCTCAAGCAGTAGCAAAAAATCCAGATTCTGGGCTAGCTGCTCTTACCGGATTCATTTTTATGTTTTTCAGCAACAGGCTCATCAAACACCGAACCAAACAGCCTGAGCTGGCTTTTGGCATTACTGCCCTGGAAGGGATAGGGATTCATTCCTTTATCGATGGCATTATCTATTCTGTAACCTTTAGCGCAAGCACTTTGATTGGGATATTAGCAGGGGTTGGCTTGGTTGCGCATGAATTTGCCGAAGGGATCATCACTTTTTCATTTCTAGTTAAAGGCGGGATAAGCACTAAGAAAGCGATTGCCTATGCCTTTCTTGTCGCATCCCTAACAACACCTGTTGGTGCGTTTATCGCCTATCCTTTCGTTCGCAACCTGACCGACTCCGTTCTAGGTCTTACTCTGGGTTTTGTAGTCGGCGTTTTGATTTATGTCTCGGCATCGCACCTCTTGCCAGAAGTGAGAAAAAACGAGAGACATCATTCTTATCTGGCCTTTTTAGCAGGTGTCACCTTTGCATTATTTTTGCTGTTCAGTAAAAAATAGCTTGATTTTATATGGAGAAAGGAAAGTGAAAATAGTGAGTAGTCAAGATCATGGTAGTATCCAGGGAAACAGCATTTCTGGTAAAGCAGTGCGATTTGGTAATCCGACAGCCTTCCGATGAATAGCAACAGCTTCAGGCGTTTTATATCGTTCAACGTCAGGGTTCGCTATTACCCATTTGTTCCAGAAGGCTGGCGGCAAACCGGACATATTCAGCGCAGGGCCGCCTTTGGTAGTAGGCTGCTGTCCTGATTTCTGGTGTCGGGTCGCTGGTTTTTTCATCTAACTGCAACAAGTCGCGGCACAAAATCGAGTGGTATTCGTCGTTGAAGCGTTGTGCAAAGTCTTGAACCAGTTGATACTGACTGGTTTTACCATCCAGGTCATCTGAATCCCGATAACCGTATTTCAGGCCGGCAGCCATAAACAGCCCGGTCAAGGCCCCGCAGACCTCTCGTAAGCGACCCATTCCTCCACCAAATGAAGATGCGATCTTGAGAGCCATATCCTGTTCAATGCCTAATTCATCATGAAAGGCTGCAAAAACTGATTGTGCGCAATTATATCCTTGCTTGAATAAGGCTTCTGCGTAATCCGCATGATCGTTCACCCTGCGTTACCTCCTGGATAGACGATTTATACGAGCTTATGCTCATTATTGTCGCCTTTGAGAATATCATTGAACGGAATGAACGTCAATCCTTCAAGTTTAGTCTACTGTCCATGACGGCGGCACCGGCGACGGCAATACTCGCCTTTATCACTTTGGTCATCAGGGCAACATTGAAGTTTGTCCGAGTGGCATTTGGGGCAATGTGAAACAACATCAGTCTCTTGTTCGATACTTTCAAGGCTCTCGACCCATTCCCGGCCGCAGTCGAGACAGCGGATCGGGCAGATATTGCGGGTATAGTGTCCGCCATCAATTCGAATCGATTTACCATGAATCAGACTATCGGCAATCTTTTCACGGGCAGATAACAAAATACGCTGGAAGGTCGGTCTGGATACTTCCATCTGTTTTGCACAGTCAGCTTGCTCCAGCCCCTCAAGATCCTTAAGCCGAATTGCCTCAAGTTCTTCCAATTTGATAATATTCTCACCGGCAGAGGTACTCTGATCAGTTGGGCTGAATTGAAATACAGTCGGTATGTTTTCAATTCTGCGCCATTTAACAGGTCTAGCCAATCAATATCCCCCTCTAAATCGAAGATACAAGTAGAATTATACTATCACCCGACATTACGATTGTCAAAACTAACCGCTTTCCATAACAAACCCTTAGCTGCCTCATTACCGGTTAGGCAGGGTTTGTCCCAACCAGCGATCTTTCATAGGCAAACTGCATGAATCGTCTGGTGCCTGCAATTGAGAATCCCCATGACGCAAGGCACATTGAGCAAATGTCACCCGATCCAAACTTAATGCCCTGTAATCATGATAAACTCATGCGAATAGGCTTCATGAGCGCATTGGCGATTGCCATTCACAATATTCCAGAAAGTATTGCAGTTGCCATACCAGTTTACTGCGCAACCAGAAGTAGCCGCAAAACATTTCGATGGTCGTTTTTCTCCGGCCTTGCAGAACCCTTGGATGCTGTAATCAGCTATTTGATTTTAATGCCATTTCTCAATAACTTGACAATGGGTATCATGTTTGTAATCACAGCAGGAATCATGATCTTTATATCCTTGGATGAGCTACTACCGACGGCTCATGAATACGGATCGCCACACTTAGCTATTTTTGGGTTGATAGGGGGTATGATGATAATGGCTATCAGCTTACAGTTGTTTTAACCGGAACGCAACTGATCTTCCTTATCTTGAAACAGGTATTCAATTAGAGTCATACTTGTGTTAATATTATTTGTAATGAGCATAAGCCCACTTGGTTGCGCGACAATCTACTTGCACAACTCATAGTGAAAAATCCGTTTATCAGTCAGGTGATATGAATGAAGGCATTAAAACTAGATTACAAATACTTCAAATATCCTGAAGAATATACCTCACTTGAGCAATTTATTAAATACGTGAATGATGGAAATCCTATGCGGTTCATTCCATTGCTTGAGTATCGACACGACCATTGTTTGGAACCCTACTTCATCAAGTCTGAAACATCTTTCAGTTATGTTAATATGAGCAGAATTGACTCGATTCAGGAAATCGATATCACTGTGTTTTCAAAAGAAGAATACAAGAGACGTCTTGAACTCGCAATACAGGATCATTGTCTGAACTGCGAGCTTTATCGCGAAGATAAATTTACAAATGATCCATTTTATTATGGCGATAAAATAAACTTGGATGGAAAGTGTCCACTGAAAACACCAATTTGAAGTCAGGTATAAGTTTTTTGCCAGGTTAGACAGTTGTTTGACAATAAAATTGTGCTGCTCTACAATAATAATTGTAATGATTACAAAATCAGATTCGTTTGCTAACTCACTTGCTTTGCATGGCGATGGGAGGTAGAGAATGGACTCGGCATATCGACAATTATTTTTGCAACTAACAGCGAAACATGTTCGGCCATCCAAGTATCGTCTCAAAATTCTTAATTTTTTGATCAATAATCAATGCCACCCAACTGTCGAGCGGATTTACTCTGAACTGAAGCCAGATAACCCAGATCTATCTAAAACCACTGTTTACAATACCCTGAATATATTTCTTGATGCGGGCATCATACGGGCCTTAACTATTGAAGAAGAAGAAGCTCGGTATGACATTATTATTGAAAACCACGGTCACTTCAAATGTGATGAATGTGGCGAAGTCTATAACTTCAATATCAATCCTGATTTGCTGGTCACTTCCGATTTAGCTGGTTTTAAAGTAAACGATAGGCATGTCTATTTTAGGGGGATTTGTCAAAAATGCCTTTCGAAAATAGACAAGAGTACACAGGCGGCAGCTGATCATTCAACGTAAGAACAATTGAATAAAAATGGAGGTGTCATCATGCCAGAAGAAATGAAATGCCCTGTAACCGGTCATACGAAAAGAGTCATTGCCGGCGGCGGCACGGCCAACAAAGATTGGTGGCCTAACCAACTGAACCTGAAGATTTTACATCAAAATTCTGAACTTTGTGATCCGATGGGCAAGGCGTTCAACTATGCTGAAGAATTCAAGGAGCTTGACCTGGCAGCCGTTAAAAAAGATTTATTTGCCTTGATGACCGATTCCCAGGATTGGTGGCCCGCTGATTACGGACATTACGGCCCGCTTTTTATCCGTATGGCGTGGCACAGCGCGGGCACCTATCGCTTGGGCGACGGCCGCGGCGGCGCCGGCTCCGGTTCGCAGCGGCTTGCCCCGCTCAACAGCTGGCCAGACAATGTAAACCTCGATAAAGCCCGCCGGTTGCTCTGGCCAATCAAACAGAAATATGGCAAGAAGATTTCCTGGGCAGACCTCATGATTCTGGCCGGCAACTGTGCTCTGGAATCAATGGGCTTTAAAACTTTCGGGTTTGCCGGCGGCCGTGTCGATGTCTGGGAGCCGGAAGAGGACATTTACTGGGGTTCCGAGGACAAATGGCTGGGTGACAACCGCTATTCCGGCGATCGGCAGCTCGATAATCCGCTCGCAGCTGTCCAGATGGGTTTGATCTATGTAAATCCGGAAGGTCCGAACGGCAACCCGGATCCGGTCGCATCCGGCCTTGATGTGCGCACGACCTTCGCACGCATGGCCATGAATGACTATGAAACCGTGGCGCTGGTTGCCGGTGGACACACCTTTGGCAAGGCCCACGGTGCCGGATCTGCAACTCATGTGGGGCCTGAACCCGAGGCTGCCCCTATCGATCAGCAGGGCCTCGGCTGGAAAAGCAGTTATAAGAGCGGCAAGGGTGGCGATGCGATTAGCAGCGGTCTCGAGGGAGCATGGAAGGCCAATCCGACTAAGTGGGACATGGGGTATTTGAACGTCCTGTTCAAATACGAGTGGGAACTGGTTAAGAGCCCAGCCGGCGCGAACCAGTGGCTGGCTAAAAATGTAGCCGATGAGGATAGGGTCGTTGATGCGCATGATCCATCGAAGAAGCTGCGGCCGATGATGACCACAGCCGACCTTTCTTTGCGCTTCGATCCGATTTATGAACCCATCGCCCGACATTTCCAGCAAAATCCTGAAGAGTTCGCTGACGCCTTCGCCCGTGCCTGGTTCAAGCTGACTCACCGCGATATGGGTCCGCGTTCGCGTTATCTCGGTCCAGAAGTCCCCCAAGAAGAGCTGATCTGGCAAGACCCGATCCCTGAAGCCGATTATGAATTGATCAATGAACAAGATGTCACAGCGCTCAAGAACAAAATTCTAGCCGCCAATCTGTCCGTTTCCCAGCTGGTCTCAACGGCCTGGGCATCAGCCTCCACATTCCGGGGTTCCGATATGCGCGGCGGAGCAAATGGGGCGCGCATCCGTCTTGCGCCACAAAAGGATTGGCAAGTCAACCAGCCTGATCAGCTGAAGATCATCCTCCAAGCCCTGGAAAATATTCAAGCAGAGTTCAACAGCGCCCACGCAGGAAGCAAAAAGGTATCTTTAGCCGACTTGATCGTCCTGGGCGGCAATGCCGGCATCGAACAGGCTGCCAGAAAAGCCGGGATTCCGGTCACTGTCCCCTTCAAACCAGGACGCACGGACGCTTCACAAGAGCAAACCGATGTGCAGTCCTTCGCGGTACTGGAGCCTAAGGCGGACGGATTCCGAAACTACCTGAAAGCCCAATATTCGGTATCAGCCGAGGAAATGCTCGTTGACCGTGCCCAATTGCTGACTTTGACCGCCCCGGAAATGACAGTTTTACTCGGCGGCATGCGCGTCCTAAATGTCAATTACGGACAATCACAACATGGCGTCTTCACCCAAAAGCCGGAAACCCTCAGCAACGACTTCTTCGTCAATCTTCTTGACATGGATACGGAATGGAAAGCAACTGCAGATGAAAATGTCTTTGAAGGCCGCGATCGTAAAACTGGCGAACTCAAATGGACCGGCACGCGTGTTGATCTCATCTTCGGCGCAAACTCTCAACTTCGAGCTATTGCCGAGGTGTACGCCTGCATGGATTCTCAAGAAAAATTCATCCGGGATTTTATAGCAGCGTGGAACAAAGTGATGAATGCCGATCGGTTTGAGCTTGTCTGAAGAATTGGTAATGAATGAGGGCTTTTGAGAGATAATCGAAAGAAAGAGGGTCGAATGATGAAACAATTTATGTGTTCGGTTTGCGGCTTTGTCTATGATGAAGCCGCAGGTCTTCCGGAGCAAGGTGTTGCGCCGGGGACGAAGTGGGATGACTTGCCTGAAGACTGGACCTGTCCTTTGTGTGGTGCTGCCAAAACTGAATTTCAAGAACGATCAGAGCCTGCCTTTCCTGCTGTGAAATCAGCAAGCATTCAGCAAGCCCACGAGGAAGAACTTCATGAATTAACTTTTGGAGAACTGAGCGCACTATTTTCTAATTTAGCTAAAGGATGTGAAAAGCAATATCGGCCAGAGGAAGCCGGATTGTTTGGACAATTGGCAGATTATTATCAAAGCCAAAGAAAACCGGCAGAAGCTGAACAACTTGAGGCTCTAATTACTATGATTCAACAAGATCTTGATTCTGGCTACTCACGCGCTAATACAATTGCCGCTGATCAGGCCGATCGTGGCGCACTCAGGGCATTGGTCTGGGGAGAAAAGGTTACGCGGATCTTGGTTTCTCTCTTAAGTAGATTCGAGAAGCAAAAAGATGCGTTACTGGAAAACACAAATATCTATGTTTGTGAGATTTGCGGTTTTGTATACATCGGTAATGAACCACCCGAGATTTGCCCGGTATGTAAAGTTCCCAATATGAAAATCAGGCGCATTGAAAGGGAGGCGGTATAATGCACGCGGTACGAAATGTTCGATTGTGTACAAAAGACTGCCTTTGTCTGTATGTATGCCCGACCGGCGCAACGGATACGGAGACCGGTCAGATTGATGCAGCAAAATGCATCAGTGGCTGCCGTTTCTGTGTTGATGCCTGCCCGTCGCATGCAATCTCCTTAGTACCTGAGGTATTTCCGCCTCAGCAGGCAAAAACTGAATCTGTTCAATCTATTTTACGCGCCCTGGCGGCCAGTAAAGTTCAACAGGAGCAGATTGCCTTGGCAATTGCTGAATCTTTCGAAAATCTGGCAGTTCGCCAACTGGCCAAATCAATTGCCATATCCAATCGGCTGATGGCCGAGGATCTTCTGCGCGAATCAGGTTTTATGCTACCACAAAGCCCGAATGTTCTTGATTTGCTGAAATCACTACTTGAGAGCCGGCAATTGGAAGATTTCCCCAAGGGAAAAATTGAAAAATTAATCAGTCTGCTTCAGAAAGATCATAGTCAAAGCACGGAGGAAAAAATCATGGATGAAAACAAGACCCCTAAAAACCTGATGGAAGCATTCGCCGGTGAATCTCAAGCCAACAGGAAATACCTGGCCTATTCCAAGAAAGCCGAGAAGGATGGAAAAACGAACGCCGCCAAATTGTTCAAGGCGGCATCGGATGCCGAAACGCTGCATGCGCTGAAACATTTTGAAGTCGCAGGGAAAGTGGGATCAACAGTCGACAATCTTAAGGATGCGGCCGCTGGTGAAACCCATGAATACAAAGAGATGTACCCAGATTTCGTGAAAGAAGCTGAAGCTGAAGGAAACAAGGCTGCACTGATGTCCTTCAACTACGCCATGAAGGCTGAGGAAGTCCATGCCAGGCTTTATCAGGAAGCCTTGAAAAATCTCGATCAACCCGAAGAGGTGTTTTATTACCTCTGCCCAGTATGCGGAAACATTGAAAAGTTCCGTCCCGAAAAATGCAGCATTTGCGGCGTATCCGGAGAGAAATTTATCAAATATTGAAAATATAGATCGAAGCCAATAATAATTTGTCGTTCAGCGGAGGCAGTCTTTTTTGAGGTTGCCTCCGCTCTGACGCAATGCAGGAATACTGAGAAAAAAGCAATCTATCAAAAAATGTTGATTGATTTTGGCCGGTTAAAATGATTTTTTTAATCTCCATAAAAGTGCAACAGGTTCCAAAGTTGGTTGGCTCACAATCTGTGACGACGCGAAGTATCATTTGACACTATTGTGGGCAGGAAACGGGGAAAATCACCAGAACACCGCAAGTGTCATTAATATTTATTATTCTATTGAAACTATGACAAATTGAACAAGAATTCGCCGCTCGACCTTGCCTTGCTCTTACTGTCACAACCAGTAATTGAGCAGCTTGGTCTGCGGCGAATTTCGTCTGATTATAATCTAATTTTAAAGCTTTCATTTAATCCCTTTCACTAACATCTATAGACGTATGGTTATCCAATGGCATATATATTCATCAGCTGAATGCGAAGTCAATGTCTTCAAAATATAAATTCGATAACATTTCGCCCCTCGCGCCTCCAAAATATTATTATAGACTATTTCACTGAGAATTTGCCTCGTCTGTGATGATTTCAAACCTAAACACTTCATGGCGATCGAATTCGAAATGGATTGATGTTTTCCCAAACGGTCAATAATCTTACGGTAATTCGCATTTTCTATCGTGGACCCCCTCAGGTTTTGTACAGTCATATAATTTAAAGTGTATGGGTACAAAGGAGGGAGGAAAATGCCGAGTAATAACGCAAAATACAATTCTGAGTTTCGAGAAAGAACATGCCAGCATATTTTAGAGAGCGGAAAACCAGCCAGTCGAGTTGGAGCAGAATTGGGGATTAGTAAAGGAACCATCTGCAAGTGGATGCAGGAATATCGAAAACAGCACAAAATGCCCAGTTATGCAGAAAGCCTGGGGATCAAACAAGCGGCTGGCAAAGATGCTCAAGTTATGCAACGGCAGAGCAAGATCGATCAAAAACGTATCAAGGAACTGGAGGAAGAGATTGAAATCTTAAAAAAAGCCCTGCGCATCTTCATGCAAGCACCTTGATGAAATATGAATTTATCCGAAAGCATCGCTCTAAACATCGGGTGAAGAAGATGTGCCAAGTCCTGAAAATAAACGAGAGCGGGTATTATCGATGGAAGCGGAGACAGCCCAGTCTGCGTGAACTGGCCGAGCAAAAGACGCTCCGTGCCATTCGAAAGATCCATGAAAAATATCATCAGACCTACGGAGCAGATAAAATACAGCGAGAGCTAGCCCGGCAAGGGATACTATGCGGTAAAAGCCAAATTTACCGGTTAATGAGGGTCAATGGAATCTATACCGTCCATCGCTGTAAGCATAGGCCCTTCCCCAAAGAAGCCGTTGAGCAGCGATATAGTGAGAACCTGCTGAATCAGCAGTTTGCCGTTTCTTCACCCAATGAGGTCTGGGCAGGCGATATCACTTATATCCGCACAAAAGAGGGCTGGGTGTATCTGGCAGCCGTTTTGGATCTGTTTAACAAGGAAGTCGTCGGTTACGCGCTCAGTCACAAGGCCAACACAGAGCTGGTCAGGCGGGCTATGGATCAAGCTCTTCTCAATCGGAATCAACCCAAGAATGTTGTATTTCACAGTGACCGGGGAACACAGTACAGCAGTCAAAGCTATCAGAATTATCTGACCGAGCACGACATAATCAGTAGCATGAGCCGGAAAGGCAATCCTTATGACAATGCCTGCTGTGAAAGCCTTTTTGCCACCCTGAAAAAAGAATGGATCTACTGTCGCAAGTTTGCTAACATAAAAATGGTTGAGAGCAGTATCTTTGAATATGTAGAACTATTCTACAACCGAAAGCGTATGCATACTGCACTGAATTATTTGAGCCCCTATCAATACATGGAAAAATTCATGTCGACACAAGCTAAGTAGACCAGCTTGTTTGGGAACCTTGATAACTGAAAACCGACTGTACTAAACCCAATAGGATCCAATGCGACCAAGGAACTTTACAGACACACCTGGGTATTCCTTTTCAGGCGTTATCGTTTCAGCATTCAAAACCTCGATTGTAATAAAGTCATAAGTTGTGGGAACTTGGCTGATTTCTTCCATAATGTCTTTAACTTTGTCTATATCATTTGAAAGCTGCCGCATCAGAAAATCTATATCTTGTGTTGATCTGCTTTGAAATTCAGTAAGCGTATAAATGAACAATCCACCCTTCAGAACAAAATTGCTGCTGTATGGTGACAGCGATAGCCGTCTTAAAAATTCCTCTTGGCAAAACAGCTGCAAACACATCTGATAGCTTAATCCTGTTTCTTTAGACTGATTTTTTAACCGCGCCAGTATAGACGCTGTTATATCTTTCATAGCCATACTCCAATAATTTTACGAACCTTATTCTCTGTTCGCAGTATCTTTGCATAATCCATCAGACGGGGCACATTTTTCTTCGGATCTTTTACATATGCTTGTATTGCCTTGTTGAAAATTTCTGCATCCATTTTATTTTCTTGTCTCAGGCAATCACAAATGACACGTTCCCTATTAAAGATTTTTACTTCCGTATCTTCAATCGATACTACTTCCACTCCCAGCGTCATTTGTTCTTGCGGAATGTAATGGGGTTTTACAATTGGATAATCAATATTGAATCTGGACTTTGTGGAATGTTTATTCACAGCAAGACACCAAGCAGCCGGGGTACGATCTGTATAGCTATAGTATTGCAGGGCACTTTCCATACATAGCACCGCATCAGGAAAAAGCCGTGTAATTATGTTAACTTCACTAAAAGCACGATCATCCTGCCATTGATAATACCCAAACTTGATTTTCTCCACATAGCCCTCGCCAATCAGTTTTTTTAGGAATCGGTTATATATTTTATTTTCAATAATTTCTTTCGCTTTCATAATGCCATCGTGGGCATCAAAAATGTGTTTTGCAGTTTGAATTTCCATTCAAGCACCCTTTCTTAGTTTAAGAAATATTATTTATAATTGCGGATAAACTCATTGCACTAATTATAGACAATTCATCGAACTATGTCAAAACTAATTTATCCGCAATTATTATAATATGCGGATAAATTAGTGCATAAAAGTTCGCCAGTTTCACTTCCTGCTGAAAAGTGATTCCTCAACAACTAAATGAAAATACTTTACGAAAATGCTTCTTATATCGAACGTTTGTTAGTTATTCATGAAACGCAGCGATTTCAAGCTTGTAATTCGTTCGATTATATCAATACTTATATCAGGGCCACATATCATAGTCCTTAAATTTTTCAGCAACATTTTGGCAACAATAGTTTCGTCTAGCATATAAATAATTTTGGATGGCATTTCATGCTACAGCTTATCAATTATCATGTCAGATAGTACGCTTTGCAGATCCATGGCCAGTTTAGGACTTTCTATCCTCATCATGCTTTCGTTCTCATTTGTGAATCCAAGCGGAGCCAAGCTACCATACCAGAGTATGCGTTGATCAATAATTACCGGGCATAAATATCCTCATGACCTTTAAAAAGCGTATTGAACAATGTTAGTTTCTGTATAAGGCTGCTTTCTTTGGTTATAATTTCCAGCGGGTATTCACGTAGCTTTAAAACATTGGTATCCGAATCTATCATCTGCTCAGAATATGATAGGGAAACGGCATCGGTAACAGTACTATCTGATTGGGATTTTATGCTGCTTGATGTTACTGATTCAAGCTTTTGTTGATTGTCATTCGATAACTCGGATATGATTTGGTTCAATCGGTCGATTTGTTGCTTGAGCGCCTCATTTTCTGCCTGAAGGCGTTGACACTCCAGACAAATTTGTTGCTTCTTAACAAGCCTATCTAACGGCATAATCATTCACCAGAGGATTGGGAACGCTGAATTTTCAATATATAAGTCCGATAACGCTTCTCTCCTCGCGCTTCCAGCAGGCCTAGTTCGACCATTTCGCGGAGAATCACTTTAGCACGAGTTGCCTTTACACCAAGCAGAATAACTGCTGTGGCATTTGTCACCGACTCGTGTGACCGTAGATATTCGATAATCTTCAAATGTTGTACATTATTGATGGGCATTCCATCGGCGCCTATCGGCACTCTATCGGCACCTATCGGCACTCTATCGGTAGTTGATTTATCCATATCGATCTCGTGACTAGGTACGTTGCTGATGTGTTCATTCCGCTCGACAACCGAAACCGGAAACGGAAAAATCACCCGCAAAAAGTTAGTTGTGAAATTAAAAATGGATCTGTCATATTTCTTCAAAATCCGCGGAATACCAGAGCCAATATGCTCAACCAACTGGACATCTTTGAAAACACGCATCAGTTCCCGGTTTCTTGGTGTTGAAAAGCCCTGATAGAATTCTTCTTCACTCATATCTACCGGAAGACCGCCGGCGGAAGTGACAACAATTTTATCCGAATAGATCTCAAATACAGGAGGCACTTCGCGAGCAAAATCATTATGCACAATTGCATTGATAATGGCTTCACGTAACGCCACCGGATCAACTGGATAGGTTTCTTCACGGATTGTGCTGGTAATCTTTGTCAGTGGCACATTTTCAATATCAAAACGATTCAGGACATTGAAGGCTGCCTTAATAAGCGAGCAATATCCAAACTCTTTGTTTTCGATTAGATCGGACTTATCCCTGCCCCTGTATTTGGCAATTTTGATCGAAATATTGTTTTTGTCAGCCAGCAGGAATGCAAAATAGTTATACCGACCGTCATCAGTCAACAGGTCGAGATTTTTCGCAAATTGGTCGGTCAGCATTAAGCCATTTTCTTCGTAATAAATTTTCAACTGCGCAAACGACAGATCCTGGTGGGGAGACGGAATATTTTTGAGCGAAGTTCGAATTCGCTTGGAGAATGTAGACTCAATCATTTCTGTGGACATTGGCTGCGTGGAACTTCCGACGCGGATATAAGTCCCTTCAGGTGACATGCCTTTGGCACGAATATAATAGGGTTTTTCCGGACCGCTGAGGACAACAATCTGAATAATCTGACGACCATCAACAGTTTCTATCAACACTTCAAATAATCCCATGACCGGCGGCATAATATTATACCTGATCCGATCAATAATTTTGCGTTGGACAGCATCGATCTCATCGATACCCACAACCTGGCCATCATCAGCCACACCGATATAAATCAATCCGCCTTCGCGCGCATTGAGAAAACCAACCACTTCTTTTTCGAGCTGATCAGTCAGTTTCAGTTTGTATTCGGTCTTATGGTCCTCTGGTTGCATCGATAAACCCTCCTGAGATATTCATTCTATTATATCATCACGACGGTTTCTGATGTATCTGGACTGTCAAGTTATATGTTCAAGGAGCTATGAAAGGCAGCTAACAATCGGAGGTGAACTTACCATGTCAATTAGAAAAAGAATCGTCAAGAATAAACGAAAAGCCAATGGCATACCATCAGGTAAAACGGGTATCGCCTATGATGTTTTCCTGAAATTTAAAGATGAAGGTAAATTTCGCTCTTACTGCAAACGTGGCTTTTTAACCGAAACAGAAGCCCAAAAACATGAGTTAGGCATGAAAAGTGAATTTATCGAACGAGCCAAGGAAAAAGATGGTTATCAGTGCTTGGATGAATACTTAAGACAATGGCTATCAGATGGAAAAGCCGTCAAACGATGGACTCTAAATACCTTCTCTGGCTATGAGGTTAACATCCGAAAGCATATTCTACCTGTGTGCGGACACTATAGACTTAACGAAATGAATCCTGAAATTTGCGATCAAATTTTGCGGAGAATGAAATTTCATGGGCTTTCAGATTCAAGCATGCGATATGTCCGTCGAACACTGTGTGCTGCATTAAATGACGCATGCTCGTATGGTTATATCCTCAACAATCCAGTCGATCACACAATTACACGGTTTAAACAAAGCGATTTTACACCGGTTTTGTATGATTTAAAGGATTTAGCCAACTTGATGAACAATGCCCAAAATGGGAACTGGGAATGCCTATTTCTGTTGACTGGGCTTTATGGATCACGCCGTTCTGAAGCACTCGGCCTCAAATGAAGTCATATTGATTTTCTGAATTGGGAAATACGAATCGATCAGCAACTTTCAACCAAGTTGGTTAGGAAACAAAACGGGGAATTCAGTTCTCGTCTAAAAACGCGGGATAGTAAACGCACCTTGTATCTGACCAGCTATGCCATGGAAATCTTACTTCGCCAGATGAAACGCCTCAAAGAAGCTAAAGAAAAATCAACAGACCAGTGTCCGTTTAATGATCAGGACTACGTTCTTTTCCGAAAAGATGGTTCACCCTTTGAAGAAACCCATCTGGCTCGACAATTTCATTGGTTCACGGATCAAATTGACTTGCCGCGTTGCCGGATACACGATCTGCGCCACAGCGCGGCGTCAAACCTTTATTGTCTGACCAGTGATTATCTGGCAGTTGCCCGAATTTTAGGCCATACCATAAAAGGATTAAGTAACACCCTTGGCGAAACGAGAGTTTTTGAATCAACAAC
Organism: uncultured Saccharofermentans sp.; assembly: GCA_963677835.2. Taxonomy (GTDB): domain Bacteria; phylum Bacillota; class Clostridia; order Saccharofermentanales; family UBA5734; genus UBA8949. The sequence continues at coordinate 950,688 of CAXXUX010000001.1, forward strand.
ATCCCTGTATATCCATGTCCATCCCGCTAAGGAAAAGGCAGCCATCATGGCCTATCATGAAGCGATCAAGCAGGAACAAATCCGGCAAAAGCAGAAACCAAAGATCATCTCCGGGTATGATTTCCGGCGATAACAGGCGATTTTCTATCAAATTTATATCATGGTCGAGTTGTAACCGTCAAAGAATCACATCTTGACCCGGTTATTTAACACGCAGATCATCCGGTAACGCCTCAGACCACGGCATCAGTGGCGCCCAGTCCGCGGACTGAGCGAACCCGTCAGCAGGAATCCGCTTCAGCAGATAAACCAGATAATCATAAACCTTAAGCTTATTTTCCTTGGCCGTGACAATCAGGCTGTAAAGCATCGCACTGCCGCGGGCGCCGCGCTGGGTGTTGGAAAATAACCAGGCCTTGCGCCCCATCACAAATGGCTTAATTGACCGTTCCGCCCGGTTGTTATCAATCTCGCAGAAGGGATCGTCAAGGAACCGCCGCAACTTAGATTCTTCGTTCAGACTGTATTCCATCGCCTGACGCAGATTACCGGTGCTGCGATTCTTGTTGGTTTTGCAGAACTGGAAATATCGGTCGCAGATCCCGGCACTCGTCTGTTGACGTTCAGCCTGGATTGCCTTTACAGCAATTGCGTTAAGGTTATCGCCCCATTTTTCCTTCAGTTTGGCTTCGACGGCATATAGTTCGGCAATCATCTTCAAGGCTTCCGCTGCCAGTGAACCGAACCTGTCAGTGCCTTTGGGCAGCGCATCCAAGACCTCGGTGAATTTGCGCCGAGCGTGCGCGAAACAGCCAGCTAGCCGGACTTTGGGCTGCAATTGGTTGTAACCGCTGTAGCCGTCAACCTGAAGGGTACCGGAAAAGCCTTCCAAAAATCGTACCGGATGTTTGGAAGCCCGTGTCGTCTGGTAATCATAAAGGATTATTGGCGGTGAACCGCGTCCTGTTCGGAACAGCCACATGTAGGATTTCTGCTCGGCGGTGCGTCCCGGCTCATTCAAAACCTGCAAAGTAGTTTCATCCGCATGCAAATGCGTCTGCCGGAGCAATTGCCTTCGCATTTCAGCAACCATCGGTTCGACATACAATTCGGCGGTCTTCAGGATCCAGTTGCTCATCGTCTGTCGGCTCAGGTTAAGTCCCATTTGCTGCTGAATGTTGTGCTCCAGCCGGTAAAGCGGCAGCCCCAGATCGTATTTCTGGTCCAAAAGCCAAGCGACGGTTTCGACACTGGCTGAACTTTTCGGGAGAAACGGTTCGTAGCCTTGGCCGGATTTGAACGGGGTCCGGATATCATTGGCTTCGCAATTGGCGCAAGCATAAATATGCTGGCGATGTTTCACCACTTCCACCTTGGCCGGGATGATCTTGATTTCGTAACGTTCTTCGACCTTGACTTCCGCCATGGTCTCACCGCACTGCGGACAGGCCAGATCGGCGCCGCTCAGTTCATGCTCAATAACTTCGGTCACCAGGTCTTCCAGATTTTCTTCTTTGGTGGTCTTTTGCTTACGGCGGATGTAGGTGATTTCCTCGACGGTGGGCTCTGTAACTTTATCATCGGCCAGCGCTTCGGGCTCGTTGAACAGGCTCAGCTGTTCTGGTGCGACAGCGTTTTTCTCGCTGGATGAACCGAACTGCTTTTTCTGTAAGAGGCGCAGCTGTTCCAGATAATGCCCGATCAACGCATCTTTTTGAGAAAGCTGTTGCTGAAGCTGGCTAAGTTGTTCTTGTTGCTTAGCATTTTGCCGCCGGAGCTGTTCGTTTTCCTGTTGTAAATCAGGGGATTTTGGTTGGCTGTCCACGTCGTTTTTCATGGGTCTATTTTACCATAATTATGCCTGCCACAAAAGCTGAAAACAGCCTTATTTCAGGCTCTTATCCAACTTTTTTCGTTAGTATGTAAACTTCGTTTGCGGCTCTTTCAGCGTTTGTTTATCCATAAGATTTAGTCCGTGTAAAAGCCACTGCAATTCGTCTTCCGTCAGCTCCATCAGACCATCGCTTTCTCCCGGCCAGGCGAACTTGCCGCTGTCCAGCGCTTTGTAATACAGCCAGAATCCGTTTCTGTCATACTGCAGGATCTTCAGGCGATTGCGCCGGCCATTGCAGAACACATACAGGTTTTCGTTGTACGGATCCATCTCGAAACTGGCCTGGACCAGCATTGCCAGCGTATGAATCGATTTCCGAAGATCCGTGGCGCCTTTGGCCAGATAGATCTGGCTGTTTTTGCCAAACCCGATCATGGGCACAGCACTGCCAGCGCATCCCGAAGCAGTTGCGGGTCAAATCCGGGCTGCAATTCGATTGTAATCTGGTTATTCACTACCAACTTAAGACTGGTTGTTTTCACAGTGGCTGGTTTCGACTGAACCTGGCACCAGCCAACCGGCGGTACGGCATTTGGTTTTTCTTCGCTTTTCAAGGTTCGTTTCCAGCGTCGGAAGGTCTTTTCGTTGATGGCTTTTTGCCGGCACCATTTGACGATGCTCATTTCACTATGGCTTTGCTCTTCAATCTTTTGGCACCAATCTGCCCGGCGTTTTTCTTTGATCGTCATGCTCATCCTCCAAGTTTTTTACTTCAAGGATAGGCTCAAGTAACCGTTGTTGATAAGATGCTGATTTTTTTACGGTTACGTCGAGTTATCCACAGGATTATTTTATTAATCAGACCGTTGGGCCGGATAAGCAAAAACCCCGAAGATCCCTGTTTCCAGGCACTTCGGGGTTTTCGTTGGCGGAGAGAGAGAGATTCGAACTCTCGGATGGGATTAACCATCACACGATTTCCAGTCGTGCGCCTTAGACCAGCTCAGCCATCTCTCCAAAGAAAACTAACCATGCATTATTAGATAATTAGCATAAGAATACTATCATTAATATCTGGAAAAGTCAATTTCTAATATCCTGATTTGCAACCCTTTTTTCGGCCTTTTTAACCCATTTTATATTCTTCCTGCGAGTTCAGATCTTTCGGCCCGTTTTCGCGGTTTGCGATAAAAGGTGTAGTCTCCTGGTTGCCTGCTGGGCGCCTTATAATGCCAATTTGTGATTTATTGCTAATCTTTTATGAAAATATGGCTTTCTTTTCGAAATTTTCTGCCATTTTCACCAGATAATCAAGATTGAAAACGCGTTATTTCTACACTGTTTCGATAACGTCTTTATTGAAATCATGCAAGTTTTCAGCTAGAATTAGAGCGATGCATAAGTTACATTACCCCAACAGGGGAAATATTCGGGAGGATTGATTTCATGGCTATTAAAGTTGGTATTAATGGATTTGGCCGCATCGGGCGTATGGTGTTTCAGGCGATTTGCGACCAGGGTTTGCTTGGCAAGGATATTGATGTTGTTGCCGTTGTTGATATTTCAACAGATGCTGATTATTTCGCATACCAGATGAAATATGACTCTGTACAGGGTAAGTTCAAGCACGCTGTATCCACTGAAAAGAGCAGTCCTGAGGCTACCGAGAACGATGTTATCGTTGTCAATGGCAACAAGATCAAATGTGTTATGGCTACCCGCAATCCGTCCGATCTGCCTTGGGGCAAGCTGGGCGTCGAGTATGTCATCGAATCCACCGGCCTGTTCACCGATTCTGAAAAGGCCAAGGGCCATATCGAAGCCGGCGCCAAGAAAGTTATCATTTCCGCACCTGGCAAGGGCGCTGTCAAAACCATCGTTATGGGCGTCAACGAAAATGAATACAATTCTGCCGAGCACAATATTGTTTCCAACGCTTCTTGCACGACCAACTGCCTCGCACCGCTGTGCCACGTCATTCTCAAAGAAGGCATCGGCATTGCACAGGGCCTGATGACCACCATCCACTCCTACACCGCCACCCAGAAGACCGTTGACGGTCCTTCCAAAAAGGATTGGAGAGGCGGCCGCGCTGCAGCCATCAACATCATCCCTTCAACCACGGGCGCTGCCAAGGCTGTTGGTGAAGTTCTGCCCCAGGTTAAGGGCAAGATGACCGGCATGTCTTTCCGCGTGCCGACCCCGACCGTTTCTGTTGTCGACCTGACCTTCACTGCTGCCCGCGATACTTCTATTGAAGAAATCGACGCCAAGCTGAAGGAAGCTTCCAAAACCTACCTCAAAGACATCCTCGGCTACACCGATGAAGAACTGGTTTCCACCGACTTTATCCACGACAAGCGTTCTTCGATCTATGACAGCCTGGCTACCCTGCAAAACAACCTGAAGGGCGAAAAGCGCTTCTTCAAAGTCGTTTCCTGGTACGACAACGAATGGGGATATTCCAACCGTGTTGTCGAGCTGGTCAGCTTCATGGCCAAAAAGGACGGCAAACTTTAATTCACTGATTCCTGATTGTTAACAATAACCCGATTTTTTTAAGGGAGTCATCCATCGCGGATGACTCCCTTTTTATGGCTTCTATTGGCATCATTCGCGCGACAGGCGATGTTGGCCAGGTCATTTTGCCTCGCCGGCCCGGACTTTCTGGAAACAGCTGGCCGCAAAGACCAGTTCTTCGCGAGTATGGGCCGCTGACATCTGGGTCCGGATCCGGGCCTTTCCCAACGGCACGACCGGATAGGTAAAGCCGGTCACATAGACGCCCAAATCAAGCATTCGGGCAGCCGTCCGCAAGGTTTCCTTTTCATCATAGGTCATGATCGGGATGATCGGGTGTTCGCCGGGAATAATATCATAGCCGGATTCAGCGATCAGGCGGCGAAACAGCCGGGTGTTTTCCATCAGGCGGTCACGCAGGTCCGTGCTTTGCCGGAGGATTTCCAGCACTTTAAGCGTCGCGGCGGCAATCGCCGGAGCCAGGGTATTGGAAAACAGGTAGGGCCGGCTCCTTTGCCGCAGCAGATCGACGATGGGCCTGGCTGCGCTGGTATAGCCGCCGCTGCCGCCGCCAAGAGCCTTGCCGAAGGTGCCGGTCAGTATGTCGATCCGTTCCGTTACGCCATAATGTTCTGGCGTGCCGCGGCCGGTTTGGCCGACAAAGCCGACTGCATGGCTGTCATCAACCATCACCAGCGCGTCAAATTCATCGGCCAGATCGCAAATGGCCGGGAGATTGGCCAAAGTGCCATCCATGGAAAAGACGCCGTCGGTTGCGATCAGCCGGATGCGGGATCCTTCCCGGCGCGAAGCTTCCAGCTGCAGGCGCAGGTCGGCCATATCGTTGTTTTTGTAGCGATAGCGTTTGGCTTTGCAAAGCCGGATGCCATCGATGATGCTGGCATGGTTCAGCTCATCGCTGATCACCGCGTCCGAATCGGTCAGCAGGGTTTCAAAAAGGCCCCCGTTGGCATCAAAGCAAGATGAATATAAAATGGTGTCGGCCATGCCGAGAAAGTCGCTCACAGCGGCTTCCAATTCTTTGTGCAGGCGCTGCGTGCCGCAAATAAAGCGCACTGACGAAAGGCCAAAGCCCCATTTTTCATAGCTGTTGCGGGCGGCCTCGATCACGCGCGGATCGGAAGACAGGCCCAGGTAATTGTTCGCGCAAAGATTGATGACCTGGCGGTGGCCGTTAGTCTGTATGGTAGTCCCCTGGCGGCCTTCAATAATCCGCTCGGTCTTCAGCAGGCCTTTGTTTTCAATTTCGGCCAGCGCGTCGGCGTATATCGCATAAGCTGTTTTCATGACCAAATCCCTCCCGTTTTGCTTATCGGATTTCCTTCCAGTCCAGAATCACTTTGCCGGAATGGCCTGACGCCATGATATCGAATCCTTCGGCGAATTCGCGCGCCGGCAGGCGGTGGGTGATGACGGGCGAGATATCCAGGCCGCTTTGCAGCATGGTCGTCATTTTGTACCAGGTTTCGAACATCTCCCGGCCATAGATCCCCTTGATGGTCAGGCCAGAGAAAACCACCTTCTGCCAGTCGATGGCCGTCGAAGCGTCAGGGATGCCCAGCAGCGCGATTTTGCCGCCGTGGTACATCACCTGGATCATCTCGCTGAAAGCGGCCGGATTGCCGGACATTTCCAGGCCAACATCGAAACCTTCCTTCATTTCCAGCTCATCCATCACAGAAATCAGCGAAGTTTGCATGATGTTGACCGCGCGGGTGGCTCCCATGCGGCGCGCCAGGTTGAGCCGGTATTCGTTGATGTCGGTGATCACGATATGGCGGGCGCCAATATGGCGGCAAATGGCGGAGGCCATGATGCCGATCGGTCCGGCGCCGGTAATCAGTACGTCCTCGCCTGCCAGATCGTAGGTCAAAGCGGTGTGGGTGGCGTTCCCCAGCGGATCAAAGCAGGCTACAGTGTCATCGGGGATATCCGGCGGGCAATGCCAGACATTGGCGTAAGGGATGGAAAGGTATTCCGCAAAGGCTCCGTTCCGATTGACCCCGACGCCGCTGGTGTTTTTGCAAAGATGACGGCGTCCGGCCAGGCAATTGCGGCAGGTGCCGCAGACGATGTGCCCTTCGCCGGATACCCGTTCACCGATTTTAAAGCCGCTGACATTTTCACCGAATCCGGCAACTTCGCCGACGAATTCATGACCGATGGTTATGCCGATTGGAATCGTTCGGCGAGCCCATTCATTCCAGTGAAAAATATGAATGTCGGTTCCGCAGATCGCGGTTTTGCGGATTCGGATCAGAACATCGTTTTTCCCGACAACAGGTATGGGCACTTCTTGCAACCAGATGCCCGGTTCGGCATGACGCTTGACTAAGGCCAGCATGGTGTCCGCCATATGAATACACCTCCATAATATGCTTGAATATAATATCCGTATATAAAATACATTGATATTATCGCAGAGGCTTATTAAATATGCAATAGTCGTTTTGCGTTAAACAAATGTCCTTGTGTAGAGGACATTAACGTCTCTGTATGGAGGACATTTGTTTTGAAGCAGCTATGGCCAAGCAGACCGGATGCCGGCCATGTTCCAGTGAGCATCTCGATTACTCAGGGATTGGCATCAGGATTGGCATTAAGAATATCGCCAAAGTTTCAAAACATGGATGATGATGCCGATGATCAGAAGAACCGCCCCCGTCCGGTGAAGGTAAAACCAAGCGGTCAATTTCTTTTTCCGGATATAGGTGCCATACGCGCCCAATGAGCCCTGAAGCGCAAGCAAAAGGCCGGCAGCTGCGCCGGTTTTGCGCAGCCCGTACTGCGTATATTGCACATAAAAATGCACAAGCAGCATTGAAATCGTCAAGATGGCAAAATAGCGGTGGCCGCGGACGATAAAGCGCATGAACGTCTGATAGGCTTGGCGAAATTTCGATTCGCGGGGCATTCGGGCGATCCATTTCCTGTTCAGCAATTTGACCGGATAATTAAAGAGAGTCAGGATAAGAAAACTGATGATCAGCCAGCCTAAGATCCTTCCGAGAATTTCCATGTCATTCCCTCCTGCCTGAATCCATTCCGGCTATGCCGTTTTACAGTGTGTCTAGGAAATGAGCGTGCCCACGCGTTTGGCCTGGTCCAACTTCGAAGCGCCGTGTGGCGCCTGCTCTGCCAATTCCCTGGTATAATCCTTGCCGGCCTGGAATTTGCCGGCATGCAGCTTGCTGTCCCAAACCGCAACATCGGTCACATCGTAAACAACGCCATCAACGGCAATATAGGCCCGATGCCCGTTTTGGCCGTCGTATTGGGCCAACTGCTCCAGTGTAAACGTCTGCTCGGAAGTTGCTGCAGAAACTGCCGGGGTTGTTGCCGTCGTGGTCTGGCCTGATCCGGGGGTCGTTTTGGACGTCGGAGCGGCGCATGCTGAAATCAATAACGGAAAGAATAACATTAGAAAGGACATTCCCATCAAGAAAGCTACTCTGCCAAATGAGTTTTTCATCAGAAACACCTCCTGGAACAGCTCCGGATAGGATTAGCTGGTAACTACTTTATACAATAAAGCTGGTATGATAAGATTGTCAATAGAAGTTGCCCCGGATCGGTATAGGCAGATGGATCGGCAATGATGACTGGAGGACTATTCTTTAATGGAATATAGAAAATTCGAAAATCTTGACCTGACAACATCGGTATTCGGCATTGGCTGCATGCGGCTACCATTGCAAAAGCAGCCGGACGGCAGCGTAAAAACAAACCTGATCGATGAACCGGAAGCGATCCGGATGATCCGCTACGGGATTGACCATGGTGTTACTTATATTGATACCGCCTGGCCCTATCACGGAAAAGAAAGCGAGCGGGTTGTTGCTCTCGCGCTGCGCGAGGGTTATCGGGAACGTGTGGCCCTGGTCACCAAACTGCCGTGCTGGCTGGCCACCAAGTATGAAGATTTTGATTTCTACCTTAACGCGCAGCTGAAAAAACTGGAAACTGATCATTTGGACTTTTATCTCCTGCATGATCTCAGCCGGGATGTCTGGAAAAAGGTAAAAGCGCTGGGCGTTTTGGATTTTCTGGATAAAGCCAGAAAATCCGGCAGGATAACCCATGCCGCTTTTTCTTTCCATGATGATCTTACTTTATTTAAGGAAATTGTCGACAGTTACGACTGGGATATGTGCCAGATCCAATTGAACATTCTGGACGAGGATTACCAAGCGGGATTGGAAGGCTTGCGTTACGCCGCCAGCCGCAACCTGGGTGTCGTGATCATGGAGCCGCTGCGCGGCGGCTTGCTGGCAGGCCCGCCGCCGCCGGATATCCAGGCGGTCTGGGATCGCGCCGAAGAAAAGTGCAGCCAGGTTGAGTGGTGCTTCCGCTGGCTGGCCGATCACCCCGAGATCAAAGTGATTCTGAGCGGGGTCAGCACGATGGAGCAGCTGCAGGACAACTTGCGGATCTTTGATTCAACCCGGCCCAATATGCTTAGTCCGTCTGATTACCAGCTGATTCGCGAGGTCCAGAATCTTTATCACCAGAAAATCAAAGTTGGCTGCACCGGGTGCAACTATTGCATGCCTTGTCCGTCCGGTGTGGCAATACCCGGTATTTTCCGAATTTACAATCAGGTAACCATGACCTGCAATCCTGATGTGCTAAAAAGCGGATATGAGTATTACCAGACCACCCATCAGGACCCCGGCCAGTGTGTTGCCTGCGGCCAATGCGAGGCGGCCTGTCCGCAAAGTATCCCGATTATCCAAAAGCTGATCGAAGCCGGAAAAGTTCTGGACAATTTGTAAGGCTTGTTGAGGCGGGCTGCCCAGAAGAGCCTGAACTGATGCAAGGCCTGTTTGAAGTCTGGATCGGGCCGCTGGTGATCCGTCAAGCGGTTTTGGGTTCGCCGGCGCAAGCGGGCCTTTTAACCAGGTAAGCCCGCGTCGCCCGGCGCAAGCGCACACCGATAACGGCTGTCAGTAATGAAAACAGGCCGTCCGTAATCAGGAATGGAATCATGCCGACCTTGATCGCCCAAACAAAGGTCTGGTCCTGACCAACATAGAAATTTTTGATCAGGTACAGATAGCTGACTCCGCAAATATAGACAACAAGCTGGCCAGCCAGATTAATCAAAACGAGCTGCCAGATTTTAAGTTTGCTCCGATCAGGATCTAGTCGGTCGGATAACCAGCCGACTAAAGTTGCACATAGCATCATGCCTGGCAGATAGCCAAAGGAAGGTTGCAGCACATAGCCCAGCCCGCCGCCGGCTGCAAAAACCGGCAAACCGATCAGGCCGATCAGCAAATAGAGCATTTGGGCCAGAAACGCCCGTCGGGCGCCCAGTAAAATGCCGGTTAGAAGACAAGCAGCCAATTGAAGCGTAACCGGAATCAGAATGGTCGGTATGATGATTTTGCCGCCAATAATGGTTAAAACGGTAAAAAGTGAAATGAGCGTCATGTCGCGGATGCTGATTTTCATAAATGGCCTCCAAATAAATAGGCAAGGTCATTGGCCCGATTAAGCAGCTGCTTGATAAGACCAATTGATCTGCATTATAAAGAAGCGTCTTCCTATTGTCAACTTATATTTTAATTAAGGTTTACATTCAGTCGGAAAATCAAACCACATTGAACTCATTGTCAATCAAATGGCTGACGTTCAAATCAATCGACTTGAAGTATCAATCTAAACGTAACCAAGGAGGCCGCGGACGGAAACTTCACCGGAGCGAACGGTCCGGCGCTGCCCGTCTGACCCTTCGATGATCAGCTCCCCGTCTTGGTCCAGGTCAACAGCTTCTCCCTCAAAAGTCTTGCCGTCGCTTTCGACAACCTGGACCTTTCGCCCCAACGTCAGGCAATACTTATGATACTCGGCAAGCCAGCTGTCATTGGCCAGAAATCCTGCATAGCGGGCGGCAAAAACTTTCAGTATGGCGGCAAGGACATCGGTCCGCGAAAAAACGCGGCCGCTTTCCAAGCGAAGCGAGGTGGCGGTGGATGCCAATTCAGGCGGGAATTCCAGCGTGTTGATATTGACTCCGATGCCAATGATCACGGCTCCGACCTGGTTCTCTTCGATGATCATTTCGGTCAAAATACCGCAAAGTTTACGATGGCTGGCGATGGCAAGCAAATCATTGGGCCATTTTATCCCTGTCTGGATGCCCAAATCCTGGATGGCTTCGGCAACGCACAATCCGGCAAAGAGTGTAATCCTTGCCATTTCAGCCGGATTTTTTTGCGGCCGCAGCAGGAGTGAAAACCACAGCCCTTGCTGGGGATCGGAAATCCAGGTCCGGCCGCGCCGGCCGCGGCCTGCGCTTTGGCTCTCGGCTACAAAAAGGCTTTTGTCAGGCGCACCTTTTTCGGCAGCTCGTTTGGCTGCCTGATTGGTGGAATCAAGTGTTTTTTCATAGAAAACCTGTTGGACAAAGCCCGGGACGCCCTGCCTTTTGAGGCATTCCTCAATCTCGGCAGAGGACAGCACATCAGAAGCGCCATTCAGGCGATACCCGCGATTTGTAACTGCCTCAATACTGTAGCCTTCTTGCTTCAAGGACTTTATCGCCTTCCAGACAGCCGCTCTGGTCACACCAAGTTGTTGGCTGAGCTGTTCGCCGGACAGAAAATCGCTGTTCTCTTTCAGCAGTCTGAGAATGTAATTTTTCATGGTTTTGTACCCCGCTTCCCTCATTTTTAGAAGCTTGCGATCTAGTTATCATCTATGAAGCTTACCATAATTTCTTTAGAAAAAACATGATGAAGTAACCGGGATTTTTCGGTATACTTAAATTGGGTATCAATAATCGGGGGGTGAAGTCATGGGCATCGTCTTTCCGAATTATACCAACAGCATTCTCAATTTGGTTGCGTCGGTTCTGCACAGTTTTGGCGCGCCCTGCCGTCATCCCGGCTTGAGCAGCCTTGATGCGCTATTAGCCAAGCCTTACAAAAACAAAATCCTGATGGTGCTCGATGGGCTGGGCAGTGAGCTGCTCGACCGCATGTTGCCGGAAGACGGCTTTTTACGGTCGCACAAGACCGCCGACCTTTCTTCTGTTTATCCTTGCACCACTACGGCGGCGACGACGACTCTGCTTTCCGGCCTGTCCCCTTTAGAACACGGCTGGCTGGGCTGGAGCGCCTGGTTTCGGGAGTTTGGCCGGATAGTCGACCTGTTTCTGGATCGCGACAGCTTTAGCGGCGCAGCTATCACGCCATCGCCAGCCCAATTGATGCTGCCCTTTTCCGATCTTGTCTCCCAAATCGGGAAAATTGCGGCCGATTCCATCCATTTCCAGAAGGTCATGCCGCCCTTTGACCCCAACGGCGTCAACAACATGCTGCAAATGGCCGCGCGAATTAAAGATTTCTGCTCACAGGACGGCAACCAGCTGATACTGGCCTATTGGCATGAGCCAGATACCTTGATGCACAATGAAGGGCCTTACAGCGAAGTCGTACGCCAGGAGCTTATCTCCTTTGACCAGATCCTGGCCAAGCTTTTTTCAGAACTTGACGACACTCTGCTGATTATCACCGCAGACCACGGCCAGATCGAAGTCGCCAGGGAAATTTACCTGGATGAAATCCCGGAGCTGCACAACTGCCTGATCTTGCCGCCTTCACTTGAAAGCCGGGCAGTCTCGCTTTTTGTCAAACCGGCAAAGCTTGAATATTTTGCATCGGCTTTCAATGACCGTTTCGGAGACTGCTATCTTTTATTGCCGCGCCAGGATGTTTTTGAGCGCGGTTTATTCGGCAATGGTATTCCGCATAAAAAAGTCGACGATTTTCTGGGCGATTTTCTGGCCTGCGCAACCGGTCAAAGCATCATCCGTTATCACAGCCTGTTCAATCGGCCGCGTTTCGCTTTCAAAGGCCACCATGCCGGCTTGTGCGCCGAAGAAATGATCGTGCCGCTGATTATCGCCAAAACCTGAAAGTCGAGCCGGGAAATTTGCCCCGGCGGAAAATCAGATCAAAAAAAAGCCGCCAGCTAATGCTGACGGCTCTCTTTGGTGCTGAATAATTGCTTACCAGCTGTTGTTGTTGTAACGGCTGTTGTTCCGCTGTTGCTTACGAGCACGGCGGCAGTCAGGGCAACGCTGGGGCTCATTCTCGAATCCCTTTTCTTTGTAGAAAGCTTGTTCGCTTTCATTGAAAATGAATTGGGCTCCGCAATCTTTGCAAGTAATGGTTTTGTCTGGCATGTGTTAATGCCTCCTTAAAATAATTTGGACATGATACTGAATTGGCGATCCATGAATTTGAAGATACGCATTCCTATCAAGAAGAAAGGCTCTTTTTAACACATATGATCCATTCAAGATGATGACCTTGGATCAGAATAACACAGAGCTGCATTAAATGCAAGGATTATTTTGGTCAATGTGCCAAAATTTCGCAAAGGATTTTTTTATTTTTTAGTTTCATCAACAGATTCTTCGATGGTAATCGTAAGAATTTTCTGTTCTGTCGTCGGGCGATCCTGGCGACCGGTCTTGGTTTCGGCGATCTGATCAACAACGTCAAGGCCTTCGACGACTTTGCCAAATGCCGCATACTGTCCGTCCAGATGCGGTGATGCTTGATGCATAATAAAAAATTGCGATCCGGCCGAATCCGGATTCATCGACCTGGCCATGGAAATCACGCCGCGGTCATGCCGTATCTGGTTGTTGACGCCATTGGCGCGGAACTCGCCCTTGATTTGAAAACCGGGTCCTCCGGTGCCGCTGCCTTGCGGACAGCCGCCTTGAATCATGAAGCCCTTGATGACGCGGTGAAAAATCAAGCCGTCATAAAAATGCTCCTCTGCCAGTTTCTTGAAATTGGCCACTGTAATCGGGGCCTGCTGCGGATCCAGCTCCAGCACGATTTTTCCGCCGTTTTCCATTGTGATTGTTGCACGAATTGCCATATGAATATCCTTGTCCTTTCTATTTTGCCAAATTTAACGCAGAAGATGCCCGGCCATTTAGCCGGCCCCTTAAATCAGCTGCTTATTGGCATGCAGTAATTGATCTTTGATGTCCCAAAGGCGTTGGGACAAGTCAACATAGTAAGTCTGGGGGTTTTCGAAGCGTTTGAGCGATTCCCAGAGGCGATCCAGTTCCCTGCTGCAAAGGTTGCGGGTCTCCTCGATGGGCATGCGCCGGTAAATCAGTTTGCCGCCGACAAATATGGGCTCAAGCAGCTTGCGAACGGTGAAATTGGTCAGCAATTTCCGCTTCCAGGTATGCATCGGATCGAATATTTCAAAGGGTTGGTCTTCGTTGATTTCCTCGCCTACCAAACTGATCAGGTCGGCAATTGCTTTGCCGGTTGCGCGGTCATAGAAGCGCCAAACTTCTTTATTGCCCGGATTGGTGATTTTGCCGGTATTTTCGGAAAATTTCATACGCGGAAGAATCTGTCCATCCCTTTCGATGGCAGAAAGCTTATAGACGCCGCCAAATACGGGTTCGGCACGTGAAGTGATCAGGCGTTCGCCTACCCCGAAAGCGTCGATTGCCGCGCCCTGTAAAATAAGGTCGCGAATGATATATTCGTCCAGCGCATTGCTGACGGTGATCCGGCAGTCTGAAAGGCCGGCGTTATCCAGCATTTCACGGGATTTGATGGTCAGGTAGGTCAGGTCGCCGCTGTCGATCCGAATGCCGCGAAGCCTGGATCCCATGGGCTCCAGTATCTCCTTGGCCACCCTGATCGCATTGGGGATACCGGAATTCAACACGTTATAAGTATCGACCAAAAGCACGGTATTCTTGGGAAATGATCTGGCATATGCGGCGAAAGCCTCATATTCCGTATTGAAAATCTGCACCCAGCTATGCGCCATGGTCCCGGAAACCGGGATGCCGAAATGCTCGCCGCAAATCGTGCAGGAGGTTCCCGTCGCCCCGGCTATATAGGCGGCGCGGGCGCCCAGAACAGCCGCATCGTAGCCCTGGGCCCGCCGCGATCCGAATTCCAGGATTGGGCGGCCTTTGGCGGCGCGGACGATTCTGGAGGTTTTGGTCGCGATCAGGCTCTGATGATTGATGGTGACCAGAAGCATCGTTTCAATCATCTGGGCCTGGATGATCGGGCCACGCACCTTGACTATCGGTTCGTTCGGGAAAATCGGCGTGCCTTCCGGTATCGCCCAGATATCGCAGCAGAAATGGAAGTCGCGCAAATAATCCAGAAAATTCTGGTCAAACGTCTGTGTGGCGGTCAGATACTCCAGATCATCTTCAGTAAATTTCAAATCCTTGAGATAGTCGATCATCTGCTCGACGCCGGCCATGATCGCATAACCGCCATCTTCAGGGACAGAGCGGAAAAATAAATCAAAATAGGCGATCGTATCCTGCAAATTCTGATCCAGATATCCTTTTGACATGGTCAACTCGTAAAAATCGGTCAACATGGTCAGGTTGGTTCGGTCACTCCAGCGTGAACTGAACATGGTTTTCACCTTCTTTATCATTTTGCTTGAAATATTCGTCAAACAGCGGCGGATCATATAGGACCTGCTCCAGGCACAATCCCTGGGGAGGCATTGTTTTTCCGGCCTTTTTGCGGTCTTTGCCCTGGATAATGGCCGGCATATCGTCAGGGCTGATTTTCCCCTGCCCGACAGCGACAAGCGTGCCGACGATAATCCGCACCATATGGTACAAAAAGCCGTCTCCCTGGACTTTCAGGGCAATTTGCGGACCTTGGGCCTCCAGGGAGAGCGAGTGGATGGTCCGAACCGGATTCCGGTCGCAGCTGCCGGCATCCATCAATGATTGAAAATCATGCCGGCCTAACAGGTATGGCATGGCCTGGCGAATAAGATCAAGATCAAGCGGCCCTGGCAAATGGCAGAGTTGCTGGCGGGAAATCGCCGGCCGGATGCGGCCGCGCCAAATCCGGTAAGAATAGATCTTGCCTTTGGCGTGATATTGGGCATGGAAATCCGCGGCCACCTCACAGGCGGCACGGACGGCCAGGTCTTCCGGCAGAAGGCTGTTCAGCGCCAGCGGCAACCGGTCGGCCGGAATTTTGTTCAGGGTTTTGAAATGGCTGACGTGGCCGCGCGCATGGACGCCGGAATCAGTCCGGCTACTGCCGGTAAGCCGCAGATCTTTTTCGCCGGTCAATTCCTGGACGGCCTTTAAAAGGGTCTGTTGCACCGTGCGTCCCCGGGCCTGGGTTTGCCAGCCGTTAAAAGCGCTGCCGTCGAACTCGGTCAACAAAGCCAGATGGCGCACCGGCAGAACGGGAGTCAATTCGGGTTCAACCGGGCAAGCCATCTTCAATGCAGGCTGCAGCCATCATCGCCGCCCCGACGATTCCGGCATCATTGCCCATTTCTGCCAGACGGATTTGGGGGGCGGCCACACCGTCAAAAATAAAGGACTTCCGTTTGACCCTCTCCCGGACAGGCAGCAGCAGGGCATCCCCTTCATTGCAAACGCCGCCGCCGATTAAAATCACTTCCGGCATGAAGCAATTAACAATATTGCCCAACCCTTCAGACAGCATTTCAATATAGTTGTCGACGACTCTTGCTGCAATGGCGTCGCCTTGGCGCATAGCCTCAAAAGCGGTTCTTCCGTCAGCCTGTCCGCCGTTTTCTTCGATCAGGCGATTTAGCAAGGACTCGGGATGGGCCTTGGCGGCCCTTTCGGTCTCCCGGATGAGCGCAGTCGCCGAGGCATAGACCTCAAAACAGCCACGCCGCCCACAGGTGCAGGGTTCGCCGCCCACACAGATCACAGAATGGCCAAGTTCACTGCCGGCATTGTTAAATCCGCTGTAAATGCGGCGGTTAATGATCACGCCGCCGCCGACGCCGGTTCCCAGGGTTATCGTCACGGAATGGCTGGTCCCCGCGGGCGCCGCCGCTGATGCATTCGGCCAAAGCGGCACAATTGGCGTCATTGTCAAGATAGACCGGCAGGTCGATGATCGCCTTGATCCCTTGGCGGATGGGGGCATTTCTAAAGGGCAGGTTTCCGGCAAAAATCAATTCGCCGGACTTGTTGTCGGGCGTTCCTGGCGAACCAACGCCAATCGCCTTGACTTGGGCGATATCTATGCCAGCATCTTCGATCACCTTGCGGGCTAGAAGACCCATATCTTTGATGATTTCCAGCTGATCGCAGTCAGTTCTGGTTTTAATTCTGTCTTTATGAATGATTTTGCCATCACGATTGACCACGCCGGCTTTAATGTTCGTGCCGCCCAAATCAATGCCGATTGTATATTCCATTTAAAAGTTCCTCCCCAAAGATGTTTCTTTCGGTTCTGATTGATCCCTATTATAGCCCAGGCTTATCCGCCAGTTCAAGTTAAAAGCTTCCGGCTCAAGTTTACCGGTATTGCAGAAACAGCGTGCTTATAGCCGTAATCAGGGTCATTATCAAGAAATAGAGGTCAATCCTTTGGTATTGCATCACTTTCAACCGGGTTCGACCTTTGCTGCCGCGGTAGCAGCGTGCCTCCATCGCAACGGCCAGGTCTTCGGCCCGTTTGAAGGCGCTGACAAAAAGCGGGATCAAAACCGAAACCAGGCCGCGGGCTTTGCTGATCAGTCCGCCGGTGTCGTAATCAGCACCGCGCGAGGACTGGGCTTTCATGATTTTGTCTGTCTCTTCAAGCAAGGTTGGCACAAAACGCAAAGCGATCGACATCATCATGGCCATCTCATGGGCCGGAAAGCCTAAGCGTTGTATGGGCGCAAGCATTTTTTCAATCGCATCGGCAATCAGGATCGGCGTCGTTGTCAAGGTCAGGAGCAAAGTCGTGTTAAGCACCAAAAGCGAAAGGCGGGCAATCATCCGCAAGGCGGTGTAGACGCCCTGGTCGGTAATCGTCAGCGGACCCAGCCTGAGCCAGACCACGCCCCGAACCGTCAGCAAATTCAACACAAACGCAAAAATCAGGATGAAGAGCATCGGTTTCAGGCCATTCAAAACTAGCCGGATGGGAACTTTGGAAAGCAAAATCAGCAGTATTGTCAGAAGGCCAAGCACCAGCATGGGTAAAGGCTCCTGCACCAAAAAGATCAGAACCATAACCAGTATTGACGCCACAATCTTGGTCCGGGGATCCAGGCGATGCAAAACAGAGTTCCCAGGATAATAGCGTCCAAGCGAAATATTGTCAAGCATCCAGATCACCTGATCTTTCAGCCGCATCGGCAGCATGCTGCAGCTGTTTTTGGCAGTACGCCCGGATCAGTTCCTGGGCGGCAGCCTCGGCGGTAAAATAATGATGATTCAGATCAGGCAGGAAGTCATGAAGATCTCTAAGAAATGCTGAGGTGCGGGGAACCGAAAGGCCTGCTTCTGCTAGTATTTCCGGTTGGGCGAATACCTCTGACGGGCAACCCAGGGCCAGAACCTTTCCTTGGCATAGCACCAGCACCCGGTCTGCCAGGCGAGCAATGTCCTCCATGCTGTGGGATACCAGAATGACCGTCACGCCCATGGCCTTGAGCTGACCCGCATAGCCCAGGATTTCGTCCCTGCCAGCGGGGTCCAGGCCGGCAGCCGGTTCGTCAAGGATCAGAACATCAGGTTCCATGGCCAGTACGCCAGCGATCGCCGCCCGTCTTTTCTGGCCGCCGGACAATTCGAAGGGGGAGCGTTCCAGATCATCTTCCTGCAAACCGACTATTCGGGCCGCTTTAAGAACACGCTGCTCGATCTGGAACATATCAAGGCCCATCCGTCGTGGTCCAAACGCGATATCCTGAAAAAGGGTTTCTTCAAACAGCTGGTGTTCAGGATATTGGAACAGCAGCCCGACGCGCTGGCGGATTTTTCTGATGTCGGCATTGTTGGACGCATTCATGCCAAGAATCCGGACATGGCCGCTCTGGGTGCGGATCAATCCGTTGAGATGCTGGATCAAGGTCGATTTGCCTGATCCGCTATGCCCGATGATGCCAAGCACTTCTCCCTTGCGGACGTCAAAGCTGATATTGTCGAGCGCCCGTGTCGCCAATGAAGTGCCAGGCGTATACGTGTGGCTGAGATTTTCAACTTCAATGATCGGCGGCCGTCCATTCTGGGCAGCAGCACAATTAAGCTCTTTGACTCTAGCCGTCCAGCACTGCGCGGACTGCAGCATTTTTTGCCGTCCGTCCTCCTGATGCCAGGCCTCGTCAAGAAGGCGGGCGCAGGCAAGCCTGGCCTTTTCCCAGGAAGAAGCTTCCTGATGCTTGAGCTTAAGCCCCAGATTGTTTGCCAGTTCGAAAGCGATTTCATTATGGGTGGGAACATCCAGGCCTTCGTTTTTGATCAGCTCGACCTTGTCAAATATTTCAGCCGGCTTGCCGGACAGGACAATCTGGCCATCGGCCATTACCGCCACCTGGTCAGCCAGCATGACTTCTTCCATATTATGGGTAATATTGATAACCGTCAGGCCTTCATCACGCATCAATTGCTGGACCAGATCCATGAATTCCTGACGGCTGATCGGATCCAGCATTGAAGTCGCTTCATCCAGAATCAGGCATTTCGGCTTCATCGCCAAGATGCCTGCAATGGCCAGCTTCTGCTTTTGGCCGCCGGACAAAAGGTGCGGCGGTTTCTGAGCCATTTCGGAAAGCCCGACATAGCTTAGGGCATTGTCAACGGCACGACGTATCTCGATCTGCGGGAATCCAAGATTTTCCGGCCCAAAGGCAACATCTTCTTCAACTGTTGTGCCAATAATCTGATTATCGGGGTTCTGAAAAACCATACCGCATAGCCGGCGGATTTCCCAAACCATTTCATCTTCACAAGCCGGCATTCCCGAAACGATTACCGTACCCTCGGAGGGTTGTTCCAAGGCATTGATCAGTCGCGCCAGCGTCGATTTGCCGGAACCATTGCGGCCTAGAACAGCCGTATGGCTGCCGCGCAAAATAGCCAGGCTGACTTGCCGGACCGCCAACAAAGGATTTCGATCATTTTGTTGATAACTGTAGCTGACATTGTTGAGTTCAATGAAATTGCTCATCCGCTCTATGTACGCCTTCTTCTTAAAAAAGCGGGGACAGGTCAAAACCTATCCCCGCTCGTAACGGTAATTTCTTCATATGCACCGATTGAATCGGCCGGGCGGGGTGTCCGAACCGATCTCGCAGTCATAATCAGATCAGTTCGAGTATCGCCATTTCCGATGCATCGCCGCGGCGCGCGCCCAATTTGATGATTCTGGCATAACCGCCAGCGCGGCCAGCATATTTGGGGGCAACCGTATCAAACAGGATGTTGACCGGATTGACGGTTTTGCCGGCTGCATCGTGGCTCTTGTTAAGCCACAGCATCAGTTGACGGCGAGTTGCCAGGCGAGACGGATGGTCGACCTGAACAATGTCAGTTTTGGTTTCGCGGCTAACAACATCATATTTGTTGCCATTCTTTGATGTTGCGGATTTTAAAACCTTACGGCCTTTGGCATCCAATTTGGCTGCCGATACCGTCAGCTCCCGGGTTGTAAAATTATCTTTTTCCCGGATGGCCATCGTAATGAGCTTTTCAGCAATACGCTTTACTTCTTTGGCCCTTGCTTCGGTTGTTTCAATCCTGCCACTGACAATGAGGGTCGTTACCATCCCCCGGAGCATGGACAACCGCACATCAGAGGCGCGTCCAAGTTTTCTAAGTGCAGGCATGTTTATAACCTCCTAACTGCTAAAGACCCGCGTTGGCTCGCTTATTCATCAAGCGCGGCCAGCGACAAGCCAAGTTCTTCGAGCTTCTGGATAACTTCTTCGAGGGATTTTTTGCCCAGATTGCGTACTTTCATCATATCTTCTTCGGATCTGGCGACCAGGTCGCCGATCGAATTGATTCCGGCCCGCTTCAGGCAATTGTAAGTCCGGACCGAAAAATCGAGATCCTCGATCACTGTGTCCAGAATATGGTTTTTGTTGCTGCCGTCGTCCATGTCTTTGAAACTGGGACCGCCGGCGGAATCCGTCAAGGCCATGAACAGGTTCAGGTGTTCACAGAGAATGCCTGCGCCCAGGCTCAGGGCTTCTGTCACTTCAATCGTTGCATCTGTCCAAACTTCCAGGGTCAATTTGTCGTAATCGGTAAACTGACCAACACGGGTATTCTCAACAGAAAAATTGACCTTGCGCACTGGTGTGAAAATTGAATCGATCGGGATGACGCCAATCGTCTGATTCGGCCATTTATTGCGGTCGGCAGTATTGTAGCCGCGCCCTTTGTTCAGGGTCAGCTCCATAAACAGCCGGCCATCCCCATTCAGGGTGGCTATCGGATGATCAGTATTCATGATCTCGACTTCTTCATCACGAACGATGTCGCCGGCTGTTACCACGCCGACTCGACCTTCATCCGTGCTGATATAGACCGTTTTGGGCCCATCAACATTCAGGCTGGCCCGGATGCCTTTGACATTCAGGATAATTTCCGTCATGTCTTCGATGACACCCTTGACCGTCGAAAATTCATGGAAAACGCCATCGACACGAATCGCCGTGACTGCTGCACCAGGAAGTGAGGACAACAGAACTCTCCGGAGCGAATTGCCGAGCGTTATGCCATAGCCTCTCTCCAGTGGTTCAATGACGAACTTGCCATAGGATCCATCTTCATTTCTCTCCAGGCATTCTATCATGGGCTTTTTAATTTCAATCATTTTATTCCTCCTTCGTACATCCGCGAACAGCAAGTAACCGGGTTAAGCCAGAACACTACTTGGAGTACAACTCGACGATGAGTGTCTCTTTAACCTCAATGTCGACATCTGTGCGGGCAGGAGCCTGAACGATCGATCCGGTCAGAGCCTCTGCGTTGAAGGAAAGCCAGGCTGGTACCGGACGGCTGCCAAGTTCCTGGAATTTCGGTGATTTGCGCGATGCTTCACAGACGGCAATCGTATCGCCGGCTTTTAAAGTCATCGATGGAATATCGGCTTTTTTGCCATTAAGCGTGAAATGGCCATGGGTAACAAGCTGACGGGCTTCAGCGCGCGAAGCGCCCAGGCCCATGCGGTAAACGATGTTATCCATGCGCAGCTCAAGCAATTGGAGCAGGTTTTCGCCTGTCTTGCCCTTCATGTGCTCAGCACTTTCGAAGGTTTTGCGGAACTGGCCTTCCAGAACGCCATAAAAGCGCTTGGTTTTTTGTTTTTCACGCAATTGCGTGCCGTATTCGGATATTTTCTTACGACCCTGACCATGCTGACCAGGAGCAAAACTCCTTCTGGCAATGGCACATTTCCCTGTATAGCATCGCTGACCTTTGAGGAAGAGCTTTTCACCTTCTCTGCGGCAAAGTCTGCAGGATGCTTCCGTATATCTAGCCATTCTTTACACCTCCAGCATCAGACTCTTCTTCTCTTTGGCGGCCTGCAACCATTGTGGGGAATCGGGGTTACGTCCTTGATCAATGTGACATCCAAGCCTGCAGCCTGCAAAGAACGAATTGCAGCTTCGCGGCCGGCTCCGGGCCCCTTGACGAAAACCTCGACGGAACGCATGCCATGATCCATGGCAGTTTTGGCGGCGGACTCCGCAGCCATCTGGGCGGCAAAGGGAGTCCCTTTACGGGAGCCTTTCATGCCCATGCCACCTGCACTAGCCCAGGAAATCGCATTTCCGATCGGGTCGGTGATGGTGACGATTGTATTGTTGAACGAAGAATGGATGTGGGCAGCACCGCGATCGATATTCTTGCGTTCTCTTTTCTTAGGCCTTGCAGCCGCTTTTTTTGTTGACGCTTTAGCCATGCTGATCCCTCCTTACTTCTTCTTTCCAGCGATCGTACGCTTCGGTCCCTTGCGAGTACGGGCATTGGTCTTGGTCCGCTGTCCACGGACAGGCAGGCCCATCCTGTGCCGTCTGCCGCGATAGCAGCCGATTTCTGTGAGCCGTTTGATATTCATGGCGATTTCGCGCCTCAGGTCGCCTTCAACGGTATAGCCGTTTTCAATGGCATCCCTGATCTTGGATATTTCTTCATCATTCAGGTCCTTGACGCGAGTATCAGGATTGATTGCGCAGGTTCCTAGAATTTTATTAGAAAGTGTTCTGCCGATTCCAAAAATATAGCAAAGCGCTATTTCTACGCGCTTTTCATTGGGCAGATCCACTCCGGCAATACGTGCCATCAGTTTGCACCTCCATTGCTTGACAGGTTGAACAAATCATCTATCTTCAAACACGAATGTGGGAATAACACCAGTCTTATGAAAAAGACCGACGCAGCCGCATCCCGTTGTCGTGTAATTTCTTGATTTAAGGCTGACTCTTCGACTCAGCCCTGTTTTTGCTTATGTTTGGGATCTTCGCAGATCACCATGACCCGGCCTCTGCGGCGAATCACTTTGCATTTCTCGCACATCGGCTTGACGGACGGTCTGACTTTCATAGTAACAACCTCCTCGCAGTGCATCCAGGATCGAATGCATCTGAATCTAAGCGCCAATTGGCGCATGCTAAAATAGTTTACCAGATTTCACGATAAAATCAAGTATTAATTTTTTATGCTTATTTGGCTCGCCAGGTAATCCGGCCGCGCGACAGGTCATAAGGTGAAAGTTCAATGGTCACCCGGTCACCCGGCAATATTTTAATGTAATTCTGGCGCAATTTGCCGGATATATGGGCAATGATCTCGTGGCCATTTTCCAGTTTAACCTTGAAAACGGCGTTTGGCAGTGCGTCGGTCACAATGCCTTCCACTTCGATTGTATCTTCTTTGGACATCAATTTTCCTCCTTCATCAGGTTGGTGCCGATAAAAATCTGTAAAAGTTTTCCAAGTTCGCTGTTCCGCTGGCCTTCATCGCCTAAAGCGCCGATTCTGTCAAGCGCTTCCGGGTCGGGGATCTGGCCGAGCGGCCGGACATGGCGGATCCGCTTTTTCTTCGGTTTTTCATAACGGCGCAAATCTCCATCAACCAGCCAGACGAAACAACCTTCAACTTTAATGACCAGATAAGCTTTCATCTGATCGTGTCCGGCCAGCGACTGGACGACTGATCCCCGGATCAGGCCATGGTTTTGCAGTAATTCGTAGAGCGGTATTTCCATCCGGCTTTCCTCAATCATTGTTTTGTCAGGATAACCGGCCCATCCGGTGTGATTGCCAGGGTGTTCTCATAGTGAGCCGACGGGCAGCCGTCGGCCGTAACAATGGTCCAGCCGTCGTCAAGCATCTCCACGTGCCGGGTACCCAGGTTGATCATCGGCTCCATGGCCAGCACCAGACCGGCCTCAAGGCGCATGCCATGGCCGGCTCGGCCGTAATTAGGCAAATCGGGGCTTTCATGCATCTGCCGGCCGATGCCGTGGCCGGTCAACTCCCGGACGACACCATAGCCATGCGCTTCAGCATGGGCCTGGATCGCTGCCGAAAGATCTCCCAGCCTGGCGCCAATATGGGCTTTGGCAAAAGCCTTCCAAAAGCATTCTTCAGTCACGCGGATCAGTTCGGCTTTTTGGGCATCGATTCTGCCAACTGCAAAGGTTCGCGCTGCGTCACCATGAAAGCCGTTCAGACAAGCGCCGACGTCAATGGAAACCAGGCTCCCTTCCTGAAGGATGCGGTGCTGATTCGGAATGCCGTGGACAACTTCATCATCGATCGAAGCGCAGATGGCAGCCGGGAATGGGGGCTGGCCATAACCAAGAAAAGATGGGATGGCGCCAGATTGATGGATGATAGTCCGGGCCGCCTGGTCCAGATCCCAAGTGCTTATCCCTGGTTTGACCATCTGTCCCAATTCATCCAGCACTTCGGCCACGATGCGGCCGGCGGCAGCCATCCGGTCAATTTCAGCAGCTGTTTTTAGTGAAACCATGATTATTCCTGCGCCATTTTGGCATCCAGCTGGGCTTTGACTATTTCAAGCCTGCCGCCAACTTCGCCTTCGTTGATGATTTCAACCAGCAGGCCCTGTTCCGAGTAGAAATTGACCAGCGGCTGAGTCTGCTGGTAGTAAGTGCGCAGACGCTGCTGGACGGTCTCTTCCTTGTCGTCGTCACGCTGAATCAATTGGCCGCCGCAGTCATCGCAAAGGCCTTCGGCCTGGGACTTCATTGAATGAATATTGTAAGTGCGACCGCAGCTGGAGCATACCCGGCGACCGGACAGGCGTTTCAGAACGGTCTGGTCGCTGACGGAGATGTTCAATACCGCTGTCAGAGGCTGTTCGCGGCGAACCAGAATGGCGTTCAGCGCCTGAGCCTGAGGCAATGTGCGCGGAAATCCGTCGAGCATGAACCCGTTTTGGCAATCGTCCTGATTCAGGCGGTCCTCAACCATGCTGATCGTTAACGAGTCGGGCACAAGTCCGCCGTTTCTAATATATTCTTCGGCCTGTTGGCCAAGCGAAGTTTTTTCCTTAATGTTCTTGCGGAAAATATCGCCGGTTGATATATGGGGAATCTGGTAAAGACGAATGAGGTCGGCGGCCATGGTGCCTTTGCCGGAACCTGGCGGGCCAAGCAATACTAGCTGCATAAATGACACCTCCATAAACAGGAATAAGGGCATTCTGCACTTGGCAGAACACCCCTATTATTCGGTCTGAAAATAATCAATCAAGAAATCCTTTGTAATGGCGCATGACCATTTGGGATTCAAGCTGATTGACCAGGTCGATCGCCACACCAACCAGGATCAGGATGGCGGTTCCGCCAAACCAGATGCCGGATGCTCCGGTAATCGCACTCATCAGGGTCGGGAACAAGACGATCAGGATCAGGAACAATCCATCAAACCAGTTCAGCCTTCTGGCGGTTTTCTGGATGAAATCCGATGTCGGGCGCCCAGGGCGGATGCCGGGAATGAAGCCGCCGTTTTTCTGCAAATTATTGGCTACTTCTATCGGGTTGAACTGAACCATGGAGTAGAAGAAGGTAAAGCCAAGGATCAGCAAACCGTAGGCGAGGTAGTAGATGGGATTGCCTGAAAAATTCATGAACCACTGTGCAATCGGGCCGGTCGCTCCAAAGAAGGAGACGATGGTCGGCGGCAGCGAAACAATCGAAATGGCGAAGATAACCGGGATAACGCCGGCCTGATTGACCTTGATCGGCAGATAGGTGCTTTGTCCGCCGTACATTTTACGTCCAACAACTTTTTTGGCATATTGGATCGGAATGCGGCGTTCGGCCATCTGCACAAAGACAACCAGGGCAATGATCAGGATAAAGGCGACTATGACGGCTAAGGTGGCAACGATGGACACAATGATGTTGCGAGTCAAGGTCCACTGCTGGAAGTACTGGAACATCAGGTTGATCGCACTCGGTCCGCGGGTGACGATACCGGCGAAGATGATCAGCGAGATGCCGTTGCCAATGCCGAATTCATTGATTTGTTCGCCGATCCACATGATGAAGGCAGTACCGGCAGTAAAGCTGACAATGACCAGGATTGCATTCAGCCAAACCGGCAATGTGGGCGAGGAAGCACCTTTGGTAGCATACCAGTAGGCGCCGGCCTGCATCAGCGCAAGTCCGACCGTTAAATAGCGGACGTACTGCTGGATTTTTTTCCTGCCTTCGTCGCCTTCCTTCTGCAAGCGTTCCAGAGCCGGAATGGCTACCGTCAGAAGCTGCATGATAATCGAAGAGTTGACGTACGGCGTGATGCCCATTGCAAAAATGGATACCTGTTTGAAGGCGCCGCCGGATATAATATCCAGGAAGCTGCCCAGCTGGCCAAACCGGTCGATCAGAGCGGTGAACGCTGCTGCATCAATACCCGGGACCGGCACTTTGATGCCGACCCGGTAGACAACCAGCATCAGCAGGGTAAAGATCAACTTCTTACGAAGGTCCGGGATTTTGAAGGCATTCTTGAGGGTATCGATCATACCGGACATGCTTATACCTCCTCGGCCGATCCTCCAGCCTTTTCGATTTTTTCTTTGGCACTGGCTGTGAAAGCCTTCGCTTTGACAGTCAGTTTTTTCGTCAGTTCGCCATAACCCAGGATCTTGATGCCATCGTTGACCTTGGGCAGGCTGATGACCCCGGATTCTTTCAAGGCTGCAGCATCAATGACAGAGCCATCGGCGAATTTTTCCAAATCGCTGACATTGACCTCAACATATTGGGCTGCAAAACGCTTGTTGTTGAATCCGCGTTTCGGCAAACGACGGTAGAGGGGCATCTGGCCGCCTTCAAAACCGGGACGGACACCGCCGCCAGCTCTGGAGTTCTGACCCTTATGGCCGCGTCCGGCAGTCTTGCCATTGCCCGACCCGACGCCGCGCCCCTTGCGGTACGCTGTCTGACGAGCGCCCGGAGATGCTTTAAGTTCATTGATTTTCATGACAGGACACCTCCTTAAGCTTCTTCACAACGGACCAGATGCGCAACCCGGCGTACCATGCCGAGAATCGTGGCGGATGCCTCTTGCTCGACAGTTTGTCCGATCTTATGCAGACCGAGCGCCTTAACGGTAGCGATATGGTTCTTGTTGGAACTATTCGTGCTCTTGATGAGCGTAATCTTTACTTTAGACATTGCTAGTTCCCCCTGTTACAGTATGTCTTCGACGGACTTGCCGCGAAGTCTGGCGACCTGCTCGGGAGATTTGAGGCTCTTTAGGCCTTCGATGGTCGCATTGACCATATTGTTCGGGTTATTGGATCCGAGCGATTTAGTGCGAATATCCTTGACGCCAGCCAATTCGAGTACGGCACGAACCGGACCGCCGGCAATGACGCCGGTACCGCCGAAAGCAGGCTTCAAAAGAACCCGGCCGGCTCCAAACTGGCCGATTGCTTCGTGCGGGATGGTGCTGTCGCTTAAAGGAACCTCAATCAGGTTCTTTTTTGCATCCTCAATGCCCTTGCGGATGGCATCCGGAATTTCCGCCGCTTTGCCAAGTCCTTTACCGACATGGCCATTTTCATCGCCAACAATGACGAGAGCTGCAAAACGGAAATTACGACCACCTTTGACGGTCTTTGAAACACGTCCAATGTGGATGACTTTTTCTTTTAAATCGAGTGTGCTTGGATCGATGCGCATGACATTTCCTCCCTGCTTAGAAATTAAGTCCGGCTTCACGGGCTGCTGTTGCCAGAGCCGCTACCCGACCATGGTAGATATAGCCGCCGCGGTCAAAGACCACGGTCGCGATCCCCTTGGCCAGCGCGCGCTGAGCGACCAGTTTGCCGACTTCTGCCGCACCCTCGATGTTACCGCCAAAACTAATCTTTTCTTTGATTTCCTTATCCAATGTAGATGCACTAACCAGTGTCTGTCCGTTGCTGTCATCGATCACCTGGGCATAAATCTGGGAAAGGCTTCTGAAAACACAGAGCCTTGGCCGCTCAGGCGTGCCGCTGATCTTCTTGCGGACCCGGAGATGCTTTCTCTTGCGGATTTCATTTCTGCAAGTTTTACTGATCATAACGTCTCACCCTTTCTCTATTTTTTGCCCTTGGCACCTTTGGCGCCGGTTTTGCCTTCTTTAAGCTTCAGAACCTCAAAGTCATACTTGACGCCCTTGCCCTTATAGGCATCCGGCAGACGGAACGAGCGGATCTTGGCAGCGATCTCGCCAACCAATTGCTTGTCTGCGCCCTTCACGATGATCTTGTTCGGTGCAGGCACTTCAAGCGTAATTCCTTCTGGCTCGACCATTTCGATCGGATGCGAGTAGCCGAGGTTCAAAACCAGTTTGTTGCCTTGTTTCTGGGCTTTGTAACCAACGCCGTTGATATCGAGATTCTTGGAGAATCCCTTGGATAACCCGACAACCATGTTGTTGATCAGTGACCTGGTCAAACCATGCAGCGCCTTGTGCTGCTTATTGTCGCTCGGTCTGGTTACAATGATCTTCTTGTCTTCGATGGCAACTGACATGTCACTGTGTACAGTTTGGGTCAGCGTTGTCTTTCCGGCATTGACCGTAACAACGTTGCCATCAACTTTGACTTCGATCCCGGACGGGATCTCGATCGGCATTTTTCCAATTCTGGACATTGTCCATTCCTCCTGCTCTTAAGATTACGAGCGATGGCGCAATTGCGCATCACCCTTTTCAGAGTTTCTTTTACCAGACATAGGCGAGAACTTCGCCGCCGATGCCTTCGTTTTTAGCTTTTTTCTCGGTCATGATCCCGTGTGAAGTCGAGATGATGGCGATGCCAAGCCCGCCGAGTACTTTCGGCAGATTTTCGTTATCGGCATAAACGCGCAATCCCGGACGGGAGATCCGCTTGATTCCGGAAATAACCGGTTTCTTGGCGGCATATTTCAAAGTGATTTTCAGCCTGCCCTGCTTATCATCCGCTAAATATTCAACCCGGTTGATGTAACCCTCTTCGAGTAAAATCTGCGCGATGGCCTTCTTAACATTCGAAGCCGGAATCTCACAGTTCGGATGTCCGGCAGTACCGGCATTGCGGATTCTTGTGAGCATATCTGCAATAGAATCTGTTATCTGCATTTGACTTCCTCCTTCCTGACGTCACGCTTACCAGCTGGCTTTGCGAACGCCGGGGATCTGACCCTTGTAAGCAAGCGCTCTGAAGCACAAACGGCAGATGCCGTATTTACGGATGTAAGCATGAGGCCGGCCGCACAGTTTGCAGCGATTATACGCCTGCGTGCTGAATTTCGGCGCTTTCTGCTGTTTGAGAATCATTGACTTTTTAGCCATTTCCCGTTCCTCCCGCTTACTTGCTGAACGGCATGCCGAGCAGTCGGAGAAGCTCCCTGGCTTCTTCGTCGGTATTTGCCGTTGTCACGATTATGATATCCATCCCGCGGATCTTGTCGATTTTATCGTACTCGATTTCCGAGAAGATCAGCTGTTCTTTCGCGCCCATGGCATAATTGCCGTGGCCGTCAAAAGAGTTGGGATTGACACCGCGGAAGTCTCTAACCCGCGGCAGAGCGATATTGATAAACTTGTCGAGAAAAGCATACATCTTTTCGCCGCGCAGAGTAACCTTGCAGCCAATGTTCATGCCTTCGCGCAGTTTAAAAGCGGAAACCGACTTTTTAGCCTTGGTGATCACTGCCCTTTGACCGGCAATGATGCCCATGTCCCTCGCCGCGTTTTCAATCGCCTTGGGATTGTCTTTTACTTCACCGACACCCATGTTGAGAACAACCTTCTCAAGTCTCGGAATCTGCATGGGCGACTTGTAGGTGAAAGTCTGTTGAAGTGCCGGAGCAACTTCGGTTTGATATTTGTCTTTTAGTCTTGACATAGCTCCTACCTCCCTCGCCGCCATTATTTCTTGCCCTCTTGAATGGTATCGATGATCTCGCCGCAAGCTTTGCAGAAGCGAACCTTTTCACCATTCTCGAGGATTTTGCGGCCAGTCTTGCTGGGACGCTTACACTTGCCGCAAATCAACATGACGTTGGAGCTGGAGATTGCCGCTTCCTGATGGATGATGCCCCCCTGCTGATAACGCCCACGCGGTTTCTTGTGCTTGACTGCCATGTTCACGCCTTCAACGATGACCCGACTTTCGTCGGCGTCCACCTTGAGGACTTTACCGGACTTGCCGGCACTTTTACCAGTCAGCACGAATACATTATCGTCTTTTTTAATATGTACTTTCGCCATCGCGCCTATCCCTCCTTACAGAACCTCTGGAGCCAATGACAAGATCTTCATGTAATCCTTGTCACGGAGCTCTCTGGCGATCGGCCCGAAGATGCGGGTACCGCGCGGATTCTTATCTTCTTTGATGATGACGGCAGCATTCTCGTCAAACTTGATGTAGGAACCGTCTGGACGACGGACACCTTTCTTGGTTCTAACGATGACTGCTTTTACGACTTCACCCTTTTTAACAACGCCACCGGGTGTTGCTTCTCTAACCGAGCAAACGATGACATCACCGATATTGGCGAACTTGCGCCAGGATCCGCCGAGAACCTTAATGCACATCAGCTCTTTGGCTCCGGTATTGTCGGCAGATTTTAGGATTGATTGTACCTGGATCATAGTCTTCCTCCTTCCCGAAAACAGAACAAGCTGCGTTACTTCGCCTTTTCAATAATTTCAACCAGGCGCCAGCGCTTGTCTTTGCTGATGGGACGGGTCTCCATCACGCGAACCTTGTCACCGGGCTTGCATTCGTTATTCTCATCATGGGCCTTCAGCTTGTAGGTCCGCTTGACAATCTTCTTGTACAGCGGATGGCGGACATGCTCTGTGACTGCCACAACGATCGTCTTGTCCATCTTATCGCTGCTGACCAGCCCGACTCTGGTTTTTCTCAAGTTTCTGTCTTCACTCATTGCATGTTCCTCCTTCACTCTTTGATACCTTTAAGCTCGCGTTCGCGCAGGATCGTCTTGACCCGGGCAATATTTCTTTTAACGCCGACAAGCTTCAAGGGGTTTTCCAACTGATTGGTGGCGTGCTGAAATCTAAGCTTAAAGAGTTCTTCTTTCAAGGCAACGAGTTCTTCGTTGAGCTCAGCGATTGATTTATCGCGGATTTCACTCGGCTTCATTAACGTCACCTTCCTTCTCACGAACAATGAACTTGGTTTTGCAGGGCAGTTTGTGGGCAGCAAGCCGCATGGCTTCACGGGCATCCTCTTCGGATACGCCGGCGATCTCAAACATGACCCGGCCTGGCTTTACCACAGCTACCCAGTATTCCGGGGAGCCTTTGCCGGAACCCATTCGGGTTTCAGCAGGTTTTGATGTTACGGGCTTGTCCGGGAAAATCTTGATCCAGACCTGTCCGCCACGCTTGATGAAACGGTTGATGGCGACACGGGCGGCTTCGATCTGATTACTTTTGATCCAGCAAGGCTCCAGGGCCTGCAGACCATAATCGCCATAATTCACGACAGTGCCGCGGGTGGCTTTTCCGGTCATTCTGCCACGGTGCTGCCTTCTGTATTTGACGCGTTTTGGAAGAAGCATCAGGCTTCGCCTCCTTCCGTATTCTTGACTTTACGGGGAGCGGGATAAATCTCACCCTTATAGATCCAGACCTTGACGCCAATGCGCCCATAGGTGGTCTTGGCTTCGGCAAATCCATAATCGATATCAGCCCGAAGGGTTTGCAGCGGGATGGTGCCTTCATGGTAATGTTCGCTTCTGGCAATTTCCGCGCCGCCCAGACGTCCGCCGACAGCGGTCTTGATGCCTTTGGCGCCCATCTTCATGGCCCGGCCCATCGATTGCTTCATGGCCCGGCGGAATGAAACGCGGTCCTCCAGCTGCTTGGCGATATTCTCGGCCACGAGCTGCGCTTCCGTATCAACGGATTTGATTTCATTGACATTGATAAAGAAATTGCGGCCGAAACGAGCGACCAGTTTCTTTTTCAAGTCGTCAATGCCTGCGCCCTGACGGCCAATGATGATGCCCGGCTTGCCGGTAGTAATGGCAACCAGTGTTTTTTCGTCGCCCTTGCGCTCAATTTCAATGCGGGACACGCCAGCTTTGAAACATTCGGTTTTCACAAAGTCGCGGATTTTCTTATCCTCAACGAGATACTTGCTGAAGTCTTTTTTATTGGCATACCATCTGGTATCCCAATCCTTGATTACACCAACACGCAGTCCATGAGGATTAACTTTCTGACCCATCTGTCACCCTCCTTAATTCTTCTCTTTGAGGACAAGCGTAACATGGCTGGTCCTCTTGTGGATTCTTGCCGCACTGCCTCTGGCCTTGGGAATAATGCGCTTGAGCACCGGTCCCTGATTGGCATAGCAGTCTGCAACATAGAGAGCGTCGCGAGACAGGCTGTTGTTGTTGACGGCGTTCGCTTCAGCTGATTTCAAAAGCTTCTCCAGCATCGGGGACGCCATTTTGGGGGTATATTTCAGAATCGCATAGGCTTCATCGATTGGTTTGCCCTTGATCAGGCTTACCACGACGTTCACCTTGCGGGGCGCGATGCGAATGTTTTTGGCAATCGCCCGGCCTTCATCTTTGCCGACACCCAGCACTTTTCTTTCCTTTTTGGTAAGAAGTACCGGCTTTTGGAATTTTCTTGCGGTCTTGGAATACTGGGCCAGAATTTCGTCACGATTTTCCAGCATGTATTCTTTGTTCATGACCTTTTTCTCCACTTAGTGTTCCTCCCTTCTGTCCTTTGGGCTTGCCATTATTTGGAGGCAGAGGATTTCTCTGCACCCGCATGGCCTCTGAAGGTCCTGGTGGGAGCGAACTCGCCCAGCTTGTGACCAACCATTTCTTCCGTTACATAAACCGGCACGTGCTTTCTGCCATCATAGACGGCAATGGTGTGACCAACCATTTCCGGGAAGATGGTAGATGCCCTGGACCAGGTTTTAATGACTTTTTTTTCATTTTTTGCATTCATCGCTTCAATCTTGCTGATCAAAGCGGCCTGAATATAAAAACCTTTTTTTACTGATCTGCTCATTTGCCGCAAGCCTCCATTCGATTACTTGTTCCTTCTCTTGACAATATACTTGTCAGAAGGCTTCTTGCGATCCCTGGTCTTTTTGCCGAGTGTCGGGACACCCCAGGGTGTTACAGGGCCTGGACGGCCGATCGGAGACTTGCCTTCACCACCGCCGTGAGGATGGTCACAAGGATTCATGACAACACCGCGGACAGTCGGACGGACACCCATGTGGCGTTTGCGGCCAGCTTTGCCGATGCTGATGTTTTCATGCTCGCTGTTGCCGACGCTGCCGATGGTAGCCCGGCAATTGACCGCTACCATGCGCACTTCGCCTGACGGCAGACGGACCTGGGCATAGCTGCCCTCTTTAGCCATCAGCTGAGCGCCCGCTCCGGCAGTGCGCACCATCTGGGCGCCTTTGCCAGGTTTGAGCTCGATGCCGTGAATAATGGTGCCAACCGGGATCGACTCGATCGGGAGGTTGTTGCCAACGATGATGTCGGCGGCTGAACCGCTCTCGACAAAATTGCCGGTCTTCATGCCTTCCGGAGCCAGGATATAGGCTTTTTCACCGTCAAGATACTGGATCAAAGCCAAATTTGCGGTGCGGTTCGGATCGTATTCAATCGCGATCACTTTTGCCTTCATGCCGTCTTTGCTGCGTTTCCAGTCGATCAGACGGATCTTGCGGCGATTGCCGCCGCCCTTGTGGCGGACGGTGATGCGGCCATAACTGTTGCGGCCGCCGGTATTGCTTCTCGTGGCCAGCAGATTCTTCTCGGGCGCCTTGGCGGTGATCTCGGAGAAATCTGCCACGGTCATCTGCCTTCTGGCCGGAGAAGTCGGATTAAAGCTTTTTACTGCCATCTTCGTTCACTCCTTCGCTTGGTCGCCCGGCTTACTGGCCGAACCCGAATTCCTCAATCGTCGTCTTGAATTTACGTGAAGCCTGGGTGGTTTTGCCACCTTTGGTCAGAAATTCTTCGGACTGAGGTTCGGTATCGATGGTGACAACGGCCTTTTTCCAGGAAGGGGTCAACCCCTGGTGAACGCCCATGCGCTTGTTTTTGCCATCGTAATTGACGGTATTGACCTTTATGACCTTGACGCCGAAAAGCTTTTCACAAGCCTGACGGACTTCGGTCTTGGTCGCTGTAGGGGCTATGGCAAAGGTATATTTGCCGTTTGCCGCGTCGCCGGTGCTTTTTTCGGTGATGACCGGGCGAATGATGATGTCATGTGCCGTTTTCATTACACATACACCTCCTGAACTTTCAGAACAGCATCTTTGGTCACGACAAACTTGTCAAACTTCAAAATGTCGAAGACGTTGATCGTGTTGACCAGAGCTGTCTTGATGCCGATGATATTGCGGGTGGACCGCTCGATTGTCTCATCGCGGCCAGCCATGACTAGAAGGGTTGACTTGGAAGCGCCGATATTGCCAAGAATCTGAACCATTTTCTGGGTTTTGATCTCAGGCAGTTCAAGCGATTCGAGAACGATCAGGTTGCCAGCTGCAACCTTGGTGGAAAGGGCCGATTTCATAGCCAGTCTCCTGACCTTTTTCGGCAGGGTGTAACTGTAATCACGCGGTTTCGGCCCAAAAATGATTCCGCCGCCGACATGCTGCGCTGAGCGGGTTGAGCCCTGACGAGCCCGGCCGGTACCCTTTTGACGATAGGGTTTCTTGCCGCCGCCGGATACTTCGCTGCGGGTCTTGGTGGAATGTGTGCCTTGCCGGCGGTTAGCCAGCTGGTTAAGAACAACTCGATGCAGGACGTCCTGATTCGGCTCTATGCCAAAGATGGCGTCGGAAAGCTCGAGACTGCCCGTAACGGCACCTTCCATGTTGTATACATCAACTTTTGCCATTTCTATGCTCCTCCTTTACGCCGTATTACTTGGACTTGACGGACGTGCGGATTTCGACGACGCCGCCTTTGGGTCCTGGAACAGCGCCCCTGATGACGAGGATGTTGCGTTCACCATCCACCATGACGACATCAAGGTTCTGAACTGTCACATTGGCTGCACCCATATGTCCGGGCAGCTTCTTACCTTTAAAAACGCGGGCCGGGTCTGTATTCGGGCCCATGGAGCCAACACGGCGATGATACATGGAACCGTGGGATTCCGGTCCGCCCGACTGGCCGTAGCGCTTGATTGTGCCAGCAAAACCCTTGCCTTTGGATACTCCGCTGACATCGACATGATCGCCGATCTGGAACATATCCGAAACGCGGATTTCCTGGCCCAGTTCATAATCAGCACCGGTCTTGAATTCGCGCATCAGTTTTTTCGGCTCGATGCCAGCCTTGGCATACTGGCCCTTTTCGGGCTTGTTCGACTTGCGGCTAAGAATGGTTCCGTAGCCGACTTTGACAGCTTTGTAGCCGTCGGTTTCTGGTTTCTTGTTCTGGATGACCACGATCGGGCCGCAGTCAATGACCGTGGCTGGAATCGCAATGCCGTTTTCATCAAACAGCTGGGTCATACCGGCTTTTTGGCCGAGCATGAATTTCTCCATTTTCCTTTACCTCCCTGGTTATTGGTTCACCGTTGTCGGGTGAACATGACCGCGCGGCCACAGTCAGTGACTGCCGCCGCTATTATCAGCTTTACAGCTTGATCTCGATATTGACGCCTGCGGGCATTTCCAATTTCATCAGCGCTTCAACGGTTTTGGTGTTGGGCGCCAGGATGTCGATCAGGCGCTTGTGCGTCCGGATTTCGAACTGTTCGCGAGCATCCTTGTACTTGTGCGGGGAACGCAGAATCGTCACGATTTCTTTTTCGGTCGGAAGCGGAATCGGTCCAGAGATGCTGGCGCCGGTGCGCTTTGCCGTTTCGACGATCCTCTCGGCGCTTTCGTCCAGGATGTTGTGGTCGAAAGCCTTCAGTCTGATTCTGATTTTCTGATTTGATGCCATGGGTCGCTACCTCCTTGTGCTGCTTAAGCTTCAACTGTGCCGGGCGTTTCATATGTCCCCATCATAAAACCCAGTCCGCCGGTCCATCTGGAACCTCGGCGCTGGGCACATGCCGGTAAGGCATACGCTGCATCGGACAAGTCTCTTGTCGTTCGGCTTCATCGAGTCGAACTGCTCTGTCGAAGTTACCCGCTTCATTCGGCCGCAGCGGCCGAAAGCGGCAATCTTCGACTTCAACGCTTGGCGATTCATCGTGTTTGGCAACATGATAAAGTCGCGCTTAGCTATTCTATCCCAGAATCTTCCGGAATGCAAGAGGTTTTCCCGGTAAAAATGGCGCCATTTTTGAAAAATATTACGGGATTTCGTCAATCAAGGCAAAATCGTAGCCCCTTGCCCGGATTTCATCGATGAGATCCGGCAAAATCGCTACATTGGTATCGGATACAGCATGCAGCAAGATCACCGATCCATTGTGCAGCTGCCCCAGAATCTTGGCTTTCGCCGTTGCCGGGTCGGGTTGTTCGGCGGTCAGCCAGTCCTTGTAGGCAAAACTCCAGAATGCAGTTCGGTAGCGGTTTCGGGTCAGATAGGCCAAAACCCGCTCGCTGTAGCTTCCTTCAGGAGGTCGGACGATTTTGGCCAAAGACTCGCCGGTCAGCGTCCGGAATGCATTTTCCAATCCGCGGAGCTCACCTAAAAGCCCGCTTTCGCCTTTGGCGGCAACCAGATCGACGAGATTGGGATGATTCATCGTATGGTTGGCGACCAGATGGCCTTCATCGACCATGCGCGTGACTTTGGCCGGATTATTTCTGATGTAGCTGCCCGTTATGAAAAAAGTGATCGGCACGCCCTTGATTTTGGCCGTATTGAGGATTTCGGTCGTGTTGTCCTCAAATTCATAGCCTTCATCCATCGTCAAATAGACGATTTTGCGGCCGGTCAGCGGATATTGCCAGACCACATCGTAATGGCTGATCAATTGGCGGATGCTGGCGGATATTGTCGCTGGCTTGTCCTGATACAGTGAACCGGTCGGGTAATTGTACCACCAGCCGAGTTTGGTATTGCTGAGTTTTGAAGGATCGATTCCGGCTGTCGGCGTTGGTTTTGCGGCTGTCGGCGTTGGTTTTGCGGTTGTTGGCGTCGGCGCGGCTGTTGTCCCGGTGCCCGAGCCAGACGGCGCCGCTGTCGGTGTCGGCGCCGGCGTCACCGATTCGGTCATCGTTGTTGTCGTCGCCGTTGTTTCTGTATTGCCAGATGCGGAGGATCCTGTGCCGCTTTCCGTAATCGGGTGTGAGGTCGCAGCCGATCCGGTGGTTGTCCCGCCAGCCGTACCGGTGCCAGTCGTCGGCAAATCAGGCAGGATCTGGCAGCCGCTCAGCTTGATTGCCAGCAGCAGGATGATGAAAACGGCCAATGGCACGACACGGATCAGATTTTTCACTTGAACATCCCTCCTTCGGAGAGGTCAAAGCCTATAAGCTTTGCAGGAGTGTTCTAATCTCTTGTTGTGAAAAATAATAATGGGTGCTGCAAAAATGGCATTCAAGGTTGATGCCGGCCGGATCAAGGGCTAGTTCGCCGAGTTCTTTCTTGCCGAGGGCAATGAGGTTTTTTTCCATGCGTTCCCGGCTGCAATGGCAAGCATAGGAGCAAGGTGTCACAGTGTAGAACTGGATGTCCGGGTCCCCGAAAAGCAAGTCCAGAATTTGGTGGGGATTAAATCCTTCTTCCATCAGATGGGAAATCTCAGGGAAACCTGCCAGCCTTGTTTCGAGATATTCGGCAACGCTATCCTCGGCATCCGGCAACAGCTGCACCATCATGCCGCCGGCGTGGTGAATCCCCTCCTGGTCCATCTTGACCCCCAAACTGATCGCGGTCGGAATCTGTTCGGACACAGCCAGATAATAGGTCAGGTCTTCGGCAATTTCGCCGGATACCAGTTTGACTTTGCCGATATAAGGTTCTTTCAGGCTAAGGTCGCGTAAAATGGTCAACGTGCCGGCGCCGACCGCAGAACCGACATCCAGCTTGCCGGGACGAACATAGCGGGTTTCGACTACCGGCTGATTGACCAGACCGCGGACAGTGGCGTCCCCTTCGCCGATCACGGTCAGCCCTTGCAGCGGACCATCGCAATGGATGATGGCCGTGATCGAGTCTTCTTCTCTTTTCAAATCCTGAGTCATCATCAAAACGCCGCTCATCAGCCGTCCAAGCGCGGCCGCCGCCAGCGGTGAAAGCTGATGCAGCCGCACCGCTTCGCGGCAAGTATCGGTTGTTCGGCAGGCAAAAGCGCGGACGGCGCCTTTAAGCGCTGTTGCCCGGACAATGTAGTCGCCGCCTGGATCCGTTTGAGTCATTGGATCACATCCTTGATCGTTTTTCCACTTTTTGCCGGCTTCCGGCTAATGTAAAAATGACGTTCGTCAGTCCTGGCAGGCTGGCGCATGGCCAGATCGCCATATCGGGCCGCCGGTTCCAGTCCGGAAGACCGCAGCCATTGGCGGATCTGGTTCGGGCTATAGTACTTTTCGACGATGGTTTCATCATGTCTGGCATAGGACCCGTCGCCCTCAAGACAAAAAAGGGTCAATTCCGACCGGCTGATGCCGCTTTGCGGACGATAGCCGTTTTGCCAGAACAAGGTGAATTGGTCGGTGTCCTGAAAAAACAACCGGTTGCCCAAAGTCCTGGCCAGGTGCCTTTGCGATGCCAGGTCAAAAATGAAAAGGCCGCCTGGATTCAAATAATTGGCGCAAAGCCCGAATAGCCGTTTGACCTGTTCAGGCCGGACAAGATGGTTGATCGTATCCAGAAGGCATACAATCAGGTCGACTGTTCCATAGAGTTCAAAGCGGCTGATATCTTGCTGCAAAAAGAGTATTGGGGGAGAATCCCCCCCTGTGCAGGCTGCCTTTTGCCTGGTTTCTTTCTGTCTGGCTTGTTCAAGCATCATGGCCGAGGCATCGATTCCGATCGGGTCATAGCCGCGATTGAGCATCTCCAGGCAAAAACTGCCGGTGCCGCAGCCAAGGTCCAGAAGCAAAGGGCGCCCGCCCTGGCCGTCGCCCGGCTTTTCGCGCTGGCCAAACCGGGACTCCAGCGCCTGGATATAATCAGCCCAGGCTTTGGTGTCGATTTCCTGCTGCAGCTGGTCATAAACCGGCGCCAGATTCTGATAATTCTCCTGCATGGTCAAATCAGCCCTGACATTTCAGTTCAGTTTTTCGAGATAGTCGATTGCCGCCGAAAGCTGAGTATCCAATTCAAGAGGCAGGCGGCCGATCGACTGGCCAATCGCTTCGTCGGGGAGCGATACTTCCTGATCAGGTTTCAGGCCAATTTCTTCAATGCTCTCGCCGTCCGGCAAATAATACAAGAAATTTGTCAGGTTGATCGCCGACCCGTCTTGCAGCTCGAATGTTATTGTGCCGGATCCCTTGCCAAATGACTGTTCGCCGATCAGGTAAGCTTTGTCATTGTCCCTCAGGCACCCGGAAAAGAGTTCAGACGCACTGGCGGACATGCCATTGATGAGAATCGCGTAACGCATTTCGTCCGGAACATTGGATGATGCCTTGGATGTCCATTTTTCGCTGAATTCCTGACCTTTATCGCGGCCTTTGATTTCGGCGATCGTCGCCTCCGGCAAAAGATAATCCAGCATTTTGATCACTTCGTCGGCTAAGCCGCCGGAATTGTTGCGCAAGTCAAAAACAATATGGCTGGCGCCTTGAGCCTGCAGGCCTTCCATCGCGGCGATAAAATTGTCCGCTACACCTTGTGAAAATTCCCTGATCTGCACATAGCCCAGGTTTGCGCTAAGCATTTTGCTGCTGATATTAGCCGAGGTGATTTTCTGGCGGGCGGCAGTCATCTTGATATTTTTTGAAAGAGAAGGCCTGTACATGACGATTTCGACAGTCGTGCCGGCCTCGCCGCGGACTAAAGCTGCCACGGCGCTGGTATCCTTCAATCCCGTCACGTCTTTGCCATTGACTTCAATAAACAGATCACCCACCAAAATGCCAGCCGATTCCGCCGGGCTGCCTTCAATAACTTCGGTGATTTCAACCAGGCCGTCCTGATTCAGGCCGACAATGGCGCCGATCCCGACATAATTGCCGCTCATGGATTCGGCTATCTGTGCGTTCTGCTCCGCCGTCAAATACATGGTATAGCGATTGCCCAGCTCGTTGACCAGGCCGCGCGTCATGGCTTCCAGAAGCTCGGCATCCGACAAGTCCTTGTAAAACTCGTTATTGACATAGCCATAAACCGTTTTTAGTTTATCCAGCGCTTTTTTCGTCGCCTCATCATTGGTAAACGAAAGGCTGAGCGAATCGCCATCTGTGGTTTGGCTCGTTTCAGTATCAAAGCTGAGCCAGGCCATGACGCCAAAACCGACGGTCAAAGAAAAGGTCAGCAGCACGGTGACTAGAACCGTCAGGACATATTTCCAAAAATGCGGCCGGATGGCCGATTGAGGCGAATTTTCCGTGGGTGGCAATCCTTCAGGCGATCCATATTGATATTGAGGTGAATCATCAGGCATGTTTTTTGCTCGCTTTCTCCCGGATCGGCAATTCATTGGTCAAATCACTTCGCCGGTCAACTGATATAGGGTACTGGATTGACGGTATGTCCGTCAATCATGATTTCAAAGTGAAGATGCGGCCCGGTCGAGGTTCCGGTGCTGCCGCAAAGGCCGATCCGGTCGCCGGCCTTAACGTCCTGGCCAACCTGGACCAAAGTCATTTTCATATGGGCGTACAGTGACGAAAATCCATCGCCATGGTCGATCACGACATAGTTGCCATAGCCGGTGCCGCCGGTGTTGCGCCCCTGGACAGGGTTGCGGACCAAAATGACCGTGCCGTCTCTGGCTGCGACAATCGGCCGCCCATAAGATCCGCCAAGATCGACTCCGGAATGGAAGCGGTAAACGTGATAAACCGGATGGAGCCGCATGCCGTAAGGCGAGTATACCTTATGGTCGTCCGGATAAGGCCAGATCCAGCCATTGCTGGGGGTTTCCTGATTGCCGACCGGGTTGTTGTTCTGGCTTTGCTGGGCCGCCGCAGTCGCTTTGGCGGCAGCAGTTGCCTTGGCGGCGGCAGTCGCTTTGGCGGCCCGCTCTGCAGCCAGCTTTTTTTGCAATTCGGCGACTTCGGCCGCGACCTGTTCCGATAGTTCGTTTAGTTCGTCTTCGGCTTTCTCCTGATTGGACAGGGCCAGCTCAGTCTGATTCAGATCCTTCTGTTTGGCCTTTGCATCCGCTTTCAGCTTTTCCAAATCACTTTTAAGCTGATTGACCACCACTTCCAGATCAGCCGAATGCTGTTTGGCCTGATCGCGCAGCAAAGCCGCATTGTCTTTGGCCGCTTCCATCTCCTCAATCATCTGCTGATCCGTATCGGCAATAATCGTCATGAACTGGAGTGTCGTAAAAAAGCCTTGCAGGCTGTTGGATTCAAGAAAGACCTGCAGGATGGAACGCTGCTGATGATCGAACATGATCTGCAGGCGTTCGACATATTGATCCTGCTTGACTTGAAGATCCTCTTCAGCTTTTGCATAAGCTGCATAAGCCTGCTCCATCTCCGTTACCGCAGCCTGCAATTGTGCGGTTTTTTCCTGATAAATCTGCTTCTGCTCATCGCTTCGTTCATTCAGCCAAGCCAACTGGCCGCTTAAATTATTGCGGGACTTCGTCAGCTCGGCAGTTTGCGCTTCCAGCCTGGCCCGTTCTTTTGCCAGCTCTTCTTGCCTGGTTTTTGCTTCCGACAGCGTATCGTTCATGGACTGGGCGGCCTCGACCTGGGCCGGCATGGAAGCAGGAGCCCAAATCATCAGAATAGCGGCCACCAGAAGGAGGCCGGCCAACTTTCTTCCACGGCGAACGGAATGATCGGCAAGTCTATTCTTTGTCAGCATGAACACCCTCCTTCAGCGTTAAACATGAATATGGCGCCGGACAGAAACTGCGCTTCCCAACGCGCCAACCCCGACCCCGATCAAAAGGTTAATCATCAGGATCAGCCGGGAAATCGCGGAAGATCCCACCATCGTCAGCACATCAGTTGTTCTGGTGCCTGCCATCAGCACATCGTAGAGACGTCCATAGGCAATCCAGACGACAATCCAGGCAACCAGGGCGCCAGCAAGGCCAACCAGGGCGCCTTCAAGGATATAGGGCACTCGGATGTACCAGTTGGTCGCGCCGACATATTTCATGATGCCGATTTCTTCGCCCCGGGAAAAAACAGCCACACGGACCATATTCGAGATAATGAAGAAAGAGATGATGCCCAGCACCACAAAAGCGACCAGCGTCGCATAATTGACCCAGACGATGGCTTTGCTGAGAAACTGCATGACCGTCAGCTCCAGCGACACCCGGCGCACACCGGGGATTCCGCTGATTTGAGCCTGGAAGCTTTCGCCAAGCGACGGATCGGTCAGGCGGACCGTATAAGTATAAGGTATGTTTTCAACAGGAAAATCTTCAAACAATTCTGCCTTTTCCATATTCGCCTTGAACGTCTCGAGATTTTCCTGCGGCGTATACTGTTTATATTCCAGAACAGCCGCATTTTTGGCGATTGCCTGATCGACTGCCGCCAATTGCTCGGCATTGACCCCGATTTCCAAAGTAATCTCGATTGGCGGCTGTTGGCCGGCTATGGTCATGATGTGGCGGGCATTGATTGAAAAAACCGTAAAAGTCCCAAGCAAGATGAGCATCAGGGCAATCGTCGTTATTGACGCCAGCGTAACCAGCGGGTGGCGGACAATGCTGCGCAGTCCTTCGCTTATCGAGTGCCGGATCAGGGTCAGCTTCATGCGTCTGCCTCCGCTTCCAGGATAATTGGGTCTTGATGTTTTTCATCCGGTTCTGATTCCAGTATGGGGTCTGGTTTGGGCTCCGGTTCCAGTCTGGGTTCCGGGATGAACACCGGCCTGATCAAATTTCCGGCCGGCTCTTCGGGCAGGCAATCCGAGCTCGCCTGTGAATAGCTCCCTTGACAATCGTCGCGAACCAAACAGCCATCGTTAATCTCGACCACCCGCTTTTTCATGCGGTCGACCAGGTCCCGGTCATGGGTGCAAATGATGACGGTCGTGCCGCTGCGATTGATTTCTTCCAGGAGCGCCATGACTGTTTCACTGTTGGTCGGATCAAGATTGCCGGTCGGTTCGTCGGCCAGGATCAGCATGGGATTGTTGACCATGGCGCGGGCGATCGCCACCCGCTGCTGCTCACCGCCGGAGAGTTCCCCGGGACGGGCATTGGCCCGGTCGCGCAGGCCGACGATGCTCAAAACGATCGGTACCCGGCGTCGGATGCTGCTTCTGGAACTGCCGACAATTTCCATGGCAAAAGCCACATTCTCAAAAACCGTCTTGGTGTATATCAGGCGGAAATCCTGAAAAACCATGCCGATATTGCGCCGCAAATAAGGCACCAGGCTGCGCCGGATGCAGGAGATGTCAAATTCATCGATGAGCACCTGACCTTCAGAAGGTTTTTCTTCACAGGTCAGCAACTTGATCAGTGTTGATTTCCCGGCCCCGCTGCGGCCAATAATAAAGACGAATTCGCCGTTCGTTATGGTAAAGGTGACATCCTTCAGAGCATTCGTGCCCGTCTGATAGGTCATCGACACATTTTTGAATTCAATCAAGACCTGACCTCCCCCAAGGGTCCTATCAACGCTTTAATTGTGCCACCATTTACCGCCGGTCGTTTTAAGCGAACCCTTGTCTTGCTTTTCCAGATATTTGCGAACCATCGAAGCCAGCTTGAAC
Source organism: uncultured Saccharofermentans sp. (assembly GCA_963677835.2). Lineage (GTDB taxonomy): Bacteria > Bacillota > Clostridia > Saccharofermentanales > UBA5734 > UBA8949. Next base: position 994,143 of record CAXXUX010000001.1, read on the forward strand.
AGGACCGCATCATCAAAGCTGCGCAAATCCAGGCTGGTGATTTTCTGCACCTTGTCCAGACGATAAACCAGCGTATTGCGATGCACAAAAAGCTGACGGGAAGTTTCACTGCCATTGAGATTGTTTTCGAAGAATTTTTGAATGGTCAGAAGCGTCTCACTGTCAAGCGCCTCATAAGCGCCTTTGGGGAACACCTCATCCAGGAACATATGGCATAATGTCGGCGGCAGCTGATAGATCAAGCGGCCCAACCCCAACTGATCATAGCGCATGACATAGGTGTCGCTTTCGAAAATGCTGCCGACAGTCAAGGCCAGCGAAGCCTCGCGATAGGACTTTGCCGTGTCCTTCAATGTGTCGGCCGGCATGCCGATGCCGATATGAACTTTGGCCATGGATTCAGCATTTAAGTTATCCAGGATCAGATTGGCTGTCGCATCGATCTGAGCGGGATCCTCACGCGGATAATCGGTCAGAAGGACAATCGTTTCTTCGTCCATGGCGAGGATATAGTGGCTTCGCCGATCCGGGAAAAGGCTCTGCAATATTTCCAGGCAGTCGATTTCTTCCGCTTGCTCGATCCGAATCAAATAGGCCAGGCGTGTATTGGAGTATGGGATCTTAAATTCTCTGGCCTTTAAAGGGATGTCGCCCGGCAGTTCATTTTCCAGCAGCACGTTCTTTAAAAACGACTCCCGTTCAGCATCCGAGTTGCGTTCCTTCAGGGCGGCAACGATCCAGTGGCAAAGAAGCTCGAGATAATTTCGGGAAATGCTGTCGGTTCCGTCAATAAAACAGATGTAGCTTAGTTTTTCACTAATCGATAATTTCATATAAGTCCGGCCATAAGTAGTCGCTACATTTTCTTCGGACAAAAGGACTGCGCGGGCGGAAGAATCTTCGCTGCCTTCCAGCTGATCATCCGTACAAGCCACAATGATTCCGTCAGCGTCCAACACGCCTGCAGTTCTATCCAGGAACCTGGCAGCTTCCCTGATGCATTTTTTTAGTTCTTCCATAGCATGAACACCATCCTAACGGCTTTATTCTAAAAAGAACCCTACTATATATTATCTTATATTTTTCCAAGAGATGTTTCAATAAGATAACAAGATCTTGAACAATAATGGCTAAAATAAAAGAACGCCCCGTTTGGAGCGTTCTTTTCATATCGTATTGATAAGATTTTTCAGCTATGGATGACCAATTCGGTCTCCTTGTCGAACAGGTGGACGCGATTGCCATCGATCGCAAGGGTGGAGACTTCACCGACTTTGGAATGGCTGACGGTCGGGTCGACGCGGGCAGTCAAAGTCAGGGTGTTGGCGACTGTCACATAGAGATAGGTTTCAGCGCCGAGCATTTCCACGACATCGACATGAGCCGGGAAGCTGGTGGCCGGGTTGGCGGCGACGAAACGGGTCTCGTCGGTCAGCGCTTCAGGGCGGACGCCCATGATCACTTCTTTGCCGTCATAGGCCATGACCTCCGGCACTGAATATTTGTCCGGCAGCGCAATCGTAATGTCGTTGAAACTCACGGTCACCTTGTTTTCCTTCACTGCCAGCTTGGCATTGATGAAGTTCATGGGCGGCATGCCGATGAAGCCGGCGACAAAGGTGTTCTTGGGATGCAGATAAAGATTGGAAGGATTGTCGATTTGCTGGATGAAACCATCCTTCATAACGACGATGCGGGTACCCATGGTCATGGCTTCGGTCTGGTCATGGGTGACATAAATGATCGTGGTTTGCAGGCGCTGATGCAATTTGGTGATTTCAACACGCATTTGAACACGCAGCTTGGCATCGAGGTTGGAAAGCGGCTCATCCATCAGGAAGACTTTCGGGTTGCGGACGATGGCACGGCCAAGGGCAACGCGCTGGCGCTGGCCGCCAGACAAGGCTTTCGGCTTTCGGTCAAGAAGGTGTTCGATTTCCAGGATTTTGGCTGCTTCGATAACTCTGCGCTTGATATCGTCCTTGTGAATTTTGCGGAGTTTCAAGCCAAAGGCCATGTTGTCAAAAACAGTCATATGCGGATACAAGGCATAGTTCTGGAAAACCATGGCAATGTCGCGATCTTTGGGCTGAACGTCATTGACGACCTTGTCGCCGATGCGGATCTCACCGTCGCTGATCTCCTCGAGACCGGCAATCATGCGCAACGTCGTTGATTTGCCGCAGCCGGAAGGTCCGACCAGGATGACGAACTCTTTGTCAGCGATATCAATGTTGAAATCACTGACGGCAACAACGCCACCTTCATATCTCTTGAAAACATTTTTCAGGGAAACACTAGCCATACATATACCTCCAAATTCGCTTTAACGCATTAAAAACCAGCATCAAGCTTGCATAATAAATATAGCACTTGCCCCCTGGTACAACCAGTCGCAAAAGTCAACAAATGTGCGGACCTGATTTTGGCGATACAGTAACAGGGGGGTGACATACATGCCAATTTTTCTATTTAAAATTTATCTATTCTGCCAGAATCAAGGCTTTTGCATGAATTATCAGCTGCATTTTGCCAAAACCGCTGTCAGCGGCTCCATTTCATCAGGTATAATAAAGTATAGCTTCACAAGGTTAATGGAAAATATCGGCGTTCTTCAGCAATAGACTTGAAAAATGATTATTTATGCATTATAGTGAATATTTATTACTAAAATGAATTTCCGGCCGTTTTTCCCGGTTGTGGAAATCATCGCAAGGAGCGTGTTTGCATGAATGAGCAGCAAAGAATCGGAATCGTCGGGGCAACAGGATATGTCGGGATCGAATTGATCCGCCTTTTATCCGGACATCAGCGATTCAGGTTGACGCGCCTGGTTTCCCAAAGCTACGCCGGACGCAACTTTGCCGATGTCTGCCCGGCCTTTGCCCATCGGGTCGATCTGCCGCTAAGCAAGCTCGACGTTGAAGATCTGGCTGAAAATTGCGATCTGGTCATTACAGCCTTGCCGCATGGCGTATCCGCAGCAGTTGTGCCGGATCTTCTGGATCATGGCCTAAAGGTGCTGGACCATAGCGGGGATTTCCGCTACCGGGATGTTGCCGTTTACGAAAAAGCCTACAAACTCAGCCACCCGCGGCCGGACCTTCTGGCCGAGGCCGTTTACGGCCTGCCGGAAATCTATCGTGATGATATTGCCAAAGCCCGTCTGGTCGCCAATCCCGGCTGCTATCCAACCTGTTCCATTTTAGCTTTGAAGCCATTGCTGCAAGCAGGCGTCATCCGCACCGACGGCATTATCATCGACGCAGTCTCCGGCGTAAGCGGGGCGGGCCGCAAGGCTGATCTGGCTTTCTCTTTTTGCGAAACCGATGCCAGTTTCAAGGCATATGGCGTGACAAACCATCGCCACACCAGCGAAATCGAGCAGGAAACCGGCTTTCTTGCCGGACAGAGCGAACCTTTGGCCATTACCTTCACCCCGCACCTGGCGCCCATGAAGCGCGGCATGCTGGCTACAGTCTATGCCGACCTGCTGCCGGATGTCGATCCCATAGCCTTGCCTGCGCTTTATCGGGAAGCATACGGCCATGAGTTTTTCGTCCGTCTGATGCCGGAAGGCAGCGTGCCGGAAACCAAAAACGTCGCTTATACCAATTTTGCCGATCTGGCCGTCTTCACGGATGCCCACACTGGCAAAGTCAAGATCCTGTCGGCAATCGACAATCTGGGGAAAGGCGCTGCAGCCCAGGCGGTCCAGGCCCTGAACCTGATGGCCGGCCTGAAGGAGACCGAGGGTCTGCTGGCTGTCGGGGCAGCCATTTAAAGAGGATTCATCGAGGAGATAATCACATGGAAGATCTGAAAAAGCAAGAAATGCAAAGTATTATCGCCAAAGCGGAGACACTGATCGAAGCTTTGCCCTATATCCAGAGCCTGGCCGGCAAAACCGTGGTCATCAAATATGGCGGCAATGCCATGATCAATGACGACTTGAAGAATCATGTCATGGCCGATATCACTTTATTGAAATTTATCGGCATCAATCCGGTGCTGGTTCACGGCGGCGGGCCGGATATCAACGACATGCTGAACAGGCTTTCGATCAAATCCGAATTCAAGAAGGGGCTTCGGGTCACCGATCCGGAAACCATGTCGGTAGCCCAGATGGTCTTGGTCGGAAAGACCAACAAGGAAATCGTCTCGCGCCTTAATCAAAATGGCGCCAAAGCAATCGGCATCTGCGGCATCGACGGCCGCCTCATCGAATGTGAGCGCATGACCGCCGACAGCGAGGGAAATCCTCTGGATATCGGTTTTGTCGGCAATATTACCCGGATCAACACCAGGGTTTTGCAAATGCTGGCCAATGACGAATACATTCCGGTTGTGGCGCCGATCGGCATCGGTCAGGATGGCGAAAGCTACAATATCAACGCCGATACGGTCGCCAGTGAAATCGCTGCCGCGTTAAAAGCCGAAAAACTGATGACCCTGACAGACGTTGAAGGCGTGATCGTCAAGGGCGAACAGGGTGAGGATGTTGTCATTTCCACCCTGAACGAGCAGGAAATTAATGATCTTATCGCCCGCGGAGTCATCAGCGGCGGCATGATCCCCAAAGTGCTCGGCTGCCTGGACACAGTCCGACGAGGCGTCGGCCGCGCCCACATCATCGACGGGCGGATTCCGCATTGCCTGCTTCTGGAAATCTTTACCAACAAAGGCATCGGCACCATGATCACCCAGGAGCGCAAACCTTATCATCAGGGCGAAAAAATATAGTCGCCAGACTTATGGCAGGAGGCAGACATCATGCATCAGGATTCCATATTGAAAGAAATTATCGAGCTGGATCAACAGCATTATCTGAATACCTTTGGCAACCGGGTGCCGCTTTGCGTGGATCATGGCGAAGGCGTATGGCTTTTCGGAACCGATGATAAACGGTATCTGGACATGATCGGCGGCATTGCCGTCAACGTGCTGGGGCATGCCCATCCAAGCGTTGTCGGCGCAATCTGCGCCCAGGCTGCCAAAGTGATCCATTGCTCCAATTATTATTACAATGAGCCGCAGACCCGGCTGGCCGTCCGGCTGGCCCAGCTAACCGGGCTTGACCGGGCTTTCATCAGCAACAGCGGCGCCGAAGCCAACGAAGCCGCCATCAAGCTGGCCCGCGGCTATTTCCATAAAAAGGGCCAGCCGAGAAGCAGGATTGTTTCAGCGGTTCTATCCTTTCACGGCCGGACCCTGGCAACAGCAACCGCAACCGGACAACCCAAGTACAGCGCGCCTTTTGCGCCTCTGCCGGCCGGTTTTGTCCATGTCCCCTATAATGATCTGGATGCGCTCCGGTCGGCCGTTACCGATGATACTTGCGCGGTGCTTCTAGAATTAATCCAGGGGGAGAGCGGCGTCCGTCCCGCTGATCCTGCATATGCCGCGCTGGCTCAGGAGCTTTGCAAAAAGACCGGCGCCCGGCTGATCATCGACGAAATTCAAACCGGCATGGGCCGGACCGGATGTTTCCTGGCCAGCCAGCTTTATGGCATCAGCCCGGACATCGTCACCCTGGCCAAAGGGCTTGCCGGCGGCGTACCGATCGGTGCGGTCATTGCCAACAACGAGACTGCAGCAGGCTTCGTGCCGGGCGATCATGGATCAACCTTCGGCGGCAATCCCCTGGCTTGTGCCACAGCTTTGGCCGTGCTGGATGAATACGCCGCTTCCGATCTGCTGCAAACCGCAAAAATCCGCGGTTCTCAGTTGCAGCAGGCCTTGCGCGGCCTGTCTGCCGAATTGCCGCTGATTTCGGATGTCCGCGGGGCAGGTCTGATGATTGGCGTCGAGCTGTCGATCCCGAAGGCAGCTGCGGTCAAGGCGGGTTTATTTGAAAAAGGCTATCTGGTCGGATCTGTTGGCGACCGGGTAATCCGGCTGCTGCCGCCGCTGATTCTGCCTGAAGAAACTATCGCGCCGTTTATTGCGGCTTTCAAGCTAACACTTTCGGAGGTGGCTGAAAAATGAAACACTTGATCAGTATTGAAGATATTTCATCTGAAGAACTTAATGAACTTTTAGATCTGGCCGATCAATTAAAGGCGCAAACCAAAGCAGGCATTCCCCATCATCTGCTTTCGGGCAAAGTGCTGGGCATGATTTTCGCCAAATCTTCCACCCGGACCCGGATCTCTTTTGAAGTCGGCATGCTGCAGCTCGGCGGCCACGCCATTTTCCTGAGCACCCAGGATATTCAGCTTGGCCGGGGGGAAACGATTGCCGACACCGCTCAGGTCATGTCGCGATTTTTAGACGGCATCATGATCCGGACGTTTTCTCATCAGGATGTTTCCGATTTGGCCAAATACGGCACCATTCCGATCATCAACGGGCTTACCGACCTGATGCATCCTTGCCAGGCTTTGGCTGATCTGATGACGATCCGGGAACACAAGGGCGCCTTGAAAGGTCTTAAACTGGCTTACCTGGGAGATGGCAACAATGTCGCCAATTCCCTTTTGCAAGCCTGCGCCAAGGCCGGCATGCATGTTGCCGCAGCCTCGCCGGCAGGGTTTGACTGCGATCCGGGCTGCATTGCCGACGCCAAAGCCGAAGCGGCCCGCCAGGGTACAGAAGTCCTGTTGACCGACGACCCGTTCCTGGCCGTCCAGGGAGCCGACGCCATTTATACGGACACCTGGGTCAGCATGGGGCAGGAAGCCGAAAAGTCGAAGCGGCTGCCCATTTTCGGGCCTTATCAGGTCAACGATCAAATCATGGCCCAGGCCAACAAGGGCGCCATATTCCTGCATTGCCTGCCTGCATACCGCGGTTTGGAAGTCACCGAATCCGTAATCGACGGACCTTCTTCAGTGGTTTTTGACGAAGCTGAAAATCGTCTGCATGCCCAAAAAGCGGTATTGGTCAAGCTTCTTGGCGCAAAAAAGAGTCATTGACCGGTTCGCATATGACTCATCAGGCGGACATTCACATTCGGCAGGCGGTGCTTGCCGACGGACCGGAACTTCTTTCACTGATCCGGACTGCAATGGCGGACTATGCTAAAAAGTCGGGTATTGACGCGCCGCTGGAATCTCAAACGGAAACTTTGGCAGAGCTTTTGGTCCATCTCCAATCGGACTTCGTTCTGGTCGCAGAGCATCGCGGCCGGCTTATCGGCACGGTCCGGCTGGTTCATGGCGAAGATGATTCGGCTTATTTCAGCCGCTTTGCCGTATTGCCGGCTTTGCATCAAACCGGCGTCGGCAAGCTTTTGTACCAGGCTGCCGAAGTTTGGCTGAAAAGCCGCGGCGTACGGACAATCATCTTGCATACCGCCCTATCAAATTTGCCGCTGGTTGCCTTTTATCAGTCGCGGGGCTTCCAGCTGATTGAAAAAAGCACCGCACGGGGCTACCCGCGCGGCACTTTCCAAAAAGTGCTCGATTCTTGATTTTCAGCGGTGCAAAAGCGGGCTGATCCGCTTGTAGATCAAACCGACAATCAAGGAAATAACAATGCCCTTGAACAGGTTGAACGGGACGAAAACCCAGGCGATCAGGCTGGGAAGGTCGACAACCAGCTTATTGCCGACCGCAGTGCTCCAGTCAACGATCATTTGCAGGGAAAGTCCCATCACTTGGATATAAAACGGAATCATGATGAAGTAATTCGTCAGGCAGGCAACCAGGGTCATGGTGATCGTGCCGGCGGCCATTCCCAGATAGGCGCCGCTGCGGCTCTTCCTGAAACGGTATATCAGTCCGGCGGTCCCGACAAAGCTGGACCCGACGACAAAATTGGCCAATTCGCCGATGCCGCCCGTAAAAGTCGCCGGCAGATGCAGCAGATTTTTTATCAGCTCGACCAAAATGCCGGTCAGCGGCCCCATCGAAAATGACGCCAAAAGGACGGCGGTCTCGCTGAAGTCAAATTTCAGGAATTTCGGCATCAAGACCGGCAAAGACGTCTCCAGATACATCAGGAGTACGGCGATTGCCGACAGGATGCCGGTTTTGGCCATCCAGTGCACCCGGGCGCGGTTTTTGCTCATTGGATCGGTTAAAGTCTTTCCATTCATTTTGCCATCCTACTTTCCAAAAACTACAGCTGATGGGTTTTGATCCAGGTCTGACAGCCGGCCGCCGGTTCGTTTCAAAAAATAAACGCCCCCGGAAAACCGGGGGCGTTGTGGCCAACTGATCAGATCAGCCGTTTCCTTCCATCCAGACTTTACTGTCGGCCAAGGATTCTCACCTTGTCAGCCTCAAATCAGCCAAAGCGGCCGGTGTGAGGTTCGCGGGCTTACTGCCGTTCCTGGCAGCATCACCGCCGGTTGGGATTTGCACCCAGCCCCGGAAACCATGCAATTTTAAGTCATTATAACACTTTATGCTTTTTGCGCAAAGACTTCCTTGGCCACCGCAACAATATTGGCGGCAGTCAGGCCATAGGCTTCAAGAAGGGCTGCCGGCTTGCCGGATTTGCCAAAACGGTCCTGTACGCCGACCCGGCGCATATGGCAGGGCGCGTTTTCGACCAGCACTTCGGCGACTGCGCCGCCCAGGCCGCCGAGAATATTATGTTCCTCGACAGTGACGAGCGCTCCGGTTTCGCGGGAAGCTTTGATGATGATTTCCTTGTCGATCGGCTTGATGGTGTGAATGTCGATGACCCGGGCGGAAATGCCTTGTTCCTGCAACAGGGAAGCAGCTTTCAAGGATTCCTGCACCATCAGTCCGGTGGCAAGCAAGGTCACGTCTTTCCCATCCTTCAGCTGTATGCCGCGGCCCAATTCAAACGGGCAGGCATCCTGGCTGTAAATGTCTTCAACAGCGAGCCGGCCCAGACGGATGTAGAAAGGCCCGTCGGTTTCGATCGCCGCTTTGATCGCAGCGCGGGTTGAAGCGCCATCACAGGGCTGCACAACAGTCAGATTAGGCAAGGCGCGCATGATTGCCAGATCTTCCAGGCACTGGTGCGACGCGCCGTCTTCACCGACCGAAATGCCGGCATGGGTTGCGCAGACTTTCAGATTCAGATTCGGATAGCAGGCAGAGTTGCGGATCTGCTCGCAAGCCCGTTCTGAGGCAAAAATGGCAAATGTGCTGGCAAATGCGATTTTGCCGCAAGTGGCAAGGCCGCAGGCCGTTGTCATCATATTGCCTTCGGCGATGCCCATATTGATGTGACGCTCGGGATATTTTTTCTGAAAGGTTACCGTATAGGTCGATTTGGAGAGGTCGGCGTCCAGAACGACGATCCGGGGATCAGCGCCGAATTCTGCCAGGGCAAGGCCGTAAGCCTCGCGTGTTGCCATCTTTCCCATCTGATCACACCTCCAGGGCGGCAATGGCGCTATCGAGCTCAGCCATCGCCGTTTCATATTGTTCTTGCTTGGGAGCCGCACCGTGCCAGCCGGCCTGGTCTTCCATAAAGGAAACGCCTTTGCCCTTGTGGGTGTTCATGACCACAACGGTCGGTGCGCCGCTATGGGACTTCGCCGACAAAATGGCGCCTTCCAGCTGATTCAGGTCGTGCCCGTCAACTTCCAGGACGTTCCAGTTGAAAGCCCGCAATTTGGCGGGAATGGATTCCGGCGACATGACTTTGGTAATGGCGCCGTCGATTTGCAGGCCATTATGGTCGATAAAAGCACAAAGATTATCCAATTTGTAATGGGCTCCAGCCATGAACGCTTCCCAGGCTTGGCCTTCCTGCAGTTCGCCATCGCCAAGCAGGGCAAAAACCCGATAGTCGGCCTGATCCAGTTTCCCGGCCAAAGCCATGCCCACTGCCGCGGAAATCCCCTGGCCGAGCGAACCTGTCGACATGTCCACGCCGGGCACATTGCACATGCTTGGATGCCCTTGCAGATAGCTGTCTATCGATCTTAAAGTCTTGAGGTCAGCTTCAGGGAAAAATCCGCGCTGGGCCAAAGCTGCATAAAGCGCCGGTGCACAATGTCCTTTGGACAGGACAAAGCGGTCACGCTGCGGGTTCTTCGGTTGCTTAGGGTCCACATTCAGTGTTTTCAAGTACAGTAAAGCCAACAGATCGGCGCACGAAAGCGAGCCGCCTGGATGCCCCGATTGTGCGGCATAAACGGATTCAATAATGTTTTTGCGCATTTTTGCCGCGAAAAGGGCTGTTTCTTTTAAGTCAGCCTGATTCATCTATCCAACTCCTTCCGGTTAAATAACCGAAAGATATTGTAGCATATGATCTTTGATTTTTCGAGGTTTTTCAGGCTAAATTATCAATATCGATAAATAGCAAGAAATATTTTTGTTGAACTAGCTAATTATAGACTATTTTTCCAACGAAGGCCTGGTCAGCAGATAATTCTGGATGCAGCTCAAGGCGTCGCCAGCCAGATAAGCGCGCGGCACCCGCCGCCCGATCAGGCAGGTGACTTCATAATTGATCGTATCCAGCCAGTCGGCTATTTCGTCCACGGTAATCCGGTCGCGGATGCCGCCCTGAATTTGTTCGCCAAACAAAACGACTTCGTCGCCGACCTTGACCGGATTGTCCGAAAGACCGGAAACATCCGCCATGCAGGTGTCCATGCAGATCCGGCCAACAACAGGCACGCGGCGGCCATGGATCAAAACGCTGGCCAGACCGGACAGCCGGCGGGAGTAGCCGTCGGCATAGCCAATGGGAATGGTGGCAATCAGGCTTTCGCGATCGGTTGTGAACAGCCGGCCGTAACTGATCGAACTGCCGGCCGGTAAGGATTTTGTCAAAATAACGTTGGACTTCAGACTCATGGCCGGTCTTAAATCGTCCCAGGCGTCCGGGCAGCCTTGGGGAACCATCCCGTAAAGAATCAGGCCAGGCCGGACCATATCCAGGTGCATGGCCGGGAAACGCATGGCTGCCGCACTGTTGCAGACGTGTTTGATCGGAATGGCCAGGCCGATGCGGTCCAATTCCCGGCTGATGCTCATGAATAATTCAAACTGTTGCCAGGTGTAGGTGGCGTCCGCTTCATCAGCTGTTGAAAAGTGGGTATAGAGTCCTTCAATGACGATGCGCGGCAATTCGCGAATCCAGGTGATGTCTTTGACAGCGCCATAACCGCCCAAAAAGCCGACACGGCCCATGCCGGTATCAACCTTGATGTGAATCCGCACGTCGCAATCCAGTTCCGAAGCGGCTTTGGACAGCGCCTGGGCCAGATCGCGGCTATAAACCGTCTGGGTGATCCGATATTTGATAATTTCCGGCGCCCGGCGCGGATCCGTGTAACTTAAGACCAGAATCGGCACATCGATCCCGGCCTGGCGCAGCTGGATTGCCTCATCCAGCATGGACACGGCCAGACGGCTTACGCCGTTATTTAAAAGGACAGGAACCACCTGGTCAACGCCGTGCCCATAGGCATCGGCTTTGACGACACCCATGATTTCACTGCTGCGCCGGACCGCCCGGCGGATTTTTTGGACATTCCAGGCAATATGGTCGAGATTGACCTCTGCCCAGGACCGGTTCAGATAGGCATGATCCATTTTTGAAAAATCTCCTTTAAAGCAATAAGCCTTATTCCCAGCCAACTTTGCGGAAGGCATCGCCGATGCTGGCAATCACGTCTCCCGGCAGCATCGACCTGCGGCTTAATCGGCCAGCCGCCAGTTCGGCTGCCAGGCCGTGCAGGTAAACCCCGCAGAGCGCAGCCGATGCCGCAGGCAGCCCCTGCGCCAACAGTCCCGCCACCAGGCCGCAAAGCACATCGCCGCTGCCGCCGCGGGCCAGGCCGTCATGGCCGGTCGGATTAATCCAGATATTGCCGGTTTTTTCGGCGATCACGCTGGAAGCGCCTTTGAGAATAATGATGCAGCCGCTGCGCTTGGCCAACTCGAGCGCAGCCATCTGGCGGTCGGATAAATCAAGATCCGGCGCCAGGCGATGGAATTCCCCCGGATGTGGCGTCAGGATAGCCGGTTCCTGGCCGGCTCGATTCAATCGTTCACGCAATAACGGGAAATAGAAGTCCTTGTCGTCGGCGATGAGATTTAACGCATCGGCATCCAGAACCAGACGGGAAGCGTCCCGGATCAACAGGGCAAGCAGCAAGGCCAGCCAGCCGGCTTTGCCGCTTCCTGGCCCGGCGGCAACTGCCGGATTGCCCGCCAAAAGGTTTTGGATGGCTCGACCATCAGCATCTGCCGATTCGTTGTCCAGCAAAGTCAGCAACGACTCCGGCCGTGCTGCCAGTACCAGCGAACCAATCGCCTCAGGCACGCCCAGATACGACAATCCGGCGCCCGAACGGGCGGCAGCTTCGGCAGCAAGCAGAATAGCGCCCGGCATGCCGGGCGCGCCGCCTAATAGCAGCACTTTGCCAAACAAGCCTTTATGGCTGTCCGCTGGCCGTTTGGGCCGGCAAGCTGCCACATCTGCCAATTCAATCAGGCAAAATGCCGGCCGGTGCATTTCTTCCGAAACTTCTTGAATGGCTTCATTTGCAAGACTATCCGTTATCCCAATATTGTCCGTGATGACCCGGCCGGCAAAAAACCTGCCAGGGGCCGCACACAAGCCTATTTTAGGCCGGACAAAGGTCACAGTGAAGTCGGCCTGGATAGCCGAAGGGTCGACCGCTCCGCTATCTGCATCCAAGCCGGTCGGCACATCGATCGCAACAACACGCGCGCCCAGCCGGCGAGCGCTGGCGACCTTGCCGCTTATAGCCGCAACTTCCGAAGGAAGAGGGCGATCGGCGCGATAGCCGGTGCCGAATATTCCATCGACAATCAAGGAACCCGAAGAAAGCCCGGTAAAATCATCCGGCCCAAGCGGCCCAAGATCGATTCCCAAAGCCTTTGCTGCGCTTCGATTAAGAGCGGCATCCGGCGTGAGCGGCTCTTGTGGAAAAACATCCCGGCAGATAACATTTTTTTTGAAAGCGGCAAGCTGCCGGGCACAGGCATAGGCATCCCCGCCATTATTCCCTTTTCCGGCTAAAATCAAAATTTCCCCGGCAGACGGTTCCACGGTTGATAGAAGATCCAGACAAATCCTGGTGACTGCGCCGGCGGCGGACTCCATCAACAAAAGGAGCGGCAAGCCCGTCCGCTTCTGCCAGAGCCGGTCGATCGCCATTTGTTCATTGCGCCCGATAACCTGCATCTTTTCGCTCCTTCATCAACCTATTTGCCTTTCACATCGATTACCCGATGCCAATCAGGCTCTATTATAATCCAATCGAACCGAACGTAAAATCTTTTATGCCAAAAATCAAAAAACACCCGGCCAGTCCAAGATGCACTGCCGGGCGTTCATGACCGATCATCAAAACAAATTCAAATATGCTTGTCCAAAACAGCGGCAAGCTCAGCGTAAGGCCGGGCGCCAACCAATCTTTCGACGACTTTGCCGCCCTTCAGGATATAAATGGTCGGAATGCTCAGGACCTTGAATTGTTCAGCCAGATCAGCCTCTTCATCAACATTAATTTTGCCGATCACCGCACGCCCTTTATAGTCCTCCGCCAGCTTGTCGACAGTTGGCGCAACCATCCGGCAAGGACCGCACCAGACCGCCCAAAAATCAAGCAAAACCGGTTTATCGCTTTTCATAACCAATTCATCAAAGTTGTCGGATTTAATTGTCAAGGCCATGTTCTTCTCCCCCTCAAATGCCCAAACGGGCTTTATGAAAACCAAATTCTGCTTATCATGATTTAAGCATAGTCAGATTTGTTTTACTCATCAGTAACTTGAGTTACGAGGCCTGAAAACGGGATCTTTCATGTTTTTAATCGCGAATCGCCGACAGGTCAAACGGGGTCTCCTGATAAACGTAATAATTCAGCCAGTTGGCAAAAAGCAGGTAGGCGGAACTGCGCCAGCGGACGACCGGCGGTTTTTCCGGGTCATCGTCCTGGAAATAGCAGTCTGGAATATCAATCGGCAAGCCGCGCGACTTGTCCCGGTCATATTCGGACTTTAAAGTCAGCGGGTCGTATTCCGAATGCCCTGTCAGAAATATCTGGCGGCCGCTCATGTCGGAAACGGCATAGACGCCGGAAATTTCCGACTCCGAAAGGATCCGCAAATCGGGCACCTTTTCCAGGTCGGAACGCCGGATTTCGGTGTGGCGGGAATGCGGCACATAGAAAATATCATCAAAGCCCCTGAATAATTTGACCGGGCGGGTCCAGCTCCGGCTATGCGGAAAAACCCCGAAAACCTTCTGGGGCAGATCATATTTGGGAATGCCGTAATGATAATAAAGCCCCGCCTGGGCTCCCCAGCAGATGTGCATCGTCGAATAGACATGCGAGCGGCTCCATTTCATGATCTCGCAAAGTTCAGGCCAATAGGCGACTTCTTCAAAGGGCATCTGTTCAACAGGCGCGCCCGTGATGATCATGCCGTCATAACGCCGGTCCCTGATCTGGTCAAGTGTTTCATAAAACTTGATCAGGTGCTCCATTGGCGTGTTTTTCGGATAGTAGGAAGCCGTATAGAGGAAATCCACATCAATTTGCAGCGGCGAATTGCTTAAGAGGCGCAGCAGCTGGGTTTCGGTGACGATCTTGGTCGGCATCAGATTGAGAATCAGGATTTTCAGAGGACGAATATCCTGGCTGTAGGCACGGTTGTCATGCATGACAAAGACGCTTTCCTGCTCAAGAATCCCTGTTGCCGGCAAATTATCAGGTATTTTGATTGGCATGGCGTCCTCCTTTGGATCAACCCGAATCGCTCACATTGTTTAAAGAAAAGTATCTATTCCATCTTTATAAATGTCAAGTGCTCCAGCCATGTTTGACGGTATGAAAAAATGGAAATAAAAAATCCGGGGTGCAAGACTATGCTGAATATCTGCTATGACCATGAGACACTATTCAAAAATCAACCGCTTTTGGATATTTTGCCGTTTCGCTACTTCCGTTACAGTAAATGTAATTTATTTGGACCTATAATGAAGCCAGATATCATTCTCGGGCATTATTTTAAGCGCTCCGGGCATCATCTGGCAAACTGGCTGGTTGGTCAGGCAAGGGGCAGGTTAACCGAAGGAGGTTGACGCTATTATGATTCAGGAATTGATGATTACCCGTGTCTGGGGCCGCGAAATAATCGACTCGCGCGGCAATCCGACCATCGAGGCTGAAATCGAGACTGAAGACGGTTCTATTGGCCGGGCATCCGTACCTTCCGGGGCTTCGACCGGCGCCTATGAAGCCGTCGAACTGCGCGATCATGATCCCGGGCGCTATCTTGGTTTGGGCGTTCGCAAAGCCGTCGACAATATCAACGAAATGATCGCCCCGGAGCTGATCGGCATCAATGTTTTCGACCAGCGCGCGCTGGACCAGCTGCTGATTGATTTGGACGGAACCGAAAACAAAAAAAGGCTGGGCGCGAATGCCATTCTGGCAGTCTCGCTTGCCGCGGCCAAAGCTGCGGCCAAATCTCTTGGCCTTGATCTCTTCCACTATATCGGCGGCATCAATGCCCATCTGCTGCCCGTGCCGATGATGAATATCATTAATGGCGGCAAGCATGCCGACAATAGCATCAACCTGCAGGAATTCATGATCATGCCAGTGGGGGCCAGCACCTTTCGCGAAGCCTTGCAATGGAGTGTCGAAGTCTTCCACACGTTGAAGAAGCTTTTGAAAAGCAAGGGATATGGCACCTCAGTTGGTGATGAAGGCGGTTTTGCCCCCAATTTTGAAAGTGACGAACAGGCTCTGCAATTGATCGTTCAGGCTATCGAGCTGGCAGGATTCAGGCCGGGCATCGACTTCTTCATCGCCATGGACGCTGCAGCCACTGAACTTTACGAGGCTGCCGCCAAGGCTGGCCATGAAGGCCAATATTTATTTTGGAAGTCAGGGGTCATGAAGACCAGAAACGAAATGGTTGATTTCTGGGCCGACCTGGTTATGCGTTATCCGATCATATCGCTGGAGGACGGCCTTTCCGAAGATGATTGGGAAGGCTGGCAGCTGCTGACCAAGCGGCTGGGCGGCAAGATTCAGCTTGTTGGCGATGATCTTTTTGTGACAAACACCCGGCGCATCCAGAAAGGAATCGACCTTAGCGTCAGCAACTCTGTTCTCATCAAGCTCAATCAAATCGGCACATTGACCGAAACGCTTCAGGCCATCGAAATGGCCGGGCAAAATGGCTGGACTGCCATTTTGTCCCATCGTTCCGGCGAGACTGAAGATGTCACGATTGCCGATATCGTGGTTGCCACAAATGCCGGCCAGATTAAAACCGGAGCGCCGTCAAGAACCGACCGTGTCGCCAAATACAATCAATTGCTGCGCATCGAAGAATCGCTGGGAGATGCCGCTGCCTATCCGGGAATCAAGGCCTTCCGTTTTCGGCAGTCCTGACCTGATCGGTCAGCCTTCAGGACTATCCCAAGGTAACATCGAGAAAGGTCATCAAAGCGAAACCAAACATCGTGCCCAGCGTGGAAAGATGCCGATGATTGATTTCCTGGGATTCAGGAATCATTTCTTCAACGACTACGAAAATCATGGCTCCGGCGGCAAAGGAAAGCGCATACGGCAAAATGCTGTGGATGCCAAGCGCCAGCGCAGCCCCCAGGACAGCGGCTGCAGGCTCGACCATTCCGGACGCTTGCCCGATCAGAAAACTTTTCCAGCGCGTCAGGCCTTCACGGCGCAGCGGGATTGAAACTGCTGCGCCCTCCGGAAAGTTTTGCAGCCCAATGCCAAGCGCCAGGGTAACCGCGGCAGTAAATTGGGCGGGATTTTCGCTTATCGATCCAAACGCGACCCCGAACGATAGCCCTTCCGGAATGTTATGCAGGGTAATCGCCAGAATCATCAGTGCGCTGCGTTTCAGATGAGTATGCAGCCCTTCCGGGTATGATCCGGGGGTAATGTGCAGATGCGGCAGCAGCTGATCCGCAAAATACAAAAAAGCGCCGCCGGATAAAAATCCAACCGTCACAGGAACCCAGGCGGGAGCAGGTCCGGTGGACATGTTCAAAGCAGGCAGCAAAAGCGACCAGAAGGAAGCCGCGATCATCACCCCGCCGGCAAATCCAAGCATGGCATCCAGAATGTGCTTGTTGATTGTTTTGAAGAAAAAAACCATGGCTGCGCCCAAAGCAGTCACGCCCCAGGTAAAAAGTCCGCCGATCAGGGCAAGGATTATCGGGTTTTGCTCACGCATGATCAAATCATCCTTCTTGTCAGTCTTTGGATTTTCCTGCTTTTGGAGCATCTGAATGAATTGATTTTGGATCCTTTTGCCTAAGGGATGGCAATTGGCTGCGCAGCAGCATAATGTCGGCATCCGGCCAGACCAGGTGGCGGCGTTGCTTTTTGATCCTGTGGCGCAGTTTTTGCAGGGCATCCTGATAACGCAAAGACTTCAGATTCGGGAAAGCCTGCAAGAGTCGGCGCTGGACAGAATTGATCCGCTTGGCTTGCTGCCGCCATTCCTGAAAGCTTTTGGTTAGAAACACCAGGCGTTGC
This sequence comes from uncultured Saccharofermentans sp., assembly GCA_963677835.2. Taxonomy (GTDB): domain Bacteria; phylum Bacillota; class Clostridia; order Saccharofermentanales; family UBA5734; genus UBA8949. The sequence continues at coordinate 1,011,586 of CAXXUX010000001.1, forward strand.
TGCAAGTTTTCACCAAACTCGCTGTTTTTTTGCCGGACCAGCTGGATCATTTCCTGCAAGCGTGCCAGCTGGCGGTTCAAGCTGATTGTCCCGGCTATGGTTACAGCCAAATCGGCCATAATCAGCATTAAGACGATTGCCGCAAAAAGCACGCGCAAATGATCGGGGATGATTATCAATAATTTACTGAACAGCGGATCAATCCCATAAATCAGCAAAAGGCAAAGCACGCCCCAGGCCAGGGAATTTGGCAAGGCTATCCGGCCGTTCAAATTAAAGCGTTTGTCACTGTAATCCCACCAGCGGGCATGAAACAGTTTTTCCATCAGCCAGCTGGTCAGATATTCCAGGATTGTCGTCAGCAAAATGCCGGCGAGAAATACCAGCAGCCACTGGCTGCGCAGCGGGTTTAAGGCCAGGAGAAGCAAAACGGCGCCGCTGCCGTAGATCGGGCAAATCGGCCCGTTCAAAAATCCGCGGTTGACCAGGTGGCGTTGATCAATGGAAAACAGGGTCGATTCGAGAATCCAACCCAAAAAGCTGTAGCCGACAAAACGCCAAAACAAGTCTGTCAATACCACTTCCGCCAGCCTCCTGAAAAATACTTTTGTTTTAATATTATCACAAAATTGCCCGTCATTGTTTATGTGCAGGCATGATGTGCTATATAATGGCGGAGAAAGGTTGGTTTTCAATGGGAAAAGCACAGCATGGCAGTCAGATCATCGTCATCGGAGCGGGCCCGGCTGGCCTGATGGCGGCAATCCGGGCCGCCAGCCTCGGCTCGGCGGTTCTGCTTTTGGAAAAAATGCCCGATCCCGGGCGCAAATTGCTGATAACAGGGTCCGGGCGCTGCAATTTGACCAATGCCGCGGATCTCGCTTCGTTCATCGGGCAGTTTTTTGGGCAAGGGCGATTTCTTTATCCTGCCTTCAGCCGCTTTTTTCGGCCCGAACTGATCAATCTGCTTGCTGCACAAGGGGTTTTGGTGATCACAGAGCCTTCCGGCAAAATCTTTCCCGCCAGCAACAAAGCCAGTGACGTCCTGGCCGCCTTATTGAAGCTGGCGTCCGAAAATGGCGTCCGAATCCAGACAAAGCAAGCTGTCAAAGCCATTCACTGCCATAACGGGCGCATTATCGGCGTTTCGACCGACCATGCCGATTATCCGGCAACTGCAGTCATTCTCGCCGCCGGCGGCAAGTCCTGGCCCAAAGCCGGATCAGCCGGCGACGGCTTTCTTCTGGCCCAAAGCCTGGGGCACCATTTGACCCCGGTTCGGCCGGGCCTGGTGCCATTTGTTGTCGACGAAAAGTGGGTCCATTCTTTAAGCGGGCTTGCCTGCCCGTCTGTCCGGGCTGTCCTTCTAAAAAACGGCCGGCCGGCCGGCCAGGAGCAAGGCGAATTGCTCTGGACCCATTTTGGCCTGTCCGGGCCGGTCATTCTGCGTCTTTCCAGAGCAAAGATCCCTGATGAAATTCCCCAGGCAAATGAGGGTGAAAAGCCCATTTGGGAAATCCAGCTGGATCTTTTGCCCGGCCATAGTGAATCGGCGATATTGGCATGCCTTAACCGGGAGATTGCGGCCAAGCCCCGTCAATATCTTAAAAACGCGCTAGACTGCGAAGGTTTGGTCCCTAAAGCCCTTTTGCTTTCCCTTTTGCCGGTCTGTCAAATACCACCTGAGCAAACCTGCGCGCAAACCAGCAAGCGGCAGCTTTCAAAATTGGCGGAGACTATCAAAAAACTGATTCTGCCGATTAAAGGAACCCGAGGTTACCAGGAATCCATGGTAACTGCCGGCGGGATCAAGCTTGGCGAGGTCGATCCCAAGACCATGGCTTCCCGCCTGATCAGCGGTCTTTATCTGGCGGGCGAAGTTCTCGATCTCGATGGCGATACCGGCGGATTTAACCTGCAGGCAGCTTTTTCAACCGGATTTCTGGCAGGGGATTTTGCCGCCAGATACTGCCGCGAAGCTTCGAACCCTTAAATGGGACCGTTGCAGCCAAGGTATAGAATATTCGCTTTCAACCGCTTATAATGGAATTGTTATACCGTGTATTTTCCAGAACGTTATCCGGCAGCACAGCAAATTGTTAACCGCTTTTCAAGCTGATGAGGAGGGACAGAAAATGGAAACACGTTTCAAAGAGATCAGTTCCAAAAACCAAGCTTCAATCAGTATCCGCGTCATGCCTGGCCATTTCGCGACCCGACATTCACACATCAATTTTTATGTGGACATGACCCATATCAAATGCCAGCATCCTGTTGCCAGGCTGGCCGCCCAGGAATTAGCCATCCAATATGCCCAGCTGACGCCTGTTGATACTATCGTGTGTCTGGACGGGACCGAAGTTCTGGCGGCTTTTCTGGCTGCGGCACTGTGTGACGGCGACCCCCGTTCGATTAATGCCGGCGGCAAAATTGCCATACTGACACCCGAAATCAATACCAGCGGGCAGTTGATGTTCCGCGACAATATGCAGCCCATGATCTGGAATCGCAACGTTCTGCTGCTTGTCGCCTCGGTGACGACCGGCAACACCTTGAATCAGGCCATCGAATGCATCAACTACTATAGTGGCCGCATCAGCGGCATCTGCGCCATCTTCAGCGCTATTTCCAGCATTGGCGATACAACGGTCCATTCCATCTTCACCGAAGACGATGTGCCTGGATATGCCACATATTCGCCAGCAGACTGCCCTGACTGCAAAGCGCACCGCAAAATCGATGCGCTCGTCAACAGCTTTGGCTATTCGCGGATTTAAGCGCCAATAGCCAAAGCCCATCAAGCCCCATGGATTGAACGCCTATCTAGGATTGACCAACAATCATCAAAATTTGCCGGCTGATTTCCGGATCCATCCCGCTGATTTGATCAGCAAGCAAATCTGGATATTTGGGGAACACGCCAGGCCATTTTTGCCACATGGCCTGGATCATCTGGTCGCTCCATGCCGGCCGGCCAATATTAATAAGAACGCCAATGATATTGTAGGCAACGTCTCTGGCGGCTTTGCCAGCAATATCTTTGTCTTTCAGTTTGACAAATCCGAATAGCATTGAACTATAATGCGAGTCGGAGCAGCAAGTCTGCAAATAAATTTCCGCCGAATCGGACAATTCCGCCAGCAGCAGTTCTTTGGCATCATCGCCGGCGCTCTGGATCGCTTCCTGCAATTGCGGTTGTTTAAAGAACTTCTCGATATCCCGGACAGTCTGCTTTTTGCCAAACACGGTTTGGCTGCCGTTCCCAAGAATGCTCAAGTTTGCCCACAAGCCGACAAAAGAATCGGCCAGCGAATCGCTATGCTTTACTTTCTTAAATCTTGCCTGCCAAAAGGCCTGACGCAGGCGGGCCGATTGACGGACTGACTCATCTTGGCTCAAATCATCAATCAGCAGTTGATCCTTTTGAAAACGGCTTTGCGGATCATCAGACATTTCAATCACCTCTTGCTCATTTTGCCATAAAATGGCTGGTCCGTCGAGCCGATTTACTAGCATAAATGTCAATATTTTGCTATATTTAGAAATGCTGATAAAAAGGCCTATGATTGTACGCCATTTTTCTTCGAGGATTGACATCATGCGAAAACCGCTTAGTGAGCAGTGTGATCACTATATTAAAAAATGCAAAAACATTCTCAAGGAGAAAGACATTAAGGGCGCAAGACAGCTTAGTGCCGAAGCGACCGCTGTTTTCGCCAGCATCGTTCCTGGCTGGTATGGTGGTTTGATGGCTTCGATCACTCAATTCTACCTTGATGACATTGAAATGATCCTGGGCAAGCTGACTATTTTTAAATCCACGCTGAGTTCAGATAACTTTGCAGCCGTTCCGCATTCGGCTTCAAGCGCCTACCGCAACCTGGCGGGCGTTGCCGATCAAATCATGACCCTTGATGAGCATGTCGCGCAGGTCATCCGCTGGCTTGAAAAAGTGCCATCCATCGACGAAACGGAAAAAGCCGAAATAATCAATCAGATCAAAATCATCCAGAATACTGCGGAAACCGTGCATCATCAGCAAGTCAAATGGAATAAAATGAAGCCTTTGCTGATTTGGGTCAGCACCAAGGATGTTCATGTCGCGTCCCGGATCATTCCGCTGATCATCCAGGCGATCAGGTAGCCGATCGTTTGGGCTATCGTTTAGTCCAACCAGCCGTAACGGCCTTTCAGCTCCACAAAGACGACTTTTTCCAATACTTTGTGATGAAGATTTCCAGACGGGTCTTTCGTAATCAAAAGCAGATCCTGCACGCCCCGCTGGCCGACCGGAATAATCATCCGCCCGTTGTTTTTCAGTTGGTCGACCAGTGCCGGCGGAATCCTTCCCGCCGCCGCCGTCACGACAATCCGGTCAAACGGCCCTTTTTCAGGCCAGCCTTCACTGCCGTCGCCGATCTGATAATATACATTGTTAAATCCGAGCTGATTCAGCCTTTCCTTGGCTCTTTTAGACAGATCGGCAATCCGCTCAACCGTATAAACTTCACCGGAGAATTTAGCCAGCAATGCCGTCTGGTAACCTGACCCGGTTCCAATTTCCAGGACTTTGCTGCCTTCTTCAAGTTCGAGTTGATCCGTCATGGCTAGAACGAGACTGGGCTGCGAAATCGTTTGACCGTAGCCAATCGGCAACGCCTCATCAAGATAGGCCCAATTCTTATTTTCATTGTCGATAAAAAATGAGCGGTCAAGTTGACGAAAATACGCTTCCAACGCTTGCCGGATCATCGTATCACCTCATCTTTAGCGGTATGAAGCCTCATAGATCGCAACACTGTCGGCATCTGAAAGCGGCGCAGGATCGCCATCGAACAATCCGCCCATCGTTGACCGGGCATTTTGGGCATAACGGGCGAAATTCTCTTTTTTGATGCCATACTCGGACATTTTCAATGACGCCACCCCACAGGCCTCTTGCAGTTCGGCAAGCGCTTCGACAAAATCCATTGGTTTGGAAGAATCAGTTTTGCCAAGAGCCTTGGCCATCGCCACCATTCGCTCATCACAGGCATGTTTTTTAGCGAAATAAGCATAATAAGCGTTGCTGATCATAATCAACCCGGCGCCATGCGGCAACTGGTGATGGAAGGCGCTCAGGGCGTGTTCCAGGGAATGCTCCGATGTGCAGCTGGAAGTTGATTCCACCATGCCCGCCAAGGTATTAGCCAAAGCGACATCGGTTCTTGCGGCTTCGTCTTGACCATTTCTGACTGCTGCAGCCAGGCTTTTGCCGATCAGCTCGATTGATTTGATGGCATAAAGGTCGCTGATCGGCGTGGCAGCAGTATTGATGTAGCCTTCCGCGCTGTGGAACAATGCGTCAAAGCCTTGGAAAGCAGTCAATTTTGGCGGCACAGTCAACATCAGTTCTGGATCGACGATCGACAGCACCGGGAAGGTCTTGTCGTAACCGGATCCGATTTTTTCGTTTGTAGCCTCATTGGTCACCACCGCCCACGGGTCAGCTTCGGTTCCTGTCCCTGCAGTCGTGGTAATCGCGACGACCGGCAGCGGATCAACCGCTACTTTTTTGCCCAAGCCGGTCCCGGCGCCGATGTAATCCCAGTAGTCGCCTGCATTTGTGGCCATTACCGCGATGGCCTTGGCAGCATCGATGCTGCTTCCGCCGCCCAGGCCGATGACAAAGTCGCAGCCTTGCTCACGTGCCAGCATTCCGCCTTCCATGACATGCTTCTTGATCGGGTTGGGCAAGATTTTATCAAAAACGACATACCCAACTTCTGCCAGATCCAGCTGTTTTTCCAGGCGGTTCAAATAGCCGTTCTGGCGGACCGCTTTCCCGGAAGAAATCACAATCAGGGCTTTTTTACCAGGCAACACCTGCCGGTGCAGCTTTTCGAGCTGGCCCTTGCCAAACAAGATCCTTGTTGGAATGTAATAATTAAAAAACATTGTGTATCCCTCCCTTGATTCTATTTTAAGGCAATTTCGCGAATTCAGATACTATTTTTGCGGCTGGCGCAAAAAGATCAAATAAACCGAAAGCGGCAGCAGGCAGAAAAGGCTGTAAACATAACGGGTCTCGCAAAACACCGGCGTTGCGATCATTAAGGTCCCCCATAGGATGATAAATGGCAATAATATCAAAATATCGCGAATCTTGCGGCGTGACCAGATCATGAAGGCGGCCAGGACAATAGACCAGAACATCATGCCAACGCCAAAAACAAAATAGGCGAAGGGCAATTCCCTTTTGATCAGCTCGTAGGGATCAAGCTTAAGCAAAAACCGCTGGATATCCGGGGCCAGCGATTTTGTGGAAAGGCCAAGCTTGTTGTTGTATATTTTCGTGCCAACTGACCAATTGCCGATTTCCGGATACCAGAAGCCATAATTGATCGATAGAAATGCTTCTGTGGCTACAATCGGATTTTCCAGGACCAAAGTGCCCCACAGCGACAAGTAGCGCCCCTTGTTTTCATCGATAGCCGCGCCCTGAAAGTTTTTGTGGAATTTGATCGGATTAGCTGTAAAGTTTTTGTAGCTGGCCTTCAAATCGGATAAAGGAATCACTTGCTCGATGTCCGCCTTTTGCTCTTCTGTCAAAGGGGCGCCAGTTGCCGCGATCCGGCCGATCTGCTGCAGCGGAACCGCCAGCGATTCGGCAAATTCCGATTTTTCAATGCCAAGCCAACGATATCCCGGGCCCTGGATAAGAAGACTCAAGGCTAAAACTGACAATAAGACGATGCTCCTGGACTTTCTCGATGTTTTATTCAAGAAAATCAGAACCGGAACCATGATGATCATGATATAGAGGCCGTTGTTTCTTAAAAATGCGCAGGCTAAAAGCGTTAAAGCCATCGCCAGCAATTGGCGGGCCGAGATTTTCTGGTCTTTTGCCCGTACCCAGACGATCAGCTGTAGGGCAAGAAGCGTCATGACCAGGGCAAACGGAATGTCTTTCCAGTGGGTTACGCTGTAATAGCCATGCAGGGGATTGACGGCATAGTAGAGGATCGCCAGGAAAATCACCCAGCGGGGCAGCTTCAATCTGGTCAGGAACCGCAAAACGGTTGCAAACACCGCCGCCATAAATAATACCTGTCCGGCTGAAAACAAGGCCGCCGCCGCGGTGGCGCCGCCGCCAAAAATGCCGGCCAGCCACAAGCACAGGCGCATCAACAAAGTATGCAAAACCGGATGGTGATTGCTGAGGCTGACCTGGCCGATAGCCTGTGCCCATTGGGCAGTTGAATCATTTGTAAGAATGCCCGGGAAAAAGGCCAGATAATAGGGAAGATAACAGAGCAGCAGCAAGCCGAAAAATAAAAGCCAGGGGTCCCGTTTCACCCCGATCCTGGCAAAAGGGTTCACCGCTGATTCCGGTTCTTTGAAGCCGTGCTTTTGGGAAAACCAGCTCAGCGCTCCCAGAATAGCCCAGAACAGCAAGCCGATACCAAGGATGCCAAGCGCTGATTTTGCTGGTTGCACCAATAGAAACGGGCGTGTTTTGCCGTAAGAGTATTTGAAAAGGTTATGGCCAACCACCAAAAAGGCGGCCAGGACAAGCGACAGGATCATCGAAAACGGATGCCACAGCAGCAATTTATTCCGGTTGATCCAGCTATAAAGCACCAAACACCCTAGAAAAACTGCCGCAAAAAGCAGGCTGTTCAAGGGTTGGCCATACAATTTAAAAAGCCCGGCGGCTGACAGTAAAGAGAGCAAAGCCGACATCAGCCAGACCCTTGTCTGGTTTGACCCAAATGAGGCTTTCAAATGCCGGGGATTCTGTTTATCCGCTGCCTTCTTCCTGGTTTCAATCATGTTTGATCAGACGCTCCAGCATCACATTTTGATTCAAAATCAATTCAAACTGCTGACGCTGCTTTTTGGCGACAACGTCCAGAATGAGGCCGCAAACATAGGACAACAAAGAGGCGAGCAGGACAAATCCGGATACAATCAAGGTTGGGAACCGCTCGACAAGACCGGTCTTCTGGTACTCGACCAGAACCGGAATGAAAAAGGCCATCGACAGCAACAGCAAAATCAGGGAAAACCAGCCGAAAAAGGAAAGCGGCCGATAATCCTTATAAAGTGTAAAAATGGTTTTCAACACCCTGAGCCCGTCCGTATAGGTGTTCAGTTTAGATTGGCTGCCGGCCGGCCGGTCCCGATAATCAACCGGCACCTCAGTCAAAAGAAAGTTTTTGTCAAGCGCATGGATGGTCATTTCGGTTTCAATCTCGAATCCTTTGGACAGCACCGGAAATGTTTTGACAAAGGCCCGGCTAAATGCGCGATAGCCGGTCATAATGTCGCGGACATTGCTTCTGTAGATCCGGTTGATCAAATAGCGGACAAGCCGATTGCCAAGGTTATGGAATGGCCGCTTGTTTTCGGTAAAATAGGTCGCTGAAAGCCGGTCCCCGATGACCATGTCCGCCCGGCCAGCCAGGATCATGTCGGTCATGCCCTGTGCATATTCTGCCGGATAGGTGTCATCGCCATCAATCATCAAATAGCAGTCGGCTTCGACCTCGCGGAACATAGCCCGGATGACATTGCCTTTGCCTTGCTGGTAGACCTGCCGGACTATCGCGCCGGCAGCTTTGGCAACTTCGGTTGTCCGGTCGGTTGAATTGTTGTTAAAAACGTAAATATCCGCCAAAGGCAGGACTGCCCGAAAATCGCCGATGACTTTGCCGATCGTCTGCTCCTCGTTGAAGCAGGGAATCAATATCGCAATTTTTGTTCCATTTTGTTTTCTTGAATCAGGCATATGTGCCTCCATAAAATTATTATATTTATATCAATGCCGCAATCTGGCCGTTTTTTCTGTATAAAGCTTCTGATTGATCAAAATATAATAACACAGATATCACATTATTACAATCAAGCTCACGGCGCACATCAGCGGATAAGCTTGGAAAGCCGCTTGAACAGCGGCGTTTTGGCTTCAACCAGCAAATCGAACAAGACCGTTTCCAAATTGGTGATGATCGCGCCCATTTGCTGCATCAGCTGCAGTCCATTCCGATAATTGGCTTCGGTTCTGGAACAGACTCCATCTTGCAAAATAAAGACATCATATCCTTCAGCAATTAATTGGCGTGTCGTTTGAAAAACGCAGACATGCGTTTCCATTCCGCAAATAATGATCTGTTTGCGGTTTTGCGATGTGATCTCAGCCCTAACCTCAGGGGTGCAAGCCGAAAACTTGAGTTTTTTGAATACCGGTCCGGGGCACGCCGCCAAAAGAGCCGGCGTCGTTGGGCCAAGCCCTTCCGGATATTGTTCTGTGAGAATAACCGGGATGTCCATGGCTTGGGCAATCTCAACCATGATCAATGATTTGCGGATGACATCCTGACCCTGATTCATAGCGGGAATCAACTTTTCCTGCAAATCGATCAGCATCAACAGGCAATTGGGCGCCTCGATCTTAAAACGGTCCATCAGCCTTTTCCTCCAACTAATATGATGATGCTATTATAATCAATCTGCATGGAAATGCAAAAATGCCGGGAGTACGGCTATGCAGTTCTCCCGGCATTTTGACCAGCTGTCGATACTGGTCAATCTTCGTATGTTTTAAGGATTTTTGGGCTTGTGATCAGATGGTCCTGATGGGCGGCAATAAATTCCTGCGTTATTTTCCTGGCCCGGGCTTTTTCTTCAGCGGTTTTCTTTTCGTCGCGATAAACCGATGCGCCAATGGAAATCAGCGTTTTTTGAATTTCCTTGACATCCTGCTCACGCGGCTGCACGCCGTTTTTGGCGCAAAGAGCGGCCGCCGCCCCGGCAGCTTGACCAATGCCCATGATCCCGCCCTGGGTCCGATACGAGCCATGGGCTTCGCTGGTTCCGGAAATGCAACGGCCAGACAGCAGCAATCCGTCGATGTGCCTGGGCACAAGACATCTGTAAGGAATATCGAAAGTATCTTTCAAAACCTGCCAGACACCGCCGCTGCCGTAACCTGACGCTCCATCCGGATTATGCAGATCGATGGGGAAATAGCCTCTTGAAACAACATCCGCAAACTTGCGGCCTTCGTAGGCGTCTTCACCCGTCAACGTATAAAGCCCTTCAATATGGCGTGTCTCACGGACGCCGATTTCCGAATTAGTCACGCTGACAAAGGCCTGTTCAAATCCAGGTATATATTTGATCATGAACTCGGAGATTGATTCAATCTGGCGTCTGCCATCCAGCTCGCTCTCAGTTCTTTCAACCACATCCGTGGCATTTTTTCCGCAAACGCGCGTCGCATTGAAGTGCATCGTATTGGGATGAATGCCGTTTAAAACGATAACAGAATCCCTGCCAAATTTGAGTTCGCCCTTTTCCACCGCAATCTTGATCAGCTTTTTGAATCCCTGAGCAACATAATATTGCTGTTTCAGCCGGTCATCGAATTCACGCATGGGGACAATGTCCGATTTAAATTCAAAATCGTCCGGATTTTCCATAATGTACCGGAATACCTTTTCGGTATCCACATTGGCCATTTCAAACATGGCCGACGAAGGTGATGCCTTATGCGTCATCGCATCGCCAATGGTATAATTCTCGCCTGCGAGGACGGCAATGTCGCCATCGCCAGTCGCGTCCACGATGACCTGTGCGTCAAAATGCAATTTGCAGCCGCCTTTGGACATTGTCGTCAGGCCGGTCAATTGGTGGTTATGGCAATTCACGGATTCGATCATGGAATGGTACAGGATATCTACCCCGTATTCCATCAGCATTTCAGCCGCAACATATTTGTACTTTTCACGATCATAAAATCCAAGGGAATCACCGCTGCCATAGGGATCAATGGTCTTCATATGCCCGGTGCTGCCTTTTTCCTTGACCAGGCGGTCCATGAATTCTTGCGGCACGCCATTGATGACTTGTTCATCTTTATAATGGAACGGAGAGATTGGTCCCAGAACACCCGCTGTTGCAGCGCCGCCAAGAAATCCGTTTTTTTCAATCAACAGTGTTGTGGCGCCCAGCTTCCCACTTGTCATCGCCGACATGATTCCAGCAGGCCCGCCGCCTACAACAATGACATCATAAATTTGTTTCATATGATAACCTTTCTCTTTTTATCAGTAATTCATGACTTGGATCGTTCCAATAAAAACGGCTGGTTTCCCCGCCCGCCAAAAACAGGCGGGGAAACAGTTTCTCAAGTATTGGCTGATCTGTCAGGCCATCAAGTTCTATACCTGAAAAGGCCTGTTCCTGAATTTTTTACTTATTGTTGTACCAGTTGGCAACATCGTCCAGTGCCTTCTGCGCATCTGCGCCCTGGAAGACAACGGTCTGAACAGCTTGGGCGACCTTGACTTCGAGCTCGGTGTAGTCCGCCGGGAAGAAGGTCATTGAACCGGTCTTGGCATATTCACTCCACATGAGCATCTCGTCATAGTTGGCCATGGCTTTGATTTCGGCATCTTCATAGACGGCTGTACGGATCGGCATGACTTTGGCGCTCATCCATTTTTTCTGGTTGTCAACCGTATAGAAGGTCTTGATGAAATCGAAAGCCATCTCGGTGTCCTGGGCGTATTTGCCGATCGCCAGGGTTTGGCCGGCAACGAATGCCGGAGCGGGTGCGGAGGATGCCACGCCAGGAATCGGAGCGGTTTTGAAGTTGGCAGCCAGGTTGGAGGCTTTGATGGTTGCGGCTCTCTGGGTACCAGCGTTAATTGCCAGCAGAGTACCGGCTTTGAAACCATTGACAATATCGTCGTAGGTCATGTTCAACGTTGTCTGGTCCATGCAGCCTTTGTCAACCAGGGATTTGATGAAATTGACTGCTTTGACGCCAGCGGCGCTGTTGAAGATTGCCTTGCCTTGATCATCAAAGAGGTCGCCGCCCGCGGAACGCAGCCACGGTACGAAAGTTTCCATCAAGCCGGTGCCGTTGCTGCCTTCGCTTAAGCCCAGGGCAAAGCCGAGGGCCAGGTCTTCAGTCGCGGCGGATCCGCTGGCCGCAAGCTCGTCCCAGGATTTGGGCACGCTCGCATACTTGTCTGCACGATACCACATGACGGTTACGCGGCTTTCCCAAGGCAATGAATAAATTTCGCCGTCCTGCTGGGTCAGCTTTTCCACAGTGTGAATATAATCCGGATTTTTCTGAATGAATTTTTTGGCATAGGCGGTCATCGGCTGAACGGTTTTAGCGTCAATATGCTGCATCAGCTGATCCGAGAAGCTGTTCAGGATATCCGGTCCGGTTCCTGCAGCGGCAGCCTGGATGACTTGCGACTCGAATTTGCTCCAGTGGATGCTCTCGACTGTAATTTTGTTGCCAAAAGTATTGTTGGCATTATAATCATCGACGATTCCCTTGAGAACAACACTGCGGGGATCTTCCGTGGAGGTCGGATCCAGGAAGATCCAGAATTTCATATTCACTTTGCCTGGATTTACAGACGTGCCTGTTGTTGCTGTGGTACCGGATGTTTGCGATGTTCCGGCAGTGGTGGTGGTGGTGGTTTTCGTCGCGCATGACGCCAATGATACAACCATGATCGCGACAACGAACAGAGCCAGTAGTTTTTTCATGTGATTTCCCTCCATTTTTTTGTTTTTTGCGAATGCAATTTGAAAAGCTCGAGCAATTATCCCTTGACAGCACCTGCAGCCATACCTTCGACAAAGTTTTTCTGCAAGACGATGAACAAGATGACGATCGGAATGATCGATATCATGACGGCAGTCATCAGCTGCCCCCACTGAATACCATATTGCGAAATGTACTGGTAAAGGCCGACTGACAACATGCGCAAACTATTTTTCGTGGTGAAGGTAAAGGATACGAGGAAGTCGTTCCAGACATAGACGGCGGATAGCAAGGCTGCTGCCACAATGCCCGGCTTGGATATCGGCAAAATCAATTTGTAGAAGATTTTCGGTTTGGAACAGCCATCGATAATGCCGGCTTCGACAATCTCCTTGGGCAGTTTTTCAAAAAATCCCCGCATGATCCAGGTCAGGATGGGCACCCGCCACGCTGTATAAATCAGCGTCATCAGAAACCGGGTGTCGTAGAGGCCGACTTTGACCGACATCATATAAAGCGGCACCAGAAGTGCAACCGGCGGAATCATGCTCGTCATTAAAATGATAAACATCATGGTGTTCTTGAATTTGATATCAAAATACGTGACCGCGAAAGCCGCGTGAGAAGCTACCAAAGTCGCTGTGACAATGCAGATGCCGGTGATCAGGATGCTGTTCATGAAATAGGTTACAAATTCCGATTGGAAAACAACCTTATAAAAATTATCAAAGTTCAGCTGGCTTGGAATCATGGCCGGCGGGAAGCTGCTGACTTCACCGTCCGGCTTCAATGCGGTCGAAAGGCCCCAAAATACGGGGAATAATGCTACGATTGCGAATATGGCCAAGACTATCAACGTTACGGCATCTGCGAAAGGTGTTTGTTCGAGCTTGCTTTTTTTGTGAATAACCATAATCATCAACCACCTTTCCTCAATTACTTGATGACTTCATAATCCTGATATAGGTCAGGCTAAATACAATGTTCAGGAGGAATATGATGATGCTGAAAGCCGCCGCAATATCCATGTGCCAGAAATCGAAACCGTTCTGGAAGGCCGCAAGGCTGAGTGTTTGCGTTGCCCCCAAAGGCCCGCCGGCGGTCAGAACATAGATCATGGTGACCATGTTGAAGTATTCCATGCTTTGCATAACCAGGACAGAAGCCAGGGTCGGCTTGATCTGCGGAAGCGTGATATGGATATATGCTTTCCAGGGAGTTGCGCCATCGATCTTCGCCGATTCATACAATTCATTCGGAATCGACTGCAAAGCCGCAAGCGTCAGGATGATGACTACCGGCAATGAGTTCCAGACGTTGGCCATGACAACAACGATCTTTGCCGGCAAGTTGGTGCTGAAAAAGTCGAATTTCGAGCCGGTCAGCTGATATAGCCAATAGGAGACCGGTCCGAAGTTGCCATTGAGAATCCATTTCCAGAGTAATGCCGTGACAGTCTGGGACAAGACCCAGGGGATAATGATCAGGGTGCGCAAAAAGCTGATCCCCTTGATCTTCCGGTTCAACAAGGTGCCGATGCCGACGCCCAGGGGCATGACCAGAATCAGTGAAAGCAAAACATATTCGATTGAATTGAGGATGTTCAACCATCCGGCTTTGCCACCCAGGACAGTCATGTAATTCTTTAGTCCGACAAAATCGCCAACAATCGCGTAATTGGTCGAGTGCAGGCTGGTGCTGAATGCCATCCCGATCGGAATGAAGGTTATACAGATAATGAGTAAAAAAGTCGGCGAAAGAAATAAAAATCCAATCAGATTGTCCGATTTCTTTTTCATCAGCTTCTTTTCCATAGGTACAATCCTCTCAAGATAGGTATTGTGGGTTTACCGCAAGTTTTCTAAGCGGAGAGAATGATCATTTTGCGTAAGTATACGTATTCATTTCTTGTATCCAAATTATATTTGCATCATCGCCTCCTGTCAATATCAGAATGAAAAATCGTTTCATTTAACTTCTGATCACCTTTTTTCTAACTGGAAAACCCGTTTTTGAAAAATTATTCATAGATCCTCTTGAAATTTTTATAAATTTCATCAATAATATGGATACGTATTCAAATCTTATTGGTGTTTATCTTGCCGTATGCAATATTGTATAATCATTTGGATCGGATTGACCTTCAAAAATCCTTAAATAAACTGGTAAAGCAGGTTGATAACACTATGACCGTACAAAGGAAAAACACCTCCATCGACGTCGCTAAACTTGCTGGTGTATCACAGGCCACGGTTTCCCGCACGCTCAACAATCCGGAATCCGTGAGTGAAGAAACGCGGTCGCGGGTCATGAATGCTGCCCGTGAATTGAATTATTTACCCAATGCCATCGCCAGAAGCCTGGTTTCCAACAAAACCAATATGATCGGCGTCATTGTTGACCATTTTGAAAACCCGTTTTACTCATCGTTTATTCACTTGATTTCTGAAAAACTTAATGCACGAGGACAAAAAGTGCTTTTGTTCAATAATGCCAAGTCGGCAAACATCGAGGACATCCTGAATGAAGCCATGTGTTTTCGCGTTGAAGGGCTGTTGATCGCTTCATCCCTGCTTTCCCAACAGCTTGCCGAAAAGAGCATTCCGACCCGGATTCCCGTCGTTTTGATCAACCGCCAGATCGTATCTGAAAAATACTGTTCTGTCGCCAGTGATGATGTCGACAGCGGGCGGATCGTTGCGGATTTCTTCAAAAACAAGGGATTCAGCAGTTTTGCCTTTATATCGGGGCTAGCGCATATGCCAAGCAGTTACCAGCGTCAGAACGGATTTTTGGGACGCCTTCAGGAATGGGGGTTTTCCAGCTTCATGGTTGAAAAAGGCGAATATACCTATGAATCCGGTTTATCGGCAATGAACCGGATTATCGAGCATTATGACGGCAAGCCGACTGCCGTCTTTTGCGCCAATGACCTGATGGCGCTTGGCGCGATCGACGCCATTCGCCGTCATCCGCCCTTGCGCATACCGGAAGATTTTTCGATCATCGGTTTTGATGATATCAATCAAAGCTCCTGGGACGCCTATCGCCTGACAACGATGCGGCTGCCCATCAACAGCATGATCGACACTGCTTTCGAGTATTTCAGCTCATACAAGAATTCAGCGTGCAAGCTCGCCGGCCGGCACCTGTTTCCCTGCCAATTGATCGAGCGTGAGACGACCTGAAGTACGGCATTTCCAGCCGCTATTTTGTCGGGTTCAGCGCTTTTTTGACTATGAAAACAGTTGAGATGGCCACAAATCGCTAAAGTACAAAATAATATGAATTCAATAAATAGGCCTGACCGTATTTGACGGCCAATTGATAAAGATGCTTTTTAATTTGCCTGAGGTCTTTTGGGGGGATTTCTGCCGCCAAATCTGGTTTGGGGCAAGTTTGGATGTGCTTTAGAAAATCAGCTTTTTCTTTTTGGGTCGCCGATTCCTTGAAATATCCCCAGACATGCTGCGCAGCATTGAGCGCATTGCCAATCCGGACCGGCTGTTGCCTGGCCGTATCTAAAATATTGTAAAAAGATAAAGCCGGGCATTCGTTTTTATCCTGAAGCAATTGTCTGATTCTCCTATAGTCAGCCGGCGACCATTCCAAAACCGAGTATTTATATTTGCTCCATTCCAATTCCAGAGCTGTGATCTTCAAATCCGTCTCAATGCAATTTTGGCATTTGACGGCTGACAGATTTTTGTCTTTGACCTCGAGCATGACATCCATGCCCTTTTCTTCAAGACTGTTGTAAAATTCCATAAAATCATTGACCCGTATCGTGTTGGAATGGGAACCGGTTTTCTTTTGCGGGTCTTGCTGGGAATAATGAATTTTTTGCGGGCCGTCCTCAGAGCGCCAGGTCTTCAGGCATTGGCCGATCCAATAAGCGTCGCTCTTTCCGGGGTCGCAACCATTCAAGGCATTGTGCAGATTATCGAAAACAACCGGAACGCCAAGCCTTGATCCGATATCGAGCACATCATCTATCGTGTAGGATTTGTCGTCGTTTTCCAAAACGATCCTTTGTTTCAAAAAAACGTCCAGTTGGGAAAAATGATTGACAAACCGTTCTTTGGCCAGTTGCTTATCCTGGTAGATGCCGCCAATATGCAGCACGATTTTGTTCTCGGCATTCACGCCAAGACTATCCAAAAATCCCGCATGGTAAGCAAGGTCCGCGATGGACTTGGCCACCACCGCTGCCGAAGTGGAGTTTAATACGGTATATTGCCCGGGATGCATTGAAACCCTCATGCTGCTGTTTTGAATCTTTTGCCCGATTTTTAATAGCCTTTGAGCAAAAACGTCCCGCCAGGGATACGATACCTCCGGGCTTGAGCCAAACGGGATTATATCGGAACTGATCCGGAACAGCCTGATATGGTTGAACCGGTTATAGTCGATCATATTTTCCAGCGAGGTTAAATTATGTGTAATTAATTCCGACAATTTCACAGCATTGGCATTTTTCAGCAAACAGCTTTTCTGGTCCGTATCCGGCACGCCAATTGTTTTGCACGCATATCCTATCCTCATACTGGCGTCCTCCTCCCTTAACCTTTTGTTTTTAACCGGGGAGAATTAGCTGAAATCGTGGAATAAAGCGTCACACCCAGTATAATCATCCCGCCTGATATTTCCCTTATTCCCGGTATTTCACAAAGCAACAGCATGGCAAGCAAAATCCCATAGACGGATTCCATTCCGGATATGATTCCGGCAGTGCGGACGCTTATGTTTTTTAATCCACTGACGAACAGAGAATGGGCCAGCGCCGTACAGACAAGGCCTAAAACCAGCAAGGCCCCAATATCTTGAATTTTTGCCACGGGATGGATAAACAGGAGCGTCGGCAACAAAACAAGGGTTGCCGTCAGCTGCTCATAAAAGCAGATGACCCGCCCGGAGTACCGCTCTGAAAAATTGCGGTTTAAAAGGGAAAGTACGGCATATGTCAGGCTTCCGACCATCCCCCAGATGACACCCAGGGTGATCTGGTTATCCAGATCGAACTTGGGGACAATCAAAAAGACGCCGCATAACATGATTAAAGCTTCGATTAGGCTTGATCGTTTCAGCTTTTCGTGGAAAAAATAGGGCTCCAGAAAAGCGGCAAATAACGGGAAAGTAGACATCGTGATCGTTCCGACAGCCACTGAAGTTAATTGGACCGACTGCAAAAATGCGGTCCAATGAACCGCCATGATTATTCCGGCTGCAATGATCAAAAGGTAATCCCTTTTGCCGGACAGGCGGCTGTCTTCTTTTCTGAACTTGATGACAACGAAAAGGGCCAAAGCGGACAAAAAAACTCTGCCCAAGGTAACCGTAACGGCTGGAAGGCTTGTCAATTTGCCGATCACACCGGCCAACCCAAAAAACAAAACCGCCACATGAACCGACCCTAAACTTTTGACGCTGGTTTTCATTAAATTTCCCCGGATTCATCAAAATGATTGGCTAACTACGCTTTTCATGTTAGCAAACTTTCGCCGATCAATCCACTTCTATTCATTAATCCGGGGGCCAAAGCGGATTTTCCTAGCAAAACACCACCTGCATCAGAAGCATATACGCGGCAGTGCCGCCTCCGATGCTGAGCAGGACATTGTTTTTCCAGGAATACAGGCCAACGACTGCCGCCATGGCAATTGCCTCCGGAATGCCAAAAGGCGTTTTCCCAAGCGAAATGCCCTTGAGACCGTAGACGACCAGGAATCCCATCATGGCCGCCGGCAGGATCTTGCCCAGGTATGAAACAAAGCCTGGCACTTTTTTATGTTCGGGGAATATCAGAAAGGGTAAAAACCGAGTCAGCATGACGCCCAGAGTAATGGCCAAAATCGTCAAGAGGGTTTGCGCAGGTGTCAGGCGCATAATTTTTGTCTCCCCATTGTCACCGTGGCCAACATCAAAGCCATCGCCGGAATAATAAAATGATTCTGGCCGAAAATGGCCAGGCTGGCCACCGAACAGCCTATTCCAACCAGGGCCGGCCGCCTGTTTTTGGCATCTTTCCACTGGTCCATAAACAAGATGGCAAACAAGGCTGTCATGGCAAAATCAAAACCAGTCAGATCAAGTGTCGCATAATTGCCCAGGATGCCGCCTAAGAAGGTTCCAGCCACCCAATAGCAATAAGGCAAAAACGACATGAAAAAGAAAAAGTGTTTTCGGCTGACGCCGGCAGGAGGTTCCTGCGCATAACAGATTGAAAAGATCTCATCACAAAGAAAATAGATTAAAAACCCACGGATTTTTCCTAGCCCTTTATATTTGTCCAGCATCGAAATGCCGTAGAACAAATAGCGCGCATTGACCAGAAAGCTCAAAAGGAAAGCCTGAACCGGATTGAACAGGGTCGTCAGCAGGGTAATCGCCACAAATTGCATGCTCCCGCAAAAGGCAACCGCGCTCATGAGCGCCGACCAAAAGGCGCCATAGCCTTTTGACTGCATCAACATCCCGTAAATCACGCCGACAGCAATGTAGCAGGTCAAGGGAACCGTATGCGGGAAAGCCGCAAAAAGCGCACTGACGGCCGCCTGCCCTTCTCTCTTTTGCCAATTCCTCACGCCTGCGATCAGCATCAATTCAATCCCTTCAACATAAATTTCAAACGACTTGCACTATTTTTCAATTCAGTATAGGATAAATTTATAAATCAGTAAAACGTATGTTTATTATGCTTTTCATTAGCAATCGTAATTTAAGATTAAAGAAGGTATATTGATGAACCGATATCTGGCCTTGATTAAAACCATCGAATTAGGCAGTTTCACCAAAGCCGGCGAGGCGCTTGGCTATACCCAGTCAGGAATAAGCCAGATGATTCAGTCCTTGGAAAACGAGCTGAAAACAACCTTGCTTATCCGGAGCCGGGGCGGTATCCAGCTGACTTCCGAAGGAGACCAATTGCTGCCCCATATTCAAAACCTTTGTCATTGCCACCGCGTTCTTTCGGAAAAAGTACAGGAATTGCACGGATTGGAATCCGGAATCATCCGGATCGGCACTTATTCGAGCGTGTCCTGCCATTGGCTGCCCACCTTGATGAAAGGTTTTAACCAAAAGTATCCGTGCATCAAATTCGAATTGTACCAAGGCGATTATACCAGTATCAAAAATTGGATTATGGATGGCAAAGTGGATTTTGGTTTTATCAATCCCGTCGGGATATCCCATTTTGAAACCATTTCCTTGAAAGGCGACCGGATGCTGGCCATTATGCCGGAGAATTGCCCGCTTGCGGATTATCAGGCTATCCCCATCGAAAGGCTGGTCAAAGAGCCTTTCATTCTTCTGGAGGAAGGCGACACCAACGAGGTTCTTTTAAAATTTCAAGAAAATGGCCTTCAGCCCAATATCTGTTTTCGGGCGCACGATGATTACTCGATCATGTCCATGGTCGAAAACGGCCTGGGCGTCAGCATCCTTCCGGAGCTGGTATTAAACCGGACTGCCTATCATATTGCGGTAAGAGAAATCAATCCGCCGGTTTCACGAATGATCGGCATCGCTTTTAAAGACAAAAAAAGCCTGCCTCTGGCTGTCAAATATTTCATTGACTATATTGTGGCGGAAATAAACCACGGAAGCCTGGACCATATTCCAGCGAACAAATAAATCCGCTTCATCCAAATCAGGGTTCGCTGCCCAAGTTTCCGGCTTGGGCAGCCGCCCATTTTTTTACATGGGTTAAAAAACGCCCGGTTGCCGGGGAGCGGGTGGCTTCCGGCTTGAACGCGAGGCCCAAATCCCTGTGGAGCGGCGGTTCAAGCTCCTTGATGACGATCCGGTAGGGAGTCCGCTGCAAGACCAGCTCCGGCAGTACGCTGATGCCAAGGCCGTGCTCGACCATGGCGATCATTGCGTAATCGTCCTGGGCGACAAACTGGGTGTTGGGTTTGACGGTGTATGTGTTCAACATTTCTTTAATTCCGCCAGCCGTATCCTTCTCATACATGATGCAGGGATATTTCAGCAAGCTTTCCACAGGGACGCGCTCCAGCCCGGCCAGCGGATGGCCCTCAGGCAGAACGGCAAGAATGCGGTCCGTTTTTATGAAAACCGTTTCAAAGCCGCTTGAAAGCGGCAGCCTGGTAAAACCGCAATCGACTTGTCCTTTGATAATCCAGTTTTCAATTTCGGGATAGTCCCCGTGCACCAATTCAAAAGTGATGTTCGGATAAACCGCGCGAAAGGATTGGAGGATGGATGGAAGCCAGTGCGTTGACACGCTTGTAAAGGTTCCCACCTTGACAAGCCCGGATTCAAGCCCGTTCAGCTCGTCGATCTTCTCGGCCAATTCCCGGTAATTTGTGCACAGCCTGCTAAAATACGGCAAAAGTTCCTGCCCCTGGGAGGTCATGCGAATACCCGACCGGTCGCGGGAAAGCAGTTTCATTTTACATTCGCTTTCCAAGGCATTCAGGATATGGCTGATGCCGGACTGCGTGTATCCGAGAGCCTCTGCCGCTTTTGTCAGGCTCCCCAGCTCCACCGTTTTGATAAAAGCCTCATATTTAGTAAAGCTCATGTGCCAATCCTCATTCAACATTACACATTCTCATTTTATAGATGAGAAACATGCGTTTTACTAATCATTTATCCTGCATTATATTATAATCGTCAGTCAACCTCAAGGTAAAAAATAAAGGGAGACATCACGAAGCGTGTATAACAACAAGCTGATCAGGCGGGATATCTACCGGCTGATCATACCCAGTCTGCTGGAAAACGCCCTGTTGATGCTGGCCAGTTTCATTACTGCCGCCATGGTTGG
This sequence comes from uncultured Saccharofermentans sp., assembly GCA_963677835.2. Classification (GTDB taxonomy): domain Bacteria; phylum Bacillota; class Clostridia; order Saccharofermentanales; family UBA5734; genus UBA8949. The sequence continues at coordinate 1,032,939 of CAXXUX010000001.1, forward strand.
CCGGCTGGCGACAAAAGATATCGCTGCCCAGGGCATATCTGTCCGGGTTATCAGCATCTTCTGGGTATTGTTCCGCGGCATCGGCATCGGAGCCACAGTCGCCGTCGCCATGCAGTACGGCGCGGGCGATTTGCGGAAATGCCGCCGGATTGCCGAACAAGCTTATCTCACGGTCGTGCCGGCCGCAGTCATCCTGTGCCTTTTTATGGCACTATTCCCGGAGCAGCTTTTGCGGATTTTCACCCAAGACCCCGAATTGATTTCACGGGCCGCCGGCTATCTGCGGCTGGCCGTCTGGTATCTGCCTTTTGCCGCGGTGATGAGCATCAATACCGCTGTCTTTACCGGCCAGGGCAACACCAGGATACCCATGTATATTGCCACAGTCTTGAACCTCATCAATATCGCCGTCGGCTATGCAGCCATCTTCGGCATAGGCGCCTTCCGCGGAATGGGCTTGCGCGGGGCGATCGTAGCCACGCTGGCCTCTCAGATTTCAGGCTGTCTGCTCGGTCTTTTCCTTCTGTACCGGCCCGGCGGCCAATTAAGCAGCGTGCAAAGCGAGCAGCCTTTTTTCCGGTTAGATGGCGAGTGTCTGCGTTCGGTCTATGGCACGGGGCTTCCCGCGGGCTGTGAAAACGTGCTTTGGCAGCTTTGCGCCATCGTCATGAGCAAGGTGATCCTCACATACGGCACCAATAGCTATGCGGCGTACCAGCTTGGTCTTCAGGCGGAAGCGCTTACCGATATGACCGCCCTTGGATTCGTCACCACGTCTGCCACGCTGATTGCCCAAGCGGTCGGGAAGAAAGACAGTGGCCTTTACCAGGCCTATTACCGCCAACTGACGCGCATCGCGTTCGTCGTGTCGCTTTTTGCCACCGGATTGCTGTTGCTGTTGCCGGACCAGCTGATGGCGCTTTTGACCGACAAGGCTGATTTGCGCAAAATCGGCTCGCTCTATGTGTTCATCATCGGATTTGTCCAGATACCGCAGGTCATGACCAAGGTCTATAGCGGCACGATCCGGTCGGCAGGAGGCAAGCGGGTGCCCATGTACATCGCTGCCATTGGCATCTGGGGCGTCCGCATCCCGCTGATCCTCTTGTTTGGCCTGGTGCTGCATTTGGACATTGTATCTATCTGGATCACCATCGCCGCCGACATGGCGCTCAGGATGATCCTGAGTCTGCTCTATTTCAAGAAAAAAGACCTGCTCCATGTCGTCGACCGGTTGCCGCAAAAGAGAAAATCCAGATGGGCCGGCCAGGTGCAGGCCAATTCCGAAAACATGCCCGAGATTTCACTGCATTAACAAAGGATGGCTTAATCAAAAGGCACATTCAGATAGACCGCATCTTGCTCAGGCAAGTATTCCAGGAATATTCCCAGGCTGCACCAGCATACCCGTATCGCTTCGCCCAAATCCAGCAGCGAATAGACATCATCCCAATCCGGATATAAGTCGAATAGCTTGATGAGCGCTGCATGCTGCATTTCCCAGGCTTCGGAAAAATAGGTCGGCCTGATTTGATCATTGATCAATTGCGCCACTTCATGATTGCCAATATTGAGGCCATCCAGATAACCTTGCGTCGTTGCGGCAATTTTAAGCATGATCGATGTTTCTTCCTGCAAAAACAAAAATAGTTTATCGAGATCGTCATCAATTCGGTAAGCGTCTATCGCCTGACCGATATTTTTTTTGCAGTTGGCGACAAGATCCAGAAGGTACGTTACATATAAGTCTTTAGTCGGCAAGCCATTGGCTTCATTGACGGGTATCGTCTGTGCCGACAGCCTGACCGCGAAATATTCCTTCCATACCGGATTCGCATGGCAAACCAGCACATCCTCGAGCTTGTTCAATTCGCTGCCGGCTTTTTCACCCCGCGAAAACATCTTGTGCTGATGATAGTTGTCATGGACATGGCAAATTTCATGATGGAAGTAATGGTATGCCGCTTGCGCATATTCCGGATCAAACAAACCGGCCATCAAATTGCTGTTGATGACAATCGTCTGATGAAGTTCATCTCCAACTACCCGGTCAAGAACCTTGGCAATGGCAATGGCATCCTTACGGTCCGTATGGCCAAATTCGCGCAAATGGTATTCTTTTTGCACGCGAATGACGTCTTCGGTAAACTCATCTGTGATGATGATCCGGTCCAGCGTCGCCAATTCGTATTCTTGGCCCAATGAAGCAAGCTTTATGCTTAAAAAATCAAGCAGGCTTTGCTTTCGCTCTTCAGGCAGGCTGCTTTTGATTTCGATATGGGTCACGTGACACCAGCCCTTATTTTGCTTAAATCCCCGCTGCAGAGGATTTCCAGATTTTCAAAAATCTTCTTGGCCGGCCAGTCCCACCATTTCAGGTCAAGCAGATATTTTATAAGCGATTCGTCAAAACGGCTGCGGATCAGCCTGGCCGGATTTCCGCCAACAATCGTATAGGGTGAAACATCTTTGGTCACAACGGCGTTGGCCGCAATGACTGCGCCGTCGCCAAGATGAACGCCCGGCATGATGGTGACATTCTGGCCAATCCAAACGTCGTTTCCAACAACGGTGTCGCCTTTGAACGGCAAATCCGCAAGTTGCGGCACCGATTTCTCCCAACCGTGGCCCATCAGTGAAAACGGATAGGTCGTCACTGAATTCATGCGATGGTTTGCACCATTCATGATGAAAACAATGCCTTTGGCAATGGCGCAAAACTTGCCGATGATCAGCTTGTCGCCGTAGAACTCGTAGTGGTGGGTGACATGCTCTTCAAATTTTTCCGCTCCGTCGATATCATCGTAGTAGGTATAGTCCCCTACAATAATGTTCGGGCGGGTGATCACATTTTTAATGTAGCACAGGCTTTTGATCTGTTCGTTGGGATGTATCACATTCGGGTCCGGCCCATATTGCATCTAGATGCCTCCTTTGCCCAATAAAACAATTTTCCGGTCAATCCATTTTATCATGATTTGTTTTATATCACTACCACGGGGATATTTCGAAATCAATGAAACTTATAAAGATATTTGAATTTTTAATCCGCAAATTCTTTAGTTAGTTAGAATTAACTTTTGTCAGTATTTAAGGCATTTTCAGCCTGCTTTTATTGAGCCATCTGATTTGCTTGTCCGTTTATTTTCATACATCAATGTATCAAGATATTTTTTGAACTCCTCAGCGGTCATATGAGAATGGTAGTCATAAACGGCATAGCCCATGCTGAAGCCAAGCAGATACGGTTGAGAACTGGACATGTTATAGTTTTCCAGGTATCGATTAATCCTGCTGATTGTTGATTCCAAGTCTTTGGCGTTCGATATGTCCAGAACGATAAAAAATTCATCGCCCCCAAATCTGGCGATAAAATCATTTGACCGGAGGCAGCTTTGGAGCAATTTTGCCGATGTTTCCAATGCAATATCCCCCATATAATGACCGTAAGTGTCGTTTATCGCTTTGAAATTGTCCAAATCGATCAGAATAGCCGAAAAAGTCCTGTCGGGTGAGCAAGCATAAACTTTTTCAGCTAAATACGCATCTAGTTTCTTGCGGTTGTTTACACCAGTCAGATAGTCGGTAAACAAACTGCGGTTCTGAATAGTCAAAAAAACGATCAATAACGATACGACGACGCCATTTAACATCAGTGACATGTTATACCAAAGGATTTGCAATAAAATACAGGCAGAGGGAGGGGCCGCAAAAAACACCAGCGAAAAGTAATGCTTTCTTTCAATTTTTCTGCGGTTCACGACGATCAAAATGAAAGCAATAATAATCAAAGCGATTGTAATTGAGACGGATAGCATATAGAGAGGTCCCCGATGATAAATGTTGCCGGCATCAATGTAGTAGAACCATCCATAAAATTGGGATAATCCGACTAAAACCGCATGTGCGGCATTCGTGGCAAACAGCGGGTACAGGAGGCGCTTTATTTGGTCTGTGTTATGAAACACCTGATTGTGAACATACAATAGCCATAGCGAGGGCAAAACAGGGCTAAGCAGGAAAATCATGAAATTACCGACCTGATTAGAAACCACATAAAAGGAACCCGGGTGGCCGTCAAATCGGCTGAGTATATCCACAATCAACATCAGAATCGTCGTCTGCAGCATCATCATATAAAGTTTATACTGCAATGATTCTTTTTCAGTATGCTTGATCGAATGAACATAGATGATGACCAGCAAGATTATCGAATAAACATTAATTGTTAGGTTATTTGTCAGGCTCAAGCTTTAGACCCCCTTCCCATGCGATATCTAAAATGTATTCGATATTGACTTAAATGTAAATCTCGGCAGAAGAATATAAAACTGCTTTGCCTCCCAACACAACTCTTTCCCCCTGATAGGTGCAGTATAATATTCCTCCTCTTTGAGAGGCTTGATAAGCGACCAGGTTTTTCTTCCCCAGTTTCTCCGCCCAGTAAGGGATTATATGACAATGGCCGGATCCGCATACCGGATCCTCAGGTATGTTTAACTTGGGCGCAAAGGATCTCGATACGCAATCATATTTATTCCCTTGAGCTGTAACCTGTAGCAGTAGTCCATCGAGTAGCTTAACCTTATCCATTTTCGGATTTGCTTTTCTGACCTCGTTTTCAGATTCCAGGATACAAAGCAGGTCTCTTCCCTTATGTGCTGCCAAAGGTCTGACTCCAATCGCTTCTGTCATCGCATCGGTTACTTCAACTTTTTTGAGTTGATATGAAGGAAAGTCCATTTCAAATAAATCATCCTTTTTTACAACCGTCAGCATTCCGCTGAGCGTATGGAATCGGATTTCAGTTATTTGGGGCTCAACAAATCTAGTCATGACATATGCTGTAGCCAGGGTTTCCTTCAAATATTTTCTCTGTAAAAGTGTCTACTGCATATTGTCTCATTTTCAACACCTCTTAATAGAAATATGTTTAAGTATACTATTTTTTTCCCAATCGGCAAAATGACCGAGTCGATTTTTGCTGAGTCAAAAATCAGCGATTGAGTCAAAAAGCCTTTTCAGGCAAACGTAACTGATTGCCAGAAAAGGCTGAAATAAAGGGTATCGCAAATTCGTGGATTGTCTAATTTATTCGTCAGAAAAATTCAATTTTTATCCTTTTTGCAGAGCCCGGTGACCATCTCGTCATGAATCAGCCTTGTTCTTGTTTAAACCCGGCGCGCAAACTTTCGAAATTGACAAGTCATTTACCCGGATTGTCATTTGCTGGTGATTTTTTCTCAGATAGACAAATCCGTAAAGTGCGCCGACAAAGAATCCGCCGCCCAGGACGCCTGCCGCTGTCAAATAGGCCAGACTCGTTCATCATGTAGGCACGGACTTGTTCGGCCAAGAGGCAGTCCATCAAATCCCAGCAACTGGACCCCAGAATGATTTGGTGACTATATATTATTCAATTCTTTATTGGCCAACTCACTATAGGACTGCAGTCCTGTGATCTTAGCTGCTAAATCAGTTAAAGGAACAATATCGCTTCTATCAATATATTGAAGGGAAAACTTTCGGTTTAATGCCATAAATTGTTTTATTCCAGCGGATATTCTGCTGATAAATGAGTATACGCCTATTGCTCCAGGCGATATGTTTGCCGCAGCGTCACCATATAATCCCTTAAGCTCTCTCATCCCGTCAAATATTTCTTCTATTGTAGAACCAAATCTCTGATACTCCTTAGGTACGTTTCCTTGCTTTATTAAGTCTCCAACTTGCTTACCTGCCATAGCTGCTGCCATAGCTGCTCTTCCCACAGCTACCATATTGATGTATGGAGCACCCAACGCCAGTCCTTTAAAGACCTGATCCTCCATAGCGAATCCGCCGGCTATTGCGATTTGAGGCAATGAATAGTTTTTCTCTTTCATCTTCTTTAAAATATTGTACAATATGCTTTCCAAAGTAACGGTTGGGATTCCCCATTCATTCATCATCTTACTTGGGCTATTCCCGGTACCTCCACCTGCGCCATCGAAAGTAACCAGATCCACACCAGCCTTTGATGCAATTTTAAGAATTCTAATCAGATCTTTCGGGGCAAAAGGCCCCGTTTTAAAGCATACATGTTCGGCGCCAAGTTCTCTGAGTTCAGCCACTCTTCTGATCAATATATCTTCATTCCACATAGGCAGCTTGCCAATTTTTTCAAATATTTGTCCCTTGCCATTTTTATAATTTTCAGCGATAACTGGATCTGATGGATCGGGATAAATCAAATACCCCATCTTTTGAAATTTCAGAGCGGCTTCGATGTCCTTTACTCTCCCCATCCCTTGAATCCCCTTAGCCGCCTGTCCAAATTTAAGTTCTACTGATTTTACACCCAGTTTTGTAATTGCATAATCTAACACCGCCAAATTTTCATCATCGAAATTTGCCTGAAGTATAATATCGCCATAACCTCTATAATATTTTCTGAACGATGATACCATTTCAGCAATAAGAGGCGCCGAAGTGACTTTTCCATTCTCCAATACTAGGCCCTTATCTTTTGCAGCCACATCTTCTCCGATTACCACTAACAATCCTGATAATGCCGCTCCGGCATAATAGTCTGCCCAATTCAGTTTTGCTATGGCCGGTAGAAGGATGGGTGCTTTTAAATTGATTTTATTGTTTATCCCAAAAGATAAATCAATATTTGCCTTAGGAAAAGTTGCCCTATAAGGATCTTCAGGGCATCCAAACGCACCAAATACTCTGCCGTTGATATTTAGATGGGAAAAGTCTATTGGATATATTTTCTCTGATGCAAATTGATTGATATCCACTTCAAAAGGATAGATCGCTTCAGAGCCGCGAATTGCTGACAGACCTATTTCGCAAGGGCCAGGGCAATTCACTGTACAAACCGCACACATACCCGACGCATTAGATAAATGTTCCGGCGTTCTCATCCTGGTATTGGTTATGGAGCTTGCTAATGATGGACTATATGACATAACAAAACCTCCCCAAATTGAATTGATACCTGAAAGTTGCACTTTAGTATAACACATGTATATACAGGATGTATCATCCAGAAGGTATCAGTTCAGCATCTCCGGCATCAACACCAATCTGCAAATCCCCAGCTAAAGCCAATGGGTTCAAGCAGATGAAACGCCTTCGTCATTTTGGGGGTTGGCTTGACCGACATCTTGATTTCAATCGGATGCACCACACGGCCGATTTCTATGACCAGATCGATTTCCCGCTGATCGGTATCTCGGTAAAAGTAGAGATCGCGGATTGATTTCCCGCGATTGATTTCCCGGCATTCAAAAAAGATTTGACGATTTCGGATATCACCCAGAGGTCAGATGTGTCGGTACTCTCTTTCTTCCGCTCTGTTAGATAGGATTTGTCTGGAACAAGAGGTCCCGTGATCAAAACCTCGTACAATCCATCATGATATGACTGATCGTACGAACTATTATGAGCTGATACCCAAAAGATGTATTTGTGCCAGCAAAAAGCATCTGTTTTTAAAGTTCACAAATTGGCAACGATATTCTTCTCGCAATTTCCGCGATTATCCTGTATATTGGGTATTGCACGACTGATTATCGGTCAGTCAATCGACTGGCCAAGGATCTGGCCAGTCATCGTGGAACTGCATTCAACGGTCAAATTAAGGAAACAGGTGAAATATATGGGGTTTATCCAGCTCAAAAATGTCCAGAAGAATTACAAGATGGGCGAAGTGACCATCAAAGCCGCCGACGGTGTCAGTTTTGAAATTGAAAAGGGCGATTTCGCGGTGGTTGTTGGCGCTTCAGGAGCCGGGAAAACGACTGTACTCAATATTTTGGGCGGCATGGATGCCCTTGACAGCGGCACCATCAAGGTCGATGACGAAGATATCAGCGCCTACAGCAATAAAATGCTGACCGAGTACCGGCGCTACGAGATCGGTTTTGTCTTCCAGTTCTACAACCTGGTCCAGAATCTGACCGCCAGGGAAAATGTCGAGTTGGCCTCCCAGATCAGCCGGGACCCGCTGGATGTGGATCTTGTTCTGGAGATGGTCGGACTTAAAGACCGGATGGACAACTTCCCTTCGCAGCTGTCCGGCGGCGAACAGCAGCGGGTTGCCATCGCCAGGGCTTTGGCGAAAAATCCCAAATTGCTGTTGTGCGATGAGCCAACCGGCGCGCTGGATTACCAGACCGGCAAATCAATTTTGAAGTTGCTGCAGGATACCTGCCGGTCGACGGGCATGACCGTGGTGATGATCACCCACAATTCGGCCTTGACTGCGATGGCCGACAAGGTCATCCGGATGAAAAACGGCAAAGTATCTGAAATAAGCGTCAATAGGGATCCGCTGCCTGTGGAAAGGATTGAATGGTAATGACCAAAAAATCCTTTTTCAAAGACCTCAAACGCTCGATTTTCAAAACCAAAGCCAGATTTCTCTCGATCATGGCGATCATCGCCTTGGGCGTCGGCTTTTTTGCCGGAATCAACGCCACGGAACCCGACATGATTTTATCGGCAGACAAATACTACAAGGATTACAACCTGTCGGATTTCAGAATCGTTTCTCCGCTTGGCTTCAAGGCATCTGACATTCAGAACGTCGTTGATACCGAAGGCGTGGAGAAAGTCCAGACCGGATATGCCAAAGACTTTTTTCTGTCATCCGGGGACGGCAATTTTTATACGATTAAAGCCTTCAGCTATGACCAAAAGGATTACCTTGAACTGGACGGCCTCAACATCCCGGTGGTCAAGGAAGGCCGCATGCCGGAAAAATCGGGTGAAATTGCCATTGAATATGGCGGCAATGTCCCTGATTATATCCAGGTCGGCAGCAAGGTCACGATTACTTTGCCGGAAGGCGAACAACTGGATGATTACCTGAAGACTGGTGTTTTTACGGTCGTCGGCCGAATCAGTTCACCCTTGTATATTGATTTTGAGCGCGGTCAAACCAATATCGGCGACGGATCCATCGGCTTTTTTGCCTATATCGCCGAGTCGGATTTTTCGATGGAAAAAGTCACAGACCTTTTTGTCAGGACGTCGGAATCGCCAAATCTGGTAGCGTACTCCAAAGCCTATGCGGATCACCTGGCACCTGTCGAGGCTGCTTTAAAGAGCCTTGGCCAGGAAGCGATTGCCTATGACACGCAGCTGCTCCGGGATGATCTGAATGAAGGCAAAGCCGAATTGCAGGAAAATAAAGACAAAGCCGAAGCTGAGCTGGCCGATGGCGCCAAAAAGCTCGAAGATGCCGCCAAGGCTATAGCTGACGGTGAAAAAGAACTGACAGATAAAGAAGAAAAATATACCCGGGAGCTTGCAGAGCAGCGGTTAAAATTGAAAAATGGCCGGATCGAGCTTGAAAATGGCCAAAAACTATATGCCGATAATCATGCGCTCTGGTCTAAAGGCAACGACGCTTATCAGACCGGGATGGATCAGCTTGATGCCTCTAAAGCCCAGCTGGACCAGGCCCAAAAGCAAATTGCCCAGGCCGAGGCCGAACTGGCTGCTTCAAAAAGGCAGCTGGATGAAGCATCGGCTCAACTGGAGCAGCTTCAGGTATCCATTGCCGGATTGACCCATATCCGCCAATCCCTGCCTTTAACGCTTCTCACCATGACTGAAAGCAAGTTTTTGCAGCTTGTCATGGATATCCGGGTATATTCCGGCGAACTGGCCGACTCTATCCAGCAAACCATGAAATATGATGATCTTGACCTGTTTATTAAATTGCCCCTGGCCATGGATACGGCCCTGGCGCAAATGGAAAAATCCTATGTGGAGGGCAAAGCTTCTTATGATGCCGGAATGGCTCAATATTCGGCCGGATTGTCTGCCGTCGCAAATAGTAAAAATGACTACGCCGCCGGGCTTGCCGAATATCAGGCAGGTCTGGCCCAGCTTTCTGCTTCCAAAGCTCAACTCGATCAAAGCAAGGCCAAGCTGGATCAAGCCAAAGCCGTCCTGGATCAGAACGAAGCCCAGATCATCGCCGGCGAAGCCGCTGTAGCCCAGGGTGAGCAGGACCTTGTCCGGGAACTGGCCGAGGGCCGCCAAAAGCTGACCGACGCCAAGATCAGCCTGGCCGAAGGCCGCATCACTTACGAGGCCGAAAAAGCCGACGCGCTTCAGAAAATCGCTGATGCCGAGATAAAAATCCATGACGCGGAAAGGGCAATCCTGGAAATCCCGGACGAGTGGTTTGTCAATAACCGGGAGGCCAATCCGGGCTATTTTGGCTATGGGGACGATGCCAAGAGGATCGGCGCGGTTGCCAAAGTGTTTCCGCTGTTTTTCTTTCTGGTGGCCGCCCTGGTCTGCCTGACGACCATGACTCGAATGGTCGAGGAAGAACGAAGCCAGATCGGCACGTTAAAAGCCCTGGGCTACAGCACCCTGACCATTTCGTCAAAATACCTGGTTTATGCCCTTCTGGCCAGTCTTAGCGGGGCCTTGGCCGGTCTTCTGGTGGGTTTCCGCTTGTTCCCGGGCATTATCATGAACGCCTATGGCATGATGTACCAGATTCCGGACCGGCTGATGCCGGATCATCTGAACTATGCGGCAATTTCCATTTTGATTGCCGTGGTGACAACAGTGGCCGCCTCGCTTCTGGCTACCCTGCAGGAACTTAACGCCACGCCGGCGGTATTGATGCAGCCTAAAGCGCCCAAGCCGGGAAAACGGATTTTTCTGGAGCGCATCAAGCCGGTCTGGAAGAGGCTGTCCTTTACAAAAAAAGTCACAGCAAGAAATATCTTTCGCTATAAGCGCCGTCTTTTAATGACCGTCATCGGAATCGCCGGCTGCACAGCCTTGCTTTTGACCGGTTTTGGCATCCGGGATTCGGTCAATGCGATCATGGGCAAGCAATTCAGTGAAATCTTCATCTATGACGGGCTTTTGTCAATCGATACGGATCAAAGCGAAACCGGCCTGGACCTGGCCGGAATCATGGACAGCCATCCGGAAGTCACGTCATATCTCAAGACGCAAAATGAGACGGTCAGCGCTTTGCCGGCCGGATCAGGCCGAACCTACGAAGCCAGCTTGCTGGTACCGGAAAGCACTCAGCAATTGCCTCAGTTCTTTGATCTGCACGAACGGCCGACCGGACTAAAATTGACGCTGCCCACCGATGGCGCCGTGATTACCGAAAAGCTGGCCGATCTGCTTGCCGTGCAAATTGGCGATACTGTTTCCTGGCGCGATTCGGAAAACAGGACCTATGCGGTCAAAGTTTCCGGCATTGCCGAAAATTATCTGACCCACTATATCTATCTGTCGCCGGAGTATTTTGCTAAAATAACTTACAGGACGCCGCAATACAATACGGTTGTCTTCAATGTCGACAATGCGGCTGCTCTGGATCAGAAAGCTTTTAAGGAAAACCTTCTGAGCCACGATGGGATCCTGGGCGCCATCTTGACGTTAAACCTGACGGATGACTTCAACGACACCATCAAAAGCCTGAACTATGTCGTTATGGTTCTGATCCTCTCGGCTGGCGCCCTTGCTTTTGTGGTCTTGTACAATTTGACCAACATCAATATTACGGAGCGGATTCGGGAGATCGCGACGATCAAAGTTCTTGGCTTCCGCGATAAAGAGGTATCGGCCTATGTCTATCGCGAAAACATCATCCTGACGGTGATCGGAACGTTTGCCGGATTGTTCCTGGGCTTTTTCATGCATCGGTTCGTCATGGGCACAATGGAAATCGACTCCATGATGTTCGGCAAAAACATCAACACGCCAAGTTACCTGTTGTCGATTGTGCTGACCCTGTCGTTTGCCATTCTGGTCAATATTTTCATGCATTATCATTTGCGCAAGATCAACATGGTTGAATCATTAAAATCCATTGAATAGCGAGGAGTAGAATCATGCGAATCACCAAGGATCCGGAAACCAGACGCCAGGAAATCATCGATGAAGCCCGGACGCTGTTTGAATCCAAGGGAATCAGCAAGACTTCGATGGCTGAGATCGCCGATAAGATTGGCGTAGCCAAAGGCCTGGTTTATTACTACTTTTCCTCCAAGGAAGAACTGGTCGACGAGGTCGTTGAACAGTTCATCCAGGGTCTGGATGAGTCTCTCAAAGATATTGTCCTTCAGGATGATCTGGACTTTTATGGCAAACTGACGGCCATCCTGGTTTTGTACTTCAATGCTTTCCAGAACGACCAGGACTTGATGAAATTTACCCCTGCCGATCCCGGCGTATTTAACCTGATCCGGGAGCGGTTGTCGGCAATTGCCCTTTTCCATGTCAAGGCCTTGTTGCAGGCAGGCATGAGCCAAAATCTGATCCGCATCGATTACCCCGAATATGTGCTGAAAATCCTGATAACCGGACTTGGGGACCTATATATCGAAGGGATTCGCGATCCCAAGGTTCACGCCAGCTTGATCGAGCAAATGCTGGGCATGCAAAAAGGGCAGCTTGAATTCGGATTGCAAAGCCGCTGATCCAGGATCGCCCCTGGCCTGCTGATCAATAAACAGGGGTTGCCGCATTAACGTTCAATGATATTTTTCATAGCATATGATTTCATCGAGGCTTTTCCTGGGTCTTGGCGCAGGATTTTCAGCCGGATAGCCAAGAGGAGTCATCGCAACCACACGGACGGCTTCCGGAATTCCCAGAATTTCCTTGACCTGCTTTTCATCATATTTGCCAAGCCAGCAAGTCCCAAGCCCTTGTTCATAGGCTTCGAGCATCATGTATGCTGTCGCGATAGACAAATCAATCGTGTACCGGTACTGGCCGCACATCATCATATCGTTTGGATTAGTGCCGCAAGCAACAAGGATGACCGGGGCATGTGCGATAAATAATTGACCGCCTGCCGCTTCAGCCAGCCGCATTTTCGTCTCGTTTTCTTTCACGACCACAAACTTCCAGGACTGCTTGTTGGTAGCCGACGGGGATAGCCGAGCCGCTTCAAGCACGCTGTCCAGTTTAATATCCTCAATAGGTTGTGAACTGTATTGTCTTATACTTCTTCTGCCCTGGATTGCCGAAATAACGTCCATGTTCAATTACCTCCAATACGCATAATCACATAATTATTATAGCAGTATTTGAGGTCAAAAGATATTTCCCGTCTCATCAGGACAGTGTCAAGTTGTTCTCGGTCGCGCCTCAAAGAAAAAATCAACCTGTGTTTCAAATGGCAAGACCACCATTGGCAATCGCTTTGAATAACCTATATTCGGGGCTGGAGCGGTGGTCGGTATGCAGGATCCGGGAATTGTTGTAGATGTCGAACGATAGCTCCCTGCGCAGCTTTTTCGTCGCACGAATCGCCGGTTTGCGCCCTTTGCGCAGGTTCTGCGGGCCAATACAGCCGCCGTTCAGGACGTGCACCCTTAGCCTGCTGATCGTTTCGAGCCCCTTGTCCATCCAACCCAGCGGCCGACTGGACAATCGACTGGAAAGCACGTGGCTGACCAGTCCCTCAGCACAGCTCGGACCTGCCTCCTGCTTCGCCTCGTGCCAGATCCTGATTCCATCCCAATTAGCACGCAGATATCTCAGAAATGCCTCGCCAGCGACTCTTGTGCACCCATCGCTTTCCATGATTGCCTCCACCAGTTGTTCGATTTTTCCACGAGACCCGCCAGTCAGTTCATTCAGGACGTACTGCCGCAAATGTTCATTGTCTCCTACCACTGGACTCAGGTACTGCAGAAAATGATACCTGTCGAGGACAAAGCGGCTGTTTTGAATCCATTTGGTTCCGCTTCGGATCCAGCCGGCGCCGTCGCCGTGAATGTAGACTCGCAGGTCGGCACGGTCCCCGTAGCGCTCAGAAACAGCGTCAGACACCCGCAGCCAAAAATCGTCGATTGACTCTCCATAGCTCGTCAGCAAATGCCGCTGCGGCAGTTGCCAGCGCTTTTTTCCAATCTTGCGGGCCGGTTCATGGATTGCCACCAGCTTCACAATGGAATCGCGCCGACCATCCTGCATCGCCACGTGATCCTCGTCCGCCTGGATGTGGATCACCGGCACATCCAAACGCTCTTGAACCGGCGCTAGCGCACAATCTTTCACTTGCCGCGTCTTGTTCATGACCGTCTGCCGGCTCACCTGCCCGTCGCAGCAAACCTTCGCACTCTTCTGGTAGGAGTTGTCCACCGCCCCCTCACACAGCCTGGCTGCAAGTCCTGCCTCCACCCGCTCAAATGGTTCTAGTCCTACCAAATCGTCCAGCAGGTAACGCCTTTGCCCGATCTTCCGGTTGTTGTAGTAGCGACGGCTGAACTGCAACAAACCATGCCCTGTCAGGACTTGTCGTCCCACATTCCGCTGCTCCACCACCCAGCCTTTTCGAAGGCTTGGTTGCTCAAAAAGCACTTGGTCTGTCTCCATGAGCTTGTGTTCTAAAAGACGGCAGATAAATTCGTCTGCCAGTTGCTTGGTCTTTTCGAGTGCCGCGGTCAGTCCTTCTGTGATGTCAATTTCACCTGTTTCCCGGATGAACTTTTCTGTGATCTGTTGTATACTCTCCATTGAAGAAATCCTCTGCTGCTGGTTTTTTGTATGTTTTGGTCGACACACATTCTACCACATAGGGGATTTCTTCTTCTTTAAATGACCGAGAACTATTTTACACTAACTCTCATCAGAACAAGACTCGCTGATTTCGCATTTCCTGGTCAAAACGCTCCTGATCAACATCCAGCGCCGCAAAAACATCCGGCAACAGCTGGCCGTGGCAGGGTTCGTTCATTTGCATGCAGGCATAATGCTGGGCAATGTGCACAGCCTGGACCAGGCTTTTATTGATGATCCGCTCATCAAAAGGTTGATGGTGATAAATTGCGGTTTCGATCATCGGGTAGGGCAAATCCCACCAGCGCAGCAAAAAGCCGCCGATCTCAGTGTGGGCGGAATTGAACCATTCCCTTTCCAGGGCGATCAAGTCCAAAGGTTCGCCTTCTTTTGGCTTTAAGAGAGGCAAATAGCGAAGACTGTATTGCTTGATCAAAAAGGAGATTCCGATATTGTGTAAAAGCCCTGCAGTCCCCTCGACTTCTCCAAGACGCCGGTTCAGGTGTTTTTCATAGAGGTGGGCCAGAATCGAGTTGGTCAGGAAGGCATGCTGCCATTGCTTCTCGATCTGTTCGCCAGCTGTTCCAAAAGCGCAAAGGCTGTCCATAATCGGCATTGAAATGACGAGGTTGCGGATCGTGTTGAATCCCAGGTATTTGACAGCCTGGCCGACCGATCCGGTTTTCAGGCCGTAAAAGGCCGAATTGGCGAAATGCAGCAACTTGCCGGCGATAGCCTGGTCTTTCCCGATCGCGCGCGCTACTTCCTCGAAGCTTGGATCGCCATCCATCAAGCCAAGGATGTTGCGAAAACTCATTTTAATCGTCGGCAATTCCTCAGTGTTCCGGATGGCAGTCAAAAATTTATTTTCTTCAAGCATCGCTTCGGTTTCAAATAAATGCCCAATCATATCCTGGAGCATTTTGTTGTCCCAAGGTTTGTATAAGTAGATTTTGGCCAGATTTTCCATCAACAGCCGAGCTACCTGTTTTTCATCGGTGCATCTGCTCAGAATGACCCGAAGGGTTGACGGAAAACGGGTTTTGACAATTTGCAGAAGCTGGCTGCCATCCATGCCCGGCAGCCGCATTTCACTGACCACCAGGTCAACGGGCGATTGATCCATTATTTTCATCGCCGCTGCGCCGCCGCCGGCAAAAAGCACCTGATAGCGGGGATCCCAAGAAATTTGCTGCAGGGCATTTTGAATCGTCCGGTCATCATCGACAAACAAAATCCGTTTCACATAAGCCTCCCTTTTCGTCTCATCACTCTATGATCATAACGATGAAATCAAAGGAAACTTTAAATCGATATTTGCTTTTTTGGCCTGCACCTGCTGGTCTTTTCTCTGAATGCGGAATAAGCGCCCGTCTTTGATCAGTTTGGCACCCGTCTGTTTGAAATGAAAGGAAATGCTTTTTTCCGCACACTGGCGCCTGATATCAAGCACCCAATCATAATCACAGACCCGGGCGTCTTTTCCGGATTCCCCGCCAACAGTCACTTCTTCAATCGAAGTGTTCAGCCAGGGCGACAGATCGATCCGTTCCAATAAAGGTTCGCAGATAATCGCTTTATGCCTGATCGGCAGGCTTAGCAGGATCGGCAGACGATAGGAAGCCCTGTCCTGATTTTCGCAAGTTGGGCAAATCGTGACATTTTCATAGCCCGCCCCCCAGTCTTCCGGGAGATTGATCCTGAATCGTTCGATTCTTTTGGTAATAATGAAAAAATCCAAGTCACTCCTGATCCGAATCATCCGCCAGGCTTCGATCCGCCAATCATCGGCTTCTTCCAGAAAAAAGTCGGAACTGAAACAAGTATAGACCTCTTCGCCTGGCGCAAGTTTGTATTCGCCGGTTCGTGTTTTCATCAGCGGCAGATTGAAATCCCCGGTTTTGGAAATGACGGAGGTATCTTTGTTGAACACGGCATCAATACGGAATACATAACAATTTTGGCAGCCGGCGCTGATTTTATGGCAACCGTGCCATGGATTCCATTGGGCCATACGCTTGATCCTTTCGCAAATTTTTTGGCAGCTGATCGGTCCCTCCAGATTATTTTATACCCTTTGTCTCATAAAAACAGGCCTCGCATTTTTTAACGTGCATTTTATGCCGGAATCGGATATAATTGCCTTTTGCGTCTTTAAATAATGGAGGATAACAGTTTAATGATCACAGTCACCGATCTGAGCCTTCGCTTTAGCGATAAAAAGCTATTCGAGGATGTCAATGTCAAATTTACGCCGGGCAATTGCTATGGTGTGATTGGCGCAAACGGCGCCGGAAAAACTACATTCATACGCATTTTGGCCGGCGAACTGGATCCTACTTCCGGATCCGTAACCATAACGCCCGGCGAAAGGCTGGCTACTTTAAAGCAAAACCAGTTTGCCTATGATGAATTTACCGCTTTGGAAACAGTCATCATGGGTTATAAAAGGCTTTATGAAATCATCAAAGAAAAAGAAGCGCTTTATGCGCTGGATAATTTCAGCGAAGCGGACGGCCTGCTGGCTGCTGAACTGGAACATGAATTTGCCGAAATGAACGGGTGGGATGCTGAAACCGATGCTGAAAAGCTGCTTATGGGCCTTGGCATCGGCAAAGACCTGCACGGCAGGCTGATGAAGGATTTGCCCAGCGGCGACAAGGTCAAGGTGCTGCTGGCCCAGTCTCTGTTTGGCAATCCGCATGTGCTTTTGCTGGACGAGCCGACCAATCACCTTGACTATCATGCCATCCGCTGGCTGGAGGAGTTTTTGATCGACTATCCCAACACGGTCATTGTTGTCTCGCATGATCGGCATTTTCTCAATAAAGTCTGCACCCACATGTTCGACATTGATTTTGGCAAAGCCAGGCTGGTGGTCGGAAATTATGATTTCTGGTATGAATCCAGCCAACTGATGCTGCGCCTGATGAATGACCGCAACAAGAAAAAAGAGGACCGGATCGGTGAGCTGCAAGCTTTCATTGCCCGTTTCGGATCCAACGCATCCAAAGCCAGGCAGGCGACATCCCGCAAAAAAATGCTTGAAAAGATTGTCCTGGACGATATCCAGCCATCCTCGCGCCGTTACCCTTTTATTGGATTTACACCTGAACGGGAAGCCGGCAAAGATATCCTTTTTGTCGAAAATCTCGGCAAAACCATCAATGGAGAGAAAATTCTGGCAAACGTCACCTTCCGGATGAACCGCGGGGATAAAATCGTATTCCTGTCGCGAAATGATCAGGCCAGAACCACGCTCTTTCAAATCCTGATGGGTGAAACAGAACCTGATGAAGGCTCTTTCCGCTGGGGAACGACAACGTCGCAAGCTTATCTGCCCAAAGACAACACCTCCTTTTTTGACGGGATTGACTTAAGTTTGATCGATTGGATCAGGCAGTACTCACCCGATCAAAATGAAAGTTTTTGCCGTGGATTTTTAGGGAAGATGCTTTTTTCGGGCGATGAAGCCACAAAAAATGCCAGGGTGCTGTCCGGCGGCGAAAAGATGCGCTGCATGTTTTCCCGGCTGATGCTGTCGTCAGCCAATATTTTGATCCTGGACGAGCCAACCAACCATTTGGACCTGGAGTCGATCACGGCAGTCAATAATGGCCTGATCGCTTTCAAAGGCTCCTTGCTGTTTGCTTCCCATGATCATAAATTCATCGAAACCATTGCCAATCGCGTCATCGAATTGACTCCGGGAGGCATCATCGACAGTCACCTGCCAATCGATGAATATCTGGAAAGCGAAGCTGTCCAGGCCAGAGTGGATGAACTTTATCAAAAATGAAACTCTTTTCCCCTTGCCTTCGTCTAATAAATATCGGAACAGGTATTTCTATTAGAAAGAAGATGGGAAAGATGAAGACCAAAGCAACCCTTTTCCTGATTGTCGCGGCGCTGCTTATGAGCTCGGTCGGGTGCAGGTTTACCGATCAAACCGTTCATGTGCACCCTTCGTTTTCTGCGCAATATATCCGGACAAACGGCTATCATGATCAAAGGCGATACCCCATAGCCAGCATGATCCAGTCAAAAGCCGATCTTTTTGCCTATTATGAAAAATATAAAAACGAATATGATCTTGACCGCCGGGCAAATCCTGCCTCAGACTATACCATTGGCTTTCTGGATGCCATTGACCGCTATGATGACAGCTTTTTTGCCAAAAACCTCCTGATCCTGGTTTTAACCGAAGAAGGCAGCGGCTCGGTCAGGCATCTGGTCAAGGACGTTTACATAGACAATGCCTTGATCAATATCCTGGTCGAACGTCAGATCCCTCAGGTCGGGACGGACGACATGGCCGAGTGGCACATTATTCTGGAAATGAAAAAAAGTGATATCAAAAATCAGGCAATCCAGGTGTATTTTTCAGAAAAACGGGCGTAAGATGACAAATTGTTTAAATAATATTAATAATATTATAATACATTATTGATCAAAATTTTGTGAAGGATTATACTTAACAGGATACCTGGTCTGGAAAATTCAACTTTGCAAGTGATTTCAGGCCGCTATTTCGCAAGAAAGCTGGCTGGCAATGGGGCTTCTGGCTCTAAAGCAAAATACTGCGCAACGGCGTGACCTGATTCTGAATGGTCCCATTACGTCAACGATCATGCTTTTATCCGTGCCGGCTTTGATGATGGGCCTGGTGCAGTCGGTGATCCCTGTCGTGGATGGCCTTTTCATCAACAACATGGTCGGGACTGTCGCAGCGAGCGCCGTGACTTACTGTACACCGATCATCAACATGTTCGGCGCATTGGCGCAGGGCTTAAGCGTGGCCGGCATGGCCATCCTCGGCCAGACCAATGGCAAGGGCGATTTTGAAGATGCGCGGCGCGTTTCAACCCAGATCATTGTTATCGCTTTCCTTTCCGGCTTTATCCTGGCGCCGGTCCTGATTGCTGTTTCTTTTCCAGTGTCAACCGGCGTCCACGCCGATATTTCCCATGACGTTTTTCTCTATCTGGCCTTAAATGCCCTGGTCATGCCTTTCGCTTTCATGGAGGCAATTTACAACGCCATCAAAAATGCCAACGGCAAACCGGAAGACACGTTTGTCCGCATGCTGATCATGCTGGTCATGAAAATCCTGTTCAACGCCTTATTCATAGCGGTTTTTCATTGGGGAATCACCGGCGCTGTCATGGCTTCCCTGGCCGCCAATATTCTCATCAGCATCTGGATGTATCAGGAGCTTTTCATCAAGGCAAGCAACGACCGGCTTTCGCTCAAAGGATTCCGCTTCGACCGGGGCGTTTTCCGGGAACTGTTTCAGGTCGGGTTTCCGTCCATGTTGTCCAACCTGATCCTCTATCTTGGATTTTTCCTCATTAACAACGAAATCCAGCAATACGGCGCCGCTGTCCTCAACGGGCAAGGCATCGCCAGCAATATCACTTCTGTGTGTTTTATCCTGCCGGCATCATTTGGCGCTTCAGTCACTACCCTGGTCAGTATGAATATCGGCGCGAACCAGGAAAACCGGGCAAAGCTTTCCTGTCTGGCCGGCTGTGTGATCAGTTCGATTACGGCCGTCATTCTGATTATCATCGTCGTGCCTTTTTCATCCCGCCTGACCCTCTTGTTTACCCGTGATGCCGCGGTCCTTGAAGTCGCCAATAATGCCCTTCACATTTACACCTATTCGGTTGTCGGCTTTGGCATCTGCATGGTGCTGCAGGGTGCGTTCATCGGTCTGGGCCAAACGAGGATCACTCTGGCCACCAGCATTTTGCGCATCTGGCTTTTACGTTATGTCTTCATTCTCGTCACGGAGCGCTATCTTGGCTACAATGCCGTTTTTTGGGGCAACCTCTTTTCAAACTACATGGCCGCGCTGATTACGGTCATTCTGATCCTGCGCGTGAAATGGGTCTCGGTCATTTTGCATGCCAAATCCGCGGCTCCAAATCCGGAATTATCTGATTAAGGCAATTTTTATGCCTTGAACGCTTCCCTATCTCAACCAGATTGCGCCGGCAATGCCAGCCAGGAGCGTCAACAGAACGGGATTTACTTTAAACCGGATATTGGCTATGGCCGTCAAGATGAAGACAGCCATCAGAAATAAAGAGACCGTCCCCAGCGGATCCGAAAAAAAGGATTTCAAACCAGCGCCTGGATTTAATAGAACACTGGAGGCAATCGTCATGGCCGCCGCGGCAATCAGGCCGACTGCAGCCGGTTTAATCCCGTAGAGGAAACCATTCATGATGTGATTTTGGCGATAGCGGGCGATAAAGTGCATAACCAGTGAAACAATGATCAAGGACGGGGCCATTATGCCGAGCGTTGCCGCCAGCGCGCCAAGAAAGCCGGCGTCAAGATAGCCGACATACGTGGCGGCGTTGATCGCAATCGGGCCCGGCACCACCATGTCCAGAGCATTCAGATCGGCAAACTGCGCCAGCGACACCGAAAACTTTTCCGATTCAACCATGATCATCGACAGCATCGCATAGCCGCCGCCAAAGCCAACCATGCCGATTTTGAAAAAAGCATAAAACAATTTCAGGCATTCGATCAACATTTTTTATCCTTACCCTGTCCCTTGCCGCGGATTTTATACCGCTGGAAAAAATAGCCAGCGATGCCGGCACACAGGATTGCCAGCAAACTGTTCACATTCAGAAATAATACCAGTACGAAAACGGCAATCATCAGGACAATCGCAAAGGCGCTTTTGATATTATGCCGGCCAAGCGTGAATGCCGCTGATAAAACAAGCGCGGCCGAAGCAGCGCGGATACAGCGGAAGGCGCCGGCAACAGGCCCGGTCTGAGGAATATACTGTAAAAGGATGGTTGCCAGCAACATCAGGAAGAAAGCTGAAAATGAGGCGCCAAAGCCGGCCGCCAGCATTCCCGCAAAACCTGCGGTGCGCCGGCCGACAAAAGAGGCGCAATTTAATGCGATGACGCCCGGCAAGGTCTGGGCTAACGTTGCATATTCGAGAAAATCTTCCTTGGACAGCAGTTTATATTTTTCCACGACATCTTTTTCAATAACCGGCAGCATGGCCAGCCCCCCGGCAAATGTGAACGTGCCGGCTTTCAAAAAAATGATGAATAATGCCCAAAGGACTTTTATTTCGCTCTTTTTCATTTCCCCTCATTGCCAGTTCAGGTTATTTTTGTGCGCCTGTCTATTATTATGTGTAACAACATTTCATTTGTAAAGCGATGCTTGTTTCCCGGAAACATCAAAAATCAAACCCCAATATTAGGCCAAATACTTTGGTATAATTAGTTTATGCTAATCAACTTTCCCTGCAAAAATCATGCGCCTTTGACATCCCCCTTTTCATGATGGCGCACAATTGAATCAAAATGAGGCTGAAAGGTGATGGCAATGAAGAAAATTCAAAGCAGGCATCTATTCCTGAAGCTGATTCGGCCCATGCTCAAATGCTTCTACAAAAAGCATGCCGTTATTGGCGCTCAGCATATTTTGCCAGGTTCACCTGCCGTATTTGTTTGCAACCATCTTGAAACGTATGCGCCGATCGTCCTGGCGCTCTATTTCCCGTATCCGTTCAGGCCATGGGTCCATGCCAGCGTCATGTTCAAGGAATCTTGCCAGGATTTCCTGGAAATGGACTTCACCAGAAAAACGCTGAAATTGCGGCCGCCTTTCAGTAAATGGCTGGCGGGGCTTTTGGCACCGATATGCATCAGGGTCATGCGGGAAGTTGATGCCATTCCAGTTTTCCGAGGCAAAATGAAGATCCGGGAGACCTTGAGCCTCAGTGTGGAAACACTCCAACAGGGTATTAACCTGGTTATCTTTCCAGAAAATCCCACCAAAGAATTCTCGGAATTCCTCAATGATTTCCATACCGGATTCGTTCACCTCGCCAGACAATACCAGCTGAAGACCGGAAATTTCTTGCGGTTTTATCCTGTATTCGTCAATCATGAAAAAAAGGCGATCATCATCGGCAAAGGAATTGCCTACACGACCGCTAACCAATTTCACGCCGAAAGAAAAGAAATTGTAGCTTATCTGCGCAATTCAATTAATGAAATTGCCATTGGCACGGCCAAAGAACCATAGGCCGCATCGAACATTTCACAGTCGGCAACCGTCTAAAAAGCAGGGAGGTGTTGTTATGAAAAAAATGATTTCCATTGCTTTGATTATGCTCATCGGCATCGCCATATTGTTTTCCGGATGCTCAAATGCCAAAACCGCCCGTTTAAAAGCCGCTGATCTGATGGGCAGCGTTCAGGCGGCCTCATGGTCAGAAACACCCGACAGGCTGGATAATGAAATGGCCACGGCGATCAGCCGCTTCTCAGCCGGCCTGTTTAAAGCGTCCACCGCTAAAAATGGCAATGTGATGGTTTCCCCGGCATCCGTTTTTCTGGCGTTGGCGATGACCTTAAACGGCGCGGACGGCGAAACCAGGTCCAGTATGCTGAACGTTCTGGCCGGTGAAGGCGTTACTGTGGATATGATCAATAAAGCCAGCCGGGACTGGATCACCTGGCTTGGCAAAACCGGCGGCAAAACAACGCTGTCGATTGCCAATTCCATCTGGTTTCGTGAAGGATTTAAGCCTTATCAGCCGTTCCTCCAAAGCAATGCCGACTATTTCCGGGCAGGTGCAAAAAAGCTTGATTTTGCGGACCAAACTTCTGCTGATGTGATCAATGCCTGGGTTAATGAATCTACCCGCGGAACAATCAAAAAGATCATCGAAAAAATTTCGCCAAGCACGGTTATGTTCCTGATCAATTCGATTTATTTCAAATCTGACTGGCAGACGCCATTTGAAAAGAATGAAACGCGAAGCATGGCTTTCAATACGCCAAAGGGCCCGGTCGATGTTGATTTCATGCACCGGATCGACAAGATGAGCTACTTTTCCGGCAATGGCGCCACCGGCGTCGCGCTTCCTTATGATAATGGGCAATTTGCCTATTTCGCTTTATTGCCGGATGGCCAGACGACCCCGCGTGAATGGATGGCCCAACAAGATCAGTCCAATCTCTTTAACAGCATATCGGCCCTGATGGCTCAGAAATCCAATTTTACGGTCGACCTGGCCATGCCAAAATTTGAAGTGAGCTATGAGGATTCACTGAATGACGAATTAACTCTTTTGGGAATGGCGAACGCCTTTGATCCTGGCCAGGCTGATTTTTCGCAAATGAATGAACAGCGCGCCAAAGGGCTTTATATCAGTGAGGTTAAACATAAAACCTTCATCAGGGTCGACGAAAAAGGAACCGAGGCAGCGGCTGTGACGTCGGTGGCGATTGATGAAAGTGCTGTCCAGTCCGATAAGCTGCTGAAATTCGACCGGCCGTTCCTGTATGGAATCATCGATCTGGCGACTGGAATACCGCTATTTGCCGGTATCATGGAAGATCCGGCGGCAAGTTGACCGGCGAAAATTAAATAAATCTTCATAATTGACAAAGCCAGCGGCCTGAGACAATATAGATTCATATGGCCTGGAGGTTGTTCATGACTGAATTGCTGCCCTATCTGATTGTCTGTCCGCTGGTTTTCCTGGCTGGTTTTGTCGATGCTATTGGCGGCGGCGGCGGACTGATCTCTTTACCTGCCTATTTGATCGCCGGAATACCGCCGCATTCGGCGCTCGGCTGCAACAAATTTTCATCCTGCATCGGAACAAGCGTCTCGACGGCCCGCTTTTTCAAAAATGGATTCATCGAGGTCAAGCTGGCTTTGGTTTCAGCGGTTTTCGCCTTGGCCGGCGCTGCGATCGGCGCCCGGATTTCTTTGCTGGTCGAAGAGCAGATTCTTCGGAATGTCCTGATTGTTGTTCTGCCGGTCATTGCCTTCGTCGTCCTCAAAAACAAGCACTTTGGCCAGGAATCCTCCAAAAGCAAACTGCCGCGCAAGCTGGTTTGGATCATCAGCATGGCGGCCGCTTTTATTATCGGTCTTTACGATGGCTTTTACGGCCCTGGCACAGGGACTTTCCTGATACTCCTATTTGCCGGCGTGGCCAGAATGGACCTAAAAACAGCCGCCGGCAATACCAAGGTCATCAACCTGGCATCCAATGTTGCGTCACTGGCTGTATTCCTGGCACATGGCGTAGTCCTCTTCCCGCTTTCGGCTTTTGCCGCCATTTTTAGCATTGCCGGACATTATGCGGGCTCAGGCCTGGTCATCAAAAACGGAAACAAGGTCGTTCGCCCGATCATTATCGGCGTACTTTGCCTGTTGATCATCAAAGTAGTCGGCCAGCTCTAGTCCTTTCAACCCAAAGAAAGGGGGCTGAGTCTTGGCAGTGTTCTACTGCTTTTGAGACAGTCCCCAATTTGAATGCCGACATCCCTGTCGATAATCTGCATCCATGCAACGGAAACATCATCATTTTATTGATCATCAAAATATTTGTCTACGCATTTTGCCAATTTGTCAATAATTGTCATCCGGCATGAAACTGCATGGAGAGGCGGCAAGTGTTATTGAACTATTTTCAATCAAGTTTTATAATATTTTAAGTCAATATTCGTTTAGTTGCATAATTATATTGGTTAGCCGAAAAATAATCTTGAGGGAGAGCCAACCCATGACATTCGACCAAAGGCTGGTAACCTTGATGAACTTGTTCAAAATCAGCAGCTCCGAACTGGCTCACGGTATTAATGTCGATGCATCATTAATCAGCCGCTGGAAAACTGGCGAACGAAGAATATCTGCAAATTCACCACATATTTATAATATAGTCATTTATTTTCAAAGTTTGAAAGCGCATGATTATCAAAAAAATTATCTGGAGAGAATTATCTCAACCTATTTGTCCAGCGATGACCGTTCCGATGGCGCCAAACGGACCTATGCCTTGATCAAGTGGCTGGTTTCCGAATGTCCGGAAGAAAGAAACACAATCGATGACAACCCGATATTCGAGAATTCACCGATCGGCATTGCCATCAACCGCAACGGCAAAATACTCTATGCCAATCAAGTCTATGTTGATATTTTTGGATATTCCAGCGTAAAAGAGCTGCAGGGGAAAAATATCATCGATCAAGTAGCGCCTGACTGCCGGGAAGATATTGTCCATCGGATTCAGCAGCGGGAGCAAAACCGCTTTATGCCGTTAACTACCTATGAAATTGACGGATTTCGAAAAGACGGCACAATCTTCCCCATCCTTGTTGAAGTAAAAAATGTGAATTTGCAGGACGGACCGGCTTTTGCCTCTTTTGTCAGCGATATTACTGACCAGAAATATCTGGAAGAAAAGCTGTCGCGCCAGGTGAAATTGCAGGAATTGATTCTCGATATCTCCAAGTCTTTTACCAGAGCCGCAATCGATGATCTGGAATCGCTTATTGATGATGCGCTGATGCGCATCGGCAGTTTCGACAATGATGATCGAAGTTTTATCTATATTTATTCCGATAGCAATGGCAGCATCACCAATGTCTATGAATGGTGTGCCGAAGGCATATCCTATGAAAGATCCAGCCTGCAGGAAATCAATGTAAGTGCCTTGCCGTGGAGTCAGAAAAATATTTTGCAGCAGGAATGCATCTGCATACCGCAAGTTTCGGATTTACCTGAAAATGCGGCCAGCGAAAAAGATTTCATTGCCGCGCGGGGAGTTCAGTCGCTGATTGCTGTTCCCATGATTTGCGATAGTAAACTGATTGGCTATTTAGGATTTGATTCCATAAAAAGAACAAAAATCTGGCCTGAAGAAGCGATCATGATGCTTGAATCGGTGGCTCAGATCATCACCAATGGATTAATTCAAAAAAAGTATGCCTTGTCCCTTTGCGAGTCTGAAAATTATTATCGGACCATTTCCAATTTAACCGAAATCAACCAGATCAACCAGCCAAATTAATGATATGATCGGGATAACAGGATTGGGGGGAAATATCATGAAGACCCTGTCTCAAGCTGCATTGATCATCCTATTTCTTGTGATTGCTTTGTTGCTGTCAAGTTGCACGGCGGCAACAGAAAACCCCACTGCAGCGGAAACGCTTGCCTCTGGCCCTGCGATCTCATCCGCATCCAGCCTGTCCCCCACGCCCGTGCCTTCGCCTGAAGCAACGTCCGAATCGGCGGCGGCGCCCACACCCACGTCCATTCCCACAGCCAATCCCACGTCCAATCCCACAACCGCGCCTGCGCCAAAACCTTCTGCCGACAGCGGCAAGGTTTCTTTGGCCAAAGGATTTTATTACATCAAGCTGAACGACGAGCTAAAAGCAAGGATCACCGGTTTCAGCTATCCCAAAGATGACAAGGACTGCCTGATCAGCTATGACGACCTTCGTTACATCAAGCTGCTTCACTATGATTTTACCGGCAGCGTTCATGAAGGAGAGCTGATTGTCAATGCCAGGCTTGCCGATGAAGTCATGGAGATCTTTTTCAAGCTTTATCAGGCAAAATATCCGCTCGCATCGGTCAGGCTGGTGGATGACTATGGCGAACGGGCCGACGACAATCTCTCCATGGCGGCCAATAATACCTCCGCCTTCAATTATCGATATGTATCGGGGACCACGACGCTGTCACGCCACAGCTATGGCGCGGCGATCGACATCAATCCGCTTTTTAATCCCTACATTGTCAAAGACAAGGTTTCCCCCGTCAATGCAGCCGACTATGTTGACCGGTCGCGGGATTTTGCGGGCAAAATCGACCATGACGATCTGTGCTACAAATTAATGACCGGACACGGCTGGAAATGGGGCGGCGACTGGAGCGGCGACAAGGATTACCAGCATTTTTCCAAAAGCATCAATTAACCAAGCCATCATCTATTCACCCTATTCAAATAATTGATTACTGATTGCAGCGTGTTATAATGGAGTTACTGAATGATGGAAATGTCAATCGAAAAATAAATTGTCTGGCCAACATCAAGACGCTGCAACCAGACAGAAAAAGCAGCTTCAAGCCGGCCAGCGGGCCGGCTTTTGCAATTTTGCGGAGGAAATTGAACCACCCCACGATCGGCAAAGGGGGCGTGAATTGTGAAAAATGTTTTAGTTGACTCAAAAATTCACAACCTGTATTTCTCGTCCGCGCTGCAAACTTTCAATCGCAATTTTCTGCTTTTCATCGCCTACAGCGTATTTGGCTGGGTCATCGAAACGAGCTATATCGCGGCAGTGAACGGCCATTTCGCCCATCGCGGCCTGATTGATCACGGTTTGCCCCTGATTCCGCTATTTGGCTATTGCGGATTGATTATGGTCCATTTGCTGTTGCCATTGAAAAAGAAACCGCTGCTGGTCTTTTGTTCGTCGGTCCTGCTCACAACCTTGGCCGAATACCTGACCAGCATGATGAACACGCATATCTTCCATGTCAGAACTTGGGATTACAGCAATATTCCTTTTTCGTTTGAAGGGCGCATTGCTTTGCCAATTTCATTAGGCTGGGGCCTTCTGGCCCTTTTAGTGATTTATTGGCTTGATCCGCTTTTTAAAAAGCTGATCAGAATGATCCGTCTATTTCCGGCTACCCTGATCAGCTGGAGCCTCTTGATTTATATCATTGTCTGCCTGGGTCTTGATCTTTACCGATTGGGCAAATAAAGTGTTAAATGCTCAGGTCAGGACGAATCCCCTGACTTTGAATAAGGTCAGGCAGGCCTTCACGACCGCCTGGTCATACTTCCCGCAATTTAGCCGGGATATCTCTTCCAAGGCTTTATCAAGCCCCATTGCCGGACGGTAAGGACGATGGGACGCCATCGCTTCGACAACATCGGCAACGGCGATAATTCTTGAAGGAAGCAGGATCTCTTCGCCAATCAGTTGATTCGGATAGCCTGTGCCGTCCATTCTTTCATGATGCTGATAGATGATGTCGGCGATCGGCCAGGGAAATTCAATCTCCTTGACGATTTCATAGCCGGCCTGGCAATGTGTTTTTATCAGGCCGAATTCCATGTCGGTCAACTTCCCCGGCTTGCTTAAAATCTCGTTGGGCACATTCATTTTGCCAATATCATGCAAGGTGGCGGCGACAAACACACTCTCGGTCTGGTCTTCGGAAAGGCCCATTTCACGGGCGATAGCCGTGGCCAACTTGGTCACTTTCCGTTGATGGCCCGCTGTATAGGGATCCCGGATTTCCAGTACAGTCGCCAGTGACATGACTGTCTGGTTCAAATTGCGCTGCGCTTTTTTCAAACTGATTTCCAACTGGCTAGCCGTCTGCTTCTGTTCGCTTTGCGCTCGCATCGACAGGATGCCATAAGTCAGATTCAGGCCTATTTCCGATAAAAGCTTTTCTTCTTCTTCATCAAAAACATCGGCTTCATCCGAATAAATATTCAAAGAACCAATGGGATCGCCGCCGACAATGCTGAGTGGAATAGCAATCGAAGAAATATATCCGCGTTTGATCGCATCTTCCCGCCATGGATAAAAAGACCGGTCTTCAAGCATATTCTTGCATACGATGTTTTTGCCGCTGATGATCGACAATCCCGAGGGGCCCCGGCCCCGGACAGGATCGGCCAGACAGATGTCGAGATTGGCCAGATATCCATTTTCATGTCCGGCGAAAGCGACCGGGCAAAGACTCTGCTTTTCATTCTTTTCCAGATACCCCAGCCAGACAAACTTATAGCCGCCAGTCTCGATTATTTTCTGGCAAACCAAATTGATCAGTTCTTGCTCATTCGTGACATGAATGATCGCCATATTGCAGGCCCGGGTTGTTTCCAATGCCCGGTTGATCCGAAAATACTCGGTGTGGTCGGAGAGGGTAACCAACGTTTTTCGGGTGCCTGGAATGGAATCATAATTGATCAGGACTTCCCTGTTTTTTCCAGACTTGTCCGTTATTTTTTGCAAATGCTGCGGTGTTGCCGCATATCCGCCGGAATTTTGCCTCTGGTATGCCGCAACCGCTTTTTTGACGGTGTCCTGGCTGAAATAATCAAACAGTATTGATCCTTCGACTTCTTCTTTCGAAAATCCTGTCATTTTCAGAAATTCTTCATTGGAAATCGAGATCATGCATTCTTCATCCACAATTAATTTTGGATTGCCGGCATTGAATATTGTCCGGTAGTAATTTTCCGATTCACCCAGGGCTTTCAGGTATTTCCTTTGCATAATGCCATTGGCGACAACCTGCGCCACAAATTCAAGCATCATGATTGATTCTTCCGGCCACGCCTTGGCTTTCCTGACCGAATCAAACCCGATAAAGCCAATCGCCATTCCGTTGCTGATCATGGGAACAACAATCAGGGACTGGATCTTCTGTTCGAGCAGGATTTTCTTGGCGTCTTCATCATCCGGAAGATCTTTGACCGATGGAACATAGATGTGTTCGAGCCGATGAACGCTTTGGTGCCACCAAACATGGCTTAACGCATCAATATTTTGCATATTGTCTTTTTCCGCATGAATGCCGTCTGCACACCATTCATGCGTATTGCTGACGGTTGTGCCGTCTTCGGAATATAAAAAAACGTAACTGCGGTCATCTTCATTAAATTGTCCGATTTTTCTCAGAGCGTCCAGAATCAGATCATCCAGGTCTTTCGACGAAATCTCCGTAAAAGATTTGGATATCTCCAGCAGCAGCTTTTGGAAAACGACCTGGTGCTTGAGTTTTTTTTCATAAAGCTTGCGTTCGGTGATATCGCTGATAAAAGCAATGCTGGCAGGGCCGTCCGGCAGAACAATATTGCTGATTTCGACGTAAATCGGGAAAGTTGAATTGTTTTTCCTGATGCCCAGGCTTTCATAAGGTTCGGACAGTCTACCCTCTTGTTCCTGCAGGCGGACCATGTCAGCCACGTTTTTCCTAAACTCGAGAGCAACCTGATTAATGATCGGCGTGCCATGCAGCTCGGCGCTATCCGAATAGCCGAACATTTTGACAAAAGCATGGTTGACATAAAGGATCTGGGCATGGCGGTTAATGGAAATACCAACCGGTGATTTGTCAAAAAGCGGTTGTTCAATGATTCGAGGCATTTGCGGCTGAATGGAAACCAGCCAGTCTGATAGTTTTAATACCGCCCGGCCATCATCCTGGCTCGTATGGTCCGACAGCTTGGCCGACAGGATCAGTTCAATATACTCCTTCTGATAATCCTGCGCTTCGAGATGCAGAAAGAACTCGGCGACCTGAAAGATGTGCGGGGAATTTGCAGAGACCTTACGATCACCCGATTTCCATCGGCTGATAATCGAGGGATCGACGTCGATTCCCCGAGCAAGCTGAATGTTGCTGATTTTAAACAAATTCATCAATGAGGTCAGTTTTTGGTCAAAGCTCATAGTCGTCTGCACCGCCATTTATATATTGATTTGCCTACACCTGATGCCAAACACGGACAGATTGCTTCATTGCAACATACTGATCGAATTATTGCACAAATTGGCAAACAGTGTCAATGACATTTTGTGACATGCCAAAATGAACCGGTTTGATCGGTACAAATCCCGGCATATAAAAACGCGCCTGGGACCGTTCAGTTCTTTCCCAGGCGCGTTTCAAACAGGCTTAAATTGATTTAAACAGGTCAGACGATGAAATTGGCAAGGCCTTTGCCGGCCATGAAAGCCTCAACTTCCGCAAGGGTCGGCAGCGAAGGCTGCGCCCCGGTCCGTGAAACCGTTATGGATGCGGTATGGTTGGCAAATGTCAAAGCCTGCTCATTGGAAGCGCCCGAGCAAATTGCCGTGCAAAATGCCGCGACGAAAGAGTCGCCGGCGGCAGTCGGATCAACAACATCCACGCCAGGTATGCTTGGGCTGTAGATGCCGCCATCTTGATTGAAAAGAGCGGCGCCGGCGTTCCCGAGCGTAACCAGGACATTGGCAACGCCTCTGTTCATCAGGCTGCGCGCTGCTTCTTCGACATCTTTCATGTTGGCTTTGGCACCGTCCTTGCGGATTTTGATGCCGCTCAAGTCAGCCATTTCATGCTCGTTGGGCGAGATGTAGGTCAGGCAAGACACAAGCTCGTCCGGCAGAGGTGCGGACGGAGCAGGATTAAGCATGACCGGTACGCCTTTTTCATGAGCGTATTTGGCAACAAGGCAATTGATGGACATCGGAATTTCCAATTGAAGCATCACCAGATCGTAATTTTCGATGTCTGTTTTCAAAAATTCAATATCCTCGGGCGTAATGGCCATATTGGCGCCGGATACGACGATGATCCGGTTTTGCGAAGGTTTCCCTTCCGTCTCTTCCAGTAATATGTTGCCGATAGCCGATGCATTCTGGTCATCTGTCCGGGCATGGGAAACATCGACGCCGGCATTTTGGGCCGAAGTCAAAAGTTCTTGTCCAAAACCGTCTTTCCCGACTTTGCCGACCATTGTCACGTCGGCTTTAAGCCGGGCAGCCTGAACCGCCTGGTTTGCTCCTTTTCCGCCCGGAGCGGTGCGGAAACGCTTGCCAAGCACGGTTTCACCGGAATTGGGAAATTTCTCGGTCGAAACAATCAGGTCCATGACAAAGCTTCCGACCACTAATATTTTTGCTTTTTTGCTCATGTGACTCCTCCTTGATCCTGCAACAGGTCAATCATCAATGCTATTCCGAGTTATGCTAATATAAAATCGCCAAAAGATCAACCGCTTTTTTATTGGCCTGCTCATCCTTGCCCTTTGTCCTTGTTCAGGAAGGTGCTGATCAGGTCAATCGGCAACGGGAAAATGATTGTGGAATTTTTCTCGACGGCAATTTCGGTCAGGGTTTGCATATAGCGAAGCTGGATCGCAGCCGGCTGGGTCGCCAGAACGCCTGCCGCTTCGGACAGCCGCTGGGAAGCCTGGAATTCGCCTTCGGCCGCAATCACTTTGGCCCGGCGTTCACGCTCTGCCTCAGCCTGTTTGGCCATGGCCCGCTTCATGGAATCCGGTATTTCAATGCTCTTGATCTCAACGCCTGTCACTTTAATCCCCCAGGGATCGGTGGCTTCATCGAGAAGCTCCCGCAGCATCTCGTTCAATTCGGCCCGTTTGGAAAGGATTTCATCAAGATCATGCTGCCCGAGAATCGAACGCAGGATGGTCTGCCCGAGGAGCGTTGTGCTTTGTGTATAGTTTGCAACCTTGATGACGCTCAGGGTCGGATCAAATACGTTGAAATAGACAACGGCATCCACCATGACCGGGATATTGTCCTTGGTGATGACCTCCTGTTTGGAAACATCGATCGTAAATGTGCGAAGGTCGATTTTAACAACGCGGTCAATGCCAAAAGGGAAAATAATGTTAAGTCCGGGATTGAGCTGGCCGGCCAGCTGGCCGAAACGAAACAAAATGCCCCGCTGATATTCGGTGATTGTCTTGACCATGCCAGGCAGCAGCATGAAGGGGATGATCAGCAAAAAAACAAGCACGCCAATCGCCGCATCAGACGGGAAAGCCAGCAGGGACGGTGTCGCGATCGCGCCCCAGACAACCCAGGTTGCGACTAAAAAGATGGCATTGGCAAAAATCTTGCGGGAAAAGGCCAAACCGATCCACACGATCCACCAAAGAGCTTCAAGAACAACAGCAATCACAAAAAGCAGGCGAAATTCCTCTGGAAACATAGCAACTCCTCCATGATTTTAATTATTTTTTTTGAAAAGTCCTTGTATTCATTGTCTATTCTATTATACATGAAAGTGCCGTGTTTATTTGCGTGATTCTTAAAACCTTGTTATAATGACCCGGTAGCGATTGCGGCTTTGCAATCAGAAGTTGTCCAGCAAAAGCAGATGTAATCAAATGTAGGAGGGCAGAACGGATGTCAGATGTCAAATTCTATTCAGGTGAATTTATCCCCTTGGAAATGCATAAGGTGCGTATTGTGCAAAAGCTGAATCTCATCCCGATCGAGCAGCGTTTGCAGGCCGTGACCGAAGCCGGAAACAACACATTCCTGTTAAAGAACAGGGATGTTTTTCTGGACATGCTGACCGACAGCGGCGTCAATGCGATGAGCGACAAGCAGCTTTCGGCCATGATGGTTGCGGACGACAGCTATGCCGGATCGGAAACCTTTTACCGGCTGGAAGAAAAGCTCAAAGAAATTTTCGGAACCCGGTATTTTCTGCCGGCTCACCAGGGCAGGGCTTGCGAAAACATTATATCCCAGGTGCTGGTCAAACCCGGCAGCGTTGTCCCGATGAACTTTCATTTCACGACAACCAAAGCCCATATCGTTCTAAATGGCGGAACGGTTGTCGAAATTTATAAAGAAGAAGCCATGCAAGTCGCAAGCGATGAACCGTTTAAAGGCGATATCGACATCAAGAAGTTCAAGGCGCTGATCAAAAAGCACGGCGCTGAAAACATTCCCTTTTTGCGCATGGAAGCGGGCACCAATCTCATCGGCGGGCAGCCGTTCTCACTGGCCAATTTGCGGGAAGCCCGCAAGATTTGCGATATGCACGGCATTTTGCTGGTATTGGACGCAAGCCTTCTGGCCGACAATTTGTATTTTATTAAAACGCGTGAAAAATGCGGCCAAAAGATGAGCCTGCGTGAAATAACCCGGGCTATGGCCGATTTGTCGGATATTGTCTACTTTTCGGCACGCAAGCTCGGTTGCGCCCGAGGCGGCGGCATTTGCACCAGCAACGAGGAAATCTATACGAAAATTCGCGAATTGATCCCCTTGTATGAAGGCTTTTTGACTTACGGCGGCATGTCGGTGCGCGAAATCGAAGCGATAACCGTCGGTCTGGATGAGACGATGGACATGGACATGGTCAGCCAGGGTCCGCAATTTATACAATACATGGTTGAAGAGCTGGTGAAAAAAGGCATCCCGGTTGTCACCCCTCCCGGCGGATTAGGCTGCCACCTCGACGCCCGCGCTTTCCTGCCGCATATTCCTCAAGAACAGTATCCGGCCGGTTCACTGGCTTCGGCTCTTTATCTGATCAGCGGCATTCGCGGCATGGAGCGCGGAACGATGTCCGAGCAGCGCGAAGAAGATGGCAGCGAGCGGTTTTCAGAAATGGAACTGCTGCGCCTGGCCATGCCCCGCCGGGTGTTTACCTTGTCGCAGGTCAAATATGCCGTTGACCGCATTGCCTGGCTATACGACAACCGGAATCTGATCGGCGGATTGATCTTTACCGAAGAGCCAAAAATCCTGCGTTTCTTTTTCGGTCGGCTGACCCCGGTCTCAGACTGGCAGCAAAAGCTCGCCGCCAAGTTCAAGGCCGACATGGGCGACAGCCTCTAACCCGAAATTACCCGGTTTTGTCCAAAAAAATCAAGCCAGCCGTTGATGACGGCTGGCTTGACCGGTTTAAGGCCATCGCCCTATTGTTTTTTTGACCGAAGCGCAACCGCTGCGTCGATTTCATCGGCAAGCCTGTACCAGCGCTGAACGCTGTTCTCCAGCCGGAAGTAATGAAAAATATACATTCCCAGCAAGATGCCGACAATTCCAAGCAAAACCAGCGTCAAAACATTAAAAGGCGCAAGCATCAGCAACGCATAAAGAAACATGAACAGAATCGAAACCAGCAGGGTCACCAGCAGATGCGCAAGACGTTCATGCTGGAGCCACCGGATCCTCGTCCGATGGCCGGCAACAAGGCCGGGCAGGTCTTCGCCGCTTTCGAGCCTGGCCTTGATGGATGACTCGTGATCAGAAATGAATTGAACCATGTTGATGCCATAATTGTTTTTATTCTGCTTACTCATCGTTTTGCTCCTGTTGGCTCCATATCCGGATTTTGCCATTAAATTTTAGCCATAAGCTTATTCTGGTTTGTCCGAAAACCCGGCTGCCAGATGCGATGCATCGCAAAAGGGCTTGTTGTCTGATTCTCCGCAGCGGCAAAGCGTCGTCCGGTTCCGCACTTCATAGGCATATCCATCGGCCGATTCAACCGGTATGCCGCCTTTAACATAGATCGGTCCGCTGCAAGCTTCCTGGGGATCCTGCAGCAAGGCAATCGAAGGCGATAATTCGGGTTCGATCGCATCTTTGGTATCTTTTTCATAAGCCAACAGCCGCCCGGACGCACATTGGCAGGCAGCCTGGATGGCTTCGGCTTTTAATCGGGGATCATCCGATTGCCTGGTCAAACACCAGGCATCGCCGTGTGCCTGATGGCAAAAGCGGATCAGGGCGCATAGCGGCCGATCATCCGCCAAAACCAAATCCGGGCCTTCAATCCTGACGGCACGTTCATCAAAATGATCCCGGGAAGCGGTTTCGGCGCCGTCAAATCCGGTCTTGGCATGAGTGCCGTCGCAATAGGGCATATTCCTGGAGTGCCCGCATCGGCATAATGCATAGGTTTCCATCTCTGGGAAATGGCGCGAAACCACAAATTGGTTGCCATTTTCACCAAAGGTGAGGATTTCTTCTGTCAGCGGTACGCCGCCTGTTACTAAATACGGCCCGTTTTCGGTCACTTTAATGCGCATCTCCAATTTAGCCACCCTTCTCTTTCAAAAGCAGCAAGCGGGCTGCATTGCCGCCAAGAATGGCGGCTTTTTCATCAGTGTTCAAGTCAAGCGCCTGGATGCCGGATAGTTCTACAGATTGTTCAGTCCAGGGCGAGTCGGTCCCGAACAAGATTTTATCTGAACCGTGATTCCTGATCATTCGAATCATGCGCGCCGGGCCTAATTCCGGCAAACTGAATGAGGTGTCAAAAAAAACGCTCCGCCCAGTCAGGTATTTTTCAACATCATCCCAAAAGCGGTATCCCCCCATATGCGCGGCTATGATCATGCCGCCCGGCAAAGCATCGAGGACCTTCGCCAGACGGGCGGGCGGGCAGCGGTAGGGTTCTTTGTAGGCAATATCGGCGCCGGCATGGAAAAGGATCATCAGGCCTGCCGAAAAAGCGGCTTCGTAGATGGGCAGGCAATGCGGGTCGTCAACAAAAAAGCCCTGGTATTCCGGATGCATTTTGATGCCGCGAAATCCGGCATCTTTAAGCCATTTAATCTCTTCCGCCCACCCGGAAAACGCCGGGTGGATCGTCCCAAAGCTCAATAGCGTTTCGCTTTTGAGGCCGAAAGCCCATCGGTTGATCGTTGGCGTTTGGTCCGGGCGCGTGGCAACCGGCTGGACGACCGTATAGTCGAAACCCGCGCGGCAGGCGGATTTAGTCAAGCCTTCCACGGTCCCGTTATGATAAGCTTTATAGTCGCTGACCTGGACCAGATTTGCTATGGCTTTGGCAGCAAGCCGGTTTGGAAAGCAATGGGCATGGATATCAATTATCATTAATTTACTCTTCCTTTTATTGGAATACACTGTAATTATAATCATAACATAGATGCAATCCAATTTTCATTTACGATCATTTGGCCATGCTATAATAGGCATAATCGGGCAATTTATGAAAAAAGGCCGGAGGCACAGGATGCGCAGGAGCAGACCGAGCACCGTTCCCAAAACCAGAATACCCCGTCTTTCCATATCCGTGGCGCTGGCCATGCTGGTTTGCGCTTTAGCTTCGCTGTCGTGGCATTTCTGGCTGGAAACAGGGACCGGCATTTTCCTGGATCGTTTCCCCTTGCTCAGGCAATGGAGCGAGTCCTTGTATTTTGGCTTTGTCATGCTTTTAATGATCACCCTTTTACTTGTCAAATTCTCGCAGCGGGCCGGACAAAAAGCCGCTCACCAAAAGTTGAAAATCAATGCCGATGATGAACTCGGCAGCCTTTACGGCCAGAGCCTTCCCGGCAACTGTTTCTGGCGGTGGAACTGGCACTCGGCATCTTTTGAATTTTCTTCAGATTGGCTCCGGCATTTTGGCTATGAGTCCAATGCCGGTATCCAGGATTTCCTCAAAGAACGCCTGCAGCAGTTTGACCCGAACCCGAGCCTGCGTCCGTTAATCCTCTGGGAGATGCTTCTGCATCCGGATGATGCCGCTTCGGCCAAAGAAGAGCTGCAGATTTTCCAAAGGCAGGCCGGACGCGATTCGATCTACAATAGCCAGTATCGGATCCTGGACAGGCAGGGCAAATACCGCTGGATCCAGGCAACCGGGCGGGCAGCGATCGGTTTGGACGGGCTGGTCGCCGGGCTTGCTTCAACATTTACGGACATTACCGAACAGCATAATGCCTGCGAGCAGCTTTTGCTTGAGAAAAGTTTTTCTGAAGGACTGATCAACAGTTCGGACCTGTTTGTCCTGCTTCTGGACACGCAGGGAAGGATCATCCGTTTTAATCCATTCGCCGAAAAAATCACCGGTTTCAAGGAAGCGGAAATCCTGGGGCGCTCCTGGATCGACTGCCTCTTCCGGGAAACCGAAAAAAGCGATATGCGCCGCTTGTTCGAGCGGGTCAAGACCAATCAGTATGTTCAGCAGAAGCGTGCCAACATCATCCACAAGGACGGTCGTGAAATCGAACTGATCTGGCATTATCACGCCTTGTCCAACCATCAGGGGAAAACCTACCGCCTGGCTGTGATCGGCATGGATATAACCGACCGCAGGATTTTGGAAAAACAACTTTATGAGCTGGCTTTCTTTGACCGGCTGACCGGGTTGTCCAATCAGGCCAGGCTGGACCAGCAGCTGCAGAACATGATTCGCCGCCGTGCCTGCCGTGAGGAGTCGCTGACGGTTGTCTATTTTGACATCGATCACTTCAAGCACGTCAACGACGCTCTGGGCTATGCAGCCGGCGATGAGCTGCTGCAGTGGGTAGCCAACCAATTGCGGCTGGTCATCAAAGAACCGGATGTCATCGCCAGATTGGGCGAAGATGAATTCGTCCTTCTGCTTTGCACCCATCGGACCGAGCGCAGTGCCGGAGCCTTGATTCACCAGCTGCAAAGGCTTTTGCATCAGCCCTGGCAGCGGGACAACCACAGTTTTGAAATCACCATCAGCACTGGCGTGGCGTTCTTTCCCCAGCATGGCACCGACTTCAAGACATTGCTCCAGCATGCCAGCATCGCGCTTTTCGAGGCTAAAGACCATGGCCGCAATCGAATCTGCTATTACGACCAGCAAATGTACATGCGCAACCTGCGTTATATTGACCAGGTCAATCAATTAAACCAGGCAATCAAATCCAACCAGTTCGTTTTGCATTATCAGCTGCAGTACGACTTGAAAACCGGTGAAGCCCGCGGCGCCGAAGCTTTGATCCGCTGGCGCCATCCGGAGCGCGGCCTGATCGCGCCGCAAAGTTTTATTCCCTTGGCTGAAACCGCCGGCTGCATCAATGAAATCAGCAAATGGGCCCTGGAAGAAGCCAGCCGGCAAAAGCGCTGCTGGAATGCACAGGGTATTGCCATCGAAAAGGTGGCCATAAACCTTTCCAGCTACAGTTTCAAGCTGGATGACCTAACCTCGGTCATTGCCGACGTGCTGGAACGCAGCGACCTGCCGGGTACGGAAATTGAATTGGAAATCACCGAATCCGCCCTTCTGGAAAACCTGGACGAGACTCTCGAAAAAATAAAATTGCTGCAAAAGCAGGGCATCACTTTCGTTCTGGATGATTTTGGCACCGGCTACTCTTCTCTGACCTATCTGCGCCTGCTGCCGGTTAGGGTCATCAAAATCGACAAGAGCTTTGTCCGGACCATGATGGAAAATACGGCCGATGCCATGATCATCAAGGCAATCATCGAGCTGGCTCATGAACTGAAGTTGA
Organism: uncultured Saccharofermentans sp.; assembly: GCA_963677835.2. Classification (GTDB taxonomy): domain Bacteria; phylum Bacillota; class Clostridia; order Saccharofermentanales; family UBA5734; genus UBA8949. The sequence goes on from CAXXUX010000001.1 coordinate 1,072,105, forward strand.
CTGTCGTAGCCGAAGGAATCGAAACCCGGGAGCAAATGCGGCTCCTGAAAATCTATGGCTGCGATTTCGGTCAGGGTTTCCTCTTTCATCATCCCCAGCCGGCTGATCAGATTATCCTCCACGAATTGGGCCATCCGGCGATCAATCAGGATAAACCCCTTGCAGACCATACAAATGCGGCTGCCAGTCTGTAAGGCTTTCCCTCTGGTTTTGCACTTCAAAGTACAAAATTAAGATATAATTAATATCTAACTTGATTAATGACGGGAGGATCACAATGAAATTCATTGCCAAGATCAATCGCGGAGCTATTTTGACGGCTGTTGTGCTGATCTTAGTCGCAGCTTATCTGATTGGGCTTTCAATTTCCCAAAACATGGCCAAAGCTGAAATCAGGCAAGTTTGCGGCGAGTATGTCCAGACCGAAATCCGCTATTCGATGATCCCTGAGCAGTACAGGTCCGAACAGCCGGACATGCCGGCAGCCGACCAGGAACTATACCTGGCGGATATGGCCAAAGACCTGAAAGCTTTCTACATCGACAATGAGGCGATCAGCAAAATCAGCATCGACAAAATCAGATCCCGGCTCATGGGCCAAATGAATGGCATCGATGTTGTTTATGATTATCAAAAAACGATTGCCAAATATAATTCTTTTGAATTCGACCAGGGGATGGTGACTGTGACGCTGGTTTCCAATACCGTATTTGACGGCACCCTTTACAACAACATGATCCCTGGCCGGCAAAAAGAAATCGGCGAAACAACCGACACCATCATCCTCCAAAAAGTCGACGGCATCTGGAAAGTCGTTGTCGCCAACCTTGTGCAGCCGGGAAACAGCAGCTTGCCTGGCGGCTATCAGGAGTCATTTTCCAAATAGCAAAAACAGCCAGAAAGGAATTCGCCATGGAAGCAGTATTGCAAATCAGCCATCTAAGCAAGTCTTTCGGTAAACGCAAGATTATCGACGACATTTCCTTTGATGTTTATGCCGGCGAGGTCTTTGGTTTTCTCGGCCCGAACGGAGCCGGCAAAACGACCACCATCAAAATGATCATGGGATTTTTAAATATCGATAGCGGCGCCATCCTGGTCAATGGCTTCGATCGCATCAGGGAATATGAAAAAGCGATGTCCAGGCTTGGCGGCATCGTTGAAAATCCGGAAATGTACAATGACCTTAGCGGGCGAACAAACCTCGAAATGTACGCCCGATTGCATGAAGAGGTGACCAGGGAAAGAGTCGAAGAGGTCATCGAGCTGGTCGGCATGCAAAACCGGATCAAGGAAAAGGTCAAAAAATACTCGCTGGGGATGAAACAGCGGGTCGGATTGGCCCAGGCGCTTTTGCACCGGCCGAAAGTGCTGATTCTGGATGAGCCGACCAACGGGCTCGATCCAGCCGGAATCAAGGAGCTGCGGGATATCCTGAAAAAATTGGCGCATGAAGAGCAGGTTGCCGTATTTGTGTCCAGCCATCTGCTTTCCGAAATGGAACTGATGTGCGATCGTGTCGGCATCATTGACAAAGGGCGGCTCAGGGGCGTCAAGCCGATCCGCGAACTGGTCGCAGATGCCTCCGGCCGAACGGTCTACCGTTTCCAGACCAATCAGGCCGGCAAGGCCCGGGCGCTGCTGGACCCTCTTTTCGGCGGCAAGATTTTGGCGGAAACCGCCGACTGCCTTGAGCTGGAGATCGACACCGAGCAGGTGCCTGGCGTCAATAAAATTCTGGCACTAAACGACATCGCCGTTTTCGGCATCAGCAAGGTCGAGAGCTCGCTGGAGGACGCGTTCATGAACATAACTGGAGGAGGGCTTTCCATTGCGTAAGATTACCGCACTCTTTTTAAATGAAATGCTCAAAATTTCAAAAAAAATCAGCGTCCTCGTCATTTTGATTATTATGGTCGTCGGGGTAGCCGGTTTTGGCGGATTGATAAAATCGCAGGAAAATCAATTTGGCAGTCAAGAGATCGGCTCTCAGGTTGATTCCTGGGTATTTGATGAAATGAAAAACCAGGCCCAGATGATGAAGGACAATCTGCAAGTGATTGAAAACCAGCTGCCCGGCTTGCCGGCTGCCGACCAGGCAAAGCTTTTGGAAGAAAAGGCCATGCTCGAAGACCAGATCGAAATTTATAATCTGGCGATCGAGAAAGAAATCCCGATGATCGGGTCAAACGACTATCGGTCAGAGGCCCTGAACAATGTCATCGCTTTACGCCCGACTTTGCGCAATTTGCAGCAGACCCCCGAGTCTGACCGGACCGATGACGAAAATGAACTGATCTTAAAGACCAAGACCCTGATTGACCGCTATTTGCTGGTCGCCGAACAGAAGGATTTTCGTGAATATCTGGATATCCGGAACGAACAAATCCAGTCTGACGCCAGTATGAGCGCTGATCAGAAGAAAATTTACCTGGAAGGCAATGATCTTTGGTATAAAATCGACCCATCCGGCGGTCTGGAAGAAGGATCGGACTTCGAAAACCTCCAGTCGGCAATCAACCAGATTGAAAGCACCCGGATGGCATTGCTCAACAACCTCGATTATGATTCGCCAACAGGCATGATGCCCCTGACTCCCGCCAAACGGGAGAAGCTGGAAAACAATCTGGCTGTCATGATATACAAGCTGGAGAACCAGATGCCCGTCTCTGATTACAACTTGACGGCAAAGGTCTTTGCCGTCCAAGGCATGCTGGGTTTTGGCCGATTCATGATTGTCCTCCTGATGATGATCCTGGCCGGCGGCGCCATATCGCAGGAAATAGCCACAGGCTCGATCAAGTCCCTGATCATTTCACCGACCAAACGCTGGAAAATCTATTCGGCCAAAGTCCTATCGCTTCTCTTTGTCGGCATAGCCGCAACCCTTTTGCTTTATGGGATCACCATGCTGGCCAACGGTATCTATTTTGGCTTTTCGTCCGGCGAGCCCTATGTCTATGCTTATCACGGAACAGTTGGCGAACTTGGCTTTTATCTATACAAACTGCTCTATCTGGCCATTGGCTTTCTGGATATCATTTTCTATATGGCCTTGGCTTTCATGCTTTCAATCATCACAAGAAATACGGCTGCGGCAGTTGGAATTTCTATCGCCGTCTACTTTGGCGGCAACATGGCCAGCGCGTTCCTGTCCTATGTCGCCAAAGGGGAATGGATGAAATTCATTCCATTCAATAATTTGTCCCTGGCCAGTGATTTCTTCCCCTATGATACAACATCGCAAATGGCCGGCAATCTTTTCGGCAACATCGCCAGCGCGGTCAATCCATCCATTCTGTTTTCCATGCTCTATCTGGTTGTCGCGCTAGTATGCATGGGCTATATCGGGCTAGACTCCTTCAACCGCCGGGACATCAAGTAGCAGATTGGATTTTAGCCAGCATTTCGTCGGCTATTTTCTGCAGTTGCCGCTTGTATTGGTCCAGGATCATGTTCCGCTCTTTCAATGAATTTGCCTTGCTGATTGCATTTTTGCTGCGTTCTGTCAGCAGGGTGAATTCTTTTTGCAAAGCATCCAGGGACTGTGCGGCAAAAATAATGCGGCGATCCATGGAAATCACCGGCGCCTGCGGCCTGACCACGCCTTTTCGGCTGACCGCCGCACCCAGTACGACCGATTCATCCAGTTCGGCGATATGCGGCGCGATCCCGAATTGCTTTTCGATGGTTTTGGCGAAGCTGGCAATGACCTCCGGTTCGCCGTGCACCAGCATGATCTGTTCCGGTTTCTTCGCCATGGCGCCGATCCATTCCAAAAGCCCGTCGCGGTCAGCATGCCCCGAAAATCCTTCGATCATCTCGATCCGGGCTTTGACGGCAATCTCCTCATCGAAGATACGCACGGTCTTCTCCCCGTCGACCAATCTTCGGCCAAGCGTTCCCTGGGCCTGATACCCGACAAAAATAATCGCCGAATCCTGGCGCCAGAGATTGTGTTTCAAGTGATGCTTGATGCGGCCGGCATCGCACATGCCGCTGGCCGAAATAATGATCTTGCTTTCAGGACTCACATTCAGCATCTTCGATTCTTCGACGCTGCTGGTAAAATGCAAGTTTAAAAAATCCAGCGGATTATCGCCATTCTCGATGTAATGACGGGCTTCCTCGTCAAAACAGTCGGCGTTCTCCCGGAAAATCCTGGTTGCGGATACCGCCAGGGGGCTGTCGACATAAACCGGCGTCTGCATGAAAGCAGACCGGTGGTCATGATATTTCTCTTCCTCACGGTTTAATTCGTAAATGATTTCTTGGGTACGGCCGATGGCAAAGGATGGAATGACCACATTGCCGCCCCTAGCTATGGTTTCATTGATGATTTTGACAAAGCGTTCCACTTTGTCGGTATGGTTGATATGGAGCCGGTCGCCATAGGTTGATTCGATGACCAGATAATCGGCGCCGTCGATAATCGTCGGATCGCGCATGATTGGGATGCCCTTATTGCCAAGATCGCCGGAAAAGACAATCTTTTTCTCCATCCCGTCTTCCTGGATCCAGATTTCCAGGATTGCCGAGCCCAGAATATGGCCGGCGTCACGCATCTTGACCCGGACATCTGGTGCAGGGTTAAACGGGACGTCATATTTAGCCGATTTGAACAGCCTGCAAGAATCGATTGCGTCCTGCATGGTGTAAAGCGGCTCTTCGACAGGTTTGCCGGCCCGGTTGTACTTGCGGCTTTTCCATTCTTGCTCCATTTCCTGGATATGCCCCGAGTCTGGCAGCATAATGCCGCAAAGGTCGACTGTCGGTTTGGTCGCATAAATACTTTTCCGAAATCCATCGTTATAGAGCTTGGGGATGCGGCCGCTATGATCAATGTGCGCATGCGTCAACAGCATGAAGTCGATTTTTCCTACATCAAAGGGAAATGCCGCGCGGTTGAGCAGATCTTCATGGGGCTGACCCTGATGCATGCCGCAATCCACCAAAAACGATGTATTTTCCGTCTCGACAAGATAGCATGAACCGGTTACAGTTTCGGCGGCACCTAAAAAAGTAATCTTCACAAAAATTAGTCCCCCTTTGTAAAAATCCGGACAATCAGATAAACAAGTTGGTATCGGAAAGCTCCGCGGATCCAAGCATGGTGGCTACGCCGCCAATTTCAACGCCTTCGATTAATTCCTCCGGCTTGATGCCCATGATGTCCATGGTCATCTGGCAGGCAACCAGACGGATTCCGTTCTTAAGGCCAACCTGGATCAATTCTTCCAGCGACGATACATTTTTTGATTTCATGACGCCGCGGATCATTTTCGAGCCCAGGCCCCCCATGTGCAGGCGTGAAAGCCCTAATTTCATTGTCCCGCGCGGCATCATGATGCCAAACATTTTTTCAATCGCGCCTTTTTTGACTTTCACCCGGTGCGGTTTGCGCAGAATGTTCAAGCCCCAGAAGGTAAAAAACATGGTGACCTTGCGGCCCATGGAGGCAGCGCCGGTGCCGATGATAAACGCGGCAATGGCTTTGTCCAGATCTCCGCTGAAGACGATCATCGTCTTGTCATTGCCGGCAGAAGAAGCTGCCGGGAATTTTTGCGGCTGGCCCTTGAGGATGCTCGCCGTATAGGTTCCGTTCTTGAGTGAGATGTCTTCGAGCTGATGACCGGTCCGTTCACACCAGATCCCGACATCCGACGCAAATCCAGGATCGGTCGCATCCAGAATCAACCGGTCGCCGGGTTCGATCAGCTTGATGCCGTCAGCCAGTTTGAGAATCGGGCCCGGGCATTGCAAGCCGGTCGCATCGATCCGCACGATTTTGGCCGGCGCTGCCGTTGCTTCTGCCTTGACCGGGCAAACGGCGATTTTTTCGCCTTCACCGGCAGTCAAAGCCTGGCCGAAGCAATCATAGGGAATTTCAGCGGATTGGTCCAGCATGACGGTATGATACAGTTTATAGCCGCCGCTCAAGTTGAAGACCTCGGAATAGCCCCGCTGTTTTAAAATCCGGCAGGCCAGGTAACCGCGCAATCCCACCTGACAGAAAACATATAGTTTACGGTCGTGCGGAATTTCAGAAAGCCGCCCGCGCAGGTCATCAAGAGGAATATTGATGGCGTCAGGGATGCTGCCCAGTGCAAATTCTTCCGGCGTACGGACATCGATCAGCAAATCCTTGTCCAAATCAAGTCCGGAAACGTCATGATAATGAAAAACGGCGACGTCTCCGCGCAGGATGTCGCTGGCGGTAAATCCCAGCATATTGACCGGATCTTTGGCCGAAGAATAGGGGGGCGCGTAAGTCAGCTCCAGTTTTTCCAGATCCATGACCGTCGCCCCGAGACGCTGGGCTGTCGCCAGGACGTCGATCCGCTTCTCGACGCCATTGATCCCGACGGCCTGAGCACCCAGGATTTTGCCGTTCTCCGGGTCATAAAGCAATTTCATGGACAGCTGGGTTGCGCCAGGATAATAACCGGCATGATCGAGCGGGTGGATATAGGTTTTGGCATAGGGAATCTGATCGCGCTTGAGCTGTTTTTCAGAAAGGCCGGTGCTGGCGGCTGTCATGTCGAAAACTTTAAGCACGGCGCTGCCTTGGACCCCTTCAAACTCGACTTTTCGTCCGGCAATATTGTCGGCGGCGATGCGCCCCTGTTTGTTGGCAGGGCCGGCCAGCGGAATCAGTCCGGGCTGGCCGGACACGAAATTTTCGATCTGGATGGCGTCGCCGACAGCCAGGATATCCGGATCAGACGTATAAAGGTAACGGTCGACCTTAATGCTGCCGTTAAGGCCAAGCTCAAGCCCCGCCTCTTTGGCCAGACGGCTGTCCGGGTTGATTCCGATACTGAAAATAACCATGTCGGTCAATAAAATCTGCCCGCTGGTCAATCGAACCTGAATGGCCCCGTCCTTATCCCGCAAAAATCCGGCCGCACCGGTCCTGAACAGGAGCTTCATCCCTTTAAGCCTCAGATGCTGATGCAAAAAAGCCGCCATGTCGGGGTCCAGCGAGGCAACAACCTGGTCGGTAAATTCCACAAGCGTTACATCAAGGCCTCGTTCTTTTAAATTCTCGGCCATTTCCACGCCAATAAACCCGCCGCCGATGACCACTGCCCTTTTGGGATTTTGCCGGTCGACAAATTCGCGGATCCGATAGGTGTCGGGAATTGTCCGCAGGGTGAAAATCTCCGGCAGATCCATACCCTCCATCGTAGCGCGCTTGGGTTCGGCGCCTGGGGACAGGATCAGCTTGTCATAGCTTTCTTCATAATCGATGCCCTTCTTGTGGTCGTGCACCAAAACTTTCCTGCCTGAACGGTCGATGCGGATGACCTCGGACAGGATGCGGACATCAAGATTGAACCGGTCCCGCATGGCTTCCGGCGTCTGCACCAGCAGTTTTTCTTTGTCTTTGATGACATCGCCGACATAATAAGGCAAGCCGCAATTGGCATAAGAAATGAACTCGCCTTTTTCAAATAGGATAATCTCCGCCGTTTCGTCCAACCGGCGCATACGTGCCGCAGCTGAAGCTCCACCAGCCACTCCGCCAATAATGAGTACTTTCATGTCGATCACCTCATGTTTTTCGATTGTCTCAGATTATGCACATCAGTTCATAAACAAATTCATGTTAGCAGATCAAGTCATGCTTCTTCTGTAACTTTGTGACACAAAACCAGACCTCAAGATCAATCATTGGCGATGGATGCTATTCCAGAACCTGCAGCCAAAGGCTTTTTAAATAATGGGACTCCGGGTAGCCGGAAAGGACCGGATGATCAAAATCCTGGCGCCGGACATCGATGATCCGGACCAGGCGGCGGGCGTCCTGGGCGGCAGCAAGAACGGTTTCGACAAAAAGCGGTTCAGGCATATGGAACGAGCAGGAGTGCGTGGCGAGAATGCCGCCCGGCAACAACAGCCGCAAGGCGCTCAAGTTGATTTCCTTGTATCCCCGTTTGGCCGCGGCCTGCGAGGCATGGCTTTTGGCAAAGGCTGGCGGATCGAGAACAATTACGTCGTAGTGCTCATGCCGTTGGCCGGACTCCCGTAAAAAATCAAAAACATTGGCAGAAATGAAGTTCATCTTGTTTTCCAAATGATTAAGAACGGCATTCTCTTGAGCCAGCCCGATTGCCGCTTCGGAGATGTCGACGGCGGTGACCTGTGCAGCGCCCCCTGCCGCTGCATTCAATGCGAAACCGCCAATATAGGTAAAGCAGTCAAGGACCTTCCTGTCGCGCACAAAAGGCCGCAAAGCCGCATGGTTGGCCTTCTGGTCGAGAAAATATCCGGTCTTCTGGCCCGACGCCAAATCGACCTGCAAGAGCAGCCCGTTTTCCCGGATCTGAATCGTGCCGGGATCCTTGCCATAATAGGTGCGCCGGTACAGCGGCAGCCCCTCTTTTTGGCGAATTGGCTCTTCATGCTGCAAAATAAGGTTTGCCGGCGCCATTTCCTTGATGAGCGTGTCGGCGATGACCGGCAGCCACTGTTCCATGCCCAAAGCCAGGATCTGCAGGACGATCGTATCGGCAAACTGGTCGGCAATGACTCCCGGCAGGCGGTCTGCTTCACCAAAGATCAGCCGATAGCTGTCCGTGTCGGGGCGGTAAAAATACCGGCGGTAAGCAACCGCATCCATAACCCGGCGGCGGATCAAGGATTCATCGATGATTTCCCGATGCCGGGTAAGTAATCGAATGGTCAGCATGGAAGCCGGATTGTAAAAACCCGTTCCAAGATAATGTTGCCGAAAGTCCCGAACTTCAACCAGATCACCAGGATTTGGCATGGGTCCGTCCGCGGGGTCGGTCGATTTCCAGGTTTCCTGGTCGATTTGCGTCCGGTAGACCCATGGATGGCCGGCGGCTATTTTTTTATGAACGCCGTTTAACAGGCAGACAACATGCATCAGGAACTCCTTTACGGCTCTGGGTTCTGCTCTTGGGCAGCATCGCGCTGGGCGCGCCGGATTACTTTTTTCAAGCGAAATATCAGGCAATTTTGAAAAAGACGATGCGATCTGGGCAGCAGCGTCCGGTCGGCCGGGTAAAAAAGGCGGTTTTGCCTGGTTGCCAATAACAATGGGCATAAAGTGCCGCCTTTAAATTTCCCGAGAAAATTGACCACCCCTGCAGCTGCAGAAGCAGCGTCAACCTCATCAGCCATGCGCGTCACCAGGATCAGCATATTCCGGCGGGACGGCCGCTCTGACTGGGAGCGGATCAGCCGGATGCAATCCTGCAAAAGCTGGTCGACCAGCATCACATTGAGCGGTTCATGCTGCAGGATGATCACGCGGTCGAAAGAACGGCGGGACAAAAACCCCTCCGGTTGGCGGCGGCGATAGACCCGGCCAAGAAGGTGGCTTTCGCTTTCCAGCCGGAAATGTGCATCAAGAAGCGCTTGCTCCAAAGCGGTGACCAGATTCTGATCTGGAATTTGCCTGGCTTTCAAGCGGAAGCGGCGGCGGCGAAGCAACCGTTTCAGGCTGGCGGGGTCTCCCGGATCGTAGCGTTCAAGATCATAGGTCGACAAGACATGGCGAATGGAAATCAGAACCAAGAGCGCATAGATCATCAGAATAATCCGAAAAATCAGGCGGACAAAATCAGATTGGGCCAGCTTTGGCACATCAATCAATTCTTCCCACAGCCAGTATAGTCCGGCGCCAAAAACCAGGATGTAAAAAATCGGCATCAAGACGTCTTTGCGAAACCAATGTTTTCCAGTCATGCCCATGCCTCCTGGTCACAAGTTGAATAATTTTTTTGCTGGATTTATTCTACCATGAAATGATGGCCGCCAACAATAAAAAAGGCCGGGCGCCAGCCGCCTGATCAGGCAGCTGGCACCCGGCCAAAATTCCGGAAGGTGGGGTCTGAAGGTTCAAATCATACGGGCTTGCGGAATTGCCCGATTAAACTTTATGCGGTAACGGCGCCCAGTGAACTGGCGCTGCTGGCCGGAGTCGCATCACTTGGAACGTCTTCTTTCAGGGTAATCTTGATTTTCATCTGCTGGCCATTTCTCACGATCGTCAGTTCAATCGTGTCCCCCGGCTTGAATTGATCTTTATAGTCGGACAGTTCTGCTGTCGTCAGCATTTTTTTGCCGTCAGCGGCGATAACGATGTCTTCCTTCTGGAGTCCGGCATCCGCTGCCGCGCTTTTCAATTCGATGTCATAGATGTAAATGCCTTCGGTCATATTGTAGTACTGGGCCATTTGAGCGGTAATGTCACGGGTTGTTATGCCGATTTTGGGGCGGCCTTGCACATAGCCATATTGGATCAGGCTCTCGATGACCGGTTTGGCCCGGTCGATCGGAATGGCAAAACCAAGGCCTTCTACACCGGAACCACTGTTTTTGGCCGTGTTGATGCCGATCACTTCACCAAAAGAATTGAAAAGGGCACCGCCGGAGTTGCCGGAGTTGATGGCGGCGTCGGTCTGCAAAAGGTGCATGGTCTGGCCATCCAGGGTAATTTCCCGGTCAAGGGCGCTGATGATGCCGGCAGTGACCGTGCCGCTGAGCTCGCCCAAAGGATTGCCAATGGCGACTGCCAGTTCACCGACCTCAAGATCGGCCGAGTCCCCGAGAAAAACTGTCGGCAGGCCGGTCGCCTTGATTTTGATGACGGCTATGTCATTGCGGGAATCCGTGCCAACCAGGGCAGCATCATAGATGTCGCCGTTGTCCAATACGACTGTAATCGTCTTGGCGTCGGCAATGACATGGTTGTTGGTGACGATGTAGCCATCGGCGCTGATGATGAAGCCGGAACCGGCAGCTGAATAATTGGCGGTCTGGCCGAACATGTCTTTCATGGATACTTCCGTATTGATCGCGACCACGGCAGGTTTGCCCGATGCGGCAATCTCCATGACGGAAAGGGCTTTGCCGTCTGTCCGGCTGGCTGCGTCGGCCAGACTGAAATGCTTGTTGGTTACCGAATCGGTGCTATTCGTTTCAGTGCTGTTTGTGGTTGTTTCCGTAGTTGCAGGCAGGTTATCACTTGTCGTTTCACTGCTTTTTGTTGATTCTGCCGGAGCGTACCGGTTTTTCATGATGGAGTAAACCAGGCCGCCGGTCAATGCTGAAAAAAGTACTGCAACGGCTAAAAATACCGCTACAAGGCCAATGGTTTTTGCATGCGTGCTTTTCCTGGGAGGTTCACCCATAGGCGGCGGTGCCGGCTGCCAGGCGTTTTCCTGATAATTGTAAGTTTCAGGCGAATTGGCCGGTTCTTGGCTCTTTTCTGGTTGATATACGTATTTAGGCTGTTCATTTGGATCCATAAAAATCCCCTCGCTTTTTCCTTCACTGATCCCGAGCCTTTTTGCTTTTCGGAAACCAGGATATCATGGGCCTTATCTTCCCATCTACATTTATACACTATTTTATTGTTAATAATAGGAAGAAAATGCAAAGGATTTTGTGTATTCTGTGTCAAAAATGTGTCCATTTAATCTGTGCATGCCTTCGATGCCTTTATCCGCTGGTTTGTTTTGCTCATTTTGTATTTTTATGATAAACTGACAGCTATCAATAGATATCGTTCGAGGAAAGCGAGGCCATTAGTGATGCATCAGCTTCCGCTGGCGCCTGAGGGGCTGGTTTATGTATTGGCCAGTCTTGCCATTACTGTGATCCTTTATCTGATTTGGCCGTGGATAGCCATTTTGGGCTTAGTTCTGATGTTATTCATGTGCTTTTTCTTCCGTAATCCGCGCCGCAGCGGTCCGGAGATGCCCGATAGCCTGACAAGTCCGGCTGATGGCCAGGTTATGGCCATTACGCCAATGGATCAGACCGACTTTATTGAAGGTCCTGCCATCCGCATCACTATTTTCCTGTCTATTTTCAACGTGCATATCAATCGCGCGCCGATGGCTGGCACGGTCAGCTGGCACCATTACCGTCCGGGCCAGTTCCTTCCGGCCTTCAAAAGCCATGCTTCTGATCTTAATGAGCGCAATGCCATAGGGATCAGCCAGGGGGACCGCCGGATTGTCGTCCATCAGATCACGGGATTTGTCGCCCGCCGGATTGTCTGTGATGTCAAGCCGGGTGACCTGCTCAAACAGCGTCAGCGGTTTGGCCTGATCCGGTTTGGATCATGCACCGAATTGATTTGCCCGGCCAATGTCGAAGTCATCGTTAAGCCCGGTGATCGGGTCAAAGGCGGTATAACCGTTCTAGCCAGATTTAAACCCAATAGTGAGGTATCCAATGCTGCGCAAACATCTGCCTAATATTTTGACCCTGACCAATCTGGCCTTTGGTGTTCTGGCAATTCTCGTTGCGGCCTCAACGGATAAAGCCAATATGCTGCACCACGGTGAAGATATCAATCTGATCTATTTCAGTTGCCTTTTTGTCATGATGGCCGCCCTTTCAGACCGCTTTGACGGCAAACTGGCCAGGCATCTGGGAGCAACCAGCGAATTGGGCAAACAGCTTGATTCGCTCTGTGATTTGATTTCGTTTGGTGTTGCTCCAGCAGTAATCGCCTGGAAATTGAATTTTGCCTTTGCCCAGATGCTGATTCCTTTTGGCCGGCTCCTCGGCTATCTGATTGCTTTGATCTTCCCGATTGCCGGGGCGGTTCGGCTGGCCCGCTTCAATTTGCAGGAAGACTCCAGCGAATTCCACGGCATTCCAATCACTTTGGCAGGTTCAATTCTAACCTTGCTCAATCTTTTCAATACCTTCATGTTTTTGAAAGGGAAATTCAACTCGATCAGCATACTTAGCTGCATGATCCTCATGCTGGTCCTGTCTGTGCTGATGGTCAGCAAAATATCGATCAAAAAGATTTAATCTATTTCATTTAATCCAATTCTTTGATCAGGGTTCGGCGGGCAAGCAAATCAATGCCCCGCTGAATCATCTTTAAAGCGACCAGATAAAGGGCTGGAGCAACCGTAGCAACAAAAAGTCCGGCTGCGAATGTCAGGACAATCAGCAAGCCGCCGGACGCAATGCCAACCAGCATCCCGAAACCTTTGCCCAAACCTTCGAAATAGTCGGTGGTCATGGCAACCGTCTTATTGACATATTCCAATACTTTTTGCGGCAGAGTGTCCAGGTCCAGATCAATTCGGGGCAGCCAAAACTGAATAAAGGCCAGAATGCCAAAGCCAAATTTCAAAATTTGAAAAATCAGGATGCCAAATTTCAAAAAGACATTCAAACCATAATAATACCGACAGGCAAACGGTGAAGCCAATGCAAAAATGGAAAAAATCAATACAGGGAAAAAACGCGGCATATTCACCCACTCAGGGGTTTTTGCCGGGAAAGCGACCAGCCAGCCCCATGCAAAACAGATCAGCCAGCCCAACAGCCAATAGAACCCTGTGTGACGGCTAGTTTCATATTCTGTATCACTCCAAATGGGGCCCAAGAGGAAACCTTCCATGAAGTCCATAACTACACCCCGCATTTATGGCTATTGCTATTCTGCTGTTTTATCTGCTATTTTATCAGATAAAACAAGCCAGGTAAACCGCTGGGTTGCTTAATTTATATATGAACTGATCTATCAAAGCCGAAACTGCACCCTGCTTAGCTTCTCGATCTGGCGGCGCATTTTTTTCAAAAATGCTTGATCCAAATCCTCGCCATTGATGATCAGTTCACGGTCAAGGCAATTGATCGTCAGCAATATGCAGTCTCGTCCCGAGTGCCCGGCATCGCAATGGATGTCAGGCGTTGCCGGTTGGGAAGCGTGTTTTTCCAGAACCCCCGGCTCCATGAAAAGCTGCCTCAGCTCCATGATTTGCTCGTCAGTAAGCGACCGGATAAAATTATTGCACCACTGCCGGCTTTCCCGCCAGGAAAAATACCTCTGCTGCAGATCGAAATGAACGGTTATGGAACCTTTTCGATAAACGGTCAGTTCGCAGTCAAAGGCTAAGATCTCGTCTTGACGCATTTCATTCGTACTCAATTATGCTTCATTATTACGCCTTCAACGATATCGGCAACATCTTCGCAGGCATCCAGAACGTTTTCCATATCATCAAAAATATCTTTCCACTTGATGACTTCCAGAACATCTTTTTCGTTGATGAAGAGGTTTTTGACAACCTCGCGATACAGGCGGTCCCCTTCATTTTCAAGTGTATTGACATTTTTGACCAGTTCGTGGATTTCCACCTTTGCACGTTTGAAGGTTTTAAAGGACTTCATCAGGTCAGACAGCATCTTGGTGGCTTTTTCCAATATTTCACCCATTTTAATGGCTTCTGCTCTTACGGATGAGATATTGAACATGTCGAAACGATTGGCTACATCCTCAATCAAGTCGGTAATGTCATCGATGGATTTGATCAGGCCATAAATATCTTCCCGGTCAATCGGGGTAATGAAGGCCACATTCAGCGCTTCGCAAAGCCGATGGCATTCATGGTCGGCAGCATGTTCCAGATCGTGGATAGCCTTGGCTTTTGCCGGAACTTCAGTAAAATTGGTCAAAAGCTCCATTAGCTGAACCGCGGTCTGATGTGAATACTGGCTCGCGGTGATCAGGACGTCGAAGTAGTTCATTTCATTTTTTTTAGCCATATTATAATCTCCTTTGATTGATCACGAATTGATGTGTCGGCATTTTAACGCTGCCAACCGGTTTGCTTAACCTATGCGCTTATTAGAAAATGACCATGCACAACTTTGCCATGAGATAACTGATCAAGCCGCAGCCAGGGAAAGTCAGAACCCAGGCCAGAACCATATCCTTAACGACGCCCCAGTTAACCGAGGACAGCCGTCTGGCTGAGCCAACACCCATGATGGCGGTAGTCTTGGTATGGGTTGTGCTAACGGGTATGCCGGTCAATGATGAAAGCAGGAGGCATCCCGCGGCGGACAAGTCAGCCGCAAAACCCTGATAGCGTTCCAGTTTGACCATATCCATGCCAACTGCCTTGATGATCCGGTAACCGCCAGCCGAAGTGCCCAGCCCCATGACAACGGAACAAAGCACAATCAGCCACAGATGGATCGGGAAAGTGCCATCCGGGTTCTTATCGACAATCTTGTTGAGATAAAGCGCCAGCATAAAAACGCCCATGAATTTCTGGCCATCCTGAGCGCCATGCATAAAGGCCATGCACCCGGCGCCGAAAATCTGCCCGCCGGTAAAAAAGCGGTCGGCGGTTGCCCGGCGTACCGCCTTAAAGGCAAACATGATTATCTTGGCAAAGACGAAGCCGCTGAAAAAGCCCAAGACGGAAGAAACACCCAAGCCGATCAGAACCTTTGACCATTCACCAAAATTAACCGCCGAAAAGCCGTTGCCCAAAGCGACGGCGCCGCCGGTAATTCCGGCGATCAAGGCATGGCTCTCGCTGGTTGGGATGCCAAAATACCAGGCCGCAGTCGCCCAAACAACAATCGCGAATAAAGAAGCCGCTAAAACAATTAGCGGCTCTTGCGTGGAAACATCGCCAAAATCAACCATTTTACTAATGGTGACGGCTACTTTGGCGTTGAAAAAGGTCATGAATGTCGCGCCGGCCGTATTCAGGATAACCGCCATGATAACAGCCGCCCGCGGCGACATGCAGCGGGTCGATACGACTGTGGCGATCGCATTAGGCGCATCCGTCCAGCCATTTACGAATATCACCCCGAGTACCAGGACAATGCTGACAACTAGTGCTACTGTTATTACCATATATCTCTCCTGTCAATCATAATCGCTTCAAAATCGTTTTAAAACTTTGTCCGCTTCTACTTCAGTTCCACACCGACAATAACATTCCCGCGCGTACCGATAACCAGACGGTTGTTAAACACGGCACAGGAAGATTCAATATTGCCGACCGAATCAGCGCCGTTGTTTTTGGTCAATTGCAGAACGGTCAGCGCCTTGCCGGTCATCCCGTCGATCAGATGGATCTGTCCGGCCGAATCAGGAATCAGAATATAGCCGTGGCCATTTTCGTCATATATATCCACTGGTGAACTCCAGGAATATTGTTTCATTTTGTATTCCCAGACTATCTTTCCGTCATTCTGGTTGAAAGCAACAACACTGTTGCCGCTGTTGATTCCGTTAGTCATGCAGAAGCTGAAAACAACCAGGTCTTTCAGATCCTTTTTGCCGACGACGGGGGTGCCCATAGTGCCGCCATTGACATCATCGCCATTGTCTGCGGCATTCTTGGTCCAGCAGGCATAGGAGGATGTCCAGAGGGTTTGGCCAGTCATGGCGTCAATCTTGTAGATATAGGCGTTGCCTTGATAATTGCCGACGATATTTTTCTGCCAGTCAACCTCGGTGCCGGTATATAGCGCTACATTTGTTCCTGTCTGAGTTAGAACCGGCGTGACGTCCGAATCATCTTCCAGCGCCCGCGACCAGACCGGTTTCAGCGTATTGAGGTTGACGCAATTGATGATGCCCGAGTTGTCGCTATAAAAGCCATACTGATCATAAATGGCGATTGAACTTTCAATTCCGAAGTTTTTAAGTCCGTTCATCTTGTAGCGGTAAGTGGTAAAAACTGGCGATATGGAAAGTTTGCCGGCTGTTTTGTCAAATTTCGTATTCATTTTGGCTGTGTAGATCATCCCGTTCTCATTGGGATAAATCAACGTGTCGGCGGCGGCATCAAAAATTGGCGACGAATCGCAGGCGCCCCATTTTTCACGATAGGAATTGCTGTCGGAGCATTCCCTGAACAAAAGCAGGGACTGGTCAATTAAATTGAACACCCGGAAGCCGATACCGTCAACATTGCTGTTTTTATCGCCCTGGCCAACATAAAGAACCGGGTAGCCCCTCGTATCGATGCAGGGCGTGCCTTTGATCGGCGCGCCGATTTTGATCGGATTGCGGGTCTGTTTGCCATCATCAAGGTCAAAAAAGTAGATGTTGCCGTCCATCGTTGCATAGATCACCTCAACCAGGTCATCTTTTGCCTTTTTCTCGGCATTTATATTCATCAGAGCCCGGACATCGTCATCCCATTGAATCAGAAGCGGTTGCCCGGTCCAACCAGTGCCTGTCCATGCAAAACTCCAGGATGATGATTTCAGGCTGCCAACCGGCTGCGACCATTGCTGGACCATTTTTTTCTCCGTAAGGTCAACCAGTCCAAAAGCCGGCGCATTGCGGAAATTGTTTCCCCGGAAAGTCAGAACTCCCGGTATCCTGTTGTAAAATAGCGGATTCAAAAGTGAAATGGCGTCAGTCCGGTTAAAGGAGGACAAGGTTTTATATTTAGCGTCAAATATGGTTGCAATGATGTTGCGTTGGGTTGGCGAACAGCCATCTGCAGGCGTTCCGACCGTCTGTGCGGTCAATTCGGTTTCCGGCATCAGCTGTGGGTTGTAAGCGGCGGGCGGGATGGTCGGGGTTGGCGTTGCCGCAGGCTCTGTCGATTGGCTGGCCGTGCCGCCTTCATTGCCCGTTGTCTGTCCGGAAGCCGTATTTTCTGAAGTATCGCCAAAAATATTTCCATTCAGCAAATCTGGCAGAAAACGATATAAAAATACCGCTGCCGTCAGAATAATCAGAATCAGCGCGAACGCCAGCAGCGGACCCTGGGGATTACGCCGGGAACGGCGGGAACGCTTTGAACCAGCGCTGCGGCCGTAACGTCGATCCTGAACATAGTATTTTTTTCCAGGGCACATAGGTTTACCTCATTCCCAAAGTCTGCACTCTATATACATACACGGAATATTATATCACCTAACAAGTTATTCACCAAACGCAAATTACGATTTTACAGCGATTTAACCATCTTTAACCCATTATGGGTTAATCTTCGCAAATCAGAGCCTCCACCAAACGTGCCGAATTCACCAGATCATCAATGCGAATTTGTTCCTGGCAAGAATGGACATGATCCATCCCGCAGGAAATCACGATGCCTTCAATCCCGTGCTGGGCCAGAACATTATTATCGCTGCCGCCGCCAGTCGACGTCAGCCGGACCGGCAGCGACAATTTATGGCAAGCCTTGGTAAAACGGGTGACAACCGGTCTAGATGCCGATATCTGATAGGGATAATAGGCGATTTGTTCAAAAACCTCCAGGCGCGCTCCGGTTTCGTCTGCGCCCATCGTCATGGCCTGGCGGATTTCTGCAGCTTGCTCCTGCAAGCGGTCGATTTGCAAAGATCGGCATTCAGCCGTGACGCGGCAATAATCGGCAACAATATTGGTCGCGGCGCCACCTTCGATCCGGCCGATATTCGCAGTTGTCGCCGCATCGATCCGGCCAAGCCGCAGCCGGGCGATTCCGCGCGCAGCAGCTTCTATGGCGCTGATGCCTTTTTCCGGATCAATCCCGGCATGCGCTGCCTGCCCATGAAATTCAAAGACAAAGTTGATGTTGCCAGGAGCTTCCAGTACCGCCAGGCCAGGCGCTCCGCTGGCATCAAGCACATAGGCTTCACGGGCTGTCAGCCGATCGAATAGCATTTGCTGGGCGCCCAGCAAATGCTGCTCCTCGCCAACGGTCAATAGGATTTCCAGCTGGCGATGCGGGATTTTTCTTTGGCGAATCGAGCGGATAGCCATAAGGATTGATGTCAGGCCGGCCAAATCATCTGCTCCCAGAATCGTTTTGCCATTGCTGCGAATGATCCGGTCGTCGCCGATAATGGCTTTTTTGCCAAGGCAAGGATCGACCGTATCCATATGCGCGGCAAAAAGGATCGGGTCGCCCGGCAATTCTCCTGGCCAGGTAAAATAGAGATTGCCGCAGTTCCCGCCTATCCTGTCGCCAGCCCCGTCTTCATCGACTTGGCAGCCTTCCTGCCGGAACAAGTTCTTGACTTTTTCAGCCATGGTTCTTTCTTGTCTGGATGGCGAATCGATCTGAACCAGCTCGCAAAACAAATCCACCAGATACTTTTCATCAATCATTTTTATCTCCTCATCTCAACACCTTTAAAACAGGATTGGTTTGAAGCAATCCTGGAAAGTTCTGCTGGCGAAGCGCCTCATACGCCAAGATTGCAACCGCATTTGACAAGTTCAGTGAACGTCGGTCCGGCAGCATCGGAATCCGCAGGCAACGTTCCGGATGAGCCAGCAGCAGTGATTCCGGCAGGCCTTTCGTTTCCTTGCCAAATATCAGAACAACCTGCCCGGTCAGATCATGGTCTGAATAAACCTGTCCGCCCTTGGTTGTGGCATAAAAAATTTTTGCGGTGCGGGCTGTCTGGTGCAGCATCGCTTCCAGATTCGGCCATAGTGTCACATCAAGATCAAACCAATAATCCAGGCCGGCGCGTTTTAGCTGTCGATCCTCAATTGAAAAGCCAAGCGGTTCAATCAGATGCAGCCTGGCTCCGATCGCTACGCAAGTTCTGGCAATGTTTCCCGTATTTTGTGGAATTTCCGGTTCAACCAATACTATTTCCAGTCCCATATGCATTATCCTTACTATTTGCTATTCTTCCAATGACTTTTTTGATAAAACATCTGCTGCAAACTGTTCCAGGCGATGCAGGCGATGATTCATGCCGGATTTGCCAAGCTGCGGCTGCATCATTTCTCCAAGCTCTTTTAGCGAAAGATCGGGGTTGTCCAAACGGATCATTGCCGCGGCCTGCAAATCCTTGGGCAGCAAGCCAATGCCATATCGATCGATAATTTTCCGGATCAGTTCCAGTTGGCGGGCAGCTGTATTGGCAATGCGCTGTGAGTTTGCACTATCGCAGTTAACGACTCGATTAACTGAATTGCGCATTTCCTTTTCAACCCGCAAGGACTCGAAATTCAACAAAGCATGGTGTGCACCTGTCAAAAGCAGGAAGTCCGAGATGTATTGCCCCTCTTTAAGATAAAGGACCGAATAGCCATGCCGCTTCAGCAATCCAGCTCGAATTTCGAATTGATTTAAAATGGCCATTGTCATTTCTGCAGCCCTGGTTTGCCTTAGGGAAAGTTCCAGATGATAAGCCGCGGCAGGCTCGCTGATCGAACCGCAGGTCAAAAAAAGCGCCCGCAGAGCCGCCTGGCGGCAGCAATCGGACAAGCAGGCAAGCGGTCCGTCTTCATTTGGATCCGCTATCCTTGCTGTCTCCTTGGCTGCCGGGGTCCACTTTCCCTCATCTGTCGGGTCGAAATCGAACAGCCGGCTTATATTCATACATATGGCCTGATAAAGATCCGGTTGATCAATTGACAGATTGATTAATTCGCGGCCCGCTTGCCAACCAATCTCACATTGGTATTCTTGTTGGATCAGATTGGCTAAACGCCTGGCACAGCCAACATGAGCTGTCGACAATGACAGGGTGCCCTTGAAAAAACGTCCGGCGCCAAAAAAGGCGGCGCAAATCTCCGCCTGACGACAACAAGACTCCGGACAAGGCAATTGGCTTAATTCGTCTTTGATTTGGCGGGAAAAAGTCAATTGCTTAGTCATCTTGGCCGCTCCAAAGCCAGGCTAATCACGGTTCTGGCCAGGATAGTGTGGTCATGCCGGATCACGCCGTTGTTGACACACGCCAAGGGGGCGTCAATCATGAGCGCATCCATTTTTTCGATGGATGCGCGGTCCGCCAAAACTGGCACCGCGCTTTCCAACTGATAACGGGCGATCAATTTTGGATCAATCCAGGCATTATTGACAATACAGTATTCAATGAAGCCTTTGGCGCTGGCGCGCTGAGCATGCTGCAAAATTGCCGCAAGGTGCTGGGCAGCGTCATACCCCATCGTTTCAGCAGGTTGTGTCATGATATTGCATACGCAAATTTTGGTTGCGCGGCTATGCAAGATGGCCCGACGAATTTCCTCAAAAAGCAAATTGGGTATAATGCTGGTGTAAAGGCTGCCTGGCCCAAAAACAATCACGTCGGCTGTCAATAAAGATTCAACCGCCTCGGGTAAAGCCGCTGCGTCGGGTGGGTCCATAAAAATCTCGACAATCCGATTGTCCAATGTCGCATGACGATTTCCAATTGCCGATTCACCAAATACGACGGTTTGGTCCAGGAGACGGGCGCCAATCTGTATGTCATGCAAAGACACCGGCAGTACTTTTCCTTTAACAGCTAAAACCTTGGAGACATTACGAATCGCATCGTAAAAATTGCCCGAAACAGCGTTCATAGCAGCAATAAAGAGGTTGCCGAAATTCTGGCCATTCAAACGGCCTTCGCTAAAGCGGAAATTGAAAAGATCGCTCAGCAGCGGCTCCGTGTCTGCCAGAGCCAGAATGCAGTTCCGAATGTCGCCGGGTGGCAGCATGCCAAGTTCCTCGCGCAGCATGCCGGATGAGCCGCCATTGTCTGCAACGGTAACGATCGCCGTTAGATTGTTGGAAAATAATTTTAAACCCCTCAACAAGGTAGACAAGCCGGTCCCGCCGCCAATGACGGTAATTTTGAGCCCGCTGTCAGGATTTTTGGCATATTGGATAATCTGTTCCTCGATTGCCGTCAACATGATGAGTCCTCACTGCGCGGCTTTTTGGGATCTTTGTCAAGATCGCGGTGATCGACGACAACTCGCAAATGATTATCACGCAAGCGATTGGCCAGATCTTCAGCCAAAACAACCGAACGGTGACGGCCGCCTGTGCAGCCGACCCCAATGGTTAACCGCACTTTGCCTTCACGAATATAATAAGGTATTGCAAACTCAAATAGCCGCTCTTGCATGTCCATAAATGTTTTTGTTTCTTCAAAAGAAAGGACATAATCGCGGACTTCTGCATCTAAGCCGGACAAAGACTTTAACTCCGGCATATAATAAGGATTGTGAATAAACCGAACGTCGATTACGCTGTCACAATCCACAGGGATCCCGTATTTAAAGCCGAATGACTGAATCAAGATTGTCATCCGTTCATCGCGATCCGTCTCCGATAACATGGCGTAAAGAATGTCCCTCAGTTCGGCCGGCGTCAAATTGGAAGTTTCAATCACATCGGACGCCAGGTTCTTGATCGGCGCCAATCTTTGCCGCTCCAGCTGTATCGCCTGAACAATACCACGGCCCTGGGCCAATGGATGATTGCGGCGGCTCTGCTTATACCGGTTAATCAATGCTTGATCCGTCGCATCCAGAAAAATAATCCGATAGCTGACCGCCTGCTGATTTAGCCGTTCCAAGGCTGGAATGATGCCGTCAAAAAGCTCCGAGCTGCGCACATCGATAACAAACGCCATCCGATTCATATCCACGTCTGTGAAGCAAAGATTGCTTGTACTTCGCGCATATGAGTTGACCAGGTCCGGCAAAAGATTTGGCGGCAGATTATCAATGCAGAAAAATCCCATGTCTTCCAGATAATTTGCGGCCAAGCTTTTACCTGCGCCAGACATGCCTGTTAAAATAATAATTTCCAATCTGAACCACCCCTTCATTCCTGGCGACAGGGACTTAATCAACTTGCCAGTCACCAATAAAACGCACTTCTGGTTCCAGGTGGACCCCCGTCTGATCTGCCACGGTCTGCTGAACATGCTGAAACAAGTTGCGAATATCTGACGCACGAGCCATCCCGAGATTAACAATAAATCCCGCGTGTTTTTCGGAAACTTGCGCATCGCCAATCCGGCAACCCTTTAATCCGCAGTCACTTATCAGCTTGCCTGCGAAATATCCGTTAGGTCGTTTGAAAGCGCTGCCTGCGCTAGGCAGTTCAAGAGGTTGCGAAGCCTTGCGGCGGCTGGCCAAAATAGCCATACGCTCAAAAATAGCTTGCGGACGATCTGGCTGCAAACGCATGCATGCATTTAGAATAATACTTTCATGATCTGAAAAATAGCTGTGGCGGTATGAAAACTCATGTTCTTGCAAAAAAAGCGACTTTCTCTGCAATTTTTCATTCAAAAACTCCGTTAATAAGATAATCTCAGCCATGCAATGCTCATAGGCGCCAGCGTTCATGAGTATCGCTCCGCCAAGTGTTCCCGGTATACCTGAAGCAAATTCCAATCCAGACAGGCCGTTTTTTGCTGCAAAAGCCGCTACGGCAGACAGTCTGGTACCCGCTCTGACTACCAGCAAATCATGATGGCACTCCATTCCGGCAAAATTTTCGCCGATAGAGACGACAACGCCACGGATCCCCCGATCAGAAACAAGAATATTTGATCCGTTGCCAACAATCGTATAAGGTACATGATTGCTTTTGCAGTATTGGACAACGCCGATCAGTTCGTCGCAATCTGCGGGCTCAAAAAACAAATCCGCCGGTCCACCGACGTGAAAAGTCGTATGCTTTGTCATCATAACATCAGCTTGCAGGCGAGAGCCAGCAGCTGGCACAATTTTTCTTATATGTTCAAGCAACGTCACGATAGATACTCTCCATGGATATTATTTCAAAATATAATCAGGTATGGTTTAGCCCGGTATGCCGGTATAAACGAATGACCAAACATCATCAAGTTGTCGAAACACAAACAAACGAATTCAATGAGTATTCGGGCCAAAAACACGGTCAGTTAATGCTTTGGCGGCATTATACCCCATCTTTTTCTGTCTGAAGTTAATCGCGGCAACCTCAACGATAATCGCAAGATTTCGGCCTGGTCTCACTGGTATTGTTATTGAAGGAACATCAATTCCTAAAACCTCAGTTGATTCCTCATTAATACCAAGCCGCTCATATGTCTTTTTCTCATTCCATAATTCAAGGTTAATGATAAAATCAACATTTTCCTGCATCTTAACCGACGATACGCCAAATAGTTCTTTGACATCAAGAATCCCTATGCCGCGTATTTCAATCAAATGGCGTATGATTTCCGGTGCACGCCCAAGCAATGTTGTTTCCGAAACCCGCCGAACTTCAACCAGATCATCGGCAATCAAACGATGTCCGCGCTTAACAATCTCCAAGGCAGTTTCTGATTTGCCAACACCACTTTCTCCTAAGATCAAAATGCCTTCGCCGTACACTTCAACCAATACTCCATGCAGTGAAGTTCGGGGCGCCAATTCTACATTGAGAAACTTGACCAACGAACTTGTAAACGAAGCGGTAATATCATCTGTCCGCAAGATAGGAATTGAATATTTTTGAGAACATTCAAGCACTTCCGGCAAAGCATTATGGCTTCTAGTCAATATCAAACAAGGAATTCCCTTTGCAAACAGCGCATCTACACGAATCAACCGTTCCGCCGGTTCCAGGCGTTCCAAAAAAGCGGTCTCCATGTTCCCTAAAACTTGAATGCGATCAGGTCCAAAATGATCAAAATAGCCAGCCAGTTGCAGTCCCGGACGAGTAACGTCAGCAACTGAAATCATAATCTCATCTAATTTGCCATAATCCGTTATAATTTCAAGCTCAAATTCACGGATAATAGTCTGTAATGATACAGGAGTCATACTTACCTCCATTAAAATCAGATATTCAAGTCTATTTCCATTATCAAATCATCATTCAATTATCGAACAATTATCAAATATAATAGACAGCTTAAGAGTCACCAGCCATTAAAGCATTCCAATCTATTATATACAGAAAAGCCGTTAAAGTAAAAGTGCAGCCCCAAATAGCCAACAATATGCGTTAAATGCACCAAATGACTCTGCCAAGGAGAAAGTCGCGAGTTTGCATCTCGCATCTCGCAAAAAAGCCGGACATTTTGTCCGGCTTTTGGAGCGGGATACGAGATTCGGACTCGCGACTTTCACCTTGGCAAGGTGACACTCTACCACTGAGTTAATCCCGCATATGCATACGCAATTATACAAAAACAGATCAATTTTTGTCAATATTATCTCGATTAAAAAACTAATTGTTTCTTTACGATACACGCCATGCGGAGTGCGCCATGGGAGAAATGTTTCTTATCGATACTTTTCTGTGTTTAGATTTAGTCTTCCTCGGATATCAGAAATGTCCCCACCCAAACGTTTAATCGCTGAAATTGTTTCGCTAATGATCTGGCGGTCTTTTTCATCCGGATGGGAATCCAGCCATCCTCGCAAAGTTAATATACCTCGACCATCGCCATAATCGCCAAGGCAAATCGCACCTATCGCTTTGTTTTTCATTTTTCTAAAACTGTTTTTCAAACACGCAAACACGCGATCATCATGACTATCACGGCCAATATCGGTCAGTGTAATAAGCAAGTATTCACATGACGTATCCAGATTCTTTTTCATCGCTAAAGTTTGTTCTATCCGGGCAATGATCGCTGGTATTACGCGGTTGCCAATGGCAAATAAATAATAACGTACTGCATCAGCAATTAGTTCGTGAGGTTTTGCTATTGAACATAATTTTGAAATAATCAATTCATGACAATCATAGCATTCCCAGTCTCCAAGTAATTTCAGAAATGCCGAACTAATTCGCTGATCAAATTCATCATTATCCTTCTCAGTTGATTCCCAATCATATTTAATTATATTTGCAAGAATTTTATCAATTATTTCACTGCCAAATGATCCAAGTTTAATCTTAATTCGATCTGGTATCTCATCATCACAAAAAACAGCTGCATATTCTGCCAGTTCAACTATTTCATCAGGTGTAGTAATTTTATCTATAATCGAAGCATAGGTTACGCCTGTCATTTCACCAGGTATTGGTTGATCAAACCACTGTTGCATGGAGTTGTGGACACTATTATTTATTGCTAAAATATGGCCTTCTTTTAATGTATCGTTTTGATACTCTTGTTTTAATATATAGGTATCATAAACCATTGAAAATGCTTTATTGTATTCTTTTAATAAGGAAATCCATTTTTTGTTTTCAAATTTCTTCATAAATATAATACCTCCTGAAATATAATACCTACTATTAAACAAGCTGCGATTTATATTAAAATTAAATGCTATCTTAATTCCTCAATAACAACTAGCAATTGTGCATATATTTTTTGTAAATTACTTTTTAAAGCATAATTATTGAAGATATATTATCATTGTACTTTATTTTTTGACAATAAAAAAAGCCTCTGTCGAACAGAGGCTTTTGGAGGCACCATCCAGAATCGAACTGGAGATAAAGGTTTTGCAGACCTCTGCCTTACCTCTTGGCTATGGTGCCATAACATTCTAGCCGATGATAATAATCATCGGCTAGAATTATTGGAGCGGGATACGAGATTCGGACTCGCGACTTTCACCTTGGCAAGGTGACACTCTACCACTGAGTTAATCCCGCATAATGGTGGGTACTACAGGACTTGAACCTGCGACCCCATGCGTGTGAAGCATGTGCTCTCCCAGCTGAGCTAAGCACCCACATATGGTGACCCGTAGGAGAATCGAACTCCTGTCTTCGCCGTGAAAGGGCGATGTCTTAACCGCTTGACCAACGGGCCATATGGTAGCGGCGGTCGGATTTGAACCAACGACACTTCGGGTATGAACCGAATGCTCTGGCCAACTGAGCTACGCCGCCAAATATAAGTACTTGCATCCCATGCTTCACAAGATGCTTAATGATTCTAACAGCAGTATATAGCGTTTGTCAATACATGATTTAATGTGTTTTGCGGATAGTTTGATAATAATTTTATGCCATAAATTTATCAATAAACATAAGCCATTCAAAATTATTTCGAGGGGATGGGAATACCATCCCCTCTCTGTTACCTTGTGCAAAGTATGGTTACTTTGTTTCATACAGATTGCATTTAGAATATTTGCAATTTTATTGGGCTAACCACGACTCCCTTATCCCTAATGAAGTTAATCAATTCAGGAATACTTCCATTCAAGTTTACTGCAATGCCATTCTGGCTAGCCAGAATACGTTTATGATAAACTTGATTAAGAAATTTTCTTAATATATTTAGACTTCCATTTATATCGCTATTAATAAAATAGCCGTTTTCACTGACAAATAATCCTCGATAAATTCGCCTGTTTATTCTATTATATTTATATTTTATTTCATCCAAATCAATCGAGCTGCATACTGACGTATATGCTTCGTTAATTGAAATGACTCTTATCCCCCGCATCTCAGCCTTGTATTTGATCATGTCGATTAAGCGAAGTAGTGGAATTTGTACAAAAGATCTGTTGCGTTTACAATTTTTAATTCCTTTAAGATCTCCAACTAAAATTATTTTGCACTTTTCATGAATCGCAATATCAATGCATTTTTTGGATACTTGATGAATATAGTTGCAGACATAATTATCTCTCTGGTTTCGTATTGATATTATTTGACTACTGTCTTTATATTTAGCACTAGATCCGATCCTTCTCATTTCATTTCTCTGCAATTCATCAATAATATAGTTTAATTTTCTATTTGCACATTTTAGTGGTCGACCGTTAATAAGATATGACTTTATACCAAATCGAAATGTCAAAGCACACAAATTATTTAATCCGATATCAATTGCCATTACATTTTTATAATTATTTGGTAACTGATCCCCATCATTTTCATAAATGATTACTATAAACCATTTCTTATAACAAGGATACCATTTTATGCGTATTTGTCTGAGTTGATCGACGATTTTTTCGATTTTTTCAACAATCTTGCTGTGATCTTTTCCAAATAGCTGATTGTATGAGAAATCAAGTGTATTGCATTTAAAGTAGTCTGAAGTTGCATCAGGCAAGTGTATCGATATGATTTTTTCGTTAATCTTGATGGCGCTTCGCACAATAATTATTTCTTTATGTATTAATACATTCTTGTATCCAGGTTTTTCTGGCGCACTCTTTGAATAGGGATCACCTATCTCAATATACCGCTGAACTGCTTTGTTATAGCTTTTCCAATCATTAATAATCCCGCAGATGGTTTGCTGAAACGTACCACGCTCAATGAATTGTGCTCGCCAATGAGTCTTGTACTTATCGTAATAATATCTATAATTTATTTTTGTTGTATTATGAATCTCATAATTGATCATGTTGTAAATTTTGATAATATGATGAGCAAGAAAATTAAATATTATTAACATTTGCTCATTCTCTCCCTTTAATGGCGTACAATAGGATAAAAAATATACCTCACCTCCAGTCAGAAATTCAGAGTTGCCAGAATTTAAGTTTTTGTGTTATGTTCGAACCAACTTTATTAACTATGCGCACTTATAGAATAACAGTTTAATTTCGGTGTGAATATAGGATATATCATAATTTTTGAATATATAAATTGTTTTATTATTATTGTTTCTTTTTGCTACTTCTAGCTGCCAGGTTTTATCACAAAAAAGCGGCAGTTCCGAAGAACTACCGCTTTTAATCGTTTCGATTTCGAAGAATATGTATTACTTAACTTCGACTTCGGCGCCAGCTTCTTTAAGCTTTTTGGCAACAGCTTCAGCATCTTCCTTGCTGACATTCTCTTTAACGTTCTTGGGAGCGCCGTCAACGAGGTCTTTAGCTTCTTTCAGTCCGAGACCAGTAAGTTCGCGCACTGCCTTGATAACGTTGATTTTATTGGCGCCTGGGCCTTTGAGAATAACAGTGAATTCTGTTTGCTCTTCAACAGGGGCAGCGGCAGCAGCGCCTGCAGCCGGGGCAGATGAAGCCATTGCGGCAGCTGATACACCAAATTCGGTCTCCAGGGCTTTTACAAGCTCTGAGAGTTCCATAACAGTAAGGCTTTTGACTTCTTCAATAAATTTTGTAATTTTTTCGCTTGCCATTTTAATAAACCTCCATTTTTAGTAAATCTGATATCATATTCAGATTATTCAGCACTTTCGGATACATTTACAAGGACAGATCCAGCTTCAGCTTTCTCTTTGATAGCGTTCAAAATGATTGCCAAACTGGCGATTGGTGCAACGAGACCAAAGACAACTTGGCCATAAAGGACTTCTTTGCTCGGAATCTTGGCTAATTGACTTACTTCGTCGGCACTGATGGCTTTGCCTTCGAGAACGCCGCCTTTAATTGACAGCTTGTCATATTTGTCAGCGTACTCTTTAACTACTTTTGCAGCACTTACAATATCATTCTTACTAAAGGCAATAGCTGTAGGTCCTTTTAGAAACTCGTCAATACCCTCGATGCCAGTCGCCTTCAAAGCACGACCAGAAAGTGTGTTTTTGACCACCTGATAATTGACATCGGCTTTACGCAATGCTGTCCGCATGGCGGTATCCTGTTCAACTGTCAATCCACGATAATCAGCAAAAACAATCGCCTGCGCCTGCTCAAATTCCTTTTTCAAATCAGCTACGATTTGTGCTTTAGCAGCAAGTACTTTTTTACTGGGCATAATATACCTCCTCCTTCTTTTATATTAAAATACCCCTCGCGCCATTTGAGCGGAGGGGTACGGAAAAATCCACTTGACAGTCATGAGCGAATCATTTCTGTCTATCGATAACCGCAACCTCGGCAGGACGTCTTCCGTTTGCATCCTAAAGGATTCCTGCTGTCTATGGCGCACGAGTTTATTTTATTCGTAGACCTGCCATTTGTCAAGATTTATGCCGTTAATCAAATGTCGTTAATCAAGAAGCATACGGCACAAGCAAAATAGGTCAGGCTAAACGGGCTGTGTTGATCTTAATGCCAGGTCCCATGGTTGAAGTAATGGTAACGCTCTTCAAATATTGACCTTTAGCGGCAGAAGGCTTGGCTTTAACAACTGCATCCATTAGTGTCTTAAAGTTATCCGCGAGTTTTTCTTGGCCAAAAGAGATCTTGCCGATCGGACAGTGAATAATATTGGTTTTATCGAGTCTATATTCAATTTTACCAGCCTTGATCTCGGCGATCGCTTTGGCGACATCCATAGTAACGGTGCCTGATTTGGGATTAGGCATCAAGCCTTTTGGACCGAGGATTTTACCCAAACGGCCAACAACGCCCATCATATCAGGTGTAGCAACTACAACATCGTAATCAAACCAGTTTTCATTGCGAATCTTGTCAACCATATCATCAGCGCCGACAAAATCTGCGCCGGCAACTTGGGCTTCATCAGCCTTAGGTCCCTTTGCAAAAACAAGTACTCGCTTGGTACGGCCAGTGCCATGGGGCAAAACAACAGCTCCGCGGACCTGTTGGTCAGCATGTCTGGAGTCGACGCCTAGCCTGATATGCAGTTCAACGGTTTCATCAAACTTTGCCTTGGCAGTTTTCTGCACCAAATCAATTGCATCGGCAACCTCATAAGTTGTCGCCCGATCAACAAGTTTGGCCAGTTCTTTGTATTTCTTGCCTCTTTTCATCTCATATCACTCCTTTGGCGATTAGCCGTCGATGACGACGATGCCCATGCTGCGTGCAGTACCGGCAACCATTCTGGCACAAGATTCCAGATCTGATGCATTAGTATCAACCATTTTGATCTGAGCAATTTTCATGACTTCAGATTTGGTGATCTTAGCAACCTTGTCGCGATTAGGTTTGCCTGAACCACTTTCGATATTGCAGGCTTTTTTGAGCAACACAGGTACCGGAGGAGTCTTCGTGATGAAAGAAAAAGATCTGTCCGCATAGATTGTAATGATGACTGGAATGATCAAGCCAACATCTTTTGCGGTTCTTTCATTGAATTCCTTGACAAACATTGCGATATTAACGCCATGCTGGCCAAGGGCTGGTCCTACCGGCGGCGCTGGTGTGGCTTTGCCTGCGGGGATCTGTAATTTTACATACCCTGTGACTTTCTTTGCCATTTTAACGTCCACCTCCCAAAATTACGCTTTTCGCGTCCTATCTGAACACTTGAAGTGTTGATAAGCAAAATATTATTTATCCAAATCCTACAAAACTATATCTGCGATCCGTCAATAAATCAGATGCGCATGATTTGGGTCAATTCAAGTTCAACCGGGGTTTCGCGTCCGAACATGGAGACCAGAACCCGAACCTTCTTTTTGTCGAGATTAATGTCTTCAACAGTTCCAATGAAACTCTCAAGCGGTCCACCAATGACTTTGACCGAATCGCCAATATCGTAATCGACAACCGGCTCCCAACCAGATTCAAGGCCCATCAACATGAGCTCTTCATCGGTCAAAGGTGTGGGCTTTGAACTCGTCGGTCCGACAAAGCCGGTCACGCCGCGGGTATTCCGGACAATGTACCATATTTCATCAGTCAAAATCATCTTGACAAGGACATAACCAGGATATATCTTTCGCTGAGTCGTCTTCTTTTTGCCATCTTTAATTTCGACCTGTTCCTCCATAGGAACAGAGACTTCCTGGATATAGTCCTGAATGCCACGATTTTCGACAATACGCTCAAGTGTTGCCTTGACCTTGTTTTCATATCCAGAATAGGTATGAACAACATACCATTTCGCCTCAGCGGCGACCTCGTCAACCATTTTCAAACTCCTTTTATTCTACACCGGTCAAATATCATCAACCTGCAGTAGTCGCAGTCGTTTCGCCTGACGCTGTGGTGCCGCCTGACGCAGTTGTATCACTTGTCACAGCAGTGCTGCTCGACGTGGTTGTCTCACTTGATACTGTTTCGGTGGTCGCAACTGTCGTTTGCGTTGTTGTGCTGGGTGTATAGAAACCAACACCCTCGAGGATTCCGCCAAGAAGCGAATCAACGATAAACAGAATCAAACCGGCAATTATGCAAATCGCCAGAACAGTCGCGGTATTCTGAATCAGACGCTTTCTGTCCGGCCAGATAACCCGCTTCAACTCGGCTTTGAGATTGATAAAAAAGCCCTTCAACCGTTTACCGATTTTGATAAAGGCCGCTCCAATTTTTTGCAAAACATTGGCTTTGCTGTTTTTGTCAGCCCGCTTTTCAATCTTGTCTTTTTCTGCCATCATCAACACATCCTCACCTGGTCGCAAGCTACCGGATTATTTGGTTTCTTTATGGTCTGTGTGCTTGCGGCAGAATCTGCAGTATTTTTTCATTTCGAGTCGGTCTGGATCATTTTTCTTGTTTTTCATGGTATTGTAATTACGCTGTTTGCATTCTGTGCAAGACAATGTAATCTTATCTCGAGCCCCTGCTTTTGCCATTTTAATTGCACCTCCGCCTGGTCAGCTTTTTGGATCTTAACATAAAAAAAAGACCCTTTTATGGACAAGCAAACGAATTCTATCATAAGAGCGAACCTTTGTCAAACCAAATCTGTCAAAACCATCTGTTAGGCTGCCTTGCATTTTAAAAATCCGCTTGTTTTCAGTTATTGCAAACATTATCGACGTTTGCGCAGTTCAAGGTAAATGTCATCAAGCTTGACCCCTTGCTCAACAAGCAAGACGCAAACATGATAAAAGAGATCGGCTACCTCGTAGGTCACTTCAGCGGGCTGTTGATTTTTGGCGGCAATGATGACTTCAGCTGATTCCTCGCCAATCTTCTTGCAGATTTTATCCACGCCTTTTTCAAAGAGATAATTTGTATAAGAACCTTCTTTGGGATTGGAACGCCGATCAAGAATGACCTGATACAATTCATCCATTATTTCACCAATTTGACTCATCTTATTTCCTCCGGTTTTTCTCGTTGCAGCTTGTCTATTTTATCACAGATCGCTTTCGTCACCAAACATGTGCGGGTAATTTCAGGGAACCAATTCCGCCAGGTCACGGAAAAAGCAGGAATGATTGCCTGTATGGCAGGCCGGACCGATCTGAAGAACATCAATCAAAAGGCAGTCGGCATCGCAGTCGACCCGGATTGACCGGACCTGCTGAAAATGGCCGGACATCTCGCCTTTGAGCCAAAGTTTGTTTCTGCTGCGGCTATGGTAGTGCATCAATCCGGACTTGATTGTTTCTAAAAATGCCGCCTGATTGATAAAGGCCTGCATCAGGATCTCGTTATTGCCGCTATCACGGATAATTGCGGCAACTAGCCCATTTTGGTCCTTCTTGAGCTTTTCCCAGATAGCGTCCATATTGGCGGCCAAAGCAGGAACAGTATCAACTGAATAAGGCGGCCGGAAAGTCGAAAAATCCATAGTCTGGCCGGGTGAAGGACGCATGCTGATCCCACGCAGGGCCAGGTAGCTCTTTAACTGGGGAATCGTTATTTCGCCAAAATGGAATAAACTGGCGGCGAGTACGGCTTCAGCGCCGCCTTGAACAATGCCATCGTAAAAATCAGAGAGTTTGCCGGCACCACCGGATGCAATGACTGGAATGTTCACTGCGTCTGCAATCTGCCGCGTAATCTGCAGGTCATAACCGGCTTTCGTACCATCACGGTCCATGCTTGTCAAAAGAATTTCCCCGGCGCCAAGCTGTTCGACCCGACGCGCCCAGGATAGCGCATCTAAGCCGGTAAACTGAGTGCCGCCGGCGATCATTACTTCAAAGTTTTCCTGCGCATTTCGCCTGACATCGATGGCCACGACGATGCATTGACTGCCGAACCGCTCCGCTGCGGTCCGGACTAATTCAGGATTTTGCACAGCCGCGGAATTCAATGAGATTTTATCTGCGCCGGCTTGAAGAATCCGCCGGATATCCTCCAGGGTTCGTATGCCGCCGCCAACAGTGAAAGGAATAAAGATCTGCTCGGCAACTTTGCGGACAACGTCAAGCAAGATGCCGCGTTCTTCCAAAGTCGCGGAAATATCCAGAAAAACAAGTTCGTCCGCCCCGGCGGCATTATAGGCTTTGGCTGTTTCAACCGGATCACCGGCATCCCGAATGTTGACGAAATTAACGCCTTTGACAACACGACCGCCTTTAACATCCAGGCAAGGGATTATTCTTTTGGCCAGCATTGCTCTAATTTCACCTTTCCTTCATAAATGGCCTTGCCGACAATGACGCCGGCAGCGCCAGTCTGGCGGACGGCCTCAATATCGGCCATCGAACCGATTCCGCCGGAAGCAATGATCTTCAGGCCGCTGTCTTTCACCATGGACAATATGCTGTCGGTTGCCGAGCCTGAGAGCATTCCATCACGGCTAATATCCGTAAATATGGCCAGTTTTGCGCCGGCCTCAGCCATCATTTTGGCGAAATCAAGCGCTTTGATGCCACTGCCATGAGTCCAGCCATCGACACTGACCTCGCCATCGCGGGCGTCAATGCCAATTGCGGTGCGGTCCGGATATAACCGCAGAACTTCTTCGGTAAATGCGCGGTCACGGACCGCAGCCGTCCCCAGGACAATCCGGTCGATACCGTTATCCTCCAGCAGGTCCTGTACATGGGCAAAATTGCGAATTCCGCCACCAGTTTGAACTTTCAGGCCGGTGGTCCGCCGGATTGCAGCGATCATTTCCGCATGAACCGGAAC
Organism: uncultured Saccharofermentans sp.; assembly: GCA_963677835.2. Classification (GTDB taxonomy): domain Bacteria; phylum Bacillota; class Clostridia; order Saccharofermentanales; family UBA5734; genus UBA8949. The sequence continues at coordinate 1,106,216 of CAXXUX010000001.1, forward strand.
ACCAGTCCGTGCGGCATCCAAATCGACGATATGCAGCCATGATGCCCCGGCGTCCCGGAAATTCCGGGCAACCTGCAAGGGATCCTGATGGTAAACCGTCACCTGGTCGTAGCGGCCCTGCCGTAATCGAACACACTGACCGCCCAATAAATCAATGGCCGGATATATGATCATCGCTTCAGCAATAAGGCCCGCAGATTGCTGGCCGTCCCCTGCTGATCGAATATTCCTGGTCTGCTGTTCTTCTTCCAACAATAGAATCCCCCCTCAAAATCAATCCTTTATGCAGGATTGCCAACCCATTGCCTAAGTAGCGCCAGTCCGGCATCGCCGCTTTTTTCCGGGTGGAACTGTGTCAGAATAATCTGCTCATGCTGTATGGCCGCGGCAAAAGGAATCCCGTGAGTACTCCAAGCTGCAACCATGGCTTCGTCCTTTGGCTCAACATAGTAGGAATGAACAAAATAAAAGCGGCCGCCTTCCGGCAAAATCGGCAAACGGGAATGATGCAGCTGATTCCATCCCATATGCGGTATTTTAAGCCCAGGCTGCACGGGAAAGCGCCTGACCGTGCCGGGAAGGATTCCCAGCCCGCCGGTGTCGCCCTCTTCACTGCGCTCGAACATGAGCTGCATGCCCAGGCAAATCCCCAAAAATGGCCGGCCAGTCGTCAAATAGCTGCTGATCGCCTGGTCCAAATTGCGCTCGCGAAGCTGCCGCATGGCGTATTCCATGGCTCCGACTCCCGGCAAGATCAACTGGCGGGCATTGGCGATCTGATCCGGATCCTGCGTGATTGTTGCCGAATAGCCAAGATAGGCTAAGGCTTTCGCCACACTGCCGAGATTTCCCATTCCATAATCAATAACAGTAATCATGCCAGCGCCTTTCCGGTCAGGCGCTGATATGCCTCGCGGTATTTGGCTGCGGTTTTCTCGATGACTTCGGCCGGCAAAGCTGGCGGCGGCGGATTTTTGTCCCAATCAAGGGTTTCGAGCCATTCGCGCAAATATTGTTTGTCAAAGCTTTTCTGGGCACGGCCAGGTTCATAGTCATTCATGTCCCAAAAACGCGAGGAGTCAGGCGTGAAAATTTCATCGGCAATAACCAGCTTGCCATCCAGCAGGCCAAATTCAAATTTGGTATCCGCCAAAATAATGCCGCGTCTTTCAGCGTACTTCGCAGCCACAGAATAAAGGGCCAAGCTCTTCTCGCGAAGGGCCGTCGCCATCTCCTGGCCAATCAAGTCACAAAGCTGCTGGAAATCAATGTTCTGGTCATGTCCGGATTCTGCTTTGGTGGATGGTGTAAAAAGAGGTTCCGGCAGGCGGTCAGCCTGACGAAGTCCGGATGGCAGGCGATACCCGCTGATCATTCCGGTCTGGCGGTACTCCTTGAGCGCTGAACCTTCAAGATAACCGCGCACAATGCATTCAGCCGGCAGCATCTGAACTTTGCGAACCCACATGGATCGGCCCGCCAGTTCGGTGGCGTAACGGTCAAGCCCACAGGGATATTCTTTAGGATCTGTGGAAATCACATGGTTGGCAATCACATCGCGGGTCAACTCGAACCAAAAAGCCGAGATACTGTTCAGAACAATTCCCTTGTCGGGAATTTGCTCATTGAAAACTACATCAAAAGCTGAAATGCGATCCGTGACGACGATCAGCAGCGAATCGCCAAGATCGTAGACATCGCGGACTTTGCCGCGAATATAAACCGGCAGGTCAATGAAATTGGTATCCTTCAGTAATGGTGTCATGAAATAATCCTCCCCATAACATATCAGTTTTAGCAAATTCTGGCAGGCTGATCCCAAAAATCAGAGCACGCCTTTAGTTGAAGGGATCACATCGGCATGGGCTGGATCGATCGAAACAGCTTCTGCGAGGCTGCGGGCAAAGGCTTTGAACAGTCCTTCGATTTTGTGGTGGTCGTTTTGTCCGTATTGGCAATTCAGATGCAAGGTCATTCCGGCATTGAAAGCCAGCGCCCGGAAAAATTCTTCTGTCAGCTGAGTGGCAAAATCACCGACCATATCGCTGTCAAATTCGGCCTTGAACACCAGGTAAGGCCGGCCGGAAAGATCAAGAGCGGACGTGGCCAGCGCTTCGTCCATGGGCACGACAGCATAACCATAGCGCCGGATGCCCAGTTTGTCGCCCAGCGCCCTGGCAATGACCTGTCCAAGGACAATGCCGATGTCTTCAGCCGTATGGTGGCCATCTACCTGGAGATCGCCGCTGGCGGCAACTTCCAGGTCCAAATTGGCATGCTTCGCCAAAAGCGTGAGCATATGGTCCAAAAAGCCTATGCCCGTCGCGATTGTGGATATTCCCTTCCCTTCAAGGGTCAAGGATATGAAAATCTCAGTTTCCTGGGTTTTGCGGTTCATTTTTGCATGACGCATCGGGTACCCTCCTAAGTTATGAGATCAAATCGTTATCATATCTGATCTGATTATAGCGGAGACTGCTTGTCCTGACTATACTGGATCGTTCGGCAAAACACGACATTTCATGTCAAGGCGCAGCATTTGCCAAACTGGCCTTCACGTCAAGGCCGCTGATTTAACCGGCGGCAATTTCAAGCGGGCCTGGAATTCAGTATCTGCTGCAATGTTTCGATCAGCTGATCCATGTCCGGGTCAGTTCCGATCGTGATGCGCAGATAGTTTTCAATGCGCGGCAGCCGGAAATGCCGGACCAGGATGCCGGCCTGGCGCAGTTCCTGATACAGGTCGGCCGCAGCATGGAAAGGATGGCTGGCAAATAGGAAATTGGCATTGGAGGGCAAGACGGTAAAGCCAAGCGCCGAAAGCGCCTTTGCCGTCTTTTCCCGGGTGGCGATAATCTGGGCGCGGGTCTTTTCAAACCATTCGGACGAAGAAAAGGCAGCCACAGCGGCAGCTTGCGCCAGGCTGTCGAGGGTATAGGAATTGAAAGAATCCCGAACCCGTTCCAGCGCTTCGATCAAAGCCGGGGCGCCAAGTGCGTAGCCGACCCGCATCCCGGCCAGGGACCGGGATTTTGAACAGGTCTGAACCACCAGGATGTTGTCATGCTTTTCTAAAAGGACAACCGCCGACTCCGCTCCGAAATCGACATAGGCTTCGTCAATGATCAGCAGCCGGTTGGGATCGGAGGCTGCCAGCAGGCTGATGGTCGCCAGGTCGATCGCAATGCCGGTCGGCGCATTGGGATTGGCAAGAATCAAACCGGCGGATGGCTCCATCAGGGCTTCGAGCGGCAGGCCGAAATCCGGGTTGAGCGGTATTGTCCGATAGGGTATGTCGTACATTCTGGCGTAGACAGGATAAAAACTATACGTGATGTCCGGAAATGCAATGCGTTCTGAATCGCTGATCTGATCCGCTGCCTGACCCGCAGACTTATCAGCAGCTGTTGCCGCAGACTGCTCGGCAAGGCTGTCCGCAGACTGAGACTGGCCTATGAATAATTTGCCAAGCGAAGCAAGCTCGCTCCTGCTGTTGAAAAAAGCCTGGAAAGCAATGGCCAGGACCTCATCGGACCCGTTGCCGACAAAAATCTGTTTTTCGGACAGCCCATAATATTCGGCCAAAGAATGCCGAAGTTGCTGGCTGCCCGGGTCCGGGTAAAGGCGCAGCCTTTCCGCGGGGTAGGAGCGGATGATCTGCAGGACAGCCGGCGACGGCGGATAAGGGTTTTCGTTGGTGTTCAGCTTGATGAATGTCCGGTCACGCGGCTGCTCGCCAGGCACATAAGGTATGAGTTGATGGGTTTTGCGTCCCCAGAGGCGACGGGCATCGGCTTCATTGGCCATGTGATAAGTTCCTCCTGGTTGAAGCTTTGAAAAAAGCAGAATTCCTGTCGATTTTTGGGTAGTCTTTCAGGTTTCTTTTGCGTTTCCGCCAGGTTTGGACGGATTGGCGGCGAGCATGTCGGCGCCAAAACGGACCCGGACCGCCTCAGCGTGGGCACGAAGGTTTTCGGCTTCGGCAAAATCGGCGACAGAACGCCAGCAGCCCGCCAGATCCGTTTTGGTATAGCGGATCAAGCTGATTTTCTTAATAAAATCGGTTGTGCTTAGCGGCGAGAAAAAGCGGGCAGTGCCGCTGGTCGGCAAAACATGGTTGGTGCCGGCCAGATAATCGCCGAGCGGTTCCGGGCTATAGGCGCCGATAAAGATGGCTCCGGCATTTTTCAAAGCCGGCAGCCAGGCAGCCGGATCGGTCACGCACAGTTCCAGATGCTCCGGGGCAAGTTCATTGGCAAAATCCACGGCGGTTGCAAGGTCAGGTACGACCAGGATCGCGCCATAATCCGCCAATGAATGCGCCAGGATCTCGGAACGCGGCAGCAGCGCCGCCCGGCGGGTCACTTCAGCAGCAACGGCATTGGCCAGATCCGATGAATCCGTGACGAGCAATGCGGAAGCAAGCCGGTCATGTTCGGCCTGAGAGAGCAGGTCGGCCGCCGCAAAAGCCGGATTGGCGGACTGGTCCGCCAGGATCAGAATTTCGCTCGGCCCGGCGAACATGTCGATGTCAACCTGGCCGAAAACAAGGCGTTTCGCCGTATTAACATATATATTGCCCGGGCCGGTGATTTTGTCGACGCGGGGAATGGTGTTGGTTCCGTATGCCATGGCCGCAATAGCCTGCGCTCCGCCGACCCGGTAAATTTCATCGGCGCCGGCTATCGATGCGGCAGCCAGAATCACCGGATCAACCGAGCCGTCCGCCCGTGGCGGCGTACACATGACGATTTTGCGCACACCGGCGGCTTTGGCCGGCAAAATGTTCATCAAAACGGATGACGGCAGCGGCGCCGTGCCTCCCGGCACATAAACGCCCACCGTATCCAGCGGCCGGTTGATCAGGCTGATCATGCCGCCATTTTCTGTCGGCAGTTCGACGTCGGACGGAAGTTGGGCGATATGGAAGCGGGAAATGTTGGCGGCGGATTGCCGCAGTATATTGATCAGATCGAGGTCCACTTTTTCCAGAGCGGCACCGATTTCCTGCTCGCTGACCCGAAGTTTTGCCGTGGTCAGCTGGACCTGGTCGAACCGCGCTGTCAGTGCCAGCAAAGCGGCATCGCCCTGTTGCCTGACCTGGTCGATGATGGCTTCGGTTGCCTGGATGACCGGTTCAAGATTCATTTTGCCGCGCAGGCCAAGTCTTGCAACCATGCTCTGGAGTTCTTGCCTGTCGGTTTGAATGATTTTGATCGATGGCGCCACAGTCATGATTTTGCCCCCTTTTCCGGTGTCTGGGCCTTTTGGTCGAGCTGTTGACGCACGGCTTGAATCAGCGGATTGATCCGATCAGCCTTCATTTTCATGCTGACCCGGTTGACAACCATCCGTGCGCTGATTTCAGCGATGGTCTCCAGAACTTCAAGTCCATTTTCACGCAAAGTCCGGCCACTTTCAACAATATCGACAATAACTTCCGCAAGGCCGATCAGCGGAGCCAACTCGACCGAGCCGTTCAGCTTGATGATTTCAACGCTTTCACGCTTGTTGATTTCGAAATATTCGCGGGCAACGCGGGGGTATTTTGTGCCGACGCGCTTATTGGGAATGCTGTCCAGGCGTCCGGCGAGCTCTGCCGGGCCGCAGACGCACATCCGACAGGCGCCGAAGCCCAGATTCAGGACTTCATAAAGCGATCGGCCTTCTTCCAGCAAGGTGTCTTTGCCAACCACGCCAATATCGGCAGCGCCATATTCGACATAGGTAGGCACATCGGCCGGCTTGGCCATGATAAAACGCAAGCCGTTGACCTGGTCCTCGAGGATCAGGCGGCGGGTTTTCTCTTTGGCGGCGGAACAATCATAGCCGGCTTGTTCCAGCAACTCGATGGCTTGTTCGGCTAACCGGCCTTTGGATAAAGCGATCGTCAGCATTTGCATATTCATGACTCCTCTCCCAGCCAGGTCAATTGTCCGTCGTCTTCAAGGTAGGCAATTCTGCCTTGGGGCTGTTGTCCGGCTGCAAGCCGCAACTGTTCGCGGGTTTGATTCTGGCAGTCGCAAATGACCCGTTGCCCCTCCTGGCGCAATTGGGCCGCTAATCTGAAGGCTTCTTGCCGCCGGCCGGAAGCATAACCCAGGAGGGTTGTCTCTTCCCTATTCAAAACCAGGCGGTTTTGGCGGCGAAGCGCAGTCAGCACAAAATTCAAACCGATTGAAAACCCGGTCGCCGACAGCTCCCGGCCAAAAGATTGAACCAGCTGGTCGTACCGTCCGCCGCTAAACAGCGGAAAGCCGATCCCATAGGTAAATCCTTTGAAAATGATGCCGGTATAATAATTAAGGCTCTGCAACAATCCCAAGTCAATGGATACATAGGGCAGATACCCATAGTCGTCGAGTATCGACAGGACATCGCGCAGGTTTTGCAGCGCCAAAAGAGCGGTCGGTTCGGTGACCAGCGCCGCCATTTCGTCAAGCAGATCGAAAGTGCCGTAGCAGGAAGCCATCTTGAGCAGAACTTCCCTGCCCCGGGGCGGGAGGCGCAAGCGGCCGGCCATTTCTTCCAGGGCAACCATTTCCTTGCCATCGATCAGGCGCGGCAAAAGAACCGCATCATCGCCCTCAATGCCCCATTCGGCCAGAAAGCCCTTGAAAAAATCAACCTGGCCCAGGGAAACATGCAGATCCTTGATATCGCAGGCCAGAGCCGATGCGATGGCAGTCGAAATCACCTCGGCGTCAGCTTCCGGACTCTGGCTGCCCAGAAGTTCTACTCCGGCCTGGCAAAACTCTTTTTGCCGGCCGCCGCCGTATTCGTTGTACCGATACATGCTGCCAATGTAGGAAAACCGCAGAGGCGGCTCGGCGTCGCGGCAAACGGTTGCCGCCACTCTGGCTACGGGCACCGTGCCGTCATAGCGGAGGCACAAAATCCGGCCCTGCTGGTCGAAAAACTTGAAAAGGCCTTCCTGGGTCGCAAATCCGGTCCCGGCAGCATAAACATCATAAAACTCGATTCCAGGCGTTTCGATTTCCTGATAGCCCCGCAAATTGAAAAGCTGACGCAGGCGCATTTCCAGCTGCCGTTTGGCCGCACAATCTTCCGGAAGCAAATCGCTCACGCCATCTGGTGTATGAAATTGCCACTTGCCCATGAATAGCCTCCTATACCGGGAAATCCCAGGTATTCTTTCGAGTCGCATCGCTTTACTGATTTATCTTAGTAAAGCGATAAAGTACTAAGTTATTATAGCCGGGCGCCGGCAGAACTGTCAATGGATCGGGGAAGAAAAAGCTGCCGGATTTGACCGGCAGCTTTAAGTATGTCTTTGTGCGAACTGCCTAAAGCAGTTGCCAGGAAAGTTCTCCCATGGCCTTGCCAGCAGCTTTCAGGGCAATCGGCCTCGATCTCAGCCATTTTCATCATGGGCCAGATTCGCCGCGGCATCGGCCTGTCGGGCTTTTTCCAAGGCCTGGCTTACAATCATGTCCTTGACCTTCATCAATCGGGTCAAGTTGCCGCGCTCGTTTTCATCCATCTTCATGGTGATCGAGTGTATGGTTTCGGAAAGTTCGGGAATCAGGACATATTCCAGGGAGTTGACGCGCCTGCGGGTTTTTTCGATCTCATCGGCCAGCAGTTGGGCGGTCTTTTCGACTTCAGCCAGCTCCAGCATGACCGGGAAGGCTTCGTTTAGCGCCGTTACCGCCTGATCGAGTTCGCCGGCCGTCGAAGCCATGCCGTAGGGAAGGTTTTCAACCATGCCGCTGATCTCAAAGGGCGATGCAAAGACCGGCACCTTGACGCTCATGATATTTCGGGTGTCGACAGAAAGCGACAGGGACTCGCGGCCGGCCAGCAAAGCAGTCTCCAGAACTTGCGGCGGCATGACGGCCCGCGCCAGAACCATCTGGCGGTTGGCTTCCTGCAGGAGTTTTTCGACACGCTGGCGGAGAGCCTGGTTTTGCCTGACAACTTCCAGGAATTGCCGCATCAGCTCGTCGCGCTTGTCTTTTAAAAGCTTATGTCCGCGCCTGGCGGTGACAAGCTGCTTTTTTTGCCGCAGCAGCTCCATGCGGTTGGGATTGATCTGACGTCTGGCCATGCCGGTCAGTCCTTTCCGTAATACTGATCAATAAAGCTTTCACGAATTCGTTTAAGCTCGTTTCTTGGCAGCATCGACAGCAACCGCCAGCCAATCTGAAGCGTTTCAAGAATCGGCCGGTCGGTTTCAAAACCCTGGGACACGTAATCGCGCTCGAAAGCGTCGGCAAACTTGGCGTAAATCCGGTCAACATCGGACAAAGCGTCTTCGCCAAGAATGACTTGCAGCTCTTTAGCGTCTTTTCCGCGCGAATAGGCGGCAAAAAGCTGGTTCATGGTGTGGGCGTGATCGGCGCGCGTCTTGCCTTCGCCGATGCCTTTGTCTTTCAGTCGGGAAAGCGAAGGAAGAACGTCTATGGGCGGCCGCACGCCCTTTTTGTAGAGCTCGCGGCTCAAAATGATCTGGCCTTCGGTAATGTAGCCGGTCAAGTCGGGGATTGGATGGGTTTTATCGTCATCCGGCATTGTCAGGATCGGCACCAGGGTAATCGAGCCGGATTTGCCTTTCAGGCGTCCGGCGCGTTCATACATGGTCGCCAGGTCAGTGTAGAGGTAACCCGGGTAGCCGCGGCGTCCCGGCACTTCTTTTCTTGCCGCCGAGACTTCGCGCAAGGCTTCGGCATAATAGGTGATGTCGGTCATAATGACCAGAACATGCATATTCTGGTTAAAAGCAAGGTATTCGGCTGCAGTCAGAGCCATGCGCGGGGTTGAAATCCTTTCGATGGCCGGGTCGTTGGCCAGGTTCATGAAAAGGACGGTACGGTCAATGGCGCCGGTGCGGCGAAAATCGCTGATAAAATAGTCCGCTTCTTCAAAGGTGATGCCCATGGCGGCAAATACAACGGCGAAATTGCCGGACTGGTCGCGAACTTTGGCCTGGCGGGCAATCTGAGCGGCCAGCTGGGCATGCGGCAGGCCAGATGCGGAAAAGATCGGCAGTTTCTGGCCGCGGACCAATGTGTTCAAGCCATCGATCGCGGAAATTCCGGTCTGGATGAATTCGTTGGGATAATCGCGGGCGGCCGGATTCATCGGCTGGCCGTTGATATCCAGGAGCAGGTCGGGTATGATTTCAGGTCCGCCGTCAGCCGGATGGCCCATGCCGTCAAAGACCCGGCCGAGAATATCCGGCGATACGGCCAGTTCGAGGCCTTTCCCGAGAAATCGAACCTTGCTGTCCTGCACATTGATGCCCAGCGAACTTTCAAAAAGCTGGACAAGGGCGTTGGTCCCGTTGATCTCCAATACTTTGCAGCGGCGAATTTCGCCGTTGGGCAGCACGATTTCGCCCAATTCGTCGTATTTGACATCTGTCACCTGCTGGACCAGCATCAGCGGTCCTGCAACCTCATCAATAGTCCTATATTCCTTGGGCATCTTACATTACCCCCTGCGGTATAATCGAATTGATTTGTTCATTCAGCTCTTTTCCCAGCTTGTCGGCATAGGAAACCAGTTCGGCTTCCGGGATGTTTTTCAGCCGGCTGATGCCGTCTCTAGCCGGCAGGCTGGTCAATTCGCGGAATGAGGCGCTGCGTTCAAGCGCTTTTGCCCCTTCATAATAATACTGCATGATCAACGAAAGCATCCGGTACTGTTTATTTAATGAAGTGTAGGTGTCGATTTCATCGAAGGAATTCTGATGCAGGAAATCTTCGCGCAAAGAGCGCGCCGCTTCCAGTTTCAGGCGGTCAACGGCAGAAAGCGAGTCCTGGCCGACCAGCCGGACGATCTCTTCGAGTTCGGATTCTTCCTGAAGCAGGCGGATGGCGTCGGAATGCAGGCGGCTCCAATCCGGCGTGATTTGCCGGTTCATCCAGTCATCGATTTTGTCGGCATATAGCGAGTAGCTGTTTAGCCAGTTGATCGCCGGGAAATGCCGTTTGTAGGCCAAGGCGGAATCCAGCCCCCAGAAAACCTTGACGATTCGCAAGGTCGACTGGACAACCGGATCGGAAAGATCGCCGCCCGGCGGCGAAACGGCGCCAATGGCGGTAAGAACGCCTGTACGTCCATCCTGTCCAAGACAGCGGACCGAGCCGGACCGTTCATAAAAGCTGGCCAGGCGCGAGCCCAGATAAGCCGGGTAGCCTTCTTCGCCAGGCATTTCCTCCAGCCGGCCGGACATTTCGCGAAGGGCTTCAGCCCAGCGGGAGGTCGAATCGGCCATCAGGGACACCGAGTAACCCATGTCGCGAAAATATTCGGCAATCGTAATGCCGGTATAGATCGAAGCTTCCCGGGCGGCAACCGGCATGTCGGAGGTATTGGCAATCAGAATGGTCCGTTTCATTAAAGGCTCGCCGGATTTTGGGTCGACCAGTTCCGGGAATTCGAGAAGAACGTCCGTCATTTCGTTGCCGCGTTCGCCGCAGCCAATATAGACGACGATGTCGGCTTCGGCCCATTTGGCCAGCTGATGCTGGATAACGGTCTTGCCGCTGCCGAAAGGGCCTGGGACGGTAGCGGTGCCCCCTTTGGCAACCGGGAAGAAGGTGTCGATAACCCGCTGGCCGGTAATCATCGGCGAGTCGGGGGCAATTTTTTCCTGATAAGGCCGTCCGCGCCGGACCGGCCATTTTTGCAGCATGGTCAGCTCGCGGATCTGGCCGTCCTGCTGGCGGATGCGGCAGATCGGCTCAACGACGGTAAATGAACCCGATTCAATTGATTCAATCTGGCCGGCGATCCCCGGCGGCACCATGATCTTGTGCAAAACCAGCGAAGTCTCGGAAACAGCGCCAATGATGTCGCCGCCCTGAACGGATTGTCCAACGGAAGCTTTAGGCGCAAAAGCCCATTTGCGGTTGCGGTCGATGGCTTCAACGGTAACGCCGCGGGCAATATTGTTGCCGGCCAGCGCTACCATGCGGTCCAGCGGCCGCTGGATGCCGTCAAAGATGCCGCCAATCAGGCCAGGCGCCAATTCGACCGAGAGCGGCGCGCCTTCGGATTCGACTTTTTCGCCCGGGCCGAGGCCTGCGGTTTCTTCATAAACCTGGATCGACGCCCGGTCGCCATGCATTTCGATAATCTCACCGATCAGGCGTTTATCGGATACCCGAACCACATCGAACATTTCAGCGTCGCGCATTCCCTCCGCCACAACCAGCGGACCGGATACTTTGACGATTTTACCTTGACTGACTTTCTTCATCTTCTCACTCCTTATAAAAGGCTATTCATCTTGAGAGAGCAGATCCATGCCGACTGCCCGGCGGACAGACTCACGAACCTGACGCATGCCCAGGCCGGTTGAACCGGTTAGCGACGGAATCGGGATAATCGCCGGCAATTTTTGGCTGCGCAGGCTTTGTAAATATTCCTGATTCCCTTCGGCCAGATCTTCGGTGATAAAAATGACCGCATAATTTTCCGAAACCAGATTTTGCAAGTGCCGGCCAGCTTCTGCCGGATTTTCCGCATCGAGCACCGTCATGCTGAGGGCGCGAAAGCCGATGATGCTGTCACGGTCGCCGATGACGCCGATCCTGTTCATGACGGATCACCTCCATGTTAAATAATTGTCACGATTCAAGTCCCGCGCCTGACTCATTGGCAGCCCGTTTCTCAGGCAAGTCAGCGCTATCCGAACGTTTTTTATCTCCATTTCCCTGGCAATCAGATAAGAAAGAAGAAGTTCCGGGCCGCGCCAAAGCAAACGGGTTTGACGAATGTGTTCAATAATCAGGTTGTCGGATCTAAGGCTAAAGCGGCCGGCGCTGCCGTGCTGTCCGTACTCCTCGGCCAGTTCGGCCAGTTTTTCGCAGGCTGTGCCCGCATAGGCGGACTTGATTTGCTCCGCTGTGCCTTGATAGAGGTCAAGGATGCGGCTATTGGGCACAGTTCCCCCCAATAGCAGAACCTGTTCCAGATAGTCCGTGCCGGACCTCAGGTAGCGAGTCCTCAGGAGAAGGCCCAAATTGGTCATATCGATCTTCAGTTTGAGATAACTGTTGAAAAAAGCATTGCCAAGCCGGTCAGCCTTATCCAGAACAAATTGATAAGACAGGCGGTCAAGCGCCAAATCGATATCGCTGATATCATATGAATGCTGGTAGACTTTTGCAGCTTTAACGGCTGCCGAATATAGCCAGCCCGGGATCTGGTCTGGCTGCCGGTCACGGACGGCCATAAACAGCACATGCGGATCAACAATCGACGGGCGCTGAAACAATGGATCCAAAGCAGCTGGCCCGACCAGGCCGAAAGGGCCGGCAGATTCGGGAAGTTCATCGGCCTTGTTTCCATCATCAGTGTCAGTCGACTTGGGCCAGGCCAATGTCAGGTTTTTTAAAACGGCTTTCAGGTTATGAAAATCATGAAAAGCCATCAGCGCATCCACAAATGTCCGGTCCGGAAATAAGTCGCTCATTAATTGAAAAGCGGCCTCGGATTCCAACGACAATCTGGTTTCCGGATTTGAGGCCTCAGGATAGCTGCTTTCGGTCAGCAACCGGTTGATATCGTCAATTGCATGCGCTTCGTAAAGGTGGTTCAGCCTGCCAGAGTCAAACAGCCGGATTTCAAGAGCGCGGATTCGTCCGCTGGCATATAAATAACGGTCGGTCGGTACTTTTGGTTTGCCGCGCATACGCTCTACTCCATAAGTATTGTTCTGGCCAGTCATAAGCTGGCCTGATCGGCGTCCAAAGATCCAGCCAGAACTGCCGCAGCTAACCGGACAAGTTCCGGCCGCGATGTAGCGGCCAGTCTTTCGAAGGTCAGGTTATCCTCAATCAGATCGCGGCGAAGAACCAAGCCGCCGGAAAAATGGCCGGCAATATCTGCAACCAGGAAATGTCCGGCTGCATCTTCCAGGAGAGCGCCCGCCAGGTGCTGGTCTTTTAAAGCAAGCGTGATCTCTCCGGATTTAGCCCCGGTTTCCTGCAAAAGCTGCCGATATAATGCGATCTTTTCCTGATCGGTCTGACGGCAAAGCAGTTCAATCGAACCTGCTATGGCCTGGTCGATAAGATCCTGATGCATCTGGAGCATTGTTTTCCGGCTTTGAAGCATAGCGGAGCTGCTGGCGCGATTCAAGAGTGCTTCAGCCTGGGCCGCGGCGTTTTGCCGGGCAGCCGTCAGCAGCTGGTCGCTTTCAAATTTGGCCGTTTCCAGAATCTCTGCGCATTGATTCTGGGTTTGCTCGGTAATTTGGCCGGCCTTTTCTTGTGCTTCCGACAAGATCCGGTCCATAATGGCTTGAAGTCCGTTCAAGGTCGTAGCTCCTTTCCTGTTCTGATTTCGACATGATTGGCGAATCAGATCCGCAGGATCGTCATGACGGAAGTCAATAGAGCCAGAATCGCGTAGGTTTCAACCATGGCGGCCAAGACGATGGCCTTGGACTGCTCTTCCGGCCGTTTGGCGACCAGGCCGATACCCGCGGCAGCAACCCGTCCTTGATAAATCGCGGAAAAATATCCAACAACAGCGATTGGAAGCGCTGCCAGAAAGAATGACAGGCCGCGTTCCCAGGTAATGTCGGCAGTGCCGGCTAAGATGCCGGATTGAAGCAAGATCATAAACCAGGTCAAAAGCCCGTATATGCCCTGAGTACCAGGCAGAGCCTGCAGAATCAGCACTTTGCTGAATCTCGACGGTTCTTCGGTGAGGACGCCGGCGGCAACTTCACCAACCAGGCCAACCCCTTTGGCCGATCCGATGCCGGCCAGTCCAGCAGCCAGAACACCCCCCAGTATTGTTAGAATCGCACCTAGATTTTCAAGAATATCCATTTTGTTAACCTCCTATAGTGATCCGTTGAAGTAGGGTTATTGTGTCTATTTCATGCCGTAAATTGAATCATTCCGTCAGGAGTGGCTGATTTCAATGTACTTCATCTTTTTACGCAAGGGCTGCCACATTCTCCCGCCGCCATCATAGAACTTGCCAAAGAACTCCACATAATGAAGCCGGCTGGTATGAACATAGGCCGACAGGGTCGACAGGGCAAGATTTAAGCCATGGCCGAAAATTGCGACGATCGTGAAGACGATGTAACCGGGAAGGCTTGGCCCAACCAGAAAGCCCATCAGGTTAACAACCATGGCAATAACACTCGTTGCCAAAACCAGGGCAAGGATGCGGGTATAAGATAGAACGTCGGAAAAATAAGCGGAAATATTGTAAAGCGCCGCTAATCCTTTAAAAATGCGCATGATCGGATTTTTCGCATCGCGGCCGCCAAACAGGATGATGGTCGCTGCGCCAACAATCGCCATAACAGGGCCGATATTTCCCCCGATGCTCCCGATCATCAAGCCTAGCCCGATCAAAATCAGGTACCAGGGAAAGATGTCCAGGACGGCATCCAGGCCGTGTCCGGTCTTAATCAAGATCAATGCCTTGATCCACATGCCGGCAAACAGATGGATCACGCCGAAAACCATACTCCAGACCATCAGGGATGTCGGATCATCCATTGGATTGAACCAAAGCGCCGGCAGGCTGATTTGCTGGTTGGACAGAACGGAAATCATATCCCCGAAAAAGCCGCCAAACATAAAACCCCAGATAGTCGAGGCAATGCCGCAGGAAAGCAGCAGGGACGTCATCCGTTTCATATCGCCTTCCACTTTGAATTTGTAAATCAGCAGGGCGCAAATACCGGTCAAAATCAGCCCGTAGCCGACATCGCTGAGCATAATGCCAAAAAAGAAAAAATAGAAAGGGGCAATCCAGGGGGTGGGGTCAATTTCCTGGCTCGACGGCGGGCTGAACATTTCGGCCACAACTTCATAAGGTTTAACCAAAGGGCGATTTTTAAGAAGTATCGGATAGTCTTCTTCAGGGCTGGCCGGACGGCTTTCGACCGCGACCAGAAAACGGCTTTCCAAACCCTTGATAACCTCCTGGGTCAAATGCGCTGGAACCCAGCCCTTCAGCCAGAAAGCGCAACGGGTTTTGGCCAGGCAGGCAACTTCCTGCAGCCGGCCATTGCGGATCGCGTAAAAATCATGGAGGGTTTCAAAATCCTTTACCGGAGCCGCTAATTCATGGTTTTCAGCAGCCAGCTGCTCAAGATCGTTTTTAATGGTTTGCAGCTTTGCGGCATTCTGCGTCAAAAGCTGGCGCGGAGTGCCCTTTTCCCCTTGCAAAGGCAGCGGATTGAAGCCAAGCCGGCGCAGATGGGCCTGCACAAGGCTGGTCCTGGGGCGCCAGGTTGCGATGATGCAGCGTTGGCTGACCTCGTCGTTGGACAGGGTGCGGATTAAAGTCTCCGGCGCATCATCTGCAAGCATTTCTTCCAGTTGCAAAAGCTGGTCGGCAGTATCCAGGCTGCCCAGAAAAAGACGGACATGCTCAGTGCCCTGGTCGGACAAGTCAATATCCAGATCCTGCCAGGGTTCCAGAAGCAGGTTGACCGATTCCAGCCGGTGTTGCTGGTTGCGCAGCTCTTCCTGGCGGACCAGGTTTCGCTCAAACTGATTAACCTGATCCATGACCTGCTGCTCTCGTCCGGCCACATCCAGAAAATCATCCGCCGTGACGCGCCGGCGAGCGCTAAACATCGGCTTTTTTTCCGTATTCAACTTTTGGGCCATTTCAATCATCTTATTCAGGCGGGAAATGGCAGCCGAAGTCAGCGATATCTGTTCGTCAAGCATTTGCGGCCGTTGATCAGCCGCTTTTTTTTCATCATCGTTTTCCTGGCGAATGACTTCGACGGCGCCTAAATTCATAAGCGCCTCAATGATCGACTCTTGTTCTTCAGCCAATCCGACAACCGTCAGATGATCCATCTTAACGATTGGCATAGGCGTTCACAATCCTTTCCTTGACAAGTCTTGATGCCTGCTCCAGGCGGCCAGCCGCTTCGGCTGCCTTTTTTGCCGCAGCCGCTTGAGCTTCCATTTGGGCCTGGCTGGTAATCAGATCGGCCTTGGCCTTGGCATCGGCCAGCAATTGCTGCTGCAATCGGGCGGCGTCCTCCCGGGCCTGGCCAATAATGGATGCAGCCTGTTCGCGGGCTTGTTCCAAACACAGGCGAGCATTTCCCTGGGCTTTTTCAATCAAATCCGCGGCTTTTTGTTCAGTCGCCCTGATTTCTAAAAGGAAATCCTGTTCATCCATAAAGACTCTCCTATCTAATCAGACTCCCCACTGCCTGCCTGTCATTTCAATCCACGCTGCCAAGCAGGATCAGTCATGTTTGTCCCTTAGCACATAATCAGACCTACATCAGTATAGTCAAGACATTCATGATCCGTCAACAAATTGAACAACACCCAACACGTTTACGCTTCAATATTTTTACAAATTGTTAAATTTTAGTCATTATATTTTGATTTTTTGAACAATTTGCCCAGATTTTCAGATGAATCAGACGTCCAGCGACAAGATCTGGCGCGGTCCGATCCGATGAATCAAAGCGGCCAGTCCGGCGCTGATGAGCAACGGCAGCAGGCAAGCCAGCAAGGCTGCCGGAATGATCGGCAAACGCCAGTAAGCAATCGGCGCAATCACCAGGGCTGCAAAAAACAGGGCCAGCACGATGCCATATAGAACGTTCAAATTCTGCTTGACTGCTTTTTGCTCGTTTTCCCAGTTCAATTTGGGCCAGAACAGTTCAAAGACCAGACCGGAAAGGTTGGGCAGCAAAGTCGCGCCAGGCAGCATCATGGCAAGCAGCAGGATAAACCAGAGCGGCGGCTGGATCAGGGCCACAAAGATGATGATCAGAATCAGCGTGCCGCAAAGGCTCATCAGGATGCCGACCGTAAGCTTGGCCCAAAGCTGGCGGGTATAGGACATCGGCAGGATTTTCATGATGTATAGCAGTTTGCCTTCCCGGGAGAGCGCACTTTCCGTGATGCCATTGGTGCCGGCAATAAAGCATGAAGCGCCAAAAACAATCGCCAGGGCCAGGGCAGATCCGCTGCTGTCGGATCCGAAGGCCGTCTGCCGCAGCATTTGCAAGACCTGGGCCATGCTGTCGCCTTCTTCATTGGCAAGAAGCGGAATTAAAATGAAAACCGGCCAGAGGAAATTCATCAGGACATTATTCATGAAAAAAATCGGCGTCCGCAGCAAAATCCGGACGTCTTTCAAAACATAGGTCCAGAAGGCCGATCCTCCGGTCCCAGCCTGATCGAGCTCTTTGGCGGTCAGCCGGCGGCGGCTGGCGGTTCCGGCGCTAAGTCCGATGACTCCCTTGAAATAGAGCAGCCGGCCAAGCTGCAGGGTAACGGCCACAGCCGCAGCGGCGGTCAAAAGCAAAAGCCCGAGCTGCCCAAGCGACTGCCAGCCGGAAGCGCCGCCCAGAGCAGCAGCAGCAAAGGAAGTCCCCGGAAAAACGGTTGCGGTTATCCGGGCAAGGTTGTCAGCGCTGGAGCCGACCAGGTTGGCAAGATCCTTTTGCGAAAAAGAAACCATTGACTGGCTCGCGAAAACAAAAGCCAGGGCCAGTCCCATGGCCAATAACCCCGAAATCATGCTGAAACGGTCCTTGTTGCGGGCAAATGTCGTAAAGCGCATGACCAGCATGACCAGTATGGCTGAAAGGCAAAGCGGGATCACCGGCAGGGCAATCAGGACAACCAGCGACATCAGGTAGTAGGGCAGTCCAGCCCCGCTGCTGATGCCGTAGACGACCAGAGCCGGCGCAACCAGCACCGTCAGGAAAATGTATTCATAGGCTGCCGTGACCAGTAATTTGGCGCCGATTATTTCATCGGCCCGCAAGGGCAGCGGCAGGATCTTCTCCACATCGCTGGAGTAGTAGAAAATGCTGATGACATAGAGTATTCCGAATAAAAAGACCAGAATCACGCCCATGCTCAAAAACAGGCTGATCAGTATGCTTTGCAGGCCCAAAGGCGCCAGGAGCCTGTAAAAGGTCACCGACGTGCCGGACATGATTGCGATCATGTATACCGCCAGGAAGGCAAAAAGCAGGATGCTGCCGGCTTTGCTCAGTTTCTTCTTGCGCCGGTTGGCATCGCCGGCAAAATTGGCCAGTCCGTTGCCTTTATAGATGACATAAGCCAGATGCAGTAGATTTTTCATGGCTGCGCCTCTTCCTCCGTTTCACCGACCAGTTCCAGGAACATGGATTCGAGTGAAGACTCGGAGCGGAAATGTTCGCGCATATCGGCAATGGTGCCGCAAAACAGGATCTTCCCGTGATCGATGATGGCCACCCGGTCGCAGACTTTTTCGGCGACATCCAGAATATGCGTGGAGAAGAAAACGGTCTTGCCGGCATCGGCATGTTCACGCATCATTTCCTTCAGGACAAAGGACGAGCGCGGGTCAAGGCCGGTCATCGGCTCGTCGAGTATCCAGACGTCCGGATTATGCAGCAAAGCGCCAATAATCATCAGCTTCTGGCGCATGCCGTGCGAATAGCTCTGAATCCGGTCGGACAGCGCCTCCGAAAGGCCAAAGCGCGCTGAAAGCCGGCTGATCCTTTCGGTCCGCTCGGAAGCGGGAACCTGGTAGATGTCGCCCATAAAGCGCAGGTACTCGATCGCCTTCAAGCGGGGGAAAACATTCGGATCATCCGGCACAAAACCAAATGAACGCTTGGCGGCCAGCGGTTCTTGAACGATATCATAATTATTGACTTTGATTTCTCCTTGGTCGGGAGTCAGGATGCCGGAAATCATCTTGATTGTTGTGGTCTTGCCGGCGCCGTTCGGCCCCAGAAACCCGAAAATCTCTCCGTTTTCGACGACCAGGTCAATGTTGTCCACTGCCTGAATTTTACCGTTATAGCTTTTGCTGACTTGTTTGAGCGTAATCATCTTGTTGGCCTCCTCATGATTGAAAAAACGGTCGAGACCGTGTTTTCATGATAGCCCAGCAATCAGAAAATGTCAAAACTGCAAAAAAATAAAAGCAGCGGATATTTAGTCGGCTGCTTCCGAAATCCATTCCGCGCCGACATCGAAATTGCGGCTTTGCCCGTTGATGGCCAGGCAGATCTTGATTCGCCCCTTGCGGCGGTCCGATCCGACAATCAAGCCTTCGCAGCCTAAAAGCGGACCGCTGGTCACGACTACTTTGCCTTGGGATTGGCTGATTCTGGAGAAGCCGATCAATCCCTGGCTGTCGACAAGCCGGAGCAGTTGATCCATTTCGCCCGTCGCTACCGGCTGCGGTTTTTGATTTTGTTCCAGGATCCGGATGACGCCGGTCAGGCGGCTGATGCAAAAATGCTGCTCATTGGAGAGATCTGCCTTAAAAAAAACATAGCCGGGAAAGATGATCTTCTCGACGGACCGCCACTGGCCCTGGCTCCACTCGCGGAGCGCACGCCGGGGAACGATCATTTCCAATTCCGGAAACAGGGCCGACAAGCGGCGGCTGACCGCCTCTTCGCTGCCGGTCAGGACAAACGCCACATACCAGGCCGGGCAAGTGAGGTCAGCGCTGGTTTCCGGCTGATCAAAAGGCCAAAGACTACTCTTCATGGTACCAGCCCAGAAGGCGCATCCAAAGCATTTCCTGGTTAAGATGGTAAAGGGTGGCCAAGGCGGTCTCCATTTGGGCAACCTGACATTCGAAATCCAGATAGAACAGATATGACCAGGGATTGTCGAGATCGGGTCGCGACTGGATTTTGCTTAAATTCAGCCCCCTGTCGCCAAACACAGCCAGGGTGGACGCCAAGGCGCCGCTAAGATGCGGAAGGCGCAAAATCAGGCTGATCCGGTCGGCATCCGGCAACAGGCGCAAGGACCGCCCGACAGCGATGAAGCGGGTTTGATTGACATTGGAATTGCAGATGTCGGCCCGAAGGACTTTCAGGCGATGTGCCGCCGCCGCGGTATCTGAAGCAATGGCGGCAAATGACGGATCTCCCCGCCGGGCAACCGCTTCAGCGGCAAATGCGGTATTCAGGGACTCCTGCACCGCCCAGCCTTGCTGACGGATCAGATCTGAGCATTGCGCCAAAGCCTGCGGATGGGAAATGACGGTCCTGACATCGGAAAGCGAACTGCCTGGCAGTCCGAGAAGGCGGTGCTGGATGGGCAGTTTCAAGGAACGCCAAATGTAAAGGTCATCTTGAAGAAGCAGGTCGTAGACGTCGTCGACCGTTCCGGCGGTGCTGTTTTCCAGCGGCAGGACTGCCAGATCGACCTCGCCGTTCTTAACCAGATCGCAAGCTTCCCTCCAGGTCGCCGACGGCCGCATCGGCACGTTCGGAAACAGGCGCTGGCTGGCTTGGGCCGCATAGGATCCCGCTGATCCCTGATAGACAATCTGCTTGAGTTTTGGCAGCTTTTGCGGCGCTTTGGCTATTTCGGATCCAAGGGCAAAGCTATGGCCCCCATTGACCAGAAGATCATACTGCGCCTCTCTCGACAGCCGCATCAGGCTGCGTAAAAGCGTCGCCGCCCTGATGGCGTCGACAGGATCCGTATGGGCCAGCGCCAAAGCGGCAACCTCGTCTTCACGCTGCGGGTCAAAAACCGGCGAGCCGGTTTTGGCCTTGTGGCCGGCAATTTGCCTGGCCAGAGCCATCCGGCGGGCAAACAGGTCCAGTATTTCCTGGTCGACATCGGAAATGGACTGGCGCAGACTTGAAAGGCCCATGCTGATTTCGGCCGGCAAATTCGGCTTTTTAGGCGAAGATTGCCCGCAGGATTCAATTGGCTGCTTTTTTGCTGGTTGCTGATTCATGTCATTCCTCGTTTCATCCGGCAGAAAACAATCCGGCGCCAAGCATCAGGTCAAGGGCGAAAAGGGCAGCGGCAGCTTCGACCACAGGTACGGCCCTGGGCACAATGCAGGGGTCATGGCGGCCTATGATGACAAGCCGGTCTTCCGTGAGCGTGGTGAGGTTGATTGTCGACTGTTCCTTGCCAATCGACGGGGTGGGCTTGAAAGCGACCCGAAAAACCACCGGCATGCCGTTGCTGATGCCGCCCTGGATTCCGCCGCTGTGATTGGTGCAAAAACGGATGGCGTTTCCTTGCATAACCGGAACATCATTATGGGTGGAGCCCTGCATTTTTGCGGCAGCAAAACCAGCCCCGAATTCGACGCCTTTGGCTGCCGGGATCCCCATGAGCAGGCTGCACAGCCTTGACTCCATCCCGTCAAAAATCGGGTTGCCCAGACCTGCCGGCAATCCCCAGATCATGGCTTCGACAATGCCGCCAACCGAATCTTCCGCCAGTCTGGCCTTCTCGACTTCGGCCGCCATGTCCATACCCGCCTGGTCGTTTAACACCGGCAGCATTTTATCGGCTAGCTTGGCCAAGCGAACTGAATCTGGTTTTACCGGATCAAACGCCTCGTCCCGGATGCCGGCGATTTCATAAATATGTCCGGCAATCCTGACCCCTTTTTTTTGCAAAATCTGGCTGCACAACGCGCCGGCAAACGTCAGCGGCGCCGTTAACCGGCCAGAGAAATGGCCGCCGCCCCGCGGATCTTCAAACCCTTGGTAACGGGCCATGCCGGTAAGATCGGCGTGCCCTGGGCGAGGTTTTTCGCGAAGCGCCTGGTAATCGGCCGAGCGGGTGTCCGTATTGCGGATCAGGGCCGCCAGCGGCGTGCCCGTTGTATGCCCCTCAAAAACGCCAGATAAAATCTCCGGCTCATCCGCCTCCTTGCGGGGCGTCGACCAGGGAGTCCGGCCAGGCGCACGGCGCAGGGCAAAGCGCCGTATGGCGTCCATATCCAGCGCATGACCAGCAGGCAGGCCGTCGACCACGACGCCGATACCTGGACCATGCGACTCGCCAAAGATGCTTATTTTAAGATTCTGACCCCAAGTCGAGCTCATCGACAACACCTCCCAGTCGGCGAAATTCATCAAAAAACTGCGGGTAGGATTTGTTTATGGCCTCAGGATGCTTCAGCCGGACGCCGTCTTTGGTCGACAGGGCGGCAATGGCCAAAGACATGGCAATGCGGTGGTCGGAAAATGAATCCGCCGTCCCGCCGGAAAGCCGGGCAGCCATGCGGGAGCATTCCCTGCCGCGGATTACAAGGCCGTCGCCGGTTTGCTCAATATCGGCCCCGATGGCCTGCAATGCCTGCTGTGTAGACAGCAGACGGTCGCTTTCCTTGAAACGCAAACGTCCGGCCCGGATGATTTGGGTTTTTGCCGGAGTCAACGCTGCGGCAACCGCCAAGATCGGCACGAGATCCGGAATTTGCGAGGCGTCGATCCGGTAGCCGGAATCGCCCCTTTTGAAATCTGCCAGCAAATTCAAAATCGCTTTGTCGCCCTGGGCGGAGTTTTCCGGCAGCCCGGCCACCTCCAGGGAACTGCCGGCATAAGCGGCGGTCAGCCAGAACGCGGCCTGAGAATAGTCCTTTTCAACCAGATAATCGTTTGGTAAGAAGCGCTGGCCGCCACAGACCCGAAAGCCCGAAGCCTGGCGCTCAATTTCAATGCCGAAAGCCTTCAAGGTTCTAATCGTCATGTCAACATAAGGCGCCGATTCCAGAGGAGACGTCAGATGGATGGCCGAATCCCCAGCCAGAAGCGGCAAGGCAAACAGCAAGCCGGACAGGTACTGCGAGCTGATATGTCCGGGGACATAAAAATCGCCGGCGCTTAAAGAGCCTTGCAGGACGAGCGGCAGCGAGGCATCCGGCGGAAACGACAGATTGATGTGGTGGCCGGCAAAAATCGACTGGTATTCCGCAAGCGGACGTTGCGGCAAGCGGCCTTCGCCCGATAGCGTCACCGGTCCAGAGCGGGAGGTTCCCAATGCGGCCACCACAGG
Organism: uncultured Saccharofermentans sp.; assembly: GCA_963677835.2. GTDB lineage: Bacteria > Bacillota > Clostridia > Saccharofermentanales > UBA5734 > UBA8949. The sequence continues at coordinate 1,128,988 of CAXXUX010000001.1, forward strand.
GATCAACAACCGCAAGGTTGTTCCGGATTCGCCGCAGTCCAGTGAAGTTTCACCGGCAGATAAAGCCTTCAGGCAGCGAATGGTCGCTTTCAGGTCATCGGGCAAATGATCCGGCAATCCCTTGACCAGGTCAAGGTCACCGGCCAGGCCGGCGGCCAAAAGCGCCCGATGGGCGTCGCTCTTGGACGGCGGCGGTTCGATCTTGCCCTGGAGCCGGCCTTGATGGATGAATAGATCAGGCATTGACCCAGACCTCGCACAGGACCTGCTCGAGCTGATCTGGTTCCATCGGCTGCAGGAACGCGTCTCCGGCCTTATGCAGCAAAACAAAATATATCCTGCCGGCCAGCCGCTTTTTGTCGCTCCGGATCGCCGTCAGCAAAGACTGGGCCGATAACGGCGCACTTACCGGCAATTGGTAATCCTTAAGAACAGCACGGATCCTGTTGGCCGTTCCGGCTGCCGTAAGGCCCATTTTCTCGCCAATGTCGGCAGCAACGGCCATGCCGACCGCTACAGCCTCGCCATGCGTAAACATTGAAAATCCGGTGACTTTTTCGACCGCGTGGCCAATCGTGTGCCCGAAATTAAGCAGCATTCTTTCGCTGCTGTCCCGTTCGTCCCTGGAAACAACGGTAGTCTTGATCCGGACGCAGCGCTCCAGGATCCATTCCAGGTCATAGGACTTCTTTTCGATCTGTTCAAGCAAGGCCAGGTCGCCGATCAGGCCGTATTTGATCACTTCAGCCATGCCCTCGGCCATTCTGTTTCTGGATAATGAATGCAACAGGCCCGGGTCCATGATGACGGCTTTCGGCTGATAGAAGGCGCCGGCCAGATTTTTGCCAAAAGGCAGGTCAATGCCGGTCTTGCCGCCGATCGAGGAATCAACCTGCGCCAGCAAAGTCGTCGGGACCTGAATCAGAGGCACGCCCCTTAGATAGGTCGCGGCGGCAAAACCGGCCAGATCGCCGACAACGCCGCCACCAAGGGCAATGACCGGATCTGTCCGGCTGATGCCGGCCTGATGGAACTGTTCGTAAAGGTTCATGAGCCACTCCGGCGATTTGCTGGTCTCGCCGGCTGGAATGATTGCCGATTTGACTTCGAAATGGCTGTTTTTTAGCGATTGGGCTGCCCGCTCCAGATAGAGGCGGCTAACATTGTCGTCGGTCACGATCACAGCCCGACGCCCGCGGCAAGTCTGCGCCGCAATTTCGCCAAGGCGGTCCAGGGATCCCTGTTGGATCCGGACCTGGTAGTCGCCGCTGGCAGTGCTGGCCAATATGTCTGGCATAGCTTGTCCTCCTCGATTTCTTGCCGGACCTTCCGGCATCTGGTCAGATTTCGCGGCCGATGGCAGCCGCAATTGGCCGCAAACGGTTCATCATGTCGTTGAACGCCTCCGGCGTGAGGGACTGCTGGCCATCCGAAAGGGCAAATTTGGGATCGTTATGGACTTCGATGATCAAGCCGTCGGCTCCGGCGGCAATGGCAGCCTTGGCCAGCGGTTCCACCAGCCAGGCAATGCCGCTGGCGTGGCTGGGGTCGACGAAGACCGGCAAATGCGACCGGCTTTTAAGGATCGGGATGGCACTGATATCCAGCGTATTGCGGGTGCTGGTCTCAAAGGTCCGGATGCCGCGCTCGCAAAGGATAACTTCCTGGTTGCCGCCGCTCATGATATATTCTGCCGACATCAGCAATTCCTCCAGGGTATTGGCGAATCCGCGCTTGAGCAGAATCGGCTTGCGAACGCGTCCCAGTTCCTTCAGCAATTCAAAGTTCTGCATGTTGCGGGTGCCGACCTGGATCACGTCGACAAACTCCATGAAAAGTTCCAGCTGCGAAGGGTTGGTGATTTCGGAGACGACCGGCAAACCCGTTACCTGGCGCGCCCTTTTCATATACATCAATCCTTCGGCTTTCAGCCCCTGGAACGCGTAAGGCGACGTTCTTGGCTTGAAAGCGCCGCCGCGCAGCAAGGTCGCGCCGGAGGCCTGCACTTTTTCGGCAATCAAGCGGATCTGGTCTTCCGATTCGACCGAGCAGGGACCGGCAGCGACATAAATCCGGCTGCCGCCAATCTCCAGATCGCCAAGCCGGACGATGGTGTTGTCCGGATGGAATTTGCGGTTAGCCCTTTTATAGGGTTCCTGGACTTTCATGACGCGCTCGACGGCTTCTTCCATCTCCAGGGTTTCGACTTCAATGCCGGAGGTGTCGCCAACCAGGCCGATAATCGTTGTATCGCTGCCAAAAATCGGACTTGTCTGGACGCCGAATCGGTTGTTCAGCCAAAGACAGATTTCTTCCACTTTGCTTTTGGGTGTACCTTGTTTGAGAATCAGAATCATCGTGTTATCCTCCATTCATATCCAGGCCAGCTGCAATGCTTGCGGCAACCTGTGCCGGCAATCCGGCTCCGCTGACCCGAAAGTCAGCCATTTCCTGATATCTGGGCTGGCGTTTGAGGTAGAGTTCCTCAAGGTGGCCAGGGTCCTTCTGATGCAAGAGCGGGCGTCCGGCGCCATCGCCGACCCATTCCATGATCTTTTCCAGCGGAGTGTCCAAATAGATCACCAAAGCCGGCGCATTGCGCACGATTTTTTCCGCCGCCGGGTCGATCAAGGCTCCGCCGCCGACCGACAAGATCTGGCTATGCCCGTTTTGGAGCACTTGCGCTAAAATCCGGCGTTCCAAATCACGGAAAAAAGCTTCGCCGGACGCGGCGAATATTTCCGGGATTGACCGGCCGCTTTCTTTTTCAATGGCTTGATCCAGGTCAGTCAGCGGCAAACCAAGATTTGCAGCCAGAGCTTCCCCGATTGTCGTTTTGCCGCTGCCCATGAAGCCGTTTAAAATCAGGGTCTGCGGGAAGCGTTCAAGGAGCGCTCTCGACAATTTGCGGTAAACAGCAGCCAGCCCGGCATCTGAAAAAGTAATTTCGGGATGCCAGATCTGCTGGGAAATCAAAGCCTGATTGAAAAGCAGGCCCTGTCCGCCCCAGGCGGGAATGCCGCGGGAACGGCCTGCCAAAGCCAGCTTTGAGACAGCTGGATAATAAATTGTATCATATATCCAGCAAAAATGGCTCAAGTATTCTGCGGGAATGGGCAGGTCTGAAAGATGCGGCCACGAACCAACCGGTGTGCCGTTTAAGAGCGCCCATGGGCAAAAACCGTCCGGCTTGGAAGATCCGGCCGGCGGTTCGGATTTAATCGCGGCGAGCCATTCATCTAAATCATCAGGGCAATGGATCTTGCAGTCCTGATAGGATTTTTGGACATCATCAGCCAGTTGCCGCGCTTGTTCGGGGCGACGGGCCAGAATCCAAAGCTCGGCTTTGGCGGCAGCCGCCGCAAAAGCCATAATCCGGCTGATTCGGCCGGCGCCTAAAAGCAAGATCCGATGCCCGGCAAGATCGGGGCAAGTCTTGATCAAGGCAAGGTATTCGGTATTGTAGCCTTTTTTTTGGCAGACGGTATTGACGGCGCCGCAAATCCTGGCTGATGAATCGAGTTCCGTTAAATGGGGAATGATGGATTCCTGGTAAATTTCTCCGCAAGTATAGCCAGCCAGGTTCTCCAATTGCGGCATCATCTCCCGCATCGGGGTGCCGGCTGGCGGGTCAATGATCTGATAGGTATCGGAAATTCCGGCAAGATCCATCAAGGCGCGATGTAAAAACGGCAAAACGCTGCCATCTGGCGGATGGCCGACAAGGCCAAAGCTAGTCGCACTCATAGCCAGCCTCTTTCAGCAGCCAGGCCGCGCGGACCGCCTGGGCGCTATCCGGCAGCAAGAGCTGCAGGCAGCCGCCTTCATAGGTCCGCAGCTCACGAATCCGGATATTGTTGATATTGATGCCGTTTTCACCAAGCAAAGTCGTGACATGGCCAAGCTCGCCCGGCTTATCCGTAATATAAACGGTTAATGAACTCAGTGCGCTTAAGGCGCCGCGGCCATCCACCGGCAGGCTGCTGCGGTATTGCGCGGCCTGGAAGAAGAAGCGCTGCAAGGCTTTCTGGTCATCCGCCGCCAGATCCTGCCTGAATTCATTTAACAAGTCGATGTAATGGTCGAGTATCGGCAGCAATTCCCGTTTGGATTCCAGACTGATTCCAGACCAGAGTCTTGCATCCGAAGAAGCGATCCGGGTAATGTCGCGGAAGCCGCCGGCAGCCAGGCGGGACAGCGAACCGTCATCCGTCTTGGCCGCCAAAAGCGACAGGGCGGCAGCGGCGACATGCGGCAAATGGCTGACCGCAGCAACGGCCCGGTCGTGTTCTCTGGCATCCAGGTGCAAGGGCGAGGCCCCGATTTGACGGATCAGGTCTTCCAGTCTTTGCATCTGCCAGATCGGCAAGCTCGACTGCGGCCTGGTGCATAAAACATAAACCGCGTTTTCCAGCATGGTTTCCGAGGAGTGCGCATAGCCCTGGCGTTCGGAGCCAGCCATGGGATGGCCGCCGACAAATCTTTCCAGGCTGATTTTTTCCATGACCGGTTCTTTGATGCTTGAGACATCGGTCAACAAGCCCGAGCAGTAGGTTGCCGCTTTTTCAACTATTTCAGGAACCGTAGAAGCCGGCGTACAGATAAAAACCACTTCGCAGCCGGAAAGCAGCTGCCAGGCCGTTTCCTTTTCCGGCAAGTCCGACGGCAAACGAGGCAAAACCGCGCCAGCTGACAACACGCCCTCGCTGATGGCCGATTTGACGACAGACCATTCCCGGTCAAGTCCGATGACTTCCAGTTTGGCGCGGCGCTTCAACGCTTTTGCCAGTGATCCGCCAATCAGGCCCAAGCCGATAACCCCTATGCGACCGGGAATTATCCCGATGTTTTCCGGCATCGCATTATTTTTCAACATGTCTGGCCACCCATACCATTCTACAAAACTACCATTTTTCTAATGGCCAAAAATCAGCCAGACCAGCCTTTTGTTCAACTGATCCATGCTTGCCTACCATTTTGCCTGTGCGCCATATTTTCGTCAATAGACAAACATGTAGAAAAAATCTTGTTTTATGCTCAATTTAGCCGTTAGACCAATCAAAGGTATCTCTGGATGGAATCCGGGTTGCATGCATATTGCAAGGCGTTTTCGCGGCTGATCAAGCCCTGCCGCAAAAGCGAGGTCAAGCTTTGGTCCATCGTTACCATGCCTTGCGGTGCATTCATTTGGATTACGCCGTCAATTTGCGGCGTTTTATTTTCACGGATCATATTGCGGATCGCGCTGTTGACCATCATGATCTCGAACGCCGGAAGCTGGCCGCCGTCCAGGGCTGGCAGCAATTGTTGCGAAACCACGGCCATTAGGACGGTCGACAATTGAATCCGGATTTGCTGCTGCTGATTCGGCGGAAAAACATCAATGATCCGGTCGATGGTTTTGGCAGAACCGATCGTGTGCAAGGTTGAAAGGACCAAATGCCCGGTTTCGGCAGCAGTCAGCGCGATGGCTATGGTTTCAAGGTCGCGCATTTCGCCGATCAGGATGACATCGGGGGACTGGCGCAAGGCAGCCCGCAGGGCCCGCTGGTACGATTTGCTGTCGGAACCGATTTCACGCTGATTGATAATGCTTTGTTGATGGCGGTGCAGATATTCGATCGGATCCTCCAGCGTCAAGACATGACAGGACCGTTCGTGGTTTATTTTGTCAATCAGGGCGGCTAAAGTCGTGGTCTTGCCGCAGCCGGTGGGGCCGGTCACCAGCACGAGGCCATTTTGGCGATGCGTCAGATTCATAATCGATTGGGGGATGCCAAGCGCAGCCGCATCCGGCAGTTCGGTATAGATCCGGCGCAGGGAAACCGCGCAAGATCCCCGCTGCCGAAATACATTGACGCGAAAACGGCCAATTTCCGGCAGCGACAGTGAAAAATCCTTTTCGCCCAAGTCAAGGAATTCCTGATAATCCGATTCACGGACGCATAGCTGATGAACACATTCTTCCGTGTCGGCTGGGGCAAATCGTTCATATTGCGTTAATGAATGCAGAATGCCGTCCACTTTAACGACCGGCGGCAACCCCACTGTGATAAACAGATCCGATGCCGAACGGCTGACAACCTCTTGTAAAAGATCGATAATTTGCTCCATCTATTTACCCTTTCCAGATTCCGTTTTCCTGGCCATCATACTGGAATGGCGGCTGCCACTGTGTCCAACCCTCGACGGTCAACCTGTTTTTCCCCTGATCGGTCTTTCCGGTTTCCACTTCCAGCGTGATCTGTATCCCCTGCCCCTGATCGGGTTGTTTCGCGACTAAAACCGATAGCAAAACATGCTTGTCCTGCTCTTTAAGCTGGTAATCCTGGATGTTTTCCAATTCAGCCAGATACTGGCCGAGGCTTTTGCTCAGCATTTCCGGTGAAAGGCTTGCCAAATCAAGGCTTTTGCAATATTGATCAAGATCAGACAGCACTTTTGCAGCTTTAGCGTCGGCCAGGTAGTATTGCTGATTCCAGTCAGCATGCTTTTTGGACAGCCGAAGATCCGCCGCAGTCGTAACGAGCGAGAGAATTCCAAAAAACACCAGAAGAACCAAAAGCAATATGATCAATGCCGAAGCCACTCCGCGGCGTGAACGCAAGCGTGGCCGGCCGGTCCGAATGGTCCTGTTCATGGTCCGCTTACCTCCTCGGGAAAATAATCGCAGACTGTCAACGTATAAATCGGTCCGCTATCCGTAGGAGAAGCCTGCCCAATCACCAGATTCAGCTGCCAAAGCCCTTGCCCGGCAACTTTTGCAGCCGCGTCTTGCTCTGGCGCGCCTTCTTGCAAGGTCATTTCAACAAGGTAAACCCTGTCGGATTGTCCGCAGATCTGGAAATGGCTGTCCAGATAGAGGCTTGCCGTACGGCCGGATTGACGGTCCTGGCGCAGGTCGAGTATAGCCGCCGGAATGCCGTCAGTTGCGGCCATTTTCCATTGGTCGGCCAGATTGGCGGCACAGGCGACCGCCTGATCAAGGGTGCGCGCCTTTTTGGACAATTGGTCTGCCTTGGCAAACATCTGGACGACAAAGACGCTGAAAACAGCCAGCAAGGCAATGGCCATAATCAGTTCAGCCAGCGTAAATCCCCGGCGGCAGGTTTTTTTGCATTTCATGAAGTGATTCCCCCTGCCTTGAGGTAAATAATCCGACTGACCTGCTGTTGGGCTTGCCCTGCCATCTGCCGGGTCAAGACAATCCGGATTGAATCGCTGGAAGGCATTTCCAGCTGCAGGCTGTCGATCGGTGCGATTTTGCTGCCCATCTCAGGAGTGACATCGGCATCCTTGGCGACAAATAGCTCGCACAAATAGCCGTCCAGGACATAGATCCACGTCTGATAGGCGGTCCCTTCGATATTCTGTTCGATAACCAGAGACGTTTGACCGGCGAACGGGTCCGGCTGGAGGGACAGGCACTGCCTTGTATCATGCTTCCTGATCTGCACATCCAGATAGGAAAGCCCGGTTCGAAGGTCTGCCGCCGCGGTTTGGCGGGCAGCAAGCCGCAAATAGGTCTGGCTGCCGGTACCTGCCATGATGAAGACCGCGGCGGAAACCAGGACAAGCAGCAGCATGACGACGACTAATTCAATCAGGGTAAAACCGCGCCGCCGCCTCATGGGTTTTGATCTCCCGGCAGCACGACGCCGATCACCGGATGGATGTTGCCGGCAACAACTTCGTATTGGTAAACGTAGTGGTCCTCATCCAGAAGCAGGCCATAGTTTTGCTGCAGGTAGGAAAGGCTGGGCGGATACATGCCTTCAAGGGCATAACACTGCATAACCGCACGTTCGATTGCCGATCTGGCAACCGCCAGTCCGGCGTCGCGGCTGCGCTGGTCAAGCTGCACAAGACTGCGCCCGACCATCAGGAGGATCATGATGGAGACAATAACCGCCACCACGGTTCCGATTGATTTAAAATGGAATAACCGCATGATTGCCTCCGATCAGCCGATTGAAGCCATGATCTCAACCAGCGGAAGCATGACCGTCAATAAAATGCCGCCGACAATGATCGACAGGATCATCACCAGCAAGGGTTCGACAATTCCGGTCAGACGGGTCAGACGGCTGTCAACTTCGCTTTCGTAAGCCCTGGCGATTTTATTCATGACCGCATCCATTTCACCTGTCCGGTTGCCTAAAGACAGCATGCGGATAAACAGCTTGGGGAACAGGGTTGTTTGCTGCAACGCTGTGAAAGTGTCTTCGCCCTTGCGTATTTTCTGCCGGCACTCGGCGATTTTTTCGCTGACCAGGGAATTGTCCATGACTGCTTCGGTCATGGACAGGGCGGTATCCAGGTCGATTCCGCTTCGCAGCATATACGATAGAGAAATCGAAAAGCGCGACGTGTAGATCCGGCGATACAACGGGCCAAGAATCGGCAGATTCAGCCGGGCTTTGTCAATCAGGCGGCGGCCGGCGATGCTTCTGCGAAGCCAAAGGACCAGCGCGGTAATCAGGATAATCAGCAGTGGGAACAGCCAGAACGCCTGGCTGGAAATAAACACGCCAAAGGACAGCAACCCTTGGGAAAAGGTTGGCATATTGCCGCCAAACGAGGACAGGATCTGGCTGAAAACCGGCAAAACCCTGGCAACCAGCAAGATGATGATGCCCAGCATCATTAAAAGCAGAATCACCGGATATATCAGGGCGCTGCGGACTTTTTTCCGCAGTTCGGCATCGCGGGCGTAAAAGTCGGCCAGATTGCCCATGACATTGTCCAGATTGCCGGACAACTCGCCGATTCGTGTCATTTTGACCAGATAAGCCGGAAATGAATCCAGGGCTTCCATCGCTTCGGACAGCGGAATCAGCTTGCGCATTTCCTGGGCCAGGCCATGGAGGACAACCGCCTGGCGCGGCATATCTGCACTTTCAGCAAGAAGATCGATGCCTTCAGGAAGGGGGATACCGGATTTTTGAACCAGGGCAATCTGCTCGCAGAGCCAAGCCAGTTCGGTTGATTCAAGCTTAATTTTTCGATCTTGTGTCATAGGATCCTCCCGCCCGAAGCAAATGCCGTTGTAAAACATGAACGAATCCTGAATCAGATTATACTCATTATACACATCAAATTTAAGAAATGCCAGCCGCCGGCAAGATCTCTTCGCAGGCGGTTGTTCTTGCGGTCAGGTACTATTTTCAGGTATAATGATCTGCAGCCCGGTGTCCTCTGGCTAAGCCGAAGCAAGAAAGCTGGGGTAGACGATTGACCAGTAACCTGTTTCATCTGATTCGAAAATTATACCAGCTGGTATTGTCCAGAAAGGTCTGTTTCGTGCGGCTGGCAATCTGCCTGGCTTTGATTTTTGCCTTGTCGTCCTGCCAGATAACCCCTGCCGGCCAATCATCGGCCGGCACTGGCTTTTCATCGGCGGACAGCTCTTCCGTTACTGCCCAAAATCAGCAAACAGCCTCAGGCGGCTCTTCCCAAAGTGCGCCGACAGATCCGGTTACCGGCCAGCCGGTTGTGACGTCGGCTGCAAACACGTCGATGACGGCATCCGAAAGTGATGTTCAGCCGACTGCGACCCTGACGGCCTCCGATACGACCAATACAACCAAACCAGCCGCTTCAGCGACAACAACTAAAAAGCCAACCAGCACGACGACCCGAAAACCAACCCCCGGGCCGACCAGCACGCCGACCGCAAAACCGGCCGCGACGCCAACGCCGACGCCATCAGGCGGCTCGTTCCCCTACAGGAACTACGGCGCTTTTTTCCGGGACGAATATGGCAGCAACAGCGAAATCACCCAAAGTCCGGACGGCGGCATTTCAATCGATACCGGCTGCGCGCCAAATGGCGTTGCCCTGGTCAAAGTGGACTCCATACCCTCCGACAAGCGCTGCAAAGTGATCGCTTCAGCCAATGGCGCAACCTATCAATATGATCTGTTGACCAGAAGCAACTTTGTGGGCATTCCGCTGCAGATGGGCAACGGATCCTATACCATAACCGTCTACGAACAAGTATCCGGCACCTCGTACACGCCCAAGCTGGCCCACACTTTTTCCGTGACGCTGGCTTCGACTCTAAAACCTTATACGGCGGCTTCGATCATGACGGATTTCTCCCACGGCTCGGCCTGCGTGCAAAAGGCCAGCAGCCTTTGCAGCGGCATCAGCACGTCGACCGGCAAGGTCGACGCAGTCTATCGCTGGATTGTCGGCAATATCAGCTATGACCGGGATTTGGCCAACAGCATTTCCAGCGGGACGGTAAAAACCTACATTCCCAGCCCGGATAAAACCTTTTCGAGCAAAAAGGGCATTTGTTTTGACTATGCATCCCTGATGTGCGCCATGCTGCGTTCACAGGGCATTCCAACCCGCCTGGTTGTCGGGTCGACGCCGCTCGGCTATCATGCCTGGAACGAAGTCTACTTTGCGGGACAAGGCTGGGTCGTTGTCGCTTCCTTTAAATGGAAAGAGATTGATGGTTCCGGCTGGGTGCTCTTTGATACAACGTTCGCCGCCGGCGGCATGTCAGCCGCTTCGATTCAAAGCACCACCCACACCAAACAGAAAACCTATTGAATGATATCAATAGGTCCGGCGGTCTTCGACCCGCTTGGCTTTTCCTTCGCTGCGCGGCAATGTGCGCGGTTCAACAAGCGTGATCTTGGCGGCTATGCCTAAAAGCGACTGGATATCGGCATTCAGGCGGCGTTCTATATTTTCGATGTCTTTGATCGAGTCCGAGAAGAAGGCTTTGGTCATTTCGATCTTGATCTCCATGCGGTCCAGATTGTTGATCCGGTCGACGTAAATCATGTAATGCGGCTCCACTTCGCCATAATTGAGCAAAATGGACTCGATCTGGGTCGGAAAGACATTGACGCCGCGGATGATCAGCATGTCGTCGGCCCGCCCGGTGATTTTGTCCATCCGGACAGTGGTGCGGCCGCAATCGCATTTGCCGTAAAACAAGCGGGTCAGATCATGGGTGTTATAACGCAAAAGCGGCGTGCCGGTCTTGGTGACGCTCGAAAAAACCAATTCGCCGATGCAGCCTTCAGGCAGAGTCTTCTTGGTGATCGGATCGACAATTTCGGCAATAAAATGATCAGACTGGATGTGCAGGAGGTCTCCGGCTTCGCAGCTGATCGAAACGCCGGGACCCATGGTCTCGGATAATCCGTAAATATCAAATGCCCGCAGCCCCAGCTTTTCCTCGATCTGCTGCTTCATGGCTATGGACCAGGGTTCGGCGCCAAAAATGCCAACTTTCAAGTTCAGCATGGATTTATCAACGCCATAGGTTGCCAGTTCATCCGCCAAATGCAGGGCGTAGGAAGGCGTGCAGGCCAGCGCGGTCGGCTTGAAGTCAACCAGGATCTGGATCTGGCGCCGGGTATTGCCCGAAGAAACCGGGATTGTGGTCACGCCCATTTTTTCAGCGCCATAGTGAAGCCCCAGACCGCCGGTAAAAAGCCCATAGCCATAAGCGACATGCAAAATGTCTTTTTTGGTGATGCCCGTGGCGGCCAGCGATCGGCAGCAGCACTCGGCCCAAAGATCGATATCGCTCTGGGTATAGCCGACCACTTTCTGTTTGCCTGTCGTGCCGGAAGAAGCATGGATCCGGACAATCTGCTCGAGCGGAACGGCGAAAGTGCCGTACGGGTAATTTTCCCGCATATCTTCTTTATCGGTAAAAGGCAATTGGTCCAGGTCGTCAATGGTCCGGATGTCTTCCGGACGTATACCTGCCGCCTGCATTTTTTCAGTATAGTAAGGCACGGTTCCATACATGCGCCGGACACATTCAGCCAACCGTTCTCCCTGCAGAGTTCGCATCTGCCCATAAGGCATTGTTTCTGCCTCCTGGTTCCAAATATAGCCTTTCACCATGAATCCCCCTCTACCTGACTTCTTGACTCATTAAACCAGAAAATGCCCTGGCTCCGATAACCGTAAACTGCAGGTGCTCTGGCTGCCCTTTTTGCTGTCCGGCCGCCGCTTTTGGCGACTGGGTAAGCCTTCTGAAATTATCCGCCGCCATCCCCTGACTTGTCAAGTTGATTTTTGCAAAGCAGAAATGGCATCCGCCAAAAGAACAACCGCCTGACCCTCATCCGGAATGAAACGGTAGGCCTGATCAGCCAGAACCAGTTCAAATCGCCAGCCGTAGTCCGCATTGAGACCGGCTTGATTGCGAACGGAAAACTTGAGCTGCAAGGCAGGATGATCAACTAAAGCTTTGGCAGAATCTGCCGGATCGCTTTTAAATTCCAGGAATTCTTGAGAAAGCAGCAGCTTGCCATGCCCAGCCGGTCGAACCGTTCCTTCATCTGACAGCAACTCGGCGGCAGCAGGAAACTCCAGTCGGAAATCCGGCTGTTTGACCCGGTCAGACATCTTGTTCAGCTGCCACTGGTGCCATTCGTAAGGATTGGGCAAAAATTCGGAAATGGCGGTCGGTGAAGTCCGGGCACCGGTTTTTTGAAATTGGCCAAAGCGGTTCAGGCGGGCCTTGTTGCCGCAGCAGCGGCAAGTCAGATGGAAACGCGTGGATTGCATGGCCAGATCGCGGCCGCAAGCCGGGCATTGATGGCAGAGATTATGAAGGCCCCTGGCCGGCGCCAGCGACCGGAAGGCATGACGGCGTTTATTTTGCCAGCCATAGTCCTGATAATTCAAGGCAGAAAGGACCGCCGCCTGAATTGCCGGCACGTCCATGTCATAAAGCTCGGCCGGCGAAAACAAGTACCGGGTCCGAACCTCGACCCTTCCGGGGCGCAAGGCGCTTTTAGACCAGCGCGGCCAGGTCAGGTAACCGCCTTCAACATGCACAACCACAACCGGGCAGGCTAGTTTTTTGACCAGCTTGGCAATAGCCTCGTCGATCATCTGGCAGCTTCCGTCGAGCGAACGCTGACCTTCCGGATAAATGGCCAGATTGCCGCCGGAACGGATCACCCGGAACATGTCTTTCAACGCTTGCTGATCCGAGCGGAACTGAATTTTGGGTATCGCCGCAATCTGGCGCAGGAGCGCCCCGCTCAGCCGGTACCGGAAAAAGCCTCTGGAAGTCAAAAAATGGATTCTGCGCGGAAAAAGAGCCATGGCCATATAGAAGGGATCCAAATAGGACGGATGATTGCCCAGAATCAGGAGCGGGCCGCGTATCCGACTGATTTTCGGGTCGCGCCGAATCCGGACGCCCAGGAAAACCGAAAAAAGCAGCCAGGTCAAAGCGGCGACCGGCCAATAAAGCCAGGCCGCTGGCGGACGATACTTCGCGGTTAAGCGTTTCATGCCTTATACCCCGCTTTTGTTTGGCTGATCCAGGCCCTTCATGGACAGGGAAATCCGCTTGCGAACCGGATCGACCTGCAGGATCCGCACATTGACAGGCTGTCCGGCGCTGACAACCATCAAGGGATTTTTTACATAGTGATCCGCCATTTCCGAGACATGGACCAATCCGTCCTGATGGACGCCAATGTCCACAAAAGCGCCAAAATCGGCAACATTGCGCACAATGCCCTGCATGACCATATCCGGCCGCAAATCTTTCAATTCAAGGACATCGCTGCGCAAGGTCGGCTGCGGCATGTCATCCCGCGGGTCACGGCCAGGCCTTTCCAGGGCATCCAAAATATCCTGGAAGGTCATTTCGCCGATGTCCAGGCGGGCAGCAAGCTCTTTTACCGGCATCCGGCGGGCTTGTGCGGCCAGCTGCGGCGATGCCGGCATGCCAAGCAGCCGGCTCAAGGCATGCACTTTTTCATAGGCTTCCGGGTGGACAGACGTGTTGTCCAACGGTTCGCGGGCGCCTGGGATCCTTAAAAAGCCGGCGCTCTGTTCAAAAGCGCGGGGGCCGAGTTTGGCTACCCGAAGCAGATCCTGCCGTGACAGAAAAGGGCCGTTCTTTTCACGATAGGCGACAATATTGCGGGCAACGGCAAGGCTCAAGCCGGCAACATAAGAAAGCAGCGACGGCGAAGCGGTATTCAGGTCGACTCCGACCTGATTGACGCAAGCCTCAACAACGCCTTGCAAGGTTTCATCCAGTTTCTTGTTGTTCAAATCATGCTGATATTGTCCGACGCCAATCGAACGGGGTTCTATCTTGACCAATTCGGCGAGGGGATCCTGCAACCGTCTGGCAATCGAAACCGCGCTGCGCAAGGAGACATCAAAATCCGGAAATTCCTCGGCAGCCAGTCGCGAAGCCGAATATACGCTGGCGCCCGCCTCGCTGACCATCAAATAGCGCAGCGGCAGGGCTTCATCCTTGATCAGGCTGCTGATGAAAAGTTCGGATTCCCGGGATGCGGTGCCATTGCCGATTGCAACAAGATCAGCCCTGTGCTTCGAGACCATTTGGGTGACAATCTTTGCGGCTTCCTGGACTTTGCTGTGCGGCGGCGTGGGATAAATCACGCCGGTATCCAGAACAAGGCCCGTCTCATCGACAAGCGCCAGCTTGCAGCCTGTCCGGTAACCCGGGTCCAGCCCGAGGACCCGATGGCCGCGAATCGGCGGTTGCAGCAGCAAGCTGCGCAAGTTGGCGGCAAATACCTTGATGGCCTGCTGCTCCGCCTGCTCAGTCAGCTCATTGCGGATCTCGGTTTCCAGCGAAGGCGCCAGGAGGCGTTTCCAGGAGTCCGCCGCCACAGCCAGAAGCCAGGGCGATGCAGCAGAATCGCGGCGGATCAGCCAGCTGCGGATGATGGCCAAAGGCTGATCCTCGGCAATCGCTATTTTGACGCCAAGAATCTTTTCACGTTCGCCGCGATTGATAGCCAAAATCCGATGACCGGCAATCCGGGACACCGGTTCGGAAAATTCATAATAGGATTCGTAAACCGTCGTTTCTGAAATTTTGCCCCGGCTTTCCACAACGCCGTCCTGCCAGAGAACCCGGCGCAGGCTGCGCCTGATCCAGGCCTCGTCAGCTGCCTGTTCGGCAAGAATATCCATGGCGCCCGCAAAAGCGGCTTTCATGTCCGGAACATCCTGGTCCGGTTTGATCAGCCTTGTCGCCAGAAGCTCCAGACCGGCCAGGTCGGATTTCTGTTCAAGCAAAAGATCTGCCAGCACCTGCAAGCCCCGCTCACGCGCCACTATCGCGCGGGTTCGCCGTTTGGGCCGGAAGGGGCGGTAAATGTCATCAATTTCAGTCAGCGTTGCCGCTTTTTCGATCTGGCGGTCCAGTTCGCCGTTCAGCTGGCCCAAAGAATCAATCAGCCGGCGGACTTCACTTTTGCGCTCCTGCAAAGAGCGCAACGACTGCAGTCTTTCAGCCAGATCACGAAGCAGCTGGTCATCGAGATTCCCGGTGACTTCCTTGCGGTATCTGGCAATAAAGGGGATCGTATTGCCCGCATCAATCAGCTGGAGCGTATTTTCAACCTGCCAGGGCTGTAGTTTAAATTCGGTTTCCAACATTTTTTCAATCGTCATCTGGCGCAAGTCTCCTAAAACGTTTGGATTTAGTCATATTATGATAACATATTCGGATTATGATAGAATAGAAATTACCCTCGGAGGTGTTTATAACTTATGGCCCGTTTTTGTTTCTATTGCGGCCGCGAATTGTCCAATGGCGAAAAGTGCAATTGCCGGACTACAGGCAGTCCCTATTCGCAAGCGAAAGCTTCAGGTCCGCAATCATCCGAGGCCAAAGCGGGCGCCGGTCCGGCGGCTTCTCAGCCAAACGGCAAACAGGCGCAAGCATCGAAAAGGAAAGGTTCTTTTAAAAGATTCGTTCAAGCTTTCAATCCTTTTTCATCCACTGGCGCAGCCAGGCAGCAATCCTCTTCCCGGCCCAGGCAACCCAAAGCTTCCAGGCCGATCTACCAGAAAACCAAACCGAAAGCGGCCGGCATTCATCTCAATCCACAGTCGATTTTCCTGACGCTGCGGCAAATAGGCCAATATATAATCCACCCAGCCGATAGCATCCGGCAAGCTCAAACATCCGGCAGCCGGCATTCGGTTTTATTGATTTTGCTATTGCAGGGGCTTTGCGGCGGATTATTCTTGCTGACAGCCACTAACCAGACTTTTCTCCGGTCGCTGTTGGCGCTTAATATCGCTTCAGCGTCGCAGAGCTACAACTTTCTCAATAGCCTTTTCATTTTTTTGCAGGGTTTCGGCATCAGCCTGGCCGCAAGCCTTTTGCTTGTTTTGATTTATCAGCTGGTGCTGCGGTACCTGTTTCGCCAGTCTGTCGGATTTTTGCAGATCCTGATCAGCTTAAGCCCGTCTTGTCTTTATTTCACACTCTTCATGCTGGCTGGTTTGCTCGCCCTCCCGGCGTCGTTCTTCAGCGCGCTCATGATGCTTCTGGCTGGCTTTGCCATAGGCGCAATCGCCCAATACCTGGCTTTACGCCAAATGTCCGGTTTTGACGACAATCGCAGCTTCATGCTGATCACCTTTGTCATGCTTTTATACACCGGAGCTCTGGCCATGCTGCTCAACCTGTCCTTGCCGGTAATCCGCGCGCTCTTCGACCAATCCATCGTGATTTAGCTGTCCTTGGGCAAAATCCTCAAACCCTAATTATACTTTTCTTCGAAACGGTCCAACAAGGCATGCAGCCGCTCATGCGTCCCCTGGCCCATCACCTCTTCTTCAAAGCGCTCGAATCTTTCCAGCAGCTCGTTTTGCCGGGCAGAAGGCACCTGCTGATCGCCCAGGGGAAACAGGATATTGTTTTCCTTGCCGATATGGGCACGCAACAACGCCACGTAGCGATCGGCCGCCTCAATGAAAACACTTGACTGAAACGGGCCTTCCAAAGCAGCTGACATGCTGTTGATCAATTTCCTGCCCTCTGCATGCTCCAGCAGCATTTGCCCGATCGGGCCGTTTTTATTCTGAATGCCAAATTCCTCCAAAACGGGGAAATAGAGATTTTCTTCTTTGCCATGATGGCATTGGTCGGCAAACAGCCTGAAAAAACCGATCATTTCTTTTAGATCAGGAACCGCCGACAAATCCTGCCGCTTAAGACGGCCGACCATTTTTCCCAGAATATCCAAACCGGCAAGAATGCCTTCGTGCTCATGCCGCAAATCATCACTCGCAAAACTCATGGTCATTTTCCTCCATTTCTGGCTTGATTTTGCTTGGCAAAATCTGTTTATTTCAAGGGGATCACGATTTTCGTCAGCAATTCACTTTCAGGAACTTCATCAGGCGAATTAAAATAATATTCATAATAGACGCCGGCCATTTCAACTTGGCTTTCAGCAATCACCCGGAAGATTTCGTTATAGGCTGACTCCATGCCGGCGTAGGGTCCCTTATACAGCGCAGAAACAACCTTGCCGCTTTTTATTTCACCGGCCAAAATTTCCCCGCTCCCCGGCAAAGGTGCGGCAACCGGAAAGCCCATTTCCACATCCAGGTTTTCCATATCCAGGTTGTAATACGCCGTAAAAGGCGCTCCGGCGGGCTCGGCGCCAATTTTGCCAAGATATTCCATAATCTTCATGTAGTTTTGGCCAATTAGCTGCGGCAGCATCTTCAGCGGCGTTTTTACCCGGATTGATAAAATAGGTTGGGCAACTTGATCAGTCCATTCGATTTCCATAGGTATCCATCTCCTTTGGCTTGAAATGATCATCCACTACCTTTTCTGCTATGCCTTTTTGCGCTAATGATTGAAGAGATCTGCAACTTATATTTTAACATATCCAATCCTTGATGATAAAAAACAACTTGCCCTGCTCCTGACGCGAGCAAAAACCGTTCAAAAAAGGCTTCCCGGATTTTCACGTCCGGAAAGCCTGGAATCAATCGGATCAGCTGCCAAGCTGGCCGCTTTGCTTGAAAAGGGAAGTTAGTCGTCTCTTTGCCCGCGGTAATTCATCATGAAATCAATCACGAGAACTTTATCCTCCGGATACTCGCACTCGAATTCAATTTCTTTCATCGTCGCAACTTTCAAGATCGTTGAAAATCCGACCAGGGCTGAAAGAAGACTGTTGGTCACCAGGCGATCACCATCTTCAGTGATGATGGTAACTTTGCCTTTGCATTGTTGGATCAGTTTTGCAAAAGACTCCACATCAACGTTAAATACTTTCATATTGATCCACCCACTTTCTTAAATGATCCTCGTAGTCTTGCCGCAAAAACCTGGGGCGCTGGCCTGACAGGCATTGCTTTTGCGTCTACTAACAGTCAAATATATTTTCGTGCATTTGTCAATCAAATTTGTGACAATTCACAAATTTTCTACATTATCGCGGATTAACCCGCGCCGGACGAGTCGTTCTTCTGGGCAAAAAACAACAGTGCCGTGATAAAGCATGCCAATAGTCGCACGGACATTTTATCACGGCACTTATATCAAAAATGAGGCTATGTTGACTGGAAATATTAATATGGTATCTGATTGTAGTAGCGACGAGTCGTCAATGGGTGTTTTCGGATATGTTCAAGGTGGCAGCTTAGCCGTTCTGTAATGGTATAAATCAACAACGGCGAAAAATATTTGCGTAACTCCGCATCAAACGGCAGGTCTAAGGTTGCCGGATCAAAAATGCTGACTTCACTTGAAAATTGATTTGCGAAATTTTTAACACGATCCATCAACTGACGAGTTTCATCCTCACCATACAGCAAAATAATGTGGGTGTCTTTCTCGACCAACTCAAGTGTCCCATGGAAAAATTCAGCAGCATGAATGCTTTTTGTTTTAATCCATTGCATTTCTTCAAGGATGCACATGGCATAATCATATGCTTCTCCCCAAACATTGCCACTGCCAACAACCATATAATAATCAGTGTTATGGTTGTGTTCAGCCAAGTTCTTGGAAAACACCTCGTACTGCTCTTTTGCTTTCAGTAAAAATGGCGTTAGCTGTTCCATCTGAACCATCATCTTTTCGTACTGTGGAAATTCGCCACGATTACTGATGATTCGAAATACTGCTGGAATAATTTGCAAATAAATTGATTCACCCAGATTATCATCTTCAGCAAAATTAATGAATTTATAATCGACCGTTTCTGCGAGAGGAGTAGCATCATGGCCAACAAACCCAATCGTTGTAGCACCCCGTTCCTTGCAATATCGTGCTGCAGCTACAACCTCTTTCGTTTTTCCGGTACGTGATGTAAAAATGCAAAGCGAATCAGCGCTAAAGTGTTTAGGATTTTTAAGCATAAATTCTGCAGCAATTTCTACATGCACATCAAGTGTCGAAAGTGAATCCATCATGTACTTAATCGGTAAAAAATGCGCATAGGTACCACCAATTCCAATAAGATACAGGTTTTTGAACCCTTTTTGGCAGATTTCATCAATCGCTTTTTCTATATTGCCGCGCAATGAAATGGCACCATTGACTACTCCTTCATATCTTGGGACATCAAAATTAAACATGCATGATCCTCCTCAGGTAAATTTTTGTTAATATGTACGTACATATTTATGAATTTATAATACCATGTAATACTTAATCGCGCAATAGTGTTAAATATTTGTTTATATTGTACTTTATGGTATTGTTATAAATTATATTATACTTGCTATTGTATTATATGATTATATAAGATAAGATTACATTAGTAGGAAAAATGAAAACCCCGAATTGAAAGGCATTAATGATGAATATCCAGAAGAAAAACGATGCCAATAATCATTCGCTGCCGGCAAATTTCCCAATATGCGAATTAAATCATCAGTCTTCTTTGCCTTTATACAAGCAGATCTATAACCATATCCGTGACGCCATTGCATCAGGCATACTCAAACCCAATCAGAAAACGCCCGCGGAGAGTGAATTAAGCCAGCTTTACAAAGTTAGCAGGATTACAATCCGAAAAGCCATAGCCGAACTTGTGGAAAATGATTTGCTCATTCGTCGCCATGGCAAAGGCACATTCATTCAGGGCAAAAAAATTGCCGAGAATTTTCTTGACGAAATGAGTTTCTCTCTGACCTGTAAAATCAATCAAGTGCGACCTGGCAGCCGCATTGACCGCATAACAGTCAAAGACGCCAACGAACGTGATATTATTGATCTGTGTTTAAAAAAGGGCGATAAGGTCTTATATATCGCCCGCATTCGTTACGCCGATGATGTTCCAGTTATATTTGAACATAATTATTTTCCGCAAAGATATTCATTTCTGCTTTTTGAGGATTTAGAGAACAAATCGATTTATCAGATTTTAAAAGAAAAATATCAGATTTCAATTGTTCGCACGGTCAGATCCCTTGAACTATGCCAAGCTTCAGAATATGAAGCGGAGTGTTTAAAAATCGCACCAGGGTCACCCACCATTCTCCTGCGAGAAGTCGCTTACAATGAAAATGACGAACCCGTACATCGCACGAAGCAAATTATCGCTGGTGATAAGTTTATTTTTACAATCAGGTAGGTTTGTTTTCAATAAACGCAGCCACCGACAAGAATCATATTCCCAGCATGAATCCCCCAGTCGCCGCTTCGCACAATTGCTTTGCAATCTTGCATAGCCGGCTTAAATTCCACCCAAGGCATAAACTCAATCTCTGTTTTTTCAGCGCGGGAAATAATCTCTTGAAGCATATCTGGAGCCATGGTCTGTATTTCTGTCGCCAGGATAATTTTTTCGACTGAAAATTCAGCGAGAATCGCATCCAGAACTTGCAGAGTCGTAGGGATATTGGGCAGAAATGCAAGATCGACCCGCTCCGGGCCTAACGGAATGCCGAACCCAGAATCGACCAATCCGATCCAATCCTGATGGGCGCAACTCGCCAAAACTTTTTTCAATTGCGGATGAAGGATTCCATTCCTTAACATGCTTATGCCTCCTTTGTCATCAATGAAGAAAATAGCGGATATATTGTTGAAAGAGCATCATAGCTGGCATTGAATGCTTGATACGTGTCGTTGTAAACCTGCCGGTTTGCTGGAATCGGCATAAAATGGGAATCTTTTTTGATGAATCGGTTTACTGCTGAAAAATCAGCGTAGATGCCGGCTCCAACACCGCCGATGATCGCAGCGCCCATCGAGGTGGCTTCGTCAAGGTCATGTGGGCGATGGACCGAACAGAACATGATGTCAGATAGCATCTGACACCAAACATCACCTTTAGCTCCACCGCCAATAGCTGTTAGTTCCGGAATTCTCGAAACACTGCTAAGCGCTTCATAAATTATTCTCAAATTATAGGAAATGCCCTCCAAGACAGAACGCATCAAATCCTCATGTTTGGTAGTGATCCGGATGTTCAAAAAAGATGCAGTCGCCTCGGAATTCCATCTGGGGGCTCTTTCACCCATCAAATAAGGATGATAGATGACTCCGTTCGCACCTGGCGGTGACTGTTCGATCAGCTGATTCATTAATTGGTATACATTCTGCCCGGATTTCTTGGCAGTTGACATTTCGCACGCGCAAATCTGGTCTTTTAACCAGTTGTAAGCCGTACAGGCTGTCTGCATGGTCCCATAATGCAAATAATGATTGGGGACTGAAAATGCTGAAATCGAAGTGTTCATATCCGGATCAAAAACCAGGTTCTGAGACGTCAGTGAAATCCAAGCGGATGATCCAATGTAGAGATATGCGTTGCTTTCATTAACACAACCGGCGCCTATTGCCGCACAACTGCCATCGCTTGAACCGATGATAACCGGCGTACCTGGAACAAGGCCAGTCAGCTTAGCGACTTCCGGCGATATTCTCCCTGCCTTATAAGTCGATGGCTGTATTTCAGGCATTTTGTTCCGGTCAATGCCAGCTGCATCAAGAATCTGATCACTCCATTGCAAGGAACGAATATCACAGGCGCCAGTATTGGCTGCATCACTGACATCGGTGACCAAATTTCCAGTCATCCGGCATACAATATAATCTTTTGCATTGACTGCTTTGTAAGTTTTCTCATATAGATCCGGTTCATTTTCCTTAATCCACATGAGTTTAAAAAGCGGTAAAATCGGACTGATTTTATTGCCGGTAATTTGATAGTATTCCCAGTCGCTTAGATCGGCGCGCAGTTGGTTTGCCTGCTCAAAAGCCCGATTGTCGCAATAGATGATTGATGGACGCAATGGCTGCCCATTCTGATCGACAATCAAGCAACCATGGGATTGGGCACTAAAAGAGACTGCCATGATATCCTGGGGATTTACCATGCTGGCAATTTCCTTTGAGGAATCGCAAACGGCCCGCCACCAGTCTTCCGGATTTTGCTCCGCCCGGTTTCCTGCCATGAATTGTGTTGGATAGTTGCAGGTTTTAACCGCTATTAATTGACCTTCAGTCGAATATAAAGTAGCTTTGTTTCCAGAAGTGCCAAAATCGTGCGCCAACAAATATTGGGGCATCAGCTCACATCCTTTACAACAGAATAAATCACACTGGTTAACTGTTACATGGATTTTGACAAAATGTCAATTACTTCCTGGTCGACAATCGTGCGCGGATTGTGCTCTAAAGACGGACCCATGTATTTTTTTGCAGAGCGCAAAATATTTGAAAAATCCCCGGTTTTGATGCCCAATTGCGAAAGTTTAATTTTCATGCCATTTTGAACAAGGAGGCGGTCTACGGTTTGAATGGTTTCTTCGATGCAGGAAGCGTTTGCCTGGCCAGTCAGCAAACCACCGATTCGCAGGTACTTTTCGCAGGCGGCCAAGCTGTTATGCTGCATAGTCCGTAAAGCCGTGGCGCAAAGGCATTCCCCGTGCGACGTATTGCTGATGCCGCCAATGGCGTGACCCAGGGCATGATTGAGGGTAATCGAGGCAACGGACAAGGAAAATCCAGCAAGCGTATCGGCAAAAGCCAGTGCCGTTCGTGCTTCAATGTCGCTTCCGTCCTGAACAGCTCTTGGCAGATATTGGCCAACCAGGGCAATTGCTTTTTCATTGTATAAATCAGTTAAAGGGGTTGCGGTTAGGCTTGTATATCCTTCTTCTGAATGGAAAAGGATATCAAATCCAGTTGATGCCGTGATTTTCGGCGGCAAAGTCAGCATCAACTCCGGATCGACGATAGCAACTTTGGCAAACAAAGCATCGGCGGCAACACTTGGTTTTTCATGAGTTTCAGGATTGGTTAGCACCGAATAGGGGGTAACATGAGAGCCAGTCCCTGATGTTGTCGTTACTGTAATAATCGGCAAGGTTTTTTGGGGGTCCGGGGCTCGATCATCAGGTTTTCCCCACCAGATATAATCCCAAATGCTCCCCTCGTGCTTTACCGCAACAGCTACCCCTTTAGCCGCGTCCATTGCACTGCCTCCGCCAAGACCAATAACCAGGTCAACGCCCTGTTCCCGGGCATAGGCTGCACAACGGTCAACTTCTATATACTGGGGATTGGGGCTGATTGCGTCATAATGACAACTTGTAACGTCGGCTTCAGCTAAGATTTTCTTAATACGGTTAATCAGGCCACATTCTTCAAAGTAAGGACCAGTGGTCACTATCAGCGCTTTTTTCCCTAGTAGCGAAGCATGATAGCCAATTTGCGACAGGCTGTTCGCACCAAAAATAATTCTAACCGGCAAATAATTTTGAAAGCAATTTAACATTTTTCATTCCCCTTAACAATAAATACATCATTATAATGCGCTAAAATCAGTTTTCCCAATATACTGTTTTCGTCTACTGCACAAATTCGGCATAGAGATTCGGCAAGGCCGCATTCTTTAATCATTTGCTGCAGTTTTTGGGCATTTTGATCAGCTGTATAATCATATTTCAAAGCACAAGCAATAACCCGGGCCAGATAGTACGGGAACCCACCTTGTCGTTCAACTATTTTAGCGGGTCCAACCAATCGATCCATTGGCGATAGTTTCCGCAATGGATCAGCTGCAACTCTTGTGATTTCGTCCTTTGTATTTGGATTGGTTAAAATAGTGAAGATTTCTTGTCGCCATTTTTTTGTATCTTCATCCGAAAACCCAAATTCTTTTTGCATTCCGATTTCTGCCTCATTATAGGCACCGATCATCGTATGAAAAATTTGCTGATTATCCAAGGTCTCGTTTATATAAGTCATTTGGCACAAATAGCCCATATATGCCAAAGCGCAATGCCCTAAATTCCCTGAATAAATTTTACGTGTAAAACGGTCGGCGATCTGGTCAACCAATTCAACAGATTTGATCCGGCATTCTCCTTTAAAAGCATCCCGATCCAAATACAGTGACCCAAAACCATTTGTAACAACCACCAGCGGATCTTTGGCTTTAAGTTCTTCAGTTGCTTCGATTCCAGCACGAAGCACCAAAGCCTGAACCAATCCGACGTGACTGTTCACAAAATCCATTTCCTGTTCATTTAGATGACTGGCAAAATAGTCGGCAAAAAATTGCGGCGTACCCAGTACATTGACACACAAGATAATATTAAAATCATTATCAGGTCGTAAAATCATTCTTTGGCGGATAACCTCACAGAAGTCTTTTGCAATCGCTGGAAATGCTCCGCTATAAACAGCCAGGGCAATAAAATCATTTTGAATCATTTTATCCAGGTAAGCCGGCTGGTCGTTCTGAATGTGCAAGGCTTCATAATTTGAAATCTCAACGGTTTCAGTCTGACTGACCCCAATATTAACTACCGTATATTTTCCAGCCTTGCGCATGGCTTCTATCAAAGGTGCACTGGTGTCGCAAAACACCAATTTGAAACCTGATTTTTTGGCCAAATCAGCAATAAATCCGCGTCCGATCTTGCCACTGCCTACAACCACAATTTCCTGACTCGGTAAAGCCATATTTCTTGCCTCCTTAAGCCTTTCCATAGCTGCGGAAAATATGTGTATATGCCATGACTTTTGCCTTGATGGCAGCAACCATTGATTCCGTTAGTGTAAGCATGTTTTTAGAATCCGCGCTTTGAAAAAGATTAATCGACCCTTGATATCCGGCCATTGACAGATCGGTAAAGATGTTGATCTTACGAACGCCACGGTCGATCGTCGCTTGAAAATCCTGATCGGACAGGCCTGATCCGCCATGCAGAACTAACGGTATTTTTGTCATCTTGTTAATCTCTTCCAAACGAATCAAGTCCAGTGCCGGTTGCTTTTTATATGGGCCGTGGATTGTCCCTATTGCAACCGCAAGGGCATCAATGCCCGTCTCTTCTGCGAATCTTGCAGCTTCCTGAGGAATTGTAAAGTACCGGTCCGAACTTTCTGTTGCATCATTCATCGCTTCCTGCCCGCCAACATGACCGAGTTCAGCCTCAACCGAACAATTAAAAACCCGGGCAATTTTAGTGATTTCCGATACCATGCTGGCATTTTTTTCAAATGATTCTTGCGAAGCATCAATCATGACCGAGGAGAAACCGCAGTGGATAGCTTTAACAATATTTTCAAAGGTAAATCCATGATCAAGATGTACAACCACAGGAACAGTAGCTCTTTTGGCATATTGAACCAACGGATGGCAAATGTCTTCAATCAATATTTTATTGATTTGAATGTGTCCTTCAGCAAATCCTAATATCACTGGAGATCTAGTCTCTTCACCAGCTTCGATAATTGCCCTGATACTCTCCATATTGTAGCAGCCGTACATCCCAATGCCGTAATTGTTTTTTTCGGCATCAGCTAAAGCTTCTTTTAGCGTTACTAACATTATTTTTCCTTCTTTCTGCTATCCGAAGATACCATTTCTAATAGGATTTTTTCTGCAGCGGTTGTCCAAAACTTACCATCTCTCAATGCAGAAGCGATTTCCGGAAATTTTTCTTTCATTGTTTGCATATCGGTCAACGGCAGATTTTTAATCTGTGGATATATGACGATCTTGCCAGACAGCCGGCCATCGCGTGTTGCTTCATAGCCTTGATAAACTGCATCAATTCCACCGATAGCGGCAACTGACATATTGGTATCCAACAAACCTTTCTGGACACGCCGAATAGTCTGCAAAAACTGGCTGTAATTTACGCCACAGCTGCCAACCCATCTTTGGCCGGTAAAAACTGTATCATTTTGAGGAACACCGATAACTGGATTCTTGATAATACCAGCGAAAATATTCATAACGCCGTCCGGGGCCAATATCGCGCTATATTGCTTGACTAATGCGGAGATAGGCGAAGTGATGACAATATCCGAATAGCGGTTTCCTTGATTAATTTGCTCCAAATGTTTTATCAATTCGGAATTTGAAAAAGCTGAAGTGTTCAGGATCACCAATCGCCGGCCTCTTCTAGCCATATATTCCCCGAAATATTCTTCGAGGGTGTTTAGTCTTTTATCATCAATATCACATGCCACCAGCAAATCCGGTCCGTTGTCATCATAGGCAGCCCGTTGAACGTGCATTTGCCCCATCGGTCCGCCAGCGCCAACTATGATGGCACTTCCAGATGGAAGCAAAGACAACGGGCGCTTATTGGCATAAGCATCTTGAATATCCGCACTGCTTGTGCCAATTATATGAAGATAATCATAGTGAATTCGTGCGGTATCAATTTCGATGTCACCTGAAAGCTTTTCATCTGAAAGGATTGCCAAATGTCCAAATTGTCCTAGATAATCAGGCCCCAACAGCTTGCTGATTAGTGAAGCATCATTTACGCCCAATAGGATGATATCATCAAACCTTGTCGTTGTATTGCCAACTGGCTGGGCAATAACTTCTTCTAATGATGTTGTAATGACCTTTGTTCCCAATGGTTCGAATTTTGATTTCAAATATTGTACTAATTCTGGATTTAGAATGGAAAGAATGACTTTATCTGGCGCATCTGCGATTGAATATGTTGTACTGTCAAAAAAAGAGCGATCCAAGGATACTGGCGAATCTATAAACCAAGCCGTACCACCCGCTTTTAATTGGCTTCTTTGTTCAATATTGTAAGCGGCATCCACACACGCCCATGGTTCACTCAGTGAAGTTGCGGCGAGCCCATCCTCTGGATTTAGTGGTGCAAGATATGATCCTTCGTCTCCATCCAAAATCTCTTTGCCACAAATGACATACTGCTGGAATCCGCCGTCGAGGATGTAACCGATCGGAATTGATTTCCCGTGATAAAAGACGCCCGGAATCATCAGATATCTTTCTCCAGGTTTGTAATTTTTCTCACGCTTTTTTCCAGCTTTTATGACAGTTACGCAGGTTTCATGTCCAACGACCAAAGGATTTTTTTCGAGATCACGACCGCGAAGCAAACGGTGTTCCGAACCTAGGTTGATTACTTTTAAATCGCTGGCGCAGATCCCAGACGAGTCAACTCGAACCAGGATTTCATCGTCTTTAGGATTGGGTATGGCCAATTCGACCGGCGCATGATTTTTCCCTAATTTTTCCAGACCTGCGCCATAAAGCGGCCAAGCCAGATTTGTCTTTTCATGATCTAAATACAGGTTGTTTTGATTCTGGGATTGCATGATGTCTTCCTCCTATTTCCCGCGGCGTTTTCTAAACTGATCGATTAAGACACCCATAATCAGCAGGCAGCCAATCGTGATTTCAAGAACAAACGAGTCAATTTTCAAAAGATTGCCTCCATTGCGCAAGATTGCCATGATAATGGCGCCTAAAACCGTACCGATTATGCTTCCTTCTGCCCCCATCAACGATGTGCCGCCAAGCACAGCAGCGGCAATCGCATCCGTTTCATATCCAGAACCAGTTGCGGGCATTGCGCTGCCCATTCTGGCACACATCAAGATGCCTGCGATGCCAGCTGTTGAGGCGCATAATACATAACTCTGGTAACGAATCTTCCGAATATTGATGCCAGAAAGCCGTGCGCTTTCTTCATTGCTGCCAACAGCATAAATATTTCGGCCAAACCGGGTATACTTAGTCGCGAATAGTGCAATTAAAATAATAATCAGCCAGGCGATGAATAATGTCGGAAAACCCAATAATTTCATGTTGGCAAAATCCTTAAACTCTTTTGGCAATCCCGACACCATCTGCGCACCTGAAAGCAGCATAGTACATCCTTTTATGGCTTGGAGGGCACCAAGGGTGCAGATAAAGGGAGGTACTTTCCCTTCATGAACAATCACACCGATCAGCAATCCAAAAAGCATGGAAACCAGCATAGCAGTCAAAACCGATGGGAGAATGCCCCAATTATGTTTAACCATCAAGATAGCGGCCAGCATGCCGGAAAAACCTGCAACAGATCCAACAGACAAATCTATGCCGCCCGATATGATAATAAAAGTCATGCCTATGGAGACAATTCCAATGATTGACGTCTGTCGAACTAAATTGGACAGGTTATAGCTAGTTAAAAAATTATCTGTTGCAAAATTTAGAATCACAATCAGGACTATAACAATTAGAAATAAGACACCTTCCGTTCCTTTAAGGCGAATGTTTTTTATTTTTTTTAGTACTTCTGACATGCTGCTTCCCCTCTCTACTAATCCGCCAGACCGGAGGCCTGACGCATAACTTTTTCATCGCTGAAATCGCAGCGGTTTATTTCACCTGTGATTTTCCCTTCATATACTGTAATTATGCGGTCGGCAAGACCGATGCATTCATTCAGATAGGATGAAACCACAATAATCGAATCTCCTCTGGCAACAATCGCTTCAAAAAGTTTATAAATTTCAAGTTTTGCACCCACATCGACTCCAACTGTTGGTTCATCAAAAATAAATATCTTTGAATCCCGATTCATCCACTTGGAAATGACAACTTTTTGCTGGTTGCCGCCGGACAAATTCTGGACGAGTTGATTTACTGTCGGTGTCTTGATCCTTAACTCTGAAACTGATCGTTGAGCTCTATTTTTCTCTTTTTTCAAGCTAATTAGGCCGAAACCCCGCTTTGATATCAGATCATAAGAGGCAATGTTAATATTAAACGCAACTGAAAGCTGCAACATCAGACCCTGGCGGCGACGATCCTCAGTAACAAAGCCAATGCCTTGGCGAATTGCATCGATTGGTTTTTTGATCATAGCCTTACGGCCGTTGATGTATATTTCACCGGACAAAACCGGATCAGCGCCGAAAATGCAGCGCATGATATCTGTTCGCCCAGATCCGACCAAACCGCAAAATCCTAAAATTTCCCCTCGATGCAAGTCAAATGAAACATTTTTGAACCGGCCGCGCTTGTCACACAAATCATGTACAGACAATACAGGTTCTCCGATTGTTTGATGTTCTATATTGTAAATATCTTCCAGGCTTCTGCCGACCATCATCGAGATGAGTTGGTCTTTATTGGTTTCAGCCGTTTCAATCGTATTGACATACTTCCCGTCTTTTAAAACGGTTACCCGATCACAGATGTCAAATATTTCTTCCAAACGATGAGAAATATAAATGATGCCATAACCACGTTCCTTAAGAATCTTAATGATGCGGTATAGTTCGTCAACCTCCTCGTTCGTAAGTAATGCAGTTGGTTCATCAAAGACGATTATACGAGCTTTTTCATAGACAACTTTAGCTATTGTGATCATTTCCTGTTGCGCAACCGTCAGATCCATCACCCGGCTGCGCGGATTGATTTTTAAGCCGATATCCTCAATTGCTTGCTTTGACACTGAATATATTTTGTTCCAGTCGATCAGTCCCAGGTGATTTAACGGTAAATTACCAAGAAAGAAATTCTCGCCTACTGATAGATGCTGAATTAATGTGATATCTTGATAAACTGCGCCAAGGCCAAGCTTTTTTGCGGCAATTGGCGTATCATAATGCACTGGAATTCCTTCATTTAAGACCTGCCCTTCATCCTTTGTATAAACGCCCATTAGAATTTTTATGAGCGTAGATTTACCTGCGCCATTTTCGCCGACTAGCGCATGGGCTTCTCCTGACCTGACATCGAAAGAAACATCTTTTAAAGCTTGAACACCAGGAAAAGCCTTGGATATATTGGACATTTTTATTAATTCTTTCATCAATTTGCACCCCTGTCCTTTGAACAAGACGCTAAAAATATTTTATCAGGTAAAATATAAGGGGCGGCCTTTTTGGCAGCCACCCCTTATCTCAGACAGATTAACGTTTAGTCGGATCAAGAAGAGCCTGTATTTCAGTATTGTTCAAATTTTCAGGGGTAATGCCGGTGACGCCGGTATCAATCGAACGCTCGACAGATTCTCCATTGAGCAATTTCACAGCAGTTTCAACACCATAGAAACCCATCCCCCACGGATCTTGCTGTACAAGTCCTTGAACAAAACCATCAGTCATCCCTGTGAGCAGTTCAGCTGATGAGTCAAAACCTACAAAGACAAAATTCTTGTCCAGATCATCCCGCTCTTTTCTGGCAACGAGAGTTGCGCCGCCAGTCAGGTTATTATTGGCATACAAACCGACAAGCCCATTGTCTTTTTCAGCAGAAATAATATCAGAAGCAATTGAAAGGGCTTTTTCTACCACATTATTAGAGTATTTGGGACCAACAATAGCAATTTCCGGAGCATACTCTTTCATTCCGTCAAGGAATCCGCCATCACGGGCATTTGCAGATTCTGTTCCGGGTGTGCCTGCAACAAAGCCAACTTTTTTTGCCTTTGGTATCAATGCCTTTCGCTTTTAGTGTATCGACGAGCAGTTTTGCAGCAAGCATGCCGCCTTTATGATTATCTGTTGCCAGGAAAGAATCATAATTTTCACTGGAGATTTTAGTGTCGATAACAATGACCTTAATTCCCATTTTTTGGGCCTCAGCCAGGGCTTCGATCGGTGCATCGGATGAGGTTGGCGCAATAACGATTGCATCCGGTTTGGTTGCAATTACATTCTCGATGACTTCAACTTGTTCACCGGCATCGCTCTCTGTTTCCGGCCCGAACGATGTCACTTTGACAATCGCTTCGTTATCTTTTGCAAACTTAACTGCACCACTAATGACAGTTTGCCAGTAGTCAGAACTCGTGCCTTTTACAATTACTGCAACATTATAGATTTTGCCAGCAGCAGTTGTCGATGTTGTTGTGCTGGGCGTTCCCGACGTTGATGCTGGAGTTGTGGAAGTTACGGATGAATTTGATGAACAAGCAGGCAAAAAGGTCATGATCAAGCTGATTAACAGGACAAATACAAAAATTCGTTTCATGTTCTTACCTCCAATTTATTAAATGGTAAAGTCATCAATTATTCTATATCGTGGATAATAACCAGGTCCAGCATTGAAATTGAAACGTTCGATGCTGATAAGAAACACTATCCTCCTCCCAAATACTCAAAGTAAAAAGTATGACTTGACCGGTACTGTCTATACTTTTTGAATATATGTCATGATCATTTCTTTTTAATGTACGTACATTCCAGTTCTTCATATAATATGTCACAGCTTTTTTAATTTGTAAACACTTTTTTTGTTAAATAGGCATTTTTTTTAAATCAAGTCTTTTACTCTTTACAGATCTTGAAGCACGGCTTAAAATAAGATGAAACGTTCGATGATTCTATTAGCATATAACACAGGGAGGATTATCGAGTGTTTGCGATTACAAACGTCAAAATTTTTGACGGTGAAAAATTCATAGCCGATCAAGTTGTTCATTTCCAAAATGGTATTATTATCAATACGCAAAACCAGACCGATGCTGATCATATTATTGATGGCAATGGCGCATTTTTATGTCCAGGCTTTGTTGATGTGCATATTCATGGAAGTTTCGGCGCAGATGTCATGAATCCAGGCGGCGTCAAAAAACTGGCTTCCTGCCTGCCGAAAATTGGCACAACAGCTTTCTGTCCAACAAGTGTAGCCAACACTATTGCCAATACAAACCAGTTTCTTGGCGAAGTTAAAAAATCAATTGAAACTAATGATGGGGCAAAAGTTTTAGGCGCACATCTTGAAGGGCCTTATTTATCGATCGAAAATCGTGGTGCGCATGATATCAGCGTTCTTTGCGACCCGCTTCTTGATCACTATGATCAAATGGTCGATGGGTACCATGATATTATCAGCCGGGTATCCCTGGCACCGGAACGCGCAGGATCCCGCCAGCTAATTGAATATCTCAAGGAAAAGGGGATAGCGATTGCCGCTGCCCACACCAATGCTTCAGCCAAATTGATGGAAGAAACGATTCAAGCAGGTTTGACGATTGCTACTCATGCTTTCAATGGATATTATCCTTTTCATCATCGAGAAGAAAATGCCATCAGCGTCATTTTGACTGATCCAAGAATTGTCTGTGAATTCATCCCTGACTTGCAGCATATTACAAAATATGCCATTCGGCTGCTGCTTGCCAGCAAAGGCACTGAAAAAACCTTTATCTGCTCAGATTCTTGTTCAGCTGGCTCCATGCCAGACGGAAATTATTATCTTGGCAGATTGCCAGTTTACGTTGAAAATTCGATAGCACATCTGCAAAGTGACGGCCGTTTGGCCGGTTCGACCATTTCCGTGCTGCAAGGCATTACTAACCTTGTCATGAAAGCCGGTGTTTCATTAGATGTAGCGCTTCGCCTTGCCACCAGCAATCCAGCCAAATCGATTCATCTTGATCACAAGATTGGCCGGATCCAGTCCGGGTTTTGTGCAGATTTTGTGCTTTTAGACAAAAATTTGCAGCTCCTGAAGACGTTCATCAATGGGAACTGCGTTTATGCGAGTGAATCTAATCTGTAAGCGGCCTCGATTAAACTGATTAAAAAGTCGGTCAATTATTTCCTGGCTGCCCGTCATAGCGCTCAGTAATAAATTTATTCCGGTCTGCTCGGTATCGTGCAATGCAATATTCTACAGGTTTTCCCATTCGATTGAATGAGACTGCCGATATAAGCAATATGGGCGAGCCTGGGGCAATTTGCAACAATCTGCTTTCTTTACTATTGGCAAGTGTGGCTTCAATAGTAGTGATATCTCGAAAGATTGCCGTTTCTTCAGAGCCTGAAAGGGCTTCGTGAAGTGTTTCTTTCTCGAGATCGTGCTGAAAGATCGAATAGCATAAGTTATGCGGCAAATAGCTTTCAAGGATGTTATTCAGTTCTTCATTTGCCGACCGGATTCTAATCAGATGAATCACTTTCTGCTTTTGCGGGATTTGCAGAATTTCAGCAATTTTAGCATCCGCATCGACGATGTCAAATTGAATGACTTTCGTTGATGCCTTCATACCCTTTTCTTCAACCAATCGGGTATACATGCCTGCATTTTTTGCGAAATCATAGCTGATTACAGGCTTTGACACAAATGTACCACGGCCTTTGCCCCGATAAAAGTATCCTTCACGTACCAGCTCAGTGATGGCCTGACGAACAGTTGACCGGCTGACTCTAAATAATTCGCTGATTTCCTGTTCAGGTGAAATCATATCTCCGGGTGTCAAATTACCCGAATTTATTTCCTCCATAAGAATTTGTTTCACCTGAATATGCAATGGAATTGATTTAGATTTATCAATGGACTTTTCAGTCAAGGCCATTCCCAATCCTACCTCTCAAATTGAACTTTTAAATAACATTATAATCTATATGTTTATACATTAAATGAAATATGGCAAAAACGCAATTATCTATTGACCAAATTCTTTTGAATTCAACTGTTCTTTTTTACCCGGCAGCCGCCAATTGCGCAAGCAGCTTTTCGGCATACGATCTGTCAATAGCCTGCCACTGCCCGGATATGTCCGGCAAGCTTTTCGCCGCAAGCTTTTCGGCATTCAAGTAAATTTCGCTCCCCAGATCAAGGGTGCACCATTCTTCATCCTGATTGCACACGATATACCGGAAAGCCGAATCATCGGCAGTCAAAAAATAGATCTGCCGGATGCCCCCTTCCTGCTCTTGCTGCCGGATAACCGACAGCTTGATCAATTCAATCAACCGGTCGTCACCATGATGATCGGCAATGTGGATTTTTTCGATCAATTGATTGTAGTCCTCCACCCGCCTCATCTGCCAGCCGATAAGCCCAGGCAGCTCCTGCAAGGCTGCCTGGGTTTGGGCTTCGCTTTGACTGGCCCGGCAATAGTACATCAAATGACGTTCGGGGTCCAGATACAAAAGCGGCTGGCTGATTGCGCTCCTGTTGCCGCAATTGCTGCACAAGTGGGTTTGCAGTTCCTTGCGCAGCAGCTTGTCTTTGAGATCGGGGTCGGTTGATCCGTTGATCACCTGCCAGATCGTGACGGATTCTTCATTCAGGCAGACTGGACATTCCACCATCGCCTTTTCAAACTGGCTTTCGACCTGATTTTGGGACGGACTTCCCAATGGGTCTCCTATCTGGTTTTCTGTCATTTCTTCTGATCCTCCGCGGCAGATGATTCACCAGGGGTTTGCCCGGGTTCCGGATTTCCAGGAGCCGCTTCCGAAGAAGTCTGGCTGGCGGCCGCCGGTCCGGCCTGGCTGCTGATTTTTATAGCGCCGTCGCTGACGTCGACCAGGGCGATGTCGCCAGGTTTGACTACGCCGTCGAGCATGGCTTCCGAGAAGCGGTCTTCAACCATTGACTGGATGGCACGCCTTAGCGGCCTGGCTCCATACATCGGGTCAAAGCCTTTCTCTGCCAGGAACTGCTTGGCGGCAGGCGTCACTTCCAAAGTCAAACCAATGTCGGCGACCCGCTTGCGCAGAGAGCCCAGCATGATGTCGACGATTTTAAGGACCGCGGATTGGTTGAGCATATGGAAGAAAATGATTTCATCGACACGATTGATAAATTCCGGATTGAATGTTTTCTTCATTTCATCCATGACCAGCTGGCGGGCTTCTTCATAGGTCTTGCCGCCATACATGTGCTCGACTTCGCCTTCGCTGCCAAACGGGCGGGCAACGTCAAAGCCGATGCGACGGCCAGCCGCGCTGGTCAACAGGCGGGCGCCGATATTGGATGTCATGATCAGGATGGTATTCCGGAAATTGACGGTCCGCCCCTGGCCGTCGGTCAGGCGACCGTCTTCCAGAATTTGCAGCAAGGCGTTGAAAACATCCGGGTGCGCTTTTTCGATTTCATCAAACAGGACTACCGAATAGGGTTTGCGTTTGACTTTTTCGGTCAATTGCCCGCCTTCCTCGTATCCGACATAGCCCGGCGGCGACCCGATCAGTTTGGAGACGTCGAATTTTTCCATATATTCGGACATATCGATTCTGACCATGGCATTTTCATCGCCAAACATGACTTCCGCCAATGCCCGGGCCAGTTCGGTCTTGCCGACGCCGGTCGTGCCCAGGAAAATGAAAGAACCAGTCGGACGTTTGGGGTCCTTAAGGCCAAGCCGGCCGCGGCGGATCGCTTTGGCGACTGCCGTAACCGCTTCGTCCTGCCCGATCACCCGTTTTTTCATTTCTTCTTCCAAAGTCCGCAAACGCTCCGAGTCACTCTCGGTCAGTTTCCTAACCGGGATGCCTGTCCAACTGGCCACGATATCCGCAATGGTGTCCGGCGTCAAAACCTGATGCTGGTCCAACTGCTCTTTCTCCCAAGAGGCACGGGTTTCTGACAGTTTTTCGGATAACTCCTGCTCTTCTTTGCGCAAAACCGCCGCTTGCTCGAATTCTTCTTTGTCGGCAGCCGCCTTCTTTTTTGCGGCCAAGTCCTCAAGCTGTTGCTGCAGATCGCGAATCTCCGCCGGTTCGGCAATTTTGCGCATCCGGATCTTGGAAGCGGCCTCGTCGATCAGGTCAATCGCCTTGTCGGGCAAGAAGCGGTCGGGCAAATAGCGGATCGACAAGATAACCGCTGCCTCGATGGCTTCGTCAGTGATTTTAACATGATGATGGGTTTCATATTTTTCCCGCAACCCTTTCAGGATCAGAATGGCTTCTTCCTGCGTTGGCTCCCCGACCATAACCGGCTGAAAACGGCGTTCCAGGGCGGCATCCTTTTCAATGTGCTTTCTATATTCATCGATTGTGGTCGCGCCGATAATCTGGAGCTGGCCGCGGGTCATCAACGGCTTGATGATATTGGCAGCATCCATGGCGCCTTCAGCCGCGCCGGCCCCGATAATGGTATGCAGCTCGTCAAGGAAAAGCAGGACATTGCCCGAAGAAATCGCTTCGTCCAGGCCCTTTTTCAATCGCTCTTCAAATTCGCCGCGATATTTGGATCCGGCAACCATGCTGGCCATATCCAGGGCAATGATCCGCTTGTCTTTCAACAATTCGGGGATGTCGCCGCTGGCGATTTTTTGGGCCAGTCCTTCGGCGATCGCCGTTTTACCGACGCCAGGTTCGCCAATCAGGCAAGGGTTGTTTTTGGTTCGCCGGCAAAGAATTTGCATGACCCGGGTGATTTCGTCCCCACGGCCGATGATCGGATCGAAGTGGTTTTCCCTGGCCATCTGGGTTAAATCGCGGCCAAATTTATCCAAGGTCGGCGTATTGCTTTTTTCACCTTTCCCTGATTTGGCTCCTGGTTTGCTAAAGCCTGATTTGCCGCTGCGGGCCTTGAGGCTGCGGTTGATCTCTGCAATGCCGGGATCCTGCGACTCCTCTTCTTCCGCAGGGTTTTCTTCATTTCCCTCCGAGGATGACTGGCTCTGCAGGTTCTGGACCAATTGATTGTACAAAGCGCGGGGATCCAGGCCATTCGCTTTCAGAATCCGCATGGCGACGCTTTCGCCTTCGCGGATGATGCCCAGCAGCAAATGTTCCGGCTCGATGACATCCAGCTGGCGCATCTTGGCCTCGTAGGCAGCTAATTCCACCACGCGCTTGGTCCGGGGAGTGAACATCCCCATGACCTTTTCGGCATCCAGATTTTCTTCCGGCGCAATTTCCTCCGGCTCCTGGGAGTTCATCTGATTCATGGCGTCCTGGATTTTTTCCAGGCTGACATCGGCTCCGGCAAGCAAATCATAGGCTTCTCCCTGCTGCTCGGCCATGATGCCGGCAAGCAGGTGTTCCGTTCCGATATAGCTTAATTTGTATGAGCGTGCGATTTGATAGGCTGCACCCAGCACAGCGCCGCTGCGTTCTGAAAATCTCATCATCATGGCTGACACCTCCATATTTTGTCATGTCATTTATTATACCCACTGATCATTTTCGTTACTGATCAATTTTGTGTTTTTCAATTCGTTTTTAACAATTCCCGGATGATTGTGGCCCGCGCCTGGTCCCGTTCCTCCGGCGGCATCAATTTCCCCTGGGCTTTTTGAATGCTGGCCGGGCCAATCGATGCCTGGATGCGGTTGATATCGGATTCGCTGATCTGGCGAAGAAGGCCCAGAGCCAGGCCGAAACGCAAGTCTGAAAGCAGCGTGACCGCTTCTTCGGATGGCATCAGCCGGGCATTGCTCAAAAGGCCAAAAGCCCGCATGATCTTGTCTTCCAGAAGCAGCGGCTGATGGCGGTAAATCTCCCGGCGCACCTTGCGCTCCTGTTCGATCAGCTGCTGAAGCATCCTTTTCAAGTCATTGATCAGGTCATCTTCGGAGATTCCCAAGGTAAGCTGGTTGGATATCTGAAACAAATGGCCCTGGCTTTTGCTGTGTTCACCATAAATTCCCCGCACGGCAAAACCCATCTTGGAAAGGCTTTCGATGACGTCGCGAATTTTGTTGCTCATCACCAGGCCGGGCAAATGGGCCATGACCGATGCGCGCATGCCGGTGCCGGTATTGGTCGGGCATGCCGTCAGGAAGCCGTAACGTTCACTGTAGGCCATCGACAAAGATCCTTCCAGGATCAACGCCGCATTGGCGGCAGCTTCATAGGCGGTTTCCAGGTTGAGGCCGGCTTGCATGGACTGGATCCGGATATGGTCTTCCTCATTGATCATGATGGAAACAGCCTCGTCACGGCTGATAATGACCCGGTGATGCTGTCCTTTTTGAGCCAGGTCCGGGCTGATCAGCCTTTTCTCGGCCAGCGCCTGCTGATCTTCTTCACTCAGGGTATCCAGGTCGACCGTCAGATAATTTCGTTTGCGTTCCTCATCATTGTGGTAAAACGCCTTGACGATTTCGTCGGCAGCCTGGCGTGATTGCTGAGAATCCATCCGATGGGGAAAAGGATAATGGTCGAGATTTCGAGCCAGGCGGATCCTGCTGGTTATAATGACATCACTTTCCGGTCCTTGATCAATATACCAGGTCATTTTTCGGCACCCCCCTCATCACACAAGCGGCTTTCCAGAGCCTTGATCTCATCACGCAGCCGGGCGGCCTTCTCATAGGCCTCTTCGGCAACCGCCTGCTGCAGCGATTTTCTCAGGTCTGCCAGGCGGGATTTCAAAAGCTGCTGTTCCTGCTGGTCGGCAGTCTGGCAGACCTTGCGGCCAACATGGCGGGTGCTGCCCTGAACCCGGCGCATCAGCGGATCCAGCCGGTCGGCAAAGGCATCGTAACAATGGCTGCAGCCAAAGAGGCCGGAACGGCGGAAATCATCAAAAGACTGGCCGCAGGTCGGACAGGTCGTGTCGCGGCTGGGCGAAGTGCCAAATGCGGGAATGCCGCCTGTCGTGTCAAAAACACTGCTGCCGCCAAAAATTCCTGAACCCAGAAGATTGCCGACATTGCCGAAGTAATCCGAAATATCCATACTGATACCTTGTTCTTGGGCGCAAACCTCACATAAGTGGTGCTCGGTGGTTTTCCCCTGGCGGGTTTGCGATAGGTGAATCGTCGCTTCCCGCTGCTTGCATTTTTCACATTTCATTCAGATCCCTCCCTTGGCCGCATGTTTTTAGCGGACAATCAAACTAGTCAGCATATTTTTAAAAATAATCATCCGGACCCGGTCTTTATGTTCAATTCCAATCTCGTTCAATGACCGGTCGGAAGTCGCCGCCCGCAGCAAGCGGGCTTCCCGGTCCCGAATAATGTCATAGTCAAGAAAATTGCGGATCAGGATCTCGGCCTGATGCTGCGAGAGGCTTTCGCCGATCGTGTTGAGCGTGTGCATCAGGTATTGGGTCGGCGTAGCCATCTCGACCCGGCGGATCCGGATCCAGCCGCCGCCGCCCCGCCGGCTTTCAACGAGAAAGCCCTGGTCATTGGTAAAACGGGTAGCCAGGACATAGGTGATTTGCGAAGGTACACAATTGATCCGATCAGCCAGCAAATTGCGCGTAATCTCGATGCTGCCGTTATTTTGATCCATCATCTGCTTGAGCAGCGCTTCGATATGGTCACTGATCCGAGCCATATGCACACCTCCTTTTAGTCTTTGACTATCTTTGACTTATAAATTCATTATAATCCCGCACCCATAAATGTCAAGATGCTTTTTATGCCTGGTTCGTGCAGGAAAAGACCGATTTTTTCATCACGTCAATTGGCGCTTCAAGCCCGGTCCAGAGCGAAAAAGCTTCCGCGCCCTGGTAGATGAGCATGCCCAGCCCGTTCATCGTCGCACAGCCGGCACGCTCGGCTTCCTCCAGAAGCCTGGTTTTAAGCGGATGGTAGATGATGTCATACACCAGCAGGCGGCGGGAAAGCAGCTTCGGTTCGATCGGCAGGCTGCCGGTGTCAGGATGCATGCCTAGGTTGGTGGTGTTGACCAGGATATCCACATCGGACAGCGACGGCCGCATTTTTTCCGGATCAGCCGGCAAGGGGCTGCAGCAGTGGCGAAAGTTCCGATTGACGCGGTCGGATA
This sequence comes from uncultured Saccharofermentans sp., assembly GCA_963677835.2. Lineage (GTDB taxonomy): Bacteria > Bacillota > Clostridia > Saccharofermentanales > UBA5734 > UBA8949. The sequence goes on from CAXXUX010000001.1 coordinate 1,168,469, forward strand.
TTTCTTTGGCTTTCTCCAGGGTCCGGTTGCAAATGACGATTTCCCGCACATTCTGGCCGGCCAGCGTCAGCGCAATGCTTTTCGCCGCGCCGCCGGCGCCCAGGATGAAGATTTTTTTGCCTTTCAGGGATATCCCCTTGTCCAGCTCGAGCGAACGGACAAATCCGGTGCCGTCTGTTGAATAGCCCTTGAGCCGGCCGTCTTTGATCACAACGGTATTAACGGAACCGATCATTTCGGCCAGGCTGTCAATTTCATCAAGGTATTGGATTATGTTCATTTTATGCGGCATGGTAATATTAAATCCGGCAAAATTCATATGCCGGATTCCGCCGACGACTGCGCCAAGATTTTCGGCCGATACTTCAATCGGCAGATAGTAATAATCCAGCCCGAGATTTTGAAAAGCCTGGTTTTGCATGTCTGGCGACAGTGTATGCCCCAGGGGGCTACCCAGGATGCCGACGAGTTTCGTTCGGGTTGTAATTTTGTCCATCTGCGCCTCCGTCGATTGAAATCAGCTTGGTTGGATCCATTTAAAACTCAAGTATTTCCCAGACCTTTTTTAAATCATCGACAGGAATTTGCCCCGGGGCCGACGATTTGCAGCCGATGGCAAAAGTGATGTCGGATCCGAACAAGACGCCGGCAATCCGGCTGATTTCGCCTGTTTCGGCCATGGCCATGGTTATTTGCGGGATGTCGACAGGACCGTTCCTGGCTTCCAGGGTAGCGCTTAACAGATTGAGCACATCCTGGTAGTTTTGCGGCATGACCGCCAATTTGGCGATATCTGCGCCCAGCTCGCAGGCTTCGGCTAATTTTTTGACCATGAACGGCTGATCCGGGGTCGCTTGAAAATTATGGTATGAAAGAATCAGCCGGCTATGTCTTTGCTTGACCATTTCCCGGACTTTTTCGACTGCCGCCCGGCCATTGGATATTTCAAAATCGATCAGGTCAGCCTCGCCGGTATCTAACACGGCAAGGATCATTGCCTCCCGATCCGCCAGTGAGATTTCGCGAAACCCGCCTTCCTCGACAGAACGGCAGGTAAAAATCAAGGGGATGCCGCCGATAACTTGCCTCAGCTCGGTTAGCGTCCCGGCAACAGCCCGGCAAGAGGGGGCCGCCGAAAAACAGTCGGCCCGCCATTCAATAATGTCCGGTCGCTGCAAGATGATTTCCCGAGCCTGCAAAATGAGGCTGGCCTCGTCTTCGGCCACCAGGGGCAAACAAACCAGGGGATATCTTCCGCCAATTTCTTTACTGCGTACCCGCACGGTTTTTCTGCTTGTCGGCCTCATTGGCATTCCCTCCAAAGGAAAAAATCGGGATGACTTTTGGGCGATTCTACTATGATCGGGCGGTTTTGTCAAATGGCTCTATTCGTAGCGAAGCGCGTCGATCGGGTCAAGTCCGGCGGCTTTTCTGGCTGGGTATATGCCAAAGAACAAGCCGACCGCACTCGAAAACACAACGGCGATCAAGACGGTCTGGATGCTTAGGACCGGCACAATCGTGCCGATATTGCGGACTGCATAGGCAATGCCGAAGGCCAGGCCAAAACCGGACAGGATTCCGATGATTCCCCCGATCAGGGTCAGGATGACGGATTCGGTCATGAACTGAAGCATGATGTCGGTTGTCGTCGCGCCAATCGCTTTGCGGATGCCAATTTCCCGGGTCCGCTCGGTAACCGAAACCAGCATGATGTTCATTACGCCTATTCCGCCGACCAGAAGGGAAATTGCGGCTACCGCGCTAATGAAAATGGTCATGATGTTGATGATGTTGTTGATCTGTTCGAGGATGGATGCCATATTCTGCGTCCGGTAGATTTCACGGTCGCTGTTCCCATGGCGCATCTGCAAAAGCCGGACCGTCGAAGCCGCCGCGTCATCGGCTGTTTCCGGGGATACGGCCATGATGCTGAATGCATTCAGCTGATTTTCGCCTCCGATAATGCGCTGGCCGGTTTTGGCCGGAGAATAGACAAAAAACGGGATCATCGCCGCATCTGCCGTATCCATGCCATAACTGGCCATCAAGCTGGTCATCTGGGAAGTAATCGAATTGCAGACGCCGACAACGGTCGTTTTTAACAATTTGCCATGACTTTCCAGGGTTATGGTCTCGCCAACGACATTTTCCCGGCCAAAAAGATCTTCGGCGCCTACCTTGTCGATGATGACGACAGGCCGGCCGTCGGTGTACTCGATTTCGGTAAAAAGACGGCCGTGCAGAAGATCAATATCGGTGAAGCTGGTATATTCATCGTCGATCGCCGCCAGATAGATCCGGCTTCTTTTGGCATCGGAAGAAGCACTGGCAATCGTCTGCTGCGACGCCGTCACGTGTTTTACCGTATCAATGCGGCTGCGAACCGCTTCAAGATCTTTTTGGGTAAAAAAGTCGGCCGATTGCGCCAGGCTTGTGCGAACCCGGATCATGACCGTGGAAGCCCCGATTTGGTCAAATTGGCCGAGCACTTCTTTTTTGCCGCCTTCGCCAAGCGATACAATGGCAATAACCGAGGCAATGCCGACAATAATGCCCAGCATCGTCAAAAGCGCCCGCATTTTATTGGCCCGCAAGCTGTTGACCGCCATTTTCAAGCTCTCAAAAAACATTTGGCCGGCCTCCTTCCGTTGGGTTCATGCGGATAATCGGCTTTTCCGATATTGGCGCGTTGCGGCCCACGCTGTCCGCCACAATGACCCCGTCGACAAAGTGGAGGATGCGGCTGGCAAAAGCGGCGATATCGGCTTCGTGGGTGATCAGGACGATTGTCGAGCCATCTTGGTTCAACTGGCGGAAAACTTTCATGATTTCCAGGGAGGATTGGCTGTCCAGGTTGCCGGTCGGCTCATCGGCCATCAGCAAAGCCGGATGCATGACCATCGCCCGGGCGATTGCGACCCGCTGCTTCTGGCCGCCGGATATTTCGTTTGGCCGGTGGCGGGCCCAGGGCATCAAGCCTACTGCATCTAAAGCCTCTTTGGCCCGTCGGGCGCGATCCCTCCGCCTGATGTCGGCATAAATCATCGGAAGCTCGACGTTTTCCTGCAAATTCAGTTTTGGCAGCAAGTTGAACGACTGAAAAACAAAACCGATCTCCTGATTGCGAATCCTGGCCAGATCGTTGGGGCCAAGGTCGGTGATGCTGGTGCCGTGCAGGTCATAACTGCCGGAGTCTTTGCGGTCCAGGCAGCCCAGAATATTCATCAAAGTGGACTTGCCTGATCCCGACGGGCCCATGATAGCGGTAAATTCACCGGGATCGATGTCCAGGTTCACCCCTTTGAGCGCAGTATATTCAACCTGCCCGGTCCGGTAGGTTTTCCAGACGTCGCGGACGGTTATGATCGAGTGACCCGTGTTTGCTGCCGCTGCATGCTCATTCATCGTTTTTTTCCTTGACAGGCAATCCGTCGCTCAGGTCGTTTGATGGATTCAGAATGACTTTATCCCCCACCTGCAATCCTTCCAGGACTTCGGCATAGCGATCGGACTGGATGCCCGGTGTAAATGTCCGGCGAATCAGGCGGTTATCCGCGCCAAGTACAAAAGCGTAATAGACGCCCAGTTCTTTTTTCATGGCTTCCGCTGGCAGCAACAAGACATTTTTCGCCGATGCAGTCTCGATCTCGGCGTCGAGATTAAAGCCAAGAGTCAGGTCGGTAAGCCCCTCGCCTTCGATGCTCATTTCCAAGTCTATCACCGGCTCTGCCGTCAATCCGCTTACGCTCGACATGCTGCCCAGAAGATTGCTCTGGCTGTCGGAACTGCTGTCGCCTAAGCTGCTGTTGCTGGCAATCTTTCCCTTATAGGTGATTTTTCCCTGCCAGGTTTTATCATCCTGCCTATAAGTGACCGGCATGCCGACAGCCAGTTTTTTTGAATCCAGGCGGTTGGCCTGAAAAACGGCTTTGGGGCGGGTGTTGTCGTAAAGGATGATTACCGGGGTCTGGCTGGCCGAAAGGCTATCGAGCGCGCTGGCGCTATTTCCGGAATTGTTTGAATCCCCTCCAAACAGGCTGGCAAGGGAACTGCTGGACGTGCTGCCGGAAGATCCGGCATATTCGCCGGCAACCGCGTTGACCTGGGCAATAATGCCGTCCGTTTCCGCATAAATGGTTTCGACAGCGGCGTCGAGGGCCTGCCGGGCCAGCTTTTCGGCTTGAGTGGCCTGGGCCACGGCTGTTTGAGCGGCTGCGGACAATTCCCCAAGCTGGCTTATCGCGCTGCTGCCGCCCAACGAGGAAACCAGGCCAGTGCTGCTGGTTAAGCTTTTCAGCAAGCCTGTGAAGGCGCTGTTGATTTTCTCAACGCTCTGATCCAATTGGTCGAGCTGCTGCCCGTATGCCGGATTGTCGCCGATTTGCACGCCGGCAAGCATGGTTTCCAGCACCTCTTGAACTTTTGCTGCGGCGTCTGGCGATGCAGGATCAATCAAGGCCAGCTGCCCGGCGATTGTTTGGGCCAGATTGTCTTCTATCGACAAAAGGACGGGATTGGTGCCGCCAAGGCCGGACAAGGCGCTGGTCAGGCCTGAAACGCCTGTGGACAGCCGGCTGATCTGACGCTGCAAATCCGTTTGTGCCGTTTGCGCGTTTTTGGATTGGGAGGCAAGCGTCGCACTGATCTTCGCAGCGGCTTCTTCTGCCTGCTTTTTGGCATTTGCCGCAGCCTCCTGCTGTTCTTTTTGTTCGGTCAAATCAAAGACTATCAGGGGATCACCCTTTTTGACCTGATCCCCTGCCTGCACCAGAACCGTTTTGACCAGCTGGCGGCTGACATAGGTTTTCTGGACGGCGCCAGGCTTGATCGTGGTCGTGATCGACATGATGCTGGTGATATTGCCGGCTGCAAGCGTTGATGTGCGGACGATTGGAGAATGGTCGCGCAAGTTGTTGTAGATCAGCCAGGCTGACGGCCCAACAACCAAAATCAGAATGACTGCGATGCCGCGGCGGATCGCACGTTTTCGACGATTGTTGCTTATTTGCGACATTTTTCACACCTGCCTTCTTGACCCCGCATACTGAAATGCATTCTTGAAAATCCCAGATTTAGGCAAAATCAGCGGTATGCCTTCATTATATCATGATGGCAGGCCCGGGCGTTAATGTGATATAATGAATGTCGGCGACTAGCCGGGCATGCCGATGATATTTTGGCGCAGGACACTCCAATGGCCTTATTCTGATTGACAGGAGTTTTGATGAAAAAAGCAACTGCCAAAGCAGCAACGGATATCGAATTGGGAGAACTGCCATTCTGGCGGTACACCGCATATGGTTTGACGATTTTACTGGCGGTCTTGATTTTGTTCGGCCTGGCCCTGGCAATCGGTGACTGGCAAAAGCAAATTGTGCCATCCACAACATCCGCCTTAACCAAAAACAGCGCTTCCGATGCAAATTTATTGAGCGGCGTGCCTGCGGTTTCTTTTTCCAGAAAAAACCAGTTGCTTGTCGGCGAAAATGATGCGATGCAATATATCAACCCGCTTTATGCCACCGGGGATGGCGAGCTGGATGCTGTTTCATTGATTTTCGAATCGCTTGTCCGCCTTGATGAACAGGGACAGCCATTGGCGCAATTAGCTGAAAGCTGGCAATTTGATCAAAATACGCATCAACTGGTTTTTATTTTGTATCCCGATCATGCCTTCCGTGATGGCCGGACTGTCTCTTCTTCAGATATTGTCTTTACCTACCAGAGCCTTCTGGAAGATTCCTACGACGGGCCCATGAAAGGCCGTTTGACCGATATTCTTGCCGTTGAAGCCGGCAAATCCGCCAACGAGGTCATCTTTACGCTTGCCGACTGGGTTGCCGCTCCGGATTACCGCCAGTTTACCGTTGGCATTTTGAATTCCGATTATTATATCTACGCGGCCGGCCGCGTTTTCGAAATCCGGGAGAAAAATCCAGCGCCGGAAGGCAGCGGCGCTTTCTATCTGAAAAGCAGCCAGTCCGGCCTTGTCGTTCTGGAAAAAAGAGCCGGCTATGGCGGTACGATTGCCGCAATTGAATTGCGGCAGGTGGCGTCCGAGGACAAGTTCTCAATGCTGCAAAACGGTGAACTGGACATTGTCCGCAACCTGTGGGACACCCGGATGCAGGAACGTGCCGCCAAGCTTCCAGGCTATACGTTCAATTCCTTTGAAACCAGCGTCGACAGCTATTTTCTAGTCAACCCAGACCCCAAGGCCGCCAATATCATCCAACGGCCTTCTCAAAGACTGTCGATTCTTCTGACTGCAGCCCAAAAAACATTGAGCGGCTTGCAGCAAAACGCCCTTCTGGAGCTAGCCGGACAACAGCTGACCCTTTATTATTTCCAGGGTCTGGATACCAACATTTTGCATGACAACCGTGAAAAAGCCGATCAATTGGCCGCCCGCCTGAAATCAGCGGGTCTTTCGGTCCAGACTTCTGGCTCCGACTGGCCGGATTTGATCGGCCGGGCCAACAGCGGCGACTATGATATCTTATTGTTGCCAGCCACAGCCAATAGCCGTTTGCCCAAAAACACCCTCGTGCTTTCCGAACCGGTTCAACCGGGGGCATCGGCCTTTATCGCCGCCTTTCGGCCAGAAGTGTTCATTGCCAGCAACCGTTTGGCTCAGATAACCATTAATCCGCTCGGACATCCTTTTGCCGCCGCAGCCGGCACCTGGACTGACCGGATCGAAAATATCCGTGTCTATAATTCCGACGGTTCATATTGGGAGGAGGAAAACCCATGAACAAACGACAATTCCAACAACTTGCCGCCCGCGGCCCGATCTTGCTCGATGGCGCCACTGGCACGCACCTGCAGGCAGCTGGCATGCCCTCCGGCGTTTCACCTGAAATTTGGGTTTTAGAAAATCCAAAGGTCTTTCAAGATCTGCAGCGCGGTTATTATGCTGCCGGCAGTTCAATTGTCTATGCCTTCACCTTTGGCGCCAATCGGCTAAAGCTTGCCCATCACCGGCAAAATCCGGACGATACAGCCGATCTCAACCAGCGCCTGGCCGAGCTGAGCGTTCAGGTGCGGGATGAATTCCGCCAAAAACATCCCGAGCGGACATTCCTTGTAGCCGGCGATCTTGCGCCTACCGGTTGTTTTTTATTCCCGGCAGGCGATCTTTCACTGTCCGAGCTGATTGACATCTATCGTGAACAAGTCCGCGGACTCCTGAAAAGCGGCGTTGATCTTTTTGTCGTCGAGACCATGATGGATCTTGCCGAGGCAAGAGCAGCCGTTTTGGCTGTTCAAGCCGAATGCGATCTTCCGGTCATGGCCTCACTGACTTTTGAAGAAAGCGGACGGACCCTGTCCGGCAATCCGCCGCTCGAAGCGATGCTGACACTGGCAAGTTTAGGCGTTGATGCTTTCGGAGCCAATTGCTCTTTTGGCCCTGAAAAACTGGGGGAGCTTATTTTGCCAATCACCACCCTGAGCCCGGTTCCCTTGCTGATCAAACCCAATGCCGGTTTGCCCTGCCTGATCGATGGCCAGACCATTTTCCCGATGGATCCGCAAGCCTTTGCCCTGGCCTTGCAGCCTCTGGCTCAAAAAGGAATTCAATTTCTGGGCGGTTGCTGCGGCACCAGCCCTGCTCATCTGCAGCAGCTGAATGTCTGCCTGCAAGATCCCGTCAATGCCGCATTGCGGCAAAAGCTTGGCCACATCGACATGCCGCGGATGATCTGTTCATCTCGCCGTTCATGGGCAGTTGAAAATGCCGCAAGCCTGCCGATCATCGAATGTGCCGACCCAGACAGTTTGATCGACGATGTCTATGAGCTCGCAGATGATGATCCGCCGGCGATCCGGCTGGATCTGGACAGTATTCCGGCTGACGAAGACCATCTGGATGCGCTCGCCGAAGCCCTGCAGCAGCTGCAGGTCATGGTTCAGACGCCGCTTGTCTTTTGCAGTGAAAATCAAATACTTTTAAACCGGCTGGTCAAGGTTTATAACGGCCGGGCCGGCGTCATCTCCAGACAGGCTGGCATCCATCCCGGAGCACTTATCCTATAGAATTATTTTGGGGGTAAAAGGCTACTCGGTTTCATCAAAAAAGCGTGTCCAGGCGAAGTCCAGAACCCGGCCCAATTCTTTTGCCACGCGGATCGACGGATCGCGCTGAGACAATTCCAGCTGAGTATAATAAGCCCGGGAAATATTGGCCTCGCGAGCGACTGATTCTTGAGTCAGTTTCATTTTTTGACGCGCCATGACCAGCCATTCTCTCACGTTAAAACGCCCTCCCGGCATTGATTATACTTTTATCTTAGTTGCTTTATGCAACATTGTCAATAAAAATGTAACGATTTGCGACATTTTGGCAATCGGACCTGATTTAGGCTTTCATGATGTTGCACACTGCTACATCATGCCGTTATAATCAGCCTTGAGGTGTTGCAGCACGTGAACACTCTATTGGCAGAAAAACTGCGGCTTCTGCGGCAGGAGAAAAAGATGACGCAACAAGAAATGGCCAGAGAAATTCTGGTGCCACGTGTAACCTATACTCATTACGAGCTGGGCAAGCGCACCCCGGACCTGGATACGATCATCAGGATTGCCAGATACCATGCTGTTTCGGTCGATTTTCTGGTCGGCAATTCGGATTGGCGTTCCACACTGGATTGCTGGCTAAAAGAGCATGATATTTTACTGGATGCAAACGGCAGCCACCTGCTATATCCGATAAGCGAAACAAGCGGCGAACGGGTCGCTGATGCGCCGGCCGACGACTGAAAGCTGACGTCAATTCACCATCATGATTTGCCTGTCGAAATAAAAAAGCCGCATTTGTCATGCGGCTTTTATGATGGCAGGTCTTGATTTGTTTAATGGCAGCTTTTGGGCCGATCAGACTTCGAGCAGATCGAAATTCTGTTCGACGACCGGAACGGCCGAGATATTGCGATAGCGGCTCATGCCGGTTCCCGCAGGAATCAGTTTGCCGATAATGACATTTTCTTTCAAGCCTAACAGCGGATCGATCTTGCCCTTGACGGCGGCATCGGTCAAGACGCGGGTCGTCTCCTGGAAAGAAGCGGCTGAAAGGAATGAATCGGTTGCCAGCGATGCCTTCGTGATACCCAAGAGAACCCGTTTGCCGCTGGCAGGGGTCTGGCCACTGGCGTTTGCTTTGGCATTTTCAATTTCAAAGTCGAACATGTCGACTATGCTGCCGGTCATCAGCTCGGTATCGCCCGGATCATCGATCCGAATCTTGCGCATCATCTGGCGGGTAATGATCTCAATGTGCTTGTCATTGATTTCAACGCCGTTGTTTTTATAGACTTTAAGAACTTCTTTGATGATATACTTCTGAACGCCACGCACGCCCTTGATCCGCATGATGTCATGAGGATTCACGGAACCGTCGGTCAAAAGGTCGCCGGCTTCGATGCTGTCGCCGGAATTGACCAGAAGCGGCGCGCTCAGGGGGATGGAATAGGTCATAGCCTCGCCGTCCGCTGCAGTTACGGTAATGTCGCGCTTGCGCTTGCCGGTTTCTTCAACCCGGACAACACCGTCCAGATCAGAAATGATCGCCTGACCCTTTGGCTTTCTGGCTTCAAACAGTTCTTCAACACGGGGCAAGCCCTGGGTAATATCATCGCCTGAAGCAATACCGCCGGTATGGAAGGTACGCATGGTCAGCTGGGTGCCTGGCTCACCGATTGACTGGGCAGCCATAATGCCAACAGCTTCGCCGCCAACAGCGGGTTCGCCGGAAGCCAGATTCAAGCCGTAACATTTGGCGCAAACCCCATGCCGGGCCCGGCAAGCCAATACGCTGCGGATCGCAATCTTGGTAAGGCCGACCTTCGTAATCTGATCAGCCAACCGGTCGGTGATCAGGCTGGATTTGGCGACGATCACTTCCCCGGTTGCCGGATTGACAACGTCCAGGGCGGCATAACGGCCAACAATACGGTCGGCCAGAGATTTGACAATTCGGCGGACTTTGCCGGTGCCGCCGACAATAACTTCGCTGACTTCAACATATTCCTCGGTGCCGCAATCCGTTTCATGGATAATCACGTCCTGGGCGACGTCAACCAGACGCCGGGTCAGGTAACCGGAGTCAGCGGTTTTCAAAGCGGTATCGGACAGCGCTTTACGGGCACCATGGCTGGAGATGAAGAACTCGAGCACGTTCATGCCTTCGCGCAGATTGGATTTGATCGGGATTTCGATGGTCTTACCGGAAGTGTCGCTCATATTTCCGCGCATGCCGGCCAGCTGCTTGATCTGGTTGATGTTGCCGCGGGCGCCGGACTGGGACATCATGTAAACGGGATTGTACTTGCCCAGATTGTTCTTCAGCGCTTCGGTAATATCATCGGTTGTCTTGCGCCAGATGTCGACAACGGACTTGTAGCGGCCATCGTCATTCAACAAGCCGCGCTGGTGCTGGCGGTTGATGAAGTCGACGCGGATTTCGGCTTCGGCAATGAATTTCTTTTTGACATCCGGCACGATCATATCGAAAATGCCAATGGAAATGCCGCCTTTAGTTGAATAGCGGTAACCCATGGATTTGATTTTGTCCAGGATGGCAGCTGTTTCGGAAATGCCGAAGTTGCGGATGCAACGCTCGATGATTTGGCCCTGCTCTTTTTTGCCGACCAAAAAGTCACACTCAAGTTTCAAGGCGTTTTCCGGGATGCTGCGGTCGACAAAACCAAGGTTTTGCGGAATGATTTCATTGAAAATGAACCGGCCAAGGGTGCTTTCCACCAGTTCACTGCGAACCTGGCCCTGGAAGGCCTTGGTTATCCGCACTTTGATCCGGGCATGAAGTTCCAGTTCATGTTCATCATAGGCCATGACGGCCTCTTCGACAGACCCGAAGATCTTGCCCTCGCCTTTAACCCCTTCTTTGTCGATGGTCAGGTAATAGCAACCGAGCACCATGTCCTGGGTCGGAACAGTAACCGGCTTGCCATCCTGAGGTTTCAAGAGGTTATTGGCAGAAAGCATCAGGAAGCGGGCTTCAGCCTGGGCTTCAGCGGACAGCGGCACATGGACGGCCATTTGGTCGCCGTCAAAGTCGGCGTTGTAAGCGGTGCAAACCAGCGGATGCAGCTTGATGGCGCGGCCTTCTACCAATACGGGCTCAAAAGCCTGAATGCCAAGACGGTGCAGAGTTGGCGCGCGGTTCAAAAGGACAGGATGGTCCTTGATGACTTCTTCCAGCGTATCCCAAACCAGGTCATTGGCGCGGTCGACCAGGCGGCGCGCAGTCTTGATATTGTGCGCATGGCCTGCGGCAACGATCTTTTTCATGACGAAAGGCTTGAACAACTCGAGCGCCATTTCTTTTGGCAGACCACATTGATGGAGTTTAAGTTCAGGCCCGACCACGATAACCGAACGGCCGGAGTAGTCGACGCGCTTGCCGAGAAGGTTCTGGCGGAAACGGCCCTGCTTGCCCTTGAGCATATCGGACAAGGACTTGAGGGCGCGGTTGCCGGCTCCGGTAACCGGGCGGCCACGACGGCCATTATCGATCAGGGCATCTACAGCTTCCTGAAGCATGCGCTTTTCGTTGCGGACGATGATCTCAGGTGCGCCCAGCTGCAACAGCTTGTTCAAGCGGTTGTTGCGATTGATGACCCGGCGGTAGAGATCGTTCAGGTCGGAAGTCGCAAAGCGGCCGCCATCGAGCTGAACCATCGGGCGGAGTTCCGGCGGCAAGACCGGCAGAACATCCAGGATCATCCATTCAGGACGGTTGCTGGACTTTTTGAAAGCCTCGACAACTTCGAGACGCTTGATGATGCGAACTTTTTTCTGGCCGCTGGAGGTGCGGAAATCTTCACGCAGCTCAGCCGCCATTTCGACGATCTTGATCGCCGCCAAAAGCTCTTTGATCGCTTCGGCGCCCATTTTGGCCTTGAAAGCGTTTTTGCCGAACTCCTCGATGGCGTCGCGGTATTCTTTTTCGTTGATCACCTGGCGGGCCGAAAAGCGGGTCATTCCAGGGTCAATCACGACATAAGCCGCAAAATAGAGCACTTTTTCCAGATTGCGCGGAGACATGTCCAGAATCAGGCCCATGCGGCTGGGTATGCCCCGGAAATACCAGATATGGGACACTGGAGCCGCCAGTTTGATATGTCCGAGCCGCTCGCGGCGAACTTTGGATTTGGTCACCTCAACGCCGCAGCGGTCGCAAACGATACCTTTGTAGCGAATTTTCTTATACTTGCCGCAATGGCATTCCCAGTCCTTGGTCGGACCGAATATTTTTTCACAGAACAGGCCGTCCCGTTCAGGTTTTAAGGTACGATAGTTTATCGTCTCCGGTTTTTTGACTTCACCTCTGGACCATTCAAGAATCTTTTCAGGCGAAGCCAGGCCGATGCCGATGGCTTCGAAATTGTTCATTTCAAACATTGCGCGCCGTCTCCTTCCGCAATTGGCAAATCACGACAACCGATTGTCCCGGGAATTCCGGGTTTCGGGCTTAATACTGATCTTCTGCGTCAACATCGACGTCACTTCCAAGGTCATCGGGGATGGCCAAGTCAGTGAAAGCTTCGAAAGCGCCATTGATGTCCAGGTCAGCGGCAATGCCGCCGTCCTCTTCCAGGGTTCCTTCCGAGAAACCGGCGGCGGCAAAGTTTTCATCCGCTACGGTCCCCATCAGCTCATCGAGTTTGCTGCGGTCGATCTCGGGCACGTCAATCTCTTCTTCGACCGATTCCTTGATATCAATCAGTTGATTTTCATTGGAGAATATTCTTACATCAAGCGCCAAGCTCTGCAATTCTTTGACCAGAACTTTGAAGGACTCCGGCACGCCGGCCTCCGGTACGCTCTCACCCTTGACGATGGCTTCATAAGTCTTGGTCCGGCCCGAGATGTCGTCGGATTTGACTGTCAGAATTTCCTGCAAGGTATAGCTGGCGCCATAAGCTTCGAGCGCCCAAACTTCCATTTCGCCGAAACGCTGTCCGCCGAACTGGGCCTTGCCGCCAAGCGGCTGCTGGGTAACAAGTGAATACGGGCCAATCGAGCGGGCATGGATCTTGTCGTCAACAAGATGCAATAGTTTCAGGTAATACATGATGCCGACGGTGATCTTGTTCTCGAAAGGATCTCCGGTCCGGCCATCATAAAGGATGGTCTTGCCGTCTTCGTCGATTCCGGAATCACTGAAGGCCTTGATGACGTCATCTTCGGTGGCGCCGTCAAAGACCGGCGTCGCGACTTTCCAGCCAAGGAGGCGTGCAGCCCGGCCCAGATGGACCTCGAGCAGCTGGCCGATATTCATACGGGATGGAACGCCCAGCGGATTCAAAACGATATCCAGCGGCGTGCCGTCCGGCAGGAAGGGCATGTCCTCTTCAGGCAGAATCCGGGAGATAACACCCTTGTTGCCATGGCGTCCGGCCATTTTGTCGCCGACGGAGATCTTGCGTTTCTGGGCGATATAGACCCGAACCAGCTTGTTTACGCCGTGCTTCAGGTCGTCGTCATTTTCGCGGGTGAACACTTTGACATCGACAACAATACCCGATTCTCCATGGGGAATCCGGACCGAGGTGTCGCGGACTTCACGGATCTTCTCGCCGAATATGGCACGGTACAAACGCTCTTCGGCGGTCAGCTCGGTTTCGCCCTTCGGCGTGACCTTGCCGACAATGATGTCTCCGGCACGGACTTCGGCGCCAATGCGGATAATGCCGTATTCATCCAGATCCTTCAAGGCGTCGTCGCCGACATTGGGAATTTCGCGGGTGATCTCCTCCGGTCCGAGTTTGGTGTCGCGGGCTTCGCACTCGTACTCCTCGATGTGGATCGAGGTATAGACATCTTCGCGAACCAGACGCTCATTGATCAGGACGGCGTCTTCGTAATTGTAGCCTTCCCAGGTCATGAACCCGATCAGGACATTGCGGCCAAGCGCCAGCTCGCCATTATCGGTCGAGGGGCCGTCGGCTATGATATCGCCTTTGCGGACGATTTCGCCTTTGCGGACCAGCGGACGCTGATTGATGCAGGTGCCCTGGTTGGAGCGCTGGTATTTGACCAGATTGAAAGTGTCATAGCTCAGGGCGCCGGTTTTGACCACAATTTTATTGGCGCTGACATATTCGACCGTGCCGTCATTTTTTGCGACGCTGCAGACACCGGAGTCTTTGGCGGCACGATATTCCATGCCGGTTCCGATGACAGGCGATTCGGTCTTGATCAGCGGAACGGCCTGACGCTGCATGTTCGAACCCATCAGGGCACGGTTGGCGTCGTCGTTGCCAAGGAAAGGAATCAGGGCGGTCGCAACCGATACAAGCTGTTTGGGCGATACGTCCATCAGGTCTACGCGCGGCGGTTCAACTTCGAGGAATTTATCGAGATAGCGGCAGACAATCTTCTTGTCGATGAACCGTCCGGTTTCATCCAGCGGTTCATTAGCCTGGGCAATATAATAATAATCTTCCTCGTCTGCGGTCATATAACAGACTTCGCGGGTCACTATCCCCGCTTCTTTGTCGTAGACGCGATAGGGAGTCTCGATGAAGCCGTACCGGTTGACCCGGGCATAGGTAGCCAGGGAATTGATCAAGCCGATGTTCGGACCTTCAGGCGTTTCGATCGGGCACATGCGTCCGTAATGGGAAGAGTGAACGTCGCGGACTTCGAAATTGGCCCGTTCACGTGAAAGGCCGCCTGGGCCCAACGCGGAAAGACGGCGCTTGTGGGTTAGCTCAGCCAACGGGTTGGGCTGATCCATGAACTGCGACAATTGGCTCGATCCGAAGAATTCTTTGACAGCCGCGCTGACCGGACGGGTATTGACGATCATCTGGGGAGTGGCGCTGGCCATGTCGGTCAATGTGCCCATGCGCTCGCGGACAACCCGCTCCATGCGCGAGAAGCCGACGCGGATCTGATTCTGGAGCAATTCGCCAACCGAACGGATACGGCGGTTGCCCAGGTGGTCAATATCGTCTTTTTCACCGATTGCATACTCGAGGCCAATCAGGTAACTGACCGAGGCGACAATGTCCTCGACCGTCAGATGCTTGGGCATCAGGCTGGTGATCTGCTTCATCAAAAGCTCTTTCAAGGTGGCGACTGGTTTCTCGCTGGCCTTGGCTTCGTTAATAATGCCCCTCAAGATGCCGGTGCGGACTCTTTCGGTGACGCCAAGGGTTGCAACATCCAGATCGCCAAGCTCTTCATCAGAAAAGTGGCGGCGAATATAATCATTGGCATTCACCCGGTTGTTGCCGATAACCTTGATTTTGTTTTCCAGAGTCGTAACGGTGTCGCCAACGATCTGGATCGGATAAACCGTAACGTCGTTGATTCCGGCAGCCTGAATGGCCTGGGCGATTTTTTCGGTGATGATCTCATTTGCCCCGACCAGCAGTTCGCCATCTTCGTCGACAACATTGTCTGCTGCCTTATGGCCGACCAATCGGGTGGCCAGTGAAAGCTTTTTATTGATTTTATAAATGCCGACGCGGGCCAGGTCATACCGCTTGGGGTCAAAAAACATGTTGTGCAGGAGAGTCTCCGCACCTTCAACAGATACCGGCTCACCTGGGCGCAGCTTCTTGTATAATTCCTGCAGGCCTTCCTCCCGGTTGCGGCAGCCGTCTTTGAGCATGGTCTGCATCAGGCTGTTCTCTTCACCGAAGGTTTCGACAATCTGCTCATTGGTGCCAAAGCCCAGCGAACGCAGGAAAACCGTCAGGTGGAATTTTCTGGTACGGTCGACGCGGACCCACAGCAGGTCATTGACATCCGTCTCATATTCCAGCCAGGCGCCCCGATTGGGGATGATCTGGGAAAAATAGAGATCCTTGTCGCTTTTATCGCGGACAATATCAAAATACGAACCCGGCGAACGAACCAGCTGGCTGATGATGACCCGCTCGGCACCATTGATGATAAAAGTGCCGTTGTCGGTCATGATCGGGAATTCTCCGATATAAATGAACTGATCCTTTAAGATGTCGTCCTTCTTATTATGCAGTCGTACTTTTACGCGAAGCGGTGCGGCATAATTGGCATCCCTCTCCTTGCACTCTTCAATCGAATAAGTTGGATTGTTGATGTCAAATTCCTTGTCAATGAAAGAAAGCTCGATGTCTCCCGAATAGTCCACAATCGGCGATACATCGCGCAGGACTTCCATCAGACCTTCATCAAGAAACCACTGGTAACTGTTTTTCTGAATCTCGATCAGATTCGGAATATCAATAACTTCATCGATCCTTGAATAGGACATTCTCTCGGCTCTTCCCAACTTGACGGGACGCACCATTAATGATCACCTCACGCATGTTCCGGCCAGGTCATTCCCTGGTGAGTTGCCATAATAAAAATATTGACGGCAACCCTGCAGATGTTATAATTGACTTGAAAAACGTCTTTTTGCTGCCAGAAAGTGCAGGCGACAGACCTCCACCTTATGACGCGTTATAAAATAATATCACTCAGCCTTAGAGGTGTCAATTGAAATTGGCATCTTTTTTCGATTTGTTCATTTGTATTCCGCTCGGCCAATCCGAGTGATCGATAGATGATTTGGCCTTGACTAAGCCAGGTTCAGCATTATCTTATAGCGTTGAACAAATTCCAAAAGCCCGGGGACTGTCAGATCTATTCATCAAGATAATTTTAAACCTGGCCAAATCAGAACCGGCAGCAATTCCGAATCGTTCGGCTGTCAGGAAACGAATTTCATGCCAAAGCTTTTCAGCGAATAGGGGAAATTCTTGATTTCTTCGTCAAAATACGTGTTATAGTCCGTGCTGCGCAGCGTTGACTCAACTTTGTATTCCCAATCCGATTTGTCAGTATGGCCGACAAAATACATGACATGGAAGCCATAGGTCGTCTGCACAATACCGGTGTCGCCGGTTTTGCGGCTGTCATCAAAGCACCAGTTTTCGAATTCCGCGACCATGTCGCCCGGTTCGACGTTCTCATAGAGGCCGCCGGTGCTGGCGTTGCTGTCTGCCGAATTCACTTTGGCCAGTTCGGCAAAAGCGTCTTCAGTCTTTGCGCCAGCCTCATATCCGGCCAGAATCGATTCGGCCTTGGTTTTGGCCGTGGCAATTTCTTCAGCTGTCGCCGAAGATTGGTTGGCGCTGATCAGAATGTGCCGGACATTGACATGCTTGAAGTCCGCCTGGCTGCGGTTGATGAAATAGAGGACATAGTAGCCGGAAGTCCCTTCAATAACGGTCTTGTCGCCAGCTTTGCGGGTCGGGTCGAACATCCAGTCCGCCTGGTCGGCATATGAAGCCAGCGCGGATTTGTAGCCGTTTTCCACCAGGGACTTGTCCGTGGTCTGATAGCTTTCCTTATCGGCCTCTGCCGCATAGGCAATGCACTGGGTCTTGAAGGAGTCTTCATCCGCGATCTTGCCAAGCATTTCATCCGCTTTGGCTTTGGCGCTGGCCATGGCCGTTGTTTTTTGCTCATCGGTTGCGTCAGTGGCAATATCTGCCGCCAGATAGAAGGTCCGATAATCGACGACATCAAAATCGTTTTTGTTCGCTTCATAATAAGTTTTGATCTGGTCCGCCGTATAGGTCAGCGAATCTTTTTTGTGTTCAGCATATTTCTCGGCGAGCTGCGAGCGCTGCCAGATCATCTTGTAGGCAGCAAGGTTCAAGCCGGTTCCATAGTTTTGGGCAAGAAAGCTGTCGACCGTTGTGCCGGATTGCGTGGCGCTGTCGGTCAAGTTGCTGAGAATCGAGTCAAGCTGTTCCTGGTCGGAATCGTCAAGGGTCAAACCAGCTTCGGCTGCCTTTTCGGAAAGCATGACATATTGCTGGACCTGCTGGGCGGCATAGTCTTTCAACATGTCCCCGTAAGTGGCAAACTCGTCGGAGCCGCTCGCTCCGGCCAGCTGCGCCTGACCATCGGCGGTCGTCGGATCAATTCCCACATAGCTTAAAATATAGTGATAATAGTAATTCAATTCAACCGCTTTTATGTTGACGTCGCCGACCGTAAGCGCAGTGAACGTGCGTTGGGGAACCCCCAGCCGGACTGCATACCAGACGCCGGTGGCAAGCAGCGCAATAACCAAAATTATCGCCGTAATGACTATAGCCGTTGTGTTTCTGGTACGGATCGGTTTTTTGCCGCCATCTTTTGATTTCATGCGGGCCAGACGTGCTTTGCGCTCGGCGCGCATTTCCTCGGCATGCCATTTTCCCTGAACTTGCTTTGATTCGCTCATTTCAGATCCATCCTTTGTCAAAAAGTAGGCCACACTGGCCTATTATACACAGTTGGCCGTCGAGAAACAATAAGGCCTTTTTTGATCATAACGGTTCTTTGTGACAGCAATATGAAGATTTGCTGATGTTTTTCAAGTTTTCGGCTTTTTGGGCAACTGGCGCGACGGGGCTTTAAATCCAAGTTCGCCCGCTTTTTTATAAAAACTGGTGCTGCGCAATCCACTTTGGCGGGCAGCTTCCTGTCCATTGATTTTGCCTTCCGCCCACTCCCTGCAGATTTCACGGAATCCGGGCGGAATAGAAACCGGCGGCCGTCCTATCCGGCGGCCTTGCTGGCGGGCAGCCTGGATGCCGGCTTTTTTGCGGGCTGACTGATAGTGAAATTCCAGTTTTTCGAAGGCGCTCAGCAGACGGATGGCCTGTCGCCCAGCCGCAGCGCGGCTGTCCAGGCTTTCCTGCAGAACGACTAGTTCGGCGCCGGCAGCGGCGATCTTCTGATAGAGGTTTAAAAAGTCACGGAGATGATCGCAAAAACGGTCGACCGCCGCCGTGAAAACAACATCGCCGGTCTGCAGCTGGCTGATTAGCCGGCGGCGCTGTTCCCGGACGGACGGGCTCTGGCTTTTAGCGGGCTGCCGGTCGACAAAAATCCGGTCGAACCCCCCGATGCTGTCCAGCTGCAAAGCCTGGCGGCTGACGTCTTGATCCGCCTGGTCCAGTAAAATATAGCCGTATCGTGCCATTTTTGTCCTCCGGTTTTTTTATATGCGGTCCAGCAGGTCCAGCAGCTGGTCCGGCGTTTCCAACCAGAGGTCGGGCGTTCCTGCCTGCAATTCATCCGCCGGCATGGCGGTCCAGGAAACAATGGCGCTGCGGCATCCGGCGCGCTTGGCGCAATGCAGGTCATACAGGCTGTCGCCAACCAGTATCACTTTGGACGGATCTGTCAGGTTGAGCTGCCGCATGGCTTCGAATGCCGGTTCGGGATCCGGCTTGTGTGTTTTTTTGTCGATTCCTTGCTGATTACGGCCTGAAAATGATCGGTCAGGCCGAACATCCCCAAATTATGCACGGCCGAACCCTGGCGCTTTGAAGTCACGATGGCAAGCGGGATACCTCTTTCGGCAAGCTTTTCGATCATTCTCGGGACATGCAAAAAAATGCCTATGCTCGTTTCCATCTGGCTTCTGTAGTAGACGAGATAGGCTTCCAGCATGGCGTTGGCCAAATCGTCGGGAAATTGCTTCTTCAAATAAATATCCAGCGGTTCGCCAATCCCGGCCAGTACTTCGTCATCGCCAAGCGGGTGTCCAAGAAATTTCCGGAAAATATACTGATAGGCTTCGAGGATCAGCGGGACCGTATCCAGTAATGTTCCGTCCACGTCGAACAGAACTGCCTTGCCGGAAGCGGAATGACTATTCATGATTTTCTCCTTCTGCCGAGTCTTCCGGAATAATGGTCAGCTGAACCCGTGAGACCCGTTTTTTCATCCATTTCAAGCACTTTCAAGTGCAAATTTCCAAAATCAACCTCCGGATATTCATTTTCATCCGGAATACGGCCAAGCAGATCGATCACCAGGCCAGCCAACGTATCGTAATCGTCGTCGGGCAGTTCCTGACCGACAGCCTCGCCAACTTCATCCAGAGAAGCCATGCCGGAAATCAGGTAGGTGTTGGCATCCTTCTGAACGATTTCCTGCTCCTCCTCGTCATATTCATCCTGCATATTGCCGACGATTTCTTCCAGAAGATCTTCGATGGTGACAATCCCTGCCGTTCCGCCATACTCGTCGATGACGACCGCCAATTGAATGCGGTCACGCTGCATTTCCCTGAAAAGGGCGTCGATATTTTTCGATTCCGGCACAATATAGGGGGGTCTGAGCATGCGGCGCAGGGAAAAAGGCTGTGACAACCCTTCCGCGGCATGGTAAAGCAAGTCCTTGATATGCAGGATGCCGACAATATTGTCAATATTGTCTTCATAGACCGGAATCCGGGTATATTTTTCATGGACGGCAACTTCAATGACTTCAGAATAATCGGATTCGACATCCAGGGATACAATATTGGTCCGATGGGTCATGATATCGGAAACTTCTTTATCATTGAACTCGAAAATGTTTTCGATCATCTCTTTTTCTTCCGCGTGGATGTTTCCCGACTCACGGCCGACATCGACCATCATCCGGATTTCTTCCTCGGTAACCGAACGGCTGGATTGATTGGGATCTATTCCCAGAATACGCAGGCAAAGATTGGTCGAAAAAGTCAATAACAGGATAAACGGCTTTAAGACCACACCCAGTCCGGTAATAATGCCGGCGATGCGGTTGGAAAATTTTTCCGGATTATGCTGGGCAACCCGTTTGGGAACCAGCTCGCCCAAGACCAGGGAGAAAAAAGCAAGAATGATCGTGACCAGAACGACACTGACATTCTTGATCGCCGGCGAATCAACGCCAATCAAAAGATAAAGCCGATCGGCAAATTTATCGGCAGCAAAGGCCGAGGACAAAAAGCCGGCCAGGGTCACGCCAACCTGAATGGTCGCCAGGAAGCTGCCTGGCTCGTCGATCAGCCGCATCAGCTTTTGGGCGATGCGATCGCCCTCCTCGGCCTTTCTGCGGATCTTGTTGTCGTTTAAAGAAATTACAGCTATTTCGGTTGCCGAAAAGAAGGCGTTGATCAAAATTAAAACTGCAAGAACCAGCAAGTCGACCAAAAGAGATGAAAATGAAGATACCGGCTGTGAAACAGCCGATAAGAAGTAGCTTATACTACTGCCATCTTCCACTGTGGTGAGTCTCCTTTATGTAAGGATGCCGGACACCGGGCCTTACTTTGAATAGCCCAATCATAACAGTTTTTAATTCATCAGGCAACAGCCTGGCCGCAAAGGGGGGGCTTTGTCAGATCAGGCCGATATGTTCCGCAACAATTTTCAAACCTAATAGAATCAGCACGCCGCCGCCCAGAAGGCAGGCATTCCGTTGAAGCAAAACGCCCAGCCGCTTGCCGACCAGTGTGCCAAAAACGGCCACCAGCAAGGTGATCAGACCGATGATCAGGACAGCGTTCAGGATTGGCACCTCGCTTAAAGCCAGACTGATCCCCGCGGCCAGAGCATCGATCGAGGTCGCCAAGGCCAGCACCACCAGGCGCCGGATCGAAGTCGGGTCCTCGCGCGGACAAGCCGCTTCAGCTTCGGCATCTGATAAAACTTCTTCATGCAAGGTTTCCCAGATCATTTTGCCGCCGATCAGGGCTAGCAGTGCAAAGGCGGCCCAATGATCGAAAGGCCGGATCCAGCCAATGATTTGTGTGCCTGCAAGCCAGCCCAAAGCCGGCATCATGGCTTGGAAAGCAGCAAAAACAACGCCAACCTTCAAAGCGTGCCAGGGCTGGATATCCGTTTTGCAGATGCCGACCGTTACGGACACCGCCAGCGTATCCATTGAAAGACTTAATCCAAGTAGGATCAGGCTAAGATATTCCATCACATTCGTCCTTGTTTTTAAGGCTCAGGTCATATGGACTAATCATAACAAATTTCCAGCCGCCTTGGCAATCCGGCTTCGCAATTGTCATCAAAACTGTCCATTGTCATAAAACGTCATTGACTTTTTGTGTCATTTTGTGCCATAATTAATCGCTTCATTTGATATTATTATGGTGGCTTAAAACAGTTGAATCTTACAAAATAAATCATCAATACAGCCAATGGCGGTGGAGGGCGACATGAATTTTGATCAGAAATTGACCACCTTAATGCATTTATTTAAGATCAGCAACAGCAAACTGTCCCGCGGCATCAATGTGGATGCCTCGCTAATCAGCCGCTGGAAATCCGGGGAAAGAAAAATTTCCGTCAGCTCGCCGCATGTTCCCAAATTGGCTCATTATTTTCTCCATTTAAATGCCTACCATTATCAGAAAGAGTATCTCGAACACATCATCGCCGCCAGATTGCCGGAAAAAGAGCGCCTGGACGATGCCAGCCGGATCCACGTCATGGCTGACTGGCTTATTTCCGCCGAACCGCCGGAGCCCCAGCCCTATGAACAACCTGAACAGCTTTCACAGTCGGTAAGCCTGATTACCAACATATCCGAACTGTTTTCCTTAAAGGACAAACCTGATGAAGACCGAAAACCAGAGCCGGCGGGATATGCCGTCCCCGCCAAGGAAGGGCGGACGGAAGCCGAAAAGGCCGATTGGCAGCCGGTCGTCATTCCGGGCATAAACTGCACATACGAGGTTTTCCAGGGCAGGGCGGGCAAACGCCAGGCAGCGCTCAATTTACTTTATCAAGTTCTCCATTCTGAAGCCAAGCTCGAACTACTTCTAACCAGCGAAGACGATACCCGCTGGATGACAGAAGACCCCAGCTTTACCATACTCTGGGCCCGCCTCTTGCGCCAGGTTATCGACCAGGGGCATAAGATCACCCTGATTCATGTCGTGAACCGCCGCGTCAACGAGATTATGACCATGTTGACCTACTGGATGCCGCTCCATATGGCCGGCCATATGAATTCCTATTATTATCCCCGCTACGGTGAGCGGAAGATCCGGCAAACCTTGTTCATCGTCAAGGACAAGTACGCGATTTTTTCCAATACGTTCGCCGATTCAAGCGGCAACGAGCCGACTTTCCTCTTTAACGATCCAATAGCGGTTGAACAATACACCCGGCTTTTCATGGCGCATCTGGCCCAGTGCCGCTCGTTGTTTGCCGTTTACACCCGTCAGAATATGCAGCTCTATTTCGATCATTTGCTGGAGCAGAGCAAAAAGCCTGGCGCCATGTACAATATCCGTCACCACTTGAACTTTCGCTTCTTGCCCATCAGCGTGATCACGCCAAGCCTGTTGAAATCCCAGGGGCACAGCAACGGCCATCTTTTGGCCGAATCGCTGGAGGTTTTGCGGCAGTCTTTCTTCAACCGATTGTCGCAAGATCAGTATATCGACGTATTGCCCTTGTCTTTGCTTGAACAAATCCAAAACCAGCAGCACAGCTTCCTGGCCTGCTGTGAGATTTTTGCCGACCAGCCAGTCCTGATCAATCTTCAAGACACCCTGGTCTGGTTGCAGCAGACTGTTGACGCCTTACGCAAATACGAGCACTACGAGCTGTATCTGTGTCCGGAAAGCCAATCGCTCAGCAATTTAAAGGTCAACATAAGCTACAAGGAGAACTTTTCGGCCTTGTTTTCGCCGGCGTTCAAAGAGCGCCGTCAAGCCTCGACCATCATCCTGAGCGAAAACAATATCCTGCATTCGCTCAGCTATTATTTTGATGATTTCATTCAGCAGATTCCGACCGGCTTGCGCAACAAAGCAGACGTCATCCAACGGCTGGAACGCTTGATCAGTTCACTTTCTGAAAAGTTATCGGCCATCAAGTGAAAAAGCCAGCAGTCCGGGTAAGGTCTGCTGGCTTAAATCTTGCTGAAAAAATGGTCGAATCTTATTCTTCGTCTTCTTCCATCCGGGCCTTGGCGTCGGCAATAACCTTGTCGGCAACGATCTGCGGCGCTTGCTCATATCGGGCAAACTGGATCGTATACCAGCCGCGTCCCTGAGTCATCGACTTCAAATCAGTCGCATATTTGGCCATTTCAGAAGTTGGCACTTCAGCGGAGACGACTTGCTCTTGATTGTCAGGATTAATGCCCATGATCCGGCCTCGCCGCTTATTCATATCCCCCATGATATCACCCAGATAATCATCAGGAATATGGATTTCGACGGTGCTGATCGGCTCAAGTAAAACTGGCGAAGCCTGCGGCAAACCAGCCTTATAGGCCAGACGGGCGGCGATCTTGAACGCCATTTCCGAAGAATCGACATCGTGGTAGGAACCATCGACCAGGGTCGCTTTCAGATTGACCACCGGATACCCGGCCAGCACGCCCTTGAAGATGGCGTCCTGCAAGCCCTTTTCAACGGCAGGATGGAAAGACTTGGGAACGGAGCCGCCAAATATTTTTTCTTCGAAAGTCAGGCCTTCGGCTTCGCCGGGTTCGAACTCGATCCAGACATCGCCATACTGGCCATGACCGCCGGACTGCTTCTTGTGCTTGCCCTGGACTTTGACCTTTTTGCGGATGGTCTCGCGATAGGGAACCCGCGGCTCTTCCAGGGTAGCTTCGACATTGAACTTGGATTTCAGCTTGCTGCGCAGAACGTCGATCTGCTGCTCGCCCAGTCCGGAAATGACCATTTGGTGGGTCTCGGCATCATTCTTGACCGAGAAGACCGGATCTTCGTCCTTCAGCTTGTTTAGCCCGGACATGATTTTGTCTTCCTCACCTTTGACTTTGGGCAAAATCGCCATCGACAGGCAAGGCACCGGGAATTTGATCTGCGGCAGGACAACTGGACGGTTGCGGTCGCAAAGCGTGTCGTTCGTCGTTGTAACCAGGAGCTTGGTCACGGCGCCAATGTCTCCGACGCCGATCTGGTCAGCCGGCAATTGCTTTTTACCAACCATCATGAACAGCGCGCTGATCCGCTCGTCTTTTTCCTTAAGCGGATTGTAGACTGTGCTGTTGGCCTTGAACGTGCCGGAATAGACCCGAAACAGGGATATGCGGCCGACAAAGGGGTCGGCAATGGTTTTAAAGACAAAAGCAGCCAAAGGAGCCGCCGCTTCCGGCTTGATCTCGATGGCCGATCCGTCTGGAGTTTCGGCTTTGCTTGCCCGGCTTTCCGCAGGCGACGGCATATATTGGGCCAGTCGGTCCATCGTGTAGCTGACCGCCCAATTGGCCGATCCGGAACCGACATAGACTGGGCAGATCGATCCTGAAGCGATCGCCTGGCGAAGGCCGGCAACCATTTCCTCAGGGGTGAAGGTTTCGCCGCTGAAAAACTTTTCCATTAAAGCTTCGTCAGTCTCGGCAACTGCTTCGTTTAAAGAATCGCGGATGCTTTCGACAGCCGGCTTCATGGCAGCAGGCATGGCGATCGGCGTAACTGCGCCGGTTTTGGCATCCAGCGCATAGGCCTGATCCTCGATGACATCGACAACGCCGGTCATTTTGCCATCGGATAGTATCGGCAGGGCAAACGCGGCAACCTGGCTGCCGAAAGTGTTTTTCAAGCTTTCCAGCGCTTTATCGAAATTGGCATTGGCTTCATCCATGCGGCTGATCATGAAAAAGGTCGGCAAGCCCAGTTTGCGGCAATGGCGGATTGCTTTTTCCGCGCCGACAGACACGCCGTCCTTGGCACTGATCATCACGAGGCTGGCATCAGCGACCCGAAGGCCCTGCATGACTTCGCCCAGAAAGTCGAAGTCGCCTGGCGTGTCGATCAGATTGATTTTGCAGTCGCGCCATTCACAGGTCGCGGTCGAGGTGTTCAAGGAAACCTTTCTGCGGATCTCCTCGGGATCAAAATCCATAATTGTATTGCCATCTGAAGATTTGCCAAGCCGGTCGGTTGCTTTAGCATTAAACAGCACAGCCTCGGCAAAAGCGGTTTTTCCGGATCCACCATGGCCCAGCAGAACCAAATTGCGGATCTTTGCAGCGGGATAGTTTTTCATATCCAAGAATTCCCCCTTAAAATGCCTTCTGGTATCCTAAGCCGGCCGGTTATAAAAACAATCAGGTCGGTGTAGACACCGCGCATACCATTATACTATGCAATATCAACAACTTCCATTATAAATTTTAACAATATTTGTTACAGTAAATGCACCATTCTTCCAAAAGGGCCTGTATTTCCCGGCGGGTGCTGGCGTTCATGACCTGATTTTTCAAAAAAGACCCATGTGCGGTTCCCTTGAGATAATGGACCAGCTGCTTGCGCATTTCGCGAACGGCTGTTGCTTCCCCATGCATGGCAATCAGTCCGTCGAGGTGTTCCAGGATGACCGGCAGCCGGTCGGCCGGGGGCGGCATGGGCGCTGTTGTAAAATTCGATAATCGAAGCTTTGGCGACAGCCATTCAGGGATATCCGGATTTAGCCCCTTTGGACCAAGCGCGGCCAGGATACTTTGGAAAATCCAGGGGTTGCCTAAAGCGGCGCGGCCGATCATCAGGCCGTCGGCCCCGGTTTCCAGGAACAGGCGGCTGGCCGCTTCCGGCGTCGTGACATCGCCATTGCCAAAAACAGGGATCCTGACTGCAGCCTTGACCTCGCCGATAATCCGCCAGTCGGCCTGGCCGCCATAAAGCTGCTGCCGGGTTCGTCCATGAATGGTCAGAGCTGCCGCGCCTGCCTGTTCACAGCATTTGGCAAAATCCACGGCATTAACGGAGTTGTCATCCCAGCCCTTGCGAAACTTGACCGTTACCGGCTTTCCGGCAGCAGCAGCGGCCTGGACGCTGTTTTTTACAATCCGCGCCGCAAGATCCGGGGTGCGCATCAGGGCAGAGCCCTCGCCGCCTTTGACGACTTTATTGACCGGACAGCCCATGTTCAGATCGAACAGGCTGCATTGCGACAAAACAGGATGGGCAAGGATCATGGCGATCGCCCGGGAAAAATCATCGGGGTCGGACCCGAAAAGCTGGATCGCCACAGGCAATTCCTGCGGGTCGATCGCCAGGTAGCGCCAATTTCTGCGAAAATCCGGATCATGGCAGATGCCGCGGGCGCTGACCAGTTCAGTGACGGTCAATCCCGCGCCCAGCCGCCGGCAGATGCGGCGGAAAACAACATCCGTGGTTCCGGCCATCGGAGCCAGGGCCAGGTTGTTGTCCAGCCGGACCGAACCGATTTGAAGCGGATGAATCAGTTGTTTTTCCAAAAAAGACCTCCTGATCAGCCATAAAAAGCACGTGCCAAAAATCTGAAAAGAGCTACCCCAATCATCTTGAGATAGCTCTTCATGGCGTCCCGGGCAGGAATTGAACCCGCATCAACAGCTCCGGAAACTGTCACCTTATCCATTAGGCCACCGGGACAGACAGCTAAGCCATTATATGCCATCCAGGGAAAAATTGCAACGTAGCCCGGCAAATTGTTCTTTTTGCCCCGATTTATCCGGACGCGCCTTGATCCGCGAAGCAACTTACGGATCAATCACCCGGGCCAGGGCCCGGACAGGGCTGCCGTCACCTTCGGCCAGGCGCAGGGGCAGCGCCATGAATTCCACCCTTTTGCCGGCCAAAGGCAAAAGGCCAACCAGGCTTTCCACCAGGATCATGCCCGAACCCAAAAGTCCAAGATGCATGGCCAAAGGTTGCGGCGGCAAAGAGAACTCACAGACTGTCGGCAAATCCAGCCCGAACAGCCTGATGCCCAAAGACTGCAAAAACGCTGTGCTGCCCGGCGCAAAAAGCGGCAAATCCTGAAAAAACTCATCTGATCCGGCCTTTTTGTCCCAGCCGGTTGAAAGTAAAAGGGCATCGCCTTTTTGCCGCCGCGTCAAGTCGAGCCTGGTCAGGTCGATCTGCCGGCCCTTTTTTAAAGGCAGGCTGACAACCAGGGCAGGACCAATCAGCAGATCTGGCGGCAGCTGGTCGACGCTCGTGCCGGATGGAAAAAAGTGGCGGGGAGCATCGAGATGGGTTCCGGTATGGCTCCCCATTTCCAGCCGGCTAACCTGCATCTGATGTTCTTCATGGTTATAGACGAGGCCGATGCGGACAGGCGGGTCACCGGGATAGACCGGCATGCCGTTTCGCAGCGGAAGGCTAAGATCAATCCATGACATGGCAAAACACCTCACTTTTCGGGCAGGCCCTATTAATGCTATACTCCTTCATAAGCATACACTGGATTTCGGAAAACAGGCAAGGAGGGATCTTCCATGGCCGATCCAATTATCATCATCGGCAGCAGCATTGCCGGTGTCACCGCCGCCGAAGCCGCCCGCCGCCAGGACCCGGCAGCAGACATCCGGATCCTGACGCAGGATCATTTTCTGCCGTATTACCGATTGCGGATCTGCGAGGTTCTGGACAATCCGGCGATCAGCGGCCAACTGGCGCTTCACCCTCAAAAATGGTACGACGAGCAAAGGATCAGCCTGGAAACTGATGCGACGGTCATCGCCATAGAGCCGGCGGCAAAAGCCATCCGCTTGGCGGATGGCCGCGCAATAGCCTACAGGAGCCTGGTCATTGCCACCGGCAGCCAAAGTTTTGTCCCGCCCATCAACGGCATTGGCCGGCCCGGCGTCAAGACGCTCTGGTCCATGCAGAATGCGCTGGACATTTCGGCTTCGCTGCAAAAGGCCAGCCGGGTCATCGTCATCGGAGGCGGGCTTTTGGGGCTGGAGGCAGCCTATCACGCCAAACGGCACGGTCTTCCGACCACCGTCATTGAAAAGGCGCCGCGCCTCCTGGCCAATCAGCTGGATGATGACGGATCGGCCGTTCTGGCCGATCGCGTGCGTCAGCTGGATGTTGAGGTCGTAACCAGTGCGGATATTGTAGAAATACTGGGGACAACCCGGGAACCCGGCAGTCCGGTTAGCGGCGTAAAGCTTGCGGATGGCAGGATATTTCCTGCGGATCTGGTCCTGGCAAGCATTGGCGTCCGCGCCAATATCGGCCTTCTGGACAACAGCGGCATAACCGTGCAGCGCCGGATCATGGTTGATGACCATATGCGCACCAGCGCGCCAGACATATTTGCAGCAGGAGATGTGGCCGAGCTCGATGGCTACTGGTTCGGGCTGTGGTCCGTTTCACGGGCCCAGGGGCTGGTGGCAGGAGCCAACGCGGCAGGCGGCGAAGCTGTTTTCGACAAGACAATCCCCCCCTACATCATCCGGACGATGGACACACGGGTGGCCGTTCAAGGCGACAAAGGGCTTTTGTCCGAGCCGCAATATGAACTGGATATCCTCTTGGACAAGGAAAGCGGCAATTACCGCAAATTAATTTATCGGGACGGCATATTCAGCGGTTTCATGCTGGTTGGCGACAGTGCCGATTATGCCCGGCTGCAAAAGCAGCTTGGCAAGCCAGGGCCGGTCAACCCAAACGGATAAATCCGCTTTAATTTCCGGATTCGACGCTTAAAAACAGCTTGCGCAGCTGTTCGGCGATCGTCCAGCGCTCACTGGCGGCATTTCGGAAGACCAGATAAGGTTTGGTGCCGGCATTAAACAGGAGCAGGCCCTTATAGGCAGGCAGATTAAGCAGGCGGGCCAGCCAGACCATGTCCGGCTGGATGTTTTCGGCATAGGTCAGGACCAGGTTGGCCTGTTGCTGATGGATCCTGCTGAAGCCGAGCCGTTCGGCCGATGAGCGGATATAGGCGATATCCAGAAGCGTGACCGCTGCCGAAGGCGGTTCGCCAAAGCGGTCCAGCCATTCGTCGAGCACATCCTGATAGTCGCTCCAGGAAGAAACCGCTGCCACGCGCCGGTACATATCCATGCGCTGACCTTCATCGGGCATATAGGCTTTGCCGAGATAGGCGTCCACATCCAGCTCGATAACGGCCGGCACTTTTTGGGCCATTGGCCGGCCCTGCATCTCGTGGATCGTTTCCTCAAGCATCCGGCAATACAGGTCGTAACCGATTGCATCAAGCTGGCCGTGTTGTTCGGCGCCCAGCAAATTGCCGGCGCCTCGGACTTCCAGATCCCGCAGGGCGATTTTGAAGCCGGAACCCAGCTCGGTAAAGTCACGGATTGCCGTCAGCCGTTTTTCGGCGATTTCGGATAGGACTTTATCGCGGCGATAGGTAATGTAGGCGAACGCCTGGCGGTCCGACCTCCCCACCCGGCCCCGAAGCTGATAGAGCTGGGCCAGGCCAAGCCGGTCGGCGTCTTCGACAATGATCGTATTGACATTGGGCATGTCGATGCCCGATTCGATGATGGTTGTGCAGACCAGGATATCCGACTGGCGTTCGATAAACGCCGTGATAATGTCTTCCAGGCGTTTTTCGCCCATCTTGCCGTGAGCGTAGGCAATGCGGGCGCCTGGCAGCATTTTTTCGAGAGATGCCGCCTTTTCCATGATCCGCCGGGTATCGTTGAACAGGTAAAAAACCTGGCCGTTTCTGGAAATCTCGCGCAGAATCGCTTCGGCGACGATTTCCTGGTCGTATTCCATCACATAAGTCTGGACCGGACGGCGATCATGCGGCGGCTCTTCCAGGACGCTGATGTCGCGGATGCCCGACATCGCCATATGCAGGGTGCGCGGAATCGGCGTGGCCGTAAGGGTCAGCACGTCCACGGTTGGACTGATCGATTTGATCTGCTCCTTGTGGTCCACGCCAAATCGTTGCTCTTCGTCAACGACCAGAAGCCCGAGGTTTTTCAATTTGACATCTTTGGACAACAGCCGGTGCGTGCCGACAACCACATCGACCTTGCCGTGCGCGAGTCCGTGCAGGGTGTTCTTTTGCATGGCTTCCGAGGCAAAGCGGCTCAAAAGCCCAATATTGATCGGGAAACCCGCCATGCGCTGTTTGAGGTTTTCAAAGTGCTGCTGCGCCAAAACCGTCGTCGGCGCCAGGAGGGCGGCCTGCTTGCTGTCCATCACGCATTTGAAAATTGCCCGGAAGGCCACCTCGGTCTTGCCAAACCCGACGTCGCCGCATAGCAGCCGATCCATGACTTTTTCGGACTCCATATCCTGCTTGATCTCCTGGCAGCTGCGCATTTGATCTTCAGTTTCCTCATACGGGAAGTTTTCTTCGAATTCCTGCTGCCAGACCGTATCCGGCGCAAATTTGTAGCCTTTTACGGCTGAACGTTCGGCATAAAGGCGAATCAGGTCAGTCGCCAGCTTGCGGATCGATTCGCGGGCTTTCTCTTTCTGGCGATGCCATTCCTGCCCGCCCAGCTTGGACAACCGGGGCTCTTTCCCTTCGGC
Source organism: uncultured Saccharofermentans sp. (assembly GCA_963677835.2). Taxonomy (GTDB): domain Bacteria; phylum Bacillota; class Clostridia; order Saccharofermentanales; family UBA5734; genus UBA8949. The sequence goes on from CAXXUX010000001.1 coordinate 1,199,523, forward strand.
GCCCACGTACTTCTGGATCTGATCCAGACTTTCCATGGGAATGTAAAGCGAATCGTCACCTGCATAGACGATTTTCAGGTAGTCTCTCTTGGTGCCCTTGCTTTCCAGATTGACCAGGCCTTCATAGCGGCCGATGCCATGGGCTTCGTGAACAACCATTTCGCCAGGAACCAGGTCGCTGAAAAGGTCGATCCGAAGGCCCTCCTGGCGCCGGCGGCGGGGCGCCCGCTCGCTGCCGAAAATATCCTGCGTGCCGATGATCTGAATACCGGCAGCCGCCCAGACAAAGCCACCGGGAAAACCCCGGGAAGACACGGGGAAATCGATGCCCCTTTCCAGGAGAAGTCCGCGCAAGCGGGTCTGGCGGGCCGTGGATCCGGCAAATAAAACAGCTTGCTTGCCGGCTGTCTGCCATTTTAAAAGGTCGTCCATGAGCTGTTCTTCCCGGCCGCGATAGCTATTGGCCGCCTGCCCCAAAATGTCGATTGCGTCGCCGCCCGGCAATCCGTTGCCGGATGAGGCGATCTGGCAAAGTGCGATCACCTGCCCGTGGCTGTCCAATTTGATGCTGATATCGACGCCGCGGAAGGCGGCCTGGCTGGTCAGCGGCAAAACCTGTCCTTTTGCGAGCATTGCTTTCAAGCGCTCGTCCAGATCGGCCTGCGCGGCATCCAGCCGGTTTCGGAAACGAAGCGGCTCATCGATAAAAATCTGGGCCGAGCTTCCTATTGCATAATCCAGGACCGATTCCGCATCCGGATAGATCAGCGGCAACCAGCGGTCCAGGCTGGCAAAATTTAATTTTGCCGACACTTTTTCGGCGTCGCGCCGGCAGAGCTGGCGAACCGAATCGGCAACTTCACGGCTTGCGCCATCCGATATCAATCGGGCGTGACCGCTGTTTCCGGCGGCCAGCATCGCTTCGGCCAGATGATTGGCCAGTTCAGGCTTGATGAGGAGTTCATGGACCGGCGGCAAAACCGCCTCGGCCAGCATGGTGCTGGAACGCTGGGTTTCCAGGTCAAAGGCCTTGATGGCGTCGATTTCCACATCGAAAAACGAAAGGCGGATTCCCATTGCGGGCTGGTTATCCTCGGCTACTGCCGGAACGATATCGATGATATCGCCGCGCCGGGCAAACTGGCCCGGTCCGTCGACAAGCCGCATGCGTTCATAGCCGATCTGCAGCAATTGGCCGGTGAGTTCTTCAATGTCCAGGCGCTGGCCTCTCGACAGCCGCAGCAGCGACCGGCCGAACAGGCCGCGGGGCATGATCTTTTGAATAGCCGCTGCCGCCGGTACAATCAAGGCGGCATAGTCACCGGTCAGCAACCGGGCCAGGATTGCCATGCGCTGTTGTTCCTGATCGCGGCTTACTGCCTCGGCATCGGTAAAATTCAATTCACGCGGGCGAAAAACGAGAACCGGCTGGTCTGACAAGGCTTTTAATTCGGCAGAAAGCGCACGGGCACGCAACTCGTCCGGAACCAGGATGCAAGGGGGCTGATTGGATTTTTGCGCCAAAGCCAAAGCCAGCCAGGATTTTTGCGGATCCGATAGCCCGGCGACATTAATCGGGCGCGAAAGGCCCAGGGCTTTAAGATCGCACAGCTTCTTGAAAGCAGGATCTCTTAAAGTCTGTTTAAACAAAGACGGCATTTCGGATTCTGGCATTAAACGCCTCCGTTTTTTCTATTGAATTGGTTCATGGCCCGATCCAGACCATCACGCAAAGTCATTTCCACAGCGTCCGCCGCCTTATTCAAGGCCTGCCAAAAATCTTCCCGGACCGCAGCCGGGACATCCGACAATACATAGTCGGCTATATCCCAGTTTTCGGGTTGAGGACCGATGCCAATCCTGACACGCGGAAAATCCTCACGCCCCAAACGGCCTACAACGGAACGCATGCCATTATGCGTGCCCGCCCCGCCGGATTCGCGGATCCGGATCTGGCCGACAGGAATATCGACATCATCATAGATCACCAGGCAGTTGGCCGGCGGTATTTTGTAGAAAGCAAGCGCGGCCTGCAAAGAGTCGCCGCTCAGGTTCATATAAGTGCCAGGCTTCAGCAGCAGGCATTTTTGGCCAAAAATAACGCCCTGCCCGGTCAGACCCTTGAACCGGATGCGGCTGATGTCGATTTTGTGGCGCTGCGACAGTATTTCCATGACCATATAGCCACTATTATGCCAATTCATTTCGTATTGGCGGCCTGGATTGCCCAGGCCGGCGATCAGCCACATTGCGTTCTCCATTCCGTTCCCTGTCCTTTGGCTTTCAGGAATTGTTCCGCCGGTTTCGGATACGCCCGCGGCTGATCACCCAATTTTCCTTGATGATCTGGCGCGACCTGGCGATCGCCAGCGAGTATTCCGGCACAGCTTCCGTGATTGTCGAGCCAGCCGCCACATAGGCATTGTCCGCAACCGATACGGGGGCGACGAGGCTGCAATTGCTGCCGACAAAAGCGTGGCTGCCAATTGTGGTGCGCGATTTGGCGCGTCCATCGTAATTAGCCATGCTGCAGCTGCTGCCAATATTGACATCTTCGCCGATGTCCGCATCGCCAATATAGCATTGATGGGCAATCTGGCTGCCGGCGCCGATGGTTGCCGCCTTGATCTCGACAAAATTGCCGATCCGGCAATAAGGTCCGATCAACGATTCAGGACGAATGTTGACATATGGGCCAACATCGGCGCCTTCGTCGATCGTGCTGTCAGATGCAGTGACATGATCAAGCTTGGCCCGGTCGCCAACCTGAACATTGAAAAGATGGGTGTCCGGACCAATGGTTGCTTCTTCGCCAATGACTGTCCGGCCTAAAAGACGGCAGCCTGGATGAATCGTCGAATCTCTTCCAATCTGCACATCTTCATCGATCCAGGTCGCAGCCGGATCGATAATCGTCACGCCGGCCTGCATTGTCCGGCGCAAAATCCGCTGATTCAAGATTTGCGCCGCCTCTTGCAGTTGGATCCGGTCATTGACGCCCAGCGTTTCTTCAAAGGAGGTCATATAAGCATCGACGCGATGCCCCTCCTGGATCAATATGCTGACCGTATCGGTAAGGTAGTATTCCTGCTGCTGGTTCTGACAGCCGATTTTGCCAAGCGAAGACAGCAGCAGCGCCGTATCAAAACAGTACATGCCCGCATTGATTTCATCGATTTCTCTTTGTTCGGCTGTTGCATCGCGATGTTCCACGATTGCCCGGACAAATCCGGACGAATCGCGGATAATCCGTCCATAGCCGGTCGGGTCAGGCGCTTTTGCCGTTATGACGATTGCCGCGCTGTTGCCGGCGGCAAATTGCGCCAGGACCGCTTGCAGCGTCTTGGCGCTGATTAGCGGGGCATCTCCGCTTAAAACCAGGGTACAGCCGCGGCGGCCTTCCAGAAAATGGCTTGCCTGCATAACGGCATGTCCGGTGCCCAGCTGCTTTTCCTGGAGCACAAAAGCGACGTCTTCGCCGAGAACCGCCCGGACTTCCTCCTGACGATGGCCAACAATATAGACCTGGTCGTTTGCGCCGGCTTGCGTCAAGGCTTCTCGTACCCAGAGGACCAGCGGTTTGCCTGCAGCCTTGTGAACAACTTTGGCATGTCCGGACTTCATCCGTTTGCCTTCGCCAGCTGCCATGACCACTGCACAGATATCCATGTCTGAAAATCCTCCTTTTGCACCAGCCGCTTTTCTTCCGGCATAGCCGGCAAGCTGACACAATTCAGTTCTGATTATAACAAATAACCCGCACAAGTTGAAGTTTCGCTATCCAGATCGCTGGAAAAAACCTTTTCAAGCCTCGTTTTCGTTTGAGGTTGTGGAAAAAGTTATCCACACCGTGTGGATAACTATGTGCATAACCGACTATTCTGTTTCACGTGTCATCATTCTGTAAAAGGCTTGTAACAATTGCGTTTCACGTCTAATGGCATCTGTAATCCCCCTGCTGGACAGATTTTACCGGGTGGCCTTTTACCAGTGTTTTCAAGCTTTTGGGGTTCTTGAAAAGCAATCTTTCTACCATTGCCAGAACATTCTTTCTGGCTGCTTGGCCTGTGGAAAACCCGTGGAATGCTGCATCGGCCCTAATACTTGGACAATCAAAACATTTTTTGCCCTGCAGTGCAAATCCCCTTGACAGATTGAAAAATCCCCTCTATGATGAATGTAATTCAAGGTCGAATATTTGACCGAAGGATTGAAAAGAATATGGCTTTAAACCAACGAGTAAGAAAAGTAAGTACGGACAGGTCATTTCAGAGAACTGCCGATGGTGTGAATGCAGTATGCTCCGCTGTACCGAATGGTTTTACGAGGGTGGCCCGAAAGGTTTTAGCAATAAAATCCAGTAGGCGTCAACGGGGTCCCTGCCCGTTATCCGGAGGGCATGCATGATCGTGCATGACAGAGTGGGTCTTCATCAGACCAATCTGGGTGGTACCGCAGGAGTTTAGGCTCTTGTCCCTTTTTTGGGGGACAAGGGCTTTTTTGTTATCTGCGGCGCGCATCTGTTTACGGCAGATAACCAGTAAAAAGGAGGAAGACACATGATCGCACAAGCTATTCAGAAAATTAGTGAAGGGCATGACCTGTCCCAGCAGGAAGCCTTTGAATCAGTAGGGGAAATTGTCAGCGGCCAGGCCAGCGATGTCCAGATTGCCGCATTTTTGATCGGGCTTCGGGTCAAGGGTGAAACAGTCGATGAGATCGCCGGAAGCGTTCGTTCGCTTTTGGCGGCGGCTAACAGGATTCACCCGCGGGTCAAGGGGTGCGTTGACCCGGTCGGCACCGGCGGCGACTGCACCGGAACCTTCAACATCTCTTCAGCTGCGGCCTTGGTTGCCGCCGGAGCCGGCGCTTGTGTCGCCAAACACGGCAACCGCTCGGTATCCAGCCGGTCCGGCAGCGCCGATCTTTTCGAAGCGCTGGGTCTTGATCTGAAGCTGACGCCGGAAGAGGCCGAGCGCTGCATCGAACAAAATGGATTTGCCTTCCTGTTCGCGCCAACCTATCACCCCGCCATGCGGCATGCCGCTCCGGTCAGGCGGCAGCTAGGCGTGCGTTCCCTCTTCAATTTGCTGGGGCCTTTGGCCAATCCGGCCGGAGCCAGCAGCATGGTGCTGGGCGTCTATTCGAGCAAGCTGCTGCCCTTTATGGCGGAAACGCTCCGTGAACTGGGCGTTCGCCGGGCGCTGGTCATTTGCGGCCACGATCAGACCGACGAGTTAAGTCTGGCCGGCCCAACCGATTACTGCGAATTGAACGAAGGCGTCATCACCTCAGGCATCCTGACGCCAGAGCAGTTTGGCTTGAAGCGGGCGCCGCTCGAAGAGATCAAGGGGGGCACGCCTGACGAAAATGCCCGTTTGGTCGAGGCGATCCTCCATGGGCAAACTGGCGCCCCAAGAGATGTTGTCCTTCTAAATGCCGCCGCAACACTTTATGTGGCCGGCATCGCCGAATCAATCGAAGCGGGCGTGGACCTTGCCCGCCAATCCATTGACAGCGGAGCCGCCCGGCAAAAACTTGAACAGCTGCGGCAATTCCGCAGTCAGCAAAAAGCAGGTGGAGCAGCATGATGGCCATCCGTCAGACCCAGACCATTCTGGATGAAATCGTCGAGAAAAAGCAGCAGCGGCTTCTGATCCGCCGCAGCCAGCAACCGCTGGAGGCTTTGCAAGAAAAACTGCAAACGGCCATACAAACCGGGGCGTTGCCGCCGGCTGCAGATTTTACCGCTGATTTGCGCCAGTCGAAAAGCTTGTCGATTATTGCCGAAATAAAAAAGGCTTCCCCGTCCAAAGGCGTTATCCAGCCTGATTTCCGGCCGGCCGAACAGGCCTTGGCCTATGCGGCGGCCGGCGTCCAGGCCATTTCCGTTTTGACCGAAGAAGATTATTTTGCCGGTTCCAGCCAGGATCTTCAGGCGGTTCACGCCGCCGTTCCGACTCCGCTCCTTTGTAAAGACTTCATTATCGAACCCGGCCAAATTTATGAAGCCAGACTACTGGGAGCCTCTGCTGTTTTACTGATTTGCGCTTTGCTGGGCGACGACGATCTGGCCAATTACCTGAAACTGACGAAGTCCCTTGGCATGTCAGCCCTGGTCGAAATTCATGATCTGCCCGAATTGATGCGGGCACTGGCGGTTGGCGCCAATGTTATCGGCATCAACAATCGCGACCTGAAGACCTTTCACGTCGAGCTCGGCACAACCGAACGCCTGGCCGGCCTGATTCCAACCGGCCGGATCATTATTTCCGAAAGCGGCATCGCCACACCTCACGACCTGGCGCGGGTCTACCGGGCCGGCGTCCATGGGGTGCTTATCGGGGAAACGCTGATGCGCTCCGCCGGATCGCCAGATTTAGTTCAAAACAAGATCCATGAATTGTTCAGGGAGTTGCCCCGATGAAAGATCAAGCCGTAAAAATTAAAATTTGCGGTTTAACCCGCCCGGAAGACTGTTTGGCAGTCAATAAAGCCCGGCCTGATTACGCGGGATTCGTCTTTGCCGCGAGCAAACGCCAGATCACTTTGGAGCAAGCCCGGTATTTGATCAGCCTTTTAGATCCAACAATCCAGCCCGTTGGCGTTTTTGTCGAAGAGAACGACCAACAGGTCGAAAAGATCGCCAAAGAAACCGGCCTTCGCGTCATTCAGCTGCATACCCGGCCGATTCCGGGCCGGATCAGCCGCTTGAGGCAAAGTCTGTCGCAATCTGCCGCCATGAATCCGCTGCCGGCCATCTGGCAGCGTCTGGCGGTTTCTCTGGAGCGGCCGGCAAAGGAAGCCTTGATTGAAGCCCAAAAAACCATTATCGATTTCAAATCACGGGCCTTTAAAGATGACCTCCCGGATTACTGGCTTTTGGACAGCTGCCGGAAAGGCAAGGCCGGCGGCACCGGCGAATCCTTCGACTGGTCTTTTTTTCAGGATTTTTGCCTGGAAAATCCAGTCGTTCTGGCCGGAGGGCTCGGCCTTGAAAATATCTCGCCGGCTTTGGCCCTCCTAAGTCCCGCAATTGTCGATTGCAGCAGCGGCGTAGAAACAAACGGCCAAAAAGATCCGGAAAAGATTGCCCTTTTTTGCACGGCTGTCCGAAATTTCAGGCGGTGCGGTCAATTAGAAAAGCCGGTCGTTTAGCCGGATTCCCAATCAATGGAGGATTGCGCAATGAATACAAACCAGCCTGACCAACGTGGACGCTTTGGCGCATTTGGCGGCCAGTATGCGGCCGAAACCCTGATGCCGGCCTTACACGAACTGGAAAAAGCCTATCTTGAAGCCAAAGAAGATCCCGCCTTTCAAAAGGAATACCAGCGATTGCTGCGCGAATATGCCGGCCGCCCTTCGCTTTTATACAACGCCGAACGCTTAAGCGCCGAGCTGGGGTTTACCGTCCTGCTCAAACGTGAAGATCTTAATCATACCGGCGCTCATAAGATCAACAACGTCCTGGGGCAAGTCCTTCTAGCCCGCCGCATGGGCAAACGCCACCTGATCGCCGAAACCGGAGCCGGGCAGCACGGAGTCGCCGCCGCTACGGCTTGCGGCGCTTTTTGGCCTTTCGTGCGACGTGTTCATGGGCGCGGAAGATACCGCCCGCCAGTCCCTCAATGTCTATCGGATGGAATTGCTCGGCGCCAAAGTGCATGCCGTGACTTCAGGCACAGCCACGCTCAAGGACGCAACGAGCGAAGCCATGCGCGAGTGGTCGCGCCGGGCCGATGACACTTTTTACGTGATCGGCTCGACCATGGGTCCCCCATCCTTATCCGATGATCGTCCGTGATTTCCAGCGGGTGATCGGCGACGAGATCCGCTCCCAGATGCTGGAAAAATACCATCGCCTGCCAGATGCCCTGATGGCCTGCATCGGCGGCGGCAGCAATGCCATGGGCACTTTCTACCCGTTTGTCGATGATGCCTCCGTCCGCCTGATCGGCGCGGAAGCGGCTGGCGAAGGAATTGATACCGAACGCCACGCAGCAACGATGGCCAGGGGCACCCTGGGAGTCTTCCACGGCATGCATTCGTTATTCCTGCAAGATGACGATGGCCAGATCAAGCCCGTTTATTCCATTTCGGCCGGCCTGGATTATCCTGGCATCGGTCCCGAACATGTCTATCTCCGGGATATCGGGCGGGCGGAATACCATGCCGTAACCGATCGTGAAGCAGTCGACGCCTTTGCCTGGCTGGCGCGGATGGAAGGAATCATTCCCGCGATCGAAAGCGCGCATGCCCTGGCGCTGTTGCGCCGGATAGCCAAAGAATTCCATTCCGGCGATTTGGTCGTCGTCACCCTGTCGGGTCGCGGCGACAAGGACGTCGAAGCCATTCAGCGCTGGCAGCAGCAGCATGATCCGGCAAACTATTGTGATGAACCTGGAAAGGAGGCCAAACAGCATGAATCGAAATGAATTTTTAAAGTCAAATCCTTTGGGCAACCGCATCGAGAGCTGCCTGGCCCGCCTGCGCCGCGATGGGCGCAAGGCTTTGATCCCGTTTTTGGTGGCCGGCGATCCTGATCTGGACACGACGCGCGAACTTGCTTTAACCCTGCTAAATAACGGGGCCGATCTTCTGGAAATTGGCGTTCCCTTTTCCGATCCCAGCGCCGAGGGCCCGGTGATTATGGCCGCCGATGCGCGGGCGCTGGCTGGCGGAACCCGGTTGGAGCATGTTTTCCAGCTGGCCGTTGATTTGCGGCAGTCTACGGACGCACCGCTTCTTTTGCTTCTTTACTATAACACGATCTATCATCATGGCCTTGGCCGCTTTTTTGAAAGATGCCGCGCCGTCGGGATCGACGGCGTGATTATTCCTGATCTGCCGCTGGAAGAACAAGATGAAGCCGCACCCTTTGCAAATGCCAACAATGTCCTGCTGACGCGCCTGGTCACGCCGCTTTCCGGCGACCGTCTCTCGGCGCTGCTTAACGGCGCCCGCGGCTTCCTTTACTGTGTAGCGGCTCTTGGCGTAACCGGCGAGCGGCAGAATTTCCAGACAGACCTTTTAGCCTATAGCCAACAGCTGCAAAAACAGGCGGCCATTCCCCGTGCTCTGGGCTTTGGCATATCCACGCCGGAGCAGGCCCGTCAGCTGGCTAAAGACTGGGATGCTTTAATTGTCGGCAGCGCCATTGTCCGCCGGATTGCCGAAGGTGTGGCTGCCGGCAAAAATCGTGCCGGGCTCTGCGCCAGCCTGGCCGATTACTGCCGGTCCATGCGTCAGGCGATCGATGAGGGTAATAAGCCGGCAAAGCACTGCCATTACGTCCCTTCAAGTCCAGACTTCAAACATCTGTCCGCCAAATCCCGTCTGATTCCGGTTTGCCGCAAACTGACGGCGGATACTGTAACGCCCATTTCGCTTTTTCGCCGGTTCGACGACCAAAAGAGTGCTTTCCTCCTGGAAAGCGTCCATCGGCGGCGAACGCTGGGCCAGATATTCGATCATGGGCCGCCGGCCTCTGTTCCGACTTACTTGCCGGGGGCAAAATATACGCTTGCAGAATGAATCGGGCAATCCTCTGTTTGACTCGATCAACACTTCTGACGGCAATCCCGTCGATCTGATCCGCTCAATTTTAAAAAATTACGCCTTGCCGGAAGAACTTGGGAAAAATGGTTTCCGTTGCGGTCTGGTCGGCTATTTTGCCTATGATTTCATTCGCTATCTGGAACGGTTGCCGGATGAAAACCCCGACGAACTGGATCTGCCGGATTGCGACCTGATGGCGCCCGCCGAGGTGGTCCTCTACGATCATCTGAAAAGCGAATTGACCTTGATCTGCAACGTGCTGGTCGGTTCCGATCCAGCCAGCGACTATCGCCAGGCTACAGCAACCCTGGACGCCATGGCCGCTTCGCTTTTTGCCAATTTGCCTGAAATAGCCGAAGAGGGCGATTTCGAGTCGGCCCTTGAGCTTTCTTTCAAGCCCAATGTCAGCCGTGAGGCCTATATCGGGCAAGTCCGCCGAGCCAAGCAATACATCAGGCAGGGCGATATTTTCCAGGTTGTGCTTTCCCAGCGGTTTTCGGCCGATTATACGGCAGATCCGTTTGCCGTCTACCGGGCGCTCAGGCATGTCAATCCTTCGCCGTATCTTTTCTATTTGCGGCATCCTGACGCCATTCTGGTGGGCGCCTCGCCGGAAATGCTGGTCCGGCTGGACAAACAGCAAATTGAAACCTGCCCGATTGCCGGCACAAGGAAACGCGGCGCAACCCAGGAACAGGACGACGCCCTGGCCGCAGATCTTCTGGCAGATGGCAAGGAACTGGCCGAACACGCCATGCTGGTCGATTTGGCCAGAAACGACGTTGGCCGGATCAGCCGGTTCGGTTCGGTCAAAGTCAAGGATTTTTGCCATGTTGAACGCTTTTCGCATGTCATGCACCTGGTCACCCTGGTGGAAGGCCAGCTGCGCGAGGACCGTTCGGCAATTGACGTTCTGGCGTCGCTTCTGCCGGCTGGGACCTTGTCCGGCGCGCCAAAAATCCGGGCCATGGAAATCATCGACGAACTCGAGACCGTCCGGCGCGGACCCTACGGCGGCGCAGTCGGCTATCTGGGATTTGACGGGCAGTTGGACACCTGCATCACCATCCGCACGGCAGTCCTGAAAGACAATCGGATTCATATCCAGTCCGGCGCGGGCATCGTCGCCGACTCTGTACCCGAAACCGAATATGAAGAAACCGTCAACAAAGCAATGGCTTTATTCGCCGCGATTAACAGGGCTGGTGATTTTTTATGATTCTCCTGATTGATAACTATGATTCATTTACTTTCAATGTCTATCAGATGGTCGGCGAACTCAATCCGGATATTCAGGTCTATCGCAATGATGCCCTGACTTTGGCCGACATCCACCGGTTAAAGCCGGAACGGATTATTCTGTCGCCAGGTCCGGGGTATCCTGCCCAGGCCGGGCTCATGCTGGACATCATCCATGAATTTTGCGATCGGGTGCCGCTTCTGGGCATCTGCCTGGGGCATCAGGGAATAGCCGAAGCCTTTGGCGGCCGGATCATCGAGGCGCCGGAGCCGGTGCACGGAAAACAATCCCTGATCAATTTGGACCGGGATTGTCCGCTGTTTAAAGGCTTGCCGGCACAGCTGACGGTTGGGCGCTATCACTCGTTGACGGTTGATCCGGAAAGTTTGCCAAGCTGCCTGAGAATCACAGCAACAAGCCAGGATGGCCTGATCATGGGCATCTCGCATAACCGCCTCCCTGTTTTCGGGTTGCAATTCCATCCGGAATCGATCCTGACCGATCAGGGGCAAGCAGTATTTCGCGCTTTTCTGGCTGTTTTTTAAATCGGGTGCTACTTGTGGTAAGGTTCACCCGATCCGATCTTGAACGCCCGGTAGATTTGCTCAAGCAGGATCAGCCGGGTCATCTGATGGGTGAAAGTCATGGGCGACAGGCAAAGCCGCGCCTGGGCCCGGTTAAGCACAGCCGAAGCCAGGCCATTGGAACCGCCGATCACAAAAATCACCTCGCTGCCGCCTTCCCGAAACCATTCCGGCAGAAGCCGGGACAATTGGGGCGAATCAACCTGCTCGCCCTTTAAATCCAGCGCAACGACAAAGGATTGGGGTTTAAGTTTTGCCAGGAGCCGCCGGCCTTCTTCTTCAAGCGCCTTGCTGGTCGGCCAGCTGTCCGGCACATCATCAACAGTCAAAAGGCTAACCTGGCAATAGCGGCCGAGCCGGCGGACATATTCATCGATACCATCCTGAAGCCAGGATTCCCGGACTTTTCCCGGAGATAGCACAATCAGCCGCATTTTCCAGTCCTTAAAAACAGACCGGTTCGCTTAAAACAAACCGCTGGGCAATACCCAGGCAAAAGTCCTGTCCGGGCCTGGCGCCGGTTTCATGCAATTTGCTGTTGACCGTAAGCTGCGCCAACTCGGGGAAGTTGTTGTCTTTGCTGATATGAGATAAGACAAAACGATTGGTGCCGTGTTCCAAAAGGCGGCAAACGGCCAAGGCGCAATCATCGTTGGATAAATGGCCAAAGCGGCCGCTGATCCGCCTTTTCAGCATGGCTGGATAGGATCCGGCCATCAGCATGCCCTGGTCATAATTAGCTTCAATGTAAACCGCTTTGCAGCCAAAAACGGCTTGCAAAAGACCTTCCTGCAATTCGCCGATGTCTGTGAAGACCGCGACGGCACCAGCGTTGGTTTCGATCCGATAGCCCACGGAGTCAGCCGCGTCATGTGGCGTGGCAAAGCTGGTTATCGCCAGATCGCCGATGTCTGTGGGCTGACCGGCAGAAATTGGCCGGACCAGATCTTCGTCAACCGGGCCGATCGTTGAACGCATGGCCAGCCAGGTGCCTTGATTGACATAAAGGGGAATGCGGTAGCGCCGCATCAGCACGCCGACACCGGCAATATGGTCGGTGTGTTCATGCGTAACCAGAATACCATTCAGGTTGGCAGCCGACTCGCCAATTTCCCGCAGGGATTGCTCGATCGTCCGGCAACAAACGCCGGCGTCGATCAGCAAACGGGTCTTTTGATTGCCGACAAAAATGGCATTGCCGCTGCTGCCGCTTCTAAGCGCGCAGGTTTTGACCGATTCCTCAGCCATTAATTTTCGATGCGGGTAATGTCCGCGCCCAAGTTTCGCATTTTATTGACAAAATTTTCATAGCCGCGCTCAACCTTGCAGATCTCGCAAATTTCCGTCACGCCTTCTGCCGCCAATCCAGCCAGCACCATGGCTGCGCCTGCGCGCAGATCACGGGCGGTCACTTTGGCGCCGGTCAATTTGGCATTGCCTTCGATGATGGCCAGTTTGCCGGATATCATAATATCGGCGCCCATTGTTTTCAAGTCGTCGATATACTGAAAACGGTTGTCCCAGACATTTTCCGTCATCCGGCTGTTGCCTTTGGCCGTACACAGCAGCACGGTGGTTTGCGGCTGCAAGTCGGTCGGAAAACCCGGATAGGGCATTGTCTTGAAACTGGTCGCCTGCAGCATGCAGTCCGGATCGATGCTGACCCGGATGGAATCGTCGCCGGACTCGACTTCGGCGCCCATTTCTTCCAGTTTGGCAGATAGCGGCTCCATATGTTTGGGAATAATGTTGTGAACGGTGACATCGCCCCGGGTCAGGGCGGCAGCCAGCATATAGGTGCCGGCTTCGATCTGATCGGGGATTATCGAGTAGGAGCAGCCGGCAGGCAGGACAGGAACACCGGTTATGCGGATCACATCGGTGCCGGCGCCGCGAATGTTCGCACCCATCGTATTCAGAAAGTTGGCGACATCGACGATGTGTGGCTCACGGGCGGCATTTTCAATGACAGTGACGCCCTCCGCCTTGACCGCGGCGATCATGATATTGATGGTGGCTCCAACACTGACCGTATCCAGAAAAATATGCTCGCCTTTTAGTTTTGTTGCTTCGACATGGATTTTGCCATATTCGATCGCCACGCTGGCACCCAACGCCTCAAAACCTTTCATATGCAGATCGATCGGGCGTGTCCCGAAGTTGCAGCCGCCGGGCATGTAAATGCTGGCGTGGCTAAACCGGCCGAGCAGAGCCCCTAACAGATAATAGGACCCGCGAATGCTGCGGACTTTTTCGTCGGTAGCTTCCCAGGTATTGATCGAACTCGGATCAATGAAGATCGAACCTTCCGAATCGCGGCGGATCTGGGCGCCCAATGATTTGCAGATTTCAACCATGACATTGATATCCGCAACGTCCGGCATATTTTCAATTTTGCAGGCTCCATCCAGCAGCATGGCTGCCGAAATGATGCCTAAAGCGGCATTTTTTGATCCGCTGATGGTAACATCGCCAACCAGACGATTTCCTCCACGCACAATATAACTTGCCAAAGCAATCCCCTTTCCGGTAAAAGCACTCAATTTAAAATTAATCCTTGGCCAGGTCATCTGATAGCAGCAATTCAACTGATTCTGCATTGGCAGCCGGCTCTTCGGTTATATCGGTTTGGTCAGCCGCAGATTCGGCTTTGTTGGCAGATTTGACTTCATTGCCGGTGCCTGAAACATTGCTTTGACCGTCGGGTTTGTCGTCGATCGGATTTTTTTTGCGCCGTTGGCTGCCGGCTGGCGCTTTGATCGGCTGAAGCGCATCCCGCTCCAAAGCCCTTTCCATCAGCTTGGGAGCATTGTCCTTGGTCAATTCGCTCAACTGGCTTTCCACCAGCTCAAGATCTATTGCCGTCTGCAAGAGTTCGGCGGCGGCAGCATAATGCAAAGATCCGGCCAAAGGACTGTTGACCAGAAATCCTTCCAGCGTATCATTGAAAACCTTGCGGGCAGTTGGAACCATCACGGTAAATTCCGTGCCTTTGCCCAGAATGCTGTTGACGTTGATTTTGCCGCCATGCAATTCAACCAGCTCTTTGGCAATGGACAGCCCCAGTCCGGTGCCGCCAAACATGCGTGAGCCGGTCATGTCCACACGATAGAAACGGTTGAAAATGCGAGGCATATGCTCTTTGTCGATACCAAATCCGGTATCGGTCACTTTGACATAAACATCATCAATCAAATAACTGATATAAACCTTGATTTCGCCACCGCGATCGGTGTATTTGATGGCATTGCTGATCAAATTGGTGATTACACGCTCCATGGCGGTCCGGTCAACATAAACCGACGGAATGCGGGACAACGTATAGCAAGCCATATCCAGCTGCTTTCCAGCCGCCTGATGCTGCAGGCGTTCGACCGCCTGGCGAACCAGGAAGGCAAAATCCAGAAGTTCCATGCGCACGCGGATCCCTTTGCTATCAATGCTCGACAACAACAGCAAGTCTTCGACCAATTTCTCCATGCGCAGCGAATCGTCATGGATTCGCCAAACATCTTTCCTGATGGCCTCGCTGTTTTTTTCCACAAGTCCCCAGTCAAGCAGCGACTCCGAATAGGTTTTTATCGTAGTCAGTGGGGTCTTTAATTCGTGAGAAACATTGGCAACAAATTCCTTGCGCTGTTTTTCCTCACTTTCCTGGTCGGTTATGTCCTGCAAAACAACCAGGGTGCCGGCCCGGCGCCCTTCGTCAAATCGCGATTCCTTGAGCCGCAGCCTTAAAATGCGGTCTGAAAGCTGCACTTTCCCGCTGATCGTATCGCTGCCCAGGAGAATTGCAGCCTGAATGCCATTGTCCTGGCCATATTCATCTAAAAAGAATTTGAGCTTTTCCGGAATGGTTTTGGGAGCAAGCATTTTACGGGCGGCCGGATTGGTATTGATCATGATGCCGTCGCTGCTGTAAGCGATCACGCCGACATCCAAATCGGCCAGAATCGCTTCTGATTTGCTGCGTTCCTCGACAAACTGGCTGACCATTGAAGAAATCTCCTGATCTTTGCGGCTGCGATAACGACGGTTGGCAAATCGGCAATATAAGCCGAGCAAAATTCCGGTCGCCAAAAAAGTCAATAAGATCAGCAGCAGCGGATGGATATCCGACAGTGTCTGCCGCAGTGAATCATTCAGCCGATTCAGCTTATCAAGTCCAAACTGGATCAGACCAACCAGTTTCATTAATTACCTGTTCGCCCCTTTGTCATGTTTCATGATATTTGGCCATATAGCCTTCAGTTCGTCGGATTTTTTTCAAAATAATAACCAACGCCCCGTTTTGTCAAAATGTACTTGTAGCTATGCTGATCTGGTTCAAGTTTCTCACGGGTCCGGCGCACAGTGACATCAACAGTCCGAACATCGCCAAAATATTCATAGCCCCAGACTTTTTCCAGCAAGGCCTCCCGTGAAAAGACCTGCCCGGCATTTTGCGCCAGAAAACGCACAAGCTCGAACTCGCGCAAGGTCAGTTCGATTACCTCGCCGGCGCGGCGCACCTGATACGCCTCATGATCGATTTCCAAATCGCCGAAAGTCATAATCTTCTGATGATCAAGAAGATCTATGTCAGCCAGGCTGACACGGCGCAGTTGCGCTTTAACACGCGCAAGCACTTCACGCACGCTGAAAGGCTTGGTGATATAATCATCGGCACCAAGTTCCAGACCAAGAACCTTATCAATTTCTTCACTCTTGGCAGTCAGCATCAGAATGGGGACATTGGTTTGTTGGCGCAGTTTGCGGCAGACATCAAACCCGTCCATTTTGGGAAGCATGCAATCCAGCAATACGAGGTCTGGTTTCAGCGTCAATCCCATTTCCAGAGCCTGTGCACCGTCATAAGCAGCAATTGTCTGATACCCTTCCCGTTCCAGGTTGGCTTTCAGAATATCCACGATATTATGTTCATCATCAACTATGAGAACTTTGGCGCACATATCATCAACCCTCCATCAGACTCAATTCTTTCCTATTATATCATGATTTTTCTGCAAGCACCCGCTTTTCGCAAATGTGTAAAATAAAAAATCAAGGCCACCGGTTTTGACCCGGTGGCCTTGGTAAATCCGGCGGAGACCTATTTTCCCGGGCCGTTACCAGCCAAGTATCGTCGGCACCAGAGAGCTTAACTGCTGTGTTCGGAATGGGAACAGGTGTGGCCTCTCTGTCATATCCACCGGAAGGGTTGAGGGGAAAGAATGCACCCTCAGGACTGCATAAGGGAAAGGGGAAAGAAAGGAAGGGAAGAAGTTCAAAGCAAAGGGTAATGAGGTTTACATCCATCAATTATATCAGGGTAACGATCGACGATCCAAAAACCTGATAACTTGTGGTCAAGTCCTCGACCTATTAGTACCGGTTAGCTGAACACATTACTGTGCTTACACACCCGGCCTATCAACCAAGTAGTCTACTTGGGGTCTTACCATTGCTGTGGGAAATCTCATCTTGAGGTGGGTTTCACACTTAGATGCTTTCAGCGTTTATCCCATCCAAACTTAGCTACCCAGCTGTGCCACTGGCGTGACAACTGGTGCACCATTGGTTTGTCCATCCCGGTCCTCTCGTACTAGGGACAGATCCTCTCAAATTTCCTACGCCCACGATAGATAGGGACCGAACTGTCTCACGACGTTCTGAACCCAGCTCGCGTACCACTTTAATCGGCGAACAGCCGAACCCTTGGGACCTGCTACAGCCCCAGGATGTGATGAGCCGACATCGAGGTGCCAAACCTCCCCGTCGATGTGAACTCTTGGGGGAGATCAGCCTGTTATCCCCAGGGTAACTTTTATCCGTTGAGCGACGGCAATTCCACTTTCTACCGCCGGATCACTAAGCCCGACTTTCGTCCCTGCTCGACGTGTTTGTCTCGCAGTCAGGCTACCTTATGCCTTTGCACTCGTTGCACGGTTTCCAACCGTACTGAGGTAACCTTTGGACGCCTCCGTTACTTTTTTGGAGGCGACCGCCCCAGTCAAACTGCCCGACTGCCATTGTCCTGTGACCGGATTACGGCCACCAGTTAGAGACCCAATACTGTCAGAGTGGTATCCCAACGTCGGCTCCCGTACAACTGACGCCATACGTTCAACGCCTCCCACCTATCCTGTACAGACAATATCGAATCCCAGTAGCAATCTACAGTGAAGCTCCATGGGGTCTTTCCGTCTAGTCGCGGGTAACTTGCATCTTCACAAGTACTACAATTTCACCGGGTACGTTGTTGAGACAGTGCCCAAGTCATTACGCCATTCGTGCGGGTCAGAACTTACCTGACAAGGAATTTCGCTACCTTAGGACCGTTATAGTTACGGCCGCCGTTTACTGGGGCTTAAGTTCACTGCTTTGCTTGCGCTAACAGATTCCCGTGACCTTCCAGCACCGGGCAGGCGTCAGCCCCCATACTTCATCTTTCGATTTAGCGGAGACCTGTGTTTTTGTTAAACAGTTGCTTGGGCCAATTCTCTGCGGCCTCTCTCGAGGCACCCCTTCTTGCGAACTTACGGGGTTAATTTGCCGAGTTCCTTAACAACGCTTCTCCCGCTCGTCTTAGGATTCTCTCCTCATCCACCTGT
>CAXXUX010000001.1:1222500-2015153 GCA_963677835.2 uncultured Saccharofermentans sp.
TTTCCTGCAATTTTCAGCCAATCAGGTTCGCCAGATCATCGATCAGATCAACGAGGCTTCAGTTTAATCGTCTCAACCTTTTAATTTTGCTTCGAGGTAAAAAAGCCCATGACCGACAAACCGGTCATGGGCTTTTTAATGCTGTCTTAAGGGCTTTTCAGCCTGGCAAGCCAGATCATCCTAAGTCATTCTTTTGCAATATCGCCGGCATCAATGTCCGCACTGCCTTCCGTGCTTTCTTCAGGTTCTGCACTTTCGCTATCGTCATGTTCCACGATTGCAATATCGACAACTTTCCCCTCGCGTGTCCGCATCAGGGTCACACCCTGGGTAATTCTGGTCAAAATGGGGATCTCGGCCGCCGGCAAGCGGATAATTACACCTGCATCATTGATCATGATTACATCATTATTATCGTCAACCAGGGCGATTCCTGCCAGCAACCCGGTCTTTTCAGAAGGTTTATAGGTAATCAGGCCCTTGCCGCCGCGCGTCTGGGCACGGTACTCGTCCAGGTCAGTCCTTTTGCCAAAGCCCCTTTCAGACACAACCAGCAAAGTCTTGGTCGCATCGGTCGGAGCCATGCCTACGACCACATCGCCCTCGTCCAGCAAGATCCCGCGCACACCTTGCGTGTTGCGGCCGGTTGAGCGGACCTCATCATCTGCAAAACGGATGGACATGCCCTGCCGGGTCACCAGAACAATATCATGGTGGCTTTCAGTCAGCTGCACCCCGACAAGTTCATCGTCCTCACGCAAATTGACTGCAATCAGACCATTCTTATTGATATTGCCATAGTCGATCAGATCAGTCTTTTTAACAACGCCGGCCCGGGTAGCCATCATCAGGCAGCCGCCTTGTTCAAAGGACTGGATCGGGATCACTGTCCGGACTTTTTCGCCGCCATCCAGCTGCAGCAGGTTGACGATCGCCATGCCTTTGGCCTGACGTCCGGTTTCCGGAATCTGGTAGCCTTTCATCCGATAGACTTTGCCGCGATTGGTAAAGAAGAGCAGCGTCGCATGTGTCGACGTCGTCAGGATCGTCTCGACAAAATCCTCTTCGCGGGTTTGCATGCCGCTCACCCCGCGGCCGCCGCGATGCTGAATATTGTAGGTATCGATCGGCATGCGCTTGACATAGCCAAAGTGGGTCAGCGTGACGACGACGGTTTCTTCCTGAATCAAAGACTCGTCGTCAATATCGTCATCCCCGCCAGCTTCGATGGCTGTCCGCCGATCATCCGCAAAGCGGTTGCGGGTCTGGGCAATTTCTTCTTTGATAATCCCCAGCAGCAAAGGCTCTTCGGAAAGGACACGCCCATAATATTCGATTTTGCCGCAAAGGTCGCGGTATTCGTTTTCGAGTTTCTCACGTTCCAGCCCGGTCAGACGGCCCAAACGCATATCGACGATATGCTGGGCTTGCCGGTCGCTGAAGGCAAATCGTTCAATCAGGCGCTCTTTGGCCTGGTCTTCCGTCTTCGAGCTGCGGATAATCGAAATAACCTCATCGATATGATCGATCGCAATGCGCAGCCCCTCGACAATATGGCGGCGGGCTTCGGCTTTTTCCAGCTCAAACCGGGTCCGGCGGCGAATAACATCCTTTTGATGGGCAAGATAGAATTGCAGGGCTTCAAGAAGATTGACGACCCGCGGCTCGAACCGGCCCAGTTCATCGGGAACCAGGGCCAGCATGTTGGCATTGAACGAATCCTGCAATTGGGTATTCTTATAAAGCTGATTGAGCACAACATTGGCATTGGCATCTTTTTTCAATTCAATGACAATCCTGACGGCTTCATTGCGGTCCGATTCGTCCCGCAAATCAGAGATGCCTTCGATTTTCTTGTCCTTGACCAGTTCGGCAATCCGTTCGATCAGGCGGGCCTTATTGACCATATAGGGCAGGTCATGCACAATGATCCGCTGACGGTTGTTTTTCATTGGTTCGATATCCGTGTTGGAGCGGACGACAATCCGGCCTTTGCCCGTCCGATAGGCGTTGCGGATGCCTGATTGGCCGATAATTGTTCCTGCGGTCGGAAAATCGGGGCCTTTGATGACCGTCATCAGGTCTTCGACCGTTGTATCGGGATTGTCGATCAGCATGTTGACGCCATCGATGACTTCCGCCAGATTATGCGGCGGGATATTCGTCGCCATGCCGACAGCGATGCCCGTTGAACCATTGACCAGTAAATTCGGGAAACGGGCAGGCAGAACAATCGGCTCCATCTCATGCTCGTCAAAATTCGGCTTGAAATCGACAGTGTTTTTGTTGATGTCACTCATCATTTCAAGGGATATTTTGGATAGGCGGGCTTCCGTATAACGGTAGGCAGCCGGCGAGTCTCCGTCACGCGAACCGAAGTTGCCATGTCCGTCCACAAGCATGTGGCGCATGGAAAAATCCTGAGCCATCCGGACCAGCGAGTCATAAACGGCCGCATCGCCATGCGGATGAAAGCGGCCAAGCACGTCGCCGACCGTCGTCGCGCATTTGCGGTATGATTTGTCCGGGGTGAATCCCTGGGTGAACATCGAGTAGAGTATCCGCCGGTGCACTGGTTTCAACCCATCACGCACATCAGGCAGTGCGCGGTCGGAAATAACACTCATCGCATAATCGATGAATGATTTTTTCATTTCTACTTCAAGATCGATTGGAATAATCGTATTATCAGGATTTTTGAAAGCAGCATCGACTGCTGCTTCTTTGATCTTCTGGAGATCTTTTTTGTCCAGCTTGTTTGTGTTTTGATTCTTGTCCAGCTGATCAGCCATGCAAGTTGAGCCTCCTGTCATGAACCTTAATCATATCCAAAATATTATAACATAGTTGGTGTCAAATTGCACCGAAAATATCGATAAATCAGGCAGCTTCAGGCTTTGCGCGGCTATTTCGGCGGTTCCTTTGCCGAAATTGCCAAAGAGGCGTCAGGCCCTTTAAAGCAGCGGCTGCTGTTCCGGCTTTCCCGCCTTGCGAGGATAGGCAGCCGGCGTTGGCCTGACTTTTTCAATGATTATAACAGCCCGTTTCATTTCGGTTCCAGGCAGAATAAATTCATGAACCGCTTTAAGTTTGCCGCCAAGCAAGTGAATGGCCCGGGCAGCTTCCGCCGCTTCGCCAGCAGCCAGCCCCTTCATGGCCAAAAAAGCGCCGCCGGTCCGGACAAAAGGCAGGCAATACTCGCAAAGAACCGGCAATGAAGCGACGGCACGCGCTGTCGCCACATCAAAGCGCTCACGCAAGTCGCTCCTGTGGCCAGCATCTTCCGCCCGGTCATGCCGCGTATCAATACCGTCCAGATGCAAAGCGGCTATCACCGCGTCCAGAAAACGAATCCTTTTCGTCAGAGAATCCAAAAGCAGCACCTGAAGATCCGGACGCTGGATTTTAAGCGGCAGTCCCGGAAAACCCGCCCCGGTGCCGACATCGATCAAATTAAGGCCCGCCGCCTGGTCTTTTGGCAAATACTGGTCGAGAAAAGGAAGCAAGGTCAGGGAATCCATGATATGGCGAACAGCGATGCCTTCATCATCAAGAATAGCTGTAAGGTTGACCTTTTCATTCCACTCGCGCAGCAAGCGGGCGTATTCCAGATATTGCCCCATCGTTTGCCCGCTAAAAGGCAATTCCAGCCGGCGGCCGATCTCCTGAAGCCACATGGGCAGGGTCATTGGCTCATCCATTGGCCGCCCCTGTCTGCTGCCGCATCTTTATCGCCTGCAGATAAACCAGCAAAACAGAAATATCCGCCGGCGAAACGCCGGAAATCCGGCTTGCCTGGCCGACAGACGCCGGCCTCAGCCGATCGAGCTTTTGCCGGGCTTCCAGACGCAAGCCGTTGATGGAAAGATAATCGATATCGGCCGGCAGCAATTTTTGCTCCATCTTCCGGAAATGTTCGATCCGATCCATTTCCAGCCGGATATAACCTTCGTATTTCAGCGAAACTTCCACGCAAAATTGTTCGGACCAGCTAAGCTCCGGTCTCCCCGGGTCGACAGCAGCCAGCTTTTGATAGGACAGCTCCGGCCGTTTCAACAGATCGGCCAAAGTTGCGCCGCTACGGATCGGCGCACTGCCGGCTTGCTCCAGCAAGCGGTTGACCGGCTCGTCCGGACGAAGCCTTGTCAGAAGGCAGCGCTCGATTTCCGATTGAATGCGTTCCTGCTTCTTCAGAAAACGCTGCCAGCGCGCTTCATTGATCAAGCCGATTTGAAATCCAAGCGGAGTCAGGCGGGCATCGGCATTGTCCTGTCTTAGAAGCAGGCGGTATTCAGCTCGCGCCGTCATCATCCGGTAAGGCTCGGCAGTCCCTTTAGTGACCAAATCATCAATCAAAACACCGATATAGGCCTGCGAACGATCCAAAATCAGCGGTTCCTTGCCAGAAAGCAGGCGGGCCGCGTTGATTCCGGCGATCAGCCCCTGGGCTGCCGCCTCTTCATATCCGGAAGATCCGTTGATCTGTCCTGCGCCGAACAAGCCTCGCACCTGCTTGCTTTCCAGCGATGATTTCAGGCAGGTTGGATCAAAGCAGTCGTATTCGATGGCGTATGCACTGCGTTGAATCCGGGCATCGCTTAAGCCCGGCAAGGAGCGAACCATTTTTTGCTGGACATCTTCCGGCATGCTGCTGGACATTCCTTGCAGGTACATTTCTTCAGTGTCCCGCCCCATCGGTTCGATAAAAACCTGATGCCGCTCTTTATCCGGAAATTTGACAAACTTGTCTTCGATCGAAGGGCAGTAGCGCGGGCCAACCCCTTCGATCATGCCGCTGTATAGCGGTGAACGGTGCAGATTATCGCGAATAACCTGCTTTGTTTCCGGCGCTGTCCAAGTCAGCCAGCAAGGCATTTGATCCTCATGCTCAAGCAGCGGCTGATCCTCATGCTCAAAAGAAAAGGGCACGATCCGGGCATCTCCACCCTGGCGGTCCAAGGCGGAAAAATCAATTGAAAGGCGGTTGACCCGCACGGGTGTGCCTGTTTTAAAACGCTGGAGGGGCAATCCGAGATCCCGCAAAGAATCGGACAATCCTTGGGCCGGGAAAAGGCTGTCCGGACCGCCGCTATACTGGCAATCCCCAATAATGATCCGGCCTTCCAAATAGGTTCCGGTGGAAACAACTGCCGCCCGGCAGCGGAAAATCGCCCCCGCTCTGGTTTTGACGCCAGCCACGGCCGGTCCGTTTGATGTATTTTCGCCAAGGATATCGACGATTTCAGCCTGGCGCAGCGTAAGCCCCGGCTGCTGCTCGATGACCTGCTTCATCCGGGTTTGGTAATTGCGCCGGTCGATCTGGGCCCGGGGAGATAAAACGGCAGGACCTTTGGAGGCGTTCAACATGCGGAATTGAATCATGGTGCGGTCGGCGACTTTTCCCATTTCGCCGCCAAGCGCATCGATTTCACGCACCAGCTGGCCTTTGGCCGTGCCGCCAATGTTGGGATTGCATGGCATGTTGGCCAAAGCATCGAGATTCATGCCGAAAAGCAGGGTTCTGAAACCCAGCCTGGCCGCAGCCAGGGCCGCTTCGCAGCCAGCATGACCGGCGCCGATCACAACGACGTCCGTATCACCCGCCAGCCAGGCTTCCTTATTTTGCAGCGCTTGTTCAAGCGTAATCAATGGCTTCATCCCTTTTTGCAAATTTGCGTTGATTTTATCGGCTTAAAGCCGGATTGTTTTTAGAATAAGATCCGCTTTTGTTTTATCCCGGTCATTTCCCAACGCAAAACCGGGAAAAAATGGTGTGGATCAACTCCTCTGACACCGCATCGCCGGTTATTCCCGCTAAAGCATCCGCAACGCCCCGCAGCAACGAGGCAATCAGATCCAGCGGGATACCCGAGTTTAATGCATCCAGGGCTTGATCCAGCAGATTGATGGCTTTGTCCAGGCAGGCCTTGTGGCGGCTGTTGGTAATCAGGGTCTCCTCAGCGGAAGAACTGCCAACCTCCCGATAGCGATCAACAATCGCCTGGCGCAATTGTTCCAGACCTTCGCCCGATATAGCCGAAAACGGAACAATCGGATGCCCGGGCAGGTTTTTTTGCAAAAGCTGCCTCAATTCCTGGCTTTCAGCCAGGTCGTCCTTGCCGGCGACAATCACCAGCGGCAGGGCAGAAGCAGCGCCAACTTCATCAAGTTCAACGGCAAGATCTGAAAGCGGCGGTGAAACCAGCCAGAAAATCAAGTCGGCCGACTGTAAAGCCGCTTTTGCCCGGTCAACGCCCAGACGCTCCACAAGATTGTCTGTTTCACGCAAGCCGGCAGTGTCGATCAGCCGGGTGGGCAAACCGGCAATATCCACCAGTTCCTCAACCGTATCGCGGGTTGTGCCGGGGATCGGGGTAACGATCGCCCGGTCATAGCCAGCCAAAGCATTCAGCAGGGAAGATTTCCCCGCATTCGGCCGGCCGGCGATCACTACGGTCATGCCTTCGCGCAGCAGACGGCCCTGGCGGTAACTATCGATCAAGGTTTGCATTTGCCGGCGCAATCCGGTGAGCCGGCCGGCCAAGTCGGCTGACGCTGACGGCGTATCTTCATGTTCCGGATATTCAAGGATCAGTTCGACTTGAGCAAGCAAATGATAATTGGCATCGGAAAGCAGCCGTATTTTCTGGGACAAGGCGCCCTGCAATTGCGCGGACGCGGCTTGAAACGCCTTTTTGGCACCGGCCTGGATCAGGTCCATAACCGCTTCGGCCTGGATCAGATCAAGTTTGCCGGATAAAAAAGCCCGGCGGGTGAATTCGCCGGCTTCAGCCGGCTGCACGCCCAAGCGAAACAGGCAATCCAGGATGGCCTGTTTGACCGCGGTGCCGCCGTGACAGCTTATTTCGATAACGTCTTCGCCGGTAAAAGAGTGTGGCGCTGTAAACCTGGTCAAGACAACCTGGTCAATGACCGTGCTGTCTTTTGGATCAACAATATAGCCGACCGCGCAAGTATAGCCGGGCATCCGGGTTACTTTCGGGAAACGCGGGCTTGTTGCGCGAAAAATCAGTTCAGCGGCTTCCGAGCTCTTTGCTCCAGATAAACGGATAACCGCTAACCCGCTTTGGCCGGGCGGCGTTGCCACAGCTGCGCAGACAGCCTCAAACCCCGCGGGTGCCGGACTGATTGTCGGTTCTACACAAGACATGTTCAAGCCATTCGGATCAAGAGTCCTGGCTGGGAGCAATCACAACATGCCGCTCTGGTTCTTCTCCCTCGCTAAAGGTTGTCACACCCGGGAAGTTCTGCAAGGCAGCATGGATGATCCGGCGCTCGGCCGGGCTCATCGGATCAAGATTATAGCGCAGGCCGGAATGGGCAACTTTGTCGGCGGCACGCTCAGCCAGGCTGATCAGTGCGCTTTCCCGGCGGCGGCGATAACCGCCAATGTCCAAAATAACCCGGACTCGTTCTTCGCAATATTTGTTGGCGACCAATGACGCCAGATATTGAATGGCTTCCAGGGTTTCGCCATGGCGGCCGATTGCCGCGCCACAGTCCGGGCCATTAACATCAATATGCAAGGTGTCTTCTTCGCGGAAAGAACTGATTTTCCCATGAATGCCGATCCCGGACAGAATCGCGGCTACGTAAGCGGATGCCTCAGCTTCTTCCGGCGTTTCAGGATCACCGGCATATTCGTCATCGTCGCCAAAGTATTCATTGGATTCCTGCGCTTCGGAAACTTCCGGCAAATTCGCTTCTTCGGCAGTGACGCGAACGCGCGCCGGGCGGCGGCCAAGTCCAAGCAATCCGCCGCTTTCACCTTCGTCAATAACCTCGATGATTACATCATCCACAGAAAGGCCGAGCTCATCCAAAGCATCATTGATTGCCTGTTGGACTGACTTACCGCTTTTTTCAATTGAAACAGCCATTTATGATTCCTCCTTGATCAGGACAACCCCGAAAATCAGGTCCGGGCAATCCTGGGTTATGCTTTTATTGTCACTTCTTCGGTCGGCTGATCAAGTTTTTTGGTAAACATGAAATATATCAGCACAGATTGCAAAATCATCATGATATTGCCGATGATCCAGTAAAGGCCCATGGCAGCCGGCATGGAAAAGGTCGTCCAGAGCATGAAAATCGGCATAATGATGTTCATGCTTTTCATCATCGATTCGGTCTTGTCCTCAGGCGACTGTCCCGCACGGGCAGGATTCAGCTTTTCCCGCTCCTTGGCATCTTCTTTTTTCTTGCGGTTGGGCATCGTGAGCCTGGTGATTTTCATCTGGATCAACGTGGTTAGCACAACAATCGCGGGGAAGATCAGCAAGGGCAGATAAGTCGCCCATTGTTCGCCAAACAGGTTTGCCGGCAGGTAAGACGGCTTCAGGCCCAGATTCATTCCCAGAAATTTCAAGTCAATCAGCTGATTCAGGTTCATCAATCCGTTGTTGACAACAGTACCCAGCGCTGAGGCATGGTCATTCAGGGTATTGAGAATGGTGATGTTGTCGGATGTGGCCTTGGCGATGAGCGGATTGCCCGCAGCATCTTTTGTCTGGTTGAGCAAGGCTCCGATCGCAGTCATTTTTTCCGATGAAATATTCATGATATATTGCAGCGGAGCCTGAATGATCTTGAAAATCGGCCAAATGATAATCAATTGCAGGATAGCCGGCAGACAGCCCGACAACGGGGACGCGCCGTGCTTTTTATAAAGCTCCATCTGGAGTTCACTCTGCTTTGCCTTGTCGTTGGGATGCAGCCTCTGAATTTCGGCAATTTCCCCTTGCAGGGCCTGTTGCTTCAAACTGCTTTTTTGCTGATTGATGCCCAAGGGAATCATCAAGCCACGCAGAATGATCGTAAATACAATGATCACCAGGCCATAATTGCCGATTACATTGTATAGAACCCGCATGAACCAGCCAAAAGCAATATAGAGGGGATCCATTAAGCCAAGCGAAACCACAAACAGATTCATTTAAGGTTCTCCTTCATTTTTTGAAAAAGACTGGCTGCCTGGCAGCCAGTGGCGGGGATCAGATGTTGTTTACCGTACCGGATCATAACCGCCTTTGCTAAGCGGATTGCAACGCAGGATGCGCCAAAAGGCCAAAAGGCCGCCGCGCAGCGGGCCATAACGTTCAATGGCCTCGACCGCATACTGGGAACAGGTTGGCAAATACTTGCAGCAGTTGCCCAGGTGCGGCGAAATATGGCGCTGATACCAGCGAATCATACGAATCATCAATCGGCGAATCATCGGCAGATTATTCCTTCGTTGATTGGGCAGTACATTCTGACTGCGTTTCGGATATTTCATCGGCCCGTTTTTGCATGCCGGCTTTTTGGTTCGGCTGGCAGATGCCGGATCGGGTCAACAAGCGTTCCAATTCCTGGCAAATCGCGTGATAGTCGGGTGGTTCAGGAGTTTCCCGTCCGACCAGGATCAAATCAAACCCCTGGGACAATTGGTCTTCAATTTGTCGGTAGCTTTCCCTAAGCAGACGTTTGATCCGATTGCGCAAAACGCTGCCTTTGATCCGCCGGCTGGCAGTCACGCCAAGCCGGTTGCTGCGGCCAGGCCTTTTCAGGTAATGCAGAACAACATAGCGACCGGCAAGATATCGACCCTTATGGTAGACCCGGGAGAATTCGTAATTCATGCGCAAAGATTGCGTCAGTTTCACGACTATTCCCTTTCCTCTCTTGATCTTCTGAATAATGAAGAATCCAGATTAAAAAGAAGAAAGACCACAGGGCGTGCGGTCTTCAAGCGGTCAGCTGCTTTCTGCCCTTCAGTCTGCGTCTTCTAAGAATATCTCTTCCAGATGCCGTGCGCATGCGCTTTCTGAAGCCATGCTCCTTGGATCTTTGCCGTTTTTTCGGCTGATATGTCATTTTCATCTGTATATACACCTCCATCGTGATTCAAAACAATAGTGTTAAGATTATACAAGGCCGGGCCGCCTTCTGTCAACTAGCCCCAAATTGCTTCATTTCAGGCAGCCCGATATGCTATATCTTCTTTATCTATCAAGAAGTATATCAGCAATTGGCCTGGCATGATATATCTTTTATTCAAACGGTTCAAAAAACAAAATCTGCTGCTGCGCGCTGGACAAATCCTAGTTTTTGATCAGCGAGTAAATCAGCTGTCCGTTGCCGGCATTGACTTGAATGACCCAGGGTTGGGCAGCTTGAGGCGAAATTCCCAAAATGCCGGCGATTTTTTCTTGCAGTTCAACATTGTCAATCATGCACACGATTTTATCCGCCCGGTGTCTGATCAATCGCCCCTTGATGTATTCTTCTGTCACTTCAGCATAATCCTGCTCGGAGCCATACGGAAAATAAATCGCATCAGCCTGCGCCGGCAAAGAAAAATATTGATAGCAATAAGTGACTCCGCTCGCATCAAATGCATACTTCCCATCTTTTACATTATCAATGAAAAAAATCCGTTCATTTGTGTTCTGACTCTCTCCCATCCTTGCCAGCATTTTCCGGACATGGGTCGCCGCTGTAAATTCCTGGTTGGCCTGGTAGGCAGATTTCAGCGTGCTTGGAGACAAATTGACCAAAAGCAGGACAACGGCAACCAGTATGCAAAGCAAAGCGGCCGGCCTGGCCTGTTTATCAGAATAGGCGGCGATGTAATTGCAGTAGAAAAACAGGATTGCCGCACCCGGGATAAGAATCACTCCCGCATAGCGAATCATGCTTCCGGCTATTTCCGGTTGAATCAGGAGTGTGGCAAACGTTCCAACGGCATAAGCCATCGCCGCGCAAGCTATCGTAATATAGGTCCGCTTCAGTTTTTGCCGCAAATCATCTTTGGAATAATGAACGAGGATGAACAGTCCAAGCATGACCAGCATGGATAATGAAAAAATCGTAAAAGGTGTTCCATTCAGTTTTGTGTCAAAAAAACTGTACATCGTCCGCCTGGCCGACGATATTGCTTGCTTAAGCTGCTCTTGTGAAAAACCTGAAGCAATTTTGCCGCTTCGTGGATTTCCGCTAAACAAATAGCGAATGGAAAAAACTGGCTTGCCGGTCGTTTCCTGAATTGAATCCCCTGAATAATTCGCTTCAGCAACCTGCCGCTCATATTGAACGAGTTCCGAATGATAATGATAGTAGGCAGACCAGCTGAATTGCATAAACAAAACGATGATTAGCGGCACAATAATCATGCCGGGCTTGATTGGCAAAAAACCAGCTTGCCTGGTGGCTTTGGCTTTGGCTATATCCCTGTGCGACCTCAGGTATTCGATCAGCATCAAAACAAGAAAAACGCAGGCAAACAGGAGTCCAATATAGATTTTGAGCAAGGGCAAAACAGCCATGCAGAGTATGCTCGGCAAAATTGACGCCAGGCTGTTGTCTTTCCGGTTGAACCACTTGACTATCCCTCCGGCAAAAATCATGGCCAAGGGGCCATCAATATATAACGATGCGATAGAATAGGTATTGCGATAGGGGTAAAACGCCAAAAGCAGCGCTACAACGCAAACGCATATTTTATTTTCCGCCAAGTGAAAAAATCAGCCATCATGCTCAAAATGGATGCCAGGCAAGCAGCAACAACATAAAACAAATACTTGTTTTGCCAGCCAAAAACGCGTACGACCGCATATTGGAGCGGGACGAATGCAGGGCAATAATCACTATGGGCAATATTGGAATCGACATTGAAGTAGGATTTATTAAATACAAACAATTCTTTTACTGCACGGCCCCAAAAAGAATAGTCGTCGTGACTTCTCAAAACGGCATGTTGCAGAAAAATCACAGAAAAAAGGACAAGTCCGATAAAGATCATTAGCGAAGGGGAAATCAGGGCTTTCAAACCGCACCGGTTTCTGAATGTTAGAAAAATGCCTGCTCCGATCAACCCGGCCATGCCGCCAACAATGATTATATAGGCGCCTGTCGAATAGCAGCCGAGCAGGATTATGACCAGATAGGAGATTATTGCCATACTTGAAAAGGCGCAGAAGATCATGGATCCGATTTCCAGGTCAGGCACCAGGATTTTGAAAACAAGCGCGTAGCCAAGAAGCGCTGCAAAGAAAAGTACGCCCATAATGTTTCCTTTTATCGTTCAGTCTGTTTGACTGTCAAAATCTCATTTCCCTGCGATTGTCCGAGGATGGCCGAAATCCGGGTTGCAGCCGCCTGCATTTCTTTTTGCGTCGTCTGGTAGGCGGCGGGATCGGCAAGTGCTGGCAGAACCGGAACGATCAGGTGCTGCAGCCCACTGCCCTTGGGAACGCGCACGACATGGGTCGGGACATATTCACCCAGCTCGATGTTGACGCCGGAAGAACCTTTATGCAGCGTAATCCTGGCAATCACTGCATCCTGGGCTTTCCCGGCAGTATCATGCGTATTGTAGTCCATATTGGCCAGAAAATTGCCGATCGAATAATAGACCAGCGTCGGTTTTCCGGTTGTTTTTGAGGTTAAAACATCTATTTCCTGCAGGACATGCGGATGATGCCCGATGATCAGTTCCACACCGGCATCCGACAGTTGCTGGGCCATCTGGCGTTGATAGCTGCCGCTTCTGGTCTGGTACTCGTTGCCCCAGTGAAGAGAGAGGCAGATGATTTCAGCGCCCTGTTCCCGCAAAGCGGCAACGCGTTTTAGCATCGCCTTCATGTCGCGTGCCAGGGATTCAGCGCGGTACGGATTGAACGAATCGATCAAGGGATCCGCCGCTTCCGGCATGGCAATGCCGTTCAATGCCTTCTGGCTTGCCGACCCGGTTGTTTCAAAGGTATATGCCATCAAGCCGATCTTGATCCCCTCGACATCGATGACCGCATCCGCCGGTTTTGTTTCATCGGGTCTTGTGCCTATCACTTGAAAACCCTTGTCCAAAAAGACCTGGGCCGTGCGAACCACACCCTTTAATCCTTTATCGATCGTATGATTATTGGCTGTCCAGGCAACCTTGATGCCGGCATCGGCCAAAGCATCGGCAATAGCGTCAGGCGCGCAAAAAAACGGGTAGCCGCTATAGGGCGGCCCGGCTAATGTTCCTTCATAATTGGCCAGCCCCAAATCAGCCGCTTGCAAGATCGGCCGCACATATTGAAAAATCGGGGTATAATCGTACTTCGCCGTTTGCGGCTTGCCGGAAACAAGGCCGCCGTCAATGACCGCCTGATGTAAAATGATGTCGCCGACAGCCGCCAGCGTAATTCTGGTTTCGGGCACAGTTGTCGGGGATGGGCTGGGAATCGGGACGGTTGGGCTTAATGTCCCGTCTGGCGCTGTAGAAGAAATCATCTGGCTGCCTGGCGATCCGCCGGGTGTTGTCTTGGCTGTTGTCAAATCAGGGGCAAATCCAAATATTTTTGGCCAGCTGAAATGACTGCCAAAAACCAGTTGGCTTACAATAAGCACCAGGGCAATCGCCAAAACCAGAAACGCCGGCCAAAAGCGGATTCTCCCGGCATTTTGCCGGCGGCGTGATCCGCCGGAAGCGGCGGCGCTGTTGGGTCGGACGCCCCGAACAGGGTTGTCATTTGATCTTTTTCGCATAATCAGCTGCTCCTATGGTTTTGCTTCCTGGTGCAAAGTGATGACCTGCGGACCGCAAGATGCCGTCCTGGTGGAAAAAAGCTGCGTCGCCGGCGGCAGCTTTGGTATTAGCTGCTTCATCGCCAGGTCGCAGGCCGCCTGATTGTCAAAGAGGCCAAAAACGGTGGGGCCGCTGCCGCTCATGAGCACCAGGGAGGCGTCCGATTCCCGGAGCAGCTCTTTTAAATGCCGCAAAACCGGGTAGGCCGGCAGCGAAACCGATTCGAGGACATTGGCCGTATGGGCGGCCAGCCGGCTCAGATCCTTTGTCTTTAAGGCATCAAGAATAACTTGATGATCAGGGCGCTGTCCCAAATGATTCCGATCAAGGTGGTTGAAAACCCAGGGCGTGCTCAATCCGAAATCCGGTTTCAGCAAGAGGACCGGCACCTGATCCAATGCCGGCAAGGGCGTCAATTGTTCACCGATGCCTTCACAAAAGACCGTTCCGCCTTGAAGGCAGAATGGCACATCTGCGCCGACTTTGGCCGCTATGGAAAAAAGCTCCGGCCGCGTCAGGCAGCCCGGCAGCAACTGATCCAGTGCAAAAAGAACGGCGGCGGCATCTGTGCTGCCTCCGGCAAGCCCGGCAGAAGCGGGAATCCGTTTGACAATGTCAATGTCGACGCCAAAAGCTGCGTTGGTGGCTTCTAAAAACAACTGCGCGGCCTTAAAGGCCGTATTCCGGCTGTTTCGCGGTATGCCAGGCCGGTCGCAGGTCAATCCGATCTGCCCGCGCCTGGTATTCAGGCCGACCCTGACCTGGTCGGCTAATTCAAGGCTCTGCATGATGGTCGCCAAAAGATGATAGCCATCCGGGCGGCGGCCAACGACGTCAAGGGATAGATTGATTTTGGCCAAAGCGGCTACAGTCAGTTGGCGCATGCTATCCTCCTGCTGAAAAAGCCCGCGGTTTCCCGCGGGCTGTCAGGGTCTCTCGGTCGGCTCTCAATTTGCCAATTCACATCGATCGGCCTCTGATTCAATAGCAATTTCCACAACGCGGGTCAGAATATCGACATAGCTATAGGAAACCATTTCCTGATAGGCATTCCGTTTAGAGCAACGGACTGTAAATACATTTGGATAACAACTGTCGAGGATTCCCTCCTGCACGATGGTTCTTTTTCTTCCGCCATTGGATCTGAGCTTGACCTTTTTGCCGACATAGGCTTCCATGCCTTTTCTGCAGGTATCGAGATCCGCTTTCACAATCATCTGAACAACACCTCCGGCACCTGATTTTCCCTGTTCATTGACCCAAACCCCATAGCGCGTATTGTATCACTTTCGTAAACTAAAGTCAAACAACCACCACCATGGATTGTGGTATAATGCGATATGATGCCCAAAATATTGGGCTGCCTTTCATATTTAACAGACAAACCACTATTCTGGAGGATCAATTTATGCTTTCTGACATCGAAATCGCCAGCCAGACCATTTTAAAGCCAATCAGCGAAATCGCTGGCCAGCTAAAAATCCAGAGTCATGAATGGGAACCCTATGGCCATTACAAGGCAAAGTTGAATGATGACCTATGGCAGCGCATCAAGGATCGTCCAGATGGACATCTGGTCCTGGTCACCGCCATCAACCCCACGCCCGCCGGCGAAGGTAAAACGACGACCGCAGTCGGTCTCGGCCAGGCCTTGTGCCAGCTGGGCAAATCTGCAGTCATCGCCTTGCGCGAACCCTCGCTGGGCCCCGTTTTCGGCATCAAGGGCGGCGCGGCCGGCGGCGGATATTCCCAGGTTGTGCCGATGGAAGACATCAATCTTCATTTTACCGGCGACATCCATGCTGTTACAACCGCCAATAACCTGCTGGCAGCATTGCTGGACAATCACATCCATCAGGGAAACGCCTTGCAAATAGATCCGCGGCGCATCACGTGGAAACGCTGCATGGACATGAATGACCGGGAGCTCAGGCATATTGTGGCCGGTCTCGGCGGCAGGGCCGATGGCATCCCCCGCGAGGACAGCTTCAATATATCGGTCGCTTCTGAAATCATGGCAGTCCTGTGTCTGGCTGCCGACCTGAAAGATTTGAAAGAACGGCTGCGCCGGATTGTTGTAGCCTATACCTTTGACGGGAAGCCGATCACGGCTGATGACCTGAAGGCAGCCGGTTCGCTGGCAACGCTCTTGAAGGATGCCATCAAGCCCAATCTGGTGCAAACCCTGGAAGGCACCCCGGCGCTGGTGCACGGGGGTCCGTTCGCCAATATCGCCCATGGCTGCAACAGCTTGCGGGCAACCCGCCTTGGCCTAAAGCTTTCGGATTTTTTGGTCACCGAAGCCGGATTTGGCGCCGACCTTGGCGCCGAGAAGTTTTTTGACATCAAATGCCGCGCGTCGGGGCTGAAACCCTCGGCGGTGGTTCTTGTCGCGACCGTGCGGGCATTGAAATACAACGGCGGAGTCAGCAAAGCTGATTTGGCCAGGGAAAATCTGGCTGCGCTCGAAGCCGGACTTCCCAATCTGGTCAAGCACATCGAGAACATCCGGTCTTTCGGCGTAACCTGCATTGTGGCCGTAAACCGGTTTGCCAGCGACACGCCGGCCGAACTTACGATGATCGACGATCAATGCCGGCGGCTTGGCGTTCATATGGCCTTGTCGGAAGTGTTCGGCAAAGGCGGTGCCGGCGGACAAGAGCTGGCGAGAACGCTCCTGAAAGTGCTGGCTGATGAACCATCCGACTTCCGTTTGCTTTATCCCGACCAGATGCCGCCAGAAGAAAAGATGCGGACGATTGCCCAGAAGATTTACGGGGCTTTGGACATCAACCTGACTGTCGCCGCCAGAAAAGATCTGGAAAGCATTATTAAAGCCGGTTATGCCATGCTTCCGGTTTGCATGGCCAAAACCCAATATTCCTTATCAGACGATCCGAGCCAGCTGGGCCGCCCAACCGGTTTTACCATTACGGTCCGGGAAGTCCGGCTCTCCGCCGGCGCAGGTTTCCTGGTCGCCTTGACCGGGGACATCATGACCATGCCGGGGTTGCCCAGATTGCCGGCAGCTGAAAAAATAGATATTGATGAAACAGGGAAAATCAGCGGCCTGTTCTAATCAGAAAAAATCTGCTATCCTAAACGGTGCCGCTGAAGGGGGAATTGTCCAAAATGAAAAAAAACCAACCAAAAAACCACGCTGACAGCAAGTCATTTGCCATAAACGATTACGGCCATGACCGCACCGTACACTCGCTGGCCCGGGGCAGCATAGTCGCCCGACGCCAGAAACGGCTCAAGCGGCGGGTTTATTCTGTTTTGGCCTTGCTCGTCGTGCTGTCAATCGGGATTTGGCAGCTCTGGGTCTTTTTTCCGGGAAATTCACAGGATAATGGCACATCCGGCACCACAAACCCGCAAACCCAGGAAAGCGCTGACCAAAACACTGCGACTACAGCGACAGCCCATTCGTCAGCAGCAGTCACTGAAGCGACGACTGCCGCCATGTCTTCGCAAGCGGCCACAATCAGTTTGGCGGAACGCCAGAATCTTCTGCAAGCGGCAACCGATCGGGTCACGTCCCTCTTGAAAAGCAAACCCGGGCGTTTCGGCGTTTATTATTACAATCTGGAGAATGATGAAAGCTGGCAATATCAAGCTGACCAGCCTTTTGTTGCCGCCAGTTCAATCAAGCTGGGCATCAACACCTTTTTGTATACACAGATTGCCAGCGAAAAAATCCCGGCTGACGAAATCCTGAGCTATGACAATCGAAATTACCCAACCGGGGATTATGAATCCGGCACCGGATCGATCCAATACGAAGCTAATGGAACAAAATTTACGGTGCGGGAAACCTCCGGATTGTCAATCCGGATCAGCGACAATTGCGGGACAAACATGATCATTCGCCGTCTAGGCGGAATCGACGCCGTCAATCCGTTTTTGAAAGAAATCAGCGGGGTGGTCGACTATCGCCAGTCAATCTCTTATAAAAATTATGCCGGTCAGGCTCAGAGCGGCAAGCATCGCACCTGTGCGCTGGATCTGGGTTCCCATGCCATCAAGCTTTATCGGCTTTGGCAGGAAGCTCCTTCAATTTACCAACCTTTGATCGACGACCTCTGCCAGACCGAATTCGATTTCGGCATCCAGAAAGGAATTCCTTCAGATGTCCGAGTTGCGCATAAAATCGGCACCAATGGAACTTATTCCGCTGAAAATGATGTCGGCATCGTCTTTGCCGGTGAACCCTTCGTTCTTTGCGTCATGACGGAAATGGCCAGCGCCGCCGCCGCCCATCAGGTTCAGGCAGATGTCGCGCAAACCTTTTATGATTATATCTCGGGCATGCAAGGCTAATTCAGCCGCTAAGGAAAGCCAGCCATAGCCAATCAGATTTCCATGGCGTTGCCAAAGCCCTCGCCAAGAACTTCCCTGGCTTCAACCACAATCACGAAGGCATTCGGGTCGACATCGGAAACAATTTCCTTCATGTAGGGAATCTGCTTTTTGGAAAGCACACAGAGCAGGACGTCTTTGGCTTGGCCTGTATACATGCCCTTGCCTTTAAGCGAGGTGACGCCGCGGTTCAGCTGATGCAAAATCTTTTCCGCGATCTCATTGTTTTTATCGGAAATAATGTAGGCTGCGCGGCAATAGTCGAAGCCTTCAATCAGGATGTCTATGCTTTTGGAAGTCAAATACATGGCTATAAAGGAATACATGCCCATCAATATGCCCGGGCCAGCCGTTTCCCGGTAGGCAAGAACTGAAACCAGGACGATCAGGGCATCCAGGATCATGAGGAACTGGCCGGTGCTCAAAGTTTTCAGGCGGCGCTTGATCACCAGGGCCAGGATGTCGGTGCCGCCGGTCGTATATCCACCACGAAAAATCATGCCCAGGCCGACGCCGTAAATAACGCCGCCAAAAAGGCAGTAGATCAAAGGATCGGCTCCGCCGCTTTGTAAAGGCCGATCGATGTAATGGGTATACCAGCCGGCCATCGTCGGTCCTGTAAGGTCAATCAGCACGGAATAAACCAGCGTGCCGATCAAGCTGCGCCAAATGAAGCGCAGGCTGATCATTCTCCACCCCAGCAGGACCAGCGGGATATTAAGCAGAATAAAGAGAACGCCAAATGGCAGAAATTCGCCCTTGCCAGTCAGCTGGTAAATAATCGAGACAATGCCGGACACGCCGCCCATGGTCAATTTATTGGGAACATAGAAAACATTGACGGCAAAAGCGGATATCAGGCTGCCAGCCAGCATGAACAGGACATCCTGGAGCCAGACGCGCCAATTGGTTTTGTGAAGAGTCTGCGGCAATCGGGAAAAATTCATGATAAGCGCCTCCCCTCATCAGATTATTCTATCATGACGGCGCCCTATTTTAACATACTTGGTGACTTGGCAGGGAGACATGTGTTATAATGGCGTCGCATCAGCACCCGCCGTGTCTGATCTGCAGCCGATCGTTGGTCCTGTGCGATGCGGCCCGTGAACCCCGTCAGGTCCGGAAGGAAGCAGCGGTAAGCGGTCAACCGTATGTGCCGCAGGCAAACCTGCGTCGGCTGCGGATCAGACATGGCGATTTTTCCGCTGGACAAAGTCCTGGAAGGAGGCAAAATCATGGCTCATCTGGCACTTTATCGAGAATGGCGGCCTAAGGTCTTTGACGAAGTCGTCGAGCAAAAGCACGCTGTGTTTGCCTTGCGGCAATCGGTAATCAGCGGCCAGATCGCCCACGCCTACCTTTTCAGCGGCACTCGGGGCACTGGCAAGACCACCCTGGCCAAAATATTTGCCAGGGCCATCAACTGTCTCCAGCCGCAGACGGGCAATCCATGCAATGAATGTGCCATTTGCCGCGGCATGCTTGACGGCAGCCTGATGGATATTGTAGAAATGGACGCTGCGTCCAACAACAGCGTCGACAGCATCCGCCGGATATGCGACGAAGTCGTTTACATGCCGTCCCAAGCCAAATTCAAGGTATATATCATTGATGAAGTCCACATGCTGTCTACGAGCGCTTTCAATGCGCTGTTGAAAACGCTGGAAGAGCCGCCGGCTCATGCTGTATTCATCTTGGCGACGACCGAGCCGCACAGGATTCCGGCTACTATCCTTTCCCGCTGCCAGCGTTATGAGTTCAGGCGCATCCCTACCGGCAGCATGATTGAGCGTCTGATGGAGATCGCCGCTGCTGATGGAATCGAAGTTGATCCCGATGCCCTGGAGGCCATAGCCAGTTTGGCCGATGGCGCCATGCGCGACGCCATCAGCCTTTTAGACCAGGCTCGCGCCAGTTTTTCAGGGCGCATCAGCCGCGACGACATTTTAAGCCTGGCCGGTGTCGTTCAGGATGAATTCATGCAGCAGATGGCCCAGGCATTGCTTGTTGCCGATGCGCCAGCCCTCCTTGG
Source organism: uncultured Saccharofermentans sp. (assembly GCA_963677835.2). Lineage (GTDB taxonomy): Bacteria > Bacillota > Clostridia > Saccharofermentanales > UBA5734 > UBA8949. The sequence goes on from CAXXUX010000001.1 coordinate 1,242,468, forward strand.
TCTGGTCGATCAACTGGTCATGGCCGGCCGCGATATCGCCCGCTTTGTAACGGATCTGGCCCAGTATTTCCGCAATATTCTCGTTTGCCGGATTTCGGAAAAACCTGAGCTTTTGGTCCGCGCCGCAAAAGAAGCGATTGACGGCATGAACCAGCTGGCCAAACAAGCCAGGAACGAGCAATTGGTGGATCTGATCAAAGGCCTTTCGGCTCTGTTGTCCGATCTGCGTTGGGCTGCGGACAGCCGAACTGTCCTGGAGATCGGCTTGATCCGGTTAATGGGTTCGCAGCAGGCAGCCGCGCCGGTCCCGGTTGCAAAGGTGCAGCCCCCCAAAAACTCCGTCCCGGCTCTGCCTGTTCAGCCGCAAGCCGTCAAAAAGGTTGATGTATCACCCGAGCCGGCCGATATTCCTTTGCCCGAGCCGCCGCCTTTGGCTGAATTGAACGGATTGGATGAAGGCGGGCCTTCAGATTTGCCCGAGCCGGAATTGGCTGCCCCGCCTATAAAACCGGCCGATGCGGCCGAACCGTCGCCAGCGCCAAAACCCCAGGTTCCGGCTGAGTCGAAATTAACAGCTGATACCGATGCCCAGACGCTTTGGCAAAAAATCCTGGATTATTTGCTGTCCGAAGGACAGATGACTTTATATTTGTTCAGCCGGCTGGCCAGCCCCGCATTATGCGGCAAAACCTTGCAATTGCATTTTAATGCTGATGATCACGTTAATTATCATGAATTAAACCAGGCAGGATCTTTGAAGATCCTGCGCAGCGCGGCAATCAAGCTCGCGGAACATGAATTGGATGTCCAGCCGGTTTTAGCTGAGCCTGACAAACAAGACAGCGGGCCATGTCCGGCCGAAACCGAAGGCGACTGGATCCGAAAAATCAGAAAAACGGCTGATACCCTCGGTATCCCGGTAAAAATGGAGGAATGACAGATGGCAAAAGGACCTCGCGGGGGATTCCCCGGCGGCATGGGCGGTATGGGCGGCATGGGCGGCGGCAATATGAATCAATTGCTGCAGCAAGCACAGCGGATGCAGCGGGAAGCTGAAAAAGCGCAGGAAGAAATCGCTGCCATGACGGTTGAAGCAACAGCCGGCGGCGGCGCTGTCAAAGTAGTCATCAATGGCGAGCATCAGATCACCGCACTTACCATCGAACCTGGCGTTGTCAACGCCGAGGATGTTGAAATGCTTCAGGATCTGATTATTGTGGCCGTCAATGACGCCATGAAAAAGTTTGAAGAATTGTCGGCTTCGCGCATGAATCAGGTCACCGGCGGACGCGGCCTGCCGCTTGGATTCTGATGTCCCGCTATTCGCCTTCGATTGCCCGGTTGATCGCCGAGTTGGGGAAGCTCCCGGGAATCGGCGGAAAATCGGCTCAGCGGTTGGCCTTCTATCTTCTGGCGCAACCCGAAAACAAAGCGGAAGCCCTGGCAGAAGCTATTCTGGACGCCCGGCGGACAACCCGGCTTTGTTCGGTCTGCTGCAATCTGACTGATCAGGACCCCTGTGAGATTTGTGCGTCGCAAACCCGCGAACGCACACAGATCTGCGTTGTGGAGAATCCCCGGGATGTTGCCGCTATGGAGCGGATTCACGAATATCGGGGGCTTTATCATGTTTTGCACGGCGCAATCTCCCCCATGCAAAATATCGGGCCGGATCAGATCAGGCTGCGCGAACTGCTGGCCAGATTGCGTGCCCAAACCGACGTCAATGAAGTCATTATCGCAACCAATCCCACCGTAGAAGGCGAAGCGACTGCCCTTTATATCGCCCGCCTTCTTAAGCCGGCTGGAATCCGAACCACCCGCATCGCTCACGGCCTGCCGATGGGCGGCGACCTGGAATATGCGGATGAGGTTACGCTGGCCAAAGCAATGGAAGGCCGGCGGGAAATATAGCACAAATGCAGGCTGAAGTTCTAAGGAATCCCAAATCGTTTTATTTGTAATAATATTTGTGTTGATATCATTATGGGTTGTTATATTTACGAACAGCAAGCCCTCTATTTTAACATTAGCAATTTTACCAATTACGCCGATATTGCGCGGTTTCTATCAATTTATTGACGATGTAATTTCTGACGAGTATAATTTATTTTATAGTTGACTGATTTGTTAACATTCTTAGCAAAATAGTCGAAAAAGACAAAATTAAGGAGGAAATTGTATGAAGATGAGAAAGGTTCTTGTACTCCTGCTCGCTCTGACCATTCTCCTTCCCTTGGTTGTGGGCTGCAACGCGTCGCAGACATCCACCACGACTGCCTCAAGCGGCAGCACGACCGGAACGAGTGGAACGACTTCCGGAACAAGCGCTGCCAGCAAAGCGATTATTAATTATCATCTGGGAGCAACCCCCGAGACCCTGGATCCCCAGAAAAACAATGCAACTGATGGCGCTTGCGTCATCCAGCATTGTTTTGAAGGATTAACAACCAAAAACGAGAAGAATCAAATCGTGCCCGGCATGGCCGAATCCTGGACCACGAGTACGGATGGCCTGACCTGGACCTTCAAACTCCGCGATGCTACCTGGTCAGATGGCGTAGCAGTCAAGGCCAAAGACTTTATCTTTGCCTGGCAAAGAGCTTGCGACCCTGAAGTTGATTATTCCTATCAAATGACCTACCTCAAAAATGCCGACGAGATTATCGCTGGAACCATAACCGACAAAACCCAGCTGGGCGTGAAAGCAACCGATGACAAGACATTAGTTGTTACCTTGAAGGCGCCTTGCGCCTATTTCACCCAGCTAACCGCTTTCCCGACCTATTTCCCGGTCCGTGAAGATGTTGCCAAAGAAGGCTGGGCCAACAATCCGGCGACATACATCTGCAATGGACCCTATACCATGACCGCTTTTGTTCCCAAGAGTGAAATCATTCTGGAACAAAACAAGAAATATTATAATGCCGCCAGTCTTCCTGGCATCAAATTGTCCTTCAAACTGACGGATGACGACTCTGCCGCACTGGCAGCGTTTGAAACCGGCGAGCTGGACATCTGCGAATCCCTGCCGCCGTCAGAAACCAAGCGGATGCAGGAAAAGGGCGTTTATCATGTCGAGCCGATCGTTGGCACCTATTTCTATTGTGTCAACGTCGAAGGCGACCAGGCGATCTTGAAAGATGTCAAATTCCGCAAGGCATTGGCGCTGGCCATCAATCGCGACCGTATGATTGAAGTGGCCCAGAACGACGCACTGCCGGCTTATGCCTTTGTCCCCAAGGGCATGCCTGAGCCAGACGGCAAGGACTTCCGTGAAAAGGGCGGCAACTACTTCGGCAGCGGCGATTATGACAAAGACGTCCTCGAAGCACAGGCGCTCCTGAAGGAAATCGGCCATGAAATGGGCGCTGGCATTCCTACCCTGACCTTGATCTATAATACCAATGAAGGCCACAAGCTGTTGGCTGAAACTGTCCAGGCCATGTGGAAAGACAAGCTCGGCCTCAAGATCAAGCTGGAGAACCAGGAATGGGCTGTCTTCCAGGAAACCCGCAACAAGGGCAATTTCCAACTTGCCCGCCACGGCTGGCTTGGCGACTACAATGACCCGATGACCTTCCTGGATATGTGGCTCTCAAACAGCGGCCAGAACGACGCCAACTGGAAAAACAGCGAATTCGACGCCTACATCGAAACCGCCCGCACTTCCGTTGACGAGACCGTCCGCATGGATGCCATGCACAAGGCTGAAGCGCTCCTGATGACTGAACTGCCCATTCTTCCAGTCTATTACTACACCAATGTCTGGCTGGACAATGGCAAAATCAAGAATTATGTTCATGACAACCTGATCGGCCACATGATGTTCATCTGGGCAACCAAAGCCGAATAAGGACATCCTTTAAATTCATCATTTCAAATCATAATCAAGAAGACGGTTCTGGACAAGCATTTGTCCGTGAACCGTCTTCTTTTATTTCAGCCAAATGGCCTTGATCCCATAAGAACTACACTATTGGGGCTTTTGCTGTTCGACATACCAGCAGGAAACCTGGTGTGCCTGTCCATAATCAACAAATTCCGGACTAACTTGATGACATTTGTCCATAACATTCGGGCAGCGCGAGGCGAATGGGCATCCGGGGGGCGGATTGATCGGAGTCGGCACATCGCCTTCCAGCAAAATCCGCTTCCGCCTTGCGGCAGCGTCGGGATCCGGGATCGGGATCGCCGACAGCAAAGCTTTGGTGTAAGGATGCAAGGGATTTTTGTACAGCTCGCGGCTTTCGGCAATTTCCACCAGATGCCCGAGATACATGACGCCGATCCGATGTGAAATATGCTGGACCATCGACAAATCATGGGCAATGAACAGATAGGCGATACCGGTATTTTTCTGGAGATCTTCCAGTAGATTGACGACCTGGGCTTGTATGGAGACATCCAAAGCGGAAATCGGCTCATCGCAGATAATCAAATCAGGCTCCAGCGCCAGGGCGCGGGCAACGCCGATCCTTTGCCGCTGACCGCCGGAAAATTCATGGGGGTATCTGCAGCAGTACTCTTTGGCAAGGCCGACATTTTCCAGGAGATCTTCAATTTTCTTCTGCCTGTCAACGCCTTTTAACAGCTTATGGATGTCCAGCGGCTCGCCGACAATATCGCCGACAGTCATGCGGGGATTTAGCGACGCATAAGGATCCTGGAAAATCATCTGTATCCTGGTTCGAAACGGCCTGAGCTGTCTTTCGTTCATTTCTGCGATATTGGTGCCGTCGATCAGGATTTGACCAGCCGTCGGACTGTAGATCCGGTTAATGGTCCGGCCGATTGTCGTTTTGCCGCAACCGGATTCTCCGACCAGGCCAAAGGTCTCACCGCAATGAATCAGAAAAGATACATCATCAACCGCTTTGAGAATCTGATTCATCTTCCGCATTTTAAAATATTTTTTGAGGTTTTTGACTTCAAGCAGGACTTTTTTATCTGTATTTTCTGTCATGTGGCCAGCGCCTCCTCTACGTTGATTTTTGGCGCCAGCTCATGTTGCAGCCAGCAAGCTGCGCGATGTCCGTCGCTGATGGTAAAAAAGGGCGGCTGCTCCCGTCGGCAAATCTGCATGGCATACTTGCAGCGGTCGGCAAAGGCACATCCTTGCGGAGGCTTGATCAGATCGGGCGGCTGGCCAAAAATCGGAATCAGGCGCTGTTTGCGGTCCTCGGTTATTTTGGGCACTGAACGCAAGAGGCCCCAGGTGTAAGGATGTTTCGGCTGGTAGAAGATATCCCGCGACGGGCCCTCTTCAACGATCAATCCCGCATACATGACCTTGATGCTGTCGCAAAGATCAGCAACGACCCCCAGATCATGGGTAATCAGGATTATCGAGCTGTTGACTTTTTGCCGCAAATCTTTCATTAATTCCAGAATTTGAGCCTGAATAGTCACATCCAGGGCGGTGGTCGGTTCGTCGGCAATCAGGAGTCCCGGATTACAGGCTAAAGACATGGCAATCATGACACGCTGCCGCATTCCGCCGGAAAATTCAAAGGGATATTGTTTAAGCCGGCTCTCCGGATCGGGAATGCCAACCAAACCGAGCAATTCAATGGCCCGCTGATGGCTGGCGGCCTTATCCAGCTTAAAATGCTGCCTCAATGATTCGGTTAACTGGCTTTCAATTCTGGCAACCGGATTAAGCGATGTCATGGGATCCTGGAAAATCATGGAAATCCGATTGCCGCGAATATTGCGCATTTCTTTTTCAGAGAGCGCCATCAGATCAAGGCCATCGAAGTGGATCTGGCCATCCTTGATTTTTCCCGGCGAAGCCACCAGACGCATCAACGACATCGAGGTTACGCTTTTGCCGCAGCCGGATTCGCCGACCAGTCCCATGGCCTCGCCGTGCCGAAGCTTGATATCAACGCCGCGAACAGCCTGGACTTCACCAACATGGGTATAGAAAGAGGTTTTCAAATTTCGGACGTCAAGCAGCAGTTCAGCAGGATCTGTGCTGGCTTGAGGATTATGCAAAATACGACCTGTCTCTGTCACACTGGCACCTACTTTCTCATCTTGGGATCAAGTGCATCCCGCATTCCATCGCCCATGATATTGAACGTCAACATGGTCAGACAGATGGCCAGGGCCGGGAACAAAAGCAGGTACGGGTAGCTGGCCAGGCTCTTGTAGGCATCGCTGGCGAGTGATCCCCAGCTGGCCATCGGAGCGCTCACCCCCAGGCCGATAAAGCTTAGAAAAGCTTCCGTGAATATGGCATCGGGAATGGCCATGGTCATGGTTACGATAATTGCGCCGATGGCATTGGGCACCAGGTGCTTCATGATGATTCTGGAAGCGGAAGCCCCCATGCCGCGGGCGGCCATGACATATTCGTTGTTCTTGATCGCCAGGACCTGCCCTCGGACCATTCGGGCCATGCCGACCCAATAGACGGTACCCAGGACGAGATAAACCATGATCAGTTCAACCCCAATGTCCTCAAATGCGCTGAAAAACGGCGATGTCTCAAAAAGATCCTTCATCCAGTCCCGCAGCACGACGCTTAAGAGAATGACATAAAGCAGCAAAGGAACGCTGCTTAAAATCTCGACAATACGCATCATGATCAAGTCCGTCTTGCCGCCGACGTAGCCGGAAATTCCGCCATAGATCACGCCAACCAGCAAGTTGATCAAGCTGGCGACAATGCCGATCGACAGTGAAATCCGTCCGCCAAAGATGACCCGGATGAAAAGATCGCGCCCCAGCTGATCCGTGCCGAACGGATGGGCCAGGGATGGGAAAAGATTATCGGAATTTGAAATTTGCTGATCGTATGAATAGGGCCAGACAAATGGGATGACGATCGTTGCCAACAGCATGATGATCAGGATTGCCGCTGAAATCAGCGCTGGCTTGTGCTTGCGGAAGCGCCGCCAGGCATCCTGCCAGTAGGTCAGGCTGGGCCGAACGACAGTGTCAAGGTTTTTCTCCCCTTCAGAGAGCGGCTGAAACAAATCAGGTGTCAAATACTGTTCTTCCATCATCAACTCTCCTTCGCACTGCCAAATTTAATTCGCGGATCAATGAAACTATAGATGATGTCCACGATAAAATTAAGGAAAATCAATATTGCCGCATAGAAGATGGTCGATCCCATAATCAGCGTGTAGTCGCGGGAGCTGATGCTGTCGACATAGGTATAGCCTATGCCTGGAACCGTGAAGAGCTTTTCCAGGACAAAGCTGCCGGTCAGCATGGCTGCAATCATCGGGCCAACATAGGTGACAACCGGCAATATGGCATTTTTCAAGGCATGCCGGGTAATAACCCTGTATTCGGAAATGCCCTTGGAGCGGGCTGTACGGATATAGTCCTGGTTCAGCACATCAAGCATGCTCGAACGCATCAGGCGGGTTATGAACGACAGCGAGTAGCCGCACATGGCCAGGACCGGCAGGACAAGCTGCCGGACGGCAAAGATCTTGGCATTCCAGATGACCGGAAACCAGCCTAACTTGATGCAGAAAATATAAATCAGGATGGTTGCCGAAACGAAGCTGGGGATAGTAACGCCCAAAGTAGCAATGAACATGACGCCCCAGTCTTGCCACCGGTTTTGCCTCAGGGCCGACAAGATGCCCAGCGGTATACTGATCAGGATGGTTATGATAATGGCAAAAAAGCCGATCTGTGCGGTGTAAGGAATGCCGTTGGCAATCAATTCATTAACCGTTCTGTCCTTTAATTTAAAAGAAGGCCCCAAATCGCCGCGAATCAGATCCTTCATGTAATCCAGATACTGCTCCCAGACCGGCGCATCCAGGTTGTACTTTTTGTTCAGTGCAGCAATGATTTCTGGCGCCAGTGGTTTTTCACGTGTAAATGGGCCGCCAGGAATTGCATGCATCAAAAAAAAGGTTGCCGTGCTGATCAAAATCAGGGTCAACAGCATGGCCAGGGCGCGCTGGAAAATAAACTTGCCCATTGCAAATCCCCCTTTATTAAACATCAGTTTCCTGCCTTTTGGGCAAGAAACTCTTGGTTAATTAATTATACCATTATTTAATATGCTGGTGCATTGATGTGGAATGATGCCGTCAAAAAAAGCGGCGTTTGCTATTTGAAATAAACGCCGCTAATCATCGAAAATGATTTCATTGGGCTTGACCATCCCGAGTTTGTCGCGGGCGATCCGTTCGATATATTCGTCGGTGTCGACCAGATTCTGCAGTTCATGCAATTCGGCCTGTTCGGCATTCGCTTCGCCAAGCTCGCTGGCCAGCGTGGCTTTTTGCAGCAAAATCCGCTTCATTTGATTCTCCTGGTCGAAGTAGATGGCAACTGCTGAAGCAATGGCCAAAACAAGAATCAGCCCAACCGTAATCCGAAGAAAGATCCGGTTGCTGTTTACATGTCTTGTACTCCGAATGCGTTGCTCTCCCACTTTCCACCGCTTCCTTTCAGCTTTTGATGCGCGAAGGCCTGATAACATCCATTTTAGGCAAAAAAGACTCAATCAACAATCTATCCGCCCAAAATAATCCCCTTGTTTCATATCATTTAATTAATTCGTAATCCGATTGTAACAGCAAAACCCTGATCAAGGCTTCAAGGCATCGCCGGATTCAAGAATCTCATAAAGATCGGATGCCTCATCCTTGCGAACAGTCTCTCGAACAGAAAGAATCCGGATCCGCGATTTCCCGGAACCAAAAGCAATCTCCAGGATGTCCCCCGGATGAACCTCGGCACTGGGTTTGGCCGGACGGCCGTTTAAGGAAACCCGGCCGGATGAGCAGACCTCATTGGCGATCGTACGCCGCTTGATGACTCTGGCCACTTTAAGAAATTTATCAAGTCGCATCATTTCCACCCGCTTTTTCTTCAGCTTTGACCCGGTCCCAAAGCTGATCCATCTCGGACAAATTCATATCCGATAAATCCTGCCCGTGGATTTTGGCCATCTCTTCCAGAAGCGTAAACCTTCTGATGAATTTTTCCGTTGTTCCGTTCAAAGCCATTTCCGGGTGAATTTTCAGGTGGCGGGCGTAGTTGACCACTGCAAACAGCAAATCGCCAACTTCACCAGCTACGGCGCGGTCTGCGGCCTCCGGCGACATTTTGCCGGAATGGACCGCCTGCTGGCAGTCCGCCAGGCTTTGTTCGATTTCCAAAAGCTCTTCATCGATTTTGGATCGCGGCCCACTCGAATCATCCCAGTCGAATCCAACCTGCGCAGCTTTCTGCTGAACCTTGTAGCTGCGTTGCAGTGCCGGCAAGGAACGCGGCACATCATCAAGAACCTGCGCCTGGTTTTTGAGACCTTTTTCTTTCAGCTTGTTTTTTTCCCAGGTATCCAGCACGGCATCCGGCGTGCTGGCCTGGTCATCGCCAAAAATATGCGTATGCCGCGAAATCAATTTCCGGCAAATCCCATTGACAACATCGTCAAAGGTAAATTGCCCGGCTTCCATGGCCAGCTGGGCATGGAAAACCACCTGCATCAGCACATCGCCCAGCTCGTCGCAAAGGCGTTCAGGCTTTTCACTGTCGATGGCGTCAATGGCTTCATAAGCTTCTTCCAGCAGATTCTTGCGCAGGCTGGCGTGCGTCTGCGCCTTGTCCCAGGGGCAGCCCCGGTCACTGCGCAAAAAAGCCATGACCTCGATCAAGTCCTGCATATTGAAAACTTCTTTGAGTAAAAAATCACCCGCAGAAGGCAAATCATCCTGCCAGTTCGATTTCATGTATGATCCTCCTGTCATTCGATCCAATGGATTTGAAATCGGTCGAACCGAATTTTTTCGGTAAATTGTTCAGCGAAGAACAGCGTCTGATGAAAACAGGCAAATTCATGGGTGTTCTTTTCCAACCAAAGAGGAATCGGAATGTCCAGTTGATGACACATGTCGATCAGGCAGAGTTCCAATTGGCGGACAAAGCGCTCCCCGGTCTCTGGCCGTATGATGGTCGCTTCCCGCAGCAACAGATTGGCGGTAAAAATCCGTCCCTCCAATTTCATTCGTTGTCATTGCCTCCTAATTATCTCTTAACATTTTATTCACGTATGGACCAAAATATGGCTACAATTATTTGATATTCTAAAGTTGCTTCAAAGAAGCACCCCTTACTTCATAACCCCCCTCATTTTGATGCCGGCGGCCCCCCCGCCGGTATTTTTATTTTAACGTGCGGTCAAAAGGGCCACAATTAGCGGGACACTGCCCCCAGGGCAGCTTCAGTGCATCTGATCAAATCCTGCGGCGCCAAAAGGATCTGGCAGCCTCGCAGCCCGCCGCTAACTGCAACAGTTGAACAAAGCAAAACTCGTTCATCAATGTAAACCGGCCATTTCTTTTTCATGCCAAATGGCGAACAGCCGCCACGCAAATAGCCTGTCAAAGGCAAAAGATCCTTTTGCAAAATAAGCTCAACCCGCTTGTTGCCGCTTAACAAAGCCAGATTTTTCAGATCGATTTCCCGGTCGACGGCCAAACAGCAAACCAGGAATCCCGCCCGGTCCCCCTCGGCCACCAGTGTTTTGTAAATCTGCTCTGGCGGCATGCGCAAAGTCTTAGCAGCCTTTAGTCCGGAAAGGTCCTGCTCGTCATATTCATAAATAAGAACATCATACTTTACGCCAGCCTGATCTAAAATCCGCATGGCATTGGTTTTCGGCTTTTTCATCAGGATACCTCAAATTTATTCTAATATTATAGCAGATGTAAAGCCGCCCACTCCATTAATTAATCATAAAATCTCCACGAAATTGCCCGGCCAACGTGAAGTCGGCCGGGCAGCGGGCAAATGGAAATGATGCTGGCTCAGTAAATCTGATTCAAGATATCAGCCAGTTCGTGGATCAGCGGCATTCTTGGGTTGGTCCCGGTGCACTGGTCAGCAAAAGCTTTTTCAGCCAGATCCGGTACAGCTGCGCGATAGCTTGGTTCGTCGATTCGGCAATCACCGATTTTCATCGGCATTTCCAGCTGCTCCATCAATTGGCGAACCGCAAGGATCAAAGCCGCTACGCCTTCCTCGGTTGTCTTAAAGTGCAGCCCCAAGGTTCTGGCAATTTCAGCATATCGCTGATCAGCAATAAAGGTTTCATATTTGGGGAATGAAACAAATTTGCTTGGCTTGGCTGCATTATAGGCAATGACATGCGGCAGCAGGATCGCGTTGGCGCGGCCATGGGGAATATGAAATTCGCCGCCGAGTTTATGCGCCAGAGAGTGGTTGATTCCCAAAAACGCATTGCTGAATGCCATGCCGGCAATGCAGCTGGCGTTGTGCATCTTTTCACGCGCCCGGCGGTTTTCTCCGTGGGCATAGGCAACCGGCAGCCATTCGAAAACCATCTTGATAGCCTGGAGCGCCAACGCGTCCGTATAATCCGAAGCAAAGGTCGATACGTAGGCTTCAATGGCGTGGGTCAGAACATCCAGGCCGGTGTCGGCAGTGATCGCCTTGGGAACGCTCATCACAAAATCAGGATCGATGATCGCCACATCCGGAGTCAGCTCATAGTCCGCCAGGGGATACTTGGTCTTCGTCGCGCGATCTGTGATAACCGAAAAAGATGTGACTTCCGAACCCGTGCCGCTGGTGGTCGGGATGGCCACCAGTTTAGCCTTTTTGCCAAGATGCGGGAACTTCACGATGCGCTTTCTGATATCCATGAATTTCAAGGTCAGTTCCTGGAAATCAAGACCGGGATTTTCATAAAACATCCACATGCCCTTGGCTGCATCGATAGCGGAACCTCCGCCCAAGGCGATGATCACGTCCGGCTGGAAGCGGTTCATCGCTTCGACGCCGCGATAAATCGTCTCGATATCCGGATCAGGCTCAACATCGGAGAAAATTTCGCAATGTACGTAATCCTTACGTTTACGGAGATAATAAAGCAGTTTATCAACATAGCCGAAGCGGGTCATCGTCGGATCAGTTACGATAAATGCCTTGCTGATGTCAGGCATTTTTTCCAGATATTGCGTTGACTCAAATTCGAAATAGATTTTTTCAGGAACCTTGAACCATTGCATATTGACCCTCCGCTTGGCGACGCGCTTTTTGTTGACCAGATTGATGGCAGTGACATTGGATGACGTCGAGTTGCGGCCGTATGAACCGCAGCCCAATGTCAATGAAGGCATATTGGTATTGTAAATGTCACCGATAGCCCCGTGCGAAGAAGGTGAATTAATGATCAGCCGGCTGGCTTTCAGGGCATTGGCATACTCTCCGGCAACCGTCTCGTCTTCGGTGTGAATCACCGCCGAATGCCCCAATCCGCCGAATTCTATAATCTCTTGGGCCCGGCGAATGCCCTCGTCTTTATTGTCGGCAACATAGTAAGCTAATATTGGGCTGAGCTTTTCCACGGACAACGGATAATCGGCTCCGACCCCATCGAGTTCGGCCAAAAGGATTTTGGTGTCATCCGGAACTTTCAAGCCGGCCAGTTTGGCAATAAACGCTGCCGACTTGCCGACAATAGCCGGATTGACCGCCACCTTGCCCGGTTTGATGACCGCAGACTGTAATTTGGCGGCAGATTCCGCATCGAGAAAAACACAGCCATTTTCTTTCATGAAAGATTCAAACTCGGCTTTCACTGCCCGGTCCACAATAACAGCTTGTTCAGACGCACAGATCATGCCGTTGTCAAAAGTTTTGGACATGATCAAGTCTGTTGCCGCCCGCTTCACCTTTGCCGATTGATGAATATAGCATGGCACATTGCCGGGGCCGACCCCCAAGGCAGGTTTGCCAGCGCTATAAGCCGCCTGAACCATCCCGCTGCCGCCCGTGGCCAGAATCAGCGCCACACCCGGATGATTCATCAAGAGGCTCGTCGCATCCAGTGAAGGTGCTTCCACCCACTGGATGCAATGCAACGGCGCGCCCGCACTAATGGCGGCCTGCAGCATAATGTCGGCCGCAGCCGCACTGCAGCGCTGGGCAGATGGATGAAAAGCAAATATGATCGGATTGCGGGTCTTCATTGAAATCAGGCACTTAAACAAGGTTGTAGAAGTTGGATTGGTAACCGGCGTCACAGCTGCAATTACGCCAACCGGTTCAGCAACCTCAATGAAATCTTCAAACTCGTTTTCATTGATTACGCCAACGGTTTTATCATCCTTAATGCTGTGATAAACATATTCCGTAGCAAAAATGTTTTTGGTCATTTTATCTTCATAAACACCCCGGCCGGTTTCTTCAACAGCAGCCTTGGCCAAAACCATGTAATTCGCCAGGCCTGCCGTCGACATGGCTTTGACGATTTTGTCCACCTGGGCCTGATTTAAATCCATCATGGCATCCAAAGCCTTTTGGGCTTGGGCAACCAAACGGTCAATCTCCCCGGCAACGTTTACGGCTTCAAAAACAACTTTCTCTTTGTCGTCTTTTGGGTTATTGCTCCTGGTCTTTACGTCTGACATTTCATTTCCCTCCAATTCAGTGCTTGGTGTCGATGTTTTTATACCGCAAACGTTTACGTTCCTAGAAAAAATGCTGACTTGCGCCAGCAAATTCTATATTAATGACCGTTTGCAGTTTTATTCTATCAAGTTTCTCCTGCATTCGTCAATTCATAGAATCATCATATTAAACAATTATTCCTCTGCTAATATGTTCATATTGTACATTTTCGGTTTAGTCCTTGTAAAATGAATACGATCATTCCGACATCGGCGAGCTGTCATTCAAGACCAGTTGTCAAACATTCAACAACATGATAGAATGTGATTGCTTTGATAATCAAAATATCGCGCAAAATCACGGCCTATCCCGGATTTCAGGAGGGTGAATCATGCAAACTGTAGTTGGCAAGAAATATTTCGACCGGCCTCGTTATCTGACTTTACGTGAGCTGATCAGAGATTGTACTAAACGTTATGCGGATCTTGCAGTCTACCGGTATCATGAAATACCCGGCGGGCCGGAAATTGTGCGGACTTATCGCGAATACGGCGCTGATATCGACGCTTTCGGAACCGGGCTGGTCAAACTCGGTTTGACCGGCAAGCACATTGTCATCGTCGGAGCGAATTGCTATGAATGGGCTGTCGCCCATAATGCCGTCGTCAATGGCACCGGCATTTCCGTGCCGCTCGACCGCCAGCTTCCCGAGCAGGAAGTGATCAATCTAACTGAACGCGGGGGCGCCGAAGCCTTTATCTATAATGCTCCACACCACGAAATTGCCCTGTCGGTGGCAGCCTGCAATCCAAAAATCCGCTATTTCATCTGCATGAAGCCTGGCGTGATCCCAGCTGAATTAAAACAAGCCGATCCGCGTTTCAAGGATTATGCCGAAGTTTGGCAGTTGGGCCAGGATGCCTTGGCTGCAGACGACCGCTGTTTCCTGGATGCCCCGATCGATCCCGACGCCATGTGCTCCCTTTTATTCACATCTGGCACCACCGCCATGTCCAAGGGCGTTATGCTTTGCCATCGCAATATCACGGCCAATATTCATGCCGTAGTCTGCACCATCAATATCGCCCAGGGGCAAAAAGCATTATCGGTCTTGCCGCTGCATCACACTTTTGAAAACACGGTGGGCATGTACATGATGCAAGCTTATGGCTGCTGCATCTGTTTTACGGACGGGTTGCGCTATCTGGCCCAGAATCTCAAAGACTGGGAAATCAATATCGTTTTAGCGGTTCCGTTGCTTTTCGAGAATATCTATCACCAGATCCAGAAGACCTTGGTTAAAACCGGCAAACTAAAACTGGTCAACACCATGCGCAAAGTATCGAATGTCTTGCGCAAATTCGGCATCGATTTGCGTGGCAAGCTTTTCCACCAGATCATTTCCGCTGTCGGCGGCGGGCTCAATCTATGCGTTTGCGGCGCAGCTGCAATTGATCAGGAGATAACCAGTTTCTTCAATGACATCGGCATCGAGTTTCTCTGTGGATATGGCCTGACCGAGACATCCCCGGTCATTTCGGCCTGCAATCAATTTGTCAATGTTTACGGCAGTGTTGGCAATCCGTTAGCCGGCATCGAGGTTGCCATCGATACCGCAAGTGATGAGCCGGGGGCAATCGGCGAAATTTTGACCCGCGGGGAAAGCGTCATGCTTGGGTATTATCAAAATCCCGAGGCCACAGCCGAAGTCATGACTGCCGATGGCTGGTTCCGAACCGGCGATATTGGCTTTTTGGATAAAAAGGGCTGCACTCATATCACCGGGCGTGTCAAGTCCATGATTGTCCTGACAAACGGCAAAAAAGCATTCCCGGAAGAAATCGAGTTTTTGGTCAATCACGTTCCTGGTATCAAGGAGTCGCTGATCTGGGGGGATTCCACTTCCCATGATACCGTTGATATCTGCGCCAAGCTGGTTTTATCACCGGAAACCATGCCGGAAGGCATTCTTGGCGATAACAAAGCCCTTGTGCAATATTTTGCCGATCAGCTGAAAATCGTCAATCAACAAATGCCCCCGTATAAGGCAATCAAATATTTTATTTTGTCCGAGCAAGAGCTTATCAAAACAACAACCTTGAAAGTGCGCCGGCCTGCAGAACAGGAAAAAATCCGCAATCGGCTGGCCGAACTGAGCTTAACCATGAAAACTGCCAATGGCAAAAATATCGATTAGCCAATATTGCTGGTCAATCAAGATCTGCCGGCACTAAAATATTACAATTTTGTGAGTTCTCATCACTTGGCCGCACCTTTGGGCCGGCACGGGGCAAGACTCACATTTTCTCCAGGAAAAGGCGCCCCCTGCTGCGCCTTTTCCTTTTTTAATGATGCGCAAATTAAATATCTTTGTAATGATTCGCAAATTAACATCATGTTATAATGAAACCAGGTGTGAAACCTGATAATTAATTTGCTGGCAATTAACTGTGATGATGCAACCGGAGGATGGCCAATGTCGATGATCAGCTTAATTTGTCCTCACTGTGGCGGCAACTTTGAATTAGAATCTGACCGAGCCTTACAGTCATTTTGGATTTGCCCCTATTGTGGCAATCGGTCCCTGATGCAAAAAAATGATGACCAGATCCGGCTAAGAGGAATCATTCCCAACAAATCACCTGAGGGAACCCCTTTGCATCGGCCACTAGAAGAAATCATCGCCGAAGCGGAAGGCACGCCTATTGCTGCGCCGGCTCCTGTAATCCCAATAACCGCTGCCAATCCTGCCAGCCCAGCCGAAGAAGTCAAGCCGGAACCCAAGCCAGAGATCAAGGCAGAGATCAAGGCAGCGCCGGTTGCCGCAACTGATGACGTTGCGGTGAAGTCACCCATGGCGCCTGCCGTTGATGTCAAGGAAAAGACTTTGGAAAATGATTTGGATGAATTATGCGGTCTTGCACGGGAAGCGGCTTTCAAGCATGATCTGCCGCTTTTTAACAGTTATAGCCGCCAGGCAATCGACTGTCAGCCTGATGATCCGCGCATGTACGCCCTGCGGGCTGTCTTGACCGAAGAAGCCGACGGCTTTTCCCGGGAAACCTGGACAGCCGTTTTTTGGACTCAATTGACTCCCCGCCGTAAAAAATCAATTTTGGCCCAGCATTTTTATACACTAAATGCGGCCCTGAAATATAGCAAGCCTACTCAGCAGCAAGAATTGATCCAACGTATCGCCCGTTTGATCATCAGGCAGGCGGTCGACCATTTTACTGAAATGGCCGAATTGCGCTGCCAGCAAAATCTTTTCTTTAAAACCTTCCGCGGCCGTTTTCACAGGATCGATCTGCGTTCTGCCGCGATCCTCATCGATACCCTCCGTTATTTGGACCAGTCAATCTGCCCGCTTGGCCATCTTGAATTACTCGCAGCCATCAGAATTGAAATTTCGCAGCTTCCGCCGCGGATCGCGCATCGACTGAGGCGTGTCTGATTTTTATTCGTCGCATGACCGCAATAGAACGGTTTTATCCGTTACACGCAATCTCTTGTACCAGGTCGGATCCAGATTTTTAAAACCATGAAAAGCTTTGATCAAAGCCCGAGCCTGCTCGATGATTTTTTCGCAGGCTTGTTCTGATTGTATCTGAGCAGCCGTAAAACGCTCCAAAAGGTCGACCGCAGCATAATAGGCCAACAAACGCATCTCTTCATCATTGATGTCAAAAGCGAAATAGCAGTCCAAAATACCGATTGCATAGGGCATACTGATCTGATGAATATGCGTCAGCACGTTGGCCAGGTCGATTAATGGGTCGCCATACTGCCAATTATCAAAATCGATCAAACTGAAACTATATTCGTGCGACAAGATGATATTGTCTGTCGTAAAGTCGCCGTGCAGCAAGACCTGCGGTCGATCATCCAATAGCGGGAAACACTGCTGGATAAAGTCGAGTAGTTTTCGATCCTGACCGATTTTCTTCCGGCCGCCATGATAGGTTTTCAGGATTTTCTCGGCCCTTGCCCGCTGGATCGTCGCCCAATTGTTCCGGCGAGGCGGAATCTGACAATAATGAACGGCTTTCAAACACAAGCCGGCATCTGTTCCAAGATAATATTGATGATAAAGATCCAGATCGGCCAATTTTTGTGGCCCTGGTGTGCCATAGATCCAACGGGTTTGCAAGTAGAGCGATCTGCCTTTGTTGCATATGCCAAACCCAACCGGATCCGGCACCGGCATGCCAAAACCCCTGATCATTTTTAGATATTCAAATTCATTCTTCTTGCGGTCATAAAGCGAGCAATCGGCAATTCTCAAGAAAAAGCGCTCACGCTCATTATTTTTGACATAAAACTTGCGATCGGAAGAATTTCCTTCGGTTATTTCCGAAAACCTGACCCAGGATTCCGCGCCCGGAATATCACTATAATCATATTCGCATGAGAAAATTGAACAGTCGCTCATTAAAAACGTCCTCCTTCCGAAATCAACTCATTCTTTTTGCCAAATTATCTGAGAATAATTTTATCTCGCAAAATAGCAATTAAAATTTTTATAAAAAACACACGTACCGGTCTGTCCGCTTTTCGGCATTGCCATTTTAACTATAATAAACATTGAATTAATTGGTTTAATAGCCCACTATTTGATCCATAATGCATTAATAAACAAAATAGAGTAAGTAATAGCGATATCTTACTACAAAATATCGTTTAGCACAACATCAATAATATTATATAATCGTTAAAACAGCTGCAATATTTTTTTATGTCTCAAATCGTTACATTTTTCCAGACCATTTGAATAGCATGACGGAAACAGTCTCGATGCCATATGGCAAAGAATGCATTTTATTATTTATTTATGATCCATATGATAAACTTGACAGACCAGCCCTTGCCCGTTATAATACCTAGTGCACGTAAAGTGCGGGTGTAGTTCAATGGCAGAACTTCAGCTTCCCAAGCTGACCGCGTGGGTTCGATTCCCATCACCCGCTCCAGCAAAATATAATGCCTTTATAGCTCAGTCGGTAGAGCGCATCCATGGTAAGGATGAGGTCATCGGTTCGATTCCGATTAAAGGCTCCAACATGAAAAAGAGTTCCCGAACAGGGAGCTCTTTTTTCATGTTGCAGTGTTTGCTTGGATTCAAGCCGGCCACTTCCCTCCTTGCCATGGATGCGCTCCCGGACGCGCAGCGGACGGGACGAGGCTGCAGAGCCAAGCATACCAAGGAGCAGACAGGTCGAGGCGCGGAGCGTACGAATGGTACGCGAGCACCGCAGAACCTGGATGGCGACGAAGGCAGGCGAAGGCTATCCAGCCTCGGCAAGCAGACAGGGTAAGGATGAGGTCTCGTTCGATTCCGATTAAAGGCTCCAACATGAAAAAGAGTTCCCGAACAGGGAGCTCTTTTTTCATGTTGCAGTGTTTGCTTGGATTCAAGCCGGCCACTTCCCTCCTTGCCATGGATGCGCTCCCGGACGCACAGCGGACGGGACGAGGCTGCAGAGCCAAGCATACCAAGGAGCAGACAGGTCGAGGCGCGGAGCGTACGATGGTACGCGAGGCACCGCAGAACCTGGATGGCGACGAAGGCAGGCGAAGGCTATCCAGCCTCGGCAAGCAGACAGGGTAAGGATGAGGTCTCGTTCGATTCCGATTAAAGGCTCCACAAAAGGACTCCAGTATTGATACAATGCTGGAGTCCTTTGATTTCATGGGCTTTCGGGGTTTTTTGCAGTCATATTCGAACGCGAAATCGAGTAAAAATCGCGGATTTGCGCCATGTTCGCGAATTAATGCACACCCCTGAGGCGGCGGCTAATCGTACAAAGATGCACACACTTACCAAAATATCTTATTTACTTTCACGCTCATATGAAAGATAATAAGAGCGTGAAAGTAAGGTGATACTTTGAACAAGTTCGAAATCCTCGAAAATCTTTTAAACAAAAATAATGGTTACCTAAAAACAGCTGACGCTTTCAGTGCTGGAATTTCAAGAACCTACATTGGAGAATTTGTCCGAGAGCGAAATTTGGAGCGGGTCGCCCATGGCCTATATATATCCCCAGATGCTTGGATTGATGGCATGTTTGTCATTCAAGTTCGATACCCTTTGGCTATATTTTCACATGAAACATCACTATATTTATTAGGATTAGCCAACCGCGAACCTAGTCAATATTCTGTAACCTTAAAATCTGGAACTAATGCGTCTGGGCTTTCTAATCAAGGGGTAAAAGTATACAAAGTCAAAGAAGATTTGTTTGATATGGGCGTTGATGCGCGGAAGTCGCCGGCAGGTCATATGCTACGAGTCTATAATCCCGAAAGAACCCTTTGCGATCTAATGCGCAGCAAACAAAACATTGAAATTCAGGATTTGCAGTCGGCGTTTAAGGCTTATGTTCGACTAAAAGAAAAGAATATTCCTCTGCTTATGCGGTATGCCAAATCGCTCTCTGTCGAAAAGATGGTCAGGCAGTATCTGGAGGTGCTTCTGTAATGATTCACACATCACGGCAACTGAAAGCACTTGTTCGCAATCGATCAAATGGGGATAGTACAAAGGCTCAGATTATTATACGCAACTATGTTATGGAGCGATTTCTCGAGCGGCTCTCTTTGTCAATCTATCGGGAAAAACTGATTCTAAAAGGTGGGTTATTGGTTTCGGCTATCGTCGGAATTGATAATCGATCGACGATGGATATTGATGCTACAATTAAGGATTTCCCACTGTCATTAAACGACGCCAGAAAAATTGTTGAAGACGTCATTGCTGTGCAGCTTGATGATGGTATGTTATTCGAAGTATCAAGTGTTGATCCAATTATGGATGATTCGGATTATTCGGGAGTCCGGGTGATACTGAATTCCATACTCGAAACTATGCAAACCCCGCTGAAAATCGATTTTTCAACCGGAGATGTAATCACACCGCGTGAGATAGCATTTTCATACAAACTTCTTTTTGAAGAACGTACCATTTCCTTGCAAGCATATAATCTCGAAACAGTACTGGCGGAAAAACTGGAAACACTTCTGTCTCGCGGCATCGTTAACACGCGAATGAGGGATTTTTATGATATCTATTGCATAGAAGGAACGCAAATGGATAGAATTGACACTGATGTGCTTAACAAGGCATTTCATTCTACTTCAAAGAATAGAGGATCTTTTCAAGCCATCAACGATGTCCATTTGGTCTTTGTTGAAATTGAGAACAGCCCGGAAATAAAAGCATTGTGGAAAAATTATCAGCGGAAGTTCGATTTTGCTGCTAACGTTAACTGGGATCAAGTTGTTGAAGCTACGAGTCGGCTTCTTCGTATCATCAAAACATGACGCTAAATATATTCATATAGATAAGATTTTCAAGAAAAGTGAGGAAATTGATATGGATTTGAAAAAGCTTCAGAATAATGTTAAGAAAATGCTGAGACGTGGAGACATGGATGGTTTGACCGAAGTTCTGGAACCTTTTCGGCAGAGAATGGATGCGATTGATTTCGATAACCTGCCATCATTATAATGCTCCCATAGGGTGAGACACGATCCGTAACATGTCAAAAGACGATAGTTCAAAAGCCCAAATCATTATCAGAAACTAAATCCTGGAGCGGTTTCTTGAGCGATTATCATTATCCCAATACCGGGAGCATCTGATCTTGAAAGGTGGAATTTTAGTTTCCGCTATAGTTGGCCTGGATAATCGTTCGACGATGGGTGTTGACGCAACCATCAGACCACGATATGTTGGCTTTATGAAAGAAATACCAAAGCAAATTTGATTTTGCTGCTAATATCAACTGGGATATTGTGATGCAAGCCATAAAAATCAGATGTGAGATGAAGCTTTTGATCTAAAATAATGCAAAGGTGCAAAAGTGCACACACCTTTTTAAAATCGTGAAATTGGTGCCATTATGCGGAGCCGAGCGGATCGCTTTCCATCTTTGACATAGGTGCGCCCGCAAAGTCAAGCATGTCAACGGATGGCTTTTAAGTCGGCGTCATCGACGTGCATACCATCAGCCCAATCGACGTTAAGGCTGTTCTGAATGCCGCTCGCCGCGCCAATCGAATTCCAACAGTATTCAGGGAACGTCCGGATCCCAGGAAATATCAAAGGTAATCGTCGTTCCGGCATTAATGTAGGTGTTCATGATCGATTGACCAATAATGATGTTCATGGCATACGATTTGTTATTCGCATAGGTATAATTGACGCTGAGGCTGGCGCCTTTGCTGTTGACGCTATCAAGCCAGCTCAGCATGTCCAGTTTGGTCCTGCCGATGAAGCTCGAAATGGCAATTTTGCCCAGCGAGCAAGTAACAGTCATGCCGGAACCCTGGGCAAGCTGGCTGCCCGAAGTCACACTCTGGTCAAACAGCAACCCCGCGGCATAGTTATTTGAATATTTTTCCTCGATCGTCAGGGTGATGTTGTTAGTCCTGGCCCATGCTGCAGCTTGATCCCTGGTCAGGAGATTCAGGTTTGGCACCGTGACCTTGGCCGCAACAACATCCGATGTCGAGATCAACACGGTAATCGTGTCGGCATCAGTCATGACTGTATCCTTGGCCGGGTTTTGGCTGATAACATAGCCCCTGGCCGCAGAACTACTGCCTTTATAATCAAAGATCACGGCCACGCCAGCTGCTTGGGCCAAGGCGGTGCATTCGTCTTCGGTCTTACCTGAAAAATCTGGAGCCAGCAGCTTCATACCCAAGGAAATGATCACATTGACCGTAGTGCCCGGGCTGACATAATCGTTAGCGTTCGACTGGCTGATGATTTTGCCGACTGTACCCTTGCTGCCGTATGCGTTGCTGAAGGTGAGCTTGATATTGCCGCCCTGGCTGTTGATAGTGGTCTGCCAATTGAGGATGTCCAGCTTAGTTTTGCCAACAAAGCTGGCCAGCTCGACCTTACCCAGGCTGTAGGTGACGAAGATCTCGTCGCCTCCTTTGATGCTTGACCCGGCAGCGGTGGCCTGCTCAAGCAAAACACCCTTGGCAGTGCTGGAATACTTCTGCTGCACGGTCAGTGTCACATTGTTCTGCTTGGCCCAAACGCTCGCTTCTTCCGGCGTCATCGAGCTGAAATCCGGGACAATCACCTGTTTGCCCAAGGAAATGACGACTGTGACCGGCTCAGTCTTGACGATCTCTGTATTTGCTTTCACGCTCTGAGAGACAACGCTGCCAGCAGCCACGTAATCGTCGAATGCTTCGCTAAGCACGATGGTGACGCCATTATCGGTACCCCACTGCAGAATTGCGACTGCTTTCATCGATGAAAAGTCGGTCATGACCACGGTGTCGGAGACCTCGACCGGCCCGATCGAAACATTGACTGTAGCGCGGCTTTTGCGCTGGAAATCGCTTTCGGTGCCGTCGGTCAGCGAATAGCTGATGACATGATTGGCTTCAACAATGTTGCTATTGGCTGTCACAATCTTGACGCCGGTCAACTTGTTGTCACTGATCCAGGTTTCGATCTCGCTGGTCGTCATCGTTTTAATGTCCGGCCAGGTAATGGCTTCTTCAGGATCGGCGCCCAGCGACACTTCAATCGAAAGTGTGGAATTCTTACCGATCGATGTACCGGCAGCGGCCTCCTGGCTGATGATGGCCCCTTCATCATTGGCAAAATTGTAGACCTTCTTGACCACCAGCACGATCCTGTTCTTGGTCGCCCAGATATTGGCTTCCTCAATGGTCATACCGGCCAAATCCGGGACCTGCACGGTGTTAACCCTGTTGAAGACGAGCAAGATCCCCGCGATCAGGACAGCAACCAAGACAATGGTGATGAAGATTCGGTGCAGCCGTCTTTTGTCCTTGACCGCCACGAAAGTCTCTTCGTTGAAGCTTTCGGGCTTTTGGTGTTCGCTGAAAGTATCCAGATAGCTTTTATGTTCAGACATTTTCGTTGGCTCCTTATGCAGTAATGAGCTTGCCGTCGCGCAAATGCAGAATAATGTCGCTCTGGTGGGCCACATCGTCCGAGTGGGTCACGATGATGATCGTTTTGCCATAATCATGCGCCAGCATCTTGAAAAGGTTGATGATTTCTTTCTCGGTCGCAGTGTCCAGAGCGCCGGTCGGTTCATCGCCGAGAATGAGCTCGACATCTTTGGCCAGAGCACGGGCAATAGCGACCCGCTGCTGTTCACCGCCTGACAGGTTTGTGACCAGGCGGTCAGCCTTGGTCTTGACAATGCCAAGGCTGTCCAGGATCTTGTAGGCCAGTTCCTTCTTCTTGGTTTTGGTCTTGCGGTTGACGATCATCATGTCAGACTCGACATTTTCTACCGCGGTCAAGTAATTCATCAAATTGTATTTCTGGAAAATTATGGCAATGTTGTTGCGGCGGAACTGGGTGAACCCAACATCTTTAATATCTTTGCCCTTGAACCTGACAGTACCCTTTTCTGTCTGGTCCAACGCGCTGGCAATGGCCAGCAAGGTCGACTTGCCGCTTCCGGATGGTCCCAAGATCGTAAAAAATTTGCCTTTTTCAAAGTCATAACTCAGATTCTCGAGGATAACCCTTTTCTTGCTGCCATCAATATAACTGTAAACAATTTGGTCCAATTGAAAGAAAGTTTCACTCATATACGACGCCTCCGTCACTCAAAAATAATTCTTGATCAGTTGTCATCCTGCAGGATTCGGCGCGGCTTGTAGCCCATGATGATGAGCAGCGGAACGCCCGAGCCGATCAGGACCAGCACGATGCTCGACAACATCAGCTCACCCATAACCGCAGCATTGACGGATACATCAAACTTTTCAGCCACACTCTCCATGTCCACCGCGCCATAAAGGGAAACGGTCGAACGACTGAAATTGCGGAATTGGCCGTTCATGGGTGTCGTCGTCGTGGTGGTGCTGCTGATCAGGCTGGTCGACGATAACAGCTGGCTGTCAACAATCCAGTTGCTAACTCCCTTGGACACCAGGTTACTCGAGCCGGTCGATATGATGAAGGCCAGAATGGCGATGAGCAGCATTTCGAAAACAAATTGAAAAACGATTTTCAGCCGGCTCTCGCCGCTTGACAGCAGCAGCCCAATCTCAAACTTGCGGTCGCGGACAAAGATGGTGACCAGAGCCACGATGATCGCCGCGCCAGCGATGAAAACCACCCAAATCAGGATCGAGGTGATGAAGGAGAGCAGGTCCAGCGGCTTGGTCAGCGAAACATATTCCGAATCATCAGAGTAAAGGACATGGTATTTCGATGTCAGATAAGGTGAAGCTTCGGTCTTGAAGGCATCAACATGCTCCGGGCTGTCCAGCAGGAAGACAATGCTGCCGCTGGTCTCATCCGAGGCGGTCGTCCCCTGCAGGTCATAGATCACTGCATCCGAAGTGAAAATCGTATTCGTGCCGAACCCGTCTTCAACCGCCTGATAGATGCCGATCACATCATAATCAACCGACGTTGCTGCTGCTGTTGCCGTGCTGGTTGAATTGTCTTGATCGGATGGGTTGCCGCCCGGTCGTTCCTGTGTAGCTAGCGACAATGAAATGGTGTCACCGACCACCAGGTTATTCATTTTGGCGACGTCCTCGGATATGATGACCACCTTGCTGCTGTTCATGACCTCATCGGCACTCAAGGTCCTGCCATCTGTCAGCTTGACATTGCCCAGAACAAAATCCAGGTTGTCCGCCTGATTGCTGCCGCTGAACGTGAACTCGCTGAAATCACGCTGGAAATTGCCCGTTGTCGCCTGCGATTCCGCCGGAGTCAGTGTATCTGAATTCAGGTTCGCGGACTCGGTAATAAAATAGTTATCAACATATTGGTTTTGCGCTATCTTTTCAGCAACCTGGATCGACAGCGACGGCACATCGGTCATCCTCTGCCCATTCGGCTGTCCCGACGCCATCAGGCTGGTGAAGTCCATCCGATATTCTACCGCGCTGCCGATCTGGCTGCGGATATAGTCCTTGGATTTGGCGATGCTATTCTGGATGATGATCCCAGAGAAAATCAGATTGAAAACAATGAATAAAATGACAAAGAGCATACTGGTTTTAGCGGGTCTACGGATCAAGCTTTTCAGGCCATGGATCAAAACTCTCATGCGTTTTAGCCCCCAGATTATGATTTTTATCAGGATTTTTTCATAGTAAATTCAAATTAACACCGCCACCTGAATATCTCGTGTCTGCTATATGATTCCTGTGTGAATATTAAAGGGGTGAAAACTAAAACTAACCGTCGGAAAAACGTGTTTATCATGAGGTGGTATTGGATTTGGTGTATCCTTTGAAAGTAAATCAGTTGGTTTATCCGTTAAATTAAAGCCTGATTTAATACAGGTTTATACCGCCTAAGCAACACATCTAAAAAGCGATCTTGCAAAACACCAGATTCTGTTATTATTATCAAGAGGGGGGATAAGCGCGATGAATAGGTCAGACATGGACAAGATTCTCGCAACTCGATATGACAATGGTGCAGATTTCTGGGCAACACCAGACGGGCGGATTGGCATCGAAAAACCAATCAGCACATTGACTGCCCTGTTGGTCATGAGCGAATTGAAAGTGCATAAGTCCCATGAAGCACTGCAAGGGGCAGCTGAGCTGGTCCTGCGTGCGATAAGAGATGATGGCCGAGTGCGAATATCTCCGAAAGGTTCAATATATCCTTGTCATACGGCGCTTGCCGCTGCAGCGCTTTGCAGAAACGGATATGCCTGTGACAAGCGTGTAAAAGCGATGCTGGAGCACCTGCTTTCGAACCGGTTTAAAGATGGTGGTTGGAGATGTAACAAATTCGTATTCGGACGCGGCCCCGAAACCGATTTCTCAAATCCAGGAGTCACACTTGTCGCTTTGGATGCATTTCGGTGCGCAGGCATGCATCAAGAGACTTCTGTTTTCGACCGAGCGGTCGAAACGCTTCTTGATCATTGGACTGTCCGAGTGCCAACCGGGCCTTGCCACTTTGGAATCGGAACGTTGTTTATGCAGGTGGAGTACCCATTTCTGAGATATAACCTGTTTTATTATGTATATATTCTCTCTTTTTATTCAAAAGCACGTCAAGACGACCGATTTAAAGAAGCTTTTGAAAGGTTAAGCAAAAAGCTTGACAACAAGAATAAACTGATTATTGAACGTCCGAATCGAAAGCTGGACACGCTGGATATCTGTCGGAAGGGTGAAACATCAGAAGCTGCTACAGAGCGATATTTTGAGATTGTTAAGAACATGAAATAAAATCTTATGCGTCGTTTGAGATATTGCTGTCTGATCTTAATCATTTGAACACCCCCTCTGCGCCTACCTCCGCATTAACCGGTTCAGCCTAGGCAGTTACGCGCAAGGAACTGGATACTGAAGAGGCAAAACAGCAGCGATTCATGCATTCATAAGTCAAAAACTTCTAAATTGGCGTTGCAGCCATAATCTCATCCCATGATTCTGTGCATCAAAAATGATTGATCTTGATTGTCAATTTATTTCAGCGTTTTTTGGCTTCATTCAATTTTGCCTTTGCTTTTAGAATTTTCTTTACCGTTGTGGTCGGCACTTTTTGGTCGAACTTGATTTGTAGGGTTCCTTTCCCGGTTATGTAACCTTTTTCCTCAAGCATTTCACGTTCTTTGCTTTGAAGGACGTCCGCACCAAAGCCAAAGCTAACGTGGTTTTTGTATGCTGCAAATCCAGCCAGGGCACCGTGATATTTGTAGAATGGCACGCCGTAGCTTATTCCTTCTTCCACTTCTGAAATCGTTAATTTTATTATTTTCCGGATTTCCTCGAGTATCGGACGGGCTGCCGTGTCTGAACTGGCAATGTAAGAATCAACATCTTCCGGCTTTGACATTTTCATTCACCGTTCCTCACTTCCCTTTGAATTCAAGAGCTCGCGAGTTTATGCAGAACCTTTTGTCTCCACCTGCTTAAGTCGAAATAAATATAGCCACGCCCACTTTGCGAGCATGGCCGTATTTATCATTTCATATTCAGAATTGGTGTTTTCGAAGTGGTACATAACCGATGAAATAGTCAGCCCAATCAAACTTTACCGGTTATCTTCTCGTCTTCCCGCCGGCAGCAACAAGGGCGTTATAAATAACCTCATGGCCTGCATCGGTCGGATGCGGGTCAAAAGTGGCCGGATTACCGGACAGGTTGAAGCCGACCAATGGCGTTGTTCCGGTATAGCTGTTGAACTTGGTGTAGATATCCACGACGGTGTATCCTCCAGCCGAAGCATAGTTCTTGATCGTCGTGTTGATCTGCGCAATATAGCCGTCCATGAAGTTCCGAAGTGTATCGTTGCCGTAGACCGGGTTGTAAACTGTTAGAACATAGACTTTCGGCGACTGTCCGCTTAGGGTCTTGATGGCCGGTGTAATGGCTGGCCAGTCTGCCTTGAAGGCGTTTACCCCTGCCTGCAGGTCTTGTCTGAGTTCGCTGTATGGCCATATGATCTGCCACGCCAAATCATTGGTCAGTATAGTGGGAGCAGCGTTGATGGCTGCCGACAGATTTTCCATGAAGTACGGATCGTTTGTCGGAATGCCATATAGGGCGGCGGCATACTCGATCAGCGGCCCAAGCAGATTGTTGCCGCCGATGCTGACCGTTACGGTGGTTGCGCCGGGCAGGTCAGCCCTGGCGGTCGTCTGCGATGTCGTGCCGTCCAGCTCGTCCAGCAGCCCGCTACAGGTCAGGCCGGGCAGCGATGGATTGTTTGAACTAAATGGCGACGCCGTTTTTGAGTCAAGGTAGCTGCTGTATTTGAAAAAATAGCTTTGTTCTATTGACGTGGCGCTCATGCCATAGGCGATGGAATCGCCAATTCCGATGTACTCGACCGCTTTGACGATTGGCGCCGGCTTGGCGGCAAATACCTGCATTGGCATCAGAAGTACAAGAAGGGTCACAATGAATAGAGTCATCATCCGCTTTTTCATAATAAGCCTGCCTCCTTCAATTTTCTGATCAGTTCCGGACATGCGTTATGCCACAAATTTCGGATCTGACACCCCAAGTATAGTGGCAAAATCAGGAGGAGTCAATCAGCGGGCATGAAGAAGCCCGAGCCAAGGCCAGACGCATCGTGACGCTGCAAAATTCCCTGCATCATTCTTCATAAAGCTGATTGACCAGATTGAGAAAATCTTTTTTTGCCAGTCCGATCGATCTGTAATACTCGATATCTTTAACCATTTTCTCGTGGACCAGGTGATTTCGTTTGTCATCCAGTTCCCTGGCCAGCAGGGGCGCCACAAAGCAGCCTCGGCCAGCCATGGTCAGGATATAGCCATCGCGTTCCAGTTCCTCCCAGGCTTTTTTAACGGTGATGACGCTGATCCGCAGTTCCTTGGCCACCGTCCGTATCGGCGGCAGGCAAAATCCGCTCGCCAGCTCGCCTTTGATGATCTGGGCGCGAACCTGTTCGTAGATCTGCTGATATAGGGGATCATCCGTTGTATGGGCAAAAACGATATTCATGGCTATCTTACAAATTTACTTTGGCAAATCGGTTGGCCGATATCCGATAGGCCAGCAGCATAGCCAAGGCGTAAATCACGATTCCCGCAGCCAGGATCGGCAGCTGGGCGAGCTGAAAGGCTGGATCGGCCGTATCCAGGGAGGTTTTGAGGATTGGCACCAGCTGGATGGCGGCTTCGATGCCAATGATATAGATGCTGACTGCCAGGCCGCCAAACAGAAGCGCGATCCCGGCCCGGTAAGCAGTCTTGTAAAATATTGGCAGAAAAACAAGATTGAAGAGAGCATACATGATCAATACCAAGCCGAAGAAGGCTACGTTGGCTTCGATGCCAACTTCATTGCCGTTCGGGTTGGGATTGATCCGGGCACCGATGATGGCGAACGGAACGGCAACAAGGATTTCGACTAACTCGATAATGGCGATGAAACTGCACCGGGCCTTAACGATGTCCCGCTTGCTGACCGGCAGCGAAACCGTGAAAAAAATGTCTTTATTCTCCCTGCCTTGCAGAAAAATAAAAAAGACCGACAGGCAGGTGTAGATGAACGCAACAAAGTACGGGTAGGCAGGTATCAGCAGCATTAGGCCCAGGAACGGGAAAATAAACAGGGTTGGGTGCTTGGCCAGCCGGAATTCTTTGATCAGCAGGGCTTTCATGCTTATTTACTTCCTTTCCATAAAAATCATGATCGATTCCAAATCTGCAGGTGCAATTTCCAGATGCCCGACAGCCGGCAGGTCAGATTTACTGATCAGTCCTGTAAAACCAAAGGAATTGGTCTTGCAGCCGATCAGCTTGCCATCAATTTTCTCGGAAAACTGTTCTCGGGTACCGCGGACAATTCGATATGCATCCAGAAAATCATCCTTGTCAGTGCTGGCTATGATTTCACCATCCTTGATGTAGGTGATGAAATCGGCGCATTTCTCAAGGTCAGATGTTATGTGCGTGGAAAACAAGATGCTTTTTTCGCCATCTTCGATCAGTTCTTGAAAAAGCTCCAGCAGATCGTCGCGGGACACGGGGTCAAGGCCGCTGGTTGGTTCATCGAGGATCAAAAGCTGAGCGTTATGCGAGAGGGCCAGGGCCAGGGCAAACTTTACACGCATGCCGTCGGAAAGCTGATCGGCCTTCTTTTCGGGATCAAGTTCAAATCGCTGCAGGTAATCCCGGAAAAGGCCATCATCCCATTCGCTATAAAAACGCTTGACAACGCGGGTTATATTCTTGAGCTTCTCTTTGGGATAGTAGTCGATCCCGCCAAACATAAAGCCGATCTTCTGTTTGCAGGCAAGTTCATTGGCAAAGAAATCCCTGCCAAGAACCGTAACCTGGCCGCTATCAGCATGGACCAGGTTGAGCATGGACTTTAAGGTCGTGGTCTTGCCAGCGCCATTTCGTCCGATAAAGCCCATGATGTAACCTTTGTCAAGCTTGAAGGAAACACTGTTCAGCGTGAACTTCTCATATTTCTTGACCAGATTCTCAATCTTCAGAAGCTCCATTTGCGATCATCCCCTTTAACTGTGCATATCGTGCATACACAATATAACACCGGCCAGCCAAAGTGTCAAACAGCAGTTGGCACAATATAAGTCGCCAGGCCATTATTCGAGTGAACTCAAATGCTCCATGATTCTTGACCAGATCCGTTGTGTTTCGAGGAAATCGTGATGATGTTGTTTGACTTTTTTATGGTATCTCTTGAGTTCAACGAGGACATTCATAAAATCCGGATAATTGAAATAATCGCAGACAGCTGGCAGTGAAGCTTCAAGCTGCTTTTGGATCATCGATATTTTTTCATTATAGCCCTGGCTGTCTGTAATATATAGCAGCAAGGGTTTATAGCGCGCCCAGCCAATGCAGGCTCTGAAAAACCGCGTGATAATTTGGTCGTCATTGGCCAGGATAGGTTTCAGTGTTGTTGGCAATACACCATCCAAAAGGTGCTTGTACGTTGAGAATCCATCGTGAAAAGTATAACTGGGTACCCGAAGCACGATGCGGTCACTCAGGCAAGTGCTTAAAAAAGTATCTTCGCCTCTTGCTCCTGGCGGATTGTAAAATGGAAACAACCGGGTCAAATCTGTCAAATTGATACAAAGATTTGCGCCGGAAATAAATTTGGCATGATTGATTTCAGGAACTTCTTCCGCTTCATCATGCATCAGGATTCCCGTATCTGCATAAGTGATCCCGCCGTCGGCCATGACCGATTTAATCTTTTCCCATTTGATGATATCATTGCTGATCGCCTCAATGAAAAGCCTGAATGTATCTTCCTTCAAAATCTCATTGAATTCGATCTGGGGAATGGGTGAAATGTAACCGCAATGGAGACCGTGCGTTATATCTGCGCGAGTAATATATTTCAAATGGTTTGATAAAACATACTGGCCGCTCCAGATGGCTTTTTTGCGCGTGTTGGTTACAGCCATCGGGTATTCGTCATCATCCAGAAAGATCAGATAATCCATTTTTGACTGGATGGCAAAATACAAAACCGCATTTCTTTTTGCTGCATAGCCCTTGCCGAAAACCAATTTTGACTCTTCCGGGGTAATAACCCGATGTTTAATCAAATCCTCGATTTCATCACGGATGCTTGAATTGCTGATAAAATATTTTCCGTTGATCTGATCAGCGATATCCTTTGGAATTCGTGTATAATCAGTAGATTTGGTTTTCTGATAAGCCAGGTCATAGGCAACAAATAAATTTAAACTGATCCGCCGATTCTGAACAAGTCCAGATTCCAGCCAATTGAAAATATTGGTTTTCAGGACCTTTTGAAAATTCCTCCGGCCTGTGGCAAAGCCAATTCCAACTTTAAAGTTACCGTTTTCGATATCAGCACCCCCTGTAAAATTTGAAAGCATTCCTTCTTTCTTAATATATTTAACGTCATCGACAACTTAAATAGACGATAAAAGTTGTCGGATTATTAATATCATATACAATTAGTAGGCCGCATGTCAAGGAGCCTACTACTATTTGAAACTAAATGATAAATATTCCCGGTTTAAATTCGCGGCTGAAATAATAGAATATTCATGTGATATGCAAAAAGAGCTCTCTTGTCAGAGCTCTTTTTACATTGCGTCATTTGACCAGATAAATAATGGGGGAACCTGTTTTTCCAGCAGACAGCCAAACGGTATAAAGGATCCCTGCCTGTTCTGCCTTAAAACAAGCCTTACTACCTGGCAAACGATGCGTTTGGGGCTGTCACCATGTCCTGGTTTTCGGGTCGGGCCTCTGGTCAAGGCATGGTGATTAACATCAAGGGTGAAAGCGATGCATCTTCATTCATGGAGGATTCGAAACATAAGTCTTTTGGCTGGCACCCTGTTTGTCAACAAATTTTAGCCGGCCTTTTATTTCTGGCCTTTGGCTGCGTTCATAAAGCGTCTTTGATAACTGGTTACCTGGTTTGTCGAAGTGAACCGGGCCAGGTAATTGGGTTCTGCAGTGATCACGACTTTGTGGTTCATATCCTGGAATTCCGGCTCGCACAACAGCTTGTCGATATCCGGGTAATTGTAATCGCCTTCCATGGAGCAAACGATCAGTCTGGTATCCGGCATGTTGCAATTTTTCAGCACGCGCAGGTTGTGGCGCATTCCATCCAGGCCGTCAGATCCTTCTGCATCCTCGAAGTGTCTGTACTTGATAAGATCTTTGCCAAATTTGAACACTTTATTCAAAGGCATGTTCGTATCAGCAGCGGTGTAATAATCATTGGCAATAAAGTAGTCTCTCAATTGTTCAAGATGTTTTGAATCTTGCGTCAGTTCGTAAACATCGATATATTTCTTGATATTTGTCGACTGCACCAATCTGTGCCGCAAGAACGTATTGATGAAATAGGGCCGCGCCTGCAAGGCCAGCTGGGTCTGGAAGGGTTCAAACATCAAGGTGAAGTTGATCCGGTAGCCGTGGTCGTGCAATTTCAGGGCGAGGTTGTGGCCGCGCAAGGCTTCTTCTGTATTGATTTCGTGATAGTGTTTATCCAGTTGCTTATTGCCTTCGAGCAGCTGCCTGACATTCTCCGGGGTAACTGCGCCAGTATGCGGCACTTTTATGACAACCCTGTATTTTGAGAAAATTTCACGGAATTTAGCCGCTTCTTCCAAAAGCAGTCCGAAATCTGATTCGAATGGATTGTTGAGTTCTACGCTGACATCGCAGCCGGGGCCCAGGATCTTGGCCAGTTCAATCATTACTTCGTCTCTGGTTTTATAGAGATTGCCAACATTGGCGGCCGGATTATTGATGAACAAGTCGTAGACAATTCCAGGATTGCAGGTCAAATTGGCCAGCAGCGGGCTGATCGGCTTGACTTCATAAGGGTTGGCGCTATCTGCCGAGAACAGCACATTGGTCGGGTGCAAAATGCCGTTCTTGTCATATGAAATATTCCTCTGCAGGTCGACTGCCAATACGCCGTCGCCGGCAAATTCATATTTGATTTCAAATCCGGCAGGTGTTTCGCCAGCCGGCGTATTGAACGTGGCGATAACATCTTTGAATTGTTCCGTTACGCCAATATATTTGACCAAGTCCTTTAGTCCGAGAAATTCTGCCATTTCGACAGGCGTATCCCAAATTCTGTCAACCAGCGATTCTTCACCTTTTACCGCCGGTACTCCAAATGATCTGATTTTACATGTCATATTCTTTACCCTCCTCAATTGTTTTTCATAAATTCGAGAATTGTTTGTTCTATTCCATCAGCGTCCAAGCCATAATATTTCAGCAATTCTTCGTACGGCCCCGAACTGGCATAAACCTTCGGAACGCCGATGCGTTTGATCCGCACCGGGCATTTTTGGCTGCAAATCTCTGAAACCAGTGTGCCAAGGCCGCCGTCAGCATAGTGCTCTTCGACTGTGACAATCTTCTTTGTTTCCCTGGCAGCCTGGATGACAAGGTCTTCATCGATCGGGCAAACAGTGGGCATGCCAATCACACGGGCAGAGACTCCCTTTTCAGATAATTTTTCGGCAGCAGCCAGAACTTGTTCGGTCGCCGATCCTGTTGAAATAATCGTAATATCCTTGCCGTCCCGCAACGTGTTGCCTTGACCGATCACAAAAGGCTTTTCCTCAAACAATTCGGGGATTTTAGGATTGCCGATACGCATGTAAACAGGTCCTTCATGCTCGATCATGGCTTTGACCGCCGTCCTGATTTCAGATGCATCCTGTGGCGCAAGAATGACAACGCCAGGAATCATCCGCATGATCGCAAAGTCCTCGAGCGAATGGTGCGTGGCGCCCAAGTCGGAATAGGTAAAACCGCAATTTCTGCCGACAATCTTGGCATTTTGCTTCATATATCCCAGGTCGTTCTTGAACATCTCATAGGGACGAACCGTAACAAACGGCGCTATTGCACAAAATACAGGTATTTTCCCGATCGTTGCCAAGCCTGAGGCCACGCCTATGGCACCCTGTTCCATTATGCCCAATTCAAAATACCGGTCCGGAAATGATTTCATGAAATCGCCAAATCCGGAACTTTTACCGCTATCAGCCGAAATAACAACAATTCTATCGTCATTTTGGGCCATTTTTGTGACTGCTTTTCCAAACTCTTTTCTGGGATCAAAATATTCGCCCAACATGTTTATCGTCTCCTATGCCTGCTTTTGCAATTCAATAATTCGAGCGCTGATTTCTTTTTTAGCCTCTTCAATTTCTGCTTCTGTAGGATTCCAATAATGATAGGCCGCATTGTTTTCACCGGCAGTCAAGCCCTTGGACTTCACTGTATGGGCGATGACGACTGTTGGCTTTCCTTTTTCCAGAGGAAGCTGATCCAGAACGGCGATGATTTCTGCCATATTATTGCCATCAATATTTTTGACGGCCCAGCCAAATGCCTTGAAATGTTCGTCAATGGGCGTCATGTTCATGACGTCTTCAACTTTTCCGCTAATCTGCAGCCCGTTGTTGTCAACAAACACCACCAGATTATCCAGTTTGTAATGGGCCGCTATCGCGGCGGCTTCCCAGTTCGAACCTTCCGGTAATTCGCCGTCTCCGGTGATGACAAAAACTCTGGACGATTGCTGGTTCAGCCGCAATCCCAAAGCCATGCCGCAGGCAATGGACAAGCCATGCCCCAAAGCGCCTGTATTGGCTTCGACACCCGGAAGCTTATGCATATCCGGATGTCCCGGAATTTTGGAATGAAGCTGGCCGTAGGTGTCGAGAATATCTTTCGGGAAGAATCCTTTTTCGGCCAGAACTGCATATTGCACCATGCTTTTATGTCCGGCCGACAAGATGAACCGATCGCGGTCTTCATCCTTCGGATTTTTCGGATCAACATTCATCGTATGGAAGTACAGTGCCGTGACGATGTCCATGCTGGAAAAAGCGCCGCCAATATGGCCGTGACCGCTGGATTGCATCATCCGTATAACATTTTCGCGGCATTTTTCAGCAATGATCTGCAAATTCTTGATTTCTGATTGATCAGGCACGAAAAACACCTCGCTCATACTGAAGTATCCTGTCTACTTTTGCCGCCGATCTTGAATTCGGATCATACTGATTCGCCAAATACTCTTTCACCAGGCATTTGGCTAATTCGATACCCATAACTTGTGCGCCCATCGTGATGATATTGGCATTGTTGCTGAGCTGCGCCCGCTGGGCCTGATAAACGTCGGATACCAGTGCGGCATAGGCTCCTTTGACTTTATTGGCGGCAATGCTGACCCCGATTCCAGTCCCGCAAATCAAAATGCCGCGATCACAGGTTCCGTTTGCAACGTTCGTTGCCAATTCAATTGCCGTATTGGCGTAAATCGGATCGTCGCTGCCGAAATCCACGCATTCATGTCCCAGGGATTCGATAAACGGAATTAATGTATTTTTAAATGCCAATGCATTCGGGTCGCATCCTATTGCAATTCTCATCGTAGACCTCCGTATGTGTTATATCTTGTATATACCTGTATATTATATTGTGCGTATGCAGTTGTCAAGTTTTTTTGTCTCAGCCGGCTGGGAAGCCGATTTGCAACCACACTGATTAGAGCCAATCCTGGGTGAGGATTGGCTCTGTCAAAAGTCGGATTTTGATGTTGTACTGCTTTGGGATATTATCGTAAACTCGCCTTTAACTGAGATAAACGATTGTCAGAAGACCTTTCATACGGATTTCTTACGTATCGAACTGGAGGCTGATTTTGATCTTATCTCCCCTGAAAATGACCTTTGTGTATTCAAAAGCGATATCTTCGGCGTTAAAAATCATATCTTCAAGCATTAGCAGCGGAAAACCTTGTTTGACGGAAAGCAATTTGGCTTCTTCTTCATTGGCCAACGAGGATTCTAACGTCTCAATCACTTTCTTTCGCTTCAATCCGTATTCTTTTTCAAGAATGACACAAAGCTGTTCGCCTTCCAAGTCTTTGCTTTCAAGCAAATCGCAGTATTGAACGGGGATATAGGAGGTATGAATACTGATTGGGTCATAATCGATATATCGGATACGCTTGATGCTATAGAATTTTGATTCCGGAGGGAGTTTCATTTTTTTGGTTATAGCATCGGAACCGGTCATGACTTTTGCTTCAATTAAACGGGTCGTTGTCTGATAGCCCATTTTCTCCAGCTGTTCCCGGATTCCCATATAAGATAAACTTGTCGTCGTGATTTTGGGTTCAGCTACGAACGTCCCTTTTCCCTGAACGCGGTACAATAGGCCTTCGCGCACAAACTGAGTGATAACCGAACGCGTAGTCATCCGGCTGATGCCATATTGTTTGCTCAGCTCATTCTCTGACGGTATGGCAGTATGCGGCAGCCATTCTTCATTTTCGATTTTAACTCGTATAATATCTTCCAATTGCGCATACAAAGGTTTGGGATTATGACGTTCCAGCATATTCTGACTGTCCCCCCATTTGATTCGAATAATCTGATGTAATTAAACTTTATTATACATCTACTTAAGATGTCAACACTACCCTGATCTTGAAGTTACATGAAATTACATGTACTAACCATTGATTGGTAAAATCACGAACCAGACGCGAAAAAAAGCCCGACCAAGCCGCTAGGCTTGATTGAGCTTTCTTTCATTGAGCTGATGCATTTTTTCGGGCAAACGATTTTATGTTTTACGGGTCAGGCATGTCCAAACAGCTGATTCATCCGGCGAATCGCTTCTTTGATGCTTTCTTTGTCCGAAGCGAAAGATATGCGGATATACCCTTCGCCCGCCTGGCCAAAAGCACTTCCGGGAGCTGTGACAACGTGGCATTTATCCAGGATCAGATTGGCTGTATCTTTTGAACTAAGCCCTAGCGCTTTAATGTTCGGGAAGGCATAAAAGGTCGCCGGAGGGGTTTGGCATTGAATTCCGTACATCTGATTCAAGGCGCCGACCAGGAGATTGCGGTTTTCCTCATAGTCTTTTTTCATGTTTTGAACCGCTGCTTCGCCATTTTTCAAGGCGTACACGCAAGCGAGCTGAAATGCTTCATTCACACAGGATGTAATGTTTTCGTGCAATTTGACCATGTTCGCCATCAATGCCGGATTTGCGCAGGCATAGCCGACACGCCATCCAGTCATCGCATAGGTTTTTGAAAAGCTGTTGATCGTGATGACATGGTTTTTCATGCCTGGAAAGGAAGCCAGGCTGATATGGGCTTGTTTGTCATAGATCAGCTTTTCATAAGGCTCGTCCGAAATAACATAAACGCCGTGCTTTTGAACCATTTTGGCAATTTCAAGCAAATCTTCCTGTAAAAGGATTGCCCCGGTCGGGTTTGCCGGTGAATTGAGAAGGATAAGCTTGGTTTTGTCGGTGATCAGGGGCTCAATGATATCAGCGGTCATCTTGAATCCATTGGATTCAGATAGTCTGGCCATGACGGGCTTTGCATTGGACATCATGGCATGGCCGACATAGTTCGGCCAGGATGGATCCGGAATAATGACTTCATCGCCTGGCTGCAGCAAGGTCAGCATTGACAGCATCAGCGCTTCCGTCGCACCCGTTGTGACCATGATTTCCTGGTCCGGATCGCAAATGATGTTGTTTTCCCTGGCCATTTTTTCCGCAAGCGCTTCCCGGAGAACCGGGATGCCCAAATTGGGCGTATATTTCGTTTTTCTAGCCAGCAATCCGTCAACGCCAACTTTGATAATATCATCAGGTGTCGGCATCCCCGGTTCACCAAGGCACAGATTGACTACATCCGGGTATTCCCGGGCCCTGTCGAACATAGCCCGGACACCGGATGCTGGATATTTTTCTGCAGCATGGCTTAAACCCATCATTGAAGTGCTCCCCCGAGTCCTTCCTCGTTATTGCATCAAGTCAAGAGCCGGATAATACTCCAGGTTCAACGAATCGGCAACTCCCTTGAATGTGCATTTGCCAGCGTAGCAATTGATGCCGTTGGCAAGTCCCGGATCCATTTTGCTGGCCTGTTCAAAGCCATTGTTGGCAATCATCAAGCCATAGCACAAAGTCGTGTTGGTCAGGGCAATGGTGGAAGTTCTCGCGACGGCGCCAGGCATGTTGGCCACACAATAATGGACAACCCCGTCAACCATGAAAATCGGATCCTGATGGGTGGTGGCCTTGGTGGTTTCGATGCATCCGCCCTGGTCTACCGCGACGTCGACAATAACCGCGCCTTTTTTCATCAGTTTGAGATCTTCTCTGGTGACCATTTTGGGCGCTGCCCGGCCGGGGATGAGTACGGCGCCGATAACCAGGTCGGCATTGGGCAGAAGCTTGCGGATGTTGGCCTTTGAGCTATAAAGCGTATTGATTTTGCCGCAGAAAATATCATCCAGATAAGCCAGCCGTTCGGCGCTGATGTCCAGGATGGTCACATTGGCGCCCATGCCGGCCGCGATTTTGCAGGCATTCGTACCGACTGTGCCGCCGCCGATAATGACAACATTGGCTTTCTCCACGCCTGGCACGCCGCTAAGAAGGATGCCGCGCCCGCCGTATTGTTTTTCGATGTATTTGGCGCCTTCCTGGACTGAAAGCCGTCCGGCAATCTCGCTCATTGGAGCCAGGCAAGGCAACCCGCCCTTTTTGCCCGTAATGGTTTCATAGGCCATCGCTTTGGTTTTCTTTTTCATCAAGACTTCGGTCAATTCGCGATCCGCGGCCAAATGGAGATAGGTGTAGATGATCTGGTTTTCTTTGATCAGCGAATATTCTGATTCGATTGGCTCTTTGACTTTAATGATCATTTCGGCGATGCCCCATACGGCGGCGGCGTCATCCATGATTTTTGCACCGGCATTGACATATTCTTCATCTTCAAAACTGGAGCCAATACCTGCGCCGCGCTCCACGAACACCTCATGTCCGTTGTCGACATAAGTCTGAACACATTGAGGGGTCAGACCGACCCGGTACTCATGATTTTTGATTTCTTTAACTAATCCAATTTTCATCGATTTGCTCCTTTTTCTTTTTTAATCAGATAAACAGTACGAGCCACATGAATTAGAAGGCACTTGAAACAAGCACCCTGAAGATATATTAAGCCGTATGAAAAATAAAGGGGTTAGGCAAAACTACGCAATAATTTTTTAAATATTCTATTTGACAATAAAATTCACGGTTTTCAAACCGGGTCTGGTGATTTTCATTTTACAATATGAATCGAATTAAAGACCTGCCGGTGACGCCAATCATCAAATGAGCTACTCAACGTCCGGCAAGACAGTGGTTTCCAGTTTGGAGGTCGACAGCACAAGATGCGTGACGGTCATGGTAACTTCAGGAAAATTCTTGATTTTGATAATGACGCCGTCAAGATCTTTGGTTGAGCCGACAACGATTTTGAGAATAAAATCAAAATCTCCTGTGATGTTGTGACATTCGATAATTTCTTTCATCTTGCCGACTTTTTCAATAAACTCATTGTTGTGCCGGGCATGATCCAGGAGGACAAAATGGAAAACCGTAATATCTTTGCCAATTTTCTTGTGATCCAGCAAAAGCGTATATTGTTTGATGATCCCGGAACGCTCCAGCTTCCTGATTCGCTCGATGACCGCCGAAACGGACATGTTGATCCGCTCGCCGATAGTCGACGCATTCAGGCGGGAATTTCTTTTTAAAAGCTCGAGAATTTTAAGATCGGATAAATCCATATGCTGCCCCTTACAATAGAATCATATCGCCCAGGATGAGTCTTATCCGGATTAATCAACGGCAAAATTCTATATTCTATCGTATCACAGATCGGGCATATTTCGAAGATGCAAATTGTCGGCCAAAAATAAAATTCAAAAACAGATATCTTAAGAATTGCAAATGGCAGCAATAATGACTTGCATGCCAAATGCCGTTCACAGCACATTCCTTATTAACGTTTGTTCAAAGGCTTTTTATACCGTTCTGCACCTTATGCCGCAGGATTCACTCTTTCAAGGATCCGGCAGTAAGGCCCCGCAGGAATTGTTTTTGCAGGAATAGAAATGTGATCAGCATCGGGATGGTCGCGATCGTAATGCCGGCCAGCATGACCGTATAATCTGTCCGCAGCTGGCCTTTGAAGGTCATCAAGCCGATGGGGATCGTCATCCACTTTTCATCTTCAAGGAAAACGAGCGCAAACATGAATTCATTCCAAACAAAGTTCAGGGTTACAAGGGCACAGGAGGAAAGAACCGGTTTGCTGATCGGGATGATGATTCGCGTGAAAATCTGAAAGCTGTTGTAGCCGTCGATGTAGGCCGCTTCTTCCAGATCGCGCGGTATGGAGATGAAGTAGGCGCGAATAAGGAAAACCGAAAATGGGATTCGGAAGGCCACATAAGGTAAAATCAATGCCAGCGGCGTATTGTATATCCCCAGAATTTGAAGAATTTTAAACAAGGGGACCAATGCGACTTGCTCGGACAACGTCATTCCGCCAAGTATCAAGACGAACAGGAAAAAGCGGCCTCTGAAAGCGAATCGCGTCAAGCCATAGGCCACTAGTGAGCTTACCATAACAATCAACAGGATCGAGACAGTGCTGACCAGCAATGAATTAATAAAATATTTCGAAAGGCCGAGCCGCCATGCCGTTGCATAATTTTCAAAATGAATCAGGCTTGGCAGCCGCAAGGAGTTATCAAACAATTCCTGGTTGGTTTTCACGGAGTTCATCAACATCCAGAATAGCGGGATCAGAACCAGAAAGGCCAGAAAGGCCAGAAAAATATTCAAAATAACTTTAATCATGATATCCGACTTTTTGCGATTACCTGCCAACGATAGATTTGCCATAGTCTACCACCTCTACTTCAGATCTTTCCGGATTTCCCTACTTTGAGCTGGAGAATGGAAGTGCTGATCGTTATAACAAAAATCAAAATGCCCAAAGCCGAAGCCAGACCCATGTCATCGTACAGGAAAGCATTCTGGTATAAGTATGTGCCAAGAACATGCGTGCTGTTGCCAGGGCCGCCTTGCGTCGTGACATAAACTTCCGTAAACAATTTAAAGGCACCGATAATGGTGATGATCGAACAGACCATCAACTGCTCTTTGGCCAGGGGAATCAAAATATTCCAGGCAACCCTTGCCGAACTGGCCCCATCGATCGCCGCCGCCTCAAGGAAATCATTGGGTATTTTTTGAAAGGCAACGATCATCAGCACGGTGACATAGCCGGTAAATTGCCACTGGGACATGGCAATGATCGAAAACATGGCAATTTTACTTTCACCTAGCCAGGCATGAGTCCAGGCATTCAACCCGACCTTGCGCAGGAATTCATTAATCAGTCCCATATCGGGCGTATAAACGAACTGCCATAGCAAACCGACCGCTGTAAGGGATATCAGCGCCGGCAAAAAGTAGATGTTGCGGTAGACATTTCTGAGTTTGCCGGCAAACCGCGTCTCAAGCAAGACCGCTAAGGTCGTGCCAAAGCCAACCTGAATCAGAAGCGATATGACGGCATAATAGATATTGTTGCGCAATAGCAGCGGCAGAACAGGATCCGTCAGCATTCGCGCATAATTCTTGAAACCAACAAAAACCTGGTTGACAGAATACGAGGATAACCGATAAAAACTGAAACGGACGTTCGTTAAGATGGGAATATAGACGAATCCCAAAACCAGAATGAGTCCAGGCAATATATAGAGATACGGCGTATAAAATCGTCCTTTCACAGGCACTCACTCCCTTTCGATCAAAGCATCCGTTTGGCATGTGACAGGCAGGAAAGGTTAGCAACCTTTCCTGCCCCCTGCACACAATAGAATTGGACTTTAACCCACTTCTTGCTGAACCTGTTTGGCAATAACTTTAATTTCCTCCATGAGTTTTTCCGGTGTCGTATCGCCATTCGTCAGATCGGAAATACCTGACATGTATTTGTCAACCAATTTGGCATGGAGGTCGTTATCAAGCCAATAGGCCAACCCGGTCGCGTTTTTGAGAATATTATAGGAATCAATGATCGGCGCATCTTTGAAAGTGTCGTCGATCGCGCCTAGCGAAGCATTGTACCAGCGGATGGTCCTGATCTGCTTTTTGCCGACTTCAGGGCCAGTGATGTATTTCAAAAATTTAATCGTCTCCTCAGGATACTTGGCCTTGGATGTGACCACAAAGCCTTCCGGGGCTCCGGTTACATAACCCTGGTCGCCTTTGCCTTCGGGAATTGCCGGGAATATGAACATGCCATAGTCGAACTTTTTGGCCATGGCCGCTTCAAGATAGCCCACTTCGATTGTTTCGAGGTACATCATTGCGGATTTTCCACTGGCAAAGTTTTGTCTGGCCAGTTCATGCGTCGTTCCATTGACATATTCATTGAAATAGGGAATCAGCTTCTGGTAATACTGAAGGGCTTGAACATAGCCAGTATCGGTGAATTCGCCGGTTTTCGGATTATAGTCCTTCAAGCGGACCGTATTGTCGACCAGTTTCTGGTTCAAAGTGCCAATATAATGCTGGGACGGCCACTTTTCCTGATTGCCGTAGGAAAGAGGTGTAATGCCTTTACTTTTTAATTTTTCGCAAATCTGCAAAAGTTCTTCAAAGTTTTTTGGTATCGAAATGCCATTGGCCGTAAAAATTTCCTTGTTGTAGAAAAAGGCCTTGGCATCAAGTCGGAACGGGATACCATAAAGTTTGCCGTCGGTATAGTAGGCGGCGACTTGCTCAGGCATCAACGAATCCTTCCAGGCTTGATCTTTATTGAATGCATCAGTCAAATCCATCAGTAGTCCTTCGCGAATAAAACGGTTCGTAAAATCGCCAACCCAGCTGAAGAAAATGTCCGGCTGATCATCTGTACCCATAATGACCTTTATTTTTTCTTTGTAAGGATCATTTTGAGCTTTGGTGACTTCAATTTTAACATTTGGATTTTCATCCGTATAAATTTTGATCATGTCGTCCAAAAAAGTATTGTAAGGCTCATCCGGAAAACGATGGAAAAATTTGATTGTAACAGTTTCTTGTTGTCCAGTTGTTGACGTTTTCGGCGTGGTGGTGGTGGTTGTGCCGCAGGCAGCCAACAGAATCAGCATGGAAGAAATCAGAAGCAGGCCGACGATTTTTTTGAGTAAATTGAAATTCATGTTCGTTCCTCCTTATACTTGATTTATCATGCCTAAAATACATGGATTCAAGCAACATTCCAGATTGTTCAATAATCGGTTTTCCACATGTAACGGCGCGTCGACAAAGGATGTTTGCGAACAAAGGCCAATTGCTGGTTGTAAATATCAACAACGGCAGTTAGCAGCAATGGGGAAAAGTATTCAACAACTGAATTGTCAATGACATTGATGCCAAGATCTTTCACGTCGATGATGATAAATTTGCGGCCCCATTTTTCCATAAAATCTTTGACTCGTTCATCCATTTTCCGGGTCGGGCCGTCTCCCATCATGATCATGAAAGGCGTTTCCGTATCGACAATTTCCAGTGGCCCATGGAAAAACTCTCCGGCGTGGATGCAGTTCGAATGGATCCATTGCATTTCCATCAGGATGCAGATGCATTCCATGTATGCAGCGGCCCAACCAGCCCCCGATCCGACCGTATAGATTACTTTTTCCAAGGCATAATTTTTTGCAAAGGATTGTGCCGCAGGCAATGCTTTTTCTCGAGCGGCCAGAGCAACCTGATCATATCGATCAAAGCTATCCATGGCTTGATCGTACTTTCCCCAGCCTTCCAGCTGATTAAGCAGCTCCATTGCCAATCGCAGCACTAAGGCTTCTTTCTTCTGTGAGAAAACCGGATCAGAACCCCAGCTGTAAACAACGACCTGATCGCCAACCTTTTTGATTTCCGAATCCGGGAAGAAAGTAAAGGCAATCGT
Organism: uncultured Saccharofermentans sp.; assembly: GCA_963677835.2. Lineage (GTDB taxonomy): Bacteria > Bacillota > Clostridia > Saccharofermentanales > UBA5734 > UBA8949. The sequence goes on from CAXXUX010000001.1 coordinate 1,286,694, forward strand.
CCCGGCGCCGAGTTCTTTGGCCAGCTTCAAGGCAGCAACTGTCTCTGGCGTCTTTCCTTCATGTGAACTGCCGATAACCAGCGTATTCCGGTCGATAAAGGCAGGCGTTGCCTGAACGAATTCGTTGGCTGTATAAAAGCCAACCCGGTACAAGGCTTTGCTTTCCTTTTCCAACAGGTATTTAGCCGGATATAGCGCAGCCAGTGATCCCCCGCATCCAACATAGCAAATTTTATTGATACCTCCAAACTTCTGTCTTGCAGCAATAGCTTTTGCTGCGACTTCTTTCACATTCATAAGAAAAACCTCCTTTCACTTTTTAAGAGTTGGCTGCACGTTAGATCGGCATATTATATGACGTATTATAACTAGAAAATAAAAATTAATCAACATTACGTACAATAATTTATAAATATTTCGCTGTTCCATTGAATGATTTGTCAATAATATATAAATATTTAATGGTATATAAATGGCAATCTACTCGATAATTGCCATTATGAAAAAATCTGCGCCCTAATTTTACGAATTTGTATAAAATATAATAGGTTTTGGACATCGGCTAACCTTTGTCCATCAAAATATTTTCGGTGAATATTGATAATCGTCATTCATGATGTCTATAATAAGACAAATGTGAATAAGGATGATTAAGCATGAACAAGGCGCTTCAATCAAACAGCGACATGCCGCTCTACCGGCAGCTGATCAATTTGATCAGGACGAAAATCCAGGACGGCACTTGGAAAACAGGTGATCAAATTCCCTCCGAGGCGGAATTGAAAGACCTGTATTCCATCAGCCGGATCACCATTCGCAACGCCATCGCGGAATTGGTCGAAGAAGGCCTCCTGGCTAAACGGCAGGGCAAGGGCACCTATGTTCTCGGCAAACGGCTCGAGCGGGATCTTCATGCTTTCAGCAGCTTCACCCAGGTATGCATCAATCGTGGTAGCGTGCCGTCGACTATCACCTTGTCAGTCCGGTTAAAGACCGGCAGCGCTAAAATTTGCAGAAGCCTTGACTTGCCGGAAAATTCGAAAGTCCTGGCCATCGAACGGATACGCCTGGTTGACAACGAACCGGCTATTCTGGAAACCAATTATTTCTCGCCTCAGTTTTCATATTTACTGCAAGAAGATCTGAACACATCCCTCTACGATTTGTTGAAAAAGCACGGCGTTTATCCAACTTCCGCCAATAAGACGATCGAAATCTGCTACGCAACCGAAACGGAAGCCCAGCACTTGCAAGTGGCGCCTGACACCGCGCTTTTACTCGTTGTAGACCAGGTTTTTGATCAGGACCTTAAAATCTTGCATTTATGCAAGCAAATCATCCGGAGCGACCGGTTCAAATTCTCGGTTTGATTTTTTGTTTTTCGTTCAGCAGCCCTCAGGCGTTCCAAAGGTCCTGCTCAATTCAGGTGTTTTCTATTGGCCTTGAGCAGCGAGGGCTTTCAATGCCAGCAGGCCATTGCCTATAATCGTGCAATTGTCTTTTACGGAAAAGTCAAAACCCTCAAAAAGTTTTTTCTTTAGATTGATAAACGGACCGTTTACCATGCCGCCGGTTAAATTGATTGTTTTATTCAACTTGATAAATTCGCTGCTCAAATTGACTGTGTTGATGATTGGCTGATGTATGCCCAATAGGATTGACGCCAACAGGTCTTTTCTGGTCGTATTGAGTGTCAGATCCAAAAAAGCCGCTTTTTTGGGTTCCAGGCTCTGCCGGTCGCCGGCAAGATACGGCAAGAATCTCGCCGTTGCTTTTTCAACATGGTTTTCAATCACATCAACAAGCTCGATATTGAAAAATTCGTCTTTGCTCATGTCCTTATAAAACTCGTTTCTAAACCATTCCAGGGCAAATCCGCCCAATGTCGTCGCATAAATCTGCCACTGTCCAGGTGTGATCGCATTGCGCAGATAGTATTGGTCATTAATAATCGGTTTGCTGGAAATAATCGATATCATTTCACTGCTTCCGGAAATGATCAGCGAGTCTCCTTCATTGACACTGCCGGCAGCAACTTGCGCCGTAGTAATATCATTAGTGCCCAGAACGACTGGAATCCCTTCGCATAACCCGGTTGCGGCCGCCGCTTTTTTGTTTAAACAGCCCAGAATGGTGCCGGCGTTGTAAAGTTCAGGCAGTTTATCCAGCGGTATTTTGAATGCAGTCGTTATTTCTTCCGACCAGCTGCCCCATTTTGTGGTTTCGTAAAGCCCCATCATCGATGCGTTAACAGGATCAGAAGCCCAAATTCCGGTTAACCAGTGATAGAGATAGGTATTCAGATGTCCCATCTTTTCTGTTTTATCAAATATTTCCGGCAGATTGTCTTTCAGCCACAATATGCTGGTGATCGACGCGCCTCCGGTAAATGGCTGTATTCCGGTAATCTTCTGAAAATGGTCCTTGCCCATTTCATCCAGGATCTTTTGGGTCTGTATTTTGCTTCTTCTATCCAAATGGGTTATAACCGGATAAAGCGCATCTCCATCCTTGTTCATCAGCACGATGGACGGAGACAAGGCATCATATGCCACAATTTCCACTTCAGGAACATATTTTTCAAGTTTTTTTACACCCTTTTGCATGGCGTCAATAAGCAATTCCGGATTAAGCTCTACCCAATCCTGATTGTAGACCTTATAGGAATATTCAACCTTGACTGATTCCATGACATTTAAGTTTTTGTCGAGTATGGCCATTTTCATTGACGATGTTCCGAAATCAATTGATAAGATAAGCATTTCTTCAACCTTTCAAGACAGCGGGCAGCTCCACTTATAATCTTACTGTTGTTTTTTGCTTGGCAAAAGTCGCTGACGCAGTAGATACACAGATTTATATCAACTTGTATATATGCGTCTTTATATGTATAGTACCAAGGCTGTACCGTATTGTCAAACCCTGCAATGGCAGGCAAACCAGCAGTCAACGACCCGTTTGCCGGAACCGGGCAGGCGTTTTTTTACTTTGTCACTGCAAACGGCGCATAAATAGTATTTTTGCCGGCAAAAACAACCAGACGGTACTCACCCGTGGTCCATTTGCTTTGCAGGTACCTGGGCAAAAAATAGAGAAACGCTTCCTGTGATTCGCTTTTCTTGCTTTCTTTACCGCAAAAAACCCAGTTGCTGTACTGTATGCCGGGCGGCTGATAATCCAGTCTCACCCAGGCCCCGTCCTGTAAGCGTTCAACAAACGGAACATCGAAACGGTAAAATCCTTTGCCAGGATTATTGTTGCGCACTGTGCAAAAAATGATCTCAACAGCCAATGGATAGGACTCATGTTCAGTAAAAGCGGCGATATTGCCATAGTCGGTTTCCGTTTGGATATTCAACTCCGTATGGATTAAAAGGCTGTCGAGCCGGCTCGTGTCCGGATTGGTATTTTCCACCGGCGTCGATTGGGCCGTTTGACTTGAAATTGCCGCTTGCTGGCAGGATACGCCAAAAATCGGGATCAACAGGGCCAACAGGCACAACAAACGCTTCATAACCGTTCTCCTCACGTCAGATTTGCTTTTCAAAACAAAGCATCTCAAATATAAAAACGTCGGAGGCGGCCAGTTTGTTACAGTTATGCCGAAAAATATTTTGGTGCCAGTGCCATCCCTATTCCATGATAAATTTGCCGACTTTAAATCCAATATCGAATTTTATAATCTGCTGTATATCATTCAGATCGCATTCGAGCAGTTTTTCAATTTTTTGCAGCCTGTATTTCAGGGTATTTTTATGAATGAATAATCTTTTTGACGTTCTATCCATATTGCAGTTCTCTGCATAGAATGCCTTGAAAGTTTCCATCAATTTCGAATTCGTGCTTTTATCATAGTCGATAACCGATCTGAACAAATCAATATAATATCCTTCAAGAAATTTGGCGTCGCCGATTTGAATCAGCAATAAATAGATGCCCAGATCGTTGTAAAAACAGGTGTTGTTTCTTTCAAACTCGCATCTGGACACTTTTAAGGCTTGTTCGGCTTGTTTGTAGCTGTTGCGAAGCTCATTAATATCGACACAGCTATTGCCAATGCCCGCGCTGATGGTCAAATCAGGATAGCGGGTATTGATCTCGTTTCTGACTTCTTCAATGATTCGTTTCAAATTGCCTTTCACATAGGTTGTATTGTTGATGAGGAAAATGATGGAATCGCTTTTGGCCATAACCAGTATTTTCAAAGAATAGCCCGCAAAAACCTTATTAAAGGTACTGAGCATATAGTTTTTGATTTCCATGATCGCTTTTTCGCTGACAATATTATTCGTCTTCAGATATTCGTAGAAACAATCGATATCCAAAATACCCACGGCGCAATCGGTTTCCAGATTGACGCCATAGTGCATGGCGCTTTTGATAAAGTCATTTTCATTGGAGATCCTGCCAAAAAGTACATTTTCAAGCAAATTATCCAGTTTGTTTTCTTCCGTCTCTTTTGTAACAATTGCACTGCAGATCTCCTGGGTGATGTCCACAAGCTTGATTTGCCAAGGCAACTCAAAAACAGGCAGCGAAATTGAATTGGCCAGCTCGATGACCTCCGGAGGAATCTGCGGGATGTAAGGGCCGATATTGATGATGATGCCGGCAATATTCTTTTGATCCATTTTTTTGATCATTTCCATCAGGATCTGGGTATTGCCTTTAAGGCCATGTCCGGTAATAATCACCAGCTCATTGCCGAATATCCAGTTAACTGCTTCATTTGGATCTTCGATGCATTCAGCAATATAAACCCAACGGACCGATCTCGCCAACCCGGTTTCGCCGGCAACGAGTTTTAAATTGTTCAATTTAGGATTTTTCATCATATCCGCACAGGTAATTCCCATATTGCCTATCACTTCCTTTTTGAAAGAGTTGCTGGCCAGCATCCTGTTTTACTAACACAGGGTCACTATCTATTATATTGTATGCTCACGAAATAAAAAAGCTGTTTTATCCAGCACAGCAAATCTTGTCCCAAAATAAGCTTTCGGCGGCCTGCATCAGCCAATGCCTGATGCAAACCGCCGGGTACAAAGCCAGGCTGAGTTTCACAGCCTCTATAGGAGGTTCATATTTCAATTTGACCTTTGAATATGAATGCCGGGAACGGTGCTTATTGTAACACGGGAAAATCAGCCTGGTAAATGATCCAAATGTGCAAATCTTTCTATCCCCAAGTAACAAAAAGCCGGCTTTAGCTTTTCAATACAAAAACAATTGTAAGTATTCGATATATTTTCTTGATATACCCCATGCTATAATCGCCACAGAATCAGTCATTATCATATTGTTATTTTTTCAATACATATTAGGAGGACTCTTCGTATGATTTACGAAACAAACGCAACAATTCATTCTGGAAGTTTACCGGGCCCGAATGCAAAAAAATTAATGGAACGGCGGTTAAAGTCAGTATCTAAAGGCGTGTCTTACACCACCGGTCTTTTTATAAAAGAAGCTAAAGGCGCACTGATCAAAGATGTCGACGACAACGTCTTTGTCGATTTCACATCGGGCATCGGCGTGGATAATATCGGGCATTGCGACGATGCTGTAATCGCCGCCGTCAAGGAGCAGGTTGATCAATACATCCATCCTTGCTTCAATATCGCCATGTATGAGCCTTATGTCGAACTGGCAGAGAAGTTGGGCGCTTTGACCCCCGGCAATCGCAGCCGTAAAGTCATGTTTGCCAACAGCGGCGCCGAAGCGGTGGAAAATGCCGTCAAACTTGCCCGGGCCTATACCGGAAAGCAAGGCATCATCTCTTTGGAATGTTCTTTTCATGGCAGAACTTATGCGGCCATGACCCTCACCAGTAAAGTCAAGCCTTATAAAACCGGTTTCGGGCCTTTCCTGCCTGAAACCTACAAAATCCCTTCAGCCTACTGCTACCGGTGCCCCTACGAAGGCCAATACCCGAACTGCGGAATTGCCTGCGCAGAAAAACTGAAAACCTTGCTGAAAGGTGAAATTGCCGCGGAAAACGTAGCCGGATTGATCCTTGAGCCGGTACAGGGCGAGGGCGGCTTTATTGTGCCGCCAAAAGAGTATCTGAAGGCACTGGAGTCCATCTGCAAGAGCAATCATATTGTCTTCATCGTTGATGAAGTGCAGTCCGGCTTTTCCCGGACTGGAAAATTGTTCGCATCGGAACATTATGATTTGAATCCTGACATTCTGCTGCTGTCCAAATCCATAGCCGGGGGAATGCCGTTGAGCGCCGTAATCGGTTCAGAAGAAATCATGGACTCTGTCGGTTCAGGCCAAATCGGCGGAACCTTCTGCGGAAATCCGGTCTCCTGCGCCGCCGCCTTGCAGGTCCTCAAGAGAATCGACGAATTGAAATTGAACGATAAATCCATGCAGATTGGCAAGCAGATCACTGACCGGCTCAACCAGATGAAAGATAAATTCGATATCATCGGCGATGTCCGCGGTTTGGGCGCCATGGTCGCCGTTGAATTTGTCAAAGACAGAGGCACCAAAGAGCCCTATTCCGAAATCATCAAAAAAATTGTCGAACAGTGCTATCAAAAAGGCGTCTTGATCATGAGCGCCGGCATTTTCAGCAACGTCATCCGTTTCTTGCCGCCGCTGGTCATGACCCAAGATCAGGTGGCTTATGGCATGGATGTTTTAGAAGCAGCCATCCAGGACGTAATCAAATAATTTTTATCGCATATAACCTGGTCTGTCACTTATTATTAATAAAGGCAAGAGGGTAAAAAAAATGAATCAAAAATACGAGCCCTATCAGAATATGCTGGAAATGCTCGAAGAAGCAGCCGACAAACTCGGGTATGCCCCGGACGACTATGAAATCCTCAAATATCCTGAAAGAGAATTGACGGTATCCATCCCGGTCAAAATGGACAATGACAGCGTCAAAGTATTCACCGGCTACAGGATTCAGCATTCAACCTCCAGAGGTCCCTGCAAGGGCGGCATCAGATTCCATCCGGACATCAATCTGGACGAAGTCAAAGCGCTCGCCGCGCTGATGACCTGGAAATGCGCAGTCTCCAATATTCCCTATGGCGGCGCAAAAGGCGGCATTCAAGTCGATCCTGCCATGCTTTCCAAAAACGAACTGAATCGCCTGACCAGACGCTATACTGCCGCCATACTGCCCCTGCTCGGGCCGGAAAGAGACATCCCCGCACCGGATGTCAATACAAACGCCGAAATCATGGGCTGGATGATGGACACCTACAGCATGTTCAAAGGATATGCCGTTCCCGGTGTTGTAACCGGCAAGCCGGTCGAAATCGGCGGATCATTGGGCAGAAAAGATGCAACCGGCCGCGGCGTCACCATCGTAACCGAAGAAATCACTTTCAAAAAAGGCATCGATATCCAGAAAAGCACCATTGCCGTCCAGGGGTTTGGCAATGTGGGCGGCACCGCTGCCCGACTGTTCTATGAAAAGGGCTATCACGTCGTGGCCGTCAGCGATGTCCATTCGGCGCTGTACAATCCAAAAGGATTGAATATCACGGAAATCATCAAACACTTTTCCCAGGCAGGCACGTTAAGCGGGTATTCGGCCAAAGGCGTTTCCACGATCACCAACGCCGAATTGCTTACGCTGGATGTCGATATCCTCGTTCCGGCAGCTCTCGAGAATCAAATCACCGTAGAAAACGCCAATGATATCAAAGCGAAGATTATCGTTGAAGCGGCAAACGGGCCGACGACTGCCGACGCCGACAAGATCCTGAATCAAAAAGGCGTGATCCTTGTCCCCGATATCCTTGCCAATAGCGGCGGCGTTGTCGTGTCTTACTTTGAATGGGTCCAGAATCTTCAGGCCCTGTTCTGGGACGAGCACGAGATCAACAATATGCTGAAGAAAATCATGCTGAAGAGTTTTGACGATGTGTATTCCATTTCCGTTGAGAAAAACGTCAATTTGAGGATTGCCGCCTATATGCTCGCTTTGCAAAGAGTTGTCCAGGCCAAGAAGATCCGCGGTATTTTCCCGTAACGCGCGTTGGCTTAATCCAATGGCATTTTGCACGACGCAAGAGTTTAGAAGCTGAAATCCGGCTAAGAAAGGGTGTCAACGCATGTTGCAATTACTAGTCAAACCGAAAATTTTCAAATTTGATACCTTCAGTGAATTTTGTGATTCATTCAATATCGGCAGCAATGATCTGATTCTCACCCATGAGTTTCTGTATGCCGATTATATGAAGAATCATGATCTGCAGTGTGACTATCTCTTCCAGGAGCGTTACGGTGTCGGCGAACCAAACGACGAGATGATCGACCGGATGCTTTCGGACATGAAGCAAAAAGACTACCGCCGGATTATCGTCGTCGGCGGGGGTACCGTTATCGACATCGCCAAGATTTTTGCTTTGGAAAAAGTGGAAAAATCTTCCATGCTGTTTGACAAATCGGCGCCAATCCGGAAATGCCGGGAACTTGTCATTGTGCCGACAACCTGCGGCACGGGCAGCGAAGTGACGAACCTCTCCATTGCTGAAATCAAATCGAAAAAAACCAAAATGGGCATTGCCGACGAAGCGCTTTTTGCCGATTATGCCGTCCTTATTCCCGAATTAATTGCCAGGCTGCCCTTCAAGTTTTTTGTTTACAGCTCGATTGACGCCCTGATTCACGCCGTTGAATCGTTTTTGGCGCCAAAATCCAACGCCTTCACCGAGTTGTTTGCGGTCAAAGCCATCGAAATGATCATTGACGGCTATCAGCTGATCCAAAAAGAAGGTCCGGATGCCAGAAGCCAGAAACTGGAACAATTCCTGGTTGCCAGCAATTTTGCCGGAATCGCTTTTGGCAACACGGGGGTGGGCGCCGTACACGCACTATCTTATCCGTTGGGCGGCAATTACCATGTGCCGCATGGCGAATCGAATTATACGTTCTTTATCGCCGTCATGAAGAAATACGCCAGCATTGATCCGGATGGCAAGATTGCCGTTCTTGCCGGGCATCTGTCAAGAATTCTTGGCACCGATGCCGATCCCTTCCAGGCTTTGTCACAATTGCTGGAGACTGTGATCGAAAGAAAGCCGTTGCATGAGTACGGCATGAAACCTGAAGAAATCGCTTTATTTTCCAAAAGCGTCATTGACACGCAGCAGCGTCTTCTAGTCAACAGTTATGTTCCCATGGACTACAAAACAATTTACGGCATATTTGAATCGTTGTATTGATCGAATGCAGACAAAATACTTAAAGGGGTGAATTTCGATGGCATTAATGAACGTCAAACAATATCTTGATAGTCTGAGCAAACTGAATTTAAAAGTCTTTTTGTTCGGAGAGCTTGTTTCGGATCCGGTTAACCATCCGGTTATCCGTCCATCTTTAAATTCCGTTTCGATGACCTATGCTTTGGCCGGCAATCCTGAATACCAGGATTTAATGACTTGCCAGTCCAGTTTGACCGGTGAAAAAATCAACCGGTTTACCCATTTGCATCAGAGCACTGAAGATTTGGTCAAGAAAATCAAAATGCAGCGGCTGCTTGGCCAGAAAACCGCTTCATGTTTTCAGCGCTGTGTCGGTATGGATGCCGCCAACGCCCTGTATTCTACAACTTTTGAAATGGACAAGGAATTTGGCACCAGCTATCACGAGCGCTTTGTCTCCTATTGGAAGTACATTCAGACGAACGATCTAATCGTTGACGGCGCTATGACGGATACCAAAGGCGACCGGGGACTTTCGCCGAGCCAGCAGGCCGATCCGGATCAATATCTCAGGGTCATCGAGCGCCGTCCCGACGGCATCGTCGTCCGTGGAGCAAAAGCCCATCAGACCGGCATGGTCAATTCACATGAAGTGATCGTTATGCCCACGATTTCCATGAAACCTGAGGACAAGGACTATGCGGTCTCTTTTGCCGTTCCGACCGATACCCAGGGCATTTTCATGATTTACGGCCGGCAGAGCTGCGATACCCGCAAGATGGAAAAAGATGCCGATATCGATGTCGGCAACAAAAACTTCGGCGGCCATGAGTGCCTGGTTATTTTTGACGATGTCTTTGTGCCGAACGACCGCATTTTCATGGATGGCGAAACCCGGTATGCCGGCATGCTGGTTGAACGGTTCGCCGGTTACCATCGGCAGAGCTACGCGTGCAAAACCGGTGTCGGCGACGTCCTGATCGGCGCTGCAGCCGTGGCGGCAGAATACAATGGCGCGGCCAAGGCCAGCCACATTAAAGACAAGCTGATCGAAATGACCCATTTAAATGAAACCATGTACTGCTGCTCGATGGCTTGTTCTTGCGAAGGCCATCAAACAGCGGCCGGCAATTTTGAAATCGATCAGCTGCTGGCAAACGTCTGCAAGCAAAATGTCACCCGTTTCCCCTACGAAATTTCCCGTTTGGCTGAAGACATCGCCGGCGGCCTGATGGTTACCATGCCTTCAGAGCAGGATTTCAAAAATCCGGAACTCAAGCCCTATATCGACAAATACCTGCGCGGCGTCGACAGCATTCCGACCGAGCACCGCATGCGGATTCTCCGGCTTATCGAAAACATCACGCTCGGAACCGCCGCTGTGGGCTATCGCACCGAATCCATGCACGGCGCGGGATCTCCCCAGGCTCAGCGAATCATGATCGCCCGCCAAAGCAATATCGAAGACAAGAAGAAACTGGCGAAAAACATTGCCGGAATCAAAGATGACAAGTAGGCAGGAGGAATACATTTTGGATTGGCAAAGTTATTACAAGAATCATTGTGTCGATGCAACAACTGCCATTCAACACATCAAAAGCGGGGACCGCGTTGTTGTCGGCCACGCTGTTGGCGAGCCCAGCTACCTGTTGGATGTTATGGTTGAAAACAAAGAACGGTTCCGGGATGTCGAAGTCGTCCATATGGTCTGCATGGGCAAAGGCGAATATTGCCTGCCTGGCATGGAAAAACATTTCAGGCACAATTCCCTGTTCATCGGCGGCACCGCACGCGACGCGGCATTTGAAGGAAGAGCGGATTATACGCCCTGCTATTTTTCGGAAATACCGGATCTCTTCACCAGCGGAGCGCTGCCGGTCGATGTCGCCCTGATCCATGTTGGCCCGCCGGACCATACCGGCCATTGCAGCATGGGGGTCTCGGTAGACTATACTGTTGCGGCCGCCGAGTCGGCCAAGCTCGTCATTGCCCAGATCAACCCGCAAATGCCCAGGACCCTGGGCGAGAGTTTTATCCATGTTTCCAACATCCATTGGTTTGTCGAACGCGATGAGCCGATCATCGAGCTGGCGCCGGCCAAAGCGACCGATATCGAGAAGGCGATCGCCCAGGAATGCGCATCGTTGATTGAAGATGGCTCGACATTGCAGCTGGGCATCGGCTCTCTGCCGGATGCGGTCCTGAACTGCATTGTAAACAAAAAGGATCTTGGCATTCACAGCGAAATGATCTCCGACGGCGTTGCCAATCTCGTGGAAATGGGCGTCATCAATTGTTCAAAGAAAACCTTGCTCAAAGGAAAGATCGTTGTTTCCTTCCTGATGGGTACAAAGAAGCTGTATGAATTTGCCCACGACAACCCCATGATCCACATGGCGCCCGTCGATTGGGTCAACGACCCCTACATCATCCGTCAAAATGAAAAAATGGTCGCGATCAATTCCTGCGTCCAAGTGGATCTGATGGGGCAGGTTTGCTCGGAGAGCATCGGCCTCAAGCAAATCAGCGCGGTCGGCGGACAAGTGGATTTTGTGCGGGGCGCCAACATGTCCAAAGGCGGCAAATCGATCATCGCGATGCCGTCAACCATCGGCAATGGGAAAATCAGCAAAATCGTCCCGTTTCTTGACCAGGGCGCAGCTGTGACAACCAACCGGACCGACGTTTCCTATATCGTGACCGAGTATGGAATCGCCAGCCTCAAGGGCAAAACGCTCCGGGAAAGGGCAAGGCTTTTGATCAACATTGCCCATCCGAACTTCAAGCCCATGCTGATCGAAGAATGGGAAAGAAGATTTCACGACAAATTTATCCGGTAAGAATGCCAACAAGCAGGACTAAAGGAGGAAAAACCTTGGAAAATGTGTATGTCATTGCCGCCTGCCGGACTGCTGTCGGTAGTTTTGGCGGCGTATTCAAAAATATTCCCGCAGCCAAATTAGGTGAAATGGTGATTGCCGAAGCTTTAAAGCGGGCAAACATCACCGGGGATGATGTGGATGAAGTCATCATGGGCAATGTTTTGCAGGCCGGACTTGGCCAGAACGTCGCCCGCCAAAGCGCGGTCAATGCGGGGATTCCCGTGACCAAACCAGCCATGACCATCAACAAAGTCTGTGGTTCCGGCTTAAAGTCCGTATCATTGGCAGCCCAGGCGATAGCCTTGGGCGATGCCGATTGTGTCGTCGCCGGCGGCATGGAAAACATGTCGCGGGCGCCCTATCTCTTAAATGACCAGCGTTGGGGCGCGCGGATGGGCAACAAGGACATAACCGACGAAATGATCTTCGACGGATTGTGGGATGTTTTCAATGATTACCATATGGGCATCACAGCCGAAAACGTCGCTGAAAAATATCAGATTTCCCGGGCTGAACAGGACGAACTGGCGTTCCAGTCTCAAATGAAGGCCGCGCAGGCCAAAAAAGAGGGGCGGTTCATCGAGGAAATCGTGCCGGTTGTTATTCCGCAAAAAAAAGGCGACCCCTTGGTTATCGCTGAAGATGAATATATCCGCGAAGGCGCTACACTGGAAGGATTAAAGGCTTTAAGGCCGGCATTCAAGAAGGATGGAACCGTCACCGCCGGCAATGCTTCCGGCATCAATGACGGAGCCGCCTGTATCGTGCTGGCCAGTGAAAATTTCATCAAAAGCCGTGGCATCAGGCCGCTGGCAAAAATTGCCGGCCGAGGTTCAGCCGGGGTCGATCCCAGCCTGATGGGGCTTGGACCGGTTCCTTCGGTGCAGAAGGCATTGCAGTCGGCTGGTCTCACCGTAGATTCCCTCGACTTGATCGAAGCCAATGAAGCCTTTGCGGCCCAGGCTATCGCCGTCAGCCGGGAATTGGGATTTGATGCCGAAAAAGTGAATGTCAATGGCGGGGCCATTGCCCTGGGGCACCCGATTGGCGCTTCCGGAGCAAGAATCCTGGTTACTTTGCTTTATGAACTGAGAAGAAGAAACCTCAACGTCGGACTGGCAACGCTATGCATTGGCGGAGGCATGGGTGAAGCGGTAATCGTCGAGCGCGATGATTTATGCTGCTAAAAGCGAGGTAAGACTATGCAGTACATTGAATATTCTGTCCAGGACCACATCGGCTTACTGAAGGTTTCGCGCGAAAAAGCCTTGAATGCTTTAAATTCACAGGTGCTCCAGGAGCTTGAACAGGTCGTCGATCAGGTTTCTTTGGATCGCGGATTGTATTGTCTGGTCATCACCGGGGCCGGCGAAAAAGCTTTTGTCGCCGGCGCCGACATTGTTGAAATGAAGGACTATAACCGTGAGCAGGCCTATGCTTTTGGCCAGTTTGGCAATCGGGTCTTCCGCAAGATCGAACAGTTGCCTATGCCGACTATCGCCATGGTTAACGGCTACGCCCTGGGCGGCGGCTTTGAACTGGCCCTGGCCTGCGACCTTCGCGTTGCTTCGGAAAACGCATCCTTCGGTTTTCCCGAGGCTGGCATCGGAATTATTCCCGGATATGGCGGGACCCAAAGGCTGCCGCGCCTCATCGGGGTTTCAGCCGCCAAAAAGCTCCTGTTCACCAGTTCCAGGATCAAGTCGGACGAAGCCTTGAAACTCGGCGTCGTTGACGAGGTTGTCCCCGCGCCGGAACTTCAGGACAAGGTTTTTGCTTTGGCCGGATTGATTGCCCGCCAAGCGCCCATTGCGGTCGCTAATCTGAAAAAGGCCGTTGAATTGGGATTGTCCCGGCCGATCGACGATGCGCTGCTGGTCGAGACTGATTTATTTGCCAAATGTTTTGATACCCAGGATCAGAAAATGGCCATGGCGGCTTTTGTCAGCAAGGAAAAAATCGCTCGCTTTGAAAACAAATGACGAGGAGAATGTGAATATGAAAATATGTGTCATTGGCGCAGGAACAATGGGTTCCGGAATTGCCCAGGTATTCGCGGCCAAAGGTCATGAAACCGTACTTTGCGATATTTCGCAGGAATTTGTCGACCGCGGTTTGGCCTCGATTGCCAAAAACCTCGACAGGGCCGTGCAAAAAGGCAAATGCAGCGAAGCGGAAAGAGACGCTGTTTTAGCCAACATCAAGCCGGCCACTGTGCTCGATAATGCCAAGGGCAGTCTTTTAGTCATTGAAGCCATCGTCGAAAACATGGAAATCAAGCAAAAACTCTTTAAGGATCTGGATGGCATCGTCGGTGCCGAAGCTATTCTGGCCTCGAATACGTCCTCTTTGTCGATCACCGAGATTGCGTCGGCAACAAAAAACCCCGGCCGGGTGATCGGCATGCACTTTTTCAATCCCGCCCCCATCATGAAACTGGTGGAAATCATCAAAGGGTTGACGACTTCCGATGAAACGGTCGGGAAAATAGCCGGGATTGCCCGGGATTTGGGCAAAGAAGGCGTCATCGCCAACGAATCATCCGGCTTTATCGTCAACAGGATGCTTATTCCGATGATCAACGAAGCAATTGGCATCCTGGCCGAGGGAATCGCCAGCGCCGAGGATATCGACAAAGCCATGAAATATGGCGCCAATCATCCGATCGGCCCGCTGGAACTGGCGGATCTGATCGGCAACGATGTTAATCTGGCAATCATGAATGAACTTTATAAAGAGACCGGGGATCCAAAATACCGCGCGCACCCGCTCTTGAAAAAGATGGTCAGGGCTGGATTCCTGGGCCGTAAATCCGGCAAAGGCTTCTATACCTATTGAAGATTGAACCAGAGGTATCCGCTTGGATTTTTTACTGAGTCCTGAACAAATTGAAGCTCAGGCCCGGTTTCGTGCATTTGCCCAAACAAAAGTCAAGCCGGTGGCGAAACAGGCCGATGAAGAGGAGCGATTCCCGCAGGAAACGGTCCGCCTGCTTGGCGAGTTGGGCTGGCTGGGCCTTCCTTTCCCCTGCTTATATGGCGGACAGGGCTTTGACAGCCTGACTTATATCCTCTTGATCGAGGAGTTGTCCAAGGTCTGTGCCAGCACCGGTGTCATAGTATCGACACACACTTCCCTCTGCGCCGACACCATCTACCATCACGGCCAAAATGAGCAGTTGGTCAAATTCTTGAAACCGCTTGCCAATGGACAAAAGCTTGGGGCTTTTGCCCTGACGGAGCCCGATGCCGGCACGGATTTAACGAGTCTTCAAACCACTGCAGTTCCCGAGGATGATCATTATGTCCTTGACGGGCGTAAAATCTTTATTACAAACGCCGGGTTTGCCGATCTCTATATCGTTTTTGCGTCTACCGGCCAGGGCTTGGGCAAGCATGGCCTTTCGGCGTTCATTGTCGAAAAGGGCACGCCTGGATTTGAAATCGGCAGGCTCATCCCCAAAATGGGCATACGCGGCTCGGCCACCCACGAACTCTTCTTTAACCGGTGCAAAGTTCCCCGAGCCAATTTGATCGGCGAGCCTGGCCAAGGCTACAAAATTGCCATGCAGACGCTCGATGGCGGCCGCATCGGCATCGCCGCCCAGGCGCTCGGCATTGCCCAGGGCGCATTTGATGAAACCGTATCCTATGTGGAGCAGCGGTTCCAGTTTGGCCGTCCAATCAGCAGTTTCCAGAATACGCAGTTTGCCCTTGCCTCGATGAAAACTAAAATCGAAGCTGCGCGGCTGTTGGTTTATCGAGCGGCTGCAGCCAAGGACAAGCAGAAAAGATTTTCCGAAGAGGCGGCCATGGCCAAGCTTTTGGCATCCGAAACGGCCATGGACGTGACGACCCGGTGCGTCCAGCTTCACGGCGGCATTGGCTACACCCGGGATTGCCCGGTCGAGCGGATGATGCGTGACGCAAAAATCACTGAAATTTATGAAGGGACTAGCGAAGTCCAAAAAATGGTGATTGCCGCCGGCATTTTCCGCAAGGGTTAATGGTATGTTTCAGTACATATATTTTTATAATTAAATTCATTTCATCCCAAATGAATTTATACTATTCTTTCTGATCAGTTTTCAGCCTAAACCCTTGCCAATAAGGAGTAATGTTATGGTTTTCCAATCTATCAAATCACATTAAAGTTCATGTACTTTGTGTGATTTTCTTTTTTGAGTAAAGGATTGTTTTTTTTATTTATTATTATTGTTAAGGCATAAGATTTCTGATAGTATGGAATGGCCTGTAACATGAATGTAAATGTTTATTGTATTCAAAAATAATTGAAAGGGGCATCTTGTATGAAAGTTAATATAACCGAAACCGTTTTGCGTGACGCGAACCAGTCGCTGGTCGCAACGAGAATGCCGGAGAAAGATTTTGAAAACATATTGGATCGGATTAATCAAGCAGGATATTATTCGGTCGAATGCTGGGGAGGCGCGACATTTGACTCCTGTCTGCGCTTTCTGGACGAGGATCCATGGGAGCGGCTGCGAAAAATCAAGTCCAAAATCACCCATTCCAAGCTCCAGATGCTTCTGCGCGGACAAAACATCCTGGGCTACCGCCATTATCCCGACGATGTCGTCCGCAAATTTGTTTCTCATTCTATCCAAAACGGAATCGATATTTTGCGCATATTTGATGCCTTGAATGATTTGCGCAATATCGAAGTCGCCGTGGATGAAACTTTGAAATGCGGCGGACATGCCCAGGGAACAATCGTCTATACGCTAAGCCCGATTCATGACCTTGAGAGCTATGTCAAGCTAGGGCGCGACCTTGAATCGATGGGGGTCAATTCGATTTGTATCAAAGACATGGCCGGCATCATGAGCCCAAAAGAAGCGTTTGACCTGGTCGGAGCCCTGAAAGCAAATGTCAAGCTGCCAGTCTTTTTACACTCGCACTCCACTACCGGTTTGGCTCCAATGACTTACCTCAAGGCCGTTGAAGCTGGCTGCGACGGAATTGACACAGCTATCTCGGCTTTTTCAGGCGGCACCTCGCAACCGGCCACCGAATCCTTGAACTATGCGTTGAAACAGTTCGGATATGAAACCGGTTTGGACGATGTCGTGCTCAAAGACATTAATGATTTCTTCAAGCCAGTCAAGGAAAAATACGTTTCATCCGGTTTGCTTGATCCTTACGTGCTCAGTACAGAGACTGATGCGCTGGTTTATCAAATCCCTGGCGGCATGCTCTCCAATTTAATCTCGCAGCTCAAGCAGCAGAACGCAATCGACAAGCTGAATGATGTGCTGTTGGAAACGCCGCGGGTGCGCGAGGACCTTGGCTTCCCGCCGCTGGTGACCCCGATGAGCCAGATGGTTGGCGTCCAGGCGGCAAACAATGTTTTGTCCGGTGAACGCTACAAGAACATCTCCAAGGAAGTCAAAGCCTATCTGCGCGGCGAATATGGCAAGGCGCCGGGCAAAATCGATCCGGATCTGATTGCCAGGGTTCTTGGCAGCGAACAGCCGGTCAGCGGAAGATATGCGGAAACCTTGAAACCCGAATTTGACAAGGCTAAGGAAGCGTTGGCAGGCATCGCCCAAAGTGACGAGGATGTCTTAAGCTATCTGCTGTTTCCGCAAATTGCCGAGAAATATTTTAAGGCCCGCGAGGAAAAGAAGATCAACCGAGTCACTTATTCCATCAGGAAGGCTTAACAGGAGGACTGGACATGGACTTGCAGAACAGCCTATATACCAGCATTTTTGGCATGAGTGTCGTTTTTGCGGCTTTAGTTAGCCTCATTTTGATCATCAATCTGCAGACCCGTTTAACGGCATTCTTTTCCAGCCGGCAAAAAGCGGCCGTTATTGACACCCATGCTGCTGAAAACCCATCATCGGATTCAGAAACGTCAAACGCCCCGGCTGGTCCGCCAGAGCTTAAGCTAATTGGCGTCGATGAAAGAACTGCTGCGATCATCATGGCCATTGTCTGCGATGAGTGCGGATATATGCCAAATGAACTTTATTTCAAGTCGATCCGGGCTCTGGAGGAGAATCAGTAATTGGGAGAAAGGATATAAGAAAATGAAATATATTGTCACCATCAATCAAAAAAACTATGAAGTGGATGTCGAAAAAGGCGAGGCCCAGATTCTATCGGTCGAAGCCGCAGCAGCCCCGGCTGCTGTTTCTGCAGCGCCAGCAACCGCCGCGCCTTCCATCGCCCATAAACCGGTTCATGCTGTGGCCGGAGAAGCCCTAACCGCCCCAATGCCCGGGACAGTTGTATCGGTCCTCAAGAAGACTGGCGACAAAGTTGTAACTGGCGAGGTCGTCCTGATCCTGGAAGCGATGAAAATGGAAAACGAAGTAGTTGCTTCCGCTGACGGTACAATCTCTCAGGTTCTTGTCGCAAAAGGCACAATTGTTAAAACCGGTGATCCACTGGTTATGATTCATTAAACGGGGGTAAAGAAATGTTTGCCGAAACGCTGCAAAAATTATGGGCGGACTCGGGTTTTATCGCCCTGGACCTGAAGCATGTCATTATGCTGACTGTTGCCTGTGTCCTGATCTATCTGGCTATTGTTAAAAAATTTGAACCGCTGCTGTTGTTGCCTATCGCCTTTGGCATGCTGCTGGCCAACCTCCCGGTTGCCGGGCTGATGGCGGAACCGGTCGGCCATTCGCCGGGCGGCTTGCTTTATTACCTCTACCAAGGCGTCAAGCTTGGCATTTATCCTTCGCTGATCTTTCTCGGCATCGGGGCGATGACCGACTTCGGCCCGCTGATTGCCCGGCCGACCAGTCTGCTTTTGGGGGCGGCTGCCCAGTTCGGCATCTATATCGCTTTCACGGTGGCCCGAATCTTAGGATTCAACGTTCAGGAAGCCGCCTCCATAGGTATTATCGGCGGTGCCGACGGACCAACTGCGATCTTTTTGACAACCCGGCTGGCTCCCGACTTGCTGCCCGCCATCGCTATCGCCGCTTATTCCTACATGGCGCTGATCCCCTTGATCCAGCCCCCGATCATGCGGCTTTTAACGACCAAAAAAGAACGGGAATGCAAAATGGCCCAGCTGCGCCCCGTATCCAAGGCAGAAAAGATTATTTTCCCGGTTGTCGTAACTATTGTATCCTGTCTGCTGCTGCCATCGGTCGCGCCGTTGATCGGCATGCTGATGCTGGGCAACCTGTTTCGCGAGTCAGGCGTCGTTGACCGGATTTCACAGACCGCTCAAAATGAGCTGATCAATATCGTCACGATTTTCCTGGGGGTAACCGTTGGCGCAACTGCCAATGCCGACCGGTTCCTTCAGATCGGAACGCTCAAGATCATCGCGCTGGGTTTGTTCGCCTTCATCTTCAGCACAGTCGGCGGTACATTATTTGGCAAGATCATGTATTATGCGACAGGCGGCAAGGTCAATCCGCTGATTGGTTCAGCCGGCGTATCGGCAGTGCCGATGGCCGCCAGAGTTTCCCAAATCGAAGGCCAGCGTGCCAATCCCTCCAATTATCTGCTCATGCATGCAATGGGCCCCAATGTAGCCGGCGTTATTGGTTCGGCCGTCGCTGCCGGTTTCCTGCTGGCAATGTTTGGCAAATAACCGGTAGGGTTTCTTTAATGCCCCTGATATAGGTTGATGGCCGGGAAAGCATTGGAAATGCCGATTTCGCCGGCAGCCAGAAGGATCGCGAAGTTGATCCGCTCTTTAACGAGCATCATCGCCGAATAATCCGCCAGGGTGTAATAGCAAACAAAGATTTCCAGCGCCGAAGCGGAAAAGCCTTCGAAGCAAACCAGGGACCCTTCGTCCTGCACATCGGGGTCATCAAGGAGAATGGCCTTGATCCGGCCGATCAATTGGTCAATCTGGTCAGCCGGCGTCGAATAGAGGATTCCAAACTTGAAGGCAATCCGGCGGCTGCCCCTTTTGGTGGCATTGGCAATATTGCTGTTGGCCAGCCGGGCGTTGGGGATGGTCACAATGGATTGGTCCTGCGCCCGGATCCGGCTGCTGCGCAGCCCGACCCGCTCGACAACGCCCGCCACCCCGTCGGTTTCGATCCAGTCGCCCGTTTCAAAGGGCTTGTCCAGCATGATCGAAATGCTTCCGAACAAATTGGAGGCGGTATCCTGGGCCGCCAGAGCTATGGCCAGTCCGCCGATGCCAAAGCCGGCGATCAGGCTGGTAATATCTGAAATCCAGCGCGACAGGATAATCAGGATGCCAATGATCACGATGGTAATCTGGATGGCGCTTGAGATAAAGTGGGCTGCCGTCGGGTTGACTTTCGTATCCTGGGCGTGGGATGTGTCCAGAATCGTGGCTGCAGCCAGACCGGCCGCCGCATACAATAGCCAGATGGCCGCGGCCAGGAAAAGCGAAACCGCCAAATTGACCGCCATGCCCAAATATTTTTCGGGAATGCTCATGAAATCCAGCGCAAAACTGGTGACGCCGGCAAGGATCATATAGGACAGCGGCTTGGTCAGGGCGGCTTTGATCAGCCGGTACCTTGTTGTATTCCGCCTTCGCAGCCTGGCAAAAAACAGCCGGATCGCCAGTTTGGCCAACAAGCCGCGAAATCCGAAGACCAGTAAAATCACCAATAGCGCAATGATTAATGCAAGTGTTCCGTTAGTCAGAAGAGCGGATAAAATAGCTGAGAAATTCATCTTGTTGCCTCGTCAAATTATTTAGTTTGGCCTTTGGCCGGTTAGATCAAAAAATCCAGAAAATCTTCGTTGCTCATACCGCTGATGATCGTCGAAACCCTGATACCTTCAAGGTTTTGCCGTAAATCTTCCCTGCGGCGGCGAACACCATGCAGCCTTTCTTCCAGAATCGAAACCTCTTCAAGGCCAAAAAAGTCGCCGTAGATTTTCGCCTGCAAAATACAGCCGTTTTCGACGAGCAGTTTGGCTTCGACCATGCCAAAGTCAAATTTTTTACAGATTTCCTGGGTGTATTTGGGGGATTTGCCGCAGTTCCAATCCCAGGTGCGGTATTTGGTTTCAGCCAAATGCCCGATATGATCGATATCCGGCTTGGTCAGGACATATTCTTGCATATTTTCGGTATTCCTGAGGAAATGGGTATAAAGCCGGTCAAAAAATTGATCGGCAGATAGTGGTGACTGAAGATGGGCGGCGATGTTGGTGACCCGGCTTTTAACGGATTTGACGCTTTTGCTTGCGAATTTCAAATCGCGCGGTTTGAGGGAGCCGGCAAGATCCGCAAAGTCGGCATTAAAAAGCAGCGTTCCATGATGCAGGATTTTCCCGTTCCTTTTGGTCTGGGCGTTGCCGGAAATTTTTTTGTCCCCGATCATCAAGTCGTTTCGGCCGGATAATTCGGCCTGGATCCCAAGCGCCCTTAAAAATTCGCAGACCGGCTTTGTAAAATAGGCATAATCGCTAAACAAACCGTCCTGATATTTTTGAATAATCGAAAAATTCACATTCCCAAGGTCATGAAACACGGCTCCGCCGCCTGAAAGGCGCCGCACCACAGAAATATCCCTGGCCTTGACATAGGTCAGATCGACTTCTTCCAGAAAATTCTGGTTTCGACCGATAACGACCGTTTTGTCGTTGCGCCACAAAAGGATCGCATCCTCCTTAATCGAATCAAGAAAATACTCTTCCGTGGCCATATTGAAATAGGGGTCATGATTCAAATTTTTAACGAGCAGCACGAGGCATCACGATCACTTTCTGCAAATTAAAGCGCTTGGTCAATTAGAACTGTTTTTTCCGGCAAACCGTTTTTTGTAAAATAGGTACGCCAGGATCAGAATGCCGGCGATCAGCAGCAGTAAAACGACCGTTGAAAAAGTATCGAAATAACTGGCTATTCTTTCCCAGGTTTTGCCGGCAATGGCGCCCAGACAGACCAGCAAAGTGTTCCAGATCAATGAGCCCGTCACCGTAAACAACAGGAATTTCAGGAACTTCATGCCGGCCATACCGGCCGGTACGGAAATCAAGCTGCGAACAACCGGAATGCACCGGCAAAAGAATACCGTGCTTTGCCCTCTTTTTTCAAACTTGTCCCGCGCCAGAGTGACATCGCCGCGCTTGAAATGCAGCAGGCGCCCCCATTTGCTGTCAATCCAGTTCTCCAGGCGCTCCGGCGGGAACAGGCGACCGAATCCGTATAAAAGGATGGCGCCGGCGACTGACCCCAGGGTGGCGACTAAAATAACACCCCAGACCGACATGCCTGAATCCGGATTGGTCGTCATGAATCCGCCAAACGTCAAGATTACTTCTGACGGGATCGGCGGAAAAATATTTTCAATGATGATCAGAAGCAAAATGCCCCAATAACCGAACTGGCTCATGACCCCGACTACCCATTCCTGCATGATTTTTCTCCTAGCGCATGATTGGTTTATTATACACAATCTGCGGGGTTTGAACAAATCTTGCCTTAACGGTTAAGATCCAGATTAATGCGGCCATCTTGGATTTCAATGATCCGGTCGGCTTTTTCAGCGATTTTTTTGTCATGGGTAATGATGATGAAAGTCGTTTTGAATTCTTTATTGATATCGCGCAAGAGTTCGTAGACCGTATCCGTGGTCACAGAGTCAAGATTGCCGGTCGGCTCGTCACCCAGAATAATCTGCGGGTTATTGATCAGCGCCCTGGCGATGGCTGTCCGCTGCTGTTGCCCTCCGGAGATCTCCGTTGCCCGGTTCTTTGAAACTTTGGTCAACCCGACGACGTCCAGCAGGTGTTTGGCCCGTTCCCGGCTTTCATCCGTAATGACCCCGTTTTTGATCAAGGATGGCATCAGGACATTTTCCAGCACGGAAAATTCCGGCAGCAAATAGTGAAACTGGAAAACAAAGCCAATGGTCTCATTGCGCAGCTTGGCCAACTCATTATGGCTCATTTTGCCGGCCTTGATCTGATCGATTATGATTTCGCCGCTTGTCGGCTGGTCAAGCGTCCCCATGATGTTCATCAAGGTTGATTTTCCGCTGCCGGACTGGCCGATAATTGAATTAAAGGAGTGCGCCTCAAAACTCAGGTTGACATCAAACAGCACCTGCGTCAAAACTTTACTGCCATAGACTTTATTAATGTTTTGCAGTTGGAGAATATCAGCCATTGCGAATCACCTCGATTGGATTTAGCCGGGATGATTTCCTGGCAGGGATCAGTGCCGCGGCAATTGCGGCAAAGACCGCAATCAAGATGGACGCCGCGATGAAGCGATAGTCCAGATAAAATGGAACCAGGGATGTCCCGTCAGGATTTTTCACCAATTGCGAAAAGGCATAAGCAAACCCGATGCCCAGCAATGTCCCTGATAAAGAACCGGCAATGCCCAAAAGCAAACCTTGCAGCAAGAAAATCAGGCTGGCAGTCCGGTCCTTGATGCCCATTGCTTTAAGGATCCCAATCTGTCGGGATTTTTGAACGACCGATATGGCCAGGACCGAGCTGATTCCCAGAAGCACGGCCAGCATGACAAAAATTTGGATCATGTAGCTTGAGGCTGACTGGCCGGCCAACCCGCTGAGCAATTCCTCGTTTTGTTCTTTCCAGTTAACAATGTCAAGATCAGAAGGCAGCAGCGGCCTTAGCGATTCGGCGATGCTGTCGGCCGAAAATACCTCTTTGACCTGCATTTCAATCGCATTCAGCTGGTTTTCCTGGTTGAAAATCTGTTGGCTGGCTGAAAGGCTGGTAACCAGCCAGGATTGATTAATGGCAGCAACCTTCAGGTCAAAAATGCCGCAAATCACGATCTCTGTCATTTGACCCTGGGGATTGGCCACAATAATCGTCTTTCCAATCTGGATATTGGTTTCATCGGCCAGATCCTGGCCGATGATCGCCTCTTTTTCGCCAGAAGGCATACGGCCGGCAACCAGGCGGTCGGAAAATCGATAAATTTCATTGGCGGCCGGCAAATCGAAGCCGCGAACCAAAACTGGATAGGGCTCATCCTGCTCCTGGATAAATCCGGAAGCAGAATAGTTTATTGATACGACTTCAATGCCAGGCTGATTTGATAAAGTGTCTAATAAACCTGCCGGCAATTCAAAGATTTTTTCTTTGTCACCGGGAGTTATGGTTATCTGGGAAGAACTGCCAATCGTTTTGTCGATCAGCGATCGTTGCAGGCCGTCGATCAGCGAACCGATAAAAATCTGAACAGAGACGCCAATCGTGATGCCCAGTAAAATCAGGATCGTTTGCCCGCGGCTGGATGTCAGGAAGCGGGCAGCCAGCTTGAATGCCACTCTCATCTGATTAATCCCGCTCCTTTCCCAAATTGCCGATATCGGCAAAACTTCTGACCAAAAAGTCCGCACCGACTTCAAACGCAGCTGCCGGCCGATGATTAAAAGCATAACCGCCGGCTAAAATGGTTATTTTGTCTCCATGAACAGCCCGGATTTGACCGATAGTCTTTTTGGCCGCAACAAGGTTGAAGTAATTTGACACGCTGATTGAAAGGTAGCGGGGTTTTAACCTTTCAATCGCACTGGCCAGCGTTTTTTCTGGTGTATTGCTTCCCAGGAAAGTCACTTGATATCCCCAAATCAGAAAAAAATCGGCAGCCATGCGGGCGCCAATTTCATGATTTTCTTCCTGCGGACAAAAAACAAGCACCTGGTCGTCACGAATAAGGCCGCGCTGCTGCCGCTCGCTTAACACATAAGGGTAGGCAGCCTCGATAATGCTGCGGACGATGGCCGATTGGGCATGTTCCTGCCAGATCATCTCGGCTTGGTTGGTTTCGCCGACGATAATCCGGTTCAAGGCCGGGGCCAGGATGTTTTCATATAATTCAGGTATGCCGGTTTCCTTTCGGGCTAAGGCACCAAGACACAAGGCGAAGGCTTTTTCCTTGTCTTCCGCTTCTAAATGGCTGATCAGCTGATCTCGCACCGCAATCACCCCTTTGATCATGATTGTAAGGCTGTTTATTTGGAAATTCCGTAACAAATTGCTGGTATTTTCTGATCGTTGATGTCACTTCCGAGGCGGGCAGGTATCGAACCAGAACACCGTTTCCCGGTTTTCGCTGCTGACGCCAAAGGCCACCTGGTGCTTTTCCAGAATGCTCTTGACGATCGCCAGACCTAGCCCGGTGCCAAGGCGCAAGTCCTCGCGCACGTTCTGAGCCCGATAATAGCGGTCCCAAATCCTCGTCAATTCATCGGGCGGTATGTTCTCGCCAATATTGGCGATGGAAATCCGGCTGATGCCATCTAGCGGACGAACGGCAACCTTAATGGCAGATTCCGCATCGGCGTGGTTAATGGCATTATGCAATAAATTATTGATGACCTGCTCGAATTTGTCCCGGTCAAAAAGGATTTGCTGTTCGGCGCAATCCATGGCGATGGTTATTTTCTTGGCTGCGGCGATCAAGGCAAACTTCTCCAGAATGCCGTCAAGTACCGGGCAAACAGGAAATTCCGCAACCGACACGCTTTCAACGCCGGCCTGCAATTTCGAATAATTCATGATGTCGGCCACGACCCGGCTAAGTCTGGAGGCTTCCTCGGAAACCATATTGAGCTGTTGCGTCCGCTTTTCTTCATTGGGCCAGGTCACATCGCGGACCGTTTCCGCATAGCCTTGGATGACCGCAAGCGGCGCTTTAAGCTCATGGGAGACATTGGCAATCAACTCTTTGCGAAGGTTGTCCGTTTTTTGCAGCTGGACACTTAAATCGTTCAAGGCGACCGTCAGCTCGCCGATTTCGTCTTTAGACTTAACCGGAAGCTCGACATTCAGCCGGCCGGCGGCCAATTCACGGGCCGCGCCCGTGACCGCCCTGATCGGGCGGGAAAACAGCCTGGCCAGGACAATCGCCAGCAGGCTGGCGGCCAGCAGCAAAATGACGGTGATCAGCCAAAGCTGCGTTCGTAAAATCCGGGAAGCCTCATCGGCATCGGCTAATGAAATAATCGCAAAAAGATACCCGCCGCCTTTTGCCGGATAGCCGAGCAAGGCATAGCGCACCATACTGCCCATGGGCGAGACCAGTTGGGCCGAACCGTCAATCTGGCCGGGAATCATGGCTTGGCAGGCCTTCACCATCATGCCCATCATCGGTATGCCTTGCGGGGAAGATTGCAGGCTCCCATCCTGGTTAAACGCAATGATGCTGATATTGTATTCTTCCTGTAAACTTTCCCGATCGGCCGAGTCCGACAATGCCGCTTGATAAACCGCCTGGGCAACCGAGTTGACCCGGCTTTTCAGATAGCTGTCTTTCATCAGGCCTGCTTGTATCACCCAGAGAAGGCCGACGGTCAAGGCGGCCATGCAAAGAAAGCTCAAAAAAAGCTTGATGCCGATCTTGTTCATTTGCCGCCTCCCTCGAAGCGATAACCTGTGCCCCAGACCGTGGCGATCAACGTCCGGCAGTCGCCCAGCTTCTCCCGCAAACTGCGGATATGGGTGTCGACCGTTCGGGCATCGCCAAAATAATCGTACCCCCAAACCTGGTTTAAAAGCTGGTCCCTGGTAAATACCTGATGCGGCCGGGAGGCAAAAAAGGCCAGCAAGTCATATTCTTTGGGCGTCAGCGCCAGAATCTCGCCTTTGATTGAGACCTGATGTGCCGCAAGGTCCAGCTGCAGGTCATTAAAATGAAGGCTTTGGACATTCGGGCTCAAGGCGCCGGAACGCTTGAGCAGCGCCTTCATCCGCGCAATGAGTTCTCTGGGGCTGAACGGCTTGCTGATATAGTCATCGACACCAAGCTCAAAACCTAGCAGCCGATCATATTCTTCATTGCGGGCGGTCAGCAGGATAACCGGAACCTGGCTGTTTTTCCGGATTTTTTTCAAAGTCGCCCATCCGTCCAGCCGGGGCATCATCACATCCAGGACAACCAGGGCAAAGTCATGTTTCTCAAAAGCCTTCAAGGCTTCCTCGCCGTCTCCCGCCTCTGAGAATTGCCAGTTTTCAGCCTGGGCGTATTCGCGGACGATCGTGCGGATGTGCAGGTCGTCGTCAACAAGCAGAATATGAATCATACACGATCATCTCCTTTTCAGTTTGATTGTATCATGGAAAATTTCTCTTGTAATGAAAGCTCACAAAGTCTCAAAGTCTTCTCACAATTTTCACACATCCTGGAGATAAAATAGCAAAAATACGGTTGCTAATAACAACAGTTGTGTGATACAATATCCGAGAGGAAGTGATGTGGGTGGAAAAGGGAAAGACGGCCCGTCAATTGCGTGAACTGCTGCGCATCCTGGAACGCAAGCTCGGCATCGTCAACGACAGCACGCAATCCTGTTGCGGCGTAACGCTGGCGCAATGCCATACGCTGGTCGAGATCGGCCGCTTGAAAAGGGTCTCTCTCAATCAATTAGCCAGCCGCCTTGATCTGGATAAAAGCACAACCAGCCGAACCGTGGACAATCTTGTCCGCCGGGGATTGGTTTTGCGGCAAACAGCCGCCGACAACCGGCGAAGCGTCGTCATTAAGCTGACAGCCGGCGGAACTGCTCTTTTTACGGATATTGAAACCAATATGGGCCGTTACTTCGAGCAGATCCTGGCAAGTATCCCGGCAAGCAAACACCAGAATGTTCTTGAGAGTCTGAAACTGCTCTTGGACGCCATCGAACTGGCGGACGCTCCGGAAAAGCCGGAAGGCATTTGCCTGCCGGAAGAAATGGAGGAAATGTAAAAGATATGGAAAAGCAATCCTGCTGCACAAAAGGCAAGCTGGTCGGGTCTTATCCAGGCAAACCCGGGAATGAAGCCATCCGTTCATGCCACGAAAAATGGGTCAGCGGCTTGATGCCGGTTGAAAACGGTCAGGTCCCCATTGCCAAAACCCGCCTCACCTTTCAAGATACGTGGGGTTCCTGGAAAGCCAGATGGACGATGGGCCGGATGGCTTACCGCATTCATCCCGGCCTATATGGCGTCGGAAAGCCCGGCCGCCTGTCGCCGGTTTTAGTCACGGCCAATTACAAAATGACTTTTGACCGGCTTCGCCAAGAATTGGCCGGATTCAACGCCTGGATCCTGGTCCTGGACACAAAGGGGATCAATGTCTGGTGTGCCGCCGGCAAAGGCACCTTTAGCGATCAAGAAGTCATCCGTAAAATCCGGGCGGTCGGGCTTGACAAGATCCTGGACCACCGGACGATTATTTTGCCGCAGCTTGGCGCGACCGGCGTAAAAGCTTACGAAATCACCAAGGAAACGGGCTTTCAGGTCGTTTACGGACCGGTCCGGGCAGCTGATCTGCCCGGTTTCCTGAATGCAGGAAACACGGCAACCGCGAAGATGCGCCAGGTCAGATTCGATTTTCGGGACCGCATCGTTCTGACTCCGGCGGAATTGGTCTTTACGATCAAGCCGGCGGCTATTGCCTTTGGCGTTTTGTTCATCTTGAACTCGATCGGCTTTGGCCATTATGGCCTGATTGAGCTTTACGCGCTTTCCGGCGCCCTTTTGACCGGCTGCGTGCTGACGCCGGCATTGCTTCCCTTGATCCCCGGCCGGGCTTTTGCCTTCAAAGGCGCCCTGACCGGACTTGTCTTCGCGATTGGCGTCGCCTTGCTCAACGGCTGGTTTGCAAGCTTTGCGGAGAACTGGGCCAAAATGATCTCCTTTCTCATGCTACTGCCGGCCATATCGTCATTTTACGCCATGAACTTCACCGGCAGCACCACCTACACATCGCCTTCCGGCGTCAACAAAGAGATGCGCCTGGCCCTGCCGGTCATGCTGACAGCTGCAGCTTGCGGCATCCTGCTGTTTTTAACCGACGGCATCATCCGCCATATCCGTTGAAAGGGAGTCTTTTATGCGTCACCAATATTTGAAAAATGTTGCAACCCTGAAATACGATCAGGCCAAATGCATTGGCTGCGGCCAGTGCGTCAATGTTTGCCCGCATCAGATTTTTGTCATGGACAATAAAAAAGCTCGGATAACCGATCTCGACCGCTGCATGGAATGCGGCGCCTGTGCGGTTAATTGCCCGGTCCAGGCGCTGGCCGTGAACGCCGGCGTTGGCTGTGCCGCGGCGATCATCCAGGGCTATTTTACCGGCAAAGAACCCACCTGCTGCTAAAACGGCGTTTTATCCGGCCAGGCTTCCCGGCTGGTTGCAATTCGTTTTCCCCAATTGTAAAATGTAAATATATTCCCGGTTCACCGCACGCACTTGATGATTTGAAATGATGGCTTGGAGGCAATACCATGCATTATGAAGCAATCATAGTCGGGGCTGGCTTGTCCGGGTTAACGGCCGGCGCGCTCCTGTCCAAACGCAAAGTAAAGGTGCTTGTCATTGACAGGCAATTCAAGCCAGGCGGTTCATGCGGCATTTTCAAACGCAATCAAGTCACTTTTGATCAAGGTTCAGCCATGCTGTATGGCTTTGGGGCGGCTGGCTTCAATCCCCATCGTTTTGTTTTTAACGTTTTGGAAGAACCCATTGACCTGATCAAGCATGACATTTTATACACCGTCGAGTTCGAAGGCCGGCGCATCCGCTTTTACAGCGATGTTGAACGGTTTGTCGAGGAGCTGTCCGGCATTTTCCCCGGTCAGGGGAAGAATATCGCCCGGTTTTACCAGGATATGCAAAATATCTACACCCACCTGATGATCGAAAATCCGGTATTCGCGACGCCGGACGAAACGAGTCCGTTCGACGCGCTTGGCCAGCTGATCCTGCACCCGGTGTCCTATATCCGTTTTCTCTCCTACCTGTTTCGCAGCAGCAAAAGCCTTCTGGAAAAATATTTTGATGATCCGGCCATTTTCCGGTTTTTTGACAAGCTGACTTCAACCTATTGCTATATCACCACTGACGAAGCCCCGGCCATCCTGGCGGCCATCATGTTTGTCGACAATCATGTGGGCGGCAGCTTCTATCCGGCCGGCTCGACACTGTACCTGCCGGGGAAGCTGGAAAAATCGATCGAGGAAAATGGCGGCGACATGCTCTATGAGAAGGAAGTCCGGCAAATCTTGTTTGCCGAAGGCCGGGCGGTTGGCGTTGAACTGTCGGACGGTCAAAAAATACTTGGCGACTCCGTCATTTATTCGGGGACTGTCTGGAATCTTTATGGCCGCCTGATTGATGAAAAAATCTCTTCGCCAAAAAGGCGGGCCTGGGCCAAAGCGCTGCAGCCGACCTATCCCAGCGTTGTCCTTTATGCAGAAGTCGGCGAGTCGGTCATTACGGAAGAAACCAGCCCGGTCGAGATGCTGGTCGGCAATCCCGAACGGATCGACGAAAGCGAAGTGACCGTCTATATTTTCAGTCTCGATGACCGGACAATCTGCCCGGCCGGCAGCCATGCCGTCATCGCCATCGGCCCCTCGCTGCAAAAATGGCCGCTGCCGGAGCAAGACTACCCTTCTGAAGCTTATGACCGGCAAAAAGAGGCCGAAATAAACCGGCTGCTCGAAATCCTGGAAAAGCGGTTCCCTGGCTTCAAACAGGCCGTGCGGCATCTTGAATTATCCACGCCAACAACCATTGAACGCTACACGATGAAGAACGGCGGCAGCGTAGCCGGCCCCAAACAGAACATGGGGCAGCACATGTTCCATCGCCTGCATACCCGCACCGAGTGGAAAAATCTTTATTGCTGTGGCGAGTCCACGGTGATGGGATCAGGGACGCCCGCCGTCACCGTATCCGGCATCAGCGCCGCCAATGCGGTTTTAAAAAGCAAAAAGAAAAAGCAATTCTATTTCGATCCGTTTCTGAAAAATGTCGTTCGCATCCTTCCCCATCCCGTCCAGCCAAATGATTTGAACCGCGATTTCTCCCCTTATGCCCGCGAGCTGGTTCGTCTGGCCGGAGAATGCCAATTTTGCGAAAATCCGCCCTGCATGGCTGATTGTCCGACTGACATCCGCGGCATTATGCGCCGGGCCGCCGTCGGCAATTTCACCGGGGCCCGTAAAGCGGCAAAGGCAGGCGGCCTTATGGCCGGTTCCGAAGCGTTCGCCCAAGCCGAACAGCGTTGCAGCAAAAAGACGCTCAACGGCTGCCCGGTCTCGATCCGGCTGGTCATTGAAATGCTTGATTCCGTGCCATGAGCAGCTATCTGATCATCACCGCCGGCCTTCTTGCCGGGTTGCTGCTGTTCTGGCAGCTGCCGCAGCGAAAGCTTGGCCGGGCGGCCCGCCGGCAATCGCCGGCAACGCCTCTGCCTTCTTTTTCGGTCATCATCCCGATGCGCAATGAAGCCTGCAAAATCGGCGGCTTGCTGGCTGATCTTTCGCGACAGACGCTGAAGCCGCTGGAAATCATCTGCGTCGACGACGGTTCTGATGATAATTGCCCTGAAATTGCGCTCTTGGCCGGCGCCACAGTCCTTACCGTTCATGATAAGCCCGCCGGTTGGCTTGGCAAATCTTACGCCTGCCATCTGGGCGCCCAAAAAGCCCGCGGGAAGATCCTGGTTTTTCTGGACGCCGATGTGAACTTGAAACCCGATGCGCTGCTGGCTTTAATCGCATGTCAGGTTCAAAGCCATTGCACCCTGTCGGTTCAGCCCTACCATCGGGTATGCGGGTTCGCCGGACAGTTTTCCCTGATTTTCAATCTGGTGTTGATCGCCGGCTCAGGAATCGGCTTGCCATTCCATCTGTCGCCGAAACTGATGTTTGGTCCGGTCATTGCCGTTGAACACGGCACCTATGATCGTCTTGACGGCCATAACGCCGTTAAGGGAGAAATTCTTGAAGATGTTTTCCTCGGACAGCATTACGCCAGAAATCGCGAGCCAATCCGCCTGTTGATCGGCAATCCGCTGATTTCTTTCACCATGTATGACCGCTTCAGCCATCTTTGGGAAGGCTGGTCCAAAAATTTCTTCGCCGGCGCGTTCAGCATCCCTGCCGGCTTGATGTTTTTAACCGTTCTCATGGTCAGCGGCTATTGCTCCGCCGCCGCCAATCTGATTTTTGCTTTTCACCGTTTTGACCCAGGCGCAGTTGCCCTCGCCGTTGGAACTTATCTGCTTTGTGTCTTGCAGATTGGCTGGTCAAGCCGGGAGCTCGGCAACTTTCATCCCTGCGCCATCCTTTTTTATCCGGTCTTTTTAGTCATGTTTTGCTTGATTTTTATCGTTTCTGCTGCAAAAAAGCTTATTTTCCGCAAAACCAGATGGAAAGGCCGGGATATCCCGCTGTGAATTGACATGCAGATTTTCTATTTGCCCGAACCGCTCATGATCCTGTCTTTTTTTGCCGCCTGGCCGCTTCTGCACCTGGCGGCCGGCGTCATCTGCCGGAAAATCCCCAATGGCCGCTACAAATCCGGCCGCGGCCTGTACAAAGTTTGTTCATGGGAAAGCAGGGCTTTTTACGACCGCTATTTCCATGTGGCAAGCTGGAAAAAGTATTTGCCGGATGGCGCGGCCATTTTGGGCAACGGTTTTCATAAGAAGCATTTAGCCGGCAAAGATCCGGCTTATCTGGAGTTGTTCCTGGTGGAATCTTGCCGGGCAGAGCTGACGCACTGGCTGGCCATTGCGCCCTTCTGGATTTTTGGTCTTTGGGCGCCGGCCAGAGTCATCTTCTGGATGCTGCTATATGCCGGATTTGTCAATTTGCCGTGCATCATGGTCCAGCGCTATAATCGGCCGCGAATTGCCGCGCTGATCGAAAAAATGGGGAAAAGAGGTATGGCGAATGAAAAATCAGGATGACCTGCTGCAATGCCAGGATCCCTGGGTTAGATACCGCACCTTGCAAGACCTTTTGGGCCGGCCCCAGGAGGACCCGGCTGTTCTGGATGCGCGGGCCGGGATGCTTCAGCATCCTTTGGTTCGCAGCCTGCTGGACGAATTGGCCACCTGGCCGGGGACGGTCATCAGCAGCCACAAAAGCGCCGGCCAGCTATACCATAAGTTGGCTTTTCTCGCCGACATCGGCATGAATGTCCATGATGATGGCTTAAACGGGATTTTAGCCAGGATCATTGCGCACCTTTCGCCGGAAGGTCTGCCGCAGCTGCCCATGAATATTCCGCAGCATTTTGGCGGAACCGGGCAGGACCAGTGGGCGTGGGCATTGTGCGATACTCCCTTGCAGCTTTATATTCTGAACAAAATGGGGCTTTCACAGGAAAAGCCGGTTCAAAACGGTATCGACTATCTGACCGGATTAGTTCGCGACAACGGCTGGCCTTGCGTCGTTTCCAAAGAACTTGGATCTTTCCGCGGCCCGGGCCGCAAAGCCGATCCTTGCCCCTATGCCACTTTGCTGATGCTCAAGCTGCTCCTATCCCAAGAAGAAACCCGGCAGATTCCGGCAGTCAGGCAGGGCGCAGCCAGTTTGCTGGATTTGTGGCAAGCCAGTCAAGAACAGCATCCGTACCAATTTTACATGGGTACGGATTTTCGCAAACTGAAGGCGCCCTTCATCTGGTATGACCTGCTGCATGTCGCCGAAATCCTGTCGCAATCGGATTTTGCCAGAGCTGATCAGCGGTTTTTGGCCATGCTTGATTTAATCAACAGCAAAGCCGGCCAAAATGGCCTCTTTACGCCGGAATCCGAATGGAAAGCCTGGAACGCCTGGGAATTCGGCCAAAAAAAGCAGCCATCGTTTTGGCTGACTTTTTTGGTTCGCCGGATCAATTTCCGGGTTGCCGGCGGTAAATAGTCAACTTTATCTGAGATTATAACTTTCCGGTTATCAGGCTTCCCCGTCGGCCGCTTCCTGGCTGCCGTAGTATTCCTCGGTGGCCTGCTCGGCCTGATTGACGCCGCGGCCGCACCGGGGATTGGTCAGCAGACAGTGTTTAGGGCAGGCTGTGCAATAGAGTTTGCTCAAATATTCCTGCAGGGTGACTGCCTGAACGGTTGCCGCGGCCGTTTCGGAAGGCAAAATCACCACCTCGGCATCCTCGCCAGTCTGATTTGCGGCCGAAATTGTGCTTTCTGTGGTCGAAACGGTTGAAGTGGCCGGACTGACCGATCCGGTTATCCGGGTTGAAGTGTCTTTTGGCATGAGAAGGTCGATCGCGCTGTTATTGATCAGGGAGTAGGCCGAAACCACGGCAAGCGCGCCTATCGTGACCCGGGCAGCCAGGATTTTCCATTTTTTTGCCGGCATGATCCGCCGGATCACGCTTTGAATCCAACGCCAATGCCAAACCGTATGCACCAGAACGATAACCAGGGTGAGCCAGCTGGAAACCGCGTGCAGCGTATACCAGAAATCGACATTTCCGGCAGCCAGCGGAGCGAACAAATATTGGGAAATCAGAATGCCGCTGACCATCGTCGCAGCCATGGCAAGCGTAAGGAGAGCGTTCAGAAAAACGGAGAATTTTGCCCGAAAGCCGGTAATCATCTGGAAACGCTTCAGAATGCTGCCGATCCATTGGCGGTTGACAAAAAGGTGGGCAAAAAAGAGCCCCATGATGCCGATACCGATCCATTCATGGAGAAAAACGCCGGTCCAGGCCGTGTTCATCAGGAGAAGAAAAAGCAGGCTCATCGCTAAATCGATGGCCACTTTGATTTTAACTTTCGGATTCATGTTCATACCTCCAGGCTTGTTCATCTAGAATCATTTTAGCGGGCCAAAGTGATTTCTAGATGAACAGCGACTGGATCTTATTTGAAATCAGGGTGTTTCTTCTGGCTTCAATTGCTCGAGCTGGAACCAGAAGATGCTGCCCTGGTCCGGCTTGCTGTCCACGCCAAATGGCGCATGGTGCAGTTCCAGAGCCCCTTTGACGATCGACAGCCCGAGTCCGGTGCCGATAACCGCCCGGCGGTGGGTCTTGTCGACTTTATAGTAGCGGTCCCAGATATGCGGCAATTGCCCGGCCGGTATTCCTTCGCCGCTGTCGATGATTTCGATGCGCACCCAGCCATCCTGAAGGGTTTGCCGGACCGTGACTTTTTTATCGTCGCCCGTATAGTTGATCGCGTTGTTGATCAGATTGTAGAGGACCTGCTCGATCCGCCGTTCGTCTGCTTTTACAAAGGCGTCCTGGCCGGCGATCAGCGACAGGTTGTAGCCATCCTGGTCAACCAGCTTGCTGTAGCGTTCCAGAATCGTCCGGATCGATTGGGTCAGATTATATGTGGCCAGATTGAGTTTTTGGCTGCCGGACTGCAATTTGGACAGATCGAGGATGTCGTTGACCAATCCGGTCAGCCGTCTGGCCTCATCGATGATCACCTGGACATTTTCCGGATTGTTTTCGCCCGGCAAATCGCGCATGACCTCGGCGTAGCCGCTGATCATGGTCAGCGGTGTGCGCAGGTCATGGGAAACATTGGCAATCAGCTCGCGCCGCAACGTTTCAACCTGGTTCAATTCTTGCGCCGCATGATTTAAGGTGTCTGCCAGCTCGGCAATTTCCTTATAGCCGGATGGCTCGAAGGCAACCTGATAATTGCCTTTGCCCAGTTCTTTGGAACGGGCATTGATGCGAACGATCGGGCGTGAGATCCTTTTGGACAGGACCATCGCTAAAAGCAGCGACAAGATGATCAGAATCCCGGTAATTAAAAATAATTGGGTGCGCAAGGTCTCGACTGTGCTGGAAACCGGCGTCAGAACCGCGTTGAGCAGGATAACGGCGCCGGTCTGGTCTGCGGTCGACACAATGCGGGCATAGACAATCGCATCATTCATGCCCTCGTCCTTGGGCGGGACCCGGCCAATAAACCGGTTGGCTTCATAACGGTCGTCCCGGAAGGCATTGCGGCTGAAAAGCTCCAGGAAAGACCCGCCTGATTCGGCCGCCTTGGCGTAATAGGTATACAGCTGGCTCTCCGGCATATGATGGATGATGCAGCCTTGCTGAACATCCGCGCTGCCAAGCTCTTTGCCGTTTTCATCAAGAATCAGGATGCAAATGTCATTGCTTTGCGCCAGTCGGTCGATCAGGGTCGCCAATTCGTCATTATCGATATTGCTGACGATCGTTTCCGCGGTATTCTTGATGCTGGCGGTTTTGATGCTGCGGTAAAAGCTGTCCAGAAAAACGATCTGGAACAGCCAAAGCAAAGTCAGCATGATGCAGGAAAAAAAGATGAATGATAAAAACAGATTCCACTTGATTCCCAAGCGTCGCTTGCCTTTAAGCTTCAAATCGGTAGCCCACCCCTCTTAACGTGACGATAAACCGGCGATATTCGCCCAAACTGTTGCGCAGCAGCTTGATATGGGTATCCAACGTACGGTCGTCGCCAAAAAAATCATAACCCCAGACTTCAGACAACAGGCGCTCGCGGGTCAGGGCGATGCTGCGGTTGCGGACCAGATAGAAAAGCAGATCATATTCCTTGGGCGACAAGTCGACTTTCTGATCGTCGACAAAAACCATCCGGCCGGTAAAATCGACCGTCAAGCCGTCGTAGCGGACCAGATCGCGTTCGGCCTGACTCGGGCTTGCTGCCTTCTGGTTCCTGGTGATCAAGACATTGATTCTAAGCATCAGCTCTTTTGGCGAAAAGGGCTTGACGACATAGTCGTCAATCCCCAATTCAAAGCCATGAATCTTGTCATATTCTTCACCGCGGGCCGAGAGCATCAGGACCGGAACTTTCTTGTGCTTGAATATTTCCCGGCAGGCGGAAAATCCATCCAGCTCCGGCATCATGACGTCCATGACAATCGCGTCAAAATCCTGATTGCGGCAAATCTGGACCGCGGCCATGCCGTCCTCGGCCTCGACGACTTCGTATCCTTCAAATTCAGCATATTTTCGGATCATCAGCCGGATTTTTTGTTCGTCATCGACGATCAGGATTTTTTTCATCATCACTCACCTCAGGTTCATTATATCAAGATTTGTCCAGAAAACATTCAGGTTGTTGGCCTGCTCTCCGACAAAGTCCATGTCAGATCGATGTTCTGCCGGCTGCGGTAGATCAGAACCTGCACCGTATCGCCAACGTTGTGCTGATCAAGGACAGCGTTTAATTCCGACGAATTCGAGACTTCAGTGCCGTCCACCGACAAAATGCAATCGCCGCTGGCAAAGCCTGCCGTTTCCGCATTGCTGCCGGAGATTACTTTCAGGACATAGACGCCCAGTTTTGATACGCGGTACATCATGGCGGATTCTTCCGTGTCAATATCGACCAGGGTCATGCCCAGATCGATTCTTCCCTGAACATAGCCATTGTTGATCAATTCTTCGAGGACCGGAACAGCGTCATTGATCGGAATGGCAAAGCCAAGCCCTTCAACATCCGTTCCTGATGATTTGGCGCAGACGATGCCGATCAGATTGCCAAAGGAATCGAACAGGCCGCCTCCGGAATTGCCGGGGTTGATCGCCGCATTGGTCTGCAACAGGTTCATGGTTTCGCCATCGATCGTAATTTCGCGGTCCAGCGCGCTGATGATCCCGTCCGTTACGGTTCCGCCCAATTCGCCAAGCGGATTGCCGATCGCGACTGCCAGGTCGCCGACCGCAAGCTCTGATGAATCCCCGATTGTGGCGGCAGTTAACCCGCTTGCCTCAATCTTAATGACTGCCAGGTCGGTTTTTACGTCGGTCCCGACCAGCGTGGCCGTATAGGTTTGTTCATCCGGCAGGCGGACTGTAATGGTTTCGGCGTCTTCAATGACATGGTTGTTCGTGATAATCATGCCGTCTGAGGTTAAAATCACGCCGCTGCCGGCGCCTTCGCTGACATATTGCTGCATGTGCTGGCCTGAGACCCTGACCTCGGTCGTAATCTCGACAACGGACGGCGCGGCTATTTGGGCAATTCCGGCGACACTCAAGGTTTCATTTGAACCGGTCTTGCCCGAAGAGGTTTTTAGCGTGACGCCCTGTACATTATTTGAACTGCTTTCAGCAATTGTCTCCAGATTGATTGTATCCGTTGAAGTTGTGGCCAATGCCGCTTGCCCGCCAAAAGCTGAAGCGATTAATCCGCCGCCAAAGCCTGCGGCGCCCGAAAGCAGCATCACCAGAGCCAAAATCAACCCCAGGCTGTTCTTTTTGATTTCATTTTGCATCTTGATCGCCTCTTTCACATCAGGTGCTGTTTTTCTTTGTACACTCATACTATACGGCCCTGATGTGAAGGCTGGTTGAACAAAGGCTGAAAGATAGGTGCCGCGTTGATTTCAGGGAACAAGTGCTGTATGATTAACACGTCTTGTGCCCCTTTTCCGGAGGATATATTGTGGATCAAATTGACAAAAAACTGCTTGAGCTTTTGAAAACAAACAGCCGGGTGCCCCTTAAAAAACTGGCGGATGAAGTTTTTCTGTCACCGCCCGCAGTAGCGGCAAGAATTGAAAAGCTGCAGGAAGAAAAAATCATCACCGGCTTCCATGTGGATGTGGACAATAACAGGATCGGATACCCGCTGACCGCTTACGTAAACCTCTCCATGCATCCGGGGCAGCGAACCGACTTTGCGGCGTATGTCAAAAAATGTCCGAACGTCATGGAATGCTGCCATGTTTCCGGACCCTATTCGATGTTGTTGAAAGTCTGTTTTGAAGGCACGCAGCAACTGGACCTGTTTATCGCCAAATTGCAGGAATTTGGCACGACCCAGACTCAGGTCGTCTTCTCGGCCATCGTCAAACCAAGAAACATCCTTTGATCTTGATCCGCCTTTGAATTGAATAAAAAAGACCCCAAAATCATGCAAAAACAAAGTTTAACGGCGATTAAATTTTGTTTTTGCACATTAACCGCAAACCGGTCTACATTTTTATATAAACATGCTATCTTGTCCGTGTGTGCAATGATCCAAATGCCAAGCGCCAATTAACGGAGGAAGCCTGATGAATACACGGATTGAAACAGATTCGGTCGGAAGTCTCAACGTTCCTGAAAAGGCCTATTACGGGATTTCATCCCTGCGCGGCCAGATAAATTTCCCGATTACCGGGCGCCGGATGCACCCTGGCCTGATCAGGAGCCTGGCTGAGGTCAAAAAAGCGGCAGCTATGGTCAATCGGGACAATGGCTTGCTGGACCATCGGATTGCCGAGGCAATCATCGAAGCGTGCGACGAAATCATAGCCGGAAAACTGAATGAACAATTTATTGTCGATCCCATCCAGGGAGGGGCCGGAACATCCGCCAATATGAACGCCAACGAAGTTATCGCCAACCGGGCGATCGAAATGCTCGGCAAAGAAAAAGGCGACTATGCGCTGGTCAACCCGAACGATCATGTCAACATGTCCCAGTCCACCAACGATGTCTTTCCGACTGCAGGAAAAATCGCGGTTCTAAAATTGCTGCCCGAATTGGCATATGAACTGGAAAGGCTGGAGAAAGCTTTTAAACTGAAAGCATACGAGTTTTCCGATGTCATCAAAATGGGGCGCACACAATTGCAGGATGCCGTTCCGATCCGGCTGGGGCAGTCTTTCCATGCCTATGCGGCAGTACTGGGCAGAGATCGGCAGCGGCTGCAAAAAGCCAGGGGCGCCATCAAGAGCATCAACCTGGGCGGAACCGCTATTGGAACGGCCATCAATGTGGATCAGCGGTATTTAAATCAAATTACCCCCACTTTGCAGTCCGTATGCCAGGTCGAGATCACACAAGCCGCCGACCTGGTCGACGCCACCCAAAATCTCGATGGTTTTGTTGAAGTGTCCGGCATAATCAAAACCTGTGCCGTAAACCTGTCGAAAATCGCCAACGATCTTCGCCTGCTTTCCAGCGGGCCAAAGACCGGTTTGGCCGAGATAAACCTCCCTCCCAAACAAAATGGATCTTCCATCATGCCCGGCAAAATCAACCCGGTCATCCCTGAAGTCGTATCCCAGGTCGCCTTCAACATTATCGGCAACGACCTGACCATCACAATGGCCGCAGAAGCCGGCCAATTAGAGCTCAACGCCTTTGAGCCGGTTCTTTTCCATAATTTGTTTGAATCCCTGGACACTTTGAAAAATGCAATAAGAACTTTTGTGGACAACTGTGTTCCCGGCATTACGGCAAACCGCGAACGATGTAAAGAACTACTGGATTGCAGCGCGGGAATCGCTACGGCACTTGCCCCGTATATCGGCTATTCCAAGGCCGCAGATATCGCCAAACGCTCCCTGAAAACAGGAAAGTCCGTCAAAAGCATCACTCTTGCCGAGCAGCTCCTGGACCAGTCCTCGCTTGACCAAATTTTAGATCCGGTTCAAATGACTTTCCCTGGCAAGGCAGCCATCATGCCAAAAAAACCGCTGAAGCCCGCCAAATTCTTATGTAACCGTCCATTTGATATCAATAAGCCGATCTGCTAAGATTTAAGTACGGCATTGACGATTTTTCCAAATTCAATCTGTTTTTGCGTACTTAATTTGGCGGCGAAGGAGATCGGCAAAAATGCACTTGAGGAACCCGAAAAATCCTATTGCAATAGTCTCCCGGGAAGTGCAAAACCGGATTTATTCCATCAAGGAATATCGCTCCGCCAAAAATCTTTCTGCACAAATGGCTGTCGAGGGTCTTTTGGCAGCCATCGTGCTCAATTTGGCAACAGGATTTACGACCATGTTTGCCACCAGGATGGGGGCAAATGCCAGTCAGATTGGTCTGGTCATCGCTTTGCCCCAATTTTTTGCGATGATCATCCTGGTGCCGGGATCCCTGTTGGCCGGCCGCATCCGCGACCGGCGCCGGCCTATTGAAATCGCCGTTGTCCTGGCAGGCTTGTTTTATGGGCTAGCCGGATTTTCCCCCTTCATGAGCAATTTCAAGGTCTGGTTTCTCATCGGCATGATATCCCTGGCAAATGTGCCGATTGCCCTGTACAACACGTCCTGGCAGAACTATTTTTCGGATATTGTGCAGCCGGCAGACCGTAACTCCTACTATACCCTGCGGACATCAATGACCTTTTTCGCGGGTATCGTTGTCATTCAGGCCGTTGGCATCATTTTAGGCGGCACTCGCTCTGAACAGGTGCGAATCTGGCTGTATCAAGGCTGCTATTGGCTGGCTTTCGCCATAACCTGGATGCAGCTGCGCATTCTGCGCCAGTCGCCGCAGGACATCGGCGAGCGTTCGGCTTCAAACTGGCGTGATCTGGGGTCAGCCATCCGGGAAATGTTGCGTTGCCGCCATTTCATGGTTTTTTTAGTCTTTTCGTTTATCTTCCATTGTGGCTGGTACATGGCCTGGCCGCTGTTCTTTTTACTCCAGGTCGACTATATGGGCGCGAACGAAGCCTGGCTAAGCTACATCGCAGTCAGCAGCAGCCTTTTGCAATGGCTGACCGTCCGTCCGTGGGGCCGGTTCATCGAGCGCCGGGGAATCCGCCTGGCTTTGGTCATCGGTTGCCTGGGCGTGGCAGCCAATCCCGTATTCGCCTTGCTGTCAGTCTATCTGCCGGCAGGTATCCAGTTGCCCGGCATGCTGATTTTAAACCTGGTCAATTCCTGCACTTTCAGCGCGTTCCAGCTTTCCATCCTGCAGTGTCTGCTGGAAGCGGTTCCCGAACGCTTCAAATCGATCAACCTTTCGATCTATTCGACCGTGCTGCTGTTGGCTTACTCGCTTACTCCGATCCTGGGCGTCCAGCTCTACAATATCCTGGGCGCCGATCTTATGGCCATGACCTGGTCTATGGCCGCATCCATCTTTGTCCGGCTGCTCGGGGCGCTGCTTTTCCTTCTGCGCTGGCACCAACTGCGCCATGAACCGGACTGCGGCATCCGGGCTTGAAAAATTGACTTAAGGGGGCATTTGATGCAACTACTTATCCGAGAAGCCGATCGGGAAGATTTATCGGAAATCATTCAGCTATATGGGCAGCCTGATATGGATCATGGAATGGTTTTATCAATCGAACAAGCTGAAGCCATCTTTGACCGGATGTCAGCTTATCCAAACTACAAGTTATTCGTTGCCGTGGACAATTGTGAAATTGTCGGCACTTTTGCGTTGGCCATTATGGATAATCTTGCCCATATGGGCGCATCTTCAGGATTAATCGAGGATGTCATGGTTAACCCTGATTGTCAGGGAAAAGGAATTGGCCGGCAAATGATGGCCTATGCCGTCGAACGCTGCAGAAAATACGGATGCTACAAGGTTGCCTTATCGAGTCACATGAACCGAGAAAAGGCCCATCAATTTTATGAAAAACTAGGATTTAAAAAATATGGCTATTGCTTTTCTTTAGATTTATAGAGCTCATTGGTCTCCTTGGAATTTGTTTTTCAGATCACTAAAAATCAAAAAAGGAGGGCATGCCCTCCTTCTGTTTTGTGCCTGTTCAAAAATCGAAACGGCAATCAATGCTTGACATATTGCCGCGCAAATTTCTCATCTGAAGACGTCAGGTAAATGATCCCTTCAACAAGTCCGATAATCCCAGGGATGCCAGTCCAGCAGAACAGCAGATAGGCGATTCCCTTGCCGACATGCCCCAGATAGAATTTGTGGGCGCCAATGCCGCCAAGCAGGATTCCCAGGACACCGGCAGCGACTTTGCTCTTGTCGGTCGTGTAAACCGGCTGCGGCTGGGCATACTGGGGTTGGGCGTACTGCGGCTGGGCGTATTGGGGCTGAGCGTACTGCGGTTGGGCATACTGCGGCTGAGCGTACTGGGGCTGGGCGTACTGGGGCGCCTGCGGTTGCTGCGGGGCTTGAGCTAGCGCCGCTCCGCAAAATTTGCAGTTGTTAGCCTGTGCATCGGCCGGTGCTCCGCATTGTGGGCATTTCATTTCCATATAGCCTCCTTGAAATCAATTCATATGGCATGCAGCCACCAAACGGCAATGCCGTTTCATCCGATAAAAATCCCTCTTGCCGCCATGATAAATTTATTCAGCTTATAAGAATCTTTCGATGAATAATTGTACTACAAAGCAAAAGTGACTTCAAGCAAGTCATGGTCGAAAAATGCCCTTTTCAGGGCATTTGCGGCAAATGGAAAAGTTTTTCGTCATGCCATGGCCGATAGCGGGCAAAAAGACAAAGGCCATCAGATCAGGATGACTTTTTCCGGATGGCGCTCATGGGCATCCTTGGTCATCGCCGGATGGCCGATGGCGATCGAAATGGCAAATTCATGAGTGGCCGGCATTTGAATCAGACCTGCGCTTTCCTTTGCCTGATCGCCTTGAAAAGCCGCGCCAGCCAGGGCAATGATGCAAGATCCCAAACCCATGGACTGGGCGGCGATCGCCAGGTTCGAAACGGCGATGCCGGCATCGA
This sequence comes from uncultured Saccharofermentans sp., assembly GCA_963677835.2. GTDB lineage: Bacteria > Bacillota > Clostridia > Saccharofermentanales > UBA5734 > UBA8949. The sequence continues at coordinate 1,329,892 of CAXXUX010000001.1, forward strand.
TTTTGGCATAGGTATCCTGGGCCGTGGTAATGAAAACCACCAGCGGCGCGCCGTAAAACAAACTTTTATGGCGGGCGGCCACCCGGTCCAGCACATCCTGGCTGCCATTTTGCCGGAAGGTCATGAGGGCGGCTTCACTGATTGCCTCGATTGCCGCCGTATCCGTTACAAAATGGAATTGCCAGGGCTGGCGGTTCATTCCGGTCGGCGAAGCCAGCGCCACGTCAGCCAAAGTTTCAAGCTGGTCCTGGGTCAAGGCCTTTTCTTCGAAACGCCGGATGCTCCGGCGGTCAAAGATATTCTTTAAGGTTTCGTTCATCATGATCACTTCCTCCTGCTTTTTTTAATTGCTGCCAAGCCAAAACTATTCCTGGCCGGATTTTTCCAGCGCTTTCAACAGGCCATAGAGGATGGCCTGGGGACGGGGCGGACAGCCCGGGATATAGACATCGACAGGCACCAGGGAATCGATGCCGTCCCTGGTGGCATAATTATTCCGGAAAATGCCGCCGCTGCAGGCGCAGGCGCCGACCGCCACCACCAGTTTCGGGTCAGGCGTGGCGTTATAGGTCTTGATCAGCGCCTGCTCCATGTTGCGGACCGCCGTGCCGGTAACCAGCAACAGGTCGGCATGGCGGGGCGAGGCAACAAAATGGATGCCGAAACGCTCAATGTCGTTGAATGGATTATTCAGGGCATTGATCTCATAATCGCAGCCATTGCAGGATCCCGAATCCACTTCGCGGATCTGGAGGCTGCGGCCAAATACTTTTTTGATCTTTTCTTCGAGCTTTTGGCCGGTTTCTTCGATCGATTCCGAAGGCAGATTGTTTTCTGTAATCTGGATTGGCGAGACCCGGAGCTGTTCACGGGATTTTTGGGCCAGCTCGAACTGATGGGTCATGCTGACCGCACCGGCCGGGCAGCAGTCCGAACACAGGGCACAGAAAATGCACGTGTCAACATTGATGCCGATCGGATTGCCTGATTCCAGAACGATAGCCCGGGAAGGGCACCGGGCAACGCAGGTTCCACAGCGCGTGCATTTTTCAGGATCGATCAGCGGGCGGCCAATGAACCGGCTGCTGTCGATCGGTTTTTTGGGATAAGACTGGGTCAGCCTTTTATATTTAAGAATCTTCCTGAGCATCTTCATGATTTGGCCTTCCTGATTTACAAATCGTTTCCTGCGTAGGACAAATTAAAACTCTTGTTGATCAGCGGGAAATCCGGGATGATATTGCCTTTGACCGCGTGACACACGGCCGGCCAGTTGCAGAAAGACGCCGTCCTTATTTTGTAGCGGAATACCGTATCATTTTCGCCGGTCATCAGCCAATGGATATTTTCGCCGCGCGGCGCTTCCACCAATCCATAAGCATATTGCCAGGGCGGCAAGTCTTGGACACGCTCCTTGATCTTCCCTTGCGGCAGCCCTTCGATCGCCTGGATCATCAGATCGATCGCCTGGCCGCACTCTTCGATCTTGATGTTCATCCGGCAGTTGACGTCGCCATTATTATGCTCCGGCACGCTAAAGTCCAGCTGGCCATAAGCCGCATATGGAAAAGCCTGGCGCACGTCATAGCGGATTCCCGAGGCCCGCCCGCCAGGTCCGGTCGCGTGAAGGTCGGCGGCGATTTCCCCGGAAAGAATGCCGGTGTTTTCAACCCGGTCGATAAACAGGCTGTTGGCATGGATTATGGCGTTGGTATCAGAAAGTTCCTTTTTGATTTTCAATAATTGTTCAATGACCCGCTGTTCCTTGCCGGCCAGAAAGTCCTGCCGGATGCCGCCCAACTGGTTGACGCTGCGCAAAAAGCGCATGCCGCAAAGTTCGTCAGCAATCAGATAGGCCCAGCCGCGCAGCATGCGAAACTGGAAAGCGGCAAAGCCATAGGCCACATCCAGGCAAATGCCGGCCAAATCGCCCAGATGGCTGGTCAATCGCTCCAGCTCGGCGAAGATCACCCGGCTGTACTGCGCCCTGGGCGGCGCCACAACGCCGGCAATTTTTTCCACGGCCTGGCAATAGGCCAACGAATTGGCCAAGGTTTCATCGCCGGAGATCCGTTCCGAAACATAAAGGCAGTGTTCCAGGCTTTTCCCTTCGCAAAGCTTTTCAATCCCCTTGTGGACATAGAAAAGCTGGGCTTCCAGGTTGATGATCGGCTCGCCCGCCACACTGAAACGAAAATGCCCCGGTTCGATGATCCCGGCATGGACCGGGCCGACCGGCACTTCAAACACCCCGTCGCCTTCGACTTTATCGAACGTGATCGGTTCATGGGCGATCGGCGGCTTTCTGGCGCTGTCGTAATCCCGCCGGAGCGGATACTCGCCGGCCGGCCAATTGCCGTGCAGGACCAATCGCTTGGGGTTGGGGTGCCCGACCGGAACCAGCCCGAACAAATCCTGGATTTCGCGCTCATAAAGGGCGGCGGCATGGACCGTGGCGCTGATGGATAAAAATGCGCAATCCATCGTCGAAATCAGGGTCTTTAAGGTTAAAAGCCGGCTGGCCGGACGATTGGCGAAGGCGTAATAAATGGCAAACTGCCCGTTCAGGCTGCGCTCATCCACGGCAAAAAGGTCCGTCAGCTGGCAGCAGAATTCCTGGACGAGGCTGTTGCAAATCTTCACAATAGCTTTTGGCTCGGCCAACAAGTATGTTTCTCCATAAGCTTCCTGCCGTCCGGCCAAATGATCTGGAAAACGTTCAATTAGCTCGTCAACCCAGTCTTTATCCATCGTTAACCTCCCGATATAATCCGCTGTGCCGCCAAAAGCAGATCTTTCATCGCGGATGGCATATAGAGGCCGGTCACAGCGATCGCTGCCAGAAGCAAGACAATGGCCGCGGCCCCGAAACGATTGTCCTCGCCAGGCACAAGGCCGGTGGCGCCGCTATTTTCCCGTTGATAGAACATCCGGAACAAGACGGAAATGATGCCGGCAAAAACCAGCGCGATCAGCACGGCGATGGCTGTGCCCAGAAGATACTTGCCGGACTTGAAAACTGAAGCCAGGATATTGAACTCACTGGCAAATACACCAAATGGCGGCGTGCCGCCAATGGCGATCAGGCCCAGAAGGAAAACCGGCCCGGTGACCGGCAGCAATTTGATGAGGTCGCCGATTTTCCTGGTCTCCCGGGTCCCGTATTTTTGCAAAATGGTGCCCGAAGACAAAAAGAGCATCGATTTGGTCAGCGAGTGGTTGATCATATGGAAAAAAGCCGCAAACAGCGACGCCGGCGTAAAGATGCCGACCGCCAGGGCGATCAGGCCCATGTGTTCAATGCTCGAATAAGCCAGCAGCCGTTTATAGTCCTTTTGCGTCAGGATAATGATGGCGGCCGTGGCAATGGAAAGAACACCGGCACAAATCAGCAGCCATCCGGTGAAAGTGCTGTTGCCCAAGCTTTTGTTGACAATCGCGACTGTTCGGATTATCGCATACATGGCGCTGTTTAACAGGACGCCGGACAAAAGGGCGCTGACCGGCGAAGGCGCCTGGCTGTGCGCATCCGGCAGCCAGGTGTGCATCGGGGCCAAACCGGCTTTGGTTCCAAACCCGATCAGGATGAACAGGAAGGCAAAGCGCAGAACCGATCCGTCGAGCCGTCCGGCATTGTCGAACAGGGCCGTCCAGTCAAGCGAATCTGCGTTATTCAAGACGCCGGACGCCGCCGTATGGATGAATATGATGCCCAGCATGGCTACGGTAATGCCCACCGAGCAGATAATGATGTATTTCCAGGCAGCTTCCAGAGCGACCTTCCCATTGTGGAAGCCGACCAGGAAGACCGAAGCCAGGGTGGTCGCTTCAATGGCGATCCACATGACGCCCATGTTTCTTACTGACAAAGCCAGGACCATGGTCAGGATAAAGGTCTGGATCAGCATGTAAAGCGGCCGGACCTGCCCGCTTTTCATTTGCCCTTCAAGAATTTCCGTCTCCAGATAGCCAACCGTGTAAATGCTGGTCAGAAGGCCGATGATCAGCACGAGATCCAGAAGGATGATGCTGACCGGATCCAGAAAAAACAGGTTGAACGGCATGGCGTAAAAAACGGCGCCATTTAAAATAACCAGCCGGGTGAGGTAAACGCCGACTCCCGCCAATAGCACCGAGGCGCCTATATTGATCGCATGCAGCCCTTTCCTCGGCCAGGGCAAGGCCAGAAGCGCAATCGCCACAGGCATGATGATCCATAAAAGCAAACCCATGATCTTATCCCCTCAGATTGTTCATTTGATCGGTGTCGATTGATTCAAACGCCGTATTGATCTTGAATACCATGATGCCCAGAATCAGGACGGCCGTAACCAGATCGATGAAAACGCCCATGTCGACGATAAAAGGCATACCATTGGAAGCATAGATGCCAGTCATGAAAATTCCGTTTTCAATCATCAGAAGACCGACGATCTGGCCGATCGCCTTTTTGCGGCTGATGATGAAAAACAGGCCGATCAGGACCAGCGAGATGGCATTGACCAGCAAGACGCCGGAGCCTTCCGTATTGATGGCGGATATGGCGGATATGGAGAAATAGGTGAAGACCACAATGCCGCAGCAGATCAGGATCAAGGCCGGAATGTTCAGGAAAAAGTCCTTTTCCACCTTGTACTCGACCGACGCATAGGTTTTATGCAGCATGCGGGGTATATAGACGACTTTAAGCCCGATGATGATCAGACAGACCAAAAGTACATCGGCAGGGCCGCCATTAACTAGCTCATGGATGCCGATCAAGCCTGTATTCAAGGCGATCAGGGCCGCCTGGAGCTGCAGGGCGCTGATATAGGAGCGGATCCGCTTGCTGGAAACCACGACAAAGGAAGATAGTAAAATAGCGGCGGAAAGGATGATGCTATAACGCTCCATGACTACCTCCCCAGAATATAGAATTGCAAAAAGCCGATGAAAGAGAGGATAAAGGCCAATGCAGCGATGTTGGGCACACTGAAGAATCTGAACTTCACCGTGTTGACTTCTGCGATGGCGACCAGGACAGCGGCGGCCACGATTTTAGCGCCAAAAACAAGCGCCGACAGTAAAATGCCGCCAATGCCGGCCAGGGCCAGCCACTGGTCATGCGGCAGGAAAATGTTGACCAGAAGGCTTAAAAAGACCATTTGCTTGATGGCGGCGCCGTATTCCATCAAGGCCAGATGGCGTCCGGAATATTCCAGGATCATCGCTTCGTGGACCATGGTCAGCTCCAGGTGCGTCGCCGGATCATCCACCGGTATCCTGGCCGTTTCGGCGATGGTGATGATGAAAACCGCCAGGCCGACCAGAATGAACATCGGCTGGGCAAACGGCACGGCCAGAGCCTGCGCCGCCTGGATGATCCCGTGGATGGAAGTCGATCCGGCAAACAGCCCGACTGTAAAAACCGACAAGATGATTGACGGTTCGATCAGGGCGGAAATCATGGCTTCACGGCTGCCGCCCATGCCGCCGAAAGTGCTGGCTGTGTCCATGCTGGCCAAAACCAGGAAAAAGCGGCCAAGCGCCAACAGGTAAAAAAGCAGGATCAGGTCGTCAAAAAACACATCCGGCAAAAGCTTCGTCGTGACCGGTATCAGAATCGCCGCTGTTAGGGCTGTTGAAAAAACAATCCAGGGCGCAGCCTTGAATATCCAGGAAGAAGAATCCGAAACGACCGCACTCTTTTTGAATAATTTGAACAAGTCAAAATATTGCTGCAGGAGCGGCGCCCCTTTGCGCTTCTGCGTCAGGGCCTTGACTTTCTTGATCACGCCGTTGACGAGCGGAGCCAGCAGCAAGGTCACCAGAACCTGAAGCAGAATGTAATAAACCGTCTGCATTTCAGCCCACCCCCTTGTAAAGCACGTTGTACAGCATGACCACAAGCAAGGCCAGCAGGATATAGGCCAGATAACGGCGAATGCTGCCGGTCTGGATCGACTCTTTGGTTTTTACGGAAAGCCTTTTGACAAAATCGGTCAGCGGCGCGTAAAGATATTTTTCGACCAGCGATTCGGTTTTAACCGTGTATTCCAGCCGTTCGGGATAGTAAGTCAAGCTGCCGTCCACTTTCAATTCCCTGGAAGGCCGGAACAAAAACCGGAAAACGATCTTGATCGGCTTGGCAAAACCCATGGCGCTATATTGCATGCGGCTGTTCAAGGCATTAAAGCCGCAGTCCCAGGTGCCATACTTGCGCTCGATATATTTGCCGCCCACAAGGCGAACCACCAGCATTCCAGCAAGAATAACCGCAACCAGGGCGATCAGCATGGCCAACGGCGAGATTGTGCCGGCGGCGATGTCTGCTGCCGGCCCGGCCTTCAAGACCAGCCAGCCGGATAGAAGTCCCGACAAAGATTGGCCGGTCAGGTCGGATACGGCCCCATCCGCCAGCCGGATAAAAAGCGACGGGAACAGTCCCAGGACCAGGCACAGCAAAACCAGGATGCCATTGCCAATCACCATGGGCAGCGGAACTTCTTTAGCGGCGGCAGCACTTTCGCCTCGGGCCTTGCCCAGAAACGAGATGCCGAAAAGCTTCATGAAACAGGCTGCGGCCAGTGCGCCGGCCAGTGCCAGCAATGCGGCGGCCAGCATCATGGCTATATTGATCCAGGCGCTGCCGGCAGAAAAACTTTGAAAAATCGCCTGGAAAGTCAGCCATTCGCTGGCAAAGCCATTAAAAGGCACCAGGGCCGAAATCGATAATGAACCGCCAAGCACCAGAAGGCTTGTCGCCGGCATTTTTTTGATCAGGCCGCCCATTTCCTCCATGTTCTTGGTATGGGTCGCGAAATGGACCGAACCGGCACCCAAAAAGAGGCTGCCCTTGAAAAAGGTATGGTTGAAAGCATGGAAAAGCGCGGCGGCAATCGCCACGGCGCTTACCGCCTGATTCCCGCGGGCGGCGGCAATCAATCCCGTGCCCAGGCCAATCAGGATGATGCCGATGTTTTCGATGCTGCTGTAGGCCAGCAGTTTTTTCATATTGCTTTCCACAAAGGCGTAGGCTACGCCAAACACGGCCGATACCAGACCGATGACCAGGATAACGATCCCCCACCAGGTCTTTTCAACGCCCAGGCAGATCAGAACAAAACGCAGCAATCCATAAATAGCGGTTTTGATCATTATGCCGGACATCAGGGCAGATACATTGCTGGGCGCCGCCGGATGCGCATAAGGGAGCCAGATATGCAGCGGTACAATGCCGGCCTTCATGCCAAATCCAAGCAAAAGGCAGATAAACATCAGATTGCGGGCATACTCCGGAATCATCCCAAAATCGCCAGACAAGTTGAATGAGCCGGTAAAGCTGAACATGACCATTATCGCCGTCAGCAAAAACGCCGTGCCAATGCTGGTCATGATCAGGTAAATCGAACCCGCCCTCAGGCTTTCTTCATGTTCTGACTCGTAGACAACCAGGAAATAGGAAATAACCGACATGGCTTCCCAGGCGATCAGGAACAGCACCGCATTCCCCGAGGTGAAAACCAGTGCCATCGATAATATGAACGTTGCATACAAAAAATTGAAAAGGCTCAGGTTTTTCTTGCCGACATAATGGCCAAGATAGGAAATGGAATAAAGGGATACGCAAAAAGTCAGGATCGACAAGCCAACCAGGAAAAATGCCGAAAGATTGTCCATGCTGACCCTTAAGGACATTAAGGGAACCGTGCCCCGAATATCGGCCAGGACCACGCTGCCCCGACCGGAAAAAATATGGACGAGCGCCGCAGCCAAACCCGCCGCGGCCGCAAGCATGCAGGTCGCCTGGGTGATAAGATTGCATAATTTCGGCGATTTGGTCAAAAAGAGGGCTAGAAGAGCGGCCAGAAGGTAAAGGAACAATGAACTCCAGAAAAACTGGCTCGTGCCAAGCACTATCATGTTACTAATCAGCCTCCCTGACAATCCTGCACTCTATATCTGTTATAGATCAAGCGTATTAACGCAAATCAGGATACCACTTACGCCATAATCCGTCAAATTAGCCGGCGGAGATGCTTTTACATGATTTTACATGCTCTATCGGGCTTTAATACAGCACAGGGGCAATGTTAATACCTGTTTCGGGAAAGCCGCCTCTGTAGCCGGTTAGACGCCAGCCTGATCTAAACAGTACGCCAGTTTAACATCGATATGCAATCTGGATAATAGACGAATATTGCTGCATGAATTGAGCAATACTATACGAATATTGATTTAGATATTTCAATATAATCAATAACAGATTTCAAAAATGTAATGATTCTTTTATTGACAAACAAAAACGGGTATAGCAAAATTATGCTAACGCTTAACCCAAAACCCTCACCCGGTCATTGTTTAAAAAATTACACAATCACTCATGGCCAGATCTACGGATCAGAAAATCAATTCGATTTACAAGGAGAAGCTTATGAAATCAGCTAAGTTCTTCCGTGCAGTTAGTGCGCTTCTTTCGCTCGTTCTGGTCTTCACCCTCATCTCCACACCTTGCAGCATCGTCCGTGCGGAAAGCCTGCCGGAAGTCGAAGCATCCGAGACAGTAGCCGAACAGGTCAATCCCAGCACTGAATATAAATCCACCGACAACGAAGCCTATACCGAGCTCATCGAAGAGCGGACAGCCGATTCCAAGGTATATCAGCTGGAAAGCAAGCGCTATGAAGCGGTCAAGTTCGGACTTCCCGTCCATTACCTCAAAGACGGCTCCTATCAGCCTATCGACAACAGCCTGACCCTTCAAGAAAACAAGGACGGAAGCAGCGCCTATGTAAACCAGGCCAACAGCTTCACCGCCAAATTTTCCTCGAAGCTTTCGGAAGGCCAGCTTGCCAGCGTCGAAAAGGACGGCTACACCCTTAGCTGGGCCATAAACGGCCTTTCCCAAGGAATAGCCGCCAGCACCAGTAACTCCCTGACAAAAGCAGCCTGGTCGGAACAGGCTCCTGGCAGCCAGCGACGAACCTCAGCCAACCTTTCTTCCCAGATCCTTTACTCCAACGTTCTTCCCGAAACCGACCTGGAACTGGAGCTCGTCTCTGACCGTGTCAAAGAAAATCTCATCCTGAAGCAATATACCGGGCTAGACCGGATCAGCCAGACCCTAACAGTCGAAGGGCTGGAGCTAACCCTTCAGGAAGACGGGACAATCATCGCAACAGCCAGCTCGGACAAAAGCAAGTCCGTATTCTGGCTTCCCCGGCCCTATGCTATGGACCAAGCGGGAGAGGTCACCGAAAACATCGTCGTCAGTATAAAAGAAACCACCGTTCCAGGCGAAACCAGGCTCAGAACCTATGAGCTATCGTATGCCCTGGATACCTCCTGGCTGGAAAAAGCCAGCTATCCGGTCAAAATAGACCCTACGGTCTGGACCTCTTTCGACTCGGAAGATATCAAGGACACCAGGATTGTTGAAAACTATCCAACCAGCAACTACTATGGCCTGGAATTCATCAGCACCGGAGAAGGCAGCGGTACCGGAACCAACTATTCCCTGATCAAGTTCGACGACCTTCCATCGATCGGCCCTGCATCCATGGTCCAGCACGCCGGACTTCAGCTTTACAAACAGAGCACATCCACCGTAACCAGCAAGATTTCGGTTCATCAGGTCACTTCCAATTGGACATCCTCGACGGTCACCTGGAACACCCAGCCAAGCTTCAACAGCCAGGTGGAAGACTATCAGGAAGTGGGTCTTCCAGCCAATGTCCAGTATGAGTGGGACATCACCCGTATAGCCAAGAACTGGTATACCGGTGGAACCAACTATGGCGTCTTGCTAAAAGACATGAACAGCTCAAGCGGAGGCTACAAGGAATTCTACTCGTCCGACGCCGTCTATTACCCCACCCTGGTTCCATCAGCCTACTTTGTCTATACCAACTACAGCGGACTGGAAAGCTTCTGGGACTATACCAGCTCCAGCCTGGGCCGAAGCGGAACAGCCAGCGTCAACCTGTATAATGGAAACCTCATCTATACGCACAGCGATGTTAGCATGACCGGGAACCGTCTTCCTGTCTCAATCGTGCACGTTTTCAACAGCACCAACAAAGACAAGAACGACAGCCGGGTACGCTGCGGTTATGGCTGGAGGACCAACTATGACCAGAGAGTCGCTTATGTGACGGTAGGAGGAACCAACTATTACAAATACACCGACGAGGACGGAACCGAGCACTATTTCCAGCAGGTTGGAGGAGTCTGGAAAGACGAATCAGGGCTGGACATTTCGCTTACAGTAGTCAGCAATGTGGTGACCATCACCGACAAGTCCAGCAACAAGCTGGTTTTCTACGCCACCAACGACGCCAGCAGGCCAGGGTATCTGAACTATATCCAGGACAGGAACGGGAACCAGCAAAACCTCTATTACAGCACCAACAACCTGATCTGGCTCATAACGGACGGAACAGGCCGAGGAGTCTACCTGGATCATGACGCGGCAGGGTTTGTAACCCAGATCCGTGAGCCCGTGGATTCCACCAATTACCGGACAACGGCCTTCAGCTATACCAATTCACGGCTGACTCAGATCACGTATCCGGATGGTGAACAGACCAACTTCACTTACGATGCCAACGGAAATATTGACTATGTCAACGGCATTGCCAATGACAAGCTGGATCTCACCTATTCCAGCACTACTCCGTACCGTGTGACTTACTTGGGAGAAAGCGCTACCGTAGGTGGAGTAACCACCGATGGAGCACATGCTCACCTGGCCTATGGCTACAACAGGACCACTCTGGAAGACTCGGAAGGAAGAGTGGCAACCTACCAGTTCAACGATTATGGCAATACCCTGAGCGTGACCGGCCCCGATGGAGGTTCGGCGTATGCCGGGTATGGAACGTCGGTCACAACAGGAAGCATGAGCAAGGTTCTTTCCGACTCGAAATTCCAGAAGTTTGGAAAGAACTATCTACAGAACCACAACGCCGAGCTGACGACCGGCTGGTCGTTCATATCGGGTTCAGGATCCACAGGAACCAAAGAATATGCCACCGACCAGAAATACCTGGCGGCCAAATCGATCAAGCTTACCAAAACCAATATCTCTACCTATGAATGCGCCAGGCAAACCTTGACCCTGGAAAAAGGCAAAACCTATACCTATTCCGGATATATCAAGACCAGCAACATTTCCGAGTCATCACTGGGAGCTCTGCTTCAGGTAACCTATTATGACGCTTCCGGAAACGGCGTGGGAGCCAGAACCAGCTGCGTCAAGGGAACCAGCGACTGGGCCAGGTTCAGCACAACCTTTACCATTCCTGCTGATTCGACCACAACCACGGCCTATGCCTTCGCCCTGGTCTGGAACAGCACGGGAACAGCCTGGTTCGACTGCCTTCAACTGGAAGAAGGACCAGTCGCCAACCGCTACAACATCGTGGACAATGCCGATTTCAAATACATCACCAGCAATATCCCGGATGCCTGGGCAACCGGGAACTGCGAGTCCTGTGACATTGCCCAGACCTCGGCGGACAGCACCAACCCCATAACCAATGACGACAACCGGTTCAGGATCTATGGGAATCCGGATTTGAGCAAGCACCTTTACCAGAACCTCTGGCTTACAGGATCTGCAGGGGACTGCTATGTGGCAGGAGGCTGGGCCAAGGCTTCCAGTGCCTCCCTATCCAGCGGAACAGGCCGGGACTTCGCCATTTATGTCAAGTTCGACTACACGGATCCTGCCAATCCTGACGAGTGGAAACTGGTCAGCTTCTCGGAAGACTCCCAGATCTGGCAGTATGCCTGCGCGGCAGTAGTGGCCAAATACGACTATAAATTCATGCAAATCCGGGTCCAGTATGCCAAGAACGCCAATAGCGCGGACTTTGACGCGATTCAGCTGTTCAAGGAAGAGTTTGGAAACACCTACGAGTATGACAGCAACGGAAACCTGACCAAGGCCACCGATGCCGGGAAAAAAGCCGAACAATTCCAGTATACCAATAATGACCTGACCAAATACATCGATCCGAGCGGCAAGGAATTCACCTATACCTACGACTCGAACCACAACCTCCTGACCGCTACCAGCGCCACGGGAGTCGTCTATACCTATAATTACGACGCTTACGGGAACCCGATCTCAGCCAAGGCGGGAGGATCGACCGACTATGTCAAGGCTCTGGTGAGCTATGATTCCAACGGAAATTATACTGACATTGTGACCGATCCGTTCGGGAAACAGGTCAATTACAACATAGACCCCTATAAGGGAACTTTAACCAGCGTGACCGATCCTTTGAACAACACGGTCAGCAACGCCTATAACGCCAATACGGATGCCCTGACCCAGACCACGCAGACTTCCGGAAGCACTACTATGACCAATAATTATAGCTATGCGGATGACCAGCTGACCCAGGTCTCGCATAGCGCTCCTTCGGGAACGGTAGCCTATGACTTTTCGTACAACAGCCTGGGCTGGTCCACCGGAGTCAAGGTAAGCGGAGCTGCTCAGAATCTTTCGACGTACAGCCTTCAGGCCAGGACAGGAAGGCTCAACAGCCTGACGTATGGAAATGGGCAAACGATAAACTACACGTATGACAGCAATGACCAGCTCAAGAAAGTAAGCCAGGGAACAACCGATCTTTACGCTTTCGAGTACGACAACAGCGATAATCTGGGCTACCAGAAGGATCTGGTCCAGAACAAGGAATACTGGTACGAGTATGACTCGCTGGAGAGGCTTGGGAAGATCCGAAGCAAGGACTCTGCGGGAAACCTCTCGTGGAGCCAGTACGGCTTCAACACGGCCAACAGCCTGAGCACGTTTACCGAAAGCATTCTGGGAACGCTTTACACAACCTCCTTCAGCTACGACAACGATTCCAGGCCGACCAGCATAAGCTTTGGCGATTACAGCAAGATTTTGACGTATGACAGCCAGAACCTCAACAGGACCTACCAATCGGTTCTCCAAAACAGCGGAACGGACATCTACAGGACCCAGGTCAATTATGTTCCTGGGGACGGAACAACGTCCACCCAGTCCTGCCGGGTTTACCAGGTCATTAACGATGTGGGCAGAACCAACGAGACCCTGACCTATTCTTACGATGACAGGGGCTATATAACCAAGGTTTCCCAGGATTCCAACAATTACTCGGATTACCGCTATGACGGGTTTGGCCAGCTGATCCGGGAGAACTACAAGTGGGGAGCAACCAGCTACAGCAAGGTTTACAGCTATGACGAGGGAGGAAACATCTCCCAAAAGGTTCGCTATGCTTTTGTCGACGGAGACGGGACCCTGGGAACGCCGCTGGAAACGATAGGCTACGGGTATTCCGACTCGGTCTGGAAAGACAAGCTGACCAGCTACAATGGATCGACGATTACCTACGACGAGATAGGGAATCCGATCAGCGACGGGACCTGGAGCTACACCTGGACCCAGGGAAGGAAGCTGCAGCAGATCTCCAAGTCAGGGACGACTGCCAGCTACAAGTACAACAGCGACGGAATTCGAACTGAAAAGACGGTCAATGGAGTGACCACGGTCTACAACGTGGTTGGAGGCCAGGTGACCTGGGAGAAAACAGGCTCCAACAATCCGATCTATTACCTGTATGACGCTTCCGGGGAGCTCTGGGGCCTCAAATACACCGACAGCAGCATGTACTTCTATGTCCGGAACGCCCAGGGTGACATAACCAAGATCGTCAACAAGGACGGAACCGAGGTTGTTGCCTACGCCTACGATGCCTGGGGCAACCTGATGAGCACGACGGGAAGCCTGGCCAGCACGCTGGGTGTGGACAATCCTTATCGGTACAGGGGCTATAGGGTTGATAACGAGACGGGACTGTATTATTTAGGTAGTCGGTACTATGATCCCCAAATCGGTCGATTCATCAATGCGGACGATACGGGTGTGTTAGAAGTTGACCAAGACAGCCTTATAGAGAACAACCTTTTCGCTTATTGCCTGAACAACCCTGTTAATATGACTGATGATACAGGTGAGATTGCATGGTTTGTTGCTGCTGCTATCGGTGGGGCTTTGTTTGATACCGCAGCTTATATGATTGGATGTGCTATTAGCGGAGAAAAAATGACATGGGCTGGAGTCGGTAAAGCGGCGCTGGTTGGAGCGATAACCGGAGTTGCTTTTGGGGCAGCAGGAAAAGTTGCGACTAAACTTATTAAAGGTGCAACCACCGTAGCCAAAACCGGAAAAACAACAGTATATATTTCTAAAAATGCTAAAAAAGTCGTGCAGTATGTAGGGATAACTGATGATATCGCTCGACGAGGGGCTGAACACTTAGCTAAAAAGGGAATCCGTATTGAACCATTGATGAAAGGGTTAAGTAGAGCAGATGCACGATCGGTGGAACAAGCATTAATAGAAATTCACGGTTTGTCTAAGAATGGTGGAACACTTATAAATAAAATTAACTCAATTGCAAAAACCAACAAGATTTATGCCCAATCATTAAAACGTGGATATGAACTGTTAAAGAAAATCGGATACAAATAGATAAAAAGGGGGAATAAATTTTGCAATTACCCAAGGTGGAATATGGAGATGTCTTTCAAGTAACACTTACCAATGGCTATGGTTTTGTTCAATGCGTCAAAGAAGCGCCAAAAACCGAATGTGAGATCATAAGAGTGATTAAAGGCGTTTATGGCGAAAAAGATATTAACAATATTGATGAAATCGTAGGAAATAAAGAGCTGTGTTTTTTACAGTTTCCTGTAAAATATGCCATCAAACAGAATTTTTTAAGGCCTATGGGTAAATTTTCGCTACCTTCCGATTCTGTTGCACCCAGATTTTTTAGAACAGAACATATAATAGGCACAGAATTTATTGGTTGGCATATTGTCGATTCAGAAACTTTGCAAAGAAGGCTTGTTAAGAAGCTTTCTTCTGAAGAACAAAAATTATCCGAATGGGATATTATCTCTATACCTGATCTGGTAGAAAAGATTGAAACTGGTTGGATCCCAGAGAACTGGATATAGTTGTATTGTAAGCGGAACAATAAGAGAATTGTCGGTTAAGCAAACAGCGCTGCCTTTTAACGGGTGGTGCTGTTTCTTTTTTTGCGAGGGTTTCAGGGTCGCCCTGACAAGTGTGTTTATGGGAGTGCAAACACGATGCTTGCTAAGCCCTAAGGAGATGTGCATTCATGAAAAGATAAGGGGGTGCTATGGATCAAGCTCTTCTCAATCGAAATCAACCCAAGAATGTTATATTTCACAGCGACCGGGGAATGTCAACGCCGAGCGAAAATTAACCAGGGCCGCCGACTGAAAACTGTCCACCTTTGCCGAACAAAAACTGTCCACCTTCCAATCATGTTCTCGTAGAATCGACATCTGCCAGTGGATTCGGTGTCGCATACATGCCCGTTTTCGCCCGTGACTTGAGCCTGTAGCTGCCGCCGCGGATGTTAACGACATGCGCATGGTGCAGCAGCCGGTCTAGAATGGCGGTTGCCAGGGCATTGTCGCCCATCAGCTCGCCCCATTCGGCGAAACCCTTGTTGCTGGTCAAGATCATGCTGCCCTTTTCGTACCTCGAGCAAATCAACTGGAAGAACAAATTGCCGGAAACTCGGTCAAGTTGCGAATAGCCAATCTCGTCAATCAGGAGCAGTTTTGGTCGCTGGTAGATTTTCCATCGTCGCTCCAACCTCCCTTCTTTAGCGGCTTTACTTAGATCAGCCAGCAGTCTGGACATGCTGACAAAGTAAACCGACATGCCCTGACTAATGGCTTCGGATGCCAGTCCGATCGCCAGATGGCTTTTGCCAACGCCAGGCGGACCAAGCAGGATTACATTCTCCTGGCGGTGAATAAAGGCCAGGGTAGCCAATTCGCGGATCTGCCGCTCGTCGAGGCTGGGCTGGAATTCAAAATCGAAGTCAGCCAGCACCTTTTTCTGCGGCAGTCGGGAGAGCTTAAGGCGAGTCTCTTCGCTGCGCTTGCGTCGTTCCTCAACCTCGCTGTTGAGCAGGTTGTTGAGAAAATCCAGATAGGTGCAGTCGCTCTTGGCAGCCGATTCAAGCTGTGCGGTCAAAACAGCCGCCGCTTTCTCCAGCCCGAGGTTTTCCAGTTGCAGGGTTGCTTTTTCAAATTCCAGCATCAGATCACCTCCGACAAAGCTTCGTAAAATGCCAGCGACCGTACTTCCACATCATCCAGGACAATCTGCTGGCCGTAGGGCGGCTGGTAGGGCAGACCTTCCTGCTCGGTCAGTCCGACATACTGGTCTTTACAGTAAATATGCCGGCGGGATTGGTGGCAGACCTGGTGGCGCACCACCATACAACCATCGTCGTCGACGACCAGGATATCATCCCCCAGCTGGCTGACGTTGAGTTCGCGGCCACAATACCGCCACGGCACGCCATAGCGGACGCCGTTGAAGCTGACAAAACATTCCCGGTCGACTTTTCTGGGTTCCCAGCGGTAGCTTTCACAGATGCTTTCCGCCGGCAACGGTTTGAGTTTTTCCTGCTTGAGCAATGCTCTGGGGCGCTCGCCGGTGGTTGCATGCTTCCGTTGGTTGATCCGGTCGCACCAGGCGATTGCCTGGGTCTGCAGATCGCCGAAGTCCGTAAAGCGGCGGCCAGCCATGAAATTATCGCGGACATAATGCACCAGCCGCTCAACTTTGCCTTTGGTTTGGGGTCGCCGGGAGCGGCAAACCTTGGGGACAAAGCCCATCTCCGTCGCAAAGTGCAGAAACTTTTCCTGCCAGACTGGCTTGCCGTGGTCGATGGATTCCAGCACCGTTTTCATCCGGTCGGTCAGAACGGTCTGGGGTATGCCGCAGAAATACTCGAAAGCATGAATCATGCAGCGCAACAGGCTCCAGATATCACAGCGCCGACTGAATTCGATATAACTCAGGCGGCTGAATCCCAGAACCATTACAAAGCACGCCACCTTCTTGACTTCATTGTCAAAGTCCAGAAACTTCAGAATACCCCAGTCCATCTGTGCCTGCTGGCCCGGTTTGGTTTCATAGCGCTTGACGGCCGGACCGGATTTGACCGCAGGCGGGCGTTTAGCCTTGACGTAGTCCTTGAGAATGCTCATTTTGCCGGTATAGCCATGTTCCTCGATCCGGTCGAAGATCACCTGACAGTTGTAGATCCCTTGCTGCATAAGCTGGTCGACCTCGTTCTTGAAAGCGTCCAGCTTGGAGACTTTTCCCCGCCCTTTGCTCTTATGCGCCTGCTCACCCCCGCTCAGGTACTTACGGATGGTTACTCTCGAAATACCGGTTTCCCGAGCGACTTCCGAGATGCGTTAGTGTAAAATAGTTCTCGGTCATTTAAAGAAGAAGAAATCCCCTATGTGGTAGAATGTGTGTCGACCAAAACATACAAAAAACCAGCAGCAGAGGATTTCTTCAATGGAGAGTATACAACAGATCACAGAAAAGTTCATCCGGGAAACAGGTGAAATTGACATCACAGAAGGACTGACCGCGGCACTCGAAAAGACCAAGCAACTGGCAGACGAATTTATCTGCCGTCTTTTAGAACACAAGCTCATGGAGACAGACCAAGTGCTTTTTGAGCAACCAAGCCTTCGAAAAGGCTGGGTGGTGGAGCAGCGGAATGTGGGACGACAAGTCCTGACAGGGCATGGTTTGTTGCAGTTCAGCCGTCGCTACTACAACAACCGGAAGATCGGGCAAAGGCGTTACCTGCTGGACGATTTGGTAGGACTAGAACCATTTGAGCGGGTGGAGGCAGGACTTGCAGCCAGGCTGTGTGAGGGGGCGGTGGACAACTCCTACCAGAAGAGTGCGAAGGTTTGCTGCGACGGGCAGGTGAGCCGGCAGACGGTCATGAACAAGACGCGGCAAGTGAAAGATTGTGCGCTAGCGCCGGTTCAAGAGCGTTTGGATGTGCCGGTGATCCACATCCAGGCGGACGAGGATCACGTGGCGATGCAGGATGGTCGGCGCGATTCCATTGTGAAGCTGGTGGCAATCCATGAACCGGCCCGCAAGATTGGAAAAAAGCGCTGGCAACTGCCGCAGCGGCATTTGCTGACGAGCTATGGAGAGTCAATCGACGATTTTTGGCTGCGGGTGTCTGACGCTGTTTCTGAGCGCTACGGGGACCGTGCCGACCTGCGAGTCTACATTCACGGCGACGGCGCCGGCTGGATCCGAAGCGGAACCAAATGGATTCAAAACAGCCGCTTTGTCCTCGACAGGTATCATTTTCTGCAGTACCTGAGTCCAGTGGTAGGAGACAATGAACATTTGCGGCAGTACGTCCTGAATGAACTGACTGGCGGGTCTCGTGGAAAAATCGAACAACTGGTGGAGGCAATCATGGAAAGCGATGGGTGCACAAGAGTCGCTGGCGAGGCATTTCTGAGATATCTGCGTGCTAATTGGGATGGAATCAGGATCTGGCACGAGGCGAAGCAGGAGGCAGGTCCGAGCTGTGCTGAGGGACTGGTCAGCCACGTGCTTTCCAGTCGATTGTCCAGTCGGCCGCTGGGTTGGATGGACAAGGGGCTCGAAACGATCAGCAGGCTAAGGGTGCACGTCCTGAACGGCGGCTGTATTGGCCCGCAGAACCTGCGCAAAGGGCGCAAACCGGCGATTCGTGCGACGAAAAAGCTGCGCAGGGAGCTATCGTTCGACATCTACAACAATTCCCGGATCCTGCATACCGACCACCGCTCCAGCCCCGAATATAGGTTATTCAAAGCGATTGCCAATGGTGGTCTTGCCATTTGAAACACAGGTTGATTTTTTCTTTGAGGCGCGACCGAGAACAACTTGACACTGTCCCGAGATGCTTTGCCCTTGCAATTTAATTCGTTCATACAACATAATGAATGTGCCACTCTCTTTCATGTGCTGCCTCCCCAGTTGAGCTTCGTACACTCTCAGGGTAGGTCATTTGGAGGAGGGTGGTCAATTATTGTTCGGCGTCGCCTGGTCAATTATCGCCCGGCGGCCATGGTCAATTATATTCCGGCGGTGACAGGAACACAGTACAGCTGTCAAAGCTATCAGAATTATCTGACCGAGCACGACATAATCAGTAGCATGAGCCGGAAAGGCAACCCTTATGACAATGCCTGCTGCGAAAGCCTTTTTGCCACCCTGAAAAAAGAATGGATCTACTGTCGCAAGTTTGCTAACATAAAAATGGTTGAGAGCAGTATCTTTGAATATGTAGAACTTTTCTATAACCGGAAGCGTATGCATACTGCACTGAATTATTTGAGCCCCTATCAATACATGGAAAAATTCATGTCGACACAAGCTAAGTAGATCAGCTTGTTTGGGAACCTTGATAACTGAAAAACAACTGTACTAAACCCAATAGGATCCAACACGGTCAGCAACGCCTATAACGCCAATACGGATGCCCTGACCCAGACCACGCAGACTTCCGGAAGCACTACTATGACCAATAATTATAGCTATGCGGATGACCAGCTGACCCAGGTCTCGCATAGCGCTCCTTCGGGAACGGTAGCCTATGACTTTTCGTACAACAGCCTGGGCTGGTCCACCGGAGTCAAGGTAAGCGGAGCCGCTCAGAACCTTTCGACGTACAGCCTTCAGGCCAGGACAGGAAGGCTCAACAGCCTGACGTATGGAAATGGGCAAACGATAAACTACACGTATGACAGCAATGACCAGCTCAAGAAAGTAAGCCAGGGAACAACCGATCTTTACGCTTTCGAGTACGACAACAGCGATAATCTGGGCTACCAGAAGGATCTGGTCCAGAACAAGGAATACTGGTACGAGTATGACTCGCTGGAGAGGCTTGGGAAGATCCGAAGCAAGGACTCTGCGGGAAACCTCTCGTGGAGCCAGTACGGCTTCAACACGGCCAACAGCCTGAGCACGTTTACCGAAAGCATTCTGGGAACGCTTTACACAACCTCCTTCAGCTACGACAACGATTCCAGGCCGACCAGCATAAGCTTTGGCGATTACAGCAAGATTTTGACGTATGACAGCCAGAACCTCAACAGGACCTACCAATCGGTTCTCCAAAACAGCGGAACGGACATCTACAGGACCCAGGTCAATTATGTTCCTGGGGACGGAACAACGTCCACCCAGTCCTATCGGGTTTACCAGGTCATTAACGATGTGGGCAGAACCAACGAGACCCTGACCTATTCTTACGATGACAGGGGCTATATAACCAAGGTTTCCCAGGATTCCAACAATTACTCGGATTACCGCTATGACGGGTTTGGCCAGCTGATCCGGGAGAACTACAAGTGGGGAGCAACCAGCTACAGCAAGGTTTACAGCTATGACGAAGGAGGAAACATCTCCCAAAAGGTTCGCTATGCTTTTGTCGACGGGGACGGGACCCTGGGAACGCCGCTGGAAACGATAGGCTACGGGTATTCCGACTCGGTCTGGAAAGACAAGCTGACCAGCTACAATGGATCGACCATTACTTACGACGAGATAGGGAATCCGATCAGCGACGGGACCTGGAGCTACACCTGGACCCAGGGAAGAAAGCTGCAGCAGATCTCCAAGTCAGGAACGACTGCCAGCTACAAGTACAACAGCGACGGAATTCGAACTGAAAAGACGGTCAATGGAGTGACCACGGTCTACAACGTGGTTGGAGGCCAGGTAACCTGGGAGAAGACAGGCTCCAACAATCCGATCTATTACCTGTATGACGCTTCCGGGGTGCTCTGGGGCCTCAAATACACCGACAACAGCATGTACTTCTATGTCCGGAACGCTCAGGGCGACATAACCAAGATCGTCAACAAGGACGGAAACGAGGTTGTTGCCTACGCCTACGATGCCTGGGGCAACCTGATGAGCACGACGGGAAGCCTGGCCAGCACGCTGGGTGTGGACAATCCTTATAGGTATAGGGGCTATAGGGTTGATAACGAGACCGGCCTGTATTCATTATCTTCTCGATACTACAATCCCGAAATCGGACGGTTTATTAATGCGGATGATGTCTATGGTGTAACTGGAGATTTATCATATTCAAATGTTTTTGCTTATTGTGGAAATAATCCTGTGATGTATCAAGATCCAGGTGGGCACTTTTTTATGTTGATAACAGGATTAATAGGTGCGATAGCTGGTGGTATTGTTGGTGCAGCTGTTTCATATGCAACTACTGGTAAAGTAACTTTAAAATCTGTTTTAATAGGAGCTGCTATTGGTGGCGCTATTGGATTGACAGGAGGAGCAGCAGCCTCGTTACTTGCCACGGGTGGTACTACAGCCCTTGCATCTACAGGCACTGTTGTTACTGCTTATGGAACGTGGGCGGCTGGAGCATCAACAGTGGTATATGCATCTTGGCAAAAAGCAGAACAAGGATTACGAAGTGTTATGAATAGTGTTCAAGAAGCGGCTAAACGAACGTTCGACACACCATTTGGTTCAAGAGTTGCAGATGCTTTTAGTGTAGGGAAAAGACTTTTGGGTGAATCAAAATATGGATATCAAGGTCTTTCAAAGTTCATAAAGAATGAGATTGCAAAAGATTTATATCTGATAAAACAAGGTTATAAAGTTGAATGGCATTTTTATTGGAGTCAAGTTTCTAATTCAGGAGGGCCTTCTGGTCCGTTAAGGAAAGCATTGCAAGCCGCTGGAATAACAATAATAGAACATTTCACGAGGTAGTCAAATGAAAATTTCAGAAAAACAAATAAATTACGAGCCTTTAATTATTCCTTTGAACAAATCATTTATGGACTTAAGTAAAAAGGAATCACAAGAATATTTTGATTGGTTTATAAGCCATATTGATGAACGAGCGGAATATTTGAGACAAAAGGTTTCAAATGGCTTAGGTATTTCAATTGAGTTATTAGATTATTCATTGAATTCCTTGAAACCTATATGGAAATGGTTTTTACAGGTAGCTGAAATATCCAAAACATCAAAAAAAGATTTAAAACAACTGGAAAAATCATTGACAGGACAACAGCAATCATTTATTAAGCATATGGTTGAACAATCAAAAGAAGAATTGAGTGTGTTTACTGAATATGTTTTAAGAGATATTGGAATGTATTTAGCAAAAATATTTATTTTAAACTATCCTATTTTGGAATGGACAATTAAGAGAACACCAAAGACTTATGTACATGTAAATGTACCTTTGATAATTGGATTTGTTGATGACAACAAAGATTATCCAAAACCATTTCATCCTGATTTAGAACCAATTGACTTAGCTCGTACGCCAGCCATGAATTTATTTAGCAAAACACAGCAAGATGATGATTTGTACGATGTATGCAAAAAATGGACTCAGTGGATACCAAAAGAAAAATGAATTGATGTATTTACATTACAACTAAAATCTTATGTTTTCTCCAGAGCCGCCGATCGGCGGCTCTGGTCTTTCTTCACCTAAGTTCGTAACCGTAAAAAAATCGTAACCGTAAAAAAATCAGCATCTTATCAACGACGGTTATGTGAGCCTATCCTTGAAGTAAAAAACTTGGAGGATGGGCATGACGATCAAAGAAAAACGCCGGGCAGATTGGACCCAAAAGATTGAAGAGCAAAGCCATAGGAGGATAGGCATGACATTCAAAGAAAAATGCCAGGCAGATTGGGCTCAGATAACCCGTACTTGATTATAGCATCAAGTGATTTATTCTATTGAGAATCTTGACAATTCAAAATCGACTGTCCAGAACCCGTCGATATCCAGTTGATTAGTAGCATAAGCCCTAAGGAGATGTGCATTCATGAAAATCATTTTAGATGTCCTTAAAAAAGAGTTATTTGATAATGAAAATATTTTATGGAACGGAAAGCCTATAATCTGGAAAATGTTCAATGCGATTGATTATTTTCTGATTCCACTTGGAATTCTTTGGACGTTTGGCGGGATATTTTATGAAAGAGAATTCATTCGTATTATGCTATTATCAAGAGGCCATACTGGTAGTGTAACCTTTTTATATTTTATACCAATTATAATTGTAATACCAATTATTGCGATGGGCATATACTTGCTAATTACCCGATTTATTGTTAAGGCATATATTAAATTTAAAACATTTTACGCAATAACTGATCACCGCATTTTTATAATTCAAAGGGGCATGCTAAAGAAGATCAAATCTGTGAACATCGAAAAAATTACTGACATTGAGATATCCAAAAACAAAAATGAAATAGGAACTATATATTTTAACAAATCCTATCATATGATAAAAATATTGAATACAATTTCATTAGAAATCCCATGGGTATATTATCATTCCAATCAATTCACCTTTTTTGATATTGCAGACATAGAAAAAGTCAAAGGAATAATTGACAATTTGAAATGATGTGGCGAATTGGACCCCCTCAGGATTTGTACAGTCATTCTTTCCCGACCGTATGGGTACAAACCCTCGTTCCCCTCAAACTACCATCGGGATTAATTCGCCGTAGCCGCTGGCCTCCATCTCGGACAGCGGGATAAAGCGCAAGGCGGCGCTGTTGATGCAATACCGCATGCCGCCCGTTTCCGCAGGCCCGTCGTTAAAGACGTGGCCAAGATGGGAGTCCCCGGCCCGGCTGCGGACTTCCGTCCGATCCATACCGTGGCTGGCATCTCTTTTTTCCAGGATTACGCTTTGATCTATCGGCTGGCTAAAGCTTGGCCAGCCGCAGCCGGATTCAAATTTATCGCGCGAGCTGAAGAGCGGTTCGCCGGTAACAACATCAACATAAAGCCCTGGCTCGGCAAAATCCCAGTACGCCCCGGTATAGGGCTGTTCGGTCGCGTTTTTCTGGGTGACCTGGTACTGGCTTGGCGTCAGCCGGGTCTTCAGCATTTCATCGTTTGGCTTCGGGTATTGGGCCGGATCGAGCAAAGATGGCTTGACCGATGAAGCAAGTCGGTCCTGCTCGAATTTTTCAAGGCCTTTAAAGCTGACATGGCAATAACCGCCCGGATTTTTCTCCAGATAATGCTGGTGTTCTTCTTCAGCCCGATAAAAATTGCGCAGCGGTTCGATTTGCGTGACAATCGGCTGGACATATTTTTTTTGTTCCGCGGCAACGACTGCCTGAATATCCGGCAAATCGGCCGGATCCTGGTAATAGATGCCGGTCCGGTATTGATCGCCCCAGTCGTTGCCCTGCCTGTTGCGGCTGGTCGGATCGATGATTTGGAAAAACTGTTCCAGCAGGGTCTGCAGCTTGAGTCTTTGCGGATCGTAGCTTACCTGGACGGTTTCGGCAAAACCGGTCTGATGGGTGCAGACTTCGCGGTAGGTCGGATTGGCTGTCCTGCCGTTGGCATAGCCGGTCAGGATTTCAGAAACCCCGGCAAGCCTTGATAAATAAGCTTCAACGCCCCAAAAGCAGCCTCCGGCCAGCCAAATCATTTTCAGCCGGATGCCGCGGTAATCAATCAATCGATTGGGATTGGGAGGTAAAATAGCATCCTGGTTCATCATTTCATCTTCTTTCTTCATTTGACCAAGGAACAATCATTGGAGAAAACCGGCGTTTGCCTTAAAACACGATGGTGCATGTTCGCATGATAACATATAATGAAAGTATATTCAAAAGATCTGGATTGCAGTTTAAGGAGGGTGCCTGATGGATTTTTTAGATTTGGCGAAAAAGAGATATTCAACCCGGAAATACCTGCCAAAGCCGGTCAGTGAAGCGGATCTGGCCCTGATCCTGGAAGCCGGGCGGGTTGCCCCGACCGCGATAAACAGCCAGCCTTTCCGACTCCTGGTCCTGAATCAGGCCAGCGAACTGGAAAAGGCCGCCAAGGGAGCCAACGTGTTTGGCGCGCCGCTGGTGATCATCGTCTGCGCCAACCATCTGGAAAGCTGGAAACGCTCTGATGACGGTAAAGACACGGCGGAAATCGACGCCAGCATCGTCACAACGCATCTCATGCTGGAGGCGACTGAACTTGGCCTGAACTCGGTATGGATCTGCAAATTCGACCCGGTGGTCATTCGGGAAGTCTTCCATATCCCGGAAAATATCGAACCTGTCAATATCCTGGCAATCGGCTGCGAGGCCGGCACGCCCAAGCCAGCCGACCGGCATGGCGCCTGCCGCAAGCCGTTATCCGACCTGGTCGTCCGCGGCACCTTTTAAATGATCGGCAAAGGGGTGAGGATGCATGATTTTGGTTACAGGCGCCACTGGCCATATCGGCAATGTCCTGGTCAATCAGCTGGCCGTTCTCTATCCTCAGGAAACCATCCGCCTTTTTTTGCAGCAGCATGAACGATTGCACATGTTTGACGGGCTGACGCTGGAAATCTTTTTTGGCGATATCCGCAAGGAAAAGGATGTCCGCCGGGCGGTCAACGGCGCCAGGATCGTTTTCCATCTGGCCGGGCTGATCGACACGGCGCCCCGCCAGCCGCAGCTTCTCCACCAGGTCAACATTGGCGGCACCCGTCAGATTGTCGAAGCTTGTCTGGAATTCCACGTCGAAAGGCTGATTTATGTCAGCTCGGTGCATGCGCTGCCGGATCTTCCGGATGGCCAGCTGATCTGCGAAATCAAGGATTTCCCCGTTCCGGATCTTTTGGGGCCTTACGCCCAGAGCAAATCCGAAGCGACGGCGATCATTTATGACGGCATACGCCGCGGCCTGGACGCCGTCATCGTCTTTCCCAGCGGCGTCATCGGCCCCTTTGATTTTCAGCGTTCGATGATGGGGCGCCTGCTTCGTTACCTGAGCACCCAAGGCTGGCTCAAGCTGGTCATGACGTTTAAAGGCGCCTACAATTTTGTCGATGTGCGCGATGTGGTCGACGGAATGATTGCTGCCGCCCGGAAAGGCCGTTCAGGGGAAGGCTATATTTTGTCGGGGCATCGGATCACCATGCGGGAAGTCATTTATCTGGAGCGCGAAGCGCTTGGCCAGAAGCAGCCGAAAGTCTTTTTCGCGCCAAACTGGCTGGTCATGGCCGGGGCCGGGCTGACCAAATTCTTCAGCCAGTTGTTTGGCATCAAACCGATTTTTACGCCCTATAGCGTCGCGGTTTTGGAGTCCAACAGCAATATCAGCCATGATAAAGCCACCGCCGAGCTTGGTTATCAGCCTCGGCCTTTGCTGGAGACTTTCCGGGACAGCATTAACTGGATGAAAGAAAATGGCCAGATCCGTCAACGCCGCCGGCATTCGCGGCCTGCCAAAAAGTCCGCGGTGAAATCGATGAAATCTTAATCCTTCTGGCCGCCTGCCGGCGCATCTGGTTTTCTGCTTCGCCGCCAGGCATATTTCAGGCATTTTTTCGGGCAAATATCCACACACTCGCCGCAAAGGCAACAGTCGCCATGGCTTTCCAGCGGCCTGCCCAGTTTTTCCATGACCGGAATGCTCATCGGGCACTGCCGGGTGCACCGCTCACAGCGAATGCAAGCCGCCGCATCAGAAGCGATATGCAAACGCGGCAGGCGGAGGCGGTCGGACAGCTTCTGGCCGGTCATCATAAAGGGGGCCATCCAGCAGATCGCGTGACAGGACGCCCGCCGGCCAACCCAAAGCGAAATAATCAGGAAAATAAAAATCACGCCATAATAAATGATGAATTTGAGCGGCTCATCGACGGAAATGCCGCTTTCGGTAAGGTACAAAAACTCGATCTGGCGAATGCCGCCGCTTGTGATGAAGCCTCCGGCCAGGCTGGCCAGCCAGATGATCCATATGCCGATTTTGATCCAGCGGATTCGCCGTCCGGTCACCCGCCGGTTGTTGACAGTGGCCGCTATTTCATTGAGGCCGCCGCCGGGGCACAGCCAGCCGCAAAAAAGCCGGCCTAAAAACATGGAGCTTATGAAAAGCATTAAAAATACGATGCCGCTGCCGGCCAGAACGCCCTCGAAGGATGCCTGAATGATCAAATACGGCGACAGGAAATTCAAGGTGACCGGGAAGGCCAGAAAAGACAGGAAAATCAAAAGGCGGCGTGCTTTCTGGCGGTTTGGCATGGTTTTTGGCGTTTGCTCCATCGTGCATCCTTCCCTTCATGACAGTACTATCATACACCATTAAAAATTGACTGAAAAGCGAAAGAGTTTTTACATCAGCGTCATAAAATCAGAATATAATAAACGTGTAGATCCATCGTTGGCATCATCCTTTCATCTTCTGGCGGGAGACTGATTATGCGCACGAGGCATTCCATCCACCTGGTTCAAATCGCAAGCGTCGTAAGCCTGCTTTACATGCTGACGCTTAGCGCCCTTTCGACGACAATGCCGCTTAACGGCCGAAATCCCGCGCAAATATCCGACCATTACCCCAATCTCTTTTTGCCTGAAGGAATGAGCTTCATGATCTGGGCGCTCATTGATCTGTTGCTGATTTTTTATGCCATCCGCATTCAAATGCGGCTGCACCGCTTGCCGGCCGGGGAGCAGCCCCGGCTGATGCGCCAGGGCTGGCTCTTTTCGATTTCCAATGTTCTGAACGGCAGCTGGATTTTCGCCTGGCATTTTGAATTCATCCGCCTTTCCATGGGCATCATGCTGATGCTTTTAATCATCTTGATCATGCTGTACATCGATATCCCGCTTGATCTTAGCTTTGGGCAGCGTTTCTTGAGACGTCTGCCTTTTTCGATCTATCTCGGCTGGATCTGCGTGGCGACATTTTCTAATGTTGCTGTCTTGCTGGTTAGCGTGAGCTGGCAGGGCGGCAGCGGCGGCCCTGTCTTCTGGGCTTTGCTTTTATTGGGCGGAGCCGCTTTGCTTGGCTGGATCTTTCTTTGGCGCTATCGCGACTACGGCTTTGCGCTTGCCCTCGCCTGGGCGGTCAGCGGCATCCTTATCCGCCATTATACAACGCTGCAAAAAGCATACCCGCTGGTCATCGGTGGCGCGATCGGAGTCCTTGGCCTGTTGGCCGCCGGTATTCTGATCGCAATCGTCAGGGGCATCCGGGTGCATTTCAGGAAACCAATTTAAAAGGGGCTTCATCCGAAGCCCCTTGAAGGTAAAAGCAATTATCTTTCCGGTTTGGTCAAAATTCAGGTTTGATCTGAAATGGCGGCGTGGTATTCCTGCAAGGACTTGATCGCAGCCGGCTTTTGCTTATCCGCCTTGCAGGCGGCGATGCCTTTGGCGCTGGCCAGGGCCGCCGTCATGGTCGTCATGTAGGGGATCTTGTATTTAATCGCGGTCTTGCGGATATAGGAGTCATCATATTGGCTTTGTTTGCCGGATGCCGTATTGATGATCAGGTTGATTTCCCGGTTGGTGATGCTGTCGACAATATTGGGCCGGCCTTCATGCAGCTTTTTGATCTCTTCGGCTTTGATGCCGTTTTCCGCAAGGAATTTGCAGGTACCGGCTGTCGCCTTGATCGCAAAGCCGATCCGGGTAAATTCGCGGGCGGCTTCCAGGGCCGCTTGCTTGTCGCGGTCATTGACGCTGATCAATACCGCGCCTTCGAGCGGCAAAGCGGATTGCGTCGCCTCCTGGGCCTTGTAGAAAGCCATGCCAAAGGATTCGGCAAGTCCCAGGACTTCGCCGGTGGAACGCATTTCCGGTCCAAGCAGCGGATCGACTTCCGGGAACATGTTGAAGGGGAAGACCGCTTCCTTGACGCCAAAATGCGGGATGTTTTTCGCTTTGAGGCTGCTGATGGATGATTTTTTGCCGGCATGGATGGCCATCATGGTTTCGGTCGCTATCCGGGCCATCGAAATATTGCATACTTTCGAAACCAGCGGCACGGTTCGCGAAGCCCGCGGATTAGCCTCCAGCACATATACTTTGTCGTCTTCGATCGCATATTGCATGTTCATCAAACCGACAACGTTCAGCGCCTTGGCAATTTTCCGGGTGTATTCCACGATTGTTTTCAGATGCCGGGCCGGGATGCTGATCGGGGGTATCACGCAAGCCGAGTCGCCTGAATGGATGCCGGCCAGTTCAATATGTTCCATCACCGTAGGAACAAAGGCGTCGATGCCATCGGCGATGGCGTCGGCTTCCGCCTCGATGGCCTGATTCAGGAAACGGTCGATCAAGATCGGCCGGTCAGGCGTCACGCCGACCGCAGCAGCCATGTAGCGGCTAAGCATTTCCTCATCGCGGACGACTTCCATTCCCCGGCCGCCCAGAACATATGAGGGGCGGACCATCAAGGGATAGCCGATTTTGGCAGCGATGGCCAGGGCCTGGTCAATATTGACCGCCATACCGGATTCCGGCATGGGGATATCCAATTGTTCCATAATCTGGCGGAAACGGTCGCGGTCTTCGGCCAGATCGATCGTATCCGGCGTTGTGCCGAGGATCTTGACCCCGGCTTTGGCCAGTTCGCCGGCAATATTCAGGGGCGTTTGCCCGCCAAATTGGACGATGACGCCCAGGGGCTTTTCCTTCTCGTAAATGCTCAGCACATCCTCGACTGTCAGCGGTTCAAAATAAAGCTTGTCGGACGTATCATAATCGGTGGACACCGTTTCGGGATTGCAATTGACGATGACCGTCTCATAGCCCAGGTCGCGCAGCGTAAAAGCCGTATGGACGCAGCAATAGTCGAATTCGATCCCCTGGCCGATGCGGTTGGGTCCGCCGCCCAGGATCATGACCTTGGGCCTTGAGCTGGAAGATGTCTGGTCCGGGGCATTGTACGTGGAAAAATAATAGGACGCATTTTCAACGCCGCTGACCGGAACCGCTTCCCAGCCTTCAACGATGCCCAGGGCCTGGCGGCGGCGGCGGATTTCCGCTTCCGGCAGGTCGAGCAGCATGGCTAGATAGCGGTCGGCAAAGCCGTCCTTTTTGGCCTTTTCCAGCAAGCTATCCGGCAGCTGGCCGTTTTTGCAGGATAGGAGCTTTTCTTCCAGCATGACCAGTTCTTTCATTTGCTCGAGGAAATAGGGTTTGATATAGGTCAGGCGATAGAGCTGGTCGATATCCGCGCCTTTGCGCAGCGCTTCATAAAGGATAAACTGGCGCTCGCTGGTCGGTTCGGCCAGCATGGCCATGAGCTCTTCAAGGGTGCGTTTGTTGAAATCCCTGGCAAATCCCAAACCGTAGCGATTGATTTCCAGGGAACGGATCGCTTTCTGCAAAGCCTCTTTGTAATTTTTGCCGATGCTCATCACTTCGCCGACAGCGCGCATCTGCGTGCCCAGATGGTCCTGGACGCCGGCGAATTTCTCGAAAGCCCAGCGGGCAAATTTGATGACGACATAATCGCCGGAAGGGGTGTACTTGTCCAGCGTCCCATCACGCCAATACGGTATTTCATCCAGCGTCAGACCGGCGGCCAGCATGGCGGAAATCAGGGCGATCGGGAATCCCGTCGCCTTGGAGGCCAGGGCGGAGGAGCGGGAAGTCCTGGGATTGATCTCGATAATGACGACCCGGCCGGTCTTGGGATCATGGGCAAATTGAACATTCGTCCCGCCGATGACTTCGATGGCTTCTACAACCTTGTAGGAATATTCCTGCAGGCGTTTTTGCAGCTCCGGGCTGATGGTCAGCATCGGGGCCGAGCAGAAAGAGTCTCCTGTATGGATGCCGATGGCGTCGATATTTTCGATAAAGCAGACCGTGATCATCTGGTTTTTGGCGTCGCGGACCACTTCGAGTTCCAGCTCTTCCCAGCCAAGAACCGATTCTTCGATCAGGATCTGCCCGATCATGCTCGCGGCGATGCCCCTCTGGGCAACCGTCTGCAGCTCGGCTACGTTGTAGACCAGACCGCCTCCCGTGCCTCCCATGGTATAGGCCGGGCGGATGACAACGGGGTAGCTGAGCTCCTGGGCAATCGCCTCCGCTTCCTCGACCGTGTAGGCGGGCTTGCTTTTGGGCATTTCAATGCCGAGCCTGGCCATGGTTTCTTTAAAAGCAATGCGGTCTTCGCCGCGTTCGATGGCGTCGATCTGGACGCCGATCACCTTGACGCCATACTGTTCCAGCACGCCGGCCTTGTTGAGCTCCGAGCAAAGGTTCAAAGCCGATTGCCCGCCAAGATTGGGCAGGAGGGCATCCGGCCTTTCCTTGGCGATAATGTCGGTCAGCCTTTTAATGTTGAGTGGTTCAATGTAGGTTATATCCGCAATCTCCGGGTCGGTCATGATCGTGGCCGGATTGGAATTGACAAGGACGATCTTATAGCCAAGCTTACGCAGCGCCTTGCAGGCCTGGGTGCCGGAATAGTCGAATTCACAGGCTTGGCCGATAACAATCGGTCCTGATCCGATGATCAGAATCTTACTCATATCTGTGCGTACAGGCATAATACTCCTTTTGCGCATGGAACAATCGTGCTTCGTGCGCCATTACATTTTATCTTTTCAAATATAGCAAAAAACCGGCGTTCATACCAGTGCAAATTGTATGTATTTAGCATAAATATTGTATAAAAATTTAGAAAATGGAATTATTATGCTATCATGCAATTTTCGCAATCCCCCGTGCGGTCCAAAGCCGCCTGCTTCGGCCCATCCGGACGGGCAATTCGATAAAGTCACTAGCTCATCAAACAGTTTGTAATGGTAAAATAGAACTGCCAGACCAAAGGCAGCTTGTACGTACGGAGGAAACCTGATGTTAAAAAGCAATTCCAATTTGCCGGCTTGGTGCGATCTTCTGTTTTACAGCTTCATCGCAACGATATTTCTCTTATTGGCATCGACTTGTTCGCCGCTTTACGCGTTCAACGACTGGGTCGATTCCAATTCCTTTTTTACGATGGGCAAGGGGATGGTCCACGGTCTGGTTCCCTATCGCGACCTTTTTGAACAAAAAGGGCCCTTGCTGTATTTGATCCATGCTTTCTCTTTTCTGATTTCCAACACAACCTTCCTGGGCGTTTTCATCTTTGAAGCGGCCAGTTTGACCGCTGCTTTGTTTTTTGCCGCCAAAATCGCCAAACTCTTTCTCCCCGGATTCTATGTCTATTTCATCATTCCTGTTTTAGCCTATTTTTCTGTGGTCAATCCCAATTTCGAAGCCGGCGATTCTGCTGAAGAATTCTGCTACGCCGTGATCATGGCGGTCCTCTATATCATGGTCAAATACTACCGGGACGTTTATCCAAAGCCCTTAAGCGACAATTCGGCTCTCCTGGCGGGCATTGCCGCCGGTTTGGTCTTCATGGTCAAATACACCATGCTGGGCTACTGGATCGGTTTTGTTTTCATGCTCAGCTTAACGTATCTGTGCCATCGCCGCTTCAAGGACTGGTTCTGGAACGCGATATTTTTTCTGACGGGCTTCTTTTTGTCCATAGCGCCCTGGATGTTGTATTTTGCCGCAAACAGCGCCCTGGATGATTTTTTCCATACTTATATCTGGATCAATATCAAGCTTTATTCCCAATCCATCAGCCTGCTGGACCGCATCCGGTATATCGGGCAGACCTTGTCGGACAGCATGAAACTGAATGCCCTTTTCAGCTGGATTACCCTTTTCGGCCTGGGGGCATTCGGCTTTAGCTCAAAGTATTTCAAGAATATCTTCGGCCGGCTGTCTTTAGCCGTCTGCACCCTTTGTCTGGCAATCTCCACTTATTTTGGCGGACGATCCAGCAATTATTACTTCCTGGGGTTCTTCCCGCTGCTGGTCTTCGGCCTGATCGCCATTGCCGGCTTGATAGCGGCCATCGGCCAGCCGGATTTGAAAACCGGAACCAGACGGGCCTTGATTGCCGGCCTTTGTTTCATGCTGGTCCTGGCAACGATCAGCTTTAGCCCCAATATTCCGCTCATCAAGAAGAGCGCGGACGAATATCCGCAATTCCGCTTTGCCAAAATCATCAACCAGGTTCCGGATGCCACTTTGATAAATTACGGATTTCTGGACGGAGGCTTCTATACCGCCGCCAATATCACACCTGAATTGAAATATTTCATGATCAACAACATCAGCGATGCCCGGTTCCCGATCATGCGCGATGAACAGGACCGGTATATCCGGGAAAAAGCCGTTACCTTCGTGGTGATCCGCATGGACAAAAACGCCGATGCCAGCAAATATGAGGCGCCTTGTCTCCATGAAAACTACGCCCTGGTCGATGAAGCGACCGGCTACTACAAAAGCAGCACCAGCCTGATGTTTAAATATGCACTTTATCAGGTTCGATAGCCCGTATCGGCATCGGCCGCCGGCGTTTCAAGCTATCTGCCTTTTGTATCGGTTTGCTTCAGGACAAACTGGCCTTTTTTCACGTAGAAGTATTGCGCTGCGGTTCCAAGGGCCAAAACCAGCAAGGAAAGCAGTGAATATTTCAAAATGTCGATATTTTGATTCATGAAATTGGGCATCAGGACTAGAAACATGATGGCCAGAAAAACCATGTTCATGCTTCTTTTAATTTTGGCCGTAAATACAATGGGTTTGCCGCAATGCCTGCACACAAAATCATAACGGCTGGGGATGTAGTTTTTCCAGCTTGGCGCCGGCTCGTGCACACAAACATCGACTTCAGGCGGTTTTTCCGCCGCCGCCGGCTGTACGCTGCTTTCTTCCTGTCCAGCTTCAAGTCGCGCCTTTTTCTCGATGGCTTCATACATCGCGATCAATTCAAGCTGCTCAGCGGTATACTCCGGCTTTTCAGCCTCTTTCACATCTGTGCTGTCTTTGGGCGGCGCCGCTTCTTCAGGTTGGCTTTCCTGATACTTGGCGAATTTGAAGATGGCTATCTGGAAAAGCAGGAAGGCCGCGGCAATGCCCACCAAAATTCCCATGTCGATTGCCAGGCGAACGACGACGGTTTGATCCGGGTCAACTGTCTTGCCGCTATTCAGGGCTTTCAAAAACATGATCGCGATAAAAACCATGTTGGCAACCCGGCTGATGGACTTGAACTGCGGCGCCATCTCAAGGTTGGCTCCGCAATGCCGGCAAATATACTGCGGCTTGCGCGCAAATAGCA
The DNA here is from genome assembly GCA_963677835.2 of uncultured Saccharofermentans sp. GTDB lineage: Bacteria > Bacillota > Clostridia > Saccharofermentanales > UBA5734 > UBA8949. Next base: position 1,363,773 of record CAXXUX010000001.1, read on the forward strand.
TTTTAAAATGAAATATTGGCTGGTGTTTACATGACATCTTGTTTGGTGACTCCTTTATCGATAATCCTATTTTGATAATCATCATTCGGGAAATGTGGCTTCTGTTATCAGGTATTATAGACGATCCCCACCGAAAAGTATAGAAAAATCAAGGGGGCCTTCCTTCGAAAACCCCCTTGATTGGCTTTATATTCAGTTTTTGCTGATCAGATCAATAATCCATCTGGCGATAATAGCGGCGGGTTGTGAGCGGATGATTGCGCACATGTTCGAGGTGGCAGCTCAGGCGCTCGGTGATTGCATACATGACCATCGGCGAGATGAATTTCCTGAGTTCGTTATCGAATGGCAGTTCGACCTCTTTGGTATCAAAGATATTGATCACTTTTGTAATCTTTTGGGCAAAATTGAGTACGCGATCCATCAGCGGTCGGGTTTCGTCTTCACCGAAGAAAAGGATCAGGCTGGTGTCTTCTTCAACCAGTTCGAGTGTTCCGTGGAAAAACTCGGCGGCATGGATCGACTTGGTTTTGATCCACTGCATTTCTTCAAGGATGCACATGGCATAGTCATAGGCTTCGCCCCAGAGATTGCCGCTGCCGATGACCATGTGATAATCCGTATCCTTGTGGGTTTCGGCCATGATTTTGCAGCGGTCTTCAAACTGTTCCTTGGCTTTGACCAGATAAGGCGTGATTTTTCCAAGCTGATTCATGAAGGCGCCGTACTGGGGAAAACAATTGGCGTTGTGCATCATTCTGGCAACAAACGGAATATTGGTCAGGTAGATGGCTTCGCAGAGGCAGTCGTCTTCGGCAAAGCTGTGGAAAATGTAGTCAGCATATTCACATGCGGGGGTTCCAATATTGGAGACATACATCACCACGCGGGCGCCGGCTTCCTTGCAGAATTTTGCCGCCTGGACAATTTCTTTGGTGTTGCCTGAACGGGTCGAAAAGACGCAGATTGAATCTTTGCTGAAACGCTGATGCCCCATTACCATAAACTCGGCAGCGATCAAGGCGTGTGATTCAATTTGACTCTGCGTGTCCAGCATATATTTTAAAGGCAGAGAATGCGAATATGTACCGCCGCAGCCAATAAACATGATATTGCTATACCCTTGTGCGCAAATTTCATCAGCAGCCTTCTCAATCTGAGGCCGCAAAGCCAGCGCGTCACCTACCACCTTTTCGTACCTGGGAATATCAAAGTTGTACATGGTCATCCTTAATTTCTCCTTCTGTGCGTGGATCACGCCCAATGAATTTGATTCAAATAGAATCATTTTGTGCTTTAATCATATCAATTCGCTTCATTTATGTCAAGCAAATTTTTACCAATTATTTATATTGATTCAAAATAATGCATCCTCTTGATTTTTCCGACCAAGAGGATGCATGATTTAAACCGCAAGTTATTATTTTGATTAAACTAGAATAATTTCGACACCACTTTTTTTGACAATATCAACAATTCCCGGTGCGACTTCCTTGTTGGTAATCAAAATATCGATGTCCGACAGCGGGCAAACCTGAACAAATGCCTGCTTCTCGAATTTCGTATAATCGCATAGGACAACCACTTTTTCAGCCGCTTCAATGATTTTCCGTTTGATGCCGACTTCGTCGATATTGCTGATATAACAGCCGGAGTGGGCGTCAACCGCATCAAAGCTGATGAAGGCAATGCCGGCTCGCACCGTGCTGATCAGCTCTTCGGCGACATATCCCCGCAAGGTGTAGAAGTCCATGCGCATTTGTCCGCCGGTCACTGTGACATTGACGCCGGGAAAGGACGACAGGTCGCCGGCGATGGCAACATCATTGGTGACCAGATTGATCCCGGCCAGGTCTTTCATATAGGGTATAGCCGCGCGGGTGGTCGTTCCGGCGTCCATGATGATGACGCTGTCGTTATGCATCAATTGCCTGGCAGCCTCGCCGATACGGGCCTTTTCCGCAGAATTGGCATTTTTCTTTTCACTGTAGACAAGCTCGCTGTAACGGTCCCGCTCGTTGCAAACAGCGCCGCCCCGGGTCAGCATCAGCAGGTTGCTTTCGCTAAGCGAAATCAGATCGCGGCGAACCGTAGCCTTGGATACGCCAAGCGCGCGCATGAGTTCCTCAACGCTCGCATATTGGCGATTTTGCACATATTCAACGATTCTCGCTAAACGTTCTTCCCGAATCAATCGATTCCCTCCCTTGTATCCGCCTGTTCCGGACGGCTGATCAATGACTGCTTGTTTTTCATCTCTGGCCATTGCTGTTTTAATCCTAACAATACCCTAGCTAGCTTTGTCAAATAAGTCAAGCTTTTGCCAGCTTTTTGATCAATATTAGTTCAAAATGCGTTTTTTTGCTACAATTTCGCTTTTTGACCGATATTTGACCTGCAGCTGTTCAGTTTGCCGCATAAGCCAAAATGAATTTTTCGATTACATGAGCGACCCCATCCTCGTCATTCGACTTGGTGATGATATCTGCAGCCCGCTTGACGGCCGGCTGTGCGTTTTCCATCGCGACGCCAAGTCCGGCATAGCTGATCATTGAAATGTCATTGTGCCCATCACCGCAGGCAATCATTTCCTCCTGCCGGATTCCGGTCTTCTCGCCAAGAATATTCAAAGCCGCTGCCTTTTCGATGCCTTGCGGCATCACCTCCAGAAAGAACGGCGCGGAACGAAAGACATTCAGGGAATCGCCGAACTTTTGCTTGACCAGCTGTTCAACTTCTTCAAGATGGGCGGGGTGATCCATCATGAGACATTTTGCAACCGGGAATTTGACATAGTCGCAAAAGGAATCAATCTTGCGGATCGGCATCTTGTTGATCGCAGCTTCTTCCTTAACAAAGACGTTATCCTCATTTTCCGTGATCAGATAATGGTCTTGATAGGTCAGTATGGCGACATTATTCTCGCGGGCCATTTGGTAGAGCAGCGCCGGCATTTGCAGCGGCAAGGTTTTTTGATGCAGCATGCTTTGGGTCCGGCAGTCGAAAATCTGTCCGCCGTTAAAGGAAATAATGTAACCGCCGTTTTTTTGAAGATTCAATTCTTTCGCCAGGGGAAAGATCCCGTAAGCGGGTCTTCCGGAAGCGAGGGCGACGGTCACGCCGGCCTGCTGTGCCTTTTCGATTCCTTGCCTGGTTTGCCGTGTCAGCTTTTTGTTTGAGTTGACCAGGGTGCCGTCAATATCCAATACTAATAGTCTATAGCGCATGTCTTTTTCTCATTTCCAGATTTTAGTCTTCAGGTTTTGAAGGGCAGCAATTGCTTTACCGATTCAAAACCGATCCGGGTTGCTTGTTCCGGCTTCGCGCTCCAGCTGGTGTCCCCAATCTCGAGCGTAATGAATCCATCATAATTGTATTTGCTCAAAGCTTCAAGATGTTCTTTTAGCGGATGGCTGCCGGTGCCGAAAGGAACATGCCCGGTCGGCGTGCCGTCAGTCAGGTGGACATGGCAGATTCTTCCGCCAAATATGCTGAAAAATTCATCAAGCGTATTCTGGCCCAGGCGGACCGGGACAGTGTCCACGCACAAGCGGAATGAATCTGACGTTATCTCCTGCATCATCCGTTCAGTTGTCTCCAGATTGTTGACCAGATTGCTTTCGAACGGGCAAAGGATTTCAAACGCCAGGATAATTCCCGCTTGTTCGGCTCGCCTGTTCATTTTCTGCAGGCCATCCACCGAACGCTTCCAGGCTTCGGACGTATCGTCCTGATAGTCGCCCCAGCCGGCACAGCACAGCATCTTGTCAACACCAAGCTCGGCTGTCATATCGATATATTTGTAAAAATATTCGAGGCTCGCTGACCGAAGGCCCTGGTCCGCGGCTGCGATATTATAAGGGTACATCACTTGTTCCGGCGTCACGCACACGATTTTCAAGTCCCGCCGCAAAACTTCCCGCCGCACCTTCTGAGCATCCGCCAGGGAAGAAAAAAGATGGCATAAATGCGGCGCGCCCGTCCAAAGCTCGAAATTCCTGATCTCCAAGCGCTCCAGGGAATCCAGAAAATAGGCAAATGAATGCCGGTTATAGATCATGTTCATGGCGGCAAACTGATTTAGCTCGATAGTATGCAAAAGTGTCTCCCCCTTGTTCACGGCCTTTGATAACTGCGATAAAAAGCCCGAGTTTTTCGGGCTTTTTATCGGCTTACACTATCGCAAGTCTGCTTTTTGATTACTTCAGCTGATCAGCATTGTAGTAACCGCTGTCCAATAATAATTCCTTGTAGTTTTCCGCATCGAGGGCCTTGGGCTGGACGACCAGCGTCGGTACGTCCTTGACGCCGTTGTTGAAGGTTGTTCCTTTGCTCATGTCCGGTTCAACGCCCTTGATCAGGCAATCGATGACATAGCTGGCGTTTTTGGCCAGGACGCGGATGTCCTTGAATACGGTCATGGATTGTTCGCCGGCAATAATCGATTTGATCGAGGCAATGTCGCAGTCCTGTCCGGTCGTGATCGGCAGGGGCGTTCCGGAAGTGCCGTAGCCTGCGCTCTTCAAGGAAGAGATCGTGCCGATGGCTACGCCATCATTGGAGCACAGAACGGCGTCGAGGTGCTTGTCGGTGTAGAAGGTGCTGACGATGGCATCCATGCGGGACTGTGCCTTCATCGGATCCCAGCCGGGCGTTCCGGTTTCGGCAAAAGTCTTCTGGCCGCTCTGGACAACCAGCGAGCCTTTGTCGATGTACGGTTTTAGCACATCCATGGCGCCATTGTAGAAGTAAGGGGCGTTGCTGTCGGCAGGATCGCCGGCCACGATTTCAAGATTGAAGGGGCCTTTGCCTGCTTCCAGTTCCAGTTTTTCGACAATGTATCTAGCCTGGGTGGCGCCGATTTCCCTAAGATCGTCGGCAATGTAATATTCTACAAATTCGCTGTTTAGGATCAGCGCGTCGTAGGAAACGACCGGGATGTCATTTTCGTGGGCCAGTTCGGCGATTTTGGTCATCGAGGAACCATCCCAGGGCGAGATGATCAGCGCATCGACACCATTGGTGATCATGTTTTCCACCTGGGAAATCTGGATATTGGCGTCGCCTTGCGCAAATTGGACGTCGAGGCTATATCCGGCGTCTTTCAGGTTGGCAGTCAGATATTCCTGATCTTTCAGGCAGCGGGCCAGTTCTTTGGATGGCAGGGAAACACCGATGACAACATCGCTGTTGGCATTGCTTTGCGCGGTGGTTGTCCCGCCGGCCGTGCTGCTTTCGGCAGCCTGGCTGGTTGAGCCCTGCGTGTTGCACCCGATCAGCATGCCGCCAAGCATGCAAATGGCCAAAATGAGTGTCAGGATCCTGTAGGCTTTTTTCATTTTGCTTCCTCCCAAATTTTTTTATTTTATGGCTCGGTGGCCATCAAGCAGCACTTTGCCGCTTCGTCAACTTTATTTTCCGGATTTCGACTTGGAATAGATGTCAAAGGTTACGGCCAGCAGAAGGATAAAACCTTTGATCACTTGCTGCATATCGGACCCGATGCCGAGGATCGACATGCCGTTATTGAGGATTCCCATGACCGTGGCGCCAACCAGGACGCCAATGATCGTGCCTGCACCGCCGGATGCGGAACAGCCGCCGATGTAGCATGCGGCAATGGCATCCAGCTCGAAGGAGTTGCCGGCTTTGGCCGTGGCGGCGTTGAGACGCCCGGTTACAACCAGGCCGGCGACCGTCGCCATGATCGCGCAGTTGATATAGACCGCGAACATGACCATTTTGGTTTTGACGCCAGACAGGCGGGCCGCGTTCATGTTGCCGCCTACAGCGTAGATATGGCGGCCGATGACGGTTTTATTGGCAATGAAGGTATAGACCAGGACGACTGCGATCAGGACCAGCAGGATGAAGGGCAGTCCTTTGTAAGCCGAGAGGGCCAGGATGATTGCCGCCAGAACGCCAATGATGACGGCAAGCTTGATTGCGGCGACCAGTATCGGGGATACGTCAAAGCCATATTTGATCCGGTCTTGGCGTTTCTTGATTTCCGACAGGATGATGGCGATTGCGCTTATTAGAATCAGCGCCAGGCAAATGACGTTAAATCCGCCGATTCTCAGATCGGACATCACAAAGCCGGATGCGAGGTATTGAAATTCCGCTGAAAATGGCGACAGTGTCTGGCCGGCCAAAATGACGTAGGTCAAGCCGCGGAAGATCATCATGCCGGCTAAAGTTGAAATAAACGGAGGCACATTCAGGAAAGCGATGAAACCGCCCTGCAGCACGCCGACCAGGGCGCCGAAGATGACCGTCACAATAACTGCAACAGGCGTCGAGACGCCTTGCTCGACCGTCATAAATCCGAGCAGCGCGCCAGTTACGGCAACAACCGAGCCGACTGATAAATCCACGTTGCCGGTCAGGATACAAAAGAACATGCCGATTGTCAGAAAAATGACATAGCTGTTCTGCATGATCAGATTTGAAATATTCATCGGACGAAACATAACGCCCTTGGTGACAATCCCAAAGAAAAGCGTGATGCAGACAAGCGCCAGAATCATGCCGTTTTGTCTCACATTCCCGCTGATCAATGATTTTTTCTTTGTTTCTTCCATCATTAAGCCTCCTTCGTCTGTTCCTTCATGATACAGTTCATGATATTTACCTGGAGGATTTCATCCCCGATAAGCTCGCCAACTACTCCACCTTCGTTCATGACATAGACCCGGTCGCACATTCCCAGGATTTCCGGCATGTCCGAAGAGATGAAAATAACTGACTTGTTTTGTTTAACCAGATCATTGATGACCTGATAGATTTCGTACTTTGCCCCAACATCAATACCGCGGGTCGGCTCATCCAGAATCAGGATGTCCGCGCCGGAAAGCACCCATTTGCTGAAAATGACTTTTTGCTGGTTGCCGCCGGAAAGGTTCCCGATATCCTGTTCGACATTGTAGGCCTTGATTTTCAGCTTGCTGCAATATTCCTGCGCCACCACAACTTCTTTATTGAAGTCAATGGCGCCGTTTTTGACAAATTGTTCAAGATTGGGCAACGTGATATTGTTCTTGATCGATTGCCCCCGGATCATGCCGTAAGCATGGCGGTCTTCCGAGACGTAGGCAATCTTGTTCTTGATGGCGTCCGATACATCATGCAGATGAAGCGTTTCACCGTTTTTGACCAGTTCGCCGGATATTTTCGAGCCATAGCTTTTGCCAAAAACGCTCATCGCCAGTTCGGTGCGGCCGGCGCCCATCAGTCCGGCAATGCCGAGGACCTCGCCCTTGCGCACCTTCATGTTGATGTTCTTCAGAACTTGTTTGGATGTATCTGCCGGATTAAAGACATTCCAGTTTTTAATTTCGAAAATCACATCGCCGATCTGGCTTTCCCGTTGCGGAAAACGATTGACCAGTTCACGGCCAACCATGCTTTTGATGATGCGGTCTTCAGATATTTCGTCTTTATCCTTGTAAAGTGTTTCGATCGTCTGGCCGTCGCGCAGAACGGTAATGGCGTCGCACACTTTTGTGACTTCCCGCAATTTATGGGAGATCAAAATCGAGGTGATGCCCTGTTCTTTAAACTTCAGCACCAGATTCAAAAGATTGTCGCTTTCCTCGTCATTTAAGGCAGCAGTTGGTTCGTCCAAAATCAGCAGTTTGACATTTTTGGATATCGCCTTGCAGATTTCCACTAATTGCTGCTTGCCGACGCCGATGTCTTTAATTAAAGTATTGGGGTTTTCCTTAAGGCCAACCTTTTCCATCAGTGTTTTAGCCTTATGGGTCGTGGCATTCCAATCGATAATGCCATTTTTGGCCTGTTCGTTGCCGACAAAAATGTTTTCTGCGATTGAAAGCTGTGGAATCAGCGCCAAATGCTGGTGAATAATGGCGATATTTCTGACTTCGCTGTCTTTGACGCTTTTAAATAGACACTCTTCCCCCTGGTAGAAGAATTCCCCTTCATAGGAACCGTGAGGATAGATGCCGCTGACAATATTCATCAAGGTTGATTTTCCGGCGCCGTTTTCACCGCACAGGACATGAATCTCGCCCGCTTTGATTTGCAGATTTACATTTTTCAAGGCTGTGACTGGCCCAAACCGTTTGGTTATGTTTCTGGTCTCGAGGATATAATTCTCCACAAGCCGCCCTCCTTTTCAAAAACTGTCTGTGCTACTCGCCCATCACCTGCACATAAATTTTCCGGCTTTGCGCCCCGTCGAATTCGCAAAAGAATATCTCCTGGGCTCCACCTCTAACCAGCTTGCCGTCTTGAACCGGAAAAATCGCATGATATCCGGTCAAATGCGACCTCAGGTGGCCAGTCGGATTTCCTGCCGTGGTGCCATAGGAATGCAGCATTCTGCTGTGGGCATAGTTGGCGTCTTCCGGAACGAGTCGCCAAAGCATCTCGTTCATGTCGCTTTGCAGGCATTCCAGCGCCTCATTGACTGCAATGCCGGTCGTTGTATGCGCTGAAATGATAAAGACAACACCATTTTTAATACTCGAGGCCTCAACCTCTTGCTCGACACGCTCGGTGATATTGATAAAATCATTGTATTTTGTTGTATGAACGGAGAAATGACTCAGCTTAACCAATTTGCTTCCTCCTCCCCGATAAATTCCAGTGCATTCCGGCTGGTAATCAGCTCGACTGTTTCTTCACGCAAACCCAGGTTTTTCAAAGCGGTCAACATGCGCATCTCTTCCCAGCGCGGCATGTTCGAACCGAACATGACCTGATGCCGGATGCTGCGATCCAGCCAGCCAATGCTCATCTCTTTGGTAAAAACAAATTCGTAAAACTCCCTGGCGCTGTCAAAATAGAGCAGCGAGGTGTCTGCGTAGACATTTGGATATTTGTTGAGGAGCATGGCGGTTTCCTTCACCCAGGGGTATCCCATGTGCGCGAGGCAAAACCGCAGATTCGGATACCTGACGGCCAGCGCTTCAAATTTCATGGGATGGGAATACTCGGCCAAAGCGCCCGGCTGCCAGCAAAAACCGCTGTGGAAAATGATCGGCTTATTGTATTTTATGCAAAGATCATAAATAGGGAACAGGCTTTCATCCATCGGGTAAAAAAGCTGCTTTGAAGGATGCAGTTTCAGGCCAACCAGTCCCAGTTCCCGAAATGCCCGCTCCAGTTCAGGCAAGGCATCCGGCGAATGCGGATCGATTGAAGCGAAGCCGTAAAACCGGCCTTGCCCTTTTTCCACAAGCATTTTCATTTCGTCGTTGCTGACGCGATCTTTTGTCGTCGTTGAATAATCGTGAGGCAGAAGAAAGCTTTTATCGACACCTGACGCGGTCATCCTCTCAAAGATCCGTTCAACTTCGCAAGTGGGCGTTTTGTAATACGCCATTGTTTGTCTTCTGTGTTCCGCCACTTCTTCGTTTTTGCAGACTTCCGAAAAAAAAGCGGGATGATAGTGTGAATCAATGACCAATTTTGTCTCCCCTTTCAAGATCAGACCGTATTTTTTTTGATAAACTCGGCTACTTCTTCGTAATACTTGGCGCCTTCCATGGGTCCGAAAGCCGTAGCCTGCAAGGCTCCTGTTGCGTTGGCAAATCTGCCGACCTGATCTAGCGGCCAGCCTTCCAGAAGGCCGTTCAAAAAGCCGGCGCAGAAGGAATCTCCGCAGCCTGTCGGATCGACTTCCTCCACATGGAAGGGATCGACATGGATGCATTCGCGGCCATGATAGATGTCGCATCCGCGCGCGCCTTTTTTCAAGGCTACTATTTTGCCTTTTTGAGCCAGCAGCCGGCACGCTTCTTCGTCGGTGGCCGTTGCCATCAGGGCTTTCGCTTCGCCTTCGCTAGGCAGGATCAAGTCCGCACGCTCGATGATCGGCAAAAACAGATCGCGCATTCCGGAAATATCCAGTGTAAAATTCGGATCCAGGCAAACTTTGGCCTGATCCGGAATTGATCGGAACAGTTTTTCAATCGCCTGGCGTTTGACACCTTCTGCACAATTGCTGATCACTTCGCCGCTCAAGTGAATCCATTTGGCATCGGCGACCAGCTCGGGAATGATGTCATCCGGTGAAAATGTGCTGCAAGCAGAATTATTGATAAAGTCCATATATTCGCGGGTTCCGTCTTTTTCATAACGGACGAAAACTGCAGCGGTGCAATAATTCTTGGCCACCCGCACATGGGATACGTCAATTCCGTCATTTTTCAACCGGTTGATAACCGTTTCACCAAAAGGATCATCGCCAACCGGCCCCAAAAAGCAGCATTTTTTACCCAATCTGGCAGCAACGTCCAAAACGATGCAGGTGTCGCCGCTTGGATAGGGACCGACAAAATCTGCCGGCTCGGTAAAAGCAACACCGCGTTCTTTTCTCATGATTTCAACCAATGGGAAGCCCGCTGTCAGAATATCATATTTCACGTGGTTCTCTCCTGTTCCAACCATAACCTGAGTTTATTTGAGATTTTGTTCAAGCTGGGCCTCCTGGCCTGTTCCGTCTAACGTCCGAACTCGATTCGGCACGTTGCTTGAGCAATTTGATTCATTTTAAATCAGCCAAAGCTGTTTTACAGACGCAATTATATCAATTTGATTCATTTATGTCAATAATTATACTCACGATATTTCAATTTGTCTAATTCGCTTGTTTTTTCGTCATTTTCTGTCATATGCGCTGGTTTATTTGTGAACAAGAAAAAACACAAAGACGCTGTACAGCATACATCTGACAACGTCTTTGCGTTTATTGGCCTTATTATAGTCGCCATTTTAGGGTTTGTCAAGAAATAATGAATTGATTTTATTTGTATTGAATCAATATGATCTGTTTAAAGCCTTTTCCCCTTTTGTTCAAAGTCGCTTATCCAAGCATTTTTTGGATATATTCCCACCCTTTGCGCGATGCATTGGCCGGATCAATATAATACTTGTGCGAACAGATTTCGAGCGTCAGCGTCCCTTCGTAATCATTTTCCTCGATGACGTCCAGATAATGCCTGAGCGGTAAAACGCCGTCGCCGCATGGCACCTGACTGGATTCATTGAAATGGATGTGCTTGATCGTACTGCCAAACGCCGTAAAATAATCCTCGATATTTTCACCCTTAACAGCCATGTGGCAAGTATCCAGCATCAGCTGGAAGTGCGGTGAAGCGACATCCGCCAGCATTTTTTTGGCCGAAGCGATATCGCCGACGAGATTGGACTCCACAATCTGCAGCGGCTCCAGAATAACCGTCAGACCTAATTTCCCGGCATAGTCGGCTACCTTGACAAATGCTTCCGCTGCCCGATCCCAGGCCGCATCGATGGGCATATTGTGGAAACCATATCCTGGCACGACCTGATAAAGTTCCGTTTCCAGCTCGGATGCGATTTCCAGGCCGCGAAGCAAGGTTTTAATGGAACTCTCCCGAATGAAAGGATCCGCGTCGGCAACGTTGAATGGATAGATGATCTGTTCGGGCGTAAAGCAAACTGCCCGAATCCCGCGATCTTGCATGGTCTTTTTAATGTATTTGACTTTTTCGCGGTCGGTCCGGTCAATCAGCAAGTGCGGATGCCCAGCCCAGATGTTGATATTGGGCATACCCATGTCAACCATGGCATCCAGAAAATACTCCCAGGGATAAAACATATAATTCATATTCATGATGGCGAAACGTGAGCGATCTACTTTTTTCATGATAATCCACCCCTATTATAAGTAATTCGTTATCATGCTAGCAAAAATCCGCTCTTTGATCCATTGTCGCAAACGACAAAAAAGATTGTCGATATCAGTTCAGCTCCGCTTGATCGCAACGACGCCGGTTCGGACAATCTGGATGATCTTGAAGGGTTCCAGCAATCCGGTCAAAGCGGCAATCTTGTCCGCCTGGCCGGTTATTTCAATCGTCAGGGCCGAATGGGAGATATCGACAATTTTCGCCCGGAAGATATTGACGATCTGGATGATTTCAGGCCGGGTCTCGGGGGTTACCGCCACTTTGACGAGCACCAGTTCCCTCTGGACCGAGTCCTTTTGCGGAAGAATCTCGATTTCGATTACGTCAATCAGCTTGTTAAGCTGTTTGCTGATCTGATCGACCGTATCATCATCGCCGCTGGTCACGATGGTAATGCGTGAACGGCCCGGTATCTCCGAACTGCCGACAGCCAGGCTTTCAATGTTGAAATTGCGGCGGCTGAATAATCCGGAGACTTTGGACAAAAGGCCGGGGTAGTCGTTGACCAATACGGATAGAAGATGTCGCGCCATCTGTTTTTATTCCTTTCGGCTGGGATAGAGAGTCGGCTCCTGGGGATCGATCAGGCAGTCAAGCAGGAACGGGCCCGGGTGATCGAGCATCTCCCCGATGGCCGCTTCAACCTGGCTGTTTTTCGATATGGCCTTATAGCCAAAGCCAAAAGCCTGAGCCAGCAGCTGAAAATTCGGATTGTCTTCCAGAAAAACCTGGGAATAGCGTTTACTGTATTTTAATGACTGGATTTCGTGAACCATGCCCAGCCTTGAGTTGTTCATCAGGACAATTTTGACCGCAGCCTTCTGCTGTTTGATCGTACCAAGCTCCATCAGCGACATCTGCAGACTGCCATCGCCGCTTACATCGATCACAACCTTTTCCGGGCAGCCGACTTTTGCGCCCAGCGCCGCCGGAAGGCCATAACCCATGGTGCCCATGCCGCCGGACGTGATGAAAGTCCCCGGAAGCTTGACCGGATAATGATTGGCCGCCCAGATTTGATTCTGCCCGACCTCCGTGGTGATAATCGCAGAGGGTCCGGCCTTTTCGCCCAGACAGGCCATCAGGTAAGGCGGGCAGATCGTTTCGGCATAACCGGTCAAATCGAAATTGATCCGGTGATTTTCCTTGATGCGGGCAATTGTTTCCAGCCAGGGTTGGAAATTGCCGCCAACTGCCAGGTTCATCAGCCCCAGGAGGGCTTTTTGGGCGTCGGCGACAATGGCCAGATGCGGTTTGATGTTTTTGCCAATTTCAGCCGGATCGATGTCAATATGGATGATTTGCGCCTTCCTGGCAATTTCCTCGGCGGAACCCATGGCCCGGTTGCCGACACGCGCACCGATTAGGATAACAAGGTCGGCGTGATATAAGGCATAATTGGCCGTAAACACGCCATGCGATCCGAGCGTCCCCAGATAGAGCTTGTGATTATAAGGTATGGCTCCGATGCCCATCATGGTGGTGACAACCGGAATTTGGTACTTTTCCGCGATTTTGACCAGCTGCGGGCTGGCCTGGCCGCTGATGATCCCGCCGCCCGCGCAGATAATCGGCCTTTGGGATTGATTGAGCAGCTGCTCAACTTGAAGGATATCCTGCTCCTTGATCAGGGTCTTGGGGTGATATCCCGGCAGATCAATCTTTTTGGGATAGGAAAAATCCAAAAGATCCGTCTGGATATCGACTGGCACATCAACAAGAACCGGACCCGGCCGGCCGGAAGCGGCAATATGAAAAGCTTCCTTCATGATCCGGGGCAGATCGGCCGCCGATTTGACCAGATAGTTGTGTTTGGTGAAAGGCGACGTAGCGCCCGTCGTATCCGCTTCCTGGAAACTGTCGCTGCCAATCAGGCCGGACGCAACCTGGCCGGTGATCACAACCAGGGGAATTGAATCCATGTAAGCTGTTGCAATTCCAGTGATCAGATTTGTTGCCCCTGGACCGGACGTCGCGACGCAAACACCGGTTTTGCCGGTGGCCCGGGCATAGCCGCTTGCGGCGTGAGCCGCGCCTTGTTCATTTCTGGTCAGAACATGCCGGATCGGGGACTCGAGCAGGACATCATAGAAAGGGCAAATCGCTGCGCCAGGGTAGCCGAAAATCGTGGAAACGCCTTCCAGTTCCAGTGCCTTGATCATTGCTTGCGCGCCCGATATTTTCACATTAACCCCCCCATGCGTTTGCCCGCGGTTTTATTTTCATCATTGTATCACATCCGGGTTCGCGCAGTCATGCGGTCAACCCGTTGTTTTATATCCTGGCACAAGCCCCGAAAAAAGCTGCCCGTTTGCCACTTCCTGGGGAAAAACTGCATGCGCCCGGTTTCATGGGCGCGCAGCAGCATCAGAATTTCTGCCGGTTGAACTTCGCAGTTGCTATGCATCATATAACGTTCAGTCCCAGGGACAGCGTAATAAAAGCGGTAGATGGCGCCATAGGCGTCGCCAAGCCCAAACAGATGCCCAGCCTCATGGGCGGCGATTGCCGCCAACCCGGGAGATGGAACGCCGGTTGGCAAAATCATGCCGCCAGGCTGTTGAATGCCCCAATTCGTTCCCAGGCTTTCAAGCTGGCCGGTTTTGAAGATGCCCCAAAGGCGCCGGTAAAAAGGGCTGATCACATGGGCGGGCATCAGCAGCAGCCGATGCATCCGGATCGGTACGGCACGGCGATCTTGTTCCCGCCTGATGACAACATTGACCTGGACTGGCTCGTCCAGGCTTTCCCCATCAAGTTTATAATCCCCGGACCAAAAACCGATGATGCTTTCTTCAATGAAATCCGCCAAGGACCGGCCGCTGTTTGGGTCAGGAAGCAGCGCTTTCTTCTGGTATCGGAAGCGGCAATCGATGATCAGGTGATTGCCGTTGATCATCAGCTGGACCGGCGTCTTTTCCGGATGGCGGTAATGGATCTGGATCAGGTCTGACAGCATGGCAATCCCTCCCTCCCGTTATTATAAATGATATAATATAGTAAAAGATGGCATGAACGGTGAATTCTTCAAATCCATTGACTAGTGAGGCAGCGATTGAGCAAGTCGATTATGGAGGAGAGCAAGATGGCGCATGCAGATCAATTTAAAGTCCCGGTAGAAAAACTCAGAAGAATCTGCAATTGTGATCAGGAATTGGACTATTGCCTGACATCATTGGACTTGCCGCCGCTGGAAGGTGTCATTGGCCAGGAGCGGGCCGTGCGTTCCATGAAATTCGGGCTCGCCATGGACACGCCCGGCTATAACATCTTTGTCGCAGGGCCTCCGGGCACAGGCAAGAGCACGTATGTCCATGCGGTCGTATCCCAGGCGGCAGCCAAAAAAAGCATCCCGCCGGACTGGTGCTACATTAATGATTTTTCTGATCACGACAGTCCCCTCGCCGTTTCGCTTCCGGCCGGCCAGGGACGAATTTTCCAGTCTGACATGGACGAATTGATTGCCGATCTTCGAGTTGCCATTCCCAAGGAATTTGAAGGCAGCGACTATGAACAGCACAAGGACGAAATTGTTCAGTCTGTCCAGGAGAAGATGCAGGAACGTTTTCAGGCAGTCGAAAAGAAAGCGTTGCAATCCAGCTTTCATGTCAAGCAATCGCCCGGCAAGTTTGTTTTTGTACCGCTTAAAGAAGACAAACCGCTCTCATCGGAAGAGTTTGAGCAGTTGCCGGCGGAGGAACGCAAAGATATCGAAGAGCGTGGACATCGTCTTGAAAAATTGCTGGAAGAAACGATCCGCGACGGCAAGCTTCTGGAAAAGCAAGCCAAAGGGCAGATTGACGAGCTGGAAAAACAAATTGCCCTTACCGCAGCCGGTCCATTCATCAGCAAATTGAAAGAAAAATACCAGTCCACACCCAAAATTGTGGAATATCTTGAGTTTGTCCAAAAGGACATCGAAAAAAATCTCGAGATTTTCAAAAACGCCGGGGCGGCTCCGGCTCGCCAGGCTTTGCCTTTTTTGCCGCAACCGGATGAAGAGGACAATTTCACCCGCTATAAGGTGAACCTGTTTGTCAGCAACGAAAAGACCGAAGGCGCCCCGGTCATCATCGAAACCTTCCCCAATTACTACAATCTATTCGGCAAGATCGAATATAAAAACCAGATGATGTCCCTGACCACTGACTTCACGATGGTCAAGGCCGGCGCCATTCATCGGGCAAACGGCGGCTATTTGATTTTGCAGGTCAAGGATGTCCTGATCGAGCCCTTTGTCTGGGAGCCATTAAAACGGGCGCTGAAATATCGGCAGGCCATCGTCGAGAATATCGGCGAGCAATACCGGTATGTGCCGACAGCCACGCTCAAGCAGGAGCCGATTCCGCTCAACGTCAAAATCATCTTGATCGGCAGTCCGCTCTACTATCTGCTTTTGACTCAGGATGAGGACTTCCAGAAACTGTTTAAAGTCAAAGTGGATTTTGACATTGAAATGCCGCGGACGCCTGAAAACATCTGCCAGTATGTCTCTTTCGTCAGTTCGCTCTGCCGGCGCAGCAATTTAAAGCACTTCAACCGGGCAGGCCTTGCCAAAATCATCGAATATGGCTCACGGCTGGCCGGCCACCAAAACAAGCTGTCCACCATTTTAATGAAGTCTCCGAGATCGTTTATGAATCGATCGCCCTGGCCAAAACTGACGGCGCCGATTATGTCGATGCGCCGCATGTCGAAAAAGCTGTTCGCGAAAGAAAATACCGGGCCAACAAGATTGAAGAAAAGATCCAGGAGATGATGCTGCAGGACAAGATCCTGATCAACACCTCCGGTTTGGTCGTTGGCCAGGTCAATGGCCTGTCCGTCATTGAAATAGGCGGCTATGCCTTCGGGCAGCCGTCCCGCATCACCGCAATTACCTTTGTCGGCCGCGGCGGGGTGATCAATATCGAACGGGAAGCCGAGATGAGCGGCAAAATCCATTCCAAAGGCGTCCTGATCATGTCCGGCTACCTGGGGGCGAAATTCGCCCAGGAAAAACCCTTGGGACTGACGGCCCAAATCACCTTTGAGCAAAACTACGAGGGGGTTGACGGCGACAGCGCTTCCAGCACCGAGCTCTATGCCATTTTATCCAGCCTGTCCGGCGTTGCCTTGCAACAAAACCTGGCGGTGACCGGTTCGGTCGACCAGCGCGGCGAAATTCAGCCCATCGGCGGCGTGACGGAAAAAGTTGAAGGCTTTTTCGATGTCTGCCAGGCCAAAGGCTTGACCGGCGACCAGGGCGTCATGATTCCTGCCCGCAACATCGACAATCTGATGTTGAAAGAGGAGGTCTTGCAAGCCGTCAAGGAGAACCGTTTCCACATTTATGCCGTGAAAACGATTGAAGAAGGCATTGAAATCTTGAGCGGCGTACCGGCAGGAACGCCTGGGCCAGACGGCAAATATCCTGAAAACAGCGTGTTTGGCCTGGTCGATCAAAAGCTGCAGGCATACTGCGAACGGCAAAAAAACAACCACTCAGAAAAGGATTGATTTTTGCCGTCTGTTTTCCAGCCAAATGGATTTAATCAGACACTTTCGAAATATTGCAAAAGACACGCGAACAAAGGCTCCATCTTTTTTACCAGATGGAGCCCTTGTTCATGCCAGACCAGAAGGATTCGTCAATTGTCTATATTAAATCGTTCAGCGTTGAACGCGCCCTGAAGCGTTGCCTTCCATCAAGGCTTTGACTTCGGCAACATTAAAGCGGTTGAAATCCCCGCTGATCGAATGTTTCAGGCAGCTTGCGGCAACCGCAAACTCAAGCGCGTCGGCTTTGTCGGCAAAGGTGTTCAAGCCATAAATCAAGCCGCCGGAAAAACTGTCTCCGCCGCCGACGCGATCCACGATATCCGTAATCTGATATTTTTTGGAAACATGGAATTTTGTTCCATCATAAAAACAGGCGGACCAGTCATTATGGTTTGCCGACTTGGATTCACGCAGGGTAATCGCAATGTTCTGGATATTGGGATAAAGTTTTTTCGCAGTCTGGGCGATTGCCAGATAGGCATCCGCGTTAAGCTCGCCGCTCTCGATTTTGGACTCGGATTTGATCCCCAGCGATTTTTGGAAATCCTCTTCGTTGGCGATGACCGTATCTACATATTTGACGATTTCGCCCATGACTTCAGGCGCAGATTTTCCATATTTCCAGAGGTTTTTCCGGTAATTGAGATCGCAGGAGACGTGCAGATTCATTTTTTTGGCCGTTTTGACTGCTTCGATGGACAGTTCTGCCGCCGAGGCGCTGATGGCGGGAGTGATCCCGGTAATATGCAGCCAGCTGCAATCGGCAAGCACGCTGGAAAAATCAATATCCGATAATTTTGCATTGGCTATCGCCGAGTTTTCGCGGTCGTAGATCACCTTGCTTGGACGCTGATTGGCGCCGGCTTCAAGGTAATATACGCCGATCCGGCTGTTTTTAACGCTCTTGATCGCCGAAACATCCACCCCGAAGCTGCGTAATTCGCGGATACAGGCCTTGGCAATATCATTGTCCGGCAAAAAGGTAATGAACTTGGCCGGCAGGTCGTAATTGGCCAGGGATACCGACACATTCGCTTCGCCGCCGCCAAAGGTGGCCTCCAGCGTTCCGTTCTGCAGCAGGCGGTCGTAGCCGACGCTTTTCAGCCTCAGCATGATTTCGCCAAATGTAGCTACTTTAGTCATTAACAGACACCTCTTTCTATTTCAATCATCCCTTGCGCAGTCTCTCGCGTATCCGGATTTTCTTATTTCTGCAACAGGTGAACAGCGAATCCGCCGATTTCGTTCTTCAGGTATATCGCAATCAGCTTGCCGTTTTTAACGGCAGCCGAAGCTTCATCAAATTCAAATCCGTGCTTTTCCAGATGGGCCCTGGCGCGCAAAATGGAGTTTGTCCGCACGGCGATATGGCCGTTCGTGCCGCGGCCTGCTGATTTTGTTACTTCAATGCCCGGCCCGGCAAAAATCGATGAATTGCCATTCTTGATCGGCCATTTGAACAACAATTCAAATTGCCCGGCTATGAGTTTTGCAGATTCCTCACACTCGGCATTTATCCCGATATGAGCCAGTTCGAAGCCAAGCATGTTTTGCACCGCAGCCTTGGACATGCCGGTAATCGTGTCAAAGCTTTTTTCACGGATCAAGTCGCTGTTGACCATCCAGCTGCCGCCAACGGCAATGATCTTGTCAAAAGACAGATATTCAGCCATGTTTTTTTCATTGACGCCGCCGGTCGGCATGAAACGGACCGACGAATATGGCGCGGAAATGGCTTTGATGGTATTCAGTCCGCCTAGCGCCTCGGACGGAAAAAACTTCAAGTATTTCAATCCAAATTTCAAAGCGGCCTCAATGTCGCTTGTCGTCGGGCAGCCCGGGACAATGGCAATATCGCGGTCAACACACCATTTGACCACATCGGGGTTAAATCCTGGCGTGACGATGAATCTCGCGCCTGCTTCGACTGCTTTTGCAGCCTGGTCAATCGTCAGAACCGTGCCTGCGCCAACAATGACTTCCGGCAGGCTTTTGGCAACCTGGCGGATCGATTCTTCGGCCGCGTCTGTGCGAAAGGTGATTTCAGCGACGGGCAGGCCGCCATCGGCAAGCGCCTTGCAGACAGGCACCGCATCATTGGCGTCATCAATCTTGATGACCGGAACAATCCCAATTAATTCGATCTCTTCGTATATATTCATTTGAATCAACCTTTCTCATCAACCACAGGGCGGGATTTTCTTTTGGGGGAAATGTAAGCGCTTACATTTTGATTATAGAATGCTTCCCCCGCTTTGTCAATTCCTTCCTGAGAAAATGTCAAACTGTTTTTTGACAGCTGTTATTGAGTTGTTTATGGATATGGAATATAATTTGATCAATCGTCAAAACCTTTAAATTGCGAGGATTTTATGAATATCTATGACATCTCGAAAGCAGCAGGGGTCTCCATTGCAACCGTTTCGCGTGTGATTAACGGTAAAGACAATGTTTCTGATAAAACGCGCAAAAAGGTTTTATCCGCCATCGACGAAAATGAATTTACCCCGAATGTTTTTGCCCGCGGCTTGGGATTAAACTCCATCCGCACAATCGGCGTGATGTGTTCAGATGTTCTGGATCTCGCTTTAGCTCAGGCTTTGTCTGTCACCGAAAATGAATTGAGAAAATATGGCTATAATTCAATCGTGTGCTTTACCGGCAGCGATTTTGAAAACAAACGCAGTACATTGCAGTTGCTGATCAACAAGCGGGTGGATGCAGTCGTTATTGTCGGAAGCCAATTCTGCATGCCCTATGATAACTCTTACATCGCTTCGGCTGCAGAAAAAATACCGATCATCATCATTAATGGATTTGTCGATGCCCCCAATGTCTATTGCCATTATTGTGATGATACGTCGATTGTCTATTCCGTCACCCAGAAATTGATCGGGCAGCACGCCGGCGACCTTCAGGATATCTTATATTTATACGAGTACGAATCCCAATCCGGCCAGCGGAAAAAGCAGGGGTTTTTGCAGGCCATGGCGGAAAGCAACCTGTTAGATCGTTACCAGATTGTAAAATGCCCGTTCAACATCGAAAAAAACACCGGGACTTTGACTGAAATTTTAGAGAAAAGCAACTTTTCCGCCATTGTTACCGCAGAAGACCACCTGGCGCTCGCCGCCCTCAAGGCTGCAAACAGGCTGAAAATGGACGTGCCCGGCAAGCTTTCGATCGTGGGCTACAATAATTCGCTGCTTGCCTTGTGCACCGACCCCGAATTGACCACGATCGACAACCATTTGGTTGCCATGAGCATCCATTCTGTTCAGACGCTGATCGACGTCATCGGCGGCAAGCAGGCCATTAATTGCGTCATCACCCCTGGCACGCTGATCGAGCGGGCCACCACCCGGTTTAAATCAGCCGAATAAACCGGAACATTCTGTCCGCGGCATTGGCCAGAAGCTCTTTGGCTTCTTTCATGGCGTGCCCGATATCCATCGGCGCATCCATGATCGTCATCACACTGCACCTGGCAAGATCATAAATCCCTTGCCAGCCATCTCCAAGGCTGCCGACAATTATGGCGACCGGGATGCCGCGGGCGGCGCAGCGTTTGGCGATGCCCGCCGGCACTTTGCCGAATTTGATGGACTGCCCGTCCAGTCTGCCTTCACCGGTGACGACCAGGTCAGCGCCTTCCAGCAATTGATCGAAGCGGACGGCCTCCAGGATAACGTCGATGCCGCGGCAGAGCTTGGCGCCAAGCACGCAGCCAAGGGCGGCGCCAACGCCGCCGGCAGCTCCTGCGCCGCTCATGCTGACCATGTCGATCCCCAGCTCATCGTGGAAAACCTTCGCATAATTGGCCATGCCAGCTTCGAGACGATCCCTGATTTCGCCTGTGGCGCCCTTTTGCGGCCCGTAAATATAGGTGGCGCCATTTTCGCCGAGCAAAGGATTGGTCACATCGCAAATCACCTTGATATCCACGCTTTCAAGGTCTTTGCGCAGTTGACTCAAATCAATGTGGGTAACCCGTTCCAGATCCTGGCCGCAGCCCGAAAGCAGCTCGCTGCCGTCGTAAAATCTTGCGCCTAATGCTGAAAGCAGGCCCATGCCGCCGTCATTGGTCATGCTCCCGCCGATGCCGATCAAAATCTGTCGATAGCCGGCATCAATAACCTTGCCTAATAATTCGCCAACGCCGCGAGAGGTCGCCGCAAGCGGCGCCAGCTGATCGCCCCTGATCTGGCCCAGGCCGGCAACCAGCGCCATTTCCAGCACCGCAGTGTCATCGTGGATCACTCCATAGGCAACTTCCTCCGGATGCCCCAAGCCGCTGGTCACCCTTTCCTTCCGGTAAAAGCCATGGGTTGCAACAACCAGCGCTTCGGCGGTTCCTTCGCCGCCATCGGCCACCGGAACTTTGACCACTTCCTGTTCGCCCCAGTTTTTTTCTATCGAATGATTGAGGATCTCGATAACCTGTGCGGAAGATAGTGAGCCTTTGAATGAATCGGGTGCCAGAATAATTTTCATGATGATGTATTCCTCAATGTTTTTAAAGGCGCCATATGAACGGCAGTGCCCAAGGCGCCTTCTGCCGCTTCGACGATAGCCTCGCAGTAGGTGGGGTGCGGATGGATAACCGATTTAAGCTGCTGCAGCGTCATTTTCTGCGCTACGGCAATAGAAATTTCGCCGATCATGTCGGTAGCGCGGCTGCACATCAGCTGCGCGCCCAGCACAATGTCGGTTTCGGCCTGGGCGATAATTTTGATAAAACCGCGATCATCCATGCCAATGACCGACTTGCTATTGGCCGACATGATGAATTTCCCTGTTTTGACAAGAATCTGGGCCTGCCTGGCTTCATCTGCGGTAATGCCGACCGCGGCAATTTCCGGATCGGTATAGACGCAGGACGGCACTACCGAAAGATTGGTCGGCGAGGGTTTCCCCAGCATGCAGCTTACCGCGTGAACGCCCTGGGCAGAAGCGGTATGCGCCAGCTGGACGCCTCCCCTGATTACATCGCCAATGGCATAAATGCCGGGAATGCGGGTTTCCATCCGCGCGTCGACCGGGATTCTGCCATGATCGAGGCCAAGGTCGAGCTGTTCCGAAAGCAGGCCGTCGGTGTTGGCGCGGCGCCCCACCGAAACCAGTATGCCGTCGGCAATTACTTTCATCGGCTGCTCCTTGCTTTCAAAGCTGCAGGCAAGGCTTCCATCCTCTTGCTGTTCAATGTTTTTCGCCAACGCGGACGTATAAATCGCGATGCCGCGCTTTTTCAAAATCATGGCGAGATTTTGCGAAATATCGCGGTCAAAATTGGGAAGCAGCCGGTCGAGGGCCTCGATAATCGTCACCTGGCAGCCCAATGCGCTGTAGATGGTGGCGAATTCAACCCCGATCACGCCGCCGCCGATGATCAGCAGGCGTTTGTAAAATCGGCCGGAACCGGTAAGCAGATCATCGCTGGTCACCACATTGGGCAGCTCGATGCCGGGAATGCCCGGAAGCGCCGGACGTGAACCGGTGGCGATGAGGATGTGGTCGGCTTCAAGCAGCAAGTCGCCCGCCCGAACCGAGTTTTTGGACTCGATAAGCGCCGGCTGGCGGATGAGATCGATCGAATTGGACTTGATCAGCCCTTCGACACCCGTGCGCAGCTGAGTGCAAACCGCATCCCGCCGCTTGACCAAGGCGTCGAAATCAACGCCGATCGATTCAGCTTTTAGCCCAAATGCCTCGCCGCGGCTGATTTCATGCATCAGATGGGCTGTGTGCATCAGTGTTTTGGTCGGTATGCAGCCGCGGTTTAAACAGGTTCCGCCGACTTCGCCGCTTTCAATCAGCGCAACGCTCAGTCCTTGCTGCGCCGCCTTGATGGCGGCCACATAACCGCCCGGGCCTGCGCCAATGACAATTAATTGGTAATGGTTTTGCATCAGGTGATCCTCCGTGACCGCGGATGAACTGCGGCCTTGCTGGTTAGTCCTTCGGGCTGTAGCGGAGGCGCGGATTCCGGGCAGCCGCCACTTCGTCCGGGCGGCCGATCACCGTGTGGTGCGGCGCCGTATGTGCCATCTCCGGATCCGCTTTTGCGGCGCGATAGACGGCAAGATAGATGTCGGCCGCCGCATCCATCGTCTCTTTGGATTCGGTCTCGGTTGGCTCGACCATCAGGGCTTCATGCACAATCATCGGGAAATACATCGTCGGCGGATGCATGCCGTTGTCCAAAAGCGACTTGGCTATATCCATCGCCGATACGCCGCATTCTTTTTTTAACGGTTCCAGGGTCATGACAAATTCGTGCATGCAAGGGACGTCATAGGCCATCGTATAGCACTCCGAAAGCCGCTTCATCAGGTAGTTGGCATTAAGCACGGCGTTTTCGGCCGCTTCGGGAATCCCCTCGCGCCCGAGGGTGATGATGTAGGTCAATGCTTTGACAACGACCAGGAAATTTCCATAAAACGCCTTGATCCTGCCGATGCTCTGCGGACGGCCATAGTCGAGCGCAAAGCCGTTCCCGGTTTTCCTGACACAAGGGCAGGGCAAAAACGGCTTCAGCGCGGCGCTGCAGCCGACCGGCCCCGCGCCTGGGCCGCCGCCGCCATGCGGGGTGGCAAACGTCTTGTGGAGATTCAGGTGCACACAGTCAAAGCCCATATCGCCGGGACGGACCACACCCATGACAGCGTTCAGATTGGCGCCGTCATAATAGCAAAGCCCGCCCGCATCGTGGACAATTTTGGTGATTTCGAGAATATTGCGGTCAAAAATGCCGACAGTATTCGGATTCGTCAGCATCAGTCCGGCTGTATCCGGGCCGACCGAAGCGCGCAGCGCCGCCAGGTCGACGCAGCCGGTGCTGTCGGACGGGATGTTGATTACCGTCATGCCGGCCATCGCCGCCGACGCGGGATTGGTGCCATGAGCCGAATCCGGCACGATGATCTTTTTGCGTGCCGTATCCTGGCGGGATTCATGATAGGCTTTTATCAACAAAAGTCCGGTCAATTCACCATGCGCGCCCGCTGCCGGCTGCAGCGTCATGCCAGCCATGCCGGTGATCTCGCAAAGATACTGCTCCGCCAGATAAAGCACCTCGAGGCAGCCCTGGATCGTCTCGTCCGGCTGCAGCGGGTGGATTTCCTTGAATCCATCGAATGAAGCCGCCGTCTCACCCAGTTTGGGATTGTATTTCATGGTGCAGGAACCTAACGGGTAAAATCCGCTATTGACGCCAAAAGTCCGGCGGCAAAGGGCTGAATAGTGGCGTGAAAGGTCGTTTTCCGAAAGCTGGGGCAGCGCTGGCGGCGTTTTGCGGCACAGCTTGCCGGGCAGCGGGCTTAACGGCACATCGCATTCCGGCAAAATATTCATCGAGCGCCCAGGGACGCTTTTTTCAAACAAAAGTTCCATCCTCAGCACTCCTCCTTAATCAGCCCGATCATCCGGTCTATTTCTTCCTTGCTGTTCATTTCGGTAGCGCACCAGAGAATGCCTTCTTCAACCGGGAGTCCGCTCAGAATGTGGTTTTGCGCCAGCGTTTTACACAGCACCTTGACGTCCACAGGGCAGCGGGTAACAAATTCATTGAAGAATGCGCCGGTGTGCACTCGGGTAAAATTGATTTTCTCGAGCTGCCCGGCCAGATAGTGTGCCTTGGCGCTCGACTGCTCCGCGGCACTTCGCATGCCGCTTTCACCCATCGCAGCCATATAGGCTGAGGCGGTTAACGCGCACCAGGCTTGATTGGAGCAGATGTTGGAGGAAGCTTTCTCACGGCGGATATGCTGTTCGCGGGCCTGCAAGGTCAGCACAAAGGCGCGGTTTCCATCATGGTCGGCCGTTTCGCCGACGATCCGTCCAGGGAGTTTGCGCATCATCGCAGAAGTGGCTGCCATAAAGCCCAGATACGGCCCGCCGAAGGCCAGCGGCAGGCCAAGCGGCTGCCCCTCGCCGACCGCGCAGTCGGCGCCGCACTCGGCAGGCGTCATTAAGATCGCGGCGGCAATCGGATTAACACTCATCACAAACTTTGCGCCGGCCGCATGCGCCAGTTCCCCTGCCCGAACGGCATCCTCCAGGATGCCATAGTAGTTTGGCTGCGCGAGGATCACGCCGGCAACGTCGTCGCCAAGCATGGAAGAAAGCGCTTCGAGATCGGTCGCCCCGTCTTTTGCGGGAATAATCCCGAACGGTTCCCCGGCGGCCCAGCAATAGGTTTTCACCGTCTCGATGACGTCGGGATGAAGCGCGCCGGAAACCAGCGTTTTGTTGCGGCTGCGGTCACGGCACATGGCGGCGGCTTCAGCGGCAGCGGTAGCGCCGTCGTAAACCGAGGCGTTGGCGACGTCCATCCCGGTCAGCTCGCAGATCATGGTCTGGTACTCGAAAATCGATTGCAGCACGCCCTGGGATATTTCAGCCTGGTATGGCGTATAGGCAGTGACAAATTCTTCTTTGGAAATGATGCTGGAGACAATGGCCGGGATGTAATGGCGATAGGCGCCGGCGCCGCGAAAAACGCTGTCAAACACGATATTTTTATCGGCAAGCCCTTTGACCGCGCGGCGAACTTCCAGTTCGCTTTTGCCTGGCGGCAAATCCAGCGCAGGATAGGAGGGCACTTCAGCCGGGATAATGCCGGACAAAAGCTCGCGGGTGTTCCCGCGGCCGATTGCCGAAAGCATCGCCTGCCGCTGGGCCGCGGTCGATGGGATATAGCTGGCCATGGTTATTCGGCCTCCTTGCATAGCTCTTCATACTGTGCGGCAGTAAGCAGCCCTTCCTTATCCGTGATATCGCTGATGACCATCATCCAGGCTCCATAGGGGTCCTGGTTGATCGTCTCGGGGGCGTCGAGCAGAGCCTGGTTGACTTCCGAAACGGTGCCGCTCACCGGCGCATAGACTTCAGATACTGCCTTGACCGATTCCACATCGGCAATGGCCGCTTCTTTAACGGCCTGGTCGCCTGCTTGCGGCAAATTGACAAAAACCAGGTCGCCCAGGGCGTTCTGCGCATAATCTGTCAACCCGATCCTTGCTGTGGTTTCATCAAGAAAAAGCACCCATTCATGGGACTTGGAATAGAAAAGCTCACTTGGATTATTCATGTTGATTCACTCCTTTTTAATTATATTGGATATTCATCTCATTTGCTGCGTTTGTAAAAGGGAAGGGGCACTACTTTTGCTAAAATGCGCCGGCCGCGCACATCCACCTCGACGGTGGTGCCTATGCCGGTAAAATCGATATCAAGCATGGCCATCGCGACCGGATAACCAAGGGCGGGGCAATGGGTGCCGGAAGTGGAATGGCCTATTTTCCGGTCGCCTGAGTAGATATCGCAATGTTCCCGCACAATGCCGCGTCCGGTTATCTCAAGGCCAACACGCTTTCTTTTCAGAGGCAGCCGGGCAAAAATGCCCGACTTGCCGACAAATTCGGCTTTCTCCATTTTGACGGCAAAGTCGAGGCCGGTTTCAAGCGGGCTTACATCATCATCCATCTCATGGCCATAAAGCGGCATCGCCGCTTCAAGGCGCAGCGTGTCGCGAGCGCCCAAGCCACAAGGAATCAGGCCGAAGGGCTTGCCGGCAGCAAGCAAGGCGTTCCACAGTGCCGGCGTGTCCGTGCCGGCGCAATAAAGCTCGAAACCGTCTTCGCCGGTATAGCCGGTTCTCGATAGCAGGCAGTTGATGCCGGCGACCAAAACATCTTGCTTGAAGCTGTAATATTTCATGGGGATATTTTGGAGATCGCAAAGCTTTTCCAAAACAGGCTGTGAATTTGGCCCTTGCAGCGCGATCTGGCCGATTCCGTCCGAAAGATCCTTGATGGTCACATCACCTTTCAGATGAGCCTGCATAAAGGCAAAATCCTTGTCCTTGTTTGCCGCATTGACAACGATGAAATAGGAATCGGCGCTCATGCGGTATACGATCAGATCATCAACCACACCGCCTTTTTCATTGCACATCGGGCTATACCGGACCTGACCGTCTTTCATGTTGGTAAAGTCATTGGTAAACAGATGGT
This sequence comes from uncultured Saccharofermentans sp., assembly GCA_963677835.2. Classification (GTDB taxonomy): domain Bacteria; phylum Bacillota; class Clostridia; order Saccharofermentanales; family UBA5734; genus UBA8949. The sequence continues at coordinate 1,391,032 of CAXXUX010000001.1, forward strand.
TGATGCACAAAAGCGCGTCCGGGCCGCCAATGGCAATCTCCCCCATGTGGGAAACATCAAACAGTCCCGCCTTGGTGCGAACGGCCATATGCTCGGCGATCACGCCAGTTGGATACTGCACCGGCAGCAGATAGCCGGCAAAAGGGACAATCTTTCCGCCAGCGGCCTCGTGGCAAGCGTACAAGGGCGTCTTAAGTTCCATAAAGATCCTTCTTTCCTGTCTTATTAAGTCGGCCAATAAAAAACGGGGCGCACCTTAAAAAGGTGCGCCTCCGTCTTAAAACCTGAAAGATTCTCCGCCACTACCGGGCGGATTGCTTCTTCGGTGCGAGTTTCCCCGCTTTCCGGAGTTTCGTCTGGCATCGGTTCTTTTGCCTGAGAGTTCGTTGCATAATCCCCTTCGGCGCTGCATCAGCTGCAGTCTCTCCCGGTGCCTTCATCCGAATTTCATCATCTGATTGTCAACCGACCCGGCTTCTTATTGTCTGGCAATCCATGGCAAACGAGGCAGATCGTTTTTTAATCTTACTATCTATAATTTGAAGTGTCAACCTAAAAATATAATGCTATTCGGAATTGGGTCTGCCGACATAAGGGATATCCCGCAAAGCATTTCGGTCAGCAATAGCAAGCCACCGGCTAATAGGCCGCTCCAAAGCCAAATGAGCCGTCTCTCAGACAATTTTGCGCAGAAAACACGGCGGCCCGATGCAGACTGACTTTAATCAGATTTGTCTCGTATTGTTCTTTCTTCATCATTTTAATTTGCTCAGGCGGAAAAATCGAATCGTCTTCCATAAGCAGGCCATCATAATAGGAGCAAAGAAAAGCTGTCAAAAAACTGTCCCCGGCTGCCATGGTATCTTTGGCCTTAACCAGGTAAGGCGGCTGTTCATAAGACTGCCCGCCAACGCCAAGCAGCGCCCCCCGGGTGCCCCTGGTTGCAAGCACCATCGGTGTGCCGTGCCCATGGACAGCTTTGATCAGGCCGATCATCTGTTCATCGGAAAGATGGCCGCAGGACATCACGGCGCAATCAATGTACGGACACACCTTCGCCAGATATTCCGGTATAAGCCGATCAGAAAAATCAAAAGTCAGGCGTACCCCAAGGCCTTTGATCTGCGGAAGCAAGTGCTCGCAGTAGCTGTAGCAGCTGGTGTGGACAACAGCAAATTTTTGGATATAGGCCTCATCCAGCCCCGTCAGCTCCAGGCGGTGTTCCTTGCTGATTCCGCCGTGATTTCCCGACAGGAAAATTCGTTCGCCATCGCTGATCTGCACCTTGGCCGCGCCATTTTCGCCGCGGAAAAACCGGCAGTGATTTAAATCCAGGCCAACCGCTGCAGCAGTATCGTAAACATGCCGGGCAGGTTCATCATCGCCGAACATCCCAAGGTATCCCGCCTGGTATCCTAAAAACTTGGCAAACACAGCAAAATTCAGGGCATTTCCGCCTGGGTACATTGTGCCGGTATTTAGATAAATATCCACCACATTGTCGCCCAGGCCAAGCACGCTTATCATCTCAATATCTCCATTAAACGACGATTATTATTTCGTAAACTGGTAGCAGAACTCGATGCTCCTTTGCATGGCATCTTCCGGTTCAAGGTCATATTTCCCGCCCCATAATTCCGGCGTCAAATACCCTTGATAACCATAACGGCCCAAAATGTCGATATAATCCGCCATCGGCAAATCTCCGGATCCCGGGATCAGGCAATAGTCGTTTTGGGTTGCATCGATAAAGTGCATGTGTCGCAAATCGCTCCCCAGACTGGCCACGGCTTCTTCGAAATCTTCGCCGGCCAAAAAGATTGCATTGGTATCAATCATGCCTTTGCAGTTTTGGCTGCCGATTTCCTTGATCATCTTGACTATGGCCGAAGTCGAATGGATCACATTGGATGTTTTGTAGGAAGCGGCTTCGATAACCATGGTGACGCCATGGCTTTCAGCCTTCTTCGTAATCAGGCGCAGTGATTCTGCCGAGCGCTTCCAGGCTTCGCCGGCATCGCCGTCAAAATAGCCGCGGCCGCCAACGACTTGCACATAAGGGGCTTCCAGGATTTCGGCTTGCTCGATCGTCCGGTAGAAATATTCCAGCGACCTTTTCCGGATAAAATCGTCTTCGATGGCGATATTGGTCGGATAAACACACTGTTCAGGCGTATAGCAAACAACATTGATCCCGTATTGATCCAGTTGCTTTTTCAAATCCCTGGTCATTTGCGGCGTATAGTCATCAACATAGATATGCGGGCAAGCGCCGTAAAGCTCAATATTCTGTAACCCCAGCTTTTTCATGGATTCGAGAAAATACTTGAATGTAAAGCGGGTGTAATGGTAATTGCCGCCAGCAATTTGCTCTTTTTTGATTCCCATGTTCGGCCTCCAATTTTTATCGTCAAATTTTGTCCGGTTTTTATTCGCCTTGGATCTGGATGAAAATCTTTCTCATTTGCGGGCCGTCAAATTCAGCCAGGTAGATGTCCTGGGCTTTGCCGCAGATGACTTTGCCGTCTTTAATCGGTAAAACACAATGGTTGCCGCTCAGCATCGACTTTAAATGGCCGGGAGCATTCCCGCCGGTCGCCCCGTAAGTTGGCAGGAAATGGGCGTGCGCATACGGTGCGAAAGTGGGGATGATCCTCGCCAGGGTTTCTTCGATATCGACCATCAGGCAGTCCAGATTCTCATTGACCATGATGCCGGTTGTCGTATGGGCAGTAATAACAAATACCAGTCCATTCTGTATGCCCGATTCCTCAACAAACTGATGCACATCCTTTGTTACCGGAATCATTTCAAATTCATTTTTTGTCAGATATTCTTTTTCCATCATCTTGATCATGGTTCAGCCCTCCAGCCCTAAGAATTTCATAGCATTGCCCCCGAGTATCTTTTTTCTGGTTTCGGGGCGCCAATCGATCTGGTCAAGGCCGCGCTTGATGCGGGCTGTCCTGAAACGCGGATTGTTGGAACCGAACATGACCTTGTCTTTCAGATTGTTTTCAATCCACAGCGGGCCCATCGTCGAGGTTAAGATCTGCGGCAGGAACAGTTCCGGCGAGTCCATATAGAGCATCGACGTATCGGCGTAGACATTGGGGTATTTCAAAATCATCATGGTCGTTTCCATGATCCATGGCCAGCCGAAGTGGGCGAGGCAGATCCGGAGATCCGGATAATTCAGGGCAACCTCTTCAAAATTGACCGGATTTGAATATTTGATCAGGCAGTTCGGTTCCCAGGACATGCCGGCATGGAACATGATCGGCTTATTGTATTCGATGCATTTTTCATAAATGGGTTTCATGATTTTATCCGCCGGGAAAAAGGCCTGCTTTGACGGGTTAAGCTTCAATCCCATCAGCTTTAATTCGCCAAAAGCGTAATCCAGGACTTCCAGGGCGTCCGGACGATAGGGATCAACACTGGCAAAGCCAAAGAACAAATCCGGGGCAAGGTCAACCATCGTCCTGATTTCTTCGTTGGTAACCACCTGTCCGCCCATCTGGGTTGTCAGATCAAGCGGCAGGAGAACCAGCTTGTCGACGCCGGCCATTTCCATTTGCGTCCTTGTCAGTTCAACGGGAAAAGTTGACATCAAGTCCCAGCCCATGGCCTTTTTGCGAAAAGCTATTTCCTCCTGATCCCCGCTGATTGCGAGATAAAAACCGGGGTGCACATGCATATCGATAACCATTTTTCTTATGTCCTCCTAGAATAAATAGATATTATAAAAACCAATTGCTCCTGTGATGGGTCTTTCCTGTTTGCTTATCCCTTGACAGCGCCACTGGTTAATCCTTGAACGATGAATTTCTGCATGAAAATGAATATCAGCAAAACCGGCATGGCGGTCAAGAAACCAAATGCCATGGCCCTGCTCCATTCAATGCCATATCGGCCGACAACATTGTAGATGCCGGTCGTAATCGGCCACATTTCCGAATTGGTCACGTAAGTCAAGCTGTAGACCATGTCGCCATAGCCAAAGAGAAATGAAAAGACGAAGGAAACGACCAAACCGGTGGCCGAAATCGGCAGCATGATCAGCAAAAACGATTTGAAGGCATTGCAGCCGTCGATGCTGGCGGCATCGTCAATCTCTTTCGGCACGGACAAAAAGTAGGTTCTCATCATCAGGACGCAGAAGGGAATGGCAATGGTCGCATTGGCCATGATCGGCGCAAAATAAGTGTTGAAAATTCCAATGTTTTTAAAAATAATGAAATTCGGCACCAGTGTAAAAACCTGAGGAAGCATTTGCGACATTAAAAACAGGAAGATGATCAGCTTTTTGCCCCTGATATTGTAGCGGGCCAGGCCATATGCCGAACCAGTCGACAGAATAACCGACAAAATCATGGTTGCGGTCGAAATAATGAAGCTGTTCTGGAAAGATTTCCAGACATTAAACGTGATGCTGGATATTTGTGAAATATAGGAAGCCAACGTCGGCGAAGCCGGAAACAAATGCGGCGGCCTGATGAAAATTTCGGATTCAGGTCGGATCGAACAGGAAAACATCCAGAAAAGCGGAAAAACCATCAGCAGGAAAAGCAACGTGACCACGATGACCGATAAGGATCCTTTGAAATTTTTCAGGATTTTATAACTATTCAAGGTCATCTTACATCACCTCCTCTTTGCTGATCATCCGGGTATAGAGCAAGCCGACTGTGAACAGGATGATAAACATGATATTCCCAATAGCTGCGCCTTCACTGAAGTTAAATTGGACAAATGACCGTTTGTATGACAAGATCGGAATAATCTCGGTACCGTCAACCGGCCCGCCGGCGGTCATGACATAAACCAGTTCAAAGCAGCGGAACGTGTAGACAAAGCCGAGCACCAGCACCGCTTTGATCGAAGCCTTTAATAAAGGAATGGTAATGTATATGAACTTCTGGATAGCGTTGGCGCCGTCGATCAGGGCGCTTTCATACATTTCGGCTGGAATGCTGACCAGTCCTGAGGCAAGCAGAATCATATTGAACGGCACACCGCACCAGATATTGCCGATAATAACCGACCACATGGCCGAATCCGGCATCAGGAGCCATTCGACCGGCTGTTTGATGATGCCAAGCATCATGAGGGCTTCGTTGATGATGCCGCCCTTGACGCTGAACATGAATTTCCAAAGAATTGCCGTTACGGTAACTGGCATGATATAGGGGACCATGATTACCGCTTTCATAAACTTATATATTTTTAATTGGCGATTAAACAATACTGCCAAAAGCAACCCCAGTGAAAATTGAAAAACGATGCACCCGATTGTAAAAATGAATGATTTGTTGATCGAGTTAAAAATTGCACCTTTTTCGAAGACGTTTATGTAATTGTCAAAAAAGATAAACTCTTTATCTGGCTTCATCAAGCTCATCACGTCGACTTTTTGAAAACTCAAAATGAAGTTGTAGATGATGGGATAAAACATCAAGCATGCCATATAAAGCAAACCCGGGATAATAAACAGGTATCCAACTCTTTCGCCCTTAAAAAGTTTCAATGTTATCACCTACCAAGTATACATTCAACCCATGTTAAGTGGTTTTTTGCCGGCGGAAATTGCAACCAATTCACCGCCGGCAAAAAAGCCGTTTAAGGAGAATTACGAATTACTTTTTCAATGCGGCATCAATAATGGCCTGGCCTTCTTTGAGGGCTTCTTCAGGGGTCTTCTGCAGGGTCAAGGCATTCTGCAAAGCGGTCTGATAGCCGACGGAAATCTCGGGCCATGCGGGGGTGACGTCTCTGGCGCGCGTATCCGGGATCATTTCGATGAAGGTCTTCCAATACGGGGCGTCAACGAAGTCAGCATCTTTCATGGTCGAGTTTCTGGCCGGGAATTCATTGCTGACCAGATTCCACTTCTTGCTGCGTTCAAAATTCAAGAACCAGGAAAGGAAATCAAATGATTCGTCAACATGCTTGCCTTTGACTACGGCCAGGTTTTCACCGCCATAGACATTTGCGGGTGACTTGCCATAAGGCAGCGGGGCAACATCCCAGTTGAGGTCGGGCGAAGTGGTGTGCAGCGGATCGATTCTCCAGGTTCCCATGACCATCATGGCAATTTTGCCAGCGGCAAACTGGGTCGGCAGATCGCCTTGTGTCCAGCTGACAACTTCTTTCGGCATGCTGCCGTCTTTGACCATATTGGCGAACAGGGTCATGGTCTCGATGCCTTCCTGGCTGTCAATCTTCATGGATTCGCCGCCATTGGACCAATGGAACGGAATATACTGGAATGTGCCTTCTTCGCTCATGACGGCGCTGAATGCAAATCCGTAGGTGTCGCTGTTGGTCAAAGCCTTGGCAACCTTGGGAAGTTCTTCAAAGGTCTTCGGAGGGGTTTGTCCTGCAGCTTTCATCATATCGACATTGTAGTAGATCGCAAGGTTATTGGAATGAGAAGGCAGGGCATAGATCTTATCTTCATATTTGCAGGTTTTCAGGATCTGCGGAAAATAATCGTTGATGTCCGGCCAGTCTTTGACCTGTTCGGTCAAATCGGCAAACATGCCCATCGCCGCGTAGGCAACGGTGTCGCAGTTGTCAATGAAGACGATGTCCGGCAGGCTTTCGGCCGCTGCGCTGATCGACAGCTGCTTTTTGAAGTCGGCGAACGGAAGAATAGTCACTTTGACGGTCGATTTATCCTGGGATTTGTTGTAGTCATCCACATATTCCTGGAATAGCGTCTGAATACTGGGTGTCCCAAAATAATGCCAGAGACTAAGTTCTGTTTTCTCGGTCGAGCCGGCTGCAGTTGTTGTTGATCCGGAGTTGGATGCTGCAGTTGTGCTGCTCGCGGAAGAATTGTTGCAGCCTGCCAGCAATGACAGAACGACAACCAAGGCCAAAAGGATCGTGAGCACTCTTTTCATTTTTTTTCCTCCTTAATTATTATTATCCATGTGCGGCCGCACACAAACAATCGCCAACTGGGTTTGGGATCTTAGGCCAAATATTGCGAAATTGTCTCAAAGGCTTCCCTGGCGTATTTTTCAGCCTGCAGGAAATAGGCCCTCTGGCATATTTCAATCGTGACGTAATCCTGATAATGATGCCCGGCAAGCGCCAGAAGATAGTCTTCGAGCGGCAGATTGCCTTCTTTGAAGCCAATGTGTCCGCTGACTTTTTTACCGGTTAAAATGCCGGCCCGAATGTGCTGTTCTTTGAGATCCCGGTCAATGGCCAGGGTATTGCCAAGGTGGACATGTTTCATATCCGAACCCAGGATCCTGATGTTCTCGTCGATACTCCGGTCGAATTGCGCCATTTGCACCGTATCCAGCATGGCTTTCAAATTCGGATGCCCGACTTCATCGATCATCTTCTTTTGCTGATGGACATTATTCAGAAAATTAGATTCTTCAACAGATTGTGTTTCCAGAACGAGTGTCATTTGACAGGATTGGGCGGCGGCGGCAAGAGCAAGCAATGATTCCCGGCAGCGAGCCCAGGCAGCTTCTAAAGGTTCGTCCATATAGCCATTTCCAGGGCAAACCAGCAGGGTCGGCGAACCTAGCAGGGCGCCTGTTTCAATCGCCCTGACCATGTGGTCGACGCTTCTTTGCCTTAGTCTGGTCTCCCGGCAGGAAATATCGATCGGATAGGTATTTTGTTCCGGGCAAAAGCTGATCAGCTTCAATCCCCGGTCGTCAATCTGCTTTTTGATCTCCCTGATCGTCTGTTGATCCTGATCGTCCACACAAAAATGCGGTTTGGCACCCCACAGTTCAATGTTCTTGATCCCAAGCTTCTGGACCGAATCAAGAAAATAATCGAACGAAAAAGAGACATAGTGGTAATTCCCTATGGCAATCTGGCTTTTGTCAAGCTTGATCATTTATTTTCCCCCTAAATAAATGGCTTAGGCTTTCAAATATATTTTCTGATCGCTTCAATACTCTTCTTGCAAGCTTCCTCCGGGTGGAAATAATATCTGGCGTCGGTTATTTCCAAAGACAAATAGCCCTGATAGCCATACTTTTCTACGGTTCTCAGATATTCTTCCAGCGGCAGGATGCCGTCGCCCCAAGCCAGATGGCCTCTGGGCATGCCGTCCAGGAAATGGATGTGGATCAGGTCGCCGCCGATGGTTTCGAAATAGTCGGCCAGAGTTTCACCGGCAATGGCCATCGGGATGGTGTCGACCATGCCCTTGATATAGGGATGGGCGACTTCATCCAGCATTTTCTTCAAGGTGGGCAGATTGTAAATGATATTCGATTCATCCTGCCGCAAGTTTTCCAGTGCGATTTTGATCCCGCATTTCTGGGCATAACCGCCGAGGACCTGGAGCGATTCGCGGGTTCTGGCCCAGGCTTCCGAAACATCCTCGTTGAAGTATCCCCAGCCAGGCGTAACCAGCATTTTGTCGGTTTCCAGCTCTGACGCAGCTTCCAGGCACCTTTTGAAATACTCAATGCTTTTTTGGCGAATGTAATCTTCTTTGGCCGCAATGTTGATGGGATAAATAACCTGCTCAGGCGTATAGCACGAAATATTCAGCCCTCTCGAGCGGATTTTGCTTTTTACCTCCTGGACTGAAGGAAAGGAAATATCATCAAACAGATGGTGGAGGTGATGCGGGTAGGCGCCCCAAAGTTCAATGGTTTCATAGCCGTTCTCAACCATCTTGTCCAAAAAGTAATCCAGGGGGAAAAATTTATAATGGATGTTCATCCCGGATATTGTTGAATTTTTGATTTTCATGCCCTATTCCCCTTCCTGATCATCCTTAGTAGCTGACCTTCCACATGTAGCGACGCGTTGACAAGGGATGTTTTCTGGCTTCAGCCAGTCTCTGGTTATAGACGTCGACAACCGCAGTTTGCAGTAAGGGTGAGAAATACTCCACAACCGAATCATCCAGAACATTGATTCCAAGCTCTTTGACGTCGATCGCATAGACTTTTCTGCCATATTTGGCTAAAAATTCCATAACCCGCTCGTCTAAAGGACGGGATGACCCCTCGCCGACAAAAACAAGGAACGGGGTTTCCGTATCGGTAATTTCGAGCGGGCCGTGGAAAAATTCACCAGAATGGATGCAGGCCGAATGGATCCATTGCATTTCAAGCAAAATGCAAATACTCTCCATATAGGCAGCGCCCCATCCGGCGCCACTGCCGATGGTATAAATGTTTTTCTCGACTTTATTGGCTTCGCCAAAGCGGACTGCCGCCTCGACGCATTGCGCTCTCGCTTTTTCTACCAGAGCATCATAACGGCCAAAGCTGGCCATTGCCTTTTCGTAATTGCTCCAGCCTTCCTGCTGATAAAGCAGCTCCATGCAAAGCAATAACCCCAAAGACTCTTTCTTTTGCGAATAGATAGCCTGGCTGCCCCAGCTGTAAATCAGCGCATAATCGGCATTCTTCGTGACCGCCGAGCCCGGCGCGTAGGTGAACGACACAATCGCCGCTCCGCGCTGTTTGGCAACTTCCGCCGCCTTCACGGTTTCAGGCGTATCGCCCTGATGCGAGCAGACGATGACGAGGCTGCTGGAATCGAGGCTCGACGGTGTTGAATGGACAAATTCGTTGGCTGTGTAAAAGCCAATTCTTTTCAAAGAATTGCTTTCCTTTTCCAGAAAATATTTTGCCGGGTAAAAAGCCGCAATCGAACCGCCGCAAGCTGCGAAAAACACCTTGTCGATTGGCCTTGTTTTAATAATCTCACTGACGATTTTCTTGATTTCCATTTTGTTATCCTCCAAAATATTGTTTTTGAACCGACTTAAATTGATTAATAGCTGACTTTCCACATATATCTGCGATTGGTGTAGGGATGCTGTTTGGCCTGGGATAATTCCCGCAAATAGACATTGTTAAGCACCGAAGCATATGAGTAGTCTCCCATTGCGTCTATCGTTATATATCATTATACTTTGTTTGTTGTCATTATATCATGAAAGATTTTTTTGTAAACAGCACAAGTGCGATTCGGCATAATGTTAAAGGTTTGTCGTTCTATTTATGCACTGTGCACTGTTAATAGTTTATATGGCGATAATATCTTCTGATCTCCAGGGGATGACGCCGCTCGAATTCCAAATGTTTTGAAATTCTCTGGCAGAGGGCGCGCATGACGAAAGGCGATACCAGGCCGCGGAATTCTTTGTCGATGCCAGCTAATTCAAAATCTTTGGTATCAAATACGCTGACCTTTGCGCTGACCCGATTGACGAATTTTTCAACCCGGTCGATTTGCGGCCTGGCTTCATCTTCTCCCTTAAACAAGATGACGCTGGTGTCGCGGTCAATCACTTCCAAAGTCCCGTGGAAAAATTCCGGAGCCGAAACATATTTGGTTCTAATCCATTGCATTTCTTCCATAATGCACATGGCATAGCAATACGCCCACGCAGACAAATTCCCGGCGCCAACCAAATAATGAATCGGTTCGTCTTTGTATTTTTGGGCAAATTCCTGGGCTTTTTTGTCTACATCTTTCTTGACCTGGCAAAGCGCTTCCGGAATGTTCTGCAGGCATTGGAAAAACCGGTCGTATTCCTCGAATTCGCCGGCGTTTTTCATAAAGCGCAAGGCGACCGTATACCAGAAACAATAGGCGCCGCCCACACTTTGAATCAGGAAGTCAACAGACTTTGCCAACGGCGAATCCTCTTTTTCAACAAAACCAATAACGGTCGCGCCAATTTCATGGGCCTTTTCAACTGCACGCACGATCTCCGGCGTATCCCCGGAAATAGATTCGATAACCATGATCGAGTCTTTATTGAATTTCTTATGGCCAAGCGTAACCAAATCCGCTGCGTTTTCAGCAAACAACATCAGATTCGAACGCGTTTTAACGATAGTCTCGATCTGTTGGGCATAAGCGATCGTGCCGCCAATGCCGACAAAAAACAAATTGCTATATCCACGTTCGCAAAGATGGTCAACCACTTCTTCAATTCGGCTTACATTTCTCAAACCATTTCTTTCTGTTTCCAGATATTTTTCTTCACAAAAATTCAGCACAAAAATTAACCTCCCGAAAACCATCAAATTTATTACGTATTATATCATCATATTTATATCGTATCAATATGTTTTACTACGAATTCATTCGATTTTATTTAATTGACAGAATCGGGTTGGGCTTTTATACTGTTTTTGCATACGTTATATTATGTATTACTTATGCGTTATTAAAAACAGGCTCCAGCCTGGCCCTTTTGGAGGACTTTATTTCATGAAAGTTGCTGCTGTAGGTTTTTGCTGTATTGATATCTACGAAAACTTGAATATCCATTACCCGACCGGTAATGGGATCGACTGCATTATCAACCTAAGTAAAAAAGGCATCCAAACCTCTGCTGTCAGCATTGTCGGAACCGATGCATACGGCCAGGAAATGCTGGATGTCCTTAAAAGTTTCAAGATTGATGTTTCGCATATGCAAATTGCCGAAGGCCATACGTCGATTTTCCGGATGGCTTTGCGCAACGGCGTGGATCGGGTGCATGTGGAGAATATCGAAGGCGTCATGAAAGATTTTAAACTGCGCCCGGAAGATATCGAATTTATAAAAACCCATGATTTTGTGCATACCGATCTGACCGGCAAAATCCTGCACCAGCTGCCGGATATAAAAACCGCCAAATGCCAGGTTATTTTTGACTTTTCCAACAAGGCGGATGAAAAGAACACCGCCCAATTGCTGCCGCACATCGATTATGCTTTTTTCTCATGTGAATCGAAAAAGCCGGAAATCAAAGAATTTTTGCGTTATGCCAAAGCCTTCGGCCCAAAACTGGTTACTGCAACCTTCGGCGAAGAGGGCAGCATCTGTTTTGACGGTAATAATTTCCATGAGTGCGGAATTTCCAAAGTGCCGGTGGTCAACACGGTCGGCGCGGGCGATGCCTTTATTGCCGGCTTCATGTATGGCGTTATCAATCATTTGGACATTCCTGGATGCCTGCAATCAGGCAGCGATACTGCAGCCGAGATTGTTCAGATCTTCAATCCGTATTAATACGTTTTATGTTGAATAGACCTTTTTATTGATTGTACCATTCACTTATGATAACGTTATAAATAGGATGATAATCGTCAAATAAAATCTGGTGATAAGTGGTGGTTGTGTGATTGAAAAACTGAACATGAACAATGGGGTTCCCCTATATAAGCAGTTAATCGATGCCATTCGCCAAGCTATTGCCAATGGCGAACTAAAGGTCGACTGTAAAATTCCGACCGAAGAGGAACTGAGCAAGAAATATGAGATCAGTCGGATTACTGTTCGCAACGCTATTGAAGAACTTGTCGAAGACGGTTTGCTGATCAAGCGCCAGGGCAAGGGGACCTATGTCGCGCCCAACAAGGTCAAACGATATGTCAGTGACTTTATGAGTTTCACCAGTGCTTGCGAAGTAGTCGGACGCGTGCCGTCGGCAAAAGTTCTGTCCGCGGAACGGCGCAAGGGCACGCAAGCGCAGACCAGCTTTTTGGGCTTACCGGAAGGCTCCGATGTCATTGCCCTTGAACGTATCCGATTTGCCGACGGGATTCCGGTTATGGTTGAGACCATTATTTTCCCTCCGGCATATGAATTCATACTCTCCGAAAATCTGGAAAGTTCAGTCTACCAGATTCTCAGCCGCCATGAGATTTATCCAACCAAAGGGCGCAAGACCATCGGGATCTGCTATGCCAACCACGTCGAAAAGGACCAGTTGGAGGTTGATTTCAAGTCGGCGCTGCTGTTGATCAACGACCAGGTTTTCGATCAGTTTGACAAGCCTTTGCATTGCGGCAAACAGGTGGTCAACAGTGATCGTTATCTGCTTGTCCTCGAAAATTACATCAGCAGGTCAAAAATTAACTGATCTTTTGACTATGGAGGCATTACAATGATTACCCGAAATCAAATTGCACTTGGCAACTACTCCCATTCTCTGTACGATTTTGATTCGTTTTTGGATTGCATCGAAAAACTGGAAATTCAAAATATCGAGCTATGGGCAGCCGGCCCGCATTTTTACATCGATGATTACGATGCGGGCAGAACCAAAGCCTTTGCAAAAAAGATTTTTGACCGTCAGTTGAACGTCATTTGCTTAACGCCAGAGCAATGCCTGTATCCGATCAACATTGCCTCTGAAGATGATATCGCCCGCAAGCGCAGCATCGCCTATTTTATGCGCTCTGTCGAAATGTGCGAGCAATTGCAGACAAAAATGCTGCTGATTACGCCTGGCCAGGGCTATCGGAATAAAAACAGGAATCCTTTGGACGCGCAGGCCAGATGTGTCGAATCGGTTCAGATGATTGCCGCAGAAGCGGCAAAAAGCGGCATCACGATCGCCATGGAACATTTAACCAAAAAAACGACTGATTTTGCTGTCTATGCAAAGGAATTGGCCACGCTTGTCCAAATGATCGGCATGCCAAACGTCATTGGCATGGTCGACACCGATATGGCCGGCCGGGTTAATGAAAACATCAATGACTATTTCCAGGCGCTCAACGGCAAAGTATCGCATGTGCACTTCGTCGACGGAATGCCCGGCGGCCATCTGGTGCCCGGCGAAGGAGTCTTGAACTTGGAGCAGCAGTTTCGTGACCTGGCGGCATATGATTACAAGGGCTATATTACTCCCGAGGTTATGAACGAAAGATACGCATTTGATCCGGATGACGCACTTGAAAGAACCGTCAGCTGGTTTGATCAGCAAATTGCCCGGCTTTAATTCCGAGCCTTGATATCAGCCGGTCGAGCGGCAGGCCATCTTCCGGGATAAACTGCCGCCAATACGAGAGGGTGTCTTTAAGTTTCCCGACAATGTCATAACGGTATTCAGTTGGGCTGGCAAATATTTCAAAGCTCAAATAGATGTTTTTCGATTGTGGCGGCAAATCGTCATTCACCGGCGCTTGTTATTCTTCCACCAGCTCTTTTAACGAATGAACCAGATAATTGGCTTTAGTCAGGTTTTGCTTGCCCGAGCTGGCGTTGATCAAGCCGACACAAGCCATGCCGGCGCTGACTGCAGCTTTTACCCCTGCCTCGGAATCTTCGATCACGAGGCATTCCTCCGGCTTAAAGCCCATCCGTTTCGCAGCCAGGAGGAAGATGTCCGGAGCGGGTTTGCCGTGGGTGACATCCTCGCCGCTGATTCTGGTCATGATCCGTTTGCTTAGGCCGGTTGCTTCCAACGCCATGCAAATGTTCATATGGGAAGATGAAGAGCCAATCGCGTAGGCGATCTTTTCCTGGTCCAGCACATCGAGCAATTCCGGAATCCCTTCGACCGGGGGGATCTTGTTGGCCTGCTTGAAATATTTGATCAGTTCAACATGATAGTTGTCGATCAACGTTTTTATCGGCATGTCTAGATTGAACCGCTCTTTCATGCTGGTCCAGATCTTGCGGTCCGATCCGCCGATAAACACTTCATACTCGGCCCACGTTAATGGAGTCCCCAAATTCTCAAGGATCGAATTGGTTACTTGCATATGAATGGGTTCACTATCGATGATTACGCCGTCCAAGTCAAAAATGACTAATTTGATGCGGTCTTCAGCTATTTTTCGTATCATAGGCTCCTTATCAATTGCATGGCCGTACCAACGATATTCTCGACTGTAAAGCCAAATTTTTTGAACAATGAACCCGCCGGGCCAGATTCGCCAAACGAATCGATTGCGATGATTTTCCCCTTGGGTGTTGCATACTGGTGCCAGCCATAAGAATTGGCGGCTTCAACGACAATTCTGGCAGTCACGCTGCTGGGAAGAACCGATTCTTTATACTCATCAGTCTGAATGGCAAACAGCGATTGGGACGGCATGCTGACCACGCGGGCGTCAATGCCCATATTCTTAAGCTTCTTCCCGGCCTCGTAGACCAACTCCAATTCAGAACCGGTGCCGATAAGGATGATGTCCGGAGACGGTTTTTCGGAGTCGACCAGGATATATCCGCCATGGATTGCGCCGCTTCCCGTTTCATCGAACTGCTTCAGGTTTTGGCGGGAAAGGACAAGCGCGAAGGGGGTGCTGGTGCTGGTCAGTGCCAAACGCCAGCCAACCAAAGATTCATTATAGTCCGCCGGCCTGAACTCGGCAAAATTCGGCAAGCTGCGCAGCATGGCCAGATGTTCAATCGGCTGGTGGGTAGGGCCGTCTTCGCCAACACCAATGCTGTCATGCGTGAAAACGTATATGACTGGCAGACGCATCAAAGCGGCCAGGCGCAGGGACGGTTTCATATAGTCCGCAAAGACGAGAAATGTTGAAACAAACGGAATCACGCCACCGTGAACAGAAAGGCCATTGGCGATAGCCGCCATGGCATGTTCCCGGACGCCATAATGAATATTCGAGCCGGCCGGATCCAGCGGGCTGAAGTAGGTGCGGTCATTCATGGTGCTCTTGTTCGAAGGTCCGAGATCGGCCGAGCCGCCCATCAGCGAAGGCAATTTGGGAGAAATGCTGTTCAAAATCTCACCCGAGCTTATGCGGGTGGCAACAGGCTTTTCGACGCCCTTTTTAAAACTGAGATCCATGATGGCTGAAATGACATTCTCTTTTGAATAGAGGGTTTCAAGCCGGCCGATGCCTGGAGCGCCCGCTTTTTTCAATTCTTGATGCTTTTTTTGCCAAGCCTTGTAGTTATCGGACTTTTTGGCCAGGATGGCTTCCACTAGCTGGCAGACCTCCGCCGGCACGGCAAATGAAGGTTCCTGGCAATTTAAATTTTTCCTGAGGATATCGATGTTAACCGGTCCGAGAGGTTCGCCATGGGCGGATGCCATACCTTGCTTGGGCGACGCAAAACCGATTTCGGTTTTGACAATGATGATCGACGGTTTGCCTGTCTGCTTCTTGGCTGCACAAATTGCCGCATCGATCGCATCGATGTCGTTGCCGTCTTCGACGGTTCCGACATCCCAGCCGTAAGCGTCAAACCGTTTGGCGACATTTTCGGTAAAGGCAATCGAGGTATCGCCTTCGATGGTGATATGGTTCGAATCATATAAAAGGATCAGCTTGCCAAGCTGCAAGGTGCCGGCCAGCGAAGCGGCCTCGGACGCGACGCCTTCCATGAGGCAGCCGTCGCCGCAAAGAACATAGGTATAGTGATCGATCAGTTCGCCTTGATCGTCGTTGACCACAGCCGCCAGCCTTGTTTCGGCGATCGCCATGCCCACGCCATTGGCAATGCCCTGACCAAGAGGGCCGGTTGTAATTTCGACGCCGGGCGTGTGCCGGTATTCCGGATGGCCTGGCGTTTTGCTGCCAACCTGCCGGAAAGACTGAATGTCATCCATGCTGATATCATAGCCAAACAGATGCAGCGTCGCGTAAAGCAATGCAGAGCCATGCCCGGCAGACAGGACAAAACGGTCACGGTCGATCCACTCGGGATCTTTTGGATTGAACTTCAAATGCCGCGCAAAAAGGGTATAGACAATTGGAGCCGCACCCAACGGCAAGCCAGGATGACCGGATTTTGCCTTTTCGACAGCTTCGGCCGAGATCACTCTGAGAGAATTTATCGCGACTTGTTCTGACTGATGCATAGTGGACCTCCAGTTATTTTTTGATTTTTATCGAAAATCCTGACTCGATTACTTTGAAGTCATTTTTTGGTATTCGGCCAAAAGCTGTTGGCCGAGCGCGCCAGCCGGATGGCTCAAAGCAAAATCCTGGCGACGGAAGCCTTTCATTTCGCTGCAAACTGTCGCCAGCGCGTCGCCAACCGCCAGAACGGCAGTCGTGCTTGCGGTCGGAGCCAGATTGAGATGGTCGATTTCCTTGTCGACCTTGACCAAAAGGCTAACGTCCGTTCCCAGCGCCAACGGCGACGTTTTGCTGTTGGACATGGAAATGGTTTTGGCGCCGATAATTTTAAGCGAGGGAAGCATATCGAGAACTTCTCTGGTTTTCCCGCTGTTCGAAATCATCACGACTACATCGTCGCGGGTGATCATGCCCATATCGCCATGAAGCGATTCACAGCTATGAACGAAAAACGCCGGGATGCCAAGGCTAGCCATCGAAGCTGCAATTTTCTGGCCGATATGGCCGGATTTGCCGACGCCGGTGATGACAACACGGGCTTTGCATTCGGAAATCAGCTTGACTGCTTCGCTGAAGGATTCGTCGACGTCCTGTGCCAGCCTCGTCAAAGCGGCGGCTTCAGCCAGGATTTTCTCTTTGATGGCGGAAATGATTTCTTCTTTGTTTTGTAACATCCTAAAATGCCTCCCAAGCACATGGTTTATTTGATTATTTGATAACATCGTTCTTATTGCGTTCCAGTGAAATGAATACGGCTAAAATCAGCACGAGGCCTTTCACCAGCAACTGCACTTCTGATGGAATGCGCAGCAGAATCAGGCCGTTGTTGAGCATTGAGAGCGTCAGCGAGCCAATGACCGTGCCCCGGACGCCACCGATGCCGCCGCGTTGGGACGTACCACCCAGCACAACTGCAGAAATCGCATCCAATTCAAATCCTTGTCCGGTTGCCGGAGACCCGGAACCTATTCTGGCAGATAGTATTATACCACCAATACCGGTGAATATGCCACAAACCGCAAAGACGAGGATCTTGTAGCGGGTGACGTTGATGCCGCAGAGCTTGGCAACCGTTTCATCGCCGCCGATCATTTTGGTGTAGCGCCCAAAAATGGTGAAGCGCTGGAGAATGTAGGCTATAGCGATAAATACCAGGCCGATGATCAAGATCCAGGGGTATAATCCGATTTTCTTGTAAAGGCTCTCGAAGGGTATCATGACCACGGCGCCGCCAGTGTAGATGACGGTAAGGGATCGGGCGATCGAAAGCATGCCCAGGGTAACGATGAAAGATGGGATTTTTAGCCGGGCGTGCAAAATGCCATTGGCCAGGCCGCAGGCAAGACCAACGGCGATGCCGCCGAGAATAGCCAAAAAGGTATTGCCGGTCTTGACCTGAATCGAAGCCGCGATTACGCCGGCCAGGCTTAAAACAGAACCAACCGAAAGATCGATGCAGCCAAGCAAAATGACAAATGTCATGCCCAGGCTGACCACCAGAAGATCGATTGTCTGCTCCATGATGGTTTGAAAATTATCCAGTCTGAAAAATTTCTCGCTAGCGGTAACCAGGAAAAATAAAAACAACAAGATAAAGGCTGCAAATGAAATATTGCGTTTGATAAACTTGATAAAATCATCTTTTTTCCCATTTTGAATCATGCTTTTCATCTGTTATCGTTCCTTTCTATTCCGCCAACAAGACCATTTTCGATACGACTATTTGCTCATCAAAGTCAGTGGCCCGGAAGAATTCTCCGGAAATCCGACCCTTGCAGAACGTGTAAATACGATCACACATGCCCATCAGCTCAGGCAGTTCATCAGAAATCAGCAAAATGCCTTTGCCTTCGTTTTTCAGTGTTTCCAGTATTTTATAAATTTCATACTTGGCGCCGACGTCAACGCCGCGGGTCGGCGAATTGACAACGAGAAAATCCGAGTTATTGGCAATCCATTTGGCGATGGCGACCTTTTGCCGGTTGCCGCCGCTAAGGTCACTGACATTGGTCGTAATGCCCGGCGTCTTGATCCTGAAGAGGCTGACAAATTTCCTGGCCATTTCAATTTCCGATTTTCGTTTCATGAAACCGTGGTTTTGCAGTTTCTGCAAGGATGCCGATGAAATATTGTCAATCAGGTCGAACATCAGCACCAATCCGGCCCGATCCCGGTCTTTGGGTATGTATCCGATCCGATGCTGCAAGGCGCTGACCGGAGAAGCAAGCCTGATCTCTTCGCCTTTATAGATGATGGAACCGTGGTCAACTTTTTCATAACCAAAAAGAGCTTTGCCGAATTCCTCCGAACCACAACCGCCAATGCCGGCTATGCCGACAATTTCTCCGCGGTGAACGTTCAATGAGATATCATGGAAAGCATTTTTGATGGTTAAGCTTTTTGTTTCAAGGATCGTATCGCCGATCGAGCTGTTGTCCTCGCTGCGGTAGTTGCTGAGCGTGACTTTTCGCCCGACCATGTTCTGGATGATCATATCCGGGGTTGATTCGGCGACATTCATCAGTTTGATATAATGCCCGTCCCGCATGATGGTCACTTTGTCGCAAAGCTTGTAAACTTCATCGATAAAATGCGAAATATAGATGATGCAAACCCCTTTTTCTTTTTGCAGACGGAGCATGCGGTAAAGACTATCCAGCGATTCTTTGGAAACAGCCGCGGATGTTTCGTCAACAAGCAAAATCCTGGGATCATTTGAAAGCGCACGGGCGATTTCAACTTGCTTGCGCTCCTCAAAATCCAGATTTTCCAGAAGAGCATCTGGGGCAATATGGTCAAAACCAAGTTTCTTGAGCACGACAGCGGCCGCCAGTTTTTGCTTTTTGAGCATGAGCAGGCCGGTTTTGGTCCGGAATTCACTGTCCCGGCCAATAAATATATTTTCAGCAACAGTCATGTTCGTTAAAATGTTCGGCTGCTGCATTATGATCGAAATACCATGTTTCTCGGCATCCAAGGCGTCATGCGGCTCAAAGGGCTTGTTATCGAGAAACATCTCGCCGTCATTTTTCTTATAGATGCCCATTATGATTTGAAATAATGTTGATTTGCCTGCGCCATTTTCTCCAACGAGACCATGAATTTCGCCTGGATAAACCTCCATGACGTCTGTTGGATCCCAATCTAGCGCTTTGGTTCCCGGAAAGTATTTTTTAATACCTTTTAAGACAAGCAATGGTTCCAAGTCAAACCCCCCAGACCATCCCCAGCATGCAGCTTCAATGAAATGCAGCTTCAAAGCTAAGGCATTTATGTTGTGTCAGCGCGGCGAACGCCGCGCTGACACAGACTAACCAAAATGATTTTCAACGATTTGTATGGTTTATGGCTTAGTCAAGGCTCAATTCGAAGTAGGTTTTGGCAGAAGGATTGAAAGTCTGGGAAATGCTCTTGAAATCGATAGGCGTTGGATTGTCGACATATTTGGTTTTGAATTTGGCCAGATTGTCCTGGGATACGTTCAAGAGGTCCAGTTTGACGACTTTTTCCGTAGGCATTTTGCCATTCAGGGCATCAAACACCATGACGGTAGCGAACGCGCTCTGCATGTAGTGACCGCCGGTGGAGAAGTACAGTTCTTTATTCTCCATCGAGGTGATCGCCGGGCCGAGGAGGTCCATGCCGCCAACTTTAACTTTGCTGATCAGGTTCTTTTCTTTCAGAACGTTAACGGTAGCGAGTGCCAGAGAGTCATTGTAGCACCAGACACCATCGAGATCCGGGTTGGACTGCAGAAGATTACGGAAGGATTTGTCACCCTGATCCATGTTTTCTCCTGCCCAGTCAAATTGCAGCAATTCAACTTTTCCGGCATTTTCGGCAAGAGCCTTGTCGAGACCGGCTTTGCGGCCTTCAGCAACTGATGTGCCCTGGAATCCGCAAATACCAACGAGTTTTTTGCAGCCGGCGTTGATCAGGGCCATGGCGATCTGGTAGCCAGCTTCTTCATCATTCGGGCCAATAAAGCCGAGGTAGTCAGTTCCTGCTTTCAGGTCATCGCCAGGCCAGCGGTCAACGATCATCACAGGGATGTTCTTCGCTTTGCATTTGGCAACGATGCCCGGGCAAACGGATGCGTCCTGCGGAGCCAGAACCAGGCCGTCAATGCCGGAGGCGATCATGTTGTCAACATCGGTAACTTGCTTTTCCTGTTTGTTGTTGCAGTCCTGAGCATCAACGGTAAAGCCGAGGGCGGCGGCTGCCTTGTTGACATAATCAAGGCTGTTGCCCCAGAATTCGTTATTTTTGGTTGGAAAGAATACCCAATAGTTACGTCTTTTGCAACAGTGGTGGTACCAGACGTTGCAGATGTTCCGGCAGTCGTTCCGGTAGTCGGTCCGGCGGTTGTTCCGGCAGTCGCGGTTGTTGTGCTGCTTTGGCATCCCGCAATAGCTGTCAACATCAGTAAAAACGCGAGAAAAATCACAAGGTATTTTTTCATTGAATATTTCCTCCAATTATTTTTAGTTTTGACAACTTCTAAAATCTTCTTCAAGATTCGGTTGGTGGTTTTATGCCAGTCATGCTGATCAGCTTCATAAGTGCAGGCAGGTTGGTAAATTGATCGTATTGCCACCGACATTTCGCGCGATTTTCCATCTCGATTGCAATATTACTAGCTCATAGCAATTTATTCTAATTATACTATCATCCGGATAGACAGCACAATCGAATACGTATTCATGCGGGTGCGGCCCCACACCTTTAAGAAGGCATTTACTTCGAATATAACGGCGGCAAGGTCTCTTCGGTCAGCGGAACATCGACCCACGAATTGGTTTGCATTGATTTGGCGGCAGCCAGCAGGACATCCATGACCAGGGCACTGTCTTCAGGCTTGATAATGGGCTGCGTCTGATTGACCACACAATTGATAAAATGCTCGAGCATGGTCTTGTAAGCCCAGCCGCGCGGCGGATAAATCGGAACCCAACGCTTGGGGACATAGCCGTCCGGCGTCATGATGTCTTCCGACCAGAAAAGCTGCGGATAACGATACTCGCGGAGGATTTCCGGCAATTCGGACTGCCGGTAGTTTTTGGAGGTATAGACGGCCAGCGGGGCGGACTGGAAGGGGTTGGTCGCTTCCGAACCCGTGAAAATCGTGCCTTCCGTGCCATAAACTTCAGAGATATTGGAAACGGCTGGAGAATAGCGGTCGCCGCTGACGACACCAGTAGCGCCGTTTTCGAATTCGATTGTTATCCAGAAGGAGTCATCCAGGGTTGTGTATTCTTCAGGCGTCCCCAACCGTTTGACGATACCGATGACGCGCTTGGGCTTGCTGCCCATCAAGTGAACCAAAAGGTCAACGCGATGACTGCCCAGATCGAAAAGGGCGCCGGCGCCGGCCAGGCCCGGAACAGCCCGGAACTGGGTATAGGACAGTTTTTCATGATAAAGGCTCCACGCTTCATGCAGGGAGGACCGGCCCATCATCGGCTGGCCGATTACACCCTGGTCAATCAGCTCACGGGCCAATCTGTTCTGGGTCCAGAAACGCTGGTTGGTGCCAGCCATGCAAAGCACGCCGTTTTTCCTGGCCGCCGCCACCATGTCCCAGGCTTCGTCATGCGTACAGGAAAAAGGCTTTTCAACAATGACATGCTTTTTGCTATTCATCGCACACATGGCGTGATCGTAATGATATTTATTGGGAGATGCGACAATAACAATCTGAATTTCCTTATCCCGGCATAATTCCGTATAATCTGAGTAAACGCGTTTCGGATTCCATTTTTTCTGCATCGATTCCAGGATCTGATTGTTCGAGTCACACAAGGCGACAAGCTCGGCCTGTTCGATTGCCTGGATTGAAGGGCAGTGCCCAATGTCGGCAATTGAACCTGCGCCAATAATTCCGATTCCAACTTTTGCCATTTTCGTACCTCCCTGTAATAATGATTTTTTGATGTATATTATAATCAAATTGCCTGCAGAAAGATTTAGACTTTTGCACCTAAAAATCGGTCAAAAACCTGCTTTTTTGTCGGCATCCTTTTAGCCACGCAACCGCCCGTCTTTTCGATGACTAATGAAGCGGTCGAGCTGCCAAAATGGACGGCGGCATCGATATCCTGCTTTTCCTGGTAATAGGCCATGAATCCGGCGCCAAAGGAGTCGCCGGCACCTGTAAAATCAAAAGTGCCATCGGGCAAAGTGCTGACTGCCGGAAAAACGGGTGTATAGACAGGAGCTGCCGTACCGATTTGATAAAGGGCTCCTTTTGATCCTAAAGTAATGACAATTTGAGTTGCGCCCTGGCTGGACAAGTAGTCTGCAGCCTCTTCGGCCGTTTTCCCGGGAATGATCGACTGTAGATCTTCGGCACTGGCCTTGATGATCGTGCAATTTTTACAAAGTCTGGAAATGACTTCTTTTCCGGTCGCATCATTAATGGAATAGCGGATATCGCTTGTTGCTCCGCCAAAACCGCCAAGATCAACCACAACGACTTTGCCCATGGCATGCAGCTTTTCAACCAGGTCCAGGTCAATTTCGTAGTCCATTGGGCAGACGTAGAAAAATCTGCAATCCAGATAGTCTTTTGGAATGTCGTTAAAATGAATGACCGGCGCTTTTGCCTGGTATTCAACATATTTGCTGCCGTCTTCTTCATAAACCAGTAAATTTCTTGTGGTAAAGGGATGTTTGATAAAACCACTGCGGTCAACTATCGAGAGTTCCGAAACAGCTTCCGGCATATCGTCTCCATAATAGGAAACCAAGCCGATTTTTTTGCCGATCTTGGCCATAACCAAGCTGGAGTAGGCTGCTGGACTTCCCAGAACCGGACCGATTGTCCTGTTCTGGAATTGAATGGTTTCTTTGATGATGTTGCCGATTACGACAATATCTACGCGACTCATACTCTTCTCCCGCTTCTTCCTTTGAATTATCCGATCAATTATCCGACTAGATTCGAGGTGTGAGGCTGATGCATAAATAATCAGCAGATCGAAAATATACCCAGCCTCACACTTCATCACAACTCAGCGGATTTGACTTGAAAAATTTGTCGAAGGTCTTTTATCCAGGCTTATTCGCCTTTGATGAACTTGTTGATCATTTCAAACGATTCGGAATCCGGGTATTGCTTGATCGGGTGCTTCATCAAATAGCTGGAAGGCGCTTCGATCGCGCCGGAGAGTTTGCGGTCCAGGGCCAGCTTGCAGCAACGGACAGCGTCGATGCTGACACCGGCCGAGTTCGGGCTGTCAAATACTTCGAGCTTCAATTCCAGATTGATCGGGGCGCCGCCGAAGTTTTCGCCTTCAATCATGATGATGGCCGTTTTCAGATCGCCCTGGTTGTCAACGAAAGCAAAACCAGGAGCCACCGGGACGTCTTTATCTTTCATGATGCTGGAAATAGCGTCGTGTTTGGTGACATGCTTGGTTTCGCCGCGCATGACCAGGTTGGTGAAGTCGGTGTTGCCGGCATAGTTCAGCTGATAGGATTTCTTGATTTTGATGCCGCGGTCTTCGAATAACTTCATCAAGCCACGATGCACAATGGTCGCGCCAATCTGGCTTTTCCAGTCGTCGCCGATGAGCGGAATGCCTGCTTTTTTGGCAGCTTCGGACATTTGGGGATCGCTGGCGATCAATTCGGGAATGCCATTGACCACGCCGCAGCCAACTTCCATGGCAGCGCTGACATAATGACGTACGGCATCATGAGATCCGGTAGGCAGGTTGATCAAAATGACATCGACTTTGTAGTCACGCAAAGCTTTGGCGACATCAACAGCCGGCTCGTCGCCAACTCTGAAATACTCTTTGCCATAGTAATTGCGCAGATGATCAGGAGCGCCATCCAAAACAGGCCCTTTCAAAACCGGTGCATTCATGAAAGGAACATCGCAAATCTTGAAGGTGCAGTTCGGCCATTCGAGAATCGCCTTGCTGACGTCTTTCCCGATTTTTTTCGAGTCGATATCAAATCCAACAACCACTTCGATATCGCCGGGTTCATAACCACCAAGGTTATAATGCATCAAACCGCCGGCTTCTTCAGCGATTTTCTCATTCTTATAGAAGTAGATACCCTGTACCAGTGAAGTGGCACAGTTGCCTACACCCACCAACGCCAAACGAATTTTCTTGTTTCCCATGTTACAAAACCTCCTGTTTATTTTCCCCTTATAGGCTAATTTGCGCAAAAAGACGCAACTTCACCTTATGGTTCGAAAAATACTTCAAGACAGGATCCGATAGTCGCTATCTTGACCAGTTAAAGTAATCGTTGTAGTTATCGTTAACTTTGATGTGTAAAAAAAATGGTCTGTTTCAGTTATCATTATTTTATAATAGTTTCTTTGGGATTAGCCTTTATATGATAAACCGCAATGCCGAAGCATTTGAGCATTTGCCAGTGTTCCATACCCGGTTAAACGGGTTCAGATGATGATTGGCTTACTGGATGGATTCTTGTTGATAGAGATTGATCTTTTGTTTTCTTCCACCTGCCTTTCATTTTTACAGCTCTTTTCTATTGCAGCATGCAAAACATTTATCAGCTTAAACATCAGGCCAGGAAAATTCAATTGCTTTAGTCACATGCTATCACCGCCGTTAATGCTTGTCAAGAGTAAAATTTGCAAAATTAGATATTTTTTTCATAACTGCGTTTATTAACGATAAAGTTATCGATAACTTCTAATAAAACGTTATATGTCTCTTGATTTTTAACATTTCCTATTTGGGATACCCCACGTGGATTATTGAGCGGAAGGGTCGATTTTTGGCAGCTGAAACTTGTCCATATTGCTCTCTGATTCCTGATTATCAAGTCCTATGGTTTTTGAAAATCCTTTCGGAAGGATAACCGGAAAATTGCAGCCGGTGAATTTTGTTTGTTTTATTTATTCGCCGAACGCCGTTTGGCAACAGCTGACTTATTGTTTGAGACGTGACAATATGCACAAAACGGCCTTCTTAAATATATGCAAAGGCATTTAATAATTTTAATATTAAAAATATTTTAATGGTTTTAATAAGACAGATCGGATTTTAATTAAGAATTCGCCCGAAATTAGTCATAAATTCCTTGACTTTGGAGGTTATGATGCTATGATTTTTACAATAGGTAACGATAACGTTGCCAAATAGCCGATTAGTCAGATTACATAGAAAGTTGTTAAATAAAAATGGACAGGATAGTAACCTTAAAAGATATCGCCAAAATGATGGGTGTCAGTGTGACCACCGTCTCCAAAGCGCTGCGAAATCATTCCGACATTTCGGAAAAGACCAAAAATGAAATCTTGAAAATGGTCGAGGAGCTTCACTATGTCCCCAATGAAACGGCCAAAAGCCTTCGCAGTAAAAAGACGAATTTTATCGGCCTGGTTGTTGGCGACAATACAAACCCCTATTTTGCCAAGGTTATCAAAAATTTGGAAAGGCAGCTGTCTGCAGCCGGATATTATACTTTGATCTTCAATAACAATGAAGATATCAAAACCGAAATCAATTTCATCCAGGAAATGCGCAGTCTGAATGTAGCCGGCGTAATCCTTTCGCCCGCGCGCGGCAATTTGGAAAGCACCAAGCTGCTGAACAAGTTTGGCATCCCTTATGTCATGATGAACCGGTATCTGCAAAAGGGAATCGATAATTATGTCGTTGCCAATGATGAAAAGGCAGGTTATCTGGCAACAAACCATCTTGTTGAACGTTACTCTGACCGGACGATCATCATGCTTAATTATCTTCCGACCGTATCAACGGCGATGGAACGCAGAAAAGGATTTGAGAGGGCCCTGCTCGAGAAAAATATCGAAATTACCGAAAACAACATCATCAGCGGCTGCATGAACCAGTATGACGGCTATATGGCCATGAACCGTGTATTGCATAATTGCACCCTGCCGCTTGCGGTTGTCTGCTACAGCGATTATATCGCGATGGGCTGCATGGGGGCGGTGTATAAAAAGAATCTGCGAATCCCGGAAGACGTTTCCATTATCGGCATCGACAATATTGAAGATTTGTCCTTTTTGCGGCCCGGCATTTCGACCGTCGATATCCCCAAAAGCGCAATAGCCAAAAACTGTGTGGATATTCTCCTGAAAAAAATCAACGCCAAAACGGAAATCGCAGACCGGCAAGTTGTGCTTGAGCCTAACCTGATCATTCGCCAGACAACCTGAGCTTTGTTTAAAGGGCCCGGCTTCCCCTTTCGCCTGTGCGGATCCGGATCACGTCCAGCACATCAAAAATAAATATTTTACCGTCTCCGATTTCCCCCAGGCGAGCAGCTTCGACAATCGCCTGAATAACGGGCTCTGCCTGTTTGTCGTCAACGACAATTTCCACTTTGACTTTTGGCAGAATATTGATATCGATCTGCGTGCCGCGATAGATTTCCGTATAGCCTTTTTGCCGGCCGCAACCCATGACCTGGCTGATGGTTATTCCGCTTAAATCAATTGCTTTCAAGGCTTCCTTGACTTCTTCAAGGCGGATCGGGCGGATAATCGCTTCAATTTTTTTCATGGTCCTTCTCCTTCAATCGATTTTTTAGTCCAGGCCGAAAAATGACGGGTATGCTGTTTCCCCATGTTCGGATCCGTCAAGGCCGTCGGCTTCATCTCTTTGCGCCACGCGCAGGCTCACTGCCAATCCGACCAGTTTGACGACTATGAAAGTGCCGGCAACCGAGAGCGCTATGGTAAGGCCAATCGCTTTTAACTGCGCGAGGATCAGCCCCGTATCCCCAAAAGCAAGACCATCGAAGCGGGCAATCGAATTGATGGACTTCTGGGCGAAGAGCCCTGTGGCTATTCCTCCCCAGATACCGCCGATACCATGACAGCCAAAGGCATCGAGCGCATCGTCATAGCCGAGCTTATTTTTGATGACACTAATAAAAAACCAGCAAAGAGGGCTGACGGCTGCACCGATGATGATCGACGCCCATACCGGAACAAATCCGGCGCCGGGCGTGATGGCGACCAGCCCGACAACCAAGCCGGTTGCCGCTCCCAGCACCGTCGGTTTCTTGCTGACGATCATTTCCAGAAAAATCCAGGACAGCATGGCGCTGGCCGCGGCGGTATTGGTTGTCATGAAGGCGTGGGCGGCCAGGCCATTGGCGGCCAGGGCGCTGCCCGAGTTGAAGCCGAACCAGCCGAAATACAGAAGCCCGGCGCCGAGCAGGACAAAAGGGATATTATGCGGAATCGTTTTGACTTTGCCATGGTTTTTGCGTTTGCCCAAAACCAGGCTGAGAACCAGCGCCGAAACGCCGGACGATATATGGACAACATTGCCTCCGGCAAAGTCGACGGCGCCGATGGCATTCAGCAATCCGCCTTTGCCCCACATCATATGCGCAAGCGGATAATAGACGGCCAGAAGCCACAACGGCGTGAAAATCATCAGGGCTGAAAAACGCATTCTTTCAGCAATCGCACCCGTAATCAGGGCGGGCGTGATAATCGCGAACATCATCTGAAACATTGCGAATACCAGATGAGGGATGGTTGCAGCATAATCAGGATTGGGATCCCAGCCGACCTGATTCATGCCGAACCAATCGAGACTGCCAAGGATTCCGCCCATATCCGGACCAAAACTCAGGCTATACCCGGCAACGACCCACATAATCGAAGAAACGCCGATTATCATGAAAGAAGACGCCATGGTATTCAGGACATTCTTCCGGCGGACCAGCCCGCCATAGAAAAAGGCAAGAGCCGGGGTCATTAAAAGGACCATTGCGCTGCAAACCAGCACGTAAGCTGTATCTCCGCTATTCATCAATTTTTCCTCCTTGCGCGCCGTGATTTTTCGCACGCACTTACTATTTGCAATATATAAAAATGGCGCCTTCATTTTTATATGAAAGCGCCAATGCTTTTTCCTTCGTTGAAAATCTTGAACAAATCATTAAAAAACGGCGCTCCGCCCTATTGGCAGAACACCGTTGTTCATTTGAAGTCTTTCAACGTGATAGGATTATAACAAGGCGGCTTGGCATTGTCAAGGCAATAATGAAAGTTTATAATAATCAACTTGCACTTTTGTCAACCATCATCTGCGAATTGTGAATTTGAAAGTCGTCAGATTGCCGGCTTTATCCCAAGCGGAAATCACATACGTCCCTTTTGAAGTAAAGGTATTATATCTTGGCCAGGCGATCGCGACGCCGTTTCGTTTGACGGACTTGGCCCGGTAATTTTTGTCGCTGACGCTAACAATGACATTGTACCGGGTGTACGCGCCATAGGCCAAATAATAGCCGCTGCTGGTTTTTGCCCTGATCCGCGGCCTGGTCTTATCGATCGTCAGGGTGAAGACCGACACGTTGCCGGCTTTGTCGACAGCCGTAATCGTATAGACGCCTTCAGCGGATAAGACGTTGTATCTAGGCCAGGCAATGGTGACGTTGTTCTTTTTCAGGGACTTGGTTTTAAAGTTCCGATCGCTGACCAGCAAGGTCACATTGTATTTACTATGGGCGCCATTCGCCAAAACGGTGCCGGCACTCGTTTTGGCCGTGATCGCCGGCTTGGTTTTGTCGATCGTCAGGCTCAGGGCGGCAGACGTGTTGCCGGCGCAGTCGATTGCGGCAATCGTGTAGACGCCATCCGAATTGATGATATTGTCGCTTGGCCAGGCAATCGTGACATTGTTCTTTTTCAAAATTCCGTTCTTTAAATTCCGGTCGCTGGCCAGCAAGGTCACGCTGTATTTGCTTATCGCTCCGTTTGCCAGCGCGACGCCGGTGCTCGTTTTTGCCGCGACAGTCGGCAGGGTCTTGTCGATTGTCAATGGGAAACTCGCGGTGTTGCCGGCTTTATCGGTGGCAATGACGGTATAATTGCCGTCGGAATTAATAAAATTATTTTCTGGCCAGGCAATGTCGACATTGTTTTTCTTTAAAGTCTTTGCCGCTAAATTCGCATCGGTTGCCGAGAGCAAAACACTATAGCGGGTATGCGCATTTTGCGCCAGCAGGGCGCCATTGGCTGTGGCTTTGATTTCCGGGGCTGTCAGGTCGATTGTAAAACCGGCTGACGCCGTTTGTCCGTCTGTCCCGGCAACGTTGACCTGGTAAAGCCCGGCCTGGCTGAATATGCCGTCTGCCGGCCAATTGGCAGGCGCACCGTTGAAGGCAACGGTCTTTACAAAAGACTGGCTGCTGATTACGGCAGCTTTGACCGGATTTCGCACGAAGCCGCCATTCTCGACCGGCTGGCCGGTTCCCTGGTCTTGCAGAGCGATAACCGGCGCCGCGGGCAAGGCATCGCTTTCACCGCGCCAGATCGTAATCGGGAAAAACCTGGATATGGCCGGGTCATCGGCTATGACTTTAAGGTAATAGTAATTTGCCCCAAAAGACAAATTCAGGGTATTGCCAATGGGTCCGGTGCCGTCAGGTCTCCCGTATACTTCGAAAACAGCGTTGTTGGAAAGCGTCAGGTCGAGCGTCATCTGGCTGGTCAGGCTGCCGGCGAAGCCGCTGATCTCCTGGCCGTCGAATTGCAGTTCGGGATTGTTGACCGAAAGGGCATACGTGCCAAAAGGCCGATAGACTTCGATACTGTAGTCTTTCCGGGTCAATTGGTCCTGGGCGGCAACCGTGATGGAAACAAGCCTGCTCGTCCCTTCAGCAGGCATACTGATTGTCGCCTGATTTTGCAGGACGTTGTCGATATAGACCTTGGCGTTGGCAATTTCCTGGGCGGCGGAAACCACAAAACTCGTGGAGCCGGAAGGAAGCCTTAGCGAATAAGCGGTCTGACCGGCAGAAAACGCCGGGCTGAGACTGCCGGCGCTGACGGTTAAACTGCTCAGGCAGGCATTGTCCCATCCGGCAAGAAGGCTGAGAATCTTGTCAGCCTTGATCAACCCATAGCCATATTGGGGATCACGGCCAATTGCGCCTTTGTCCTCGCAGGTTCTGGAAAGCAGTTCGAGAAACTGGTCGGCGGTCAGATCCGGATCGATTCCTGCAGCCAAGGCCGCTATGCCGGATACATAGGGTGCGGAAAAGGAGGTTCCGCTAACCAAGGCATAATCGGCATCCGGATCGGCATCCGAATAATAGGTGGACAAGACCGCTTCGCCAGGCGCGCAGACATCGACCTGATCATTATAGGTGGAAAAAGCGGACCAATTGCCCAGGCTGTCAACCGATCCAACCGAAACAACATGCGCATAAGAGGCCGGATAACTATAGGCGGAATCGTAGGAATTCCCGGCGGAAGCAACAACAATGCAGCCGCTGCCGATTGCATACTGGATCGCTTCTTCCTCGGCGGCGGAATATCCGCCGCCCATGCTGAGATTGATGACCTTGCAGCCAGCGTCGACGGCGTCATAGATCGCAGAAATCATATCGGACAAAGCAATATAGCCGGACCGGTCAACAATCTGCAAAGGAACAATCGCGACATTCCAGCAAACGCCGGCCATACCTTCGCCATTGTTGGTTTCGGCGGCAATGATGCCGGTCACGCTGGTTCCATGGCCAAAATAATCGCCTGCGCAAGCGGAGGCGCCAATATAATCCCAGCCGGATTGGATATTGGCATTGTCCAGATCCGGATGACTCCGGTCGACGCCGGAATCGATAACAGCCACATAGACCGTATCCGCGCCCGAAGAGCCTGTTGAAATATCCCAGGCGGCCGGTGCGTTGACCATCGGCAGCGCCCATTGTTCATCGTAAAAATAGTCGTTGGCAACCTGTTTGGCCTGACGGGATTGATCTTTTTCCAGGTATTCCAGAAGTCCGGCCGCCTTTTTCCTGAAAGCGCCGATATCGGACGTTGTCAATTGGAACAGCCGGTTTTCGCTCGATCCGATCAACTGGTAATCTTCACCCTGAAGCACATTTTCGATCGCCTGGAGAGAGCTGCCGCCATTAAATTGCACCAAATAAGATTGGCCGGCTGCAATTGCCTTTTTCTTTTCCCCGGCAGACGTTTTCGCCTCTGCTGTTTTGAGTTCTCCATCCGTTTGGCCGTTAAACGCATCCCGGTTTGCGAGCATGCCGGATTGACGCTGCCTGCGAAAAAGATCCGCCTGGGCAAAAGGATTGACCTCGAAGTCATTCTGATCGGCAGCGTAAACAGGAACAGGAAGCAGCACATTGCCGAACACAATCAGCGCTGCCAGCAGAGTGGCTATTTTTTTGCGTATCATCCAATCTTCCTCCAACGGCAGAAAATAATTGGGGCCTACGCCTATCATATCACTTTTAATTCAATATTTAAAATAATAATACAATAATTTTATTCTTTAATAGCAAAAGCAGCGTTGTCCTGGTGAAAGTCGTTTTCAGTATAGACCTTGACGCCATGAGCAATCAACAGCTCGGCGGCCATGCCATTGCCACTGATCAGGCGGTTTGTAAAGGTGCCATCGTAAATCAGGCCGCAGCCGCATGATGGACTGCGGGATTTTAAGATGGCTTTATGCGCGCCAACAGCTTTGGCGATCGCCAGGGTCTTTTTGGCGCCTTTATTGAATTCGGCAGTAAAATCGCGCCCGTCTCTGCTTAGAACACGCGGCCCCTTGACTATATCCTGAACGATCTCGCAGCTGGGACGCGGTGTCGGCAATCCGCCCAAAAGTTCCGGGCAAACCGGGAGGGCCTTGCCTTGGCGAACCAGATCGGCGATGGTTCGATCTTCGCAGCTTCCGCCGCTGTAACGGCAATTGACGCCGGCCAGGCATGCGCTGACTAATATCATGCTTTTCACGCTCCTTCTAAATGATGTCAATTAAATTTGCTGTCATTATATGCCAGTTTTATAAGAAAATATGTAACACCGGCCAATGGTCTGCGATTCAAGCTGCAATACGGGGCCAGGCAATTCCTCAAGCCGCCACTTCGCGCCGCAAAGCTTGAGAAACGGCTCGACTGTCGTGATCGAAATATTTCCGTATCCGATCTGGTAGTGCATGGGAGCGACATTTGCCGGCTGCAGTTGCCCGATTACCCGCCAGGCAGCCTCGGCGTCGATCGTATAATAACCGCCGACCGGTATCAGCAAAAGATCGAGGTGCCCGATTGCAGCGATTTGCTCCGTTGTCAGGATATGCCCAAGGTCTCCCAGATGGGCGACTGTCAGGCCGTTTGCCTTGATCACATGGATAGTGTTTTTGCCGCGTTTGCGGCCGCCGGATTCGTCATGGCAGGTTTCAACCGCTTTATAATAAAAGATTGACGGGTCAGGGTCTTCCGGCAGGCTTCCCATTGAATCAATCTGTCGAAGAATGGCTGTTTCCAAAGGGATCAGCGTCACGGCCGCACGGTAGTTGTGATCGCCGTGCTGGTGGCTTGACAGCATGGCATGAGCCTTGACATGCAAGGGCGGGTACCCTGTCATGCCTGGATCATAGGGGTCCAAAACGAGTGAAAGCCCGCCGTTGTCGATGGAAAAGCATGAATGGCCATGCCAGGTGACCTTCAGATTTTTCGGCACTGGAATCATCGCCTCCTCTCCCGCAAGAATATTCTATTCTATTTCCAAAGGTAGTTCAATCTTGCCGTATTGGAGAGCTGCACGCTAATCTGACCTTAATTGTCTATTATTCCCCCTGTTTCCGCCAGGGCAAATCGGCTATAATGAAAAAAGACCGGCAGATCTTAACATCAGGTGATCTGCCAACGTTAAAGATTGCCTCGGCAATTACAGTATTTTAGGAGGAGGAGTCCACCATGAGCAAAATCCTTCACTCCATCAATCGCGTGTTCCAGGGAGGCGCCAAGTCGTTTGCGCGTTTTCCGGCGGCCATCATCAGCGCCCTTGTGGTCGCGGCCATCGCCTCGGTCCTGATTTATCAGGACACCACGGCCAATGAAAAAATATATACAAGTTTGCAGTTGGCCTTTTGTTTTGGCGCCTTTTTGGGCATGGCCGTGTCAGTGGCCACCACTCGCCGGACTGACCGGCCTGTTCCTTTTGTTTTGGCCAATCTGGCCAGCCTGCTCATCGCCGGCGGTGTTTTCGCCTTGATTTATTACCGGCCTGGCGAGATCCCTTCCATGACCTTTGCCAGGGTAATCGCCGCTTCGGCCATCGCTTTTCTGGCCTTTTTACTGATCATCTCGAATGACGCCAATCGGACCGATTACAACCAGGCTTCCTTCATGACCCTGAAATCCGCCTTGATCGCCATGATCTATGCGCTGGTCATCATGCTTGGCCTGTTTTTCATCGCTTTTACCGTAAAGACCCTCCTGTACAATGACCTGAGCCAGAAAGTCTACCAATATATCGGCGTTTGGTCTTTACTGGGCTGGTTTGCTTTCTTTTTGGGCTATTTCCCGGATTTCCGCTATAATCGGGACGACAGCCACCTGGCTGTCGCGCAGAAGCACCCGGCATTTATTGAAATCCTCTTCGCCTTTGTGCTGATCCCGATCATGATGGCCATGACGGTTGTCCTTGTCATCTGGTCGATCCAGATCCTGGCCGTCGGGAAATGGCCGGATTTCACCCAGTTGACCAGTATTTTTTCGTCTTATACGCTGTTTGGCATTTTCCTTTCGATCATGGTCGCCCATTACGTCCAGCCAATTGCTTTCTGGTTCAGGCGGATTTTCCCTTTTGCCTCATTCCTGTTTTTGGCTTTTGAAGCTTATGCCATTTACAGCCAGGTTTCGGGAAACGGCATCAAGACTGCCGAATATGTTGTCTCCCTGATTTGGCTTTATGTTTTGCTCACGGCGATCCAGCTGCTTGTTTGGCCCGCGGCCAAAAACCGGCTGTCGGCTTATCTGGCAGTCCTTCTGATTCTAGCCGCCGTGCTGCCGGTCATCGGCTTCCAGGATGTGCCGGTTGCCGCCCAGTCTCACCGGCTCCTTCTGGTTCTGAACAAAAATGACATGCTGGTCGACAAAAAAATTAAAACCGCGCCTTCCGGCATCAGCAAGGAAGATAAAATTGCCATTACCGATGCAACGTTCTTCCTGCTGCAGGACGAAGACATTTCACTGCCGGCCTGGTTCAGCGGCTCCATGGATGCCTCAAAATCTTTTCAAACGGTTTTCGGCTTTGGGCCGACCTATTCCGACGATAGAAACAATAACTATTACGACGACTATCAATATACCAATCTGTTTTTGCCAGACGGTTCCTACCCAGTGAGCGATTATGATTATGCGATCAGCGTCGGCAATTTCAACAGCGGCTGGCCGAAGACCATCAAGGGAACAAAAGGGTCCTATTCGATCAATGTCGCCGCCAATGACACCGCCGGCGCGCCTGGCATCAGCGTAACCCTGGACGGCAAAACAGTCCTGGAAAAAGATCTGAATGAATGGCTTTCGAGCTTGAATGAGAAATACAAAGGATCGTCCGGCAAAGAACCCGGCACAATTGCATACGAGGATATGCTGTTAAAATTAGAGCAAGGCAGCCTGAAACTGCTGGTTGTGTTCAACCAGATTGAAATCTCGACCAAAACCAGTACCCAGGAAAAAACATTCAGCCTGCTTGTCGGCAACATCTATCTGGCCGAATAACAGATATCTCCTCGATCGAGGGGCTTATGGACAAAATGATACTCCTGTTCCGGTTCCTGAAAGGCAACCGGCTTGCTTACCTTGGCGCATTGATTGCAGTAGTCGGCAATGTCGGCATTGCCGCCCTGATTCCCATGGTTATCCGCTTCACCCTGGATTGTGTCATCGGCCAGGAACCTTCGTCTGCGCCTGACTGGCTTTACCGTGCAATTGAAAATTTTGGCGGATTAACCGGAATCCGCCAAAATCTCTGGATCCTGCTGATCGTTTTATCCGGTTTGGCAGTCGTTCAGGGCCTCTTTTTATTCATTCGCGTCAAGCTGGCCACGCAGGCCGGCGAAAAAGCCGCAAAGCGGATGCGCGACCGGCTCTATCTGCATGTTTTACACCAGCCATTTGATTATCATGTCAAAGCCGAGACCGGCGATATCATCCAGCGTTGCACCTCGGACATCGAAACGGCGCAGAATTTTATCACCACTCAGGCCATCGAAGCAAGTTCGACACTCGTTCAGGTGATTATGGTTATCCTGATCATGCTGACCATGAATATTCCTTATACCTTGATCACCATCGCGCTGGTCCCGGTTATCCTGATCCTGACGGTTTGGTTTTTCAAGTCCATGCTGGCTGTTTTTCTGGAAACCGATGAATCGGAAGGGGCCATGTCGGCAACCTTGCAGGAAAACCTGACCGGTGTCCGGGTCGTCAAGGCGTTTGCCGCCCAACAATTCGAAATGGCCAAATTTGATGAAACCAATCGGTGCTACCGCGGCAACATCATGAAAATCATCCGTTTGATGGCTACTTTCTGGTCGGCAACTGATTTTCTTTGCATGCTGCAGTTTGTTGCCGTCATTGTAGCCGGCACCGTATGGATCACTGCCGGGGCCATTACGATAGGGACTATGGTCGCTTTTGCAACCTATGCCGGCATGTTGATCTGGCCAATCCGCAGTCTCGGGCAAATGATGGGCCTAATGGGCCAGACCATTGTTTCCCTGACCAGAATTCAAGAGATTCTTGATCATCCGGCTGAGGATTATCAGACCGGCCTGAAAAATTTCCCGATTCATGGGGATATCACTTTCGATCAAGTCCGTTTTGGCTACAGCGCTGATCAGCCTGTACTCCATGATTTGAGCTTCCAGATCAAGGCCGGCTCGACTACTGCCTTCCTGGGAGCCACCGGTTCAGGGAAAAGTTCGCTGGTGCATTTGCTGTTAAGACTGTACGATTACCAGGCCGGGTCCATCCAGATTGGCGGCGTCGAGCTTTCGTCCATCAGCCGTGAATGGATACGCCAGAATATCGGCATCGTTTTGCAGGAACCCTTTCTGTTTTCCCGCAACCTGGAAGATAATATCCGGATCGGCCAGCCGGAAGCCACTGAAGATGAAGTCCGGGCGGCCGCCAGGCTGGCCTTGGTTGACGAATCGATCTGCGAATTTGAAGAAGGTTATGCCACCATGGTCGGCGAGCGCGGTGTGACGCTGTCCGGCGGCCAGCGCCAGCGGGTTGCGATTGCCCGTACGCTTTTGCGCGACACCCCCGTTCTGATTTTTGACGATGCGCTCTCGGCTGTCGACACCAAAACCGACGCCGCCATCCGGACGGCGCTTCGCGAGCGCCGCCAGCGTGCCACCACCCTGATCATTTCCCACCGGATCACCACGTTGGCCGAAGCTGATCAGATCCTGGTCCTTGAAGGCGGCAGAATCATCCAGAAAGGCACCCATGAGAGCCTGATTCAGCAAGACGGTTTTTACCGGAAAATCTGGGAGCTTCAAAACAATCTTGACCAAAATGACCCAAAAAGCCATTGCCAAGATAGGGAAGGAAGGGCAGCCGATGCATTTTGAAGAGCAGGAAAACAGCAACAAGCTGAACCTTGGCGTCTGGAAAAGGCTGTTTCGTTTTGTAAAGCCCTATCGGCGAGATCAGCTTGTCCTGATTGTTCAAATGGTGTTCATTGGACTCATGGATGCAGTCATCCCGTTGTTCAGCCGTTATGCGATCGATCAAATCGCGCTGCCAGGACGGCTTGATCTGCTGCTGCCATTCGCCTTGCTCGCCCTGGTCGTCATTTTGCTCCAGGCCTTTAATGTTCGTTACATGATTCTGATTGCCGGCAAGATTGAAAGCCATGTGCCCTATGATATCCGCCGGGCTGCCTTTGCCAAGCTTCAGGCCATGCCGCTAAGCTTCTATGACCAGACGCCGGTTGGCTGGCTATTGGCGCGGCTTACCTCGGATTGCCGGCGGCTGGGACAAACCCTGTCGTGGAACATTGTCGACCTTTTCTGGTCTTTATCCATGATGCTGCTGACGGCAATCGTCATGCTGGTCCTGAATAGGCGCCTGGCCTTGCTCGTGCTGGTTACCGTACCTTTACTGGCGCTGGTCAGTGTGGTTTTCCAAAGAAAAATCCTCTACAATTTCCGCAAAGTCCGCAAATTCAATTCCCATATCACAGCCGGTTTCAATGAAGGGATCACGGGCGCAAAAACCATCAAATCTTTATCTGTTGAAACCTTCATGCATCAGGAATTTCAGGAAACCACCCGCGACATGCAGAGCTTCGCCATCCGGGCGGCGACGATTTCCGCTTTTTATACCCCGATCATCCTGCTCTTGGGTGCGTTCGCCA
Organism: uncultured Saccharofermentans sp.; assembly: GCA_963677835.2. Lineage (GTDB taxonomy): Bacteria > Bacillota > Clostridia > Saccharofermentanales > UBA5734 > UBA8949. Next base: position 1,428,766 of record CAXXUX010000001.1, read on the forward strand.
CTGGTCTCGTGCTCTGGCAAGGCGGCACGGCTTTAGAAACGGGCGGCATTGCCGGCATCGGCTATGGCACGCTGGTAGCCTTTATTTCTTATGCCGTTCAGTTTTTCGAGCCAATCAAACAATTTGCCCGCGTATTTACCGAAATGAACTATGCCCAGGCATCGGCCGAACGCGTCATGTCGTTGATCGATCTGGAATCCGGCATCAAAGACAGCAAAACCGTTGAAAAAGAATTTGGCGGAATGTTGGATTCCAATCGCCGGCAATGGCCTGATTTTCAAGGGCAGATCAGTTTTCGCGATGTGACGTTCCGTTATCAGAACGGGGAAAACATCCTGGAGCATTTCAATCTGGAGGTCAAGGCCGGCGAAAAGATAGCGATAGTCGGTGAAACCGGATCGGGCAAGACGACCCTTGTGAATCTGGCCTGCCGCTTCTACGAGCCGACTGAAGGGCAGATCCTGATTGATGGGGTCGACTACCGTGAAAGGCCGCTGCTTTGGATGTACGCCAATCTGGGTTATGTTCTGCAAGAACCCCATCTTTTTAGCGGGACGGTCCGGGAAAATATCGCCTATGGCCGTGAAAACATTTCGGATGAAGCCATCGAAAACGCCGCCCGGCTTGTCAAGGCCCATGATTTTATCATGCAGATGGAAAAAGGTTATGACACCGAGGTTGGCGAACGCGGCAGCCGCCTTTCTACCGGCCAGAAACAGCTGGTCAGTTTTGCCAGGGCCATTCTGGCCGATCCCGGACTTTTTGTCCTGGATGAGGCAACCTCATCCGTCGACACCAAAACCGAGCATCTGATTCAGGCAGCGATGAACGAAGCGCTGCGCGGCCGTACCAGCTTCATCATCGCCCACAGGCTTTCCACCATTCGTTCAGCTGACCGCATCCTGGTCATCGATAAAGGAAAGATTGTCGAAGAAGGCACCCAACACGAGCTGCTGAAGCGCCAAGGGCATTACTGGCGCCTCTATACCAATCAATATCTCGATGAGCAAAGCATTGCACCCGTCGTCTAATCGGGTCGCCCGTCCTTTTTTCTGAAGGCGCGGGAAGCCAAAGCCAATAAAAAGCCGGCCGGATTGGCGGCGGCGGCAACCATGCTGTTGATGCCCAGCGTCTGCTCCAAAGTGTCGCTGCCATCATCAATCAGATAGGTGCGCGTCGATGGCGGGCTTTTTAGGCCGGCAGCAACCAGGTCTATCTGGTTGTTCCTGATGGTGAGATGATCAAGCAAGCCGGTCATTGCCGCTTCGAAAACATCCAGGAAATGCGCATAGGCGTCGATAATCTGCTTGTTGAAGGTGGTGAACGGGTCGTTGGGTCCGCTTCGCATCAGGTTGACGTGATCCAGAAGCTGTTCGACCAGTTCCAGATAATCCGCCCAGCCCCGGCTCAAGAGCATTGCGCCTGATTGCTGCTGGGCACGGAAGATCTCGGCGGCGGGAACATTGGAAAACACGGTCAGATCGCGGTCTTTGGCATAGTCCTGCCAAATGGCGAGCACCTTTTTGCCGGTCAGTATGTCTTCATGGAGTTTGTGAATCAGGTGCCGCTGTTCTTCAACCAGGATAAAATAGCGGCCCATTATTTGACGCTGCTGGAAAAGCTGTCCTTCGATTACGCGTTGGGTATGTCCGATGGCTTCGGCCACTGCCGGGTCGTTAATCGGTTTGGGCTCACAAGGATTCGCCGCATTTAAAGGCTCGATGGCGTTTATTAAATCCGCAGGTCTTTTCTGATAGGCGTCGGGCAATACCGACCGGATATGGTAGCGTTCAATCAGTTCATCTTCCAGTGAAACAAAAAAGCGGCTTTCTCCCGGATCGCCCTGCCGGCCGGCCCGGCCCCGCAATTGATTATCGATTCGCACGCTGCGGTGCCGGTTGGTGCCAATAACAAACAGGCCGCCGTTTTCCGGATTCTCCAGGAGAATATCGACACCGCGCCCGGCCATGTTGGTCGAAATGGTAATGGCCGATCGCTTGCCGGCTTGCGCGATAATTGCCGCTTCGGCATCATCATGGCGGGCATTGAGGACCTGGCAGTCCAAGTTGCGCTGTCTGGCCAGGCTGCTTAGCCGCTCCGATTCCTCGACGCTGGCTGTTCCGACCAGAACCGGCTGCCCTTTGTGAAAACACCGTTCGATTTCATTGATTACAGCGACTTCTTTTTCCCGGCCCGACCGGAAAACCAAATCAGGATGATCGCGGCGCTGACATGGAATATGCGGCGGAATCCGCGTGACGCCCAGGCCGTAAAAATGCTGCAGTTCAGAGGCTGCCGACCAGGCCGTGCCGGTCATGCCGCAAAGGCCGGGATAGAGTGAAAGGAAATCGCGCAAGGTGATGCGATTGAGGATCCGGCCGCGGGAACGGCCAGGAAGGCCTTCCTTGATTTCAACAGCCTCGTGCAGCCCGGAAGGCCATTGGCGGTTAAGAATAACCCGGCCGGTAAATTCGTCAACCAGCTGGATATTGCCTTCCTTGACAATATAGTCTACATCGCGCTTCAGCAAGACATTGGCTTGCAGAATCAGTCTGACCTGCGATTGCAGTTCAATCTGCTTTGGATCATAGAGGTTTTTAATGTTGAGACGCTTTTCAAGCCAGACTGCACCGGATTCCGTAATCAGCACATGTTCGGCATATTCGTCCAAATGGTAGTGAATATCCGGCCGCATTTGGCTGACCAGATGGTACAAAGCCGGGTCAATTGAACCAGGCCCCCCTTGGCCGCCGGCGATGACCAGCGGAATCCGGGCTTCGTCAATCAGGATCGAGTCCGCTTCATCGACAATTGCATAATAAAACGGCCGCTGTACCAGTTCCTCGGCCGATGCTGCCAGAAATCCACGCAAATAATCAAAGCCCGCTTCTTTAGCGGTCAGGTACGTCACATCGGCTTCATAAGCCTGGCGACGCTCTGAAAGCGTCATGTCCTGCTGGATGGCCGCCACCTGAATGCCCAGTCTGGCATAAAGCGGCCCCATCCAGCTCGCATCACGCTTGGCCAGATAGTCGTTAAAAGTCAGGACATGAACGCCCTGACCGGTCATTGCCCGAAGAAAGGCGACAAAAACGGCCGCCAGGGTTTTCCCCTCACCGGTATCAAGCTCGATGACCCGTCCGGCCTGCATGGCGACTGCCGCCAAGAGCTGGCTTTTGAAAGTCTGCCAGCCGAATTCTTGCCGGACTGCGGCGCAAACCAGCGCGTAGGCCTCCGGCAGCAGGCGGTTGAGGCGCTCATCCCATTCCTCGCGCTTCCGGTTTTCGGTTGGGTTTTTGATCGGGCTATCTAATAAAAGCCGCTCTCGCAAGGCTTTGGCCCGCTGCAGAATATCCGCTTCGCTCATCGATGAAAAATCAAATTGGCCGATGCTTTCCACGGTTTTTTGATAAGATTTAAGGTTGGTTTCAACGTAGCGATTGTGCCTGATGTTAATCCCCTCTTTTTGACGGAATTCCCTTTGACGGATTGATCAGCGGCGATAGACAAATTCCCTTTGCACAACAAAGCTGACCAGGTAAAGCAGCGAATCGGCGATCACTTTGGCGACGTAGAGGTTGATTCCCAGAACCTGTGTGAAGAGTTTGATCAGGCCATAGCTGGAAAGCATGACCAGAAGAGCCAGCGCATAATAGCGGATGATTGCGCATTTCCCGGTGTTTCTTTTTTGGAAGACCAAATTGCGGTTGATCATAAAATTCAGGAATGAGCTGACGGACCGGGCCACAACTACACTATAAATTAATTGTCCCGGAAAAGTCACATTCATCAGGAAAAAGAGCAGATAGTCCACAGCAGTGGCGATCAGCGACGAAGCGACGAATTTGACAAGAAGCCGATAAATCCTCACCGAATCGCGCAGGACATTGAAATGGGACGACCGGTTGCCTTCGATATAAACGGTATCGATGGGAATTTGGACAAGACCGATTTCATGCGGCCGAACCGCAAGGAGCATATTCATTTCATACTCATACCGTTCTCCGGGCAAAGACAGGAAAAGCGGGATATGGGCTTTGGGCAATCCTCTCAAGCCGGTTTGGGTATCGCGGACATCCTCGCCGTGAATCATGCTGAAGAAAAAGCGGGTTATTTTATTGCCCAGACGGCTTTTTAGCGGAACATTGCCCGTAAAGCGGCGAACGCCAAGAACCAGGGATTCGTTATGCAAAGCCATTGCAGCGGCAATTTTTTGAATATCATCAGGCGTGTGCTGACCGTCAGCATCGGCAGTGATCACGCCCGATCCGGCCAGGCCATTGACCAGGCAAAAGTTCAAACCGGTTTTCATCGCCCGTCCTTTGCCCATATTGATGCTGTGAACCAAGATTTCGCAGCCCATTTCGCCTGCTTTGGCAAAAACTGCCGCAAAATCCGGTCCGCTGCCGTCGTCAATAACGACAATCCGGTCAAACTTTGCAGCCTGAAGCTTCTCGACCAGATCGATCATTTTATGATCCGGCTTATATGCCGGAATCAGGATACAGGGCAAATCCATCTGCATGCCAGCCTTTCAATTAAAATCATTGGCGCCCAACTGCAATCTATCACAACAGCCAGGAGTCTGCAATGCTTAAAAAAGCTTAAAAAGCTTCTAAATACGATTTTTCATCTGCTTTTCATCTAGACATGCAAAGCCTTCACGAAAGATTCCGGAACTGATGATATAATAAACAGTAACCAACAAGAAAGGATCACATTCATGAAAGCAAGGAAGCGCAATTTGCCGCTTGGGCTGGTGATAGTCATCGATCTTTTTTTCGTTGGCGTCGGGTTGGTGGTTTTTGCCTTGTTTCATCATGTCATTCCCCGCGATTTCAAATCTTCCGGCCTGGCTTTGCCTGCTTCTGCCGTTACGGTCCAGACAAGCCTGGAAACCACCTCTGCAGTCCGGATCAGCCCGGCTGCCACAAACATAATCGCCGGTACAAGTGAATCAGACTCGGATGTTGCGGACACGGCATCCGAAGTTGGCACATGGAGGGCAAAATTTGCCGGCAAATTTACCGATGGCCCGGTCGAGCAAACCGCTACAACCTATCGAAGTTCCAACATCAATATCGCCATCAACAAGGTTTCTGCTAATGGAACCACCTATTTCGTGGCCGATATCTATTTAAGCGACATTTCATATTTCAAGACTGCCTTTGCCAAAGGAATCTACGGGCATGGCCTGAGCGACGAAGCTTTGGATATCGCCAACGAAAACAATGCCATCCTCGGCATATCCGGTGATTATTACGGCATCCGCGACGTTGGCGTCGTTATCCGCAACGGACAGCTTTATCGTGAAGGCTCGCTTGACGATGTCCTGGTCATGAATAATGACGGCAGTATGCAAACCTTTACCCGTGAACAATTCGATATCGAACAGGTCAAGGCCAACGGCGCCTGGCAGGCCTGGTCCTTTGGCCCAATGCTTCTTGACGGCGGCCAGCCGATGAGCAGTTTTAACAGCCGGCTGAATCCCCAAAACCCCAGGGCCGCAATCGGCTGCTTTGAGCCGGGACACTATTGTTTTGTGGTGGTCGACGGCCGTCAGCCAGGCTATTCGGACGGGATGACTTTAACGGAACTATCCCGGATTTTTGATGATTTAGGCTGTACAACGGCCTACAATCTGGATGGCGGAAAATCGGCGCTCATGACCTTTCAGGGTAAAATTGTAAACCAGCCTTATCAAGGCGGACGCAAGGTTAGCGATATCGTTTATATCGGCGAATAAAAAACAAATGCCAAATCTAATAGGGTTAAATGAGGTTTTACAAGATGTTCAAAAAAATATTGCCGCATATTTGCATAATTATTTCGGTCATGATGTTGGTTTTCTACGTGATCGACCGGTTCAACAGCGCCATGAATTTTATTGATAACGATATCTTCAAGACGCTGCTGCTGATCTACATCGTTGTGGCCATCGCTTCCTCGGTCTATTTGATCGCGGATAACCGGCGAGGCCGGTAATCTTTACAAGACCTTCTCCCATGAGTAAACTGATAGTTGATCTGCCCATAACCAATCCGGTCAGATTGTAGAATTTGAGGGGTTTTATGTTGCATGAATTTTCCCGGACCGAACTGCTCATCGGCAAAACCGCCCTGGAGCGCTTGAAACACAGTAAAGTGGCCATTTTCGGCATAGGCGGCGTCGGAACCTTTGTCGTCGAAGGTCTCGCCCGCTCCGGCGTTGGCCATTTTGTCCTGATCGATGACGACAAGGTCTGCCTGACCAATATCAACCGCCAGCTGATTGCCACCCATAAAACGGTCGGGCAGCCCAAAGTGGAGGTGATGCGGGACCGAATTCTGGACATTAATCCCCAAGCCGAAGTTGAAATCCACAAGGTCTTCTACCTGCCGGAAATTGCTGAGGCCGAAGGGCTGATTCGCAGCGACATGGACTATGTTGTCGACGCCATCGATACCATAAGCGCCAAAATCGATCTGGTTGTCCGGGCCAAAGCGCTGGGCATTCCGGTGATCAGCTGCATGGGCGCCGGCAACAAGCTTGATCCTACCCGTTTTGAAGTTGCCGATATTTTTAAGACTTCAGTTTGCCCCTTAAGCAAGGTCATGCGCCGCGAGCTGAAAAAGCGCGGCGTTGACAGCCTGAAGGTTGTCTATTCCCGGGAAGATCCCTTGCCGGCACAAGAGACTGACACTTCATCCTGTCCGCCAGATTCAGCGCCAAAATGTATTCACCGGCGGAAAATCCCTGGAAGCGTTTCGTTTGTCCCTTCGGTAGCAGGCTTGATCATTGCTTCTGAAGTCATCAAGGATCTGATCGCATCAACCAGAACGGAGACACCCGGATGAGCAAGCAGGACATTCTTCATGAGATTGCCGCAAAATTGACCGCTTTAGGCCTTCCCGTCCAGATCGGAACCTCAACAGATCTGGCAATCGATCATGAACTTGTTGACGCCAGTTGGCGCACCGGCAAAAAAAAGATCATTTATCAAGCCTTGATTTTGTTTGATGAGCAAGCGCAAACCATCCTGATGTGGGAAAAAATCCAGGAAACCGGCAGCGGGTTTTCCGGCGGATTTGAAAGCAGCACATCCTTTCAACATGGAGCTGTTGTCCTGCGGCAGGTAAAAAGCATCCAATACGGACCAGACGGAAAAGTTGTGGAATATAACCTCAATCTTGGCGCAATTCAAAAAATTGTCAAGCAAATAGCCAGCCGATTCGGATGGAAATACAAAATGGTCCTGAAAAAGGCTCGGGCGCAATATTCAAAAGCGCCTTCAACGGCTGGCGATAATCCACAGCCGGCATCCAGGCCGGCCAAAAGCGTATTTAATACCTTGGCAATTGCCGCCTATGTCTTTCTCGCCCTTCTGGTCATTGCTTTATATGCTCTGATGGGCATTAGCGCAGTCGGCTGGGCAATCGCCCTGCCGGTCCTTTTGATATCGGCGGCGGCTCAATTCACAGCCGTTAAAAAGGGCTGCTCCACCGGCTTTGTCCTGTGGTTTTTGACCACTTTTATCGTACTGGTTATTTTCCTGATTTTTTACGGACGGTAGCATGATGAAAAAATATCGATGGATGATTATCGTACTGGGCTTGATTCTGGCTATGCTTCTGGCCTTTTCCGTTTTTTTGACCGCACTGTTGATCCAGCGCATCAACTAGCGCCAATTCTTAATCCGCCAGAAAAATGAAAAAGGACGGCCTTTAGTCATGCAACTGTTTGCAGGCCGTCCATATTTTGCTCTGGATGAACGAGGTCTTTTGAAATCGATTAATTGGAACTTGGCTTGGGCAAGAACGGAATCAAAGACTTGGCAAAGCCAGGCAGGGTCATGGTTTGCAGCCAGACTTTGCCCGGACCGGTCAGCGTGGTCAAGAAGAGGCCTTCTCCGCCGAACAGGATGTTTTTAAAGCCTTTGACCATTTCGGCCTGATATTGGACCGTTTCTTCAAAGGCCGCGACATTGCCGGTGTCCACTTTGATCGTCTCGCCTGGAGCCAGGATCCGTTCAACCAGGCTGCCATCGATTTCGAGCATAACGGTGCCATAGCCGGTCAGCTTTTGCAGGATGAAGCCTTCTCCGCCAAAGAGGCCGGCGCCGATCCCTTTCGTGACGTGTACGCTGAGGGTAACTGAAGGCTGTGCACACAAGAAGGCTGATTTTTGAGCGATTATGGCCCGTCCGGCAAGTTCGATCGGAACGATGCTGCCCGGGAAAGAACTGGCAATAACAATTTCCTGGTTGGGAACAGTCGATGTATAGGTTGCCATGAACAGCGAATCGCCCGAAAGCATCCGGCCAAGGCCTTTCATTAAGCCGCCTTTCATGTTGGTTGCCATGGTTATGCCATTATCCATCCAGGTCATGCCGCCTGATTGGGTATAGATGCTTTCTCCAGCATCCAGACGAATTGAGACGGCTGGCAAATTGGCGCCAAATACGGAATAATTCAACGGTTTGGGCGGAGCAGGTACATAAGCCTGAGCAGCCGGCGCGGGTGAAGCGGCGCCTGAGGCCTGGAAGGGTCTGCCGCAGCTGCCGCAGAAGCGGGCTGCATCATCATTTTTGGTACCACAATTCGGACAGAACATTTGAAGTAGCCTCCTTTATTGATAGCCTCAATTCGGTTTGATCTTTCATCAAGCATCATACCATAAGAAGAATCTGATATAAAGCCAAAATACTTGGCAACAAGGGCTATAAGCCTGGCTCAATACCGCTGGCTTCGATTGCCCGGCCTTGTTTGATGAGGATATCCCGAAGGCGTCTGGCAACCTCCGGCCGGTCGCGCAGTTCTTTAACCGCCAGGGCCTGCCGTAGGATCGTTTCCGCTTTTTTTAAATCATGCCAGCCAACCTTGGCATATGCAGCATATTGTTCCGCCCAGCTGATCCAGCCCCAGCCCCACCAGGGATTTTGCGCAAGACTATCCCGGAAAGACGCGTCGCCTTCGGCTGGCCGTCCGAGAGCAAAAGTGCACTCGGCAATCAGGCGGTATAGGGAAAGGCTGTTGAGACCGGTCTGCCGATTGCTCCAGGCAAGGTATTGGCAGCAAAAATCGATACATTGCTGCAAGAATCCTGCGTCTTCAGAACCGGCTTTGCGAAGCTCGGCCGCAAAATCATTTGCCCAGTTGACAATGGACTGCGGCCCGTGAAACGCTTTATCCAGCTCCTCAATCGAAGCATATTGCCCGCTTTGCATCAGCTGGCTGAGCAAATCCCAAACTTTCCGCCAAGCCCGACAAGCCGCAAGGCTGCCGCTGTTCAATCCCTGGTAGCCTTGCTGCTGCGATGTTTCGATTTCCGTATGAATGTTTGCTTCGATCATCTGCGGTCCTTTTCTTCAGCGTTTATGGCAATGCGGACTGACTGGCTTGCGCTTCAATCGCCACATCGATCGCCAGGAGAACGCAAACTGCCGCCAAAGCATCCTGATCAGACACGATATCCAGTTCATAACTGTCGCCCCATGTAAACCAGGCCTTACGAACGGTCATGACTGTTCGCTCATCCGCAGAAACTGAAAATTCATGGGATCCAAAGCTGCCCTCGGCTGACCATTCTAATCCGTCAATATCAAAACGGCTGCCGATTAAAGCGAATCGCCGGACAACGCAGCCGACTTCGCGGCCGTTAATCTCGATAAAATAGCGAGGGCGCCAGCTGGGGACCTGTTGACGAATAAATGCCAGCTCCTTGTTTTTGGCATCATAGATATGAAGCTTTTTACCCCAGGATAATATTTCCCCTTCGACCGCCAGAAGTTCGCGGTCCTTTTCGTCATGGATAAAAAAGCGGCCGCAGAATGAAAATGGCTGTTGCTTCATGTAAAGCTTCATGTCATGATCCTCCGGTGTCAAGCACATCCAGATTTATCAGTGAGTCATCCATCAGGATATTCCTCTGATCGTATTTTAGCCTGCTTTTTTGCCGATCACAAGTAAAAATCAAACCCTGATCGTATTTAAATTAACGGAGGCTGGTGCATTTGCGCAGCAATTTGATCGTACTCAGATAAAGGCAAGCTGTTGCCACAAGAATAAACAGAATGCTGCCCAGGCCAAAAACCGGCTCGTCTGGATTTAGAATCGTAACCAGCATGCTTTTCGAAACAAAATGCAAATTGCCGTTTTCGATCGTCAATCCCAGCGGAATCACGACCATGCTGGCGAGCGTTCCTAACTGCAGTAAAAAATTGGTTATCAGATAGCCAATGATTGGCGCGCCAATGCCAAGGTGGTGAAAACGGGAAAGATTGCCGAGGGTGATGGCAAAAAACACCTGGGCGAGAAAATAAAGGATTGACAGGCAAAGATATCCCGACATAGCCGCAACCAGCCAAGTTAAAGAATCTTTTTGCAAACCGGCGCCGGACCTGAGCATATCGATGACCTGGCCCAGGCTTTGCCCCTGTTCTCCGGCCACAACCAGCATGGTGGTCAGGACAACGCCGATCATCACCAGGTAGCTTATGAAAAGCCAGAAGAAGGAGACGATCAGCTTGCTCCAGAAAAGATCGCCTGCCCTGACGGGCAAGGTATGCATCAGGTACCCTTCCGAATTGTAGAGATTCTTGTAGTATCGGAAAATCACCAGGACGTAGGTCATCAGGATCTCGGCAACGCCGGAAAGAATCAGCAACGCCAGAAAAAGGCTGGACAGCCATTGGATGCCCAGCTGCCTCACTGAAAGGTTGGTCAGGATCATGAACAGCGTCACCAGGTAAACAAACGGCACAATCCGGCTGGTGGCTTTAAACTCGTGCTTCATAAGCTTAGCGAACATTTGAACACCTCCCGGAAGATCTCATCGACACTTTTACCATATTTTTGACGGATTACATCCACTTCCTCATCCAGCACGACCTGCCCGTAACCCAGAAGGATCGCCCGGTCAAAGATTCGTTCCACATCCTGGATCAGGTGAGTGGCCAGCACCATGACGGCGCTCTCCTGATAATTTTGCAAAACCAGATCCAGAATTGCGCTGCGGGCAGCCGGATCGACGCCGCCCATCGGTTCGTCCAGCAAATATACCTGGGCTTTCCGAGCCATGACCAGCACCAGCTGCAGCTTTTCCTGCATGCCTTTGGACATGTTCTTGATCGGCTGCCTGATGTCCAGGCGAAAGCGCTGCAGCATTTCCTCGGCTTTTGTCCGATCGAAGTCAGCGTAAAAATCAGCAAAAAAATCAAAGGTGTCCGCCGGCCGCATCCAGCTGCTCAGATAGGTTTTTTCCGGCAGAAAGGATATCAGGCCCTTGGTGTGGATGTCCGGCCGATGTCCGCCGATGCAAATTTCGCCTTGATAATCGCTGATCAGGCCGGCCAGAATCTTTAAAAGGGTGCTTTTCCCGCAACCGTTCGGGCCAAGCAGCCCAACAATCCTGCCGCTTTCCAGATTGAGCGACAAATCGTTCAGCACTTTTGTGCTGCCATAGGATTTGTTCAAGTGACTGATTTCAATGATGGCCATTTTCTTTACCCCATTTCTCCAGCAATAAATTCAATAATTGCTCCTGGCTGAATCCCATTGCCGCCATTTTCTGGCTGAATTCCCGGATCTGCTGCCCGGCCATGTCTTCACGCAGGCGGTTGATGCGTTCGGCCGACGACGTGACATAACGGCCGGCTGTTCGTTCCGCAAAAAGCAGTCCGTCCCGTTCCAGCTCAGCCAGCGCTTTTTGAACCGTATTTGGATTGACTCCATACTCGATCGCCAGATCCCGCACACTGGGCACTTTTTCCCCAAGCGGCCACTGACCGGCTAAAATGGATTGCCGGATCAGCTGAATCAGCTGCACGTAAATCGGAATGTCGGGATTAAATTCAATCCGCAAGAATACTGCTCCTCCAAACTGTATTATTCTATTAATACAATAATACATTCGGGATTTGTTTGTCAAGCAGCCATGGACAAAGCGCCCATGGCATGTTAAGTTGAAATTGCAGGATCATCGGAACCATGCCGCGATGTAAAGGCCAGGATTATTGATCTGCTCGCTCAAAGGGGGTTTGCCCGATGAAGATAAAAAGATTTGTCCGATCCCTATTGATCATTGCCATCAGTCTTTTAACTGTTATATGCCTCATGATCGGCTGCTTTAAGCCTTCCGGTTCTGAAAGCCTCTCCACGTCGGGATCAAAAGACGCAGGCAGCACGGCAACCACATCAGCAGCGGCAGCATCCAAAAGTACGGCGTCAGAGACGGGCAATCCCATGACCTCCGGCTCCACGGCATCCAGTGGTACCGCAGCAGGATCGGAAACAACGGTTCCATTACCGGTTATCGACTATCGTCCGCTGCCTGCCAATCAGACTGCCAAGGTTGATCTGAATCAGGACGGCATCCAGGAAACCATCAGTTACCGCTGTGTGGACGATTACAGCTTCAATCTGGTTTTGAATCAGCAGACGATCCGCCGCGAAGGCGAGATGTTCCTGCCGGACTGGTTTTTCCTTATCGATCTGGACGGCAGCGATGATTATCTGGATGTGGCGGTTCAAGAACTGGGCCCCAGCGACGATTATCAGGTCTCCTTTTTCTATTTTAACGGCAGCCGGCTGGTCTTGCGGGGGGTCTTGCCCGGCATGATCTGCGACGTCGCCAGCGAAACGATCGGCAAGGACCCTTTCGGCAAAGGGACGATCAAGCCGGACGGCGCAGGCAGTTTGACCGCCAGGGCCCGCGGAGCGGTCCTGCACACCTGGTTTTTCGATGAACCCTGGCTCCTGGGATCTGACGGCCTGTTGAAAAAGATCCATCAGGACTATTATCCGCTGCAAAGCAACGATCCGGACACTGGAGACGTTTTGCCGGAAACGGCGGTCCGGCTGCTTATGGATCTGCCCCTGGTGCAAAGCCCGGGCTCATCCCAGGCGATCGAGCCTGTAAAATCCGGTCAGACGGCCAGCCTGACCCAGACCGATAATCAATCCTGGGTACAGCTTCGAAAATCAAACGGCGAACTTGGCTGGTTTTTGCTGGTCGACGGATTTCAGGTTGTGATCGGTGGTTCGAGCTATTTTAGCGGCAATGTATTCGAAGGCCTCTCGTTTGCCGACTAGCAGTTCAGGTGAAAAATTTCAGGCTGATCGAAATAATCGCAATATTAACTAACCCATGAAGCAGCCAGGCGCCGACGATATGGCGGTCCCGATGTACAATCCGGTTTAGAAGCAAACCGCACAGGAAAAGGCTGCCAAGCGCCAGCGCCAGGGTGGCCGGCGAGAACCAGTTCTGGAAAATTGACAGATGATAGAAGGAAAAAAGCGCTGCGGAAAATACAAAGGCCAACTTCCGATAACCCCGGTCGGCTAGTTCGAGAAAGCAAAATCCACGAAAAAACAGCTCTTCCGCCAGCGCATTGACCAATGGAATATAGAGCAGGGCTAAAAGCAGCTGCCGGCGGGTGGTATGCGTGCGGGTCTGGATCTCGTCGATGATCCCGGAAATGCCAAAAATCCGGCATAAAGGATCAATCAGCAGATTGGCCGCAACGATGATCAAAATGCCGGCAATTATTGCCCTCGCCAAACGCCGGTATTGATCCCGGCGCGGCAGCAGCCATTGCACGATTTCCCGCCAGGGCTTATTTCGCAGCACAATCCAGCTGGCAAACGGCAATCCCAGAAACAAGAGCATCTTGATCAATGACTTGGTTTGATAGTCCAACTGGAGGATGCGCGCGACCCAAAAGTAAACGGCGCAGGCACAGATTCCGGTAATCATCAGGCTGACCGCCGGCAGAATGTTCTTTTTCATATCTTGCCTCTGGTTTCCACATCCAGGTTCGGCTGCAAAACGGCCGCCGGTTCATTTGCTTGTCCGGTCAGGAAAATAGCGATCCAGCGCCGGTAAAACGCCTGGGGATCACGGCGCAGCAGTCTTTTTGCAATTGCCGCGACCAAAGCCGAGCCGGCAAAGTCGACCATCAGGTCAAGCATGGTATCGGTCAGCCCATGGGCAAGACCTTGTTTCCACGCCTGCATGTTCGTGTCGAACAGCCGGTCGCTGATGAATTCGAAGACCTCCCAGGCAAAGCCGCAAGTCAGGGCAATACAGACCGAAAACAAGCCAACCGTGCCGGCGCTGACGGAAAGTTTCCTGCCCTGGCCGGGATTTAGCCGATAAAACAAAATGAATCCGCAAATGCCAAACGCCATCCCATAAAGAAAATGCTGGGATTTGTCAAAACCGGGCAGCTGTTTGTATAAAGCAAAAAACCGGCCGAGAAAAACGCTGAAAAAAACCAGGATTGAAATGCCGATCTGCATGCCTGGCGGATTATGAAGCCTGGTCAGGCGATTTAAGAAAAACTGGAACCAGATGAAAATGATCAGGCTGGCCAGGCCAATACCGGCTTCAAAATAGATTGGCCTCAGAAAATTGATGATGCACCCAAGAAGGATCAAGCCTGCAACGGCAAGGCTCATGAGTCTGGCGACCCGTTCAAGCCGGTTTTTATTGGCGTTCATCTGCAAAAAAGCCCTCCCCCGCAATCATTCCCCAGGATGATTGTATTTCTAATAATAGAAGAGCGGACACAAACTTGTCAATGAATGTCACAATAAAGTCATTTTAAGAAGTTGCGCCGGGTAAACAGTCAGTTTATAATAGACCTATTGTGGCTGATGATCAAGCCAGCTGAATGAGGAGGACTCCACCATGAAGTGTTCGAATTGTGGCGCAGAAATGCCGAATGATGCAATATTTTGTGTCTCTTGCGGCTCGCGTGCCGAAAAGAGCCCGACCGAAACCTGCAAAAAATGTCAAATGCCCTTGAATCCCGGCGCGCAATTTTGCAACGGCTGCGGCGAACCGGTCAATCACGTCACGCCTGCGGCTGGTCCGGCCTGTCCGCAATGTGCCGCCCCGGTAGCGCCAGACACGGTGTTCTGCCCGAATTGCGGCGCCAAACAGCAAAAAGCCGGCCAAGCTTTCGCCCCGCCGCCAATGCCGGCGCAGCCCTACCCGCAGCAGCCCTACGCCGCGCCGGTTCAGCCAATGGCAACGCCGGTCGCGCCGCCCCCGTACTATGCCAATCCTTATAATCCCTATACGCAGCCTGTGCCGCCTGCCAAGCCCAAGGCCCGCAAAAAGGGATTGTTTGTCGCCCTGGCAATCATTTTAGTTGTTTTGCTTGCTTTTGGCGGCGTGTATGCCTTATTTGGCCGCGATATCAAACGCCTGGTCCTTGGTCCAAAAGCGACCTACCTGTCGATCGAAGGCAAAACCATGAAACAAAGCGCTGCCGATCTGGTCGCAGACCTGGCTAAATATGGCAACGAAACCGACCGGCCGGAAAAAGGCGGCCAGGTCCTTGATATCAATGTAGATTTGAATGAGGCCACGCTCGGGATCGATCCGGCCATGGCCGCTGCCCTTGAAAACATCACCATCCAGAACAAGCTGATGTACGACAACTCCGAAGCCAAGCCCCGCTATTTCAATCAGCTCGGCCTTTTGGCCAGCGACGAGCCGTTGCTCACCATGGAGGCTTTCTATGACACGGAGCAGGTCGTTATTGGTTTCCCGGAAATCCTGGACCAATGTCTGGTCGCCACCTCCGACGATCTGACCAATTACCTTGGGCTTTCCGGAATGGATGCGGCAACGACCGGCTCAGCCGTGTCAATCTTCAAAAGCATGCTTTCTCTTGACCTGGGTATCGATGAGGCCAAGATGAAGGATTCACTCAACGACGTTATCGACATCATGCTCGACAACATCGACGAAGCCGAGTACAAGGCCAATCAAACCCTCGAGGCCGGAGACGTCTCGGCCAAATACGACCTATATACGGTTACCGTCCAGGAAGAAGGCGCCAAACAGATGTTCCTGGATATTTTCAAATTGATCCGGGATGACGAGCAATTCTACAATCTGGCCAGCCAGATGGCCGTATACGGCTCCATGTCCACGGGTTTTGCCGAAGGCGCTGCCTTGACCAAAGAAGCCTACCAGACCGGTCTGGATGATATGATCAGCCAGCTGGAAGCCGAAGACACCTCGGACAACGAGTTCACCATGGTCATGAAAGTTTATGTCGGCAAGGATGATCAGGTTTATGGGCGCGACCTGACGATTGAAAGCGCCGACGGCGCCAATCAGTTGCGCTTCCAGTTTGCCCACCCGGTGGACGGCAGCCAAGAAGCCTTTACGGTTTCCCTGGAAGCCGATCAGCAGGTTTACGCCTATACCAGCTCCTTTACCGTCGAAGATGAAAAGTCTACCGGCAAAGCCACCATTACCGCAAACGGCGCAGAAGTCGCCGCCATCAGCTTTAAAGACTTGGTCTCGAAGACCGTCGGGTCTACCGAAAGGCTTCTTGGCTCAATGGATATCACCCTGGAAAACCTGGGCGCCAGCGCTGACGCAAGCATGCCGGTCCCTACCGGCTTCACCTTCAGCGGCAGCGAAGATGGCGACAAATACCTGATCGGCTTCGGTATCCCTGATTGGTTTAGCATCACGGTCGGCCAGGCAGAAATCGCAGCCGGCGACGTCACGCTTCCGACCTATGAACCCGATAACCTGGTCAGCATCACTGATCAGGCAGCGCTCTCCGGGCTGATGACTCCCGATGTCCAGCAAAAATTCATGGAAATCGTGCAGCAGCTTGGCCTGATGCAGGTTGGGTGAGTCGGCCCGGCATGCTGAATGTTGAAAATCTTTGCAAGTCCTATAAAAGAGAACCCGTCTTGCGCGGGGTCTCTTTTACTGTACAGCCGGCCAATGTGCTTGGCATATGCGGCGGCAACGGCGCCGGCAAGACGACTTTGATCAGCATGATCGCTTCGATCCTGCCGCCGGACCAGGGTTCGGTTTCACTGATGGGCATTCCCATCGGCAAGACCAGGGAGTATCGCCGGATGCTTGGCTATGTGCCGCAAAACATTGCCCTGTCGCCCCGCCTGTCCGTTCAGCAAAATCTTGAATTCTGGGCATCCGTCAAGGGATTTTCCGGCATGGCCCTCAAAAATGCCGTCAACGAGGCTGCCGTCCAGGCCAATGTCACTGCTTTTCTGAAAAAAGCAGTGGGCCGCTGCTCTGGCGGCATGGCCCGCCGGGCCAATCTGGCGGCAGGCTTGATCGGGCAGCCCTGCCTTGTGCTGTTAGATGAGCCAACCGCTGGAATCGATGAGGAAAACCGAGATCTGATCATGAACACCATCATCGGTTTGAAGCAAAGAGGCTGTATTGTCCTCATGGTCAACCACTATTTCAACGAACTGGCAGTTGTCTGCGACCGGATCATCACCCTGAAAAACGGCATGATTGCCGAAGAGGGGGCCTATGGTCTTTAAATTGCTGCGACTTTATCTGAAAGAGACCTGGAATAGCCGTACCGTGGCCTTCTTGATCCTCATGCTGGCATTGACCGCGCTTTTATCAAGCGACATCCCGGCAAACCAGGAAGGGAAAGCCGATATTTTCAACCCGATCCGCCTGTCTGTCGTCGACGATGACCAGAGCCTGATCTCCTTTACGCTGGTTGACCAGTTCTCCAGCCTGGCCATTGTTGATAAAGTCTATGTCGAAAGCCTGGCCGAGGCCCAGGCACGGCTGAAGAGCAATGAAATTTTGTTGATCATGGTCATTCCGGACGGTTTCTACGAGCAGACTACCCAGGGCGTGGAGCGGTCCGGCCTGACCGTTTACCTGAATGAAAAAATGCCGGCAGAGGCTACGGTCTTTGTCCGTTTGCTGAACAATGCGACCGGCAGCGTCGAAGGGATCCAGTCGGCCCTCTTTGCCTTCCAGGACGCCATGCGGCCGCTGTTTCAAGATCCTGCGGCATTCCAGAAATCAGCGGAAGTAGCGGCCATGAATATGGCCTTCCGCCTGGTCGGCCGCAAAACGATCCTGAAAATCGCCGATGATGTCAAACTAAATACCGTCTGGTATGTCATCAGCGCCCTGACTTGCCTCTTGGCCATGCTGACCGGCCTGATTGTCCTGCTGCAGGTTCAGCAGGAAAGGCTCAGCGGCATGCACGAGCGGCTCCTTATCGCCAATATTCCCTGGTGGCAGGTTATGCTGGCCAAAAAACTGACCGGCCTGATTTGGCTGCTGGCTGGTTTTGCTCCGCTCCTGGCAGCCCTGTCCCGGTTTTATCCCGGCCTTCGCTTATGGCCGGTCATCCTGGCGATCGGCCTGATCTACTGGATCACTGCGACGCTCTGCCTGGTCCTTGGCTACCTTGGCCGCCCCGGTGAAACCATGCTGCTTGCCGCATGGCTTGGCCTCCTGACGATTCTGCTTTTAGGCGGCTGCATTTATCCCTTGCAGCTGCTGCCTGGCTGGCTGCAGCCAATCACCCTGATTTCGCCGGCACGCTGGGCTTTTGCCCTGATCTACGGCAGTCTGGCGCAGCAGCCATTTTCACTCATGGCGGCAGCCATCCTGGTCATCATGATCCCTTGCGCAATCGCCGGCAGCTGGCTTTCGTGGCGCAAGGCCAAGCCAGGAACCTGAAGAGGTTCCACGCGGCGAAGAAAAGCTGACCGATTCAAGAGAAAGGCGGGATACAGTCTTTGATGCGATTTCTGACTCTGCTCAAGCTAAAATTGATCGATCTTCTGGCCATGCGCAGCCTGATGGTCGTCTTGATCCTGGCGCCCTTGCTCCTGGGCTTGATTGCCGGGTCAGCCAATCTCTCCAACCAGCGCCCGGACATTCGTCTGGCCGTTGTTGATCAGGACCAAAGCCAGGCCAGTCTTGCCCTGGTCAGCCGCTTGCTGCAAAACGGCTGGTCAGTCGACCCCATAGCCGCATCTGAAGCCAATCGCCTTTTATTGCACCAGAAAGTCGACGGGGTCATTACGATCGAGCCTGGTTATTCGGAAAGCCTCACGACTTTGAAAGAATCCAGAATCAGTTATTCTCAGGCCGAAGGTTCATTGGTCACCACGATCGTCCGGGAGGCGATCGCAGCGGCAGTCCTGCCGGAATATAGCCGGCGGTCGCTTCTGGAACAGGTTTACCGGCAATATGAAAAAAACGGCCAGATTCCGCCGGCAAGCCTGGACGCGGACTTTTCCGCCAATATGGCCGATTATGCCGCTACAATCGCCAAATTGAAAGTTGACTACATCGGTAAAATCCAGACTGTGCCGACCTTGACCTTTGTGGTATCCGATTATTCGATGGAAGTTTTCTTTTTATCGATCTACGCCGTTCTTGGCGCCATCACCTTGAGCAGCTCCGATCTGCGGCGCCGCCTGGCTTCAACCCGCCGGGGGTTGTCGCTGGATTATGCCTCTTCGATAGCCGCGCTCTTCCTGCTTGGCATCATCCAGATTTTCCTTTATACCGGCGCCATGCGCCTTCTGATGCAAAGCCCGTTCCGAATCCGCGAAACCTTTCTGCTGGCTGTCTATTTGCTTCTGGTGCTTGGCCTTGGCCAGCTGCTTTCATTATTGGATCAGAGTCTTCGCCTGTATTTAAGCTTGCTTATTCTTTTACTTTTATCGGTTGCCGGCGGTTGCTTCTTCCAGTTGTCGGCAAAACTGCTGAGCCGGATTGGCCAATACACTCCCCAGGGCTGGGTGCTCAGCCAATTGAAAAATTACGAGGCCTTGCCGTTTTACATACCCTTGCTTATTGCCTTGCTCCTGCTCCTTCTGGGCTACAATCTGCAAAAACGCAGGGCCATCCGGGCAATTTAGCCTTGGCCGGACTGTTCCTTTGGCCAATTTGAAGGTAGAATAGAGATAATAATGATCTGAAGAGGTATCCAGATGCCGATTGAAGCAACCACTGTCATTGATTATGATGCTTACCGCAAATATTTCCTGTTCAATTTCCTGCAAGGCAAAAAGTCACCCTGGCAGGCGCGCTTGCTTCTGGCGCTTCCCCCGTTGATGGCAGCCGCCTTCCTGATTCTGTATCTAATGGACCCAGCCGACATGATCAATCTGGTCGGGCTTTTCCTGGCGCTTGCCTTTGGCGTTCTTTTAATGATGATCCTCTTTGTTACGCCCCGAAGATATTACAGGGCTGTCGAGAAACTGATCACCATCCCGATTCACTATTGGTTCTCCGAGGATTCTTTCCGGGCCGGTTCCGAAGGCTTCGTCGAGGACGGCGAGCCCGGCCTGGCCTACAATAAGCTTTTCCGGGCTTATGAAACGCCGGAATATTTTTATCTGTACCTTCAAGCCAACCAGCCGATGATCCTTGGCAAAAACGACTTTTCCCAGGGAACGGCCGAAGATCTGCGTAAACTGCTGGAGAGGAAACTCGGCAGGCGTTTTCAAATCACCAAATCCGCCAGGAAATTGATTAAGGCATGATCATGAAAATTTCAGACGGGAAAACACCGATCCAGAGACGGCCCTGTTTTTTGCCGATCGTCTGTTCATTGTTCCTGATTTATCTGGAAACTGTTTTTATTTATGAAATTTTTGGCCGCATCGAATGGCAAGGTTATCTATCCTGCCTGTTTTTCTCGATTTCCGGCGGATTGCTGCTTGCCGTTTTGAGCACTTTGGGGCACAAGCGCTTGAACAAGGCCATTCTGCTGGTCTTTTTCCTTGTGCTGTCCGTCATTTTCATTGCGCAGCTCGTTTACTACAGCATCTTTTCCTCTTTTTTCTCCTTCTATTCCATGTCCGCCGGCGGGCAGCAGGTGATGCAATTCTGGGGCGTTATCCTGAGCATCATGGCCGAGCTGGTCCCGGCGATCCTGGTCCTTCTGGTTCCTTTGCTTGCTTTTTTGATTTTCGGCGTACGCAAATTGGAGCTGCCGCCAATCCGGCTGAAATTGAAAATCGTTTGGCTGTCGCTGATGATTGCTGCTTATCTTTGCGGCATTTTGGCCCTGCATTTGCCCAGCAATGCCCTCTATACGCCGCAGCAGCTTTATTACAAGACTTTTTCGCCCTCGCTTTGCGTAAACGAATTTGGTCTTTTAACGACCATGCGGCTGGATTTACGCAATGAATGGCTGGGCACCGATTTTTTTACGCCCAAATCGACAACGGTGGCATCAACGGCAGTTGAAACAACCGCAGCAACCGGCGGCACCGAAACGGCAGCGCCCACCGAAACAACCGGTGAACCGGCGCCGGTCTATGCCAAAAATCAGCTGGATATCGATTTTTCCGCCTTGCTCAAAACCGAAACGGACCCGGACCTTCTGGCCATGCATCGCTATTTTCAAGCCGTTGAACCCACGTCGCAAAATGAATATACCGGCCGGTTCAAGGGGAAAAACCTTATCCTGGTCGTTGCCGAATCTTTCACGCCAATGGCTGTCGATCCCAAACTGACCCCGACGCTTTACCGCTTGTCGCAGGAAAGTTATCAGTTCAACAACTTTTATACGCCAATCTGGCCGGTCAGCACCAGCGACGGCGAGTACACCTCCTGCCTCTCGCTGCTTCCCAGCGAAGGTGTCTGGAGCATGACCGCCTCGGCCAAAATCAGCCTGCCGTTCGCGATGGGCAACCTTTTGTTAAACCAGGGCTACCGGACCTATGCTTACCACGACCACACCTACACCTTCTATAAACGGAACCTTTCTCATCCGAATATGGGTTACGAAGTGTATAAAGGCTTGGGCAATGGTTTGAAAATCACGAAGCAATGGCCGGAAAGCGATGTTGAAATGGTCGAGGCGACTACGGGCGAATATCTTCAGGATTTGCCGTTTGTCACCTATTACATGACCGTGAGCGGTCACCTGGAATATAACAAATACAATTCCATGGCCAGGAAGAATTGGCCGCTGGTCGCCAATTTGCCTTATTCCGATCCGGCCAAGGCTTATCTTGCCTGCAACATCGAACTGGACCGGGCCTTGCAGACGCTGATCGAAAAGCTTGAAGCGGCCGGTCAGGCTGAAAACACCGTCATAGCGCTTTGCGCCGACCACTATCCCTATGGATTGTCGATCAGCCAGATCAACGAGCTTATCGGGCATCAGGTTGATGAGAATTTTGAACTTTACAAAAATTCCTTTTATATCTGGCATAAAGGAATCGAACCGGCAGTCATTGAAAAGCCCGGCTGCAATCTGGACGTCGTTCCAACCCTGGCCAATCTTTTTGGATTGCCATATGATTCCCGCCTGCTGATGGGCCGCGATTTGTTGTCAGACGCTGAAAATCTGGTCATCTTTTCCAATCGCAGCTGGATCTCGAGTCAAGGCTGTTTCAACGCCCTGACCCAAACCTTTACGCCAATGTCCGGCCAAACGCCTGATCAGGACGATCTGCGCAGAATCTGCCAGCTGGTCGACGACCGGTTCACCTATTCCAGGCTGATCCTGGAAAAGGACTATTATGCCAAACTTGGACTGGATTAGCCGATCATGCCGTGTTCTTCATAACGGGTGATCTCGCGGATGGCATTTTGATCATCGACAAAAACCACCCAGGGCCTATGACTGACTGCTTCTTCCGGCGTCAACTGGCAGAAGGCCATGATGATGACCTTGTCGCCGACGCTGACTTGTCTGGCTGAGGCGCCATTCAGGCAAATAATGCCGCTGCCGCGCGGGCCGGCGATCGTGTAGGTTTCCTGGCGGCTGCCGTTATCGATGTCGGCAACCAGGACTTTTTCGTAAGAAACCAGTCCGGCGGCATCCATCAAATCCTGGTCAATCGTAATGCTGCCGACATAATGCAGATCGGCCTCGGTCACGGTCGCCCGGTGTATTTTCCCTTTGAGCACAGTAAGTTCCATGGATTTTCCCCTTTATGGTTTGAAAGTCAGATTGTCAATTAACCGGGTTTTGCCAATATAAACCGCTGCCGCAACCAGGACGGAATCTTGAATGGTTTTTTGCGGCTGCAGTTTGCGGCTGTCGACAATCGCCAGATAGTCTGCTCTGGCCAGCGGTTCTTTTTCGATTTCATCTTCCATCAGCTTAAGGATCCGGCTGACCTCGCGTTCACCGGACGCCAGAGCTTCCTTGGCGCGCTGCATGCAGCGCGGGACAACCAGCGCCGCCTGACGTTCGGCCGGATCAAGGTAAGTATTGCGCGAACTTAAAGCCAGGCCGTCAGCTTCCCGGACAATCGGGCAGCCGACTATTTCGACAGGAAAATTCAAATCAAAAACCATTTGGCGGATAACCGCCAGCTGCTGGGCATCCTTCTCGCCAAAATAAGCCCGGTCAGGCTGGCAAATGTTAAACAATTTGCTCACGACCAGACAGACCCCCGCGAAATGTCCGGGCCGGCTGGCGCCGCAAAGATGGTCGCCCAGAAGCCGCATGCTAATGCCGGTTAAGCTTTCAGACGGATACATTTCCTTTATTTCAGGCGCAAAAACCCAATTGGCGCCGGCGCCCTGGCACAGGGCCATATCCTTTTGCAGGTCGCGCGGATAAGTTGCGAAATCCTCGTTGGGCCCGAATTGGGTCGGGTTGACAAAGGTGCTGACCAAGACCCGGTCATTTTCCTGGCGGGCCTTTTCGATCAGGCTGCGGTGACCGTCATGCAGATACCCCATGGTCGGCACAAGGCCGATGCTCAAACCATGTTCATGGGCAGTCCGGACTGCCAGGCGGACTTCTTCGATCGTCTTGTAGCCAATCATTTCTTAGATTCCTCCAGATGAAAAACATGTTCCGGACCGGGGAATTCGCCGCTGCGGACCGCTGCGGCATAGGCCCGGACACCCTCGCGCATGGTGGCGCCGGCATCGGCGAAAACCTTGACAAAACGCGGCTTCATATCGCCATACAGGCCTAAAAGATCCTGATTGACCAGAACCTGGCCATCGCAGCCGGCGCCCGCGCCAATGCCAATCGTCGGAACCGGGATGCTTTCTGTGATCAAAGTGGCAAGCTCTTCCGGCAGGCATTCCAGCGTTATGGCAAAAACGCCGGCGTCGACCAGCCGCTTGGCATCATCCAGCAGTTTTCTGGCAACCGCCGGATCGCGCCCTTGAACCTTGAATCCGCCAAAGGCGTGCACCGACTGGGGTGTTAATCCAAGGTGGCCCATGACCGGGATCTGGGCGCGCACGATGCCTTTGATCTGAGGCAGGACCGTGCTGCCGCCCTCAAGCTTTACGGCTTCAGCCCCGGCCTCCTGAACCAGCCGGCCGGCATTGCGGATGGCTTCGCAGACGGATGCCTGATAAGACATGAAGGGCATGTCGCCGACCAGCAAAGCTTGTCTGGTGCCGCGGGAAACTGCCCGGATATGATGGACCATATCATCCATCGTCACCTGAAGGGTCGTCGGATAGCCCAGGCAGACCATGCCCAGGGAATCGCCGACCAGGATGCCGTCGATATCGCAATCATCGATGAGCCGGGCCGTGGCATAATCATATGCGGTAAGCATGGTCAGCTTCTTGCCGGCCTTTTTCATGCTCGTAAAAGTTGTGACGGTTTTTTTCATGAACGAGCCTCCTTGCTATTTGCGGTTGGATCAGCAAGCAGCTGGTCTAGCCTATTATAATCTTTTTGCGGATGCTTTTTTCTGGCCATTAAAAGCAGCTGGCGGGAAAGCATCCGGTAGAGCGGCAGCTGATCGGCCGGCAGAATGGCCAGATGCCGTTCTACCGTGCCGGGATCGTTGCGGTCAATCGGTCCGGTTATTGCCCGGGGCAATCCGAACTGGCGCAGGTTGTCAAGATTGGCCTGCAATAAAGGCACGACTGCCCGGCAGGATTCATCCTCATTAAGGCCGAGCTGCTGCAGGGACAGGCAGCCGATGCTGGTTAAGGCCATCCCCAGATTGGCGACCAGGACGCTGGCCAGATGAACCCGGGTTTTGGATGATTCGTCCAGTATCAAAACCGGATGGCCGCCCTTTCGCCAAAACGATTGCCAGGCAGCTGTAATCTTTGGGTCTCCTTCCAGGCTGAAACAGGCTTTTTCAAGGCCGTTGAATCCACCGTCGCGCCGTGTAAAGGCAAACATCGGATGCATGGAGGCGACTTTCACACCATAGGCCCCTGCCTCTGAAAAAACAGCGGAACTCATGGAGCCGCTGCAATGAAGCAGCCATTGTCCCGCATGGAAACAGCTGCGCAACTCTTGCCAGGCTGGCCCGATATTGTCATCCGGCACCGCAAGCAGCACGCAGTCGCAAGCGGCAATTAACTCGGCCGGTCCGGCAAAAGCCCGGCTGCTGGTCATTTGGGCTGCCAGCTTGGCCGATCGGCTGCTCTGGCTCGAATAGCCGACGACTTTAAGACCACGGCTAATCAGATAGGCGCCCAGGGTGATGCCCACCTGGCCGGCGCCGATGATGCCGATTTTACCGATTTCATCCCCTGCTTTATTCCCCGGCTGCATGGCCAACCCGCCCGCCGGTTTTAAATCCCCAGGGGTTTCGGTTTTCCGGGTCATATCCAGAAGCCCTGACAAAAGCAAATGCGGCTCATAATGCAAGGTGCGGCGGCATTCCGGCCAGATCAGGCCGGCTAGCCCGCCGGTGACCACCCGGCTCGCCGGCTCGCCCAAATGATCTTCAATCCGATCGATCATCCCTTCAAGCATAGCCGCAGTTCCCGCAATTAATCCGCTGCGGATGCAGTCCTCCGTATTGGTCCCGATCACCGGCACATGGCGTGCCGCATGCGTCTTTTGCCCGGCAAGGGCTGTCATGTCGAGAGCCGGCAGCTGGGCGGTGGCCCGATGCAAGGCATTGGCGGCCGTCTGCAATCCAGGGCTGATCGTTCCGCCGATAAACCGGCCCTGAGCGTCAATGACGCTGATGGTCGCCGCTGTTCCCAGGTCGATGACAATCGCCGGGCAAGGATAGCGGCGTTTCGCGGCCAGGGCATCGATCAGCCGGTCCGTTCCGACCCGGTCCGGCTGGTCGACAGCCACTTCCAGATCGATATTATTGCGGCCGGCCACAACAGGCGGCCGGCCGGTCAGTTCCTGGACAGCCTTCATGACAGCCGGGCTGGCCTTTGGGACGACTGAAACCATAACACACTGGGAAATTGCGGCGGGATCAGTCTGCCGGTCAAAAAACTCGCTTGCCAGCCAAACTTTCAGGTCGGACGCGGAACGGCCGGCGTCAGTTTTCAAGCGCGCCGTCCACAAAAGGGCGCCCGATTCAAACAAACCCGCAACAATCTGGGTGTTTCCGACGTCAATCGCCAGAACCAGGTCCGTCTTGTCCGATTCTTGGGAAGGTTCAGGCCTGGACATGGTTTTCGATGCCAAGCACCGCTTCGACAATCGCCTCAGCCAGCATTTCCTTGGGTTGTTCAGGCAGTTCAGTAACCTCATTCGGCCCAACCAGCCAAACCTGGCCGGTAGTGCTGGCAAAATTGGACAAGTTGTTGGCAATGATCAGGTCCAGATTCTTCTTTTGCAGCTTGGCGCGCGCATTGGCGAATAAATCTTCGCTCTCGGCAGCAAAGCCAATCAGCTTCTGGCGGGTTTTCAAATGGCTCAGCTCGAGGAGGATATCCGTGTTCGGGCCAAGCTCCAAAGTCAGGTTGCCGCCGCTTTTCTTGATTTTGGCGGCGCTTTTTTGCAAAGGTTTGTAATCGGAAACCGCGGCCGCCGCAAAAAGCCAGTCGCAAACCGGAAAGGCTTTCAAAGACGCTGCATAAAGCTCGGCAACCGTTTCAACCCGGACAATGTCGACGCCTTCCAATGAAAGCGGCGAATTGGCTAAAAGCAAAGTCACCTGGGCGCCGCGATTTCGGCAAGCGCGCGCCAAAGCCACGCCCATCTGGCCGGAAGATGAATTGGAAACGAACCGGATAGGGTCAAAATACTCCCGGGTCGCGCCGGCTGTGATCAAGACCCGCTTGCCGGCAAGGCTTTTCGGGCAAAAATAGGCTTCTACGGCGTCTAAAATCGACGGTACCCGGGCCAAACGCCCTTTGGCCATGACGCCGCAAGCTAAAAGGCCTTCCTCCGGCTCGATCAAATGGCAGCCCCGGGAAAGCAAAGTCGTCACATTGGCCTGGCACGCGGGATTTTGATACATGTTGACATTCATGGCCGGGGCAATAAGCACTTTATCCGCAGGCGCCGCCGCCAGAATCGAGCTCAAGAGATCGTCGGCAATGCCGTTTGCCATTTTCCCGATTATGTTGAAGCTGGCCGGCGAGATCAAGATCAAATCGGAATTGGTCCCCAATTCGATATGCGTCACCCGCGTATGATCTTCATCCGCAAACATGTCGGCATAGGCCTTGTTTTTGGTCAAGGTTTCAAAAGTCAGCGGTGAAATGAATTCGGCAGCATGCCTGGTCAGCACGACATGGACGTCATGGCCTGCCTGCGTTAAAGCGCTCGCGATTTCGGCAGCCTTATAGGCGGCGATAGAGCCGGTCACTCCCAAAACAATTTTTTTCTTCAGATGAAACACCCCCTCTGGATGTGTCATGCGGCACTTTCAAAAAAACTAGTTCTAGTTAGAATAGACAGCATCCGCCCAACTGTCAAGATCATCGGGCAAATTATGTACGAAAACAGCCATTTATTGTATTGCCGATACAAAAGCGCTCCCACGACGGGTTTTAGTTGACAGAACCGCCCGCTCATCCTAGAATCAACGATGTATCCTATACTATCTACCGGATGAGGGAACGAAATGGAACTTGATGTCCGACAATCTGCTGGCACGGCCGAGTTGCGTGCCGATATTCTACGTTTGAAGGCCGAACGTGATGCGATTATTGTCGCTCACAATTATCAGCGCGATGACGTGCAGGCTATCGCCGATGTTGTTGGCGATTCATTTGCTTTAGCCAAACATTGCGCCCAGGCGAAGGCGTCGACAATCGTTTTTTGCGGAGTCCATTTCATGGCCGAAAGCGCCAAGATCCTGGCGCCGGATAAAACCGTGCTATTGCCCGAAATTGATGCGGGCTGCCCGATGGCCGACATGGTCGACGAATATGATCTTCGTACCTGGAAGCAAAATCATCCGGGCGTCGCCGTCGTTTGCTACATCAATTCCTCAGCCGCGGTCAAGGCGGAAAGCGATATCTGCTGCACCTCTTCAAATGCCGTTGCGGTGGTGCGTTCACTGCCGGAAAAAGAGATTTTGTTTGTCCCGGACTGCAATCTGGGCCAATACGTCGCCATGCAGGTCCCCGAAAAGAAGATCCATCTCTGGGACGGCTACTGCATCACCCATCACCGGGTTGACGCCAGTGATGTATCAGCAGCGCGCCAGGCCCATCCGGACGCCCTGCTGCTTGTCCATCCGGAATGCCAGCCGGAAGTCTGGCAGCAGGCGGATTTTGTCGGCAGCACCAAGCAAATCATCGAATACGCCACCCAAAGCGCTGCCACGAAATTTTTGATTGGCACCGAAATGGGCGTGTTTTGGAAACTGCGCCAGAACAATCCGGATAAAACCTTCTATCTCCTGGCGCCCGGCTTGATTTGCCCGAATATGAAAAAAACATCTTTGACCAGTGTCCGGGATTCACTGGCGCTCATGCGTTATCGCATCGAAACGCCAGCCGATGTCAGCGCTGCTGCCAAACAGGCGCTCACCCGCATGCTGGCGGTTCAATAAATCCAATTTCCACAATTTTCCGGATGGTTAAATGCGGTTTCTCTCCGTGTAATGCGTATGCAGCAA
The DNA here is from genome assembly GCA_963677835.2 of uncultured Saccharofermentans sp. Taxonomy (GTDB): domain Bacteria; phylum Bacillota; class Clostridia; order Saccharofermentanales; family UBA5734; genus UBA8949. The sequence continues at coordinate 1,457,307 of CAXXUX010000001.1, forward strand.
TTCGTGGGAACGATGGCCGCAGGGCTTTTCGAGGAATTCCTCATACAAGGCCAGAATATCCGGATTTTCGTGCGATTTGCGGATCGTCTTGCCTTCGTCTTCGCGATAAATGGCTTCCAGCCGCTTTTGCCGGATGTCCTGGTCGGTCGGACGAGGTTGGCCGCCGCCGCTGATGCATCCGCCTGGGCACCCCATCACTTCGATGAAATGGTATTCGCTTTTGCCGTCCTTGATCTCATTCATGAGCTGGGCTGCCCCCGCCAGACCGTTCGTCACGGCGATTTTTACGACGACGCCTTCAAGAAACGACCATTCCGGCTTGACATCGCTTAAGGTAATCGCAGCGGTCTTGATCCGTTCCAGACCGACAATCGGGGTGACATGCAGTTTTTCAAAAGGCAGCGGCCGGCCGGTTATGACTTCATAAACCGTACGCAGCGCAGCCTCCATGACGCCGCCGGTTGTGCCGAAAATATCGGCTGCGCCAGTTGAAAGCCCCAAGGGCGAGTCAAACCGGCCATCCGGCAGACTGTTGAAATCAATGCCTGCTTCACGGATAATCCGCGCCAGTTCGCGGGTCGTTAAGACCGCATCCACATTCGGCACGCCATTGTTCTGCATTTCCGGCCGGGTTATTTCAAATTTTTTGGCGGTGCAGGGCATGATCGAGACGACAAACAGATCCTCCGGCCTGATCCCGGACTTTTCGGCAAACCAGGATTTAACCAGTGCGCCCAGCATCATGTGCGGTGATTTGCAGGTCGAAAGATGCGCCAGCAACGAACCGTAAAAATGCTCGACATACTTGATCCAGCCAGGGCTGCAGCTGGTCACCATCGGCAGCACCGGCTTTGGCATATCCGGCAAGTTCAAGGCGGAAAGCTGTTTCTCGCTGATGATGCCTTTAGAATAAAACAGCGATACCAGCCGGGATAAAAGCTCGTAGCCTTCTTCAAGTATCGTCAGATCTGCCGTGAAATTCGTGTCGAATACATACTGGAACCCGATTTGGCGAAGCGCGCTGACCATCTTGCCGGTTACCAGCGTTCCCGGCAAAAGGCCAAATTCTTCACCCAAGGCCGCACGAACGGCAGGGGCGGTCTGCACCACAACCACTTTCCCGGGCGTGGCCAGAGCCTTCCAGACCGCAGGCGTCGAATCGGCTTCGTGCAGTGCATTGACCGGGCAGACCGTCGTGCATTGTCCGCAGTATGAGCAAACTGCCGTGCCCAGCCGAGAGTTTTCGCCTGGTCCGATTTCGGTCGAAAATCCCCGGTTCTGGGCGTTCAGGGCGCCGACGCCCTGGATTTCATTGCACATGGTCACACAACGGCGGCACAGGATGCATTTGTTGGTGTCCCTGACAACTGACGGACTTGTATCATCGACAAAATCTTTCGACCGCTTGCCCTCGAATCGTGAGGTTTTAACCTGAAGGATTTCGCCGATTTTCTGAAATTCGCAATTTTGATTGCGGTCACAATGCAGGCAATCGGCCGGATGGTCGGACAGCATCAGCTCATACAGGACTTTCCGGGCTTTCCGGACTCTTGGCGTATTGGTCCTGACCACCATGCCCTGGACTACAGGCGTAACACAAGCAGCCATCAGGCTTTTGGCGCCTTCTACTTCTACTGAGCAAATCCGGCAGGCCCCAACGGCATGGATGTCTTTCAGGTAGCAAAGCGTCGGGATGATAATATGATTGGCCAAAGCAACCTGGAGAATAGTATCGCCTTCGCTTGCATCCAGTAGTTGATCATTGATCTTCAATTGCACCATAATGATTCCCCTCCGTTTTGTCAGCGCCGGTCGCAACGCAGGCAACGCATGGCTTCAGCCATGGCATTGAGCTTGTGGAAACCACGGAATACTTCGTCAAAGCTATGCTTGCGGTCCTCGGGATCCAGGCATTTCATCAGGAAACGCTCATGCTCCAGAAGCTCGGCATCTTCGATGGCTTGTGGAATGTCGATGGGTTCGCCCTTATTTAGCAAGCCGTTGCCGCCAAGATAGCGGTCGATGGATTGCGCGGCCTTCTTGCCGTCGGCGATGGCGGTAATCACCACATCAGCGCCCCGAACAACATCGCCTCCGGCAAAAACGCCGGGCATGGTCGTTTTTTGCGTCTCGCCCTCGACAATGAAAGTGCCCCAGCTGGTCATTTCAACTTCATCCGGCCGGACAAAAGGCAGGTCAGAATATTGGCTGACAGCGGGAATCACCAGATCCACGTAGAACTCGACGGTCTCTCCCGAAAGCTTGGCCGGCTTTCTCCGCCCATCCTTGTCAAAGCCTTTCAAGGTCATTTTCTGGCAGACCACTTTTTCAACCGAGCTGACTCCGGCCAGGTAAAGGGGTTCGACCAGCTCGTGGATGATAATGCCTTCTTCCAGCGCCTCGTGGATCTCGCGTTTGTCCGCGGGCATATCTTCGAGGCTGCGGCGATAAAGGATATGCACCTCCGACGCGCCCTTGCGCAGGGCGACCCTGGCCGCATCCATCGCCGTGCTGCCGCCGCCGATCACCGCGACCACGCCTTTGACGCGGACATCGCGCCCAAGGTTTACATCCCTCAGGAAATCCAGCCCGTGATAGACGCCGGGCAGGGTTTCGCCTTCCACGCCGATCTTGTGCGAATGCTGGGTGCCGGTGGCGATGTAGATCGCGTCGAATTTTGCCCTTAGCTCGGCAAAGGTGATGTCCTTGCCAATTTCGGCATCCGTCAGGATCTGGATGCCGACATTTTTGATCGTATTGATTTCGCGCTCCAGAACCGCCTTGGGCAGCCGGTATTCGGGGATGCCGAACGCCAGCATGCCGCCTGCTACGGCCTGGCTTTCATAGACCGTCACATCATAGCCGAGCCGGCCCAAATAATAGGCACAGGTCAATCCGGACGGCCCGGCACCGATAATGGCGACTGATTTCCCTTTTTTCGGGAAAACCAGATCGACAACCGGCTTGTCGCTTTTCATCGCTTCATCGGCGGCATAGCGTTTTAAATCGCAAATCGCCAGCGGTTCATCCAATTGCGCCCGACGGCAGCGGCTTTCACACGGGTGGGTGCAAACCCGGCCGCAGATTGCCGGGAAAGGGTTTTCCTGGCGGATCAGATTGTACGCGTCGATTGGCCTTCCCGCCGCAATCAGGGCAATGTAGCCCGGAACGTTGACGCCGGCAGGGCAGGCATTTTCACAAGGAGAGATGAACAGGTCGGAACACACTCCCGCCCGGCAATGCCGCTGGCGAATGTGTTCATCGTATTCCTCCCGGAAGTATTTGATCGTGCTCAAAACCGGATTGGGTGCGGTTTGGCCCAAGCCGCAAAGCGCGGTGTCTTTTATCGTTTCGCCAAGCTCGATCAGCCGCTCCACATCGCCCTCCCGGCCCTCGCCATGGGTAATGCGCTCCAGGATGTCCAGCATGCGCCGCGTGCCGAGCCGGCAAGCCACGCACTTGCCGCAGGATTCATCCTGGACAAATTCCATGAAGAATCTGGCCACATCGACCATGCAGGTATCTTCATCCATGCAGATCAATCCGCCGGAGCCCATGATTGCACCGAGTTCGACCAATGACTGGTAATCGATCTGGGTATTGAGATGCGCCTTGGTCAGACACCCGCCCGATGGCCCGCCAGTCTGGGCAACTTTAAATTTCTTGCCTTTGGGAATGCCACCGCCAATGTCGAAAATCACCTCGCCGAGCGTAATGCCCATCGGCACTTCGACAATGCCGGTATTGTTGACATCGCCTGCCAGGGCAAAAACCTTGGTTCCCTTGCTTTTCTCGGTGCCGATCGCGGCAAACCATTCGCTGCCGCGTAAAATGATCGGGGCGATATTGCCGAAAGTTTCGACATTGTTGATCACGGTCGGCTTGCCGAACAACCCCTGTTCCGAAGGGAACGGCGGTTTCTGGCGCGGCTCGCCGCGCTGGCCCTCGACTGAATTCATCAAAGCGGTTTCTTCGCCGCAGACAAATGCGCCGGCGCCAATTCGGATATGAATATCAAAACAAAAGTCCGTCCCGAACAGATTTTTGCCCAAAAGCCCGCATGACCGGGCTTTTTCAATGCCCTTGGTTATTCTTTCCACCGCCAGCGGGTACTCGGCCCGGACATAGATATAGCCGGTATCGGCTCCGATGGCATAACCGCCGATGGTCATGCCTTCGATCACCAGATAGGGATCTCCCTCCAAAAGGCTCCTGTCCATAAAAGCGCCCGGATCACCCTCATCGGCATTACAGATGATGTATTTTTGCTCACTCGGCGCTTTTCTGGCCAGCGCCCATTTCAGCCCGGTCGGAAATCCACCGCCGCCGCGGCCGCGCAAGCCGGCTTGCCTGATTTTTTCGATCACCTGTTCAGGCGACATTTCGGAAAGGACTTTTTGCAGGGCAAAAAATCCATTGTTGGCAATATATTCGTCCAAGCTGTCAAAATCGATCTTCCCGCAATTGTTCAGCACAATTTTCTGTTGCCGGTTAAAAAAGCCGATGTCGTCCAGATGCAGGATTCTTTTGCCGGTGTGGCGGTCAAGATAGCAAAATTGTTCAGCGATCGTGTTGCCGACAATATGTTGCCGGACAATTGTCTTCATGTCCTCCGGCTTCAGCTTGCAGTAAAATATGCCGCCGGGCTTGATGATCATGGCCGGGCCGACATCGCAGTTCCCCATGCAGCCCGTCATTTTCAGTTGAACTTCATCCGTCATCTGGGCTTCGAAAAGCTCATTGATCAAGGCATTGCGCACCGGTATACAATCGCAGGAAATACAGCCGGCGCCAGCACAAATCAAAATTGTATAGCGATATTTCTTTTGGCTGTCCCGGAAGGCGGCCTGGACGGCATTCAAATCAGCTGCCGAGCGAATCGTCTCTTTTTGTCCATCCATCATCGACCACCACCTTATTCGTATTTTTTGAGGATGTCTTGGATTTTATTGGGATTGACCCGCTTATGCACGACATTATCGACCGATACAGCCGGCGCCAGTCCGCATGAGCCGATGCAGCGCTTGACTTCCAGGGAAAAACGCTGGTCGCCGGTCGTCTGGCTGACATCAATATTCAGAATCTCCCGGAGTGCATCCAGGACTTTCTTGCCGCCCCGGACATAGCACGCCGTCCCCAGGCAAACCTGGATCGTATGCCGTCCCTTGGGCTTTGTTGTAAAATATGAATAAAACGAGACCACGCCATAGATTTTCGACATGGGCAAATCCATCTCGGTCCCGATGTAATGCAGAACTTCATCCGGCAAAAAGCCAAAAATCGCCTGGGCCATATGAAGAATCTGGATCAGGTTGCTCTCCTTTCCCTCGTAGTCCAGGATGATTTGGCGCAGCAACAAAAACCGGTCCTGTTCGCTGGCCGACTGGCTGGCACAATCACATGCCATTTCCATCAAAAGCACCTCCTCAAAAACGATGATGACTTCGCAAGTTCATTTAAACGAAGCAAGGTGGCAACTTTGTCAAACCCTATGAATTTGTAATCAATTAATATGAGAAACAGGTTTGGCGCACGATAGCGCCGCAAAGCAGGCTTGATGATCCGAAAACGTTTACTGACTCCACGTTTATCATTGTATCATAGGTTACAGGATTCATGCATCTGATTTTTTCCCGGCATCCATTCATTGCAGATTAATATGATCCTACGCATCGGCCTAACTGGCCTTATGCTATACTTAAATGAAATCGTCGTTCAAATGATGCCAGATCCGCGTGATGAAAAAATGCGAAAACAGGTGGCCGGCCGATGGAGACTCACAAAAATGCCATGAACAGTCAAAAACCCGATCGGATCGCCATCGTTATTGGCGATATTACGAAAATCTCTGCCGATGCAATCGTCAATGCCGCCAATACCAGCCTCTTGGGCGGCGGCGGCGTTGATGGAGCCATCCACCGGGCTGCCGGACCAGACCTTTTAGCAGCATGCCGCAAACTTCATGGCTGCCCGACTGGCGAGGCCAAAATCACACCCGGTTTCAATCTTCCGGCGCGATTTGTCATCCATACGGTCGGACCGGTCTGGCAAGGCGGCCAGCATCGGGAAGCGGAACTGCTCACTTCTTGTTATCGTCATTCCCTGGAACTGGCCGTTGCCAATCATCTTGAGACCATTGCCTTCCCTTCGATCAGCACGGGAGCCTACAGCTTTCCTGTAGAATTGGTAGCCAGGCTGGCCGTTGCCGAAATTCGCCGTTTTTTAGCATCCGACCAGGAAATAACCCTTGTCCAGCTGGTTTGTTTTGATTCGTATACCTACTCTATTTATCAAAATGAATTGCTGCCGGATTCCTGATATAATGATCCAAAACCCTATTTGCGGAGGAGGCCAGCCATGATGCAAAACCGGCTGCCCAATCGCCTTTTGGCGATTATTTTAGCACTCTTTGTTCTGTCTGCCTTTTTGACTGCTGCCTGCACGGGGCAAGTCCGGCAAAATGCCAGCCCTCAAACGTCTGCCGGATCTTTTCCGGCTAACGGTTCCACTGTATCGTCCTCGGCAGCCCTTGAATCCACTGTCGCGCCCGCCCCGACTGCAACACCTGCGCCAACGCCAACGCCGACGCCGACACCGGAAATTACAGATCCGGCGATATTGACCCTGGCGCTCACCGATCTTTCCGGTTATGAAAAGGGCCAATTGCAGTCCGATGGCTCATTCAAGAAAATGCTGGCCAATAACAGCCTGATCCGCTGGTGGATATTTCAAAACGGCAATCAGCTGCAAAAGAACTACCAGCCGGAAGAAACCATCGCCTTTGGGTCCGCCAGGACATTCACCGATGTCGAGGGCGTCCTGACTTTCCGCGGCAATCAGACCCGCACCGCGCCGGCATGGGGATCGGCCGACATCAGCCAGAACAAGCTGGAAATCGTCTGGACCAAGGACATCGGAGCCATCAGCGGCACCGGCAGCTATTGGCCTGGCGCCGGTTGGACCGGCCAGCCGCTTCTGGTGCATTGGCCGGAAAAGACCCGGCAATGTATGGGAATCAGCCAGGAAATGAAAGCCAAGGATCTGGTCGAAGTCATTTATCCGGTCTTTGACGGCCATATCTATTTTCTGGACCTGCTGACCGGTAAGCCAACCCGCGAGCCAATCAATGTCGGCTACGGCTTCAAGGGCACCGGTTCGGTCGATCCGCGCGGATATCCGTTATTTTACGCGGGGCAGGGCCTTAACGATACCAATGGCCGGATCGGGCCTTTCCGTTACCGGATTTTCGACCTGATCCAGAACAAGGAGATTTTCGGCATTCCGGGTAAGGATGCGGTTGCTTTCCGAAGCTGGGGCGCATTTGACTCTTCCGCCCTGATCGACTGGAAAAGCGATACGCTTCTCGAGCCGGGCGAAAACGGGCTCTTTTACAAAGTCAAGCTGAATACGCGTTTTGATGCCGCTGCCGGCAAAGTATCCGTGGATCCAAAAATCACCAAGCTGCGCTACAAGACTTCCACCAGCTCCAAATACGGCGCCGAGAGCTCCTCGGCCGCTTATCGGAACCTGATCTATTTTTCCGATAATGACGGCAATATTGTTTGTCTGGATATCAATACACTCGAGCCGGTCTGGGCCATAAATGCCGAAGATGATTCCGACGCCACCATGGTGCTTGAAGAAACCGGCGACGGCGTTTTCCTCTATCACGGCAATACGGTCGACAAGCGCGGCAAACTTTCAGGCACAGCGCACGATGTCTGCCAGATCAGGAAACTTGATGCCCTGACCGGAAAGCTGGTCTGGCAGTATGATATTCCCTGCGTCTACGAGTCCTACTTGAATGGCGGCATGCTGGCCACGCCGCTTTTAGGGCAGGATGACCTTTCCGACCTGGTCATCTTCAACGTCTGTAAAACAACCAGCCACGCTGCCGGCACCCTGGTCGCCCTGGACAAGCAGACCGGGAAAGCTGTCTGGAGCCGTTCGCTTGCCGCTTACAGCTGGAGTTCGCCCCTGGCAGTCAAGGGAAAAGACGGCAAAAGCTATGGCATTTTATGCGATTCGGCCGGCATCATGCACCTCTTTGACCCACGAACCGGCAAGGATCTTGCAACCTTGTCGATCGGCCAAAATTGCGAAGCGTCGCCTTCAGCCTACAATAACATGATTGTCGTGGCGACCTATGCCAGGAAGATCTATGGCATCGAAATCTCCTGATTTTGATTGATCAGCCTTCGTCTTTGGCCCGGATTTCAATGCGGCGGATCTTGCCGCTGATCGTTTTGGGCAAGGCGTCGACAAATTCTATGATTCTCGGATATTTGTAAGGCGCCGTCAGGTGCTTGACATGCTCCTGCAATTCTCGGATCAATTCAGGTGAAGGCGAATAGCCTTTGGCCAAAACGACCGTCGCTTTGACAACCTGGCCGCGCATGGGATCCGGAGCGGCGGTTACAGCACATTCCAGCACGCAGCGGTGCGCCTGCAGAGCGCTTTCGACTTCAAAAGGCCCAATGCGGTAGCCGGAGCATTTGATCACGTCATCCGACCGGCCGACAAACCAGAAATATCCGTCTTCATCACGCCAGGCCACATCGCCGGTTTCATAGATCCCGTCGTGCCAAACCCGTTTGGTTGCCGCTTCATCGCGGTAATATCCGCGAAACAGCCCTGGTGGAACTTCTTTGTCCAGGCCGCGGATCACAATGCGCCCTTCCGTGCCTGGCGGGCAGGATTCCCCGTCATCATCGATGATGTCGATGTTGTAAAGCGGCGAAGGCTTGCCGATCGAGCCTGGCCGCGGCGAAAACCAGGGGAAATTGGCGCAGAGGACAACCCCTTCGGTCTGGCCAAAGCCTTCGTAGATTGAAAGGCCCGTTGCGGCCTTAAAGCGGTTGAAAACCTCGGGATTTAGCGGCTCGCCGGCGGTCAGCGCAATGCGCAGGGACGACAGGTCATATTTTCCAAGGTCCTCATGGATCAAAAAGCGGTAGATGGTTGGCGGTGCACAAAACGAAGTCACCTTGTACGCCGAAATTTTTTCTAAAAGCTGATCCGGATGGAATCTTTCCATGTCAAAGACAAAATTGGCCACGCCGCAGATCCATTGTCCGTAAATTTTGCCCCAGCCGCATTTAGCCCAGCCGGTATCGGCCACGCTGATATGCAGGCCTTCCTCCCCGAGCTGCTGCCAGTAATGCGCCGTGATGATATGCCCGAGCGGATGATTGTAATTATGGAGAACCATCTTGGGCATGCCGGTCGTGCCGGATGTAAAATACAGAAGCATCGTGTCCTCACCGCCGGCTAACGGTCTTTGGCTTGCAAGGTACGCGTTTGCAGCGGCATCGGTAACCGCGGCGGTCAGCTGATTCAAGTCAAGCCAGCCGGCAGGCGGCGCAAAGACCGGTTCGAGGGCTTCCGCCCGTGGATCCGAGCGGATGAAACAGGTCGTTTTAACAGTCGTGCATTCCGGCAAAGCCTCTGCCAGAGCCTGGGATATGTCCGGTTCGGTAATCGTGATGACGGCCTTGACCGAAGCGGCTTCGCAGCGGTAAACCAAATCCTTTTTCGTCAGCTGAATCGTAGCCGGGATAAATATCGCGCCCAGGCGCATCAGGGCCGGCGCCAAAGTCCAGAATTGCCAGCGCCTCTTTAAAAGCAGCAAAACAACATCGCCCTTGCCAATGCCCATTTTCTGCAGGGCAATCGCTGCTTTGGCGCTTTCGCGCGAAATGTCGGCAAAACTGAACCGCCGTTCGTCGCCTGCGTCATTGCACCAGACCAGCGCCGGTTTATCCGGCTTTTCAGCTGCCCAGGCATCGATGACATCCACGGCAAAATTGAATCGTTCGGGAATGGTAATTGAAAAGTTTTCAAAAAAATCTTCGTAAGAGTCAAAAGACTCCCTGGGTAAAAATCGATTCAGCATAATGACTCCCTTTCATGCAAAATAACGGTCAAAAAGCTGGCAGGCTCTTCATCAAGAGCCAATTGCCCATGCGGGATCGTCGGATCGAAATAGATGCTGTCGCCTTTTCCCAGATCGATTGTCTGGCCGCCAAGAATGATCCGGATCCGACCTGAAAGCACCAGGTTGAATTCTTGTCCAGCATGGGTGACCAGGCCGATTTGGGGATTTTTTTCCGGATCCAGCGTCACCAGCAGCGGTTCGAAGCGGCGATGCACAAATCCATAGGCCAGGCTTTGGAAACGATACCCCGGATAGCGCTCGATCTCGGGGCCTTTGCCCTCGCGCACCACGCAAAAATGTTGAAGATTGGGAGACTTTCCAGTCAAAAGATCCGTGAGGTCCACGCCAAACACTCCGGCAATCTCATAAAGCGTGCTGATTGGCACATCGCGTGAGCCGGATATATATTCCGTCAGCACCGTCGGTTCAACCTTCAGTTTTTCTGCGGCGGTTGCAACCGTTTCCCCCGAACTGTCCAGGAGCTCACGAATTCTGTCGGCGATATCCTGACGATTATTAATCGAATCACTCATATGCGAACCTCCTTCAAATAACTTATTCTATAATACCAGAAGTTAAAATCACAAGAGCAACCTTTTTGGCTATCATTTCTTGCCGAATCATCCATCCAAAGGAAATCTGCACCACAAATCCGGCATTTTATCGTTTCTTGACAGCGTTGAAATCCGCGCCGATAATGAACCCATCGGGTTTTCGCAGTATTTCAGGAGGATAGGGTCATGAAAAGATCGGAAATCAACCGAGCGATACGCACGATGGAAACGCTTTTGGACAAACACGCTTTCAAGCTTCCGCCTTTTTGCCTCTGGACGCCGGAAGAATGGCTGAGCAAAGGCCACGAGTATGACGAAATCAGGGATACTTCCCTGGGCTGGGATGTGACCGATTATGGCGAAGGCCGTTTTAATGAAATCGGGTTTTCCCTGATTACCTTAAGAAACGGCAATATTAAATCAAGCCGCTATACGAAAGGCTATGCCGAGAAGCTGCTCATGAGCATGGAAGGCCAATATTCGCCGATGCACTTTCATTGGAACAAAATGGAAGACATCATCAACCGGGGCGGCGGAAATGTCCTGATTCGGGTTTACAATTCAACGGCCGAAGGCCAATTGGCCAATACCGATGTGACCGTCAATTGCGACGGGCGGGAATTTCTGGTCCCTGCCGGCACCCAAGTCCGTTTGATGCCAGGCGAGAGCATTACCATCCATCCGCTGATGTATCACGACTTTGAGGTTGAACCTGGCTCCGGCGCCGTTCTGATGGGCGAGGTCTCCATGTGCAACGACGATCAGCTGGACAACCGGTATTATGAAAAACTGGGGCGTTTCCCTGCGATTGAGGAAGATGAAACGCCATACAGGTTGCTTTGCAATGAATACCCGGCAGCCAGATCATGACCGTTTGGCCAGGCTTTTTCCCGGATCAAGGTTTGACCGGGCCTTTTGGCGGCTTTTTGCTGTTTTTATACTGTTTGAAGCCTCCGGACAAATTATAGACTTTTTTAAAGCCGCGATTCAGCAGGATGTTTTGGGCAGCGTTGCCCGTTACCCCTTTATTGCAGTAGGTCACGACCGTCTTTTCCGGATCGATTGCAGAAAGAGAATCCCGAAGTTCGGCATGAGGCAAATTGACAGCCGTGCCGACATGCCCTTCGGCGTATTGCCTGGCGATGCGGGCATCAATCACCGTGACGGAGTCGTTATCGATTTGGCGCAGGTCGTCCGCGGTGATCAACGGCCGGCCGCGGTTGATCGCGTTGTCCAGAATCATCCCGGTATACTGGACCGGATCTTTTGTCGTCGAAAACGGCGGCGCATAAGCCAGATCCAGATGGAAAAGATCCTCAGCCGCCATGCCGGCACTGATTGCGGCAACAAACACGTCAATCCGTTTGTCGACACCCTCATAGCCAACGATCTGAACGCCCAGAATTTTCCCCGTCGCCTGGTCGGCAATCGCCTTGATGACCATTTCCCGGCCACCAAAATATTCCGGCTTGTCAGGTTTGATGTTATGGCTGACCACCACAGCATAACCCAAATCACGGGCTTCTTGCTCACGTAGTCCGGTTACGGCCACATTCATTTCAAACACCCTGAAAATAGCCGTCCCGAGAATGCCCCGAAAAGCAAGGCTGCCGCCGGTCATCACGTCGCCGGCAATCCGGCCCATTTTATTGGCGGTAGAACCCAGCGGCCGGTAAAGCGGGCGGCCGGTAATGAGCGAAACGCTTTCGGCGCAATCGCCGCAAGCATAGATATTTGAAAAATTGGTCTGCATCTTTTCATTGACGACTATCGCGCCAAACTTTCCGATTTTGATGCCGGCCGCCTGGGCCAGCTCGGTATTGGGACGGACGCCGGCTGCCATGATGACCATGTCGCAATTAAGAATCGCGCCACCCTCCAGAACCGCCGAATGGTCGGCAATGGCGCTGACTGACTGGCCGGCGAGGATTTTGACCCCTTTGCTTGCCAGGTACTGGTCCAGATAGGGCGCCATGTCCGCGTCAAGCACCGGGCAGATCGATGGCATTTTTTCAACCAGCGTTATTTCAAGACCTGCCCGGGCAAGATTTTCGACCATTTCCAGGCCGATAAACCCGCTGCCGATGATCAAGGCCCTTTTCGGTTTTTGACTGTCGATAAAGGAACGGATTGCCCGGGCATCCCCGGGATTTCTCAAGACAAAGACAGACTCGCGGCCGGCGCCGGGAACAGTCAAAATAACCGGCCGCGCGCCCGTAGCCACAACCAGAACGTCATAGCGGTCATCAAATTCCGTGCCATCGGAGAGGTTTTTTAGCGTAATTTTCTGCCGATGCGGATCAATGGCCAGTACCTGATGCCTGATCTTGACCTCAACCTGGTATTTTTCGCGGAAAAATCCCGGGTCGCGCGGCGTCAGTTCTTCTATGGAGTCAACCCTTCCGCCGATAAAATAAGGCAATCCGCAGCCGGAATAGGAGATATCCTTGTCCATTTCATAAAGGATGATTTCCGCTGATTCATCATTGCGCCGGGCTTTGGCGGCAGCGGATGTGCCGGCCGCCACCGCGCCGATAATCACGATTCGCCTGGGCTGTCCGTCTTCTTTCATCCGCTTTTTCCTCCTTTTAACCGTCTGGCCGTTTCCGGTTTATATATCCATTCCGGGATTTAAACTGCGCATGGCCAAAATGGTCTTTTCGATCAGCACCGGCAATTCCCAGCCAAGCATCGCTGCCCCGTCGTTGATCACCTCGCGCGAACACCCGGCAGCAAAATTGGCCGTTTTAAATTTCTTGCGGACGGATTTTTCCTCCAGATCCACGACGCTGCGCGATGGCCGCATCAAGGCGACTGCGCCGATCAATCCGGTCAGTTCGTCAGTCGCGTATAAAATCTTTTCCATAAAGTGCTCCGGTTTGATATCGACGGCAATGCCATAACCGTGACTGGCAACAGCCCGGATGAGCCGGTCGTCCAGATCAAGCGCTTTCATGATTTCCTGGGCTTTGATGCAATGCCGGTCGGGATAAAGCTCAAAATCCAGATCGTGCAAAAGTCCGGCCACTTCCCAGAAACCGATGTTTTCCGGATCATGCTCCCTGGCAAAATAGGCCATGACGCCGGAAACGATCCGGCCATGCTTGAGATGAAAAGCGTCTTTGTTATACTGTTCAAGAATTTTTTGAGCTTCGGTTAACGTTGGAATATAACCCATGATGCATGCCTCCAGCACTTGGCGATAGAATGCCGAAAAATCGGCGGCTTGGTTTTAGCGTATCATATTTTGCTGCCTTTCGCCATTAAGCGGCCTTTCTTCCTTGTACAGCGAAACGGGCAAGCTTTCATTCCATCCAGTGGAATCAGCCTGCCCGTCTCTTGAGGTGTACTGACAATAGAGTACGCCCCCCTTTCATTTTGCCCCAATAACTTTTCTGTGCAGTCACTTGCGTGCACATCAAGCGAATCGGTTGGTTGTCATAGTCAAATATAATTTTATTATTATATTATCTGGCCGCCGAGTGGCATCTGCGTCGATGGGATCCGCATCTGGCAATTTTCTTGAAATAGCAGGAGTTGCTTTCTGAGCTTAGGGTTGCAGCTGGATTATCAATCCCAATGGATTTCGTAAATGCTGTTGAGCCAAATTGCCTTAAGGGTTACTCAGTATATTGCAACTTGTTCCTGCGCATCGCAAAATACTTGCTGATGCAGCTTGCTATCGATTGTTGCCGCCGATTCTTGTGGGGCACCTCTTACTAAGGCTTTATACCTGTTCCGAGTGGTTTTATTCTAGCAAATTTTAGTTGCTTTGTCAATAAAACCGCCTTGTCATTCGCAACGTTTTTGTTAAAATGGCATAAACAAATCTCACTGGCAGGCGATAGCAACTTGCTGAAAAATCCATTAAGCCAGACCGTGGCGAATCCGAAAGCCGGCCGTTTTGCTACTTGAAAAATCCTTCCATATCCATAATGGAAAATTCTTGTACAGGCAAGTTAACCGGCTGCTTTTGTTTGGCCGACTGGTAAACAGCCAGGACCAGCTCGACCGCATTGCGGCCGGAAAGGCCATCGGCCAGCGGCTGGCGGTTTTCCCGGATGGCGCCGATGAGGTTTCCGTAGAGGCCGCTATGTGGATTTTTTAATTGCATCAGCGCTTTAAAGCCACCCTTTTGCCATTGGGATTTCAAGAATTGCCGCAGGTAGGCGCCGGTTAATTTATTGCCCTGCCGATCGAGAATTTGCATCGACGGTTTCCCTTTAAGAATGCCGCCGCGAATCTCTCCTTCCGTGCCCAGGATATAAAAAGCCGCCTCCTGCCGCTTGGGATCGGTATTGGTGGTCCCTTCGACCTGGCAATAGCTGCCGTTTTCCAACCGGAGCATCGCCATCCCGAAATCCTCGGCTTCCATCCGGTGAGTTTGCCGGTCGATCCAGCCGCTGACGGTCAAAACCGGGCTGCCTAAAAGCCAGGTCATCAGATCCAGGGCGTGAACACTCTGGTTCATGAGGGCGCCGCCATCCTGCGACCACGTGCCGCGCCAGGCAGCCTGGTCGTAATAGGCCTGATCGTGCCCCCAGCGGACTTTGACGTCGCCATGCAAAATCTTGCCAAAACGGCCGCGCCGCAGATCTGCTTCCAAGGCCTGAACCACTGGAAAAAAACGGTAAATATGGCCAACGGCAATTTTAACCTGCTGCCGGTCTGCCGCGGCAAGCAGCTGATCCGCTTCAGCAAGTGACAATGTCAAGGGTTTTTCGACCAAAACATGGGTGCCGGCGGCGATGGCCGCGCCGGCAATCGCAAAATGGCTGCCGCTAGGCGTGGTAATCGCCACCAGATCGGGCCTGACCTCTTCCAGCATTTTTTGATAGTCCGGGTAAACCGGGATAGCGGCGGTTTCTTTGGAAGAAAGCCCGCACGAACGGCAGAGCGCCGCCGCCGCATCCGGCCGGGTGTCGACCAGGGCCGCAATCTCAATGTCTTTTTGATAATAGCGCGCTGCCTGAAGATGTTTTTTGGAAACCTTGCCGCAGCCAATCAGGGCATATTTCAAACGAGTCATGCTGTCACCTTCATTGATAAAAATCGATTCGCATCCATTTTTAAAACATCATAGCAGTTCCCTGCCCGCATGCATAGAGCCTTGCCTCCAAGGCCTTTTGGGCTAACCGCAGCCTTGGGCTGCTTGAATCAGCCCGAGGCTTTCTAATTGGCCAATCAACGGCGGTCCCCCCCAGGACGTAAAGGCGCGGATTCCAAACTTTCTGGCAACCGCGGCATTTTCTGCCTTATCATCGAAATACCAGATGTTTTGCGGATTATTTTGAAGCCGCTCCAGGATTTCTTGGAAAACCAGGGGATCCGGCTTCATGACTCCCATCTCGTAAGAAAGAAATTCCTCTTGAAAAAAACCGCCCAGCCCCAGTTGATCCCGGCAAAAAAGCCAGTGCTCCCGGCAGGTATTCGATAAAAGCATCAGCGGGTAATTATCTTTCAAGGCTTGCAGCATCGGGATGGTTTCGGCAAACAGATCGCCGATGATTTTTTGAAAAACCTCATTAAACTGGCCTTCCGGCACAGTAAACCCTAATTCGGCTTTGGCGGCCAGATAGAAAGCGTCAAGATCGTCGATCCGGCCGGTTTCATACGCATAGACGGCCCGGCTTTTCGCCCAGCGCTCCGCATAGGGCAGCGTGCCAAAAGCAGGTGTTTGACCCGGCCAAAGCAGGTCGACCGAGTTTAAGCGCACCAGGATATTTCCCAGATCAAACAGCAAAACTGGCGGGTCTTTTGTTGGACATATCGCTTTGATGCAGTCTGTCATTTCCTTTTTCACCTATTTTATATATATTCGTTAATCTAAGAATTGCGATTATGATTGATGATTATTCTTCCAAAGGTAAATACCTAATACAATAAACATTAAGGCTTGCGGAATGGAATTAAAGAGATAGTAAAAACTGATTTGTTTATTAAAAACGGAAACCTCAAGATAATAGTAAACAAGTGAAACGGCGCCTGCCAGCAGCAAATGGCGCAAAAGCAGCGGCCGATCCTGGCGCGTCAGCAGCAGGGTAAAAAGCAGGACCGTAAAGCCAAGGCACATCGAGCTGAAAGCAAAAAAAACGTAGTCCATCGTCGTCCCACCTTCCCTACCCAGTATAGCATAATCAAAAAAATAACGCGTCACCGGAAGAATCAATCTGCTTTAATAATCGGCCATTATCTGCTAAGATAGAACTACTTTCATGATGGGGTAGGTGTCACTATGGAACGCCCGGAAATACATGGGCTCTGGCAACGGGCAGTTAATCTGCTTGAAGGAGAAATATCGGAAATCAGTCTCAACACCTGGATTTTGCCCATGGAACCGCTGTCAGCGGAACAGGGCATTTTCTTGCTGTCTGTGCCGAATGATTTTCATAAAACTTTTGTTGATCAATATATTCCGCTGATCCGCAACACCCTCAAAGCGGCAGGATCGATCGACTACGATGTCAAAATTGTCGTCAGCGGGCAGGAATCGATGGCGATGCCGATAACCAAGTCCATGGACAGCATGGCCGATCCCGAACCGGATACTTTTGGCCAGATTGGCCACAGCCGCCTAAACACACAATACACCTTCGAATCTTTCGTCGTCGGCAGCGGCAATCGCTTTGCCCATGCCGCCTGTGTGGCTGTCGCTGAAAAACAGGGCGGACGCAATTTCAATCCCCTGTTTTTGTACGGCGGCTCTGGTCTGGGCAAAACGCATCTGATGCATGCCATCGGCAATTATGTCATGTCCCGGTATCCCAACAAGAAAATCCTCTATGTTCAATGCGAGCAATTCGTCAATGAGTTCATCTATACGATCAAGGAAAACAAATACGATGATTTCCGCAACAAATACCGGAATACCGACCTGTTGCTGATTGACGATATCCAGTTTATCGAAGGCAAGGAGCAAATGCAGATCGAATTTTTCCATACCTTCAATACGTTGTATGAATCCGGCAAAAATATCGTCATGACCTGCGACAAGCCGCCGCAAAGCCTCGCTTCACTGGAAGAGCGGCTGCGCACCCGCTTTTCTTGCGGCCTGACCGTTGACATTCAGCCGCCGGACTATGAAACGCGGGTCGCCATTTTAAAACGGAGAGCCCAACTTAATCACGCTTCGGTGCCGGACGAAGTCTTCGATTATATTGCAACCAATATTGCCTCCAACATCAGGGAACTCGAAGGCGCTTTCAATACCGTTCTATGCTATTCCCTGCTGGCCGGATCCATTACAAGCGACGTCGCCCGCGACGCCTTGAAAGACATTATCCAGCCTGTCGCCGGGAAAAAAGTCAGCTCTTCTGTGATCATGGACATCGTATCCCGCTACTACCATGTCACCGTTGATGATTTGAAATCCAACCGCCGCAGCAAAGAGGTCACCAATCCGCGCCAGATTGCCATGTATCTTTGCCGGGTACTCTTAAGCATGACCTTGCCCCAGATCGGATTGGAATTTGGAAACCGCGACCACACAACCGTCATTCATTCCTGCAACAAGGTCACCGAAGAAATCAATACCCAGGGAAAGCTGGCTAAAGACATCGAGGAAATTAAAAAAAGAATCGCCAATTAAAAGTGCCGAATGAAACAGAACAAATGAACACTTATCCACAAGCAAAATGTGGAAAAGTGGATAAGTCGAGGAGAATTCACTGTGGATAAATGTACTGTGGAAAACTGTCCCCATCAAAAGCCTTTTACCCCCTTTCTTTTCCCCAGGCTTTCAACAGGGCAAAACCAGTAAGGACAATCATTTTCTGCCTTTTCAACAAGATTCACACCACATAAGAAGAAAAGTGATAAAATATATAGAATTAATAACAACAGGCCAATGACGCCAAGGAGGATTCCAGTATGAAACTCATCTGCTCCCGTGATCGTTTGATGGAAGCAATCAGCATTGTTCAGAAAGCCGTTGCGACTCGGTCCACTCTGCCGATACTCGACGGAATTCTGGTCGAGGCAGATACTGGCGTAAAATTGACCGGTTACGATCTTGAGACCGGCATTGAATGTCAAATTGAAGCGGATGTGCCGGAAAAGGGAAGTGTCGTCATCAATGCGCGCATGTTCGGCGATATTATCAGAAAATTGCCGGATGATGTTTTAAGCATTGAGACAACGTCAAACATGGCTGTCCAAATAGAATGCGGCAGCACGCATTTTTCAATCAAGGGAATCCGGGCGGATGACTACCCGAAAATTCCAACGGTTGAAGATGCCCAGCAGCTTGGGGTCAAACAGCATTTATTTAAAGATATGATTCGTCAGACTCTGTTTGCGGTCAGTACGGATGAAAGCCGGCCAATCTTGAACGGCTGTTACTTCAATTGTGATGGCAGCAATCTCGAACTGGTTGCGATCGATGGCTATCGGCTGGCTTTACGGAAAAATACGGTTGGCGAAAATCTGCCTTCGATGAAATTTATCATTCCTGGCAAAGCATTAAGTGAAGTAGGCAGGATTTTGGCAGCAAACGAAACAAATGTCGAAATATACACGTCGCTCAATCACATCATGTTCAATACCGGAAAAGTCAAACTGGTTTCGCGTTTGATTCAGGGCGAATATATGAATTACAAGGGAATTATCCCTCAAACCGCTGAGACAACCATGACGATTGCGCCGCAGGCTCTGCTTTCTGCAATTGAACGGGCTGCCCTGGTTATTACGACGGGGGAAAGACGTTATCCAGTTCGATTGACCATGCCGGATGACGAAACGCTAGTTGTCAATGCCAATACTGAAATGGGAACTTTGCGCGAAGAAATAACGGTTTCCATGAGCGGGAACCGGATCGATATCGATTTTGATCCGCGTTATTTTCTTGATGCTTTAAAAGTCATCGATGAGGACGAAATATCGGTTGTCTTTAATGGCAGTATGGGGCCTTGTGTCCTGAAACCATTGGATAGCCAGGAATTTGCTTATCTGGTGCTCCCTTTGCGCCGTTAAGAAATGATCATCAAGAAAATTGAACTGACTCAGTTTAGAAATTACGAAAATCAATCAATCCTGGTTGGTCCGGGAATCAATGTTTTTTATGGTGACAATGCCCAGGGAAAAACCAACATACTTGAGGCTGTTTATTTGTGCGCCTGTGCCCGCTCTCACCGGACATCCCGGGATACCGAATTGATTTTGCACAATGCCGATCAATACGTCGTTCGGATGAGTTTTGTTAATCAAAACGGATCGGAAGAAGAAATAGAAATCAATTTTTTGGATGCCTTGCCCGGCGATCCGCAGCGTGGAAAATCCATGCGCATTGTCCGGCATAATGGCATCCGGCTGGAACGCATCGGCGAACTGATGGGAATTTTCCATGCGGTCATTTTTGCGCCAGAGGATCTGATGCTGGTTAAGGAAGGACCTTCGACTCGCCGCCGATATCTCGATCTTCTGATTTCACAAGTGAGGCCTTCATACTTTTCGAATCTTCAGCAATACTCCCGCTATCTGATGCAACGGAATAAATTGCTTAAAGATTTGCGGGATAGCCATCGAACGAGAGGCAGTGATGGCAAACCTCAACTCAATGAACAAGAAAGGATGCAGCTCGACGTCTGGAACCAGGCCCTGTCGGAGCAAGCTGCCAGTTTGATTGAACAACGGCTGATTTATACCAAACGGATAGCGAAAATTGCCGGCGAGGCTCAAAAAAGAATATCTTCCGGAAAAGAGATGTTATACGTAAAATATAAGACAATATCCGGTATAAAGAATGATATGAGTAAAGAAATTATTTATAAAGCCTATAATGAAAAACTTAAAAGTATGATTAACGAAGATCTTGATCGGGGAACAACCAGTATTGGCCCGCATCGAGACGATCTTGAATTCTCTTTGGATGGCGATCAATTGAAGCCGTTCGCTTCACAGGGTCAACAGCGGTCGGCTGTTCTTTCACTAAAATTGGCCGAATTGGCAATCTTGCGGCAGGATACCGGAGAGGCGCCGGTTTTACTTCTGGATGACGTCATGTCTGAACTGGATGAAAATCGGCGAAATAGTTTATTGGAGAATATTAAGGACGCACAAGTATTTGTAACTTGCACGGACGCACAGCAGGTCGTTCATGAAATTCGTCGTGAACAGCTTTATGGCGAACAGCAAACACCCGATTTAAACTGCTTTACCTTCTTTCAAGTTGAACAGGGAAAAGTGCGCAATATAGATCAATAAAGCCGCTTGTGGTATAATTGATATGTTCAGCAGCTTGGCCATTTGAAGGCTAGAGGATGAAGGTGGCCAGAAGGGAAGGTTTACCACTGATGTATGTCCATATTGGTGGTGAATATACTGTATCTGATCGGTACATCATCGGCATTTTTGACTTTGATGGAACAACCCATGAAGCTTCGGAAACCATAGGATTTCTCAAGCGAGCTGAAGCGGACGGCAAAATCGAACTGGTTTCGCCGGATATACCCCGGTCCTTTGTTGTAACACTCGACCGGGTCTATGTTACGCCGATTTCGGCGATGACTCTGCGCCGTCGGCTGCAGCGCCGATCCAAGGACAAAAGGCTGGAATGGCTGGATCGGGATGAAGAAATCGACCTTTTGAAAAATGGGGAATTTTGAATAAAGAACAAAAAATAACAACCAGGAAGTACAACCAGGAAGGTGAAGGCATGGACAACGAGAAAGCGGGCATTTTGAAAAGTGCTCAAGAAAACGAAGAAGCAAACGGCAGTCAGGATGCTGCCAATATCGATGATGTCATCAATCTGGCTGAAAATCCGCAGGCTTTGACTGATGATGACTTTACGGAAGAAGTCCTTGACCTCGATGATGACAAATACGATTCCTTTGATACGACGAACACCTCTCAATACGGCGATGACGACATTCAGGTTTTGGAGGGACTGGAAGCGGTCCGCAAGCGGCCGGGCATGTATATCGGCGACACCGGACCCAGAGGGCTCCATCATCTGGTTTATGAAATTGTAGCCAACTCTGTCGACGAAGCTTTAGCCGGGCGGTGCGACCTGATTGAGGTTACCGTCAATCCCGACAATTCGGTTACGGTCATCGATAACGGCAGTGGCATTCCTGTTGGCATTCATCCCAAAATGGGCATACCTTCAGTAGAAGTCGTCCACACGATCCTCCACGCCGGCGGCAAATTTGGCGGCGGCGCCTATAGTGTATCCGGCGGTTTGCACGGGGTTGGCGCATCTGTCGTCAATGCCTTGTCTGAATGGATGGAGGTAACTGTCAAACGTGACGGCCGCGCCAATAAAATACGCTTTGAACGCGGCATAACCGTCCAACCGCTGATGGATATCGGGGAATCCACGGAAACGGGCACCATGACGGTCTTCAAGGCAGACAGCCAGATTTTCAATGAAGTTGTATTTGATTTCAATATCATGCTGACCCGCTACCGGGAAATGGCCTTCTTAAATAAAGAAATAACGATCAAGCTAGTGGATGCCCGTGTCGAACCGCCTATAGAAAAGAACCTGCATTATGAAGGCGGAATTATTTCATTTGTCGAATATCTGAACAAGCATAAGGAAGTTTTACATAAGACGCCAATCTATATTGCCTCGAAAAACGGCGATTGCTTTGTAGAAGTTGCCATCCAATATAATGACACTTATGCCGAGAATGTTTATTCCTATGCCAATAACATTGCCACCATTGAAGGCGGCACCCATATGACCGGATTCAAATCCGCACTGACAAAAGTCATTAATGACTATGCCCGTAAATACGGCATGCTCAAGGCCAATGACAAGAATCTCCAGGGAGAGGACGTCCGCGAAGGCCTGGGAGCGATCATTAGTGTTAAACTGCCTGAACCCCAATTTGAAGGACAAACAAAGACCAAGCTCGGCAACTCCGAGATTCGTCCCATGGTTGAAAATGTCATCAATGATAAATTGACGGCCTTTCTCGAAGAAACACCATCGATCGCCCGGATCATTATCGACAAATGCCTGTCGGCATCGCGCGCCCGCGACGCAGCCCGCAAGGCCCGCGATATGACCAGGCGGAAAAATGTGTTGGAATCCAATGCTTTGCCAGGCAAGCTTGCCGATTGCCAGGAAAAAGATCCGGTCTTTTGCGAATTGTTTATTGTTGAGGGAGACTCTGCCGGCGGTTCGGCTAAAAATGGACGCGAACGTAAATACCAGGCTATTTTGCCGCTTTGGGGCAAAATGCTCAACGTCGAAAAGTCCAGAATCGACAAAGTCTATGACAACGAAAAATTGCTGCCGATTGTTTTGGCGCTGGGTGCAGGCATCGGTTCTGATTTTGATTTGGACCGGTTGCGTTATCACAAGATTATTTTGATGGCCGATGCCGATGTCGACGGGTCTCATATTCGCACCTTGCTGCTGACCTTCCTTTTCCGCCATATGCGGCCGCTCGTTGAAGCTGGACATGTTTTCATTGCTTGTCCGCCTTTATATCGGGTCTATGAAGGAAACAATGCCTTTTATGCCTATACCGACAAGGATGTCGAGGAAATCAAAGAGAAAACAGGCTGGAAGGAACCCAAATTGCAGCGTTATAAAGGTTTGGGCGAAATGAGTGCCGAGCAACTCTGGGAGACGACGATGAACCCCGAAACTCGCAAATTGTTGCAGGTTGGGCTTGCAGATGCACAAACAGCTGATGAGACTTTCACACTCCTGATGGGCGATAAAGTTGAACCCCGCAAAGAATTCATCCAAGCCAATGCCAAATTTGCCCGAATGGATATATAAACCGGAAACGGCCTGAATAAAGGCGAAGCAGCCGGTTGTTTCACGTGAAACAGCCGGCTTTTTTACCCAAAAACCAGGAAGGTTGACACCAGGCAGCCGTTCCGGTTAAAGGAGTCAAGACTATAATTATCCGCCTTTCTATGATAAAATGCATAAGACCTATCCCAATAAGGAGCGTATCGTTATGCCGCAGGTTCTTGCTGTTGTCAATCAAAAAGGTGGAGTCGGGAAAACAACGACTGCAGTAAATCTGGCTACTTTTTTGGCAGCCAAGGGCAAAAAAACTTTGCTGATTGATATCGATCCGCAGGGCAATGCCACATCCGGATTTGGCTTTGACAAAAACAGCCTGCAGAAGACCATTTATGATGTGCTGATTAATGATGAAGCGATGAATGGTGCAATTTTTGATTCGGGCCGTAAAAATTTGTCTTTATGTCCGGCAAATATCCAGCTGGCAGGCGCCGAGATAGAACTGGTCAGCACTGTTTCACGTGAAACATGTTTGAAACGGGCTCTGGTGGAAACACGCAAGCAATTTGATTTTGTCCTGATGGATTGTCCGCCGTCTCTGGGGTTGCTGACCGTCAACGCCCTTACGGCAGCAGACGGCGTGCTGGTGCCGATTCAGAGTGAATATTATGCATTAGAAGGACTGACGCAACTGATGGAGACGGTCACTCTGGTCAAAAGGGGATTAAACCCGCAATTATCTGTTTTTGGTGTCATTGTGACCATGTTTGATTCCAGAACTCAACTCGCACATCAGGTCGCGGGCGAAGTTCGCCGCTATTTTGGCGACAAGGTCTTCCGAACGATTATTCCCAGAAATGTGCGACTGAGCGAAGCCCCGAGTTTTGGCAAATCAATTATGGAATATGATCCAAAGTCCAAAGGGGCCGAATGTTATGATGCTTTGGCAAAAGAAGTGATTCGTCGGGCAGGAGGGTACTATTAATGTGTGCAACAATCAATAAGGGCCTGGGCAAAGGCCTGGGCGCACTTTTACAGAATATCGACATGATTTCGGAAGATATAAAAGGGTCGATTGTCGAATTGAAGTTGAACGACATCAGTCCGAATGCCGACCAACCCCGAAAGGCATTCGATCAGGAAAAGCTTGAGGATCTGGCCAACTCGATTCGTGCCAATGGCATCATTCAACCGATTATTGTTTGCCGCGCTCAAAAAGGGTATAAAATCGTTGCTGGCGAACGGCGCTGGCGGGCTGCAAGAATGGCCGGCCTGTCAGTCGTTCCGGCGATTATCCGTGAATTGACCGATTTACAGGTGCTGGAACATGCCCTGATTGAAAATATCCAGCGCCAGGATCTAAATCCTTTGGAAGAAGCGTATGCCCTTGATAAATTGATCAAAGAACATGAGATGACGCAAGAAAAACTGGCTGCGGTTGTTGGCCGCAGCCGCCCGGCTATCGCCAATACTTTGCGGTTGCTAAATCTGCCTGAAGATATCAAAAAATATCTTTTAAATGAAGAGTTGACAGCCGGTCATGCCCGTGCGCTGCTTGCCCTTCCGGACCATGCCGTGCAGATCAAGGCGGTCGAGGCGATCATTGCCCGAGAACTGAGTGTCCGTGAAACGGAAAAACTGGTCAAAAAACTGTCATCGCCGCCAAAAATTGTCAAAAAACCCGATCCTGCCTATGTTTTAAGCGTTAAGGAAGTCGAACAGCGACTTGCAAAATTGTTTAGCACACGTGTTCGCCTTAAAGATCGCCAAGGCAAAGGCACCATTCAAATTGCCTATTTTTCGAATGAAGATCTGGACCGTTTGCTGGATTTATTTACCAATCATGGTTGATTTGCAGTGTAACAGTCAAATCGCTTTGGGGTAAAACCCCTTTGCGGCAGTGACATTATATTTCGATGCAGCTTCAGCTAAGCTGCTAATGCCCCATGTTTTGTCTGATTGATATACGTGATACAGCCAAACAACAGACTGTGAGGTGTTTTACGTGCATAATCGTGTCAGTACAGGTATAAAAGGAATTGATCTAGCGGTAGATTTCTTGAGACTTGGCGAAAACGTCGTTTGGCAAGTCGATGACATCGAAGGCTATAAGCGTTTGGTTGCACCCTTCATTCGTCAAGCGCTGGCTGATCAAAGACAGATTATCTATGTTCGTTTTGCCGCCCATCATTCATTGCTTGAACCGGAATTCATGGATTCGCCGATCAAAACCTGCACGTTAAAAGCCGATCAGGGTTTTGACTCTTTTGCCAGCCAATTGTATCAGCTGGTCACGGATGCCGGCCGAAATATATTTTATGTTTTTGACTGCTTGTCTGATCTTTTAGATCAATGGTCATCGGATTTGATGATTGGCAATTTTTTCCGAATAACTTGCCCCTATTTATTTGAGCTTGATACGGTCGCCTATTTTGCCATCAAACATGGGGCCCACTCTTTTGATACGATTGCCCGGATCCGGGAAACAACCCAGCTGCTGATCAACTTGTATCATCAGGACGGCATTGATTACATTCATCCCCTGAAAGTCTGGCAACGTTACTCGCCCACCATGTTTTTGCCCCATCAAATTAGTGGCGACCAGTGCATACCGATCACGAGCAGCGCTGACGCTGCCAGACTTTTTGCCGGCACCAATCCCTTGCATTATCAGGCAACCCGGCAGATTGATTATTGGGACCGGCTTTTTTTCGATGCGGAGCAGCTTTTACACAGTAAGCAACCGGATACCCCGCCAACAAAAGCCGAACAGGCGATCTTCCGCCGATTGTGCGATCTTTTGATTGGCGACGAAGGTAAAATCAGCCATCTGGCTCAGCAATATTTTCAGCTGGAAGATTTGATTAGAATAAAAAAAAGACAAATCGGCACCGGCAAGATCGGCGGCAAAGCAGTCGGGATGCTTTTAGCCCGCAAAATCCTGGAAACAAAAGCGCCAGTAAATCCACAGCTAGGCCAGATCGAATTGGAGCCGCATGATTCATTCTATCTGGGGTCAGATCTTTTTTACACCTATATTGTGCAAAATGGCTGGTGGAAATTACGTACTGAACAAAAAACCAGTGAAGGATACTATTCAAAAGCCAGAATTTTGCGGGAAAAGATTCTTTCTGGCAAATTTCCGTTCTCTGTCCGCGAGCAATTTCAACAGATGCTGGAATACTTTGGGCAATCACCGATCATTGTTCGTTCCAATAGCCTTCTGGAGGATGATTATGGCAATGCTTTTGCCGGCAAATACGAAAGCGTATTCTGTGCCAATCAAGGCAGCCCGGAAGATCGCTACAACGCTTTTGAAAAGGCGGTGCGGGTTGTTTATGCCAGCACCATGGATGAAAGCGCCCTGAACTACCGCCGGAAGCGCGGACTGCAGCAAAAGGATGAGCAAATGGCTCTTTTGGTGCAGCGTGTATCCGGCACTTATCATGGGCACTTTTTCTACCCCATGCTAGCGGGCGTTGGCTATTCCAATAACCTCTATGTTTGGAACAAACTCCTGGATCCTAAAGTCGGGATGCTTCGTTTGGTCTTTGGACTTGGCACCCGGGCAGTCGGCCGGATGGAGAAAGACTATCCGAGGATTGTGGCGCTTGACCGCCCGCAGTTATCCAACTACGAAAACCGCGACGCAGAAAAGACCTACTCTCAACATTACGTCGACTTAATCGATCTGGCTGCGAACCGGCTGACCACCTTGCCGCTTGAGCAGTTAATCCAGGAAGACCAAACCATTGAACTGGATGAAGTTGGTGAGGTCGATTGGACATCGACAAGGCATCTAGCCACGCTTGGAATCCCAAATAGGCCGCAATGGATTTTGAATTTTAAAAAGATCCTATCTGAAAAATATTTTATCAATGACATGCATACGATTTTAAATGTTCTTGAAAAATCCTATGAATGTCCTGTCGACATTGAATTTGCAGTTAACCAGTCAACTCAGCTGCATAAAAAAATCAATCTCCTCCAATGCCGGCCGCTGCAAACCAAGTGCATTGGCTCAACAATTACATTTCCGGATAACATAGATAAACGTGATATAATAATCCGATCAAAAGGCCATTTTATGGGAGGTAATGTTAGAGTTGCTTTTAAATATATGATTTACGTTCGTCCGGATCAATATGTCAAATTGATCGAACAAGAGCGTTATCAGGTTGCACGAATCATTGGTCAGCTCAATCAAAAGGTGGCCGATCCCGAAAAAGCCCCCACCATGCTGCTAGGCCCTGGCCGCTGGGGGACGACGACCCCATCACTCGGGATCCCGGTACATTTTTCGGAAATTAATAATATTGTTGCCCTGGGAGAAATTGCTTTCGAAACGGCCGGCATGATGCCGGAGATTTCATACGGCAGCCATTTTTTCCAGGATCTTGTCGAAACGAATGTCTTCTACCTTGCTATTCTACCCCATATGCATGACAATATTTTTAATGCTGAACTGATTCTAAATCATTCCAATCTGCTCTCGCATTTCTTTCCCCAGCATCAAAAATGGGAATCTGTGATCACGGTTTGTGATTATTCAAAAGAAAACCTGATCTTGTTTTCAGATATCCTCAGCCAAAAACTCCTTTGCATCCAAGGAAGCGGGATGCAAAACACGAGTCGTGAAAATAAAAAGCGGCCAAGGGAACAAGCCAATGAAAAATAAGTAAAATCAGCAATTCCGAAAATTTTAAACTTGCCTTGATGCAATCTTAAATGCGCGCTTCTGGCGATTTTAATTGACAAGGACCCAACTTGCATTGTAAAATAGCAAGGCATATTAGGTTCAAGGAGAGATGGTCGAGTTGGTTTATGGCACCGGTCTTGAAAACCGGCACAGATGAAAGTCTGTCAAGGGTTCGAACCCCTTTCTCTCCGCCAGAAAACGATCGCAAAGCACCGCTTTGTGTGCAATAGATAAAGCAATAGATTATCGGCATGGAGAAGTACCCAAGTAGGCCGAAGGGGGCAGTTTGCTAAACTGTTAGTAGGGGTAACTCTAGCGAGGGTTCGAATCCCTCCTTCTCCGCCACACATTGTCTGAAAACTCGTTTTTCAGAACAAAAATGACACCGGAAATGAAGAATTTCCGGTGTCATTTTTGTAATTTTAATTATTCAATCGAATTTTCAGTATGACAAGTGATTATTTCGTACTGCTTTATCTGACCGAGCACGACATAATCAGTAGCATGAGCCGGAAAGGCAATCCTTATGACAATGCCTGCTGCGAGAGCCTTTTTGCCACACTGAAAAAAGAGTGGATCTACTGTCGCAAGTTTGCTAACATAAAAATGGTTGAGAGCAGTATCTTTGAATATGTTGAACTATTCTACAACCGAAAGCGTATGCATACTGCACTCAATTATTTGAGCCCCTATCAATATATGGAAAAATTCATGTCGACACAAACCAAGTAGATCAATTTGTTTGGGAACCTTGATAACTGAAAACCGACTGTACTAAACCCAATAGGGTCCACTTGATCGGCTATGCGATTCAATCCTTACCTTTGCTTCGAATAATCAGTGATTGTCAATCTCCAAATTATGAATAAAACGAGGTATCATATGGAAGATAAACACAGCGATATAATTATGTACCAAACCGAAGACGGATTGACCAAGATCGATGTCCAGCTGGAAAACGAAACAGTTTGGTTATCGCTCGATCAGATGGCAGATTTATTTCAGCGAGATAAATCAACCATTTCAAGACATATACGTAATGTTTTTGAAGAAGGTGAATTAGCGCGCGACTCAGTTGTTGCAAATTTTGCAACAACTGCTTCTGATGGAAAACAATATCGTGTTGATTACTACAACCTTGATGTTATTATCTCAGTAGGATATCGCGTCAAATCGCTGCGGGGTACACAATTCCGGATCTGGGCCAATTCCGTGTTGAAGTCTTATATGACAAAAGGATTTGCCATGAATGACGATCTGCTGAAACAAGCTGGTGGTGGGAACTATTTTCAGGAGCTGTTGGCAAGAATCAGGGATATTCGGTCATCGGAGAAAGTCTTTTATCGGCAGATTTTAGACATTTATGCTACAAGTATCGATTATGATCCGCGGGCTGAAGCATCCATTCTATTTTTTAAAACTGTACAGAACAAAATGCATTGGGCAGCCCATGGCCATACTGCTGCAGAAGTTCTTTTCTTGCGCGCTGACAGTGAGAAGCCATTCATGGGGATGACCACATTTAAGGGAAGTCATCCACAAAAAGCTGATATAACTTCTGCAAAGAATTATTTGACAAAAGAGGAACTATCAATATTGAATCGACTTGTAACAGCATATTTGGAATTTGCCGAGCTGCAGGCTATTCGTCGAAAGCCGATGTATATGAAAGACTGGATCGTCAAACTCGATGATTTCATCAAGATGAGTGACAGTGAAATTCTGACACATGCAGGCAAAATCAGTCATATGGAAGCTGAGCAAAAGGCTTTATTAGAGTTTGAAAAATATAGGGCAAGAACCTCAGATGAACTCACACCTGTTGAACGTCATTTTCTGGAAAGTATCGAGAATGCACAGAAACAAATAGAAAAAAGAACAGCAAAGCGAGGCAGAAAAAAATTGGGAAGTCCTGATCATGAATAAATGGACTAAACAGATGGATTGGATTCATATAACACCCTATCGCAAGCATTCAAATGACAGAGCATTCCTAGATGCCCTATTTTCAAGCACTTTAAGAATTGGAAGAAAAGCGTTGATCGGGATTAAACTTGAAGGTTATTTGATAAGAATAGTAAACTGACTTTTATAGGCTGAAACTGATGCACAAAAAATAAAAAAGTATTGATGACACTATAATTGCCAATCAAATTTTACAAAAGTGAAATAAATTCACATTTGTTAAATGTAAAATTGCTATTAACAAAATCAATACCAACACGATTAATGATGAGGACACATTCTATCTTGAAAACATCGTCTATAACGAGCTAATCTCAAGAGGATATGATGTCTATGTTGGCAAAACATATGCTGGCGAAATTGATTTCATTGCTACGAAAAATGGGAAGAAATGTTTTATTCAAGTTAGTTATTACATGAAAGAACAGTCCACGATTGAACGAGAGTTTGGTGCTTTCAGTAAAATCAAAGACGCTTCTCCCAAATTTGTCTTATCACTGGATAAGGTTGATCTATCTCATAACGGAATCACTCATCTGAATATAGAAGACTTTCTGCTCATGAAAAGAGATATCGTATTGTTGTAGTGGAACCGCCCGAAGATATCCGGAAATCAAATTAAACGCCTTCAGGCCACCCTTTGACTAGTCCGGCAGTTAGCGCCAGCCAGCCAGGCAGGTAGATCAGGGCTATCGCTGCGTCCAGCAAATGAACGGAAAAGCCGCCATAGATCTGGCTCAGCGGATAAAACTGGTTGAAACCGACTAAAAAATCGCCGGCCACGATCAGGAGCGCCGAAAGCGCCAGCAGCTGTGCTGTCCGGCTGGATTTGGCCCCGATCCGGACCAGGCTGATTCCAGACCAGGCCAGCAGGCACAATTCGACGCCGAAAATTAATAAGCCGATCAGCAAGATGCCTTGCGTGTAAGGGCTGACCAGGCTGATTTCCAGAATAAATACGGCAAGAATCGGCAAAATCGGCCAGATGGGCGGTTTTACTTTGCTGATCCGCGGCAGGTAGACCGATATCATCAAGCCATAAGCTACCGCGAACGCGAGAACACCAAAGGGAAACAAATCGATTCCAAGCTTGAAATTGATCGGCGGCGAACTCAACGCCGGCGCCAGGACCAGAAACAAGTCACCAACCGCCAGAAAGATGAAAGATTTCTGCAGACGCCGCTGCTGCTTGATTTTCAGACTAAAGCGGAAAGCAACTATGACCAGGGCCAAAACCAGGCAGTACTGATAAATGCCAACGAAAGCCTGGCCTGGAGCAATCAGGCGCAGGGCTGACAGAATGACGACCAGCGGCATGAAGATGGCTGGAATGGATCGCATAGGATACCTCGCAATGTTCATTTCGCAAACATTATATCATGAAGAGGAAAAAGGGAATAACAATGTCTATTGCGAAAGCCATATAGTTCAGCTACACCTTGAAAAAAGCACTCACGATTCGACTGGTGAGTGCTTTTTTGCCTTACATTAAACAAATATTTTAAAAATTAAAACAGTTTTTTAATTGATCCCAAGATACCGCCTGCTTCATCGCCAGCTAATTTAGTTTTCACCCCATCAACTACGGTTTTGATTTGGTCATCCGGAAGATCAATGCCAATAAGAGATTCAACGGCTTGAATTGGGTTGCTGGCAAACTTTGCAGCAAAGCCCTTATCGTTTTTTACTTTCGAGACGATTTCATCGATTTTTCCCTTAATATCCATGGGCGTCTCCTCAATAATCTTTTTCAACTTTGGCAGCTGGTGCATTCTTCTTAACGCTGTCGATTCCATTTTGGCAGCTGCTTTTTGCTTTGTACCCTTCAGATATGGCAATAATTTCGCCATTCTTCGCCTTTAATCTGAATCTGAATTCGCCGGCCTTGTCCTGATACATCTCGAACTTCGGATTTACTGCAGATTTGACTGGTTCTTCAGTTAAATCTTCAAAATTGGCAATTGGTGCATTTTTTTGCACACTTTCAATCCCTTTTAAGCATGAATCTTCGCTGGCATAAACTTCTGAAGCAGCAATTGTTTCCCCGTTACTCGCCTTCAAATCGAATTTGAATCCTGTGCTGGTTTTTTTGACCAAAAACTTACCCATTGTGTATGCCCCTTTCTTAAAAAATGGATCTAGTTCCATTTTAGTACCGGCATCAAATAAATACAAATCGTTCTGCACCAGTTTTTTCTTTTACTACGGGATATAATGGGATAAGAGGGCAGGGAGGTGCATGCGGTGATCCGATTGACAGATGTGACCCGAAAATATAAGGTTGGCGCAGCTGATTTCTATGCTTTGAAAAAGGTATGCCTACACATTCCCGCCGGAGAGCTGGTAGTGATCCTTGGTCCCTCCGGATCAGGAAAATCAACCCTCCTGAATCTGATTGGCGGGATTGACCGGCCCGATGGTGGGTCGATCATGATCGACAGCCAAAATCTGGCGCAGCTGGATGAAAGAAAATTGTCCAGATATCGGCGCAATAAAGTTGGATTTGTTTTTCAATATAACAATCTGATTCCAGACCTGACCGTCCAGGAGAATATTGAGGTGACCGCACACTTGAACGCCCAGGCAGAACCTGTTGATGAGATCATCCAGCGTGTTGGTTTGTCAGGGAAAAACAATAAATTTCCGCATGAGCTGAGCGGGGGCGAGCAGCAGCGGGTCTCGATAGCGCGGGCCATCGTCAAAAAGCCTTCTTTGCTGCTTTGTGATGAGCCGACAGGTTCGCTTGATTATCAATCTTCCCATGACGTCCTTTGTTTGCTGGAAGAGATCAACCGCCAGGAACGGACGACGATTCTGGTCGTCACCCACAATACGGCCATTGCTGCAATGGCTGACCGGATCATCCGGCTGCGCAGCGGTGAACTGGCCGAGGTCATTCAAAATCCGCAAAAAGTTTTTGCAAAGGATGTGAGCTGGTAGTGACGCTCATCCGACGGATTCCGCGAATCGCCTGGAAACATAAAGCGCGGTATCTCGGCCTGATCCTGCTGGTTACTTTAGGCAGTCTGGCCTTGATCACGCTGAACCTGCTTGCCGGGACGCTGCAGCACAGTTTCGACCGCCTTGGCCAGGAAGGCCTTGTTGAGGATGCCCGTGCCTGGCTAGTGTCTGAACCCGATGATCTTGCAAGCCTGGAACAGACCTATCCTGTTGAAATCGAACGCCGGATGGCTTTCGACGCTGTTTTTGCCAACGGTATCACCCTGCGGGTTTTTGACCACAGCGAGCGGGTCGACATTCCTGTCGTCCTCAACGGGCGCGACCTGGCCGCTGATGATGAAATTCTCCTGAATCCGGCCTTTGCGGCGGAACAGTCCCTGGAGATTGGCGGCAGCTTGACCCTGTCCGGCAGGTCATGGAGGATTTGCGGCTTTTTCTCCTTGCCTGACTACATTTACCCAACCAAGCAGGAAACCGACCTGATGACGGATCCCCGGCATTTTGGCATCGCAATCATCAGTAAAAACGCGATGCGATCGATCCTTGACTCGAGTGACGGGCAAAGCCTGGCGGTTGAAAGCTCCCTGGCTATCCGATATCTGCAGGACCCTGGCAATATCAAAGCAGCGCTAACCGAAAAGTATGGTGTTGCCCGCTGGCTTGACAGGAACGACAATGCCCGCATCACGATGGTGAAAGCTGAGGTCCGGGGCATTAGAGAGATGACAAACACACTTCCGCTGGCGATCTTCGTGATCAATTGCGCGCTGCTTGCCGCCATCCTCTGGCGCATGATCAGGCTGGAATTCCCCCACATCGGAACTTTGCGGGCTCTTGGCATAAGCCGATCGGAAATCCTGCGCCACTATCTGATCCTGCCGCTGGCGGTGGCCGTTATCGGGGCTTTCCTTGGCACTTTAGGCGGCCTGATCCTGACGCGGCCGATCCTTCGCTATTATGCGGCTTTTTTCAATCTGCCGGTCGACCGGACTGAGATCGATCCGGTTCTGATGCTGGCCAGTGTCCTGATTCCGATCATCCTGCTGGCGGCTACGGCCTGTATCGTCATCCTCCGGGCTTTGCGCCTGACCCCCCTGATCCTGATCCGTGGTTACAAGCGAAAGCCCAAGGCCATGAGGCTGGAGAAACATATCCGCTTCCATAAGGCCAGGTTTGGAACCAAGTTCAGGATCCGCCACATGGTGCGAAGCGGCGGCAAGCTGTTCATCGCGATGATCGGGGTGACTTTTGCAACCATCCTGCTGCTGTTGGGATTTATGGTGCAGGATTCCTACAATTTCTTGATGAATGAAGGCATTAGGCAGACGTTCAAGTATTCGCAGAACTATGTCTTTAAGGCAGTGCAGACAAACAATCCCTATGGTGGTGAACCTTATCAGCTGCTTGCCACCAAAGATTCGGTCAAGAATGAAGCGGTCATCATCCAGGGACTCTCGGAGAAGGGGCATTTACTGCAGCTGACCGATAAGCAGGGGCAACCCATTGATCTGGAATCAGCCGCTGTTTCCCGGGTGTTGGCAGACAAACTGAATCTGTCAGTCGGCGACACCCTTTCCCTGATCAGTAACCTTGACGGCAAAACTTATTCGCTGAAAATCGGGGCCATCGCTGAAGTCTATATCCTGAACAGCGTGTATCTGCCGCTTGCAGATTTCAACCGGCTGTTCAACCTGCCAGCCGGCAGTTTCAACGGGATATACAGTTCATCAGAACTGCCTATACCGCCGAAAGACTTGTATTTGACCGAAAAAATGGCTGAAGTGCTGACGTCCTATGAATCCTACGCCGGCATGCTCAAAATGGCCATGCTCGGGTTGGGCCTGGCTTCCAGCCTGATGGCGCTGCTCATCCTATATATCTTGATTGCACTTATGATCGAGGAAAATCGCCGGTCCATAGCTCTTCTCAAAATCCTCGGCTATGAGCCCGGAGAGATCCGCCAACTGATCCTCAGGACTTTCGACATTCCTGTCCTGGCCGGATTTATATTGGGGATCCCCCTGCTTTTCAACCTCTATGGCCGAATAATCGATAGTTCGTTCCAGGAGATCGACATGATCTTGCCCTTGCGGCTCAGCCCCTGGTATATGGCCGCCGGCTTTGCTTTGCTCTATTCGACCTACAGATTGACGCGCCATTTTTCCAGCCGGAAGATCTTCCGGATATCGATGGCGGACGAACTAAAAACCATGCAGGAATGAACTTAATGATCTTGATTGCGCCGAAGGGTTGCTTGCTGAATTCGTCATCATCATGAATCGTGAATTTCCGCTATACTATTGATAAACCCAAATTCTTCTTTGTATTGAGGTGAGCAGGTTGCCAAAATTAAAATGCCCCAGGTGTGGTTCACTGAAAACGGTTCCTATCCCATATAAAGAACCATCATATGGGATGCATGAAGCAGAACGAAGCGAAGAAGCTGTTCTTTTGGGATGCTTAATTGAACCAGGCGCACCGCCAACGCGGGCTTGCCTTGGATGTAAACATCAATTCAGGTCGGGACGATTAGCCTCCCTTTTGCAGAGTGATGATTTTATACACTTTGAATTCAGTATTGGCGGTTATTTCGGGATAAGTCATCGCATGTTGATACAGTCAGAAAAAAGCGGATGCCTCTTAAAATACGGGCGCAATACACCTTACCCTGTTTTCGATGAGTTAAAAAAAGAGGACTTCGAAGAATCGCCTGGAACGGCATATTTCGAAAAGCCATTATCAAAGTCGGAGTGGCTGAGACTAGCTCAAAAACTTGACCGTTGTGAAATTATCGAATGGAAAAGGAAGTTCTATGATAAAAATATTATTGATGGAACTCAGTGGAGCATCGAAATCAAAATCAAAGGAATACGCAAAATAGCCATCTGCGGCAGCAATGCTTATCCACCCACCTGGAACAATTTCATGAATTTATTGAGACGGGAAGTGGACCCGTCTATCAGCTGAATTCGTTTCCAATCTGCTATGAACATCAGCATGCCGATGACGGCGACAATCATTGATCAAAAGAGCAGCTGGATAGAATGATATCAGTGCCCCTGGAGTCCGGTATGGATCTGGGGGCTTTCTTTTCAGCAACATATTGACAATTATCTATGTGCGCGATACAATCACATAGACGAATATCAATATGACGGGTCATTAATCAATAGGAAAGAAGGTTTAATCATGTTGAATAGTTGTGATTCTGCCCTGATTTTTAAAGCGCTATCTGACGAGACCCGGCTGAAAATCATTGATATGCTGTCCTGTGACGAGTTATGCGCTTGTGATATTCTTGAAGAATTTGAGATTTCCCAGCCTACTTTGTCATATCACATGAAGACGCTCACTGATTGCGGAATCGTCATTTCCCGAAAAGATGGCGCCTGGACCCGCTATACGTTAAACATGAAACTAGTTGAGTCATTAAAAGCGTATTTGAATTACATTACAGCGGATAAGGACGATTGCATCTGCAAGAGGTAAATGGATATGGAGATTTTATCATCAATTTTTGGCTGGCTAAATGACCAGCTGTTGAAAATGACCTGGTTATCTGATTTAATTCGCCTGCTGGTAGAAAAAGGATTTAAGCTGCCGGTCAATGAACGGATCGGCGGCAGCATTCATTTTTATATCTATGACACGATCAAGATATTCATATTGCTTTCAGTCTTGATTTTCACGATTTCCTATATTCAAAGCTTTTTCCCGCCTGAACGGACCCGCAAGATTCTTGGCAGCTTTAAAGGCATTGGCGCGAATATTTTCGGCGCATTGCTCGGAACGGTAACGCCTTTTTGTTCTTGCTCGTCTATTCCGCTTTTCATCGGCTTCACCAGTGCAGGCCTGCCAATCGGCGTCACGTTTTCTTTCCTGATTTCATCGCCGTTAGTCGACCTGGCATCCGTATTGCTCCTGGCCAGCATTTTCAACTGGCGGATTGCCATCGCCTATGTTGTTGTCGGCCTGATCCTGGCCGTTATTGGCGGCACGCTGATCAGCAAACTGAAACTTGAAAAATATGTGGAACCATTTGTATTTGCCAATAGGCTGGTTCAAGTTGAAGGCCCTGAAATGACTCGTACGGATCGATTGGTTTTTGCCCGGGACCAGGTCAGGGAAATTATCCATAAAGTCTGGCTCTATATCCTGATCGGTGTCGGTATTGGTGCTTTGATCCATAACTGGATTCCAGAGAGCATTATTGCTGCAATTCTGGGTGAGAAGAATATTTTCTCCGTTCTCATTGCAACTTTGGTTGGTGCTCCCATGTACGCCGATATTTTTGGGACATTGCCGATCGCCGAAGCGTTGGTAACAAAAGGGGTTGGGATCGGTACGGTTCTTGCCTTCATGATGGCTGTGACTGCGCTGTCCGTACCTTCAATGATTCTTCTAAAAAGAGTGGTCAAAACGAAGTTATTGGCAATCTTTGCGGGCATTGTCCTGACAGGTATTCTCATAATTGGCTATGCCTTTAATGCATTTAGCTACCTGCTGCTGTAAATCTGAATCGATTTTTACATCAATAAGCATCCGAAGGAGAACAGGGCTATGGGCACCAAAAAAACAGCATCCACGGGAATAGGATTTTTTGAAAAATATCTGACAGTCTGGGTCATACTCTGCATGGCCGCCGGTATCCTGATCGGCCGGTTTTTGCCGGCTGTGCCAAAATTTCTCGGGAAATTCGAATATGCCCAGGTTTCCATTCCCATTGCCATCCTGATCTGGCTGATGATCTATCCCATGATGATGAAAGTTGACTTTGCCAGCGTCAAATATATCGGCAAAAATCCCAAAGGCCTTTATGTGACCTGGGTGACCAACTGGCTGATCAAACCTTTCACCATGTATGCCATAGCCGCCTTTTTCTTCTTTGTCGTCTTTAAAGCCTGGATTTCGCCGGAGTTGGCGAAGGACTACCTGGCCGGCGCCATTCTGCTGGGTGCGGCCCCCTGTACGGCCATGGTTTTTGTCTGGAGTTACCTGACCAAGGGAAATGCCGCCTATACGGTCGTTCAGGTTGCCACCAATGACTTGATCATCCTGGTTGCCTTCACGCCAATTGTTGCGTTGTTGCTGGGCATCAGCGGCATCGCCATCCCTTGGATGACCTTGCTTTTGTCCGTTGTGCTCTTTGTGGTTATCCCTTTGGCGGGCGGGGTCCTGACCCGTGTCAATGTGATCAAACACAAGGGTATTGATTATTTCAACAATAGCTTTCTTCCTAAATTCAATGATGTCACGATCTTGGGCCTGCTTTTGACCCTGATCATTATCTTTTCTTTCCAAGGTGATGTCATCATCAATAATCCCTGGCATATCATCCTGATTGCTGTTCCGTTAACGATTCAGACCTTCCTGATTTTCTTTATTGCCTATTATGCCAGCAAAAAACTCAAACTCTACCATTGCATCGCCGCCCCTGCCGGCATGATCGGCGCTTCGAACTTCTTTGAACTCGCAGTTGCTGTCGCCATATCACTCTTTGGTCCGACCTCCCCGGTTGCTTTGGCGACGATAGTCGGTGTGCTGGTTGAAGTGCCGGTCATGCTGACGCTGGTCAAGATCGCCAATCGGACAACCGGCTGGTTTCCGCCTGAATATGAATAACGAAGGAGAAACGATGAGCATTGATCCGGAGAACAAGCATTCCAAAAACAAAGTCTGGAGAATCCTGATCCCGGTTTTGATTTTACTTGCGGCTGGCGGCATTTATTTGCTGAAAAATCCGATCGGGTCAGCGGCTGAATCCACATTAGCAGGATCCGGATCCGGTCAAAAGGCAACAGCTGAATTCGATTTGGATGCAACCGCTGAATTTGATCTGGAAAAGATTCTATCCTATGGGTTACCGGTTATTGTCGATTTCGGTGCGGACTCCTGTATTCCCTGTAAAGAAATGGCGCCTGTTCTGGCAGCATTGAATCAAGAACTTCGAGGTAAGGCAATCGTCAAGTTTGTCGACGTCTGGAAAAATACAACGGCTAGCCAAGAAGTTCCATTGCAAGTCATACCCACACAATTTTTCTTCAATGCTGATGGAACGCCCTATGTACCGGCAGATGAAGAAGCGGCAGCTAAAAACGGGGTTATTGGGGTGCGGCGATCGCAGGTTTATTAGGCGGCTTATTTGCCTCGCCCTGCGCTACGCCAGTCCTGATTGCTTTGCTGGCTGTCGTAGCCCGTGAAGGGAAAATTGCCTGGGGTATTGTGTTGCTTTTGCTTTATTCGATTGGACATAGCGTCCTTTTGATAATCGCAGGAACATCTATCGGTTTTGTCAAACAGTTGTCACGTTCCCGGAAATATGGCCGTGCCAGCCGGATTTTGAAAATCATCATGGGCAGCGTCATTCTGGCATTGGGTTTCTATCTGCTCTATCTGGGGTTTTGAAACGCTTCAATAGGAAGCAGATCAAGGCATATTCATCAACAAGGACTAAAACTAGTCTAAATAATAGGAGGATCACATCATGGAAATCAAAGTAGTTGGACCGGGTTGTAAAAACTGCAAAAATTTACTCAACGCGACAAAAGACGCTGTCAGGGAATTGGGTGCCGATGCCCAGATCATCTATGTGACCGAGATGACTGATATTATCGCGACAGGCATAATGCGTACGCCAGGTCTTGTCATTAACGGCAAGATCAAGGTCATGGGCCGCGTACCATCAATCAAGGAAATAAAGCAAATGATTACTGACGAAATGTAATTCAATGGCATAATTTGTTCTGATTGGGAGCTTGGTGGCCCGGGTCCGAAGCGGCGTGCCCGGATCGATTCGATTATTGCGGCTTATCACGGCCGCAATAATCGAAAATAGAACAGAAGGATTAATCTATGGGAAATTACATTTTATATGCAGTCACGGCACTGCTGGTCGTCTTGTCCCTGGTCAAAGACCGGAAGAAAACCAGGAAATCATTGATGAAAGCCTGGAAAGCTTTTGAAAATATCCTTCCTCAGTTATTGGGGATAATCACCCTTGTTGGCATTATGCTGGCTATTTTAAATGCCGAGGTCATTAGCCGGATCATCGGCAGCTCTTCCGGCTGGCTGGGCGTTGTTCTGGCTTCTGTCGTTGGTGCGATTACGTTGATACCGGGTTTTATTGCTTTTCCGACAGCAGCCATGCTCTTGCAGAGCGGTGCCGGATACATGCAAATTGGTGCATTCATTTCTTCATTAATGATGGTTGGCGTAGTCACGATGCCGCTTGAAATGAAACATTTTGGCAAAAAAGCCACCTTGCTGAGAAATTTGCTCGCTTTTGTTTTTGCCTATGTTGCGGCGCTTGTTATTGGAAAGGTGATGGGTGAAATATGAAACGCCTGAAGCGATATTTGTTTTTTATTGTCATGATCGCCTTAACCGCTTTGATTGTCATTTTCAATCGTGAGATTGGCATGCGCGCGGTCAATACTACCCTATATAGTTTCAAGGAAATGATCCTGATCCTTCCGCCGATCTTTGTCCTGCTTGGCCTTCTGGATGTCTGGGTTCCACGAGAGACGATGATCAAGTATCTGGGCGAAGGATCGGGCGTGAAAGGCATGCTGATCTCGATTTTCATTGGATCTGCTGCTGCCGGGCCACTATATGGGGCTTTTCCTGTTGCCCTGGTCCTGATGAAAAAAGGGGCCAGGTTTTCGAATGTACTCTTGTTTATTGGCGCATGGTCGACAACTAAAATACCTATGCTGCTATTCGAGATGTCTGCCATGGGCTTGAAATTTACCTTGACCCGTTTAGCAGTCAGTATGGTTGGCATCTTTGCTATTGCATTTATCGTTGAGAAGCTGATGAACAGGAAGGAAATTGACGAATTGTATGCCAAAGCAAATGCAGAGGAATAACCATTCGATTATTGCCGTTCAGGAGCTTCCACGACTTCTTGAAGCAGATATCAATTTCCTGTCTTTTTTTGTTGAGAAGTCTGTTGAATCTGACTGCTCTCGCAGGTTGTGCATGAACTACTGGTTTCCCCACTTGTTTGCAGCGTCTCGCGGCTAGTCTGCTGAGTTCCAGATCCGTTACCTTGCGCACTGGAATCTGTTTGCTGGCTGGCCTGCTGTGATCCGGCGCCTGAGCCCTGCATACTCCCGCTGGTTTCTCGATTGGTTTCACGGTTGGTCTCGCGGTTCGTTTCGGTTGAGCCAGCTGGTATTGATTCTCCCGTCTGAACGGATCCAGGCTGGGTAGTTCTTTCAGTTATACGGGTCTGGTTTTGTTCGCGATTCTGCAGCAAATTCTGAATCAGTTCACCGAGCGGCGCTTCTTCAATATTGGTTTCATCCCAATTCTGGTTTTGAGTGCGGGCCTGATTTAACAGCATTTGACGGCCAACAGACAAACCGTTCTTCTTGGCGTCCTTGGCAACGGCCTGGTCATAGGAATAAATCACCCTGACTGCAACGCCTGCGAATTCACCTTGATTGCTGACCTGTTCTATGTGGGTCAGCTGGGTTTTCAGCTGTTCGGCATTCTCCGGCATAACTGCCGATATAAGCATGTTTTGAACTTGAACCTGATGGCTCTGACGAAGAATTTCTGCCCATTGTTTAACAGCTTCCTGCCAATCCAGACTGGTCAAGTCATGTCCAACCATCAATTTTCTGGCATCCTCATTCATGGCCTGAACTGAAATAACTTTCAATTCACGATTTAATGACATCTCGAGACTGGGGTTCACATCGACCGAGATGGTGGCATAGACCGGACTGACCAATAATCCCTGACCCAAAATCAGACCGACTGCCAGCAGCAGAACCAGACTTGCCGCAACCATTGAGATTTTTAGGCGGCGATTACGGGCTATTGGTTTGATTTCAGCGCTTTCTTTGAAATTTGTTGTTTTCATATTGACCTCTCCTCCAACAACCATATCTGGCTGCCAGTCTATTTTGACCATTTGACAGTCAGATGTAAAAACATATGCAAAATGATCATCAATGCTCAAGATTGTTCCCTTTTTCATTGTCCTGCCTCCTTGTCAAAAGCGGCGATATAGGATTTGATGACCTGAAGATCACTTCGCATCAACAGTGTCAGCAAAATGATGCTGGAACGGTTTTTTTCAATTGTTTTAACCGGCACCTGGCATCTGCGGGCTAACTCTGCGCCCGGCAGCCGGTGTTTCGTCATGAATGGTGTGAATAAAACCGCATCACCCGATAAATGTCTCGCCGCCTTAATGCAAAATGATTGAGTGTCCCGATGCTTGGGAAAATGTTCTGTCAAATCGGAGAATCTTAAACCAAACAATTCAAGTTGGATTTCCAGCTGCAGCAAGGATTCGCTGATTTCAAGGTTCTGACAGATCTGCCCGCTGCCTGGATCGGATAATTGATCTTCAAGTGGAATACCCTCTTCTGTATCAAAGTCCGAAAAGGTCAGCGTTCTCTGGTGGATTTTTTGTCGCCTGATCCAATCGAACAGCCGATGTTTGACGATCATCTGGGCATAGCTGAAAAATGGAACATTCATACTGCCGCTAAAACGGTCGATGGCTTGGTTGAACCCTTCCAGGGCGATCGAGAATTCATCTCCCTGCTCAATAAAGAACGAGTGCGTAATCCGGCGAACCCAATGCTTAATCTCAGGGACACTGTCAGCAATGAATTGATTGCGTAATGGCTCATCGCCGGCTTGAATCCTGTCGATGACTATTTCCGGTTGGCAGGGTCGTCGAAACATCCAATACCTCCGTTGCTGATCGTATTTGAGGATCCTCTACTATTATCATACGCACGACAGGGGTTTTTTGGGAGGGATTTTCATATGCAATTCATATTTTTTGAACAGCCCCCTGTGAAATAATTTTTTGTATTTTTGCAAGTTGTTGTCAGGATCGGTTAAATGGATTATGATATGTATATACGAGATATATCATGCATAAATGTCGCTTTTTTATTCCATAAAACCTAAAAAAATGAATGATAAATCATTGATCAATATAAATAGGAAAGGAGTAAAAAATGGAACAAAAATCCCTCTATGAATTTATGTTGAGGCTTTCCAGTGCCATGATTGCGGCTGAACCGGTATTGACGGAACTGGACTCCGCTTTGGGCGACGGTGACTGCGGACAGGGGATGAAAGCCGGCTTTACGGCTGTTATCGAAGGGCTCAAGAACGCGGAAGGCGACAGCAGCTCGGATATTTTGAAAAAAACGGGCATGGCGCTGGTTTCAGCCATTGGCGGCACCTCCGGAGCAATCTATGGTACGGCATTCTTAAAGATGGCGGCTGCCGCGCGGAATGCAAAGACGGCTGATCTGATGGACGTTGCCGCAATTTTGGAAGCTGGGCTCAACGGAGCGAAAATGCGCGGGGAGAACACCCAGGTGGGCGATAAAACACTCGTTGATTCACTTGAACCAGCCGTTTATGCTTTTAAAGCGAAGGCAGAATCCGGTGCAAGCCTGTTGGAAGCCTGCAGAGCGGCGACAGAAGCGGCACAAGCCGGCAGTGACAGCACAATCGGGCTGATCGCCAAAAAGGGCCGGGCATCTTACCTGGGGGAACGAAGCATCGGCCATCGTGATGCAGGTTCCTACGGGATTGTAGTCATTTGCAAGGCTGCTGAAGATTATATGGCTCAGTAAAAAAATATATTTGGAAAGGAAAAACACGATGAAGAAAATTATCAATGCTCCGGAAAATGTTGTAAACGAGATGTTGGAAGGACTTGTTACCGCTAACCCCACTAAACTTGAATTGATTGCAGACAAGCGCATCATCCTGCGCAAAGAGAAAAAGCCTTCCGGCAAAGTCGTTGTAATTACCGGCTCAGGCAGCGGACACGAACCTGATCAGGTGTTTTATGTTGGCAAAGGCATGATGGACGCTGCCTGCGCCGGACCTGTTTTTGCGGCGCCAACTGCGGATGCCATTTATATGGCGACAAAGGCACTGGATACGAGTGCAGGCGTTGTCTATATGGTGAAGAATTACACCGGAGACCGCGCCCAATTTGCGATGGCGACAGAAATGGCTGAGCTGGATGATATCGTTGTCAAAACGGTAATCGTTGACGATGATGTGGCTGTTAAAAACAGCACCTGGACTGCCGGCAGAAGAGGCGTCGCCGGAGCGATCCTCAGCTATAAGATTACTTGTGCCAAAGCCGAAATGGGAGCTGGCATCGATGAGGTTGTCGAGATCGCCAACCGGGTCAATGCCAATGTTCGCAGCATGGGTTTTGGCCTTACATCCTGCACGACGCCGGCGAAAGGTGCGCCTACATTTGAAATTGGCGACGACGAAATGGAAATCGGTGTTGGTCTGCATGGCGAACCGGGCCGTCAGCGCATCAAGCTGATTCCGGCTGATGAAATCGTCAGCATGATTACCAACAACTGC
Source organism: uncultured Saccharofermentans sp. (assembly GCA_963677835.2). Taxonomy (GTDB): domain Bacteria; phylum Bacillota; class Clostridia; order Saccharofermentanales; family UBA5734; genus UBA8949. Next base: position 1,501,511 of record CAXXUX010000001.1, read on the forward strand.
ATTGACGACTTGCCATACAAAGCTGGCGACGAAGTCGCCGTCATGGTGAATGGTCTTGGCGGCACTCCGCTGATGGAACTGTATCTGGCTTACAATATCGTGGCTAAAATACTGGATAAAGCCGGCATAAAAGTTTTTAAAAGCTATGTGAATGAATACTGCACATCGATCGATATGGCCGGCCTTTCCGTATCGCTGCTCAAAGTAGATGAAGAGATGAAAGAATTGCTCAATTATCCCATCGATATTCCCTACAGCATCTTCTAAGCTCTTGATATCCCCTCTGCTTGGCATCAATAAGACCCTATCTGAAGGCTAAAGGTTTAAATCTCGCCTTCACAGATAGGGTCTTATATTTTTGTGACGAATTACAAGAAGGTGCGTCTCGTTACAGGAAGGTGCGTCTCGGCCGCCTGGATATCGGCTTCCCAAGGATTTCCGAAAAAATGACGCCTTGAATCAGGCTATCTGCTGTCAGATTCAGATTCAGCGGATTTGTTCCCGTACCCTGGGCTGGTATCATCATTGCAGAACCAGGACCGCCAGGTTCTTGCTCGGCGCTTTTGGGGCCTGGCAATTTTGAGGCATTTAAATCCTGAGTTTCAACTTGGGGTTTCAAGTCAGCCATGAAATCGGCCTGATCACTGCCTCTGAATTCTTTAGCGCCCGCTGGATCGACGACTTCAAGAATTTTCAGCATTTCGTTGATTTGTTCGATTAATGAAGCCATATTACAAACACCGCCTTAGCATTCACGCCTGTGAAAGATCATTTATGCTCGCCGGTTGTCGTCTCGGTTTTTCCGGCGCCGGCAATCGAACCTCTCATTTGGGTGTCGGATATGACATTTTGCATGTTGTAGTAATCCATGACCCCCAATTTGCCTTCGCGCAAGGCATAAGACAAGGCCTTAGGCACATCGGCTTCCGCTTCAACCACTTTGGCGCGCATTTCGACAACCGCGGCCTTCATCTCTTGTTCCCGGGCGACAGCCATCGCCCTTCGCTCTTCCGCTTTGGCCTGGGCTATCCGTTTATCCGCTTCGGCCTGATCGGTCTGCAGTTGGGCGCCGATATTGCGTCCGACATCGACATCGGCAATATCAATTGAGAGGATCTCAAAGGCTGTGCCGGCATCAAGTCCTTTGGTTAATACGGTTTTGGAGATGCGGTCCGGATTTTCGAGCACATCTTTATGCGTCATGGACGAACCTATTGTTGTGACGATGCCCTCGCCAACCCTGGCAATGATGGTTTGTTCTCCGGCGCCGCCAACCAGGCGTTCGATATTGGCCCGGACGGTCACTCTGGCTTTTGCTTTCAGCTCGATGCCATCCTTGGCGATGGCGGCAACTAAGGGCGTTTCAATGACTTTGGGATTAACGCTCATCTGCACGGCTTCCAAAACATCGCGGCCAGCCAGATCGATGGCCGCTGCCCGTTCAAAGACCAGCGGAATTTCAGCACGCTGTGCGGCAATCAAGGCATTAACAACTTTATCGACGTTTCCTCCGGCTAGAAAATGGGCTTCCAACTGGTTGATATTAACGTCCAAACCGGCTTTAGTTGCCTTGATCAAAGGGTTGACCACCCTGGTCGGCACAACCCGGCGCAACCGCATGCCGATCAAATTGAAAATACCGACTTTGACGCCTGCCGCTGATGCGGAAATCCATAGTCCAACCGGAACAAAACTAAAAAATATGGATAAAACGAATAGGATACCTGCAGCAAGCAATCCGTAAAAAATAAAATCTCCTGTCATAAATATTGACTCCTTTCAACACGTCCATTTTGAACCGGTCTATTTAACCGGTTCAACAACAATCCGGCGTCCCTCGGTGCGGATGATTTTGATTTTCGTCCCTTTTTCGATGAAGATGCCATCGGTAACGACATCCAGGCGCTGACCATCAAACTCGCCTGATCCAGCTGGCCTTAACACGGTCAGGGCAATTCCCTCCTTGCCAATTAAAGCGCTTGTGTCGGAGGATGTGCTGAATCCATCCTCATGTTTGGCAGCAGACCAGAGGATCAGCTTTTTTGACAATTTTCCGCGCTTGGCCGAACGCAAAATGATTGCAAGCAAAAGCGCAACAAGCAGGATCAGGATAATGACCATTACGATTGCTTCAAAAGGCGTTCTTGCGGTAAAGATTATCCCCAGGATTAAAAGGATGATTCCGCTGCCTCCGGCTATGCCAAAACCTGGAGTGAAAATCTCAACAACCAGAAGAAGCAGTCCTAAAATGAACAGGATGGCCTGTATGGTATCAATGCCTTCGACAAAACTAAAAATATTCATGATGGAACTCAAAAAGACCATGCGAATCCCTCCTTGATACTGATAGCCGTTCGATTGGAATTCTGATTCAAGTATAACGATATTTGACTGCAAATACAAACGCTAAACCATTTGTTGAACTGAATTCACCCGAAAATCCAGAAGATTCATCAAAGACAATTCATCAAATTAGTAATATGATAGAAATGTGCTTGCTGATCAATATTTTTTAACTATAGCATCGGGGGATTGGTTATATGGATAAAAAATATCAGGTTTTTGTCAGTTCAACTTATACGGATTTGATCGAAGAGCGCAAGGAAGTAACCCAGGGCTTGCTCGAAAGCGATTGCATCCCCGCAGGCATGGAGCTGTTTCCAGCTTCCAACAAAGGACAATGGGAAATCATCAAGACGGTCATCGATGAATGCGACTATTATTTATTAGTCATCGCAGGGAAATATGGATCGGTCGGTACAGATGAAAAAGGGAATAAAGTGGGCTATACGGAGATGGAGTTTGATTATGCGCTCAAAACCGGAAAGCCGATCATCGCCTTTATTCATCGCGACAGCAGCCTGCTTCCGGCGAGCCGTGTCGAGCGAAGCAAGCGGAGCATTAAACGATTGGAGCAATTTGTCCAAAAGGCTAAAACAGCCCGGGTGATAAAATATTGGGACAATAAGGACAATTTGAAATCTGCTGTTATTACCAGCATAAACCGCATGAAAAAAGATTCGCCTGCCACAGGGTGGATCAAAGGCGACTCAAAAAGCAAAGACGGGATATTGGACATTAAAATAAGCAAATATGAATTTGAAATAGAATCTCTGAAAGAAAAACTGGCTCAAGCTGAAAAAACAATTTTGGCAGAAAAATACCGGAAAACCAACATGCAAATCCAAGACCGCGAAATCAGAAAGTTTCTTTTGAATCATATCATGTCTTTTGACAAGGATGATTCAATTTTGTGGGATGCGGTTAACCGCTATTTAAACCAGGAATTGAAAAATACGGACGATATGGAAATATATGAATTGGCAAAATCTAAAATGGAGTTATTGACAGATTTGGAAGAAGAACAAGAACAGCGGCAATTGGCGGCTGGTCTTTGGCGGCAGCACCTGTAACGGTCTGCCGACAAAGGTCTTGATAAAAAAAACAGGCCGCGTCATTGGTTTTTGTAACCAGGATGAAACACGGCCTGTCCCCAAGAATCGTAGTTTTATTGGGCGTAATCTTTGATGGCAATGATGCGAACCGGGGATGCGTCCATTTTTTCCATCTTGAGTGCAAGAATGAAAACGGTAGGACGGCAGTTTTCGATTGCGCTGAGGTTTGTGAGCGATTCGACAATAGCCGCGCCATTCGCAAAACAGGCGACGTGGTTGGGTTCGCCGTCGAGTTCCTCGGAATCTTCACCGGGAATTTCAACACCGGACGCGTCAGTGCCGATGACTTTTGGCTTAAAAGAAAGCAGATAGGCCAAGGCATCTTCGTCAATGTAAGGGTACGGCTGCCAGTTTTCTTGACGGAAATATTGATCGTAGCCGGTGTATAGGAAAATCATGTCGCCTTCGCGAATCTGATCGCCATACTTCTTGACATCCTCGAGTGTAATCGGATGGCGCGGTTCTTTGCCAAGACAGTTGATGACGACAGCTTCGCCGATCAGCTTTTCAAGAGGCCAGCCCATACAATCAATTCCATGCTCGTCGCGATGATAGGGGACTTCGATGTGGGTGCTGACATGGGAACCTATTGTGCAGGTGCATTCGATGTACCAATGATCAGGGCTCATAAAGCCTGAGGCTTGAGGATCATAGGGAAAATTTTCTTTACCGACTTGAATGGGGTGGCTAAGTTCAATCAATTGTTCTTTAGCAAATAGCATGATTTACCTCCTTGGCAATTTTTTTCAATTATAGCATGGCATTTTCGAAAAGTCTATAAATGTCTTTCATAAAATAAAAACTAACAAAAATATTGACAATACAACCGGTCTATATATAATAAAAATAAATAAAAGGAAAAAATTAGTAAATTCGGAGGAATACGATGAAACCAGAATTAATTGTCATGTTAACGCATAATGACAAAACAGTTGCCAATGCGCTGGATATTTTTGAAGAATGCAAATATTTGCCGGTTAAGACTTGGGGCTTCAAGGATGCGGGAATTTCCACGGATATGATGAAAGCGCTTGCTGCCGCAATGCACAAGACCGGGAAAACCGTCTATATCGAATCGCTTGAGAATCTGGAAGAGAAGTGTCTTGAAAGTGCCAGGATTGCGATTTCCTGCGGCGCTGATTTGATGAGCGGCGGCAGATATTATGATTCAGTTCGCGACCTTCTTCATGAGAACAAGATTGGCTATGTGCCGACTATTGGCAATATTATCGGCCGTCCGGCCATCTTGGCAGGAACGATTCCGGAGATGAAGGAAGAAGCCTTTGCAATCGCAGCCAAAAATGTTGAAGGCGTCGATCTTGCCAGCTACCGTTACGACGGCGATCCGAATGAACTGATGAAAGCGGTTGTTTCGTCGGGATTGGATGTTTGCATAGCGGGCAGTATCGACTCCTTTGAACGGCTGGCGGAAATCACTGAATGCGGCGTAAAAAGATATACAATCGGAAGCGCCTTCTTTAACCACAAGTTTGGCGATACCTTTTCCGGGCAGATCAAGACTGTGTTAAATTATATGGAGAAACTATAAAAATTGGAATGCGAGATAAAGCCATGAAGCAATATATTATTTCGATAGACCAGAGCACGGTTTCGACTAAAACGGTTTTGCTTGATGAGCAGGGGGACATTGTCTGCAAAGCTTCCTTCGTGCATAAACAATATTACCCGCAGCCTGAATGGATTGAGCAGGACGCTTGCGAGATATACGACAACACGGTTAAAGGGATTTTACAGGTGCTAAAAGAATCCGCAGTTGAGCTGCCGGAAATAAAAGCGCTGGCGATCACCAATCAAACGGGTGCGTTTGTTATTTGGGATAAAATGACGGGAGAGCCGGTCTTCCCGGTTATCGGCTGGCAGTGCGGACGGGGAAAGGAAATCTGCGACGGGATAAACCCGGAGCAGATGAAGATCATTAATGAGGCAACGAGCTGTATGCCCAGTGCATTTCAGCCGCTGACAAAACTTGCCTGGCTGTTCAAGTACTATCCTGACCTTCACGCACGCGCCAAAGCCGGCGAGATTTTGTTTGGTTCAATGGATACCTGGCTGGTATGGAAACTGACCAACGGCAAAAAGCATGTCATTGACTATGGTAATGCGTGCAATACACAAATGCTCAATATAGTCACGCTGCAATGGGCTGAGGATGTGCTGGCCCTGTTTGATTTCCCGTTGTGCATGTTTCCGGTTCCTACTGATTCTGATGGCGACTTCGGCACCGTCGAGGCCGAAGGCCTGCCCAAGTGGCCGATAAGCGGTGTGATCGGGGACAGCAACGCCGCATTGTACAGCCAGTGCGGGTTTAATGAAGGCAGCGTTAAAGTGACCTATGGAACCGGCGCATCCATTTTGTTTAACAAAGGCCATCAGCCGGTAACTGAAAAAAACGGTCTTTTCCCCGTTGTTGCATGGAAAATCGGGGGAGAAGCGACTTATGTTCTGGAAGGGACAACGGTTTGCGCAGGAGCGGTTATCAACTGGCTTATCGATGATTTGAAACTTATTGAAAATCCAAAAGAAACGGAAACCTTGTGCGCATCCGTGCCGAATACCGAGGGCGTTTATTTTGTACCGGCGTTTACCGGCTTAGGCACACCGTTCTGGGATTCGGAAGCCAGGGCTTGTATCGTCGGAATGGGCCGGGGCACCAAGAAAGCGCACATTGTCCGCGCTGCGCTGGAAAGCATTGCCTATCAGGTTACGGATATGATCAAAGCAGGAACCGATGATGACAGGACAGAGATGCTGACCATTTTGGTCGATGGGGGCGTCACGAAAAATTCGCTTCTCATGCAGTTTCAGGCCGACATTTCCCGGTCTGTTGTGATCAGAAATGAAATCGATGAAAGCTCCGCGGTGGGCGCGGCCTATGTTGCCGGCGTTAAGGCTGGCATTTGGAAAGATCAGGAGCAGCTGAAAAACCTTAACAGAAACAGGCAGAGATTTGAAACCAGAATGGACGATGAAGAACGGGAGCGCTTATATTCTGGCTGGAAAAAAGCCGTATCAAAAGCAATTACATGAAAGGCGCCTTGAAATATTTGAATTTCAATGTTATTCAATATATTGACTTGATCTTGCCTTAAACACAATGCCTTCAATTCCAGACGCGGCCGAACCTGCCTCGTCATCAGTAATTACCTCCTCCAACAGACGCGGAAGCGATATCGTAAGAAAGAAACAGCTTGATATTATTGTCATAGTAATAGGCTTTGTAATTTTCGGGGAAATTCTCGGAGGAAATCAGGGTGTTGACCGAGTTGAGGCTGCCAATGCTCATGAAGGAGACGATGCCGCATTTCGATGCGTCGGCCACGATGATGATCTCCTTGGAACGTTCGCGCAGGGACCGGAAAATATTATATTCAACGGCATTCGAAACCGAATAGCCATAATTGATATCGACGCCGGAAACGCCGAAAAATGTCTTGTCAAAATACATGCCGTTGATATTGTTAATGGCCAGATCGCCAGAGAGGTATGGGTAGGTGTCCGGATTGACTTTGCCGCCGATCATGATCACATTCGCATTTGGGTTCGGGGCCAATATATACGAAATGGCCAGATTATTTGTGACAATCTGCACCCGCCGATCGATCAGGGCTTTGGCAATGGCGGCGCAGGTTTTGCCGCCGCCAAGGAAAATCCATTCATTATCTTTGATATAAGCGGAAGCCAGCCCGGCAACGTGAAGGACATCATCGGAAAACACATAGGGGATGATGCTGCCTTCGGCAGCAGCCTCTGCTGGCACGCTGGCCGCTTCCCGTAAAGTTGCGCCGCCATGGGTGCGATAAATAAAACCTTCCTGTTCCAGTTTCTCGAGATCACTTCGGATGGTTACGTTTGAAACGCCTAATATATTGCTTAAAGTTTGCACATCAACTTGATTGCGGTTGGCAAGTATTTCTTTTATTTTGCTAATCCGAGCTGCCTTAAACATGCATTCACTTCTTTCCGGAGGTAGTCAACCACAAAACATTTGTTTTCAGTATAAGTAATTAAAAATATGAAGTCAAGGAAGGAGTTGGCGGCTGCGCTGGCCGGGGAAAAGAAAATAAAAGTAAAATATAAAGAAGAAAATAGTAAATATTTGTTGACATATGCAAGATAAATTGCTAAAATGGCAAAAAAAGATAAGGGAGGGCTTTAGGTGTGATAGATACGATCAGCGCACTTAAACGCAAATCAAATGAAATCAGGCGAGGTATTATCGATCTTGTCTACAAGGGCCAGGTTGGCCACATTGGAGGCGCGCTGTCGAGCTGTGATATTCTGACGGCTATCTACTATAGATATCTGAATATTGCTCCGGATACCTGTGAAGATCCAGACCGGGACAGATTTGTTCTGAGCAAAGGGCACTGTGTTGAAGGATATCTGAATATTCTCGCAGACAAAGGCTTTATCGAGAAAGATGAGCTCAATACTTTTTGCTGTTTCGGTTCAAGATTGATAGCACACCCCAATAAGGAAATTCCCGGCATAGAAATGAACACCGGCGCGTTGGGACATGGTCTGAGCGCAGCCTGCGGCATGGCTTTGGCTGGTAAAATGCAACATAAGAGTTACCGCGTCTTTGCGCTTATGGGCGACGGTGAACAGGGCGAAGGCTCGATTTGGGAAGCTGCCATGTTTGCTGCGAATAACAAGCTGGACAATCTTTATGCTGTTCTCGACAGAAACCAGTTGCAGATCAGCGGCCCGACAGAAAAAATCATGCAGCTTGAACCGCTCAAACAAAAATGGGAGTCTTTTGGTTTTCATGTTGCAGAAATCGACGGCAACAACATGGCGGAGATCGTTGACACGTTTGACAAGCTTCTTGTTTTAAAGGGGAAGCCCAAGCTGATCCTGGCAAATACCATCAAAGGCAAAGGCGTCTCGTTTATGGAAAACCAGACGGCCTGGCATCACGGAAGCCTGAATGATCAGCAATATCAAATTGCAGTACGTGATTTGGAGGAAGCGGCAAGGAGTATCGAAAATGAGTAAATATGCATGCCGAAAGGCATTGACAGAAACGCTGCTTGAATTAGCGCAGAATAATCCGAAAATTGTGGCCATTACTTCGGATGCAAGAGGTTCCGTAACCTTAAATGAATATGCAAAAAAGTGCCCGGATCAGTTTGTCGAGACTGGCATTGCGGAACAAAACGAAGTGGGAGTGGCTTCCGGAATGGCAACTTGCGGCATGATCCCTTTTGTTTGCGCGCCTGCCCCGTTTCTAAGCGCCCGCGCCTTGGAGCAGATTAAAGTGGACGTCGCCTATTCCCATACCAACGTCAAAATCTGCGGCGTCAGCGGCGGCTTGAGCTATGGCGCCCTCGGCGGATCGCACCACGCCATCAATGATATTGCCGCGATTCGCCCGATGGCAGGAATGATGGTTTTACTTCCCTCGGATGCGACACAAACCCGCTGGATGGTAAGGGAGCTTGCAAACTACAAAGGCCCTTCCTATATGAGAATGGGCAGAAATGCGGTTGAAGACATCTACGATCAAAATGACATTGGCAAATTTAAGCTGGGTAAGGCCATTACGCTTCGCGAAGGTACAGATGTGACGATTATTGCTGCCGGCGAGATGGTTTTTTATGCAAAACTTGCGGCAGATCTTCTTGAAAAGAAAAATATTGATGCAAGAGTTTTAGATATGCATACCATCAAGCCATTGGATCGGGAAGCGGTTATCGCCGCGGCAAAAGAAACCGGCCATTTGGTTACGGTTGAAGAGCACAGCATATTCGGCGGGCTTGGCGGTTCTGTTGCTGAAGTCGTCGTTTCCGAATGCCCTGTGCCCATCAAAATTCTAGGTATTCCTGACGAGCATGTTATTTCCGGCGAGTCAACGGAAGTATTTGCATACTACAAGATCGATGCGGCTGGTATTGCTGCCGCTGCAGAAAGTTTACTCAGAGAATAGGAGAAAAAAGAAAAAGGGTCATTCTCATATAGGCTGGAGATCCTGCGCTTACGATGCAGTCCGGTTGATTGACAAAGCCTTTGGAAATTTGAACGGCTTAAGTCGCGGTTTCAAAACTGTGCATGATATCGTCAACACTATTGAAATGATTGCCAAGGCCAACAGAAACGGGAATTTTTAGACTTTTATGCATGGAACGCTGCAACGACTGACCACTGTTCAGCATCATCTGCCGCACCTTGCTTTTACTGCAATCATCAATAAACAGAATAATCACTTTATCGCTTATATTGCTGCAAATGTAGGAAGGGGAGAGAAAAGGAAGCTGTAGCAGACTGCAAGGAAAAGACGGGCATTGCCGGCGATGCCATAAGTCTTATGGAATGTGCCCCGGGCTCCCCAGGCTGCAGAGAACATCTCTCCTGTGGATATCGTTCGGGGAAAATCAAAACAGGCCGGTCTTGATAGCCCTTTACGGAAAGGAGGCAGATTCACTATTGCCTCCTTTCGTATTTGACCTGTATTAAAAACATAAAACAGGTGGTTGGCCATTCATTTGTCAGTTAAGTTCTTTTGGCTTGACACATTATAAACGACTGTATATAATTGTATATACAAGTTAAACAGTCAAGAGACATGCATTTAAAAGGGATAACCCCCAGTGGGATAGCAAGCGAAATCATCAAATGCGAGGTGAAACTTCCATGAACTATAGCCATGTTGCCAATGTTTTTCCGCGTTCCGGCGTCAGAAAAATGTTTGAGAAGGCTTCTCAATACGAAGATTCGATTAATCTTTGCATTGGAGAACCTGGATTTATTACACCCAAACAGGTTATTCAGGTCGGTGCGGACAATTTGCTGGCTGGCAAAACCAAATATACGCCCAATGCAGGAATCTTGCCGCTGCGTGAAGCGGTAGCTGAAAAGCTGAGGATAGAAAACCATATCACCTGCAATCCGGATCAGATCATCATTACGGCCGGGGCTACCCAGGCGCTCATGCTGGCGCTGATTACCCTGGTCGATTATGGCGACGAAGTGATTATCCCAAATCCGGAATGGCCGGATTATCTTGGCCAGGTGATGATGGCCGGCGCCATCCCGGTGGGTGCAGTGCTCACCGAGGAAAACAAGTTTAAGATGACTGCTGAAGTGATCGAACCGCTGATCACGCCAAAAACCAAACTGATTATGCTCAATACGCCTTCCAATCCTACCGGGGCAATGCTTTCAGCCGACGAGATGGAGGCGGTTGCCAAACTGGTCAAGCGCCGCAAAGTGTTTGTTATCTCCGACGAGCCTTACGAACGGCTGACATATGACAACAACCGTCATACCAGCCTTGGCGCTTTTCCCGGAATGGAAGATTATCTGGTCACGATCAACAGCTTTTCCAAAACCTATGCGATGACTGGATGGCGGGTAGGCTACGCTTGCGCCAATGAAGAGATTATCGCCAATATGGTTAAGCTTCATGAAAACATGGTGGCCAGCGTGAACGAGGCATTTCAGCTGGCGGCAGTCTGCGCGCTGAAAAGTGCGGCTTCAGATGTCGAATTGATGCGGCAGTCCTACGATAAAAACAGACGGCTTATCGTCGAAGGCCTCAATAAGATCAAGGGATTCTCCTGCCTGAACCCGCAGGGCGCTTTTTACGCTTTCCCCAATGTAAAAGCGATGGGTGGCGATTCAGTCGAAATTGCCAACAGGATCTTTGAAAAAACCCATGTGGCAACTGCGCCGGGCAGCGCTTTTGGAAGTGCTGGCGAAGGTTATCTGAGATTGTCTTTTGCCAACGACTACGAATCCCTGGAAATTGCTTTGGACAGGCTCGAAAAAGCGTTCGGATGCAAATAGCCAACACGAGAAAAAGTTAAAGTCCTCGGCCCGGCATGATCACCGTTTATATAGAGATTAAAGTACGTTATTGACAGGAGATGCAAAATGGAAGAAAAATTAAGAGGTGTATTCGCACCGATATCTACGCCGTTTACCGCCGCCGGCGAAGTGGATTACGAAGGATTGGCCGGCAATGTACGCTTTTATTCGAAGTCGGGGTTAAAAGGCTATCTTGCGCTGGGCTCAAATGGCGAGAATAAGGCCCTGACCAACGACGAGAAGCTCAAGATCCTCGAGACGATCATGACCAACAAGGGCGAAGACCAGGTAGTCATGGCCGGCTGCATTTTTGAATCGACGAGCGAGACGATCGACATGGGCAAAAAGATGCAGGCCTTGAAGCCGGACTATCTGACGCTGCTGCCTCCGTGCTACTTCAAGAAGCAGATGACGGACGATGCGCTTTTCAGGTATTTTAGCGACGTGGCGGATTCTGTGGAGATTCCATGCCTGGTGTATAATGCGCCGCAGTATGCCGGCGGGGTTGGCCTTTCGGTAAGCCTGCTCACTCGCTTGACCGCCCATCCCAATATTTTGGGAGTCAAGGACAGTTCGTCAGGCAACATGGAGAGCATCCTATTCGCCGTCCGGAACAATTTCACAGTGCTTTCGGGCTCAATCAACAACTTCTTTACGGCAATGACGATGGGGGGAGCCGGCGGCGTTCTGTCACTGGCCAATTCGTTCCCGGCGATCACCGTTGAACTGTATAACCTGCTGGTCGGCCATCAGTATGAAAAAGCGATCGCCCTTTACGAAAAGATCCTGCAGATCAACATGATCGTATCCGGCAAGGGCGGGGTAGCGGCGGTCAAGTATGCTATGGACCTGGCAGGGCTTTCCGGCGGTCAGCCTCGACTTCCTTTGCTTCCTCTGGAGGAAGCGGACCGCAAGAACATCTATTCGAAGCTTAAGAACGAAGGCATGATTTAGGATAAAAGGACTTAAACAGAACAAGATATGGGAGGAACAAAAAAATGGCAAAATATGATTTTATGAGTTTCGGTGAGGCAATGGTAAGGTTTACGCCCCCGGGGCATGACCGATTGGGTCAATCTGAAGAACTTCAGCTGGGCATTGCCGCTGCAGAACTTAATTGCTGCGTGAATATATCCAATCTCAGCCGAGTCCTGCTCAAGCCTACCTTGAAAACCGCTTTTGTTACAAAACTTGTTGACGCCTGGGATGGCGAATATATTATCAAGCACGCTCAGATGCACGCTGTTGATATGTCAAATGTAGTCGTAAGCAAGTATGATAAGATCGGCCGAAATGGTCGTAATGGCAAATGTTTTATCGAAGTAGGCATCGGCCCTCGCCCAAGCTATCAGACCTATGACCGGGGTCATTCCGCAGTCGCCATGATCAAACCGGGCGATATCGATTGGAAAAAAGTGCTGGATACACGCTGGTTCCATTCTACAGGGATAATAACTGCAGTAGGAGAACACACCGCTACCGAAGTTGCAGCAGCTTTGAAGGCAGCCAAAGAGAATGGAGCAACAACCAGTTATGACCTGAACTTCCGCTCGACGCTTTGGAGCAAGGAGCAGGCTCAAAAAGCGATGCTCAACATCATGCCCTATGTTGACGTTATCATTGGTAATGAGGAAGATTTTGAGACCATGCTGGGTATCAAGGCCGATGGCACTGATGCCAACTACTCCAAGATCGATCCGGAAAGCTATCGGGGCGTAGCCCAGAAGGTCATGGACAAATATCCGAATGTCCAGGCTGTAGCTACCTCCCTGAGAGAGGTTGTCTCTGCTTGCCTGAATAATTGGCGCACGGTCATGATGACCAGAAATGGTTATTTTGTCTCACGCAAGTATGATAACATCGAAATCTATGACCGGGTTGGCGGCGGTGACAGCTTTGCTTCAGCCGTTATCTGGGGCATGCTGGAGGGCCGTCCTGAACAAGAGGTCATAGACTTTTCTGCCGCTTATTCGGCTCTTTGCCATACCGTCCGCAATGACTGGAACCTGGTGACCAATGAGGAAGCTTACGACGTCATGCGTGGTGGCAGCGCCAGAGTTAAAAGATAAAATCCTTCTGACATCGGTGCAAGCCTGGACGAACGCTCGTCCAGGCTTGCACCAAGTATATACCTTCTTATTTTCTCATCCATTAGCAAATTTTTTTACTTGCTGTTTCTTTGTGGTCCATAGGAAATATCAATTAAGCGCACGCGAACATATATTCTGTTTATTCATGCATAATCCGCTCTCGCTTTTCGATAATGAAAGGAGTAAAAGATGAATAAATCAAGAATGCAAGGTGTTTTTGCGCCGATCGTTACAGTCTTTGACCAGGATGAAAACATTGTCTATCCAGATATCGTAGAAAACATCCGTCGATATAATAACACGGAACTGTGCGGATATATGCCGCTTGGCAGTAATGGAGAATACCAGGGGCTTACTGATGCAGAATCATTTTCGGTCCTGGACGCCGTTTGCGCCAATAGCAGCAGCGACAAAGTCATCGTTGGCGGCTGCGGCCGCGAATCGGCGCTCAAGACCATCTGGTTCATCAAGGAAGCGGCCGCGCACGGACTTGACCTGGCGTTTATTTTACCTCCGCACTATTTTATGGACAAGATGAATGATGAAGCGCTATTCAAATATTATATGAAAGTTGCCGATGCTTCCTGCCTGCCCATTGTGATCTATAACGCGCCCAAATTTTCGGGTGGGCTTTCTACGTCGGTAGAATTGATCAGGAACCTTTCCAAACACCCCAATATTGCAGGCATGAAAAATTCATCGACTGTCCCAAACCGCATATTCGTGGAAGCAACCCAAAATGAGGACTTCTTCATCTTGGCAGGCAATATCGCGACGTTTTATGATGGCCTGTGCGATGGCGCTATTGGCGGCGTCTTGTCTACAGCAAGCTATCTGCCTGAATATTGCTGCCGTTTATATCAACTGTTTAAAGAAGGTAAAATGGACGACGCCAAAATACTTCACCAATTCCTGTTTGATTTTTCGAATGCCTCTGTAGGCAAGATGGGGGTCATGGGCGTTAAGCTGGGGATGGATCTTAGGGGATTGCACGGCGGATTTGTCCGCTCGCCATTACTTAACGCATCCGATCAGGAGCGCGAACAACTAAAGCGATATTTTGAGGAAACAGGAATAACCAAAATAGAATATTAAGGGAAGCTTCAGCCCTTCACGCGAAGTAAAAAACAATCGGCGCACAGCTTTTCCCCGCGCTGATGAAAATCAAAAGCGCAGCAGTCGCCTGAATCCGTAACGTAGCCGATCCTGACCAGCTTTTCGATACTGAAAACATCGGCAACGCTTTGCTTGAAAAAGCTCAGTTTATAATTGTCCGGATGGTTTTTCGGGAAGGTGTTTTTGAGCGCGCGCATGGAGTGGGGCGCATTTTCAAAAGAATAGTACGTGCCCAGCACGAGCGAATCGTCGTGCAGGTACTGCCGGTAAAGCGGCAGAAAGTATTTTTGAGAATACTGGTTGAAATTGTTGCTGCTGCAATAGTCCACCATGATATCCACTGAGCCCGCCCGTATGGGCAAGGCATTGTCGTGGTTGACGATGTACACGACATTCAAGTCGAGGTCCAGAAGTTCGATATTGCGCTTGTACATGCTCAAAAGTCCCGGATGCCGGTCCGCCAGGATAAGCGTGTCCCCGCTGTTTAAAGATTTCAAGTAAGGATTGAGCAGGAAAAACGAGTTCAGATGTGTTTCCAGAATGACCTTCGGCTTATGGTCGTTGTGATTGAAATAAGGGAACAGCCAGTTTGATGTTCTTTGGAAGAGCGTGCTCAAATCCTTGGATAGATTTTTGTATTTTGCCCGCAGGAGGTCCGGCTTTTCCGATACTTCGTCGTACTTGGCTTCGCCGCCGGAAAAAACGCCGTTTTCCACGACCGCCTCATATCCGCACTTGCAGCGAAGTTTGCAATTGTCGATGTATTTGTAGTTCATATGGGCGTCCTGCAGATACAACGGGCTTTGGCAAACCGCGCAAACGAGCAGGTCGAGACAGCACAGGGGAAGACCGCGGGGCTCATGTTTGGCGCATTCCCAGTTGTACAGCTCGTTGCGCCGCATGGAGCCGAGCTCTTCATCCACCATCTCCAGCTGCTGCCTGACATGCTTCAAATCATGCAGCAGAGCCTGCTTTCTGGCCTCCAGAATATTGTAGTAATACATGTAGTCCTCGATGGCGATCCAGTTCGAAAGGCGCTTCAAAGAGGTGAGATGCTCGATCTCCTGAATGGAAAACCCCATGTTTTTCCACATGTTGATGTAGTATAGCGTCTGCGCGTCCTCATCGGTAAAACAATATTGATTGTTGACCTTCTTGGGCAGCAAAAGCCCCTGGTTGATATAATACCGGATGGTGGACGGCGTCAGGTTCGAAACCTTCGCAAGTGCACTGATTTTCAAATGGACGTTCACCTCGATACTTTTTATGAATAGTATAACTGAGTCACGTCAAAACTTAAAGTGTGGTTTAAGTTTTGCTCTTTATGAACGAACAAAGCAGCAAAAGACAAGGTAGCTTCGCATTTTTGCAAAAACTGATCGCATATCGCTATTGACCTCAACCATGGTCTAAGATCAATAATGAGCCATTGGTTTAAAACATGCTCTGGCGGCCGGATTTGCGGCGGCCCTTGTGCCGGAAAAGCGGCATCTTGCGCAAAGATCAACTCATTTTATATTTCAAAAGCCGGTTTGTCAATGAAGCAAACACTTTAAAAGCAGCAGGCCGGGCTGCATCAAAAATGAATAAATCATCCAGCGCGGACATTTTCATGCTGCAGCGCCGCCGCCGGAATCTGACGAAAGGAAGCCTTGATTTTTATGGAATACCAGGTGGAACTGACGGAGATTGTAAAAGATTTTAAGACTTTTCGAGCTGTTGACCATATCAATTTGCAAATCAGGAAAGGTGAGATTGTTTCCCTGCTCGGCGCCAGCGGCTGCGGAAAAACGACGACGCTGCGCATGATTGCCGGATTGCTTTTGCCTACGGAAGGGACGGTTAAAATCGGCGGGGAAGACGTGACGGAATATCCTCCGTACAAACGCGATATTTCGATGGTGTTCCAGAATTATGCCTTGTTTCCGCATATGACGGTGTATGACAATATTGTCTACGGGCTAAAAAATCATAAAATCCGCGATAAGGCGGTTTTAAATGCCAAAGCCAAGGAAGTCCTGCAGATTGTCCAGCTTGTCGGGCAGGAGACGAAATATCCGCGCCAGCTTTCCGGCGGGCAGCAGCAGCGCGTCTCTTTGGCCAGGGCGCTTGTGGTTCAGCCCAAGGTGATGCTTTTTGACGAACCGCTTTCAAACCTCGACGCCAAACTTCGTGTTCAGACCCGGACCGAGATCCGGACGCTTTTGAAGCAGCTGAACGTCACGGCAGTCTACGTGACTCACGATCAGGAAGAGGCGTTGACCATATCCGATCGGATCGCGGTTATGAACAAGGGACGCATCGAACAGATTTCATTGCCGGCAGAGCTCTACAACAGGCCTGTCAGCAAATTTGTCGCCGACTTTATCGGTCAGGCCAATTTGTTTGAAGGTGATATCACGCAGGATGACGGGAACGTTTTCCTGACGCTGGATAGCGGCGCCAAAATCTGCTGCGCAGCTCAGACGGCCTTGGACAGCCTCTCGGACAAAATCGTGGTTGTCCGTCCTGAAAACGTCTACATCACGCACGAAAAGACCGATATGGATAACTGCCTCACGGGCGAGATCGTCCAAAGGAGTTTTCTTGGCAACACAGTCCGATACGAGGTGGTGCTGCCGTGCGGCAAGAAAGTCGCGGCCCAGGCGCATCCGGACCATGAGTTGAAGGATGACTGCAAACGCGTCTATGTGAGTTTCAGCAAAGATAAGGCCATGCTGGTGAACCGTTCTTGAACCGTTGAAATCAAGTTGAAGAAGAATGAACACGGATACGGCTCTGGCCGGATAGGCCGGAGAAGTAAATAAATCAGTCATAACAAGGAGGAACAAGATGAAAAAATTGATTGTCACTTTGCTTGTCGTTGCACTGGTATTTGCTGTCGTTGGCTGCGGTGGCTCCGCAACGACCACTACGGCAACAACAAAAGGATCTGAAACGGCCGCTGCATCTACCGGCACAACAACAACAGGTACTGAAAAAGTCGACTATACCGGCCAGACCATCGTTGTGCAGGTCTGGGGCGGCACATATGAGGAAACTCTGCGCAAATATGCCATCCCGATGTTCGAAGAGCAAACCGGCGCCAAGGTTGACGTGCTTACCGGCGCGGCTCCGCTTGCCCAGCTGGCAACCGAAGGCGACAAGGCATCCGTCGACGTGCTGCATCTCGACGACGCTGAAATCGTTTCTGGCAAGAGCATGGACATCTTTGAAACGATCGACACTTCAAAGCTTACCAATGCTCCGGATCTTTACGAGCAGGCTTTCAAGCATGATGTCGCCATCGTGACCAACTGGGGCACCTACGGCCTGTGCTACCGCACCGACCTCGTCAAGGAAGCTCCCACCTCCTGGAAAGATATGTGGAACGCGGAATTTGCCGACGGCAAGCTCGGCTTCTATGATTACACCATGGGCGGCGGCTTCGAGACGCTGGACGCGCTGTGCAGGATGAGCGGCACCACCTTGGCCGACACGGCTAACTGGGATAAGCTCTTTGCTGACTTGAAGACGCTAAAACCCAACATCGGCCTGATTTTCAGCTCTAATGACGAGACCGTGACACAGCTGACCAACGGCGACATCATCATGAGCACCTGGACCAACGGCCAGGCGATCCGGCTGAAGAAAGCCGGCGTGCCGGTTGCCTATGTGATGCCTGAGGAAGGCGTGCCGGCCATGACCTCCTTCACGGGCATTGCCAAGGGTTCCACCAAAAAGGACCTGGCGTATATCTTCGCCGATATCCTGCTGAGCACCGAAGTTCAGAAGGCCTATGCCGAGAACAACTACTATGCGCCATCCAACTCCAAAACCGTAATCTCCGATGAGCTGAAAGCGTTCATGCCTTATGGCGAAGAACAGATCTCCAAACTCACCTACCTTGATTCCGAAGCGCTGGAAAGCGTGAAGAAGCAGCTGGTTGAAAAGTGGGAACAGGAATTCAAGAACTAACCCCTTACAGCAATACGTGTGCCGGGCGGCTTTTGCCGCCCGGCGCCAACCTGAGCACATGAGAATGGGTGGGCCACACGATGATAAAAAGAAGAAAAAGGCCAAGCGACAACATGAGTTACGTCAATATCTGGTATTTGCTGATTCCCTTGATATTGGTGCTCTTATTGTTCGGTGCGCCGCTTGTCAAGATGATCTACATGAGCTTCTTCGAATTCCAGGGCGTGGGAAAACCTTTAGGCGCGTTTACGTTTGAAAACTACACCAAATTTTTCTCTTCGATATACTATTGGAAGATCATGGGGCTGACACTCTACCTTGGACTGTTATCGACGATTATTTGCGTCATTGTCGGATACCCCATCGCATATAAAGTTTCGAAAATGAAGGGCAACGTCCGCCATCTGTTCAACACCTTGACGATGCTTCCTTTGTGGGTAGCCATTACGGTCAGGCTGTTCGGATGGATGAACCTCATGTCCACCAACGGCATGATCAATAAGGTAATCAGCTTTTTCACCGGTAAAAGCATCAATATCATGGGGACATATGCAAGCGTGGAAATCGGGTTGATCTATTGCGCGCTTCCGTATTTCATCATGATTATGACGGGACCGCTCGAAAACATCCATCCAAGCATTGAAGAAGCGTCCTATGTTTTCGGTGCGGGATTTTATAAGACTTTCTTTAAAATCACGCTGCCGATGACGGCCAAAGCCGCCATATCGGGCGCAACGCTTGTTTTTGCCTTGAACACGGCCGCATTCGTGGTTCCGGTGATGCTTGGAAGCGGCAAGGTCGTCGTGATGACGAACCTGATTTACAACCGGGCGACCTACACGTACGACTGGAGTTTCGCGGCTGCGCTGTCGATGGTCTTCATGTCCATCGCGCTGGTGATCACCAACTGCGGCAACCTGCTTGCAAGAGAACGCAAGCAAAAGCCAGCCGTGTTCGACGAATAAGGAAGGGGGAAGAGGACATGCATTCCCGCAAAATCATAGGCAATATCTTCACCTTTCTGGTGTACACCTTCATGCTGCTGCCACTGGTTGTTGTCATTGCCAGCGCGTTCGGTACGACCGACCACGTCACTTTTCCGCCACAGGGATTTACGCTGCACTGGTTTTCGGACGCGATACAAAACGAGCAGTTTATGGAGTCGCTTTTGATCACGCTGGGACTGTGCGTGGTGAGCGTATTCATTGCGACGGTCATGGGCCTTTTGGTCAGCCTTTACTTTTGGAAAACCGAATCCAAAGCCAAAGCGGTGTTTGAATCCATCTTCACCGCGCCGGTAATCGTGCCGACTGTCATCAGCGCCGTTTCGTTCCTGTTATTTTTCTCCATGTTCAATTTTATAGATACTTTTTGGAAACTGGCGCTGGCCTATTCGGTCATTGAAATGCCATACGTGATCCGCTCGGTTACGGCCAGCCTGTCGACGCTTGATGCAAGCTTTGAGGACGCCTCGCTGGTTCTGGGGGCAAGACCGCTTAAGACGCTGTTTCTGGTGACGCTGCCTTGCATTAAAAGCGGCATCTCGGTCGGGGCGATCTTCGCCTTCATCGTTGGCTTTGACGAATCCGTCATCGTTTTGTTCATCCGCAACGCCAGGACCATCACCTATCCGCTCAGGCTGTACTCCTACATTACGCAATCCTTTACCCCGCTGGTATCGGCCTTTGCCACCCTATTCATCCTGCTGACGTTTGTTTTGATCTATTTCCTCGACAAAAAGATTGGCATCGGCAAAATGTTTTGATTGCGGCGCGATGCCTGGCGACAACAAGGCACAAGGAGGAAATCAAAATGAGGATCGACGCTTGCCGGGATTCCCGTATGCTGACGTTTTCCCCCACCGGCTGAACGCCAGGGAAAAACTGATCAGATCACAATAGATTTATTAATGCAAATACAAAAAGGAGATTGTTAAAATGAGCAACAAAAAAGTGGAAATCATGATTGACAACGAACGAATCGTGGTAGAGCTGTATATGGACAAAGCGCCCATCATCTGCCAGACGATTCTCGACAACCTGCCGGTAGAGGGCACTGTGCAGCACGCAAAGTTGAACGGACAACTGTTTTTTGCGACGCTTCCGTTCACGACGCCCTTTGAAAACAAATGCCCCGGCGGAGCGCTCAAGCTTGGCGATGTGGCTTACTATAATCCGCGCAACCAGTTGTGCTTCCTCTATGGCGTCGGCACGGATGAGCCGCTGCCCATCAGCCACATCGGCAGAATCGTCGAAGGCCTGGACCGTGCGGAAATCATTGGCATGCGCAATTGGATGAAACAGGGCGGCTTGCTCCGGATCACGCAGATTGTTGAATAAATCTTATTTAAATAAATCAGGAGGAATCGATCAATGGATTGGAAAACTGTAAAAAATAAAATCATCGAAAAGCGCCAGGAAATCTGGTTCAACATGCCCGACGAAATCAAACGCATCTCTGTGGGCGACATTCCCCGCGGCACCAGCGTTTATAATCAATACTTCACCGTTTTGATGTTTGCGGAAGGCGAAATGCGCACCTTGAGCGACGAGCTGCTCTGGCACCTGCGCAGCACTGCCTGCCAGGAAGAGGCTGAGCTGAATACTTTACTGTTGTTCGCCAACAGCATCCTCACTTATAAAATGGAATTTTTGGACTTTGTAGGTCTTACACAAAGCAGCGAGCTGATGAAGGATTATCTCGAATGTTTCCCGAGCATCAAGACCAAGGCCGAATTCTGCGAGGTTACGGACGAGTTGCTGGTTTATGTCAACCGCGCGCACATGTGGGTTGACATGGTGTTCCCATGGGGCGTTTCAATGGGTTTCCAAAAGAAGGCGTAATCAGTTTTGGCAAGAAACACACGAAGGAAGCGCCTAACGCTCAAAAAGCGCGGCGCTTCCTATCATTAAAACGGGGGTCGTTGCGATGAATAAAATTATAAACAATCCTTCCGAAGTTGTGAACGAAATGCTTGCGGGCATGATTGATGCGCATCCCGACCGTTTGGCGCTTTTGAAAGAATCCAAGGTAATCCTTCGCAAGGAAAAGAAACAGAACAAGGTTGCTTTAGTTTCGGGCGGCGGCAGCGGCCATGAACCGGCACACGCCGGTTATGTCGGATACGGCATGCTGGACGCGGCAGTGTCCGGCAATGTTTTTGCGTCCCCCTCGCCCGACCAGGTGCAGGCGGCAATCGAGGCCGTCAATGCCGGCGCCGGCGTGTTGATGGTCGTCAAGAACTATTCCGGCGATGTCATGAATTTTTCGATGGCTGCAGAGCTTGCCGAAATGGATGATATCGAAGTGGCCTATGTGGTCGTGGACGATGACGTTTCTATTTCTAAAACCCAGAAAAACGCAGGCCGCCGGGGTATTGCCGGAACGATCTTTGTTCACAAGATAGCGGGCGCCCTGGCCGAGCAGGGTGCGCCGCTGGCCGAGGTCAAGGCTGTGGCTGAGCAGGTTATCGCCAACACCCGTTCCATGGGCATGGCCTTGTCGGCGTGCACTGTTCCGGAAGCGGGACGCCCAAGTTTTTCGATCGGCGAAGACGAGATGGAAATCGGCATGGGCATTCACGGTGAAGCGGGCATCAAACGCTGCAAGATCACATCGGCGGATGAAATCGTTCAGGCGCTGCTCGATCCGGTTATCGAGGATTTGCAGCTGCAAAGCGGCGACGAGGTCGCGCTGATGACGAACGGCCTTGGCGCAACGCCATTGATGGAACTGTATATAGCCAATCACTCGGTCAGCCTGCAGCTTGCCAAAAGAGGAATTGCCATCGGCAAAACGTTTGTCGGCAACTACATGACGTCCCTGGAGATGGCGGGATGTTCCATTTCGCTGTTAAAGCTGGATTCCAGGCTGAAGGATCTATTGAACGCCCCGGCGGACACCCCGGCTTTGCATGTTTAAGGAGGGTGACGAGATGACATTGAATAACCAGGATATCATTTGCATTCTGGACAAGATTTCTGACCGGATCATCGAACAGGCCGATTACCTTTCGGCGCTCGATGCCGTGCATGGGGATGCCGAGCATGGCATCAACATGAAAAAGGGCTTTTCCGAGCTGAAACCGTTGCTTCCAGCGCTCCAGGACCAGCCGATCGAGGCGGTTTTGAAGCAGGCGGGAAAAACCATCATGAGCAAAACCGGCGGTTCAGCCGGCGCGCTTTATGGAACCGCGTTCATCGAGGCCGCCAAGGTCACCGCGGGCTTAGCCGAATTGAATGCCCGGACTGTCGGCCAGATCATTCAGGCGGCGCTTGACGGCATGATGCGCCGCGGCGGCGCGCAGCCTGGCGATAAAACCATGATCGACACCATTTATCCGGCAACTGTGGCCTATCAGCGTGAGCTGGAGAATGGCGCGGATCTGAAGGGCTGCTGCGAAGCCGCAACGATAGCCGCCAAAAATGGCATGGAGTATACCAAGGAACTGGTTGCGCAAAAGGGCCGCGCATCCTATCACGGGGAAAGCAGCAAAGGGTCGCAGGATCCGGGCGCAACCTCCATGTATTATCTTTTTGAGCAAGCTAATCAGTATATCCAGGACAAATAGCGCAGCTGCCTTAAAATTTTGCCTGTCGGGATTCTACACCGGGTTGATTCCCATCCCGATGACTTCATGTTCAAATCCTTTTGTCGGAGCACCGATATTGCCATACAGGACGACGGCGACCCATTCGCCGTCGTTTTGCTCCCCCGGAAATCTCGGCCCTTTGACAATGCTGAAGACAAGCCCAACCGTTCTTAAAACAGCTCCCAGACCTTCCTGACCCCGGCAGATGGCCGTATAGGCTTCAAGAATGGAATGATAAATGGCATGTTCTTCCCGGTAGAAGGCTTTGATCAGGCCTTCTTTTTTTGCGGCAGTTTCAACTGCGGCAAATATTTTAGCGGAGTCCATCGAACCGACACAGCCTTTGTATACCTTATAACCGGAGTCCATCGCGGCTTTGTAAATTTCGTCCGTCTCTTCTTTGGAGCTCAAGGCTAACAGCGAAGCGAGTTTACCAATGCTTAAAGGGTTCATTTAATGGCCTCCCGAATTTTTATTGTGCCTTTATACTATATTCTGCTTTACCTTGCTTTTATGCAAGTGGCATTTCCGGATTTGGCCCTGTTTTGCCTTTAATCGATGGAGACTATTTTCGGCTTGAGGTGCACGTGTGTAAACATACCAATACGCGGCGCCGACAAAGATCCCTCCGCCGACGGCATTTCCAAGCGTGACCGGGATCAGGTTTTTGATGAGGAAGTTTTCCCAATTAAGCTGCGCAAGCATTTCTCGCGTGACGCCCAAGGCTTTGGCGGATTGCACCCATGCCGCCGTCCCCTTGGCCATGATCCCGGCTGGAATGTAATACATGTTGGCGACGCAATGCTCGAATCCGGAGGTGATAAACAGCCATATCGGGAAAAAGACAGCCAGCAGTTTGCCAGTCATGTCTTTTGCGCCAGTCGCCATCCATACGGCGAGGCATACCAGCCAGTTGCACATGATGCCAAGGGAAAAAGCCTGGATAAATGTCAATTCAACTTTGCCGGCTGCGATTTTTATGGTCATGCCGCCAAGCAAATTGGCGCCGCTGTTAAAAAGGCCGGAGGATGTCATCATACAGGCGATGAAGATGGAACCGATCAGGTTGCCCAGGTAAACGAAAAACCAGTTTTTGAGCATTCCCGCCAGAGAAATCTTCTGATCAAGCACGCCGCAGATGATCAGATTGTTTCCGGTGAAGAGTTCTCCTCCGGCGATGACAACCAGCATCAGACCGGTGCCGAACAACGCGCCGGCCAGTGCTTTGCCAAGACCATAGGTTTTGGGATCGGCAAGGAGATTAAAGGCTGCCATATTTGAGCCTTCTGACGCAAAGCCGATGAATGCGCCGGCCAGGATGCCTAGAAGAAGCATTTTTTCAATCGGCAATTGGGTTTTTTTGATGCCGGACTGGATGGTGGCTTCTGCAATTTCCACAGGCGCCAGATAGTGATTTTCCACTAAATGAGCCTCCTTTAGGCTTCCTCGATTCTTTTCTCGACAATCTTCATGATTTCGCAGTTGAGCCGTCTGCCATTGGCAAGATACTCATGGATTTTTTGGCAGGCATCTTGCGTGATTTGCTCATCTGCGACCGAGGATAGGTTGATTTTGACATTGAGAACGGCGCCCTCAAGTCCGGCCAGGGCCATCGCCGATCCGACGCCGATATCGGAAACGGCGTTTTTATTGCCGTATTTTGCGATTGCAGCCTGATGTTCCAAAATCTCAAGGCATTTTTTTGCGACCGTGAGCGGGACAGCCAGGGCATATTCACTCGCTTTTTGCATGGCTTTGGACCGGATCAGCTTGTCTTCATCCGTTGCCTTAGGCATTTTGAGTGCTTCCATAAACAGCATGAACGCTTTCGTATCTTCGTCGACCAGGCCCAATAGCACAGCGTTCAGCGTTTTTATCCTTGCAAAATCCTCCAGCATGGCTGCTTTGACATCCTCAGGAAGTGCCTCGTACGATTTTTTGCCAATGGAAAGATTGACCACCATCATGGTCAGGGAAGAAGCCAGAAGCCCGGAAAGTGCGGCTGTGCTGCCGCCGCCAGGCGCGGGTTCGCTGCTGGCGAGCAGATCGCTGAAGTCCTTGATCGTTTTGTCGATTAGTAAGCTCATCTTTTACCCCCTTTAAATGAAAAGACCCTGATTGACAACTATTTGCCCGCTTTTAATCACCTTGTCAACATGGTTGATTCCAAAATGATAGATCGCATAAGCCAGATTCGGTGTATCAAGTATCACAAGGTCGGCCTTTTTGCCGGGCTCGATGCTGCCAATCTCGGATGCCCTGTCGATGGCATGGGCAGCGTTAATGGTCATGCACCGGATGATCTCTTCCGGCAAAAGCTTCATGCCCAGGCAGGCGTATGTCATGATCGCCTGCAGGTTTTCCGTAGGACAGGTCCCCGGATTATAATCGGTGGCAATGGCCACCCGGACGCCCTTTTCGATCATGGCGCGCGCGTTTGCATACTTGCCAAGCATGAGATAGAAGGACGTTCCGGGAAGAAGCACCGCGGTGACAGCTGATTTGCCCATTGCCTCGATTCCTTCCGGGGAGGCGGCCAGCAGGTGCTCGGCGGAAATCGCGCGCATTTCGGCGGCAAGCTCCGCGCCCCTTAGCGGGATGATTTCATCCGCATGGATCTTGAGCTTGAATCCAAGCTTTTTCCCTGCCTCCATCAGCACCTTTGCTTCGTCCGGCGAAAAGACGCCTTCTTCGCAAAAAACGTCCATGAATTCCGCCAATCCTGCTTGGGCAATGTGCGGCATCACCTGCTGGATCATGAAGTCCATGTAGCCTTTCGTGTCCCCCTGGTACTCGGGCGGCACCGCGTGGGCGCCCATATACGTGCGGACAATGTCGACCGGTTGCTCTTGATCCAGTTCTTTGGCAGCCTCAAGGCATTTTTGCTCGGTCGCAAGATCGAGTCCGTAGCCGCTTTTGGCCTCCACGGTTGTTGTCCCGTGGAGGAGCATCTGGGAAAGGCTCTTTCTGGCTTTAGCCTTGAGCTCTTCTTTGGATGCCTTTCTTGTACTGGCGACAGTGCTCAAAATGCCGCCCCCCCGTTTCAGGATTTCGAGATAGGGGACACCCTGCAGTTTTAGGGAAAGTTCGTTTTCGCGGGAACCGCCGTGGATCAAGTGGGTATGGGCGTCAATCAGCCCGGGGATGACGGTTTTCCCCCTGGCGTCTATGGTCTTTTCCGAGGCGCCATGGTATTTCGCCGGTGCGTCACCTTTGCCGACACACAAGATCTTGCCGTCCGCCACGACGATATAGCCGTCCAGCACTTCCGGCCCGGGATTTTCACTGCACGGCAAGATGCAGTTTGATCTGATGACTAAACATCCATCCATCTTCATGCTCCTTAAAATAATCCGGAGATGACTCCATTTTCATCGATATCCATTTTTTCTGCCGAGGGTACTTTGGGAAGCCCGGGCATGACCATGATGTCACCGGTTAAGGCGACGATAAAACCTGCTCCTGCGGATATGCGCACTTCCTTGATCGTGATGTCAAAATCGGTTGGGCGGCCCAGAAGCAGGGGATCGTCGGAAAGGGAATACTGCGTTTTGGCCATGCAGATCGAAAGCTTGTCCAGACCCAGACCCTCCAGCCTTTGGATATCCTTTTCCGCCTTGGGCAGATATTTCACGCTTCTTGCCCCGTATTTCTGCGTGGCGATTTTCCCGATCTTCGTTTTGATGCTTTCGTTTACAGAATATAGAGAATGGAAGCTGTTTTCCTTTTCAGCCGCGGCAACGACCCTTTCAGCCAAATCAATTCCGCCTGCCCCGCCTTTTTCCCAAACTTCGCAGAGGGACACCGGAATGTCCAGGTCTTTGCACTTTTCAAGGACCAGGGAGATTTCCCGGTCAGTGTCTGTCATAAATTTGTTGAGGGCCACGACGACAGGAACCCCAAAAGCGCTTACGTTTTCCACCTGTTTTTCAAGGTTGGCGAATCCTTTATCCAAAGCATCCAGGTTTTCTGCCTGAAGGTTTGCTTTGGGCACGCCGCCATGCATCTTCAGCGCCCTGACCGTTGCGACGACGACGGCGGCGGAAGGTTTCAATCCGGCAATCCGGCACTTGATGTCCATGAATTTTTCTGCGCCCAGATCTGCGCCGAAGCCTGCTTCCGTTACCAGATAATCGCATAGTTTAAGGCCTAGCCGGGTAGCCATGATGCTGTTGCAGCCGTGGGCAATGTTGGCAAAGGGTCCGCCATGGATGAAGGCAGGCGTGTTTTCCAGCGTCTGAACCAGATTCGGTTTGAGCGCATCTTTTAACAGCAGGGCCATGGCGCCGTGAATATGAAGTTGTGCCGCCGTTATGGGCTGGTCTTCCAGGCTATAGCCGATGATTATTTTGCCGAGCCTTTCTTTCAACTCCATCAGATCACTGGAAAGGCAGAGGATAGCCATGATTTCCGAGGCGACGGTGATCATGAAGCCTTCCTGCCGGGTCAATCCGTTTGCCTTAACGCCGAGTCCCACAACGATTTCGCGCAGCGCCCGGTCATTCATGTCCAGCACCCTTTTCCACACGATTTGCTTCAGGTCGATTCGCAGCGGGTTTCCTTGATGAATATGATTGTCGATGCAGGCAGACAAAAGATTGTTGGCGGACGTGATTGCATGGAAATCGCCCGTAAAATGCAAATTGATGTCTTCCATGGGGACGACCTGGGCATATCCGCCGCCTGCCGCGCCGCCCTTGATGCCGAATACCGGTCCCAACGAAGGCTCTCTCAAGGCGATTGCCGCATTTTTCCCGATTTTTTGAAGCGCCTGCCCCAAACCCACTGTCGTGGTGGATTTGCCTTCTCCCGCAGAAGTTGGCGTAATGGCAGTGACCAAGATGAGTTTGCCATCCTTGCGGTCCTTCAAGCGATCCCAAATATCCAGGCTGATTTTCGCCTTGTATTTTCCGTACTGTTCAACTTCATCTTCCTTGATGCCAAGGCTTGCGGCAATATTGACGATGGGAAGCATGTGGGCTTCCTGTGCGATTTCTATATCAGATTTATGCGCCATCTGGATTCACCTCCGGTTTTAGTCTTGTAAACATTGAAAAAGCGTTATTCGAGCATTCTTGCTTCGATGACCTGTTTGCCTTGAAAGTCTTCAATCTGCATATAGAAGACCGCTGCGTCGATTAGCGCTTCCATGGGCGTTAAACCGATGATTTCACTGCCGACAACCATGACGCCATATCGCTGCGCTTCACGCTTGACGGTTTCAAATACCCGGTAGAGCGGTGTTTTGGTGTAGTCGGTCATATTGATCGACACCTGGACGATCCCTTTTTCCTTGAGCTCGACGCCCATTGCTTTTGTATACCGAAAACCGCCTGAAATGTGGCGGATGCATCTGGCGATCTTGTCGGCAATCGCAATATTGGCTGTTCCCAGATTGATGTTGAAGGCCACCAGCGGCATTCTTGCGCCTATCACGGTTGCGCCTGCGGTCGGATGCATCTCGGCTGGCCCGAAGTCGGGCTTCCATTCTGGAAGCCGCATTTTTTCGCGAAGGCCTTCGAATTCGCCCTTCCGGATATTGGCGAGATTCTCCCGTGCGGGTGTGGAGGCTGCCTTTTCATAGAGATAAATTGGAAGGCCATATTTTCTGGCGATTTCCTCAGCCGTTTCTTTAGCAAGCAAAACGGCTTCTTCCATGCTCATATCCTTGATCGGGATAAAAGGCACGACATCTGTGGCGCCCATTCTCGGATGCTCGCCGGACTGCCGGGTCATGTCAATTTCTTTGACGGCGATGCCGGCAGCAAGAATCATGGCGCTTTTAACGCTCTGGGGCTCACCCATGACCGTGACAACGGTCCGGTTGTGGTCCTTGTCCGAACTGCAATCCAGAAGCTTGCAGCCTTCGGTTTTGGAAAAGGGTTCTAAAATTCGCTTGATTTTTTCGATGTCCCTGCCTTCGCTAAAATTAGGAACGCATTCAACAATCTTTGCCATCTTTTTTCTCCTCATTGATGATTTCAGCGGTTCTCAAAAGCTTTTTTGACGGTATCGCGAATTAAATCCTCATCGGCGATGCAGGGAATAGTAATTTGAGCGGCATCCCGGTAGTTATGATTATATTCCTTGCAGGTTTCCATCGCATTCGGGTTTCTGGCCCAGGCGCGCCGGGCCACGCCGCCCATGACGTCCCACATGATGGCCGACTTGATGATGTTGTCAATCCGCAAGGAACCGTCCAGAACCAGACCGAAACCGCCGTTGATCGATTTCCCGATTCCGACGCCCCCGCCATTATGAAGAGCCACAAGGCTCATCCCCCGGGCGGCGTTTCCGGCAAAGCACTGGGTGGCCATATCCGCCATGACATTGCTGCCGTCCTTGATGTTCGAGGTTTCCCGGAAGGGCGAGTCGGTTCCGCTGACGTCATGATGATCCCTTCCGAGCATGACCGGCCC
This sequence comes from uncultured Saccharofermentans sp., assembly GCA_963677835.2. Classification (GTDB taxonomy): domain Bacteria; phylum Bacillota; class Clostridia; order Saccharofermentanales; family UBA5734; genus UBA8949. The sequence continues at coordinate 1,530,969 of CAXXUX010000001.1, forward strand.
GATTTCGCCGCGCCGGACCATATCGTTAAACTTCAGGGCAATCCTTGCTCTGCCTTCGGCGTCCTGATAGAGGATCCTTGCCTTTGTCCCGACAACCAGTCTGTTCTTTTCGGCGTCTCGGATCCAGATCCAGTTATCCCGGTCTTGTCCGCGCCTGTCCGGATTGATGCAGGACATGGCGGCATGATCGGTCTTTCTCAGATCTTCCTCGCTGCCGGAAAGGCACACCCACCTGAAGGGCCCATAACCGTAATCGAAAAGCTCGGGTCCCATCAGATCCTCGACATAGGAGGGAAAGATAAAGCCGTCTTTTTCATCGGTGCCGTTCCTGGAAATCTCCGAGACGCCGGAATCGTAAACGGCCTTCATAAAGGAATTGCCGTAATCAAAGAAATACGTGCCTTTTTCCACCAGCGCCCGGATCAGTTCAAAGTGCTTGCGCAGCGACCGGTCGACAAGTTCCTTGAACTTGTCCCGATCCGCCCGAAGCAGCCTTGTCCGTTCTTCGAAGGAAATCCCCTGCGGGCAATAACCGCCGTCATAGGCCACGTGGCAGGACGTCTGGTCAGTCAGCAGGTCAATTTTCTTGTCATGATCCAGGGCATATTGCAGCAGATCGACGATATTGCCGCAATACGCAATGGATATGGACTTCCGGGCTTTAATTTTTTCCTCGGCTAATTGGAAAACTTCTTCCAGGTTGTCGGATATTTTGCTGACCCATCCTTGATCATATCTGGTTTTGATTCTGGAATAGTCGACTTCAGCGATAATGCCGACGCCGTTTGCGATTTCAATGGCCTTGGGCTGGGCCCCGCTCATGCCGCCGAGGCCGGAGGTGACAAAAAGCTTGCCGCTGAGGTCTCCATCATGGGGCACGCCAAGCTTGAGCCTGCCGGCGGTGAGAATCGTGTTGAAGGTTCCGTGCACGATTCCCTGCGGTCCGATGTACATCCAGCCGCCTGCGGTCATTTGGCCATAATTGGCGACCCCCATCTGTTCGGCGATTTCCCAGTCATGCTGGTTGTCGAACATCCCCACCATCAGGGCATTGGTGATGATGACCCGCGGCGCTTCCGGCTTGGAAGGGAAGAGGCCCAGCGGATGGCCTGATTCGACGACCAGCGTCTGATTTTGCGTCAGAATTTCCAGGTATTTTTTAATCAGCCGGTATTGAAGCCAGTTCTGGCATACCTGGCCGGTTTCTCCGTAGGTGACAAGCTCATAGGGATAAAGCGCCGTTTCAAAATCAAGATTGTTCTCGATCATGACCTGGAAAGCTTTGCCTTCAAGACAATTTCCTTGGTATTCGCTGATGCTTTTACCGTAAATCCTGCCCTCGGGGCGATAGCGGTAAGCGTATATGCGCCCGTAGGTTAAAAGTTCATTCAGAAATTCCGGAGCCAGCGTTTGGTGAAGCTCGACAGGGATATAGCGGAGCGCGTTTTTGAGCGCCGTCTCAGTCTGCAATGGGGTTAACCGGAAGCCGCGGCTGGGCGCCCTTCTGATCCCCTTCACAAATTCCGGCATTTGCGGCAGCTTGTTGTCCAGCTTGACTGTCTTGGCCTGTCCTGTATGGTTCATGGTACTAATCCTCCTTGATGCCCAATTGAATTATGCCAGCGCCTGCGCGACATTTTCCAGCAGCTCGCCTGTTTTAAGAAGCTCGGAAATCCGGTTGATGTCATAATAAAGCACACGGTCCGCCTCCAGTACCGGCACGATTTTGCGGATCGTGTCATAGGCGGCTTTCGTTCCTTTACCCAACTTGCCCGGGGCTTGAAGATCAATGGCCTGCACGGCGCACATCAATTCGATGGCTAATACATTTCTCACGTTTTCAACGATCGTTCCAGCTTTTCTTGCGGAGATCGCCCCCATGCTGACATGATCTTCCTGATTGGCCGAAGAAGGGATCGAATCGACGCTGGCGGGATGGGCCAGGATTTTATTTTCCGAGACCAGGCAAGCCGCTGTGTATTGTGGAATCATATAGCCCGAATTGATGCCGCTCTGCTTGGAAAGAAATGCCGGCAGACCGCTAAGCTGGGGATTGACCAGCCTCTCGATTCTTCTTTCGCTGATATTGGCCAGCTCTGACAGGGCAATGGCCAGAAAATCCAACGCCAGGGCCAGTGGCTGGCCATGGAAGTTGCCGCCGGAAATGATGTCGCCCTCCTCGGGGAAGACAATCGGATTGTCCGTGACAGAATTCATTTCAATCGACAGCACGTTTTTCGTATAATTGATGGCATCCATCGAGGCGCCGTGCACCTGAGGAACGCACCTTAACGTGTAAGCATCCTGGACGCGGCCGGATTTATTGACGTTGGTGCTTCCTTCCAGCAATTGCAGAAGCTCCTTCGCACAGATGATCTGGCCGGCATGCGGCCTGACGTTCTGAATCCGGGGATCCATGGCGTTCGTCAGCCCCTGCAGGGCTTCCAAGGTCAGCGCCGCCGCGATATTGGCGGTTTTCATCAGGTTTTCCGCTTCATGGATATGAATCGAGCCAAGAGCGGTCATGATCTGTGTCCCGTTAATCAGTCCCAGTCCGTCCTTCCCGGCAAGCGATATCACCGGAATCCCCGCTTTTTCCATGGCAGTCTTGCCGTCAGTCCGCTCATTTTGGTAGACGGCCTCGCCTAAACCGATCATAACCAGCGCCACGTGCGCCAGATTGGCCAGATCCCCGCTGGCGCCCAGAGACCCTTTTTCGGGGATCACGGGATGAACGCCCTTGTTCAGCATATCCACCAGGGTATCCACGACCCGGGGATTAACTCCGGAATGGCCGTTTGCCAGGGTGTTGGCGCGAAGCAGCATGATCGCCCGGGTCACTTCTTCGCTAAAAGGCTGGCCGACTCCGCAGGCATGGCTCATGATCAAATTTTTCTGGAGCTGCTTGGATTGCTCCTGATCGATATATACGCTGCTTAGCTTGCCAAAACCTGTCGTGACGCCATAAACCGGGGTCCCTCCCTCGATTTTCTGTTCAACAACCTGATAGGCCCGCAGGATTCTCGTTTTGGCATCCTCCGACAATTCTACTTTCTGATTAAAACGGGCAATGTGGATGATATCTTCGGTCACAAGATCCTGCCCCGTTATCGCGATTCTTTTTTCAAAATAAAAATTCTCCTTGCCGGATGTTTGCATTGATGGATAGCAATTTTCTTTGATTGACGCTTGCATAGTTGATTCCTCCTAAAGCCTGTTTTGATCGATAAAGCACAAAGGTTACGATATTTGAAAAATAAAAAGGAGCAAAACTCAAATCACTTCGAGTTTTGCCCCCTTGCAGCTAACATCTATGGGCTCAAATATTTATTTTTCTAAATCCGTATGGCATACAATAAATGATTGGCGTCTGGCCCGCTAACAACTATCAACTATGGGCAAAATCAGATACTGTATTCAATTCAGTATATGTTTTTCTCACAGGCGTGTCAATAGAGCCCGGGCGAGGACCTGGGCTCCCGCGGATTGCAAGATTAAGTGTCGCCCCTGTTAAGCGGCCAGTTCGTATGCTTCATGTGGCGTCCTGTAGTCCAGTATCTTCCGGGGATAAGTGTTTAGCCACTGTTCAATGCGTTTGATTTCCTGTTTTGTGTACTTGCTGATGTTGGCGCCTTTCGGAATGAAGCGCCGGATCATCCGGTTCATGTTCTCATTACTGCCCCGCTCATAAGCACTGTAAGGGTGAGCGTAGAAGACTTGTGTTCGCCTTTTTCGTCTGCTCAGACAGGAACGCTCCATCTCAGCACTATTCAGGAACTCTGGTCCATTGTCGGAAGTGATCGTTTTGAACATTTTGCTGAATCCTTTGCGACCCAGCTGGCGCTCCAGCTTGTCCAGCTCGTGTATGACGCTGGCTTGGCTCTTGTCAGGCAGCTTGCGGATGATTTCCCGGCGGCTTTTGCGCTCGGTCAAGGTCAGCAGGCAGGCTGTACCACGATCTTTCCCGCTCAGCACCAGATCCATCTCCCAGTGCCCTGTCTCTGTTCGCTCGTTGGCTTCGGACGGCCTTTCCTCAATGCTTCTGCCGCGCAAATTATTGTAAGATGGCCGGTTTACAGGGGTTCCGTTCTTTTTCCGGTAATGCCCGTAGACCAAGTCTTTGTAATCTACAGTCAGAAAGATGTTCTTATCCAGGTAGTTGTAGATCGTCCGTGTGCTTAGGGTTACTTTGAATTCATCGGCGCGACTGTGAATGTTTCGGGCAATAACATCAGGCGAGTGCTTCAGCTTGATTTGTTGTTCGATCTCTTCACACAGCTTGTGGTCATGACCGATCTTGAGCCCCGGTCCACTGCCACCTCGCTTGCCGATGTAGTCATTCTGGGCATAATCCGCGTTGTAGACCGTGTAGTACTGCCACGTAGCGCCGTTCAACTGCTGAACCTGGCCGCGCTGTATCTCCCGCTGGATCGTTCGCTGACTGCACAATAATGCGGCTGCAATCTCCTTGCTGTTCTTTTTCTCTTTGCGCATAACCTCGATTCGTATCCGCTCCCGGTATGTCAGGTGTTTATTCTTTCTTGATTTCACGGTACAATGTTGGTGTCCCACGGGATGTCTCCTTCGTGTTTGGTTTGGTCACTTAACATTGTATGTGAGATGGTCCTTGTGGGACATCTTTTTTTCTCTGGAGCGTCACTTCATTTTACAATTCACCCGAGGACCTGGGCTCCCCTTTCATTGCACCGCTAAACGGATCGTGATAGAATCAGCCTTAATTGATTTGAAAAAGGTGAAAGACGATGGCGCTGCTTTTCCTGTCGGCACTCGCAGTTGGCTTCTCGGGCGCCATGATGCCCGGTCCGCTGCTGACTTATACAATCAGGCAATCCCTGTCCGCAGGGTCGCGGTCAGGCTTTATCATATCGGCCGGTCATGCAGCGCTGGAAATGATGCTGATCATCCTGATTTTCATGGGATTTGACATTGTTTTGCAATCGGCTGCCGCGCAAGCCGGCATCGGTTTGATCGGCGGGTTTTTGCTTGGCTACATGGGATTTAGCATGATCTACAATTCGCTTAAGAACCGGGTTTTTGTTCAGGCGGGCGATGGTGCTGGCACTTCAAAAAATATGTTTGTTTCAGGACTGGTCATCAGTGCAACCAATCCCTATTTTTTGTTGTGGTGGGCGGTGGTCGGCCTCGGCTTTATCCTGCAGTCTTTCAATTCACTTGGCATTATTGGCGTCGCGATCTATTATGTCGGCCACATTTCGGCGGACTTCCTCTGGTACGGCTTCATTTCGATCGTTGTCGGCAAAACCCGGAAATTCATCAAGGAGAAGCCTTATCGGGTTGTTATTGCCGCATTGGGTTGCCTTTTGGTTTTCTTTGGCGGCAAGTTCGTTTTCGGAGCAGTGTCCAGCTTTTTCAAATAATAAAATCAACCAATCGAAGGATTATGGCAGACTCTTTTCATATAGCCTAAGCAAGTAGGCTGCTAATCCAAATAATAGCATGGCCCAGCCGGCTGCTGTGAAAACAATCGAATAAGCAGAGGATGTGCCGGCGATTTCGAAAATGCCGTTCAGCAAACTGCCCAGGGTGAGCGCAGCGATGCCGGAGTTATAGCTGTTGTAGAACAGGCGATAGGATTTAACACGATCTGCTTCCGGCACGAAAAGCCAAAGCAGGAGAAATGGCAGCGATCCGCCAAGCCCAGGGTAGAGAAACATCAAGGTCATTGATGGTGACGATACGCCATGACCGAATATCGCATAGATTTGATTAAAAATGATGCAGAAGACGGATACGGCCAGATAGGCAATCGCGGTTTTTCCTGCCTGGCGGCTTTTTTTAAACGGATCAGGTGCCAATGTAGACAATGTCGCTCACCTGCCTTTCTGAAGATGATTTTCCATTCGAAGGGCTGTTGATGACCTGACCGTTAAACCACATGGTAGAAGAGCCGCCGCCGTCAAGATTGTAGGCCACGGTGCATCCTTTGCCTGCGAGCACCTGCGATAGCTCAAGCAGCGATAAGCCGGCATTGTCGCTTGTTCGCCCGTCGGACACGACGAAGATATAGTGAAGTTCTGATATTTGCCCAATGGCCGTTCGTGGATTGCTGGCCATGGATTGGCTGACTTCGCTGTTTGCCGTGACGGCTATCTGGCCATCTTCAATCAAGGCGGGCCCGAAGGACAGAACCTGCCATACATTGGAATCGACAAGGGATTGGGCGTCGGTCTGGCTCTCGTCAATGATGGAAAAATTGCCCAGGCTGTCGATGGCCAATCCCTCGTCGCTTCCCGATTTCAAAGAGGTGTCCCGGTACAAAATGCCGTTGCGCAGGACAAAACCGTAATCGCGAAAACCATAATAGTCGCCATTGATGGCAAAAAGGGCCTGATTATTCTCGGCTATGTCCGATGTAGTGGCTTTGATATTGCGTCCATAAGTACTTTGAGCAAAAGCGGTTTTAAGGTAGTCAATGCTTGAAAGCTGGATATCCGCCACGTAGATGTTCGTATCATAGTCGCGAAGTGTTTCAATGGTAATCTTGATGTTTGCGTCCTGGTAGGAATGACTCGTTATGACAGAACCATCGGTTGCAGTCGCAGCTTTTGCAGCAGTTTTTGGCGATGAAGAGGAGGCCGCAGCCATCGTCGCTGTTGTTGAGGCAAGGCTTAACGGAGTCCCGGCACGCGGGATCACGAATGTGTCCAGCATGACAAACGTCACGGCAACTGCCAGGATGATGGAAAAGGCCGCCGCCCATCGATAAGGTTTTCGTAAAAATGTAATCATCGTATTTGCCGCTACCTGACTTTTTTGTTTTGATAACGCCATTATCGCTTTTGCGGGTGATTATTTTGTGATCAAGACCTGATATTTGGCTAAATTCCCTGACGAAAACAAAAAAGATTAGAAATTCAGAAGGAAGTCTGATAACATAGAAGGAAGTCTGACAACATCAATGATGTAAAGACAATGCAATATCGGGAGGATCATATGAACGAGGATTATAAAAAATGTTACAGCCCGGCCAGTGCCGTGAAAAATGAATTTGGAGAGGGCTATTATCAGGTCGTGATTGAAACCGATCAGATATCTTGCGGCGAAATCCATGTGCCCCCGCATGCCAAAGCCGGATATGACGCTGGACATCAGGATGCCGACGAAGTGTTCTTTGTTGTCAGTGGAACCGCGACCGTTCATTTTCCCAATTCAGGCGAAGCTGAGGACGTTCCAGCGGGCTGCTATATCATGATGCCGCGCAGCACGCCCCATACCGTTGCCAACAACACGGATCAAGCATTGACGCTCACTTTTTCCTGCGTGAAGAAATAGGGCAGGAGCTGCTTGGATCCAGGATCTTGTCGGCAAAGATCCCGATAAACAAGATTCGGATAATCGAAGCAAAGATAAAGAGTATCTGGTATCGGTCCAGCAATGGCTGTCCGTTGCTTTTGCCAAACAGGACAGTTGCCTTTTCAAAAAGGCCAAGGAGTGCTCCGCTGACTAATGTCGCCGGGGCATTTCCCAATACTGCGGTAAGAACGGAGAAGGTTGCGATATAGGCCGCTTTGTTTTTGGCAGGCGTTTGGGAAATGAGCATGTGCTGGCTGGCCAGATCGTTGACGCACCAGAAAAATCCACCGATGATAAAGAAGATGACAGGGATCCAGGGATTGCCTCTTTTGGCCAGAATCCAAATGAATCCGAGGGCGCCAGTTGCGGCAAATGCTATTTTGATGACCGGTTTGCAGCCGACACGGTCGATCATTTTGCCCCAGAAAGGCAGGATGATCAAAGAGGTCAGGCTTGAGGTGATCAGACAGCCAATGGTATAGGTCATAAAATTGATCTGCATTTCGCCCAGAATGTAATAGGCGAAAAATGGCGAACACAGCATATAGGAAAAGTTCCAGAGTATCCAGAATAACGTCATGCGACGAAACGGCTTGTTTTTGAGCGGCTCGGTCAGCAATTGGCGAATCGGCATTTTATTTTGAAGCCGTTCTGTTTCTTGATCGGGGTAGCGGACAAAAAACAAGGTCAGGATATCAATGACACCAAACAGGCCGGCCAGGAGGAAGGCAATGACATATCCCTGATCGCCGCTGAAAAAATCGAGGATAAAGGCGACAAGGATGCCGATGATCGAAGCCGACAGGATGGCGAACCGGTTGCGCAGCGACAGATATGAACCGCAAATATGGCTGGGCACGATATTGGACAGCATCATCGTAAAAGAGACGACCAGATAATTGCCGGCCACAGCAGCCAGGGTTACCAGCGCGACAAAGCTCCAAATAGGATTTTCCCGGCCAAAATCAGGCATAAAGATGGATAGCAGGGCAAAGATCAGCCATAATCCGCGCTGAATCAGGCCGGCTATGATCGTGATGGTCTGGCAGGCTTTCCGGGATCGCAAAAGCAGAACCGAATGGAATTGAAAGGCGGCGCCCAAAAACGGCAGTGCGGCGACCAGGCCGAAAATAAAATCGCCCGCGCCAATATGATAGATGTAGCCGGTCAAGGCCGAGCCGGTTGTGATGCTGGTAAAAATGCTTCCCAGGGCAATGCTGGCAACAAGGATCCTAAGGTTCTGCCGGGTTCTTGGATTGCTGATTTCCCATTCATTGAACAAGGTATTCAAATAACCTTTGAACACCTTGCTTTTTAACAAATTAATATTCATATCGGATCTCCGCCGTTATGCGACTTTTGCAGTAAACGGATCTGGCTTTTGCCTCATCCTTTAACGCTGCCGGCCGCCAGACCGCGCACAAATTGTTTTTGTGTCAGCAGAAACAGGGCAATAACCGGCAAAATGGACAGGGTCAGGCCGGCAATAACGACGCCCCAGTTCGTTTCAGTGTTGGAAATCATGCCTTTCAAGCCGACTGTGATGGTTTTCAATTTGCTTGATTCGATAAAGACCAAAGCGAACATGAATTCATTCCAGACAACACGAACGGACAGCAAAATACTGGTCGCAAGGATGGGCTTGGATATGGGCAGAATGACTTTGGCCAAAATCTGATTGATGGTCGCACCATCAACAAATGCCGCTTCTTCCAGCTCTTTGGGAATCGTCAGGAAGTGGGACCATAATAGAAATGTTGTAAAGGGGATGCGAAAGGCCAGGTTCGGGACGATCATCGCCAGATAGGTGTTGTAGAAATGCAGGGTTTGCAGCAGCTTGTACAACGGAATCAAGGCGACTTGCGGCGCAAGCATCAGGCCCGCCATGATGAAAATCAATACCGAGCGGCTCAGTTTGGTTTGAACTCTTGCCAAAGGATAAGCGGCAAGCGTTGAAAAGACAGTCGCGCCAATGGTCGAGACCACGGTTACAAACAAGCTGTTAAAAAAGTATTGCCCGACACCGGTTTTCCAGACTTTGACAAAATTGGCGAACCGCCAGACTTTCGGCAAATCCCAGGAGCTGACAAAAATTTCGGCATTGTTCTTGAAACCACAGAGAATCATCCAGATGAAAGGATAAAGGGTCAAGCCTGCCAGGAAAATCAGCATCAGGAAAAGCAACACGTGGATGGCTCGTTTAGGCAAAATTTTTGTATTCATGTCAACCAACTCCTTTATTTCCATTCATTGGACTTTGCCGATTTTGGCTTGCCGCATCTGGATGATCGACAAGGTGAATGTGATCAGGAAAACCAGCACAGCGATTGCTGAAGCATAGCCCATTTCATCATTCCTGAAACCGGCATTATAAAGGTAAGTCGCCAGGGTATGTGTGGAGGTTCCGGGACCGCCTCCTGTCATGACATAGATTTCATCAAAGACCTTGAAGGCGCCGATGATCGTAATGACCATATTGACCAGCGTGGTCTCGGCTACCTGGGGTATGGTGATATGGCGGAATTTGGCGATGGCGCTGGCGCCGTCGATCGTCGCGGCTTCGTAAAGATCCGCAGGTATTTTCTGAATCGATACGATAAAGAGCATCGTCGTGTAGCCAATGTATTGCCACTGGGATACGCCGATGACCGTAAAGATGGCGGAAGCCTTGTTGCCGAGCAGGTCCAGATGGGAAACATCAAAACCAAGCTGGGAGAACAAGGCGTTTATGATGCCCATATTAGGATTGAAGACGAGCTGGAAAAGGATTCCGCAAACGGTGATGGACATTAATGACGGCAAAAAATATACCGTGCGAAAGACGGGCGATAATTTTCGAAAACGCGTATCCTCAAGAATAGCCGCCAGGACAAGCGAGCCGCCAACTTGAAAGATAACGGAGAAGACCGCAAAAAGGATGCAGTTCTTCAATGCGGTCAAGATGACAGCGTCACTGAAAAACCGGGTGAAGTTTTCCAGGCCGTTCCATTTCAGGTCTGGAGAAAAAGCGCTCCATCGGAAAAGGCTATAGAAAAAATTCATGACCACAGGGTAATAAATGAACAAACTACAGATGATTAATGCGGGCAACAGATAAAAGAATAAAACTTTTTGCCTGTTATAGGACACCGGCCATCGCTCCTTAAAGGTTATTATCAAACGATTGATCAAAGATTTCGGAGAGAGGGGATTTCGCCCCTCTCTCCGATTGGGCAGCAAGGTGACAACGGGATAGGCTGTTGGTCAGGGTTGTTGTCCAGGCTTAATTGCCGCCAAGTTCCACGCGAACGGTCTTGGCGATTGTCTGGATTTCCTGCATGACTTTGGTGGTGTCTTTGCTGTCGAAAATTTCCTGGATGTTGGTCAGGTATTTGTCGACAATTCTGGCTTCGAATGCGGTATCGAGCCATTCGGCGATGCCGTCGTACTTCTCGATATACTTCATCGCTTCCATGGTTTCCGGCAAGGCGGTGTTCTCGTTGACCGCGCCTTTGACCGGGATCGGATAACCGGTTTCTTTGGCAAATTTCGCGGCGTTTTCGCTGTTTGTCATATACTTCAGGAAAGCGACTGCCACATCCGGGTTTTTACACTTTGAGGATACCATGAACATATCGGCGCCGCCAACAATATATTGTTTTTCGCTCGCGCCTTGTTCATAATTCGGGAAACCGAAGAAACCCCAGTTGCCATCGCCCATGTTTTCCTTGTACTTCGGGAAATCGGACAGAACGTCTAGGAATATTCCGCCTTTGCCGGTGTAGAAAACTTCGCGCATCTGGTAGAAAGTCGTCGAATTGACATTGTTGCTCATATAGCCTTTGGTCTGCAGGCTCTTGAGCAGATCCAGGGCTTGCACGTAGCCGGCATCGGTAAATTCACCGGTTTTCGGATTGACATCTTTGACCTGGTTGGCATCCGTGACGCACATTGAATTCAGTGCAGTCAAATAATGGGCGCCAGCCCAGGGCTGCTGATTGCCAAAAAGAATCGGCGTAACCTTGTTGTCCTTCAGGGTCTGGCAAACCGTCATGAACTGGTCCCAGGTTTCCGGCGCCTGCAGGCTGTACTGGCTGAAGATTTTTTTGTTGTACATGCACATCAGCAAGTCGAGCCGCATGGGGATGCCGTAGCTCTTGCTTTCAAACGTGCCTGGCTGGATGGCAGCGTCGATAAAGGAATCGCGCCAGGCGGCGTCTGCTTCAAAGTAAGGATCCAGGGGCAGCACATTGCCGGCCCGGACGAACTTGGCAGCGAACTCGCCGCTCCAGGAGAAGAAAATGTCAGGCGTTGAACCGCCGACCATGACCCGGAGCTTGTCTTTGATATCCTGGTCGCCAACCGCTTCCATCTTGATGGTGACGTTGGGATGTTCGGCGACGAATCCGTCGATAACCGACTGGAAATAAGCCATATTGGCTTCTTCCGGCCACTTGTGCAAGAAGGAGAGGGTGACCGGCTCATTATTGGCTGTCGTGGTGACGGCGGTTTGGCCCGATGTGGATGTCTGAGCCGGTGATGCCGTAGTCGCCGTGCTGGATGATGTTGTTGCCGAAGAACAGCCCGTTGTCAGCAAAATGGAAAAAACTAATAGAATGGCAACAGAGATTAAGTGCTTCTTCATACTAAATGCTCCTTTAACCATTGTTTTGATATTGGCATTTCATAACCGATGGCCCCTTTGATCGAACAGATTTTAGTTGCATAGGCTGTCGCGGCAGACATGCAATCAGACAGGTCTTTTCTAGTCAGTTCAACATTGGGCCGTTCTTTCCGTTTTTCGGTGTGTGCTTTTAAAAATGCTGTGATATAGGCGTCACCTGCACCCATGGTATCAATGATCTGGCCGTCAATTGCGGGCTGTTCGATAAAATCATGCCCGTTATAGAGAATGGATCCGTCTGCCCCCCGGGTTCCAATGACCAGGCGGCTGCCCAGGGCGTTGACTTTTTTTAATAGCGCCAGGGTCGAATCGTGATCGAGATGCCCGCAAGAAAGAAAGGCATAGTCGACCCATGGCGCAAATTCCTGAAGCATGGCGTCGTTGAAAAAGTCGGAAAAATCGAAGGATACCCATTGGCCGGCTGCTTTGATTTTCTGGATTTCCGATAACCGGAGGCGGGCATTGATGCTGGTCGAAACCACATCATACCTCTTGATATAGGACAGGTCATTTTCTGTAAGCTCGATCGGGTATTTGCCGGTTACGCCGCCCTGGTTGGTTTTGCCGAATACGCGGTTGCCGTCGATCAGCTCAACCATGGCATAGCCGTTCTCGCCTTCGCGATACCGGCAATGACTGATATCGACGCCGGTTTCCCGGATTGCCCTGACAATCCCCAAAGCAAGCTCGTCATTGCCAAAGACTCCGAGAAAGGCGGAATTAGCCCCCTGCCAGTCTGCGTATACGGCAACATTGTACTCGTTGCCTCCGGGATACATCACGCCAAGTTTGCCATAGACATCCATAACATTTAAGCCAATGCTGATTATTCCGATCATGACTTTGCTCCGCCAATCAAATTAATATTCGACTTTCCACATATATCTTCTGTTTGTCCAGGGATGCTGTTTGGCATCCGACAGTTTGCGCAAGTAGACATTATTTAGGATAGACGAAAAGATTAAATGATTAAAGTATTCAACAACTGAATCATTGATCTGGTTCAGGCCAAGCTCTTTGGCATCCAGAAGGAACAGCCGTTCGCCATAATTCTTGAGGAATTTCAAGGACCGTTCATCGACCGGACGGGTACGGCCTTCGCTCATCAGGACCACAATGGCCAGATTTTTGTCAACTGCTTCAAACGGGCCGTGCAGAAGTTCGCCGCTATTGACGGTCGGCGAATGGATCCATTGCATTTCCATCAGATTGCAGATTGAGAAAATATAGGCCGAACCCATGCTTGGACCGCCGCCGATAACGTAGATGACTTTGTCGTCTTTACATTGCTCGGCAAAGATTTCCGCTTTTGGCAAAGCATATTCGTAGGCCTGGCGATAGATCTTGTCAATAATTTTCATGCCCTGGACCGCGTCGGCATAATGGCTGTAACCTTCCAGCTGATAGAGCAGTTCGAATGCGAACATCAGGCCGATGCTGGAATTGACATTTTCTACTTTGGATTCGTCAAGGGCAATACTTTCATATTGAATGGCGTATTCACTGACCGTTGTCAATTCGGATTCCTGAACGTAAAGCGCTACAGTCGCTGCTCCTGCATTACGGGCGGCCTTGGCTGCTTCGGTCGTTTCAGGGGTTCCGCGCATCGAGCAAAGAACAACAATGCTGTTTTGATCGACGCCTTTGGGCAGGGCATGGACAAACTCATTGCTGGTATAAATGCCGGTGACGAGGTTGGGCGATTCATGTTCAATCAAATAGAAGGCCGGGTAGAAACCTGCATAGGATCCGCCGCAGGCTACAAAATAGACCCTCTTGATACCTCCTTTCTCTTTTCTGCTGTCCAGGATCTCTTTGACAATTGGTTGGACATCCATGACGGCGAATTCTCCTTTCATGTTAGGTTATTTGGTTGTACGCTGATGTAACGTGTTGTCTGGTGTTATATTCTTCATTAGCGTACCATCGTTTCGCCGGTTTGTCTAGAGCAGAATATTAAATTGCCCGATCAGGCAAAATATGTCTGGTGATGTATGATTTGGCATGATAGAATAAAAATTGAATCTAGAGACAACTAAACGGAGCACAAAAAACATGGTGAACGATAGAAACCACTCAATAGACGGCACAAGCTTGCTTTTGTACAAAAACCTGGCCGATCGGATCAGGGACGATATTTTCAACGGCAGATTCAAAGCCAAAGAACAAATTCCAACAGAATTTGATTTGTGCGAGACTTATCATGTCAGCCGCAGCACCGTCCGCAAGGCCATAGCCGACCTGGTTGACGAAGGCCTTTTAACCAAAGTGCACGGCAAAGGGACTTTTGTCGCTTCCGCACGGGTCACGCAGCCGGTCAGTGAGTTTAGCAGTTTTACCGGGCGGGCTCGCAATGCTGGGATTGCCGTAACCTCTCAAGTGCTGGATATTGCCTATGAATTGCCAACCAACCGGGAAGCCGCTTTTTTCAATATCGATGCCAAGGAAAAAATCCTGGTGGTCCGCCGGTTGCGGTTTGCCAACGGCAAACCGGTCATGATCGAAACGAACCGCTTCACTTCTGAATTTGATTTTCTGCGGGAAGAGAATCTGGAAGGATCCCTTTATGAAGTTATCCTTCGCCGAAGCGCCAGAAAGCCAAGTTCCGGCAGCAAGACCATCGAGATCTGCTATGCGACCCCTGAAGAAGCGGAATTGTTGAAAATTCCGCGAGGCAGCGCCTTGATCCTGTTTGCCGACTCCGTTTTCGACCAGCATGGCCGTGCGCTTCATCTCTCCAAACAGGTCATTCGCGGCGATGAATTCAAGTACCCGATCGGGTAAAAAACCCTTTTGGTCAATAATCCATTTTAAACAACGGATGGTTCAAAGACCGGTTCGCCTCGGGCGAACCGGTTCAAATCAAGTTTTTCAATCGGAAAATCAGATTTTTCGCCCAGAATCAACTGGGATATGACAAGGCCGGTTACAGGCCCGAACATAAATCCGTGACCGCTGAATCCGCAGGCCAGATAAAATCCTTTTACGCTGTCGACGCCGCCATAGATGGGCTGGCGGTCCGGCGTATTTTCGTAAAGGCCGGACCACTGCCGGAGAACGCTTAATTTGCCAAGCGGCGGAAGCAGGTCGCAGCAGGTTTTGGCCATTTCCTCGAGAAAATTCCAGGAGGATTTGAGGTTGCAGCCATTAGGCTCATTGGCGTCGCCCCTGCCCATGATAAAGCTTCCGTGCGGGGTTTGCTGGCAATAAATATTGAGTGAAAAGGACATGACCATTGGTTTTTGGACAGGATCAACCGGCTCGGTAACCAGGATCTGATGCCTTTCCGGAGCAACCGGAATTTTGACGCCGACCATTTCCCCGATCTTTGCGGAGTACCCGCCGGCGGCATTGATCACAATCCGGGTCGAGATAAATCCCTTATCGGTGTCCACGCCTTTGATCGTGCCATGCTCTGTCCGGATGCCGGTCACTTGAGTATAGGTCAGGATCTTGACGCCCAAACGAATGGCGGCGTTTGCAAAGGCCTGGGTCGCGTGAAAAGGATTCAAATGCCCGTCTTTTCCGCAGTATGCGGCCAATGATATTTTACGCTCGTCAAGGTAAGGGACGATTTCTTTTGCCTGTAAAGGGCTCAATAATCTGGATGGGATGTTCAAGCTGTTTTGAAGCTCGACATTTTTCCTGAACTGCTCTTCCTCTTTGGGCGTTGTCGCCACCAACAGGTAGCCGCCCTGCTTGAATTCGATATCATTTTCATAGCCCAGTTCTTCATTTGCCGTTTCAAAAAAGTCCACGCTGTATTTGGAAAGTTTGCAGTTCATTTCGGTTCCCCATTGGGTCCGGATTCCTGCGCCGCATCTGCCGGTTGATCCGCTGGCCAGATAGCTTTTCTCGATGACCGCAATATTCTTGACGCCTTTTTTGGCTAGATTGTAAGCGATCGAGCATCCGGAAATTCCGCCGCCGATAATGACAACATCAAAAACTCTAGTCATTTTTTTCATCTCCCAGCAATAAATCAAGTTTGATCGGTTTGGTTGGGGGCCTGAAGGTAGACAGCATGAGATCCTGGATCGGGATATTGTCAAGCGCGGCGATCTCCTGCATGACGAGTTGCCGGCATGTTCTGCCCTGACAAGAGCCCATGCCGCAGCGGGATATTCTTTTGATTTCATCCAGGCTTTTATAGCCGTTGGCAATCAGCTGTCTGATTTCGCCCAAGGTAATTTCTTCACACCGGCAAACAATGGTGTGATCGCCAAAATAATCATCCAGCCGGATGTTCCTGACCAAAAATCCCATCTCTTTCGGCACGGCGATGCTGATCACCGGGGTTTTATCCTGGACTTTGGCGTTTAAGACTTTGATGACGCGCGATCTGCAGACCGGCTTGCCGGCGCGGTCCAGACCGGTGACAAAAGCGCCTTCCCGGGGAAGCGGCAAAAATTCATAAGGCAATTTGATCAGCGTCTCCGAGGCTGAAAAGGTCTCGTCGACGACAAACATGGCCAGCCCGGGGCATTTGCTGATGCACACCCCGCAGCCGTTGCATTTTTCCCAATCAACCACCGGGCACTCGTTGATATCCTCCGACGCCAGAATGGCGCCCTTGCTGCAAGCCTTTGAACAGGGGTTGCAGGGGATTTTCTGAAAACATTCCACAATGACGGCAGGGCCTTGATGAAGCCTTTCCGCTGGCGGCAGGGTTTTTTGAAGCTCTTTTTCTGTAGCGACACCTGTTTTCTCGATCAAATTGGTCACCCCTATTTCATGGAATCGGCCGGAATCATGACTTTTTCCAGTCCTTTAAGGATCTTGCCGCCTGACGGACCGCTCCTCAAGGCCTGGAGCTGATCCAGGCAATCCTGCTTTTCAAGCTCGAAGTCTTTAATTTCCAACCCCAGTTTTTTCGCCGCGCATAGACCGGCAAGCCTGCCTTCAACCATTGCGCTGCTTGCTTCTTCGATCCCGGCGACGTCCCCGGCGACGTAGATATTTTCGACAGTTGTTTCATAGTCGCCATTTCTTAAAGGAACATGCCCGCCCAGTTCGGGTACATAGATCATTTTGCAGCCGATTTGCCAGAGCAGTTCCGCAAGCGGAGTCAGGCCGACAGCAATGCACAAGACGTCGGTCTCCAGGTCAAACTCCGAGCCGGGTACGGGTTGCCAGTGCTCATCGAGTTTACATAGCGTGACTTTTTCGAGTTGCTCGTCCCCATGGGCATACCGGACGGACGTCGACGTGAAGATGGGAACGCCGGCTCTGCGGATTTTTGCCGCATGCACGAGATAGCCGCCGATTTTCGGCGCGGCGTCGATGATGGCCTTGACTTGGATTCCTGCCTGCAAAAGCTGGTAGCTGACGATCAGGCCGATGTTGCCTGCGCCGACCATGACGACGCTTTTGCCCGGAGCCACACCGTATAAGTTCATCAGGGTCTGGACCGCTCCCGCTCCGCAAATGCCGGGAAGGTCATTATTGGGAAACGCGAGGAATTTTTCGGAAGCCCCCGTTGCCGCAATGATTGCGGCAGGTTTGATCTTTTTATATTTTCGCTCGCTCTCCACGGTCAGTACGCCGTCCTCATAAAGGCCGATGACAGTGGAATCCAGCAAAATATCGATTTTGTCCTGATAGCGGTCCAGTTCGGCAATCAACAGGCCGGCAATGTCGAAACCTCTTGCGGAGGCGTGCTGCTTGGCAGAGCCGAAGAACATGTGCGTTTGTTTTAAAAGCTGTCCGCCCAGACCGCCATTCCGATCGATCAAGGTAACTTTGGCTCCCGAAGATGCGGCAGCGATCGCTGCGCATAAACCTGCAGGCCCGCCGCCCACAATGGCAATATCCGTGTTTGTCATGTTGATAAATCACCTCTGCCTGCCTGAGTTTTGACGACCATTCCTTCTGACAATTTTTCGGTGCAAACTCTTACATTGGGCTCCCCGTTGACTTCCATAAAACAAGAAGAGCAATTGCCGATGGCGCAATAAATCCCTCTGGCCCGATTCAAGCGGTGACTATGGCTAAGAACCCTTATTCCTGCCGCCTGCAGAGCCGCCGCGATCGGTTCTCCTTCAAAGCCTTCGCATTCCTTGCCGTTGAAGGTGAATTTCACGATTTTCTTTTGAGCAAATGTCAAGATGGGATGCTCGTTAATCCGCATTTTCCTGCCTCCATGATCTTCCATCCGGTGATGCTGGCGTTACTTCTCCTGCATGAAAGGGTAATCAATGGCCACGGACGGGAGAAAAGATTCTTTGATGGAGCGTACGCTCATCCAGCGGTATAAATTGATGGGGCTCCCTGCCTTGTCGTTGGTTCCCGAGGCGCGCGCGCCGCCAAATGGCTGCTGTCCGACAACGGCGCCGGTCGGCTTGTCGTTGATATAGAAATTGCCGGCCGCATTTTGCAGCGCAGCCTCCATCATGGCGACCGCCTGCCGGTCTTGGGCGAAAATGGCGCCCGTCAGGGCATAAGGCGATGCGGAATCGCAAATTTTCAGCGTCTCGGCCAGCTCGTCATCGGGGTAGACATAGATCGACAGGACAGGGCCGAAAATCTCTTCAACCATCGTGCAAAAATCAGGTTTTAAGGCCTGGATGACGGTTGGTTGAATAAAATAACCCTTGGAATCGTCGTAACTGCCGCAAAGGACCTTGGCGTCAGGCGAATTTTTGGCTTTTTCGATATAGCCGACAATGTTGTCGAATGAATCTTTATCGATCACCGCACCCATAAAATTGGTGAAGTCGCTGATATCGCCAACCTTCAGCCTGGCAATTTTATCAAGCAGTCCGGTCTCGACCTGCGGCCAGAGGCTTTCCGGGATGAATGCGCGGGAAGCGGCGGAACACTTCTGGCCCTGATATTCAAATGAGCCGCGGATCATAGCGGGAACCAGCTGCTCTACGCAGGCGCTCGGGTGTGCGAAAATAAAATCCTTTCCGCCGGTTTCGCCAACGAGCCTTGGATAAGATGAATAGTTCCTGATGTTTTTCCCGACCTGCTCCCAAACACTCTGAAACACTTTAGTGGAGCCGGTAAAATGGAAACCGGCCATTTTCGGGTGGCTGAGCACAAATTGGCTGATATCCGAACCTCTGGAAGGAACAAAATTAATCACGCCGGATGGCAGGCCCGCTTCCATCAGGAGCTCCATAAAGTAGTAGTTGGACAAAACAGCCGTGGAAGAAGGCTTCCAAACGACCGTATTGCCAGTGATGGCAGGCGCCACGCCAAGATTGCCGCCGATAGACGTAAAGTTGAAAGGGGTGACGGCGACGACAAAGCCGTCCAATGGGCGATAAACCTGACGGTTCCAGACGCCGGCCGAGCTTTCGGGCTGTTCGAGGTAAATCTGCTGGGCAAAATAGGCATTAAAACGCAAAAAGTCCACCATCTCGCAAGCGGAGTCAATTTCAGCCTGATAAGTCGTCTTGCTCTGCCCGAGCATGGTCGCGGCGTTGAGCTTGTCGCGATAGGGACCTGCCAGAAGCTCTGCGGCCTTTAAAAAGATGGCCGCACGGTGCTCCCAGGGGAGCGCCTCCCATTCGGCTTTGGCTGCAAGCGCGGCATCGGCCGCCATTTTCAACTCTGCTTCGCCGGCTATACAATATTCGGCAAGAACGTGTTGATGGTCGTGGGGCATGACGACTTGGGCAACTTTGCCCGTGGTCACTTTTTTGCCGCCGATGATCAGCGGGATAGAAAGACGGCAGCCCGACTGGCGGGCGAGCTCCTGCTTTAAGGCCATGCGCTCCGCTGTGCCGGGAGCATAGCTGCGGCAGGGTTCATTGACCGGTTTGGCAAGATGGAAAAATGCGTTTGTCATAAATGATTACTTTTCCTTCCGTTAAGAAATTTATTCTTGCAGCTGCTTTAAAAAACAAATGCATATCGTATAATGTGATTGATGATTTGTTTATCGGCAAACTGGGTCTGGCAAATGGCTTTTGCTGGAATCGGGCAGACTTAAAGACAATCCGATCACACGAATACGTCTTTTCGGCTTACCGGCGCTTTTGAAGGCAATCCATAAAATATTATTAATTTATGATGATTTAGTTGAATTATAGCACGTCATCAACAAGGTCTTTTTACTGATTCAATGTTCTACTTTAACCGTATCTCGTATTCAAAACAGGGGAGTGCAAAATGCGAAAAATAGAAACACATGTTATCGGCATACCATTATCGACATGCGGCCACTCGCACCCCCATGCCCATATCCTGATCCCTCTGGCAGAAGCGCTGCAGGTTCATCTGGACGGAAAAGACTACTATATCGACAACCAGCAATTGTGCGTGGTTCTGTCCGGCGTCGTTCACCATTGCCTATGCCCGACGGAGATCATCAGCGTCAATATTCCCGAAAGCATGATTAAAAAGAACGATATTGCCGTCTTTGAGAGAAATGTGGTCTTTCCCATCGCTGGTGTTCTCGTTCAGCTGGTTGAGCTGATCAAGACCGAGGTGGTTCGCAACCCGGACAGCGACTCGTTGCGCTATCTTTACTATTATCTCTATGACAAGCTGGTTGAGGCGAATGTATCCAAATCACAAAAATATATTCAAGAGCATTTCAGCGAAACGATTTCGATAGCCACGCTGGCCCAGATCGAGAATTACAACCTCTCCTACTTTACAGACTGGTTCAAAAAGCAAACGGGACTATCGCCCTCCAACTATTTGCGGAATTTCCGCATTGAGAAGGCCAAGGAACTGCTGCTGAACACCCACTATCGTCTGATCGAAATCGCGATGCAGGTCGGCTATAACAGCAATGCTTCATTTACGCGGGCTTTTAAAGAGACCGCGGGTGTTTCCCCGATGTCTTACCGGCTCCAGACCTCGCCCTTTCCCGAAAAAGAATCGTGATCCGCTGTCAGGCAGATGGATTTGGCGAACAGCCGGCTAAGCAAGCCGGCTGTCTATTTCTCCGGCCAGATTGGCGGCGAACAATTGCCGCGCTTGGCTGTTGTCGCAAGTCTGGCCCAAAATCCACATCAGTTTGGTGACGGCCGCTTCCGTAGTCATGTCCAGGGCGGAAATGGCGCCGGTGGACAAGACCCGCTGCCCGACCTCGTAGATGGTCAAATCACTGCGGTCGTAAAGGCATTGGCTGCAAATCACCACCAGAACGCCGGCATCACTAAGCATTTTCAGCTTGTGGAGCAAATCCCGGTGCAGATAATGGATTCCCCCGGCGCCAAAAGCTTCGATGACAACGCCTTTGTAGCCGAGAGCGGGAAGAACATCCAGGATGTCCGGGCTGGTTCCGGGGATCAGTTTGAGCAAAAAAACGCTGGTGGAGATGCCGTCCAGCAAAGCCGGCCGCTTATCCGGGCTGGCTGCAGGATCCTGGTGTTCGAAGACCCGGAGGCCGTCGGCATAAATCTGGGCCAGGCAAGCCGCATTGACGCTGTGAAAAGCATCGAAGCCCATGGTGCTGACCTTGACGGCCCTGGTTCCCCGCATGATTTTCCGGTCGAAGGCAACGGTTACCCCCAAAATACCTGCATTGATGGCGGACATGGCGGTATAGAGATTGGTCCTGGCGTCAGACAAAGGGTTGTTGATCGGTATCTGCGAGCCGGTGAAAACGACGCTCTTGTTGACGTTCTGCAGCATGTAGCTGACCGCCGACGCCGTATAGGCCAGCGTATCGGTCCCGTGGGTAATGATGAAACCGTCGTAATTTTGCAGGTGGCCGAAGATCTTGCGGGCAATGATCTGCCATTCTTCCGGCTGGATATTGGAACTGTCCATATCAAAAAGCTTCTCATGGTCAATTTCGAAACGGGGCTCGAAGCTGTTTAGACAATCAAGCAGCACTTCTGACGAGAGGGTTGGTTCCAGCCCCGAATGCCCCATTTGCGAGGCGATGGTTCCACCTGTTGTTAAAAGAAGTATCTTCTTCATCAGTCTGAAGTCCTTTCCGCAATAGAAAAGTCTTAAACCTGCCTGTTTTAGGCGTAGGTTCGGCCTGCATGGTTTCTAGCATAACATGATCAAAGTAGCTCGTAAAGCCGTCACGTTGCCGCAAAATCTTGACGCATCGGCTAAACTATGCTATTTTGAAGCGTAATTAAATAGGGATAGTGGGGGAGCTTGTGCAGCAGGCTGAGAGGAAGTAATCAACTTCGACCCTTAGACCTGATTTGGGTAATGCCAACGGAGGGAGCTGCTGTGATAGATTTTTCGGGAGTGCCTGCGGGCGCTCCCTTTTTGGTTGAATTTTGAAAGGAGAACGGCTTTGAAAACTTGTCTTTCGATTGCCGGGTCCGACTGCAGCGGCGGAGCCGGAATCCAGGCGGACATCAAGACTTTTTCCGCAAACGGCTGCTTCGGGATGAGCGTGATCGTTGCTGTTGTTGCGGAAAATACGAGCCGGGTGATTTCGATTCAAGACGTGGAACCAGGCATCATTAAAGACCAGATCGATGCGATTTTTGAAGACATCACGGTTGATGCGGTTAAAATCGGCATGCTTTCCAATGTGGCGACGATGACCGCCGTTGCTGAAAAGATAAAGCAATATCATCCCCGGATCATAGTCGCCGACCCCGTGATGATTGCCAAAGGCGGCTGCGCCCTGATGCAGCCGGAAGCGCTGGACACCTTGAAAAACGAGGTCATCCCGCTTTCTTTTCTGCTTACGCCAAACATACCGGAGGCGCAAACCATTACCGGCCATCCGATCGATTCGGTCGAGGACATGCGGCATGCCGCCAAACGGATTTATGATATGGGCGCAAAAAATGTGCTGATTAAAGGCGGCCACCTGAAAGGCGACGCCATCGACATTCTCTTTGACGGGAAGGATTATCGCTGCTTTTCCAATCAGCGGATCGATGTTAAAAACACCCATGGAACCGGCTGTACCTTATCTTCCGCCATCGCCGCCAACCTGGCCAGCGGCCATACGATCGCCGATGCCGTCGGGCTGGCCAAAGCTTATGTGACCAGCGCCATTTTATATTCGTTGAACATTGGACGTGGACATGGACCGACCAACCATTTTTATGAATTTTATCAGATGAAAGGACTTCTCAAATGAAAAATTATCAAACGCAAATGGAAGCAGCCAAAAAAGGAATCATTACTCCTGAAATGGAAACTGTTGCCCAAAAGGAAAAGATGGACGTGCTAAAGCTTTTGGATCTGGTTGCCTGCGGGACGGTGGCGATTCCAGCCAATATCAATCATACCGCCCTTTCTGCCGAAGGGATCGGATCAGGCTTGAAAACCAAGATCAATGTGAATCTTGGCATTTCCGGCGACTGCAAAAATTATGACGCGGAAATGCAAAAAGTGGATTTGGCCTTGAAATTCGGCGCCGAAGCCATCATGGATTTAAGCAATTACGGGAAAACCAACACCTTCCGCAACGAACTGATCAAAAAATCGCCGGCGATGATTGGCACTGTGCCCATGTACGATGCGATCGGCTATCTGGAAAAGGACTTGCTGGAAATTTCAGCCCGGGATTTTTTGAAAGTGGTCCGGGCCCATGCCGAAGAGGGCGTTGATTTCATGACGATTCACGCCGGCATCAACCGGCGGTCGGTCGAGGCTTTCCGGCGCGAAGGGCGGCAGATGAACATCGTTTCCCGCGGCGGATCTTTGCTGTTTGCCTGGATGATGATGACCGGCAACGAAAATCCGTTTTTCGAGTATTACGACGACGTCCTGGAGATTCTCCGGGAATTCGACGTGACCATCAGTCTTGGCGACGCGCTGCGTCCCGGCTGTATCGATGACAGCTCCGATGCCGGCCAGATCAGCGAATTGATAGAACTGGGCAATCTGACCTTGCGTGCCTGGGAAAAAGATGTCCAGGTCATGGTGGAAGGTCCGGGGCACATGGCCATGAATGAAATCGCGGCCAATATGGTCATGCAAAAACGCATCTGCCACAATGCCCCGTTCTATGTGCTTGGCCCTCTGGTAACGGATATTGCGCCCGGCTACGACCATATCACCTCGGCTATCGGCGGTGCGATCGCAGCGGCAAACGGCGCGGACTTCCTGTGCTATGTGACGCCTGCCGAGCACCTTCGCCTGCCGGATCTTGCCGATGTCAAGGAAGGCATTGTTGCCAGCAAAATAGCAGCCCACGCCGCCGATATCGCCAAAGGCATTGCCGGAGCCAGGGACCTGGACAACCAGATGGCCAAAGCCCGCCAGAAGATCGACTGGGATGCCATGTTCGAAATTGCCATCGATGGCGAAAAAGCCAAAGACTACTTTGAAAGCACTCCGCCTGCCGACCGGCACACCTGCTCCATGTGCGGCAAAATGTGCGCGGTCCGGACGACCAATATGATCCTTGAAGGTAAAAAAGTCGAATTTGAAAGGTGAAATCAAACGGTAAACGGATATGAAAACAATAATGAAAAATTCGGCGGAATTAATAACCCGGCTTCGCGCCCAGTCGCCCCTGGTACATAACCTGACCAATTATGTGACGGTCAATGATGTGGCCAATGCAGTCCTGGCGATTGGCGCTTCGCCGATCATGGCGGATGACAGCGATGAAACGGCAGACATTACGGCCATTTCATCGGCGCTGGTCATTAATATGGGTACCTTGAACAGCCGGACGATCGCTTCCATGATTCTTTCAGGCAAAAAGGCCAACGAGCTGGGTATCCCGGTTGTGTTCGATCCCGTAGGCGCGGGCGCCTCGAAGCTGCGCAATGATACGGCGGAAAAAATCATGAAACAGGTCAAAATCGCTATTTTGCGCGGCAATTTGTCCGAAGTGTCCTTTGTGGCAGGGCTTGCTGTTTCGACAAAGGGTGTTGATTCTTCCGAAGCCGATGCCGGCAATGACCGCGTGGCAGTCGCGCAAGATGTCGCGAGAAAATTTGGCTTAGTAGCCGCAATCACGGGTGCGGTTGATGTCATTTCCGACGGCGACAGGGTCGTGAAAATTGCCAATGGCCATCCAATGCTTGCAAGAGTGACAGGGACCGGCTGCATGACCTCGGCTCTGGTTGGCTCTTATGCAGGCGTTTCTTCCGACTATCTCACTGCGGCGGCGGCGGGTGTTGCATCGATGGGTATAGCCGGTGAAATTGCCTATGAAAAGGCAGGTTCAATGGGGACAGGCAGCTTTCATATCGGCATTATCGACGCCTTGAGCGGCCTGGATGCCGAAACCATTATGCAGAGGGCAAAATTGGATGAAGAATAATATCGACTATACCCTTTACCTTTGCACCGACCGTAAACTGATGTCCGCCCAAACGATTGAGGAGTCGGTCGAGCTGGCTATTAAGGGCGGGTGCACGGTTGTCCAATTGCGCGAAAAGGACTGCTCTTCCCTCGAGTTCTACCAGCTTGCCCTGCGCGTCAGGAAAATAACCAGCCGCTACAAGGTGCCGCTGATGATCAATGACCGCGTGGACATTGCCCTGGCGGTCGATGCCGACGGCGTTCATGTGGGACAAAGCGATTTTCCGGCAACAGTTGTCCGCCAGATGATCGGCCAGGACAAAATTATCGGCGTTTCGGCGTCCTCTCTGGCAGAGGCTAAGAAAGCCTGCCTTGACGGCGCCGATTATTTGGGCGTTGGCGCCATGTATGAGACCGGGACAAAAACGGATGCCGAAGTCATTACGTTAGATGAGCTTAAGGCGATCCGCAAGGCAGTGGAGATTCCGATTGTTGTGATTGGCGGCATCAATAAAAACACGTTGCCGAATTTTAAAGGGATCGGCATTGACGGGCTGGCCGTCGTTTCTGCAGTCATTGCCCAGAAAGACATCGCTGCAGCTGCCCGGGAGCTGGTTACCCTGTTTTTGTCTTGAACGTGCCCGGCGATCAATGAGCGCGCAGCTTCTTTTTCCATAGTTGACCGGTTTTGGTCGCGGCGAGTCCGCCTATCGCTGTTTCACGCAGCGATGCCGGCATGGAGAGGCCAATCTGGTACATGGCATCGATGACTTCGTCGCAAGGGACGCGGCTTTCAACGCCGGCCAAAGCCATTTCAGCGGCCAGAAAAGCGTTTGAGGCGCCGGCTGCGTTGCGCTTGATGCAGGGTACTTCGACCAGTCCTGCCAGCGGATCGCAGGTTAGCCCCAGCATATTTTTCAAGGCCATCGCCATCGCGTTGGCCGCCTGGATCGGCGTGCCGCCGGCCATCTCGGTCAAAGCGGCTGCGGCCATCGCACTGGCTGAGCCGATTTCCGCCTGGCACCCGCCGGCGGCGCCGGAGATGCAGGCGTTGTTGGCGATAATATAGCCAAAAGCGCCGGCGGTAAAAAAGTAGT
Organism: uncultured Saccharofermentans sp.; assembly: GCA_963677835.2. Lineage (GTDB taxonomy): Bacteria > Bacillota > Clostridia > Saccharofermentanales > UBA5734 > UBA8949. The sequence continues at coordinate 1,557,213 of CAXXUX010000001.1, forward strand.
TGATGACCTCATCGTCGCTGATGCCAAATTTCTCCTGAGCCGCGATCAGCACGGCCGGCAAAACGCCGGATGAACCGGCAGTCGGGGTTGCGCAGATCACCCCCATGGACGCGTTGACTTCGTTTGTGGCTATCGCATAGCAGATCGCGCGAAGCAGCGTTTGATCCGTGATAAACTGGTTCTTGCGGATATAATCATGTAGTTTTAAAGCGTCGCCGCCGGATAATCCAGACAGAGAATAAACGCCTTGAATGCCTTGTTCAATGGCCCGTTTCATGACTTGATAGCGAAGACGCATGCTCTCCAGGATTTCGGCGGAGCTTTTTCCAGTCAGTTCCATCTCTTGCCCGAGCATCACTTCATATATTTTGGATTGCTTTTCCTGAGTTTGCTGAATCAATTCTGCAACATTTTTAAACATAATAACCCGCCGTTCCTGATTATATATTGATCACGACAACCTTGACGATATGGTCGCACGATTCAATTTCCCGGCTGGTCCCGACCGGGATCGCCTGATCCGTTTCGATCACCATCAGGGCATTTTGACCTTTTTCGATCCGGGACACTTCCATATGGCTGATGTTGATTCGATGTTTGGTCAAAACATTGGCGACTGACGCGACTGCGCCGTAAGCGTCCTTATGCAAAATAAGCATAGCCGGATTTTCTCCGGAGAGCTTCAAGGGAAATCCATTTAATTCTGAAATTTCAACAGCTCCGCCGCCAATCGAAACGCCAGTCAGCTCGATAGTATCCTGTTGAAAGCTCAATTTGATTTTCAGGGTGTTGGGATGAACCGGAACGGCTTCTTCGCAAAAAAAGCGGACATCGATTCCCTGGTTGCGGGCAATGGCAATCGAATCGCGGATTCTGGGGTCATCCGTTGCCAACGCCAATATTCCGCCGATAACGGCAACATCGGTGGCATGGCCCTGATAGGTTTCTGCAAACGATCCGTAAAAATGGATATCGATTTTTTGGGGGACCTGACCGAAAATCTGCCGGGCCAATTGGCCAATCCGGACAGCGCCTGCGGTGTGGGAGCTCGACGGGCCAATCATGATCGGCCCGATAATTTCAAAAACGCTTCTATATTTCACAAAAACACCCTCTGGCTTGAAATCTTGATAAACCCATCGTCTGGAGTATAGCAGCAAAATTCAGTCGTCGTCAAATATTTGCCTGATCATAAGATCGTCATCAAGACCAAAACGTCAGAACCAGGCAGATCGATTTGTGCATTAGATCAAGTTTGTACAAGTTATCTGTCTATTTTCACGATTTTCATTTCGTCACTTGATTTTTCACGTCAAACGACTGTAATATATAATTAGCACAACTGGGAACGTTCCCAGAAACGTTATCATAAGACATATTATCTTAATTAAAACCCAAAATGACAGAATCATTCGGAAACTTCAGGGAGTAATTGCTGATGCCAAATAATATGACCATTAAAGACATTGCCCGGGAATCGGGCTATTCGGTGAGCACGGTATCCCGTGTTCTCAATAACCATCCGGATGTCAGCCGGGAGGCCAAAGACGCCATAGCCCGTGTTGTCGAGCAGCACAGTTTTATTCTGAACAGTACGGCCCGGCTGCTCAAGCAGCAGCATAGCCGAAATATTCTGATCATTGTCAAGGGTACAATGAATCTCTTTTTCTCGAAGATCGTCGAGAAGATGCAGCAGATGATCAGCAGCCACGGCTATAATGCAGTGGTGCACTATCTGGATGAAGAGGGCGATGAGATAAGGCTGGCCAGCCAGCTTTGCCGTGAACGCAAGCCTTTGGGACTGATTTTTCTTGGCGGCAGCCTTGAAAATTTTCAAAAAGGATTTGCCCATATCGGACCGCCGACTGTCCTGGCGACCACTTTGACGGGCAAACTGAACTTTAAAAATTTATCCAGCGTCAGCATAGACGATATCAAAGCCGGATCCAGCGCGATCGATTATCTTTTAGACTTGGGACATCGCCGGATCGGCATCATCGGCGGCAGCTTGAAGCTTTCCTACATCAGCCAGCAACGGTTTTCTGGCTGCCAGCAAAGTTTTTCGGCGCGGGGCTTAACCTTCGATCCAGATCTTTACCAAAAAGCGAACTTTCATTTCGACAGCGCCTATAACGCGGCGAAAAGCCTTTTGTCCCGCCAACCGGATTTAACCGCCCTGTTTTGCATGAGCGACGTGATGGCAATCGGCGCGATCCGGGCAATAACCGATTTAAAGCTTAAAGTTCCGGACGATGTCTCGGTCATAGGCTTTGACGGCATTGAAATAGGCCAGTATTACAACCCCCGCCTGACGACCGTTTCGCAACCCCAGACGGAACTGGCGGAAACAAGTGTCGAGCTTTTGATTGAAAACATCCGGCGGCCGAATGGGGCGAAAGTGATTACCCTGGAGGTCACCCTGACAGAAGGCGAGTCTGCTAGAAAGATTTAAATCCTTATTTGTCATATGGCCGGATTGATCCGGCTTATGAAATATTATTAAGGAGGAGCAGAACTTATGAAAACCTTATCAAAGCTATTAGTCGTTGCTTTAGTTGTTGCCCTGATGGCGTTGACACTGGCAGCTTGTGCAAAAACGCCAACATCAACGACAACGGGGACAGGCAGTACGGCGACAACCGGAACGAGTGGGACAACATCGGCAGCTGGAAAGGGTCAGGTGTATTTTTTGAATTTCAAACCCGAACAGGCAGATGCTTATAAGGCAATTGCCACCGAGTATACTGCTTCGACAGGCGTGGAAGTCAAGATCGAGACTGCCGCTTCCGGCACCTATGAGCAGCAGCTGAAATCGGAAATTGCCAAAACAGATGCACCGACGATATTCCAGATTAACGGACCGGTTGGCTATGCCAGCTGGAAAGATTATACCGCTGACCTGTCCAAGTCGGAAATTTATGGCCATTTATTGGACAAAAGCATTGCCATTACCGATGGCGCTGGCGTTTATGGCATCCCGTTTGCTATTGAAGGCTATGGAATCATCTACAACAATGCCATCATGAGCAAATATTTTGCCTTGAGCGGCGCGGTCGCCACTTCGATGGACAAAATCAACAGTTTCACCGCTTTGAAGAATCTGGCCGCAGACATGACCGCCAAGAAAGCCAGTCTTGGCATTAAAGGCGTGTTTGCCTCAACATCGCTGTCTCCTGGTGAAGACTGGAGATGGCAGACCCATCTGGCCAACGTACCGGTCTATTATGAATTCCAGGCCAACAAAGTTGACCTGAAATCCGCAGCGGCCACCGCTGAAATCAAATTCCAGTTCGGCGACAATTTCAAACAGCTTTTTGACCTGTATCTGGCAAACTCCACAGTCGACAAGAAACTATTGGGCAGCAAGACGGTCAATGACTCGATGGCTGAATTTGCCTTGGGCCAGGCCGCCATGGTGCAAAACGGCAACTGGGCTTACGGCCAGATTTCCGGAGTCGCCGGCAATATCGTCAAAGCTGAAGACGTCAAATTCCTGCCGCTCTATATGGGCATCAGCGGTGAAGAGACCCAGGGTTTGTGCATCGGCACGGAGAACTTCTTCTGCATCAACAAGAAGGCTTCTGCCGATGACCAGAAAGCATCCCTTGATTTTCTGACCTGGCTTTACACCAGCGACAAGGGCAAGGCCCACGTCACCAAAGATCTCGGCTTTATTGCCCCGTTTGACACGTTCGGCGCAGCAGATAAGCCATCTGATCCATTGGCGCAGGAAGTGCTTGCCTGGTCCGCCAAGGCGAATATCAAAAATGTGCCCTGGAATTTCACCGTTTTCCCGAGCCAGACCTTTAAAGACAATTTTGGCGCAGCCTTGCTGCTTTACGCTCAAGGCAACAATACCTGGGACGCTGTGAAGAAAACCTTTGTAGACGGCTGGAAGACAGAGAAAGCTGCAGCCGCCAAGTAGTCCGCAAAAAAAATCAATGGGCGAGACGGGTGGCCAATGGCAAAAGATACAGCCGGCGGCCACTCGCTATTTGAACAGGAGGTGCAAAGGTGCAAAAGAACTTGAGAAAATTCGGTGTCATTTTTACACTGCCGACCCTGATTGCATTTGCCATTGCCTTTTTGATACCCTTTGTAATGGGCATCTATTTGTCCTTTTGCCGCTTTACAACGGTGACGAACGCGACCTGGATAGGGTTTGACAACTATATCAATGCCTTTTCCGGAAATCGCGACTTTCTGAATGCGCTATGGTTCACGGTTCGCTTTGCCGTGGTGACGGTCGTAACGATCAATGTTTTCGCTTTTACCCTGGCGTCCATATTAACGCGAAAGCTATTGGGAACCAATATTTTCCGGACGATATTCTTCATGCCCAACTTGATTGGCGGCATTGTCCTTGGTTATATCTGGCAGCTGATCATCAACGGCGTCCTGATTAATTTTGGCGTCGACATTACCGTTGATGCGGCTTATGGCTATTGGGGCCTGGTTATCCTGATGAACTGGCAGCTGGTTGGCTACATGATGGTCATCTACATTGCCGGCATCCAGAATATTCCAACGGATTTGATCGAAGCAGCCCGCATCGATGGCGCCAGCAACTGGCAGATCCTGAAAAAAGTCACGATCCCGATTGTCATGCCGGCGATTACCATCTGCACCTTTTTGACTTTGACCAACTCATTCAAGCTGTTTGACCAGAACCTGGCCTTGACCAAAGGCGCGCCAGCCAAACAAACAGCCATGCTGGCTTTGGATATCTACAATACCTTTTACGCCCGCACCGGAAGCGAGGGCGTCGGGCAGGCAAAAGCCGTCGTGTTTTTCATGATGGTCGGACTGATCGCTTTCATCCAGCTGCGGCTGACGCGAGGGAAGGAGGTTGAGTCCTGATGGCTGACCAAAAGACCATCCGATCCCGGAAGGGACGCAATCCGATAGCCTTCGTCTTCATCCTGATTCTTGCCGTGCTCTTTCTCATGCCGATCGCGATTGTGCTGATGAATTCTTTTAAAGGGCGGTTCTTTATCTCGGACGCCCCCTTTGCCCTGCCCAACAGCGAAACCTATGCCGCTTTCTCCAACTATATAACCGGGGTCGTGAAGATCGGCTTTGCATCGGCTTTTGGCTATTCCACTTTCATCACGATATTTTCGGTGCTCATCCTGGTTTTTTTCACCAGCATGACTGCCTGGTATATCACACGGGTGAAAAGCAAGGCAACTTCGATCATCTATTATCTTTTTGTATTTTCGATGATCGTGCCTTTCCAGATGGTGATGTTCAGCATGGCCAAGATTGCGAACATTCTTCGCCTGGATACCCCGATAGGAATTCTGGTGATTTATCTTGGCTTTGGGGCAGGCCTTTCGGTTTTCATGTTCAGTGGTTTTGTCAAAAGCATTCCCATAGAAATCGAAGAGGCCGCGATTATCGACGGCTGCAATCCGCTGCAGTCCTTTTTCAAAGTGGTGATGCCCATTTTGAAATCGACGGCGATTACGGTTTCCATCCTGAATACCATGTGGATCTGGAACGACTTTTTACTGCCGTATCTGGTCATCGGAACCAATTATAAAACCTTGCCGGTGGCCGTGCAGGGGGTTCTTACAGGTTCCTACGGCGGAAAAGACATGGGTGCCCTGATGGCGATGCTGATCTTGTCCATCCTGCCGATCATCATTTTCTATTTGAGCAGCCAGAAGTATCTCATCAAAGGCGTAGTTGCCGGCGCTGTAAAAGGCTGATGAAACCAAGGGCGGGTAGTTCCTGGCAAAGGGGGGATGTAAATTGCGAAGCAGCGGCATTCTGATGCCTGTAAGCAGTCTGCCATCACCGTATGGCATTGGCAGCATTGGCAAGGCAGCTTATGAATTTGTCGATTTTTTGCATGAAGCCGGCCAGCGCTGCTGGCAGATTTTGCCGATTGGGCCGACCGGTTACGGCGACAGCCCCTATCAGAGTTTTTCGTCCTTTGCGGCGAATCCGTATCTGATCGATCTGGATATTCTGGCTGAGCAGGGGCTTTTGGAGCCGGAGGAGATTTCGGCCATCCATTGGGGCGATTTGGCGACCCGGGTGGATTACGGCTTGCTGTACCAATACCGGTATCCTTTGCTGCGTAAAGCCGTCAGCCGGATCGATCCGGCGGCAGACGGCTTTTTGCATTTTTGCGCCGCCAATGAAGAATGGCTGGAAGACTACGCCTTGTTTATGGTGGTCAAGGTCAGCCGGAACATGGCTTCTTTGCGGGACTGGCCGTCTGATTTAAGGAAAAAGGATCGGGAGGCTTTGCACAAGATCCGTGAGCAAAGTAATGCCGAGATCGATTTCTGGAAACGGGTGCAGTATCTGTTTTTCCGGCAATGGTTGGCCTTGAAGGCTTATGCCAATCAAAAGAACATTCGGATTATCGGCGATATCCCCATCTACGTTTCGCCGGATTCAGCTGACCTGTGGGCACAGCCGGAGTTATTCCAAACTGATGAAAATCTGAATTTGATTGAGGTGTCGGGATGCCCGCCGGATTCCTTTGCCCCCAAAGGGCAGCTGTGGGGCAATCCGCTTTACGATTGGCCCAAACACCAGGATACCGGCTATCAGTGGTGGATCAGGCGGCTAAGGCATGCTGGCAAGGTCTATGATGTTGTCCGGATCGACCATTTCAGGGGCTTTGAAAGCTATTATTCCATTCCCGGAAATGCGCAGACCGCAGCTAATGGCCGTTGGCGCCAAGGCCCGGGCTTGCCGCTGATCAAGGCCATCAAGGCGGAATTGCCGGAATTGCCGATTATTGCCGAGGATCTGGGCTATGTGACGGCCGAGGTTAAACAGCTTTTGGCACAAAGCGGATACCCTGGCATGAAGGTTTTGCAATTTGCCTTTGATTCGCGCGAAGGCGGGGATTACATGCCTTATAATTGCCCCAGGAATTCGGTGGTCTATACCGGTACGCACGATAATACGACGACCGAAGACTGGCAGTATAGCGCCCCGGCTGAAGATGTCCGCTTTGCCAAAGAATTTCTGGATGTAAAATGTCCGGAGGAATTTACCTGGCGATTTATCCGGATGGCCTTGGCGACAGCAGCGAACACCTGTATAATCCCATTGCAGGATTATCTTGGCCTGGGGTCGGAGGCGAGGATCAACACGCCCAGCACCCAGTCAAACAACTGGCAGTGGCGGGTCGACCGGCAGCTCTTGACCCGTGGGCTTGCCGCGGAGATAAAAAGGCTGACCTGCTTGTATGGCCGGTGCGCTGATGATTTTTCTGCGACAGGGCCATTAATAAACTAAAAAATTAAAGCAAAGGCAAGGGCATGATCATGAAAGTTTTACTGGTTAACGGCAGCCCGCATCAAAAGGGATGCACCTATACGGCGCTTTGTGAAATTTCCAAAGAATTAGAAAAAGAGGGCATCGAAACGGAGATTTTTCAGCTGGGCTTAAAACCGATCAGGGGCTGCACAGGCTGCGATCAATGTGTGGATAAAAATCCTGGCCGATGCGTTTATGATGATGATCCGGTCAATATCGCCATTGCCAAGGCGAAAGCCGTCGATGGCTTTATTTTCGGCTCGCCGGTCCACTATGCAGGAGCCTCAGGGGCCATGACCTCATTTCTGGACAGGCTGTTTTATGCGGGCGGAGACTTGTTCGAATACAAACCCGGGGCCGCAGTCGTCAGTTGCCGCAGGAGCGGAGCAACGGCCGCTTTTGATCAATTGAACAAGTATTTTACGATTGCCAATATGCCGGTGGTCTCCTCTCAATATTGGAACATGGTGCATGGGAACACGCCTTCGGAAGTTGTTCAGGACCTTGAGGGCATGCAAATCATGCGGACATTGGGAAAAAATATGGCTTGGCTGCTGAAATCGATCGAGGCTGGTCAAAAAGCCGGGATCGCATTGCCTCAAAAGGAAGAGCCGCAATATACGAATTTTATCAGAGCATAGCAGAACAGGAGTACATTCACATGACAGGCATGGGTACAATTGTCAACGTTTTAGCGGTTCTTGCCGGCGGCTGCATCGGGATGTTTTTGAATAAAGGTTTAAAAAAGCGTTTTCAAATAATCATGATGCAGGCATTAGGGGTATGCGTCCTGTTTATCGGGATTGCCGGAGCCTTGAAAGGATTATTTGTCGTCAATGGATCTGCGCTTGAAACTGCCGGGATCATGATGATGATCATTTCCATGGTGGCCGGCGCCCTCATCGGTGAAGCGATCGACATCGAAAAGAGAATCGAGACCTTTGGCGAATGGCTGAAGATGAAAAGCAAAGACGGCAGCGATTCAAAATTTGTGCAAGGCTTTGTATCGACCACGCTGGTCATCAGCATAGGGGCCATGGCCGTAGTTGGCTCCCTGCAGGACGGATTGACCGGCGATGCTTCCATGCTCTACGTCAAGGCTATTCTGGACCTGATTGTCGTGATGATTTTCGCCTCGGCATTTGGCAAGGGCGCAATCTTCTCGGCCATTCCGCTTGGCCTTTTCCAAGGATCGATCACCGCTTTTGCCCACTTCATCGAACCCATTCTTACGCAGCAAATGATATTGAACATATCGCTTGTCGGTTCCATCCTGATTTTCAATGTCGGGGTCAATATGGTTTTTGACAAGAAGCTCAAGACCGGCAACATGTTGCCGGCCCTTTTGATTGCCGCCATCTGCAGCGTGATTAAATTTTAGTGTAAATCGTATAAACTGACAAGTTAATTTCATGCCTCTTTCAATGCGCTGGCGCGCCTTTTGATGGGCGTTTGCCGGCCTCTTCAAGTTCGGATCAAATTCTCGACCAAGTCAATATTTTTATAAAATCTCAATAAAAGCAAACTTTTTTGGCAATATATTTTTAATTCCCAGCAAAAACATCTTGACAACGATCAAGAAGGGTTATATATTTGCAGTATAGTCCTCCTCAATGATGAGAAGGCCAAACAGGCCAAAAAGAACAGGACATTTTGGAAGGCAGGTAATGTTTTTGGAAAATATTTCGCACGATCTTGAAGATTTGATTGAATTGAACTGCTTTTCATCCAAAAGTGAAGTCATTCAGTATATGATCCTGGATTATATGAGCCGTTCGAAAGAGACTGTGGGTTCATGGGCATTGCGGGTGATGCTCGAGTATCGGGGGGTAAGCATCAGCGTGGCATCGGTCGGCCGGGCGTTGATCGAACTCGACTCCAAAGGCTATACGGAATCCATTTCAACCAAAGGCCGGATTATTGCCGCCAAAGGCCGGGAATTTCTTGAAGAGAAAAAGAATCTGGTTGAGCACGAATTGCTGCAGAAGAGACTGCTGAAATCAGTGACGCCCCAGGATTACAGCGAATTACTGGATCTGGTGCGGGCCAGACGTTCCCTGGAAGCCGAATCGGCCCGGCTAGCCGCCAAACGGGCGACTGACCAGGAGAAAAAGCAGTTGCTGGCTAGCCTGAACAATCATATTACGAAAGTTGCCTGCGGCATCGACCCGACAAATGAAGCGTTTGATTTTCATATTAAAGTGGCTGAAGCGTCCCATAGCCGGTTCATTTTGGCAACAATCAATCTCTTGATCTATTACAACGAGCAGCTCGAATACAATTTCCCCTATCTGGTCACCCGTGAGCTTGGAACACAATATAATCAGGATCACCAGGCCATTGCGGAAGCCATTTTCCAGGGTGAGCCGGCGGAAGCCGAAAAGGCGATGCGGTTGCATATGACCAATATTCTGGAAGCGCTGAAGAGCCAGGGGAAAATCGAAGAAGCAGAATAAAGGGCGGTTCCAGGCCGAGTTAAAGATTAGGCATGAAAATCAATTGAAAGGGTATGACAATGATCTCGTTATCGGAAATTTCAAAAACTGTTGAGCCATCAAGAATCCGGAAGATGTTCAATTTGTCGCAAGGGCTGGAAGACATCGTCAGTTTTGCTTTAGGCGAGCCGGATTTTACAGCCTCGCAAAATGTAGTCGATGCAGCTGTCAAAGCGATGGCGGAAGGAAAGACCAAGTACGCGCCCAACGCCGGCATCGTCCAGCTTCGGAACGCCGTTGCCAGGCACTTGAATCAGAAAATCGGGAACGACTATAATCCGGACGATGAAATAATCATCACGACCGGAGGGATGCAGGCCCTGTTCATGTCCATGCTGACCATCCTTGATCCGGGAGACGAAGTGATTCTCAGCAATCCTTGCTGGACCAACTATCCGCAGCAAATCAAAATGTGCGGCGGAGTCCCCAAATTTGTCAATGTCTATGAAGAAGATGAATTTGCATTTACTGAAGAAAACCTTAGAAATGCCATAACCGGCAAGACCAAGGCAATTGTGATCAATTCACCGGCAAACCCGACCGGCGCGGTAATCAGCCTGGCGTGTTTGGAAAAAATTGCAGCGATTGCCATCGAATTTGACCTTTACGTCATTTCCGATGAAGTCTATAAATATATTCTTTATGATGGCCTGAAGCATTCAAGCATCGCATCACTTCCGGGGATGAAGGAGCGGACGATCATTATCGACAGCTTTTCCAAAACATACGCCATGACCGGATGGCGCGTCGGCTATGCCGCAACCAATTCTTCCGTGATCAAGAACATGGTCAAATATCAGGAGAACGTCGCCGCCTGTGTGAATACGCCGGCTCAATATGCGGCACTCGAAGCCCTGGAAGGCCAGCAGGAACATCTGCATCATATGCTGAACGAATACACCAGAAGGCGCGATTTGATATACGAAGGGATCAATGCCATCCCGGGTTTATCTTGCGCCAAACCTAAAGGGACTTTCTACTCGTTTATCAATATCAAAAAGACCGGATTATCTTCGGATGATTTTGCCATGCAGCTGCTGAATCAGGAACGGGTTGTCACCATTCCGGGAAACGCATTTGGCGAAGCCGGGGAAGGATTTATCCGGATTTCGTATGCCACGTCGGAAGCGCTGATCAAAGAAGGGCTTTTGCGCATGCAACGGTTTGTCAATTCATTGAAGGTCCATTGACTATTGATGTTGCAGTGAGGAATGCTTTGTGGAGATTAATATCGATCGACTGAAGAATAGTCTGGAACGGCTGGGCCAGATAGGGTTTGAAGAATCGGTTGGCGTAACCAGGCTTGCCTATTCAAAAGAATACGGGCAAAGTGTCGCATTTGTCGAAGCCCTTTTCCAGGAAGCCGGAATGACCACCCATATCGACCCGGTAGGCAATCTGATCGGCAGATTGGCCGGCGCTTCGGGAAAAACCATCATGATCGGCTCACATATCGATACGGTACCGGGCGGCGGGATATTTGACGGTTGCCTGGGCGTTATGGGAGGGATTGAATGCGTTAGGACACTCGTCGAAAATCATTATCCAAACAACCATAGCATCGAAGTTGTGGCCTTTATCGAAGAAGAAGGCAATGTTGTCGGAGGCACATTTGGCAGCAAATGCCTGGTCGGCGACCCGATCGATGATAGCTTTGCCAGTCATTTTGCATCGGCCGGCCTATCCTTTGAAGCCGTCAGGCAAGCCAGGCGCGATGCCTCGTCGATTGGCTGCTACCTTGAATTGCATATCGAGCAGGGCGGCATACTGGACCATGAGAAAATTGCGATTGGCGTTGTCGAAGGGATCGTCGGGATCCACCGGTACAAGATCAAAATCGAAGGCTCGGAAAATCATGCCGGAACAACGCCGATGTATCTTCGAGATGACGCCCTCGTCAAAGCCTCGCACATAATCGGCCGGCTGGACACGCTGGTCCGGGAAACGGACAGGGATCTGGTCGGGACTGTCGGGGTCATTTCCATTAAGCCCTGCGCGGTCAATGTAATCCCTGGACAAGCCGAATTTGTCATAGAAATGCGGGATAAAAACGTGGCCAACATGGATCAGGTCATATCCAGGCTCCAGGCGGAATTTTCCGATTATAAGATGCAAATGGAATGCATTTTACGCGAAGGTGCCACGGCCATGGACAAGAACATTCAGGATACCATTCGGCAATCCAGTCAAAAACGGGGGCACGCCTATAAGAATATGTATAGCGGTGCCGGACACGATGCGATTAATCTGGCAAAAGTAACGCCAACCGGAATGATTTTCATTCCCAGCATCAAGGGGGTCAGCCATTCAATCAGAGAAAAGAGTGATTGGACTGATGTCAAGAATGGCACAGAGGTGTTGCTTGAAACAATTGTCGCATTAGATCGAACGATTAACGATAAGGACGGAACAGTGTTGTGAAGATCAAAATCATCAATCCGAATACGACTCTGAGCATGACCAGAAACATCGAAGCGGCAGGCAGAAAATATGCCCGGAAAGATACGGACATCCTATGCGTCAGCCCCAGGACCGGTCCGGAAAGCATTGAATGTTATGTCGACGAGTATCTGGCGGTGCCAGGTGTCCTGGAAGAAATTCTGATCGGGGAAAAGGAAGGTGATGTCGATGCCTATGTGATTGCCTGCTTTGGAGATCCAGGATTGCAGGCAGCACGTGAATTAACCAAAAAACCGGTAATCGGCATAGCTGAAGCAGCGATTGCCGCTGCCAAAATGCTGGCTCCCTGTTTTTCGGTCGTATCGGTTCTGGATCGGTCAAGACGCGTTACGGAAGATGTTCTGCAGCTTCATGGCGCCGAGAGATTTTGCAAATCAATCCGCTCAACGGGATTAGGCGTCCTGGATTTTGACCGCGACATGGCCAAAGGCCTGGCAGCGCTGGCAGAACAAAGTAAAAAAGCAGTCGAAGAAGACAAGGCGGAATGTATTTTGCTGGGTTGTGCAGGTTTCGTGCAATTTGTCGAAGATCTGCGGAACCAACTAGGCGTTCCGGTTCTGGACGGCGTAAGTCCTGCTGTCAAATTTGCAGAAGCATTAGTTGATCTGGGGTTGTCAACCAGTAAAATCAGGACTTGGGGATACCCTGAGAAGAAACAGATAACCGGATATCAGTTTTTCTAATCACGACATTCATCTAGTAAAGACAATTTCAAAGACCGGGAAATGACATCAATGGGCCGTTTTGGTTATCTCTCGTCAGTGTTTTAGCTTCCTATGAGAAAGATAGGCTTATATTGTTGCGCTTAATCAGGGTGTATTTGGTTTCGATCAATTTTGGCGTTATTAAAATACCGTCTGATTGGTATTTTAAAATAATTTAATCATCATTCAAGGAGGAAAGAAAATGAAAAGAACGACCATGATTGCACTTGCGGTTCTGATGATGCTGGCCTTTGTGTTCACTGCCTGCACGCCGGACACCACAACAACCCAGGCGACCACGGCAGCCGGCAGCACAACCGCTGCAAGCTCAGGCGCAGAGACAACCTCATCCCAGTCTGGCACCTCTGGAAAAATCAAAATCGGTGTCAGCATCAATGCACTCTCCAATATCCATAACCAAAAGGTGTTTGAAGGCACGCAAAAAGCGGCCAAAGATGCCGGCCATGAAGTCATTGCAACCAATGCAAACGGAATTGCCACCCAACAGGTCACCGACATCGAGACCTTGATCCAGCAAAGCTGCGATGTTATCATTATCCAAAATGGCGATACTGAAGCCTTGAAGAATGTGGTCAAAGAAGCAAGCGAACAAGGCATCTACACCATCAGCATGGAATCTGGCTGGATCCCTGGCGTTTCCGCCATGTTCGCCTTGAACGACTTTGCAATCGGTTCGGCTTTGTATCCGATGGTTGCCGGCGAAATGGGCTTTGCCGGTGAAGTGATCTGCATCAACCACAATGACCACCCGGCTATCCGCGCCAGGCGCAATATCCAGGAAGCAGTCCTCAAAGAATACACCAACATCAAGAATGTCACGACCGTTACCTCAGGTTTCCCCGGCACCGTGGAACTGGCCTATAAAGGCGTTGAAAGCGCCTTGCAGGCTCATCCGGATGTCAAAGCGATCTGGGCGACCTTCGACCTGGAAGCGATCGGCGCAGCTCAGGCCTGTAAAGCGCTTGGCAGAGAAGACATCATCATTGTTGGCGTTGATGGCGAAGCGGACGCCCTGAAGATGATCAAAGAAGGCGGCCCGATTATCGCAACCGTCATCGGCGATCAGGAATGGTCCACGACCGAAGCGGTCAAAGCTGCCGAAAAACTTGCAGCAGGAGAAAAAGTCCAGGCCTTCTATTCCATTCCTTTTGAAATCGTCACGAAAGACAATGTAGACAAATACATTAGCTAATCTAAAAACCGATTGGCTCCGGGCAAAGGAAAGCCTTTACCCTTTGCCCGGAGTTCATTCTATGATCCATTCAACGTAAGGAGGAATATAACTTGCCTTCCGAAAATGTAATATGCATGAAGAACATCGATAAGCATTACGGCGGCATTTACGCGTTGCGCAACGTATGCCTGGAACTGAAAAAAGGTACCGTGCATGCGTTGGTCGGAGAAAATGGCGCAGGAAAGTCAACCTTGATGAAAATCCTATCGGGCGTTGTTAAAAAAGACCAGGGAAGCATCGAGCTTTATGGTGAAGAAACGGAAATCAACAGCTATGTCCATTCGCAGGAACTGGGCATTGCGCTGGTTCCCCAGGAACTGGCCCTGGTTGATTACTTTTCTGTCAGTGAAAACATTTTTCTCGGCAGAGAACCCTATCGTAAAGGGACCAAGTTCATCGACTGGAAACGGCTTCACAAAAACACGGCCAATCTGCTTAAAGACCTGAAGATTGAATTGGATCCCAGAAAGAAGGTCAAGGATCTCAGCGTCTCGGACAAACAGATGCTGGTCATTGCGCGGATACTGTCCCTGAATGCCAACATCATCATCATGGATGAGCCGACAGCTAGGCTTGGGCATCACGAAGTCGACAAGCTGCTGGAATACATCAGGTATCTGAAAGCTAACGGGAAAAGCATTATCTACATCTCGCACCGGCTTGAAGAGATCTTTACCATAGCCGACGAAGTGACCGTTTTGCGAGACGGCCAGGTCGTTGGCAACATGCCGGTCAATGATTTGGACGAAAAAGACCTGATCAAGCTGATGGTCAACCGGGCTATCGACAATAACCATAACGAGTATATCAAGAAGAGATTGATTGGCGACGAAATTTTAAGGGTAGAAAATTTAAGCCGGAAAAATGTGATCAAGGACGCCAGCTTTTCGCTTCACCGCGGTGAAGTCCTCGGATTTTTTGGTATTGTCGGTTCGGGCAGGACCGAATTGATCCGCGCGATGCTTGGCATCGACAAGAAAGACACCGGCAATATTTATCTGGAAAACAAACTGGTCCAGTTTAAAAACATCAATGATTCCCTGGAAGCCGGGCTGGCGCTGGTTCCGGAAGAAAGAAGGCAGCAGGGGCTGGTCCTGAGCCTGCCGATCCGCACCAATGTGACGTTGGGCAGTCTGGAGCGGTTCTGCAAATTTGGCTTGATCCAGGCTAATCATGAAAAGAAATTCGTATCGCAAACAGTCGACAAACTGCGGCTGGTAAGACGGAGCATTGAACAGAAGGCTTCCGATTTAAGCGGAGGGAATCAGCAAAAAGTGGTCCTGGCCAAATTGATCGGCCGGGGCAAAATTAAAATCTACATTTTGGATGAGCCAACTAGAGGAATCGATGTCGGCGCCAAGAGTGAAATTTATGCGTTGATATCCAGCATTGCTGAAGAAGGAATCCCGGTGATTGTCATATCATCAGAAATACCAGAGCTGCAAGCAATTTGCGACCGCATCATTGTCATGAAAAAAGGACAGGTGGTTACATCTTTGAATAGAGAAGAATTCAGTAATCCGGAAAATATACTGAAACATGCAGTTGGAGGATAACATGATATTACAAGACTCAAAAAAGAAACTAGAAGTGTCTAATTATGCCAAGCGATATGGGACTTTGGTCGGGCTGATCGCTATCTGCGTTATCTTTTCGTTTTTAAGCCCGGTCTTTTCAACCATGGGCAACATTTTAACCGTTTTAAGGCAAATTGCGATGCTCAGCATCATGGGCGCCGGCCTGACGGTCGTCATGATCACCAAGCGCATCGATTTGTCGATTGGCTATTCGGTCAGCTTTCTGGGCATACTTTGCGCGGCGCTGATCGTAGACTACGGCATTCCGATGTGGCCGGCCATTCTGATTACCCTGGTCGCCGGCATGCTGGTTGGCCTGCTCAACGGCGTTGCCGTCGCGGTGATCGGCATACCCGACTTCATTGCAACCCTGTCGGTCGGTTTTCTGGTCTCCGGCGTCAATCAGGCCTATACCAAGGGGCACCCGATTTCCGGCCTGCCGGATGCCTTCAATATCTTTGGCGCTTCCAAAATTATCGGAATACCCAGCGCGATCTTTATCATGTTCGGATTCCTGATCGTCGTCTATATCGTTTTGTCGCATACCAGATTTGGCCGATACACCTACGCCATCGGCGGCAATGAAGAAGCGGCCATGATGTCCGGCGTCAAAGTCAAGTTCAACCAGATCATCGGCTATATTCTCTGCGGTGTTGGCGTGGCCATAACCTCGGTGGTTCTGACATCGCGCCTGGGCTCGGCCCACCCCCTGGCCGGCGATGCTTTGCTGATGGATGCGATCGCCACCGTTTACCTGGGCGGCACGGCTTTCAAGGAAGGCGAACCTAACCTGGGCGGAACCTTTGTGGGCGCGCTGATCATCGGCGTACTGGGCAACGGACTGACGCTTTTGAATGTTCCCTACTATTATCAGAACATCACCAAAGGCCTGGTCATCCTGCTGGCAGTAACCATTACTTCGCTGCAGAGGATCAAGAAAAAATAATTGTTAAGGAGATTGTCAAATGAGCACGTTGATTAAAAATGGCTGTATTCTGACTGCGGAAAATGAATACCAGGCTGATATTTTTATCGAAAATGAAAAGATCAGCATGATTGCAGATTCGATCAATCTCGCGGCAGATACCGTTATTGACGCAAAAGGCAAATATGTTTTTCCCGGCGGCATTGACCAGCACACGCATTTTGACGCGCTGTGCAATTCCGGCGACGAAAATACTTCAGGCTACGAGGCGACCGGATCGGTCATTGCCGGCGGCACGACGACCATTGTGGATTATGCGCCGCAAGATCCTGGCTGCGGCCTGATCGATTCGATTGATCGGCGGATCAACGAGCGGGCCAAAGGCCTGATCGCGGTGGACTTCGCCTTGCATGCCCTGGTTACGGAAGTGTCAGATAAAATATTCGATGAACTTCCGCTGCTGGCAGCGCATGGCGTTCCTTCGATCAAGCTTTTCATGGCATACAAGGGCTCGCCGCTTTATGTGGATGACGGAACCTTGTACAAAACACTTCAAATGTCGACCGAATATGGCGTTACGGTCTTCGTGCATGCTGAAAATGCCGATATCATCAATCTAATGCAAAAACAGCTCGTATCCGAAGGGAAAACCGAACCCAAATACCACGCGGATTCAAGACCCCCCTTTGTTGAAGCTGAGGCGACACAGCGGGCGATCCTTCTGGCCAGGGCCGTCAACGCGCCCATCCATATCGTGCATGTATCCTGCAAGGAAGCCCTGGATGCGATCCGTGATGCCCGTTCCCAAAATTTGCCGGTATTTGCCGAAAGCGTCACCCATCATCTGGTTTTAACCCGCGAAGAATTGGAGCGGCCTGATTTTGAAGGCGCAAAATATGTCTGTTCGCCGCCGCTAAGAGACAACAGCCATATCGACGCCTTGTGGGAAGGCCTTCGGAACAATTGGCTGCAAACCATTTCGTCCGACCATTGCGGCATCAACTTCAAAGTCATGAAACATTTTGGCGACGACGATTTTTCACAAATCCCCAATGGCAGTCCAGGAGCGGCCGACCGGATGCATATGATCTGGACAAACGGCGTTGCCAAAGGAAAAATCAGCAGGCAACGGTTTGTCGAAGTGACTTCGACAAATCCGGCCAAGATCAACGGCATCTATCCCAGAAAAGGTCAGATCGGCGTCGGCGCGGATGCGGATATTGTCATTTTCGACCCGGAGTACCGGGGCGTGGTCAAATTCAGCGACAACCCCAACGGCGTCGACTATAACGTCTATGAAGGCCGGGAGCAAATCGGCCGCAGCGAAAAGGTGTTGTTAAGAGGCAAGCTTGTCGTTGACAACGGAAAATTCATTGGCGAAATGGGGCAAGGCCAGTTTATTCCAGGCAAACCGTTTGGCTCTTGCTATCAAAACCTTTAAATTGCAGACCGGTCTTTAAGGTGGTGCGCATTGATGAAAGAGACAACAATCCAGAAAATCAGAGCCGGTAAAATCGTGGCCATTTTCCGCAGGGTGGAATTGGAACAGGTGGAAGCTGCAGCTCAGGCGTTAATATCGGGCGGCCTCTCGCTGATTGAAGTGGCGCTGGATCATAAAAGCGCCGAAGGCCGGGAAAATGCGCTGCAAGCCATCAAGCTGCTGCAAAGCACTTTCAAAGACCGCGTCTTAGTCGGAGCGGGCACCATATTGTCGGAGGAAGACGTGCAAATGGCTTGCGACGCGGGCGCCCGATACATCATATCTCCCGATACGAACGAAAAAGTCATCAAATGCTGCAACCGGCTGGGCGTCGTATCCATGCCGGGCGCGTTGACTCCCAGTGAAATCACGAAAGCGTTCGAATATGGCGCCGATATCGTCAAACTTTTCCCGGCAGGGGAAATGGGCGTCGATTATACGAAAGCAATCATGGCGCCGCTGGGACATCTTCCGCTCGTGGCCGTTGGCGGAATCAACGAAACCAACATCGGTAAATTCATGCAAAGCGGCGTCATTGGCGTTGGCGTCGGCTCCAACCTGGTCAATGGCAGCTTGATCAAGGCTGGACGTTTTGAAGAATTGGCCGCCCTTGCGCAGTCGTTTTTCAAGCAGCTCCAGTAGTTCGACACCCATCAAGTTAAAATTCTGGAGGAGAAAATGGAAAATAAATATAATCCTTATCAGCAAATGCTATCCATCTTGGATCAGGCCGCCGAAAAACTCGGATTGGCTCAGGATGATTACATTGTATTGAAATATCCGGAACGGGAACTGAAAGTCGCTGTTCCGGTCGAAATGGATGACGGAACCTTGAAGGTGTTTACCGGATACCGGATCCAGCATTCAAGCTCGCGCGGCCCCTGTAAAGGCGGCATCCGCTACCATCCCAGCGTCGATCCGGATGAAGTCAAGGCTTTGGCAGCCTGGATGACCTGGAAATGCGCAGTAGTCAACATCCCTTACGGCGGGGCCAAAGGCGGGATCGAAGTCGATCCGTCCACCCTGAGCACCAAAGAATTGTCGAGGCTGACCCGGCGCTACACCGCGGCAATTTTGCCGATATTAGGCCCTGAACGGGATATCCCGGCGCCGGACGTCAATACGGACGCGCGGATCATGGGCTGGATCATGGACACCTACAGCATGTTCAAAGGGTATGCGGTGCCTGGCGTTGTCACCGGGAAGCCGATCGAGATCGGCGGGTCGCTTGGCCGCAAGGAGGCAACTGGCCGCGGCGTCACGATTGTCACGGAAGAGATTGCCTTCCGCGCAGGGTTGCCGATCCAGAAGGCCAAAATAGCGATTCAGGGATTTGGCAAGGTCGGCAGCACGGCGGCAGAATTGTTTTATGAGAAAGGCTACAACGTTGTTGCCATCAACGATGTGAATTGCGGCCTTTATAATGAAAAAGGGCTGAATATTGCCGAAGTGCTGAAGCACGTGCAGAACTGCGGGACAATCAAGGGCTATACGGAAAAAGGGATTAAAGAGATCAACAATGAAGAGCTCTTGACGATGGATGTCGACATCCTGGTTCCGGCGGCCATGGAAAATCAGATTACGGCAGAAATCGCGAAGCAGATCAAAGCCAAAATCATTGTCGAAGGCGCCAATGGCCCGACAACGACCGAAGCCGATGCCATCCTGAACGAAAAAGGCATCATTGTCGTTCCGGACATTTTAGCCAATGCCGGCGGCGTTGTCGTATCCTATTTCGAGTGGGTGCAAAACCTCCAGGCCATTTTCTGGGACGTGCATGAAGTCAATTCCATGCTCAAGAAAATCATGCTAAAAGCCTTTGATGACGTCTACCAGCTGTCCTGCGAGAAAAACGAATCCCTGCGCATTTCAGCTTATATGGTTGCCCTTGACCGTGTGGTCAAAGCCAAAAAGATTAGAGGGGTATTCCCTTAATCGCATAGATCCTCCTAAATCCGGCTGATATTCAGCCAATCCTCCGTACCAGGCGGCCTGCATGTTTAATTGGCTCATGCAGGCCGCTATTTATTTTTCTATCTAAACCGGAAGCAGGGCTTGACAATCACTATTCGAATGATAATATGGTATATATGAGGTTAAAACTTGTCCATGTCATATACATAAGACAAAAAGATGGCGACTAAAATTGACCTGAAATTTTCATCACAAAACCGGACTGCAGACCAGATCTGAAAGACCATTTAGCCAGAGTCACTGTTTGATGTAGACGGAACTGTCACTTCGTCAACAACGGACTGCTGTTGTTGTGTACAAATCTGCATCTGAAATAGATCCATTGAAAGGGCAAGAAGGAGAAATTATGAAGCTTTCATTTTTTACGGCAAGTCTTGCGCGTTATCCGCTGGAAAAATGTTTTCAGGTTGCAGCCGACTGCCAATTTGAAGGCGTTGAAATTTGGGGCGGCCGGCCCCACGCCTTTGCGCCGGACTTGAAAGACGGCGATATCAATCATTTAAACCAGCTGGCCAAAGACTACAATCTGCCAATTATCGCTTTCGAGCCGGAACAGCCCGTCCATCCTTATAGCATCATGCATCGCAATGAAAAATGGCGCAAAGAAAGCATGGAATATTTCAGGATTTGCCTGGAGATGACCAAAGCCATGAACGCCAATCTGATGGTCATGGCGCCGCAGCATCCAGGTTACGGCACGGATGGTGAAGAGAACTGGAAAATCATGATCGAAGGTTTGCATGAACTGGCAGAATTCGCTGAGAAAATCGGGACGATCCTGTGTTTGGAAACCATAACGCAGTATGAAGGAAATCTCCTGACCCGCGCCGATGACTTGGTCCGGGCCATGCGTGAGCTTAAATCGCCCAATGTCAAGGGCATGCTGGATCTGGTTGCGCCGCTGACCATGGCTGAGCCGGCGTCTGAATACTTTGAAAAACTGGGTGCGGACATGATCCATATTCATCTTGTGGATGGCAATATCAACCATGAAGATCACTTGATCGCCGGCGACGGCGTCATCCCTTTTGTTGAAACGCTTGAAATGATCGATTCGTATGGCTACCAAGGTTATGGCAGTCTCGAAATCTTCCAGGAATACAGGATTGATCCGGTCCTGTTTACCAAAAAAGCCGTCCGGGCTGTCCGCGAATGCCAGGCCCAAATGAACAAATAATTTTAGCTTAAGGATCATAGGAGAAGAAATATGGCATCATCTATTGACGTGAAAAAGCTCTATCAATGGTGCAGCATCCCAGCTGCCGATCTTGAAAACCATCCGGATTCGAAAATTAAATTGAAGGTATTTGCCAGAAAAAATGATGTTTCGTCCCTGGTCGGCAACATGATGGCCGATGAGGTCATCGCAAACAACAAAATCGGCGCCTGTACACGATGGATTCTGCCGGCCGGCCCGATGGCCCAGTATGAAATATTCATCGATCGGGTCAATCACGAACGAATCAGCCTGGAAAATGTTTATGCGTTCCATATGGACGATTTTCTGGATTGGCAAGGGCGGCCTTACCCGGTTGTGAACAATTACTTCAGTCTAAAAGCCAATATGCTTGCGGATTTCTATGGCAAAATCGACCCAAAACTTACCATTCCGGAAGAAAACCGGTTTTTCCCCGATATCAACAACATAGACTTGCTTGATAAAAAGATTGAAGAACTGGGCGGGGTCGATACGGTTTGGGCCGGTCTTGGCTACAAGGGGCTGGTTGCGTTTTGCGAAGCGCCGAACTCGCCTTATATCGCCATTACCGAGGAAGAATATGCGAATTCCAGGACCCGGATCGTCCATTTGAACGAGGACACCCTGATTGCCTGCAGTGAGCGGGATGTGGGCGGCCTGGTCCAAGCCATACCGCCGATGGCGATCACCATCGGCTTCAAGTCGATGCTTGCGGCGAAACGCGCCGTATTCATTGTCACCACAGGATCCTGGAAACGTACGGCGATCAGGATGTTGATGTTCAGCGAGCCGACTCTTGAATATCCGGCCACACTGTTTCCCAAATATATTCCCGAAGTCATCGCGGTTTGCGATGAAAATACCGCGGAACCCCCGCTAAATGGCCAATTTTAACATTAATTTTTGGGGGAGGAGCATGACTTAAAGATGAATAACGTCCCTGATGTCATTGTTGTCAACGGGCATGGACTGGGCGAGTACTGTAATGTTAAAAGGATCCCGGTTGCCGGTGAAACCTGCAGGGCCTACAATCGGCACTTCGAGATGGATGCCGGCAAAGGGACTAATGTTGCCTGCGCGATAGGCCGCCTTGGCGAAAAGGTTGCCTTTATCGGCAAAGGCGGAGACGATGAAGGCGGCAGGCTGGGGACAGTCTGGATGGGCGAATCGCATGTCGATCTGACGCACTACCTGATTGATCCGAATGTCGTGACCAACTTGGGATTATGCATTATTGCCGAGAACGGCGAAAATATGCTGCTGGATTTTGATGATGACAAAAACGCCATGACGCTGGAAGAAACAGATGAGCATATCCGGCAATGCATTGGCGCCAGGTTCATGACAACCGGATTTGGCGTTCCGGTCAAAACCGCCCTTTATGCCGTGACACTGGCTAAACGGCTTGGCATGTTCACCCTGATGAATGCCAGCCCGCTGCAAGATGATGTGGTTTTACCAAAGATGCCGGATTTGGATGTCCTGGTTGTCAATGAAACGGAGGCGGCCCTGCTTTTGGGCCTTCCTAAAGATTCTGGCCAGCCGCCGCCGGAATTGGCCAAAATGCTGCGTGAAAAATATGAATGCCAAAACGTCATCATTACACTTGGCGCCCAGGGAAGTGCCGCGGCTTCCAAAGATGAGGAATGGTCGATCGAGCCGACAATCGTTGACATGGTCGATGAAACAGGCGCTGGCGACGGTTATCTGGCAGCGGTCACGGTGTGCCTTTTATGGGGAAGAAGCCTCTATGAGGCGATGCAATGGGCAAGCGTCTACTCAGCCTATCTGGTGACATTGCCGGGATCGCTTGCCTGTTACCCGACAATCGACAAGATCGCTGGGATTTTCAAGTCTTTGGGCCAACAGGAGCTGCTTATTAATAAAAACAATTTGGAGGAACAACATGGGTAAACATTTTGTCGAAGGTCTGGTTACCGAAACGATTGCGTCTTTTTTTGATGACGGTTCGGTTGATTACGACACAACGGGGGACCTGTTCACTTTCCAGGTCGAAAAAGGAGCAAACGGCCTGTTTGTCAATGGTTTGGGCGATGAAGCTTTTTCGCTCAGCCTTGAGGAAAGGGCGAACATTGTCAAGGTCGCCGTTGGCCGCTGCCAGAACACCCCGGTAAAAGTCATTGCCGGCGTGATGGTCAACTGGTCCGGCGAAGGGCTAAAACTGATCGAAATGTATGAAAAGACCGGCTGTGATGCCATCTGCATAGCGGCTCCGCCTTTTTTTGAATGTACCGAGGACGCGCTTTTCGAATATTTTTCAACTTTGATCGGATCGACGAGATTGCCGGTTTACCTTTATAACTGCCGCGAAATGGGAACCCTGGTTTCGCCCAGGCTGCTTGGCAAGCTGGCCCGCACTTTTCACAATCTGCGCGGCTATAAGGATGCGACACGCAATACGGTTCATCTGCTTCAATGCATGATGGAGGTCGCCAATGATGATTTTGACTTTTTATGCGGCTGTGACGGCAGCTTTTTCATGCACATGATGGTCGGCGGCTGCGGGACGGTTTCCTTTCTCGCGGTTCCTTTCCCGACCGAGGTAAAAGACATTTATACATACTACAAGCAGGGCGAAATTGAAAAATCCAAGGCAGCCCAGGAAAAAGTGCTCAAATTGCGCTCGGCGCTTCAAAACTCGCCAAACAGCGCGGCATATATGTATGCCCAAAAATATACCGGAGGACCATTTGCCCGCAACACGCGCCTGCCCATGGCCATGATCGCGATGGAAGAGGAAGAAATGGCAAAATTGGACCGGATTGCCAAAGAACTGGAAATTGGCTGAATTTGTCCTCAAGAACATGAAAAAACGCGGGGAGGCGCCTGAAATGCCGGATATTCCAGATATTGTCGTTGTCAACGGGCATGGCCTTGGCGAATATTGCACTGTCAAGCGAATTCCATTGAAAGGTGAAACGGCGCTTCCTTATAACCGCCATTTTGAGATGGATGCCGGCAAGGGGACCAATGCCGCAATCGTCATCGCCAGGCTGGGCGGCAAGGTTGCTTTTGTCGGCAAGGCTGGTATGGATGAAGGCGGGAAGCTCGGCGAAAATGGATGGGCGAATCAGGGGTTGATTTAACGCACTACATTTTGGATCCAAACGTCGAAACGAATCTTGGCTTGGTCATCATTGCCGAAAACGGCGAGAATATGATTCTGAATTTTGACGACGACAAAAACGCGATTGCCAAGGACGAGCTGGAAAAGCATCTGAGGCAATGCGCGGGGGCAAAGTATCTGGTCACCGGATTTGAAATCCCGGTTGAAACATCATTATTCGCGGCCCGGCTGGCCAAAGAAATGGGCCTGTTTGTCCTGATGAATCCAAGTCCGATCGATGAAGCTGTTGAGCTGCCGGAAATGCCGTTTGTGGATTTGCTTTGTGTTAACGAGACGGAAGCCTGCATTTTGTTAAAACTAAAGCTGCAGGAGGAGCAGGATTGGCAAAAGATGGCGCAAGCGCTCCGGGAACATTTCAAATGCCCAAACGCCGTCATCACGCTTGGCAAGAAGGGCAGCGCAGCGGCATCTTCTGCGGGGACCTGGGCCGTCGCTCCGACACCGGTTGTGATGGTGGACGAAAGCGGCGCCGGCGACGGATACCTCGCAGCTTTAACGCTAAATCTCAGTTGGGGGAAACCCTTGCGTGAAGCGATGGAATGGGCCAGCAAATACTGCGCTTATCTGGTCACACAAAAAGGCTCGATTGCCATCTATCCATACCTGGATCAAATGGAGGGCATCTTTGCCAGACTCAAGAATTAAAAAACAGGAGGTAGTATCAAATGCAATGGTGTAAAGAATTATTCGGGGTCGAAAAGCCGATTATCGCGCTGCTTCACATGCGGGCGCTGCCTGGAGATCCTCAATATAAACGGAATGATACGATGAAACAGGTCATCGAGTTCGCCCGGCAGGATTTGCACAACCTGCAGGATGGCGGCGTGGATGGCGTATTATTCTCAAATGAGTACAGCATGCCTTACCAGAAGCATGTGCCTTTCCTGATTCCTTCGGCGATGGCGCGCGTCATTGGCGAACTGATGAGTGAAATCCGCGTGCCTTTCGGCGTTGATTGTGAAGCGGACGCCATGGCTACACTTGATCTTGCCGCTGCAACCGACGCTTCATTTATCCGGGGCACCTTTACGGGCGGATATGTTGGCGATATCGGCATCATCAACACGGATATTGCCCGGCTTTTGCGCCGGAAGCATGATTTGGGGCTGGATAATCTCCGGATGCTCTACTTTCTGAACTCGGAATCCGACGAATACCTGGCCCATCGCGAACTGCCGGCAATTGCCAGATCGATCATCTTCACCTGCAAGCCGGATGCGCTTTGCATATCCGGCGCCAATGCCGGCCTTGAAGCCAATTCGTCCTGGATTGCCGATGTTCGCGCCGTTACGAACGGCGTACCTGTTTTTTGCAACACCGGCTGCAGTGCGGAAAACATCCGGCAAAAGCTTGCCATTTCCGATGGCGCGTGTGTCGGCACCGCCTTTAAAGTCGGCGGCAAATTTGACAACCTGGTCGATGGCGAACGGGTCAGGCAATTTATGGAGCAGGTCATGGTGTACCGCAAGGCACATTAATCAACATCAGCTAAAAATATATTGTGGTGTAGAGGGAATAAAAATGTCGATGGAATATTTTTGCGGCATAGACGTTGGCACCTACGAAACCAAAGGCGTCATTATTGACGGGCAATGCCGGATTATTGCGGAAAACACGGTCAAACACGGTCTGGATAACCCCAAGCCGAATTATTTTGAGCATGATGCCGAACAGGTCTGGTGGCATGATATTTGTGAAGTTTCGCGCGGCCTGCTGCTGAAAGCGGGGATCAAAAATACCGAAATTAAAGCGGTCGGCGTGAGCGCCATCAATGCTTGCGTCGTTCCCGTCGACGAAAACGGCGTGCCGCTGCGCAAGGCCATTTTGTACGGCATCGACGCGCGAGCCGAAGCCGAGATGGCATTCATTGAGCAGTACTACGGCGAAGAGCGCCGCAACCAGCTGTTTAACGGCCGGCCGATTTGTTCGTCGGACTGCATGCCTAAAATCATGTGGATAAAAAATAACGAGCCGGAGATTTTCCGCAAGACTTCAAAATTTCTGACGTCATCTTCCTACATAACCGCAAAACTGACTGGCGAATATGTAATCGACCGCTTCCTGGCGCTTTCTTCCTTCGCGCCCTGCTACAATCCTGATTTGTCCGTCAACAAAGAATTGTGCGAGGAGTTGTACTGCCAATCCGGGCAGCTGGCTTCTGGCAGGGAATCAACGGATGTTGTCGGATACGTCACGGCAAAAGCTGCCGGGGAAACGGGGCTTTCTGAAGGCACGCCGGTTATCACGGGAACGGATGATTCGGCGGCGGAGGCAATCAGCACCGGCGTTACACGCCCGGGCGACCTGATGATCCAACTGGGATCAACGTGCTACATCATCTACTGTTCCGATAAAATGGTCGTTGATGAGCGGCTTTGGGCAGAAGATTATATTATTCCAGGCACGATCAGCATCGATGGGGGGACAAATGCAGCCGGCGCTTTGACAAAATGGCTGAGGGACACGATTTTTACGGATTTTGCAGCAGAACAGGAAAGGACCGGGCAAGATGCCTACGGCAGGATGGCGGCCTGCGCCAGGGAAATTCCTGCAGGCTCGGATGGCTTAATCACACTGCCCTATTTTGCCGGCGAACGAACGCCGATCAATGATCTGAACGCCAAAGGCGTCATCTTTGGCCTGCAGCTGCATCACACCCGCGAACACATCTACCGGTCGGCGCTGGAGGGCATTGCCTACTCGATTGCCCAGCATGTCGACATCATCGAAGAGCACGGGCTAAAAATCAATAAACTGATGGCTGTCGGCGGCGGCACGAAAAATCCTTTATGGCTGCAGATTATTGCCGATGTGACCGGACATGCCGTCAATACGGCAAAAGTGACCATCGGGGCGTCATACGGCGACGCCATGATGGCGGCAATCGGCGTTGGCCATTTTAAAAGCTATTATGATCTTTCGGAATATATCTCCCCCGATAAAGTCCTGCGGCCAAACCCGGAAAACCATGCGGTTTATCAATCTTACCAAAAGATTTTTGGACAAATATACCTTGCAACAAAGGAGCTGATGCATATGCTTTAAGTTAATGTTGACATTTGACAAGTGGTATATATAATAGAAACATAGGGGTAAGTGGTAAACAATAGAGCTAAAAGGAGTATGTTTTACTGAAGGGAGGTTGACTGTCATCAGCAAATACGCGAACCTTGTCAATTCAGATCTGACGGAAAAAATCGAAGAATACATCATCGGCAACAATCTTGGCAGCGGTGACAGGCTGCCATCTGAGCGTGATTTTTCCCAGATTCTCGACGTCAGCAGAATGACATTAAGAGATTCCATCAAGAAACTGTGCAATACCGGGGTCCTGGAAAATATTCACGGCAAGGGGACCTTTGTGGCACAAAAGCGTGTTTGCATTGATGTTTTGAACTTCTACTCCCCCCGAAAACAATCTGGCGAGGACTGCGATGCAGTAAAGTATAAACTGATTGGCATAGAAAAAGTTAAAGCGGAAGGGTCTATTGCAAGACATCTTAATGTTGCCGTTGGAATCGATCTCTATCAGATCAAGCGGCTTCGGAGCGTTTCAAAGCAAAGATTTGCAATTGAAACGACCTATATCCCAATGAGTTTATGCCCCGGCATTGAAAAATTCGACCTTGAATCCAATCACCTTTACAAGACCTACAACAATCATTATCACATGAAGCTCACCCATTCAAATATCGACATTAGCATTGGACAGGCAACTTTCGAAGAAGCCGAATGGTTGGGAATTTCTGAAGGCGGTTATATTTCTGTTGAAAAAAGGACGTCATTCGATAAGCGTGACGTTCCTTGCGAGCATGTCCTGACCGTCTCAAGCGTCAACAATGTCTATTATTTTGCCGATCTTGTCGCTAAGTAAATTTTGCCTTTCTTTTTAACCTCTCTCGATAAGACAAAAGTATTGTAAAACAAAGAAAATAAGTATTTAAGCATCAGCAAGCCACTCAACGGTGTATTTTGTGCTGCTCGAATTTTCTTTTTTAATGAAACTGCCTGTCGCATGAAAATACTGATTATTTGTCGGAGGGAATTATTATGGCTGAAAGGGTAACGTTTGAAGAACAAACCGTTTCTGAACAAACAAAAACCACGGTAAAATCCAAACAAAAAATACGTACGGCTATCGGATACATTTTTGTTGCCTTATGCTTTGTTGTTACCGCCTTTTTTGCGCCGGCGGTCGGCTCGGAATATTATGGATTCTGGAGCGCACTCCCGCCAATTTCGATTTTTGCCTTCATCCTTTTAACCAAGCATATTCTGGAAGGGTTCTTGTGGTCCGGCTTGCTTGCCGTTTTTATCGAATACCACGAAACATTATTCACACAATATATCGATGAAACATTTACCTCGGTCTGCGATCCGGATAACTTTTACGTTGTGCTTCTCTTCTTGTTGATCGGCGTCGTTGTCGTTATCTTGAAAAAGAGCGGCGCAAGCACTTACTTTGCCCGCTGGATATCCAGCAAGGCGAAAAGCAGCAAGACGGTTTTATTCATTACCTATCTGGTAGGAATTGCCCTCTGCGTTGACGACTATACTTCTGCTTTGGCAGGAGGCGCGGCGCTATCGCCGGTCAATGACGAATACCACATCCCGCGTGAAATGACAGCTTACGCCCTGAGGGCCTCGGTCACAACGCCGGCCTGCCTGGCGCCGATCGGCTCATGGGTCATCTGGACCGCGGCGCTGCTCGAGCAAAATGGCGTTGCGACAGAAGGACAAGGCGTAATGGTCTATATGACAAAGCTCCTGCCTTATCTGTTCTTCCCGTTTATTGTCTATATTGTCGGCCTATTGGTCATTTTTGGCGTGATCCCCAAGTTCGGCAAGATGAAGCGCGCTTATGAACGTGTTGCTGCCGGCGGGCCGCCGGCGCCCGTTGTCGAAAAAACGGCTTATGAAGAAGAAGAAATCGAGAAAGTATCTGAACCTCGCAAAGGCGTCAATTTGATTCACTTTTTCCTGCCGATCGCCGCGCTGTTCCTGTTTGGCTACCTGTTTGACTGGAACATGGTTTATGGATTGATTGCCGCCATCTTTACAACCTTCATCTTCTATATCGTCACCAAAGTTTTTTCCGTTTATGACGCGACCAATAGTGTCTTTGAAGGTTTTTCCTATATGACGCAGCTGGCGATCATGATGGTTTTCGGCCTGACCCTCTGCCGTGTATGCGGCGAGCTGGGCTTCACCGAATATGTGGTCGGATTGACTCAGAATTTCGTTACTCCGCAAATGCTTCCATTCATTATCTTCGTTGTCTTCTGCGCAACAGAATTCCTGGTAACCTTCAACTGGACCTTGTACCTGATTGCGATGCCGATCGTGGTCGCCCTGGCTTCAAGCACCGGCTCCAATATCTTCCTTTGCCTTGGCGCTCTTGTGTCTTCCGGCGTTTTCGGATACTGCCTGGCTTTTTCCTCGGATGGCGGCATGTGTGCCTGCGGCGCCTGTGGAATCGACATTTACGAACAGAATACGACACAAATGCCATACATGCTGATTTCGATGGGCTTGTCGGCAATCGCTTACCTGGCCTGCGGATTCATCCTGTAAAAATATTGAAAGATTGTTTTGCGGCAAAGGGGTAATGGCGGGCGACCTGGCAAAATAAAATCAGTCGACAATTAAAGGAGAATGACTATGTCAAAAATCACGATGTCACAGGTTGCAACCAGCAACTTCACCTATCGTCGCTACACTTTTGACTACTTTTTAAAATCAGCCCAAAAGCTCGGTGTGGAAAACATCGAGCTGAGTGGCTGCCATCCGCACTTTTCGGTTTATGAAGCTTTGCAGTTTGACGTGAAAAGTCTGGCGAAGCAAATCAAAGAACACCATCTGACCGTTTCCGCGATTGAACCAGAACAAAACTTCCTCCCGATCAATATCGCTGCACGTGATCAATACTTTCGCGAACAGAGTGTGAAGCAGCTCGGCTTCTACATTGAAAACGCCCATGAGTTCAACTGCAGCAAGGTCATTATCTATCCAGGCAAAACGTTAATCAATCATCCCCGTTCGGAGGCCTGGAAATATTCGCGGGACTCGATTCATCAGCTCAGCAAGCTTGCGAAAAAAAATGACGTAACGATTCTTCTGGAAAGTGTATCGGGATTTGTTTCGGACTTGATGACGGACTCCAAAACCGTCAAACGGATGATCGATGAAATCGGCGCCGACAATATCGGCTGCTGCGTCAATTCCTCCGCGGCCTTTGCCGCGGGGGAAACGCTCGAAGACTATTTCAGGCTCTTCGGCAGTAAAATCGGCATGGTTCAGCTCTCCGACAGTACGGCCGACAATGAACAGCTGGTCTGGGGCGACGGCGAACAAAATCTTGATGTGCATATCAATACCCTGCGCGAATATGGCTATGCCGGGGCTGTGGCCCTGGAACTGTTTATGGAAGAATTGGCTGATGGCGCCGAAGAAAACTATGCGGCCTGCATTGAATACTTCAAGAAACATATTGATTAGGAGAACTGATATGAAACAACTCGATTTTTCCCAATTCGGCATTATGTCGGTGCAATATCAGCAATACAGCCTTGACTACTGTCTGGACTCCATCGCCTCAAACGGATTTACGTTCATTGACTTTTGGGGAGGCGCTTCGCACTACTGCGCGTTTGATACGCCTCCCGAAAAACGCTTGCAGCGCGTTTCGAAAATCCGGCGAATGCTGGATGACCGGGGCTTGAAAATGTCGGTCTTTACCGCTGAGCAAATCTGCCTGTATCCGATCAATGTGGCGTCATCAAATGATTACGTTCGCAAAAACAGCATAGAAATAGTCAAACGCTACCTGGAAGACACCAAGGAGTTTGGCGCAGATTACTATTTCATGCAGATGGGTTACGGCCTGTTTGACGAAGATATCGATGCCGCCAGGGCCCGTTCGATTGACGCCCTGAAAGAGATGACCGAATATGCTGAAAAAATAGGCGTCAAAATGGTGATGGAGCAATTGCAATACTATGAATCCAACCTCTGCCACAATCGGAAAACGTTGAAAGACCTGATTGACGCGGTCGATTCCCCGTACCTGACGGCCTGCGTCGACTGTGTTGCAGCGGCTGCTGCCGGCGAATCGGTTGAAAGCTATTATGACGTATTCAATGGCGCGATCAACCATGCCCATCTTGCGGATGGCTGTCCAACCGGCCACCTGGTGCCGGGCGATGGTGAAAACCCGCTCGAAGACTATCTCAGGACTTTTGCCGAACATGACTATAAAGGTTCGATTACCCTTGAAATCAACAACCAGATGTATTTCAACGATCCTGACCAGGCGGTTGCCCGGGCGGCGGACTGGCTGAAAAAATGCCCGGTCATTGCCGGATCTTAAGTTAATTTCTGAAACTGCGGACGCATGTCCGAGTAGATGGCCACATAACCGAAACCGGCATCTTTGATGCAGTTTATGGCATCGCCGGCCATAAAGCCGATGGTGTCAAGGCGGTGAGAATCCGTGCCGATCGTCACGATCTCGCCGCCAAGCTCCCAATATCGCCGGAGTATGGTTTTTATCCGCCCGAAATTTTTTGAAAAACGATTGCTGGCAGTGTTCACTTCGATCCCCTTGCCTTTTTGCACCAGGGTCGTCAGGATGCTGTCGATCTTGTCCGCCGCGTTTTTATAATCCATCGGAATAGTTTGAAACTGCTCGATTTTGGAAAGATAATCAATATGCCCCAAGACGCTGAAGTGATCAAAATGCTTGAGGACATAATCGATCTGTTCAAGATATTCTTGAAAGATCTGCTTAAGTCTTGGGGCCGGATAGATCAGGTTATAGGGGTCAACTTGATCATATTCATGGACAGATAAAATAATGAAGTCAAGTTCAAGACTTTGCAGATACCGTTCGGCATATTTTAGCGTTTGCCGGGCTGCCCCGGCTTCCAGGCCCATTTTTATATCCATGTCCGGGAAAAGGCTGCGGGCTTTTTCAATTTCCTTTTGATAGGCCTTAACATCAAGCGGCACAACTGGATCGCCGGAATAGGATTCAAAATCGGCATGCTCCGTAAAGCAAATTTGATCAAAGCCGAGCCGGCTGCATTCTGCCGCCATATTCAGCAAGGGTTGATCCGAATCATGAGAAAAGGATGAGTGAAGGTGATAATCCCACATGGCTGCTCTCCATCTGCTGCTGGTATAAATTAATTAATTTAACAGAACATCAATCCGACCAGATTAAATACACCAATATTTAACAAAAGTATACCACTAAATATAAGAAGTTGTCAAGTTATACAAGATGTTTGGGGAATGATTATTGATTTTCAATGAGGTGCTTACAAGTTTGTTTATGTTATGGCATAATATGGATAATTATATAATTTTACGCCCAGTGAAATGAAAGGGATTGCCGATGGCCAAGAGGGAAGCGCTCTATTTGCAAATCAGCAATATCATACGCCGCAAAATCGTACATGGTGAATTGTGCTATGGCCAGCGGATTCCATCTGAACACGATTTGGCCGAGCAATTTTCGATCGATCGTAAAACCTTGCGCCGCGCCATTTCCGTACTCGTCGAAGAAGGCATACTTACGCGAATCCATGGCAAAGGGACCTATATCAACAAACGCCAGGTTTCCTATGATGTGAATGTTGTCGACAATTTTGGCCAGATGCTTTTCAAAAGCGGAATCAGGCACACCTGCAGGCTTCTCCACAAAGAAAAGCGCAAAGCCGGCGTAAAGTATGCCAAAATTCTTGAGATTGGCGAAAATGACGCGATTTACCGCCTGGTGCGCCTGCGGCTGGGGGACGGGGAGCCGATCGCGCTTCAGAACACCTACGTGGCCTATGATCTGGTCAACAACATCGAAGATGTTGATTTTGAAATGTATTCGCTCTACGACCTGTTTAGCCAGAACGGCATTTATCCAAACCGTGTCAAAGAAAAATTCCTGTTCGTGGAACTGTCCAACCCGGAAGCAAAAATGCTTAATATGGAGGAAGGCAGCATGGGATTCATGGTCGAGGATGTCACCTATGACCAGAACGACCGGGTTGTCGAATATACCAAAGCCTTGATCAATAACGACAATATTGTCATCAGCGCCGATTTGGAATATTAGCTTTTAATGGGCCGGGCTATTTCAATTTGGTCGTCAGGACGATGCGCCTGCTGTTGGTGAAAGCCTGGTTATATTCAATCACTCTCCCGGTTGTGTCATAGGTTATGTCTGAGATCAGGAAAGTGTAGCTATCGGGTTCCATGTTCAGATAATTGGCTTCTACGGCAGGAATGGCGGCTGCGTTGACCGTCTCTTTGATTTCGCCGATTTGAATGCCGTTTTTCTCCAGAAGGTCATAAAGAGAATAAATACTGAAATCAATCCCGTCAAAATTCGGGATCAGTCCGTCCAGAATGAAGGTCTTTTCATAAGCGATTGGCTCGTCGTCGCCATACCGGATGCGGATCATCTTGTAAAGCTTGGCCTCGCGGTCAATCTGAAAGATCTTGGAAAGCCTGTATCCAGCGGTTTCCTTGTTAAGGGAGATGATCTTGCTTTTAACCTTGATGCCTTCCTGTTCCAGCAGACGCGTAAAACCGACCAGCTTTTCCATCGAATATTTAATCGCCGGCTTTTTGATAAAAGTGCCTTTGCCCTGAAGCCGAATCAGCATGTCTTCGTCGACCAGTAAATCCATGGCTTTGCGAATCGTTTTGCGGTCAATGCCATATTGGGCGGAAAGTTCGCGTTCTGAAGGCAAGGCCTGACCATAAACGAATTCCTCGTTCAGGATCATCTTTCTGATTCTTTCGCAAAATTGAAGATACAGAGGCATTTTCAAGAACGGCATTCCTCGCGATCATCAGTGATCAAATTATAATTGAATTATATAGGAAGGCTATGTGTCTGTCAAAAACAAACCTCATGGCGATTGTTTTTGTTTCATTCTCCTATAATGCACAGGCTGATCGTCCGCTTTTGCGGCCCGTCGAATTCCGCCAGATAGATTTCCTGGGCGCTTCCGGCTTGAAGCTCGCTGTCCAATATGGGAAAGGCGCAATGGTTGCCGGTCAGGAGCGATTTTAAATGCCCGGTTGGATTTCCGGCCATCGAACCATATGAATGCAGGAAACGGGCATGGAAGTAAATGTCTGCTTCAGGCACTTGCCGGGTCAGGAAAGCCAGGATGTCCTTTTCAAGACATTCCAGCTTTTCATTAACCAGGATTCCGGTGGTTGTGTGCTTGGTTATCACATAAATGACACCGCGTGAAACGTGGCTTTCAGCAATTGCCGCTTTGATCTTGTCCGAAATCGGCAGCAGCTGATTGTATTTTTCGGTATAGAGAACCAGTTCCTTATATTCTACCATGGACGTCATCTCCATAAACAAATCTGAGGGCGTTTTGCCCGAGGATCATGTCAAAAAAATCTTCTTGCAGGGGCATTTCCCGAATGGCCTGCAGCATCCGTATCTGTTCCAGACGAGGTTCGTCAGAACCGAAAATCACCTGGTGCCGGAAAGTCCGCTCCAGCCAGTCCGGTCCCATGTCGGTCTGGAAGACTTGATGGTAGAAGGCTTTGGGATTGTCGAAATAGAGCAGGGCGGTATCGGCAAAAATATTAGCGTATTTCAGCAGAAGCATGCAGGTATCGCCAATCCAGGGCCAGCCAAAATGGGCCAGGCAAATTCTTAATTCGGGGAATCGGAAGGCGACTTCTTCGAACCTCAGGGGATGGGCGTATTTGGCCAGGGTGCCAGGCTCCAGCGACATGCCTGAATGGAAAATGACCGGCTTGCCGAATTTGATGCAAGTGCGGTAAATGGCGTCCATTTGGGGATCGTCCGGATAAAACCGCTGTTTGGATGGATGCAGTTTAAGCCCCATCAGCTTCAAGTGGCAAAAGGCATGCTCCAACCTTTCCAGCGCATCCGGCGAACCAGGATCGATGCTGGCAAAGCCGATAAACCGGTCCGGATACCGGTCAACTAGAAATTTAACCTGCTCATTGCTTCCGACGCAGGCGCCATTGATCGAGGCGAGGTCGAGCGGCAGCAAGATCATCTTGTCAATGCCGGCATAATCGCACTGGTTGAAGAGTTGCCGGATAGAAATCCGATCGGTCTTGAAAAGCCCCATTGCCTCCTGGTTGGCTTTCAGCTGTCCATCGTCGAGTCCCGGTTCATCAAGAAAAGCGGCATGCACATGTGCGTCAATAATTTGCTTTTTCATCGGCTTTCTCCTGTCAATCGATCCATGGCGCAAATGTCCCGACAACCTGTGCGGCCAGTCTGGCGCCGGCTTGCTGCGCTTCCAGGATGCTTTTGCCCTGCATGATCCGATGGATGAAGCCGGCAATGTAGCTGTCGCCGGCACCGACTGTATTGACAACTTCGGCCGGATAGATGCCAAATGCATGGAAATCGGTTCCGTCCCAGACCAGGCTCCCGGCTTCGCCAAAAGTCACGACGCATAAGGTGGCGCCCTGCCTGACAATATCTTTCATGAACAATTCGATTTGCGGATCCCTGTTCGGATAGGAGAAAAAAGCATAATCGACTACCGGCGCAATTTGCCGGACTAAAGGATCATTTAACTCGGTGGCAAAGTCAAAGCTTATAGCGACGCCGCGTTTGTGCAAGTCGGGCAGGTGTTCCTGGGCATTGCCCCAAAATGCCGAATGCACCAGATCGTGTTTGGCAGCGAAGTTAATGTCTTCCGCCGAAAATTCAATATCTTTCATGACGCCCTCGACATAGTCGCCGTAAGTTCGTTCCCGGTCGATCAGCTGCATGTACGATACGGCGGTTTGCCCCTGGCAAACATGCAGGTGGGAGACGTCCAGGCCCTGGGCTGTCAAGGTCAAAAGCATCTCCTGCCCGTAGCGGTCATTGCCGGTCGACGAGATGATGGAAGTCTGTATGCCCAGCTTTTGCATATTGACCGCGAAATCAACAGCATTGCCAGTCATGTAATAACAATTCAAATCGGTATAATAATCAACACAGTTATCGCCAATTGCTGCAATTTTCATTTGATGTCCTTTCAATCACGCTATTTTGACAAGTGTCTTGCCAAATGATTTTGCCATTGAAAATGGTCAGGGAAACCTTGGCCTCAGGCAGCTTGTCGACCGGCATTGAAAAAATGTTCCGGTCGAGGACTGCAAGGTCCGCCAGCTTGCCGGCTTCGATTGTCCCGAGCGATTTTTCCTGGAAATTGGCGTATTGCCCGCCGATTGTCCAGGCCCGCAGGCATTCGGCGACGGTTAGCGCCTGGCTTGGATTAACGCCATTTTCAGGTTTTCCATCCCTGAACCGGCGAGATAGGGCGAGATAAGCCGACAAAGGAATGTCAGGCGCTGTCAGCGGCAGATCGGTGCCACAGCAGACATTGACGCCCGCAGCCAGCATGTTGCGATAAGGCCAATAGTTCTTGATCCGGTCCATGCCGACAAATTCATATCCATAAAAATCTTCCGAGGTGCCAATGCAATCCATGATCTGCATATAATTGACCGCTGTAATCCCGAGCTTGGCCATCCGCTTTAAATCATCCGGCTGCACCATTTCCAGGTCGACGATCATATGGCGGGAGTCTTTTGGGCCATTGGCCTCACGGCATTTCTGGAAGATGTCGATCGTTTTTCGGACCGCCTGGTCGCCTTCGGCATGCAGGGCGCACCGGTACCCCTGGCGGTCGGCCTCCAGCACGGTCTTTTCCAGGGCGTCATAGTCGATGATCTGTTCGCCGAAGCTTTCCGGCCGATTGGCATACGGTTCTAGCAGATGGGCGTTCCATTTGGCAATTTCACCGTCAACCATCAGATTGAAGCCCATGAATTGGATTAACGGGGAGCTGAAACGCTCGCGGCAAGCTCCGGCGTATTCAAAATCGGCCGGCCGGCCTACCGGCTGGGAAACCAGATTGACCCGATGCATCAGCTGCCCTTGGCTGGCGAGCTCGTGCAAAACATCCGTAAAACCGGAGTAGTCGTCAAAACCGATTTCCTTGATTGCCGTTACCCCGCGTGCCGCAAGAAAATGACTGAAACGCCCGTATTCGGCTTTGATAAACTCCCGGTCAGCGAGGAAATCCTGAAAGACTTTGTAGCAGTTTTCCGCAAAAACCGCATTGCCGTTAAAACCATATCGCCGGATGGCTGCCTGGTTTAACAGGCAGCCATCCCGGTCCGCGGTAAAGCCCAAAACCGGGCGGGATCCAAATTGTTCAAGCAATTCCAGATCTTTCCCGGCGTTTTCCAGCACAAAACCGGGCAGGTTATGCCCGAAAACCGGTTTGCCGGCGGGCGTCAGGCTGGCTTGCCGGACAAAAAGCTCACAAGCCTCGCTGACAGTCCTGGCTGATGCCAGATCAATCCCCAGCTGCGACCACACCTGTCCGGTGAAGAAAACGTGATTGTCGACAAAACCGGGGCAGACAAGCTGTTCGCCCAAATCAAGGACTGCCGTATGGTCAGCAAGCCAGGGCCCCATTTCTTCAAGAATGCCGACTGCGGCTATGCGGTCGCCGGCAATGGCGACAAAGCCCGGAAATGGGGCGTCAACCGGATCGGCGCCGGTATAGAGGCAGGTGGAAACCAGGATCAGATCTGCTTTCTGAATCATTTGCAATCTCCTCGATCAATGGCGATATTTGAAAATCGTCAGAAAATAAAGCCGGCAACCAGGTACATGACTGCCGAGATGGCAAAGGCGCCCA
This sequence comes from uncultured Saccharofermentans sp., assembly GCA_963677835.2. Taxonomy (GTDB): domain Bacteria; phylum Bacillota; class Clostridia; order Saccharofermentanales; family UBA5734; genus UBA8949. The sequence continues at coordinate 1,595,431 of CAXXUX010000001.1, forward strand.
CCTGATAAGGCATGCCTGCCAGGTTGTGATCATACAGGTCGACGCCGGTCGCCGCAGCCGTGCAAAGGCCGGCATCCGAAGCGAAGCTTGAATTGCTGCCGAAAAGTCCCGCGCAGAACATGGCCGCCAGGCACAGGTAGGGATTTGCCCCGGTCGCCGCGGCCAGGGCGATAACGGACGGCATGACCATCATGTACAAAGTCCAGTTGAAGGTGACCAGGTATTCTGTGCCGCAAAACAAAATGAAGATAATGACTGGCAGCAGGTGAGGATTCAGAACGCCGCTGGTGGCGCTGACAACGAATTCCGTGAAGCCCAGCTCGGAAATCATGCCGGTCATGGTGAAGCCGATGACCAGCAAGAAAGTCATTGCCATCATGCTGTTGAAACCATCGATCACCATGGTGAAAATCCGGTCGATCTTGAAAATTCTTTGAATAAAGAACAGGATGCCCGTGACGACGATCGCCAGGCCAAGGCCGTACTGCATGTTGAAATCAAAGTAGATGCACAGTCCGATCATGGAAACGATCGGCACGATAAAAGAGATGAGATTGACGCCCTTTCTGGGCTCGACGATTTCCTCCTCCAGTTCGACGTTTTTTTCGCCGATGTCCACGGGGCCTGCCGGCAAAGCCGGGCCGCCTGCAGAAACCCGTTCATAGGCCTTTTTGATCAGGCCGATTTTCGGCAGCCAGCCCATGCAGAAAAGAAAACCGAACAACAGGCTGACAAAGCAGTAAAACATGTAGGGAACGATTTTCATGTACTCGCCTACGCCGGTTCCGCTGGCTGCAAAATTATTGGTTTCAAGGAGGGACGCTCCAAAAATGACCCAAGATCCAATGGGAATTATTGACGAAGTATGGACGGCGCTTGAACGGATAATGAATGCGGTTGCTTCCCTTGGAATGCCAAACTGGTCATTCATCGGCGAAAGGCTGGCGCCGGTGACAAAGGCGCAGAGGTAGTCGTCCACACTCAACAGCCAGCTCATGATCCAGGTCAATAAAAGCGCAACCTTGGAGCTCTTGGCTTTTTTGGCGACTTTGCGGGCAAAAAAGGTAGCCGCGCCGCTCATTTTCAAAAAAGTGATCAAAACGCCAAGCAAAAGGAAGACGATGATCAGGTAGGCGTTGTCGGGATCGGTGATGGTCCCGGCGATCCGGTCGCTGTAAATCAAGTAGAATCCCCAGCGGTATTTGATGAAAACCGCCAGCACGCCAGACCAGAGAAAACCTTCGATGACGCTTTTGGTTAAGATGATGAAGACGAAGATGGCAACAGCAGGCAGCATGGCCCAGGCTGCATAATAGTCTTGACTTTCGGGCGCGAATATCGCTGCCGCCGCAAAGCAGGCCAGCATAAAGACGTATCCGATAGTCTTGCGATTAAGAAACTTCATGAACAAACCCCCTCTAATAATGTGTGCCATAACCGAATGCGCCATCAACCAGACAATTATTGGCGGAAAATTCTGCTGCAGTCAAAAAAGCCTGCTCAATCTTTGTCTGGTTGATGCGGACATTCTTTTTCCAGCCCTGTTTCAGTAAACTAATTGAAAATGATGTAAAAAATGAATCTCCGGCGCCCATGGTGTCGACGGCCCTGACCAGCCTGACTTCGCCGCTGTACTGCCTGACGCCGTCGAAAAGGCTTTGCCCTTTGGTCCCCATCGTTGTCAGCACGTATTTCGTGCCAAACGCAGACACCTTTTTTTGAAGCTGGCTAATCGCATCGCCGTCCATGCCTTCACAGGAAAATAAGGCCATGTCGATCCAAGGGCAGATCAACTGCAAATAAGCGTCGTTCCGGAATTCTTCTTCAACTGAGAAATCAAAAGTAATGTTGGCTTTCAAATTCTTGAGCTTTTTGATCTCGGTCTCGACAGAGGCATAGCAACCGCTGTGGATGAGGTCAAAACCTGCCAGATAATCAAAGTCGACTGGTTCAAGAAGGTACGGGCCGTGCTTGGTTTCGCGCAGATCGTCGGCGACAAAGACCCGGTCGCCATCGATCAGGTTGACATCACAGCGCTCGGTTGTCGTTCCAGGCGCCGTGCGGCAACGGCTGATTGACACGCCCACATCAAGAAGCGCCGATTTGATGCAGTCAGCTTCCCGGTCGTCGCCAAACACGCCCAGATAGGCTGCTTCGACGCCGGATTTTTTGGCAAAAACGGCAAAATTGACCGCATTTCCGCCAGGGTACATGACTTTTCGGTTGATGTAACGATCGACCACATTGTCGCCATAACCTAGTACTTTCATACTCGAGCCTCTCAATCTATCAGTATTCCACCACTTTGTAATATCGGCGGAAGGTCAGGTCATGCCCGGTGGCATCCTGCAGATGCGGATTGATTCTGCCCAATGCGCCGCAGATGACCAGCGGGGAGAACAACGGACGGAATTTCCCGGAAATGCCGGCCAGTTCATAGTCTTTGGCATCGTAAACAGTCAGTTTCTTGGTATAGCGCTCGCAGAATTTTTGGATGCGGTCACAGACTGCGCGCGATTCATCTTCGCCTTTGACAACGACCACATGGGTGTTGTCATCAACAAGCTCCAAGGTGCCATGGAAAAAATCTGACGAATGGACCGACTTGGTGCGGATCCATTGCATTTCTTCCAGAACGCACATCGCATAGCAATAGACTTCACCCCAGGTATTGCCGCCGGCAGTAAAGATGTGGTAATTCTCATCCTTGTATTTGCGGACAAATTCCGCTGCTTGAACATCGGCCTTCTCCTTGACCGCGGCCATGGCTTCCGGCAATTTTTCAAGATTTTCGACGAAGTCGGCATAATCCTTCATTTCATTGCGCTTGTGCAGCAAGTAGCCAAAAAACAGGTACTGGATCAAATAGTCGGCATCGGCCGAGTACGGATCCTTGCTGGTATTGACCACAGAATAGTCAACCAGCTTTTCCAAAGCTGAATTTTCGGTGCCAAGGCCGCAAATCGTCACAGCGCCGCGCGCTTTTGCATAATTGGCGGATTCGATGATTTCTTTGGTGTTGCCGGAATCTGACATGAAAAAGACAACGGAATTTTCACCAAGATTGCGGTTGCCGGTTGAAATCAGCTCGGCTGCATTTTCGGCATAAACTTTCAGATCCGACATCTTTTTGAACATATGCATGAATGGCAGCATGATCGCCAGCGTGCCGCCGATGCCGACCAGGAACACGTTCGCCCTTTTTTCCTGCATGACCTGATCGACAATCGTTTCAATTTCCGATCGTTTTTGCAAGACCAGGTGCATTTTCCTGATGTATTCGTCTTTGAACTGTTTATCCATAGTATTTCTCCCTTTTCGATTTTCAGTGATCGTGCATTATCTTCAAGAATCGGCCGGATTCATGGATGATACAAAAAAACGCAAACAAAATAAGCAGGGCGGAAAAGTTTCTCCTGCATGAGGATTGATGACAGGGGGCCTTCTATAATTTATCGGTTATCTTTCAAGCGCTCTTGATGTCGATTGTATAATTGATGCGCTTGGCGTTGACGATCGTTTTGGTATATTCTACCGGTTGATTGTCTTTGGCATAGGCAACCGCCTTTTCGACAAATACCGTGTCGTTTTCGAAAAGATCAAGCAACCGGGCTTCTTGCGCAGACGCCCTGGACAATTTGACTTCGATGTCTTGTTTGGTCATTTGGATGCCGTATTTCTCACCCAGGACCCGATAAAGCGACAACTTCGCAAAATCATGATTTTCCAGCCCTTTGCACAGCCTGGCGGGAATATGGGAGACTTCCAGCAGAAGATCTTCTCCATCAATGCTGCGAACCCGGGACAAGACGTAGATTGGACTGCCCTGGGGGATGCTGAGCAATTCGGCAGCGATCCGGTCCGCCTTGGCGACTGTAATACCGATCATTTTGCTTTTGGCAACCTTCCCCTGGGCCAGGACCGAGTCGGAAAAAGAAATGAAATCCTTCATGTCGATATGGCATTTTTCCGGCGCGATGAAGTTGCCTTTGCCGTGAATAGAGATAATTCGGCCTTCCAGCTGCATCCTGCCCAGCGCCTCCCGGATTGTTCCCCGGCTGACGCCGCAAAGCAAGGTCAGTTCCCGCTCCGAAGGCAAAGCGTCGTTTGCCTTCAGCTGGTTTAAATCGATATGCTCTTCAATTGCGTCAATGACATCTTCGCGAACCAGGTTGTTTTGCTTGGCCATTTGAATACCTCTTACCGGGATTATTTACCGGGACCATTATCCATGCGCCGTATACATGATCCACCACTAGATGAAATGAATATACCACACGAAAAATTGAAAATCAACCATTAAATCGAATAATTTGCTAGCCTTGATTGGGGCGACTATAATAAAGCTATCTTGACTTTTGGGAAAGGCGATGATGTGGATGTCCGACAGTGTGATGGCCTGGCTTTTAAGCGCGGATGATCTGTCAGTCAGGTATTTTACCTTGACATCGTTGCTTGGCAAGCCTTTTGACGACCAGGAAGTCCGGCTGGCCCAAAAGGACATCATGGAAAAGGGGCTGGTCCCCAAAATCCTGGCCAGCCAAAACGAAGACGGATCCTGGGGCATTCCGGAAAAATTCTATCAGCTAAAATATACCGGAACCGTTTGGACCTTGCTGCTTTTGGCCGAGCTGGCGGCGGACCCGCTTGACATAAGGATTCAAAAAGCCTGCGAGTTCATCCTTTGGCATTCGCAAAATCCGGAGACAGCCGGCTTTTCATACACTTCAAGCGCCAAAACCGGCACGGGACTTGCCAGCGGAGTCATCCCTTGCCTGACCGGAAATATGGTTTATAGTCTGATCAAGCTTGGCTATTTGCAGGATAGCCGGCTCCAACAGGCAATTTCGTGGATAAACACCTGCCAGAGGGCGGACGACGGGATCAATAAAGCGCCGGAGGGAGCCATGTACCAACGTTATGAAATGTGCTGGGGCCGCCATTCCTGCCACATGGGTGTGGCAAAAGCCCTGAAAGCGCTGGCTGCCATACCGCCTTCGGCGCGCAGTCCGGAAACCGAAGGCAAGCTGGACGAACTGGCCGAGTATTTTCTTTTGCATCATCTTTATAAAAAGAGCCATAACCTGGCTGAGATCTCGCGGCCAGGTTGGCTTAAGCTTGGTTTCCCGCTAATGTACCAGACTGATATTCTTGAGCTTTTGGGGATTTTTGCCGATCTTGGACGATGGGACCAAAGGCTGGAAGATGCGCTTGATTTGATCAAAAGCAAACAGCTGCCGGACGGGACATGGAATCTGGAGAATTCAAATAACGGGAAAATGCAGGTCCGGATCGAACAAAAAGGGAAACCGTCCAGGTGGATTACCTTGAAAGCCTTGAAAGTATTGGATAGTTTTACTCGGCGATGATGACTTCAAGACCGAGTTCCTGAAATTTACCGACGGCTTCATAGTGGCCGGGGGCATTGGTGATCAGCGTATCAACTTCATCAAATCCGCAGACCACTTTCAAACCGATTCTTCCGAGCTTGGAATGGTCGGCTGTAACGATGCGTTTTTGCGAACAGCGCAGCATGGCTTGCTTGATGGCAGCCTCCTCAGGACTTGGGATTGTAAAGCCAGCTGTTTCCGATACGCCATTGACCGACAGGAAACAAATATCCGCCCGCATGGAATGAAAAATGGCCTGAGATATTTCATCGTGAAATGAAGCGTCCCGATCATCATAACGGCCACCGGCAATGAACAATTTAATCCGGCTTGATTTGACCAGGATTGACGCTGCGGCAAAGGAGCAGGTCAAAACAGTCAGTTCTAAAGACGATTCAAGAATTTTCTGGGCGATTTCCACATGGGTCGTGCCTGAATCCAGAATAATCGTTTGGCCGGAGGAGAGAACGTGATCCACAATATACCGGGCAATGGTTTCCTTTTCCTTTTTGTAAGCGATGGCGCGCATGCTCATATTGGCATACAATGCCGTATTTCCATTGGCAACGGCGCCGCCGAAGCTTCTTTTGATCAAACCTTGCCCTTCCAGATAACGCAAATCGTTTCTGATGGTTGCTTCGCTGCAATTGAGCGCGCGGCAAAAATCACTGACGGTTACCAGGTCGTTGGCAATAAGCAAGCCGCGAATTTTCTCGTGCCTGATTTCGGTTTTGCTTTTCGTTTTTGTCATCAATGTCTCCTGTGCGGGTTTAATTGATTTTCATTATAGTCATAATATTCAATAAAACCAAGATAAGCAATATGCGAGGTTTTTAATGGGGAACCGCCCGTTTTTGCAACTTGACAGAAGTCAAATGTCACAACTAAACAATTGGGAGCAACCCTATTAATTAAATGTTTCATATTGTACCAGGCTCATGATACTATACGCATTATTGCAACAAATCATGTCATTTGCCAAAGGGGGTTGATTGACGTGAAATGACCATAGTGATTGCTTTTTGCGGCGCGCATATTTCGATTTTCCAGGGATGCATGCAATAAATATACTGATACAGATTTCTTCGTAATAAACACACGGTCAAGAGATAATTTTTGATATAGAGTATTTAATAGAAAGGTGAAAATAATGTTTTGACATTATTTCAGGTTGTAAAATGGCAGATCAATATAATCCCTATGAAAATATGCTTGATACGATGAAAAGCGCTGCAGAAATGCTGGAGCTTAATCAGAAGGACTACATTGCGCTGAGTTATCCTGAGCGGGAACTGAAAGTGTCCATACCGGTTGAGATGGACGATGGATCGGTAAGGGTTTTCGAAGGCTACAGAGTTCAGCATTCAAGTTCACGAGGACCCTGCAAAGGGGGCATCCGGTATCATCAGGATGTGGATATCAACGAGGTAAAAGCCCTGGCTGCCTGGATGAGCTTCAAATGCGCTGTTGTCAATATTCCCTATGGCGGAAGCAAAGGGGCCGTTAAAGTCGATCCGAGAGAACTGTCGAAGAATGAGCTGAAACGCCTGACCAGAAGATTTACGGCGATGATATTGCCTTTGATCGGCCCGGAACGCGACATCCCCGCCCCGGATGTAAACACAAATGCGGAAATCATGGGATGGATCATGGACACCTACAGCATGTTTAAAGGCTATAGTGTCCCGGGCGTCGTCACCGGAAAACTAATTGACATCGGCGGATCGCTGGGCAGAAGAGAGGCAACGGGCCGGGGCGTCATGATCATCACCCGCGAAATGCTGAGCCGCCTCCAAAAACCCATTGCCGGGACCAGAATCGTCGTCCAGGGCATGGGCAATGTCGGCGGCACCGCAGCCTTGCTTCTCTACGAAGCCGGCTGCAAAGTCATTGCCGTTAGTGATGTGTCAGGAGGGCTTTATTGTGAAAGCGGCCTGAATATTGAAAAAATCTCGGCTTACCTGGCGGAGAAAAATGGCAATTTGCTAGCTGCTTACAACGAGCCAGGCGTCGAGCATCTGACCAACCAGGAAATCCTGTTCCTCGAAACAGATGTATTAATACCGGCGGCAATGGAGAATCAAATCAATAAGGCCAATGCAGCCGGCGTAAAAGCAAAACTGATTATCGAAGCTGCAAACGGGCCGATAACCAATGAAGCAGACAAGATACTTGATGAAAACGGCATCAAAATTGTTCCCGACATCCTGGCCAACGCTGGCGGCGTCGTTGTTTCATACTTCGAATGGGTGCAGAATATCCAGTCCCTGATGTGGGATGAGCAAGAAGTCAACCAGGCGCTCGAAAAAATCATGATTCGCGCTTTTAACGACGTGTGGGATATCGCCGCCAAGAATCATGCCAACCTCCGGATGGGCGCCTATATGGTCGCTCTGGACCGGATCGTCAAGGCCAAAAAAATCAGGGGAATATTCCCGTAAAAGCAAGCAAGGGACTTTTCATTGAAGTCAAATAAGCCAGCCCCCGGAAAATGGACATAAAACCAAAAGTCCATTTTCCGGGGGCTGGCTTGCATTTTTAAACGGGTTCAGCTTTTTACATCTTTTTTGTATTCGGATTTATATCACTTGATATAGAAACTAAATTTATCACCCACAACATATTGGAATGAACGGTGGGAAGGAACGCCGTCCATATCGCAGGACAGGCTTGAAATCGAAATCAGCGGGTAGCCGTTTTCAATCTCCAGATAGCGGGAAATCTCATAGGTGGCAAAAGTGAGTTCGATAACCTTGGGGCAACGGCCAAAGGAAATATTATATTTCTCGGAAAGCAAACTGATCAAAGAAACATTGTTCAAATCCTCGTTCAATAAAAAAGAAAAACGCTCCGGGAAACGGGAAATCTCGAAGCCGACGGGGACTCCGTCTGCATAGCGGATACGCTCCAATACAATGACCTTGTCGCCCTCTTTTAGTCCCAATTCTTTGATATCATCGGCATTGGCGCTTTCGATAACAGATTTGATCACTTTTCCGCCGGGAACCTGGCCGTTTTCCTGACAAATCTGTGTAAAGCTCGAGCCTTTGGAAATATCCCGGCTAAAGCGCTCCCCCGCTACAAAGGTGCCAAGTCCCTGCTTGCGAACCAAAAGATGCTCTTTGGCTAAAAGCTCCAGGGCATTTCGCACGGTGATGCGGCTCACTTTGTACTTTTTGCATAGCTCGAGCTCAGTGGGGATTTTTTCATTTTTGCGGTAGGTTCCATTTTCGATCTCTTTGCGCAGCTGATTGGTCAGCTGCACATATAAAGGTAATGCATTATCTGCAGTAAAATCCAAAACCCAGACCCCCTTCCCGTGTATGATGACAATATAACAATATAACATTGTATTATCAATTGTATATTAGAATCAGGAAAAGATCAAGATCTATTGCAGGCGGATATTGGATTGAATATTTATAAAAAGCCTTATAAATAAGTGTTTTGTTAAAAAGTGTGTTGACAGGGATCAGTTGCGATGATACGATTAAGGCATAACAACATATAACAATGAACCCAATAACAAAGTCGGAACAATTTATCATTTCAGTAGGACAATTGCCAAGATGTCATAAATACGTATCAGGAAGGTGAGAATCAAACATGTGGACGGAAGAATTATTTGGAGTCAAGAAACCCATTATCGCCATGCTGCATATCCGTGCATTGCCTGGGGACCCGCTTTTCAAAAAAAGCACAATGGCCGAAGTCATCAATCATGCGCGCAATGAACTGCATGCCTTGCAGGACGGGGGAGTTGACGGCGTCTTGTTTGCCAACGAATTTAGCCTGCCATATCAGCACAAGGCGGATGCTGTGACCATTGCAGCCGTGACGCGCGTGGTCAGCGAACTTCGCAAAGAAATTAAAATTCCATTTGGCGTCAATATCGTGCTTAATCCAATGGCCACCATTGATACGGCCGCCGCGCTGGAAGCGGATTTTGTCCGCAGCACATTTACCGGCGCCTACATCGGCGAAAGTGGCATCACCGACACGGACGTCGCGGCATACACCCGCCGCCGCTCGGATCTGGGCATGGACCACATCAAAATGCTCTACAAGGTGAATCCGGAATCGGACGCCTACTTGTGTGAGCGCGATATCAAAAAGATCACAAAATCGCTGCTTTTCCATTGCTTTTGCGACGGCCTTTGCGTATCGGGCGACAGCGCCGGATCGGAAACCAATCTGGACATTATTGAAGAAGTGAAATCCGTATCGGATGATGTGCCGGTGTTTTGCAACACCGGTTGCACAGCGGAAAATATTATAGAAAAATTAAAAATTGCCGATGGCGCTTGCGTCGGTACGGCATTTAAAGTAGATGGCAAATTCAAGAATTTTGTGGATTCTCAACGTGTCATCAATTTCATGGATAAAGTTAAAGAATTTCGCCGCTCGCTATGAACGACCATTGCTTTGGAGGAGAAATCATGGGCGCTTATTATATGGGCATCGATATTGGCAGCTTTGAATCCAAGGGATTAGTGATTGACGGGGATTGCGCCATTGTTGCCACGCATGTCGTCAAGCATGAGATGGAAAATCCGAAGCCGGGCTATTTTGAACATGATGCGGAAAAAGTCTGGTGGGGTGATTTTTGCAAATTGAGCCGGGCACTTCTGCAAAAAGCCGGATTGGCCGGGCAGGATATTGCCTGCGTTTGCCCAAGCACGCTTGGCAGCGATTGCCTGCCGGTCGACGAAGACTGCAATCCTTTGCGCAAGGCGATCCTTTACGGAATCGATTCCCGGTCGCAAAGAGAAATCGAGTACCTGACCGGATATTACGGCCAAAAACGAGTGAAACAGCTGTTTGGCCGACCGATATGCACTGGCGACGTGGCGGCGAAAATTTTGTGGATCAAGAACAACGAACCGCAAATCTTCGCGCGGACCTATAAATTTTTAACTGGAGCCTCGTATCTGGTGGCCAAGCTGACCGGCGAGTATGTGGTCGATCAATTTCTGGGGCGCGCCTCCTTCCGGCCATTCTATTCCGAGGACCAAACGATCAACGAGGACCTTTGCGCGCCGATCTGCCGGCCGGATCAGCTGGCTTGGCCGAAGCTCGTGACCGACATCGTCGGACATGTCACGCCGAAAGCGGCTGCCGAGACGGGCCTTGCTGAAAGTACGGCTGTCATCACGGGCACTGGGGATTCGACCGCGGAGGCTATCAGCACCGGTGTGCTAAAAGCGGGGGACCTGATGCTCCAGATCGGTTCAACTTTGTTTTTATATTGCTGCACGGACCATCTGGTTGAAGATGACCGGGTCCGGGGCAATAATTTTACGATTCCCGGAACATACAGTGTCGCCGCCGGAACGAATGCCGCGGGCACATTGACCCACTGGTACCGCGATGTGATCTATCCGGACACGCTGGTCAGAGAATCGGAATCTGGCGTCAACGCCTTCGACGTCATGGCCGAAGACATCCAGGGGATTCCGGCTGGCTCCGACGGGCTGGTAACGCTGCCGTACCTGGCGGGAGAACGGACGCCGATCAATGATCCCGAGGCCAAGGGCGTCATATTTGGCATCAAGATCAGCCATACCCGCGCCCACCTCTACAAATCGGCATTGGAATCCGTCGGATATTCTATCGGGCAGCATATTGACATCTTGCGCGAACGCCAGGTGAAAATCAACAAGGTGATGGTGGTTGGCGGCGGAACCAAAAATGCGGCATGGATGCAAATGATTGCCGACATTATCGATATGCCGCTGCAGGTGGCAAAAATAACTGTGGGCGCTTCTTACGGCGACGCTTTGATGGCGGCGCTTGCCATGGGGCGCTTTCGGGACTTTTCGGAACTGGAGCAGGCGATTCATCTGGAAAACACGATTTGGCCCAACCAGGAAAACCATGAAATTTACAAAAAGCTGCGCACGGTTTATGACCGCCTTTACCTGGCCACAAAGGACCTGATGCACGAATTATAGTCCCAAATGGGGAAACGGAGGAATACTGGATGCGACCGATATCCATCAGCCAGCTCTCGGGTATGAATTGCCATTACATTCACCATTCAATCGAGTTTTTCCTTGATTCGATGGTTGAAGTTGGGTTTGAGAACATTGAAATCTGGGGCGCCGCGCCACATTATTATGCCGAATATTTTACTTCGGATATGGTTCGAAAATTGAAAAAGGAAATTGCAGTGCGCGGGTTGCAGTTGATTTGCCTGACGCCGGAACAGGTGACCTATCCGATCAATATTGCCGCCCGCGAAGACTATTTAAGAGAGCTGAGCATTAAAAACCACCTAAAAACGTTGGAGCATGCGGCGATGCTTGGTTCAAAACGGATGCTGCTGACGCCAGGCTACGGCAACACGGACGAGAGCCGAGAAGAAGCCTGGAAGCGCTCTGCCGATTCCATTGCCCGGATAGCCCGCCATGCCGAGAAAGTCGGCGTGACGATCGCCCTGGAGCATCTTTCGCCGATAAGCTCAAATCTGATCAACAAAGCGGCCCAGCTCAGGCAAATGGTCGATGAAATCGGTTCTTCGCATCTGAAGGCCATGTTTGACGTCGGCCAAGTCAATATCGTCAAGGAAAAGGTTGAAGATTATTTCGATCTGCTGGGCGACGATATCGTGCATGTGCATCTTGTAGATGGCACACCGGGCGGGCATCTGGCGCTGGGCGACGGGAACCTTCCATTGGAGGCGACGCTGAAAGCCATAGCGGATTACGGCTATCAGGGTTATTTGTCTCTGGAGATAGCCGATAGAAGGTATTTTGCCGATCCGCGAACGGCTGACAGGAAGTCTATTGCCAAATTCAACGAGCTTGTTAAAGCGATATTCTGATGATTGCAAATGTATTAAATTGTATTGGCATTATGACCATTAATGAGCGATGATCATTGACAAGTGTGCATTTGTACTATACTATGTCTATATAGGTTACATATTGTGATAGATACAATATATAATAACTAATACAATTGTTTTTGATCAACCACAACCTAAGCCAATCGATTGAAAATAAAAAATAGCTGCCACAAAGCGCTCTGTAAAAGTAACTGCCTGAGATAAATTCGAACATAAAGACAAAATATTTTTCGAGGTGATTTTATGGGTTATATGATTGGTGTTGATGTCGGTGGAACATTTACGGATTTTTCGGTGTTTAATACGGTGACAGGAAAACTGTTTCATTTCAAGCACAGTTCAACGCCGGAAGATCCGTCTAAAGCAATAGTCAATGGCATTTCCCAAATTCTGCAGGATAACGGAATCGCAGCAGACGATGTCAGTTATCTGGCACATGGAACAACGGTTGCCACCAATGCGCTGATTGAGAAAAAAGGCGCAAGAATCGGTCTGATTACGACCAAGGGATTTAAAGACCTGATGGAGATCGGCTGGCAGAAGCGGCCGTCTTTGTATGACCTTTTAAAAGGCAAACCGGAAAGCCTGATCCCTGCTGGCCTGAAGTGCGAGGTCGAAGAGCGCATCATGTATGACGGCAGCATCAAAACGCCGTTGAATGAGGACGATGTCCGCCAGACCGTCCGTTATATCAAGGAGCAGCAGGTTCAAGCCGTTGCGGTTTGCACGCTCTTTTCTTTTTTGAACAGCAAGCATGAAAAACGGATCCGGGAAATCATCGAGGAAGAGTATCCGGGCGTCTATATAACCACTTCGCATGAACTGGTGCCGGAATTCCGCGAGTACTCCAGAATGAGCACAACAGTCCTGAATGCCTACTTGGGTCCGGTCATGGAAAAGTATGTTCATAATTTCGAACAGTCGATCAAGGCTGCCGGCATTTTGGTATCCCCCTACGTTACCCAGTCCAATGGTTCGGTCATTTCGATTGCCGAAACCATCGACTGCCCGATCAGAACAGCGGTCTCCGGCCCCAGCGCCGGCGTCATCGGAGCGACGTATATTGGCCGGCAGTGCGGGATCAATAAAATCATCACGTTCGACATGGGCGGCACCAGCGCCGATATCAGCCTGATCGAGAACGGCAAAGCGCAATTGTCCAATGAGCGCCTGGTGGAAGGGTATCCGGCCAGAATCCCGATGATCGACATCGTGACGGTTGGCGCCGGCGGCGGTTCCATCGCCTATGTGGACGTTGGCGGCGCCTTGAAGGTTGGGCCCAAGAGCGCGGGCGCAACACCTGGCCCGGCGTGCTACATGCGGGGCGGCACCAGACCGGCTGTTACGGACGCCAATATTGTGCTTGGCAAGCTCAACCAGAAGCGGATTCTCGGCGGCCGGATGGAAGTGGACCTGCAATTGGCCAGGAAAGCCCTCCAGGAAGAAATTTGCAATAAATCCACCCTGAACGAACAGCAAGCTGCTGCCGGCGTAATTTCCGTGGTCAACTCCAATATGATCCGCGCCATTCGCGTGGTATCTGTCGAGCGTGGCTATGACGCCCGCGAATTTACCTTGATGGCTTTTGGTGGAGCCGGACCGCTTCACGCCTGCGAAGTCGCCAGGGACATGGGCATCCAATCGGTCCTGATTCCGCCTTCTCCGGGAACGCTTTGCTCGCTGGGCCTTTTGATGGCCGACACCAAATTCGATATCAGCCGTTCCAACGTGATGATTGCCGAACCGGAAAATCTCGGCAAAGTTTCGGATATTCTGAAAACCTTGATTGCCGAAGGCGACATGATGCTGGACAAGGAAAAAGTAGCGCCATCTGACCGCGTTTATGAGTGCAGCATCGAGTGCCGTTACGAGCGGCAGAATTATGAAATTTCAATCGGCGTCGACCCCAATATGACGCAAGACGTTCTCGAGCAGATGATCGAGAACTTCCATCAGGAGCACAAGCGGTCCTATGGCTATTACAACAAGAAAATGCGCATCCAGATGGTCAATTACCGCATCAGCGCCATTGGCATTATCATAAAACCGGATTTGGCCGAAGAGCGGATAAATCCCAATGCACTTCCCCCGGCGCCGATCGAGACCAGGCGGGTGCTTTTTGAAGGACAAAGCGACTTCTTGCCTACCCATGTCTATCAGCGCAACGATATCGCCCCAGGCTGCACGATTTGCGGTCCGGCCATCATCGAACAAATGGACTCCACTTCCGTGATTCCTCCTGATTGGACAGCCTATACGGATGGATTCCACAATATCTTAGTGACATACAATGGAGGAGAAAAAGCATGAATCGCCAAATAGATGCAGTAACAGTTGAAATCGTTGGAAATTTGTTGCTTTCCATCGCTGAAGAAATGGGCGTCGCCATCATCAAAAGCGCCTACTCGACCAATATCAAGGAGAGACGGGACATTTCCACCGCCGTTTTTGATCCGGAAGGCAACATGGTGGCGCAAGCGGAGCATGTCGCCATGCATCTTGGCTCGCTGCTTGGCATCATCAAAGAAATCAATAAAAAGCATCCGCTGGAGGACATTCATCCGGGTGACATGTTCATGGGCAATGATCCTTACAATGGCGGCGGAACCCATCTGCCGGACATTACGATCGCGATCCCGGTCTTTTGCGGCGAAAAGCTGGTTGGCTGGGCCGCCAATCTGGCGCATCACAGCGATGTGGGCGGCAAAGTGCCCGGTTCCGTAGCTGGCGATGCTGTTAGCATTTTCCAGGAAGGCCTCAAAATTCCACTGGTTCGCGTCTGCCAAAAAGACAAGGTCAATATGGACATCATCGAATTTGTCATGACCAATAGCCGGATGCCGGATGAGCGCTATGGCGATCTGCAGGCGCAAATCGCCGCCAATTATGTGGGCGCGCGTCGCATGCTGGAAGCTTATAACCGGTACGGCGACCTGTTGATCGACAGCATGCACGAGCTGCAAAATTACGCCGAACGCAGGCTTCGCGCCGGCATTGCCAGCTTGCCGGACGGCGAATATTCCTTTGCGGACTACATGGACGACGCCGGCGTCGGCTGTCCGGACCCAGTCAAAATCTGCGTGAAAATCAAGATCAGCGGCGACGATATGCTATTGGACTTCACCGGAACACATGAACAGGTTCCCGGTCCGGTCAATGTGACGTTCAACGGCCTTCTGGCTACCGTGTTCTATTCCTTGAAGGCGCTGATTGACCCAAGCGTTCCGTCCAATGCAGGCATATACCGGGCTTTCAAGGTCATTGCCGAACCTGGCCTGATCGTCAGCGCGACAAATCCCGCGCCAGTGGGCGAACGTATCGACTGCGCCATGCGCACGGCGGACGTCATTTTCGGCGCCCTGGCTCCAGCAGTTCCGGAGCGGGCCATGGCCGGCTGCAACAGTTCCTGCACGTCAGCTATCTTCAGCGGCTCGGATCCCCGCTATAACAATCAATTTTATGTCTATCTGGAAACCATCGCCGGCGGCTCGGGCGCGACCAGGCATGGGGACGGGTTAAGCGGCGTCCAGGTCCATATGACCAATACGTCAAATCTGCCGATCGAGGCTTTGGAGATGGAATTCCCGTTGGTTCTGGTCCGAAAGTATGCCCTGAGGCCAAACAGCGGCGGCGCCGGCAAATTCCGCGGCGGCTTGGGCATTGACCGCGAATTTGAGGCGCAGTTTGCCCAGATTGCCTTCACTGGCCTGGGCGACCGGCAGATCATTCCGCCTTGGGGACTTGCCGGAGGGCAGGACGGCGCGGGCGGAGCGTACTATCTGACGCGCAAGGGTGAAGCGGTGGTGCAGCTTCCTTCCAAATGCAACGACATCGCGATGGAAGCTGGAGATGTTGTTTGTGTCATGACGCCGGGCGCAGGCGGATATGGCCAGGCAGTGGAGCGCGATGCGCAAGAAGTTTTGAACGACGTCATCGAAGGCAAGGTGACAAAAGACCAGGCGGAAGCGCTATATGGGGTAGTCATCGAAAAGCAAGGGTGCCGTTATGCCATCGATCTGCAAGCGACCGAGTGCGCAAGAAAGGCCCTGGCAATATTCCAGCCAATATAAAAAAGGACAAAAAACTTAGAATCGGCAAATTCATGGGAGGGAATGGTATGGCAAAAGAAAAATCGATTCTGGTCAAGACCCTGGATGTCATTCATCAAGCAATCAATCGCGTCAATTCTTTTGTTCACAATTTAGGCGCTATCGCGACCGCTTTGTTTCTTTCACTCTTATTTGTTCAGGTTGTTTTGCGTTATGTGTTCAACAGCCCCATCTATGGCTTGGACGAACTTGTCACCGCGCTGATGGTCTGGTCGATGGCGCTGGGCTTTGCAATCGTGTATTGGGAAAACGAGCACGCCTCGATTGAGTTTGTCATGAAAAAGCTTCCGCGCTGGTCGCAGGTGTCGGTATACATCCTGACAAACGTGATTGTGTTCGCTTCATCGCTCATCATGATCTACGGCGGAGCGGTTCTTTTCAAATTGCAATTGAGAACCATCCCCCTGGGCGGCCTTCCTTTCTCCCGGGCGTATTACTACGCCTTGCCCGTGGCCGTGATGGGCGCTTTGATGGCTTTCATGAGCGCTTTCAGATTTATTAAATACCTGATTACGCGTGATGACAAAATTATGACCGAAAAAACCGTCCGAGGGGGGTGTCAACGTTGATTGACCCGATAGTCTGGATCTGTTTTGGCGTTTTTGTAGTCCTTTTGCTGCTGGAAGTGCCGATCTCCTTCGGCATGCTGGGCGCCAGCATCCTATACGCCCTGTTTAACGGCGACAGCTTCGTCATGTTTGCCCAGAAGCTTGGCAGCTCCTTTGCGGATTTCTCGATGCTTGCCGTGCCGGCTTACTTGTTTGTCGGCATCTACATGAATGAAATCGGCCTGACCGATTACATCTTCAAATGTGCGGAAAAATGGCTGGGACGCATTCCCGGCGGTTTGGCCCACGCCAATGTCCTGGCCAGCATGATCTTCGCCGGCATGTCCGGCTCCGCTCTGGCCGATGCCGGCGGACTTGGCTCGATCGAAGTGAAGGCGATGAGGGAAGCCGGCTATGACGAGCATTTTGCCGTCGCCTGCACAGCGGCCTCCTCGACCATCGGCCCGATTATCCCGCCAAGCATCAATTTCGTGATTTGGGCGTTCCTGTCCCAGACATCAACCCTGGCGATGTTCCTTGGCGGGGTTGTGCCCGGTGTTCTGATGGGCTTTGCCATGATGATCTGGATTGCCTTCGCCATCAAAAAACTGCATGTCAAGGCGCCGAAAACAACCAGAAGCACATGGAAAGAAAAACTCAAAGCCACCTGGCAGGCCTTGCCGGCCCTGGGCGGCCCGGTCATCCTGATCGGCGGCATCATGTCAGGCGCGTATACCCCGACGGAGTGCGGCGTTGTCGCCGGCGCCTACTGTATTCTTCTCGCTGCCGTCTATAGAAAGCTTACCTGGAAAATGACCTTGCGCGCTCTGCGCAGCACATTATCCTCCGCCGCGATGGTCATGGGCCTTTGCGCCACCGGCCTGGTCTTCAACTGGATGATCGTGACCAGCGGCATGATCGGCATCGTATCCAATGGCCTTCTGGCCATCGGCAATCCCTACATTGTGCTTTTCCTATTGAACATCATCTTGCTGGTCATGGGCTGCTTCATCGGTTCCATGCAGATTTTGATCATGATGGCGCCCTTGCTGATCACGTTGGCAAACGGGCTGAACCTGAGCCTGGTGCACATTGGCGTCCTGGCGGTCTTCAACCTGGTTATCGGCCTGATTACGCCGCCGATGGCGCCGGCGCTGTTTGTCACCTGCAAGGCCACCAATGTATCCTTTAACCGTTCGATCAAATACACGGTGCAATTTTTGATCCCCTTAGGCGTCATGCTGATGCTGATCACATTTATTCCGGAACTGGTCCTTTGGTTGCCAAGGCTTCTAGGAGCTTTGTAATAAAAATTTAGGAGGGTGTTACCATGAAGAGAATCTTGTCTTTGATCGTCTGTATTTGCCTGCTTGCATTAACGCTGGTGAGCTGTCTGCCATCTCAGGCGGAAACGACCACGACTACAACAGCAAAAACCACAGACAGTGCAACAACCACTTCGCAAACAACTACTGCACCTGCCGCTGATGCGATAGTGTACAAGATCGGCGCCGCAACGACGCTCGGCGAGCCTTTGGCTGAAGCCGGGCAGAAATTCTGCGACCTTGCCAATGAACGCCTCGGCGGCAAAATCGTCTTCGAATACTATCCTGGCGAACAGCTCGGCAACGAGACCACCATGTTCGAGAGCATGCAGGTCGACTTGATTCAGGGCATGACCAATGCATTTGACAGCTACAGCAACTTTTCCAAAGACCTGAATATCATGAGCATGGCTTTTTCCTTCAAAAACCACGAGCATCTGTACGCCTACCTGGAATCGGAAAAAGGCCAGGCTGCCCTGAAAAAGCTTGAAGACCAGGGCATGCACATCCTGAGCTACAATTTCCAAAGGAATCCGCGCTGCTTCTTTGGCAAAAAGCCGATCAAAACACCGGAAGACCTTGCCGGCGTCAAATTCAGAATCCCCAATATCCCGATTTTTGAAAAAAATATCCGCCAGATCGGCGCAACCCCGACCGTTGTCGCCTGGAGCGAATATCCCTATGCTTTGATCCAGGGCGTTGTCGATGCCGGTGAATCCACCTATGAATGCATCTATGCGATGGGCTTCCACAAATCCTGCCCGTATATCACGCTGGTCGACTATGCCTATCCGCTCGAATGCATCAGCCTTTCCAGCGCTGCCTGGAACCGCTTGAATGCTGAACAGCAGGAAATCGTGCAGAAGTGCGCCGACGAAGCTTCGGAATTCTACATCAGCCAGAATAAAACCCGTTGGGAAGATGACAAAAAGAAAATCATCGCCGAAGGCGGCAGCTTTGTTGATTTCGACAAGAGCCTGTTCATAGCCAAAATGGCCCCGCTCGCAGCCAAGCTGGAATCTGAAGGATTCTGGGATACCCCAGGCCTCTATGATTACGTTCAGTCTCTAGCCAAATAATCCATTCAAGGGGACATGGCTTTTAAAAAGCCATGTCCCCGTTAAATAAACATTAAGGGGAAATGCAATTGTTTGCATGGAAAAAGCGATGAAAAATTTGAAATTAGAACAGTTTGCCGGTTCGAATTTTCATTACATCAAGCACACGCTGGACTATTTTTTGGCATCCATGAAAAAACTGGACATCCATCTTGTCGAGTTCTACATGGCCGCTCCCCATTTCAATCCACCGGACATGACCTCGCAAGATGTCATTGCGTTAAAGAAAAAACTGGCTGACCAGGAAATCCGACTTTGCTGCACGACCTATGAACAGTGCACCTATCCGGTCAATATTGCATCTGAAAGCGAAGTGATCCGAACCCGCAGCATCCGCGAGCTGGAACGGGTCATTGAATATACCGCCATGCTGGATTGCCCCTATACACAGGTTTTGGGCGGCCGCGGCAGCTACGACCTGCCGGAAAGCGAGGCCTGGAAGCGTTCGCAAGAGGCCTTGTGCCGTTTAAGCGAAAAAGGGCGGGAGAACAATGTCACCCTGGTGATCGAGGAAGCGTCCTGGTTCACGACCAATACGGTTTATTCCACTCCCTTGACCAGGAAAATGATTGATGAAGTGAACAGCCCCAATTTCAAAGCCATGCTGGACAACTGCGCCACCGGTACGGCCAAAGAGGATTTCAGGGAATGCATGGCTATCCTGGGCCCTGATTTCCGGCACATGCACTACGCCGATGGCACGCCGGGCGGCCATTTTATTCCGGGGGAAGGGAACCTGCCGCTTCTGGATTATCTCGATGCTCTGGATGACGCAAATTATCAAGGCGCGGTTACCTTTGAGCTTTATAACCGCAAATACGAACTCGAACCCCATATATATATGGAAAAGTGTTTCGACTTTATCCGAAATAACCTTTCCTAAAAGGAGCTAAGAAAATGAGCAAAATTCAGGCTTCGCAAATATCGGCGATGAATATTTCCTTCCAGTTTTTTTCCTTGGATTATTTTTTAAATTCCGTCGCGAAAATCGGGTTCAAATCGATCGATATTTGGACGGGTTATCCGCACTTGCTGCTTGATGACGACTATGAGGCCCAATGCCTTGAAATTCGGCAAAAATGCGACGACCTGGGTCTTGTGGTAAGCAATATCACGCCCAAAGTCATCGGCTGGCCGCTGAATATTGCAGACAAGCAGGACAAGATCCGCAATAAAGCCATTCAATATCTGAAACGCAGCATCGATGCCGCCGAGATTCTCGGCGCTCCATCGCTTCAGCTGGTTCCGGGAACCGGCCTTTATGACGAGTCCGTCGCCGAGGCTTGGGAGCGCTCCCGCGATTCTCTGGGCCAATTGGCGGTTTATGCCAGGCAGGCCCAAAAACAATTGGCGTTGGAAGCCATCCAGATTGTAGAATCCAATTTGGTGGGAGACAAGGATACCTTGCTCAAAATGGTCAGTGAAGTCAATAATCCTGCCTTGGGCGCCGTCGTCGATACCACGCATATGGAAAAGAACGGCGAAACCCTGGACGATTATTTTGACCTCCTGGGCGACAAAATCAAGCGCGTCCATCTGAACGAAAGCAACCAGCTGCCCTGGGGCGCCGGCAACAGCCCCATTCAGGTCTATTTGAGCCAACTCAACAAGCACGAATATCAAGGCCCGATCACCATCGAGATCTGTTCACGGCCACATTATCTGAAACCATTTGCTGCCATGAAAAACACCTATGACTATGTCATGGATGCGCTAAAACGCCAATATTGATAAAATCGCGTAAAAAGTGGGCCCCCCCATTTTGTACCATCTTTACTGAAACACAGAAGAGCTGACTTGGGAGCATGAAAACAGGCTTCCCGGTACAGCTCTTTTGTGTTATTTTGTAACCGTAAAAGTGGAGTGAAAATTGCAAGCTTAGCAAGATATTGCTTTTCAAAATGGCAAAGATCCGACCATTGGTCGAATAAAGTGAGGGGGCTGATAGTATGAAGTACAGCTATGATGAAATTAAAAACGCTATTTTAAAACGCAATGTCGAAATTTTAATAAAGTATAAGGAGGAATTATATTGGATAACCATAGATAAAAAGTCGTGTTTTGGCGATAGCGATGGAAAAGTAAACTTAATTTTCCCCGACCCCGAAAAGCTATTAAACTCGGTACTAATTGACAATAAAACCCTATCAGATATTTGGGAAGATGTTGATGTCGAAAGCTATGAAGGCGGGTGGAGTAGGACTAAAAATTTATAAGGAATAATAGTACACTTGGAGTCGCTTCTTTTTGGGGTAGCATAGACTGCGTGAAATTATTGGTAGCAAGTGGTGCAAATGTTAATGGCGTACATGATTTGGCAACGCCGTTATCCAAAGCCTGCTATATGGGTCAAACAGAGGTTGTAAAATTCTTGATTGAAAATGGAGCCAACGTTAATGCACAGCCTGCTGATGTTACAGGACAATTGCCATTACAGCAAGCAATTATGAGTGGTTCATTTGACATTGTAAAACTACTAATAGAACATGATGCAAAAATCGATGATACTATTGTGTCATTAGCAGAAAGTTTCGGAAGCATAAATATTTATAATTATTTAAAATCAGTTAAGTAAAATTAAATAAGAAGCGGACCAATAAATGCGCTTGCGTTTACTTTTTCTCAATAGCCATTCTTAAAAGGACAGATCATATTTGTCCACATATTTTTGCAGTCCGGATGCGGAAACCAGGATGATGTTGCAGCATGAGCCGAATTCCGCGGTGCGCACGACGACTTTTGTCCCCTTGACCCGCTCGACAAAATCGGGCAGGATCAGGCCTTCTTGTTGCTGCTTCGGCATCATTTCACCCAGTGTTTTGAACATTTCGGGATTATAGGTTTCCATTGGCGCAAAATAAATGAACTTCTCGACAACAATTTCATTTAAAACGGCCTTGATCGTATCGATAAAAGTAGGAATGCCCTTGACAAGCGCAAGGTCGATCACTTTGCAGCCGTTGGGAATGGCAAGACCGGCATCGAGGATAGCGATTTCATCACCATGTCTAAGTGCAGTTAGTTCTTTCATCAGTTCCACATTCAAAATCCCGGTTTTTTTCATCTGGCACCCCTCGCTTTTTCTGGATATTTACATTTTTTAAAATAGCTGCTAATATAAACTAATATAAGCACATAGATAATTATACATCAACATGGAGAAAAGGCAAATGGCAAATCAACTACATCTGGAAATCATGCAGCTTGCAGCGTTCAATGAAGACGGTTTTGACATGTATCGTGTTCCTGGCATGATTGTTACCGGGAACAAAGTCGTGCTGGCCTATTGCGACGGCCGCCGCCAGGTGTCGGGGCAGCCTTTGCAGACCCTCTTCATGTTCCGCAGCGAAGACGGCGGCCAAAATTTTAGCCAGCGGACGGCATTGATCGAAGGTGTGGCTGGAGAGCAGATCCACAATCCGCTGATGATCGCCGGGCGCGGCGCCGAAGTGCATTTTTTCTGGAACCTGTCTTACAGCCGCTTTTTTTACCGCAAAAGCGACGATGCGGGACTGACCTGGGGGCCGATCCGTGAATTGACCGGGCTCTTTTCGGGTTATCAAAGTGAATATCCCTG
The DNA here is from genome assembly GCA_963677835.2 of uncultured Saccharofermentans sp. Lineage (GTDB taxonomy): Bacteria > Bacillota > Clostridia > Saccharofermentanales > UBA5734 > UBA8949. Next base: position 1,618,348 of record CAXXUX010000001.1, read on the forward strand.
GAATGCCGGGGCGTATGCTCCCGGACATGGCATCATGCTGCGCAGCGGGCGTCTTTTGGTCCCTGCCTGGCTGAGCACGGGCGGATCGGCCCACCAACCGGCGCGATTTACCTGCATATACAGCGATGATAACGGCAACAGCTGGCAACGAGGCCATTTACTTGGCGACAGCGACGACGGCAATGTGCGAAACCTTACCGAAGGCGCAATAGCCGAGCTTTCCAATGGACAGGTCGCCGCCACTTTGCGCCATGGCAATTTTCTTTCGCACAAACGCGCCTTCGCGGTTGGCGACGGCGGGATCGCTTGGGGGCAGCCGTTTTTCCATGAGGATTTGCCGGATCCGATTTGTGCCGGCAGCCTTTGCCGTTTGGATTTCAAAGACAATATCCTCTTGTTTTCAAACTGCGCCTGGGAAGACCAAAAAGCATTGGCTGCCATCAAAAATGGCAGCAATATCCGTTGGAGCACCGATGCGCGCCAGAATCTGACCATTCGGGTCAGTCGCGATGACGGACGCACCTGGTCGGATGGCGCCTTGCTTGAAAAATATGGCGGCTATTCCGATTTAGCCGCATCGCCAGATGGGAAAAACATTTTTTGCTTTTACGAAAGTGGCTGGATTGACGGCAGTTGCATTTTGAACCGAAGACTCTTATTGGCCAGATTTAACTTGGAATGGCTTGAAAAATAGCATTTTTACATTTGCCGGGCCAGAAAAATGCCCATAATCCTGATTATTACCAGTATTTTTCAACAAAAAAGAACGCTTGCCTTGCGGATTTATATTGGGGATTGACAATGAAATAAACCCGCGCTAATATATACTTATAATAGCACCTATGAACGAATATCAGTTAACAGGGTTTGCCGGAGGATAATGAAGTGCTTAAAGTTATCGGAATCGGGGATAATGTATGTGATAAATACAGACATCTTGGGATGATGTTTCCGGGCGGGCAAGCGCTTAATTTCTCGGTTTTTTGTCGTAATAATGGCCAAGAAGCCGCTTATCTGGGCATTTTTGGCGACGATGCAGTCGCAAAGCACATTATCAAAACACTTCAGGACATGAAAATAGATATCTCGCATTGCCGGCATTACCCTGGTGAAAACGGCTATGCAATGGTTGACCTGGTGAATGGCGACCGCGTTTTTATCATGAGCAACAAAGGTGGAGTGGCGAAAGAGCACCCTTTTGATTTTTCGGCTGAAGATCTCGGCTACATTGCTTCATTTGATATCGTCCATACCAGCAACAACAGCTATATTGACGCCGAGCTGCCCAAATTGGCCAAGTTGCCCTGCTGCCTTTCTTATGATTTTTCCGGCGCCTGGAAAGATGAGGCGAGGACCCGGAATGTCTGCCAATACATCGATTTTGGATTTATGTCCTGCTCTGATTTGCCGGATACAGAGATCAAGAACCTGCTGATGCAGATCAATGGCTGGGGGTGCCCCCTTGCCGTGGCGACTGCCGGCAGCCGGGGCGCTATCGTCTACGATGGCAAGAACTTTTTTGAGATTAGCCCGAAGCTGGTCAAGGCAGTTGACACACTTGGGGCGGGGGATTCGTTTGCGGCCGGATTTTTGATGGCCTATATGGAAAGAATCAAAAAACAGAAAATTGCGGTTGATGATCCAGCGTATGCCCGGGAAATCGCGGCATGCCTGGAAGCCGCTGCAGCTCTTTCTGCGGATACTTGCCTGCAGATTGGCGCTTTTGGGCATGGTTGCCCGATTGCAGAATAATCCACCTGCAAATTAAATAATGATTTAAAATGCAATGGCGCATTACAACAAACAAGGGGGGCCTATCTTATTTATTTGAGTTTTTATCGGAAAATGCAATGCAATAATTAACGAGAGGTGAATGATCAATGGGATACATGATAGGTGTAGATGTAGGCGGAACCTTTACGGACTTCTCCGTTTTTGATTCCGGAAAAGAAAGATTATTTCATTATAAGCAAAGTTCCACGCCGGACGATCCTTCGCGATCCATTGTCAGTGGTATTCTGCATATTCTTGAAAGTGAAAATATCAACCCCGATGAAGTTGATTATCTGGCGCATGGCACAACGGTTGCCACGAACGCTTTGATTGAAAAAACTGGCGCGCGCCTTGGGTTGATCACAACAAAAGGGTTCAAGGATTTAATGGAGATTGGCAACCAGAAACGCCCTTCATTATATGACTTGCTGAAACAAAAGCCTGAAAGCCTGATCCCTGAAGGTCTCATATGTGAAGTTGAAGAACGCGTCTGCTTTGACGGCTCGATAAAAATCCCCTTATATGAAGAAGATGTTCGCAAGGCAGTAAGCTACCTTAAATCACAGAACGTGACAACGATTGCAGTCTGCACGCTGTTTTCATTTATCAATCCGGTTCATGAACGCCGGATCAAGGAAATCATCAACGAAGCATATCCTGAAGCGTATGTTTCGATTTCAAGCGAACTGGTCAATGAGTTCCGTGAATATTCAAGAATGAGCACGACCGTGCTGAATGCCTATCTTGGCCCAGTCATGAAAAAATACGTCGAGAATTTCAGAAACTGTGTCCGTGAAGCCGGCATTGCGGTTTCACCTTATGTTACACAGTCGAACGGCTCGATCATCTCGATTTCCGAAACGGTCGAGTGCCCGATAAAAACAGCCGTTTCCGGCCCTTCCGCCGGCGTTATCGGCGCGACATACATTGGACGGCAGTGCGGAATCAATAAAATAATCACCTTTGACATGGGCGGCACCAGCGCCGACATCAGCTTGATTGAAAACGGCAAAGCCCAGGTTTCCTATGAGAGAATGGTCGAAGGCTATCCGGCCAGAATCCCGATGATCGACATCATTACGGTTGGCGCCGGCGGCGGATCCATGGCGGCCATCGATGAAGGCGGCGCCCTGAAGGTTGGACCCAAAAGCGCCGGAGCTGTCCCTGGCCCTGCCTGCTACATGCGCGGCGGTAAAAAACCGGCTGTTACAGACGCCAATATTGTCCTGGGCAAGCTCAATCAGCACAAAATCCTCGGCGGCCGCATGGAAGTCGACCTCCAGCTGGCCAAAGACGCCCTGGCAACTGAAATCAGCGCCAAATCGGCCTTGAATATCGAAGATGCCGCGGCTGGAATCATTTCGGTCGTCAACTCCAACATGATTCGCGCCATTCGCGTCGTGTCGGTCGAAAGAGGCTACGACGTCCGGGAGTTCACCTTGATGGCTTTCGGCGGAGCCGGCCCGCTCCATTCTTGCGAAGTCGCCAAAGAACTGGGCATCACCCAGGTCCTGATCCCTCCGGCGCCTGGAACACTTTGCTCGCTCGGCCTTTTGATGGCAGACACCCGCTTTGACCTGAGCAAATCCAATATCATGATCGCCAATCAAGAAAATCTGTCCAAAATTAATGGCATATTCGCCGAACTCATTGATGAAGGCGGCAAAATGCTTGAACATGAAGGCGTTCCGACCGAAAAGCGCGGATATGTCTTCTCCATCGATTGCCGTTATGAAAGACAGAATTATGAAATCACGGTTGAAATCCCGACCGGCAACCTCAACATGCAGGATCTGGCCAATCTGATCGAAGCTTTCCATCAGGAGCACGAGCGCTCGTATGGCTACTGTGACCGCAATAAGAAATTGCAGCTTGTCAACTATCGCGTCGGCGCTATCGGCACGATCGACAAACCTGACCTCAAAGCACAGCCGGTCGCCGAAAACATTGAACCGCCCAAACCGGTTGAAGTGCGCAAAGTCCGTTTTGAAGGCTCAAGCGAATATATCGGCACAAACATCTACCAGCGCAATGATATCCCGGTTGGCTGCACAATCAGCGGCCCGGCGATCATCGAGCAGATGGACTCCACATCGATCATCCCGCCAGATTGGCACGCATACAATGACCAATTCCGCAATCTTATTGTGACCTATCAGGGAGGTGAGCAGGCATGAACAAATCAGTTGATGCTGTAACTGTTGAAATAATCGGCAATTTACTATTATCCGTAGCAGAAGAAACCGGTTTTGCCATTATCAGAAGCGCCTATTCGACCAATATCAAGGAACGCCGCGACATTTCCACTGCCGTTTTTGATCCGGATGGCAACATGGTTGCCCAGGCAGAACACGTCGCCATGCATTTGGGCTCTTTGCTGGGCATCATCACAGAAGTTTACAAGAACTTTGACCGCTCCGAAATCAAAGAAGGCGACATGTTCATTGGCAATGACCCCTATAACGGCGGCGGAACCCATCTGCCGGACATTACGATCGCCGCCCCGGTATTTTCCGCCGGCAGGCTGATCGGCTGGGTTGCCAACCTGGCCCATCACAGCGACGTTGGCGGCAAAGTACCAGGTTCGACGTCCGGAGACGCGGTCAGCATCTTCCAGGAGGGCACGAAAATTCCGTTGGTCCGCATCTGCGACGGCGGAAAAATCTGCTATGACATCATCAATATCATCAAAGCCAACAGCCGCATTCCCAATGAACGATTTGGCGATTTACAGGCGCAGATCGCTGCCAACCGCATCGGCATCAACCGCATGCTTGAAGCATATAAACGCTATGGCGAAACGTTGATCAGCAGCATGTACCAGCTTCAGGATTATGCCGAAAAGAAGCTGAAAGCCGGCATCAGGCGTTTGCCCGACGGTGTTTACAAATTCACCGATTATATGGACGACGCTGGAGTCGCCTGCCCGGATCCGCTGCCGATCAGCGTTGAAGTGACCATCAAGGGCGAAAGCATGACGCTTGATTTTGCCGGAACCGCAAAACAGGTGGCCGGCCCGATCAACGTGACCTACAATGGCTTGCTGGCAACGGTGTTCTACTCGTTAAAGGCGCTCATCGACCCGAACGTGCCTTCGAATGCAGGCATTTATCGCGCTTTCAAAGTGGTTTGCGACAGCGGTTTGCTGATCAATGCCGAAAACCCGGCGCCTGTCGGCGAAAGAATCGATACCTGCCAGCGTGTCGCGGACGTCATTTTCGGCGCTTTGGCGCCGGCGGTCCCGGAACGGGCGATGGCCTGCTGCAACAGCTCGGTTACTTCCGCGATTTTCTCAGGCAATGATCCCAAAGACAAAGACAAATTCTTTGTTTACCTCGAAGTTGTCGCCGGCGGATCCGGCGCCAGCAAACATTCAGACGGCCTTAGCGGCGTCCAGGTGCATATGACCAACACCTCCAATCTGCCGGTTGAAGCGCTTGAAATGGAATTCCCGCTTGTCGTGGTCAGAAAATACGCCCTGCTGCGCGATAGCGGCGGAGCCGGCTACAATCGCGGCGGACTGGGCATCGTTCGTGAATTCGAGACGATGTATGACGGCATTTCCTATACTGGCCTTGGCGATCGTCAAAAATTCCCGCCCTGGGGTCTCGAAGGCGGGCTGGAAGGCGCCGGCGGATCCTACTACCTGATCAAGAAAGATGGTTCAAGCACTCGCCTTTCTTCAAAATGCACGGACATCCCGCTTGAAAAAGGCGATATTGTCAGTGTGCGCACACCGGGCTCCGGCGGCTACGGCAATCCTGTCACCAGAGAACCAGAGCGCGTGCTGAAAGATATCATCGAAGACAAGGTTTCAGTCGAAAAAGCCGAAGAACTTTATCGCGTCGCTATTGTGGCGCAGGATAACACCTATATTCTTGATGGAGAAAAGACCAGATTATTAAGAGAAAAGCGGTGATCTAAAGATGTCTGATGTCCTGATATCCGTTGAAGATCTGAGCATGGTTTTTCAAAACAAGACCAGATCCTTCACTGCAGTCGATAATTTGAGCTTTACTCTGAAACGCGGCCAAACGCTCGGAATTGTTGGCGAAAGCGGCAGCGGAAAAACAATGGCATCATTGTCGGTCATGAACCTGCTTCCAAACCAGGGGAAAATCAGCAGCGGGAAAATAATTTTCGAAAACAAGGATCTTTTGCATCTCAAGAACAAAGAGATGCAAAGGGTCCGGGGCAAGGATATTTCAATGATCTTTCAGGATCCGATGATGTCTTTGGATCAAGTGTACACCGTAGGCTATCAGATCGTTGAAGCGATTCTCACCCATGAAAAACTAAGCCGGGCTGCCGCAAAAGAAAAAGCCCTGACGCTGTTGTCTTCAGTGGGCATCGCTCATCCGCAGCGGGTTTTCAATTCCTATCCGTTTGAATTATCGGGGGGGATGTGCCAGCGGGTCATGATTGCAATAGCCTTGTCCTGCAATCCCAAACTGCTGATCGCCGATGAACCGACGACGGCGCTTGACGTAACTGTCCAGGCCCAAATTCTTGACCTGATCAAAAAGATTCGTGACGAATACCAGATGGGAGTCATTTTGATTACCCACGATCTGGGCATTGTTGCAGACATTGCAGACCGGGTCATTGTCATGTACGCCGGAAAATCCATGGAGGACGCCCCGACCGACGTGATCCTGAATCATCCCTGCCATCCCTATACGGCCGGATTGATGAAATCGGTACCCTTGCTTGCCGAAAAGGTGGAACGCCTCTACAGCATAGAAGGAACCGTGCCGGATATCCGCAATATGCCCACGGGCTGCCGTTTCTGCACCCGGTGCACGTTGGCCGATGACCGGTGCCGCAATGAAGAGCCGGCCATGCAAGAATTGGAGCCCGGCCACTTCGTGCGCTGCCACAAGGCTTGCCTTAATGAAGGGGGGAGTACGGTTGAGTGAAATATTATTAGACGTCCGGAATGTCAGTAAAACTTTCCCGGTCAAAACAGGCATGTTCAGCTCATCCAAGGCGGTCGTCCACGCTGTCGACAATGTCAGCTTCAATGTTCTTCGTGGAGAAACTTTCGGCTTGGTCGGCGAATCAGGCTGCGGCAAAAGCACTTTGTCGCGCACCGTGATCCAGCTGATCCCGGCTGATTCCGGCGAAATCTGTTTTGAAGGCAGGAACCTTGCCGAGATGAAAGGCGCCGAGCTGCGCCATCAGCGCGAGCACATGCGGATGGTTTTCCAGAAACCATTTGATTCGCTCAATCCCCGCCAGACTGTTCGCGAGATCATTTCCGCGCCGATGAAAATCCATCGCCACTATAATCACCAGCAGATCGAAAATGAAGTTTTTGCGCTGATGGATAAGGTCGGACTAAGCCGCCGCTATGTTGACCGCTACCCGCATGAATTTTCCGGCGGACAACGGCAGCGGATCGGCATTTCGCGTGCCCTGGCTTTAAATCCCAAGCTGGTGATCTGCGACGAACCGGTTTCGGCCCTGGATGTCTCCATCCAGGCGCAAATTCTCAATCTGCTGAAGGATTTGCAGAAAGACCTGAACCTGACCTATCTGTTCATTTCCCATAATCTATCGGTCGTCAAGCATATGTCGAACCGCATCGCCGTGATGTATCTGGGTTCGATCGTCGAAATAGCCGAAAGCACCGATCTTTACTGCAATGCGCTGCATCCGTATACCCAGGCTTTGTTGTCGGCGATTCCGGACCCGAGCACTAAAAATCACAGTGAGCGGATCATCTTGACCGGCGAGATACCCAGTCCGGTCAATCCGCCAAAGGGCTGCCGCTTTTGCACCCGCTGCCGGTATGTCATGGAGCGCTGCAAAACGGAGCGCCCGGAATTGAAGAACGTTCGGGACAATCACTCTGTTGCGTGTTTTTTATATAAAGAAGACGGAGGGATGGTATGATTAAATTCGTCCTGAAAAGAATGGGCATTGCGCTGGTTCTTCTGTTTATCGTATCCACGATCGTGTTCCTGCTGATCCGCATTATGCCTGGCGATCCGGTTCTCCTGATGCTGGGTACGGATTCCAGCCCGGATCCTGCAGCAATCGCCAGTTTGCGTGCCGAGCTTGGCTTGGACCTGCCGATTCTCGTGCAGTACAAAAATTGGATGCTGAATGCTTTTCAAGGGAATTTCGGGCAATCTTACAGCGAACACATTCCCGTCGTTGCTTCCATTGCCACGCGTTTGCCGCGCACCCTGGAACTGGCCGGCATGTCGTTATTGCTGGCTTGCCTGATCGGTCTGCCGCTTGGCATTCTGGCAGCCTTGCGCCGCGGAAAAACTTCCGATCTGGTGATGACTGCCGGCGCGTCATTGGGGACATCCATACCGGTATACGTGCTGGGTTATATTTTAATCGTCATCTTTTCGCTGAATATCTTCAAGCTGCCGATTCCAGTTCTGCCTTCGAGCGGTTATGTGGATATGAGCCGAAGCATTACCGGCCATTACCTCAGGCTGATCATGCCCGCCGTTACCCTGGCGATGGGGCTGGCGGCATCGATCATGCGCATGACCCGTTCATCGATGCTCGACGCCCTTTCGAGTGAATCGGTTCGCGCCCTTAGGGCAAAAGGATTAAACGAAAGAACCGTGATTGTCCGCCATGTTGTCCGCAATGCCTTTATCCCGGTTATCACCGTCATCGGACTGCAGATGGGCAATCTCATCGGCGGCACGGTGCTTGCTGAAAATGTGTTCAACTGGCCCGGATTGTCAACGCTGCTTGTCAAGGCGATCAACAGCCGCGATTACCCCTTGATTCAGGGCTGCATCCTGGTCATGTCCGCCGTCTTCATTTTGACGAACATGATTGTGGACATCATTTACGGCATGCTCGATCCGAGAGCAAGGTAGGGGGGGATATTATGAATACATTAAAAGCATGCATGAAAAACCGGAAATTCGTATTCAGCATAGTTGTTCTGGTTCCCATCCTGCTGGTTGCGCTGTTCGGATCGTTTATCGCCCCGAATGACCCGCTGGTCATGGACACATCGCATACCTTTGCCGCGTCGTCCGCCCGCTTCCCGCTGGGCACGGATGAATTTGGCCGCTGCATCCTGTCGCGCCTTCTGGTCGGCATCCAGCCCTCCATGATCGTGGCCATCCTCGGTACGCTTGGATCTTTTATCGCAGGCTCGATCCTGGGCGTTATTGCCGGATACGTCGGCGGCAAGCCCGGCGGCGCGATTATGCGCTTTGTCGATACGATCCTTTGTTTCCCGCCGATCCTGCTGGCGATGATCGTCGTTGTTTTATGGGGCGCTGGGGTACAGAATCTGACCATTGTTGTTGCCATCCTTTATACGCCGCATTTTACCCGAATCGCTTATTCGTCGACCATCAAAGTACACAAGATGGAATATGTCGAAAATGAGATATCCGTCGGCGCCAATACGTTTCGGGTGCTGACCGGTACAATTTTCCCCAATATCTTTTCCCCGCTGATTATCCAGATCAGCTTGACCATTTCCAACGCGATTCTCATTGAATCGGGATTAAGTTTTCTCGGCCTTGGCGTGCAGCCTCCCAATCCTTCCTGGGGACAGATGATCGGTGATGCCAAAAACTACCTCTCATCCAATCCGATGTATACCTTCTGGCCTGCCATCTTTCTGAGTTTGACGATCCTGGCCACGAATCTCATGGGCGACGCACTGCGTGATGTTCTGGATCCGAAGCTGAAAAACAGCTTTTGATAATGCCAAATCCCAAAATATTTTAAGGAGGACTTGTTATGAAAAAAGTATGGAGTAAGAAAATTCTTCTACTGGTGCTTGCCGTGATTCTTGCTGCAACAGCGATTGCTGGATGCGGTCAAACGAACACCAGCCAAACGACATCCCAGACTACTTCAACAACCGCCACCGGCAGCACAACCACTGCTGTTGAAAAGCGGGATGAACTGGTAGTGGGTATCAGCGCCGATCCGTCAACTCTGGATCCGATGGTACAATCTGGTCAGGCAACCAGACTGATCAAGTCGAATATTTATCGCGGATTGTTGGCCTATCAAGTCGATGGCAAAATCGGAAACGAAATTGCCGAATCCTATACCGTAGCTGACGACAATATCACTTACACCTTCAAAATCAGGGCCAATGCCAAATTCCATGATGGAAGCGACATTACGGCAGAAGATGTCAAATTCTCCATCGAGCGTATCCTCGATGAAAAAGTTGGCGCTACTTTCCGTGCCGATTTCTTGAAAGTTATCGACAAGTGTGAAGTCGTTGACACCAAAACCGTCAAAATCATACTCAAGGCCCCGACAGCACCTTTCCTGGACTATTTGACACTGCCGGAGTCCGTTATTGTTTCCAAAGCCTGGTGCGCAAGCCACAACAATGACCTGAACGCCAATCCCATGGGCAGCGGACCTTACGTCTTCGACACCTGGGACAAAGGCCGCGAGATTGTTGTCAAAGCCTTCGATGCTTTCTATAAAGAAGGCAAGCCCGAAAGCAAGAGCATCCGCTTCACCATCATCACTGATGCGACCACCCGTGCCAATGCGCTGACCACCGGCGAAGTTGATCTGATCGACTATGTGGCAGCCAAAGATGTCATCGCTTTCGAAAAGAACAGCGACATTACCACCGACATCTCCCTGGCGCCGTTCATGTGCCTGCAGTTCAACGTCAAGGAAGGCCCTCTGGCCAACCCGAAAGTTCGTCAGGCCATCGCTTATGCCGTTGACCGCCAGGGCGTCATCGATACTGCTTTCATGGGCCGCGGAACGCCGATCTTTGGCTTCCCGACACAAAAAGGCCAGAACAATTACGATGGCAAGTATGATAACTATTTCTCGTTTGACACAGCCAAAGCCAAAGCCCTTCTTACCGAAGCCGGCTATCCGAACGGCTTTAAAATCAAGATCTTGTCCTCGTCAACCTATGAATTCCACAAGCAGACCGCAATCGTTGTCCAGAACAGCCTGAAACAAATCGGCATCGATGCCGAAGTGGAGCTGCCTGACTGGTCAACCCGCATCCAGCGTTCAAATACCGGCGATTACCAGATCCTGGTCTCCGGCACCGCCGGCAATATCATCGACATGGACTGGACAACCAACTACTTTGCCTCTGGCGACCCGCGCATGAACAGCTCCGCCTGGTTTGCCGACGATCAGATCGACTCGCTGCTGGAAGAAGGCCGTACAACGCTTGATGCCACAAAGCGCGAAGTAATCTACGACAAACTGAGAGCCAGAATCCTTGAACTGTCGCCATTCGTCTTCATGAACTATCGTGAACAAAGCTTTGCCCGCGGCAAATATGTCGAAGGATTCACCAACTTGCCCGGCATTCTGACCTACAACTCCGGCATAGCGCTGGAAAATACCTACGCTAAAAAATAAGGACGTGTCATAAAAGTTATCCGATTACAACGCTGAAAAAATCCGGAACCCGCCTTCGGGCGGGCTCCGGAAAGCAGCTAATAAAAAGGGGTTTTAAAAATGGAAATCAAACAGATCATTAGTGAAATCAAAACGAAAATGGATTCTGCCGGCGGTTTGAAAGCAGTCTATTTCGTTGCTTGCGGCGGTTCAAATGCAGCCATCTATCCTGGCAAGTACCTGCTGGAAAACGAGGCCAAGGGAATCACCACCGGATTATTCAACAGCAGCGAATTTGTCTTTTCAGCACCAAAAGCCCTGGATGAACGCTGCATCTGCGTGATCTGCTCGTTGAAGGCTACGGCCGAAACAGTGGAGGCCGTAAAGGTCGCCAACGCAAAAGGCGCTGTGACCATTTCAATGACCGGTTTTCCGGACACGGCCATGGCGAAGGTCGGTCAATATGTCGTGGTCTATTCAAATGGCGATGACCAGGTTTATTCACAAGCCAATCAGGCGCTGGCCCTGAAACTGAGCTTCGAAATCCTTTACCAGTTCGAGAACTACCCGCACTACGAAGCCGCCATGGAAGCCTATGCCCACATCGACAAAATCGTGGCCGATTCCAAGAAAAGCATGAAGCCTGCCGCGGAGAAATTCGCCCGCGATTTTAAAGATGACGAAGTCTTCTATATCCTGGCTTCCGGCCCATTGTATGGAACCGCCTATACGATGTCCTGCTGCCACCTGATGGAGATGCAATGCCGCCATGCCGTCACCATGCACAGCGGGGAGTATTTCCACGGCCCGTTCGAAACAACTGATGAAAAACTGGCCATGGTGCTGCTGATGAGCACAGGCCGGACCCGCGCCCTTGATGAAAGAGCGTTGACGTTCATGAAAAAATATGCCAAACATTACCTCGTTATTGATGCCAAAGACACCGGGATTGAAAAAATTGACGCCAATGTCGCCGAGTATTTCAATTCAGTCGTCATGATTCCGATCGAACGGTTCTTCGTTTCCGAGATGGCTGAAGTGCGTGGCCATTCCATGGATTACCGCCGTTATATGTGGAAGGTCGAGTATTAAAAAAGCAGATCTTTAACTTGATTATCGAAATGATGTACTGTAAACTGATGATGCTATGTGCACTTATAGGTTTATATCAGTGCAAGAGAGTCTGGCCTTTGTGCTGATCGTTGATAGGAGAATTTGAATGTTTAATAATAATGCTATCGTTCCCCTATATGAGCAACTGATGAAAAAGCTAAAAGATGCGATAAATGCCGGAACATACAAACCGGGCGACAAGCTCCCTTCAGAAATCGAAATGGCCCGCCAAAACAATGTCAGCGTCATCACCGCGAGAAAAGCGATGAACGAGCTTGTTTTGGCCGGATATGTCGAGAAAAAGCAAGGTAAAGGCACATTTGTCGCCACCCAGAAGTATGGCCGCGACTATACCCGGATTTTAGGGTTTACAGAGTCCTGTAGAATGATGGGTCTAAGAGCCGGCGGCAAGTTGCTTGAGCATAAGATTGTTGTTCCCAACAGCAATGTTTTAACTGCGCTTGGGCTTTCTGCCGGATCTCAGACCGTGTTTATTTCGCGGCTGCGTTTTGTCAATGATGAGCCGATGGCGATTGAGGAGAGCTACTTCCCGCTTGACTATGCCTTTTTGCTAAACGAAAAGCTGGAAGATTCGCTGTTCACGATCTTGAAGGAAAAGGCCAATACCCAGATCGTCAAATCCAACAAGTCCATCGAGATCTGCAGGGCCACATCCCAGGATGCCCAACTCTTGAACCTTCGCAAAAACAACCCGCTGCTGCTGGTACGGAGCACTGCCTACGCAGGCAACGGCAAGCCGGTTTATGTCTGTACGCAAATGATTAACGGTGAGCGATTTAAGCTCCAGGTTTAAGTGTTTTTTACAAGATGACGATCAACTGACAAGGCGTATGCCTAAACAGGAGCGATACTTGTCATGCAGCTGAAGCAAAAAGGGAACCTGGTCTTTTTCCTGATATCCATACTCTACTATGCGGGCAACTGCCTGTTTGTTAGTTTTATGATTTATTATTTGACGTCAAAGCATTATTCCGCGTTTTACTGTGGATTAGCCACTGTTTCCGCGTATTTGGTCAATATCATTATCCAGCCATGCGTCGGATTTCTTACAGATTCGCTGATTACGATAAAAAAATACCTGATCATCACCTCGCTGCTGGTCAGTGCGACTATTTTTTTAGTGCCGATGACTTCCGGCTATGCCATTCTTTGCCTTTTGGCCATCATGCTGGTTTCACTTTTTGAAATGCCGTTCATGTTTCTTCTGGATACCTGGATTGTGACCGCAAGCGCCACGTGTTCCAAAATTGAATATGGCGCTATCAGGGCAGGGGGATCGATCGGCTATGCATTGGCGTCAATCCTGTTTGGCTGGCTGATCAAACGCAGCAGCTATGGCATCATTTTCCCGGCACAGGCTATTTTGGCGCTGGCCGGGATTGTCGTTATCCTGCTTCTGCCGGATGTGCCACTTCGAAACCGGCGGATAAACCGGGGCAACGAGGTGGTTGCCGACAAGCTGAAATTTACGTCGGCCCTTAAAATAATTTTGTCTAACCGCCAATATTTGTTCGGCCTGGTCCTGATGTTTTTTTACTGGTTCTCGCATCGCTCGGTAGGCGCCTATCTAGCATTGATCATCAATGACCGGGGCGGCAATGTTTCGGATTTTGGACTGATTGTTGGTTTAGGTGCAGCTGTTGAGGCTGTCATTTTGCTTTTAAGTATGCGGCTGCTTCGGCAGGTGCATTTGAGAACAAGACTTTTACTCTTGTTGCTGATGAATTTGATCCGGCCGCTGATTCTCCTGACTTCAGACAATATCCCATTGATCATGATCGGGCAGTTGATTCAGTCGGCCAGTTTTGCCCTATATTATACAACTTCTTTAGCTTACTTTGACCGGTTTGCCTCGCCGCAAATCAAGGGAACAGCTATCACTTTCGGACTTGCCTTCACGTCGGGCGGCGGTTCGATCCTGGCCATTTTAACCGGCGGCATTCTGTGCGACTGGCTGGGGACGGATGCGGTCGTCCTGTTCAGTTTTATAGCGGCGATGACCAACCTGACCTTCTACTTTGTCAATTTCAAGAACCACAACACCCATTTAGCGATTTATCAGGATTGAAGGGGGGACTAATTGTATTGCATCCCCTCTCCAAATATTTTATGCTACAGTCATATGATTGTGTTATGATCAATATATAAAATGTTTATGATTGTGATAATCGCATGATAATATAGACGGGAAAGTATGGCAACTTAATCCTTGCGCTTGATAGCGCATCTTTATAATAGGGGGAATAAAACCTTGAAAGAAATATCTGCCCGGCAGATTACAGCAGTTGTCAGCAAAATGTGCATGGATGCCAACTTTTTGCTGCCCGCCGATATCCGCCAATGCCTGCAAGTAAGCCGCGACCAGGAAGACTGGCCGGATGCCCGCATCGTTCTGGACAAGATTATCGAAAATGATAATATTGCCAGCCGGGATCGGATGCCGATCTGCCAGGATACCGGACTTGCCTGCGTTTTTCTGGAAATCGGACAAGATGTGCATATCTCGGGCAACCTTGCGGAAGCCGTCGATGAAGGGGTTCGGCAGGGCTATCGCGAGGGCTTTTTGCGGAAATCCGTCGTATCGGACCCGCTTTCTCGCATAAATTCCCGTGACAATACGCCGGCCATGCTCTATTGCGACATCGTGCCAGGCGATCAACTGAAAATAACCGTTGCCCCCAAAGGGTTCGGCAGTGAAAACATGAGCCAGATCAAAATGTTGAAACCTTCCGACGGCGTTTCAGGTGTTAAAGACTTCATTTTGAAAGTTGTCGAAGACGCCGGCCCCAACCCCTGCCCGCCGATTGTTGTCGGCGTCGGACTTGGCGGCACGTTCGACAAGGCAGCACTGCTCGCCAAAAAGGCGTTGCTCCGCCCGCTTACCCAAAGGAACAGCAACCCCTACTATGCCGCGCTGGAAGCAGAAATGCTTGAAAAGATCAACCAAAGCGGCATCGGCCCTCAAGGATTCGGGGGACGCACAACTGCGCTGGCGGTCAATATCGAAGCGATGGCGACTCACATTGCCGGTTTGCCTTGTGCTGTCAATCTGAATTGCCATGTGACCAGACACCTGCAAACGATACTTTAACGGAGGGCAGCCCATGACGATTGAAATCACAACGCCGCTGACTCACAAAGACGCCCGCAATTTGCATTGCGGGGACACCGTGCTTTTGTCCGGCATCATCTATACAGCCCGCGACGCTGCGCACAAACGCCTGTGCGAATTGATCCGGGAAGGAAAAGAGCTGCCCATAAACCTTTTTGAGGAAATCATCTATTATGTCGGCCCTACGCCAACTCCGCCAGGCCGGGCCATCGGATCGGCGGGCCCGACGACAAGCTATCGCATGGACGCCTATGCGCCGGCGCTCCTGGATCTTGGGCTGACTGGAATGATTGGCAAAGGCGCCCGCAGCGCAGCAGTTATTGCCTCCATGCAGCTAAACGGGGCGGTCTATTTTGGCGCAATTGGCGGCGCCGGCGCCTTGCTTAGCAGTTGTGTTGAAAAAGCGGAAATTATAGCCTATGAAGACTTGGGGGCGGAAGCAATCCATCGCCTGACCCTGAAAAACATGCCGGTTACGGTGATTATCGATAGTTTCGGCGAAAGTCTCTATCAAAAAGGGCGCCAGGCTTATTTGGCGCAACGGGACAAGTCTGCCGACTAAATGTACAGGCCGATCATGCGGCTAATGATGGCTAAAATTAAGGCTTTTGCGTTGACAAATCAAACATGCAGAAGTAAAATAGAGTTAATTAATGATATAAAGATATATAAGCGCATATAAGTATATATACGCAGCCGGGGGAATATGCTGCGAATGCCATTGAATCGGGTGTGAGGTGCAAAATGAGTAAAAAAAAGCTAGTACTCGGTGTGATTGGCGCCGATGTTCACGCTGTAGGCAACAAAATTCTCTACCATGCCTTTTCCGAAGCTGGATTTGAGGTCATCAATCTGGGCGTCATGGTTTCACAGGAAGAATATATTGCCGCCGCAATTGAATCAGCTGCGGATGCCATAATCGTTTCTTCCCTCTATGGGCATGGCGAACTGGACTGCCGGGGATTGCGCGAAAAATGCGACGAAGCCGGATTAAAAGACATCCTGCTCTATGTCGGCGGCAACATTGTTGTTGGCAAACAACCATTCGACGATGTAAAAAAGAGATTCAAGGCAATGGGTTTTGACCGGGTTTTTGGCCCTGGCACACCGCCGGAAGCGGCGATTGAAGCGCTCAAAGAAGATTTGCAGATCGCACCATAAGGAGCGGTGATAGAAGATGAATCCCATTCTCCTGATTGATTTTGGCAGTACCTTTACCAAAATCACGGCTGTCGATACAGATGCGGCAGAGCTTCTTGGAACAGGCGAAAGCTTTACGACCGTTCAAAGCGACATCAACGATGGCTTAAAGGCTGCCCTGGCCGAATTGACGAGAAAAATCGGCCGGGTTGAATTTGTCAGGCAATATGCCTGCTCAAGCGCTGCCGGCGGCTTGCGCATGGTTACGGCCGGCCTTGTGCCCGAGCTGACTGCGGAAGCGGCCAAGCAAGCATCATTGGGAGCCGGCGCAAAAGTAGTCAAGGTATATGCCTATCATTTGACCGAAGCAGACCTGATGGAAATCGAATCGCTGCATCCTGACATCTTTCTTCTGACTGGCGGTATCGATGGCGGCAACCAGGAATGCATCCTGCACAATGCAGCGGTGCTGGCCCGAATTAAAAAGGAATTTCCGATCATTATTGCCGGCAACCGAAGCTGTGCAGATCAATGTGCAGAAATCTTGGCCGGGCGTGAAGTTTACCGATGTGAAAATGTCATGCCCCGGTTCAACCAGATCAATATCGAGCCGGTTCAGAACAAAATCCGCGACGTGTTTTTGCAGCGCATAATCCGGGCTAAAGGACTTAGCAAAGCTTCAAACCTGATATCCGGGATCGTGATGCCGACACCGGCGGCCATGCTGGCGGCTTTGAAATTGCTTGCCGACGGCTGCGCGGGTGAAGATGGCATCGGCGAGCTGCTGGGGATTGATCTGGGAGGAGCGACAACCGATGTCTATTCGATTGCCCAGGGAATGCCGGACCAGGTCAATACCGTGATGAAAGGCCTGATCGAACCGTATGCCAAACGGACCGTTGAAGGGGATATCGGCATGCGCTACAGCGTACATGGCATCGTCGGCGCCGCCGGCATCGAAAAAGTGAGCAAAATGGCCGGGTTAAGCGAAGAACGCGCCCTTCATCTAATCGATTATCTGGCTCAAAACGTCGATGTGCTGCCGCAAAATGCCGAACTGGAGACCCTTGACCACGTCCTGGCCGCGCTCGCCGTGGAAATCGCGGTTACCCGCCACGTTGGCAAGATCGAACAGACCTATACGCCCGTCGGGCTGACCTACATCCAGCAAGGCAAGGACCTGCGCCGCATTAGACAGATCGTGATCACCGGCGGCGCCATGATCCACGCCCGCGATCCATTCGACATCGCTGCCCGCGCCCTGTATGACCAGTCACAGCCGATGTCTTTAAAACCTTACAGCGCCAATATTTTGCTCGACAAAAACTATATTCTCGCGGCGATGGGACTATTAAGTCAATCCTATCCTGCGGTTGCACAAAAAATCATGAAAAAGGAGTTGCTTCGCAATGGAAATTAAAAATCAACGGCTCAGCGATGACGAATTCAGAACGATTCGTGCCGAGGTGCTAACACAATGGCCTACCGGCGCAGATGTCGATTTTGAAGAAGCGGTGGAATTTCACAAAAGCCTCGCGCCCAATAAAGTATTTTCAAAAAAGCTGAAAGAAGCCAAAGAAAAGCATCAGACGCTGATTCAACCGCGCGCCGGTGTTGCGCTGATCAAAGAACACATCGAGCTTCTGACCTATCTTCAGGATAAGGGTGAAGCGGATTTGCTGCCGACCACCATTGACAGCTACACCCGCCAGAACCGCTATAAAGAGGCGGAAAACGGAATCAGCGAATCCATCAGCTCCGGCCGCTCGATGCTTAATGGCTTTCCGGCGGTCAATCACGGCGTGTTCAACTGCCGTGAAATTATCCAGAGCCTGGATACGCCGGTCCAGGTCCGGCATGGAACGCCGGATGCCCGGCTGCTCACGGAAATATGCTACGCCGGCGGCTTTACCAGCTATGAAGGCGGCGGCATCTCCTACAATATTCCCTACGCCAAAAATGTTCAATTGGAAAAAACCATTATGGACTGGCAATATGTCGACCGTTTAACTGGTATCTATGAAGAAATGGGCATCTCGCTAAACCGCGAACCCTTTGGCCCGCTGACCGGGACGCTGGTGCCGCCCTCGATTTCCCATGCCGTCGCGATTATCGAAAGCCTTTTGGCTGCAGAGCAGGGCGTCAAGAACATTACGGTCGGCTATGGCCAATGCGGCAACTTGATCCAGGATGTGGCGGCGATTCAGTCTTTGGAAGAGCTAACCGAAGAGTATCTGCGCAAATATGGCTATGGCGATGTTTTTGTCACGACGGTTCTGCATCAGTGGATGGGCGGCTTTCCGCAAGACGAAGCCAAATCATTCGGCGTCATCTCCTGGGGCAGCGTGGTCGCCGCCTTGTCCAAAGCGACGAAGGTGATTGTCAAGACCCCGCACGAGGCGATGGGCGTGCCGACCATGGAGGCCAATGCCCAGGGTTTGCGCTGCACGAAGCAGGTTATCTCGATGCTGCGCGACCAGTCGCTGCCTTCTGCCAGCGTCATGGAGGAAAAGCTGGTGATCTCGGCTGAAACCCGCTGCATTGTTGATAAATGCTTCGAATTGGGCCAGGGCGACATTGCCCTTGGCACCGTGCGGGCTTTCCAGGCTGGCGTCATCGACATCCCGTTCGCTCCCAGCCGCTTTAATGCCGGCAAAATGCTCCCGGCCCGCGATAACAACGGCGCTATCCGTATTTTGAATTTAGGCGGCGTGCCGTTTACGAAAGAGCTGATTGATTTCAACTACGAAAAAATCGAAGAGCGGGCACGTTCCGAAAAACGCAAAGCATCCTTCCAGATGGTCATCGACGATGTTTACGCCATTAGCAAGGGCCGCCTCGTCGGCAGGCCGCAATAAACCTCAGGATCTTATTCGTCCATTATTAGCACAGGAGGCAAAAGAACATGAAGATCGTGAAAGTAATATGCTCCAAAGGCCGCACCGGGTTTTTCTTTGATGACCAGCGGGCCATCAAGCAAGGCGCTGTCGCGGATGGCGCGGCTTATATGGGAAAAACGGCAACGGCCGGGTTTACATCAGTGCGCCAGGCCGGCGAAGCGATATCGGTCATGCTGGTGCTTGATGACGGGCAATTTGCCTATGGCGATTGCGCCGCCGTGCAATACAGCGGGGCCGGCGGCCGCGATCCGTTGTTTTTGGCTGAAGACTTCATACCGGTCATTGAAAAACACGTCGCCCCCTGCCTGATCAACGCCGAAGTCAATAACTTCCGCAATCTTGCGGCAAGCATCGAGAACATCCGGGTCGACGGCAAGCCTTTGCACACGGCCATTCGCTATGGGGTGTCCCAGGCGATTCTCGATGCAGTTGCCAAAGCGTCGAAGCGGCTGATGTGCGAAGTGATTGCCGCTGAATACAACACCCGGGTGTCTGAAAAGGAAATTCCGATTTTTGCCCAGTCCGGCGACGCCCGATATGACAATGCCGATAAAATGATCTTAAAGGGCGCCCAGATCCTGCCGCATGCCTTGATCAACAATGTCGAGAGCAAATTAGGCAAAAAGGGCGAATTATTGGAGCAATATGTTGCCTGGCTGCGCGACCGGATCATCAAGCTTAGATCCAATGACAACTATGCGCCGGTGCTGCATATCGATGTTTATGGCACGATCGGCGCGGCTTTCGGGCCGGAAAATTATGAAGCCATAGCCGGATACATGGCCCGGCTGGAACAAATCGCCAGTCCGTTTCGCCTGCGCATTGAAGGCCCGATTGATATGGAAGACCGCGAAAAGCAAATGCTGGCGCTGAAAAAACTGACCGAACTGATCGACCGGCGCGGCATCAGGGTTGAAGTGGTTGCCGATGAATGGTGCAACACCCTGGAAGACATCAAATACTTTACCGACAACAAAGCCGGCCATATGATCCAAATCAAAACACCCGATCTGGGTGGCATCAGCAACATCGCTGAAGCCGTCCTTTATTGCAAGGCCAAGGGCATCGGCGCCTATCAGGGCGGAACCTGCAACGAGACCGACCGGTCTGCACAAATCTGCGTTCATCTGGCCATGGCCACGCAGCCGGAACAGATGCTGGCCAAGCCTGGCATGGGCGTCGACGAAGGATACATGATTGTTTACAATGAAATGCAGCGCATTCTTGCCTATAGGAATGCCTTGAAAAACAATTGAGGGAGGATAAGTATCGCCATGAAAGAGGAATTTCGCATTCTGTCAACAACGGCAATTCTTGGTTATGGTTTTCCGGTCGCCTCTTTTGAAGAGGGAATGAAACGTCATCCCCACTTGATTGCGGTTGACGCAGGATCTACGGATCCCGGCCCGTATTACCTGGGCGCCGGTGTTTCTTTCACCAATCGCGAAGCCGTCAAGCGCGACCTGGAGATCATGCTGAAAGCGGGCGTTCCCGCGGGCATCCCGGTTGTTGTCGGCACGGCCGGCGGCAGCGGAGCCGATCCGCATCTTGCCTGGTGCGAAGAAATCATCAATGAGATCGCCAGGGAAAACAATCTCCATTTTAAAATGGCCCTGATTCATGCCGAATTCGAAAAAGGCGCCGTGCAAGAAGCGCTTGCCTCCGGGCGTGTCCATCCGCTGGAGCCGGCGCCGGAGCTGACCGCGGCTGAAATTGAAAAGACCACCTACATTGTCGGCCAAATGGGAATCGAGCCGTTTATCAAAGCTTTCGAAAACCAGGCAGAGGTTATCCTGGCCGGCAGAACCTATGACCCGGCAGTCTTTTCGGCGTTGGCCGTGAAACAGGGTTATGATCAGGGACTCGCGACCCATTTGGGCAAAATACTGGAATGCGCGTCGATCTGCGCCACGCCTGGCAGCGGCTCCGACTGCATGTTCGGCTACATCGGCGAAGATTACTTCCGCGTCGAGCCGCTTAATCCCATTCGGAAATGCACAACCCAGTCGGTTGCGGCACACACGCTCTATGAAAAAACCAATCCCTATATATTGCCCGGTCCCGGAGGCTATCTCGACTTGACCAATACCCGGTTTGAACAAGATACGGAAAATACCGTCAAGGTTAGCGGCAGCCGTTTTGTGCCAGCCCAAAAATATACGATCAAGCTGGAAGGCGCCAAGCGCATCGGTTTCCGCACCGTAGCCATCGCCGGAACCCGCGACCCGGTCATGATCAGCAAGATCGACAGCATTATCGCCGGGGTGCGTGAACGTGTCGCCGACAATTTCCGCGAGAAGAAAATCAGCTACGACCTGCATTTTATCCAGTATGGCCGCAATGGCGTCATGGGCAATCTCGAACCGCATCCGGATGAAGTTGGCCATGAATTGGGAATCGTCATTGAAGCGATTGCCGATACCCAGGCACAAGCCGACACGATCTGCGCTTTTGCCCGTTCGACCATGCTGCACTATGGCTACGAAGGCCGCCGCGCCACTGCCGGCAACCTGGCCTTCCCATACTCGCCAAGCGACTTCCATGCCGGAGAGGTCTATGTTTTCAGTTTGTATCACCTCATTGAACTGGACGATCCGCAGGCTCCTTTTACAATTGAATATGTCAATTTGTAATGAGCCATAGCATCAGCATTCGGAAGAGGATCATTCCCTTAGTTCTCAAATACCTGGAGGAATAGCTATGAAAACAAAATTGACTGCAGTTACCGATATCATCCGCAGTAAGAACTCCGGCCCCTATGAATTGACTTTGGACATCATGTTCAGTGATTTTGATGTTTTCAAACGGGTCTGCGAGAAAAAAATCTTCAATGAGCAAGTCGTCTGCGATCTCTATCACATCACCGCCGACCAGATTATCAACATTGTCGAATTCACGCCGGCAAAATCGATCAAAATTACCATCAAGCGCCCGATGTGCTCGGGCGATCCCGGCGAGACCGACGTTTATGGCGCACAGCAGCATGCCCCTTTACTTGACTTCGAATTTGATTTTTAATAGATAGCAGGACGATTCAAGGGCTTTTTGATCAAATCCCGCCATCACGATCGCCAGGCAGAGAGCGAGGGACGAATGGATCATACGCCTATACAAAACAGCCACCTTTACAGTGTCTATTTTGCGCCGCGCGGCAATGTCCGCATGGCTAATCTCGGCATGCAGATTGCCCAGCAGTACATCAGCACGTTCGACCGCCTGATCGGTGTTGTCGGCGAGGCTGGATCCGGCAAAAGCATGCTGATCAAAGGCATGTTTCCCAGCCTCGAGCTGACCAATGACGACGAGGGCGTCAATATCCGCCCTTTGCCGATTTTGAGCATCGATTACGGCAGCTTTTTTAGCCCGCACACCTATCATCTGGATGTCCGTTTTGAATCCGCCTTCACGCAAATGCATGTTTTGGCCACGGCCGTGGGCGATGCCATCGAGCATGGCAAAAGGGTCATCGTGGAGCATTTCGATTTGCTTTATCCCTTTCTGAAACGCAACGCCGAACTTTTAATCGGCGTCGGGGAGGAAGTCATCATTACCAGGCCGAACATTTTCGGGCCGGAACCCCAGGACATCGCCGATATCGTTTTTCATTCGGTCAAATACCGCAAAATGACCCACACTGCCGAAGAGATCTGCCAATATGTCGGCTTAGAAGGCTTTGAAAAAAAGTGTTTTCATGGCGATGTCCGGCATGGCTTTGTTCTTGGCTATCAAGAGCAGCCGGAATTCGATCCCAAGCTGCTCGAACAGAAAGTCCGGGATATCATCGCCCAGGACCTGCCGGTTTCTTTTATTGATGAAACGCATATTGAGATTGGCAGCAAGCAGCAGCGCTGCACCGGCCCGCGAATGCACGTGCACAGCACCGGGGAAATAACCCATTTTGCCATTATCGATCATTTCATCTTTGATCCAGTCTCGAAATTGTACTTGTTGGTCGGTCTGGTCGGAGAGCAGGCAGACAGCAGTTTAAGCGACCTCAACCGGTTTATCCTGTAAATGCAGTTAAATACGGCACACGCCTGGAGGGGAAAATTGTGGATAAAAATACGGCTGCCAGCGGCATGATCCATATCTACCACGGAGATGGCAAAGGAAAAACAACCGCCGCCATCGGGCTTCTGGTTCGCGCCGCAGGGCATGGCTACCGGGTCATGCTGGTCCAATTTCTAAAAAACGGGCGTTCAGGCGAAATCGAGGCGCTAAAACACTTGCCCCAGGTCAGCGTCGTGGTTGCACCGCAAATTGACAAATTCACCTGCAACATGAGTTTGCAGGAAAAAGAGGAAACCCGCGGCTACCATCAGGCACTTTTCAATGCATGCAAAGCTGCGGCCTTCAAAGGCGAACTGGACCTGCTGGTTCTAGACGAGGTCCTGGACGCAATCAACACCAAGCTTTTGGATGAGGAAGAATTGCTTTCGTTCCTCCGCGCCAAGCCCCGAACGCTGGAAGTCGTATTGACCGGCCGCCAGCCAAGCGCCGAAATGCTCGAGCTTGCAGATTATATTTCCGAAATCCGATGCTGCCGCCATCCTTATCAAAAAGGAATCGCCGCCAGGAAAGGGATCGAATATTGATCTTGCGGTCAAGGCTTTTCAGTGAATGTCAGGCTGCCCAAGCGCCTTGTTGACCAGTGTTTTCAACTGGCCGCTCGAAGATTTCAAACAGCCTGCCAGAATATCTTCCTCAGTAAAACGGGCCATCAGGATTTCCCGTTCGGTCACCCGTTCCCGGTCATAAGTCACATAAATATAGCCGTCTTCAGCTTCCCTGGCGTCCGGATAAGATACCTCGTTCCGTTCGTCAAGAAGAAGGGTGTGAGGCCAGGTTGCGCCGTCATCCTCGCTCAGCATCGCCGTAAGATGGCTGCGCCCTTTCCAGCTCTTGACGTTGCCTTGCTGCATGATGTCATCCAGGTCGATCCGCTGGGTGAAATTGTGATGATTAATCATCAATAAACGGCCTGATTTTAACCGGCGGACATGAAAGCGGGAACAGGGCCCGTCAATGTGGCTTTTACGGCCGGCGGACCAGGTATGGCCGCCATCTGTCGAGAAGCTCTCGCCGATTCCTTCAAAGGTGCGGGCCAGCAGCCAGAGTGTTCCGTCTTGCTTTTCTACGATCATATGCTCGTCAAAGCTGCGTTTGGGGATATCTGCATGACCGCGAAGGCTGATGGTTTCTCCTTCGTCGGATGAAACATAGACATTGGAGAATTGTTCAGCTTCCAGACCGTGCCGCTCGGACGGGACGCTGCCGCTTTTGTCACACCAGATCGCACAAGGGAAGAGCCATTCGTACGCTTTTGTGATCGTCGGCTTGTTCATCATGATGCCGTTGGCGATGCGGCGGGGCGTTGACCAGGCCAAGTCCCCGGCATCGGGGTTTTCACAAATTGACGCCCAAACGCCGATGCGTCCGTCATTAAAGCCGCGGGATTGATTCCAGGTCATCCAGAGACGCTTTTGGGGGTCAATCCAGAGGCAAGGGTCGAAGATCCGGCACTCGCGGTCGGGATGTTCTACGACGGCTTCACCAGCGCGAAAACTTCTGCCGTGATCATTGCTGACGCATAAGACCATGATATTGCCGCCAACTTCAGCATCCTGACCAGAGTAGAAATTGATAAAAATCCGGCCTTTTTCACTGACTTCGATGGAAGGGATACCCTGCCATCTGCGGTAGCTGTCTTGAAACCTCTCTTCATTTGGACGGACAAAGATTTTTGCCGGGAGTAATGCTGAATCGTTGTTCATTTCTGCCAAGCCTCCATTCGATGCAATAATCCATATTTTGCCAATTGACTAATCAATAGTGAGCAGCAAATTAATAACATAAAATTCGATTAATGTCAATAAAATCCGAGTAATACGAATTGCAACAAGGGATTTTTGTCTTGGAACGACAAAAATGTTTTGAATTTTGAAGTTGACAAATAATTTCCCGGGTCGTAAACTGAGAAATATAAATGACGACTCATCAATAATGAGCAGCATAATTAATCATCATTAATTATTTTAGGAGATGAATATGCCACTGGATAAGAAGGGAAAAAAGCTTTTTAAAGGTGGAACGGTTGTTTTGCCGGACAGAACGATAAAGGCGTCCATCCTGGTTGAGAACGGAATGATTGCCGGGCTGGCCTGCAATGAAGTTGAAGGTGACTTCGAGGTTGTCGACGTTGCGGGAAAAGTACTGTTGCCTGGATTGATCGATACACATGTACACATGTGGGATCCATCCCCTCTGAATTATCGGGAGGATTGGTTTCACGGCTCACAGGCGGCGGCGGCCGGCGGGATAACGACGATTGTCGACATGCCGCTCAGCGTTCCGCCCGTGACGGACAAAGCTGGATTTGATTTGAAGCTGGCTGTCGCCCGGGAAAATTCTTTCGTGGATTTTGCTTTTTGGGGCGGCCTGATCCCGTCTTGCGTTGGCAGCCTGGCAGAACTGGATCAATTGGGCTGCGTTGCTTTCAAAGGATTCATGTCTTATGCAAATCCGGACTACCCGCAGATTACCGATGGCTATCTGGTTTCCGGCATGAAAGAGGCGGCAAAATTTGGCGGCTTGATCGGCGTGCATGCAGAAAATGCCGAAGTGGCGGAATTTGGCAGCCGTGACATGCTATCGAAAAATTGCGCGGACGAATCGATGCATGACGAGGCACGGCCCTGGTGGGTAGAACTGGAAGCGATAGAGCGGGCGGTGCTGTTTGCCCGCGTCAACCAGGCGCGCTTGTATATTTGCCATATGACCATAGCCGAAGGCGCGCAATACCTCAAAAAGGCGAAAATGGAAGGCGTTGATGTCACCATTGAGACCTGCCCGCATTATTTGTTGTTTGATAAGAGCATCCTGAAAGAAAAGAAGTCATACGCCAAGTGCAATCCGCCGCTTCGCAGCAGGGAGAACGTGGAGAAAATCTGGGAATACATTCTGGACGGCACCATTGACACTATCGGTTCTGATCACGGGCCTTACAGCGATCAGGAGAAGATAAAGGAAAAAAATTTCTGGAAAGAATATTGCGGATTTGGCGGCTTCGATGTGATGCTGGCGGCCCTGATCAGCGAGGGAGTGCACAAGCGGTCGCTGCCGCTGCCGCGCCTGGCCCAGCTTACTTCAGGAAATGCGGCCAAAGCGATGGGGCTGTTTCCCAAAAAAGGCAGTTTGCTGCCAGGTGCGGATGCGGACATCGCCGTCGTCGATCTCAATGAAAAGTGGAAATACGACGGCATGAAATCCTTGTCCAAAACCAAAAGCGCCATGGGGATTTATCAGGATATGGCGTTAAAAGGGAAAGTTGAAAAAACCTTTGTTCGCGGGGAATTGGTATTTGCCAATGACAGGATTGTCGGGCAGGCGGGGTTTGGCCAGTATGTGCCAAAGCAAAAATAAGCGGGCAGTATAAAGCAATCAACCAAAAGAGGTGGACCGATGGCTGTTCAAGAATTAAAAGCCGCAGAGGTGACCATGGGGGGCGTCAAAGTGTCTCAAGTTGCCTTTGGCACAGAGCATTTGAACCAATATTTGCCAAAGTTCGGCGGAGCCATTCTGCGGGATGCCGCTTTGCAGAACCATGTGTTTTTCTGGGATACGGACAATTGTTATGGCAGCCAGCCAACAGTCGCGGCGGGCATGAAAATGCTGCCGCGCAACCAGATCGTTGTTGCGAGCAAAACCTATGCCCAAAGTGGGCAAGAGGCCTATCAGAGCGTTGCAAAGATTTTGCAGGATCTAGATACGCCCTACATCGATTTTTGCCTTCTGCACGGGATCGAGTATGGGAAATTGCCGTCTCATATGCCGGCTTTGGCTGCGTTAAGAGAAATGAAAGATAAAGGGCTGATTCGCCAGATCGGCCTTTCGACCCATAGCACGGAAGTCGCCTGGGATGCCTCGGATATTGATGGGATCGAAGTCCTCTGCGTCACCTTCAATCGCGATGGTTCACGCATCGACCAAGGGAATCTGGACGGCATGGTCAAGGCGCTGAAAAAGGCGCATCAGGACAAAAAGAAGGGCACCTATGTCATCAAGACTCTGGGCAGGGGCGATCTGGCGCATGATGTGGAAAATGCCTTGAACTGGGTCATGGATTTTCATGAATACATCGACGTTTACAACATAGGATTTGCCAATCTGCGGGAACTTCGGCAGGATTTGACTATTGTCAACAACTATTATGAGCGATTGGGGGGGAAGCTTAATCATGGATAACCCATTGCTGATCAAGAAAGCGACATTGGCTACTTTTTTTAATGATGGATATAATGCCATAAAAATAATGGAATCAGACATTCTCATTCAAAATGGCGTGATTGAAAAAATCGGCAGAGACATTGAAGCGGACTGTTTGTCGATCGATGGCACAGGAAAGCTTGCTTGTCCGGGCTTGGTCAACGGCCGAAGCCGCTCGCTGGCATCCCGCTTGTCAAAAGGGATTGCCGAAGATCTGAAATTTGACCGATATGACAACACGCCGCTTTATACAAGAGTCAATCCATTGATCAACATTGCTTTAACCGTGCTGGATTCCGATGAGTTGAAGTCAATCCTGGAGCTGGCTTTGTATGAGGCCATCGACAGCGGCACGACTACACTCTTCGAGCATTGCACAAGCCGGGACCTGCCGCTGTTTCTGGAGCTGTGCGAACAGTACGGGCTGCGTACGGTTGCCGCCCCGATGCTGATGAGCCGCCGGACGTTGCCGGAAGCCGATGCCTGGGGCAACTTTGATGATTTGATTGAAGCGGTTGATGAGGCTGCCCTGATCGCCTGGAATCGCGGCCTGGTTGAAACCTATCGGGATAATGAGCGGGTGCAGGCTGCAATGGGATTGGCTTCGGCAGACCTTTTGACCGAAAACCTGATGTTAGAAACGGCGAAGGCAGCAGAAGAGACCAACGGCATTATCATGGTGCCGCTGAACGAGACCAGGCGCGAACGGAAAAACTGCCAGGACCGGTTTGGGTTAACGCCGGTCGAAGTGCTGCGCAAAGCACATGTGCTGCACGAAAAGACTTTGGTCGGCGGAAATGCCTATACGACCCCTGAAGACCGCCGGATTTTGAAAAGTATGTCATGCAAGGCCGTTGCCTGCCAGTACCAGGCCTTCCTGGATGCCCAGATCGCCCCTTTCATCGATTTTCTGATTGATGATATCCCGACCATTATCGGCACCGGGCGCTGTTCGGTCAATATGCTGGAGCAGCTGCGAATTTCGGCAATCAGCGGAAAGCTG
The DNA here is from genome assembly GCA_963677835.2 of uncultured Saccharofermentans sp. Taxonomy (GTDB): domain Bacteria; phylum Bacillota; class Clostridia; order Saccharofermentanales; family UBA5734; genus UBA8949. The sequence goes on from CAXXUX010000001.1 coordinate 1,647,014, forward strand.
GAAACTGGCAAACGGTACCAGATGCGTTCGCAGGACGCTTTTTACGCAGCGACCACGGGTGGCGGCCGGGCGCTCAAAATGAATATCGGCGAATTGGAAGAAGGGTATAAGGGCGATGTCAACTTGATCGACTGGGGAAATCCCAGTTTTCATCCCCTGGTCATGCCGGTGAACGAGCTGGTTTACAATACCAGATCATCAGATATTTCTGAAGTGATCGTCGGCGGAAAAGTGATCAAGCAAAATGGAAAAGTGTTGGGCATAAACAGCAGGGATACAGTGGAACGAGCTGAAAAAGCCATGGAGAAGGTCTGGACGCATGCCCGGAATACGGGCGTGCTATAGAAATATAAGGTGGAAGGTTCATTTTGAAAGGAGAAAGAGCATGAGAAAAATTTTAAGTCTGGTTCTGGTTGCTGTATTGATGGCTACAATGTTCTTTTCGTTAGTCGGCTGTGGAGCCAAATCCAACTCGGATCCCATCAAAATAGGATTCGAAGGTTGGTCTTCCGGCGCAGACGCGTACATGGGACAGGTTGCGATCGCTGTCCTGCAAGATTACATTGACAAAGTCAACGCCAATGGCGGTTGGCTAGGCCGCAAGGTTGAATTGGTCCCCTATGACATTTCCAAGGACTTTTCCGAATCAATCAATGCCACCAACCGTTTGATCAATCAAGACAAGGTCACTGCCATCATCGGCCCGGACGGCAGCCCGTTTGCCATTCCGTTGGGCGATACCGTTGCGGCGGCAAAAGTTCCCCTTCTGCCTTACGGCTCAAACAAACTAGTCACGCTTAACGAAGATGGTTCGGTTAAACCGTATGTGTTCCGTGCTTGCCCGGTTGACTCCGACAGCGCCTCGACATTGGCAAAGTATGTTTATAATGAAATGGGCGTCAGGAAAGTCGCCACATTAGTTGAAACAACCAATGCTTACTGCGTCGGCATGACCGCAGCTTTCACCGCGGCGTTTACCCAGCTGGGCGGCAGCATTGTCGCAGAAGAAAGCTATCCGGTTGAAGAAATCGAATTCCGCGCCCAGTTGACCAAACTGGCCGCCAGTGAGCCGGAATACATCTTCATGCCGGCGGCTGCCTATAAAGAAGTGGGCAACGCTGCAAAACAACTTAGCGAACTGGGATTTGCCGATAAAATCAAAATCCTGGGAACAGACGGCTGGTATATCCCCGAACTGATGGGCGTTGCCGGCAAAGAGCTGGAAGGCGCGGTCCTGATTATTGGCGCCGACATGAGCGATCCGCTTTTTGCCCCGACAATCGAAGAATACAATAAAAAGCATGCCAGCTTGAATATGGAACTCCATATCTATGCCTTGTATGCCTTGAATGCCCTGCAATTTATCGAGAATGCCATTTTGACAGCCAAGAGCACCGACGGCGCGGCCATTCGTGATGAACTCGAAAAGACGAAAGACCTGGAAGTGGCTACCGGCGGCAAGTGGACGATGGATCCAGCGACCCATAATCCAAAAGGTTCGGAATTCAGCATTGTGAAAGTCACCAACAGTGAATTCAAAACCATCACCAAATACAATGGCTGATCGATGAACCCAATGAACTAAAAAGGGTACAGGGAGATAGGATTTCTCTTTCAGATGATCTCCCTGTACTTCTTTATGTCTATGAAAAAGGGAGAAAACCTGCTATTGCCAGGAACAGGAGTGATTGAGCTATGGCCACATTTTTGCAGCAGTTAGTGACAGGTTTTTCAATTGGCAGTGTTTATGCGTTGCTAGCTGTTGGCTATGCACTGATTTATAGTATTTTTGATTTTACCAATTTTGCTTTTGGCGCCTTGATGATGATTGGTACTTATGGAGCTTTTTTTTCAATCTCACAGTTGAATTTCCCGCTCTATGGCGCGGTTATCATAGCCATGGCGGTAACCGCGGTTGCCTCGATCCTTGTTGAATTGATCGCCTATCGTTCCATGCGCGCCAAAAAGGCTTCCCGGCTGTATCTCATGATTACAGCCATGGGCGTTAATATTTTCATCCAGAACCTGGCTATCCAGACGATCGGCGGCGGCGTAAAAGCTTTTCCCTCCGACTGGGCGAAGCAGGTCGTGAATTTTGGCATTGTTAAAATGCCCCGATCAGACATTTTGGCGGCTGTGATATCAGTCGTCATGCTGGCTGCCCTTTGGGGATTTCTGTATAAATCCCGTCTGGGCCTCGGCATTCGCGCCAGCGCATACGACACTCGCACTGCAGGGCTGATGGGTTTGAATGTCAATTTGATATCCCTGGCAGTGTTTGCGATTTCAGGCATCACCGCGGGCATGGCCGGCGTTTTTTTCGGCATGAAATATGCTGTGTATCCAGCTATGGGAGGAATTTCCAATAAAGCTTTTATTGCTGCAGTTATCGGCGGATTAGGTTCTTTGCCGGGAGCGGTGGTGGGCGGCATTTTACTGGGGCTTTTGGAAACGATGGTTTCGGCTTATGTATCCACCACATTCCGCGACTTGTTTTCGTACCTGACACTGATTATTGTCCTTTTATTCTTGCCTAATGGCCTCCTTGGCAAGAATATCCAGGATAAGATATGATCTTTGATCTGCACTTAACGATAAGGAGGAAATGATATGGGATATGCGGAAGGCATACTGATTCTGATCAGTATCAATACGGTAGCGGTATGCGGCGTCATTATTCTTACAGGGTATACCGGCCTGTTTTCCCTTGGCCATGCTGGTTTTGTCAGTATTGGCGCCTATGGCGCGGCTATTCTAACCAAATGTTTTGGGGTTCCGTTTTTGCTGGCCATGGTTGCGGGCGGCATCATTGCTGCCCTGTCCAGCGTAATTGTCGGGTATCCAACCCTGCGGGGCAAACTGAAGGGCGATTATTTTGCCATCGCCATGATGGGATTTGCCGAAGCGATACGCCTTTTGTTCAGCAATATCTATCCTTATTTCAATGGCGCGCTCGGCCTTACCGGCATTCCGAAAAAAATGAACCTGCCGACGGCCGTGATAATCAGCCTCGCCGTCATCTATTTTACATACCGCTATGTTCATTCCCAGCATGGAAGGCTTGCCCTGTCCATCCGGGAACAGGAAGTTGCCGCGGAACTGATTGGTGTGAACATTACCAAGGAAAAGCTGAAGTCCTTGTCGATCAGCGCATTTTTGTGTGGCGTTTCCGGCGGCATGACCGCATTTTACTATACGTATATGACGCCTAATACTTTTAGCATAGAAGTGTCCAACAATATGCTGGCTGCAGTGGTGTTTGGCGGCATGGGATCGATTTCCGGGCCGGTTATCGCCTCGGCTATTCTTACGGCCATGCCGGAAATGCTGAGGATAGTGTCCCGTTGGCGTCTGGTCATTTACGGTTTGCTCATGGTTATTGTCATGCTGTTCCGCCCGGAAGGCCTGCTTGGCAACAGGGAGATATCCCTATATCCGCTCGTTCAAAAGCTGAAAAAACGCCGTGCGGAAAAAGCATTGAACAAGGGGGAAAAGTAAATGGCATTGCTGAAAGTTGAAAATTTATCCGTGCAATTTGGCGGTTTGAAGGCTTTGGACCATATCAGCTTGAGCATTGATGAAGGCGGCTTTGCCGGTTTGATCGGCCCGAATGGCGCAGGCAAGACAACTTTGTTCAATGCGATCACCGGCGTTGTTCATCCCACGGAAGGCAGTATTGTCTTTGACGGCAGCGATATCAGGGATATGCGTCCGGATAAAATTGCCATGCGGGGAATCAGCCGCACTTTTCAGAACATTCGCCTTTTCCCCAAAATGAAGGCCTTCGAAAATGTCGAAATAGGCATAAACCGCGTTGCCCGGTATAGCGTTCTGGATGCGATGATCGGAAGCCCGAAGCAACGCCGGATCGACAAGGAAAGCCATGAAATGGCCCTGAAATATCTGGAGCAGGTGGGCATCCTGCAATACAAGGACGCTTATGCCGGTGAATTGCCTTACGGAATCCAGCGCCGCCTGGAAATCGCCCGGGCGATTGCCACACAGCCCAAAATCCTGTTTCTGGACGAACCGGCCGCGGGCATGAACAATGAGGAAACCAGGGATCTGATCGGGTTTCTGGGCAGACTGCACAAGGAGACCGGCATTGCCATCATTCTCATCGAACATCATCTGGAAGTTGTCATGGAGCTCTGCCGGGACATTACCGTTCTAAATCTCGGCTGCATGCTGGCGCATGGCACTCCGGAAGATATCCAGAAAAATCCGGAGGTCATCAAGGCCTATATTGGCGAGAGGAGGAAGAAAAAGAATGCCAAATAAATTGATCCTGGAAGTTAAGAATCTGGAAGTTTATTATGGCGGCATTCATGCTTTGCATGATGTCAACATGCAAGTATACGAAAAGGAAATTGTCGCGATCATCGGGGCTAATGGAGCAGGGAAATCCACGCTTCTCAATACGATTGCCGGCGATAAAGACAAAAAGAGCGGCCAGATTCTTTTTAACGGGGAAAATGCCCCCGGCAAGTCCTATCAGGCCGTGGAAAAAGGCATCAGCCTTGTGCCGGAGGGCCGTCGGATTTTTCCAAATCTGACTGTCAAGGAAAATTTGCGGGCCGGCGCTTTTTTGAATAAAAACAAGAATGAAGTCAATGATTTGTATACGGAAGTTTTTGATCTTTTTCCTCGTTTAAAAGAGCGGATTGGCCAGATGGGCGGGACATTGTCCGGCGGAGAACAGCAAATGCTGGCGGTCGGGCGCGCCATGATGGCCAGACCCAAATTGATGATGCTGGACGAGCCTTCCCTGGGGCTGGCGCCGATCATCATCGATGAAATGTTTGAAAAAATCACCCAGATCAACCGCAATCTTGGCACAACGATCCTGCTGGTCGAACAAAATGCGTTTATTGCGCTGGATGTTGCCAATCGCGGCTATATACTCAGTGTAGGCCGGATTGTGCTTGAAGACAATGCAAGCGATCTTCTGGAAAATTCGACCGTGCAGGAAACCTACATGGGTATTAAGTAAGCAAGATTTTGGAGAATGAAGATGAAGCGATTTATGGGAAAAGTGGTCGCCGTAACCGGAGGGACCAGCGGGATAGGCCTTGCCGTTGTCAAGCGCTTTTTGGCGGAAGGCGCCAAAGTCATCATGACGGCAAAAGGGGACGAGCGCGGCAAAACCCTTGAAATGGCGCTGAAAAGCGATTATGGAGATTGTATCCATTTTTACCGGTGCGATGTCAGCGACGAAGAAAATGTCCGGAAGCTGTTTCAGTATGTAGGCGATACTTGCGGGAAACTGGATATTCTCCATAACAACGCCGGTGTTTCAGTGGGCGGCGATTTAGAACATACAACATCGGAAGAGTGGGATAAGACCATTAATGTCAATCTCAAGGGTGCTTTTCTTTGCGCCCAGAACGCCTTGCCGTATTTGAAGCAAAGCCGGGGCGTCATCATCAATACGATTTCCGAATTGGGTTTTGTGGCGACAAAAGGATGCATCGCCTACCTGTGTTCGAAGGGCGGCTTACTGCAACTAACCCGGGGGCTCGCCCTGGAATTGGCTCCTTTTGGCATCCGGGTCAATGCGGTTTGTCCTGCGGGCACTGATACGCCGCTATTTCGGGATGACATGGGAAAAGACGGCCATTACGATGAAAATGTAGCCAGGCTTGCCCGGTCCTATCCTCTGGGCCGCATAGCCGTACCGGAAGATATCGCGCCGGCCGTCCTCTATTTGGCGAGTGAAGAATCCTCATTTATGACTGGTCAATATATTTTGCTGGATGGCGGATTTACCATTCAATAAAAAGGAGCGGCAAATGAAGAAACTGGATATCTTAATTACAGGCGGATATGTCTTTACGATGGAAGGCCCCGGAACAGGTTGCATTCCCAACGGCGCGGTGGGTATTTCCGGCAACAAAATTATGGTGGTTGGCCCGGCGGAAGAGGTAAAAAAGCAATATTCGGCCCACCGCTATCTGGACGCGGCGGATAAAGCGGTATTGCCTGGATTTATCGACTGCCATATTCATTCCTCAAATGCCATTGTGCGCGGCTGCAGCCAAGATATCGACAAATGGATGTTTCGGGGTATCCTGCCGCTGTTAAGCTTGGCTGAAACCCCCGATCTGATAGCAGGATCGATGCTCAATATCATTGAAGCCGTAAAATCCGGCACGACAACTTTTGGCGATTATGATTTCCCGATGCTAGAACTGGTCAAAAATCACATTCAGGTTGGCACCCGGGTGATTGCGGCAGAAATGATCAATGAATTGCCAACCGTCACATTTGGTGTTGAAGACACGGAACTGCGCAATTTTGACCCTTCCAGGGGGCAGCAAAAACTTCTGGACAGCATCAGGCTCATCGAGGAATACCACCAGTCCAATGATGGCCGGATTACCTGCATGTTTGGGCCGCAGGCTTCGGAAATGTGCTCGATCCCGCTATTGCAGGAAATCAAGGCACTGTCGGAAAAATACAACGTCGATATCCATATGCACGTCGCGCAAAGTGATCGGGAGACATCCCAGGTGCTCAAGCGATATGGCAAAAGACCTGTCCAGATGCTGGAAGAGCTGGGGTATTTGAACGCGAGGCTGCATGCCGCCCATCTCACGGAAACCGATTCTGCCGAGCGGCGCCTGCTTGCCCAAAACAACGTGAGTATGGCGCTTTGCAGCGGGAGCATCGGCATTATCAATGGCGAGCTTCCGCCCGCCGAAGAATATCTGCAATTTGGCGGACGTGTGGGTCTGGGCACTGATCAGGCGCCTGGGAACAACTGCAGCAATCTTTTCAACGAAATGAAATTCACTTCAATCATGCATAAATACAAAAACAATGATCCCACAAGTTTCCCGGCCTGGAAAGTCCTGCGGATGGCGACGATCGAGGCAGCCCAAGCCATGGGCATTGCCGGGGAAGTTGGTTCTTTGCGGGCCGGTAAGAAGGCCGACATCATTCTGGTCGACTTGAATTCGCCAGCAATGAGCCCAGTGTTGCCTGGCCCGGTTCGCAACATCGTACCCAATCTGGTTTATTCAGCCAGAGGCAGCGAGGTCGAGACTGTCTTAATAAACGGGAAAGTCATCATGGAGAACAGGCAGCTGTTAACCGTTGATGAAAAAGCCGAAGTCGCCAAAGCAAACAAATGCGCGGCCCGAATCTGCCAAAAACTGGAAGAAACCGGCTGGCAAGCAGAAATGCCATTAGCGCAACTGACCGCAGAAGGATATTACTAAAACCGGATTAGGGGTACTCATGATAAAGGATTGGCGAGACCGCAAGATTTCAATCGGCAGCGCCAGATTGTATCTGGTCATCACCGCAGTATTATACAGCACTGCTGGATTGGCGTTTAAATATGTGGATTGGCACCCGCTGGTCCTAAGCGGCATGCGCAGCCTCGTTATTCTCCCGATTTTAGGCCTGTACATGGGCAGCTTCAAGATTCGCTTCAATCGGACGGTCCTGCTCGGGGCAATGTTCAGCTACTTGTCGATGATTACCTTTGTCATTGCCAACCAGTTGACGACCGCGGCCAATGCGATCGCCCTGCAATATACAAATCCGGTTTTTGTAGTTTTGTACCTGTGGCTGTTTATGAAATTCAAACTCCAGAAAAGGGACATGGCAGTTATTGCTGTAACGCTTCTGGGCATGGTGCTGTTTTTCCTGGAAGATATGTCCCCGGGCAATTTGCTGGGAAACCTGGTGGCGATTCTCAGCGGGATGGCCATGGCGGCAATGAACATCTATTCATCAACGACAAAAGAGGAAACGCTTCACGCCATCATGGCCGCGCAAATGATCTCCATCGCGGTAGGTCTGCTGTTGTTGCCGGTTTATCCGCCCCATCTCGTTCAATCAGCCATCATATCGGTCGTTTATATGAGCCTGTTTACAACAGCTGTGCCTTATCTGTTTTATGCGAAGGGGATGAAATATTCATCTCCAATTGATGGCTCCTTGATTTTGATGGTCGATCCAATTTTGAATCCAGTCTGGGTTTTTGCCTTTACCGGTGAAATGCCCGGACCACTGGCAATGGTTGGGGCCGTGCTGGTTATTATCGGGGTTTCCGGGTGGTGTGTGTTAAACAGGCTGGGGCAGCGCGGGAAATCTGCTGTTTTAGCGGCTAGCCCATCGGATGGCACAAGCTAAAGGCGGCAAGTATTTGCCAAATTAAAACATCAAACAATCGCAAGATTGGAGAACGGGGAAGTATGAATATAATTTATCCTGATGAAAAAAAGCTGATGCAGACAGGCCTGTTCAAGACTCGGACGGAAATGTTCAACTATCTTCTGGTCAAGTGCATGCATGCCAAGGATGAACCGCTGGGCTCCTGGGTTTTAAAGGCGGAACTGGAGAATTTCAATATTGAGTGCAGCACGGCGACAATCGGCAGATACCTGAAAGAGATGGACACCATGGAGTTCACCATCCAGAAAGGCAATCAGGGACGTGTTCTGACGCCGACCGGCCTGGCCTGGCTGGAAGAAGTGGAAGAACGCCTGGCCCGGGCCAAAATGCGGGATGAGCTGAGCCGGGCGATCCAGGTGACGGAGTATGACGAACTGATCCATCTTCTGCATATGCGGAAAGTTTTGGAAACCGAAGCTGCCCGCTTGGCAGCCTTATTTGCGACCGAAGAGGAAATCCGGCATTTGCGGGAACTGGTGGAAATCCACCAGAAGTACATCGAGGATAACCAGGACCCGACACAGCCGGCGCTGGATTTTCACGAGGTTGTAGCCGAAATGAGCCACAACAAATTCATGACGGCCATGCTGAACATGCTGATTTTCGAAGAAAAGCTGATCGAATCGAATTTCAAGACGCTGGTAACCCGGGAACGCGGCCGGGTCTATGTTCGGGAACATGACGAAATAGCCCATGCCATTGAAATCCGGGATGCGCATAAAGCGGCCCGTCTGATGCAAGCCCATGTGCAAAAGCTTTGCAGCGCGATCAATGAACAGGCTAGCGAACGCTCCGGGAGAAAATAGCGAAAGAGCGGGAGCGGCAGCAGCAGAAGGCACAGTTGTCGTCGCAGTTGAAGGATGCAGTTCGGTAAGGTATCATATGTAGATAGAGAAGAAGCAGCCAGCCCAATAAAGGCCAATGGTAATAAAGGCCAATGGTGAAGAAGATGTTGCATGAAACTGAAAAAAAGCTGATGCGTACCGGTATTTTTAAGAACAGGGTAGATATGGCCCTGTTTCTTTTGGCCAAAAATATCGGCAAGCAAAATGAGCCGGTAGGTTCATGGGCCTTGAAAGCGGATTTTGACAACCAGGGATTCATCTACAGTACTGCGACGATTGGCCGCTATTTGAAAATGCTGGATTCAAAAGAATATACCCGGTTATGCGGGAACCAGGGCAGGGTGCTGACCCCAGGCGGCATGGTCTGGCTAAACAGCATGGAAGAACGGCTGGCGCGGGCGCGCATGCGCGACGAGGCTTCCCAGGAAATCCAAGTCAATGAATATGCAGAGCTGATTGACCTTTTTCAGGCCCGCAAAACCATCGAGATCGAAGCCGCCCGGTTGGCTGCTATCAATGCCAGTGCCGAGGAGATCAGCCATCTGAAAGGTTCGATAGCAATGCACTATCAATATGTTGCTGAAAACCGCGATCCGATCGATCCCGCCCTGGACTTTCATGCGATCGTTTCAGAAATCAGCCACAACAAATTCATCAAGGCGATGCTGAGCATGCTGATTTTTGAAGAGAAGCAAATCGAGTCGTCGATGGAAATTCTGGTGACGCGTGAACGCGGCAGCCTTTATGTCGTCGAACACGACAAGATCATGCAGGCGATTGAAAAACGCGATGGAAAGCTGGCTGCCGAATTGATGGATGCCCACCTGGATGCGATCCGCTCTGCCGTAATCGAGCAGGTGCAGGAATTCAAAGACGCCAAGTGATGATATATGTCAAGCCCGCGTGAATTTGCCGTAGCCTGGTTTTTGAAGGATTTTGCCATCGCAATAAACGATTGAACCGCGAACAACCGTGGCTTCAATAGAACAATCCAGCTCCCAATTGTCATAAGCGAAATGGGTCACTTTAGTTTTGGAAAAAGAGTTCAACCGATTGTAATTCCAGCGCTTATCCATATCTGCAAGGAAGAAGTCGGCGTCCGCCCCTATGGCGATATGCCCCTTTTTTGGATAGAGGCCAAATCGTCTTGCGGCATTGGTCGATGTCAGTTTTGAAAAATCGATCACGGACATCTGCCGTTTTTTAACCCCTTCGCTTAATAAAAGAGGAATTGCGACGTCGATACTTGGCGCTCCGGCGTTTGCTTCCCATAAATTCCCATTGTCGGGGATTTTATCTTCGATGGTATATGGGGCATGGTCGGTGCCGATATAGTTAATGGAGCCATCCAGGACGAATTGCCACATCTTTTCCATCCGTTCAGGGCTGCGCAAAGGCGGGTTGATCATGGCGAAAGTGCCTTTGTCTTTGACAAGTTCAGTATTTAGAACCAGATAATGGGGGCAGGTTTCAACAGTAACATCAACACCTTCGCTTCTGGCCTTTTTGATCAGCTCGGCGCCTTCCGGGATTGATAAATGGCAGATATGCAGACGGCACCCCGTTATTTTGGCATACAGCAAAAGTGAGTTGATTGCCGATAATTCGGCATACCATGGGCGTGCAGCATCATGGATGGCAGGCGTCCAGGGATTGCCCGTCCAAAGTTCGGTTGCATGCCTGATGATATCCCTGTTTTCGGCATGGGCCCCGAAGATGCCGCCAATATTTTTAACGGTCTCCATGCCCTTCATCTGGGCATAGTCCCCGGAATAATCAAAATGCGGGCCGGCATCGATTGTAAAAGCTTTAAAACCGATACATCCCAATTCATGCAGTTTCCCGATGTTTTTCAGATTGTCTGCCATGGAAGAGCCCCAAAGCCCAAAATCGACTAGACAATTTTCGACGGCCGCATGGTATTTCAGAAAAAAAGTCTCTTCGTTCTTAACCGGCGGATTAGTGTTCGGCATGTCCAAAACCAACGTAAACCCACCTGAGGCAGCGGCTTGTGTCCCGTGGGCAAAGTCCTCGCGATAGTTGTCTCCCGGTTCGAAAAAATGTGAATGCGTGTCAATCGCCCCTGGAAAAAGATAGTTCCCATGCGCATCGACCAGATTAGCCGCAGCGAAGGTCTCATCATTATTGGAAATTGCAGCGATTTTTTCGCCCCTGATGGCCAGGCAGCCGTCAACAACAGCAGTTTCTGTAACAATTTTTGCATTTTTGATTAAAAGGTCAACTTCCATTTACATTAACCTCGCTTAAAGTTTTTCATCCTTCATCATACGGTACAGCGGGTTGTCCGGAATTTTGTAAAATGCTGGCGCTGCCGCTTGGCATACTCTTTGTGCAGCGGCATTTGCCTTGGCTACGGCTTCCTTTTCATTGGCGGTCATCAACTGATATTCGTCGACAATGATCTTTCCATCAATGATGACCGTTTCAACTTCGCTGCCTTTAGCGGCATAGACCAGATTTGGCACAATATTGCGGATGGGGTCTAAGATGACTGGCGCCAAACCGGGTTGATTCAGATTGACAATCAGCACATCGCCCTTTTTCCCTTTTTCCAAAGAACCGATTTCATTTCCGAGGCCGATTGCTCTTGCGGCCTCGACTGTGGCCATGCGCAGGACTTTCCAGGCTGGGAAAACCGTTGGGTCTTTTGCTTTGCATTTATTGAGGATCGATGTGAACTTCATTTCGTTGAACATATTGCTGCAGTTATTGCCGGGAGCCTGGTCGGAACCCAGGGCCAATCGGCTGCTGACCTGCAAAAACTCGGCTGCAGGCGGGATGATGCCGTCAATGATGCCAATGCTGCCGGAACAAAGGACCATTCCAGCGCCTTTTTCAGCCAGATGCCGGGTTTCTTCGCGACTGGCCTCGGTAAGATGAACCGCCAGCAGATGACTATTCAAATAGCCGATTTCATCTAAAAAGGGGATAGTGCGCTTGCCATATCGTTTGATCATCTGGTTGATTTCCCGGTCACCTTGAGAAACATGCATATGAATGCCGATATTTTGCTTGCGGGCGATATTCTGGATATCACCCAGCAACTCCATTGAAACCATATCGGCGCCCTGAGGGCCAAGCAGGCAGGTGATCCGGCCGTCCCCCTGCTCGTGCCAGTCCTGGATCAGGCTCATGTTCATGGCAAATTTTCGCTGCCCTTCTGCCGGGTCAAATTCATAGAGCTCGCCGATCGCCGATTTGCCATTGGCCGGCAATTCGCTGATCAGCTCGGCAACACAGGCTCGAGTTCCAAGCTTTTGGTGGTTTTTGACGATTTCACCCATTGGACAGTCAAAATCGCCAAAAGTGGTTGTGCCAGATTTAACAGCTTCAATAATATTCATCAGGGAACCACTTAGAATGGCATCGACATCCTGCCGTAATGCCGACTCGAAAGGCCACATGCCGTTCTGCATCCAGTTGTTGATGTCCTGGGCGACTCCCCTGAGCAATCCGATGCCGGTATGGATATGCGCATCGATCAGACCAGGCATGACAGCCTTGTTATCGGCATCGATATACCGATGGGCGGCATAGCGGTTTTCTGCCTCGGCGCTGCTGCCGACAAAGATAATGCGGTTGCCGCGAATGCCTACGGCGCCATCGGGAATAAGGCCGACACCTTCGCCAGCCATCGTTAAGACTATGCCGTGTAAAATCAGCAAATCCAGCATATTACTCATCAGATACCACCTGTCAGCTCATTTTACTACTATTCTAACAATATTAGAGAAAAAGATCTCTCTGTGCTGTTTCCAGGAGAGCAGAAGCCAGCAGTTCCACGCCCGCTGCCAGGTCATTTTTCGAAGTGAATTCTTCAGGGCAATGGCTGACGCCATCATTGGCGCTGCGCAGAAAGATCATGCCAATCGGCAAGATGCGGGCCATGTTCAAAGCGTCATGAGCGGGATAGCTGATCATCTGTTTATGAGGGACGCCTTGCTTTACTGCCTGTTCTTCAAGCAAATCAATCAGGGCCTTGTCACAGCGGGCGGGTTCGCTATCGATGGTTGTCTGGACCGAATAGGTTAGTCCGCGTTTGCCGCATTGATCCGCAACAAAATCCATTAAATTTGAATAGAGCCTTTCCCAGGTTTCTTGCACATCCTCGCGAAAATCGACCGGGACAACACACTTTTCGGCAATAATATTATGTTCCCCAGGCTTGGCTTGAATAAAACCAACTGTCCCGCGTGTGGCCGAACCTGAATTCAATGCCAGCCTTTCAACCTCGCAGGCAATAGCCGCCGCCGCCGCCATGGCGTCCTTGCGGTCTTTCATAGCCATGCCTCCCGCATGGGCAGCCACACCGTCAAGGGTGATATAAAACTGTTTGATGCCGGCAATCGCGGTAACGATGGCAAACGGCAGATCATCATCCAGCAAAGTGCGGCCCTGTTCAATGTGCAGTTCATAGAAAGCGTAATAATTTTCAGGATCGATAATGCTGCCATTGAAATCGTCCGGATTTAAATTCATGCCGTATTCCAGCATCGCATCACGAAGGAGCTGACCTGTCTGGCGGTGCCTGGAATGGCAGGCGAAATCCGAAGGCAGCATTCCGCACATGGCCTTGCTGCCAAAAGTGCCGCCTAAAAACTGGCTGGCTTCTTCATTGACAAATGCAACCATTTCAATGGGCCGTTTATGTTTGATACCGGACCCCTTGATGCTGACCATTGCCTCCAGGGCGCCCATGACGCCTGCCATGCCATCAAAAATGCCGCCACAAGGAACGGTATCAAAATGAGATCCGGTCAAGACGGCTGGCAATTGATCTTCTCCCTCGAGCCGTGCAAAAACATTGCCGACGGTATCAACCCGAAAGGTCAATCCCGCCTGCAAAATCCAGGTTTTAAGAAGATTAACCGCTTCTTTATATTCGGGGGTCCAGGCAAAACGGCTGACCCCGCCTTTGTTGTCGGAACCAATATGCCCGATTAAATTCAAACGCGCCCACAGTCTTTCTGTATCGATTCTCATGATAACCTCCATTTTGTCAATGACAATGTCGCTATTAATACGTATTACCACGCCTATTATATTATTTGAATATGGGGATGTCAAATGAAAATTGATCGCGGATTGGCAGCGGAATAATCCGCGAAAATCCGGACAGCGTGCTTATTGACAAAGGAAAGGCGCTCAAATATACTAAAACATGTAAGCGCTTACATATCGCGGAAAGGCATCGGGTAATCAAATGGCAAAGGTACTCATTACAAGCGAATATTTTTCTGCTTTTTCCAATGAGGGCAAACAGATACTGGTCGAAGCCGGCCATGATGTCATTGACAATCCTTTCGGGCATAAAAACCTGACGGCAGAAGAAATCATACCGATCATTCAGGATGCTGAAGCCATTATCTGTGATCTTGAGCCGATCAACAAGGTTGTTCTTGCGGCTGCCGGCAAACTAAAAGTAATAGCCAGGCGCGGCGTGGGTGTTGATAGTGTTGATTTGAAAACGGCCGCACAAAAAGGGATACTCACCATGCGGACCCTGGGCTTGGTCGAGCAGCCTGCCGCAGAGCTGGTCATTGCCTTTATATTTGCCCTTTCCAGACAAATTCCCGCCCTTGATGCGTCCATGAAAAACCACGCCTGGTCAAAACTGCTGGGCGATGAAGTCGGCGGTAAACGGCTTGGAATTGTAGGCATGGGGAATATTGCAACCCAGGTAGCCAGACTTGCGACCGGAATCGGAATGAAGGTCGCCTACTTTGACATTGTAAGAAACAAAAGGGTCGAAGACGAATTTCAGGCGGAATACAATCCGGATTTAAATGAATTATTGGCAAAAGCAGACTTTGTAAGCCTTCATTGCACCTTGAACGAACACACCCGTCATTTGATCAACCAGGAAAAACTCTCAGGCATGAAGAAATCCGCATTTCTGATCAATACGGCGCGCGGTGCCATTGTCAATGAAAACGATCTTGCCGCTGCATTGAAGAATAAGGTGATCGCCGGTGCGGCAATTGACGTGTTTCAAGAAGAGCCGCCAGCCAATTCGCCGCTGTGTTCGTGTGAAAATGCCATTCTGACGCCACATGTGGCGACTTTTACAAAACGCTGCTTTATCAAGATGGATATCCAGGCTGCTGAAAACGTCAAGGCCTATTTTGATCAGACCATAGCGATACCGGAAAACTATTTGTTATAATTTGTCGGTTTTACTACACGTGACGCAATAATAATCGGCAAAAATCAGACAATAACACAGAAAAAGGCGCAAAATATAAAAAATAGTAATTAGATAATCTTGACAAATATGAATAAAAGTAATATTATTAACATGTTGATATTCATCATATCAACATGTTTTTATTTCATTTAAATGATCCATAATCTGACCAAAATGCCTGGACAATTTGTCAATATTTGTCCGTAATTTCGTTTATTCATAAATTAATTATTTATGAGGTTATTAACGATGGGATGCAGAGATAAACCCGGATCTATTTGGGGCGAAGGGTAAAGGTGAGCTTTCTGACGGGCATCAGGCATCACGAAAAGGAGTCAAAAATGCATAGGACTTGGGCGGAAATCAATCTGGATAATATTCAACATAATTTCAGTGAGATTTCACGGTTCCTTGAAGCTCATCATCTGAGAAAAGTTAAAGTCATGGCCGTTGTGAAAGCCAACGCTTATGGACATGGCGCCATAGCGGTCGCCCGAGCCTTGCAAGACTCAGGCGCAAATTACCTGGCTGTCGCGACATTGGATGAAGCGCTCGAATTGCGATCATCAGATATCACGCTTCCGATCCTGATCTTGAACCATATCGATCAAGACCAGCTTGACGATGTGATCAGGCATGATCTGACCTGTACGCTATATTCGGAAAAGATGGCACTGGCAATGTCCGATGCGGCCAACAAGAAAACCAGCCGGATCAAAGTGCATATAAAAATCGACACGGGAATGAACCGGGTTGGATTAAGACGGGACACGGCCCTGGCGGAAATCATGCGATACCGCAATTTGCCAGGTCTTGAAATGGAAGGGATATATACGCATTTTGCCGTAGCGGACGAAGCAGACCCCGCTTATACGGATTTTCAATTTCAGGCCTTTAGCGCGCTGCTTGAAGATTTACAGAAAAACGGGGTCAACATTCCAATCAGACACGCCTGCAATAGCGCGGCAATTTTTAAGTACCCACAGATGCATCTGGATATGGTGCGGCCTGGAATCTCGCTTTATGGCTATTTCCCTTCTGAAGTATCCAGAACAGCGGGCTTATGCCTCAAGCCGGCAATGACTTTAAAAACGAAAGTGCTTCGAATCAGCCAAGTTGATCCCGGTACCAGCGTCAGCTACGGGCGCCGCTTCATTGCCGCAAAACAAACCTGTTTGGCGACGCTGCCGATTGGTTATGCGGACGGATATAGCCGAATGCTTTCCTGTCAAGGGAACGTGTTGATCAAAGGGGAGATTGCACCGATTGTGGGCACGATCTGCATGGACCAGACGGTTGTTGATATTTCTCGAATTTGTGGACCGGTGTCAGTCGGCACTGAAGTTGTCGTCATGGGCCAACAGGATGGAAACGAAATCCAGGCCGATACCATTGGCGACTTGATCGGCACAATCAGCTACGAAGTTGTTTGTTCGGTTGCCAGACGAGTTCCCAGATATTATTTCAAGCAGGGAGAACTGATCTGCAGCGAGAATTATCTGGTCCCAAACCATGAAAAATAGCTGGCCGATTTTTATATGCAAATTTTTTAAGGAGGACAATGTTATATGCGGAATGTAAAAGTGATCATCTGGGGCTTCGGAGCGATGGGAAGCGGCATGGCAAGAATGCTTTTAAATAAGCAGGGCGTCGAAATTATCGGGATTTGCGACAGGAATCCCCAAATAGTCGGAAAGTCTCTGAATAGTGCTTTGGGAATTCAGGACGCGGGCCAATCGGCTTGCGTGATCAAGGATAATATCGACGACATCATCAAGCCAGGATGCTGCGATGTCGTTTTAGTTACGACCGATTCACATCTCAAAAAAGCCTATTCAAAACTTGAATATTGCTTGAACCAGGGGCTGAATGTGATTTGCACGGCTGAGGAGCTTGCCTATCCGATGGCTCAATCGCCGGAATTGGCTGAAGAACTTAACAAGATTGCCCGGAAAAACAAGGTTACGCTTCTTGGAACCGGGATAAATCCTGGTTTCGTCATGGATTATCTGGTTCTGGCTTTGACTGGAACCTGCGAAAATGTCCAATCGATCAAAGTCTCCAGAGTGAATGATTTGTCGCCTTTTGGGAAAACGGTTATGGACGAGCAGGGTGTTGGAATTTCCCTGAATGAATATCATGAGCGGGTCGCTGCCGGCAATTTGGCCGGACATGTTGGATTTGCAGAGTCGGTGCGCATGATTGCAGACGGTCTTGGCATTGAAATGGACAGCTTCCGGCAGTCGATGGATCCGATTGTTTCCAATACGGTCCGCGAAACCGAATATACGCTGGTGGAACCCGGGAAATTGGCCGGCGTCAAGATGTCCGGCGTCGGATTTTATAAAGGTGAAGTATTTGTTGAATTGGACCATCCACAGCAAGTTAAGCCGCAAATCGAAAATGTCGATACGGGCGATTCAATCATCATTCAGGGAACGCCCAACATCAACATGGCCATAAAACCCGAAATTTCTGGAGGAATCGGCACGATTGCAATTTGTGTCAATATGATTCCCCACGTTATCAATGCAAATCCCGGCTTGAAGACAATGATCGATCTGCCCATTCCCCGCGCAATCCTGGGCGATATGCGGAAGCTGATTCAGACGGAATGTTTGGGCAATTGATTTGAATACAACTGGTCAATTCGATAAATCGCATGGGGTGGAGCTTATGGATGCTAAAAATGGAGATTGGGTGCAAATAACCAAAATAGTTTTAAAACCATCAGAAAGGGCGCCGCAGGTGCCGAACGATACCAAGCAGGTCCCTTTGCAAATGTGGGTTAAGGGCTATCTGTGCAATCCGGCGAATATTGGCGAAGAGGTTGAAGTCATTACGTCAACGGGCAGAAAAGTCAAAGGTGAGCTGACTTTGGTCAATCCGGCGATTACCCATGATTTTGGAAAATTTGTGCCTCAATTGCTTCGGATAAGGGACCAGGTGAAGACGATGCTGTTCGGGGAGGATAAGAATGCTTGAAGATATGTCTTATAACAGTGTGATGGAAAGAAAGAATGCCATCATGAAAAAATCGATAGGCATCGACTATTCAACCTTCGAATTTGATTCAATCGGTTTTGATTATGAAATGATGATGAGCCAGGCCGGGTTTTCGCTGTCTTCGATTGCAGAAATTCAAAAAGCAACGCATGTCGGGAATACACCGCTGATCGAGCTGCGGAACATGACGGCGCTTTGCCGGACTGTTGCCCCAAAAGGCAAAGGCGCCCGTATATTCATTAAAGATGAGGCGTGCAATCCTTCGGGCAGTTTCAAAGCCAGGCGCGCTGCCTGTGCTGTCCATTACGCCAAACAATGCGGCTACAAAGGCGTTATTGCAGCAACTAGCGGAAATTATGGCGCTGCCGTGGCCAGCCAGGCGGCTATGCAGGGTCTAAAATGCATTGTCATTCAGGAATGCTACGACAGCAAAAAGATCGGCCAGCCGGAAATCCTGGAAAAGCAAAGAGCCTGCGAAGCGCTGGGAGCAGAAGTGATCCAGCTATCTGTCGGCCCGGAGCTGTTCTATACTTTCCTTTGTCTTTTGGAAGAAACAGGATACTTTAACGCTTCCCTATATTCACCGTTTGGCATAGCCGGAATTGAAACTCTCGGCTATGAAATTGCCAGCCAGTTTAAAGAACAGTGCAATGTTTTGCCTGACGCTGTCGTCATAACCCATGCAGGCGGAGGAAATGCAACCGGCACGGCCAGAGGGCTGATCAAGGCTGGTGCGAAGGCTGTTGAAATCATTGCCGCAAGCGTTGATTTATCAGGGCTGCATATGGCCTCGGACAAAGACTTCAACCGCAAGTCGTTTACGACAGGCCACACCGGATTTGGCATTCCGTTCTTGACCTGGCCGGACCGTTCGGATGTGCCGAGGAACGCTGCACGGGCTTTGCGATATTTGGACCGCTATGTTTTTGTCAAGCAAGGCGAAGTGTTTTATATGACCGAGGCTCTAGCGGCTTTAGAGGGTATCGAGCGCGGCCCGGCCGGCAATGTTTCACTGACCGCGGCATTTGCCATGGCCAAAGAAATGGATGACGATCAGATCATCGTTGTCCAGGAGTCGGAATATACGGGCGCCGGCAAACATCCAATGCCGCAGCTGTCTTTTGCGCAAGAAAATGGGATTGAAGTCCGTTTTGGTGATCCTGAAGAAGAAATCCCTGGGACAAACATCATTCTGCCCGAACACCCGGATCAGATCAAGGCCAGGGAATATGATTTGGACAAGGCTAGAAAATCCTATTTGAAAAATTGTTTTAATGCCAAGCCGGTTAAAGAAATCAGCCAGCGGGAGCTTCACTTTTTAGTTGAAGAAACCAAGTCGGATTCGAACTTTGTCCTGGATTGCTTGTCGGAACTTGGGGTTGCCGTAAAAAAATGACCGGAGGAATAAAGATGAAAAGAGCAGATGATTTTAATTCGCGCCGGAAAGACCTGGCCGAATTGAATGATGATCAGTTATATCAGAAATTCTGGGCATTGGCTGAAGAAATTGTTCAGCCGATGCTCGAATTGGGTTATCAAAATACAACACCTTCAATTGAAAGAAGCATTCTGCTGCGGATGGGATTGTCAAGCCTGGAAGCGGCGCCGATAGTCAATGGGGTCATCAAAAAAGGTTTGATGGGTAAAGGCTGCGGCCACATTGTCTGGCGGCTTTCCCAAAAACTTGGCATCAGCATCCGCGAGACGGGGAGTGCCCTGGCAAATGGTCAATATTGGGATGTCGTAGACGATTTGTTTATTAAACCAGATTGCTGAGGAGTATTTTATGAGTCTATTGATAAATGAAAAAATAAATATCAGAGAAATCCTGAAAGAGCTGGATCAGTACGTTCCGAAGCGCCGTGGCTGGCATTGGCGGGAAGGGAAAAAGCAAAACCGCCAGATCGGTGATTTTGAGTATCACGAGACATCGGAATCCATGCAAAACTCGGTCCCTTTGGCCAGCAGCAGAGGCTTTGGCAAAATTGATCCTCAGCCGGATTGCGTCGTTACAACTGAAATTGCATCAGGAAGGTTTGAAGATGATATTCGCCGCATGAGAATGGCCGCATGGAATGGAGCCGACCATATCATGGTGATCAGAACGGCCGGCCAATCTCACATTGACTCGCTTATTGAAGGGACGCCGCAAGGAATTGGCGGAATTCCGGTGACCAGAAAACAGGTCAGGGCAACAAGAAAAGCGCTTGACCTTATCGAGCAGGAAGTTGGCCGGCCGATCAATTTCCACTCGTATATTTCCGGCGTCGCCGGCCCCGATATTGCCGCCATGTTTGCCGAAGAAGGGGTCAACGGGGTGCATCAGGACCCGCAATACAATGTTTTGTACCGCAATATCAATATGGTGAGAAGCTTCATCGACGCTTGCGAAGTTAAAAGAATAATTGCCTGGGCAGGAATGCTGCAGATCGATGGCGCACACAATGCCAACGCAACGGCCATGCAAGCCTGGAAAATCCGGCCGGAAATCATGGTGCAGCATGCGATCAATTGCATGTTTTCTAAAAAACTGGGAATTAGTCCGGATCATATTGCGTTGTCGACAGTGCCGCCGACCGCGTCGCCTGCGCCGTGCATGCGGCTTGATCTGCCGTATGCCGTTGCCTTGCGCGACCTGTTTGCCGATTATAAAATGCGCGCGCAGCAGAACACGAAATATATGGAATCCAACATGTCCGAGGCAACCGTTGCCCATACCATGAATCTGATGATTTCGCGGCTGACCAGTGCGGACATTCAATCAACAATCACGCCGGATGAAGGCCGGAACGTCCCCTGGCATTACAACAACATCACGGCCATCAATACGGCCAGGCAAGCATTAATCGGCATGGACGGCCTGCGGGAAATTGTCAGCATCAACCGGGAAGGCGTCCTGGGCAGCGACGTCAGGGAATTGAAAGAAAGAGCCATCTTGTTTATGGAAGAAATCCTGTCGGCCGGTGGATATTTCAAAGCCGTCGAGCAAGGCTTTTTCATTGACAGCGGCTATTATCCTGAGAGAAATGGCGATGGCATCGCCCGTGAAATTAACGGGGGAACTGGCGTCGGCATGATATTTGCCCGGGATGAAGACTATTTTGCGCCAGTGTCTGTCCATTATGGCTACAACAGCATCCCGCCGCAATTTTCCTCGGCAAGCGAAGCGATAGGCGGCGATACCTTTGAAGATCGCTCAAAAATTGTCTTCATCGACGAGCTGGACGAAATGGACAACGTCAACACCCGACTGGCTGAAAACGAGAACAATTGCGGCAAAAACCAGGTTTGCCCAGAAGTTCAGTGGTTTGCCGACGGGATGGTCGTATCGACGCTTTTCCTCCCGGTAGACGAACGGACAGCGGAATTTGCTGCGATCAAGTGCGGCGAAAACATGGGGCTGGAAGATGTCGAAGTCATTCACAAGCAAGTCATGCATCCAGCCGAAGGCACATTGGTTGAAATCAAAGGCCGAATGAAAACCGGCATCGATTTGAATACACTGGTCATACCTGAAAAAACACCGATTCTCATGGAAGGGGAAATCCGTGATTTTGTTGCCAGCAATCCGATCACGGTCGTTGCGGCGACGGTAGGCGAGGATGAGCACTCGGTCGGCCTGAAGGAAGTTCTGGACATCAAGCATGGAGGAATTGAAAAGTTTGGCATCAAATATCATTATCTTGGGACATCCTGCCCGATTGAGAAACTGGTCGATGCGGCAATCGAAACCAATTCAGATGCGATTTTAGCCTCGACAATTATTACCCACGATAACATCCATATCAAAAATATGCGTAAAATCAGCGATTTATGCATTGAAAAAGGAATTCGCGACCGAATCATCCTTGTTGCCGGAGGAACGCAGGTGACAAATGAAATAGCTGTGGAAGCAGGAATGGATGTGGGCTTTGGCAGGGGCACCAAAGGAATAGACATTGCCAGCTTCATTGTCAGTAAAAAAAGAGGGTAATATGCAGATTGACATTCTGGTCGCAGAAATTGGCAGTACAACAACCAAAGTCAATGCCTTCCATCAAATTCGAACAGGGTGTCCGCGATTTCTGGGTCAAGGGCAATCGCCGACCAGCGTTGCTGAAGGGGATGTGAATATTGGCCTTGGAAACGCGATCGAAGCCTTGAAGAGGCAGATGGGTGTCAATGAGCTGACCTGGAAAGAACTGTTCGCATCCAGCTCTGCGGCGGGCGGCCTTAGAATGAGCGTGCACGGACTTGTCTATGACATGACTGTGAAAGCGGCCAAGGAAGCTGCTTTAGGCGCAGGCGGCATCGTCAAGCTCGTGACGGCAGGAAAACTTGGCCCGGCTGATCTGGCCCGGATCAAAAAAGTCAATCCAAACATCATCCTGGTTGCCGGTGGCGTCGACTATGGCGAAAAAGAAACTGCCAAAGCCAATTTTGAACTATTAGCTAAAAATTGCGCGGAAATTCCGATCATCTACGCCGGCAACATTCAAAATCATGACGATGTTCAATATTGGGGAGACAGTTATGGCCTAACGTATTATCTCACGGATAATGTGTATCCCCGGGTCGACATGCTGAACGTTGAACCAACCAGGAAGATCATTCAAAACGCTTTTGAAGAGAATATCATCCATGCCCCGGGCATGATGGATATCCGCAAGCTTGTTGACGGGCCCATCATTCCAACTCCGGGCGCCGTTATGGAAAGTGCCAAAATACTTTATCAAATCATCGGCGATTTGATTGTGTTTGATATTGGCGGGGCAACGACTGACCTTTATTCCGTGACCTATGGGTCAGAAGACATTGGCAAAATCATGATGCATCCCGAACCGTTTGCCAAACGGACCGTTGAGGGCGATTTAGGCGTTTTCGTCAACATCCCGAGTGTTGTGGAAATGGTTGGAAAAGAAACCCTGAAAAATGACTTTCCCAATATTGAAAAAAACATGGCTGAGGCCACCCCCATTCCGCAAACCGGCGACGGAGTCCGGTTTATCGAGCGGTTGGCAAAGGAAGCGGCCTTGGCGGCTCTTGACCGCCATGCTGGCGTTATGATGGATATTTACGGACCTGACGGCAGAAGAAAAGTCGCTTACGGCAAAGATCTTACAGCTGTGAAATATATTGTCGGAACCGGCGGCGCCTTAACGCGTTTGCCGAACGGCGCGGATATTCTTGCTTCAATAAAAAGCGATAACCAGGCAACCCGGCTTTTCCCGAGAAACAACACGCAAATTTTAATGGACAACGATTATCTGATGTCGTCTTTGGGCATGCTTTCGATCAGATATCCAGACGCTGCAAGCTATCTTTTGAAAAAAACCTTGAAGTTGATTGAATGAGGGATTGGTGATGACGCATCCTGCAGTAATAATTCATCAAGACAAATTGGTGCATAATGTAAAAACAGTCTTGAATATGTGCAGAGATGCCAATATTCAAGTCAGTGTGGTGACAAAAGCTTTTTGTGCGTACCCGGCAATAATCGATGCGATTATTGATTGCGGCGTTGACTCATTGGCAGACTCGAGAATCATGAATCTGAAAAAACTGGCCAATTATCCAGTGAAAAAGACGCTTTTGCGCATTCCAATGCTGTCCGAAGTCGAAGACGTCGTTCAATACGCGGACATCAGCCTGAATTCCGAGTTGGAAACCTTAAAAGCATTATCCGCGGCCGCCTGCAAAATGAATAAAAAGCATAGCGTCATTATTATGATCGATATGGGGGATCTTCGAGAAGGCATACTTGAAGCGGAGGCTCTCGATTTTGCCGGCAAGGCCATTCAGCTAAAAGGCATTCAGCTGTTGGGCATTGGCACCAACATGAATTGCTATGGCGGGATTATTCCGACGGCCTGCAATCTTTCGCAATTGGCGGCGATCGCCGAATCGATCAGACAACGGTATGATATTCCTGTTCCAATTGTATCCGGCGGAAATTCCGGAACAATGTATTTGCTTGAGAAAAATCAGATGCCACAGGGCATTAACCATTTAAGAATCGGCGAGACTATTTTGCGAGGCGTTGAGACATCTTATCAAAATAGACTGGATCAGCTGTTTTCCGATGTTTTTCAATTCAGAACTGAAATCGTCGAGCTCAAGGAAAAACCATCTGTTCCTTTTGGCCAGGCCGGGATCAATGCCTATGGCGTCATGCCGCAATTTAGTGACAAGGGCTTGATTCGGCGGGCAATTGTTGCCTGCGGCCACCAGGATGTTTTATGCAACCATCTGGTTCCTTTTGAATCCGAGCTGGAAATCATAGGCGCTTCCAGCGACCATATGATCATTGATTTGACACGCTCGAAAAAGAAATACCAGATCGGCGACACGATTGATTTTCATCTGGATTACGGCGCTCTGGTATCTGTCTTTACTTCGGAGTATGTTCATAAAATCTTTCAATAAAAAGCACAAGGAGAAGCCTATGGCGAATAGTGGACGCATCCATGTATACTATGGCAATGGCAAAGGCAAAACAACTGCAGCAGTTGGGCTGATGGTTCGCGCTGCCGGTCATGGCCAGCGTGTCATGCTGGTGCAGTTTTTAAAAAGCGGCCTCTCTGGTGAAATTGAGGTATTAAAGCAAAAACTGGGCGTAAAAGTACTCGCCGAAAGCAAGACGGAAAAATTTGTGTTTGATATGAACAGCGAAGAAATCGAGCAGACGAGAAAATTCCAGACAAAATTATTTGCTGCGGCAGCTGAGGCTGTTAATAAGAACGAATTGGATTTGATTGTTTTAGATGAAGTATTATGGGCAATTGAAATGGGATTGCTGGATGAAGATGCTGTCATCGCTCTTTTGAAAGATAAACCTTCGCCTGTAGAAATTGTGCTGACCGGCTGCCAGCCCGGCGAAAAGCTTTTGGAGCTGGCTGACTACATATCTGAGATCCGTTGTTGCCGGCATCCGTTTCAAAGGGGAATCGCAGCGAGAGCCGGCATTGAGTATTGATTAGTGAATCTGACAAAAAGTTATTATTACTCTGGTATATCAAAAATATTTTTAGAAACTATTGATAAATCAAACAAAAAATGTTACTATTTATCCATAGTAATTGTCATAATAAATCAAACATACAATTGCATATTAGGAGTACAAAATGGAGTCTGTTTTAAGTGATATAGAATTGCTGAAGGAAGTCATGAATTTGATAGCAGTTCAGTTTGGCGAAAAATGTGAAGTCGTTTTGCATGATTGGTCGCATGGCTATGATAAGACCATAGTCGCCATTGAAAACGGGAAAGTTTCTGGCCGCAAGGTCGGAGATTGCGGCAGCAACTTGGGCCTGCAGGTATTAAGGGGCACTTCCGATGGTTTGAACCAGTACAATTATGTGACCCAATCCAAAACAGGCAAAACGTTGCGCTCCTCATCCATTTACTTTAAAAATGCCAATGGTGATCCGGTTGGTGCTTTGTGCATCAATTTTGACATTTCCGACTTGATCAGCATGCAAGAGTCCATTGCGTCAATGACAATGACCAGTGCCAACGTTGAAGAGAAATTTGTCAATAATGTCAATGAATTACTGGATTATTTAATCCAGGAAAGCATAAAGATTACCGGGAAACCCGTAAGTGAAATGAAAAAAGAAGATAAAATCAAGGCTTTGCGATTTTTGGATGAAAAAGGCGCATTCTTTATCGCCAAGTCTGGAACAAAAATCTGCAAGATTTTTGATATTTCAAAATTTACTTTGTATAACTATTTGGATGAGTTTCGAAACTCATCAGAGAAGTAAAAACAGTTTCGCTGCTTCTAAAGGAGTGTAAGCAGGTTTTCAAATTATCTACACAATACAAGATAAATGCAATGGGACTTCAACCGGTTTTGCATTTTTATTGAATACAACTATTGAGCTGATTATGGCTTCAAATGAAAGCGTTTACACAACCGCGTCTGGTTTTTGTGCATTGCTATTGATTCGAAATGATATTTTTCTCATCAGATATGTACTTTGAGAAATGAATAGAGCTTGGACAATATAAAATATTGCCAGTATATCTTTTTGTATAGGTCTCAAACGAAAATCCGATGAAAAAGTACAGGCACGGGTTTAATGCTTAATCTTATAATAAGGAGTCTATCATCATGAATGCTTTATTCCATTTAATAGAAGATCAGCTTAGCGCAGAAAAGAATTATGAATACACCCAGTATTTGACCGATAATTTTCCCTGCCGCATATCCGGAATGGGCGATGACCGCAGAGCGGCAGAATGGCTGGCAAAAAAGTACGCGGAATTTGGACTTGAATCCAAAGTAGTTGATTGTGAAATTTACAACAGCAACCCAGTCTATTCTGAGTTTAAGCTGCTGCAACCTCAAACCATGGTTTTGGAAAGCCGGCCTTGCTGCCATATCGCTTCCACGCCTCCCGACGGGCTTGAAGTTGAGGTTCTTTATCTTGGCGCTGGCGGCTATCCTGATTATGAAGGCAAAGATGTCCGCGGCAAGGCTGTCATCGTTGAAGTGTCCTATAGCCCGGCAACCCCTGAGAAAGCGCGCATTGCAGCCGAAAAAGGCGCTGCGGCCATGATTTGCGCCAACTGGGGCGAGGATGGAAATGTTGAACAGGATTACATTTGCGGGCGTGGATTAAAGGCAGTCTGGGGCAATCCAACACCGGAGACCTTTGGGGATATTCCTCAAATTGTTGGCGTGGGCATTACTCATAGCGCTGGCTTGATGCTGAAAGACCTTTGCCAATCGGGCGAAAAAGTTGTAGTCCGGGTTAAAGCCGAATCCACGCGCAGCTGGGACAAGCTCGCGATGCCGGTGGCCTATTTGCGCGGAAGTGAAGAACCTGAAAAATATTTGCTTGTCAACGGCCATCTTGACGCCTGGGAACCAGGCGTTACTTGCAATGGTTCGGGCGTTGCGACGATTTTGCATCTTGCTGAAGTGTTGGCCAGGCACCGCGACCAGATCAAACGCAGCATCTACTTTATTAACTGGAACGGCCACGAGATAGCTGAATCGGCGTGCTCGACCTGGTATCTCGATCACCATTGGGAAGATCTTGAACAAAATTGTGTCGGGAGCATAAACATTGATACAACCGGCATGAAATATGCCTGCAATTATGAGTGCTCCGCTTCGCGGGAAGTCATTGACTTCTCAACCAGCCTGATCAAGGAATCGATCGGATTCAACACGGATTGCATGACGCTCAACAAAGTTGGCGATCAGTCGTTTTTTGGTGTAGGCATTACTTCGATTGTCGGGCGCATGTGCATGTCGGATGAATACATCGAAAAAACGCATGGCGGTGTTCTTGGCTGGTGGAATCATACCATCAAGGACGATATGGACAAGATTGACAAGGCGAATTTGATCAACGACCTAAGATTTGACGCCGCTGTGATTTGCAGTTATGTCAATGATCCGGTTCTTCCCTGCGATTTTACCAGGACGCTGAAGGATGCTGAAAACAAAATGATCGACATTATGGCCAAGGCAGATCAAAAAATCGAAATGGCAAGCATCCTGCATAATGTCCGCAAGCTGCAGGCATACGCTGTCCAGATGAACGAACTCCGACAGGCGTTAGCCCAAAATCCGATGACTGATGAAAAGGTCAGACTGCTCAACGCTCTGCTGCAGAAAATGAGCAGAACCCTGACCTGGGCTTTTTATACGCTGAGCGACCGCTTTGAACAGAATTCTTACGCCTATACGCCCGCTGCCCGCCCAATCCCATATCTTTACCTGTCAGTAGATCTTGCACAAATGGATCCCGAAAGCCTGGAATACAAGCTGAACTATACGGAAGCTGTCCGCAGCCGCAATCGCGTTGCCGTTGCCGTTAATAATGCCATTGAATATTGCAGCTTATATCTAGCCTTGATCGGCAAATGATTTTTGTATCCTTTGGCAATTGTGCCAAAAAAATAAAAAACAAGAAGGAAGAAGGGAATGCAAATGTTAAAAAAGCTTACTGTAATCCTGTTGGTGGCAGCAATGGTGATGGCCCTTGTTGCATGTGGCAATCAAGCAAACACAACCGCAAGCACAGCTGAAGGCAATTCCACTGCCGGATCCCAATCCGAAACCAAGTCCGGCGCGGAAAAAATTGTCCTTGGCTATATCGGACCGGTTACCGGCGAGGGCGCACCCTGGGGTCTGGTTGAATCGCAAACCTTTGAAATGCTCGTCGACAAGGTCAACAAAGAAGGCGGCATTATTGGCAAACAGGTCGAACTGAAGATTTATGACACTGCCGGCGACGCGGTGCAAACGACCAATGCTGCCCGCAAAGCGATCCAAAATGATGGCGTCGTAGCATTCATCGGCCCGGACAGCTCTTCCAGCGCGCTCGCTCTGGCCGAAGTTTGCGACGAATACGGCGTGCCATTCATGGCAACTTGTGCGACAAACGCCAAGGTCACCCAACTGGAAGATGGAACCGTAAGACCGAATGCATTCCGTGCCTGCCTTTCCGATCCTCAGCTCAATCAAGTCCTGGCCCAATACGCCTATAATGAGCTTAACATCAAGACCGTTGCCATTATTTACAACATCGGCGACGACTATTGCGTCGGCTGCATGCAGAATTTTGACAAGGCCTTTACGGCATGCGGCGGCAAGATCGTTGCCACAGAAGCTTATCAGGTCGGCGATGTTGATTTCCGCGCTCAGCTCACCAATATCTCAAACAAGGAATTTGATGCCATGTATATCCCGGCAACCTACAAAGAGCTTGGCTTGATTGCTAATCAGTCCAGAGCTTTGGGAATTGACGAGACATTTATCGGCCCAGACTGCTGGTTGATGGAAGATTTGTTTTCAATCGCTTCCGAGTCGATGGAAGGCGGCACCTTCATTGTTGGCATAGACACTGAAGCGTCCAATCTCCAGACATTTAAAGACGAGTTCAAAGCGATATACGGTTATGATCCCGGTTCGGTTGGCGCGGATGCGTTTTTCACCTATGATTGCTTCCAGGTCATTAAAAACGCTATCGAAACCAAAAATTCTGCCGCTTCTGCCGATATCCGCGATGCCATGGAAAACACAAAAGACCTGCAGTGTTTAACCAGTGTATTATCAATCAACCCGGAGACCCATAATCCGGTACGCAATGCCATCATCTGCAAAATAGAATCATCCAAATTTGTTAATGTTGACACCTTTAAATCAACTGAAATAGAAATAAAATAGTATTTCAATTGACACGGGCAGGCATGAAAGACTGCCTGCCCGTGTCCCTTTATTCCCTGGCCAATTCTACCAAATAAGAAAACCCAAATGTCAACTCCTTGCTTTTCAAAACAACTTGCTATTTTGAATATCGCAGCTTTGACATTTTCATAAATAAAAGACTCTGATCTATTCAGGGGAGGGATTTAACTTGTTTTTTCAGCAATTAATTAACGGATTATCTGTCGGCAGTGTTTATGCGTTAATGGCGGTTGGCTATGCGCTGATTTACAGCCTGCTCAATTTCACGAACTTTGCCCATAGCATAACGGTTACAATTGGTTCTTACGCCGCCTTCTTCTTTTTGACTCTGGTTTCCCAAAATCTATATCTTGGCATATTATCCGGTATTATTATGGCCGGCATCCTTGCCGTGGTGATCGAAATTACTGTTTACCGATCGTTGCTCAAGAAGAACATCCGCAGATTGTATTTGATGATCGCCGGTCTTGGCATCATGGTTATGAGTGAAAACCTGGTTATCATATCTTTCTCTGGCCGGTTCAGAATTTTCCCGGTTAATTTTTCAACCAAAGCAATCAGCATCTTTGGATCCAGTGTTGCGCTTGTTGATATTATCATCTTTGTTGTCAGCGTTATTGCCCTGGTTTTAATTGAACTCTTTATACAAAAGACCAGAATCGGGCTTGCCATCAAAGGCGCTTCCTTCGATCTCAATACGACTTCGCTGATGGGCGTTAATGTCTTTAAATTGATCTGCATTGTTTTCTTGCTCGCTGGCCTGCTGGCAGGCCTTGCCGGAACCATGCTAGGCGCAAAATACACAACGTATCCGACATTGGGTTCGTTTATGACAAACAAAGCTTTTGTAAGCTCGGTAATCGGCGGCCTTGGCAGCATACCGGGCGCGGTTCTGGGCGCACTGATTCTCGGTGTCTGTGAAACAATGATTTCTGGATATGTATCATCTTCATTGCGCGACTTGTTTGCCTATACAATCCTCATCGTTGTCCTGCTCATCAAGCCCTCAGGACTTCTGGGTAAATCGATTGAAGACAAGGCCTAAGAGGAGGAACAGAACATGTTGAGTTACTGGCTAGGTGTATTTACATTGGTTGGCATCTATATGATTGCCATCCTGGGCGTCTCGATCCTGACTGGGTTTACCGGACTGTTTTCGTTGGGCCACGCGGGATTCATGGCTATTGGCGGGTATGTTACCGGACTTTTAACCAAGAATTTCGGCGTTCCGATTCCAGTCGGCCTGTTATGCGGCATTATCATAGCCACATTGATCGGGGTTGTGTTGTCCTATCCGACGCTCCGGCTGAAAGACGACTATTTTATTATCGTTACACTCGGCATTGGAGAAGGTATAAAGCTCGTTATTCAAAACCTGACTGGAATTACCGGCGGTTCGCGTGGTTTGACCGACATTCCGGCCTTCTCGAATTTCTGGGCTGTTTGGCTGATGGTAATTATTATTGTGATCATTCTAAGCAATTTTCTCAAGTCTAAAGCCGGACGCAACTGCGTGGCCATTCGCGAACAGGAACTGGCGGCAAAATCAGTCGGAATCAATGTTTTCAAGTATAAAATGCTGGCGATGGCCATTAGTTGCGGCCTTTGCGGTCTGGCAGGCGGATTGCTTGCCCACTATATGCATTATTTGCAGCCGGGCATGTTCACGATCGTCAAGTCGGAAGAGCTTCTGATAACAGTCATCCTTGGCGGCCAGGGCAGCCTTACCGGAACGATCCTGGCGGCGCTCATTCTGGTTCCGCTTCCGGAACTCCTGCGTTTTGGTTCGGCTCAGCAATGGCGCATGGTCATGTATGGACTTTTGGTCGTTCTCGTTATTCTGTTCCGCCCGGGCGGACTCATGGGTATGAAAGAACTGCGGTTTAGAGAGCTTGCCAACAAAATCGGCTCTCTGTGCGCAAAGAGGAGGAGCAAGCATGAGTGTCGTTAATTATGCTTTGGATGTTGTGGATGTCAATAAGCGGTTTGGTGGTGTCGTAGCTGCTCAGGGGATCAACGTTAAGGTCAAGGAACATGAGATTTATGGAATAATTGGTCCGAACGGAGCTGGAAAAACGACGCTTTTCAATATAATAACCGGGGTCTATGCACCGACGAGCGGCGATGTGAAACTCTTCGGGAAATCAATCGTCGGCAAGCAGGTACACGAAATAGCTGAAATGGGCATTGCCAGAACGTTTCAAAATATCCGGCTGTTCGGCGAACTCACGGTTTTTGACAACTTGCTGACTTCCTGCCAGAAAAACATTCACTACAATTTATTTGACGGGATTATCCGCAATAAAAAATACAAAGAGCAAGAGCGGAAAATGGAAACGCTCTGCAACGAACTGCTGGAAAAGGCAGGAATCGCCCAATTCAGAAACCAGCGCGCCAATAATCTGCCTTACGGCATGCAACGGCGACTCGAAATCATGCGCGGATTGATCACCGGTCCGAAGGTGCTGCTGCTCGACGAGCCGGCTGCTGGCATGAACGAAGAAGAATCAGCCGAACTTTCCGCACTGATCAAAAAGATCCGCGATGAAAATGATATTGCCATTGTTGTCATTGATCATCACATGGACGTGATTATGGAGGTCTGCGACCAAATCTCGGTGATCAATTTCGGATGCATGTTGGTTACAGGGACGCCTGAAGATGTCCGCAACAATAAAAGTGTTCAGGATGCGTATCTGGGGGTGGATGAGCAATGATAACCGTAAAGGATCTGAAATACAGCTACGGAAAAATACAAGCCTTGCGAGGGGTGGATTTCCAATTGCAAAAGGGCGAAATCCTGTCGATCATCGGGGCGAACGGCGCAGGAAAGTCGACACTGATGCGATGCATCGCAGGCCTTTTGAAGCCGGAAGGATCTATTTTTCTGGACGATAAAAAATTGCCGGTTGAACCGCACAAGATTGTGCTAAGCGGTGTTACGCTTGTGCCCGAAGGCCGCTGGATTTTCTCCAACCTATCTGTCGAACAGAATTTATTGATGGGCGGATTTACGGTTAAGAACCGCACGCCGGGCCTTTTGCAGGCGTTTGACATGTTTCCCCGCTTAAAGGAACGGCGAAATCAGCGCGCAGGAACTTTATCCGGCGGCGAACAGCAGATGCTGGCTATGGCTCGAGGAATCATGTCCAATCCCAAAGTCCTCCTGCTTGACGAACCGTCGCTTGGACTGGCGCCGCTGATCGTCAACGACGTGATGCGCTATATTCAGGAAATTAACGCGACAGGGATCTCGGTGCTCCTGGTAGAGCAAAATGCGCGCAAGGCACTCAGCATTGCCCATCATGCTTGCGTACTTGAACTGGGACGTGTGGTCAAGACCGGGCTGGCCGCTGAAATGGCCGCTGATGAAAGCATTATTGCCGCATATCTTGGCGGCAAAAAACACTGATCATTATTTGTGTAAGGTAGGAAATGTCTTATGACCGAAAGAACTCAAAAAGCAATGTTCGATTATTTCAAACTCGAAGGGAAAACAGCGATCGTAACGGGTTCTGCCGGCGGCATCGGCAAAGCTACTGCGATAATGCTGACAGATCTCGGCGCCAATGTCACCGTGTGTGACATAAACGAAACTGGAGCTGCCAATGTCGCCAAAGAAATTAAAGAACGCGGCGGCTGCGCCATTTCGGTTAAATGTGACGTGACAAACCTCGAAGACATCAAAAACACGATTGTCAAAACTGCCGACGCTTTCGGCGATATCGATATCCTTGTTAATAATGCCGCCGCTTTCGGGGGCGGCAGGAGATTCGATAAAATGAATTATGTCGAATGGAACAGAATCATCAACGTCAATCTTACCGGCGCATACATGTTTACCAATGAAGTCCTGCCCTATATGACAAGCAAAAAGCGCGGCAAAATTGTCATGGTCAGTTCCGGCGCGGCATTTGGCTACGACTTTTCGGATCCGCACTATGCTGCGGCTAAAGCCGGAATGCTCGGATTGGCCAAAGAGCTTTCACAAGAACTGTTGCCGTACCGGATCAATGTCAATGCACTGGGCACCGGCCTTACAGATACGCAGGCGGCTCATCTTCCAGACCGCTCATGGGAGGACGAGACTGCCGGCCTTGGCTGGTATCGCGTCGGACAACCGGAGGATCAGGCAGCGGCAATCTGCTATCTGGTTTCGGAAGCGGCTGATTATGTAACCGGTCAGGTGCTTTGCCCAAACGGGGGCGCCTGGATGTAAATCCACCCAGCATGCATTCATATTGTCAGACTCCGGATTGTGCCAATTCAAGGAGATTTTTTGCGTCAGCAATACACTTAAGGAGCAACAGTCATGCTAGATATTATTATTCATAACGGTATAGTCGTTACCATGGAACAAGAGGGCGGAACGGGTATCATTAACAACGGCGCTGTCGGCATCAAGGGTGACTTGATTGCCGCAGTCGGTGAAACAGATGAAATTCTTCGCGATTTCAAAGCGCACCGCTACATTGATGCGACCAATAAAGTTGTGATGCCGGGATTCGTTGATGCCCACATGCACTCGGATATGGCATTGATGAAAGGGCTTGCCCAGGATAGCGACAACTGGCTGCAGAGCTGCATTTGGCCGTTTAGTGAAGTCATGTCCCTGGATGAGACTAAAAAAGGTTCGATTGTTTATCTCATTGAGGCCATGAAAGCCGGAACGACAACATTCGGCGATTACAGCGATACGATGTATGATCTGGTGGAAAACCACATCAAACTCGGCACAAGAGCCTGCCTGACCCATTTGATCCAAGCGCTTCCGGCCAATGCGTCGGACACGCCGATCGGCGATTTGTATCCTTTTGATCCGGCGATCGAAGCAAAAGGCTTTGCGACCAATTTAAAGATGATCAATGAATATCATCATGGCAATGACGGACGAATTACCTGCATGCTTGGTCCGGTGGCGCCGGACCGGATTTCGAAAGAGATGATGCTGGAGGTCAATGAAGTATCCAAGAAACTGGATATCTGCATGCATATGCATCTGTCTTGCGGCACCCGCGAGACCGACCAGATGTTAAAGCGGTATGGCCAGCGCAGTATCCCGCTTTTGGGGAAATGGGGCCTGATTGATAAGCGGATGCTGGGCGTCCACCTGTCTGTTGCGACTGACGATGAACTTGAATACGTGGCCAAATCGGGCGGCGCGATGGTTCTGTGTTCCGGCAGCGAAGCGATCATTGACGGGAACGTCCCTCCTGCCTACGAGTTCAACAAGCACAGCAACCGGCTCGCGCTTGGCTCGGACCAAACTTCGGGCGGCAATACCAGCAATATGTTCAACGAGATGAAATTTACGGCGATATTGAACAAATGCAAATATAACGACCCGCGTATTTTCCCGGCATGGAAAGTGCTGCGAATGGCGACTATTGACGGGGCACGGGCGATCGGACTGGGTGAGGTGGTCGGCTCGCTTCGGGAAGGCAAAAAGGCAGATATCATCCTGGTTGATTTTGCCCAGCCGACATTGACGCCGATCCATTTCGATCCCATTCGCAATATCGTGCCAAATCTTATTTATGCGGCAAATGGGAGCGAAGTCCAGACTTCGATCATCAATGGCGAAGTGGTCATGGAAGATCGCAAGATCACCCGGGTTTGCGAGGCGGATCTGATCAGGGAAGCCAATGAGGCTGCCATAAAGCTTGCCGCAAAGGCGAAATCAAAGGTCGTCAATATCAGAAGCGATCTATACAAAATGATGGAAGAAAAAAGAATATGATCATCTGCGCAAAATTGACAGCCAATTTTAAATAGCCATCATGTACAAATATTTGGAAAAGGAGAAATATCAATGAAAGACTTTTTGAGAATAGCCGGGAAGACTGCCATAGTAACCGGCTCAGGCCGAGGCATCGGCCGAGGAATTGCCCTGGCGCTTTCCGAATATGGCGCAAAAGTCGTCATAAGCGATGTTAATGATGAATGGGGCCTTGCCGTTCAAAAGGAAATCGAAGCAAACGGCGGCATCGCCCAATACTGCCATTGCAATGTCACGCTGGTTGACGAAGTTAAGAAACTGGTTGAATTTACTGCCGGCAAATTCGGCGGCGTGGATATTTTGGTCAATAATGCCGGCGGCGGCGAATTGCCTTGCAATTTCGAAACGATAACGGATGAGCGTTGGGACAAATACATCCGCCTGAACCTATACAGTACATTTTATATGATCCGTGAAGTCTTCCCATACATGAAACGCCAGAACTTTGGCAAGATCGTCAACATCAGTTCAGGTTACGGTGTGGTTGGCGGCGATTATTGCGCACACTATGCCTCGGCAAAAGCGGGAATAATCGGACTGACGACTTCGATTGCCAAAGAAGTGGGACAATTCAAAATCAATTGCAACGTTATACCCGTGGCAACGACAGATACGCCAGGATTGAGGGAAACCGATTTCGAATTTGTCAATGACGAGATCCCCGATATTCCCTGGGGCCGAATCGGCACACCCGAAGACGTCGCCAACACGGTGCTGTTTTTGGTATCCGAATCTGCCGAATATGTCACCGGCCAAATCGTCGCCCCCAATGGCGGCAGAAGAACGCCTATTTAACAACTTGGCAAGAAGGTGAAAAAATGCAGGACAGCAAAAAATTCATTGAAAAAACCATCAGGGAACTGATTGCCATACCCTCTGTTTCAGGAAATGAAGACGCGATCGGCAATTATCTTTTAAAGATGTTTAAAAGCCTTGGCGCTGATGAAGTCAGCTGCCAAACCGTCGATTCCAGGCGTTTTAATGTAGTGGCTTCTTTGAAGGGCGAAAAGCCTGGCCCCCGGATACTCTTTACCGGACACATCGACACCGTTCCAGCTGGCGAAAATTGGGATTCCGACCCATTTGCGCCATTGCTGGTCGACGGCCGGATGTATGGCCGCGGAGCGTTGGATATGAAAGGCGGCATCGCGGCCGCTCTTGACCTGGTGCGCATTGCCGCCAAACGCAAACAGGATTTGCCCGGGGAATTGATATTTGCTTTTGTTCCGGATGAAGAAACTTTTTCAGCAGGCGTCAACCGTTTAATCGAAAATGGCATTACGGCTGATTTCGGCATAGCAGCTGAACCGGAAAGCAAAGCAATTGTCGGGAGCGTCGGCAAAATGCTGATTCATGTGCAGGTTCAAGGCCTGGCCGCACATGGCTGCGAACCGCACCTCGGCATCAATGCCATCGAGGAGGGTTCCAAATTTATTGCCGCTCTGGGTTCGATTCCTTTGCTCAAGCATCAGGTACTTCCTGAGCAACCGTTCGTCACCTTGAAAGCAGAAGGCGGATTCAAAGAATATTCCATTGTCGTACCGGAGAATTACGAATTTCTCATTAACAAGCATACTGTTCCAGGCGAAACGGAAGAATTCATCATCAATGAAATGAAAAAGCTGGTTTCTCGTTTGGATCTTAAAGCAAAATTCTCTTTTACAATCAAAGACCCCTACTATCCGTCATTTGATCTTGGTCAGGATTTTCCTTTTCTGGCAAAACTCGGCCATGCTTATCAAAAAATTACCGGGAAATCCATGGAGACAAGATATGGGACCGGTGTTTCCGACAATAACAGGCTGGTTCCGCTGACCGGCATTCCGGTTGTTTGCCTGGGCGGTTCGGGCGGCGGACTGCATTCGAGAAATGAATGGGTCAGCATGGACAGCTTATACGAGATGAGCAAAATCTACCAGGAATTTATTTTTCAAACAGACAATTGAAGACGGTTTTTTGATGTAAATTTTTTACTCGCATAAACCAAGGGATCATTATGGACTGAGATCAAAAAATTATTAATTTGAATCAAAATAAATATAATCAGATAACATGGGAGGAGAAACACATGAAAAAGATTAAAATCACATCAACAACTGCACCGGAGCCAGGTGGATGGTATTCTCAAGCCTTTCGTCTGGATAATCTGATATTCACCGCAGGTGTCACCGCCGCTGATCCGGTTACTCAAAAAATCGTTGCGCCAGGCGATATCAAACAACAAACGGCACAGGTCATCAAAAACATGTCTGCCGTTCTGGAAGCAGCCAATTCCGATTTGGAGCATGTGATCAAAACTACCGTATTCATATCGGATATTAATATGTTTTCAGAGTTCAATGATGTCTACAAGACATTTTTCCCAATCGACCCGCCCGCCCGCAGTACGATTGAAGTCGGCAAATTCAATCATGGAATGGTTGTTGAAATCGAGGC
Source organism: uncultured Saccharofermentans sp. (assembly GCA_963677835.2). GTDB lineage: Bacteria > Bacillota > Clostridia > Saccharofermentanales > UBA5734 > UBA8949. The sequence continues at coordinate 1,684,663 of CAXXUX010000001.1, forward strand.
TATCGCCATAGTCCGGGAATAAACCGGATACAAGCAGGCTCAATAAACGGCATATCCGATCATTCATCTTGAAAGGGAGGTTCTTGTCATGAACAAATTATATGACATCATTCATGATGAAATTAGTCCTGAGATTAATTATAACTATGCACAATATTTAACGGATCATTTCCCCAGCAGAATTTCCGGTATGGGTGATGACAGGAAAGCTGCCGAATGGATTGCGGCAAAATTCCGGGAATTTGGCTTGGACGGCAAAGTAGTCGATTTCGAAGCCTACAACAGCAATCCGGTTTTTTCTGAAATCAAGATGCTCCTTCCAGAAAAAATGGATCTGGAGAGCCGGCCTTGCTGCCATATCGCATCGACGCCTGACGAGGGGCTGGATGTTGAAGTCGTCTATGTTTCCGGCGGCGATTATGCCGACTATATTGGCAAGGACGTTAAAGGCAAGGCCGTTTTAGTCGAAGTCTCGTTTGCTCCCGGCACTCCGGAAAAAGCCAGAATAGCCTCGGAAATGGGTGCCAGTGCGATTATTTGCGCCAACTGGGGCGAGGACGGCGCGACTGACCAGGACTTTATTTGCGGCCGTGGACTTAAAGCGGTTTGGGGCAATCCCACGCCGGAAACCTTCAAGGACATCCCTCAAATCGTTGGCGTCGGAATTACGCATGCGGACGGCCTGCGTTTGAAAAAACTTTGCCAGAGCGGTGAAAAGGTTGTTCTCAATATCAAGGCAAAATCGACTCGCAGCTGGGATATGCTTCCCATGCCGGTAGGCTATCTCAGAGGCAGTGAAGAACCGGAGAAATATTTGCTGGTCAATGGCCATCTTGATGCCTGGGAACCTGGCGTCACCTGCAATGCGACTGGCGACGGGACCATTCTGCATCTGGCTGAGCTATTGGCCAAACATCGCGACCTGGTCAAGCGCAGCATCTATTTTATCTGCTGGAACGGGCATGAGATAGCTGAATCTGCTGGTTCGACCTGGTTTATCGATCATCATTGGGACGATCTGGAAAAAAACTGCATCGGCGGCGTCAATATTGACTCGACCGGCATGCTGGACGCAAGCGTTTATACCTGCACAGCTTCAAGTGAAATCAGGTCATTTGTCAAAAACATGGTTAATGATGTTCTTAAGCAGGATATTGTAGTTCCGCCATTAGACAAGTATGGCGACATGTCGTTTTTTGGAATTGGGATCACCTCCATCGTCGGCCGCATGGGAATGTCGCCGGAATATGTCAAACGGACAAATGGCGCCATTATGGGCTGGTGGGCCCATACAATCAAAGACGATATGGAAAAGGTCGATAAAGTGAATCTGAAAAAGGACTTGGAAATCGATGCTGCCATTATTTGCCATTACGTATACGAACCGATTTTACCTTATGATTTTACAGTGACCTGTCAGGATGCAAAAGCAAAGCTCCAGAATATCGTTGACAAAGCAGACAAAAGCATTGAAATCAAAAGCATTATGCAAAATCTGGATATCCTGCAGGGTTTAGCCGGAAAAATCAATGAAGTGGGCAAAAGCCTTGCTGGCCAGCCGGTTACTGACAAACGGGTGCAATTGGCCAATGGCCTGCTCTTAAAACTCAGCCAGACGCTTACCTGGGCACTGAATACACTCTGTGACCGCTTCGAACAGAATTCATATGCCTATTCGCCGGCTGCCAAACCGATCCCGTTTCTATATACCGCTATTAATTTAGCCGGTATGGATCCCAAAAGCCTCGAATATAAGCTGGAATATACCAGCGTCATGAGAAATCGCAATCGCGTTTCAACAGCAGTCAGGAATGCCATTGAATATTGCGAACTCTATTTGGGCTTGCTTGAAAAATAATTTGAGGGGAGTCAAGGGTATTATGATGGAAAAGAATATTGAAACCGCGACATTGGATTTTTTTCGCTTAAAAGGACAAAGCGCGATTGTGACCGGCGCCGGCAACGGCATTGGCCGGGCTGCCGCCATCATGCTGGCAAACCTGGGAGCGAGTGTCACCGCCTGCGACATCGAAGCCGACAGCGTTGCGAAGGTTGTCGAAGAGATTCGGGCACAAGGGGGTACGGCAACAGCTGTGACTTGCGACGTATGCCAGCTGGATGATATCAAAAAAACGGTGGCAGCGGCACTGGAAGCCTATGGCAAGATCGACATTCTGGTCAATAATGCAGCTGGCTGCGGCGGAGGGAAAACAATCGACGACATGACCTATCCGGAATGGGATCGGCTTATCAAGCTGAATTTGTCGAGCGTCTATATGTTTGCAACCGAAGTGATTCCGCATATGATCCGCAACAACCGCGGAAAGATCTGCAATATCAGCTCCGGCGCCGGCATCGTTGGCGATTTTTCCGATCCGCATTACGCAGCGGCAAAAGCGGGTGTGCTGGGGTTAACCAAGGAATTGGCCTGGGAACTGGCAAAATACCGCATTAATGTCAATTCGGTAGCGCCAGGACTTACAGACACAAGAATGGCTCGAATCAGGCCTTGGGAAGATGAAATCAAGGATACGATGTGGTATCGTGCCGGCATACCGGAAGACCAGGCCTATGCCATCTGCTTTTTAGTATCAGAGGCAGCTGAATTTATCACCGGCCAGACCGTCTCGCCCAACGGTGGCGCCTGGATGTAAGGGCAAAATGGCATAACACATTCGCAAAACAGGCTGGTGAGTGTTCAAATGACCGTTTCTGGAGGTGATAGGAAAAAATATTGGTATTGATTTGAGACAGAATTCAGATTTTCACCGTCAAAAAGCAAGATTCAAACGCCAGTTAATAAACCAGATTGAAAAGAGGAGTAAAAGATGCGTACGTTCAGAAGAATTGTTATCTGTATCCTGATCTTAACCATGGTTGCCTCAATTACATCCTGCAAAACGTCAGGTCAAAATGAGGAAAATGATTCCATCGTCATCGGTGTGATTTGCCCTATTACTGGCGAAAGTGCACTTTATGGTGAAATCATGTCCCGCACGGTCCAAATGCTTGTTGATGAAGCCAACAGTCAAGGTGGACTGCTCGGCAAGCAAATCAAGCTCAACATCTATGATAACCGGGATGACTCAGTCGAGACTACAAACGCAGCAAGAAAAGCTATTGTAAACGATAAGGTTGTTGCTTTGATTGGCACTGATGCTTCAACGACGACGATTGCCATGGCCAGCGTTTGTGAAGAAAACAAAATTCCAATGATTACAACAATTGCCAGCAATGCCAAAGTGACTCAGACTGAAGCCGGCGAAGTCAGAAAATATGCTTTCCGCGCCTGCCTGTCTGACCCTCAGCTGGGTGAAATCATGGGAAATTACGCATTCAAAAAGCTCGGCTATAAGAAATGCGCTGTTCTCTATAATGTTGGCAGTGATTATTCGGTCGGCGTCTATCAGAATTTTACCAAGAATTTTGAAGCTGCCGGCGGAAAGATTACGATTGCCGAAGCCTTTAATAATGGCGATGTTGATTTCCGCGCCCAATTGTCGAAAATCAAGGACGCCGGTGACTTTGACGCTCTTTATCTGGCCGTAGGCTATTATAAAGAAGATGGCTTGATTGCCAACCAGGCCCGCGCGCTTGGTCTTACACAGCCGCTGGTCGGTACGGATTCTTTCATGGCCAATGACATTTTCAATATTGCCGGCGAGAATGTTGAAGGAACAACCTTGATGATGAGCGTAGACATCGACGCCGACACCCTGCAGGACTTTAAGGATGATTACATTGCCAAATACGGCTATGATCCGAGCACCAATGCCGCTGCTGACGCTTATCTGGCTTATGATGCGTTTGCCATGCTCAAATCTGCAATTCTAACGGCCAAAGAAGCCAACCCAGAAAAAATACGGGATGCGTTGGAAAAGACCACCGATCTGGAAGGACTGACCTGTAAGATTACCATTAATCCGGAGACGCATAATCCCAATCGTGAAGCTCCAATTTATCAAATCAAAGACCAGGCCTTTGTTAAAATCGACAAATATAAAGTTGGCAGCTGATTTGATATAAACAACAAAGGACGATCTTAATTCGGTTAAATAAGCAAAGCACGGTAGGGAGATCTGGCCACAGCTCTTTGCCGTGCTTCTTATGCATTTTTGCGCCATCAGGAGGCAATCATCAAGAGGGGAATATGAAAAAACTAGGTATAGCCATATTTTATGATATTGTCGGTTCATTTCTATTTGCCGTCGGCATCTATACGTTTGCTTATAATGCCAATTTTGCGCCGGGCGGACTTTATGGAATCGCGCTGCTCATCAATCATTTCATCAGTATCCCGCTGGGTACAATTACTTTGCTGTTCAACATACCAATCGGAATAATTTGCTATAAATACATGGGCAGGGCTTTTCTGCTAAACTCGATAAGATCGATGACCATTGCAGCCTTCTTTACGGATGTAGTCATGCCTAAAATCCCCACATACTCTGGCAGCCCCTTGCTTGCTGCAATATTCATGGGCCTGTGCGCTGGCGGCGGGCTTTCGTTGATTTACATGCAAAACTCTTCAACCGGCGGTTCTGATTTTGTTATTCTGATGTTAAGAAAGCGCCACCCTCACCTGTCGGTCGGGCAGATAACACTCATAACGGACGGCGCCGTTATTCTTACCGGCGGTTTTGTATTCAAGAATGTCGATGCGGTTTTGTTTGGAATCATTTCATCAGTAACCGCTACGACAGTGATGGATAAAATAATGTTTGGTTCGAAATCGGGTGCCTTGGCCATGATTGTCACACCGCTCGGCCACGCAGTTGCGCAGGCTATCGACAATACTGTCGGCAGAGGCTCGACCCGGATAAGGGTCATTGGCAGTTATACAAAACAAATTAAAGAAATGGTGATTTGCGCTTGCAGCAAGAAACAGATAGCGAGCATCCGCCACACGATCAAGTCAATCGATCCCGACGCGCTGATCATTGTTACTGAATCAAAAGAAGTTTTTGGGGAAGGGTTCGAAAAAATCGACACTTATTGAAAATGCACAAAACAGCATTGACTATTGTGTGCGAATAGTCAGGTTGACAGGCCATTTCAAATAAATATAATAATAGTAGTAATACGTATTATCAAATATTTATCATCCTCTTCTGGCATCAATACCCTTAATTAAACCCGAAATATTTGAATAAGGAGGCATTGCATTTTTCGTAACACTTGATTGCATATTCGATGAAAATGAGAGAGCAAACAGGGGATCAGAGAAATTATGGAGGGATAAATGAAAAGGCAAATACTTAGAAAAGCAAGTTTGTTATTGACCTTATGCATGATCGCCGCAATGCTTATTGCTTGCAGCGGAGAAGCTCAAAGTACTGTCGAAAGTTCATTGGCCGGTTCCACCGCAACTAGCGGTTCGAATACAGCCAGCGGTGAACCTATCAAAATCGGCTTCATTGCTGTAATGGCTGGGACAGACGCCTATGTTGGCCAATCCGCCTATTTGGCCGCACAGGACTACGCCGCTGAATTAACCGCCAAAGGCGGGATTCTGGGCCGTCCGGTCGAACTGATAGGCTATGACATCTCTGTTGACTTTTCAGAAGGCGTTAATGCCACCAATCGTTTGATTCAACAGGACAAAGTATGTGCGATCATCGGACCGGACGGAAGCGATTATGCCATGCCGCTGGCAGCCATCGGAGAAGCGGCCCAGGTTCCCCTGGTTTGCACAGCGGCAACAAATGAGCGCGTGACTGTCAATGAAGACGGTTCAGTAAAACCCTATATGTTTCGGGTTTGCTTCCCGGATTCCTATCAGGGTAAAGCGCTGGCCCAGTACGCCTATAATAAAATGGGGCTTCGGAAAGTTGCCAATTTGACTTGCGTCACAGCGGCATACTCCAAGGGCCTGGTTAAAATTTTCTCGGAAGAATTTATCAAGCTGGGTGGGACAATTACCGCTGAAGAAGGGTTCCAGATCACCGATACGGAATTCCGTTCGCAACTGACCAAGATTCATGATTCGGGGGCCGAGGCAGTCTTCAATCCGACTGGCGAATATCGCCATGCGGCTTTAATGGCTAAGCAGGCAGCGGATCTCGGCTATGAAGATATGGGATTCCTGGGCACAGACGGATGGTATGCTGAGAGCCTTTTGGAGAATGCCGGCGCTGAACTGGAAGGCGCGGTCATTACAAACGGCATTGTGGAGGATGATCCTAGATTCAGCGATTTCCGCAATGCATTTAACGCAAAACACGGAATGATGCCCAATATGTTTGCCTACTACACGTTGGACGCTTTCATGACAATCGAGGCTGCCATCAAAAAGGGCAACAGCGCTTCCGGTAAAGATATCCGGGACAATTTGGAAAACCTGAGTGACATTGATGTGTTCTCGGGGAAATTGACGATAGAGCCCGACACCCATAATCCGCATAATAAGGAAGTCGCAATCCTGAAAATAACCAATAGTAAATTCGTTCTCGTCGAATCCTACAAGCCACAATAGCAATATCCCATGCTGCCAGAGATTTTCTCTGGCAGCATGGCTGCAAGAATAGGAGAATCCCGATATGGCCCTGTTTCTTCAACAAATTGTAACCGGATTATCCATTGGCGGAATTTATGCGTTATTGGCAGTAGGTTATGCCTTGATCTACAGTATTTTTGATTTTACCAATTTTGCATTCGGTTCATTGATGATGGTTTGTTCCTTTGGCGGCTATTTTGCCATTGCCGCACTTGGCTTGCCTTTATTCTGGAGCATTTTGCTTGCCATGCTGATTGGCGTAATCGTCTCTGTTTTTGTGGAATTGGCCGCTTACCGCCCGCTTCGCAAAAAAAAGGCATCCAGGCTCTTCTTGATGATTACTGCCATGGGCGTCGATATTTTCATGATGAACATGTGCGTGGTTTTGCTGGGGGGGAACTTGAGGCGGATTCCTTTGGAATGGGGGCAGGGTGCATTCAAATTTAATGATGTGTCCTTGGGCAAGCTAGACGTCCTGGCACTGGTCATTACGATTGTTTTATTAATCGCCTTGTGGCTTTTTATTGAAAAAACCAAGCCTGGCCTGGCGATACGGGCAAGCGCCTATGATACGGCTACTGCAGGTTTGATGGGCATCAGCGCTAACAATATATCCTTTATTGTCTTTGCTCTCTCGGGAATGGTCGCAGGTGTTTCCGGGATTTTTTTCGGCTTGAAATATGCGGTGTACCCGGGGCTGGGCACCGTTGCAACCAAAGCATTCATTTCCAGCGTTATCGGTGGCTTGGGAAATCTGCCCGGCGCGGTGGTTGGCGGCTTGATACTGGGCTTGCTGGAAACGATCGTATCCGGCTATATCTCATCGAATCTGCGTGACCTGTTTTCATTTGGCATTTTGATTATCATGCTTTTATTCCTTCCTAATGGCATTATGGGCAAGAATATTAAAGATAAGCTTTAAAATATTTGGGAAAGGGTTCAAATTGTGGAGTATTATAATAATCTTGCCATTTTAGGCGGTATCAATGTCATAGCCGTTACGGGAATGATTTTGCTGGTAGGATTTACTGGCATGTTTTCTCTCGGACAGGCTGGATTTATGGCCATTGGCGCCTATGGGGCAGCAATTTTGTACTTGAAGCTGGGCGTCCCCTTCTTGCTTTCCATTCTACTGGGCGGCTTGATCGCTGTTTTCTTCAGCATATTGATCGGTTACCCGACCATTAAAAACCGGCTGGTTGGCGATTATTTCGGGATTGTCACGCTTGGATTCGGGGAAGCTGTGCGTATAGCCATCAGCAATGAATACACCTATTTAAATGGCGCCCTTGGCCTGTTGGGTATCCCCAAGAAAACAACCATCCTGGTCGTTGCAGCGTTTGTCGTTGTTTTTGTTTGGCTGATGCGAAATTTCATCAAATCGCAGTATGGAAAAAATTGTGTGGCCATTCGGGAAGAAGAGGTCGCATCGGAGATAATCGGGATAAAAGTCATTCAAACAAAAATGATTGCCCTAATGATCAGCGCGTTTTATGCAGGCATCGCCGGCGGATTGTATGCCTTTTACATGACAGCCCTTTACCCCCAGGCATTCGGTGCGGCCAAATCCAATGATGTTGTCGCCGCTGTTGTTTTTGGCGGCATGGGTTCTATAGCCGGGCCGGTGATCACAGGATTTTTGCTGACTTTGTTGCCCGAGGTGCTGCGGTTTTTCGCAACCTGGCGTCTGGTCATTTACGGCATCACTTTTGTCATCGTCATGCTGTTTCGGCCGGAAGGGCTCTTTGGTTATCGGGAATTTTCATTCAAGGGCATTTATCATGGCTTGGCAAAATTAACAGGCCTGATCAAGCGTAAACGAGGTGACCCAAATGCCAGCGAGAGATGAAAAAAACATCCTCAAAATCAAAGACCTGACCGTTCGCTTTGGCGGACTGACTGCTGTCAACAAGGTTTGCCTGGATGTCGAACGAGGTGAATTTTTGGGCATTATCGGACCCAATGGCGCCGGCAAAACCACCTTGTTCAATCTGAACACCGGCGTGGTCAAGCCTTCCGAGGGCAGCATTGAATTTAATGGCATAAGCTTGCCTGACCTGGCGCCGGACGAAATAGCGCGAAGCGGCATTAGCCGTACTTTTCAAAACATCCGCTTGTTTCCCAAAATGACGGCCCTGGAAAATGTAGCGATCGGCATCCATCGCGTGCCGCAGTATTCCTTGCTCCAGGCAGTTTTAAGGACGCCGGCAGTGAGAAGGAAAGATAAGGAAACTCAAACCAGGGCTATGGAATATCTTGAAATGGTCGGTATCGAAAGTTACGCGGGGAAAAAGGCTGGCAGCTTGCCATACGGTTTGCAAAGACGGCTGGAAATCGCCCGGGCAATCGCATCTTCGCCGGAGCTGCTGCTGCTGGACGAACCGGCCGCCGGCATGAATAATGACGAGTGCCAGGATTTGATCAGGTTTTTGCAAAACTTGTATGAAAAAACCAGGATTACCATCATTCTGATTGAACATCATATGGATGTCGTGATGAAGCTTTGCAGCCGAATTTTTGTGCTGAACCTGGGAGCGGAACTATCATGCGGCACTCCTTGGCAAATCCAAAACGATCCTGCGGTTATCCGGGCGTATCTGGGCGAAAGGAAAAAGAACGATGAACAATAATGTCTTGCTGGATATCAGGGATCTGGAGGTCTATTACGGCGGGATTCATGCCTTGCATGCCGTGTCTTTGCATGTCAATGAAGGGGAGATCGTTTCTATTGTCGGAGCCAATGGCGCCGGTAAATCCACATTGCTGCGCACGATTGCCGGCGACAAAGAAAAAACGTCGGGCGACATCATTTTTAAAGGCCTGCAATTGCCAGGCATGGCCAGCAAAGTCGTTGCCAAAGGGGTATCGCTGGTGCCGGAAGGACGGCGGGTTTTTCCCAAACTTACCGTCAAGGATAACTTGATGCTTGGCGCCTATGTCCGCAAAGACAAAGTGCAGATCAAAAAGGACCTGGAAGAAATCATCGAGTTGTTTCCGCGCTTGGGCGAGCGTATTTCTCAATACAGCGGCACGCTTTCCGGAGGCGAACAGCAAATGCTTGCTGTCGGCCGTGCCTTGATGGCCAGGCCCGAGCTTTTGTGCCTTGACGAACCTACACTTGGGCTCGCGCCGATTATTATCGACGAGCTGTTCTCAAAACTGATCCGGATCAACCGCGACCGCCGGCAAACGATCCTTTTAGTCGAGCAAAACGCCTATATTGCGCTGGAAACCGCACACCGGGCCTATGTGCTGGATACGGGGCGGATACTTGTCGAGGGTACTGGAAAAGAGCTGCTCAATGACGCGTTTATCAAGGAAAGCTACCTTGGTTCCTCAAAATAAGGCTTGCCAAGGAGTTTTCAGGCGAAACCTTTCGAAAAGGCAAAGGAGAGAGAAATGGACTTGCAGGGATTTATTACAGTGGTGACTGGCGGCGGCAGCGGTATAGGCGAGGCGACAGCCCGGCTTTTTGTTGAAAAAGGCGCAACCGTGGTGATTGTTGATCTAAACCGCCAGTCCGGCGAAAAACTGGCTGCCGGTTTGGGGGAGAAGGCCTGCTTTTTTGAAGCGGATGTTGCCAACAGCGAGCAGGTGAAAGACCTTTTCCGCTTTGTGGAAGACAGGTTCGGCGTACTGGATGTCCTGCACAACAATGCGGCCTTTTCAATGAGCAAATCCTTGCAGGACACGACTGAGGCTGACTGGGACAAAGTCATGAACGTCAATTTGAAAGGTTACTTTCTCTGCGCTAAATACGCCTTGCCGCTGCTGATGAAGAGCAGGCGCGGCGCCATTGTCAATACCGGATCGGAGCTTGGCGTTGTAGGCTGCAAGGATAGTCTGGCTTATAATACGTCCAAGGGCGGCATCATGCAGTTTTCGAAGAGCCTGGCACTTGAATTGGCGGATTTTAATATTCGTGTCAATACCGTTTGTCCGTCTGGCACGGTAACCCCGGCTTTTATTGCCGACATGTCCCGAACCGAAGACTATGAGGGGGAAACAGCCCGGCTGATCAGCACCTATCCGCTCAAACGGCTCGGTCAGCCTGTCGATATTGCCCATGCCGTAGCGTTTCTAGCCAGCGAAGACGCCTCTTTTATAACTGGCACACACCTGATGGTCGATGGCGGATATACTGCGCATTAAAAGGGCGGGGAGATGCGGCGTTGACTATTTACCGCGCGATTTTGGCAATTGCAATAAGTTGCGTTGTGCGATAATATTTAGTATCATTTATATGCACAAAGCCATTATTAATATTGGCAGGGCCTATTAAGGATGAAATTGATGAAAAAAGCTACTTCCCGTGATGTTGCCAAACTTGCAGGCGTTTCGCAGACCACCGTATCGTTTGTGATAAACAATACGCCGAATGTTTCAGTTTCCGAAGAAACCCGGAAAAAAGTTCTATACGCCGCACGGGAGCTTAATTATGTGCCAAATTCCTTTGCCAAAGGTCTGAAAACAAAAAAATCCAAATTGATTGGCTTGATCGTTCCGACCATGATCAATCCTTTTTATCCCATGCTGGCGCAAAAGATCCAGGAATACGCAAGCGCGAAAGGATACAGTGTCTTGTTGTGCAGCACCAATCGCATTCCTGAAAAAGAACAGGAATATCTGGAGCTGTTAGTTGAAAAATCCGTTGATGGCATCATATACACTTTCACGCCGCATTTTTTGAGCAAGGTAACCCGGCTTTCCCAACAAATTCCGATCGTTTTGGTCGGCGAAAAATCCGACAAAATCAATCTGAACACGATCAGCCTGAATGGCTTCCGAAGCGGCCAGCTGGTCGCCCAACATCTGGTTGAGCTTGGGCACCGGAAAATAGCCTATATCATGAGTCCGGTCACAACGGTCTCTTTGGCTCGCGTCAAGCGTCTCGAAGGCATTCGCGCAACGCTCCGCGAGCACGGGCTTGAAAACGGCCTGATTGTTCGAACCGCTTCGTATGACGGCTTCAATGAAGGGAAACTTGAAATAGAAGCGGGCTACCAGCTGGCGTCGGAGCTGATCAGAGAAACGGATATCACGGCGATTATCGGGGTTAACGATATGGTGGCATTAGGCGTTGTCAGTTGCATTTTAAACGAAGGAAAGCTGCGGATTCCCGACGACATATCCGTCTGCGGCTTTGACAACATCTATCTTTCGGATATGATTCGCCCCAAAATAACCACGGTCGACTATTTTACAATCTATCAGTGCAAACTGGCCGTCGACATGTTGATTGAAAATCCCAGCAATGATTTTACCGATGTGCTGAAAGTCGAAAATGAGCCGCGCCTGATCAAGCGCGAATCTACCGGGCCTGCCAAAACCCGGTCGTGATCAGGTTTTTTACAAGCTGCTTTATTTGATCTTCGGGGTTTGCTATACTGGATCAATCAATCGCATATATCCTGGCTTTGCCAGACCCAAGGAGGTCAGACAAAATGTTTTGTGCCAAATGTGGAGAAAAGATCGAAGACAATGCCAGGTTCTGCACCAGTTGCGGGACAGTTGTCGACAGCGAACCGCTTCAGGCGCCAAGTCAGCCGGTGATCAGCCAGCAGCCGGCTCCGCCTCAGCCGCCGCAATATGCACCGCCACCCTATGTAAGACCCGAACCCCAGCCCCAGATTTTTTATGCCCAGCCGCAAAACGCGCCCCCATCCTATGCGCCTCCGAAGAAAAAACGCCATATTGGCTGTTTTGTTGTATTATTTCTATTTTTAGCCATAGTTGGGGCGGGACTTTTTGTGTATGCCAAATTTGCCTGGGCGCCGCCACGGGATTTGGGTATCCGATATACTCAGGCCGACTTTGACAGCGCAATGGGAAAAATCGGCCTGCAGGTCGATTATAAAGGGATGGACAGTGACGAATTGACGCAATACATCGATGACCATCAGGGCGAAAAACTGCTATTGGACACTTACAATTGGCAATTTTCCGATTATCAGGAAAAACAGTTCAAGCTGACTGCCGAAGAAGCGACGGCTTTTGCCAACGAGATTGCCCCGTTATTGACCTGGTTTGACGATGTTCAGATAAAAACCTACAGCGACGGCCATTCGGCTGGTTCCTACAAAGTCCATTTTGACAAAATCAAAGACGAATTGATTCCGGATGTTGCCGACAACATTCCAAAGGCGGTTTCGGATTTGCTGCCGGACACCTTCAATCTTTTTACCGAAGGCAGCTTTGAAATCAAGGAAAACAACATTGTTGTTCCGGATCAGCTGGATCGCCTGGAGGTAGGCGTAGTGCCTCTCCTGCCGGTCATTGGCGACCTTTCGGATTCGGATCGGTCGGCGGTTTATGATTATGTTGAACGGATATACACACAAATTCCAGAGCTGATGATTCACTCTTTGAAAATCAATCAATCAGGGGATTTTGAAGTGTCGGCCTATATGCCGACCAAAGTTACCCTGACAGATAAATAGGCGACTGGGAATAACAACCGGATATACCGGAGATAGAGGACTGCATGGCATCGATGTGGATCAATGGGAAGAAGGAAAAAATCCCTCCTTTCCCACACCACAAGGAATATATTTACCGTGGGAAACAGTATTTTTTCGCCAAGTCGCCGCTGGAATTTTTATTTTTGGGCCGCGGCATTGCGATCCGTGAAACGATTCGCAGCATCCGGAGAAAAACCTTTATTCCGCGCGATCTGCTTCTGGACCCGACCAGCAGCTGCAATTTGCATTGCAAGGGCTGCTGGGCAGCCGACTATGGCAAGGGCAAAAACATTTCGTTTGAAAAGCTCGACGACATACTGACACAGGCGGAAGCGCTTGGCATTCCTGATTGCATGATGTCCGGCGGCGAACCGCTCTTGCGGAAAGCCGACATTATCCGCTTGTGTGAAAAACACCGGCGGATGACTTTCGGGGCTTTCACCAACGGCACATTAATCGATGAAGCTTTTGCCAAAGACGTTGCCAGGGTTTCGAACATGAATTTGTTTTTGAGTATCGAAGGCTGGCGAGAAGAAACGGATTTCCGCCGCGGTGAAGGAACGTATGACAAAGTGATCGCGGCAATGGACCTGCTCCGCAAATACGGGATCGCTTTTGCCTTCTCCGTCTGCTATCATGCCAAAAACTATCAGACGATCGCCAGTGAAGAATTCCTGGACTTCATGCGGGAAAAAGGCTGCTGGTTTGGCTGGCTTTTCCAGTATGTTCCGATCGGCAGCGGAGCGGACCTTTCGCTGGTCTTGTCGCCGGATCAGCGCGAATACGTCATGCAGCGGATAGAGGCTTACAGCAAAAAACACAAAATGGTATTAATCGATTTCTGGAATAACGGGCATCTGTCTTTCGGTTGCGCCGGAGCAGGATCGGGATTTGTACACATCAATGCCAAAGGCGATGTCGAGCCCTGCGCTTTTTGCCACTATTCCGATGCCAATCTTTATTCGACTACACTGGCGGATGCTCTGCAGTCGCCATTTTTCCGGCGTTTCCGTAAGGCCCAGCCCTTTTCGGACAACCCTCTGCGAGGTTGCCCGCTTGTGAGCCGCCCTGATTTGCTTGACGATATGGTCAACAAATGCGGCGCCCATTCCACACATCTGACCGCTCCGGAGTCAGTTGCCGAACTGGCTGAAAAGACCATGCCGGCAGCAAAAGCATGGGAGATGACCGCTAACCGCTTGTTTGCCGATTTTAAGCCAGGACGGATCCGGAATTTCAAATTGTTCCTGCATTACCTGGCTTTCAAGAAACGGCGGATTGACCGGCAACCTGGCAAAAGATGAAGATGAAACGATTCTTGAAATTCTGCATCTCGGGATTGGCAGCGTCACTGGCGGAAATTCTGGTATTTTCCCTGTTGGCCAGCGTGCTTTTGCTGAATACTTTCTTAGCCAATGCTGTTGCGATTGGCGTTTCCACAGTGGTCGGGTATTCGATGAACCGCCATTATACCTTTCGCCACCGCCGGCTGCATCCGAGCAGCTTTATCCTGTTTGTCCTTTTGAATATCTGGAATATCTTGTTCAGCTCCTGGCTGATTGATCTTTTGGCCACAATTGAACCTTGGCATAAAATACCGGTAAAAATCCTGACGCTGCTCATCTGTGCCTGCTGGAACTATTATGCTTACAAGCATGTGATTTTCCGGGATTATCCGCAAAATCAATAAAGGCCTAGCCAAGGGTTGTCCGGCCATCCCCGCTGATTGGAATGGTCGGGCCGGTATAGGTTGGACTGGCATGCAGCACTTCACAATCCAAAAAGGCTTTAAACCGGGCAAAATATTCGCGAAAGCGATACCCGGGCGATTGGTACCAATCCGGATAGATGCAGGCGACCCCCTGGATATCCAGGCCGAGTTGCTCCCCGATGTATAAGGCCCGATAGAGATGGAAATCCTGAGTGGTGATGATTGCCCGGTCGACTCCGAAAACAGCCTGCGCCCGGTATAGCGTGTCATAGGTGTCAAATCCGGCATGATCCATGAAGATTGCCTCGGCGGCAATTCCGGCATCCAGAAGGTATTGGCGCATGCTGTTGACTTCATCATAATCCGCCTGGCCATGGTCGCCGGAAACGATGATCCGTTTGGCAGATCCGCGTTCATATATTTTTATGGCCATGTCGAGGCGATCCTTGAGCATGGCACTGGGTCGGCCATCTTCATAAACCAGTGCGCCCGGAACAATGATGCAATCAAAATCCGAAGATGATGCCAATTGATCCAGTGTGGTCAGATGATTCCGGCCGGACTTTTCCACCCGCCGATCAATATAGAGAACGAGCCCGGCCAGCACAAGGAGAACGAGCAGGGCCATGCCTGAAAATTGCAGGAGCCTTCGGCGCAGCGGAAACGGTTTCTTTTTCTTCTTGACAATCATTTTAGCCACCAGTTTGATGCCTTCGGCACAGGTATCATCAAATTCTTTTCTTGCAGTTTAACATATCCAAAGAAATGATCCAAATATAGGCAATCAAAGTCAAAATATTTATTGCAGACAATGCCAATGTTTCCTATAATGGCTTTGGAAGTGATGTCACGAATTGTCACGCGACGGAAAAAAGGATGAACGACTTACAGGGGGGAACTGACATGAAAGTCTGGACACGTGCTGCAACTGGGCTATTGATTCTGTCCATGCTATTTTGTTGCCTGGGTGCATCTGGCAACGACTATTACCAGGAAAAACTGGCAGAGCTGAAACAGCAAGCCACGGAAGACCATATGCGCTTTTTGGAGCTGCCGGATGGAAAATATGATGCAACAATCGCGGCCGACATGCTGGAAAATGATGAAAAGGTTTTGGAGGAGACGCCAACCGGTTCAATTAAAGTGATTGTTAAAGATGCCGATACCGGCGAAGAAATCAAAGACGCGATGGTTCTTTTAACGGCCGAGCTGCATCGGTACAGCACATCCAATGGCGTATCGACCCAGACCGGCAATGCCTTTTTGGCGATCAATCTGGGAAAAACGCCGGCTGACGGCCAGGTGATTTATGATAGCCCCTTGTTTTGCCATGATGACCTGACTGAAGATGATGGTACGCAGCCGGAAAATTACCTGGACTTTCTTTCGGTCGGCGTCGCCAGCGTCGATATCGCGACTGCCAGCGTCGAGGTGCTGCCGGAAGATCCGAACCAGTACAAGTCGGAGGATGTTGCTTTGGCTTTAAGCCAACTCGAAACCGGGAAGAAATACGCTTATGCGGATTTTATTGCGGCAGTCAAGGCGATTTCGGGCCTCGAAGACGCTGATGAGGCGATTTACCAGTTATTGGACGACCACATCATGGACTATACCGATGACACCGTCATTGAAATTTCACCTTATTCAGATCCGAATATCGAACCTTTCCAAGCGCTTCTCGACAAAGGGGAGACATTGACCTATGGCGAATTTAAAGCCTATGTCGCCGAACATCAGGACCTGATGGTGGAAAAGATCGTCAACCGCTATTATCGCGACCTGGCCGGCTACCAGCCGAACCTGGTCACCTATGGCACGCCGGAGCGCACGACCGAAGTCATTTATAAAGATGGCACCACCGGGACGGATACCGATGAAGCCTATATTTATATCGAGTTGTTTTCCGACGCCGTCGTCGATAAGGGCATTGCCTATACATCCGACGGATTTAGTTACCGGGCCTATGCGTTTCATCCCGATTATAATTCGGGCGTCACCAAAGGCCGATCTGTCCGGCAGTATCTGAACAGCGTGGATCAGGAACTGACGATTCTGCTTTCCAAAAACGCGCCGCCGTTCGCTGTTGGCAGCAAAGAATCCTCGGTTCTGGGCCGTTTGCTGGACAAACAGGGCAAGCCGGTATCCGGCGGCCGGATCGAATGCGTGGAAAGCCAGGCGACGGCAACAACAGATGAAGAGGGCTATTTTACATTCCGTTTCAATGAAGCCGGGAAATATACCTTCAAAGTGTATTATCCCGATTCGGCTAAAAGCATGAAGACGGTTGCCGTATTAAATAATGAGGCCCCTGAAAATGAATTGACCTTGGAAATTCCGGCCAGCCCCAAAAATTACCGCTTGGAATTTTATGAAGACGGTTTTGACCTAAGCAAGCTTTCGACAAAATCAAGCCGGTCATGGCCAGCTGTTTTTGTCAAATTTATCTTGCCCGTTTTGCTGGGCCTGGTGTTGCTCGCGATTATGCTGCTTGTTTTGATTCTCCTCAGAAGACGCAATAAGCGCCGCCATGAAGCAGCATCAGCCATTGGCTACATGCCGCCGCAGCCTTTGCCATATTCGCCGCAAATGGCCGTTCCCTATATGGCGCCACCGGCGGCAGCTCCTGTATTCAATGGAAAACGCTGTGGACAATGTAATGCCCCGATTAATCCGCAAGATGTTTTCTGCCGGCAATGCGGAGCGAGGATTTGCCCGGCCTGCCAAACTGCCAATGAACATGAAGCCCGCTTTTGTACGAATTGCGGCGGGCAACTATCCAGTTAATCTCCGATAAAAAGACTGGACTCGAATCCTGATTGCATTCGA
Source organism: uncultured Saccharofermentans sp. (assembly GCA_963677835.2). Classification (GTDB taxonomy): domain Bacteria; phylum Bacillota; class Clostridia; order Saccharofermentanales; family UBA5734; genus UBA8949. Next base: position 1,702,157 of record CAXXUX010000001.1, read on the forward strand.
GTCCAGGGCATATGCCGGGGTTTGGTGCAGACAGTAATCAACCAGGCAGTTGACTTTGGCCCATCAAGTACTGATCGCAGGCTTTGGCGGCGCAGCGGCCTTCTTTGATCGCCCAGACAACCAGACTTTGGCCGCGATGCATGTCGCCGGCTGTAAAAATGCCGGGGATATTGGTCTGATAATGATCCGGCGCGGTTTTAACGTTGGAGCGTCCGTCCCGGGAAATTTCCAGATCACAGAGGGCTGTGTCTTCCGGACCTAAAAAACCCATGGCCAGAAGGACAAGCTGGGCCGGCCAGATTTTCTCCGAACCAGGGACATCGACGGGGATCTTCCGGCCATTGCTGTCTGATTCCCAGCGGACTTCGACGGTATGGACCGCATTGACCCTGCCGTTTTGATCTCCGGCCATTTTTCTGGCCGTGGTCTGGTAAACCCTTGGATCGCTTCCATAAAGGGCGATGGCCTCTTCCTGGCCATAATCGGTCCGAAGGACGAAAGGCCACTGCGGCCAGGGATTTTGCGCGGCCCGCGATTTTTCCGGACAGGGCATGATCTCGATCTGGCGGACGCTTTTGCAGCCTTGACGAATTGAAGTGCCTACGCAGTCTGTTCCAGTGTCTCCGCCGCCGATGACCAGAACATCCAGCCCTTTGGCGGAAATAAAGCGGCCATCGGCATGGTTGGAGTCCAAAAGACTTTTGGTGCTGCTCCGCAAAAAATCCATGGCGAAATGAATCCCTTGAAGGGAACGCCCTTCGATTGAAAGGTCGCGGGGCTTGGTTGCGCCGCCGCAAAGCACAATGGCGTCATTTTCTTTCTGCAGCTGGCCAAGCGGCAAATTGCGGCCGATTTCACAGCTGGTTATAAAGGTGACGCCTTCTTTCGCCATTAGGCCGGTCCGTCTCAAAACCAGACGCTTATCCAGCTTCATGTTCGGAATCCCATACATTAAAAGTCCGCCGACCCGGTCGGCACGTTCATAGACGGTAACCAGATGGCCGGCTTTGTTCAGCTGGTCGGCGCAAGCCAGGCCGGATGGTCCCGATCCGATGACGGCAACCCGCTTGCCGGTGCGGACCAAAGGCGGCTGAGGCGAAATCCAGCCTTCCTGGTAAGCTTTGTCGATGATATAGCATTCGTTGCTTTTGATGGTGATTGGAAGATCGTTATAACCTGCCGTGCAGGCGCCTTCACAGGGCGCCGGACAAACCCGCCCGGTAAATTCCGGAAAATTGTTTGTCTTGACGAGCCGCTTCCAGGCTTCCTGCCACAATCCGCGATAGATCAGGTCATTCCATTCCGGAATCAAATTATTGAGCGGGCAACCGGAGGCGGCGCCGCGGATCATAACGCCGGAATGGCAGAAAGGAATGCCGCATTCCATGCAGCGTGCGCCCTGGATGCGCTGTTTTTCTTCCGGCCAGCGGGCATGCAATTCGTGCCAATCCTTGATGCGTTCCAACTGCGGCCGGTCCGGCGGCAGTTCGCGCTGGTAATCTATGAAACCGGTTGGCTTCCCCATGGTTTTTCCTCCATCATCGATTTTGGGTCAGTTGCCGCTAACCCGGGCGAGATCCTGGTTATTGGCTTCGAATGCCGCCATAAGGGCGGCTTCGCCGCTAAGTCCCTGCATGCGGACAGTATTCAGGGCATTGTTCATCCGTTTGTAATCACGCGGCAGAACTTTCCAAAAACGCGGCAGCAAATATCTCCAGTTGGTTAGGATGCCGGCGGCGTAGGAGCTGCCGGTTAATTCAACATGTTTTTGGATCATGGCCTTGACCTCTTCGATTTCATCAGGATCCTCCAGAGAAACCGGATCAGCCATTTCGGTGTTGCAGTGGCTTGAAAAACGGCCGTCGGTATCCAGCACATAGGCGACACCGCCGGACATGCCTGCGGCGAAATTTCTTCCGGTTGGTCCAAGTACGACAACCCTGCCGCCGGTCATGTATTCGCAGGCATGGTCGCCCACTGCTTCGACGACAGCTTTCAAGCCGCTGTTCCTGACACAAAAGCGTTCGCCGGCTGCGCCGCTGATATAGGCTTCTCCGCCGGTTGCGCCATAAAAGGCGACATTGCCGACGATGATGTTCGCTTCCGATTGATAACCTGGACGGTGACCGGGATAGATCACGATTTTTCCGCCGGATAAACCCTTGCCGACATAATCGTTGGCTTCTCCTTCAACAGAAAGGGAAAGGCCGCGCGGAATGAAGGCGCCAAAGCTTTGGCCTGCCGAACCGACAAATTTAAGCTGGATGGTATCGTCCGGCAGGCCAAGCGAGCCGTAGCGCCGGGTGATTTCACTGCCGAGCTGGGTTCCGGCGACCCGGTTGGTGTTTTTGATCGGCAAGGTTGCCTTGACCGGAATGCCCCGTTTTAAAGCATTCTGGCAAATGGGCAGAAGGATCTGCTGATCCAGCGAATTTTCCAGCCCGTGGTCTTGGCTTTGTTGGCAGTAACGCCCGACTTTGTCGTCAACCGGCGGCTGATAAAGCAGCGCTGAAAGGTCGAGGCCCGAAGCTTTCCAGTGATTGATGGCTTTTTTGGCCTGCAGCCGGTCGGTCCGGCCGACCATTTCATTGACGGTCCGAAAGCCAAGTCCGGCCATGATTTCGCGCATTTCAGCCGCAATAAAGCGCATGAAATTTTCGACGTATTCCGGTTTGCCGGCAAATTGCTTGCGCAACTTTGGGTTTTGGGTCGCAATGCCGACAGGGCAGGTGTCCAGATTGCAGACCCGCATCATCAAACAGCCGAGGGATATGAGCGGACCGGTGGCAAAACCGAATTCTTCGGCGCCAAGCAAGGCGGCGATTGCAACATCGCGCCCGGTAAGGAGCTTGCCGTCGGTCTCGACGACAATCCGGCTGCGCAGGTCATTCAGAAGCAGGGTCTGATGGGCTTCGGCCAAACCGAGTTCCCATGGCAGTCCGGCATGGCGGATGCTGGTGATTGGCGAAGCGCCTGTGCCGCCGTCGTAACCGCTGATCAGGACGACATCGGCCCGGCCTTTGGCGACGCCGGCGGCAATGGTGCCGACGCCGACTTCGGAAACCAGCTTGACATTGATGCGCGCTTGATTGTTCGCGTTTTTCAAATCGTGGATCAGTTCGGCCAAATCCTCGATAGAATAGATATCATGGTGCGGCGGCGGCGAAATCAGACCGACGCCCGGTGTTGAATGGCGGGTTTTGGCGACCCAGGGATAGACCTTTCGGCCAGGCAGCTGACCGCCTTCGCCGGGCTTGGCGCCTTGCGCCATTTTAATCTGGATTTCCTTCGCACTGATCAGATATTCGCTGGTGACGCCAAAGCGGCCGGAGGCTACCTGCTTAATTGCACTGCACAAGGACTCGCCATTTTCCAATGGCACATAACGGCGCGGATCTTCGCCGCCTTCGCCGGTGTTGCTTTTGCCGCCCAGCCGGTTCATGGCGATAGCCAATGCTTCATGGGCTTCCTGGCTGATCGAGCCGTAAGACATGGCCCCGGTTTTGAAACGGCGGACGATCGAGTCGACTGTTTCAACTTCATCGAGCGGGACCGGCTCATTTGCCGGGATGAATTCAAGCAGGCCACGCAGTGTGCAAAGCTGCTGGGACTCGGTGTTCAATAAGTCGGAATATTCCTTGAATATCTGGTAATCACCCAGACGAACGGCCTGTTGCAGCTTATGGACGGTCAGGGGATTAAACAGGTGATACTCGCCATTGCTGCGCCATTTGTACTGGCCGCCGGACTCCAGGCTTTGATCGACCCGATTGGGGTCGAACGCGGCGGCATGACGGCGGCCGACCTCGGATGAGATGACCGCCAGGCTGATGCCGCCGATGCGGGAAGGCGTGGCCGTGAAATAGCGTTCGATGACATCTTGCCGGATACCGACGGCTTCGAAGATTTGTGCGCCCTGGTAGCTCTGGATGGTCGAAATGCCCATTTTCGACAAGATTTTGACGATTCCCTTGATCGCAGCCTTTAAATAGTGATCCAGTGCTTCTTCATAGCTAAGGCCAGGCAAAAGGCCTTCCCGGATCAATCCTCCGATGGCGTCAAAGGCCAGATAGGGATTGACGGCAGAGGCGCCATAGCCCAGAAGCAAAGCAAAATGATGAACTTCACGCGGTTCGCCGGACTCCAGTATCAGGCTCACCCGGGTGCGTGTCTTCTGACGGATCAAGTGGTGATGCAATCCGGCAACAGCCAGCAACGCCGGGATCGGAGCCAGCGACGCGCTGGCTTTGCGGTCCGACAGGATGATCAGGTTCGCGCCGCCGGCAATGGCCTCATCAGCTGCGGCAAAAAGGTCTGCCAGCGCTTTTTCCAAGGCTTGCTCGCCCTGGGATGCTCCATAGAGGATCGGCAGGGTGGCGGCTTTGAATCCGGGCTTGGCGATATGCTGCAATCTTGCCAGATCGCGATTGCTGATCACCGGATATTTCAATTTGATTTGCCGGCAATTGGCGGGCTGCGGATCGAGCAGATTGCCGTCGGAACCCATGTAGGATTCGGTGGCTGTGATGATCTCTTCACGCTGGGCATCGATCGGCGGATTGGTCACCTGGGCGAACAATTGCTTGAAGTAGTTGTAAAGCAACTGAGGCTGGTCTGACAGAACCGCCAGCGGCGTATCCACGCCCATCGAACCTAAGGGCTCGACCCCGTCCCTGGCCATCGGCAGAATGACAGTCCGCAAATCTTCATAGGTATAGCCAAAAGCCTTTTCCAATTGCTCCAATTTAGATTTATCCACTTCGGACAAAACTGGCGAATCAGGCAGATCTTCGAGGTGCAATAGATTCTGGTCCAGCCATTGCCGGTATGGAAGCCCGGAAGCTATTTCCTGTTTCAATTCGGCGTCTGTAATAATCCGGCCAGCTGCTGTATCAATCAAAAGCATGCGGCCTGGACGCAGCCGGTCTTTGCGCAATACTTTTTCCGGGGGGATTTCCAAAACACCAGCTTCCGAAGCCAGGATGACCAGGCCGTCAGTGGTGATGGTGTAGCGTGAAGGCCTCAAGCCGTTTCTGTCCAGTATGGCGCCTACCTGGGTCCCGTCGGTGAAAGCCATTGCCGCCGGGCCGTCCCAGGGCTCCATGATGGTGCTGTGGTACTCGTAAAACGCCTTTTTCTCGTCACTCATGCTTTCGTGGCGGTTCCAGGGCTCGGGAACCATCATCATGGCGGCGTGCGGCAGAGTGCGGCCGGTCAGCGCCAAGAATTCCAGGCAATTGTCAAACATGGCCGAGTCACTGCCGTTTGGATTGATCAACGGGAATATCCGGTCGGGATCTTTGCCGAAAAGGCCGGTTTTAATGGCCGACTCCCGGGCATGCATCCAATTGATGTTGCCGCGCAGCGTATTGATTTCTCCATTGTGGATTAAATAGCGGTAAGGGTGTGCCCTTTCCCAACTGGGAAAGGTATTGGTGCTGTAGCGGGAGTGGACCAGCGCCAGCGCCGATTCAACCTCCAGACTGGTTAGATCCAGATAGAAGGCGTCAACCTGATCAGCAGTCAGCATGCCTTTAAAGACAATCGTGCGGCAGGAAAGGCTGGCAAAATAATAGTAGTTGTCGCTGCCTTCCGATTGCTCTTCAATCTGTTTCTCGCAACGTTTGCGGATCGCATACAAGCAGCGTTCAAACGCCATTTCGCCGTTCTGGGAAAGCTCCGGTGAACAGCCAATAAAGACTTGTCGGATATAAGGGCGGTTGGCGCGGGCAATGCTGCCAAGCGACGATTCATTGATCGGCAGTGTACGCCAGCCAAGTACAGACTGGCCTTCTTGAGCGACAATGGCTTCGATCCTTTTTTCACAGACTTTGCGGCTTGTTTCATTGCGCGGCAGAAAGACCATGCCTACGCCATATTCGCCGGCTTTGGGAAGAAAGATGCCGATATCCGGGCAAACCTGGCGAAAAAAGCGGTCGGGCAGCTGCAACAGTATTCCAGCGCCGTCCCCGGTGTTGTCCTCGCTGCCGGCGCCGCCGCGGTGGGCCAGATTGGCCAGAATAGTGATCGCCTGGCAAATGATGGCATGTGATTTTTCGCCTTTGATATTGACGACGAATCCAATGCCACAGGCGTCATGCTCCTGTTGTGGATTATAAAGCCCCTGTTTTTGGGGCAGGCCGTTTGGCTGTTGCTGCATGGATGGGACCTCCCTTGCCTGAAACACCGTTTCAACAATCTTGATGAAGCGCCTGTTAGGGTCGATGTTTTGTCAAAATGAAATGATAAACGCATAATCCTGCAAAAAGAGATGAATTTTGATCCGGCATGGCCTAGACATCGAAGATAAAAAAAGCGCACATTGCAAAGGCTGCGACATTCGCCTTTGAAGTACGCTTCATAAAAAATATGGCCAAAACTGGATGAAAATCCGATAAAAGCAGGGTTTCTTAAACTATTGCTGGCTATCCTCCACTTTGATTGAACTCATTATAGCACGAGAAAAAACAGCAATCAACACATTGGTAAAAAAGTGTGATTTGCAATAACAAAACCAGTTTCTTGCAAATATTATTTGTTAAATTGACAGATGCAAGGATGAAGCCTGCTCCGGCGGATCGAAACGCAAGCTGATATCCATCGCCTTGATTGTATGCGTGAGTGCCCCGATCGAAATCAGATCGATACCGGTGGCTGCCAAATCGCGCAAGTCCTTATCGCCCATATTGCCGGAAATTTCAATCAATGCCCGGCCGGCGATCTGGGCGACGGCAGCTTCGATTCCGGCCTTGTCCATATTGTCCAGCATGATGATATCTGCGCCTGAGTCCAAGGCTTGAGCTATTTGGGCTTCGTTTTCGACTTCAACTTCAACTTTCAGCGTGTGCGGGGCATGGCTTCTGGCCGCCAGAACAGCCGGCCTAATCCCGCCGGCCGCCTGGATATGGTTGTCTTTGATCAAAATGCCGTCGGCCAGGTTGAACCGGTGATTGCTTCCGCCACCGATCCGCACGGCGTACTTTTCGAAAATACGCAATCCCGGCGTCGTTTTGCGGGTATCCGCGACCTTGGCTTTGGTGCCTTTAACCTGGTTCACGGCCCAAGCGGTTTTGGTCGCAATTGCCGACAACCGCTGCAAAAAATTAAGTGCAACCCGCTCGCCAGTCAGGATGCTGCGGGCAGGCCCGTCTAGCAGGGCCAGCAGGTCTCCTTTTTGAACTTCATCGCCTTCGACGGCTTTCAGCTCAATTTGAACGGTTGGGTCAAGCAGGGTAAAGACCCGGCAAAATATCGGCAAACCGCAAATTCGCCCGGCTTCTTTTGCCAGCAGCCGGCCTTTGATTCGCGTGTCCGGCAAAATGGTCGATTCGGTTGTTATATCGCCATTTCCGATGTCTTCCGCCAGTGCCCTTTCGAGGATCGGATCAATCAGGAAAAAATTCAGGTTGACATTTTTTGGGGATTTGTTGTCTTCTGGCATGGAATGCACCTCCGGCACGATGATGTCAAATGACAGAATCCAGCTTCCCGGCCGGATCATCAGTCATGAAATGAGCGCCAACGCTGTTGCGCCGCCGACCGGCAGCCTGAACAATGGCGAGCGCGCTGTTGGCCATTTGGCAAGTCTCCATGGTAAACTTGTCATGGACGATGATTCCGTCCAGTTCGACGTTAAGCTGCTTTAGCTGCTGCTGGGCCAATTGCAAGCCTTCCTGGTCGCGCAGGATGCCGCAGTAGCGATCCATCAATTGGCGGATCTGCTGGCGGATCGTCTGAATCCTGCCGGCGGGCAGCGAAGACTGCTCCGGCAGGGTCTGGCCTGGCCGAGACTGCCCGGCGATTTCAGGACAGAAGGTCCCGACGGAAAAACCGGAATGACTGCCATTGATAGCCCGGGCAATCCGCCGGCCGAAAACCAGGCATTCCAGCAGTGAATTGCTGGCCAGGCGGTTTGCGCCGTAGATTCCGGTGCAAGCGGCCTCTCCGCATGCCCAGAGGCCGCGGCGGCTCGTCTTTCCGTCCAGGTCGGTCCGAACGCCACCCATGAAATAATGCTGAACCGGAGCAACCGGCAGCCATTGGGTGGCCATATCGAGATTTTGCCGGGCGCAGGTCTCATAAATCATGGGGAACCGCTTTTGCAAAAAGGCCCGGTCCCGATGGGTGATATCCAAAAAGACATGATCGGTTCCAGCTTGCAGCATTTGCTTGTAAATTGCGCGTGAAACAATGTCGCGGGGCGCCAGATCGGCTTGCGGATGTTCCAGGGCCATGAAGGCTTTGCCTTTTTGGTTGCGCAAAATCCCTCCTTCGCCGCGTACGGCTTCGGAAATCAGGAAGCAACGTCCCTGGGCGTCCGGCCGGGGCAGCGCAGTCGGGTGAAATTGAATAAATTCCAGATCCTTGACAGCGGCGCCGCAGCGCAGGGCGGCAGACAGTCCGTCGCTTGTCGCAGCCGAGGCGTTGGTTGTCCTGGGGAATAGTCCGCCGATTCCACCGGTTGCCAAAATGATTTGTCCAGCCTGGATGATTCTGAAATCATCAGGCTGATCAGAAGAGAGCGTCAAAATCCCATGGGTATTGCCCAGATCATCTGACAAAAAATCGACCAGGCAGGTTCGATTCAGAACCCGGCAATTGCCTTGACTTTGCAAACGCTCGGCCAGACAGCCGGTGACGTGAAGCCCGGTCGCATCGCCGTGGCAATGAACTATGCGGTCACGATTATGCGCGCCTTCACGGCTGACGATTAAATGATCATTGGCATCCAAATCAAAGGGCACGCCCCAAGCTTGCAAAAGCCTGACGTTTTCAGGCCCTTCCGTGACGAGGGTCTGTAAAGCGGCAGGATCATTCAAGCCAGCGCCTGCTACCCAGGAATCTTCATAATGTAAAGCGGGATTGTCATTTTTGGCGACCGCCGCAGCGATTCCTCCCTGGGCGTACATGGAGTTGCTTTCCGCAAGTCCATTTTTATTAATCAAAATGACTTTCAATTTTGGATCCAGATGCAAAGCCGTATAAATACCAGCCAAACCAGTTCCGATAATGGCAACATCACAGATCTCACGCGGCAGTTTATGAAAATTGCCCTGCCATAAATATCGACGCATAATAACACACTCCCTGATCTCCGGATCATCTGGCGGCAAAAGGCCTGACAGATCACCAGAAATGAACTGGAGCCGCGGCACTTCCGGAAATTGTCCTGGAAGGGAGCGGGGAGATGCCCGCCATATCAGGCGGGATCGAGGATCGGGCTGCGCAGGGCATGGGCCCGTGAAGTGATCAATTTATTTATGATCTTTTTAACTGTACCACCAATCAGAAAGCCTGTCCAGTAGGATTCTGCAAACATTTTGCAGGATAGCGACGATTAACTTGCAAAATAAATGTCGGAAATGACTTTAAATTTTCTTGGCCAGCTATTAGAATTAATCCAGGCGCCTTTTGAAATGTAGTGAGATTGTAACCATAAATTTATCCCGAATCGCTTGTCTTCTGATACCATATTTTGTATGCTTATAAAATATAGCCACAAAATACAGTACGTGTTTTTCAGTTTGATCATTGATCATTTAATCAATGCAATTTGCAGCTGATCAATTTGAATCTCGATTGGAGGACCCCTTGACATGGCAAACCTGCATTCGCTGATCACCCGCCATTTTACCAGGGAACTGGCCGATCATTCGGAATTAACGGTTTATGATCTGTTTCGTTGGGAAAGACGCGATGTTCTTTTAAAAGACCACAAAAGCGGCAAGATCCTTACCGATATGAAGGACTTGGAATTTCCCGCCGATTATTCGCAGACTGCCTGTGATATTATCGCTTCAAAGTATTTCCGCAAGGCTGGCGTGCCATCGCCGACCGGCGCTGAAACCAGCATGCGCCAGGTTGCCCATCGCCTGGTCAGTTTCTGGGTAGCGGCTTTGGTCGAAGCCGGGCTGATCCAAACCAGGGAACAGCAGCAAATTCTTTATGACGAGCTGGCATTTGGTCTTTTGAACCAGATGTTTGCGCCCAATTCGCCGCAATGGTTCAACACGGGGCTTAAGCAAAGCTATGGCATTGCCGGCGGACAAAACGGCCTCTATTATTATGATGAAAAAAAGGGGCAGGTTGTCGAATCTGTCGACGACTACTCGCGGACCCAGGCATCGGCGTGTTTCATCTTGTCTATTGAAGATAAGCTTTTGGGACCGCATTCGATCTCCGAAGAGTATGTCACGGAGACAAAGCTGTTCAAGGGCGGATCGGGTACTGGAACGAATTTTTCAGGCGTCAGGGCCGAAGGGGAGCGCCTTTCCGGCGGTGGGGCGTCATCCGGGCTGATGAGTTTTCTCAAAGGACTCGACCGCAATGCCGGCGCCATCAAGTCCGGCGGTACAACTCGCCGGGCAGCCAAGATGGTTTGCCTGGATATTGATCATCCGGAAATTGAAGATTTCATTCTCTGGAAAGCCCGCGAGGAAGACAAAGCCAGAGCCCTGGCCAAAATGGGCTATGACGCCGATATGGACGGCGAGGCCTATCAGACGGTTTCCGGTCAGAACAGCAACAATTCCGTTCGCCTTTCGAATGAATTCATGCAAAAAGTGGTTGATCTGGACCAGCATCCGGACGCCACCATGCTGCTTCAAGGCAGAATCGATCCTTCTGTCAACCGGGAAGTGCGGGTGGACCATCTTTGGCAGATCTTCAACGAGTCGGCCTGGCGGTGCGCCGACCCTGCACCGCAATTTTCGGATACTTTCAACGAGTGGCATACCTGTCCTGCCGGTGAGGACGGTCAGGTCGGCGCTCGCCATAATCGCCTGAATTCAACGAATCCTTGCGGGGAGTATGCCTTTCTGGATGACACCAGCTGCAATCTGGCTTCAATCAATATTTTGCGATTCTTTGACGAGGCTGCCGGCCGTTTTGACATGGCTTCATATCTCCATATGATAGCGCTTTGCCAGCTTGTGCTGGAAGCGTCGATTCAATGGGGGCATTTTCCCACCCCCGACATTGCCCGCAAAACCTTTCTATTCCGCAGCACGGGATTGGGCCTGGCCAATTTGGCATCCTTGCTGATGGTTTTGGGCCTGCCGTATGATTCGGATGATGCCCGGGCAGTCTCGGCAGCCCTGGTAGGCATTTTGACCGGCCGCAGCTATTTCGTTTCGGCTTTGATGGCTGAAGTGGCCGGCCCGTTTGCCTGCTATGCCATTAACCGTGAACCGATGCTGCGGGTCTTGAGAAATCATGCCCGGGTTGCCGGAGCGCGGACTGACGAACTGGAAGGGCTGTCCTATGAACCGCTGCGGGTCGATCACGACCGGCTTCTGGCTTTGGGGCTGGCTGATTTTTCCTTGTCTTTAAAGCTTGAATGGCAGTCAGCGCTGCAGCAGGGCGAGAAATTTGGTTTCCGCAATGCCCAGGTCTCGGTTCTGGCGCCGACCGGCACCATTTCATTCGCCATGGATTGTGCCGCGACCAGCATCGAGCCTTTCTTTTCACACATTGTCTATAAAAAACTCTCCGGCGGCGGATTCATGAAACTGGCCAATCCGGTGATCGGATTGGCGTTGAGCCGTTTGGGCTACACGCCTTTGCAGGTTGAGGCGATCCTCGCCTATATTGCGCGCGAAGAGAACGGGCGGCCGGCCGATGGCAAGATCGAGGGAGCCCCCTATCTGAAAGACGAGCACTTGCCTATTTTCGATACGGCCAACCAATGCGGCACAGGGCAGCGGTATATCCATTTTCAGGGGCATGTCCTGATGGTTGCGGCACTTACCCCGCTTCTAACCGGCGCGATTTCCAAAACCGTCAATTTGCCGCATGAGGCGACGATTGATGATTTCAAGACCGTTGTCATCAACTCCTGGCGCCTTGGGGTCAAGGGGATCACCCTTTACCGCGACGGCTCCAAAATTGCCCAGCCGCTGAACTTAAGGCTCGATGAGCAAAATACCGGCGTAGATCTGGAAACCCTGGCTTACCAGCCCTTGCTGGAATATGCAAAAAAAGCGCAGATCCGGCTTCTGGATCTGGAACATGAGGCGGCCCAGCATCGGCTGTCGCGCCGGGATAAGCCGGTCGGCATCCGCTCCGGCCATACCCACCCGGCCCAAATCGAAGACGTCAAGATTTATACGACGGTCAACCGGAACAATTCCGGCGAAATTTCGGAGATCTACATTACGACCGACCGGGAAGGCACTTTGATCATGGGTCTTTTGAACTCATTGTCCAAAACCATTTCCGTCATGCTGCAATATCATATTCCGCCGCAAAATATTTCCAAGATGCTGCGCGGCCAAAAATACGAGCCCTATGGCTTTGTGACCCGCCATCCGTATATTAAATACTGCACATCGATCTCGGATCTGATCAGCAAGATTATTGATATCGAAATCGGCGATTACTCGCGCTGCCAGGTCAAGCCGGAAGCACCGCCGGAAGCTGTTCTGGAAACCCAAGCGGTGCAAAAAGAAGATCCTTTGGAAAAACTGGAAGAGGTTCAGGAGGCTGTCATTGGCGAAGTGCCCGAATCGATTGATGAACCGGCCGCTATATCTGCCGGGGACGAAGCTGAAACCAATTTTGACGGGCCTGATTTTGCTGATGAATCCACCCTGACAACGAAACAGGTCCTTGCCTTTCCCGCGGTTCGGGACCGCGAATATGCGACCGGTACACAAGACGAACCGATCGCCAATGGCGGGTATATTCATATCAATGCCCGTGAGGCAGCTGTTAATGGGGAAAAGCTCTATGACGGCTCGATCTGTCCGGTGTGCTCCAGCACACGGATGGTTCGCAACGGCACCTGCAAGGTCTGCCTGGACTGCGGGGCGACAACCGGGTGCTCCTAAACGGGTTCTAACCGGATCTTTTTCGCGGTATAATGAATCCGACAAATAGGCTGGAGGCCGTGCACCAGGAAAGGACGTAAGGCTTATGCAGGAGATCATTTCTGTTCGCCAATTGACCAAACGTTACGGTGATTTGACTGCGGTCGACCAGGTCAGCTTCTCTGTTCATGAGGGCAGCCTGTTTGCGTTTCTTGGCCCCAATGGCGCCGGCAAATCGACCACAATCAATGTAATCTGCACCTTGCTTGGAAAAACCGAGGGAGAAATCATCGTCGATGGCTGCCGGATCGGCCGCGATGACGCCGAAATCCGTAAAAAAATCGGTGTGCTTTTCCAGGATAATGTTCTTGATGAACTGCTTACGGTCAAAGAGAATCTGCTTTCACGCGGACAGCTCTACGGCTTGAATGGCCATGCCCTGCATCAAAGATTGAATCAGGTTGCTGAAGTCATGGAAGCCAAAGACCTGTTGAATCGCCGATACGGCAAACTTTCCGGCGGGCAGCGCCGCCGCGTCGAAATTGGCCGGGCTTTGATGAGCGATCCGAAGATTCTTTTTCTTGACGAGCCGACGACCGGCCTTGATCCGCAAACCCGGATCACGGTCTGGAAAACGATCCGCCAGCTGCAGAAGGATCTGAAAATGACCGTCTTCCTGACGACCCATTATATGGAAGAAGCAGCGGCGGCAGACTGGGTCGCGATCATCGACGGCGGACATATCGTCGCCGAAGGCACGCCCCATGAGTTGAAGGGAAAATACAGTAAAGATTCGCTTCGCCTGACGCCAAATGACCGGAAATCAACTGAAAACTGGCTGACAGAGCAAAACCGCTGCTATGAACGGGTGGCCGACCAGTTGTTGATCCCCGTGCAGAACAGCCTGGAGGCCTTGGCATTGCTTAAGCTTCTGGACGGGACATTTGCCGCTTTCGAAGTGGCCAGCGGCAACATGGATGATGTTTTCATCAATATCACCGGGCACAAAATCAGGGAGGAAAGCTGAGTATGGCAACAATCTTCCATTTGGCCAGCCGCAATGTCAAAGTGTTTCTGCGCGACAAGACCGCCGTTTTTTTCTCGCTGCTGTCGGTTTTTATCATTATTGGCCTTTATGCCATTTTCCTTGGCAATACAACGGTCCGTTCCCTGGAAAGCTCGGTTGGCAATAACGTCGAAGGCGTTCGCTGGGTGGTGGACTCCTGGATTATGGCCGGTATCCTGATCGTCAATTCAATCACCGTGACCCTGGGTGTGTTCGGCATCATGATCGATGATGAAAGCCGAAAACGCATGAACGGTTTTCTGGTCGCCCCGATCAGCCGCGGCAAACTGGTGGGCGGCTATTTGCTGGCCGCAATCGTGGTTGGCATCCTGCTCAGCATCCTGACATTAGTATTGGCTGAGATTTACATCGTTTCCAACGGCGGCAGCGTTTTAAGTTTGACGGCGCTGCTCAAGGCTCTGGGACTTTTGATCTATAATGTCCTGTCATCGGCCTGCATCGTCTTTTTCCTGGTATCCCTGGTCCGGACGGCCAGCGGATTTTCCACGCTGAGCACCATATTGGGCACAATTATCGGCTTCATTACCGGCATTTACCTGCCGATCGGCGTCTTGCCCGAAGCTCTCCAGACGGCGATCAAATTTGTTCCGACGACTCATGCGGCGGCTTTGATGCGCCAGATCATGATGGAGGCGTCGATGGACAAGGTATTCAGCCAGGCTCCGCAAGCCATTTATAGTGACTTTACAAAAGTTTTTGGTGTACGGATCTTTTTTGGCGATCAGGAAGTCATGCCGGGCACCATGCTTCTGGTTATCGGCGCCGCCGGCGTGGTATTTCTGGCATTGTCGATTATCCGGATGAGCCGCAGAAAAATCGGCTGATCGGCAGGTTTGGCCTAATTGTAAATTTATTAATTTATTTAGGCTGTTTTGTAGACAAAAAAACAAGCCGGTGATAGAATTAGAACGCGGAATGTAATAATTCTGTAAAGTGTTTGAAAAAGAATTAAAATGATAATATGCCAATTATTTTGGATGTGATGAATGTCTGATTGTATTTGGACGCTTGATCAGACAGGAGCAAGTAGCGTAACCGGCCTTTGGCCGGTTTTTTGTATTTATGGCTTGGCTAATGGGAACTTTCGACGGATGATCGAGGATCAGCATAATCGGTCACAGTCATCGACAGTTTTAACCACAAGAATTTAATCGGATTTTTTTGTCTTCTTCTTATTAGTTGTCGAGCGCTTTTAATTGAGAAGAAGATGATACGGGGACAAGATGGCAAGAACTGGATTCATGTCCCTTTTTGGGTCCCCATTACCATCTGTTATATACAATCGATAAGACTGGCCTTTTATTTTAAAAGGAAAATAGGCAGCATGGCTAAGGATCACTCTGTTTTCGATGATCATGACTCCATTGAACGATAACGTTTGAAAAGACAGCCAAGCGGAGTGATCGTCACAATACTCGACACGGCTATGCAGGACATTCAAGGATTACAGGCCAATAACGGACATGTGGAACCTGCTTGTACTGCATCAATACTGGCGAAGGGGGTGAATGACCGGCAAGATTGTTGTTGCAAAGCAAATGTTGGTGGAAATGTCAATGCAGATTTGTTTGCCAAGTTGCAGGACTGACAAAAATCAATTTTGCGGGACTGCAAAAAGTCTGATCTGGGAGTCGCATATGTATATAACCTTTCTTAAGTTGAACACAATTTATGATATCTTGATTTGTCGATAGAAAGAAAGGGATGTAAAGTGGGTTATTCTAGCAGGTATCATCTTTGGCGAGGCATAATGATGTTTGTTGTTGTGGTGGCCTTAATGGCCGTCGCATCAGTGACTGTATCTGCAACCGCCGAAATCGATCTGACCACTGATCCAAGCAGCGCAGCTGAACCCTATAATCTCTACGGCGCTCTCTGGACCAAATATCCTTCCGAAGGATCCACCGGTACCGGAAAGATGCAATCCTTCCTGGTTGTTGGTGAGCCTCAAGGGGTAAACGGGATCGAATATGGCTATAACACCGACAACTCGATGATCGAATTTGGCACGAAAATGCAATCCAACGTCATTCGACTATCCAGTGTACCGGTCGAAGTGATCGGCGGTGTACCCTATCGTGAGTTCCAGCTTGACATCAACGAGACAGATGCCCAATATCCCAAATATTATCTGAGCCTCGATGTTTTTCAAGTCTGGCTGACGAACAACACCGGCGGAATGATCACAGGGTATGATCTGCCCAATTATGATTTTCCGGATTCATCCGGCAATTCAAGGCTGGTTTACCATTTTGGCGATACGGCTGATCGGGATGTAACGCTCAAACTCGACTATCGGGTTCAAAGCGGCAGCGGCTGGGGCGATTATCGCGTCCTGGTACCGGAATCCTATTTTATTGCTGCCGGAGCGAGTCAGAACGATTGGGTAACGTTGTTTACCAAACATGGCGTTACCTGGAGTTGCGACGATGGTTTCGAGGAATGGGGATGCAAAGTACCGCAATTTGCGACCAAGTCGGGCACAAAGTTTGAAGACCTCGACGCCGATGGCCAGCCCAGAGAAGCGGGCGAGCCTGGCCTACCTGGTTGGACGATCTATGTCGACCTGAATGGAAATGGCGCATTTGACGCGGGCGAGCCCTCCGACGTGACCGATGAAAACGGGTATTATCAAATCCTTCAAATTCCCGTCGGCACCTATAGGGTCAGAGAAGTGGCGCAAGCAGGCTGGACTCAGTCCTTCCCGGCGAGCGGCTACCATGAGGAGACCTTTGTCGGCGGTATGTCATACCCTGACAATAACTTTGGCAACTGGCGCTATGCGACCAAGTCTGGCATGAAGTTTGAAGACATGGACGCTGACGGAGTAGCGGACTCGGGAGAACTTTCAGACCATGGCCTTTCCGGCTGGACGATTTTTGCGGACCTGAACGGAAACGGAACTTTGGATGCTGGAGAACCTTCTGACGTGACCGATGTCAACGGAGACTACAGTTTGTCGATCAAACCTCGTGAAGCAGCGATCATCATCCGTGAAGTACCAAAGGCAGGCTGGACCCAGTCCTATCCTGCAGCTCCTGGTTACTACTCGGTGGTTTTCACTTCCGGAATGGTTGATCCTGGCAATAACTTTGGCAACTGGCGCTATGCGACCAAGTCTGGCATGAAGTTTGAAGACATGGACGCTGACGGAGTAGCGGACTCGGGAGAACTTTCAGACCATGGCCTTTCCGGCTGGACGATTTTTGCGGACCTGAACGGAAATGGAACTTTGGATGCTGGAGAACCTTCTGACGTGACCGATGTCAACGGAGACTACAGTTTGTCGATCAAACCTCGTGAAGCGGCGATCATCATCCGTGAAGTACCAAAGGCAGGCTGGACCCAGTCCTATCCTGCAGCTCCTGGTTACTACTCGGTGGTTTTCACTTCCGGAATGGTTGATCCTGGCAATAACTTTGGCAACTGGCGCTATGCGACCAAGTCTGGCATGAAGTTTGAAGACATGGACGCTGACGGAGTAGCGGACTCGGGAGAACTTTCAGACCATGGCCTTTCCGGCTGGACGATTTTTGCGGACCTGAACGGAAACGGAACTTTGGATGCTGGCGAACCTTCTGACGTGACCGATGTCAACGGAGACTACAGTTTGTCGATCAAACCTCGTGAAGCGGCGATCATCATCCGTGAAGTACCACAAGCAGGCTGGACCCAGTCCTATACTGCAGCTCCTGGTTACTACTCGGTGGTTTTCACTTCCGGAATGGTTGATCCTGGCAATAACTTTGGCAACTGGCGCTATGCGACCAAGTCTGGCATGAAGTTTGAAGACATGGACGCTGACGGAGTAGCGGACTCGGGAGAACTTTCAGACCATGGCCTTTCCGGCTGGACGATTTTTGCGGACCTGAACGGAAACGGAACTTTGGATGCTGGAGAACCTTCTGACGTGACCGATGTCAACGGAGACTACAGTTTGTCGATCAAACCTCGTGAAGCAGCGATCATCATCCGTGAAGTACCAAAGGCAGGCTGGACTCAGTCCTATCCTGCAGCTCCTGGTTACTACTCGGTGGTTTTCACTTCCGGAATGGTTGATCCTGGCAATAACTTTGGCAACTGGCGCTATGCGACCAAGTCTGGCATGAAGTTTGAAGACATGGACGCTGACGGAGTAGCGGACTCGGGAGAACTTTCAGACCATGGCCTTTCCGGCTGGACGATTTTTGCGGACCTGAACGGAAATGGAACTTTGGATGCTGGAGAACCTTCTGACGTGACCGATGTCAACGGAGACTACAGTTTGTCGATCAAACCTCGTGAAGCGGCGATCATCATCCGTGAAGTACCACAAGCAGGCTGGACCCAGTCCTATCCTGCAGCTCCTGGTTACTACTCGGTGGTTTTCACTTCCGGAATGGTTGATCCTGGCAATAACTTTGGCAACTGGCGCTATGCGACCAAGTCTGGCATGAAGTTTGAAGACATGGACGCTGACGGAGTAGCGGACGCGGGAGAACTTTCAGACCATGGCCTTTCCGGCTGGACGATTTTTGCGGACCTGAACGGAAATGGAACTTTGGATGCTGGCGAACCTTCGGACGTGACCGATGTCAACGGAGACTACAGTTTGTCGATCAAACCTCGTGAAGCAGCGATCATCATCCGTGAAGTACCAAAGGCAGGCTGGACTCAGTCCTATCCTGCAGCTCCTGGTTACTACTCGGTGGTTTTCACTTCCGGAATGGTTGATCCTGGCAATAACTTTGGCAACTGGCGCTATGCGACCAAGTCTGGCATGAAGTTTGAAGACATGGACGCTGACGGAGTAGCGGACTCGGGAGAACTTTCAGACCATGGCCTTTCCGGCTGGACGATTTTTGCGGACCTGAACGGAAATGGAACTTTGGATGCTGGAGAACCTTCTGACGTGACCGATGTCAACGGAGACTACAGTTTGTCGATCAAACCTCGTGAAGCGGCGATCATCATCCGTGAAGTACCAAAGGCAGGCTGGACCCAGTCCTATCCTGCAGCTCCTGGTTACTACTCGGTGGTTTTCACTTCCGGAATGGTTGATCCTGGCAATAACTTTGGCAACTGGCGCTATGCGACCAAGTCTGGCATGAAGTTTGAAGACATGGACGCTGACGGAGTAGCGGACTCGGGAGAACTTTCAGACCATGGCCTTTCCGGCTGGACGATTTTTGCGGACCTGAACGGAAACGGAACTTTGGATGCTGGAGAACCTTCTGACGTGACCGATGTCAACGGAGACTACAGTTTGTCGATCAAACCTCGTGAAGCAGCGATCATCATCCGTGAAGTACCACAAGCAGGCTGGACTCAGTCCTATCCTGCAGCTCCTGGTTACTACTCGGTGGTTTTCACTTCCGGAATGGTTGATCCTGGCAATAACTTTGGCAACTGGCGCTATGCGACCAAGTCTGGCATGAAGTTTGAAGACATGGACGCTGACGGAGTAGCGGACGCGGGAGAACTTTCAGACCATGGCCTTTCCGGCTGGACGATTTTTGCGGACCTGAACGGAAATGGAACTTTGGATGCTGGAGAACCTTCTGACGTGACCGATGTCAACGGAGACTACAGTTTGTCGATCAAACCTCGTGAAGCGGCGATCATCATCCGTGAAGTACCAAAGGCAGGCTGGACCCAGTCCTATCCTGCAGCTCCTGGTTACTACTCGGTGGTTTTCACTTCCGGAATGGTTGATCCTGGCAATAACTTTGGCAACTGGCGCTATGCGACCAAGTCTGGCATGAAGTTTGAAGACATGGACGCTGACGGAGTAGCGGACGCGGGAGAACTTTCAGACCATGGCCTTTCCGGCTGGACGATTTTTGCGGACCTGAACGGAAACGGAACTTTGGATGCTGGAGAACCTTCTGACGTGACCGATGTCAACGGAGACTACAGTTTGTCGATCAAACCTCGTGAAGCAGCGATCATCATCCGTGAAGTTCCACAAGCAGGCTGGACCCAGTCCTATCCTGCAGCTCCTGGTTACTACTCGGTGGTTTTCACTTCCGGAATGGTTGATCCTGGCAATAACTTTGGCAACTGGCGCTATGCGACCAAGTCTGGCATGAAGTTTGAAGACATGGACGCTGACGGAGTAGCGGACTCGGGAGAACTTTCAGACCATGGCCTTTCCGGCTGGACGATTTTTGCGGACCTGAACGGAAATGGAACTTTGGATGCTGGAGAACCTTCTGACGTGACCGATGTCAACGGAGACTACAGTTTGTCGATCAAACCTCGTGAAGCGGCGATCATCATCCGTGAAGTACCAAAGGCAGGCTGGACCCAGTCCTATCCTGCAGCTCCTGGTTACTACTCGGTGGTTTTCACTTCCGGAATGGTTGATCCTGGCAATAACTTTGGCAACTGGCGCTATGCGACCAAGTCTGGCATGAAGTTTGAAGACATGGACGCTGACGGAGTAGCGGACGCGGGAGAACTGGCAGACCATGGCCTTTCCGGCTGGACGATTTTTGCGGACCTGAACGGAAATGGAACTTTGGATGCTGGAGAACCTTCTGACGTGACCGATGTCAACGGAGACTACAGTTTGTCGATCAAACCTCGTGAAGCGGCGATCATCATCCGTGAAGTTCCACAAGCAGGCTGGACCCAGTCCTATCCTGCAGCTCCTGGTTACTACTCGGTGGTTTTCACTTCCGGAATGGTTGATCCTGGCAATAACTTTGGCAACTGGCGCTATGCGACCAAGTCTGGCATGAAGTTTGAAGACATGGACGCTGACGGAGTAGCGGACGCGGGAGAACTGGCAGACCATGGCCTTTCCGGCTGGACGATTTTTGCGGACCTGAACGGAAACGGAACTTTGGATGCTGGAGAACCTTCTGACGTGACCGATGTCAACGGAGACTACAGCTTGTCGATCAAACCTCGTGAAGCGGCGATCATCATCCGTGAAGTTCCGAAGGCAGGCTGGACCCAGTCCTATCCTGCAGCTCCTGGTTACTACTCGGTGGTTTTCACTTCCGGAATGGTTGATCCTGGCAATAACTTTGGCAACTGGCGCTATGCGACCAAGTCTGGCATGAAGTTTGAAGACATGGACGCTGACGGAGTAGCGGACGCGGGAGAACTGGCAGACCATGGCCTTTCCGGCTGGACGATTTTTGCGGACCTGAACGGAAACGGAACTTTGGATGCTGGAGAACCTTCTGACGTGACCGATGTCAACGGAGACTACAGTTTGTCGATCAAACCTCGTGAAGCGGCGATCATCATCCGTGAAGTTCCAAAGGCAGGCTGGACCCAGTCCTATCCTGCAGCTCCTGGTTACTACTCGGTGGTTTTCACTTCCGGAATGGTTGATCCTGGCAACAACTTTGGCAACTGGCGCTATGCGACCAAGTCTGGCATGAAGTTTGAAGACATGGACGCTGACGGAGTAGCGGACGCGGGAGAACTGGCAGACCATGGCCTTTCCGGCTGGACGATTTTTGCGGACCTGAACGGAAACGGAACTTTGGATGCTGGCGAACCTTCGGACGTGACCGATGTCAACGGAGACTACAGTTTGTCGATCAAACCTCGTGAAGCAGCGATCATCATCCGGGAAGTTCCGAAGGCAGGCTGGACCCAGTCCTATCCTGCAGCTCCTGGTTACTACTCGGTGGTTTTCACTTCCGGAATGGTTGATCCTGGCAATAACTTTGGCAACTGGCGCTATGCGACCAAGTCTGGCATGAAGTTCCAGGACTTGAACGGCAACCAGACCAACGATGCCGGAGAGCCCCCTGTCGCCGATTGGACAATCTACCGTTACAGAGTGGTAGGCGGACATCCGACATTGACCGACAATACCCTGGTATTGGACGGCACCATGCAGACTGATGCGACCGGTCATTATATCTTTACTAATATGGTTCCTGGCGTACGTTATTTCATCGCTGAAGAACTGCCGGTATCCAACTGGATCCAAAAGTATCCATATAACGGCGTTCCGACTGCGGCGTACTACCCGGGCCATGGCTGGGGATATGATATCACCCTCGTATCCGGACAGGTAGATGCCAACAATGATTTCGGCAATGTCTATTACCATGATGAAACGGCCTGGGCGTATGATCCTGCGACTGGCAAAGCCCACGAATTTAATGACCTTGCTTCGGTGACCGAAGAGAAGTGGGGCTGGACCAATGGACCATACTCGCTCGCAAGCCTGGTCTCGCCTCCTGGCGGTGGCCCTGGCCTTACTTTGGAGCTGCGCGCTGGCGTCGGCCAGAATGATGTTGACAACAAAGGTGAATTGGTTGGTTATGTGTATGTGACCTTTGATCCTGCAGCGCATACCTTGAAAGTCAAATATTGCTGCACCGAAGGGAACACACTGACTGGCATCCACCTCTATGTTGGCACCAACATGCTGATGACCGACAAAAAAGGCAACGTCACGGTAAGTCCCGGACAGTTCCCGTACAAATGGAGCGGAGCCGATACAACCTGCTATGAGTACACGATCAATTTAAGCAACAGCAACAAGACAAACTGGATTACAAACCCGAACGTGATCTACATAGCAGCTCATGCCGGCGTTCGCATGTATGAGGAATACATTCCGGACTAAGCCAATGGCAAATCGATCCAAACAAGATGGGGCCGCCTCCTTCAAGGAGACGGCCCCGTTCATTACCGCTTATCCTGCGGTTAAAAGTAAAGGCAGGCTGGTTTTCTTGTATTGTTCATCCGGCGGCTTTGCGTTAAGATGATCTTGAGAACACTTGTTTTTTAAGTTTTTCTCCTCGTTTATGCCAGAACTGCCAGAAAACCTGGGGGGTAAGTCAAATGAAAAAACGATTATTCATTTTGCCAGCTCTCTTGTCCTTGGCTTTAACGGCATGCTCAAGTTCCGGCACGACCAGTCAAACCTTGCAGCAGCAGGCTTTGAGCCATCAGGTGGTTCTTGCTGCGGGTGATGCCCATACCGTTGCTGTCAAACCGGATGGCACCTTGCTTTTTACTGGCAGAGACAAGGAATTTCAAGGACAGGTGACCGGCTGGACCAATCTGCAATCGGCTTCTGCCGGCATAGCCCATACGCTCGGACTTTGCAGGGATGGCACCGTGGTTGCCGTCGGAATGAATTCGAGCGGGCAATGTGAGGTCTCATCCTGGCAGGACATCCGGTCAATTGCTGCCAGCGGAGTCCATTCCGTTGGCTTGCATAAAGATGGCACGGTGATTGCCGCCGGATCAAACGAATATAAGCAATGCGATGTTGCCGGTTGGGTCGGCATTGTTGCCATAGCGGCAGGCAATGCCCATACGGTCGGGTTGAAGCAAGATGGCACGGTAGTGGCCACCGGCTGGAACGAATACAAGCAGTGCGAGGTTTCCTCCTGGAAAGACATCATCGCGATTGCCGCAGGCGGAGCCCATACCCTGGGGCTTTGCGCCAACGGGACAGTGGTGGCAACTGGGCTGAATGACGAAAAACAATGCGATGTGGGCGATTGGACGGATATTGCGGCGATCTGCACGGGCGGCGGCCACTCGGCCGGCATACGGGAAGATGGCGCCGTGGTTGCTGCCGGGAGGAACAATGAAGGGCAATGCAATACCTCCGCCTGGCAAGGCATCATAGCCATAGCCGCTGGGAATGCCCATACGGTGGGCTTGAAAAATGACGGATCGGCGGTAGCCGCAGGGATCAATAATTATGGCCAATGCGACGTTGATACCTGGCAGGATATCGCCAAACCATAAAGACAAAATTGGAATAGGATGTGAGTGCATGCCAAGTTTGCCAGCTGTCATGATGCACGGCTTGATCAAGGCGCGAATGGAAAAAATCAATCATGCGATCATGGCTGCCGCTACAATTGAAGAGAAGGTCGCCGTTTATCGAAAAGAGATGGCTATGGAAGTCGGCAGCCTGATCCTCGGGGATTTCTACGCTGTAGACGGTGAACTGGCCGGCCGGCCGGCCACTTGGGTTGTCAAGGATGGCTTGCCCGAAGACAAAGTCATCTTGTTTCTTCATGGCGGCGGTTATGTTGGCGGCACAGTCTATCATTCGCGCAATCAGGCGGCTGATGTTGCCCGCGCGGCGGGACAGCGTGTGGTTAGCCTGGATTATCGCCTGGCCCCCGAAAATCCTTTTCCTGCTGCTCTTGATGATGTGCTGGCGGCTTATCAGGCACTATTGGACAGCGGACTGAAAGCCAGATCGATTTCTTTGATAGGGCTCTCGGCTGGCGGCGGATTGGCTCTGGCCAGCATCCTTTCCTTAAAGCAGGCTTCATTGCCGCTTCCTGGCGCGGTCGTCGGCCTTTCACCCTGGTGTGACCTGACGATGCGGCAGATTACCATTCAAGCCAATAAAGACAAAGACATCATGATTTCACCGGAATTTTTAAGCGCTGCAGCCGAGCTTTATGCCGCCGGCCAGGATCGGACCAATCCGCTGATCTCGCCGATTTTTGGCGATTTGACCGATTTCCCGCCTTTGATGCTTCAGGTCGCCGCCGAAGAAATATTGCTGGGCGAAGTGATCGCTTTTGCGGACCGTGCGGAAAAATCCGGCGTTAAAGTCCACCTGGACATTTTTGACGGGATGTGGCACGTCTGGCAGTCTTTAAATGAAGTTGTTCCGGAAGCGAGGACCGCCTTAGATCGTATTGGTTCATTTATCAGTGAAAATACAGCGTTATAATAACTTTCGACAAGCAAAAACCGAAACCGGTGGGATTTGATTTCAAAGGACAAGGAACCCCAGAAAAGCTGACAAGCAACTCAATATGCCGATGACGACAAATCCGGTCTCGAGGCTGAATAGATCGGCCAGATAACCAATGATAATCGGGCCGACAATGATGCCGATTCCGTAAAATGCCTGAAAAAAGCCCATGGCGCTGGCTTTTTGCCCTGGCGCAACGGTTCGTGTGCAAATGGCCATCAGAAGCGCCAGCTGAAAGCCGGAACCCATTCCGCTAAAAAACTGGCTGATAAACAATACCGGAAGATCATGAATGAATGGCAGCAGGCAATTGACGCCTCCTGACAGTAAAAAACCAAAAACAATCAAAGTGCGAAGCTTGAAATACCGGGCCAGAAAACTCCCGCCGATCAGTCCGGCCAGTGCCCTCGGCAAAAAAGTCAAAGCCCCGAGCATGCCGATTTCCGCTTTGTTGGCGCCAAGCAAGCTGGCATATTGAGGAACGAATCCTTGAGTTGTAGCAAACATCACCATCTGGGACAATAACCCAAGAATTGAAGTCCAGAATAACGCCCGGTTTTTCCCGATCTGGAAAATATCGCGTATGCCAAAAGTCTGCTCAGCCAGGCTGGTCTGATCCTGATGTCCTTCGTAGACCTGCAGGCTGAGAAAAAGCCCGGGTATAGCCAGGATCATGCCTAAAAGAAAGGAATACCGCCAACCCCAAAGCTGGGCTAGAAAACTTCCGGCCAGCATGCTGAGCATCTGGCTGATATTGCTGGTGAAGTTGATTTTCCCCATTGCTTTGGCAGCGGATTCGACAGGGTAATAAGTCAGATAGAGGGTTGTATAGTGCACCCACATTGCTGCTGAAACACCTGACAGCCCGCGGAATACCAGGATCAGGCCGATTTGTTGGAAAAGGAAAAGCCCCGACGTGCTGATCAGCGACAGGATTACGCCAAGAATAATAAACAGTTTTTTATTGCGCAGGCGATCGGACAGGATTCCGGCCGGAAGGCGCAGAATAGTCTGGGTCAGGCCGTATGAGCTGATCACTATGCCAATGGCGATTGAAGAAGCGCCGAGGTCGGCTAGGTAAGGGGTGAAAATTGCCGAATAAGAATACGAAGAAGCCCAGAAGATCGAAGTCACAGTAAGGAGAATCAGGCTGGGTGAAAGTGGCCGGCGCCCGGCGATAGGGGTTTTGGCTATCCGATCAGCCATGGCTGGCCGCAATTCCTGTTGAGGATATCTTGATAATCAGCATTAACCAGTTCCAGTTCATGGATCATTTCCTCGTATAAGTTTTTAGTCTGGGCATGAAAAGGATTGATCGGCAGGCAGGTTAAAACTTGAGACTAAATCTATAATACCCACAGATTTGATCAAAGGTCAATGAAAGAGCGATAATCGTTTAAAACCTATTTGCCAAACAGGTCATTTTCATGTTAAAATAGAGCGCCTGAATGCACAGGACGCGTCTGCCGATTTTGGTCAGGAGCGTCTTTTTTAGGAATAGGGGGAGTTACCCATGAAGGCATATCTGATACTTGAGGATGGCAGCGTTTTTCCTGGTGAGCATTTTGGCGCATCGCGCGAAGTGATCTGCGAAATGGTTTTCAATACCGGTTTGACGGGTTATCTGGAACTATTGACCGATGCTTCCTATGCCGGGCAAGGCATTGTGATGGCTTCGCCGATCATCGGCAATTATGGCGTTTTCACAGAACAGAGCGAATCAGCCCGGCCCTGGGCCGAGGCCATGATCGTCCGCGATCTGACCAAGGTCATTCATGATGAGCGGGATGCCGAGGACTTGAATGATTATCTGACGCGCTACGGCATTCCGGCAATCCGTGGAATCGACACCCGCACGCTGACGCTGCGGCTGCGCGAGCATGGGACCATGAACGGCATGATCACCGTTGGCCCGGATTACGACCTGGCGGAGGTTCTGCCCCGTATCAA
Source organism: uncultured Saccharofermentans sp. (assembly GCA_963677835.2). Classification (GTDB taxonomy): domain Bacteria; phylum Bacillota; class Clostridia; order Saccharofermentanales; family UBA5734; genus UBA8949. The sequence goes on from CAXXUX010000001.1 coordinate 1,728,699, forward strand.
GGCCTATGTCAATGCCAGTCCGGTTGCCCGGGTCAGCCGCAAGCAAATCAAAGTCTACCCAAGCGGCGCCCAGGGACGGCCCCATCGGCCGGCTGGCCATGCCCGCCCCTCTGAAGCGCTTTCGGAACTTCCGTTTGAAATTGATGCGACGGTAACGCCAAGATTCCGGGTCGCCATGCTCGACTTTGGCCTGAAGCAGAATATTGTCTGGAATTTGGCCAAACGCGGCTGCGAAGTGACCGTTTACCCTTGGGATACGCCGGCTGAAGTGTTTCTTGCCACAAAACCTGACGGCATCATGCTTTCCAATGGGCCAGGCGATCCGATGGATTGCCAGTCGATCCTGCCCTCGATCCGGGCAATCTACGAATCGGGCGTTCCGACCCTGGCGATCTGTCTTGGCCACCAGCTGTTGGCGCTGGCCACCGGCGCCAAAACCCGCCGCCTGAAATATGGCCATCGCGGCGTCAATCACCCGGTCAAGGATCTTGCCGCCGATCGCGTTTACATCACCTCGCAAAACCATGGCTATGTTGTCATCGACGAATCAGTCGATCCCCAAATCGCCCAGGTTAGCCACCTGCATGTGAATGACGGATCAGTCGAAGGCTTGCGCTATCTGTCGCGGCCGATCATCAGTGTTCAGTACCATCCCGAAGGGGCGCCCGGGCCGCAGGATTCGGAATACCTGTTTGATGAATTCATGGCAATGATGGCTGCCCGCAAGGCCTGAACCGTGACTGGCAGCATATTTCTGCAACCATCGGCTTTGGCTTCGCGCTGCCGATCTGCCCTGGCAATCTGCCTGGCGCGCTTTTTAACTTTTGGCTTGCGGCTGGTTGGCCGCGGCGCCACCGCGCTTCCAGGCAAAGCGGCGTTGCTGGTCGAACCGCAGCTGCTGAAAAAACTGACTTTTGGCCGGCAAGTTTTTCTGGTCACCGGCACCAATGGCAAGACAACGACGGTCCGGATACTTTGCACGTTATTGCAGCAGCAAGGCTATCGGGTCATCACTAATCCTTCAGGCGCCAATCTTGACTCGGGCCTGACCACGACTCTCCTCAATAATCTTTCTCTTTTGCGTCAATCTTCGAGCCAGAATCCACTGGCGCTGGTTCTGGAAATCGACGAAGCCTTTTTTGGCAAGCTTGCTGCAGACTTAAATCCGACTGTCAGTGTGGTCACCAATTTTTTCCGCGACCAGCTTGACCGTTTCGGCGAGCTTTCGCATACCCGCGACCTGATTGCCAAGGGACTTGACGCTTCCAAAGCCAAAGTGGTCCTGTGCGCCGATGATTCGCTCTGCGCCTCTCTCGGGCGGGACCGTGAAGAAAACACGCTGTATTTCGGCCTGGATGCTGCCGCGATGCAGCCGCAGTCGGCCGACGCCATTCATGAATCTGCCTATTGCACGTTTTGCGGCAGCCGCTATCAGTATGACGGCATGGCTTATGGACACCTCGGCCGTTTTCATTGCCCGGGCTGCGGATTTTCCCGGCCAGAGCCGGATTTGTCGTTTTCCCCGATTGCGCAGGCGTCCCTGGACCTGCCCCTGCGGTTTTGCTGGCGGGAAGAATTTGCCGAAGCCACTTTGCCGATCCCTGGCCTTCACAACGGCTATAATGCCGCCGCTGCCGTGCTTGCCGTGTTGGCAGCCGGCTTGCCATACCAGAAGTCGGTTCAGGCGTTAGCTTGCGCCCAGGCGGCATTTGGGCGCATGGAACGTTTTGAAGTTGGCGAAAAGGCCGTCTGTCTGATTCTGGTCAAAAATCCGGTTGGCATGGACCGCGCCCTTGATTTTGTTGCCGCGGCAACGGACGCCGGCGGAGTCATGCTGCTTCTAAACGCCAATGATCCTGATGGACGCGACGTTTCCTGGATTTGGGACGTGCATTTCGAACACCATTTGCCGCCCGGGCGTCTGGGCATTTCGGGGATCCGTTGCCACGACATGGCTTTGCGTCTTTATTATGCAGGAAAGACAGATCCCGAGCTGCTGGTCGACCCGGCCCACCTGGCGTTGTTCGAACGGTTGCTGGCCGACTGCCCTCCCGGGAAATGCCTTTACATTTTGCCGAACTACACGGCGATGCTGGCGTTGCGGGCCGACCTGGCCCGCCGTTATCAGCTGCGTGACTTTTGGCGCTGAAAGGGAGGCAAACCAGATGTCTGACCAAATGCTTCGAATCTGCCATCTTTATCCGGATCTGCTCAATCTTTACGGCGACCGCGGCAACCTGCTGACGTTAAAACGCCGCTGCGAGTGGCGCGGCATCCGTTGCGGCATCTTTTCCATAAGCCTTGGCCAGCCCTTTAATGCCGCAGATTATGATCTGGTGTTTTTAGGCGGCGGACAGGATTATGAGCAGAATTTGCTGCATCAGGACCTGTTGGAGCAAAAAGGGGACGCCATTCGTGCCGCCGTCGAAGACGGCCTGGTCTTTCTATGCATTTGCGGCGGATTCCAATTGATGGGCCGCTATTATGAAGAGCAGGACGGCCATCGCATCGAGTGCCTGGGCGCCCTGGATCTTTGGACGGTCGGCCGGCCTTGCCGCTTGATCGGCGATACGATTTACCAAAGCGATTTTTTGTTGCGGCAAAATCTCGATCCGATTCTGGTCGGATTCGAGAACCACTCCGGACGCACTTTCCTGGGACCGCAGACACAGCCCTTGGCCCGGGTGGTGAAAGGTGGCGGCAATAATGGTGAGGATCACACTGAAGGTGCAATTTATAAAAATGTTTATTGCACATATTCACACGGCAGTTTTTTGCCAAAAAATCCTGACATGGCTGATTATCTCATAAAAACAGCACTTATCAGGCGATATGGACAACTGGACGACTGGCCGGAACTTGAGCGACATTATGAAAATAATGCAAGAAATTACCTTTTGACTTGCAAGTGAATCTTGACAAATGAACAAAAAGCAGCGTAAAATAAATTGTTAATGCGAGCAAGGGGTGTTCCAGGATGATGATTATGGAGCACCCTTCGTGATTGCTGCAAAAGCCAAAGGAGGGTTTTGTATGGGAAAGTACGACAAGCAGGATATTATTCGGATGGTGGACGAGCAAGATGTCCGGTTTATTCGATTGCAGTTCACGGATATTTTTGGAATATTGAAAAATGTCGCCATAACGCCAAGCCAATTGGAAAAAGCGCTGGCCAATGACTGCATGTTCGATGGATCCTCAATCGAAGGGTTTGCCCGCATTGAAGAGTCGGATATGGTGCTGCGCCCGGATCTGGACACTTTTGTCATTTTCCCCTGGCGGCCGCAGCAGGGCAAGGTCGCCCGGCTGATCTGCGACGTCTTTACTCCGGATGGCCAGCCTTTCGACGGCGACCCGCGTGCGGTTTTGCGCAATGTCCTTGATGAAGCCGCTCAAATGGGCTATACCTTCAATGTTGGTCCGGAGTGCGAATTTTTTCTTTTCAATAATGACGATCTGGGCAGGCCGACGACAGTCAGCCATGACGAAGGCGGCTATTTCGATCTGGAGCCGATTGGCCAGGGCGAAGATGTCCGGCGCGAAATTGTCCTGGCTTTGGAAGACATGGGGTTTGAAATCGAAGCCTCGCATCATGAGGTCGCACCTGGCCAGCATGAGATCGATTTCCATTTTGACGAAGCCATGAAAGCGGCAGACAACATCCTGACCTTCAAATTGACCGTCAAGTCGATCGCCCGCCGCTACGGCATGCATGCGACATTCATGCCCAAACCGGTTTTTGGCATCAGCGGTTCCGGCATGCATACCAACATGTCGTTGTTTAAAAATGGCGTCAATGTCTTTCATGATCCGAAAAGTCCGGACGGATTATCCGGCCTGGCCAAAAATTTCATTGCCGGGCTGCTTGTCCACGCCCGGGGCCTGTGCGCCATCACCAATCCGCTGGTCAACTCCTACAAACGGTTGGTGCCAGGTTACGAGGCGCCGTGCTATATCGCCTGGTCGGCTAAAAACCGCAGCCCGCTGATCCGCATACCCACTGCCTGGGACAATAGCACCCGGATCGAGCTGCGCAGCCCGGATCCAGCCTGCAACCCCTATCTGGAATTAGCCCTTTGCCTGGCGGCCGGATTGGATGGCATCAAGCGCCATTTGCAGCCGGGACCGCCGATCAACGTCAATATTTATCAATTAACCGACCAGGAAAGGGAAGAGCTTTCCATAGAAAGTCTGCCCGGCAATTTGGCCGAGGCGCTGGATGAAATGGAAAAGGACAGCCTGGTCTGTTCGATTCTTGGTGAGCACATCACCCGGAAATATATGGCGGCCAAGCGTCAGGAATGGGATGAATACCGGACAGATGTAACCCAATGGGAAATCGAGCAATACCTTCGCAAATACTAATGGAGGATCAATCACCTTTACAGGATTTTTCATTTTTTGGTTGACCACGCTTGAAAGGAGGAATCAGCTGTGCGCCATCTGATTATTGCGTTTTCCGATCAGGAAGTCGCCCAAAAAATCAAAGCGCTGCTGATTAGCTGCGGATTGCCGGTCAAGGGCGTATGCAGCACCGGCGCCCAGGTCCTTCAGATGGCGGCCCTGTGCGATGATGGCGGCGTGGTGGTTTGCCCGATCCGATTGATGGATATGACTGCCCAGGAAGTCATGAGCCTTTTGTCCGATCATTTTGATATGCTGGTATTGGCTACCCCTCGCCAGCAAAGCCTGATTGGCGGCCTGGGCATTTTTACGCTGGTTCAGCCAAGTTCAGCCACCGCCATTGTGGAAAGCGTCAGAAAGCTTCTCGCGACACGCCAGCTGCGCGCGGACGACTCGCTGGACCTGGTTCGGAATTACCGCCCGCCCGGCCCGAAATCTGGCCTGGAAACAGGGAACAGCCATGGCCGAAGCCCGGAAGACCAAAAATTGATCGAACAAGCCAAATACCTTTTGATGAACAGAAAGAAGATAAGCGAGTCCGAAGCGCATCGTTATCTGCAGAAAAAAAGCATGGAATCAGGAATCAGGCTGGTTGAATTGGCCAAACGGATCATGACGCCGGTCTGATCAAAAAAGACCCAGTTGCAAGGAGGCAACCCATGAACAAAAAGACCAGAATCGAATTCACCAAAATGCATGGCATCGGCAACGATTATGTCTATGTCAACACCTTGAACCAGACAGTCGGCGATCCGGCTGGTTTTGCCCAGAGGATAAGCCACCGCCATTTCGGCATTGGCTCGGACGGCCTGGTGCTGATCCGCCCTTCTTCGGTTGCGGATTTTATGATGGACATGTACAACAGCGATGGGTCGCAAGGCAAGATGTGCGGCAACGCGATCCGCTGTGTCGCCAAATATGTCTATGACCGTGGGCTGACGACTAAAAAGGAATTGCAGATCGAGACCCTGAGCGGCATCAAAACGCTCAAGCTCCAGGTTTCTGGAGGAGAAGTCACCAGTGTGACGGTCAATATGGGGCGTCCGGTCTTTGACCCTGAACAAATCCCTGTCCGTTGGCATGATTCGAAAATGGTTGAAGAACCAATCGCTGTCGCGGGCCGGCTTTACAAGCTGACTTGCGTGTCGATGGGCAATCCGCACGCCGTGACTTTTGTCGATCAGGTCGACAACCTGGATCTGATCCGCCTCGGGCCGTCATTTGAAAACCACTCGCTCTTTCCAGACCGGATCAATACTGAATTTGTCCAGATCCTTGATCGGAAAAACCTGCGCATGCGGGTCTGGGAACGCGGTTCGGGCGAGACCCTGGCCTGCGGCACCGGCGCTTGCGCTTCAGTGGCCGCGGCTGTTGTAACCGGCCGTTGCGACCCGGCTGTCACCGTCCATTTGAACGGCGGCGATCTGCAAATCGAATGGGATAGAGATCGCGACGAAATAATGATGACGGGACCCGCTGCAATTGTATTCGACGGCTGGATTGAGCTTGCCGAATAAACAGTGGTTCAGTTAAATTCCAAGGACGAAAAAGGAGTCAAAATCATGTTGAAAATTAACGAGAATTATCAAAAGCTTCCCGGAAGCTATCTTTTTTCTGATATTGCCCGCAAAGTTGCCAAGTTCAGCGCAGACCATCCTGAACAAAAAATTATTCGCCTGGGCATAGGCGATGTGACCCGCCCGCTTTCGCAAAGCGTGATCAGGGCGCTGCACCAGGCTGTCGATGAACAGGCCGATACGTCCACCTTTCGCGGCTACGGGCCTGAGCAGGGCTATGATTTCTTGAGGAAAAGCATTGCCGATGGCCACTATTTGAAGCGGGGCGTCAAGCTGGATCTGGATGAAATTTTTGTTGGCGATGGCGCCAAAAGCGATACGGGAAACATTTGCGACATTTTTGCCGCCGATTCGATAGTCGCAGTTTGCGATCCGGTCTATCCGGTCTATGTCGATACGAACGCCATGGGCGGACGGGCCGGGAACTACCAGCCGGACGGCCACTGGGACCGGCTGATTTATCTGCCCTGTACAGCCGGGAACCAGTTTTGCCCCGAGCTTCCGGGCGAAAATGATCCGGTGCCGGACCTGATCTATCTGTGCTTCCCCAATAATCCAACAGGTTCGACCATTACGGCGGCTGCTTTGAAAACCTGGGTCGACTATGCCCGAAAGCATGGTTCCGTCATTCTTTACGATGCCGCTTACGAGGCCTTTATCACGGAGGATTTGCCGCACAGCATTTTTGAAATCGAAGGCGCCCGCGAATGTGCGATTGAATTCTGCAGCTTCTCCAAACTGGCTGGCTTTACCGGCATCCGGCTGGGCTATACCGTGGTTCCCAAGTCGCTTATGGTTGGCAATGTCAGCCTGAACCGCCTTTGGAACCGCCGGCAGACCACCAAGTTCAATGGCGCGTCCTACCTGACGCAACGGGCTGGCGAAGCGGTCTACAGCGAAGAAGGCCAGCGGGAGATCCGCGAGACGATTGCCTATTACCAGCAAAATGCCAAAGTGATCCGGGATGGATTATTAAAACTCGGCCTGACCGTTTTTGGCGGCGTCAACGCCCCCTATATCTGGCTGAAAACGCCCAATGGCCTAAGCTCCTGGGGTTTGTTCGACCATCTTTTGGAAAAAGCCGGCGTAGTCGGCACGCCTGGCTCGGGATTTGGCCCTTGCGGCGAAGGCTACTTCCGCCTGACCGCCTTCGGGACGCACGAAAATACGCAGCTGGCCATGGAGCGGCTCGGCAAAGTGTTTTAACAAGGCTCTTTAAAAAGAATCAATCCTACATAGGAAACGGTATTCTGACCGTTGTTGTATTGTAGACCGCAGGCTTCGAGCATGCGGTTTACAACTATCCCGTAAGCTTCGATTGACGAGATGGCTTCGCCTGGCCGCCGGCAAAGTTCGTCCGGATAGGCGCAGTCGCCGCAAAGATGGCAGCAGCCGGCGTCCAGCGCCAGAAGGGTTGTGCCGGTCGGCAGTTCATTCCGGATTGCGGCCAGAACATTGAAAAACACATTCTGATGCTCCGCCCGCGCTTCCATCATGCCAGGATAATCAAAAGAATCCTCCAGCTGGTGCACGGTCTGGATGACAAGCCCATCCGAAAAAGTCCGGACATTTTCCATCAGATCTTCGACCGGACCGATTGCCGGAGGCCCCATCCAACTGGTGCCATACTGGCCGCAGCTGTTTTGGGTGCACATCTCGCGCAGTTCCGGCGCGAAGGGAATGCCGGCCGGATCAATCCATCCGGCGAACGCCGACTGGCAGTCGAGGGCCAGCTGGAGCAAACGGTCTTTTTGAGTAGGCGGCATTTTAGCCATGGGACACCTCATATCCAAATATCCAATTCAGGAAGACTGTAAAATCGGAGTGCCTTTGATGTCAATCATAGAATATTTTCTGGAGAATTGTCAACGCCAGCGCCCCTCGCCGGATGTGGCCCGGGACTAAAGAAGACGGCCAATGGGATCATCTTTAATGCAATTTTGGTTTGACAGTCCTTCAAGGCACGTTATATAATAGATAGGGCAAGACGTCCCAAACGTTGTCTGGGTCGTCTTTTCTATTGTTTTCCAAGTGCCGGCAGTCTTGCCGGCCCGCAAGAAACAGCAAAAAGTGATCAAGCGGCAAGGCTTAGTGCCAAAGCCCTTTCAAACATTCTAAGGAGGAGTTTTCATGGTCAAAGCGATTGTAGGAGCCAACTGGGGCGACGAGGGTAAAGGGAAGATTACCGATATGTTTGCTGCCGAATCCGATGTTGTGATCCGGTTTCAAGGCGGTGCCAATGCCGGGCATACCATTATTAACCACTTCGGCAAATTTGCTTTGCATCAGCTGCCTTCCGGGGTCTTTTACGACCATACGACCAATATAATCGCCAATGGCGTCGCGCTTAACATCCCGTCGCTGATCAAAGAAATAAACCAGGTCCTGGCCGGCGGGGTTCCTGCTCCCAGGCTGATGATATCCGACCGGATCCAGATCGTGATGCCCTATCATATCCTGTTTGACCAATACGAGGAAGAACGCCTGAGCGCGCGCCAGTTCGGATCGACCAAATCCGGCATTGCGCCTTTTTATTCCGATAAATATGCCAAAATTGGTTTTCAGGTGAGCGAACTGTTCGATGAAAAATCATTGCGTGAAAAACTGGAAAATGTGCTGACCATCAAAAATGTTTTGCTGCGCCACCTCTACCATAAGCCGGAGCTTGACGCAGATGAGATTTTCGAACAGCTGATCGGCTGGCGGGAAGCCATCCGGCCCTATGTTGCCGATACGATCCGTTTTCTGCATGACGCTTTGGCAGCGGGCAAGAACATTTTGCTGGAAGGCCAGCTGGGCGCTCTGAAAGACCCTGACTTTGGCATTTACCCCTTTACGACTTCTTCCTCGACCTTGGCCGGATATGGCTCGGTCGGCGCCGGCATTCCGCCCTATGAGATCAAAGAAGTGGTAACGGTGGTCAAGGCTTATTCCAGTGCTGTTGGCGCCGGCGCCTTTGTCAGTGAAATATTTGGCGAAGAGGCCGATACCTTGCGCCGCCTTGGCGGCGACGCCGGCGAATATGGCGCCACAACCGGCCGCCCGCGCCGCATGGGCTGGTTCGACGCAGTTGCGTCGCGATATGGCTGCCAGGTGCAGGGCGCGACCTCGGCCGCCCTGACGGCAATCGACGTGCTGTCATACCTGGACGAGATTCCGGTTTGCATTGGTTATGACGTCGATGGCGTTGTGACCCGCGATTTCCCGGCGACTGCTGCCCTGAACAAAGCCAAGCCGGTTTTGGCCAGATTGCCGGGCTGGAAAACCGATATCCGCGGCATCAAGGATTTTGACAAACTGCCGAAAGAAGCCCGCGATTATGTCTTGTTTGTAGAAAAGGAAATAGGCGTTCCTGTCAGTCTGGTTTCCAACGGGCCGCGCCGCGACGAAATTATCCACCGATAAACAAAAGGGAGGAAACCGCATGCAACACGAAGCCGTTTTGGTTTTGGACTTTGGTGGTCAGTACAATCAGCTGATTGCCAGACGGGTCCGTGAAAATAATGTCTACTGCGAAGTATTGCCCTACGGCGTTTCCCTGGACCGGATCCGCCAGGGCCATTACAAAGGGATTATTTTTACCGGCGGCCCCAACAGCACCACAGGCGCCAACGCGCCCAAATGCGATCCGGCGCTGTTCGAACTGGGCATCCCGGTCCTGGGGATCTGTTATGGCGCCCAGCTGCTGGCCCTGATGCAGGGAGGCCGGATTGTGACGCCGGATAAGCGTGAATACGGCCGGATTCCGCTGGCGATTCATGCCGGCAGCTTGCTGTTCAGGCAAGTCGAGCCGGAAACAATCTGCTGGATGAGCCATACCGACCATATTGCCGAAATTCCTGCGGGATTTAGAATAACCGCCCATACGGCGACCTGCCCGGTTGCTGCCATGGAAGACGCCAACCGCAATTTTTATGCGGTCCAGTTTCACCCGGAGGTCATGCATACGCCGGAAGGCGGCAAGATGCTGCATAACTTTCTCTTTGAAGTCTGCGGCTGCAAGGGTGACTGGAAGATGTCCACTTTTGTTGCCGACTCGATCAAAGCGCTTCGCGAACGGATCGGCGACCGCAAGGTGCTTTGCGCGCTTTCCGGCGGCGTAGATTCATCGGTTGCCGCCGTGATGATCCACAGGGCTGTCGGCCGCAACCTGACCTGCATTTTTGTCGACCATGGCCTTTTGCGCAAAGACGAAGGCGACATGGTCGAGAAAATTTTCACAGAGCAGTTTGATATGAACCTGATCCGGGTCAATGCCCAGAAGCGTTTCCTGGATAAGCTCTCCGGCATTGCCGAGCCGGAACGCAAACGTAAAATCATCGGCGAGGAGTTTATCCGCGTTTTTGAAGATGAAGCCAACAAGATCGGCAAAGTCGACTTCCTGGTCCAGGGCACAATCTATCCGGACGTCATCGAGAGCGGCGCCGGCGATGCAGCCGTGATCAAGAGCCATCACAATGTCGGCGGGCTGCCGGAAGATGTCGGCTTCGAAGCGATCATCGAACCTCTGCGCAACCTTTTCAAGGATGAAGTCAGAAAAGCCGGCCTTGAACTTGGCATTCCGCATGAATTGGTCTGGCGGCAGCCATTTCCCGGCCCCGGTCTGGCGATCCGGATCATGGGCGAGGTCACCGAAGAGAAATTGAACATTTTGCGTGAGGCTGATGCCATCTTCCGTGAAGAGATCGCCAATGCCGGACTGGACAGGGACATCCACCAGTATTTTGCCGTGCTGACCGGCATCCATTCGGTTGGCGTCATGGGTGACGAGCGGACCTATGACCATACGATCGCCCTGCGTGGCGTGACCACGACCGACTTCATGACTGCCGACTGGGCGCGCATTCCTTTTGATGTGCTGGCCGGCATTTCCAACCGGATCGTCAATGAAGTCCGCCATGTGAACCGGATTGTCTACGACATTACCAGCAAGCCCCCAGCGACCATTGAATGGGAATAATTCATTAACATATAGTCATTTGCAGGAGGAATCAGGATGAAGTATATTTTTGTGACCGGTGGTGTGGTATCCGGACTTGGCAAGGGCATAACCGCAGCTTCGCTTGGACGATTGCTCAAGGCCCGCGGCATTCGCGTGACCATGCAGAAATTCGATCCTTACCTCAATGTCGATCCCGGCACCATGAACCCCTATCAGCATGGCGAGGTGTATGTCACCGATGATGGGGCAGAAACCGATCTCGACCTGGGCCACTACGAACGCTTCATCGATGAAAGCCTTTCCCAGAACAGCAATGTCACTTCCGGCCGCATTTACTGGTCGGTTATCCAGAAAGAGCGCAAAGGCGACTACCAGGGCGGTACAGTCCAGGTCATCCCGCATATAACCAATGAGATCAAGGATCGCATGCAGAAGGGCAAAGCCGGTTATGACGTCGCCCTGGTCGAAATTGGCGGCACGATCGGCGATATCGAGGGATTGCCGATCATTGAAGCCACCCGGCAATTTGCCGCAGATATCGGCCGGGAAAATTGCCTGTTCATCCATGTCACGCTGGTGCCTTACCTGTCGGCTTCCCACGAGCAGAAGACCAAACCGACGCAGCACAGCGTCAAGGATCTTTTAAGTCTTGGCATTCAGCCGGACATTATTGTTTGCCGTTCGGAAATCGAGATCAGCCGCGAGTTGAAGAGCAAAATAGCGTTGTTTTGCAATGTGCCTCAGGAATGCGTCATTGCCAATCTCGACCTGCCGCTTTTGTATGAAGTGCCGCTGGCCTTGGAAAAAGAAGGTTTGGCGGATATCGTCTGCCGCCGTTTCGGCCTTGCGACCGGCGAGCCGGATCTCAAAGCCTGGCGGGAAATGGTCGATGCCCTGGAAAATCCGCAGCATCAAGTGAAGATTGCCCTGGTCGGCAAGTATGCGGCCTTGCGCGACGCGTATCTGAGCATTGTCGAGTCCCTGACCCACGGCGGCGCCGGCATCCGTGCCGATGTCCAGATCAAGTGGATCGATGCCGATGAAGTGACGGAATGTTCTGCCGCAGAGCAGTTGGCCGACGTCGATGGCATCCTTGTTCCCGGCGGTTTTGGCACGCGCGGCATCGAAGGCAAGATTCAGGCTGCCCGCTATGCCCGGGAAAACAACATACCTTATTTTGGCATTTGCCTGGGCATGCAGATCGCCATCATCGAATTTGCCAGAAACGTGATTAAATTCCAGGATGCCCACAGCGCCGAATTCCAGCCGCAGACGCATTACCCGGTCATCGACCTGATGCCTGAGCAGAAGGACGTTGACCAGCTTGGCGGCACCATGCGGCTCGGCCAGTACCCCTGTGTATTGAATGAAAAATCCAAAGCTTACAACGTCTATCAAGAAAGCCTGATTCACGAGCGCCATCGCCATCGCTATGAAGTCAACAATGATTACCGCGATGCCTTGACCGCCGCCGGCATGCTGATCAGCGGAACCTCTCCCGACAACCGCATCGTCGAAATGATCGAATTGCCGGATCATCCCTGGTTTGTTGGCTGCCAGTTCCATCCCGAATTCAAATCCCGCCCCAATCGGCCGCATCCGTTGTTTGCCGGCTTTATCCGTGCGGCGCACCAGTACGGCCAAACCAGAAAGTCATTGCAAAACCGCAAATAGGGAGCCAGGGATTACCAACCAACCATGATGTTTTGCTAAATTTAAATGCAGCTGAACCAGATTGTTCGGCTGCATTTTTAATGTGAGGAGGAAGCTGCCCTGCTAAAATGTCGGTGACAAAATTCCGTCAGTCAATTTCCAGGCCGATCGGGCAATGGTCGGATCCTTGCACCTCGGGCCGGATGAACGCGTCAACGACTTTCGGCTGCAATCCCGCGCTGATGAAAAAATAGTCGATCCGCCAGCCGATATTGCGATCGCGGGCCCGGGTCTTTTGGTCCCACCAGGTATATTGTTCAGCCGATTGATTGAAGAGCCGGAAAGCGTCAATAAAGCCGCTGGCAATAAAACGGTCGAGAAATGCCCGTTCGATCGGCAGAAAACCCGAAACAGCGCTATTTTCTTTTGGCCGGGCCAGATCGATTTCCCGGTGGGCCGTATTGAAGTCGCCGCAGACGATGACTTGGCGGCCGGAAGCAATCTGATTTAGCGCATGGCTGTGGAATGCCTCATAAAAGCGAAGCTTGAAGTCCAGCCGCTCATCGCCGGATTTGCCGTTGGGATAATAAATGTTGTAAAGCACAAAATCGTCAAAATAAAGAATCAAGGTGCGGCCTTCCTGGTCAAACTCCGGAATGCCCAAACCGCTCACGACTTTTGCAGGCTCAACCCGGCTATAAACGGCCGTGCCGCTGTAGCCTTTCCGTTCGGCCGAATTGAACCAAACCTGGTAGCCCGGTGCAAACCGCAATGTCAGTGAAAGCTGGTCCGGCTGCGCCTTGGTTTCCTGGAGGCAGACGATATCGGCGCTTTCAGCCGCAAGATAATCGAGGAGGCCTTTCTTTTCCGCAGCGCGGATGCCATTGACATTCCAACTGATTATTTTCACACTAAAATCCTCCAAATGATTCATGCCGAATGAAGCGGCTTCAGCTTTATTTTACTGTAAAGGCAAGCTTTTGGCCATGCTTCGGGCTAATTGCGAAGCCGCTGCCATCAATTATTTAGCCAATCAAAGGAAAACTAACAAAATAGCCAATACATTTTTGTAAATATTGACAAAAATCAATAAATTAGATTGTCAAAGCATTGAGCTTTATGCTATAGTTATGCCAAATTGGCCAATTTTTGATCAAGTAATCCACAGCCGTCGGAAGGCTGCGGGTTTATAATTGAATCACTCCTTTTTGATCCGTATTTATGATTTCAGAAAGAGGGAATTTACAGATGGTGTGGCCAATCTTTTCCATTATTGTATCTGTTCTTGCTTTTATAGTGGCTGCGTATTTTTACCGCTGGGTTAAAGCGCTGCCGTCCGCCCATGGCAATATCAATGAAATTGGCGAGCTGATTCGTGCCGGTGCCTATACTTTCTTGCGCACCGAGTATCGGCTGCTGGCCCGTTTCGCAGCTGTGGTCGTTGTTTTGATCGTTGTGTTTCTCCCCCATCCAATCTGGCTTGCTGACGCCGAACCAATGCGCAATGTCGAGATGGCAATTGCCTATGTTTTGGGTTCAGTCCTGTCAGGTCTTGCCGGCTATGTCGGCATCAGCATCGCGACCATCGCCAATGTCAAAGCTGCCAGCGCGGCCCGCAAGGGTTTGGCGCCGTCCTTTATGGCCGGCTTCCGCGGCGGCGCGGTCATGGGCATGGCCGTTGTCGGCACCAGCCTGGCTGGCGCTGCCATCCTTTACATCTTGACCAGCGATGCAGAAATTGTTCTGGGCTTCAGCTTCGGCGCCAGCTCCCTGGCTTTGTTTGCCAAAGCCGGCGGCGGCATCTTCACCAAAACTGCGGATATTGCTGCTGACTTGACCGGCAAGGTCGAGCTCGGCATTCCGGAAGATGACCCGCGCAATCCCGCGGTTATCGCCGATAATGTCGGCGACAACGTCGGCGATGTTGCCGGTATGGGCGCTGACCTGTTCGATTCCAATATTGCTTCTCTGGCTGCGGCCATGATCCTGGCAATCCCCCTCGGGCAAGTTGATATCATCTTCTGCTTCGGCGGTTTGGGACTTTTGTCTTCGATCATCGGCGTCCTGATTGCCCGCGTTGGCAAGAAGGGCAATCCTGGCCGTGCTTTAAATAACGGCACCTACATGACCAATCTTATTTTCGGGGCACTGACCCTGGCCGCCACGTTGATCTTCGATTTCAAGATTGAACTTTGGCTGGCAACTGCTGTCGGTCTGGTGGCTGGCGCCGTTATCGGCTTCACCTCCGAACTGTTCACCTCGGACAGCGGCAAACCGGTTGAAAACGTCGCCCGCGCTTCTGTCAGCGGCCCGGCTTTCACCATTTTGAGCGGTTTCTCCTATGGCCTCCTGAGCTCTTTCCCTGCGATCGTCGGTATTGCCGGCGCCGCCCTGGTTTCCTACAAAGTCTGCGAGCCTCTGGGCGGAAGCTACCCGTTGATGGGTATCGCCATGGCCGCTGTGGGCATGCTGTCGGTTGTCGGCATGATCATTTCCAATGACGCTTATGGCCCGATTGTTGACAATGCCCGCGGTTTGGCTGAAATGGGCAAACTTGGCGACGAAGTGCTCGAAATCACCGACCAGCTCGACGCTGCCGGCAACACTGCCAAAGCGATCACCAAAGGCTTCGCCATTGGCGCCGCCGGACTGACCGTCATTGCTTTGTTGGCTGCTTACCAGGAACTTCTGCCCGAAGGCAGCAAAGTTTTCAACATTATGGATCCATGGGTATTTTTCGGCATGCTGATCGGTATCGCCGTTCCTGCGGTCTTCTCGGCCATGCTGATGATGGGCGTCAATCGCAATGCCCAGCGCATGGTTGCTGAAATCCACCGTCAGTTTGATACGATTCCCGGCCTGAAAGAAGGCAAGGAAGGCGTCGTGCCGGAATACACCAAGTGCATCGACATCGCAACAGTCGGCGCTCTGAAAGAGCTGATCCCGGCTGGCCTGATGGCGATCCTCGTCACGCTGTTCGTTGGATTCATCGGCGGCGTTACGGCCATCGGCGGCTTTTTGGCCGGCAACATCACCTCAGGCCTCCTGCTGGCGCTTCTGATGTCCAATGCCGGCGGCATGTGGGACAATGCCAAGAAGTTCATCGAATCCGGCAATTTTGGCGGCAAGGGCTCTGACGCCCACAAGGCGGCCGTTATTGGCGACACCGTCGGCGATCCTTTCAAGGATACTGCCGGTCCGTCAATCAACACCCAGATTACGGTCGTCTCCCTGGTTGCTTCTTTGGCAGCCGGATTGTTCGTCATGTTCTCGATTTCCTCACTCTTCCAATAAGGCTTAAACCCAATTACTATTGACCGGTTCAGGTCTTTTGACACCGCAGGCTGCATTTCATTGCGACCTGCGGTGTTTTTTGCCCAAACAGCCTGCCGATTGACGGTTTTGCCGGCGTATAGATGCCCTAAGCAATCCGGCAATAGAACTTGAATGGGAACGGCAGTTTGTGATATGGTTAAAAGATTAATAGGGCAATAGAATGGGAGCAGCTTAATTTGCGGAAAGATTTCATCAAATTGCAGAGCAAGGATCAGCACCGCCATTCCCTGGTCATCTATAGCGCCATTTTAGCGGTTACGGCGCTGGCGGCCGGCTTTTCCGATCAAATCATGTCCAATTATTTCAAGGATGCTTACAATGTCACCGCTTTTCAGCGCGGCTTGATTGAATTCCCGCGCGAGCTTCCGGGAATCCTGGTGATGTTTATTGTTTCCGGGCTGTTTTTCCTTGGCAATACCCGCATAGCCATGGTTGCCCAGGCCCTGGCCCTTTGCGGAATGATCGCGCTGGGTTTTCTGACGCCGTCTTTTGCGGTGATGCTGGTCTTCCTCTTTATCAATTCGCTGGGAATACATGTCTGGTTTCCCATGCAGGACAGCATCGGCATGAACCTGATCCATGACGAACAAAATGCCGGGCGTATTGTCGGCCGGTTTAAAGGCATCAGCACCGCCTTCAGCATGCTGGCGTCCATCGTGGTTTTTCTCGGGTTCCGTTTCGGGCTTTTCAGCTTTACAACACCCATCAAAGTTGTTTTTCTGCTGGCGGCGGTTTTTCTCTTCATCGCCTTCATTTTGCTGTCGGTTTTGCACCGGATCAATCATCCGGCCGACAAGCCTTCGGGCCCGGCGCGGAAGTTTCACTTCGTCTTTCACAAGGAATACCGGTACTATTACATCCTGGCAACCGTTTTTGGCGTTCAAAAGCAAATGATGTTTGTCTACGGCCCCTGGGTGCTGATTGAATTACTGGACAAAAAGGCCGATACCCTGGCTCTGCTTGTGATGATCGGATCGTTTATCGGCATATTCTTCATACCGGCGCTCGGACGCTGGCTTGACCGGTTCGGCATTAAACGCATGCTCTATGCCGACGCTTTTTCCTTCATTGCTGTTTATATCGCTTATGGACTTTTGAGCGCAGGCTTTTCATCCGGAATATTGCCCAAATCCGGAATCCCGGTGATTCTGACCTTCACTTTGTTTATCGTCGACCGCATGTCCATGCAAATGGGCATCATCCGGGCGCTTTATTTGCGGTCAATTGCCATCACGCCGGACGATATCGGGCCGACCCTGACCCTGGGGCAGGGCATGGACCATGTCGTTTCGATCCTCTGCGCAACCCTGGGCGGCCTGGTTTGGAGCACATGGGGGCCGCAGTACATCTTCTTTTTGGCCGCCGGCTTGTCGATGGTGAATTATCTGGTGGCAGTCAAAGTCAAGATACCTGCGCCAGCCATGGTAAAATAGCGGGCGTTCAAATAGCCTGATTAGCCGCGCGTTATTTCATAGGGCCAGGATATGATGCCGCCCATGTCAAAAACCTGCTCATAGCCCATTTGGACCAGCTTGTTTGCCGCCTGTGCGCTGCGGGCCCCGCTTCGGCAATAGACAACCAGGGGGGTGCTTTTATCGGCGGGCAGCTCATTGGCCCGCGACGGCAAAACCGGCAAAGGCAGCAGGCGGCTGCCGGGAATGTGGCCTTCGCGGTATTCTTCCGGCATCCGGACATCAAGTAAAACCATCTCTGGATCCGAAAGCTGCCGTTCCTTGACCTGCTTGGGATTGATGCGCTGAACGCGGATCTTGTTCTGCACCTGGGCCGACACGCTGCCCGAACCTTTAAAGAACTCGAATAATGATGAACTCATAGGGATTCCTCCTGTCCTGATTTGCAAGGGTGTAACTGATAGATCCCATTTTAGCGCATGCGCTAAAATGGGATCAGTAACAAGGTTACACAAAAACCAGACAAGAAAAATAAATTAAAAGCTTGGCGGCAAAGGCCAGGATAGCCGAGGGGCCGGATTAAATTTCGACATCAAAATCCAATGCCGGGTTTTTGGCCAGCTCGGAAAAAACATTGCCGATGATCGACAGCGCTTCGTCCAGCTGGGCCTTTGTATGCGTAGCCGTATAGCTGGTGCGCAAGAGGCAGCATTCCGGCGATACCGCTGGCGGGAAGACCGGATTGACATATAGCCCGTTGTTTAAAAGGGTCGTGGAGGTATAGAGCGTCCGGCCAACTGCGCCGGTCAGGATCGGGATAATGGGGATGATATTGTTTCCGCTGTCGTGGATGCGCACATGCGGCAGGCTGGATAGGCCCTGCTTCATATAACCGGCAATCTCGTTCAAGCGCCGGACCCGTTGCGGTTCGGCTTCGAGAATGCGCAGCGCTTCATGCGCCGAGGCAATCTGCGCCGGCGGGATGCTGGCGCTGAAGATAAAGGGTCTGGCCGTGTGCTTGATGTAGTGAATCGCATCTGCCGGCCCGACGACGCATCCGCCCAGAGAGGCCAGCGTTTTGGAAAAAGTGTTCATAATCAGGTCGACCTCGTCGGTCAGCCCGAAATATTCGGCCGTGCCGCGGCCCCGTTCGCCAAGGACGCCAATGGCATGGGCATCATCAAGCATGATGCGGGCGTTGTATTTACGGGCCAAACGGACGATGCCCGGCAAATCGCAGATCTCGCCTTCCATGCTGAAGACGCCGTCAGTGACGATCAGGATGCCGGCTTTTTCGTCGGCTGCGCATTTTTCGAGCAAACGCCCCAGATCTTCCATATCGTTATGCTTATATTTGATCGTTTTGGCAAAACTCAAGCGGGTGCCGTCAATGATGCTTGCATGATTCAAGGCATCCGACAGGATATAGTCATTGCGTCCGGCAATGGACGAGATGATCGATAAATTTGACTGGAAGCCGGTGGAAAAAATCAGGCAGTCTTCTTTTTGAAGGAACTTGGCCATGGCATTTTCAAGTTCGACGTGCAGGTCTAACGTTCCATTCAGAAAACGGGAACCAGAGCAGCCTGATCCATATTTTTCAACCGCCCGGATAGCCGCAGCTTTGACCCGGGGATCGGAAGTCAGACCCAGGTAGTTGTTGGAACCGAGCATGATCGTCCGATGCCCCTCCATGATGACCTCAGTATCCTGGCCGGAGGTCAGCATGTGGAAAAACGGGTAGACGCCCATCGCCATCGCTTTTTTGGCCGGGGTGTATTCACGGCATTTCTGAAAAAGATCCATTCAATTTTCACTCCTGACGTGTAATAATAGGTTCTGGCGGATTGGTGACAATAGGTTCATGATAGCATACGGTGTATACCTTGAGAATAGCGGTCCGGTAAAATAACCAAAAAGGGTGTTGAATATTCCTACATTATTTAGCACAATAGAGTCTATAGAAGAAAAGCGATTGTTGCGGCAGCAGATTGCGACAGCAGATAAAGATGATTGGAGGACCCTTTAATGAACTTCAAGATAGCCCATACCAACTTGAATGTTTTTGATTTGCAGCGTTCGATCGATTTTTATCAAAAGGCGCTTGGATTAAAGCTTGTCCGCCGGCACCAGGCGGAAGACGGCAGCTATGAACTGGCGTTTTTAAGCGACGCCGACAACCTTTACCAGCTGGAGCTGACCTGGCTTCGTGACCACGCCCCCTATGAACTCGGCGATAATGAGACCCATATCTGTTTTCGCACTGACGATCTGGATATGGCTCATCGGCTTCATGCCGGCATGGGCTGCATTTGCTTTGAAAATGCGGCAATGGGTCTTTACTTTATCGAAGACCCGGATGGGTATTGGCTGGAAATCGTTCCTGTCCGCTGATCATTCCATGGCAGCCGGGCAAGTATTTTCGGGATTTATTTGTTACAATGGATATAAAGCAGAAAAATCTGCAAATTCGACGAAAGTGTGGTGCCGATCATGAAAGCAACAGTCAACAAGGATTTATGCATTGGCTGCGGTTTGTGCGCAGAAATCTGCCCTGAGGTTTTTGAAATGAGCGATGACATGACTGCCAGAGCCATTGTCGATGAAGTGCCGGCTAATGCCATCGAAACGGCCAAAGACGCCGCTTCATCCTGCCCGGTCGAAGCAATCGCAATCTCGGAATAAAACCCGGGCGACTCCGGATAAAAAACAAGGCATTTGGCAAAGCCGGTCTGAAGCACGACTTCAGACCGGCTATTTATTGCGCGGATCTTCGTCGACTACCTGTTTCTTAAATGGATCGATATAAAGGCTGTAAGGGCCAAAAAGATCATCCTGATCGGTGCGCATAGTAAAATGGATTACCCAGGAGCCATTGTGCCGGATTATTTCGAACTCCGGCTCGCGCCAGTTCAGGATATGCGGATCGTGGTTTGTGTAGTCCCAAGCCATCTGAAGATATTGTTCACTATCGAGATATGTCCTGAAAAAATAAGAATAGACGGTCAATAAAAGCGCCAAAACCAGCAAGATAACGACAATTGTCCTCCGGAGCCCCGGTTTGATCATGATTTTGCCTCCTTGGCCGCCAGCAAGCCCAGGGGTTTGTTTTGAGCATTTTCGGAAAGCTGGCAGTTTGGGCACCAGCAGGTGGTTCGGCCGGCGATGCGCCGGCTTTCAATCAATTGCCCGCAAATACGGCATGGGAGGCCTGCGCGTTTATATACCATCAGGCAATTTTGGAAAGTCCCTTTCTGGTTCCAGCCATTGACGTAATCCCGCAAGGTTGTCCCCTGGCAGCTGATGGCGTGACGAAGCACCGAAACGACTGCGGCGGCCAGCTTTTCCAGTTCGGATTCATCGAGCGAGGCAACGGTTCTTTCCGGGTGCAGGCCGCTTTGAAACAAAACTTCATCGGCATAGATATTGCCAAGCCCGGCGATGACGGATTGGTCCAGAAGCACTGCCTTCAGTTTGCTTTTTTGCCGCTTGGACAGCTGCCTGGCCAATTGAAGCGCATCAAAACCAGGGTCAAGCGGTTCTGGGCCTAATGCGGCCAGGCCTTTGGGCAATAGCTCCCGGCTATTGGCCGGCAGCAGCCAGAGACGGCCGAAACGGCGGGTGTCATGATATACCAGCCATAACGGACGAGGATCCTTCTGACCGTCGTTTGCAGGGCGGTCAAGCCGCATCCTGACATGCGCATGCTTTTCCAAAGGTGGATCTTCTGTTTTGAGCAGCAGCTGCCCGGTCATGCGCAAATGCACAATCAGCAGTGCGGTTAACTTGGCTTTTGATTCTGCCGCCTTGCCGATAGGTGACTTATCGCCGCCAGGCCGGCTTAATTCAAAGATCAGGTATTTGCCGCGCCGGCCGATATCGTCGATCCTCCAGCCTTCGGCCGGCAAACCGTCATTTTGCCAGACACTGGAAGTCAGGATATCAATTTTGGTGATTATCCGGCCGCACAGTTCCGGCAGGAGGCTTTGACGGACAGATTCAACTTCAGGCAGTTCGGGCATAAAGGTTCTCCTTGCAAAATTGGTCGTTTTAGGGCGGCTGTTTTAGGGTTATAATGATCCGGGGGAGGGTTGCCGCCATGGCAAAATGCAAATGCTGCCATTTGAAAGGATTCATGGTCGAGACCGATGTCAACGGCCTGTGTTCTAATTGCGCCCCATACTATTATCTGACATTGCCGGATGATTTAAAAGTACTTGAGCAAACCTTGCATGCTTTAAATCATATTGACCAGGCTTCAGCGGCGGTTGGCCGCCTGGAAACCGCGCGGGCCTGCCTTTCCCGGCTGCGTCCATACGCAAAGGCTGGGTTGGTCCGCCTTCCGCAACCGCTGGATGACTTGGACCGCCTCCTGGATCAGCTGGCCCTGCGTTGGCAGGAAGACTGAATGTTGGGCGGGCCTTCAAGGCAAACACACTTATTCGCTGCCCTCCTGTTTACAGGTCTTACAATATTTTCGTCGCTTCTCAGCCACAAATCCGCTTCCGGCAACTGGAAAACCTTCAGCACGCTCACCCTGCTGGCAGCAGCCCTGGCCTGGTATTATTACTTGCGGTCAAGGCAAAATGATATCCGCGACCAGCAGGATCAAGGCAATCCGGATAACCTGCCATCCTTTCCGGAAGGGCAGGCCCGATTGATTGACAGCGGCCGGCTGCCTAACCGCCACAATCCAGAAATCAAATTAAAAGATCTGGAAGTCTGTCATTTCAGTGTCCCTGCCCTGCGTGTTCTATTCAAGCCCCTGCCGGAAAGCATGAACGCCGACCCCAGCCGGCTGCTGATCCGTTATTCCGGCGGCAGCTTTTATTACATCGTCCGGCCGCAGGAAATTTTGCTTCCGGCCGAACCCGATGACCTGATCAATGGGGAACTGGCGATCACCAATCAGCGAATAATCTTTCTTTGCTCGGAAAATGGTTTTGAGGTACCGCTGAATAGCCTGAAATTGCTGGACTGCAGCGCGCACCTGGTTGATTTCCAGGTGCGCGACCGTCGCTTTACGATTCAGACCGAAGCTGCCGGCTATGCCGAAAAAGTTCTGCTCCTGCTCCTGCAGCCGCCTGAAGCAACCTGAAAAAACATTTTTGTCATGGATTGTCACAACTTATTTTTTCTGTTATAATGAAATACAGTCATTCGAGTTATTGTAACGACCGCTTGATATTGAGAAATGATTAAACGTGAAATGGACGGTGAAATCATGAAACGTAAAATATCGAAACGCCTGACAACGATGATAACGGTCCTATTGCTGATGTTGCTGATCATACCGGCCGGCGCCCTTCTGGCCGACAGCATCAAAGGCGGCGCCGCGCCCGGCCAGTCTCTCCCGAGCTTGCTGGAAGACCAATCCGGCTCTGAATCCGAAACTCGTGAATCAGAAGAAGAAACAAAGTCATCCCAAGCGGAGACCGTTGCGGAAAGAATCGCCAGAGCCAGTGAACTGGGCATCCCGCCCGGCCGGCTGAACCTGATCGACAAACTGGCGGCTGAACTTGGCCAGGACAGGGAAGCACTGCTTCCGATCTGGCAAAATGCATCTGCCCAGGATATCATGAAAGAAATCCAGCGCCATCGTTTTGCAGAAAAAGGCAAAGATGTGCCGCCCGGTCTGGAAACAGAAGTGACGGAAGCATCGGCCGGTTCAGAGGAATCAACCGGAAGTGCCAACAAGGGACACGCCAACGGCAAGAATAAATAAACGATTTCCCGCTTGCCATTGAAGAATTTACCATTTAAAAGCCAAAAGCTCCGATTGCCGTCGACGGCAATCGGAGTTTTTGGTTATTGCCTATTTCCATGGTACAATGAATTAGATTTTTGATGCCGGAGGAATATGGATGAATCCGCAATTTATATTGATGATGAATCAGCTGACGCGGTTTTTGGTGATCATTGTCTGCGGTTTTTTGATGATGCGCTTCAAATGCCTGACGCGGGAAGATTTTAACTCGATAGCCAAAATTGTGATCAAAATACTGCTGCCAATTTTCATCGTAACGACCATTCCCGCTACCGGAAAACAGAAAGACCTCATCACCGCGCTGCCTTTGATGGGCGTCGCCTTTATTGTCGTGATCATCCTCCTGGCAATAGGCCGCGCAACGGCAAACTTCTTTCGTTTGCCGGACAAAATGGCCAGAGCGCATATTGTCTGTTTTGGCATATCCAATGTCGGATTTATGGGACTTCCCCTGGGCGAGGCCATCTTTGGGACGCCCGGCATTCTGGCCGCATCCCTTTATGCCGTCGCCAATGACGCGACCATGTGGACGGTTGGCAAGAAAATCATGGCTGGAAAGATGGTCGACCAGACAGACGCCAAAAGCAAAGACAAAAAATTCCATTTCCGTTTCCGCCGCGAATGGCTGCAATTTTTCAATCCGGCAATTACCGCGATTCTAATCGGATTTACGCTGCTGGCTCTGGAAATCAACCCACAGGGGAACGTCGTTTGGGATTCGCTTGCCGCCTTGGGCAGCATGGCCAAATATTTGCCGATGGTTTTTATCGGCGGGATGCTGGCAACCTTTAATTTCAAGGATATCCGCAAGCATTCCACGGCTCTGGTGATCGTATTTTTCAAGATGATCCTGCTGCCGGTGGCCGTTTATTATCTGACCCAGCTTGTTTTGCCGGGACTTCCCGTCCTGAGCCGGGCCATGCTGACCATTGATGTGGGCTTGCCGTCCACGGCCATCGGCGCGACAATGGCCGCCGCCTATGGCGCTGACGAGCAATACGCGGCCAGCTGCATTACAATAACGACGTTGGCCAGCCTTTTGACAATGCCGCTGGTCCTTTGGCTGATCGGGATGGGGTAAGCTTCATGGCTTGGGGCGCCAATCCAGCCAGAGCTTGGAAACCGCATCGCTGGGCATCCGCCAGTCGCCCCTGGGCGAAAGGGTTACGGTGCCGACTTTTGGCCCGTCCGGCAGGCAGGAACGCTTGAATTGCTGGGAGAAAAAACGCCGGATAAATAGATCAAGCCAGTGGTCGACAGCGGCGGAATCATATTGCCCCAAAAAGGCTGCAAGCGCCAGCCGGCGGATCTTGGCCGGACAAAATCCAAACCTGACCAGATAATAGAGGAAGAAATCGTGCAGCTCGTAGGGGCCGACGATGTGTTCGGTTTTTTGGGCGATCTCGCCTTCTTTGGGCGGCAGCAGTTCCGGGCTGACCGGCGTATCCAGAACATCCAGAAGGACGGACTGCAGGGCAGTCTCGCTTTGGCTGGCGGCATAGCGCACCAGATGGCGCACAAGGGTTTTGGGCACGGAACAATTGACGCCATACATCGACATATGATCGCCATTATAGGTTGCCCAGCCCAACGCCAGCTCAGAGAGGTCGCCTGTGCCGATCACCAGCCCGCCTGCCTGATTGGCCAGATCCATCAGGATCTGGGTTCTCTCCCGGGCTTGCGCATTTTCGTAGGTGATGTCCTGATTTTCGGGATTGTGGCCAATATCGGCAAAATGGCCAAGCACGGCCTGGCTGATCGGTATTTCCCGCAAGGTCGCGCCTAAAATGCTTGCCAAGGTAAGCGCGTTCTGCCACGTCCGGTCGGTTGTGCCAAATCCGGGCATCGTTACGGCAATGATGCCGGAATGGCCAAGCTTTAGGCTATCAAAGGCACGCGCGGTTACCAGAAGCGCTAATGTTGAATCAAGCCCCCCGGACAGCCCGATAACGGCAAAATGGCTGCCGGTATGCTCCAGACGTTTTTTCAGGCCGTTGACCTGCAGAGCCAGGATTTCTTCGCAGCGCAAGGCCAGATCCTGACGGTCGGCCGGCACAAACGGCAACGGCGCAACCGGCCGTTTCAAGTCAAGGCTCATGGGAACCACTGAAAAAAAGATATTCCGGTGATCCTCGCGCAAGGCTTTCGGGTAGGTGTTCAGGCGCCTTCTTTCCTGCGCGAGCATTTGGACGTCCAGGTCCGCCTGGGTAAGTCCGGTAGAAAAAAGTTTTGATTCGGCCAGTTTGCGGCCGTTTTCATAAATCAGGTTGTGGCCGGCAAAAACCAGGTCCGTGCTGGATTCGCCTTCACCGGCATCGGCATAGAGGTAGGCGCAGATCAAGCGGGAGGAATGGCTTTGGACCAGAAGCCGGCGATAATCCGCTTTGGCGATGACCTCGTCGCTGGCGGACAAGTTGCCGATGATGGTGGCTCCGGCCAAAGCGTGGCTGATCGAAGGCGATTCCGGGACCCACAGGTCTTCGCAGATTTCCAGCGCCAGGCGAAACTCCGGCAGCTCCTGGCAGCAAAAGATCAAATTGCGGCCAAAAGGCACAGCCTGGCCGTTGAAATTGATTTCCGACAGGGCCGGCCCGGACGTAAAATGCCGGGCTTCATAGAATTCTGCATAATTGGGGATTTGCTGCTTGGGGACTATCCCGAGCAGACGTCCGCGCTGAAAAACTGCGGCCACGTTATAGAGTGCAGATCCTTCGGCCATTGGCAAACCCACGGCGCAGACAATATCGAGAGCCGATGTGGCTGTGACCAGATCGGCCAGAGCCTGGCGGGCGCCTGCCAGCAATGTCCTGCTCAAAAAAAGATCCGAACAGGTGTATCCGGTCAGGCAAAGTTCAGGGAATATAATCAGACTGACCTTCTGGCTTGAAGCTTCAAGGATCAGATCGAGAATGCTTTGTTGATTGCCGGCGCAGTCGGCGACCTGGATTTTCGGAGTCGCCGCTGCGACCCGGATAAAACCGTCATGCATGATGCATCCCTCTTTTCAGCAGTCCGCCAGCCAATTGCGCATGGTTTGGCAGACTTTCTTGTATCAATTGTATCATAAGTAGGATTAGTTGGACTATTCCCCGGCCGGTGGCCTGATATGCCAATAACCGTCGTGCCAGACCTGGTACAGGGACGCCTGCAAAATGGGCGGACCATCGCGCAGCATGGACAATGGCCGGCCAAGCATCAGCGCCAGCAATGCTTTCAAGGTGATATTATGGCTTATGACCAGCCAATGCTGATCTTTGCCGGTTCTTTGGCATAAATCGGCTGCTTTTCGCAGATCTTCCAAAAACCTCGCCATGCGTTCGCAGACTTGCTGGAAAGACTCTCCCGCGCCAACCGGCCGGAAATTCTGCGGCTCATAGAAGAACGCATGCATGTTCTGGGGATCGGCCTTTTCCGCCTCCTGAACAAAGACCCCTTCCAGGTCGCCCAGGTCCATCTCGTGAATTCGCCCGTCGATGCGCAGTTCGGGTCTTGGCGCCGCTTGGTCAGCCATAATGAATTCGGCTGTTTTCAGCGCCCGCGGAGCAGGGCTTGACCAAATCACATCTAGAGCAACCGGCCGCAGTTGCCAGGCGACCTTTTTTGCCTGTTCAATGCCGCGTTTGGTCAGGGGCGAATCCAGCCGGCCTTGCATGCGGCTCTCGGTATTCCAGATCGTTTCACCATGCCGAATCAGATAAAGATGAAGCATAAGGTACTCCTTGCCATGCCTGCTTTTTGCATTATACGATAAAGCGGAGCCAAACGGCTAGGCTGCCGATTCAAATAATTGATTATTCTCGCGGTTATCTATAGTATAATAAAACTACAATCAGGAGTGACGGAATACTTCGAACCGTTCAGCCTGCATCAGCGTCGAAGCAAGCAGCAAAGGGGGTTGTAACATGTCAAGGATTTCAAAAGACCAAATCTACGAAGCCCTGAGAGATGAACGTTTTGTACTTTACGGCCAACCCAAGTGGACATTCGGAAAGAACACCTGCAATACCTATGAAGTCTTTGTAGACATGATGGTTTCCAAGGATCAGGAACTGATTCCTGCCGCCGAATTCATGCCGGTTGTCGAAGATGACATCATCCTGACCATGCGGTTTGGCGACTGGTTTTTGCAAAGGGCTTTCCAGGATGGCTTTGATCTGATGGCCAAACTCCAGATGGACCTGCATATTTCCATCAACCTGTTGGGCTTTCAGGCCAACCGGCCGGAGTTTTTTGACCGGGTCAAGGCAATGCTCGACAAGGTTGGCATTCCAGGCCGCAATATACAGTTTGAGCTGAGTGAATCGCAGCCTCTTGATGAAATAGGCATTGCCAATCTGAACCGGATCAACAAGGAATTACAGGTTCCGCTGGTTCTCGGAAATTTTGGCACAGGGTATTCCAATATTGAGCTGCTGCGCAAAATCCCTTTCGACATGCTTGAGCTCAGCAAGGAATTTACAGCCGGGATCACCGACTATGAGCGGGAGTTCAAACTGATCGTCGGCATTTTGCAAATGGCGCAGGTCCTGGATATTACCGTTTGCGCCAAGGGCATCGAGACTGCTGAACAGATGGAACTTCTCGACGAGGCCGGTTTCTTCAAAGGCCAGGGCTATCTGATCGGCAAACCCATGCCGATGGATGAACTGGAGGATTTTGTCAAAAAATACGCATCGCCCAATTAAGATGAGTTGATTGCACCTGCAACTTAAAGGAATGACAATGACCGGACGATCCGGCAAAGCGAACGCCTTGCCGGATTGTTTGTCGCTTGGCGGAAAAGAAATCCAAATGTAATATAAATTTGCGTTGAATATCCGAATAAATATGCTTACAATATGTAGTATCTGGATTTAATCATACACACAAGATATGGGACTTTTTGTACGACGTTATAAATTGATGACAGTTAGCCAAAAGGGAGGCATAGCGCATGATCACCCAGATTCGCAAACGTGACGGACGGATTACGGCATTTAAAAATGAAAAAATCACCTGGGCAATTTTCAAGGCTGCCATGGCGGTCGGAGGCAATAATTGGACGATGGCCGAGGATCTTACCCGGCAAGTCATCAGCCTGGCGGACCTGAAATTTCGCGACGGCCTTGCCGAAGTTGAAGGCATCCAGGATCTGGTTGAAAAGGTCCTGATCGAAAATGGTCATGCTAAAACCGCCAAAGCCTATATCCTCTATCGTGAAAAGCGGCGTTCCGCGCGTGAGGCCAATGCGCTGATCGGAGCCACGATCAACATGTTTTCCGACTATCTGGGCGACAAGGACTGGCAGGTCCAGGAAAACGCCAATACGCAAAGATCGATCAATGGCATGAACAATTATGTCCGCGAGACGTTTACCAAGCAATACTGGCTGCATGAAGTCTATCCGGCGGATATCCGCGAAGCTCACCAAAACGGTGATTTTCATATTCACGACCTGGGCTTTTTTGGCCCCTACTGCACGGGCTGGGATTTGCGCCAGCTCTTGAGCGAAGGGTTCGGCGGCGTTCCCGGCAAGGTCGAGTCCAGTCCGGCCCGCCATTTGCGGTCATTTTTGGGGCAAATCGTCAATTCCACGTTTACAACGCAAGGCGAGGCTGCCGGCGCGCAAGCCTGGTCTTCCATCGACACGTACTGCGCCCCCTTCATCCGCTATGACCATCTCTCCTTCAAGTCAGTCAAGCAAGCTCTGCAGGAATTCATTTTCAACATCAATGTGCCGACGCGTGTCGGCTTTCAGTGCCCTTTTTCCAACCTGACCTTTGACATTGTTGCGCCGGCAACTTTGCGGCATGAACCGGTCATCGTCGGCGGGAAATATACCAACGATGTTTATGGCGACTTCCAGGCGGAAATGGATATTTTCAATCTGGCGTTTTGCGAAGTGATGCTGGAGGGGGACGCCAAAGGCCGCGTGTTTACCTTCCCGATCCCGACGATCAACGTGACCAGGGACTTTGCCTGGGATAGTCCGGTGGTCAACCGTTTTATGGAAATTACCTGCAAGTATGGCATCCCTTACTTTTCCAATTACATTAATTCCGACCTTTCACCCGAGGATGCCGTCTCCATGTGCTGCCGGCTGCGCCTGGACACCAGCGAGCTTAGAAAGCGCGGGGGAGGCCTTTTTGGCTCCAACCCGATGACTGGCTCGATCGGTGTGGTGACGATCAATCTGCCGCGCCTGGGATTTTTATCCCAAACCGAATCCGAATTTCAGGCCAGGATCTGGCGGATGCTTCAGCTTTCGCGGGATAGCCTGGAAATCAAGCGCAAAACCATTGAAGAACAGACTGAACGCGGACTTTACCCGTACGCTGCCCATTATCTGCGCGCGATCAAAGCAAGAACCGGCCAATACTGGTTCAACCATTTCAATACGGTTGGCCTGGTTGGCATGAATGAAGCTTGCCGCAACTTCCTCGGATCCGATCAGGACCTGACGACGCCTGAAGGACAGGCTTTTGCCAAGCGGACGCTTTCCTATATGCGCAGCCAGCTTCAGGAGATCCAGGAGGAGACCGGGCATTTCTACAATCTGGAAGCGACCCCGGCCGAAGGCACCAGCTATCGGCTGGCCAAGCTGGACAAGGAACGCTATCCGGAAATCCTGACTGCCGGTGAAAATATTTTCTATTATACAAATTCAAGCCAGCTTCCGGTGGGTTTTACTGACGATATTTTCGAAACACTGGATCTGCAAGATGAACTGCAGAGCTTATATACCGGCGGAACGGTCCTTCATCTGTATATGGGGGAGCGGATCGCCAATATCGAAGTCGCTAAAAAGCTGATCAGAAAAACGTTCAGCAATTATAAGCTGCCCTATATCAGCCTGACGCCAACTTTTTCGATTTGCCCGGAACACGGCTATCTGATCGGCGAACATTTTACCTGCCCTGAATGCGGCCAGGAGGCGGAGGTCTGGAGCCGGGTCGTCGGTTATCTGCGTCCTGTGCAAAACTATCATAAAGGCAAAAAAGAAGAGTATCGTCAGCGGATGAAGTATGTGCTGAAGAAGTCCGAGCTGGCATGAATATTTCCGGCTTGGTCAAAACATCGACCGTTGATTTCCCCAATCAGCTGGCGGCAGTCATCTTTTCGCCCGGCTGCAATCTGGACTGCTTTTATTGCCACAACCGGGCTTTGCTTGGCGATACTGCGCCGCGCCTTCTGCCGGAGGATGTCCTGTCGTTTTTAAAGAAAAGGCAAGGCTTGCTTGATGGCGTGGTCTTTAGCGGCGGCGAACCGACCCTGCAGGATGATCTGCTGGAATTTGTCCAGAAGGTGCATAAGCTTGGCTACAAGGTCAAACTAGACACCAACGGCACGCGGCCGGCTGTTTTACGCCGGTTGTTGACGGAGCAGATTCTGGATTATGTCGCTGTTGACTTCAAGGCCCCGTGGCGGCGTTATCCGGAAATTTGCGATTGCAGCCAGCTCGATGTCAAGGCGATACAGTCGAGTTTGCAGCTTCTTAAGACCTGCAAGATCAGCTGGGAAGTTCGAACGACCGTGATCCCGCAGCTTGGGCCGGAGGACCTGAAGGATATGGCCGGTTCGCTGCCTGAGGTTCCCCTTTTTGTTCTGCAGCGCTATCTCCGGCCGGCTCTTTGCCGGCCTGCCGATCGTTTCCGGCTGGAAGCCGCCGGATATACGCCTGCCGAACTGGTTCTGCTGGCCGAACAGCTCCGGCCGGCACAGCCGCAGATCAGGGTTCGCTGATCATCTTTTTGATAGCCGCTGAAATGATTTTGCCGTCCGGAATATCAATTGAGCTTTCAATATTGCAATGAATGCCGACAAGTGTTTCTGGCAGTAATTGCAGGGCATTGCAGACCAGCCAGATTTTTTTTATACTGATATTGTTCAAGCCGCTTTCGACTGAGCTGAGATAGGAAATATTGGCTTCGGCCAGGCCTGCCAGGCCGCCTTGCGTCCTGCCGCCCAATTCGCGCAGCCGGCGAATGATAAAGCCAATGTAAAGGCGGGCGGGAATCCGGCGACTTCTAGCTAATGCCTGGCGCAAATTGCCATGAGTAAAGACCAGCTGCATGCAAAACCTCGCGGTATCTTTATGATACCATGCTATTATAGCTGATTGACAGCCTTGCGTACAGCCTCGAAAGAAAGGATAACTAATATGAGTGTCACGACCCCCAGACAATCGGATTTGCAGCCGGCACAGCAGGAAACCGCTGTACTTGTAGGCTTGTCCATAGACGCCAATCCGGCTGCTTTAGCCGAAAGCGAGCGCTCGATGGCCGAGTTGGCCGAACTTGCCGCAACTGCCGGCGCAAAAGTCGCCGACAGTGTTTTGCAGCGCCGTTTTGCGCCTGATCCAGCCAGTTTTGTCGGAAGCGGCAAAATTGAAGAAATCCGTATTGCCTGCGAATTAAGGCAAGCGGATCTGATCATTTTTGACGATGAATTATCCGGTTCGCAAATTCGTAATATCGAGAAAATGACCGGCCGCAAGGTGATTGACCGGACCATGCTGATTCTGGATATTTTTGCCAGCCGCGCCCAGAGCCGGGAAGGCAAGCTGCAAGTCGAGCTGGCCCAGCAGCAATACCGCTTAAGCCGCCTGGTCGGCATGGGGCAATCGCTGTCAAGGCTTGGCGGCGGCATCGGCACCCGCGGACCTGGCGAATCGCAGCTGGAAAGCGACCGCCGGCACATCAACCGCAGAATCCGCTATCTGAAGCAATCTCTAAAGGAAATCGCCGAACGCCGCAGCCGAACCCGTAAGCAGCGGCAGGAAAATGAAATATTGACCCTGGCTGTGGTCGGTTACACCAACGCCGGCAAGTCGACTTTAATCAACCGTTTGTGCGCGACAGATCTGCTGACCGCAGACCAGGTTTTCGCCACCTTGGATCCGGCAGTCCGGCGGTTGCAATTGCCGGACCAAAGCGAGGTCCTGTTGGTCGATACCGTTGGATTTATCCGCAAGTTGCCGCATGAGCTGGTTGACGCCTTCCAGTCCACACTGGAGGAAGTATCCGTTGCCGACGCGATCCTGCAGGTCATCGACGCTTCTGATCCGGATGCGGCTTCCCAGATGGCCGTCGTTGAAAGCTTGCTGGTCAAACTGAACGCTGCCGGCAAGCCGCGGTTTTTCGTCTTCAACAAAATGGACAACCTGCCTCAAGGCCCAGATCTGGCGGATCCCGATCAGATCGACCTTGATCCTGTCGGCCTGGATCCGTTTTTGGCGGCTGCGCTTCCGACCGGCCACCGCCAGCAGGCCTTTCTGGTTTCGGCGCTAACCGGCGATGGCCTGGACACCTTGATTTCGGCCATCGGCGATTTGAACGCCCGCGGACAAATGGCGGCCACTTTACTGATCCCTTATGCTTCAGCCGGACTTCTGGAATATGTTCGCCTGAACGGGCGCCTGGACAATCTGGAATACCTGCCGGAAGGGATCAAAGTGTCCATTCACATCCGACATAGCCATTTCAGTCCATTGCGGCCATTTATCCGCCTTGCGGAAAAACCGGAAGAGCAGTAGACTAAAGCAATGAAAATCTGTTTCGGCATAGGGGGGGAAGGCCAGAAGGCGTTTATCCATGAATGATTATGAAAAGAAAATCAATCAGCTTTTATTGGATATTTTTGACAAAATTCTGGTAACCGAAGAAAAGGCGCTGAGCAAGGGCAATTTTCGAGACCTTTCAATTGCCGAGATGCATACGTTGGAAGGCATTGGCCTTTACGGCAGCCGCACGATGAGCGAGACCGCGGCGACGCTTGGGATCACCACCGGCACTTTGACGGTGGCGATCGACCGCCTGGTCCGCAAGGCTTATGTTGAGCGCCGCAGGGATTCGACCGACCGGCGGGTCGTCAGGATTGAATTGACCAAAAAAGGCAAGCTGGCGTTCCGCATGCACAATAAATTTCACACCCTGCTGGTTGACCGCCTGACAGGTCCGCTGGAAGAAAAGCAGCGGCAGATTCTGCTGGATACTTTAATGGGCATTTCGGGTGTTATCACCGAACAATATCAGCGCTACATGACGGTTGCTGAACAGGGAGGGCCGACTAATGGCTGAAAACAAGCGCGATTGGATCTACGATAAAGTGATTCACACGATAGCGGGGATTTCCGGCTCGTCTTTGATGGATCTTTCAGGCGAAAGCGAGCTGATCATGGATCTCAATCTTGATTCGCTCGCCATCTTCGAGATCGTGATCGAATTAGAAGAGACTTTTGATTTGCGAATTCCCGACGAAGACATCGATCGCATCAAATCGATCGACGATATCGTTAATTATATCGAACGGCATGAATCACCCGCTTCAGGGAAGAAAGAATAAAATGCAAACAATAAAAGGACGCTGCCATCATCAGGTTCGCTCGTTTTCCACACTGCGGGAGATGCTCGATCAATGCGTCGAACGCTATGGATCCCGGCCGGCTTTCCAATTTCGGACCAGTCTCAAAGAGCCGCCGGTATCCCGTTCCTATAGCCAATTTAGCGCCGACACCGAAGCTTTGGGGACTGCGCTCCTGAAACTTGGCCTGGCTTCCTGCCGGGTCGCGATCGTCGGGGAAAACAGCTATCAATGGTGTCTTGCCCATGTAGCGGTGATTAATGGCGTCGGCGTTTCCGTACCGCTTGACCGGCTGCTGCCGGAAGACGAATTGCTGGCGCTGTTGGAACGCGGTGAAGCCGATGCGGTTTTATATGACGCTTCCTTTCATTCTGCCATGCAAAAGGCCGCGGCAAGGCTGCCACGCCTGAGAGGCCTGATTTGTTTCCGCCCGGACCGCCTGAAAGATGAATCGGCAACCGCCTGGGCGGATCCGGAAACTATGCTTGAAGGAAAAGCTGCGCCGTCTTTTTTGCGGCTTGAGGATCTTCTTTTGCATGGACAGCAGCTGATTGCAGCCGGCGATCAAAGCTACCGTCAGGCGCTCATCGACCCGAATGCCCTGATGTCTTTATTATTCACATCCGGCACGACCAGCACAGCCAAAGCGGTCATGCTCAGCCACAGCAACGTCTGCGCCGATATCCGCGGCGTGGCGGGCATTGTCGATCTTAAAGCCGGCACGCGGCTGCTCTCGGTTCTGCCGTTGCACCACACCTTTGAAAACACCTGCGGCTTGTTCATGGCCTTGTATGTCGGCGGCACGATCTATGAATGCGACGGCCTGCGCTACATCCAGAAAAATTTGCAGGAATATCAAATCGACATGATTATCGGCGTTCCGGTTTTGTTCGAAAATTTCTACAACAAAATCCAGGACACCCTGAAAAAATCCGGCAAAGACAAACTGATCGGGCGTTTGATTCCGGTGACCCAATTTTTGCGGCGAATCGGCATCGACTTGCGCCGGCTGGTCTACAAACAGATTCTGCAGGCTTTTGGCGGCAAGCTTAACCTGGGCATCTGCGGAGCTGCACCGATCGATCCGTCGATCATCCGCTTTTTTGACGCGATTGGCATCAGAATCCTGCAAGGGTATGGCTTGACCGAAACATCCCCGGTGGTCAGCGGCTGCAATGACCGCTGTTTTGTGCCTGGAACTGTCGGACAGCCGGTGACGGGCGTTGAAATTGCCGTCGATAGCGATACGCCAGGTGAACCCGGCGAAATTCTGGTCCGCGGGCCGATTGTCATGCTCGGCTATTATCAGGACGAAGCCGCGACAGCCGAGGCCATCGATCCGGATGGCTGGTTTCACACCGGCGATATCGGTTGCCTTGATCCCAAGACGCTTTGCCTCTCAATCACCGGACGGGTTAAATCGATGATTGTCCTGAAAACCGGCAAGAAGATATTCCCGGAGGAACTGGAATATCTGATCGGCCAGCATGATTTCATCAAGGAATCCATGGTTTGGGGAGACAAAGACAGCGATGGTGAAGTCATTGTCAGCGCCAAACTGGTGATTGACAAAGACAGCCTGGAACAAAAAACCGGACAGGCAGCGGACGAAAACACCATTCGCCAGTACCTCGAGCAGCTGATCCGGGATATCAATGCCAGCCTGCCGTCTTTCAAAGCCATTCGCCAATATGTTTTTAGTTTCCAGGAAATGGTGAAAACCACGACCCTGAAAATCCGCAGGCCGGTTGAAATCGGCAAAATCAGCGAACTGATGCAGAAGCAGAAAATCAAATGGCGGGAACTGACCGGACGAAACCTGGATCACATTGCCGATGAATATCAGACGAAAACCGGCATGAAACAACCCTAAGCAAATCCGACTGATGGAGGCGTGCTCATGTCGACGGATATCCAGCCGAGCCATTATGCCTTTCTGATCAACCCCCAAGCCGGCAAGTACCATAACCTGAACCTTGCCGACCGGATCCGGGACCTTTTTCTCGATAAACCCTCTGGGCACACCGCTGAAGTCATTCTGACGGAAAGCCCGGGATATGCGACGCGGCAAGCCGCCGACTTGTTTAAACGCCATGGCGACCGGCTGATTGTCATTGCCTGCGGCGGCGATGGCACTGCGCATGAAGTCGCCAATGGGCTTGCGCATACAACAGCGGCGATGGGCATCCTTCCGATTGGCACGGCAAATGATTTTGCCCGCACTGCCCTGTCCAGCACCGACCCGGATATCATCCTGCCTTTATTGCTTAAACCAGACATCCGCCCGATCGACGTCATCCGTGTCGGCGACCAGATTTGCCTGAATATCACGTCATTCGGCCTCGACACCAAAGTCCAGCGCTATGCTTCCGCCATCAATGACAAAGCCCGCTGGCTCGGCAAAATGTCCTACCCACTGGCCATTTTATGGTCGCTTCTTGGCAGCCGGCGATACCCCATGCATTATCGCCTGCAGACCGTTGACCCGCAGGGGCAGACAAAATGGCTTGAAGCTGATTCTGAATTTATTTTGGCTGCGATTTGCAATGGCCGGTATTATGGCGGCGGATTCAATCCGGCGCCGAAAGCTGACGTCGAAGACGGCCTGTTGGATTTTTGCCTGGTGGACAGCCTGCCGCTGCTAAGGATTTTGCCCCTGATTCCAAGTTATAAAAATGGAACGCATTTAAAAGACCCGGCTGTCCATAGCTGCCAGGTCCTGAACGGAGTGATCGAAGCGCCGAATGGCTTGCTGCTCGGCAATTACGACGGCGAATTGTTCGAAAAAACCAGGATTGATTTCCAGATCCTGCCCAAAGCGCTAAGGTTCGCGTTCTGCTGAACAAGCTTCCAAAAAGCTATGGCGAAACCAGAATCCTCGGGACTTTTTTCTCCCGGAAACGCGCCTGCATCCAGTCGGTCAAAGCCGCGGTCATTTCGTGGGCGCTTTTGAAATCAGCCGGATAAAAAGGTTTGCCGAAAGTGAGGATGACCTCGCGGCGGCGGCGATTGACCGGGTCCCAGCCCTGGGGCCGCTTCATGTGGCGGTTGAAAATTTCATAGCCGCCGTCCAGAAACACCGGCAGCAGAGGAACCTTGCTCTTCATGGCGATGTAGGCCGCTCCGTCTTTCATTTCGGCAAGACGGCCGTCAATCGAGCGTGTGCCTTCCGGGTGGACGAGCATGATATTGCCTTCATCGACTTTTTTCTTGGCAATAATCAGGCCGCGGACGGGATTGCCAAACCGGTCGACGGCAATGGCGCGGCCAACTTTAACGATCAGCCGGCCCATTAGCCCGTGTTGGTCTTCAAGGTCTTTAGCCGCAATGCAGCTCATTTTTTTGAAGTGCTTTCTCGGAAGATAGGCGCCAATCCACATGCCATCCACATAGGTTTCATGATTGGCGGCGATGACGTAGGGGATCTTTTTCGGGATGTTTTCCAGGCCTTCCGCCCTGAGCCGGATGCAAATCCGGGTTACAGCCATTCCGCCAAGAAAGGCGAGGTTTCCAACCAGGCCGCGCTTGATGGGATATTTGTCGGCTGCATTTGAAACAACGGGCTTTGGACCCGGGCGTCCGGTTGAACCGGGATTATTATCGTTCAATGTCATCAGGCCTCCGATGAATAGTCATTCAGTTGCAGGATATCACAAATATTGTTAAAATACGATAGTTCAGTCTTTAAATATATCCTTTGCGCGCAAGTTTGTAAAGTGGAGTGAAAAGGCATGCCAGGTTCGGCTCACCAGAAAGAAACCTCAAAACACCTGCCAGCACGCGGCCAATCGGTCAGTTTCCGCGTCCGGTATTGTGAAACGGACGCCATGGGGATTACCCATCACTCCAATTATTTGCGCTGGTTCGAAGTTGCCCGCACCGAGTATTTGCGTGCGGCAGGAATGGCTTACAGAAGTCTTGAGGAAATGGGCCTGGGCAGTCCGGTAACCGGCGCCCGGTGCCAATATCTGCATCCAAGCCGCTATGATGACCTGGTTACGGTCCAGACCTGGATCAGCCGTTACAACGGCGTCCGCCTGACGATGTCCTATGCGGTCTGGCGCGGCGATGAGCTGATCTGCGACGGCGAAACCAATCATGCTTTTGTTTATCAAGGCCGGGCAGTTGCCTTGAGCCGCAGTCTTCCGGAAATCCATGCCCGGATGCTTTCCGCCATGAAGAAGGACAATCAGATCGAAGAAGCTCTTGGCTAGCGATTGAAAGGACCTGAAGCATGCGAATCCTGCACAGCACCAGCCGAAGCGCATTACGTGAAAAATGCCTGCGCGAAGTCTGTGAATTGACGACAGTCTGGCCTGATCAAAGGGCTATTCTTTTAGTGCCGGAACAAACCAAAATGGATATGGAGCGCGACTATCTGGCGATCTCCGGCCAATCCGGCCTGATGATGGCCGAGGTTTTGAGTTTCCGGCGGCTGGCCTGGCGGCTTTTGAGTGAAGTTGGCCAGCAGCCCGGCCTTCAGATGGATAAAATCGGACAGGCGATGCTGATCCACCGGATCCTCAAACAAAACCAGTCAGAACTGCACTCTTTCGGCCACCTGGCCGACCAGCCGGGATTCATCAGCCAGGTTTCGGCAGTGCTGGGCGACCTGAAACGCTATCAGGTCGATGCCAGGCAATTATTAATGGCGGAAGAAAAAGCCTCTGACAAGGCTCTCAAAAACAAAGCCCATGATTTAGGCATCCTGCTTGAAGAGTATGATCAAGTCTTGCACGAATCTGAACTTTGTGATGCCGAGGACGATCTGAACCGCCTGGGCGAAGTTTTGCAAAGTCTTTGCCAGATGACGGGAAAAGCTTGGCCCTGGCCCTTGAAACGGCTGGAATGGCTGCGCCGGACCAGCATCTGGGTTAATGGCTTTGGTGAGCTGCGCGACTTTACGCCGCAGGAAGATAGGATTCTAAAATCGCTGGCCCTGCTGGCTGGTCAACTGACGGTGACGATTGCGGCAGATCAGGTTCCTTTTGACCGCCTGGCGGTTGACAGCGGATCGGATTACTTCCTGCCTGGACGAAAAACGGCCTGGCGCTTGCAGCACGCTTTGCCCGTCGACAAAATCGAGCGTGTGCCGGACCAATTGACAGGCTACCCTGGACTTGTCGCCGCTTCTTTGAGGGAAGGCCGGCCTTGCCCGCCGGAATCCGCCCTGGGTCAAAATGAACGCCGGCAATCTTTTGTCCAATTGATCCGGGCAAACGGGCGTGATGCCGAACTGGCCTTTGCCGCCGGCGAAATCCGTCGTCTGGTCCAGCTAGAAGGCTATCGTTACCAGGATATCACCCTGGCTGTTTGCGACCTTCCTGGCTATACCCCGCGGCTCAAGGCAACCTGCCGTGAGTATGGCATTCCGCTGTTTCTGGATGCCAGGCGCCCATTAAGCGGAACGCCGCTTCTTCGCTTTGTGCTCGGCTTATTGGACATCGGCCTCAAGAACTGGACTTTGGCATCGGTGATGTCCTGCTTGCGGTCTGGTTTGACGCCGGTTGGCGTGCCGGATGCCGACCGCCTGGAGAATGAGCTCCTGGCTCGCGGCGTCTGTCGCCCTGACCGCCTGTTTGACGACAGCCGCTATACACAGGAAGATCTCCTGGCGATCAGAGATCAGGCC
The DNA here is from genome assembly GCA_963677835.2 of uncultured Saccharofermentans sp. Taxonomy (GTDB): domain Bacteria; phylum Bacillota; class Clostridia; order Saccharofermentanales; family UBA5734; genus UBA8949. The sequence goes on from CAXXUX010000001.1 coordinate 1,767,763, forward strand.
TTATCGCCAATACGGGCCATCCTGTCAGATTTGAAAAAAGCTTCATCCGGCAGCCAAAAATGCCTGCTGCTCCGTCAGTTTTTCCAGGATTACGGATTGGACGGACGGATCGAACAGCGCTCAGCCGGGCTGATTGCCGAAGGCGAGATGGATATGGCCGTAGCCCTGGTTCAGGCCTGGAATGAGCTGGAGCACATATTTGATCAGATGATCCAGTTAAATGGCGAAACCGCCATGCCGCTTCAAACTTTCCGGGACACGCTGGCGGCTGCCATGGATGCCGCCGGCAGCATAGTGATCCCTTCGGCAATCGACCAGGTCAATGTTGGCGATCTGAAGCGGGCCATGCTGCGGCAGCCACGGGTCCTTTTCCTGATCGGCGCAACAGCTGCTTTACTGCCGCCGGCGTTGCCGCCCGAAGGGCTGCTCAAAGACCAGGACCGGCAGTCGCTCTCCGGGCTGCTGAATTGCCAGCTGCCCAGCAGCGCGCGGGACCAGTCTTTTGCCGATGCTTTTGTTTTATATACGCTTTTGACGTTGCCGACCGACCGGCTGTATCTGACCGCTCCGGACAATAATGTTTCCTTGTGGTTTAAATGGCTGGACCAGCCGGAAAAAAGCGCAGTCCGGATTTTGCCGGATAACCCCGGGTGGGCGGATGCCCGCCTGAATGCGGTTCGCCCGGCCTTTGGCCATCTTCTTAGGTTTTGCAATCAGCAGTCAAAAGAAAAAGAAGCCCAACAAGCGATGGCCGGCTGGCGGATTGTAGCCCAGGTGCTGGCCAACGCCAATATGCCTTTAACGCCGGCTGTTTTGTGGCTAAAGCAAGCATCTGAGGCGTCTTCCCAGCAAGATAGCCGGCTTAAGCCTGGTTTGGTGCGGGATCTGTATTCGACGCCAATCACGATGAGCGTGTCGCAGCTCGAAAAGTACGCCAGTTGCCCCTTCCTTCATCTGTCGAGTTATCTTCTGGCTTTGCAGCAGCGGCCGGTCTGGGCTCCTGAGGCAGCAAAAACCGGCACGCTGCTGCATGGCATTGTTGAATTGGCCTTGCGGGAGCTTCGGCAGGATCTCGATCGGATCAATCCGGATGACCAGGCCAGTGCCAAAGCCATTTTCGAAGAGTGGAGCAGGAGCGATCTGGACTCCCGGACGCTTGCCTGGATGGAAACGGCGGCACGGCGGGATATGCTGGAAATGTTTTTTGACAATGGACTTAAGGCTTCGGCAGGCTTCAGGGTCCAGCGCCTGGCTTCGGCATCGCTGCAGGCGATTTTGCGCCAATATTTAAACGAAGCGTATTGGCCGTCAGATCTGGAGTGGTGTTTCGGGCCAAAAGAGAAGACGGGCCTGCCTTTAAAACTTCCGGACGGAACAGTTATCGCTTTTCATGGGAAGGTCGACCGGGTCGATTTGGCTGCATGTCCGGAAGATCACCGGTTCAGGATTGTCGATTATAAAAGCGGCGACAAAAAAGCGGATTATGATGCCTTGTACCATGGACTGGCCTTGCAGCTGCCGTTATACCTGGAAGCCTTTTGCCGGGCCCGCCCGGGCAGCATGGCTTCTGATGCCGCCTATTTTCAGTTTGACCGGCCAATGCTGAAGTTTGAAAGCGGGGCAGAACGATCGCCGGAACAATTGCAGGCGGCGCTTTCCCGTGAATATGCCTTGCGCGGCCTGGGGCTAACGCCGGATCAACTGGTTTTCCTCCGGCGCCACACGCTTTCCCGGGCTGGCAGTTTGGTAAAAAGCCTTCTGGCGGGCGATTTTGCGGTTGCGCCGCGCAAACTGCCCGGAAAAGATCCGGCCTGCAAAAATTGCCTGATGCGATCGGTTTGCGGATTTGACGGCCGGTCGGAACATTATTATTGGCTGCCGTCTTTGCGCGGGCAGAAAAAAGAAAACGGCCGGCGCGAAGAAATGATGCTTCGTCTTTTAGAAGAGAATGAAGCCGAAGGGGGTGCCGATTTTGCAGCACACACCTGAACAAAAAGCGGTCATCGAGTCATCTGTCGGCAACCTTCTGGTCTCTGCCGCCGCCGGATCGGGCAAGACGGCCGTCCTGACCGACCGGATCGTCCAGCGGATCATGGCTGGACAGCTGGATATCCGCCAGGTCCTGGTGATGACCTTCACCGAGGCTGCTGCCCGCAGCATGAAAGAAAAAATCGAAACAAAATTGCGCGCAGCGCTCGACCAGGAGAAAAACGCTTCTTCACGCCAGCGGCTTTCCCGTCAGCTGTCTCTGCTGCCTGGCGCTTCCATTTCGACCATCCACGCTTTTTGCCTGGACGTCATTCGCAATTTCTATTACTGTGCCCGCGATGAACAGGGGCAGCCCCTGATCGAGCCCGGTTTTGGAATCGATGACGGCGTTGAATCTGAGCTGATGCTGCGCCAGACCCTGGATGAATGGATGAACAATCAATATGAGGCGATCGATCTGGCCGGCAGCCGGCCGGAAGAGATTGCGGCGGACGCTTCCCTGGCCCAAAAGACCGAACAATGGCAGACGGCTTTTTATCGCCTGATCGAAGGTTATGGCGACAGTAGAAGCGATCAGGCCGTTCGGGAATTGATCTTGCGTCTGCATCGCTTTTTGCGCAGCCTGCCAGATTATGCCGCTTTTGTCAAAACCCGTTTGCAGGAGCTTCGGGATGCCGCGGCTGATTTTTCGTCCAGTCCGCACAACCGGGAATTGGTGCGCATGTTGCGCGTTTACATCGACCGGGCTCATAGCCGGATGGATGAATTGCAGGCGCTTTTGGATGGGAAAATCCGCTTTATCGGCAAAGCAGACCGCAACGAGGCCTATAGCCAGCAGTTTCAGGCGACTTTTCTGGCTTTGCGCCAATTAAAGGCTTACCTGGATAACGGCGGCCATGACTGGGACCGGATCCGGGAAATAAGCGGCGGCCTTGCCGAATTATCCCTGCCCAGGAAAAGCCGCGGCGATTCGCCGGAAAAACAAGCCTTCATGGCCCTCTTTTGCGAATTCGTTGCCGAAGCGGCCTATTTTTTATCAGGCAGCTGCGGCACCGCTAAATGCCGCCGCCATTTTATTTTTGACACCCGATATGTTTTCTGCCTGCCTTCAACCAAAATCGAGGCTGATATAAAGGCGATGCTGCCGCAAGTCGATCTGCTGTTTGACCTGACGCTTGGCCTGGACCAGCAGTATGCCGCCCGCAAGCGGGCTGCCGGCCTGATTGATTTCAGCGATTTTGAACATCTGGCTCTTACGATTCTAAAGCAGGAAGAACCCTGCCAGTATTATCGGCAGCGTTTCACCGAAGTCTATGTCGATGAATACCAGGATACCAGCAGCATCCAGGAAGCCATCATCCAGGCTGTCAGCAATGGCAATTGCCTGATGGTTGGCGATGTCAAGCAAAGCATCTACCGGTTCCGCCACGCCCGGCCCAGGATTTTTATGGGCAAGGCGGCTTCCTATCAGTCCGGGCACGCCGGCCGATTGCATGAGTTAAACCGCAATTTCCGCAGCGTCGAGGGAATCCTGACTGCGGCCAACGAGCTTTTCAGCCAGCTGATGTCGAGCGGCGCCGGCGAGATCGAATATGATGACAGCCAGGCGCTGATGCCTTATCGCCCGGATAATCCGTCCTGTCCGTCCCCGGTTGAGCTGCTGCTTTTAAACCGCCTGCCTCCCCAGGACGCGGCTTCATCAGCGGCCGGACCCGCGGAGGAAACGCCGGATGAAGCGGCGGAAACCTTGGCCGGGGAAGATGACCTGCCGGCTGCCGCAGATGAAGAAGAGCGGGCCCAGGCTGAAGATCTGAGCCGCGATCAGCAGGAAGCGCTGCTGGTCATCAATAAAATGCATCAGCTGCATGACGGGGGGCATCCCTGGCAGGACATGGCCGTGCTTTGCCGGACCCGGGCCATAGGCCTGACTTATCAGAGCCAGCTTGAAGCCCACGGGATTCCGACCTGGATCGATACGGCAAAAGCCTATCTTGATACGCCGGTTTTGCGCCAGATGGAAGCGCTGGTCCATATCTTGGACAATATCCGTCAGGATATCCCTTTGACGGCAGTCATGCGCTCGGATTTATACCAGGGCGGCTTTACGATCAATGAATTGGCTTTGATCAGGCTTGACGCCAAAAAAACAAATCCGGACTGCCGTTTTTATCATCAAGCCGTATTCGATTATGCCGCACATGGGGAAGATCCGAAGCTTTGCCAGCGCGTGCAGGATTTTTTGAACTGGCTTGACGCGCTGCGCCAACAGGAACAGGTCCTGTCCATCGGAGAGCTGATTGGCTTGATTTTTGCTGAAACAGGCTGGCTGGATCGGCTGTCTGCCCGACCGGACGGATCGCAGCAGGTTAATGATCTCCGGCAATTCCAGCAATGGGCCGAACAATTCGAAAGCCGGAGGCAACGCGGCCTGTATGCTTTTGCCCGATACCTGGAAAATCTGCGCAGCAAAGGTTCGATCGATTCGCCTTTCGATGCAAAACCGGCGGATCAGGAAACGGTGCGGATAATGACCATCCATGGCAGCAAAGGCTTGGAATTCCCGATCGTTTTTCTTGTCGGAACGGGCTATCGGATTACGCCAAAAGACAATAATGACTGCCTTTTGCTGAGTGAGACTCTGGGCATCGGCATGGATTTTGCCGATCCGAAGCTGCAGGTCCGCTATCCGACCCATCTGAAGCTGGCCATGCTGGAAGAGATCAAAGCGGCGGGTCTGGCGGAAGAAATGCGCCTGCTTTATGTTGCGGTCACCCGGGCAATGGACCAGCTTTACATTGCCGGGACAATGCGCCTGCGCCCCGGCGTTGGCGACAGCCGCCTGCAAATGCTCTGGCAGCAGGCCCAAACGTGCGTTTCCCGAAAGCTGCCGGACTACCTCGTCCTGTCCGGCAAAAATTATCTGGAGTGGCTCGTTTTGGCACTGGCCAGACAACCGGGCCTGGATTGGTCCTTTCTTGAATCCGGTGTCATTCCTGAAGGCGGGCAGTCCGGCGTCAGCACTTCAGAAAAGGCAACGGCCTGGAATCTGAATCTTTATCAGCTGGCCACTTTGCAGCAAGAATTAGCAGCCCGTTCGAATAAACCTGGGCCAGATGGCCAGGCTTTGTCCGGACAGCAAAACAGCCAGACTGCTGACGGGAATAATCCAGCCGCCCTGATTGAAGACGCCCTTTCGGAATTGCCTGGACAAGGCCGGAACGAAGAGGCATACCGTGAAACCTGGCAGCGGATTGCCGCGCCGTACCGTTTTGAACAGGCGGCCCGCACGCCGGTCAAACTGACCGTCAGCGAATTGAAACGGCGGGAGCAAATAGCGGAAAGCGAACTTTTTGAAGAAGAAAGCGGCTTTGTGCGGGGCATAGGGCTGATGATGCGTAACTTGCCATCTGAAAAAGAAACGTTGGCAATCAAGCCGAGCCAGTCCAAAACGGATTCGGCGCCAGCCCGCCTTGGCACGCTTCTGCATTCAGTCTTCCGCTACCTGGATCTGCCAGCAGCCTGCCAGCAGCCGGATCTTTTCGAAATAGACCGCCAGCTTGCCGCCATGCATGCGGCAAAAATGCTGTCAGATGACGAATTGGCCATGGTCTCGCCGCTGGCTCCGGCAATCCTGGCTTTTGTCCAGTCCGGACTGGCCGCGGAAATGGTGAAAGCCTTTCAAGATCCGCGCCGGCCAATCTACCAGGAAATGCCGTTTACGCTGGCCGTGCCCGCCTGCGGAGTTTATCCGGAAAAGGCCGGTTTGGCCGGGGAAGACCAGGTTCTGGTCCAAGGCATCATCGACTGCTGGTATGAAAACGGCGCCGGCATAACCCTGGTCGATTATAAATCGGATCGGCTGCCGGATGATCCGGCCCTCTGCCAGGCCGGGCTGATCAGCCGCTATGCCCTGCAGCTCGACTACTATGCCCTGGCGATTCAGAAAGCAACCGGCAAACCGGTGAACCGCCGGCTGATCTGGCTTGTACGCCAGGGCAGAAGCTATGATCTGACCCCAATGCAGGTGGAAACATGAATCCAAAGAAGAATCGCCGGCAAGGCGTCATTTTGAATGCCCTTTTTCTTTCTCATCGCTATGTCGGGCAAATCGTCCGGCCAGGCGACCTGGTCGTCGACGCGACCGCCGGAAATGGCGGCGACACCCTTTTTTTAGCCGATCTGGCTGGAGAAACCGGTCATGTCCATGCTTTTGACATTCAGGCGGAAGCCCTGCAAAATACGGCCAAACGGTTGAAAGAGGCCGGCCTTTACGAACGGTGCTCGCTGCATCTTTCCAGTCATGACCGAATGGATGAATTTGTGCCGGCAAAGGTTCGCGCCGTCATGTTCAATCTTGGCTATCTGCCTGGCGGAGACCACCAGATCGGCACCCGGCCGGAAACAACGCTGGCGGCTCTGGAAAAGGCCAGGCGCTTGCTGCTTCCTGGCGGCATCATCACGATAGGCCTATATTACGGCGGCGACAGCGGATTTGAGGAACGCGACGCCGTTCTGGCCGCGGTGCGGGACCTCGACGTCCACAGCTTCGCCGTTCAGCAAATCGAAATGGTCAACAGCAAAAGCTGCCCGCCGATTTTCATCTGCATTGAGAAACTAGCCTGATTGGGGTATAAAACTAATCTTTGCCGTCGCCATTGCCCGGCGTGTTTTGCCTGATTGCCTGCGCCCGCCGGATGGCACGCGAACCGATCGCTTTGTCCGATTGGCGGCGCTCCTGGAAAAACTTTTTCAGAATGGCCGAACATTCACTGGCAAGGACGCCGCTGATCGTGGAAACCTGGTGATTTTGCGGCAATGAAAAAATATCGGCCAGCGAACCGCAGGCGCCGGCCTTGGGATCCCAGGCGCCAAAAACAACCTGCCGGATCCGGGACTGGACAATGGCGCCGGCGCACATGATGCATGGCTCCAAAGTCACATAGAGAATGCAGCCGGATAGCCGCCAGCTGCCCAAACGGCGGCAAGCCTGCCGGATGGCGATCATTTCGGCATGCAGCGTGACGTCCTGCCGCTTTTCCCGCTGATTGCAGCCCCGGCCAATGATCCGCCCGTTACAGACCAGCACGGCGCCGATCGGCGTTTCGTCATTTTTACGGGCCTTTTCCGCTTGCCGCAAGGCTGCCCGCATCCAATAATCATGATCGCGATCCAATTTGCTCAACTCCAGTTTCAAACTTGGGCCAGATGCTGGCGAACGAGCTCGACAGCCTGATCGATCCGGGCCGGCAGGGATTCTTCGGTGACGCCGGCGACCTGCAGATGGCATTTATTCAAAGGGATCAGAATTTTGATGGCCGGGCTGTTGCCAATGGCTTCGGCCATGGCCGGACTGAGTTCACCCAGCATCGATCCGGCTGAAACAATACCGATGGCGCCAATGATCAAATCGGCCTGACGGCAGTTCCAGATGACGGCTGATTCGCCCGATGCGCCGGCATCGGCGCCAGCTTTGAGCATTTGCGCAGTGGCCAGCGCGTTGGTTCCGACCGCGATCAATTCAATGCCGGAAATTTGCTCTGAACGGATTTTCTCAACAATGGCCCGGCCAATGCCGCCGCCCTGGCCGTCAATGACGATGATGCGCCTCATAAAGCGAAGCCTCCTTGCTTTAGCATGGGTTTGCCTTTATAATAACATAATGTCGTTTATTCAAGTTGATGAAAAGGATGGTTCAATATGGCGATTAAAGAAGGTAGATGTCCAAACTGCGGTTCAATTTTAAATCTTGATCCGGCAGCCGAAAAAGGTCATTGTCTGTTCTGCGATGCTGTATTTGACAACAAGACAGCCTTTGAAATCGCTGCCAATCCAAAGGACGCTGAATTCCCCAATTTGCCGCAGCCCAAATATGAGGGCCCTAATCTCGACCCGAGATCGATCGGCGGTTCCAGCGGCCTGGCGTCCAAATCCAAGCAATCCCAGCCGGCTGTCAAAAAAGCGAAAGCACCGGCTGCTGCTGGCTATGTCCATAAAGAGATCAAGATGCCGGACATGCGCTTGTCCAAAAAAACAAAAATCAAGGCGTTGATCATCACCTTGGTTGCCTTGGCGGTTATTGCCGCTGTCAGCGTGCCGATTGTCCTGCAGCGCAACACCACCCGTGCCCGTCTGGTCAGTGAAATGTCCTCGGTAGCTCCATTTAGCGTTAACCCGGAAAAGGATGTGGCTATTAGCCAGACATCCAATTCCTATTTGCTGATTGCTTCCCCGGAGGCAGTCGATGAAGCGGATATGATTAAACTGTTCAAAAACTATTGTGAAAAGCGGGCGTCCATACAAGATATCGATCTTGACGACTTCGGCCGGGCATACGGCAAAGTGACGGTCAAGCTGGTCACGCCGTCCGGCGGCTATCTGATTGCTGAGCCAGGCGACATGGCTTCTATTGAAAGTGGAGCAGCAATTGTAAAATTGTCATGATTACCTGGCTTAAAAACGGATTTTCGCGCAACACCTGGTGGAGCCGGCTGATTTTTGCCGGACTGCTTCCGATCGTCGGCTTGTCATACCCGCTGTGCAATCTGATCGCTGCTTATAATGGCCGCTATACGATCTGGCAGCTGCCGATCGATGATTGGATTCCGTTCAACCGCCTTTTTATTTTGCCTTATTATTATTGGTACTTTCAGATCGGCATCGGAGTGGCCTGGCTGATTTTTTCGCCGAAAACCGGGCGGCTTTTTCATCGGATGGCAGTTGCCCTGATGACCGCCGATTTAATCTGCGCCGTCTTTTATCTGTTCATGCCGACATACATGGTCCGGCCGGAAGTTGCCGGCCAGGATTTTCTGTCGCATATGGTCCGCATGATTTATACGATCGACCTGCCATACAACTGCTTCCCCAGCCTGCATGTCGTCTGGGCCTGCATCCTCTGCCGGTTCTGGGCCTTGGCCGGCCCGCGCCGCCTGTGGTTTCGCATGGTCAATTACACCGGTACGATCCTGATCATCCTGTCGACCGTCTTTACCAAGCAGCACTATACGCCGGACATTTTCGGCGGTTTAGCCGTAGCGGTAATCAGCTGCATGATTTCCGACAAGCTGTTTAACCGTCTCAAACAGAAAAAATCCGCCAGGCAACTGGAATTCAACGAAATATCGCAGCCCAAGCCATAACCAGAATCAGCGGGACCAGAATCAGCACGAAATTTTGGACGCTTAGCGGGAAGGTTTCGGCTTTGGATTGTTTTCGGTAAAAAAGGCGGATATTTCGCTGGACAAGAACCAGGACAGGCAAAACGATTAAAATATAAACCGGCAATATTTTCAAAACCGCCAGGGAAAAAATTGCGGCAAACGCCAGGTAATACAATCCCGAAAACAAATACAGGGCGTTTTTTCTGCCGATATGGTAGGGAAGAGTAAACCGGCTGACGGCAACATCATGCTCCAGATCGCATATATTATTGGCCAGCATGATGTTGGCGATTCCGCAGATTGCCGGCACAGTCAACAAAATCAGCTTCAGGAGGCCGGCAAGATTGAACGCCACTTGAAGGACGAGATTGCTGTAAGTGTAATCGATCAGGCTTTCCGGCGGCGCATTGACCAAAACAGTCAAAAAGGGTATGAAGAAGCCCATGAACAGGCCGGAGAACATTTCGCCCAATGGCATGCGGGAGATCGGCGCCGGCCCGAAAGTATAAAGGATCCCGACGCCAAAGCACAGGGCGCCGCAAAAAAGGACGATCAGGCTGGATTGCCACACCAGTAATAATCCGGCCAATCCGGCGCCTGCGACCAGAACAAAAAAGATCCAGAGGGCTGTGCGTCGGGCAAAGGGCAATGGCGCGCCATTGGTTTTAGTATCCATGTAGTTGTTCAAAGCTGTCGTTGCCATGTCAAACAAGAGCATTGAAACAAAAAATAAAAGGGTATTCATCCAATTAAAGCTTTTATAGGCATAAAGGCAGTAGAGCAGCGCCAATAAAAACGGCAGGACACTGGCCAGCTTTGTCCGTATTTCAACATAACTCAGAAATCGTTTCAGCATGCGGCTTGCCTTTCCCCATCTGCGGATTACCTTAGTGTTCGCGATCCTGGATGGCATCGAGGATATTGCCCAACCGCTCGCGTTTGTCTGGACTGGCAACGCGGCCAAGCAATTTTCTGGCCTTCTGGGCGTAACGGTCGGCGACCGCCCGGGTTTTTGTGACGCCGCCGGCCTTTTTAACCGCTGCGGCGATTATATTGATTTCGAAAGCTGACAAGGTGCGGCCGCGGACAGACTCTTTGATTGCCGGATCGGCTGCGCAGGCCAGAATCAGCGGCAGGGTGACCACCCCTTCGCCAAGATCGTGTTTGACTGCTTTTTTTAGGGTTTCGGCTGTCGCTTCATAATCCAGACAATCATCAGCCAATTGGAAGAGCATGCCGATGCAAAAGCCAAACCGGGCCAGCAGCCTGGCTTCCTTTTCGGTGTCGCCGCTTAAGATGCCGCCGGAATACAGCGCAAGCGCAAAAAGTGCAGCTGTTTTACCGGCAATGGTCCGCAAATAGCCGTAATAGGAAAGGTCAATGTTGCCGTTGTTCTGGTTTTGGCGAAGTTCGCCGACGCAGATCTGCATCATCGACCGGGAAAATTCGGTAAACTTTTCCGGATAACGCGAAGAAAGGGCAGCAACCATCGAAAAGCAGACGCAAAAGAGATAATCTCCGCCAATCACGGCAGCCTTCTTGCCAAAAAGCTGCTGGACACTTGGCAGGCCGCGCCGCGTCGGCGCTTCGTCAATCACGTCATCATGAACCAGGGAAGCCAGGTGCAGGATTTCCAGTGCCGCCGCCGCAACCACCGCATCCGCAGGCACATTGCCTGCCGGATCGGCAGATGCCGCCAGCAGCAAGGCCGCGCGGAAATTTTTGCCGCTCCCTTTGACCAGATGGGCCATGACAGAAGAAAGAACTGGATCGGATTGTGTAAGCGTCCGGCCGATCAGTCCATTGACTTCTGGAAGCGCCGCCTGATGCGCGATTTTTTCCGGAAAACCCATCGCCTGGGCTGCAAACCGGTCAATCATGGTAAATGTAAAGCTTTCTGGCCAGCCTGGTCTTCTGCCAGCGCTTTTTCAGCCAGGGCATGACATAATAGTCGAGGCCAAAGACTCTGCCGCCGCCGATGATGACCGCGATTGCAGCAAACACCATCCACCAGGTCGCCAGATAAAGACCGGTTGTCATCACGAACATGATCTGGAGAATCAGGGAATAGCCGGAGGATAAGGTTGTAAACAGGCCGGCAATCAGCAACAGGCCAATCAGCAGTTCGGAAATAACAATGATGCCCTGAAAAAACAGCTGGGTCCCATCGCTGCTTAGAATCACCGAATTGGTAAACCAGTCCATCAAGCTGAATTGGATTTTGATGGCGATGTCGCTGGCATTGATCACCATAATTTTCAAGAAACCGAGGATGTTCCAATTGATGATCACGCTGCCGGCAGTCTGGGCCTCCCCGGTCGCACCGGCGACGGCGTCCGCCCCTCCGGCGATGATTTTCTCGAAAAGGCCGCTGGCGCCCTGGAAAAACCCCGTCAGTTTTGACGATTGCAGCCAGCCCTCATTGATTTTTTTGATGCCCTCCCATAACCAGAAAGCCCCCAAAAAAACACGCAGGGGCACCAGCAGGAAACTGGGCGTGCGGTTGGAAAAATGGCCGCCGAGGATGCTCCGGCAATGCCTGATGGTAAAAAACTCGTGCTTGATATAGCTGAAAACCTTGTTCCAGCCGAGAATCTGAAGGAAATAGATGATATTGATCAGATGCTTTAAGAGCATTGCCAAAAATGACGGCAACGCAAATTTTCTTCTGGCGGTTCCGACATGGGCAACGCCATATCGGCCGCCAATGCTGACCATTACACCGTGAAAACGCGGCTGGTATTTGGCAAGGCCGTCTTCGCCGCTGATCAGAGCCGTCAGGTTGTGCGCGACCGTGCCGGCCGAGTGTTCGCAGTTCTCGACCATCTGCGGGACCGGCCGGGTCTCCCCCGCGGGAATATAATATATATTGTCGCCGGCGACAAAAACATTGTCACGGCCCTCGGCCCGAAGATAGTCATCTGTCTGGATGCGGCCCCGGCCGAATTGCTTGAGCTGGACCGAACATTTGGCGATGTCGGAACATTCTGTCCCGGCAGTCCAGATCACTGTGGCGGTTTCGTCACGGATGACCTGATCGTCTTTTTTATACTCAATATAATCGGCACCGATGGAGAGAATCGTTGTTTTCAAATGTACGGCGACACCCATCTTGAGAAGCCGCCGCATTGCTTTGGCCGAGAGCTTTGGCGACAGGGCCGGGACAACCCGGTCCAGAAGATCGACATCGATCAGCCGAACCTGGTCCCGTTCGATTTCGTATTCCTTGCACAGCTGCGGCACCCATTCAGCCAGTTCGCCAGCCATTTCAACGCCGGTAAAGCCAGCGCCCGAAATATAAATCGTCAGCAGCTTGCGCCGCTTTACCGGGTCAGTCTCGTTCAGGGCCTTTTCAAAAATATCAAGGATGTGCGAGCGAAGCTTGATGGCATCCGTATAGGACCACAGCTTGAAAGAGTGCTCCTGGACGCCAGGCAGATCATAGAACGTGGGCTGGGAGCCGGAAGCCAGGACAAGATAATCATAAGCATATTGCCCGTCTTCGCCGGACAGGATCTTCTGGTCGTAATCGATTGACGTGATTTGATCCGTGACGATTTCAACCTTGCGTCCGGCGAAAATCTTGTTCAGGCTGATGCGGATGCTGTCCTCTTCAACCCGGTTGCCGGCTACTTCATGAAGTTCGGTCAACATCGTATGATAGCGGTTTTTATCGATAATCGTGATTTTGATATCGTCCCGTTTTTTAAGGCGCCTGGCTAGCTTTTTGGCGACAAGGACGCCGGCATATCCTGCTCCTAAAATGACAATCCGTTTTTCCATATCACCCTCACAATCGCATGCAAGCCGGTAAATTCGGCAAATCCCCCTGGTTTCGTGAAAAAGCGATCCTGCAGCGAGAACAGATCAGAATCGCTTTTCAAGCAAAATTATACTTTCTCCGGGGAAATCAGCCGGCTTTAACTTCCTGAACGCCGGTTACCTTGCTCTTGTCGTCCATCACGAAGGATGACTTGATTTCATCGCTGGCAAAATAGACGTTGCCGTCAACGGTGGCGTCAACCAGCTGGAAATCTTTGACTTTGACATAGAGGTCGCCTTTGAAGGTGCCATGCTGGATACTGGCGTTTTTGCTGTTGATGGTCAATTTCTTTGCGGTCAGGGTGAATCTGGCCGTGATGTTCCGATCAGCATCCTGAGTGTAAAGGGCGATCTTGCGCTGATAGACGTCGACCCCGTTTTCCTGCTTGCCGTTTTTAAAATCACCATCAAGGATGATTTCTTTATCGAGCGCAATATCCTTGGTCAGGCAAATGATCCATTTGCCATCCTTGGCGATCGCTTTTTCAAAAGCGGCGGCATTGTCGACGATCGAGGCAGCGGCAACCGCATCTGTAGTGGTAGTAGTCGTGGTTTGTCCGCAACCGGCAAAAAGGGAAATGGAAACAACTGCGGCAATAAGCAAAGCAAATCCTTTTGTTTTCATAGATTAACCCTCCTTAATCGTTCTGTTTTCATGCTATCACGAATTTGGTTCTTTAATCAGAAACCTATGTTACCAATAAAGAAACAGATCGGACAAGACCAGGGAAGCGGAGCGGAAACTGGCAGATTCAAGTGATAATCTTTTATTTTTAATGTGTTCACATTTATTCACATTTGAGATTTAAAATAGTCAAAGTCTTTTGATAATATTAAGACATAGCAAGACAGGAATTGCTAACCTCCTTCTTTCATACTTTTCTCCTCCAATATGGAAGCAGTTCCGGGAGTGGTGCCCCGGAACTGTTTTTTTGTGTCCCAAGGCAAGGCCATCACCGCTTTTGATGAGAATATTCAAGATTTGCTTTGATCGGTGGGACTATTTTCTGCTGCAGAGTTTTCTTTGGCGTCCGGGTTGGCAAAAGAGGGCGCTCCAGCGGCAATTGGGGCGGCTTTGGCCTTTTTGCGGGCAAAATGGAACTGCACCATGGCGCCGAGTATGGACAAAACGATGAGCCCGGTCAGCAGCAAGGCAAGAACGCCGGTTTTCATTTGCTTGTGAACATCAAAAAATTTGCTGAGCGGATGGCCGGCAATCAAATTGGCAATGCTGTCCGCGATCAGAAAAGCGCCGTTTGCGGCAGTCGCCAGAATCAGGTAAGGTCGGACAGTAAAGACACCTAGTAGTCCGCCGGCCAAAAGGGCGATCAAAAGCACATAGAGGTTCATCGGCGCCCCGAAAAGCTGCAGGACCAAAGCGGCCAGCAAGACTAGAATTGCGGCGCCGGCGATAAAAGCGCCGATTTTTACCAGGACATAACTTAATCCGGCCACCAGAATGCCGCACAAGATGGCGATGACCCAAATCATCACTTCATTGCGCAAAACCTGATTTCCCAGCCAAAGCCCCAGGTAGAACCCTGCCTGCAACCCGGCCGCCATCAACCAGAAGCGAAACAGCTGGTATCCAAAAAAACAGATCGCCAGCCCCAGCAAAAGCGCTACGCCATAAACGGCTTGATCGATAATGGCAATTGATAAATTCATTCCGTCAGCCTCCGATCTGGATATGCTTCTATTTTACTCCGTTCCTTGGGTTTCGGCCAGATAAACTGACTTGAAGGGACGGCCGGGCAAGACATAAACCATAAATAGTACAAAAAAGCGAAAAAGCTTTGCTTGTTTCAAGACTTTCCGGCCGCTAAACTTGAAGATGACCCGTTTTTGCCAATATTTCAACGGACTACTGATTAGACGATGGGGGATATTTCATGAAAAAAGTTCTTGCCTTATTTCTGGTGGTTGGCCTTGTCCTGGCAGCGCTTTGCGGTTGTGCGCAAAATGCGGCTCCGGCAACTTCAACTTCAACTTCAGCGACAGCATCGGCAACAACAACAATGTCAACTACTGCCGGAGCCTTTCCGGTTACCGTTAAAGACGCCAGCGGCCAGGATGTCGTGATCAAAAGCATGCCGCAGTCGATCGTTTCCACGAATGTCTGGTCCGCTGAAATGCTTCTCGACCTGGTTTCCGCCAGCCGGATCAAAGGATTGTCAGCCTGGGGCGACAATGAGGTTTTGTCTGCTACAGCCGACAAAGCCAAGGCGGTGACCGGCCGGATCAATACCACCGAGCCGGAGAGCATTGTCGCCTTGAAACCGGATCTGGTCATTATCGATACTTTCTCCGATCCGGATGGCGCCTTGACGAAGACCTTGACCGAAGCCGGCGCAGTTGTCCTGCAAATGGCCTCGCCGACCGATTTTTCACAAATCAGGGCGGCAATCGCCACTTTGGCGGCCGCAACGGGAGAAGCGGCCAAAGGCCAGGCCATCATCGACGAGATCGATGCCAAATTGAAGGCGGTTTCCGACAAATTGGCCAATCTGAGCGAGGAAAAGAAATTAAAAGTCATTTACTACGAAGATTACTATGACCAGACGGGCAGCAACGCCGGCATGCTGGCGGCATACGGCAAGGAGTCGCCTTTCCAGGCGGTCGCTGACGCTGCGGGCTTGGTTAATGTCTGCACCGCGCCGACCTACAGCACGATCAGCAAGGAAAAGATCATCGGCGAATGGAAGCCGGATCTCCTGATTGTTCCTGCTGTCACTTTCGGCCAGGCTGGCGAAGTCGTCGATGACCGCGGCGCAACCGTCATCGAGGGGATCAAGGCCGACCCGCTGCTTAAAACGCTGCCGGCCGTGCAAAATAACAAGATTTTCGCCCTGACCGAAAAATATCGCGGTTCAACGTCGCAATACATGGCCGATGTAGTTGGCGAGCTGGCGGCGATCGCCTATCCCGAACTCTTCAAATAGGGCCAGGATCCGGGATTTAAAAAAACCGGTTCATTTCAACTCAACAGATGCCCGGATCCTGTATAATATGGACAGGATCCGGGATTTTACGTCAATACACCTGACTGAAAGGAGACCGCAGCCATGTCCAAAAAAAATGCCGACAGCAAACGGCAGCGTGGCCGATTACGAATCAGCGGCGTGCTGCTGATCGGCGTGCCTGCCCTGTTGGGCGCAGTCCTGCTGTCCATAGCGCTTGGCGCGGTCAGCATCAGCCCGATAACGATCCTGCGCAGCCTGCTGTCAGCCCTGGGGCTGGCGACAGGCCAGCTTGACCCGTCCGAGCAGGCCGTCATTCTCTCGATCCGTTTGCCGCGGATCGCTGCGGCTATCCTGGCCGGCAGCGGCCTGGCGGTGGCCGGCACCGTCATGCAAGGCCTCTTTCGGAATCCTTTGGCCGAACCGGGCATTCTTGGCGTTTCGGCCGGGGCTAGTTTGGGTGCGCTGCTTGCCATCATCAGCGGCACATCGGCGTTTTTCCTGCTGCCGGCTTATGCCTTTGCGGGCGCCATGCTGGCTGTGGGCATCATATTAAGCATCGCGACGATCAATGGCGGCCATGGCCGGACCGTGACCCTGATTATGAGCGGCATGGCGATCAGCGCGCTTTTCGGGGCATTAACCTCATTGGCTCTGACCATGTCCAGTCAATACCAGGTTTCCAGCTATATTTTCTGGACCATGGGCGGCCTTTCCAACTCGCGCTGGGAGCATGTCCGGGCAGTTGTGCTGCCGGTCTTGCTGACCCTCGTGATTATCATTTTCAAAGCCCGCGATCTGGACATTTTGCTGCTTGGCGACGAAGAAGCCAAGGCACTCGGCGTCTCTCCAGGCAAAACACGGTTTTGGATCATTCTCCTTGCGTCGGTCTGCACGGCTTCGATTGTCTCGATGACCGGGCCGATCGGATTTGTCGGGCTGATAATCCCGCATATCATGCGCCTCATAGTCGGGCCTTCCCATCGGCTCCTGGCTGTCGCCAGCGCTTTCGGCGGCTCGGTGTTCCTTTTGCTGTGCGACCTTCTGACCCGCCTCGTTGCCTGGCCAACCGGCGCGGAAGTTTCGGTCGGCATTATCACCGCGCTGGTCGGCGCCCCCTATTTTTTGTATTTGATGTTTCGGACAGTACGGAAGGGGGGGCAGTTATCATGACCATACAGGCCAATCTGGACACCCGGCCAATCGACCTGAAATGCCAGGGCCTGTGCTATCAGGTCGGCCGCGAACAGCGCCGGACGATTCTCGACCATGTCAGCTTTCAAGCCAAAAACGGCGAATTCATCGGCATTGTCGGCCCCAACGGCGCCGGCAAGACCACTCTCTTGCGCCAGCTGGGCGGCCTTCTGCGCCCGGCGTCCGGCCAGGTCCTGATCAATGGCCGGCCTATCCAGAAGATTCATCCGCGGGAAATGGCCAGATCCTGCAGCTACATGCATCAGGATACCTCGGTCCCATTCGCCTTTTTGGTGCGTGATGTGGTCATGATGGGCCGCCACCCCTACAGTTCAAATTTTTCGGCCTATTCAAACCAGGATGAAGCCTGCGTGCAAGCCTGCATGGAGGCGGCCGGCTGTGCGGGCGAAGCGGACAAGCTGGTCACGGAGCTTTCGGGCGGCGAACGGCAGCGGGTGATGTTCGCCAGGGCGCTGGCCCAGGACACGCCGCTGATGCTTTTGGACGAACCGACGTCGAGCCAGGATGTCCGGCATGCCAATGAGATTTTTAAGCTGACCCGGGAAATGGCCGAAGCGGGCAAACTGGTTATTGCCGTGATGCACGATCTAAGGGCGGCAGCCAAATATTGCAGCCGCCTCTTTCTCATCTGCCAGGGGAAAATGGTGGCCGCCGGCGAACCAGAAGACGTCCTGCACGAAGGCCATATCACCTATGCCTACGAAATCCGGGCAACAACTTTTAAAAATCCTGCCGGTCAATGGGACTATTATGTCAATGATTGAAAAAGGGGGAGGATGCCCTGTGCGAATGACCTATCTTGATCATAGCGCCTGGCTGGTGGAGACAAAAAACCGGCTTTTGCTGTTTGACTATGGCGACCTGCCGCATCGGCCGGCCGGCGGACACCTGGAAAATGGCGTGCTCGACCTTTTGCAATTGCCGGCCCTGCCGCTATATGCCTTTGCCTCCCATCGGCACGCCGACCACTATTCTGCGTTTTTGCACAAGCAGCTTGGCCGGCGTGAAGACACCTGCTTTTTTCTTGGCCTGGATCATCAGCCGTCAAAAGCCGAAGCCAAAGCCTGCCCGCCCGGCACCTGGCTATGCTGGCCGCATTCAAAGCTTCTGGTTGATGATTTGACGCTTTACTTTACCGGATCGACCGACAGCGGCGTCTCGGTTTTGATTGACAGCCCGGAGGGCGTTTTTTACCACGGCGGCGACCTGGCGCTTTGGGATGACACGGCGTATTATCGCGAAACCTACCGCCGGGAAATCGACCTTCTCGGCGAATGGCTTTCCCAAATAGGCCGGGCGCCAGATCTGGCATTCCTGCCGGTCAGCACCAGCGACGGCTATCAGGAAGATGCGCTTTTAGGCGGGCTGTGGTATGTGCTGGATAAAATGCATCCTCGGGTGATTTTACCGATGCATGCCCATGGCTACGAAGATTTATACCAAAACTTTGCCCGTCTGGCTCAAGCGTTTGGCTGGACCAATATTTTAGTTCCCCAAAAACCCGGCGACCGGTTTACGGAGGAACCGGGCAAATCCTGACGACCTTGCATCCGGCCGGTTGTTTTTGTTACACTGTTAGGACTTGCTTGACCCAAGAAAGCTGATGAGGTGTAAATTGAAAAACAACGGTCTTATCAATATGACGGAAGGGCCTCCCTGGAAGCTGATTCTGCGCTTTGCGCTCCCGATGCTGTTGGGAAACATCCTGCAGCAGCTTTATAATGTTGTCGACAGCATAGTCGTCGGCAATTTTGTCGGCACAACAGCCTTGGCGGCGGTCGGCACGGCATTTCCGGTGGTTTTTCTGATGAACTCCCTGTTCATTGGCATTGGCATCGGCGCAACAATCATTATTTCACAGTACTTTGGCGCCGGCGACCAGCGCAGCGTCAAAGAAACGATCGACACGATTTATGTCACGATGTTCGCCGTTGCGATTCCCCTTTCGGTCATTGGCATTTTCCTGAGCCGGCCTTTGCTGGTCTTGATGAATACGCCGCCGGATGTTCTGGACCAGGCGGTGACCTACATGCAGATCGTGTTCCTCGGAACTGCAGCCACCTTTGGCTTCAACATCAACAGCGGCATCCTGCAGGGACTGGGCGACAGCCGCTCACCCTTGATTTACCTGAGCCTGGCGACGCTGATCAACATCGTGCTCGACCTGGTTTTCGTGATTTTCTTTCATTGGGATGTTGCCGGCGTTGCCTGGGCGACAATCCTGGCCCAGTTTTTTTCTTTTCTCTATGGCGTTTGGCACATCAACCACAAACAAACCTATATCCGGATTTCCTGCCTGGATCTTCACCCCAAACGGCAAATCCTTCTGGACAGCATCCGGCTGGGCCTTCCGGCCGGCTTGCAGAATATGGCGTTTTCGCTGGGCACGATGGTTTTGCAGCGCCTGATCAACAGCTACCAGTCCACCTTCATGGCCGGGTTCAACGGCGCCAGCAAAATCGACGCCTTTGCCTTCCTGCCGCTGTTTACCTTTTCTTCGGCCATCACGACCTATGTCGGCCAGAACATTGGCGCCGGGCGGATCGACCGCGTCAAGAAGGGCATCCACTCGGCCTTGATCCTTTCCGGTTTGATTTGCGTTGTCGTCTGTACGCTTATTTTGATCTTCGCCAGCCCGTTGATGCGGCTGTTCAATTCTGATCCGGACGTCGTTGCCGCCGGCGTGGGCTATCTTGTCCGCGTCGTGCCGTTTTATCTTTTGTTGTCGACCTTGTTCATTATCAACAGCTCGCTGCGCGGCGCCGGCGAATCGATGATCCCGCTTTTGGCGACCCTGATTTCACTTTGGCTGGCCCGGGTTCCCTTGGCCTACCTGTTGGCCGACCGCTTTGGCCGGGACGAATTATTCTACAGTTTCCCGCTTGGCTGGCTGGTCGGCCTTCTGATTGTTGTACCGTATTATTTGAGCGGACGCTGGAAAAAGAAATCGCTGGTCCGCTGCCAAACAGAAACCGAAGGAGGTATCTGAAATATGCCTTATTATGATTTGCGCTGCGAAGATTGCCAGAAAGAGTTCAATGCCAAAGCGACCGTCCAGGAGCGCACGTACGGCCTGATCAGCTGCCCGTCCTGTGGTTCTAGTTCCCTGGCCACGATTTACAAAAAAGTCAATGTGCTGCGCTTTAAAGGGAAAGACTGCGACGTCTGCCCCGGATCAGGCCTTCCGTCAAACCGCGGCGGCTGTTGCGGCGGCGCCTGCAGCCACCATCACTGACCGGCAGGATTGGGCAATCTCAGATATTGGTCAAGAACACCGGCAGCGGCTTCAATAGCCTGTGAAGCGCAAATGTCGGCGCTTTTGGCTATCTTGATCGAAAGGCCTTGTCTGGCGGCCAGATTTGCAGCCTGGACTTGAATCGCGTCCTGGTATTCAGGCAGTTCGGCCAACGCCGGCCCGGTTAATAATAGTTTGCCCGCGCCGGAAAGCAAAGCGGCATTTACCACGGCAATCGCCAGGGCGACTGAAGCGTCGTGCATAATCTGGCTGGATTTTCTTTTGCCGGCTTGAACGGCCTGGCAGAAATCCGGCCAATCAAGGGCCGGATTGTCCTTTTGGTGCCGGAAACGCCCGATCAGCGCCGGCATGGCTGCCAGTTGGGCCAGCGCAATGCCGCCGGCTTCAGCCTTATCCGGCGAAGGAACGATCATCTGGCCGGTTTGGGTAGATGACCGGCCCGCATCAAGCGCCAATCCGGGAATAACTTGCCGCAGACTGATTTTTTCGCCGACAGACAGTTCCAGGTACATTTGGCCGCCGGATTGCGGCGCGTTGATCATAAAAACGGGCATCGCGGCTTGTTCGCTGATTTTATGGCTGATCGCGGCGAAAAATTCTGCGGTGAAATCTTCGCGTCCTTCTGGAAAAACAGGGCTGATGCCTAAACCAAGCACCTGATCCGGCTGCAATTGATTCTGAAGCAAAAGCTTTTTGCCGGCTTCGGCGATTTTTTCAGCCGGCTTTTCGGAAAACAATTCGGCTTGCCCCAAAAGCTCTTGCGTTCCAATCATTTTCAGATGCAAATCGGTAAGTGCCAGATGTGAGTTTTTTTCGCCGAGCGCCAGTCCAAGCAGATAAAATGCCGACCCGACAGTCCGGTAGATGCCGGGGCGGCGGCCGCCTGAGGAATCAGCCAGGCCGGACTCGACGATCAAGCCGCTTTTCAGCAGACGATCGAGGCCCCGGCCAACGGTTGTCGCCGGCAAGGAAAGCTGCTCGACAAGGCGTTTTCTGGTCGCGCCGGCGTCGGCGCGCTGCCTGATCACCGCGTAAATGGCCTGCGATTGATTAACCAGGGCGTGATTGCCCTTGAACAGACGGTTCAGGACGTTTTCACTCAAGGTAATTCCTCCTTTGGCAGCTGATCCCGGATCTCCCGGGCCTGGCCCGGATTATTTGTAATCAGGGCATCGACGCCCAGCCGGAATGCGGCAAGCTGATGGTCCGGCTGATCAACGGTCCAGACATGGACGGCAATGCCGGCGGCATGGGATTTTTCGACAAAATCCGGAATCCTGAGATTGGCGTAATGCGGATGAATGGCGGCGGCTCCTATCCGGCGGGCATAGATCCAGGGCTCGACCAGCCCGTTGTCATAAAGCAGCCCGCAGGGAATGGACAGTTTCATTTCCTGGCATAACTTTTGCACGGTAAGCAGACTATAGTGATTAAAAGAAGAGATGAGAACCCGATCCTGCATCTGCTGGGCTTTGATCTGATTTAAAACCTTTTCTTCAAGCCCGGGATAGAGGACCTGGTTGTTTTTCAATTCAATATTGATCGAGAGATTGCCCGGCTTTAAAAGATCGAATACTTCCTCCAGCGTTGGCAGGGCATGCCAGCCGAATTCCGGCCAGTACCAGGAAAAATTGCGCTGATGCAATTCTTGCAGCGTCAGATGCTGGATGCTGCCGGGCAGCCCTGTGACTCGCCGGCAGTCTTCGTCATGAGCGACGACGACCACCCCGTCGGCGGTTTGCTGAACATCCAGTTCGACGCCGTCGGCTCCCTGGGTGACCGCCAGCTTGAAAGCAGCCAGGGTGTTTTCCGGGGCCTGGCCGCTTGCCCCCCGATGCGCCCAAATCTTGGTTTGGCTCATGTGCGTACACCTCCAGGCCGGCAGGCACAATCGGCCAAATGGTCCCAGACCAGACCGGCCGACTGCATCAGGGCATAACAGATCGTTGAACCGACAAAGGAAAAACCGCGTTTTTTCAGATCCTTGCTCATGATATCCGAAATGCTGTTTCTGGCGGGGATGTCCGGGATTTGGCGCCAGTCATTGACAATCTGACGTCCGTCGACAAAGGACCAAAGATACTGGTCGAAACTGCCGAATTCATGCTGGACCTGTAAAAAGGCCCGGGCGTTTTTAACCGCGGCCCGGATTTTCAGCCGGTTTCTGATGATGCCGGGATCCAGAAGCAGGCGCTCGATCTTTTCTTCATCAAAAGCGGCGACTTTTAACGGGTCAAATCCGTCGAAGACCTCCCGGAAGCGTTCGCGCTTTCTTAAGATAGTCAGCCAGGAAAGCCCGGCCTGCATTCCTTCTAAAATCAGCAATTCGAACAATTGCCGGTCATCGTGCAGCGGGATACCCCATTCAGTGTCATGATAGCGCCTGTACAAAGGATCGCTTGCCGCCCAGGGGCAAATCTGACTTGCTGTTTCCATCGGCTGCCCTCGCTTGTCCAAAAAAATCTCCATCTACAATTATACCACGATCCCGCGGGCAAAAAGCCAGCCGTACTCATGGTCATGGCTTGAAGCCAGCAGGCGGATCAGTTAAGCTAAAGCTATGGACAAGATTATTTTACATGCCGATTTAAACAGTTTTTTTGCCAGCGTGGAGATCCTTTTCCACCCTGAATTAAGGCATGTGCCCATGGCTGTAGCCGGCGATGAACAGAAACGCCGGGGAATCATCCTGGCCAAAAACGATCTGGCCAAAGCCTTCGGCGTCAAAACGGCCGAAACCATCTGGCAGGCCAGAAAAAAATGTCCGAACCTGCAGCTGGTGCCGCCAAACCATCAACGGTATCAGCACTATTCCGAACAAGTCAGGGAAATTTTCTGCCGCCTGACCGACCGGGTCGAGCCGTTTGGCCTGGATGAAGCCTGGCTCGATGTGACCGGCTCGACGGCTCTTTTTGGCGACGGGCCGGCGATGGCCGATTGGCTTCGGCAAACAATCAAAGACGAACTGGGCTTGACTTGCTCCGTGGGCGTAAGCTTTACAAAAGTATTTGCCAAACTGGGGAGCGACCTGAAAAAGCCGGACGCCACAACGATAATCACCCGCGATAATTACCAGCAGCTGGTCTGGCCTTTGCCGGTGAACCAATTGCTGTTTGTCGGGGCTGCGACCGCCAAAACACTGCAGCAGATCGGCATCCGCACAATCGGCGACCTGGCCCGAAGCGACCAGAAGCTGCTGTCACAGCTGTTTGGCCGGCATGGCGCTGAACTTTGGCTGGAAGCCAACGGCCAAAGCGATGATAAAGTTGGCCGCCTGACCGATCAACATCAGATAAAATCCATCGGCAACAGCACGACAACAGCGCAAGACCTGACCTCGGCCGAAATGGTCAAAGCCGTTTTATACCAGCTCAGCGATCAGGTGGCCAGCCGCCTTAGGGCCAGCCATCTTTTGGCCGGCACCCTGCAGATCACCATCCGGGACAATCAGTTCAGGACTATCGACCGCCAAATGCAGCTGCCGGCAGCAACGGATCTGGCAGCCGACATTGCGCCTCTTGCGCTGAAACTTTTCAACCAGCACTATGCCTGGCAGCGTCCCATCCGCAATCTTGGCGTCCGTGTAACCGATTTGTCAGGGGATAGGGAGCTGCGGCAGATGACTTTATCAGACTTGCAGCCACCGGACGGCGGCCTTCCCGCTACGGCTTCACCAGACCCTTCCCGCGCTTTCCCCGGCCCTTCGCCGCTTTCGCCGGCCAAACGGGCCAAACAGCAGCATCTGGAGCAAACTCTGGATGAATTGCGCGGCCGCTTTGGCCGTCAGCAGATTAAACGCGGCCTCTTGATCGACAAGCCCGAAACGGGCAATGAGGATGAAGATTGATACGCCCGTCCAGGTTTGTTAAAATCAGATTGGCCGGAAGCAACTGACAAAAGCATTGGCCAGGCATTCCATCCGGCAAATTATCAGAAACCAGGTGACAGCATGGCGCAGCTCAAGCAAATGGTCATGATCAGCATAGGCGAACTCGAAAGCCAATTGGGCGTCAATAAATTGCCCCGCTTTGTCAATTCCTGCGAAGCGGCTTTCCAGCAGCGCATCCAGGAAATCGCCGGCAAAGTGCTTGACCAGCCGGCCATTAAAGCCGTCTTTGTCTCCGGGCCGACAGCTTCCGGCAAGACCACCTTCACTGACCGCCTGAAAAGGCTTTTAACCGAAAAAGGCCGCCCCGCCAGGGTCATATCCCTTGACGACTATTACAATATCAGTGCCGGCAACTATGATGAAAAGGGACGGCCGGATTTTGAAAGCATTGAAACGCTGGACACCGCCCAGATGGTGCTGGATTTCTCCGACTTGTTAGCCGGGAAAACCGTTCAGCTGCCGACTTTTGATTTTCTGGTCCGCCAGCGGCAATTCAATCCGGGAAACCGCATTTGCCTGAAAAACGGTGAAATCATTCTGGTGGAAGGGCTGCACGGCCTCTCTGATCTGGTGGCCGGCCAATTGCCGCACGACCAGTATCTTGGCGTTTTTATCATGCCCTGGTGCACGCTCCTCTCCGACCGGCAGCTTTTGGGCAGCCGCGACCTTCGGATTTTGCGCCGGATTTCGCGCGATGTCCTGCACCGCGGCTCGACCGCACTGTCCACCCTGGATTATTGGCCGATGATCGACCGGACAGAACGGCAATTTTTCCCGCCGTACTTGTCCAGGGCGGATGAATATGTCAACTCATGCCTGGCTTATGAATTTGGCGTCATTGCGCCGCTCGCGGCTTCCCAGCTGGCCCATTCGCTCGAGCAATATGAAATGGGGCAGCTGCCTGGCTCAATATACCGAATCAATCAGCAAGGCTATGCCGATTTGCCTGCGGCGGTAGCCGAAGCCAGGAGCCTTTTGAGAAACTGCTCGCGGATTCCGGCTACGGATTCCAAAATAGTGCCGGCGCTTTCCATCCTGAATGAATTTATCCATTGAACAACTGAAACAAAAAATAGCTGAAACAAATCGTTGATCAGATTTAGATCAGATTTAGATCAGAACAAATCTTTCAAGGACCTCAGCTACGCCATGGGCGTCATTGGATCTGGTGACATAATCGGCCGCCGCTTTGATAGCGCTGCCGGCATTGCCCATAGCCACGCCCAGGCCGGCAAAGCGGATCATGTCTTCATCATTGCCGGAATCGCCCATGCAGATGATTTCTTCGCGTGAAAGGTTAAGAAGACCGGACAGCTCCCGCACGGCCTGACCCTTGCTGGCCAGCGGATGTAAAAACTCCAGCAAAAACGATTCTGATTTGCAGATGGAATATTTTTGCATAAAATCAGCTGGCACCGCCGCTTTGGCCTGGTCAAGCCCGGCCGGCTTTCCGGTGAGCATGACTTTGACAAGCGGTTCTGCCGGGTCCAATTGGCTAAAATCAGTCAGACGAACGGCAATATGATTAAGCTGGCCTTCCCAGTCTGTAATTTCATGCTTCTCCGGCGTCAGGCAAGCGTCCAGCGCATAGGCGTAACAAAAAAGCTCCCAGGACTTTGCAAAATCCGCGATAGCCAGATAATCCGCCACCGTAACCTGATGAGACGCAATGGTCTGGCAGGTCCGGCCTTTTTGAATCAGCGCGCCGTTATACGTGATCAAAAACTCATCGCCGCAACCGTTCAGGGCCGCGCGCGCTTCCACCGTTCCAGAAGGCGGCCGTCCGGTAGCGACCACGATCTTCAGGCCTTTTTCATGAGCCCTTTTGATCGCCAGGGCATCTTCCGGCGATACGTTTTTATCGCTGTTCAATAATGTGCCGTCAAGATCCAGAACCAACATTTTATACATGGGAAAATACAACAACCTTTCAATTGGGGCGCGAGCCGAAATTCCATTCTATTGTAATTGGGGTTCTGACAAATGGCAACAAGATTATGAGTGGATTATTTTTTGACTTGAATGTAATAGTAACTTCTACCTAGTGCTAGCTAAAGGATTAACTTTTGTGGAAGTTACTTTTGCACAGTATGAGTCTATACTGTTTGAGGTTGCCTAGTTCAGGTCATGGGAGGATGACCTGTATGAAGAAAAAATCCAAGCGTCTCGACACTGGAAAGCACAAACACTTGAACCCCGAACAACGAGCCGAGATCGAGTCCAGCCTGAATGGCGGACTGAATTTCCGGGGTATCGGCCGAATCATCGGCAAGGATCCTAGCACGGTTGCTAAAGAAGTCAGGCTGAATCGATTTATGAAACCACCAACCCCTGCTTACAAACGGCTTAGCAATAATTGCCAGCTTTTCAAGACCTGTGAAGTCCGTCATTTGTGCGGAAAGGGCAACTGCGCCAAACTGTGCCGTTCCTGTTCAGGGCACGATTGCAACCAGCTTTGCCGTACTTTTGAGGAACGGCTCTGCCCTCGCCTCGACAAAGCTCCCTACGTCTGTAACGGTTGTCCAACCCGTCAACACTGCCGGATGACCAAGTACTGGTACCGCTCTGTCCAGGCCGAACTAGCCTACAGGGAACGCCTCTCCGGATCCCGGCTGGGTATCAGCCTGACGCCAGATGAGTTGGCTGCCCTCGATGACTTGGTCTGCCCACTCATCCGCCAGGGCCAGTCGATCAGCCACATCTATGCCAGCCACGCCGACGAAATTGGCTGCTTTCGCAAAACCCTGTATGCCTATATCAGCCAGGGTTGCCTTTCCGTAATCAACCTCGATTTGCCCCGCCAAGTTCGCTACAAAAAGCGTCGCAAACGCTGTAAGGAACCGGTTGCCAACCCTAAATACAGGATCGACCGCACCTATGACGACTTCATCCGCCTGACTACCCTGGCCTCGGATCTACCAGTTGTCGAGGTTGACACCGTCGAGGGCTCTGACTGCAGCGAAGTGCTTCTGACCTTTTTGTTTCGCCAATCAAAGCTGATGCTGGTTGAACTCTTGCCGGCCCAGACTCAGTCCTGTGTGCATAAGGCGCTCGATACCCTGGAACAAGCGCTCGGACCAGCTGTCTTCGCCAGGACGTTCCCGGTCATCCTGACCGACAACGGCTCCGAATTCAAGAACCCCGACGCCTTGGAACGATCCAGCTACGGCGGAAAGAGAACCCGCGTTTTCTATTGCAACCCCGGCGCATCCTGGCAAAAAGGCGCTATCGAGAAAAACCATGAGTTCATCCGCTATGTCTTGCCCAAAGGCACTTCTTTCGACTGGCTGACTGCGGGCATGGTCACCCTGCTGCGCGACCATATTAACAGCACCTGCCGCGATGCCCTGAACCAGAATTCGCCGCTCGACCTTGCCTCGCTCTTACTGTCTCAACCAGTAATTGAGTTGCTTGGTCTGCGACGAATCCCACCAGATGACATTATCCTCAAGCCTGCCCTTCTCACAACGCTGACCTGAGTATTTTCTGACCTGCGACTTGGCAACCGCTTTTCCCGCTAACTAAGGCTATAGCTGCTGGAAGTTACTCTGTTACAAATGTCTTCCGACGGTCTGTTTCAGTGCGGTTCCGTTGCCTCAAGTACTGTTGCTTTATCTCATTATAACATGAAATGGCTGCCTTTCCTGGTGTTGAAAACGTCCACTGCGGCTACACTGCGGACGTTTCTCCTGCACCCATCCTCTGGTTTGGATCTCGCAGAACTTAGTTTTTCATTCAACCGGATTATTTTTTGATTATTTTTAGCCTTGGGAAATTGGCTTTACCAGAGCGTGGATGCAGGGGCAATGTTAATACCTGTTTCGGCGAAAAGCGCTTCTGTAGCCGGTTAGACGCTAGTCTGTTCTAAACAGTACGCCAGTTTAACATCGATATGCAATCTAAGGAATAGACGAATATTGCTGCATTTATTTTGCAATACTATACGAATATTGATTTAGATATTTCAATATAATCAATAACAGATTTCAAAAATGTAATGATTCTTGTCTTGACAAACAAAAACGGGTATAGCAAAATTATGCTAACGCTTAACCCAAAATCCTCACCCGGTCATTGTTTAAAAAATCACACAATCAATCCGATCAGCGACGGGACCTGGAGCTACACCTGGACCCAGGGAAGAAAGCTGCAGCAGATCTCCAAGTCAGGGACGACTGCCAGCTACAAGTACAACAGCGACGGAATTCGAACCGAAAAGACGGTCAATGGAGTGACCACGGCCTACAATGTGGTTGGAGGCCAGGTAACCTGGGAGAAGACAGGCTCCAACAATCCGATCTATTACCTGTATGATGCTTCCGGGGAGCTCTGGGGCCTCAAATACACCGACAACAGCATGTACTTCTATGTCCGGAACGCCCAGGGCGACATAACCAAGATCGTCAACAAGGACGGAAACGAAGTTGTTGCCTACGCCTACGATGCCTGGGGCAACCTGATGAGCACGACGGGAAGCCTGGCCAGCACGCTGGGTGTGGACAATCCTTATCGGTACAGGGGATATAGGGTTGATAACGAGACGGGACTGTATTATTTAGGTAGTCGGTACTATGATCCCCAAATCGGTCGATTCATCAATGCGGACGATACGGGTGTGTTAGAAGTTGACCAAGACAGCCTTATAGAGAACAACCTTTTCGCTTATTGCCTGAACAACCCTGTTAATATGACTGATGATACAGGTGAGATTGCATGGTTTGTTGCTGCTGCTATCGGTGGGGCTTTGTTTGATACCGCAGCTTATATGATTGGATGTGCTATTAGCGGAGAAAAAATGACATGGGCTGGAGTCGGTAAAGCGGCGCTGGTTGGAGCGATAACCGGAGTTGCTTTTGGGGCAGCAGGAAAAGTTGCGACTAAACTTATTAAAGGTGCAACCACCGTAGCCAAAACCGGAAAAACAACAGTATATATTTCTAAAAATGCTAAAAAAGTCGTGCAGTATGTAGGGATAACTGATGATATCGCTCGACGAGGGGCTGAACACTTAGCTAAAAAGGGAATCCGTATTGAACCATTGATGAAAGGGTTAAGTAGAGCAGATGCACGATCGGTGGAACAAGCATTAATAGAAATTCACGGTTTGTCTAAGAATGGTGGAACACTTATAAATAAAATTAACTCAATTGCAAAAACCAACAAGATTTATGCCCAATCATTAAAACGTGGATATGAACTGTTAAAGAAAATCGGATACAAATAGATAAAAAGGGGGAATAAATTTTGCAATTACCCAAGGTGGAATATGGAGATGTCTTTCAAGTAACACTTACCAATGGCTATGGTTTTGTTCAATGCGTCAAAGAAGCGCCAAAAACCGAATGTGAGATCATAAGAGTGATTAAAGGCGTTTATGGCGAAAAAGATATTAACAATATTGATGAAATC
Source organism: uncultured Saccharofermentans sp. (assembly GCA_963677835.2). Taxonomy (GTDB): domain Bacteria; phylum Bacillota; class Clostridia; order Saccharofermentanales; family UBA5734; genus UBA8949. The sequence continues at coordinate 1,797,463 of CAXXUX010000001.1, forward strand.
GTAGGAAATAAAGAGCTGTGTTTTTTACAGTTTCCTGTAAAATATGCCATCAAACAGAATTTTTTAAGGCCTATGGGTAAATTTTCGCTACCTTCCGATTCTGTTGCACCCAGATTTTTTAGAACAGAACATATAATAGGCACAGAATTTATTGGTTGGCATATTGTCGATTCAGAAACTTTGCAAAGAAGGCTTGTTAAGAAGCTTTCTTCTGAAGAACAAAAATTATCCGAATGGGATATTATCTCTATACCTGATCTGGTAGAAAAGATTGAAACTGGTTGGATCCCAGAGAACTGGATATAGTTGTATTGTAAGCGGAACAATAAGAGAATTGTCGGTTAAGCAAACAGCGCTGCCTTTTAACGGGTGGTGCTGTTTCTTTTTTTGCGAGGGTTTCAGGGTCGCCCTGACAAGTGTGTTTATGGGAGTGCAAACACGATGCTTGCTAAGCCCTAAGGAGATGTGCATTCATGAAAAGATAAGGGGGTGCTATGGATCAAGCTCTTCTCAATCGAAATCAACCCAAGAATGTTGTATTTCACAGCGACCGAGGAACACAGTACAGCAGTCAAAGCTATCAGAATTATCTGACCGAGCACGACATAATCAGTAGCATGAGCCGGAAAGGCAACCCTTATGACAATGCCTGCTGCGAAAGCCTTTTTGCCACCCTGAAAAAAGAATGGATCTACTGTCGTAAGTTTGCTAACATAAAAATGGTTGAGAGCAGTATCTTTGAATATGTAGAACTATTCTATAACCGAAAGCGTATGCATACTGCACTGAATTATTTGAGCCCCTATCAATACATGGAAAAATTCATGTCGACACAAGCTAAGTAGATCAGCTTGTTTGGGAACCTTGATAACTGAAAACCGACTGTACTAAACCCAATAGGGTCCAGGGGTGCTCTGGGGCCTCAAATACACCGACAACAGCATGTACTTCTATGTCCGGAACGCTCAGGGCGACATAACCAAGATCGTCAACAAGGACGGAAACGAGGTTGTTGCCTACGCCTACGATGCCTGGGGCAACCTGATGAGCACGACGGGAAGCCTGGCCAGCACGCTGGGTGTGGACAATCCTTATAGGTATAGGGGCTATAGGGTTGATAACGAGACCGGCCTGTATTATCTGCAGTCCAGGTATTATAACCCCTCTTGGGGCAGGTTTATTAATGCTGATAGCATTTTGGGAAATCAGGGTGAATTATTAACTCATAATCTATTTGCATACTGTGCTAATAATCCTGTTATGTATGTTGACCCTGATGGCAATATATTCATGCTAATAACAGGGGCTATAGGACTTGTTGGCGGTGCTATTATTGGTGGTGTTGTGTAACCGTAAAAAAATCAGCATCTTATCAACAACGGTTACTTGAGCCTATCCTTGAAGTAAAAAACTTGGAGGATGAGCATGACGATCAAAGAAAAACGCCGGGCAGATTGGTGCCAAAAGATTGAAGAGCAAAGCCATAGTGAAATGAGCATCGTCAAATGGTGCCGGCAAAAAGCCATCAACGAAAAGACCTTCCGACGCTGGAAACGAACCTTGAAAAGCGAAGAAAAACCAAATGCCGTACCGCCGGTTGGCTGGTGCCAGGTTCAGTCGAAACCAGCCACTGTGAAAACAACCAGTCTTAAGTTGGTAGTGAATAACCAGATTACAATCGAATTGCAGCCCGGATTTGACCCGCAACTGCTTCGGGATGCGCTGGCAGTGCTGTGCCCATGATCGGGTTTGGCAAAAACAGCCAGATCTATCTGGCCAAAGGCGCCACGGATCTTCGGAAATCGATTCATACGCTGGCAATGCTGGTCCAGGCCAGTTTCGAGATGGATCCGTACAACGAAAACCTGTATGTGTTCTGCAATGGCCGGCGCAATCGCCTGAAGATCCTGCAGTATGACAGAAACGGATTCTGGCTGTATTACAAAGCGCTGGACAGCGGCAAGTTCGCCTGGCCGGGAGAAAGCGATGGTCTGATGGAGCTGACGGAAGACGAATTGCAGTGGCTTTTACACGGACTAAATCTTATGGATAAACAAACGCTGAAAGAGCCGCAAACGAAGTTTACATACTAACGAAAAAAGTTGGATAAGAGCCTGAAATAAGGCTGTTTTCAGCTTTTGTGGCAGGCATAATTATGGTAAAATAGACCCATGAAAAACGACGTGGACAGCCAACCAAAATCCCCTGATTTACAACAGGAAAACGAACAGCTCCGGCGGCAAAATGCTAAGCAACAAGAACAACTTAGCCAGCTTCAGCAACAGCTTTCTCAAAAAGATGCGTTGATCGGGCATTATCTGGAACAGCTGCGCCTCTTACAGAAAAAGCAGTTCGGTTCATCCAGCGAGAAAAACGCTGTCGCACCAGAACAGCTGAGCCTGTTCAACGAGCCCGAAGCGCTGGCCGATGATAAAGTTACAGAGCCCACCGTCGAGGAAATCACCTACATCCGCCGTAAGCAAAAGACCACCAAAGAAGAAAATCTGGAAGACCTGGTGACCGAAGTTATTGAGCATGAACTGAGCGGCGCCGATCTGGCCTGTCCGCAGTGCGGTGAGACCATGGCGGAAGTCAAGGTCGAAGAACGTTACGAAATCAAGATCATCCCGGCCAAGGTGGAAGTGGTGAAACATCGCCAGCATATTTATGCTTGCGCCAATTGCGAAGCCAATGATATCCGGACCCCGTTCAAATCCGGCCAAGGCTACGAACCGTTTCTCCCGAAAAGTTCAGCCAGTGTCGAAACCGTCGCTTGGCTTTTGGACCAGAAATACGATCTGGGGCTGCCGCTTTACCGGCTGGAGCACAACATTCAGCAGCAAATGGGACTTAACCTGAGCCGACAGACGATGAGCAACTGGATCCTGAAGACCGCCGAATTGTATGTCGAACCGATGGTTGCTGAAATGCGAAGGCAATTGCTCCGGCAGACGCATTTGCATGCGGATGAAACTACTTTGCAGGTTTTGAATGAGCCGGGACGCACCGCCGAGCAGAAATCCTACATGTGGCTGTTCCGAACAGGACGCGGTTCACCGCCAATAATCCTTTATGATTACCAGACGACACGGGCTTCCAAACATCCGGTACGATTTTTGGAAGGCTTTTCCGGTACCCTTCAGGTTGACGGCTACAGCGGTTACAACCAATTGCAGCCCAAAGTCCGGCTAGCTGGCTGTTTCGCGCACGCTCGGCGCAAATTCACCGAGGTCTTGGATGCGCTGCCCAAAGGCACTGACAGGTTCGGTTCACTGGCAGCGGAAGCCTTGAAGATGATTGCCGAACTATATGCCGTCGAAGCCAAACTGAAGGAAAAATGGGGCGATAACCTTAACGCAATTGCTGTAAAGGCAATCCAGGCTGAACGTCAACAGACGAGTGCCGGGATCTGCGACCGATATTTCCAGTTCTGCAAAACCAACAAGAATCGCAGCACCGGTAATCTGCGTCAGGCGATGGAATACAGTCTGAACGAAGAATCTAAGTTGCGGCGGTTCCTTGACGATCCCTTCTGCGAGATTGATAACAACCGGGCGGAACGGTCAATTAAGCCATTTGTGATGGGGCGCAAGGCCTGGTTATTTTCCAACACCCAGCGCGGCGCCCGCGGCAGTGCGATGCTTTACAGCCTGATTGTCACGGCCAAGGAAAATAAGCTTAAGGTTTATGATTATCTGGTTTATCTGCTGAAGCGGATTCCTGCTGACGGGTTCGCTCAGTCCGCGGACTGGGCGCCACTGATGCCGTGGTCTGAGGCGTTACCGGATGATCTGCGTGTTAAATAACCGGGTCAAGATGTGATTCTTTGACGGTTACGGTGTTGTAGCAGCTAAAACTAGAAAGAATGTATGGGCTGGTATTGGAATAGGAGCATTAGGTGGAGCAGCAATTGGATTGACTTGTGGAGCTGCAACTGCTGCAATAGCTGCTGGTAGTGCAACTGCTTCAACTGGTGCTGTACTGACTGGTATGGGACTTGGTGCTGCTGGTGGAGGAACTGTAGTAATAGGAGAAACAATGAGACGTGTATGTGCCTATGCTGACCAAATTGGTGCAAAAACATATTCAGGACTTGCAAATTATAATCAATTAGTGAATAGATTTGGTACTAGAATAGCAAACTTTCTTGGTAAAGTAGATAATGCAAAGTGGCTTTTACGACAAATGGCAAGCAATAATAAGATTGTAGACATTGGTATTGACTTACATAGAGCATCAAGGTCATCATCATACTTAATGGAAAGAGTATTATCTTTCTTCTACCAAAACAAAGAGATAGTTAAAAAGCTTGTAAAATAGGTCAAATATATATTTTGTGGGCATCAGTATTGGAAGAGATACCCACAAAACCGATATAAGGAGGGATAACATTGCTTTTAACAGACAATTTTATTATTCAGAGGAGTAATTACAGTGAACTAAAGAATTATAGTATTAGGAAAGAAAAAGTAACGAATATATATTATAGAGTCTTCTTAGAATCAAAGAGTGTTTCTATTCGCTTAGATATCGAAGAAAATGAATCATATGTGAGCTTTTTAGTTTCGCATATTACACCAAACAGAACTTTAGTTTATTATGGATTATCTGATTACGCCACTTTTGAGGGCGAAAAACGAAGCATTTTTCAATCAGATACAGAAGAACAAATATTTAAACAAGGTATAATAAAACACATAAAGAATTATAAAAAAATGTTTTCATCCGATAAAAATGGGGATGGAATTGTAACTTATATTTATACTTTTCTAAACGAATTTGTAAAAAACTTATGTAATGAAAGGAAAGATTAAAAAAGATGTGAAAATGCCTGAACTTGGGTTCGAAGATCTTTGGGATCTACTTGTGAACTCGCCGCTTCGTATGAATAGAACTGGTAGCTTGTTGATAATTGAACAGTTGCATGGAGAGAGCTTATTAAAACTGCTTGAAAGTGGACCCCCTCAGGATTTGTACAGTCATATAATTTAAAGAGTATGGGTACAAAGGAGGGAGGAAAATGCCAAGTAATAACGCAAAATACAACTCAGAGTTTCGCGAAAGAACATGCCAGCATATTATAGAGAGCGGAAAACCAGCCAGTCGAGTCGGAGCAGAATTAGGGATCAGCAAAGGAACAATTTGCAAGTGGATGCAGGAATATCGAAAACAGCACAAAATGCCCAGTTATGCTGAAAGCCTGGGGATCAAACAAGCGGCTAGCAAAGATGCTCAAGTTATGCAACGGCAGAGCAAGCTCGACCAAAAACGCATCAAGGAACTGGAGGAAGAGATTGAAATCTTAAAAAAAGCCCTGCGCATCTTCATGCAAGCACTTTGATGAAATACGAATTTATCCGAAAGCATCGCTGTAAGCATCGGGTGAAGAAGATGTGCCAAGTCCTGAAAATTAACGAGAGCGGGTATTATCGATGGAAGCGGAGACCGCCCAGTCTGCGTGAACTGGCCGAGCAAAAGACGCTCCGTGCCATTCGAAAGATCCACGAAAAATATCATCAGACCTACGGAGCAGATAAAATACAGCGAGAGCTAGCCCGGCAAGGCATACTATGTGGTAAAAGCCAAATATACCGACTAATGAGGACCAATGGGATTTATACCATCCACCGCTGTAAGCATAGGCCCTTTCCCAAAGAAGCCATTGAGCCGCGATATAGTGAGAATCTGCTGAATCAGCAGTTTGCCGTTTCTTCACCCAATACGGTCTGGGCAGGCGATATCACTTATATCCGCACAAAAGAAGGCTGGGTGTATCTGGCCGCCGTTTTGGATCTGTTTAACAAGGAAGTCGTCGGATACGCGCTCAGTCACAAGGCCAATGCAGAGCTGGTTAGGCGTGCTATGGATCAAGCTCTTCTCAATCGGAATCAACCCAAGAATGTTGTATTTCACAGCGACCGGGGAACACAGTACAGCTGTCAAAGCTATCAGAATTATCTGACCGAGCACGACATAATCAGTAGCATGAGCCGGAAAGGCAACCCTTATGACAATGCCTGCTGCGAAAGCCTTTTTGCCACCCTGAAAAAAGAATGGATCTACTGTCGTAAGTTTGCTAACATAAAAATGGTTGAGAGCAGTATCTTTGAATATGTAGAACTTTTCTATAACCGGAAGCGTATGCATACTGCACTGAATTATTTGAGCCCCTATCAATACATGGAAAAATTCATGTCGACACAAGCTAAGTAGATCAGCTTGTTTGGGAACCTTGATAACTGAAAACCGACTGTACTAAACCCAATAGGATCCACGATGATGGGTCGACAAAACAGCCAGATGGAAATCGCGATTGTAGATCTTGGCGAGATGGTGCCGAAAACCCATCTCTTGAAAAGGATCGATGGCCTGATTGATTTCTCCTTCATCTATGAAAAGGCCGAAAGCCTGTATTCGACCCAGGGCAGGCCCTCCGTTGACCCGGTCCTTCTCATAAAGATGCTGCTCATCGGCTATCTGTACGGCATCAAGTCGGAGCGCCGCCTCGAAGAGGAAGTGGCGCTCAACCTCGCTTATCGCTGGTTTTGTGGCCTTGGCCTCTCGGGAAAGATACCAGACCATTCGACCTTCAGCCAGAATCGGCGCAGACGGTTTCGGGACAGCGGCCTGTTTGAGGAAATCTTCGTGACAATCGTCGAGCGCTGCGTTGAACATGGCTTTATCGATGGCGAACTGATTGCTTGCGACGGTACCTATATCCCCTGCATAGTCTCCAAGTCGAGCATTTCCCAGACACCGGTCACGATCAGGAAAGGCATGCAAAGCTACCTCGACGCGCTCGATCGGGAGCTGGAAAAGGAACCGGGTTTTCAGACGTTTCCAATTTCGGAATCAACTGCCCTTCGCCAAAAGAGCATGACGGATCCCGATGCCGGCTGCATCTGCCATGGCGACAAGGTCGGGCTGGGTTATCTGATGGAAACAAGCGTTGATTCAAAGCATGGGCTCATTACTGGCGTCGATGTTTTTCCAGCAAACCAGAAGGAAAGCTTGATCGTCCTGCGGCACTTGGAAAAGCAGGTTCAGGGCTCGGTTCCCATCAAGCGTGTGGCGCTGGACAAGGGCTACGATGTCGGTGCGGTACACCGCGGGCTTGAGCTTCTAGGCATTGAAGGCTACATTGCTTCGGTCGAGTTCTCCAATACCGCTGACAAAAAGGGCATGACTTACCTTCCAGAAGAAGATTGCTTCTTGTGCCCACAGAGCCAGAAACTCCCCTATCACCATATGATCTGCCAGAAAAGCACGGGCAAGTATCTTCGGTGCTACCAAGCTGAAATGGAAAAGTGCGACGCCTGCCCGATGCGGCCAACCTGCCTGCCGAAGCTGGACCGAAGGCGCAAGGTGATCGCCAGCGGCTTTTACCCGGCTTTCCATCGCGGCCGGGAGCGTTATGCTACGGCCGAAGGCAAGAACTACATGAAACTTCGGGGCATTTGGGCAGAAGGCTGTTTTGCCATGCTCAAGCGTGAGCACAAATTGAGTGCGATCCAAAAACATGGGATCTTTAAGGCAAAAGAAGAATGTCTCCTGGCGGCGATCGCAGCAAACCTGAAGCGGATGGCCATGGCCATACATGCGTTTTTGGCGCAATTGATCTTGGCTGCACGAATCCAAATTGTAAGGCTGGCAAATCCAGAAAGAAATCGGGTGGTATATCCTAATCGCTTAACCGTTTCTCCTGTCGTCAGCTTTTTATCAAAATACAGATCTACAGCATGTTTCTTTTCTTCCTCTGTGAATCGTCTCATCGGACTCCTCCTGTCTAAGGATTTGTCCGCACCCCCCGACCGAATATTGCTCCCATGCAGAAATTATTGGAGATAAAATATTAATTGGAACAGGTAAGAAAGTGTATTTATTGGATTTATAAATAATAGAGCACGTCGATTTTATAGCAGAGTCTTAAAGCAAAGCGTTATAGATGTATCATTGGATATGCTAAATAAAGGTAATCATAAAATAATCAACATCTCTTAATGCGGATGGAATGTTATCTAAGTTGACTGCTTTGATATTCCAAGGGCGTTAAGGTCGACAGCGTTTTGAACTCATGCATGAAATGGGCCTGGTCATAGTAACCGAGCGAGCAGGCAAGCGTGATTAAGTCGGAATTGACGCCGGAAAGCCATTTCAGGGAGTTTTGAAAGCGCATGATGCGTGAATAGAGTTTGATGCCGATGCCAAAATTATTCTTGAATATCTGGTAGAGCTGGCGGTCGGAATATCCGGTTTGCATCGACAGATCGCTTACTTTTATTTTGTCGTTGGCGTTATGAATGCACGTCAGGATATTGTTCAAGATGCAATGCTGCGGCAAAAGGGCCTGTTCGGGCGCAAACAGCTCTTCGAATGAACCAGCCTTCTGGTGTAAATCGGTTTGTGGATCTAAGGTTTCAATCGCGGACAAATCCAGATCGATGACCTGGCGCAAAGGTTTCGAACTATCCAGTAAAGCGATTAGCGCTTCTTGCCCCAACAGCACAAGCGCATCTAACGGATCCATTTGCACGCAATAGAGGGTTGAGTGTTTGGGGAAGTGCAATTTTCTTGGCGCTGTGACCAGGCCATGCATCGAGGCCTGTGAAATTGCGGACTGATTGTAGAGCATGATGATAGTCACGTGGGTGGTCGGAGCCAAAATGCAGTTTTGCTCTTTTTCGAAACTGTACTGGAAAAAGGTATGGTTCATTTTGCTCTTGCTGATTTGAGTGGCAGGAGGGCAGCCCTGATGGCCGTTATTTTTTAAAAAGATCAGGGGAACAGCATATTTTGCAAATAGTTGTTCTGCCATGGGTTTCTCCTTGCTCAATCATTCAAAAAGCACGTATTTGAGATGCAATTTGATCTATTTCACGATCAATGCCTGACCCGGCAGCCTTCTGCATCTTTAAAGATAAGTTTCGTATTTATCAAAAAGATTACGAATTATTTGTATGCGCAAATTATATATCAGCGAATATATTTTTTGCAAGAAAATTTTTTCAACATAATACCTGTCGTATTTTTGCATATATATTTAAAAGTGCAAAGATAATATATTTCGATATTGACAGATATCGAGAAAAATTTGCTTTTATTCGAAATAAACGAAAATATATCGCGACGAAATGATTGACTGATTTATCATGACTATGATAGTATATAAAATAATATTTGGTAGTTTATCAAAGTATTGATCTGATCGATTGATCGAAGTGGAGTAGCGTGTATGAGGCCGATTCGTGAAGCTCGCTTGAAAAACATTAAGGATATCTTGCTGGAGCACAAACATATTGATGTGAATTCTCTGAGTAAAATGCTATCCGTTTCCAGTGTGACGATTCGAAATGATCTGAATGAGCTGGAAAAGAGCGGGGTATTATACCGGCTGCATGGCAAGGTTGTTTTGCAGAGCGAATTGCCGAACAAGTCCTCCGACAAGTGCATCGCCAGCGGATTCGAATGCGAATTTTCCAAAGAGCAGGTTTATATCGGAGAACTGGCCAAGACGCTGGTATCCCCCAGGGAATGGATTTTCCTGGGCTGCGGCTTTACCTGCGCGGCCGTTGCCTATGCGCTGCGTGATATCGAGATCAATGTCCTGACCAATAATCTTTTGGTTGCGGCGATTTTATCCAAAAATCCTGCCACGCAGGTTATATTGACCGGCGGCTATCTTTCGGGCCCGAGCCGGTCATTTTTAAGCGGCGAAATTTTGGAAGAAGCGCTTCAGGGCATCAATGTGAGCAAAGCCTTCGTTGGCGCCTCCGGCGTTGATTTCCAATTCGGATTTTCCATATCGAACCTGGTCGAGCGGCGCATCTTCCAGAAGATCCGGCCGATTTCGCATGAATTCATCGTCGTGGCCGATTCCACCAAATTCGGCAAAACCTCGTTCATGAGCATTGGCGACCTTGAAAGTGCGGATTGCGTGATTTCCGATCCTGGTATTCCGCAAGAATATATTGATTACTTTAAAAACCATGATATCGAGATCTATACGTCGCCCCTTGAAGAATAAGCGTTGCTCCAATATGACTTTGCAAGGAGTTTTTTATGCCCGGATGTAATGAAGCGAATTGTTTATGCCCCGAGAAAGACTGCAGTCTGCATGGAAAATGCTGCGAATGTGTCAATTACCATCGCGGAAAAGGCAATTTCCCAGTGTGTCTGCGTTCTTTGCTCCAGGAATCAACCCAATCCATGGCTGAACGGAAAGCGAATTCCGACCCGAACGGCCAGGCTTGAAAAGATAAACCCAAACTGCTGATTTTTCTTCGGACTGGGATGCCTGGCCCTTTATTTGTGTTTCCCTGATTATTAGTATCGATTAAATCATGATTGAACAAGCGCGACAAATGCGCTTGTTTTTTATGTTTTCATAAAAGAATGAAACGTTATTATAGTTACGAATTAAATATTAAACGAATAATACGAAATATAATTCCATTTATCTCTGAAATATACAATACCTTTATATGTGTTGAAATTATACTAAAACAAAACTGTTTTGATGTTAATGCACCTTGAAAATTGAGGCACAACGTTTCTTCAATACCAGGCGATACCAAAATAACACCTTTGATTTGCACTATTTTCCGAAAATCTGTTTGATTTACCTTTGTCTTGAGGCTGATTCATCCGGCAACTGAATGAAAAAGGCCCTGGTTGCCGGCGCTGGACATGATTTTGCAATTAGTACGAGAAAGAAGGAGGCTTTGATATGGGCATTGTTTCGGGATAACCAATCCAGCGATCGAATGGTAAAGAATCTTAAATGCTGATATCACCATATTTTACTTTGTTTTATTGCTTGGAATGAGTTTTTGGTATTGAAGAATGCGGATCACATCTATTTTTTGCTGGACTAACGTTAAAAGAAAGAGGATTTAGTAATATGAAAAAAATTGTATGCACTTTAATGGCGATTCTGATGCTTGCAGGTTTGGTAGCTGGTTGCGGCGTAGCATCAGGCCAAACAACAGCGACAACGACTGCCGGGGCTTCTACCACTTCAGCGGCTGGCCAGACGACTGGTTCCGCCAACACCAACCCGATCAAGCTGGCCGTAGTCGGACCGATGACCGGATCCCTGGCTGAATATGGATTGACCGCCAGACTGGGCGCACAGCTTGCGGCAGACACCATCAACGCCGAAGGCGGTCTGCTGGGCGGCCGCCAAGTCGAGATTGTTATTTATGATGATAAGGGTTCGCCAGAAGATGCTGCGGCATTGGCGGAAAAAATCGTGGCTGACGACTCGATCACTGCCGTTGCAAGCGGACATTGCCAGAGCAGCGTTGCCCTGGTGGCTTGCCCGAGATATCAGGAAGCCGGCATCGTCTCCATTTCAGCTTCTTCTTCACATCCTGACTATGCCAAAATCGGCGATTTTGTGTTCAGAAACAACCTGACTGACTTGCCGGAAGCACAAAACACGATTCAGATGGCTTATAACCGCGGCTACAGGAAGATCGGCGTTGTTTCCATGAAGTCGGACTTCGGGGTAAGCTCGGCGAACAGCCTGATGGAAATTGCCAAAGTAGTCAATGAAAAAACACCGATGGAAGTTTCGCTGATCTCTTACTTTGTGGATGGGACGGTTGATTTTTCACCAAACATCACTGAACTGAAAAATGCCGGCCTGGACTGCATCATCATGACTTCTGAATATTCATCATTTGCTCCGTTTGCCATGCAGCTCCGCAAGAGCGGATCGACGACGCCACTGATCGGCGTAGGCGTCTGCTATACGCCTGAACTCATAAACCTTGGCGGCTCGGCCGTTGAAGGCGTCCAGTTCCCATGCATCTTCAATCCGGATACTACGGATCCGGTTGCCGTGCCTTTTGTCAAAGCCTATACGGAAGCGAACAAAAGAGCGCCTGACTATATTGCGGCCCAGGTTTACGACAGCTGCTTTGCGATTTTCAATGCGATCAAGATGACAAATTCGGATGACCGCACCGCGATTAAAGACGCACTCTATAAAGTCGATTTCCAGGGTGTTTCCGGCAGAATGAAATTTGACGAACATGGTGAAACACATAAGACGGAAATTGTATTGGAAATCAAAGGCGGAAAATTCAGCGAAGTCCCGAATGCCATCAAGGGCTGGGATGAATTCTTAAGTTCGATCAAGTGATTTTAATTCGATTCAAATCAGGGGAGAGCATGTGTGAGGGCAGCAATGTCCTCACACCTCTTTACAGCCGAAGATGGAATTGTCCTGCTGGCTGGCTTTTTAGGGAAACTTGTTGGAGGTAGAAAAAGTGCTGTTGGAGCAAACGATTAACGGCCTGGCGCTGGGCATGGTATACGCGCTGGTGGCAGTTGGGTATTCGCTGGTCTTTGGCATCCTGAGAATACTCAATTTGGCGCACAATTCATTTTATACATTAGGTGCAAATGTAATCTTGATGTTTATTACGATGCAGTTCGGGATTGGCTACTCTTTATTAGCGGCGATTGCTTTTACCAGTATAGTGGCTATTTTTTATGACCGCATCATTCTGGCGCCTTTACGGACAAAACAGTCGAGCGATATCATGAGCCTGATCACGGCTATCGGGGTATCCTATGTTATTCAGAACATCTTGATGGTGGTGTTTGGCAGCCAAAAAAGATCTTTCCCGAATATTTACAATTTTGGCCCCTGGGAGATCTTCGGCTATTGGATTCAGCCGTCACAAGTCATTTTATTCAGTGTTTCTTTATTATTGCTGCTGGTCCTGACCCTGATTATCAGTAAAACCAAAATCGGCTTGGGCATGCGCGCATCGCAGCAGAATACAAAAGCGGCCAACCTGATGGGCGTCAATGTCAAGAATGTCATCACGGTTACTTTTTTGATAAGCGGCGTATCGGCCTGTATCGCCGGTTTTCTGGTCTCCGGCTATTATCAGCTCGTTTCGGTCGACATGGGCGTGACGGTCGGTACAAAAGCTTTTGCGGCTGCAGTTTTAGGCGGCATTGGCGTCCTGTACGGCTCGATCGTTGGCGGCTTGATTGTCGGTTTGGCCGAGTGCTACGTAGTCACGCTGTTTGGCGGCGGATACCGGGACGCAATTGCTTTCGTCATCCTGATCCTGGTGCTGCTGATTCGATCAAATGGATTATTTGGCAAGAAAGATATTGTAAAGGTGTAAAGAATGAATAAATTGGGAAAAAAGCTAGCGAGCAATCATTCAAATTTTCCTAAAATCATTTTGACGATAATTATTCCCATAGCGGCGGCACTGGTGCTCCTGTTCCCGTTCATTACCTCCAATCTCTACATCTACCGGGTTGTCACCATGATCGGCGTTTATGCCATGCTGGCGCTCAGCTTGAATCTGGTTACCGGCTATATGGGAATTATTTCAATGGGCCATGCCGCTTTTTATGCAATCGGGGCATATATCGCCTCTCTATTGACCATCAAATTGTCGATGAACTTTTTTCTGGCGGCAATTCTCGGCGCAGCCGGCGCAGGCGTCAGCGGACTTCTGCTGGGACTGCCGACGCTTCGGCTGACCGGCGCCTACCTGGTTATGGCGACCGTCGGATTTGGCGAAGTGGTCAAAATGGTCGTGCTCAATTGGGACAAGATGACGAATGGCGCCCTGGGCATCAAAAATATTCCGAAGCCAAAGCTTTTCGGGATGTCGTTGACGATTGAAAATGGCGGCATGTACTATTTGATGCTGATTTCACTGGCGATTGTCATGCTGATCTGTTCAGCCATCAAATACTCGAAAATGGGCAGGGCCTTGCGGGCCATCAAAGATGATGAGCTTGCCGTATCGATGATGGGCGTCAATGTCAATTGGTACAAAGTGCTGACCTTTGTCATATCCTCGATTATTGCAGGTTATGTTGGCGCGTTCTATGCCAGCCTGATGCGCTATATCGATCCCAACACTTTCACGGCGGATACGTCGACTTTGATCCTCTGCGTGGTTTTGCTTGGCGGCATGGGATCGATCTGGGGCATGGTCCTGGGCGCGATGCTGTTGATCTCTTTCCCGGAAGTCATGCGGTTCCTGATGGAATTCCGGTTTATTGTCTACGGCCTGGTGCTGATTGTCATGATGAGATTTAAACCAGAGGGTTTACTTGGCCGCTTGAGCAAAAAACCCTACAAGCTTCCCAAAGGGGTTGTTGCTGGAATGCAAGGGGGTGAATTCGATGGCAATGCTTGAAGTAAAAGGCGTATCCATGCGGTTTAGCGGTCTGGTGGCCGTTGACAATGTTGATTTTGAAGTCAATCAAGGCGAGATCGTCAGCCTTATCGGACCGAATGGCGCCGGAAAAACAACGATTTTCAATATTCTGACCGGAATCTATGCTTCGGCTGAAGGCGAAATCCTGTTTGAAGGCAAGTCCATTCGCCAAATATCCGTACAAAGCATCGTCAAAAGGGGCATAGCCCGCACATTCCAAAACCTGAGACTGTTTGGCAACATGCGCGTGATTGAAAACGTCATGATCGGACATCATATTTATACTGAATACTCCTTGTTTGATTTGCTGTTCAGGACCAGAAAATTCCATCGGGCGGAAAAGGAAGCGGCTCAAAAATCGATTGCTGTTCTTAATTCGATCGGACTGGGCGATAAAATCGACCGGTATGCCAGCAGCCTTCCCTATGGCGAACAACGCCGGCTTGAAATCGCCCGGGCAATTGCCACAGGCGCCAAGCTGCTTTTGCTGGACGAGCCGGCCGCCGGAATGAATCCGGCAGAGACCGAATCGCTGCTTCAATTCATTAAAAGCCTGCGGGACAAGGGGCTGACCATTCTGCTGATCGAACATGATATGAACCTGGTCATGAATATCTCGGATAGAATCTATGTTCTGGATTTCGGAAAACTGATCGCAGCCGGCAAACCGGAAGGCATCGCAAAAAATCCGAGGGTAATCGAGGCATATTTGGGCAGGAGTGATGAAGATGTTGCGAATTAGTTCACTGAATACCTATTACGGGAATATCCATGCGCTTAAAGGGGTCGATCTCCAGGTCAACAAAGGCGAGATCGTGACGCTGATTGGCAGCAACGGGGCCGGAAAGTCCACGACGCTATTATCGATAACCGGCACGTTAAAGACCGCCGCCGGCAGCAAAATCGAATTTGAAGGGCAAGACATCACGAATTGCGCGACTTCGGAAATTGTCAAGAAGGGCATCAGCCTTTCGCCAGAAGGGCGGGAAGTCTTTCCGGACTTGAGCGTCGAATTGAATCTGCAGATTGGCGCGTATTCCCGCAAGAATAAAGAAGAGATCAAAAATTCTTTTGAACGCGTCTACAAATTATTCCCCCGCTTGCTGGAAAGGAAAAAGCAGCCGGCCGGAACGCTTTCAGGCGGCGAACAGCAAATGCTGACCATTGCCAGGTCGCTGATGAGCCAGCCCAAGCTGCTCATGCTGGACGAACCGTCGCTGGGTCTGGCGCCAAACCTTGTCCTGCAGATATTTGAGCTTATTGTGGATATTAACAAACAAGGGGTCACCGTACTTCTGGTTGAACAAAATGCCAATATGGCGCTCAGGATCGCCAATCGCGGTTATATTCTGGAAACCGGCAAAATCAAGCTGACAGACGATGCGGCAAAGCTTAGAAACAATGATGCGGTCAGAGCGGCATACCTCGGGTTCAAAGAATAGCATCGTTTCGAGCTGGGAAAGGATTGAACGCGATAAATGGAATCAGGCTATGCGAAATTTGCTGAACGGGACCGGCAGTTGTTTACTAATCCGAAACTATTTGTTCTGTTTGCGGTGCTCTGCAATTTCCTGTGGGGCGGCGCGCTTCCGTTCATCAAATGGGGATATAAGGTTTTTGCCATCGGGGAGACCGACATCTTCTCTTTGATCGTCTTTGCGGGCCTAAGGCTGTTTCTGGCCGGCCTGATCGTGCTGATCTTCTGCCGCATCCGCGGCACGAAGATTTGGCCGCGATCTAAAAGCGAGTGGGGATGCATCTTGAAACTGAGCGCCATGTCATCGGTCCTGCAATATATTTTCCTTTATATTGGCGCAGCCTTGTCAACCGGTGTTGAAGCATCCATTCTATCCGGTTCCGGCGCCTTTATGGGAATCATTTTCTCGAGCCTTATTTTCAAGGAAGACAAACTGACAACCAGGAAAATTGCCGGCTGCCTTTTGGGCTTTGCCGCCATTGTGCTTCTGAACTTCCAGGATCTTGCCGCCGGCGTGACACTATCCATTGGCGGGGGACTCTTGATTGTTGTCTCACAGGCGATGGGCATTCTGGGCGGAATCTACCTCAAATACATTGCCCAGAACAAAGACGCGATGTGGCTGGGCTCCTGGCAGACGATCTGCGGCGGCGCCATGCTTTTGCTTATCGGGTCGATGGGCGGCGGGAGCATCCGGTTCTCATTAAGCGCGGACTGTTTCAATTCGCTGGCCGTGCTGCTGTTGTTCTCAGCGCTCGCGCTGGTCCTTTCCAATCAGCTCTACAAGTACAACGACATCAGCAAATTTGCCATTTATACCTTCTTGCTGCCGATTTTCGGAACGACGGTTTCTGCCGCGGTGCTGCATGAATCGCTGGCTTCGCCCATGCTGCTCGTAAGTCTTCTGATGACTTGCCTTGGCGTTTATCTGGTCAATCGGCCCGAGAAAAAGCAGATGTCGCGCGCAGGTGCAAAAAATGTGTAATGTTGACAGAAAATACTATCTGTTTATTGACATTGACGGCACCATTGCCCGCAACGAGCAATCGCCTTCCCCAAGAACGGTCGAAACGCTGCAAATGCTGAGAACCGCAGGACACCGCATTTTCATTTGCAGCGGTCGCACCTTGTGCGATATATATCCGGCGATCCTCGACATCGGATTTGACGGCATCATCGCCGGCGCCGGCGCACAGATCATCGTAGGCGGAAAAGAGATTTATCATCAGTATCTATCGGAATCCATCCTGAAAAGAACCGTCAAAGGCATGTATGCCAATCATTTTTCCGGTGTTCTCGAAGGTACCGGCAGTATTTACTATGTGCCGGGTGAAGTTGAATTAACCGGCCGCTGGCCGCGGCTCCGCGGTCTTGACGAGCTTTCCGCCACGATGCGGATTGAAAAATTCACGATTCATACGAATGACAGCGAACACATCCGGCGGGTGCTTGAAAAAATGCCGGAGCTTTCTGCCTGGTATGATTGCTACCCCAACAACAGCGGTTCGCTGTGCGAATTCGCCTGGAAGGGAAGAAACAAGGCAGCGGCGGTTGACCGGGTGCTCGACCATTACGGGGGTTCTCTTGCCGATACGGTAGCTTTCGGCGACAGCATGAACGATTATGAAATTCTCGGTCATGTGGCCATAGGCGTCGCCATGGGGGATTCGCCGCTGCCGCTTCGGGAAATTGCCGGCCTGGTTACCGGAACGTTGGAAGAGGAAGGCGTCAGCTGTGCAGTTTCCAAACTGGGAATAATCTGAGCCATTTTATGAAAATTTCTAAAAAAATATCAAGACACCCCCGGCAGCGGCCGGGGTGAACAAAGGGAGGTAAAAAATGCCGTATTTAAAAAGAGAGCAGCTTGCGGGCATGGGGATTCACTACATGTACCATTCATTTGATTATTTTCTCAAGTGCCAGCAGGAGCTTGGATTTAAAACGATCGAAATGTGGTGCGGCGTGCCGCATTTCCTGCTTGACGATTATGGGTATCAGGACACGGCTGAACTGAAAAAGAAAGTGGAGAACCACGGCCTGAAAATCGGCGTATTCACGCCGGAGTGCGCCATGTACAACTATCTGATTTGTGCGCACGACCCGATTGCCCAAAAACATGCCGAGGGCTACTACAAAAACGGGATCAAAGCGGCCGGGGAAGTTGGCGCCCGCGTGATGCTTACCAACTGCTGCGGCGGTGATTGGAACGAGGATCCCGAAAGGACTTTTGAACGCGCGGCTAACTTCCTTAAAATGCTTGCGCCCATTGCCGCGGATAACAACGTGACCTTAGCCGTCGAGACGGTGCGTCCGGAAGAATCGCGCATGATCATCACCCTTATGCAGCTTAAGCGGCTGTTAATGGCGGTCGATCATCCGAATGTCAAAGCGGCACTTGATTTGACCGCTGTTGGCGTTGCGGGCGAAACCGTCAGGCAGTGGTTCGAAACGCTTGGCGGCGACATTGTGCACACCCACTTCGGAGATGGCCGGCCCTACGGACATCTGATCTGGGGCGACGGACTGCATCCGCTCGCCGATTACATTCAGATTATGAACGATTACGGCTACGAGGGCTATCTGGGCCAGGAAATCACCGATGGACGCTATTTCCCCGATCCACGCGAGGCGGACCGGCGCAATATGGCAGCGTTTGAGCCGTTCTTTATTTGACAAGGGAGGGAAAGATGATGAAAATGATTGGAATTGACCAAATTTCGGTGCTCAATATCCATTACAACAACTATACCCTGGATTATTTTCTCGACTGCCAGGCTAAACTGGGCGTGCAGAACGTCGAGCTGCTTGGCGCGCACCAGGGCTTGTGGATGGATCATCAAGGTTATCAGGATGCATCGCCAATCCGCAAGAAACTTTCCGATCGCGGGCTCAAATGCCCTGTTTTTACGCCGGAAAATTGTTCGTACGGTTACCAGTTTGCGGCGAAGGAGCCTTTGCTGATCGAGCGGAGCTTCAACTATTTTGCCAACGGCATCCGCTTTGGCGCCGAGCTGGGCGCGAAAATACTTGAAGCCAACTCGGGTTGGGGCTACTGGAACGAGCCGGAAGAGGAAGGCTTCAAGCGCGCTGTTGAAATGCATCAGCGCTTGAGCGAGGTTGCGAAGGAGCATGACATGCAAATCGCCTGTGAAACGCTGCGGCCGCAGGAATCTTTAATCGGCTACCGCATCGACCAGGTCAAACGCATGTTTGACGCAGTAAACCATCCCAACTTCAAAGTGATGATCGACATCTGCGCGATGGCTGTTTCCGGCGAAACCATTCAGCGCTGGTTTGACACCTTCGGCAGCGAAAATATCATCCACAGCCATTTCCAGGACGGCAACCCTTATGGGCACCTGGTCTGGGGCGATGGCCGCCACAACCTGCGCGAGATGCTGACCGACATGCTTAAAAACGGATATACCGGCCTTTTCAGCCAGGAACTGACCGACCGCGGCTATTTTGCCAATCCGTTCTTCCATGATGCCCGCAACATGCGCAATCTGCAAATGTACATGGAGTGACTGGCTTGTCAAAAGGATTGAAAAGGGGTGCATTATGTCAAAATTATTGATGAATCAACTTGCTGCAACCAATATGGTTTACATGCGGTTTTCGTTTGCCTATTTTCTGGATTCCATGGACCGTCTGGGCGTGCACCGGCTGGAACTCTACGCCTGCAGCCCCCATTACCATTTTTACGACTCGGCGGGGGATCCCACGCCGGCTATGAAGAAATTGCTGCATTCCCGCGGATTTCAGGTTGTTTCCCTCATGCCGGAGGAAAACACCTACGCGATCAACATTGCTGCGCCTGAAGACCATATCCGCAACAAAACCGTGGCGCAGTACAAGCGGTTCATCGAAGCCGCAGCCGACCTTGAATGCCCGCAGATGCTTTTGTGCCCTGGCCGGCCCTACTGGGACAAGCCCTTTTCGGAAGGGTACAAATGGGGCAGGGATTCGGTCGAAAAACTGACTCGCCATGCTGAAAAACACGGTGTGACGCTGATGTATGAAAACCTGAACAAGCGGGAGTCGCTTTTGGCTACGAACCGGTTCGACCAGTTCCGGGTCGTCAGGGAGATCGATTCGCCTTATCTCAAGTGCTGTGTTGACTCGGTTCCGGTCGCCTGCGCGGGCGAGACGCTGGAACAATACTTCGAGGTCATGGGCGACAAGCTCGCCCACATCCACCTGAACGACGGCCGGCCGACCGGCCATATGAAATGGGGCGACGGCTTCCTTGACCTGGATGAGTATTTGAACGCCATGCGTAAATATGATTATACCGGCACAATCACCATGGAAATGGCCAACGGCATGTACCAGCTGGATCCTGAACCGCACTACCGAGAGGACATTGAAGTGCTGCGCAAACATTTTGATGGAGGAGAACTCATATGAAACATCTGCATTTCGATCAATTCTCGGTGATGACGGCTCCCTACCTGCATCATACGCTGGAATACGCACTTGATTCGATCGCGGCCAACGGGTTTAAAAATGTTGAGCTGTGGGGCGCATCGCCGCACTATTGCATCGATGACTATTCTTCTTCCGAACGCGCGCTCCGCATTCAGAAGATCAACCGGATGCTCGCCGGCCGGGGCTTGAAGATGCCTGTATTTCATCCCGAGCAAATCCGCCAGTATCCGATCAACATCGCCTCGCCCGAAAAATACATTCGCGGGCAAAGCATCGACGCCATGAAAGCCTATCTTGCGGATACGGCGGCATTTGGCGCGGAAAAGATGGTGGTATGCCCGGGTTGGCCTTATGTTGACTCGTACGAAACGGACGACTTCAAGCGGTCGGCCGAGTCCCTCGGCATTTTGGCCGAGCGGGCTGAAAAATTGAACATCACGATGGTCATGGAGGAAATAGACGCGACCCGGTCGCTGTTTATCAAGGATATCAGGGGATTAAGCCGTTTGATTAAAGCGGTGGACAGCCCGCGTCTCCAAAGTTGCGCTGATTTGCCTTACATCTGCGGGCACGGCGAGACGATCGAAGACTATTACGAAACATTTGGCGAGATTGGCCACGTGCATGCCGCTGATTTCGGAAAAGACGGCTACATGGCGCTCGGCGAAGGAGAAAGCGATGTTTTTGCCCAGCTGGCAAAGCTCGCCGAGCATGACTACGATGGCCAGATTTCTCTATTCATGAACGGCGCGGTCCATTATTGCGACCCGGATACCCCGATTCGCCAGTCTCTGGCCTGGCTTGATCAATGTAATGTTGTGCGTAAATGATTGAACATACTCGATAATAGATTATTTTGGAGGATCAACTATGTGGACAGATGAACTTTTTGGCGTTAAAAAACCGGTTATTGCGTTGCTGCATCTTCGCGCCCTGCCCGGCGACCCCTATTTTTGCGGCGATCTGGAAAGCGTCGTCACCCAGGCGAGAAAGGACCTGATCGCGCTTCAGGACGGCGGCGTGGACGGTGTTCTGATCGCCAATGAATTCAGCATGCCTTATCAGCCCAAGGCCGATTACATTACCGTTGGCGCAATGGGGTATATTGTTGGCAAAATCCGGGACGATATCCGAATCCCTTTCGGCGTCAACATCGTCATGAACGCGCTGGCAAGCCTGGAACTTGCAGCGGCAACAGGCGGCATGTTTATCCGCAGCGCCTTCACCGGCTCGTATATGGGCGAAAACGGCCTCACAACAACTGACGTCGCCGCCACCATCCGCCGCAAGAAAGCGCTCGGATTAAATGACCTGAAGCTTCTTTATAAAGTGAACCCCGAGTCTGAAGCCTACCTTGTTTCCCGTGACATCAAAGAGATCACCCAATCAATCATCTTCAACTGTGCGCCTGACGGTTTGTGCGTATCTGGAGCCAGCGCCGGCCGCGAGACCAACAGCGACATTATCGCCGAGGTCAAATCGGTAGCGGGGGATATCCCGGTTTTCTGCAATACCGGCTTCAATGCCAAAACCGCCCGGGAAAAATTTGCCATCGCCGACGCCGCCTGTGTCGGGACTGCCTTCAAATTGGCCGGCAAATTTGAAAACAACGTCGATCCCGCCAGAGTGAGCGAAATCATGGACGTTGTCAAACAAATCCGGGCCGGGCTATAATTCGTTTTAAACGTTGCGGAGAGGTACTTTACATATGGAAAAGTATTACATGGGCATCGACATTGGCACCTTTGAAACGAAGGGGGTCATCATCGACAAGAATTACGAGGTGGTTGCTTCCCTGGGGGCCAAGCACAGCATGGAAAATCCCTGCCCGAACTTTTTCGAGCACGATGCCGAAGCCGTCTGGTGGAGCGATTTCTGCCAGGTGAGCAAGGGCCTGCTGGAAAAAACCGGCATCAGCCCGGAACAGATCGCAGGAGTCGGCAGCGATGTGCTTGGCTGCGATTGCCTGCCGGTCGATGAGAACTGCATGCCGCTGCGCAAGGCCATTTTGTACGGCATTGATGCGCGCGCCGGAAAAGAAATCGAGTTCCTAAAATCACATTACGGCGCGGACAAAGTCAAGTCGCTTTTCGGGCACTCGCTCTGCTCGGACGATATTGCACCCAAAATCATGTGGATCAAGAATAACGAACCGGAAATTTACAAAAACACCTATAAATTCCTGACCGGATCGTCATTTATCACCGCAAAATTGACCGGGGAATATGTCATTGACCAGTTTTTGGCAAAATCGTCGTTCAGCCCCCTTTACACGCCGGACGGCAAGATCAATGAAGCCGAATGCGGCCTGTTTTGCCGGCCCGACCAGCTGGCCGAATGCCGGTTTGTCCACGAGATCGCCGGCCATGTGACTGCCCGGGCGGCAGCTGCGACCGGCCTGATGGAGGGGACCCCCGTCATCTGCGGCACCGGCGACTCGACCTCCGAGGCGATCAGTGTCGGCATTGTTGAACCTGGACGGCTGATGTTCCAGTTCGGTTCGTCCCTCTTTTTCTATTACTGCTCGGACCGGCTGACCTACGACCATCGCATCCACGGCCATAATTTCACGGTTCCGAATACGTTCAGCGTCTCCGGCGGCACGAATACCGCCGGCACCCTGACCCGCTGGATGCGGGACACGCTTTATTTTGATGTGCTGGCCGAACAGGAGCAGGGCGGCCCTGAAACCTATGATGTCATGATGAACCGCATATCCGAAATCCCCGCCGGAAGCAACGGGCTTGTCGTTTTGCCCTATTTTGCCGGCGAACGCTGCCCGATCAATGATCCCAAGGCCAAAGGGACCATCTTTGGCCTGACGCTCGAGCATACCCGCGACCACATCTATCATGCGGCTCTCGAGGGCATCGGCTATTCCATTGCGCAAAACATCAGGGTGATGGAGGAGCTTGGTTTGCCGGTCAAAACGATGACGGCGGTCGGCGGCGGCACCAAAAACCCCGTGTGGATGCAAATTGTTGCCGATATCATCGGCAAGCCGGTCTGCATTCCCAAAGTCAGCATTGGCGCAAGCTACGGCGATGCGCTGATGGCGGCGCTGGGCACGGGCGCGCTTTCGGGCTTCCCGGATTTGCAATCGGTTATAAAACCGGGCTCGATTATCAGCCCTGACCCGGAAAACCACGAGAAGTACCAAAAGTACCAGGAAATTTACGACGAGCTGTACCTGTCGACCAAAAAGCTGATGCACAGGCTATAAAAGCCCCGAATCCAACCAGTTGAAAAGTGATCGATCCCTCCTGCGCAAAGGCTGTACGCCCGGTGTTTCCGGCATGTACGCTTGCCAAGGGGGGATTTATTTTTGGCAAAACGGCTGCCGAAAAAAGGGTTGACATATCTTTTCGATTTCGTTTTACTTTTCAAAGAATCGGTGATATACTAAATTGCCTGAAACCCCACAGGGGGGTCTTTTTATGTGGTCAACGGCAGAGGAATATCGGCCAAAAACCCTGAGAAGATGGTGTTATTCAAGAAAGGAGGTGTATTGATGCCTACGTTCAACCAATTGGTAAAAGCGGGAAGATCTTCCAAGAGTTACAAATCTTCTTCACCGGCTTTGCAGACTGCCATGAACACGCTCAAAAAGCGTGAGACGGACTTGTCCTCGCCGCAAAAGCGCGGAACCTGCACCGTGGTCAAGACCACAACGCCGAAGAAGCCTAATTCAGCTCTGCGGAAAGTCGCCAGGGTCCGTCTGACCAACCAGATCGAGGTTACGGCCTACATTCCGGGAATCGGACATAACCTGCAGGAGCACTCTGTTGTTCTGATCAGGGGCGGCCGTGTAAAGGACCTGCCTGGTGTACGTTACCATATCATCCGGGGAACTCTGGATACGGCCGGCGTCGCCAACCGTCTGCAGGGGCGTTCCAAGTATGGTGCCAAGAGACCCAAGGCGGCCAAAGTCAAGAAATAAGCCGTCAGGTTGGACTATAGCGTGATCAGTACACTGTCATAGATTGCTTTTAGAAGCGGATATGGCAAGCTGCACAGACACGGTCCAAAACGTGAGTACCTGTGGTATCGGGTGAAAAACCCGCATTATCATGAGAGGAGGGAAGACAAGTGCCAAGAAAAGGCCATGTCCCGACAAGAGAAGTGCTTCCTGATCCCATCTACAATGATGTCCGCGTGACCAAACTGGTCAACAACATCATGCAGGATGGCAAGAAAGGTGTAGCACAGCAAATTTGTTACGGCGCCTTTGATATTGTCAAAGAGCGCACCAGTCAGGATCCTCTGGAAGTTTTCAGCAAGGCTCTGGAAAATGTCATGCCGGTTCTGGAAGTTAAAGCCAGACGCGTCGGCGGTGCCAACTACCAGGTCCCGATTGAAGTCAGACCGGAGAGAAGACAAACCCTTGGACTTCGCTGGCTGGTCGAAAACGCCAGAAAACGCAGTGAACGCACGATGCGCGAGCGTCTCGCCAACGAGATCTACGATGCGTTCAACAGCACCGGCGGAGCTTTCAAGAAAAAAGAAGACATGCACCGCATGGCAGACGCCAACCGCGCGTTTGCTCATTACAGATGGTAACCTCAGGGAGGAGCTTTTATTTAAATGCCCAGAGAATTCTCGCTTGAAAATACGAGGAACATCGGCATCATGGCCCATATCGACGCCGGCAAGACAACGACGACCGAGCGGATCCTGTTTTACACAGGCAAGATCCACAAAGTCGGCGAGGTGCATGAGGGCGCTGCAACCATGGACTGGATGGAACAGGAGCAGGAGCGTGGAATCACGATTACCTCTGCTGCGACAACCGCCCAATGGAAAGGCAAGCGCATCAACATCATCGACACCCCGGGCCACGTCGACTTTACCGTAGAGGTCGAAAGATCGCTGCGCGTGCTGGATGGAGCCGTGACGCTGTTCTGCGCCAAAGGCGGCGTTGAGCCCCAGACGGAAACCGTCTGGCGCCAGGCTGACCATTATGGCGTTCCCCGCATAGCCTACGTCAACAAAATGGATATTCTCGGTGCCGATTTCAACCGTGCCGTGGATATGATGAAAGACCGGCTCAGGACCAATGCCGTTCCGATTCAGCTGCCAATCGGTAAAGAAGAAACCTTCACCGGAATCATCGACTTGATGAAAATGAAAGCCGAAGTCTACGGCGACGATCTGGGTAAGGTCATTGAAGAAACCGAAATCCCTGATGACATGCTGGCTGCTGCCAAAGATTGGCACGACCGGATGGTTGAAGCGATTGCAGAAACTGACGAAGACCTGACCATGAAATTCCTCGAAGGTGAAGAAATGACCGCCGACGAATTGAAGGCAGCGCTGCGCAGGGCCACGATCGCCTGCAAAATAACCCCGGTTTGCTGCGGATCATCTTACAAAAACAAAGGTGTCCAAATGATGCTGGATGCAGTCGTCGACTACATGCCGTCGCCATTGGACGTCCCGCCGATTGCCGGCATCAATCCCGATACCGAGGAAGAGGAGAACCGTCCTGCTGACGATAGCGCTCCTTTTTCCGCCCTGGCCTTCAAGATCATGGTTGACCCGTTTGTCGGCAAACTGTGTTTCTTCCGGGTCTATTCAGGCACCCTCGAATCCGGGACCTATGCGTTCAATTCGGTCAAAAAGAAAAAGGAACGGATCAGCCGCATCCTGCAGATGCATGCCAACCATCGCGAAGAAATCGGCCAGGTTTATTCCGGCGATATCGCAGCGGCAGTTGGCCTCAAGGATACGACAACCGGCGACACGCTGTGTGCGGAGAACCATCCGATCATCCTGGAATCCATGGATTTCCCCGAGCCGGTCATTACGGTGGCCATCGAGCCCAAATCCAAGGCCAGCCAGGACAAGATGATGACCGCCCTGTCAAAGCTTGCCGAAGAAGATCCGACCTTCAGAACCTATACCAATCCTGAAACCGGCCAGACCTTGATCGCCGGCATGGGCGAGCTGCACCTGGATATCATTGTCGACCGCCTGTTCCGTGAATTCAAAGTCGAAGCCAATGTCGGCGCACCACAGGTCGCCTACAAGGAAACAATCCGCAAGGCAGTCAAGGTTGACGGCAAGTTTGTCCGTCAGTCCGGCGGCCGCGGTCAATATGGCCATTGCGTCCTGGAACTCGAACCCATGGAGCCGGGATCCGGCTATGAGTTCGTCAACAAGGTCGTCGGCGGAGCGATTCCCAAGGAATACATCGCGCCGATCGATGCCGGTATTCAGGAAGCCATGGGCAACGGCGTATTGGGCGGGTTCCCGGTCGTCGATGTCCGCGTGACTGTCGTTGACGGCTCCTACCACGAAGTCGACTCTTCGGAAATGGCATTTAAAATCGCCGGTTCGATGGGCTTCAAAGATGGCTGCCGCAAAGCTGACCCGGTTCTTCTCGAACCGATCATGCGGGTTGACGTGGTTGTTCCGGAAGATTATCTCGGCGATGTCATGGGTGACATCAATGCGCGGCGCGGCCGCATCGAAGGCATTGATGACCGCTCGGGCGTCAAGGCGATACTCGCCAAGGTACCTCTGTCGCAAATGTTCGGCTACGCTACCGTACTCCGTTCACGCACACAGGGCCGCGGTACATTCGTCATGCAGATCAGCCACTTTGAGGAAGTTCCCAAGAGCATCATGGAAGGCATCCTCAAGAAGTGAACGACCCCCGCTTTGCCCCAAAAGGCCTGACACTATTTGCCAAATTTGGCAAATAGTGTAAAATGGTCTATATCGGCAAACGCCAGATTATATGATACAAAACAGCATCACAGGATGCTGAAAAAAGGAGGATACTCTCAAATGGGAAAGGCAAAATTTGAAAGAAACAAGCCCCATGTCAACATCGGTACCATTGGCCACGTCGACCATGGCAAGACTTCATTGACTGCTGCTATTACCAAGGTTCTCGCGATGGCTGGCAATGCATCGTATACGTCTTACGACAATATTGATAAAGCCCCTGAAGAAAGAGCCCGTGGTATTACAATCAATACCGCTCACGTTGAATATCAGACCGCAGCCCGTCACTACGCTCACGTTGACTGCCCTGGCCACGCCGACTATATCAAGAACATGATCACCGGCGCCGCTCAGATGGACGGAGCGATCCTGGTTGTTTCAGCCGCAGACGGCCCGATGCCCCAGACCCGCGAGCACATTCTGCTTGCCGGCCAGGTCGGCGTGCCTTCCATCGTCGTTTTCCTGAACAAGTGCGACATGGCTGATCCGGAACTGATCGAACTGACCGAAATGGAAGTTCGCGAGCTCCTGAACAACTACGGCTTCGATGGCGACAACGCTCCGGTTATCCAGGGCTCCGCTCTGGAAGTCCTCGAGTGCACCAGCACCGATCCTAACGATCCCAAGTACAAATGCATCCATGAGCTGATGAATGCAGTCGACACCTTCATCCCGACCCCGGCCCGTCCGATCGACCTGCCGTTCGCGATGCCTGTTGAAGACGTCTTCACCATCACCGGCCGCGGCACCGTTGCCACTGGCCGTGTCGAGCGTGGCGTCGTCAAAGTCGGCGATCCGGTTGAGATCGTTGGTTTGGCAGATCAGCCCAAAGCCACCGTCGTTACCGGCGTTGAAATGTTCCGCAAGCTGCTTGACCAGGCACAGGCCGGCGATAATATCGGCGCCCTGCTGCGTGGTATTCAGCGCAAGGAAGTCGAGCGCGGCCAGGTTATCGCCAAACCCGGCTCGATCAAGCCGCACACCCACTTCACCGGTCAAGTCTATGTTCTGACCCAGGCTGAAGGTGGCCGTCACAAGCCTTTCTTCAATGGCTACCGTCCGCAGTTCTACTTCCGTACAACTGACGTGACCGGCGTTGTCGAACTGCCAGAAGGCGTCGAAATGTGCATGCCTGGTGACCACGTGACCATTACCGGCAAATTGATCACCCCGATCGCTATGGAACAAGGCCTGAAGTTTGCTATCCGTGAAGGTGGCAAAACGGTCGGTTCCGGCACCATTTCAACCATTATCGAATAATTTCGCATCATTTTTATGATCTGTTCAAAGGGTGCCTCAAATGATTTTTGGGGCACCCTTTTCAGAAGAATCAGGTGAACTGCATGAGTGAAGAGCCGGAGAAAAAAATATCCAAGCCGCGCACCCGCAAAAAGAAGACCGATGCAGCCGCAACTGGCATGGTCCGTTCGAGGCAGCTGTCCGAGGGCGTCCTATTGACTTTGCCAATGATCCCGTTGCGCGGGTTGACGGTTTTCCCAGGCGTCAGCCTGACCTTTGACGTTGCCCGCGAAAAATCGCGCGAAGCGGTCAAGGCCGCAATGGAAGGCAATCAATTGGTCTTCCTGTCAGCCCAGAAGGATGCCGCCCAAGATTGGCCATCCCCCGATGAAGTTTATGAAATCGGCTGCGTTGCCCGGATCCGCCAAGTGCTGGAGATGCCGGGAAGCGAAAATATGAAATTGCTGGTTGAAGGGCGCAATCGGGCCAGATGCCTGAAAGTGACCGACTTCGACCCCTACTACCGGGTGGAGGTCAGTAATTTCTCAGCTGAAGTAGCCGCTGACCTTTTGCCGCTTTACGAAGCCCATCGGCGGCAGCTGATGAAATCATTTGAAAAATATGCTGCAAGCAGCAACCGGGTTTCCCCGGAAACACTGATCGCTTTAAACGGCATTACCGATGCGTCCCTGGCAGCTGATTCCATTGCCGGACAGCTGAACATCAATGTTGCCGAAAAGCAGGAGTTGCTTGAAGTCACCGATATACCCCAAAGGATCCGCCAGCTGATCATGCTGATCGACCGGGAGCAATACATCGCTGAACTGGAAAAAGAAATCGGCGAAAAGGTCCGGGCGACGATTGAGAAAAACCAGAAAGAATATTACCTGCGCGAGCAGATCAAGGCCATACAGACTGAGTTGGGCGAACAGGAAGGCTCGCAGGAAGAGCAGGACGCCTACTTGAAGCTGCTTGAATCGACACCTATCCCGGCTGAAGCGAAGCCCAAGATCGCCAAGGACATTACCCGGCTGGCCCGCATGCCGGCCGGCTATCCGGAAGGTTCGGTTCTCAGGAACTACATGGACCTGCTGTTTGAAATGCCCTGGAACAAGACCGATCCAGAACGGCTCGACATTGTTCAGGCCAGGAAAGTTCTCGACCGGGATCACTATGGATTGGAAAAAGTCAAGGAAAGGATTCTGGAATATCTGGCTGTTCGCAAACTGCGCATGGAAGCTGGAGAAACGTCCTTTAAAGGTCCGATCCTCTGCCTGGTCGGCCCGCCTGGCGTCGGCAAGACCTCGATCGCCCGCTCCGTTGCCGATGCACTGGGTAGAAAATACGTCCGCATGTCGCTTGGCGGCGTGCGCGACGAAGCGGAGATCCGCGGGCATCGCCGCACCTATGTCGGCGCCATGCCCGGGCGGATTATCAACGCCATCCGCCAGGTCGGCCGCGACAACCCGCTGATCCTGCTGGATGAAATCGACAAACTGGGGAGCGATTACCGTGGAGACCCGTCTTCGGCCCTTCTTGAGGTTCTCGATCCCGAACAGAACAACAGCTTCCGGGACCATTATCTGGAAATTCCCTACGACCTTTCCAGAGTCCTGTTCATCACGACGGCCAACACAACCGAAACCATTCCCCAGGCCCTTTTCGACCGCATGGAGATTGTGCATCTTTCAGGATATACCGAAGAAGAAAAGGTCGAGATCGCCAGCCGCCACCTTTTGCCCAATCAATTAAAGCAAAATGCGCTGAAAAAATCGCAGCTTGCCATCAGCCGCGAAGCGATCCGCAGCCTGATCAGCTGGTATACCCGGGAAGCCGGAGTTCGCCAGCTTGAGCGCGAATTAGCCCATGTTTGCCGCCGGGCAGCGATAATCATCACTGAAAAAGAAAAGAAAAAGGTTAAAGTGACGCCGGATACCCTCGAGGATCTGATCGGCAAGAAAAAATTCCGTTATGAAAAAGCCCAGGAAAAAGACCAGACCGGCGTTGCCACAGGCTTGGCCTGGACCTATTCCGGCGGCGATACGCTTTCCATCGAAGTCAACGTCATGCCGGGAACCGGCAAATTGGAGCTGACAGGCCAATTGGGCGATGTGATGAAAGAATCCGCCCGGGCGGCCGTGACCTATATTCGTTCGATGGCGATTGACCTGGGCATCAATGCCGACTTTGCCGCCACCAAGGATATCCATATCCATGTCCCTGAAGGTGCGACCCCGAAAGACGGCCCCTCCGCCGGCATAACGCTGGCAACCGCCTTGGCCTCGGCGCTTAGCAATCGTCCCGTTCGCCACAATGTGGCGATGACTGGCGAAATCACCCTGCGCGGCCGTGTTTTGCCGATCGGCGGGCTGAAGGAAAAAGTCATTGCCGCCAATCGGGCCGGCATTGACACGGTGCTTGTGCCGGAAGAAAACCGGCGGGACATGTCGGACATTCCGCAGACTGTGCTGGATCAAGTCAAGCTGGTTTTTGTCAAGACCATGCAGGACGTCTTCGCAAACGCCTTGCAGCCCTTGCCTGAGCAACCGGCGACAGCAGATGCCGCCGCCGGTTAACGCCGATGCAAGCGCTTAATTGGCCAGGATAGCCTGCCAGATTTTATCATAAGCCGTATCGATTGAATCGCTGGAATAATAAATTTCCAGCGATTTTATTGTTTCTTCATCAGGATAGTAGCTCTTGTTGCCAGTGATTTCCGCAGGCAATTCCTTGAGCACTTCGGTGTTGGGCGAGGAATAGCCGACATAGACGGCGTTCATCAGGGCGATTTCCGGCTTGTACAGAAAATCGATAAAGGCCATCGCCCCTTCGGGATTGTTGGCATTTTTCGGGATGCACATCATGTCGACCGAAAGATTGGAGCCTTTGGGCAAGACGTACTGCAGGATCTGCGGATCTTCGCCGCCCTCTTCCAGCCGCTGCTGACAGACGACATGATCGCCGGACCAGGCCACACCTGCGAGCAATTCACCGGAGACAAACTTGTCTTTCAGCTCATCAATGCCGACTAATGGCTTGACATTCTGACGCTGCTCGATCAGCAGCTTTTTGGCGGCGTCAAGTTCGGCAGTATTCATGCTGTTGAGGCTGTATCCCAGATAATTCAAGGCGACGCCGATTGACTCGCGCATACTGCTGTACATGCCGATTTTGCCTTCCATTTTTTTGTCGAACAAAATCTGCCAGACATCGCGCGGATCATTGGCGTCGATTTTGCCAAGCTCCGCCTGGTTGTAAATGAGCCCGACGGTGCAATACATGTAGGGAACTGCGTAATCGGCGACCTTGTTGCTGATGGTCTGGTCAGTGTCATATTGCAAAACACTCAGCTTGGGGTCCAGATATTGCTTGACTGTCGGCAGTTTTTGCCAGTCAAGCGGATAGAGCCTGTCTTCTTTGAGCAGGCGGACAACCATATAATCTGACGGGACAATCACGTCATAGGATTCGGTAGCCAGCTTGGGGTACATTTTCTCGTTGTCGTCATAAGTCAGGTATTTTACATCATATTGCGGATAAGCATCTTCAAATTCGGCGATGACGTCCTTGATGGAATATTCCTTGCCATAGAGTGTATAGGTGTCTTCTTCATTGGCAATGTATTCGCCCCAATTGTAAATAACCAGGGACTGCTTGTCATTAGAGCTTTTACTGCCGCTGGTCTGGCTTCCGTTTGCAGCAGTCGTGCCGTCCGGAGTTTGATTGCCGCCCTGGCAGCCAGGCAGACAGCATACCAGGGATAGGGCGATGACAAGGGTCAAAGTGATGATTTTTTGTTTCACAATTGCGTACCTCCGTTGTGTATTTTTTTTCTAAGGTCCCGATTGGACCGGGCATTGACGATCAGCAGCAAAGTCAGGACACAAACAAACAAGAGTGTAGACAAGGCATTGATCTGGGGATTGACACTTTTCCTGGCCATGGAATAAATGGTGATTGCCAGAGTCGAAATCTGGTTGCCGGCCGTGAAATAACTAATGACAAAATCGTCGATAGACAGGGTGAAAGTCAGGATCAGTGCGGTGACAATACCAGGCATGATTTCAGGCAGAATAACCCGCATGATGGCTTGATGGGGTTTGCAGCCCAGATCCAGAGCCGCTTCATACACGTTCTTGTCGAGTTGTTTCAATTTGGGTGAAATGGACAGGATGGCGTAAGGGATGTTAAAGGCAATATGGGCTAAAAGCAAAGTGGAAAATCCGGTATGCATCCCCAAAAAGAAGAACAGCAGCATCAAGGCGATGCCCGTAACCAGGTCCGGGCTGACATTCGGAATATAGGTAATGGTCATGATCACATTTCTGAGCTTTCGGCGCATGGCATTCAAACCCAGGCAAGTCACGGTGGCGATCAGCGTTGAGACCAACGCGGAAACCAAAGCGACAACGAGGGTGATCTGCAAGGCGCTTAAAATTTCGTCATTATGCAGGAATTTCCAGTACCAGTCCAGGGTGAAACCTCCCCATACCGCCCGCGATTTAGCCTTGTTGAAAGAAAAGACGATCAGGACGACAACCGGAGCATACAAAAAGGCAAACATCAGGAACATGTAGATATTTTTGATCAGCCACTTGATCATAACAGGACGCCCCCTTCGCCGCTTTCTTTTTCATACCGGGTCAATATGCGCATACTGGCCAGAACGAAAATCATCAACAGGATCGAGAGTGCGGAACCTGTCGTGAAATCACGCGAAACCATAAATTGGCGCTCGATGACATTGCCGATCAAAAGATAGCGGCCGCCGCCCAGAAGGTCGGGGATCAGGAACGTGGTCATGGCCGGCATGAACACCATGGTGATCCCGGACATGATCCCGGGCATGCTTAAAGGGAAGATCACCCGGGTAAAAGTCTGGAGGCTGTTGGCGCCAAGATCCTCGGCCGCTTCGACCACGCTGGGGCTGATTTTAAGCAATACGGAATGGATCGGCAAAACCATGAACGGCAGGTAATTATAAACCATGCCCAGGCCAATGCCAAAATCATTGTAAAGAAATTGCACCGGCGCAATGTTCAAAAAACCAAGAAAGGTGTTGATGATGCCTTTGGGCTCAAGCAATGCCAGCCAGGCATAAGTTCTGAGCAGCGCATTCATCCACATCGGCGTCACGAACAAAAAGAGAAGGAAATTGCTGCTGCCTCGCCTTTTCTTTGAACGCTCCGCCAAAATGTAAGCCGCCGGATAGCCGATGAAAAGGCAGATCAAAGTGCTGACCAAAGCGATTTCCAATGACTTGGCAAATACATTGATATAGATGGGGACTTGCATCTCCAATCCAAAGATGCTGGATAAGCCGAAGACATTTAGAGCGATCGTGTTTTCCGTTGAAAACACATTTTGAAAACCGGTCAGGGTGAAATAAAGCTGTCCAGCCTGATCATAGGCGGTGAACGCATAAAAGGCAATCAGCAGAAGAGGCGCCAGCGTGAAGACAATCATCCAGACTATATAGGGATAGGTCAAACGCCGCATCGACATTACCAGATCGCCTCCCCGGATTCCTTTCTTAAGGGGGCTTCTTCAGAAGAGGTGGATGCCTGCAGCCTGTCCGGTGAAAAATCAGACTTGGGCATCACGTGAATTTCATCCGGATCAAAATACATGCCGACTGACGTTCCTTCACTGACCCGGTCCGTGCTTTGAACCATCCACTCGAAGTGATCGGACTCGATCAGCATTTCGTAATGGACACCCTTGAAAATCACTGAACGGACAATGCCATTGACTGTTTTGTCCGACGGCGGAACAATCTGGACATCTTCCGGCCGAACGACAACGTCGACCGCCACATCCTCAAAGCGCCGGTCGACACAAATGAAAGTGCGGCCGGAAAATGTCACCTCAAAATCGCGTTCCATCCGTCCGGGCAAAATATTGCTCTCGCCAATGAAATCAGCGACAAAAGCGTTTTTGGGTTCGTTGTAAATATCGATTGGCCGGCCGATTTGCTGAATGACCCCTTCTTTCATGACAATGATCGTGTCGGACATGGTCAGGGCTTCCTCCTGGTCGTGCGTCACATAAACAAAAGTAATTCCCAGGCTGCGCTGCATGTTTTTCAATTCAACCTGCATTTCCTTGCGCAGTTTAAGGTCGAGGGCGCCAAGCGGTTCATCCAAAAGCAGAACCTGCGGCTTTTTGACGATAGCCCGGGCAATGGCAACGCGCTGCATCTGGCCGCCGGACAACTGATCAACCCAACGGCTGCCGAAACCTTCAAGATCAACGATGCGCAAAGCCTGTTCGATCCGTGTCTTGATTTCGGCTTTGGGTATTTTGCTGACTTGCAGGCCAAAGGCAATGTTTTCATAGACATTGAGATGGGGAAAGA
Organism: uncultured Saccharofermentans sp.; assembly: GCA_963677835.2. Lineage (GTDB taxonomy): Bacteria > Bacillota > Clostridia > Saccharofermentanales > UBA5734 > UBA8949. The sequence goes on from CAXXUX010000001.1 coordinate 1,831,907, forward strand.
GCGAATACCGCTGGAAAACGGTATTCAATTTACGCTGATAGGGCGGTATAGGCAGCAAATTGACGCCCTCAAACAAAACCTCGCCGGAATCAGGCTGCTCAAACCCGGCCAGAATCCGGAGCGTCGTAGACTTGCCGCAACCGCTTGGACCGAGCAAAGTAAGAAACTCGTTTTGCCGGATATAAAAGGTGATGTCTTTCAAAACATGGGCATCGCCGAAAAACTTGTTTACCCCGATCACTTCAATAATATGCGGCGATCCGGTTGAATCCAGGAGAACCTGCTGACCGCTTCCGGCAGAAGGTGAAGGTGAAAACGCTTTCTGGCTAATTCGTTTCAAAAACTGCATCATGCCAATACTCCTTCGTTTGATCAAAAACTGGGCGGCGTTGAAATCCAAAGAATACGGGCGGGACGTGAACTGGTATTGATCAGGGTATGCGGTTCATTGGGGCGGATCAGAAAACTGTCACCTTTATGGGCTTTCAATTTGCGGCTGCCAATCTGCACCAGGATGTTGCCTTCCAGAACATAGCCAAATTCTTCGCCCTCATGCGGATTGTCCGGATAGGTCGATCCAAAAGGGGCAAGTGTTACCAAAATCGGTTCCATGATATTCTTCTGGGCGTTGGGAACCAGCCAGCAGATTTCACAGCCGGATTCGCTATCCCGTTTGATTGAAAAATCCTCACGGGTAAAAACAACCTTTTCATCAGCCGGTTCCTGAAAAAAGTCCTGCAAATTGGTGCCGAGCGCTTCCAAAATGTCACACAGCGTTGCGATTGACGGCGACGTCATGTTGCGTTCCAGCTGCGAAATAAATCCTTTGGACAATTCGCAGCGGTCAGCCAGTTCTTCCTGCGTCAAATTAGCCGCCTGCCTTAAGAATTTTATTTTTTCACCGATATTCATCGAGCTGCCCCCCTGGTCAATCGGCCGGATATCTTGTAGTTCTAATGATAAACAAAAAGTTTACTATTACTAAACAGATAAGAATGATTATACAAATGACGACCGATGATGTCAAATGGGAAAGCGGGTGAAAAGAAAGATGATGCAGAAGAAGTTGATTTTTCCAGGCGCAGGGATTATGATTTCAAAGAGGCCGCTGCTGCAAAGCCAGCTTTAGCCAGCAAATATCATTTTCCAGATGGAGGATCCCATGACCGACCAATTTCATGAAACCAATCCCGCTCGTGAGAAGATGACCAAGGCCAAGCGTGTTGTCATTAAAGTTGGCACATCAACGATCACCTATGACAATGGGCGGTTCAACCTGACCAATCTGGAACATCTTTGCCGGGCGATTGCCAATCAAATGAACCAGGGCCGGGAAATCATACTCGTCTCATCCGGCGCTATCGGCGTCGGGGTCGGCCGTTTGCGCCTTGCTGAAAAGCCCAGGGTTATGCGCGAAAAGCAAGCGGTCGCCGCGGTCGGGCAGTGTGAATTGATGAGCATGTACAGCCGGCTTTTTTCCGATTACAGCTATGTCATTGCCCAGGTGCTGCTGACCAAGGATGATATCGACGACGAGATTACCCGGGAGAATATCAGCAATACCTTCGGCGCTCTGATCGAAAAGGAAATTATTCCAATAGTCAATGAAAATGACACGGTTTCAACGCGGGAGATCTATCACAATGGCACTTTTGGCGATAACGACAATTTGTCGGCGATCGTGGCTGTTCTGGTGAATGCCGACCTCCTGATCATCCTTTCGGATATTGATGGCCTGTACGATAGTGACCCTCGCGAAAACAGCGACGCGAAATTCATCGCTACCGTTGAAAACATCAATGAAAGCATAGCGGTAAGCGCCGGCGGCGAGGGCAGCAAACGCGGAACCGGCGGCATGCGCAGCAAAATTACCGCAGCCAAAATCGCCACATCGGCGGGCCTGGACACCATCATCGCCAACGGATCGACGCCGCGGATCATCGATGCCATTCTTTCCGGCCAGGAAGTGGGCACGCTGTTTAAAGCGGTAAATCTATAAGGATAGAGTAATTGGCATGACCTGAACAAAAAATCCTGGTTTCGACGCCAGGATTTTTGATGGTCTTGATTTGCTTATTTCTGTCAGTTCCCGTTCCCGTTCCCTTTGCCATTGTTGATCGCGGCCGGCACCTGTGTGGCGCCGGTTCCGACGCCGGCTGCCGCTGCCGTAGCCGGCGTTGGCGTTGGTAAAATTTCAGCCGTATGCAAAGTACAGTCGGCCTTGGGATTCATAAATGCACCGGGAACGAAATACTCTTTGGCGGTGCTCTTGCAGTTTTCTGTAGCCAACATGCCTGATTCGGTACAAACAGTCATGGTCAGGATTGTGCTGGGCATTTCAAAGTTGATCTTCTTCAAGCCGTCATGAATCTTGTTCATTGCGTTTTCCCAGATTTTGATCGCATTGGAGTAATCGTTCTTGGGAATGGTGGTCTGGCCCAGCCGGTTATCATAGCCATACCAGACAGCTGCCGTGTAATAAGGGGTAAAGCCGCAGAACCACTTATCGCGGCTATCATCGGTCGTACCGGTCTTGCCTGCCGAGGGCATGCCTTTGACGCCGTGTCCGGCCGCTGTGCCTTTGGTCAGAACATCCTGCATCATGCTGGTCATGACAAAGGCGGTTTCCGGTTTGTAGACTTCGGTAAATTCGGGACGGTTCTCCAAAAGCACCTTGCCGTCCGCATCAAGTACCCTTTTGTAGGCATAAGGTTCGGTATAAAGGCCCTTGTTGGCAAATGTCTCATAGGCGCCGGCCATCTCCAGGGCGGTCATACCTTTGTTGAAGCCGCCCAATGCGATTGAGACATAGTTTTCACCGTCACGGTCGAGCCCGACCAGCTTTAAATATTGCAGGGAGGTATCGCCGCCCAAAACGTTTTTCCAGATCTGAGCCGCAATGGTGTTGCAGGAATCAAAAACAGCGGCGCGCACGCTCATGTTGCCCTTATATTTGGTATAGGAGTTTTTGGGATAAACCTTATTGGGCTCAGCTGGATTGTAATGCAGCTCCATATCGGTAAAAATCGATGCAGCCGTAATTTTGCCGGTTTCAATGGCCGGGCCATAGACAGCCAGGGGCTTGATGCTTGAACCAGGCTGGCGGCGGGCGCTTACTGCCCGATTGAGAACAAAATTGCCGGTTTTTTCGCCATAACCGCCGACCAAAGCGACGATCTGGCCAGGATTGGGCGCATTTTGAATGACGACCATGCTGCCGTTTGGCTTTTCCGGCAAATCGATCAGCTGTTCAGGTTTGGTGCTGAACAGGCTCTGCGTGGAGAAAGTCTCTTCAACTTTGGATTGAATGGACTGATCCAAAGTGGTTTCTATCTTCAAACCGTAATTGTAGACGGCAATTGAAGCCATTTCTTCACTATAGCCACGTTTGTCGACCAGATCGGCAATGACTTTTTCAATCACATAATCAACAAAGTAGGAATTGACCTGGGTCGCTGATACGGAAAGCGGTGTTTTGCGGAAGGCCAGCTCGGTATTCAAAGCGGCTTCGTATTGATTCTCCGTAATCATTTCCAGCTCGACCATTTTGCCCAGGACTATGCGCATCCGCCGCAAGGCATTGCGTCTGCCGGCCTCGGTCAGGGGATTGTAAGTGGAAGGCCGGTTGGGGATGCCTGCCAAAAAGGCACATTCAACCAGATCCAGATCGGCGGCGTCTTTATCAAAATAAGCCTTGGCTGCGGATTGGATCCCCACATAACTGTTGCCCATCGGCACCAGATTGAGGTAAAGCTCCATGATTTCATCTTTGCTCTTTTGCTGTTCCAGTTGGACGGCCTTGTACCATTCCTGGATTTTACGCTGGGCTGAACGCTGGTCATCGCCGGAAATCAGCCGGACTGTCTGCTGGGTGATGGTCGAGCCGCCATGTGTAGCCGAGCCGCCGTTAACCAGGGCGCTTAAAATGGCGCTGCCGATTCTTTTGGGGTCAATGCCGACGTGCTCGTCAAAACGCTCGTCTTCGATTGCTTTAAAAGCCTCGTCGATAAAGGTCGATTTGACCGCGCTGATCGAAATGTATTCCCGGTTGATATTCTGGCTGCCGGTCAGGATGGCAATATCCTTGTCATTCGTGTCTGTGATCCGGGTTGTTTCGTTTTTGTTCTTGATTTGCTCGGTCACAACGGGCTCGGCAGTGCTGATATAGCCGACGAGCATGCCTCCGCCCAGGCCGGTAAAGGCAAAGACGGCGATGACGATGACGATGACGGCCAGTACAATAACCCGGGAAAGCGCCATGCCCAAAGCTCGCGGAATTGAAAGAATCGAGCTGCTTCGGGTTGGTTTGCCGCGCAGGCGTTTATGCAAATCTTTTTTAATTAGATTGCTGGACCGGCGATGTGGGGGTGGCGCATATTGTTTCTGATTAACAGCCACTTAATTTACTCCATGATCATTTCTTTTGGGTTGATCGGATTTCCGTTCAAACGGATTTCGAAATGCAGATGCGGTGTTGTTGAAGTGCCGGTGCTGCCGACTGCGCCGATTACTTCGCCTTTATTGACAGTCTCGCCAGCGTGGACATATAGCTTGCTGCAATGCATATAGACCGTCATAAAACCGTTGCCGTGATTGATTTTGATGTAATTCCCAGCGGTGCTGCTGTACTCGGCTTCGGTAACGTAACCGGTGGCTGCGGCCTTGATCGGCGTGCCTTTCGCAGCTCCCATGTCTACAGCGGGATGGAATTGGCGGTATCCATAAATCGGATGAATACGCCAGCCGTAGCCATCAAGTCCGCCCGGGATCGGTTTTAAGGTCGGCAAACGCAAGAGCCGCTTGTCGATTGCCGCCTTGTAGCTGGTTAAATCAATTTCGGAAGCCTCTGACGTCTTTTCAAACGTTTTTAGCTTCCGGGATAAAGAAATCAGATTCTTCGCTTCTTGATGATAAGAATTGACTGTTCGGCTGGAACGCGATACCAGCTGGGTGGAGAGGTTGGCCATCAAGGCATTGAGGATTGTATCTTCCAGGCTGTCCATTTCCTTTTGCTGATTTTCCAGAGTGTCAGCCAAAGAAGATGCTTTTTCTTTTTCGGTTGCCAGCTCATTAGCCAGATTGATCTGCTCAACGGTGGCGCACAGCTCATTTTGCTCCGTCAACTGGTCGTTGAAAGCGGCAATACTGGCTGTGTCATCAATCGACGCTGCCAGCGCCGTGCGACTGCCTGCGAGAAGATAACCCGTGGACCCTGCGCCGATTACTGTCAGACACAACAGTACAGTCAGGATGATTCTGCGATATTTGGCAAGCACCAGCCAGATTTTGCGGGTCGGTCGAACCGTTAAACCGCTGGCTGCAGAATGGCGTTTCTGCATGTTGTCTCCTTTCAGTAAAAAAATATACGCGACCACTATTATAAGCTAAATGCGGCCTGGAATCAAGAAAAACCGAAGAACGGCCCAGGGCAGGGCTTTTCAAGACAATCTGCACGAATTATGTTAAAATCAGACTGTTCGCATGGCCGTCTCCTGATCGGACAAGCCTAAAAAAGTCGATCAATGAAGACCAACCGCCAAAATCGAGCACAACAGGAGCAAAACGTGACCAGACGGCAAGTAAACCCGGATTCAATTGAAAATGAGCAATCAGCCGGCAATGGCCTGAACCAGGCTTATGTCATTCAACCTGGGGAAACGGCCGAACTTGCCATCACCGGATTAAATCACGAAGGCCAGGGCATTGGCCATTTTAAAGGCCTGACTGTTTTTGTTCCTTCAGTCATTCCCGGCGACCAGATCCGGGTCCAAATCCAAAACCTGCGCAGCCGGTACGCCGTTGGACGCCCGATCAAGCTGATTGGCCCTTCGCCGGACCGGATCACGGCCGCCTGTCCGCAAGCTGCCGATTGCGGCGGCTGCACCTTGCAGGTGATGGCCTATCCGGCCCAGCTTCGATTCAAACAGCAACTGGTGGCGGATGCTTTGGAACGCATCGGCAAAGTGCCGGACCTTCGGCAAAAGCTGCGGCCAATCATTGGTATGTCGGATCCCTGGCACTATCGCAGCAAAGTCCAGTTCCCGGTTGCCGGAAGCCCTGAAAATCCGCAAATAGGCTTTTTCGCCAGCCGTTCGCACCAGGTCATCCATGCCCCGGTTTGTGCTGTTCAGCCCCCGGTCTGCGACCTGATCCGCGAAATTGTCAGCCGGCATCTGGCCAAATGGCAAATCAAACCCTATAACGAGGCAAACCACAACGGCCTGCTGCGCCACCTTGTTGTCCGCATCGGCTTTGCCACCGGCCAGGTCATGATTGTTCTGGTTATAAACGGCGACGCCCTGCCTGGACAAATGGAGCTATATGAGGAATTGGCGGCAGCCATCGGCGCCTGTGCCGATCCTGCGTTGCCGCCGCTTCACCTGCAAAGCTTTCTTTTAAATATCAACAAGGATCGCACCAACCTCATCCTGACGGCCAGGATTCAGCATTTAGCCGGAGACCCCTGGATCGAAGAGCAAATCCTTGGCTTGCGCTACCGGATTTCCCCCCTGGCCTTCTTCCAGGTCAATCCGCGACAGACCGAGCGCCTTTATGCAGCCGTCCTGGAAATGGCCGGCCTGAAAGGCCAGGAAACCGTCCTGGACATTTACTGCGGCACCGGCTCGATAACCCTTTTGCTCGCCCGCCATGCCCTCCAGGTCATCGGCATCGAAGTGGTCGAACCGGCGATCATCGACGCCCGCGCCAATGCTGCGCTAAATAACATCACCAATGCGCAGTTTTTCGTTGGATCAGCCGAAACCTTGCTGCCGCAAATGGTGCAGGACGGCTTGACTGCCGATGCCGCAGTCGTCGATCCTCCCCGCAAAGGCTGTGATCCGGCCCTGCTTTCTGCCCTGATCGATTTAAAAATTCGCCGCCTCGTCTATGTATCCTGCAATCCGGCTACCCTGGCCCGCGACCTCGCGATCTTGCAGCCCGCCGGTTATATCGTCAAAGCTGTGCAGCCGGTCGATATGTTTCCCTGGACCGGGCATGTTGAGACCGTTGTATTGATGTCAAGGACCGAAGCTGGAAAGGCCTGATACTGTAAGGTTTGCCGATTTGGGTGAAAATGGTGGAGTGGGCATTGTGGTCACCTTGGAAACTCAAGAGAACAGATCGACGGGGGAAATGGTGTGAAAATGACATTTCGCGAGTGCTCAGATCAGATAACAGCGAAAATTGAGTGCTCAGGTCAGATGTCGGGTGAAAGCAAGTGCTCAGGTCAGATGTCGGGGTGAAATGATGATGTTTATAAAGTCGGAGGTGATCTCCCAGATGACTTTGGAAATCACTCCGACGAGGAAAAAGGTAAATTACGTGTGGTCATGTCAGATAATAGGTGAAATTGAGTGGTCAGACTAGTTGTCAGGTGAGTGCGTGTGGTCAGGTTGGATGTCGGGGTGGAGAATGACTGTATGAGATTTGGTTAGTAAATATTTCGATGAACGAATTGACAAAACCGAAATTGACACAATGCATACTGACAGTAATTGTCTTATAATAAACAGAAGCATTGTAATTGTATTATTGTGTGCTATCATTCTTTCGGATTTGAGGGGATTATGAAAAAAAGTAACCACAGATATGTTAGCAACAGAAAATTTGTTAAAAATAGAATAGAAAAGATCGAAGATTTTAGAAAAAGAAAGAAGAACGGTAATGTTTCAAATCTTCAGGAAAAGACAAAAGTCGTTGAGAAGAAAAAATATAAAATTTGGCATAACAATTCGTTAAACTTTTTATTCAGAAGCGGGTTTTGGACTGAACACACACCATTCAACCATGAGGTTTCTCTTGCTGTTCCAGAGAACTTTTCAATAACAAGTAATTTTGATGTAGTTATAAGGTTTTTCCAAACGCTATTGCAGAATGGACTCAATAAAAATGTATCAAAAATTAATATTGATCATACCAAATGTATAAATTTGGGCATGAGCGCTTCCAGTATTATGGACGAAATTGTTAGTTTAATTCTAGGCTACAGAGAGTTCGTTAAGAAGCCAATCCATCTACATGGTGAAATGTCAAAAAGTAGTTCAGTTACAGACATGCTGATCATTAGTGGTCTCATTAAGCGAGTAAATGCAGAAACAAACGCAACTATTTCTTCTGAAGTAATTCCACTACCACTTCAGAAGAATAAGACAGCTGATGTTGCGACAACAAAAGTAATCAAATTCTTAAATGAGTGCTTATTTCGACATGCAAAACGATTAAAAATAGAGGCTCAACAGAACATCGGAAATATGCTGAGTGAAATATTAGATAATTGTGAAATACACTGTGGCGATATTAAGAATCGAAATATAATTGGACATTACCGATATATACCAGAAATTGATTGCGGTGAGTGCAATATAAGCATATATAACCTAGGCAAAACTATTAGCCAGACTTTTGAGTATTTACCTCAAGATTGTGAGCTGATCAAAGAATTTAATAATTTAAGTAAAAAACATAGCGGTTTATTTAAGAAGAAATGGAACAAAGAAACATTATGGACGTTATATGCTCTTCAGGAAAATGTCAGCAGCATCTATTATGAAAATTCTCGAGATGAAGCGAGAGATCCTGGGCACGGCGGTGGCACGATTACGTTCTTAACCTTGTTCTCAGATTTTAAAACAGATCATGAGGGGTATAAATCAAAAATGTGTATCAGTTCTGGTCACTCTCAGATCATCGTAGACGGTAAGTATTCTTTAGGGTACAATGATAAGGGGTATCAGGTGATAGCATTCAATGATACTAATGATCTGGAAAAGCAACCAGATGATGAATATGTTTATTCAAACGAAACATTTTTCCCCGGGACGATAATTTCATTGAAATTCTATATAGATAAAGACAATATAATGCCGTTAGTAGAGGATAACTAAAATGGGTAAAGAATTAACAATTCAAATGAATCAATTTTATAGACCAGATTCCAGGGTCTTAGCGGGCCGTGACTATGGTCTTCAATGTCGACAGAAGATCAATTTAAACAATAAAGAAGATGAGTATGAGACCGTTATCATTAAGTTCGATAATGAGCTTCTATCACTTAATTCATCTTTTTTTAAGGGCTTTTTTGGTTCATCCGTCGGCAAATATGGAAAAGATAAGTTTTATAAAAAGTTTTTGTTTTCAGGGGCTGAGGAACTGACATCTTCGGTTATAGAAACGACAGTTAATCAAATACTGAGAAAAGGTTCAAGTTTATCATAATTGATTGGGTGGTTGTATGGACGAGAATTGTTATCGATTGATTGTTACAATTATTCAATTAACATCATTAATTTTGGTTATTGCTACTTTCAGTTTCGATATAAGGGTAAAGAGGAATATCGCAAAACAAACAATAGTTCACGACTGGTATAAGAGTCTGATTCTTCCTAAAATAGAGAGCTCGGTAATTCAATATTTTGCTAAAGCTATTCGCCTTTATGAAGAATATTGTGATAGTGTTGCAGTCACAAGCGATTTAGAAGTGATTAAGGGCTTAAAAAAAGATGCAGTAATCAAATTTCAGAATAACAGACGCTATATATCGGACGATTTTTTGGGCGTTTTTCATTGTATCGACCCTTCAGCTTCAAATCAATTAACTGATTTACTCGAAAAATACGAAGACGAATGTATCGAGATTCTTGAAAAGTCACCATTATCAGAAGTCCCCTTAAATGAATCCTATACAACAAAGTCATATGAGTATCAGCAGATCTTTATAAGCTTAATACTTAAAAATGATAAAGAGACGCTTAAAAATATCTCTAGATCATAAGGTTATGAAACTACCCATCAACCTCAACCATTACCCCAGACCTGAAAACTACCTCGAACCGATCCTCATAAACCGTGACCTTGTCGATCAGCCGACGGACTAGCTTTTCATCGTATTCCTTGATGACAGTCGGCTGCTTCCGGAGGAAGATGCTCATTTCGGCGTTCCGCTTGCGCAGATCATCCCGGCCGACATTTTCAACTTGAGCTTTCTGCTTTTCATCGCGAAGACGGTAGATCTCGTCAGTGACTTGCTTGATGTCGGCATGAGCGCTGGCCAGCTTTAATAGCTGGATCTGCAGATCATTTAGGCGTTTCTCGATGTCTTCGATGGCCGCATCATTTTTCATGCTGAGTACAGTGGCGATGTTGTTCTGCAAAGTGGCCAGGAATGAATCTCGGCTTTTCAATGTGGTATTGATAGCCGTAACCAGAACCTGCTCGATGGTGCTTTCCAGAACTGTCCGGGCATCGCAAAATACACCAATATTCTCCAGCCGACTGGCACATCGCCAAACGATTGATCGCTTGCCGCGATTATTCCAATGGACTCGCTGAAAAACCTCACCGCAATTGCCGCAGATGATGATCTGCGAAAAGCAATGATTGCTGCTGAATGCTCTCTTTTTTCCACTCTGTCCGGTGTGAACACAGCGACGCCGGATCATCTCTTCCTGCACCTGCATGAAGACTTCTTTTGGAATAATGGCATCGTGGTTGTCCTCGATATAGTACTGCGGCACATAACCGTTGTTTTTGACCCGCTGCTTAGTCAGGAAATCTTTCGTATAGGTCTTCTGAAGAAGTGCATCGCCGATATATTTTTCATTCCGCAGGATCTGTTTGATGTTGCTCGTGTGCCATTTTTCGTTACCGGCACCGTTCAGAATGCCATCGGCCATCAAGCCACGAGCGATCTTCAGTTTGCTGGCACCTTCCAGGTATTCCCGGAAGATGCGTTTGACGACCTCAGCTTCTTCAGGGACGATGACCAGGTCGTTGTTCTCCCCGCGGGTGTAGCCTAGGAACCTGTTACAATTGACCTGTACCTGGCCTTGTTGGTAGCGGTACTGCAGGCCCATCTTCACATTCTGACTCAAGGACTGGCTTTCCTGTTGGGCGAGCGATGCCATGATCGTCAGCATCACTTCACCTTTGGCATCCATAGAATTGATTCTTTCCTTTTCAAATATCACCGGGACGTTCTTGTCCTTCAGCAGCCGGCGGTATATCACATTCACCGCAGACAGTGAAAATTATCACGAAAAGCGTGTTTAACAGCATGATGAGGCCATACACGGTATCGTTCGCTATCGAACGCAAATGCGAACACAAAATTTATCGTTTGATTTTACGTTCGCTATGGTCTAAAATATGAACGATAAGGTGAAAGGAGAATTTCGTAATGCGGGAGACCAGAACTTTGGAATATAAGAGAAGCATTTCACATACCTATCTAAAAACGGTTAGCGCGTACGCAAACTACGGAACGGGTGAAATCAAGTTCGGAATCGATAATAATGGAAAAACCGTTGGGATCGAAAATCCGGAAGAAGCTTGTTTGAGTATTGAAAACCAGATCAATGACAATATTAGCCCGAAACCGGACTTCACTTTGGATATCAACAGAAGAACCGGTGTTATTATACTTACGGTGAAAGAAGGCTTGCATAAACCATATTTTTACAAATCAAAGGCATATAGAAGAAATGATTCAGCAACTGTAGAGGTGGATACACTGGAACTGACCCGTCTGATCCTGGAAGGACAGAACAAGACGTTTGAAAGCCTGAAATCACTGAAACAGGATTTGTCATTTCGTTATCTCGAAAAGGCCTTTCAAACGACACTTGGTATTCAGGTATTTTCGAAGGACGTTCTAAAAACGCTTGAATTGTATTCAGATAGCGAAGGATACAATAATGCCGCTGCACTTCTCGCGGACGAGAATGCTTTCTTCGGAATCGATATTGTTAGATTTGGAGAGAACATCAATATCCTGCAAGATCGCGAAACCATTGAGCATGTTTCCGTGCTGCAGCAATTTGAGAAAGCGATGAAGTTATACCGTCAATACTACCAATATGAAGAAATAAAGGAGACTCGCAGAGATTTTGTCGAAATGATTCCGGCAGACGCTTTCAGAGAGGCGATCGCCAACGCGATCATTCACAGAACCTGGGACGTTGATGCCCATATCCGGGTGTCCATGCATCCGGATAGGATAGAGATCATGTCCCCCGGTGGACTTCCGAAGGGAATAACAGAAGACGAGTACCTTGAAGGGCAGGTGTCCATACTGAGAAATCCCATTATCGGCAATGTTTTCTTCAGACTGCACCATATAGAACGATTCGGCACTGGGGTAAAAAGAATCAATTATGCATATGCTGACAGCGATAAGAATCCTCAATTTGGTGTGTTCGAAAATTCCATTAAAGTAATCTTGCCGCTTCTTCAGAAAAAATCCTCGCTAAGCTCAGACGAACGTTTGATTTGCGAGGCTCTTTCAGGCTATAAGAAATTGTCGAGTTCAGATATCGCGACAGCTACCGGTTTTGGGAAAACTAAAGTAGTCAGCTTGCTAAATTCATTGGTTGAGCAAGGATTGGTAAAGTCAGTCGGGTCCGGGCGGGGAACGAAATACATGACATGATAGATCGACATGTTTCCACGAACGGAAAATCATTAAAGCACAGACCAGACATCAATCTGATGCTATCGTTCCATGTTGAGACGGTCGTGTTGATAACAAGGTCAGGGGCTGAAAACGCCTGATACTGTAGGATTTTCGGTTTTTGGTGAAAATGGGGAAGTAGGCATTGTGGACAGGTTGAATTTCCATGAGAACAGATCGACGGGGAAAATTTTATGAAAATGACATTTCGCGAGTGCTCAGGTCAGATAACAGCGAAAATTGAGTGCTCAGATCAGATGTTGGGTGAAGGCAAGTGGTCAGGTTGGATGTCGGGGTATTTGTCATCGAAATATTCGTTTTAATCAGGGGGAACGGCTATGTATTATCTAGTATCACTTTTTATATACATTCTGATCGTTTTCCTGTTCATCCTATATCTAAAGAAACCTGACATCATTGAAAAACAGCAGTTTAAAGAAATTTTCACTAAAGAAATGATGAAAGGCCTAACAAAATCAGATATTAGGCTACGCAAAAAGAGAGTTAAGGTTCTTCCTTTTTTTCAAAGGGTTTTATATTGGATCTGGTTTTCAAGCATTATTGCAATGCTTGTTTTACCGGCCGGTGTATTATGCATTGTCCGCTATTATATAATTGATTTTTGCTTTGTTCCTGAAAGCGCTCTATACATTGACTTAAACTCTCCGTCATTGTTGGTTTTGGAGCCGGTGCTTTTCTTACCGGAATACCATTACTCATTGCCTACAGTCATCTAACCAACCGCGGGGTTATTCGAAAGGCCGACTCATTATATCAGCTTGGATCGTTTCAGGAGTATTCGAAAAAGGCGAATACTTTTATTTCAGGTATTTTATTAATAATCGGCTTGCCATTATTGATTATTGGATTCAACAGCTATAGATATTTTGATGAGAGACAAATTGTTGAAAAATCCGCGCTGTCAATTAATGCAGTTGCTTACTCATACTCTGATATCACTTACATCGAGCACCGCATATATAAAAATGATTCTTCTGATTATTGTATCGTAATTAAAAATGGAGATTCAATAACGATAAATGAAGCTACGCTGATCAACGAAAAGTTTGAAGAGATTATTAATGCAAATAATATTAAAATTATAATCAGATATGTGAAGCCGCTTTTGGGTTAAGTCTAGGCTGATTTGGCATTTCAATCATGTGATTGCACTCTTCGAGGTGCTTGTTATACGTGCCGGATATGCTATCTTCGGCGAAAATACCCGCGAGTTTCCTGCCCCGATGGCTCTTAATGTAAGATGTGTAATGCTTGATCTGAGTCTCGTAACTGATTCGCAATCAAGAGATTCTCCATCATTTGACTTCATATCTATATCATAATATGGTAGAATGATGGAGATAATTGTAGAATGATGGAGATCAATATGCATACATTTGACTATAAAATCAAACCACTTCAATGCCTGACGCCGGAAATTGTTGCGCTTATCATTAAAATTCATGAATGCAAGGGGCGACAGGAGTTGTTTATAGAAGCAAACAAGGATGAACTGAAAGCATTGCTGGAAGTTGCCAAGATACAGAGCACGGGCGCATCAAACCGTATTGAAGGTATCTACACTTCAGAAAAACGCTTGGAAGAATTAGTATGCGAAAAATCTGAACCACGCAACCGTTCTGAACAGGAAATAGCCGGATATCGTGAGGTGCTGGCTTCGATTCATGAACAATACGAGTTCATCGTTCCACGGCCGAATGTCATTTTACAGTTGCATAGAGACCTATATTCCTTCTCTAGCTCATCAGTCGGTGGTACCTATAAGAATTCGGATAACTACATATCCGAAATTGACGGTGATGGAAATCAAATGATAAGATTCACACCTGTTCCGGCTTTTCAAACCACTGACGCTATGGATCAGCTGTGTGACGCATTCTTATCATCTCTTGGGCAGCAGACGCTGGATGCACTGATACTAATTCCAATGTTTATTCTTGATTTTCTATGCGTGCATCCTTTCAACGATGGCAATGGCCGAATCAGCCGGCTGCTGACATTGTTATTGCTTTATCAAGCCGGTTATATAGTCGGAAAGTATATCAGCCTTGAGATGTTGATTGAAAAAACAAAAGAAACGTATTATGAAGCCTTGCAAGCTAGTTCAAAGGGCTGGCATCAAGATGAAAACCGATATGAACCTTTTACGAAGTACTTCCTTGGTATTCTACTGAAGGCCTGTGATGAATTTGAAAACCGCGTTGAACATCTGAAATATCGCAAGATATCAAAGCCTGATCGAATAAAAGCGGTCATTGACCGAAAAGTCGGAAAGATCACAAAAAAGGAAATTATGGAATATTGCCCTGACATCAGCCAGGTGACCGTTGAGAGAACACTGACTAGTCTTGTAAATAGCGGATATGTTCAGAAGATAGGGGCAGGACCTTCAACAGCTTATATAAAAAGAGAAGCAACCCAATAATATCACCATCATTCTGGCACAATTTGATTTAGATAATATGATAGGTGATGGAGACGCTGATTGTAATCGAGCCAAGGTTCTCGGACCATGTTGAGACAGTAATAATGATGTCAAAGACCGAAGCTGGAAAGGTTTGATAGAGAAGGGTTTGAGGTTTTGGGTAAAAATGGCGGGGTGGGCATCGTAATCACCTTTGATATCTAGGAGAACAGATCGACGGGGGAAAAAGCGTTTTGCGTGTGGTCAGGTTGGATGTCGGGGAGTAATGATTTGACTTTCGGGAAAACCTTAATTCATAATAGGGTATTCTTATATTTAACGAGGTTATTTTATGTCAAGAAATATACGAAATTCTGCCAAGGCCCTAGTCATTCATAATGGGAAAATGTTAGCAACAAAATTGAGGGATTCCGATGGCGAATGGTATATCATGCCAGGTGGCGGACAGGAATCAGAGGAATTATTATCATCCGCTGCTTGCCGTGAAGTTGCAGAGGAAATGGGTATTCTAACAGAATGTAAGGAATTGCTTTTTGTCGTTGAAGGATTGCGTGGAGAGCAGTTTCAAAGAGTTGATTTAGTCTTTCTCTGTGAATATATTGGTGATATTTTAAATGCCGCTCTACACAGTGACACCAACCAGATAGGCTATGGTTGGCTAGACATATCAACGCTTAATACTCAACCTTTATACCCATCAAAGCTCAGAAGGCAAATAATGAACTATTACGAAGGAAAGCCATACCGGGTCTATCTCGGGAACGAAGAGGTGGGTGAGCCGGAATGTTTGGATTAGAGAAATATTTAAGTGATCTACTAATATTACTCAAGGACAGATTTGGAATAAGACTTCTTTACGTAGGTTTACAGGGAAGCTATCTCAGAAACGAGGCCGATGAAAATAGCGATGTTGATGTCATGGTAATCATTGATGAATTAACGGTACATGATTTGGATGTGTATAGAGAAGTTCTTATATCTACTGGTTATTTTGAAAAATCATGTGGATTTATCTGTGGAAAACAGGATATGGAAAACTGGAATCGGCTTGAAATTTGCCATCTTGTACACGCAACAAAGGATTTGTACGGAACACTTTTAGATTTCGTTCCTGCCTATACAATTGAGGATGAGAAGAATTTTATAAAATTAAGCTTAGGCAACCTATTTCATGAACTATGTCATCAGTACATTCACTCAGATAGAGAAAAAAACATTGTCCGGCTACCGCTTACTTACAAATCGGTATTTTTTATTATTCAAAACATGTATTATATAGAAAGCGGAACCTACATTGCTACGAAGAGAGAGTTAATCAAACATCTTAACAGTAAAGACAAAGAAGTAATGGAAATGGCGATGGAGTTGAAAGATAACTTGAAAGATAACAAGGAATATGATTTCGATTATGCATTTGAGGTATTGTTTCTGTGGTGCCAAAATAAAATCACCAAAATTTAAGCAGTAATAATCATAGATCATATCGTTAATTTCCACATTCTTTCACCTCAACTGTCACCCCTGACCTAAACACCACCTCAAACCGGTCCTCATAAACGGTAACCTTGTCGGTCAGCCACCGGATTAGTTTTTCGTCATACACCTTAATGAACAGGCAAAAAATGTATGAGGAGGTTTATCATGGACAGAACAAAAAAGGCATGGATTAATGGCGCATTTTTTATCATGACACTGGTCGTCAACACATTGGGTGCGATAGGCATCATCAACGGGCTCTCGCAAAAGCAGATTTCTGATAGGTATGTCACCCTAATAACACCAAGTCCTTCTACCTTCAGTATCTGGAGCATCATCTATTCATTACTGATCATTTCCGTCATCGTAATGATTGTCAAGAAAAATGACACGTACGTTCAGCGTGCTATAGACCAGATATCTGTACTTTTCAGGATTTCCTGCATCCTTAATATTGCATGGATTATTACTTTCTCCTACGTACAGATTGAACTTTCCGTGCTGTTTATTTTAGGTTTTGTCATTACATTGTCCTTGATTTGCCAGAGACTCATGAAGATCCAAGAAGGGAAACGCTGGCTATTGCCCTTGAGCTTTGGAATCTATACAGGTTGGCTGTTTATTGCAACTGTCGTCAATATTGCTGCAGGTCTCGTTAAATTGCAATGGAACGGATTTGGAATTGCCAATGATGTTTGGGCAATCATTATTCTGATTATTGCAGTTGTCCTGGTTGTTTTGGTGCTCTTGAAAATCCGCAACGCAGCATTCCCGCTTCCCGTTGCCTGGGCTTATTTTGGCATTTATCAATTTCTGCGCGCGCCGGAAGGCTTTAAAGGAGAATTCGGTCTTCTGCAGACCTTAGCACTGGTTGGAATGGTTGTGCTGGTCGGTGTAGCTGTGATTCAATTTTATCGAAATCGATTTTTATTGCTTCCGAAATCGACTAAAAATGATTAATCCAATGATAATGCCGGACGGATAATAAAGAATAAAACAGAAGGGGGATTTTTAAATGGGACTAGATCAATTTGCACGATTACGCAGGTTTAATCTGATTATGGGGGCGTTGCACTGTGTTCAGGGAATTGCAATGCTTTTTCTTGCAACCACGGTCATTCAAAATATTGCTGAGTTCAAGCCGACAATTATTCAGTTTTATCTGACGTTTGATCCGCAATCCCAATCACTTGTTTCTGCTTCGAGAACACTTTTTGATTTACCGTTTGGTATTTTAGTGGCGGTGTTTCTTTTGTTATCGGCCTTCTTTCACGGACTGATTGCTGTACCAAAAAGGATGAATGCGATCTATAACGGGGATCTGGCAAAGGGTATTAATAAATTCCGCTGGTTTGAATACTCTCTTAGCTCATCCATAATGATCGTTTTGATTTCCACCCTATTTGGTATATATGATATTGCTACCTTATTATTGATTTTTATCGTCAATGCTTCCATGAATCTGTTTGGTTTGGTTATGGAGCAACTGAACGAAGGCAGCAACAAAGACAATGTGCGATGGGGACCTTTTATCTGGGGTTCGCTTGCAGGGATTGCTCCCTGGATAGCGATTTTGCTATATATGTTTGGTACGGGTGAATTCAGTCGGGTTCCCTGGTTTGTCTGGGCTATCGTCGGAACCTATTTCGTTGCATTCAACACGTTCCCTGTTAACATGATCCTGCAGTACAAGAAAATCGGAAAATGGAACAACTATCTGTATGGAGAAAGAACGTACATTGTTCTAAGTCTTGTAGCCAAATCGATTCTGGCCTGGCTGGTTCTGTTTGGTGCAATGCAGCCGTGATTGGAGTGCCAGAGCGGTTATATTAGTTAATGGGCAGGAGGACGCATCAATGAATCAATGGTATGAAAAATTAGCGAAACCTTCCTGGTCTCCGCCTGCCCGTCTTTTTGGCCCAGTGTGGACGGTTCTCTATGTTGGCATTGTGTTCACGTATGGTGCGGCAACGGTTATGTTTGCGAAATCGCAAATATCGTGGTTTGTTTTATTACCATTCCTGCTAAATATTGTGTTTAACATTGCTTTTACACCTTTGCAGTTTAAGCTTAGAAATAATAATCTCGCTCTTATAGACATTTTTTTGGTACTAATCACTTTGATTTGGGCTTTGATAAATATATATCCGTTTGCTCCTTGGATTTCATGGGTAAACATACCCTATCTGCTTTGGGTTACTTTTGCTACTGTGCTGCAATCAAGCATTACATGGCTAAATAAATGAGAGAGGTCTAGGTTAATAGGGTCATTGTGTATGAATCAAAAACAGGCTTCACAAAGAGGTATGCCGACATGCTTGATGCGAAGACGAGACTAAAGACTTTCAGGGTAAAAGAGCTTTCAAAGGTTAATCAAGATGAAGAGATTATTTTTCTCGGTTGGATGAAAGTTGGAAAGATACAGGGTCTTGATAAGCTGCGAAAATATAACGTCAAAGCTATTTGTGGGTCAGGAACCGGACGAATAGCGGAGCCCAACCCTGAAGAAGTTATTGTAAGAGGAACAGCAGTAAATCTTAAGCATCTTGAAGCTCGGCTGGCACAATCCGGCTAGAACAAATCACAATTGAAGATGTAAAGAAAATGCTTCGAAAGCGGTTTGAAAACATTGATTACGCACAGGCAAAGCAGGATATCTTACTGTTTATCAAAAATCCGGGATGTCTTGACGTTTTAATATCAAGGGCCGAAGCTTGTGTGTCAAAAGCTTGTGAATAAAAGGTTTTCGAGTTTTGAGTAGTTAATCAATAAAAGTGAATATGAGAAGAGGAGTTGAATGATTTATGAATAAAAAGGCTGAAATGATTAAGGAAGGAATATTTGTTACAGTAGGTAGCTTTGTTGCTTTGGCAGCAGCCTTCATATTGTATTTTTTTATCTTCATGCTTTTTGAAACCATCGCAAATCAGGATGGTTCCTATGGCTTTGTGTCACCGGTGCGAGTTGGATATGGGATTATATGGATTGTTCTCTGTTTGATCATATATCGTACCAGGATATATGATTGGCTTAAAGCTTGCATGTTGACTGGTTCATTTACCACCTTTATGGCTGGAATTGGAGTGCAATTATTTAAAACTCCGATCATAGTCGGCTTGATCATGTTTTTGGTTGCTGCAACAGGGGTATTTCTGCTTCGTAAAATGAAGAAAAAATGGTATCACTACTATGCTATTGTAATTTCTATAATTGCTGCATTATTTTATTTATAACCCATTATCCGAAACCATTTCAGAAAATGGAGGATGCAACGTTATAGGGAACATATTATTTGATAATCTTTTTATTAGTTCCCTAAAACAATCTTGTAAGATAGGGAACTAATATATATAATATAGAGAAAATGTTCCCTAAGGAGAACGCAAATGGCTAGCGATTATCTAAGAATGCAAGAATTACTGCATCAAAGGGCGGATTTTCAAGCCAGATTGAATCTGTTGCCTTATGATGGTTCGCCGGAAATAAAAGAACAGAGCGGGAAAAAATATATCTACATCAGAAAGCGTATCGGCAGCAGGCTAACATCTAAATATGTGAATATATATTCAGACATGTTATATCAGTTGCTGTTAAGGAATGCTAGAGAAGCCAGAGAGCTAAGAAAGAACATTAGACACATAGAAAAGGAGCTGGCAAACCTCGGATTTACGGAGAATGAGTTATCTCCAAGAGTACTAATAAACCTTGATTTTGCCAGGGCCAACATGAAATCCAATATTTTTGATCAAGCTATTCTGGAAGGTGTGGCTACTACTTTTCCTCAAACAGAAGATATTATCGATAATGGTAAAGTTAATGGTATGACAGCCACCGATGTGCAGAAGATATTGAATCTTAAGCATGCATGGGAATTTATATTAGATAAGGATGTGATTCAGTGTGATTCCAACTATCATATCCTTTGCCATATTGCCAAACTTGTCAATGAAGGATTTTATAATGACGGAGGAAGGATAAGAGGTGTACCGGTTACGATCGGTGGCACATCTGACGTTCCACCTTTGCCAATAGAAACAGTAGTAATGGAGAACCTTCAGGAGATTATACAATTAAGCGAGGAGAGCATTGATGCAGCAATAAAACTATGCCTTTATTGTATGAAGACACAAATCTTCAATGACGGAAATAAAAGGGCTGCGGTAATATTTGCAAATCATTATTTGATATCACAATGCGGAGGACTTATCGTTATTCCGGAAAAAGAAGTTCCGGAGTTTAAAAAAATTTTAGTAGCATATTATGAAGGAACAGATAATGAAGAAATCATCGCATTTATGAAAATGAAATGCTGGAAAAAGTTATGACATGCAGCATCGCGAAAACATACGCAACGTCGGATCCGTTTACGATAAAGGAGCATATGATTACACATTTTTTGCTGTGTGCCTATCATATAAAGCTATTATATGAATCATAACACGTACGAATTTGAAGCCATCATTAAAAAAGTCCCAGACATAGACGGCGCCTATGTCGAATTCCCTTATGATCCGAAAGCAGAGTTCGGCAAGGGCAGAGTAAAAGTCCGCGCAACATTTGACGGAGAGCCTTATGACGGGAGCATCGTCAATATGGGTGTGAAGAACGACGACGGCTCGGTGTGCTACATCATAGGTTTGCGCAAGGACATTCGAGCAAAAATCGGTAAACAGCCAGGCAGCCGCGTAAAAGTTACAATTATGGAGAGGGCCAGATAAGCATGCCGAGAGCGCGAAAGATGCTAAGTGACTGGGACGCACCGTATATTCAGTCGCTTGTGAAATTAATTGAAACGCAGAGCAAGGCAACACTTGCGATCTGGGCAGCTGATTATGCCGATCAAGTTATATTGCCACTCTGGAGCAAGAACTATCCGGACGACTTGCGTCCGCAAAATGCACTGAATGCCGCCCGCGGGTGGTTATCGGGAGCAATAAAGCTGCCGCGAGCGAAAACGTCAATCCTCGAGTGTCATGCGGCCGCCCGCGAAGCCGGTGCGAATCCTATTGCGCAAGCCGCTGCCAGGGCAATCGGTCAATCTGCGTCTGTGATTCACTCGGCAAGGCACTGTATCGGACTTGCGCTATATGGGGCGATAGCTGTTGCGTATGACACGCTCGGAACGAACGCTCCGTGGGAGCGGTTAGAGCAATGTGCCGCCGACGAGTGCGGGCGCATGCTTGACGCGCTGCGTGCGGTTGCCGTGGAAAAAGAACCAAACCCGGCGAAAATCGACTGGAAATGCTGATTGTGAACGGGGGCGAAGTGTTGAAAACGCTGAATCAGTTAATCAATGAATACACTTATTTTTTGCAGCAAGGCGAAATACAGACTGCGTACAAAGGCATATTAGAGTTTATCAGCAAATTGAGAGCAGCTTTTATCAAAAAATACCCGGGTTACGACATCGGCAGTATCTATCAAGGGTATATGGACATGACCTATTTTTCATTAAACACAAAACCACTGAAATATAAAGGGCTAAAAATCGCCATTGTTTACTTGCACGAAAAGGGAGCCTTTGAAGTATGGCTTTCTGCTCGGAACAGAGAGATAGCAAAGAAATATGAATCTGTTTTTAACAGCAATATTTTAGATAACAATATGTTGTTTCATGATGAAAATAATCAAGATGCTATCTTAGAATGCCTATTGACATCCGAGCCGAATTTTGAGAATCAGGATTCGCTGATCGATAGGATTGAGCAAGGTGTTGAAAAGTTTATAACTGCCGTGACGGGGTGATGCCACGTGGACAATGAATATTTGGCTGGAACATTTTTTAGCCAAAAACCGGGGGTAAGGCCATTTTTTGATGCATTGGCACAGCGGATTTTACAGATTCATCCGGATGTGTTCATGAAGGTTCAAAAGTCGCAAATATCATTTTGCGGTGCGAAACCGTTTTGCTGGGTGTGGCTTCCCATTCGTGACGGGATCAAAGGACGTCCTGAGCAATATCTTGTCATTTCCTTTGGCTTAAACCGGAAGATTATCCACCCTCGGCTCATTGGTACAACCCAACCATATCCCGGCCGCTGGACACACCATACGATTATAGGCAGTATAGAAGAAATTGATGCGGAACTGATGGATTGGATCAGTCAAGCATATCAGTGGAAAAACAGCCACATAGGCTAGGGCTTGATTCATCGCAGGGGAGTTAAATGGAAGTGAGGGAATAACTGATGTTTAGAGAAATGAGAAGAAGCAAGCAATTATTATCAGTGGAAGACACCGCGGCGGTTATGAACAGATGCACAAATGGTGTCCTGGCATGCTTGGGCGATGAGGATTACCCTTACGCAGTTCCCCTTAGCTATGTCTATTTCAATGGCAAAATTTATTTTCATGCAGCAAAAGCTGGACATAAAATCGATGCCATGACGAAGAACCCGAAGGTATCTTTTGCGGTGATCGATGAAGATACGATAGCAAGTGAAAAATACACGACTTATTTTCGTAGCGTAATTGCTTTTGGCAGAGCAAGAATTGTAGAAGGCGACGAATGGATGGAAGCTTTTTCGGCTTTAGTTGAAAAGTATTCAGGCGATCAACCTGAAGAAGCCAAACAAAAGGAAATAGCCGGATGCACGCGGGCTTATCTGATTGCCATTGACGTCGAGCACATCACCGGCAAAGAAGCCCTTGAATACGTCAACGCTAAAAGACCATGACTATGCGCAGTTAAGGGCGATCGCTGTTATAACTGCGATCGCCCTGACAGAATATGCAATACAGCGCTCGTTACGTTCCCTTGGCAGGAATCGGTGGTTCTGCCGTTTCGGCAACAGGTGGGGCGGCTTGTTCAATCGTTTTCATGATGGATTCCTTGATACTGGCTACCCGGGCATCTTCCTCACGGTTGGGCTGATCAAATTTGACGCCCAATTTCTCGCTAATCAGAAGCCCCAGAAGCATTTCAAATGCGTTGACTGAACTGCCCTGCCCTTGGCCTGAACCCATGTTGACAACCGTCTTTGGGACGATATCAATTTTAGAATTTTCAATGGCTGTAGTAAATTTATTCATAACATCCTGAACAACCTGGTATTGCGGGCCGCCGTAGGCCTTAACTTGTTCGTCAATGGCGATCGCTTTACCGATACCGACTCTGGCTTCCCGTTCAGCCTCGGCTTCTGCAATAGCCTTGATCTTGGCGGCTTCCTGCAATGAACGTTGATAATCGGCCTTTCCCTGGTTGCTCTGAATCTGAATATTAATATCTGATTCGGTCAAGAATCTTTGCTGCAAAGCCTTGGATTCAGCTTCGCGCAGTTCTTTCTCTTTCCCGGCGGCTTTTTCCTGCTGGGTATAGGTTTCGATCTTCTCGATAGCGATCTGGCGGTCGCGAAGCTGGGTCAGGATCACTTCGATCTTGTTGTCATTTACTGACGCCGAAGGCGTGCCGATCAGCACTTCTTCCAACTCAAGATTGTAATGTTCAAATTTGACTTTCATTTCTTTTGAAGAGGTATTTTGAATTTCATTTCTTTCCTGGATCAGTTGAATCAATGTCTTGGTCTGTCCGATGTTTTTGAAATAGGCTGAAACCATAGGATCCAGGGTCTGATTAACCAGCATTTTGACATCGCCGAACCTTTGAATGACCAGCGGCGCTTTCCTGTAATCAATATGCATGACAACAGACAGCGGCAACGAAGGTTCAAAAGCATCTTTGGTAATCAGGCTGACTTCTTTTAGATCCTCATCAAATCGATGAGAGCCCATCTGGTTGCTGATCCATTTCAGAATAATGTTGGTCGTGGGTATCCGGACGATGTGTCCGGCGTAGGTGTTAAAGGCATATTTGCCAGGCATCAGCGGCTCGCGCCAAACGCCCCGATAACCCTTTTCAACTAATTCGCCGTGCTTGTAATCCTCACCGGTCGAGTCGATACCCTTAGGCCCGATGTAGGATACCACCACGCCGACAAAGCCCACATCAATCAGGGTCTTTTCGATCAGCTCCACAGTTGCGAAGAAGCGATTGATGAAGTAAGTGCCTTCGACCAAAACCTGATATTGCCGTCCTCTAAATCCGCCGGCCTTAAGGAATTTCTCAGGATCCTGAAAATTGTTGTGATAGATCTCAGGGTAATTGGGATCATCGCCGACCGCCGGCGCAATGATATCTTCCCGATTCAGAGAAAGGCCATCGTGGACGGTCACAATTCCAACCTTATCGTCGCTGCCCTTGATGACAAGTGGCTTGAAACCATCACGGTCCTTGAGCAGTTCCGCCATTTTAAAGATCGTCGATTGCTCGGAACCGGATCCCATCGGGAGATAATAAATCTTATCTTCAGTAATGATGATGAATTGAGCCAGGTTGAAGGCATAGGTTCCTTCCCGGATGATGCCTCTTTGCGGGCCTTTTTGGCCGCCATTGAGTAAAAATCCACGGGCATCCTGAAAATTGCTGCCTTCAGGAACGACTTTGCCGAGCGTCTGGATCGGTTCCAGAGGCTTGCCATCCCGGGCGAAAACATAGGCAATCTGGCCCTGGGGCACTGTGACCAGCGGGCAGATATGAACCTTGTACATCAGCGGTGTCAGAAAGTGTATGCCACCACGAATGATCTGAGGCTGATAACCAGCTTCACCCTTGAGTGCGATAATCTGTTCGTTCAGGGATCCCTTTCCTGACCACCATTTTTCAACAATGGCAATCTTGTTGTTGGGTATGATCCTGAATCCAACAATTTTCAATAGAATAATGATGCCAATAAATACTGATAATACAGGAATCAAAATGGGAACAATCATATCCATGATTTCACCTCGCAATATAAAATTGCTAATTATTCCATGCTGAAGACAAAGACTGATGCAGTATGGATACATTCATACATATCGACTACTTGTTGGCCTTTTTCGCTGAATTTATCTCAGATACTGAGGTAGGCTGAGCAACGGTTTTTTCAACGGCTTTCTTCTTCTTTTTCATTTTTTTTGGATTTTTATCGCCCATTTGTGGTCACTCCTTACATTTTTTTGACTTCAAACTCATCAATACGGCAAAACAGATAAATAGTTGAATTGGCCAGATAAAAACAATCCATGATCAGTGACTTTCCTGGTCGATATGAATTCCGTTTATAAGCACATTTCACGGCTTTGTGCAGACATATTCATTGTATCACTTAGTGACCGCCGCAATATTTTTATTTTCAATGGCGTAAAAATATCAGGAATATTGACACTCGTGAAGAAACGGCATTTATTTGCCTCGCCCTGAAAGCGGGGTGAAAAGAGGAAGTTGTTGCAGCTAGTCTATCCCTATGGCAACGAGGTGCTTTGACGCAATTTTTTCGCGCCACTTCAATGGCTGCATAACGATCTGTGGTTATGCCTCTGATCTTCAAGTATGTCTCGTCCAGTCTCCGTGGAATCATTGGCCGGTCTCAGATGTTTTTGAATCTTTTGATCGAGGATTGGGGAATATTGAATAACCCAGCGCAGGATAGTCGTGTGGAAAACTGACAGGCCGCGTTCAGAAAGCGTTTCCACCAGGGTTTGCGTTACTGTTTAGATCCGATTCCAGTTTGACAATATATCAAATTTGACATATAATTAAGCCGCATGAGGTACTCCAAATGAATCAATACGAAGTAGAGTTCTACGAAGATGAACAAGGATTCTGTCCGATTGCGGATTGGATCAGAGAACTTGACCGGGTCAATAGCAAAGAAAACAGATCCATGCTCAAAAAAGTTTACTTTCAAATCGAGCGATTGGAGCATGAAGGGCCTGGCGTAGGCGAGCCCGTTGCGAAACGACTGGATGAAGAGATCTGGGAACTTCGACCTATCCCCAATAGAATATTTTTCGGAATCATGAAAGGTAAGCGGATTGTCTTGCTTCATCACTTCCGCAAAAAGAGCCAGAAGACGCCCCGATATGAAATCGAACAAGCTCAACGAGAATATCTAAGTTGGCTCAAGCGAGGTGAGAAATAATGAAATGGTCTGAACTGAAAAATGAAATCACAAGTCTGACCCCAGAAGAAAAGGCAGAACTTGAGTTAATGGCTGCTATAGCCAAAATTCGTAAACAAAAGAATATCACGCAAGAGCAGTTGGCGCAAAAGGCAAATGTCACGCAAACTCAGGTTGCCCGTGTTGAGAACCTTACCTATGCACCTTCATTAGATACGTTGACTAAAATCCTCAGAGGCTTAGATCTGGAACTAGGTCTTGTTGATCGCAATACTGGAAAACTGGTCAAGGTGTAATCGCAGCAAAATAATAGGTTCTGGTGCAAAAAGCCCCGAGTTCATATACTGAACCCAGGGCTTTTATTTTGGTGATCACGAGAGGATTCGAACCTCCGGCCTGCGGTTTAGGAAACCGACGCTCTATCCTGCTGAGCTACGTGACCCTGTGCAATCAACATTTTAGGGCATCAAGGCAAGGCTGTCAATCGAAGAGGCAATCCATCAGGCGACGGATTTCCCGGCGGCGCTGCTCGGTTACTTCGTAATCGATCCGATAGGCCTTTTCATCATCGGTTGGGACTAAAAAATCGCCTTCCTGGGCGTAATACGGCAACAGGCTGCGTTCGACCGACTCGACAGAGTGATCGACCTTGACAATTACTGCCTGATCATCTTCAAAACGTTCAATGAATCCTTCGAGTTTGGACATGACTATCCCCCCACTCTGCCAGATTATTGTTCTTATCAATTATTTTACCATGAAAATCCTGTTCATTCTGCTGCTTTCCCTTATAATAGATGTAAAGTTCTTGACTGTCGGCATTGGGTATGAAGCAATATTGCCGACCAAGAGCAAAGGTGATTATTGGCGTGATATTTTTTTAGGAAGGATCCAGCATGGCGGGCGAGATTTCATCAGAAAACCAGCAGGCCGGGCAGCATCAAAGCGCTTCTGCTGCTATAGACAATACTGATCGTCAATGGATCGGAAGTTTTAGCCGCGAACGATGGTACCAGTGGCTGAAATGGGGCGATTACCTGCTTTATGGGTTGATTGGCGGCCTGGCGATTCTTTTGCTGTTCCTTTTTCCGCGACTGACAAACCAGATCCCTACTTCGGCGGTTGTGACAATGGATGGCAACCTGCTTTTGGAAATTCCTTATGAACAGCTGATAAATTCGGGTGAAACCGAAGTGACGGCAAATGGCTTTCACTACCTCGTGGCCTGGCAAGACGGACAAGTCCGCTTTGCCGAAGCGGATTGCCCGGACAAGGTTTGCGTGCGGACGGGCTGGATCAGCCATTCAGGCGAAATTGCCGCCTGCGCGCCTGGCAATCTGATTTTGAAATTGACCGGCAAGATGGATTCGAATTTGACAGATGATGATGCATTGGATGTGATTGTCAAGTGAGCGGGCAATCGCAGACCGCTTTACAGCGCCTGCGCTTGCGGCGCCTGACGCTGGATGCGCTTCTGATAGCGCTGGCTTTGGTGCTGTCGGTCATTGAACGCTGGATCCCTTTAGACCCGGTTATTCCGGTGCCGGGATTGAAACTCGGCCTGGCCAATATTGTTACTTTGTTTGCCCTGCTGCGGCTTTATCCACTGGATGCCGTCGTGATCCTTTTTGTCCGCAGCCTGGTGATGGTTGCCATTACCGGTCCGGTCACGCTGCTTTATTCATTGGCCGGAGGCGCCCTGGCGCTTCTGGTCATGTGGTTTTTGAGCCGATTTGAAGGCCGGGCTTTTTCAGCAATCGGCATCAGCCTGGCGGGTGCGGCAGCCCATAATATCGGGCAGGTGGCTATGGCCGGGTTGATTCTGGACGAACCGCTGCTGCTTCTGACCTATCTGCCACCGCTGCTTTTGACCAGCCTGGCAACAGGAACGCTGACAGGTGTTTCGGCTTTCCCGGTTATCCGCCGTTTCCACCCTTTGGGCAACGGCCGATCGAAACCGCCGAATTCGCCTGGACGGACAACGCAGGAAAACCGGCCAAAACAGTCGCCACCGCGAACTCCCCTATCGAAACAATTGCTGATTTTTCTGGTGTCAATTAGTCTCGCGGTGACCGGTTTGCTGTTATTTACCGGCTGTACAGGCGATCGCTATGCCAAATACAACTATGAATTTACCGGATCTTTTGATACGGTAATCCAATTTATCGGCTATGCCCAGGACGAATCAACCTTTGAGAAATTGGCCAAGGCAGGGGAAAAGCGGTTTTTGGAGCTAAACCAATTTTTTGATGCCTATCATGACTACGCCGGCATCAATAATGTCAAGACGATCAACGATCAGGCCGGCAAGGCCCCGGTCAAGGTTCCGGCTGATCTGTTGCAGCTGATTTCGAAAAGCATCGCCTGGTCTAAGACAATTTCGGACAAGACCAATATTGCCCTGGGGCCGGTTACCCTCCTTTGGCAGACCTACCGTGAGGCGGGTCTGGCTGATCCGGCGACGGCCGCAGCGCCTTCAGAAGAAGAGCTCAAGCAGGTTCTGGCGCACAAGGATCTTGGCAAAATCGTAGTCGATCCGGCGGCTGGGACAGTTTTCCTGGCCGATCCGGACATGAAGCTGGATCTGGGCGCAGTCGGCAAGGGCTATGCAACCGAACTGGTTGCTCAGGATCTGATCAGGATGGGGGCTGTTTCCCTGATTATCAACGCCGGTGGCAGCAATGTCCGGCTAATCGGCAAGCCGATGGCGGATCGGGATACCTGGAATGTGGGGCTTCAAAATCCGCAAGCCTTGCTGCCGGATGGCCAGCCAACAGGAACTTCGGCTTCGATTTCCGAAACCCTGGGCGTTTTGCATGCCAAGGATACTTCAGTTGTGACCAGCGGCGATTATCAGCGCTATTATCTGGTGGGCAATACGCCGTACCATCATTTGATCGACCCGCTTGATGGCCAGCCTGGCCGCTATTTCCGGGCGGTGACCGTAGTCACGCCGGACAGCGGGCTTGCGGATTTTTTGTCGACAGCGTTATTTCTGATGCCTTACGACCAAGGCCGCGCTCTGGTCGAAAAGCTGACGGATGTAGAGGCAATCTGGATTTTTACGGGAAATGAAATCCGGATGACTGATGGACTGGCAGGCCTGGTTGAATTTGATTAATGACTCTGGCAAAGCGGCCAACTTAAGGTTTGGCTGCCAAATCCACGAGGCAGCATGAGGTAAGCATGAACAAATTGACAATCTTTTTTCTGGTCCTGCAACTTTTGATTTATCTCGGCCTGGCCGTTTTAAATCCCCTGCTGGAACCGCTGAATCTTCGGGTCCGCATCCTGGTCGACCGCAATCGGAATTTGCGGCTGCGGCCTTTGATGATTTTAACTCACCGTTACAACGACGTGCTTTCCCTCTCCATCCAGCTGATGCTGCTGGCTGTGATAATCGGCCTGATCTGGGGTGATTGGCGGCGGGCGATGGTTTTGACTTCAGCCATGTTTGTCCAGACGACGATTGTCAGCATGAGCAAGCGCCTGACTTCGGTAGCCAGACCGCCGCAATTGATTTCCCATGTTTTCATGACAACCGGTTCCTATCCGAGCGGCCACAGTTCGGCCAGCATGACTTTTGCCTTGCTGGTGCCGGCCGTCCTGATGCCGTATATCTCGCTGCCGCTTTTGATCATCATCAGCACTTACCTGTTTTGCGTGGCTCTGCTTACTGCCTATGGCCGCTTATATCTGGATGTGCACTGGCTGACCGACATCATCGGCGGCTGGATGCTGGCCGGCGTCACCTTTTTGCTGGGCCGGTATTTTATTGGCTGACCTGTTTTACCGGTTTTGCCTTTAAGCGTTTTGCGGTTGCTGATATAATGGGCATACAGGAGAGTGTCTATGAAAATAATGATGACAACTTTATTTGGCATCGAAGCCTTGACTGCCGAGGAACTGACCGGACTTGGCTATGCCAGGGAATCGATCACCGTGTCGGATGGCCAGGTTATGCTGGACGCCGGCGATTTGCCCGGACAGACCAGCCGGACGGCGCTGGCTACAGCCAGGCTGAATGTCAATTTGCGCACGGCGGAACGGGTTTTGGTTCAGCTGGCAACATTTCCGGCAAGCGATTTTGACACCCTGTTCGAGTCAACACTTGCCTTGCCTTGGGAAGACTGGCTGGCTCCGGGTGTAGCTTTCCATATCAACGGTTATTCGCGAAAATCTGCATTGTTTGGCATCCCAGCCTGCCAAAGCCTGATCAAAAAAGCGATTGTCAGCCGCCTTCTATCGGCACGCCGCCTGCCTTTGGACGGCCGGTTGCCTGAAGACCAGGGGCTTGGCCTGATCCGGATCCAATTCGGGATTGTCTCCGACCAGGTCAGCATGATGGTGGACACGTCCGGTGACGGCCTTCATAAACGCGGCTACCGGCCTTTGCAGCATGAGGCGCCAATCAAGGAAACACTGGCGGCGGCCATGCTGATGGTCTCGCGGTTTCAGCCCCATGGCGATGAGGCCGTGTACGATCCTTGCTGCGGATCTGGAACGCTGCCGATCGAAGCCGCAATGATCGCCTTTGGGATCGCTCCAGGCCTGAACCGGCCTTTTGCCGGCGAAAAATGGCATCTGATCGGTGAAGAACCCTTTAAGCAGGCCCGCGAAGAAGCCATGGCCAAAATGGATCTGCAACCGCCTCAAAAGCCTTTCATCTTTGGATCCGACCTTTCACCGCGGGCCGTCGAAGTTTCAGAGGCCAATGCCCGTCGCGCCGGCGTCGAACAGATGATTTCTTTCCGCCAGGCGGATCTTTACAAACTGAAGCTGGATGACCTGGCGGCTTGGACCGGACATGACCGCCATCTGGTCATCTGCAATCCCCCATACGGAGAGCGCCTGCTTGACATACAGCAGGCAGAAGATCTTTATGCCGGCATTGGCCGGATTTTCCTCGACGAGGGAATGGCCCGGCCTGGAATCCGGCTTTCAGTGATCACACCACATGAACAATTTGAAAATTTGGTTGGCGGGCGTGCGGACAAACGCAGAAAATTATATAATGGCATGATTCGCTGCACACTTTTTCATTACTTCAGGCAAAGGAGACTGGGAAAATGAAAGGAATAATACTTGCAGCCGGGTATGCAACCCGACTGTATCCATTGACCCTCAACAAAGCCAAGGCATTGCTGCCGGTACATGGCCGGCCGATTATCGACTATATCGTTGATGAAATGAATACGCTGGATGACCTCGATGAGATCATGGTCATCAGCAACCACCGTTTTGCCGAACAGTTTGAAGAATGGGCCAATAAGCGCAACAGCAAGGCCAAAGCCGGCCAACCGCCTATCGTTGTCCTCGATGATGGCACCGCTAGCGAACTGGATCGCCTTGGTGCGATTGGGGATATCCAGTTCTGTATTGACCGGCAAAAAATCGACTCGGATCTTTTGGTGATCGCAGGCGACAATTTGTTCACCTATCGCCTTCGCGATGCCTGGAAGCATTTTCGCCGCTATGGGAACGACATGGTTTTGGCTTGCGAGATGCCGCCGGAAGAAAATCTCCATCGATATGCGATTGCTTTGCTGGATGAAAAGGGGTTGATTGTCAATTTGGAAGAAAAGCCGGCTCACCCCAAATCCAATATTGCTGTTTTCGCAACCTATTTTTACCGCAAGGACACCATTCCCATGCTGCGGGAATATTTGAACGCCGGCAATCCGCCGGATGCCCCGGGTAATTTCCCGGCTTGGCTTTATCATCGCAAACCGGTCCGGTGTTATTTGTTCGATGGGCTTTGCATCGATATTGGCACACCGGAGTCATATGCAGATGTCATGTCAAGTTTTCCTGTGTCCGCCAATCAAGGACACATTAATAATACGGAATGCGTTGAAAATTTGACAAAACCTTGAATTACAGCGCTTGTCAGTTGATGACAAAAATGCGTTCGGTTTTTGTCATCAGTTGATTCAGATCGTAACATTACGCAATAGCAAGCGTCTACAGGCTTAAAATCCCGAAAAGCGTTGTCCTGTAGTTATGCACAGAGTTTTCCACATTATCCACATTTCCCTGGAGGTGATTTTTGGTGGATGCCAGCTCCCTTGCTCTGAATGCCCGCAAGGCTGCCCGCCGAATGGCGATATTGGACAGCAGTCAAAAAAACAAGGCTTTACTGCAAATTGCCGCTGCATTGCAAAAACAGGCAGAAGAAATATTTGCCGCCAATCAAGCAGATCTGAACCGCAGCCAGAGGGCGGGCCTTGCCGCTCCATTGCAAAAAAGGCTCAAATTTGACCAGCAAAAACTGGACGATGTGGTTAGCGGCCTTGAAAGCCTGACGCGTCTGCCGGATCCGGTCGGGCATACTCAGCTTTCAACCCGTTTGGACAAAGGCCTTGATCTTTATCGGGTCAGTTGCCCAATTGGCGTGATCGGCATCATTTTCGAGTCCCGGCCGGATGCTTTGGTTCAGATTGCCGGATTGTGCTTGAAGAGCGGCAATGCCTTGCTGCTTAAAGGCGGAACAGAAGCGATGGAAACCAATCGCGTTCTCTCGGGCGTCATTGCCAAAGCCAGCCAGGATGCCGGTCTGCCGGATGGCTGGATTGGTCTTTTGGAAACCAGGGACGACGTCAGCCGGCTGCTGAAAATGGACCGGGAGGTCGATCTCTTGATTCCGCGCGGCTCGAACGAATTTGTCCGGTATATCATGGACAATACCCGGATTCCGGTTCTTGGCCATGCAGATGGCGTCTGCCATCTATATCTCGATGCCGGCTGCGATCCGGAAATGGCGATCCGCCTGGCGATCGACAGCAAAACCCAATATGTCGCCGTCTGCAATGCCGCAGAAACAATCCTCCTGCATAAAAGCCTGGTTGAGTCGCTCTTGCAGCCTCTGGCTAAGGCGCTTGCAGAACAGCACGTCGAAATATTCGGCTGCGAAAGGGTCTGCGCCCTGCTTGGCTGTCCGTTGGTCCAAAATTGGCATACGGAATATCTTGACTATAAAGTATCGATAAAAATCGTCGATAGCCTGAATGAAGCAGTTGATCATATCAATCAATATGGTTCCGGGCATACCGAGTCCATTGTCACCAGGGAGCCGGCCGAAGCCCGCCGGTTCATGCAGGAGGTAGATTCCGGCAATGTTTTCTGGAACTGCTCAACCCGGTTCAGCGATGGTTT
Source organism: uncultured Saccharofermentans sp. (assembly GCA_963677835.2). Taxonomy (GTDB): domain Bacteria; phylum Bacillota; class Clostridia; order Saccharofermentanales; family UBA5734; genus UBA8949. The sequence goes on from CAXXUX010000001.1 coordinate 1,865,373, forward strand.
CCGGTATGGCTTTGGCGCCGAGGTCGGCGTCAGCACAAGCAAGATTCACGCCCGCGGTCCTGTTGGACTGGACGGCTTGATGACGTATCAGTACCGGATCATTGGCCATGGTCAGACTGTTGCTGAATTTGCATCCGGCCAAAGCCATTTTTGCCATGAACCGCTTAATCAGGATTTCCCTTTGATCCAAAAATTGCCGCCAGCGGAGGAGCTTTGACGACGAGATCAAGCTGGAAGCATGCTTGGCAAACTTGTCGCTGTCGTGTGGTTAGTGGTACAATAGGTCAGTAAATGCAAAGATTTTGTTGCTTTTTGGAGGGGAACTTATGAAAATCGCACTTGGCAGTGATCATGCCGGTTATCAGCTGAAACGCCTGATTATGGATCATCTGAATAAGCAAGGGATTGTTTGTGATGATTATGGCGCGCAAAATGGCGTGGATGCCGCCAGCTACGTACCTTATGGCAAGGCAGTGTCACAGGCTGTCCTGTCCGGCAATGCGGATTATGGCATCGTCATCTGCGGCACCGGCCTTGGGATCTCGATTACGACCAACAAGTTCAAAGGGATTCGGGCCGCGCTCTGCACCAATGAATATATGGCCCGCATGTCTCGTCAGCACAACAACGCCAATGTTCTGGCCCTGGGTGCCCGGGTTGTCGGTTCAGCACTTGCCTTTGCGATTGTTGACGCCTTTTTGGCCGAGCCATTTGAAAAAGGTGGACGCCATCAGGTCCGGGTCGACGAAATAATTGCGACAGAAGAAATCAATTTCAAATAACTGCAGCGACGGATCAGAGGGAGGCTTTTATGGATAATGTTTTTGTTTTTGATCATCCGCTAATCCAGCATAAAATTTCACTCATGCGCGACAAGCGGACTACCACCAAAGAATTTCGCGAATTGGTTTCCGAGGTGGCTATGCTGATGGCCTATGAGGTTACGCGCGACTTGCCCCTGAAGGAAGTCGAGATTGAGACGCCGGTTGCGATTGCCAAGACCAAAGTTTTAGCCGGCAAGAAGCTGGCGCTGGTGCCAATTCTGCGTGCCGGACTTGGCATGGTCGATGGCATGCTTAATCTTTTGCCCATGGCAAAGGTTGGGCACATTGGCCTTTATCGTGATCCCAAGACGCTTGAACCCGTTGAATATTACTGCAAACTGCCGGAAGATGCGGCCGAGCGTGAGATTGTCGTGCTCGACCCGATGCTGGCGACAGGCGGTTCTGCATCTGCAGCCGTTACCTTTTTAAAACAAAAAGGCATCACCAACATCAAATTCATGTGCCTGATTGCCGCGCCCGAAGGAATCGAGCGATTGCACCGCGACCACCCGGATGTGCCGATTTTCTGTGCAGCGAAAGACATCCGCCTCAACGACCATGCCTACATTGTGCCGGGCCTGGGCGACGCCGGCGACCGGCTGTTTGGGACAAAATAGTACGTCGGCAGAATTTCCTGTAAATTTTTGCAGGGCTTTTTGAACGAAATCCAATGTAATTATTTTGTGTGCCATATTATTTTTACGAATTACTTGCTTATTATCTTGTTTTGATGTAGCATGATGCATTGAAATTCATCAGTGACGAGTCTTGAGTCTAAATCGGGCTCTCAGATTATTAAAACAAAGCGGTGGTTTAGCATGAGCTATCTAAGTGAATTTTTCACAGCATTTAAAGAAAAATTTGTCGAAGAGGTCAAGATCGGCGATCTAGGTGCTGAAATCAGCAAAGCAATTGCGCCGGAAAACTTGTTTTCCCTGCAATTAGGCGGATTCCGGCTGGTTATCACGGACGCTATTGCCGTGACTTGGATTGTCATGGTTGTCATTTGCGCCCTGGCCTGGTTTCTTGGACGAAAGCCCAAGCATCATCCGGACAGCATGCGGCAACTGACTGCGGAAAGCCTGATCAATTTGCTGCTCAAACTTTGCCAGTCATCCAACATGTCCTATGATCAAGCTGAAGCAGTTGTTCCCTATGTCGGCACCATTGCGATCTTCATTTCACTAACCAATATTTCATCCATGTTCAAAGTCCCGCCGCCGGCAAAAAACCCGGCATTCCCGATCGCACTGGCTTTGTTCACCATTGTCTATGTCATCGGCATGTCCGTTCGTTTCGTCGGCTGGAGAGGTTTCTGGCATTCGCTGGTCTATCCCAAAGCCATGCTGCTGCCATTTAAGATCCTGGATTACCTGATCAAGCCCATGTCTTTGTCTTTGCGGCTTTTTGGCAATATTTTCGGCGCTTTTATCCTGATGGAGTTCATCTACCTGATTGTACCGGTTATTTTGCCTGGTGTAGTCGGCCTTTGGTTTGACCTGGCCGACGGTATCCTGCAGGGAGTCATTTTCACCTACCTGACCATTACGTATATTGGCGAAGTTATTGAAGGCGCGCACCTGGCAAAAGAAGCTCAGGCATCATTACATTCATAGCATATTCATAAGGAGGAACAAATATGGAAAGAGGAATTATCGCATTAGGAGCTGCTTTGGCAATAGCTCTGGCAGCAAGCGCTGCAGCAATCGGCATTGGCATGGCATCGTCCAAGGCCTTCGAGTCATCCGCCAGACAACCGGAGATCGCCGGCAAAATCCAGGCCATGCTCATGACCGCTATCGTATTTATCGAAGCGACAGCCATCTACGCCCTGGTCGTTAGCTTGTTACTTATTTTTGCCTTTCAATAAGGCTTAGACGAGGTGAGGAAATAAGATGTTCACCCCAGAAGCAATGGCCGGTTATGCATCGGCCGCTATCTTGACCATCATCAATCTGCTGGTGACGTATTTTGTCTTGAAAAAATTTTTATTCAAGCCGATCCTGAAAGTTTTGCGCAAGCGCAAAACCGATGTGGAGACGGAGCTTGCAGATGCGCAAACCAAATTGACGGAAGCAGAGCACAAGCTGGCGGATGCAAACTTGCGCCTTGATAATTCCAATCATGAAGCAGCAACGATTTTAACGAATGCCAGAAGCCAGGCTGAAATCCAGAGCGAGGCAATCCTTTCGGATTCCAAGCGCGAGGCGGCCAGCATGCTGACGCGTGCTGACGCTGAGATTAGCCGGATGCGCGTGACGATGCTGAATGACGTCCGTGACGAAGTCGCAGATCTTTCAGTAGCCATCGCCTCGAAAGTGATCGGACAGGTCATGGACGAGCGCCGGCAGCGTGAATTAGTGGAACATTTTCTGGATGACCAGATGCAAAAGGACAAAGCCTCGGCTGCCATCAATCAAAGCGGGGTGAGCAACGATGGCTGACACGTCTTTTCGCGTGATCCGCATCGTTTCGTCAGTCGAGCTTGATCCGGAAAAGGGTAAAAACATTGCGGCCAAATTCGCCGAGCATTTTGGCATTCGGGATTATGAAGTCCGTTTGGATACTGATGCAACTTTAATCGGCGGCATGATCATCTTCGCAGGGGGGTTCCGCTACGATTATAGTATCAAAGGCCAGCTTAGCCGGATCGTCACGAAGTTAAAGACCCAAAAATCAATAGGCGCTGAAGGTGAAGAACCCGAAAGCGAAGTCAATGAATTGATCAAAGGCAGCCTGGACGATGCCTTGTCCCTTTTTGATGAGATGCCTGTCGCCCCGGGCGGCCAGGATATTTTCTGGGATTCCGAACCGATGCCGCTCACTGACGAAGAAGCTGCGACCCATACCATGGTTGATCACCTGCGTGAATCATTGGAATCCTTTATGTCGAGCTCGGCGGTAGACGAAGTCGGACAGGTCATCAGCGTTAGCGATGGCGTTGCTTATGTTCGAGGCATTCAGAATTGCCGCAACAGCGAGCTGATCATGTTTACCCGGCAAACTTTTGGAATTGCGATGAACCTGGAAGAAGACCGGGTGGGTGTTGTTCTCTTGCAGCAGGATGATTCAATCCGCCAGGGCATGATCTGCAAACGGACAGGTACGACAGTCAGTGTTCCGTCAGGCAAATCCATGCTGGGGCGGGTGGTCGACCCTCTGGGTTCGCCAATTGATGGACTTGGTCCAATAACGACTTTAAACCGGCGTCCAATCGAATTTCCGGCACCCGGCATTGTCGAGCGACAGCCGGTCAATCAGTCGCTTCATACCGGCGTCACCGCGATAGACGCCATGACTCCGATCGGGCGAGGCCAACGTGAATTGATCATTGGCGACCGCCAGACCGGCAAGACTGCCTTGGCGATCGATACGATTTTGAATCAGCATGACAAGGGCGTTTATTGCATCTATGTTGCAATAGGCCAGAAAATGTCGACAGTTGCCAATGTTGTCAATATCCTTCAAAGCAAAGGCGCCATGGATTATACGACTGTCGTTGTCGCCAGTGCCAGCTCTTCGGCTTCATTACAATACATTGCACCTTACTCAGGGTGTGCAATGGCGGAAGAACTGATGTATAACGAAAAGGCGGATGTTCTGATCGTTTATGATGACCTGACCAAACATGCTCAGGCCTATCGGGCGATTTCACTGCTTCTGAGGCGTCCGCCGGGCCGTGAAGCTTATCCGGGTGATGTCTTCTATCTGCATTCCCGGTTGCTGGAGCGAGCTGCTCACCTGAATAACCAGCTTGGCGGCGGATCGATTACTGCCTTGCCGATTGTCGAGACCCAAAGCGGCGATATTTCAGCCTATATTCCAACCAATGTCATTTCCATCACCGATGGACAGATTTATCTGGAGAGTGAACTGTTCTTCTCCGGTCAACGGCCTGCCATTAATGTTGGTTTGTCCGTTTCCCGGGTTGGCGGCGCCGCACAATCCAAGGCGATGAAAAAAGTGGCCGGCCCCTTGCGTATAAACCTGGCTCAGTACCGGGAATTAGAAGCTTTTTCGCAATTCGGCTCAGAACTGGATCCTGAAACAAGGTCACAACTGAATACCGGTGAACGGGTCATCGAGGTTTTAAAACAGCCGCAGTATTCGCCGCTGGCCATGGAAGAGCAGGTTGTCATGCTTTATCTTGCCAATAAAGGCGTTCTGACTGATCTGGACAAGGAAGACGTCCGGTCGTTCCTTGCCGACTTTTTACAAGCAATGCGCGACCTACATCCGGTCATGCTGGAAGAAATAGCCGGCAGCGGCCAATTTACTGAAACGGCAGCCATCACTATTGACGGGTCAATTAAGGATTATATCGTGAGATGGAAGGCCGAACACGAGGATTATGGAACAGCTCTCTGATTTAAAAAAGCATATCAACAGTATTACCGACATCAAACAGATGACTCGGGCAATGCAGCTGATCAGCGCTGTGAAGATGCGCCGCGCCAGAAACCAGCTCGAAAAAACCATGCCATTTTTTGCCCTTTGCGCTGAAACAATGGTTGAATTACGGGATGCAGGCATCATTATCGACAATACCTTTTTTCAATTGCGCACTAAAAAAAGAGGCGAAACATGGAAAATCGGATACTTTATCCTGACTGGCGACCAAGGACTTGCCGGCGCCTACAATATGAATGTTTTGGCAACAACGGAAAATCACATCCATTACAAAATGATCGATAATGTTCGTAAAGGATTGATGACGACTACCAAACTCTATGTTGCCGGCAGCATTGGCAAAGAGCGGCTGATTAAAGCTGGCTTTGATGTCGTTGCAGATTTTCAGTACCCAATCAATGAACCCACTTATTATCGGGCCCGGGAAATTTCCGACTTTATTCTAGACCTTTACGAAACGGAAACCCTGGATCTGGTCTATTTCATCTATACAAAAATGGAATCAGCCATATCCATGAAACCGATAGTCACCCGTATCTTGCCAGTCAATCCGGATGCGCTGGAACTTATTATTCCTCCCAAATACCTTCAGCAGCGTGGCCTGATTGCCGGCAGCGGCATCGACTACTCTCCGACAGCCGATGACGTTGTCACATACCTGATCAACACTTACTTGAATGGCATGGTCTATGGCGCATTGACAGAGGCATATGCCAGTGAGCAAACTGCCCGAATGACCGCCATGGATAACGCAACTGAAAATGCCGATGAAATGCTGCATAAATTGACATTGCTGAACAATCAGGCGCGTCAAGCAAAAATTACAAACGAAATATCTGAGATCGTTGGCGGCTCGGAAGCGTTGGCCGCAATGAAAACCAGATTGAAAACGGAAGGTGAAAAAACCGAATGGCAACAGGATATGTAACCCAGATTATCGGACCGGTACTGGATATTCAGTTCTCCGAGGAAGAGTTGCCGGGTATAAATGAAGCGGTCAGTATCCGGAACGGCGCACAAACCATCTTTGCTGAAGTTATGCAACAGCGCGGCGAAGGGATCGTTCGCTGTGTTTCCTTTTCACCGACGGAAGGCATGATCCGCGGCGCCGAAGCCCAGTCAACGGGCGCTCCGGTAATGGTGCCCGTTGGAGAAATGATTACGGGTCGTCTGTTCAATGTATTGGGTGAACCCATTGACGGCGGCGGTTCGGTCATAGCATCCGATCATTGGCCGATTCATCGGCCGGCTCCATCTTTTACCGACCAGTACCCCGAGGCCAAGCTATTGGAAACTGGCATCAAGGTTATCGACCTGCTTGTACCGTTTAGCCGCGGCGGCAAGATCGGCTTGTTTGGCGGCGCTGGAGTTGGCAAGACCGTTTTGATCCTTGAATTGATCCGCAATATTGCCAAAGAACACGGGGGATACTCCGTTTTTACCGGCGTTGGTGAACGTTCCCGCGAAGGCAACGATTTATGGAATGAAATGCGTGAGTCTGGCGTCATCGACAAAACCGTCATGGTTTTCGGCCAGATGAATGAGACGGCAGGCGCCCGCATGCGTGCCCCGCTTACCGGTTTGACCATGGCTGAATATTTTCGTGATATAAAAAATAAAGATGTCCTGCTTTTTATTGATAATATTTTTCGTTTCATCCAGGCTGGATCAGAAATTTCCGCTTTGTTGGGACGAATCCCCTCTGCAGTTGGCTACCAGCCCACGCTTGCCAATGAAGTGGGTGCCTTGCAGGAGAGAATCACTTCCACTCGCAAAGGGTCGATTACCTCGATTCAGGCGGTTTACGTTCCGGCCGATGACCTTACTGATCCTGCGCCGGCAACGACTTTTGCCCATCTGGATGCAATTACGGTTCTGTCGAGAGCGGTAGTTGAATTAGGCATTTATCCAGCAGTTGATCCGCTCGAATCTTCTTCTCGCATTTTGAGTGAAGCGGTTGTAGGTGTCAATCATTACCGGGTCGCCCGAAAAGTGCAGGAAACGCTTCAAAGATACAAGGAACTGCAAGACATTATCTCGATTCTTGGCATGGAAGAACTCAGTGATCACGACAAACTGACTGTCAATCGCGCCAGGAAAGTCCAGAAGTTTCTTTCACAGCCATTCTTTGTGACGGAAGGATCGACTGGTTACGAAGGCCGTTATGTCACCGTTGAGGATACGGTAAAAGGTTTTAGTGAAATTGTTTCTGGCAGCGTAGACCATATCCCGGAACATCATTTCTTCATGAAAGGATCCATAGACGACGTCTATAAGGCATATGAAGCAAGCAAATCATAATCCCAAGGAGGGGAGAGATGTTAAATGGATGAAAGAACCCTGCATGTTGAAATCGTGACTCCTTACGAAATGTTTTTCGAAGGTCCGGTCGAAATGGTGGTGATCACAAGCAAGGATGGCGAGATTGGCATAATGCCAGGCCATACGCCATTGATCGCAGCCTTGAAACCAGGTGAGATCCGTTTGAAAATCGACCAGCAGTGGAAGGTCGCAGTAGCGACCAATGGATATGCCGAAATCGGTTCCGAACTGACGATTATTGTCGTCAATGCCGCCGAATGGCCTCATCAGATCGATGTCCGTCGAGCAGAAAAAGCGCTCTCAAGAGCTGAAGCCCGTATCGGCGATCCCAACTTGTCTCTTCAGGAAAAAACACATGCACGGCATGGGATTGCCAGAGCAAAGGCCAGAATAAAAGTTGCCAATAAGTATAAAGACAGTTAAGTCGGATCAGTCTGCCTGAAAATAAAACGAACGATCAGCAAATCCCAGAAGACATTGGTCAGGCAGCAGATTTTCCGTATTTTTTAATAACCGCCGGCCATCCAGACTGGTTCCGTTTCGTGAACCCAAGTCGCATAAGAAAAATGATCCGGCGCGCCTTGATATTCTAGCGTGCTGACGCCCTATTCCGGGATAATTCAGACAGAGATCGCTTGTTTTCTGATCGCGGCCAATAATAAAATCGTCTACCAGAACATATGCCCGTAAACCCTCATTCTCTTCGGGCGTTCCCGGCATTCCTTCGGATAAATGCGCCATGCGGAAATCAGCCGGATTTTCAGCTAAAAGTACAGTCTGGTCTTCTGCCTCGGCAAGAATCTGATTGTCGCGTCCCAAAAGCCAACCCCCAAGCTTTTCGAATAATTGGTTTAGTTTTTCGCAGAAATCTTTCAGCCATTCCTTTTTTTGCCGCCGATTATACTTTTTAGTCCGGGGAATTTTCAAACGATGACTTGGTTGGGATAACGGCTTGATTTCATCATGATCCGATTGATGTGTCAATTGATGATGCAGCTTCTGCAAGTCGTCATTTTGTAAAACTTGCTGATACAGCTCGATTTTATCATGAGGGATCTTGAATGATGAACCAATTATTTGCAGAAACCGTGGCAGTTCACCCAGGTCTTTAGGATATGCATTTCTGTTGTTGTTTTCTAAAGGATCCATGCGTATTGGCCAGAATGCCAGTCGTAAAGTCTGATCGGGTTGCATGAAAATCAATGCTGGATTCAAGGTAAACTGGTGGATGGGCAGCAAATGATCAACCGCATCGATCAGGATTTCAACTAAATCAGCCAGCAATGACTTGCCGCGATCAGGCGTAAGCAGGTCCCCCTGTAAAACCTGATCAAGCGGCAAAAATCCGGTAGTCTCCAAACAGAACTGCGGTTTGCCTGACCGGTATCGCAAAAAACCTGGCAAGAGGTATGCAGGCCGCTTGCGGATCAAAAGGTGAAGCTGGTACTGTATCAGTTGATTTTGATCTTCCAGGCTCCAAACCAGTAAATTTCCCAATGCTTCTGATTCTTGCTTGATATGATCGGCTTGCATGCAAAATACTCCTTTGGTTTTATCTAGTTAACGGCTAATTCATCAATAACATTTTGATCGTTAAATACAGTGTCAATCAAATCTGTAGCATATGCAGTCAAAGCTTGGCGAAAAATCAAGGCAATAGACAGTAAAACAGCAATAATGATGACGACTTCAAGCGTACCGATGCCTTTGCGGCGATTCCAATTCGTTCCTGACCGGATATGAGAAGATCTTGCAGGACAATCTGGATGAGCTAAATCTTTTCTATACAAAATTATCCCTCCTTTTTATCGTTAGATCGTTTTTAAACTTAGAACTGCCGGCAAAATCGAAGTAAGCAAAACCGACAGCAGATCTAGAGTCATTGACAGCAACAACCGCAGTGACAGATGTTCCAGCTTTTTTCGAACCGCATTGCGATAGATCGTCCAGCATGTTGCTGCCTGCATTTGCAAAAGATGCAGTATTTCTGCCCCGCCAGCCTGATCATAGCGAACCATCAGGAGCATGGCTGCCTGTGCTTCCGGCAATACACATTTAACAGCCATTTTTTCCAAGACGCGATCAGCCGGCATCCCAATCTGCAATTGCCGCTTTATATTGATCAAATCTTGTTGCAATGCGTTGCCAACAGGTGATTTTTGCCTGTCGGACGGCCCTGAGACAAGGTTGTCGGTACAAATTTTCAAAGTGATATGTAAGGAAATGCCAGCTTGCAATAATGCTGTTGCCAGATTAAGAAAGATTGGATAGTCGAGCCGATAGTCTTGTTGGCGCTGCTTGGCAAAAGAGAATATTTGCTGATCCTGCAGCAAAACAATCAGAATCGGCAAAAGAACCAGCCAGTACCAGCCTGTTGGATTTGTCCGGATTAGCAGAATCCCAGGGATAAGACAAACCAGTAAATAGAACGCCTTGTATTTGAAGTATATCAACCAAGTGGATTGGGCGTCCTGATTTTCCCCCTGTTTTGATTCCTGTAAAATTTGCAGCAGCCGGATTCCATAAACTTCTGGCAATCTGTTCTGATAAAAATGAAGTAATATTTTTGCAGGATAAAACATGAAACGAACAACCTGATTTTGTCCTTTAGAGAAGTTGTATAATTTGCGGGAACGACTGCCGTGATTAGCCAAAGTAGCAACAGTAAGAATTGCCGCCGACATAGCAAGTCCGTAAGCCAGTATCGAACCGATCGTGCCAAAAGTTGTCGTTAGTGCCCGATTTGCATAGAGGTCACTTGATTTTTGCAGCAATCCAGCCATAACAAAAGGCATCCCGGCAAGAATGATCGCTTCAGTTTGTCTTTGGGCATTTTCTGCATTGATATCCTGCTTTAAAACCAGTTGCTCAGTTGTCATCCGCAATTGTTGACGAATAAATTGGCTAACTTGTCCGCCGGCTTTGCGCAACCCGGGAAGAACTTGAAAGCATAGCATTGCTTCGGGGCAAGGCAATTTCAAACCAAGTTTTGTTAAAGAAGAATCCAGTGGCTGCCTAGCTGTCAATTGTTTTTCCAATTGTTGCAAGCCGATAAGAAGTTCAGACTTTTTCCCCAGCAATTGGCCGAGGCTGATCGATGCTTCCATAAATGCACGTTCCAATGTTGCGCCTGCAGTCAATTTTGCCAAGAGATGTTCGAGCAGCCATCTGAATTGTTCATGATAAAAGTTGAGTCGCCGTCCTTTCAACCAGGAAAGCAGTGAGCGGCTTAACAGACAACCAAAAACAATCGCCAAAATCAATTGAATCCAGTGGTCATAGAGATAGGGGCAACCAGCAATCCAGCAAGCTGCAATGCAGCCAACCGGCAAAAGGAATTCAGATTTCGTAGTAGTCCCAGTTAGCCGCATCTTCGGCGACATAGCATAGTTCACCCCCTATTCGCCGGTACAATGACTGCAAAATGATGCGGCCGGATTCGCCGCTGATAATTTTGCATATTTCGCCTACTTGCCGCTGGCCAGTCGCGGTTCGCTGCAAATGGACAATAACCTGCAGTGCAGAGGCAATTAGCGCGTGAATGGCCTCCCAAGGAATTTGAACGGCCATCAAGACCATCAATGATAAACGATTCAACATGTCCTGACACGAATTGCCGTGCCCGGTGCAAAGCGACCCAGGGTGTCCCGTATTCATGGCTTGCAGCATATCGAAAGCTTCCCGGCCGCGAACTTCACCTACAATGATCCGATCGGGCCGCATTCGCAATGAAGCTCTGATCAGATCGGACAGGCTGATTTCATCTTCGTCGTCAGGGCCTGATTGCCGTGCTTCCAACCGGACCAGATTTGGAACATTTTGCAGGGATAATTCTGCAGCGTCTTCAATTGTGACGATGCGTTCAACTGCAGGAATAAAGCCGGATAATATGTTTAGGAAAGTGGTTTTCCCTGTCCCCGTGCCGCCGCAAATGAAAAGGTTTTGACGTTCTTTTACCGCTTTAATCAAATAATCGGCTGCTGCGGATGTGATAAATCCACAGCTAATCAAATTCGGCATATCCGGCAGCAAACCGGTGAACTTGCGAATTGTCAGAATAGGCCCATCCGGAGCGGCTGGCGGCAACGCCGCATGGACACGTGCGCCATTTTGCAGCCGCATATCCGCCAAGGGTGATTTTTCGTGGATCAAACGGTTGGCTCTGCCGAAAAAATTGGTGATGACGCCAGTCAAGTGAGTAATGTTGTCGAAATGTATTCCAGCCGGAAAAACTTGTCCTGACTTTTCGTAGAAAATCTGATTGGGTCCGTTGACCATAATCTCTGTTATCATCGAATCGTCCATAAGGGGCTGCAAAATATCCAGGCCCCGCATGCCATGAAACAGCGACTGGGCGACAGCCTGACGCTCCTGGAAAGTTAAGCGTGATCCGGCATAGGCTTGTGCAACTGTGAGAAGAATCACTTTTCGCAGCTGTTCGTCATCGACATCGGCCTGATCGCCAATTTGGGATAATACCCGATTAATCAGTTTTTGCCGGACTGCAGGCTCCAAAGGCATCAATTAATCCCCCTGACTTTAGAATATGGGCTTTATTTTGTTGAGTCAGCCGGGTTTCGCGAATTTTGCAGCTGGTGGGCAGAACAGCTAGAAGCTGACTGATTTCGCGCCGCGCGGCGTCAGCGGCAAAACAATCCTGGTCTGGAAGCGAAACCTCACAACTGTCGCACAAAACGCCGATACTGGCAATCGAGGTCAGCGGAATACCGGCGCAATCAATAAAAACGGAGCAAGGTTCTGTCTCTAAAATCAAACGTTCCCGTAAAAGAACGACCAGCTTCCGGAGGATTTCCGGGCTGCATAAAACCAGGTCATCCGACCGGTCTGGCGGGCGAAACTGAAAAAAACCTTCCGGGTGGGGCTGCCAGTATTGCCCGATCTGCTCTGCCTGAACATGCTGCCCAAGCAATTGAAGTAATAGATCTGAAATGGATGGCCCTTGTCCGGGCGGAGCCAGGCATACCATCTGATAGGTGGGCATTAATGGTAAATAAATAACGCGCCGTCCGGTCCGGACCAGCTCGATTAAGCGCCGATGGCTGATATCAGGCCGATAGCCGGCCGGATCGATTGAAACAAGCAAGTTTAATTGGGGCGCATTGCTGATCGGGGTACAAGAAGACAAGATCGGCTTCTGGGGATTGGAATTTGCATCAAGGCTAGTTGTCCCAAGTAATTCGCCAGCATGACTGACCGGATTGGATTTGATCCATTGTTGCAGTAATCCGCTTAAATGCTTGACGGACCCCAAACGGGGCAGCTCTGGAATGGCCATTGCTGAATTGTTGTCTGCCTGAGCGGATAGTCCGAGGCGCATTGGCCAGAATTCACCATGAGCCGCCGGATTATTTTGGAAAAATTCTTCCGGCAAACCAGGAAAATCGACTGCGTTGTAAAGAACGAGACATTTTTGACTGGCCGACAATTCCAATAATTGCTTCAGACCAAATTCATGATTATACTGTCGAAAGCTGATTTCTGGCAGTAAATCAGCTAATTGAACAATTAGGGCAGCAATAAAATCAGATTCGGCATCAGCGATGATTATATTCATTTTTGCTTCTCCTTTCTTCTAGCGCTATTGTAAAATGAGCGCAGCAGAAAAACTATCCAGGTTCATTCAACAAAACTCGACAAAAACAGACAGCCGGCAGTATCTGCCGGCTGTCATGGGATGCTTCAAACTGGATTGCGCTTTTTGTTAGCCCAGATCGTCAAGCGCCTGGATACAATATTCAAGATCCGGCCGATCGACCCAATAGTGGGTGACAAAGCGAAGTTCGCCATCTTCCGGAGGATTAATCAGAATATTTTTAGATGACAATGCTTCAACGAGTTTTTCACCGTTAAGCGGATAATGATTTAACCGAAAAAATACCATGTTGATCATGGGTTTTCTGACTATTTCAAATTTTTCCGGACGCGCGGCCAGCTGTTTAGCCAACCAAGCCGCATTGGCATGGTCTTCGGCAAGACGCCCGGCCATTTTATTTAAGGCAATCAGGCCGGCTGCTGCCAATATGCCAGCTTGCCGCATGGCGCCGCCAAGAATTTTCCGTTTTCTCCTGGCCAAATTGATTACGTCCGCCTTTCCGGCCAGAATGGAGCCGACTGGTGCGCAAAGCCCTTTTGAAAGGCAGATCTGTACCGTATCCGCGTGCAGTGCCAGCGTCCGGGCAGAAACGCCAAGTGTTGTTGCGGCATTGAACAGGCGCGCCCCGTCCATATGAATGGGTATCTGATATTGGCCAGCAATTCTGGAGACTCGCTCCAGGTAATCAAGCTCGTGAACCAGACCGTCCGAGTCTGCTTCTTCCAAGCAAATCAATGCTGTTCGCGGACTATGGATATTCGCCGGATCTTTTCTGATTGTGGCTTCAATCTGGTCGGGATTCATTTGTCCGTTCACTACCGGCAGGCAACGCAGCTGGGCGCCGGATAAAATGGCGGGCGCGCCGGCCTCGTGAACAACAATGTGGCAGCGATCCGATAAAATGACTTCTTCGCCTCGGTTGACCTGGGACATCAAAGCCAATTGATTGCCCATCGTACCACTTGGAACAAAGAGTCCAGCTTCCTTGCCAAGCAATGAAGCGGCGCAATTTTCCAGCTCTAAAATGGTAGGATCATCACCATAAACATCATCGCCAACGGCAGCTTCAGCCATGGCCTTTCTCATTTCAGCCGTAGGCCAGGTGACAGTGTCGCTACGCAAATCGATTTTCCCATTCATCATATTCGTCTACCTCAGCTCATAATAATCTATCTGCTATTATCCTTCACGACTCGCGGCGAAGCAAGAAGCTGGAGATTTTTTCTGGTTTTTTCTATCAAAAATTCAGATTCAACAGCTTGATTTTTTCAAAACGGCGTGTTAACATAACAACGCTGTCTGCTTTTTGGGGCAGCTCATTTGAATATAAGATCATCTCTTATCAAGAGTGGTGGAGGGACTGGCCCTTTGAAGCCCGGCAACCGCGGTAGCGCAGCGGTGCTAATTCCAGCAGGTGACAACCTGGCAGATGAGGTTTGCTGTTGCTTTGACATGGCCTCTTCTCAGAAGAGGCTTTTTATTTTTTTGACATGGAGGTTATGTATTTATGAAAAGAACTGGCCGTTGGCTTTTTTCGTCCGAGTCTGTGACTGAGGGCCATCCAGATAAAATCTGTGACCAAATATCCGACGCCATCCTGGATGCGATACTTGAACAAGACGCGATGGCCCGGGTTGCTTGCGAAACGGCGACCACAACTGGAATGATCATGGTGATGGGTGAAATTTCCACATCTGCCTATGTCGATATCCCTAGAATAGTACGCAACACGGTCCGTGAAATCGGCTATACCGGCCATGATGCTGGATTTGATGCGGATGCCTGCGCCGTTCTGACGTCCATCGACGAGCAGTCTCCGGACATTGCCATGGGCGTTGACCACTCGTTGGAAAATCGGACAGGGGAAGTGGTGGATGACCTCGCAACTGGCGCCGGCGACCAGGGCATGATGTTCGGATTTGCCAATTCAGATACGCCCGAGCTGATGCCACTGCCGATTTCATTAGCCCATGCCTTGACCCGGAAAATGTCTGAAGTTCGAAAATCCGGAGTGGTCGACTTTTTTCGGCCAGATGGCAAAGCACAAGTTACCGTTGAATATCTGAACCAGACCCCTGTGCATATAAAAACCGTGATCGTTTCCACCCAGCACAGCGCCAGCGTCGATTATCAGACGCTGGTGAAGACGGTCACTGAATTGGTGATCAAGCCGGTTTTGCCTAAAAATCTTTTTGATGAAAACACGCGAATTCTGGTCAATCCAACCGGACGTTTCGTCGTTGGCGGCCCTCAAGGCGATTCCGGGTTAACCGGCAGAAAAATCATCGTTGACACTTACGGTGCATTTGCCCGGCATGGTGGAGGGGCGTTTTCCGGTAAAGATCCGACTAAGGTCGACCGGTCAGCAGCCTATGCTGCCCGTTATGCCGCAAAGAATATTGTTGCCGCCGGATTAGCCGAAGCCTGCGAAATTCAACTGGCCTATGCGATCGGTGTTGCTCACCCTGTTTCCATCATGGTTGATACTTTTGAGACAGGACGCCTGCCGGATCAACAGCTGGCGGAATTGGTCAGCCGCCATTTCGATTTCCGGCCGGATGCCATCATTCGCGATCTCGATCTAAGAAAGCCGATTTATCGCCAAATTGCCGCTTATGGCCATTTTGGGCGTCCTGATCTGGACTTGCCGTGGGAACGGACAGACCGGGCTGACGTTCTTCGTGCCGATGCCGGCCTCTGCTGACAATAAGCACCGTCCTTCATCCGAACATCCAGATCTGGAGAAACTGGCTGCAGTTTCAACGGCGCTGGAAGGTATTGTCGAGAGCATCATTTTTCGCAACGAGACCAATGGCTATACCGTCTGCGCTCTTCAAGGCGCTGCGGAACGCATAGCAGTCGGCATTTTACCCTATCTGGCAGAAGGGGAATCTGTTCGATTTTACGGGACCTGGATTGAACATCCGGACTACGGCCGGCAATTCCAGGTGAATCACTATGAACTGGTCGCGCCAAGAACGCAGGAAGCAATTTTACATTATCTTGGTTCCGGATTGATCAAGGGAATTGGCCCCAAAACCGCACAAAAGCTATTTCGTCAGTTTGGTGCAGAAACACTTGAAATTCTGCGGGAAAAACCTGAATTGGTCGCCCCGGTAAAGGGTATCGGTATCGAAAAAGCTGAACGGATTGCTGCTCAGTTGCGCGAGAAAAAAGATTATCAGGACCTTGTGCTCCTCTTGAACCCCTTGGGAATCGGGCAATCGAAAATCCTTCGCATTTATCGTCAATTTGGCAGTGAAGCGCTGCAGCTGATTTCTGAAAACCCGTTTCGTTTAGCTGATGAAGTTTATGGCATCGGCTTTGCAACAGCAGACCGTTTGGCACGGAGCCTCGGTCTGGATCCGGTATCGCCCGGGAGAATTGCCAGCGCTTTGAATTTTGTCTTGCTGCAAGCGATTTTTAATGGGCATACCTATTTGCCGATGGATCGATTGCTGGCTCAGGCAAGTGAATTGCTGAATCTGCCGCTAGACGATAGTCACCCGGCATTGGCTGCCATGCTGGCCAAACGTCAGATTATCCTCTCCGGCCGACAATTTGGTGATGAAAAAGACCAGCGGGTTTCACTGCCCAGCTTGTTTATGGCGGAACGATTGGCGGCACAACGGCTGATCATGCTGAAACAATCAATCCCCAGCCGATTTGCCGAACTGCTGGACAAGACGGCCGCGAAAACTGCTCTGGCCGCTAGCTGCCGCAATCAAAAACTGGAATTGGCCGCTGAACAGGAAGCCGCATTAATGTCGGCATTGCAGCATCCGGTTTCAATCCTGACCGGCGGACCAGGGACCGGAAAGACAACGATCATCCGTTTGCTTTGCGATTGCTTGGCCAGCCGTGGCGGGCGAGTTCTTTTGGCCGCTCCGACCGGCCGGGCAGCCAGGCGGATGACCGAGGCCACGGGACTTGAAGCCAGGACTTTACACCGGTTGCTGGAAATTCAATATAATCCTGATGAATCACGGCAAAATCTTGGCCGCGAAAGCAATCCGGATGTTCATCTTGCCTGTGATTTGCTAATTGTCGATGAATCATCCATGATCGACGCTTTTTTATTCAAGAACCTTTTGGATGCAGTAATATTGGGTACACGCCTTGTCTTGGTCGGAGATGCGGATCAGCTGCCTTCAGTCGGCCCGGGTTATGTCTTGAAGGATCTGATCGACTGCGGCCGTATTCCAGTGGTCAGGCTGACGCAAATATTCCGGCAATCCAGCCAAAGCCTGATTGTTCGCAATGCGCATTTGATTCATGATGGCAAATGGCCTGCGTTGGACCAATCATTGGCCAGCCAATTTTTATGGGTCATCAAGGATACGACCGAAGATATTGCCGAGGCCACCATCCGGCTCTGCCATGATATTTTGCCAAACCGGTATAGCTTTGACCCGATGCGCGACGTGCAGGTTCTGACCCCCTCGCGCAAGGGGCCGGCCGGCACAATGCTGCTTAACCAACGGCTCCAGCAGGTCTTGAATAC
Source organism: uncultured Saccharofermentans sp. (assembly GCA_963677835.2). Classification (GTDB taxonomy): domain Bacteria; phylum Bacillota; class Clostridia; order Saccharofermentanales; family UBA5734; genus UBA8949. The sequence goes on from CAXXUX010000001.1 coordinate 1,883,047, forward strand.
TCATTTGAATGGTGGAAAAAAATCGGGCCATGCTGACGGCATTGATGCACATGGCAGCTATTTCGCGGTTGGGGACAAGGTCATGCAGATCCGCAACAACTATGAAATGACCTGGCGGCAGCAATCTGATCCGCCAATTGACGGCAGCGGCGTTTTTAACGGCGAAACGGGGATGATTGTCCACACCGATCCGGAGGAAGATTATCTGGATGTATTATTCGACGATGACCGGCTGATCAGGTATGACCGCATGAATCTTGAAGATCTGGAGCTTGCCTATGCTATTACCATTCACAAGAGTCAGGGCAGCGAATATCCGGTCGTTGTTCTGGCCATTCCTTCCAGCGCCCCACAACTTTTGACCCGCAATCTTTTATATACTGCTGTTACAAGAGCACGCAGCAATTTATTCCTGGTTGCTTCGCGCAGGACGGTAAGCAATATGCTGTCCAACAACACGGCCTATCAAAGATATACGTTATTACGGGACTGGCTATCGATAAATGGGGGAGATTAATGCCCAATGCTGGCCGAAAATACAAAAGGGGTTTGGCGAAGCTGGCTGGAGGCCAGTCTGGAAATGGTCTTCCCGCAATGCTGTGCCTTCTGCCATGAAGTTTGTCCACTCACTCCGCAATTTCCGGGTATTTGCCGTTCCTGCCTGTCTCAACTGCCGCTGCGGCCAAGTCGTGAGGCGTGCCTGAAAAATCTCAAATTGGCTGATGACCCTAAAAACGGGGGTGCTGATATCTATTGCGCCGCTTATTATCAGGGGCTTTTGCGCCAAGCATTGCTTCGCTTCAAATTTGGCGATGCCACGGATCTTGCACCGGCATTAGCTTCTTTGCTTATTTTGCAAATAGAGCATTCTGGATTGCCGATTCAGGCGGTTGTTGCCGTTCCGCTGCATCGTGTCAGGCTGCGTGAACGGGGCTATAATCAAGCCGGACTTTTAGCCAGTGAGATTTCCCGCCGGCTCAAAATACCTGACTGGTCGTCTTGCCTGTTCCGAAGCCGGGCAACTGACCGGCAAAGTGAACAGATGGACCGGGAATGCAGGTTGTTGAATCTCTCTGCAGCCTTTGGCCTGTCAACAAAATCTTTTGCTTTTTCTCATGGAAATCAAGTCGGATCGCAAAAACCATCCATATTGCTGGTCGATGATATTCTGACGACCGGCATAACGTTGATTGAGGCGGCACGACCCTTAAGGCAGGCCGGATTCTCTGTCGTTGGCCTTGTCGTTGCCTCAAACCATCAATAAATTTTTCTGCCATTTCGGCCTGATGTCTTTTTTACCCTTGTAACAGCAGTTACTGAAGATCTGGCACATCATAGTTTTCATCGGAATGGCTTGTGAACGTGCCCGGAAAAGGATATACTAAAGATGCCTGGAATGTTCGTTTCCCTCTATTTTTGAACCTTCATGACTTAATCGGGAGCTCGGGTCAATGTGGAATACAGCCATACCTCTCCGGACGAAAGTCCGCATGCGGAAGACTAAAGACCACTGCAGGGCACCCACCTAGCGAGAATGCTGGGTGTCAAAAAGGGGGGGCGGCATCCCGGGTTTTCTGCTATAATAAAGCGATAAACCATATCGGATACCGGAAAGGAATTGACTGCATGAGCCTCTATTCCGATGCTAGGTCTATTGCCAATCGCGACCCGGCAGCCAAAGGGATTTGGCAGGTTGTTCTGCTTTACCCTGGATTTCATATTCTTATTTATCATCGGGTTTCCCATTTTTGCTTTCGTCACCATTTATTTTTTATTGCCCGGTTGATATCGCAGCTCGGCCGGTTTTTTACCGGGATTGAAATTCATCCTGGCGCCAAAATCGGTTCAGGGCTTTTTATCGATCACGGAACCGGCGTGGTGATTGGCGAGACAGCGGAAATCGGCAATTGTTGTACGATTTACCATGGTGTGACGCTTGGCGGCACTGGTATAGAAAAAGGCAAAAAACGGCATCCGACACTCGGCGACAATGTACTGGTTGGGGCCGGGGCCAAAATCCTCGGCCCTTTTCGCGTTGGCGACAACGCCATGATTGGGGCCAACTCCGTTGTTCTGCATGAAGTGCCAACCGGGGCAACCGTTGTTGGCGTTCCGGGCCGGGTAGTTCGGCAGCGCGGCCTTTTGATCCAGCACAGCGTTCAATTGGATCATGGCAATGCCCCAGATCCGCTTGAGCAGGAAATCTGCTTGCTTCTGCATCGCGTTTCCGCTCTTGAAAAACGCTTGAATGTAACACCCGTTCAGCAATCCCAGCGCGAATGCGCCGAACCTCCCCTTTTGGGAACCGATAAACAACAAATCACAGCAAATACCGGAGGACCAGATCAGCATGAAAATTTATAACACCCAGACTCGCGAAAAGGAGACGTTTACTCCCCTGGAACCAGGCCATGCCAAAGTATATGTCTGTGGACCGACTGTCTACAATTATTTTCACCTTGGCAATGCCCGGCCATTCATCACCTATGACACCTTGCGCCGTTATCTGGAATACCGTGGATTAAAAGTGACCTATGTTCAAAACTTTACGGACATCGATGATAAGATGATTAAAAAAGCCAATGCCGAAGGGATTACAATTGGTCAGTTGGCTGATCGCTTCATTGCCGAATACTACCATGATGCGGACCGATTGAATATTCGGAGAGCCAGTTTTCATCCACGGGCAACCGAAAGCATGCCCATGATTATTCAGTTGATTGAAACGCTAGTTGCCAAAGGCTTTGCTTATGAAGCCGAGGACGGCGTCTATTTTGATATCCAGAAAATGCCGGATTATGGCAAATTGTCCCACCATAATCTCGATGAACTGGAATTCGGTGCCAGTGAACGGGTGAGCCTGGATGGCAATAAACGCAGCAATCTGGATTTTGCCTTGTGGAAAAAGAAAAAAGAAGATGAACCGTGGTGGCCAAGCCCTTGGGGCGATGGCCGGCCTGGCTGGCATATCGAGTGCTCAGCCATGGTCAAGCAATTTCTGGGGGACACGATCGATATTCATGGCGGTGGTCAGGATCTGATTTTTCCGCACCATGAAAATGAAATCGCCCAGAGTGAATCGGCCAATGGGCAGAAGTTTGTCCGCTATTGGATGCATAATGGCTTTATCAATGTCGATCATGAAAAAATGTCAAAATCAACCGGCAATTTTTTCACTGTCCGCGATCTTGCGGCTCATTATGACTACCTTATTTTAAGATTTTTCATGTTGAGCGGTCATTACCGGATGCCGATTAACTTCACCGCTGAACTATTGTCAGCCGCCCAGAATGGGTGGAACCGCATTCAAACTTGTATCGAAAACCTGAATTTTATTCTCGAACAAGCTCCGGCTGAAACGGCTGACCCTGCAGCAGAAGCGGCGGCGGCTGAACTTGGTGCCGCCAGGGGTCAATACAAGCAGGCGTTTATTGAGGCCATGGACGATGACTTGAACACCGCTGATGCCATTTCGGCCATTTTCGAATTGGTTCGGGCGGCAAACACCGCAGCAGCCTGTGCAGGTCTTGATAAAAATTCCATTCAGCTGACCGCAGCTTTGCTGAAAGAGTTGCTGGATGTGCTTGGCTTATTGTCAACGTCGGAAAATGTTATCCCGGCAGAAGTCATGAAATTGGTTGAAGCAAGATCAGCGGCCAAAAAAGCCCGGGACTTCCAGCAAGCTGACGCTTTGAGGACTGAGATCAGCAATCTTGGATTTGCTGTTGCGGATACGCCCCAAGGACCCAAGGTCAGCAAACTATGATCGAACCGACCTATCGGGGAGATCTGCGCGAAGTTCCTATTTCGGTTTTTGCCTATATCGGTGATGCTGTTTATGAATTAACGGTACGACTTCACCTGTGTGCGCAAAGCAATGCCAAATCTGGCGCATTGCATCGTCGATCAGTTCAGTTGGTCCGGGCTGCCGCGCAAGCTGAAGCGGCTCGCCGCTTGTTGCCCATGCTGACTGAAGAAGAAAGCGCAATCTTTCGCCGCGGCCGGAACAGCCAGCCCGGCAGCATGCCCAAAAACGCCGATCCGGCCGATTATATGATCGCAACTGGATTTGAAGCGCTGATTGGCTATTTGTATCTAAAAGGTGAAACCAACCGCCTGAACAGTTTGTTGGCAGTGATATTGGAGGAAAACCAAGATGGAAAAGAAATATAATAAGCCAGCAGGGACTGGTCGGCCAAATGCTCCACAGCATCGTGAAAAAAGTGACCGTCGCCCAGCAAGCGGTGAGCGCCGGCCTTTCTCAGGTGACCGCCGCCCGGAAAGCGGAGAACGCCGGCCTTTCTCAGGTGAGCGCCGCCCGGAAAGCGGAGAACGTCGATCTTTTTCAGGTGAGCGCCGCCCGGAAAGCGGCGAACGCCGGCCTTTTTCAGGTGAGCGCCGCCCGGAAAGCGGAGAACGCCGGCCTTTCTCAGGTGAGCGCCGCCCGGAAAGCGGCGAACGCCGGCCTTTCTCAGGTGAGCGCCGCCCGGAAAGCGGCGAACGCCGGCCTTTCTCAGGTGACCGTCGCCCAGCAAGCGGTGAGCGCCGGCCTTTTTCAGGTGAGCGCCGCCCGGAAAGCGGAGAACGCCGGCCTTTCTCAGGTGAGCGCCGATCCTATTCAGGTGAGCGCCGCCCGGAAAGCGGTGAGCGCCGGCCTTTTTCAGGTGACCGCCGCCCTGAAAGCGGAGAACGCCGGCCTTTCTCAGGTGACCGCCGCCCAGCAAGCGGTGAGCGCCGATCCTATTCAGGTGAGCGCCGCCCGGAAAGCGGCGAACGCCGATCTTTTTCAGGTGACCGCCGCCCGGCAAGCAGTGAGCGTCGACCCTATTCTGAAGACCGGCGGCCGGCTGCCCCAAAAATGCAGCCGGAAGAATTTATTCAGCCCATACAGCCGATAGTGGCTGTGGCTCAAGAGCCCGCTCTGGTACAGCAAACTGTCAGCCAGCCGTATCCGTCAATCATGGAGGAGGGCGCTGGCCTGCCTGATCGCCTGGAAGGACGCAATCCGATTCTTGAAGCCATAAAAGCGGGACGTACCATTAACAAACTCTGGGTTGCCAAACGGGAAGAACGCCCGGATCCGGCTCTCGGCCGATTAATCACCCTGGCCAAGGAAGCCGGCGCGGTCATTATGGAAGTCGATAAGCGTGCACTGGACGCCATGTCCACTACCCATGGGCATCAGGGCGCTATTGCTCAGGTGGCTGCCCATGAATATGTCGAATTAGATGATTTAATCACGAATATAAAAGCGCGGCAAGAAGTGCCTTTCTTACTGATCCTGGCTGAACTTCAGGAAAGCTACAACCTGGGATCGATTCTGCGGATCGCCGATGCGGCCGGCGTTCAAGGGGTAATCATACCCACGCGCCGTTCGGTTGGCCTTGATGCAGCGGTGGCCAAAGCCTCGGCCGGAGCAATCGAGCATGTTCCGGTTGCCAGAGTCGGCAATTTGACGCAAACTGTTCTGACTTTGAAAGAGGCTGGATTCTGGATCGCCGGTACCGATGCAGATGGTAAAATCGAGTACCATCAAGCCGATTGGCAAGGTCCGTTAGCTATCATTATCGGCAGTGAAGGCGAAGGCCTTAGCCCGACGTTGAAAAGGCATTGCGACTTTTTGATTTCGATACCCATGCATGGCAAGGTGAATTCTTTGAATGCAGCAGTAGCCGCAGGCATTGTGACCTTTGAGGCGGCAGCCCACAGGCAGAAGATGAATACTGCCCAGGAAGCAAACCCAAAGGCAAGCGTGGACGGCGAGATCTATATCACCGATCCTTTTTCTGAGGAATAACATGCGCCTGGATCCGGAACACAATCAGATTGGCGACGAAATCCTCTTAGCGAAAGCGGCCGGCGGCGATCAATTGGCGATCGAAGCCTTGTTGATTCGCTACAAGGATTTGGTCCGCCGAAAAGCATCCATGATGTTTATTGCTGGCGCAGATACCGAAGATGTTATCCAGGAAGGCATGATTGGCCTTTATAAAGCGATCCGGAGTTATCAACCGGTCCACCAGGTCCCCTTTTTTGCATTTGCCGCTTATTGCATCATGGCACAAATCACTGATGCTGTCCGTCAGGCGTCACGCAAAAAACACCAGCCTTTAAACGACTCGCTTTCCCTGCAAGGATTGATCCAGGCTGACGACGACGATCTGCGCCTTCTGGATTTATTTGTCGGCGCAAAAGATCCCGATCCTGAGCAATCCTTGCTGAACAGGGAAAATCTGGCCGATCTGCAATACTTTATTCAACAGGAACTTAGCCCCCTGGAGCGGCAGGTCGTTTTACTCTTTATCCAACAACTTAGCTATCGGCAAATTGCCGATTGCCTGGATTGCACGACCAAAAAAATCGACAACGCACTACGCCGGGCCAGGCTAAAATTCTCTAGCTACCGGCAAGATCACGACAAAAGCAGGCCTTTGTGAGAATAGCGCTGTAAGGTTGGCTCAATTCAACAGGCGGCGCTTTAGTTCGTTGATTTCTGCCAGACTTACGCCGCACCCTTGGAGATATTCTTCGGGTGATTTGAAATGCTGATGGAAATAGCTTAAGGTCAATTCCATATTTCGCGGATGAGTATTAAAAAAATGCAGAATATCTGCTGGAATTGTATGGATGAAGGTGTCAAACCATGGTTTAAGATAGGTTGAACTGATCTGGTAATTGACAATGATGTCCGAGTCGCCAACGCCGGCCAGCAGTAACAGCAGGGCGGCTACCAGGCCGGTCCGGTCTTTGCCGTGAGAGCAGTTAAACAAGCTGGCGCCCTGTCCGGTGGCGGCCAGGCGGGAGAAAACCCGGCCAAGCGGTTCCCGGGATTGTTCAAGCAAATAAATATACAGATCAGCCAAGCCAACGACTTCACGGCCATCTTCAAATAATGGAACGGCAGCCATCGAATCTTCAAGATTGTGGCCTAAAAGCGGAATATTGAAATACGCTACTTCCGGCTGACTGGAAAATGCATTTGGCTGGTCGCCGATTTCACTTGCACTGCGCAAGTCAATCACTGTCCTCACTGGAAAATCCAAAAGCTGCTGCATATCGGACTTGCTGACGCGGCCCGGCGCATCTGCGCGCAAAAAACGGCCAAATGCAGTCACTTGGCCATTTAAAGTAGCAAAACCACCTAAATCGCGAACATTGTACATGGTCTGCAATAGCAGTCGGGTTGGGTGCCGAACAGGAATATCTGACATTAAAAAGGCCTCCGGATTGATTGGCTGATGCAATGGCTTTGAAAGTATTATATCATAGAAAGAGAACCTTCGAAAATGACGAAAATTGATAACCGCAGAGGATGAAGGGAGACGCATCATGCTGGATCTGACATTAGATGCTATCAATCTGAAAATCCATGTCGATGCCGATGCTTGTCCAATTAATGTCCGAATGAGCCTGGAGAAATTATCCCGGCGCTATCGGATTCCATTGATCTATTATATTGATGACAGCCACGAGCTTCAGCCGGACTACGGCCAGATCCGGCAAGTTGGCCAAGGCCATGACGCTGTCGACTTGGCTTTGATCAACCAGACCCGGACCGGCGACATCGTTGTCACGCAAGATTACGGCTTGGCCGCACTGGTCCTGGCCCGCCGCGCCTTGGCCATCCATCCTGGCGGCATGCTCTATACCGATCAGAACATCGACCAGCTGTTGATGGAAAGGCATCTCGCAGCCCGGGCGCGAAACGCCGGCGAACGTCTGCGCAATCCCCGCAAACGTCAGAAAAAAGATGATATCAGCTTTTACGATCAGCTAAAACGCCTGATCGAGACGGCGCACGCTTCTAAATAAATTTAGCAATGATCGCATTTCCGCCCGGAGCAAAACGGGTTGTTTCAGTCTGTCCTGTTTTTTTTGTTTCTTGTGCGGCATTCCCATCATGGCCAAAATCAAATTCTAATAAATCGAATTGGCTTCGAGTTTTCCAATAAATAGAAATCGGATTTGTTGTTATAATTGAGTTGTAGACAATACTAATTGCAAGTAGATATAAAATATTAAAAAAGACAACAACATATTTTTGTAAACTATACTGTGATCTATAGTGTTATATGGATTTATTAAGGAGCGCTTTATGAAAATCAAGATTATTAACCCCAATACAACTTGGGATATGACCAGGGATATCGAGGCCGCAGGAAAGCGTTATGCCCGCCTGGATACCGAGGTTTATGCGGTAAGTCCGGCTACCGGACCAGACAGCATAGAGAGTTTTTATGATGAATATCTGGCAGTCCCGGGCGTGCTTTCCGAAATCATCAAGGGCGACCGCGAAGAAGGCGCGGATGCATTTGTAATAGCGTGCTTCGGTGATCCCGGATTGCAGGCCGCCAAGGAAGTGACGCAAAAGCCTGTGGTGGGAATTGCGCAAGCGGCGTTCATGACGGCTGAAATGATTGCCCCCAATTTTTCTGTCGTATACGTGCTGGAGCGCTCGGAACGGCTGATCGAAGAAGTATTGCATACGCACGGCGCAACGCGATTTTGCAAATCGTACCGCAGTACCGGCCTGGGGGTCCTGGATTTTGATAAGGACAGGGAAGCGGGCCTGCGCGCGTTGGCCGAACAAGGCAGGAAATGCATGGAGCAAGATGGGGCGGAGTGCATTGTTCTGGGCTGCGCAGGATTTGTGCAATTTGTTGATCAACTTAGAAAAGATCTCGGGATACCGGTCATTGAAGGCGTGGGCCCAGCGGTGAAAATGTGCGAAGCTCTGGTGGATATGGGGCTGAAGACATCTAAAAAGAACATCTGGGCCAGCCCGGAGATTAAGGAAATCAAGGGATTTTCAGATATAATCAAATTTTAGTCGGTCTAACGGAATTCCGTAAAAAATATTATACTTGGGAGGAAAAGGAATGAAAAAGTTGTTAGTAGTGACCATGTGTGTGACGTTAATGCTTTCTCTGTTCGCATGTTCGTCCACACCAACAGGAACAAGCGCGACTACCGCAGCAGGAACAAGTACCACAGCAGCAGCATCAAGCACATCAGCGTCAAATGCAACGACCGGTTCAAAGCTGAAAATTGGTGTCAGTATCAATGCCACTTCCAATGTCCACAACCAGAGTGTTTATGAAACGACCATCGCCAATGGCAAAAAAAGAGGGCATGAGATCATCGCGACCAACGCTAACGGCGCAGCCGCACAGCAGGCGGACGATATCGAGAATCTCATCGAACAGAACTGCAATGTTATCATTGTCCAGAACGGCGAAGCCGAGTCGCTGAAAAATGTCGTAGCCGCAGCAAGGAAACGCGGAATTTTCATTATTTCCTATGAATCTGGCTGGATCGAAGGCTGCAACGCCATGTTTGCCGTCAACGACTGGGAAGCAGCTTCCAAGCTTTACATGAAGATAGCTGCCCAGATGGGCTTCGAAGGCGAGATCATCACGCTGCATCACAACGACCATCCAGTGCCCCGCAGCCACTACCTTGTTATTCAGGCCATGCTGAAAGAGTACAAAAACATTATTGAGGTCAACGCCGGCTACACCGGTTACCCCGGATCGACTGAACTTGCCTACAACATCGTGCAGAGCGCGTTGATTGCCAATCCCAAGGTCAAGGCTATCTGGGCAACATTCGATCTGGAAGCGATTGGCGCCCTGCAGGCCTGCAAAGCTGCTGGCCGCGAGGACATCGCAATCATCGGCTATGACGGCGAGCAGGACATTCTGAAGAACATTTCTGAGGGTGGACAGGTCATTGCAACCGCCAATACTTCCTTTGAAAAAGCTTGCGACGAAGTAATCACTGTTTGTGAAAAACTTGTGGCCGGCGAAAAAGTCAATGCTTTCCATGGCATAGACTGCAATATCATTGATGCTTCCAATATCAGCGAATTCTACAAACCCTGAACCATTTGATAATTGAATATCAAACGCTGTTGCCTGGAGCGGCGCGAGCCGCTCCGGGCTTTTACAAGCAAGACAGGAGGAAAGTCAAGTGTCTTCTGAGTATGCAATTCAGATGTCTAATATAAGCAAACAATTCGGCGGCGTCTACGCGCTGAATGATGTCAGCTTTTCTCTCAAAAAGGGAACTGTACATGCTTTATTGGGCGAAAATGGTGCTGGGAAATCCACACTGATGAGGATCCTGACAGGTGTTGTTTCAAAAGATGCCGGAACCATTTTTTTGGACGGCGAGGAAGTTGAGATCAATAACTACGCACATGCGCAAAACATGGGGATCGCGTTTGTGCCGCAGGAATTGGCTTTTGTAAATTATTTTACAGTTGCCGAAAACATTTTTCTTGGCAAGGAGCCAAGAATCAAGGGCACCAATATCATTGACTGGAAATTCTTTTATTCAGAAACCAGAAAGCTTCTCGATGAATTGAAGATCAAAATGAATCCGAAAGCAAAAGCGGGTGATCTGAGTGTATCTGAGCAGCAGATGATGGTGATTGCCAGAATACTTTCTTTGAACGCAAATGTGATCATCTTTGATGAACCGACAGCCCGGCTCGGGTATCACGAGATCAAAGACCTCCTTGAATATATCAGGTATCTGAGAGACAACGGGAAAAGCATCATCTATATTTCCCACAGGCTGGAAGAAATTTTCCAGGTTGCAGATGAGGTTACTATTCTCAGGGATGGATGCGTGGTTGGAACAGCGTCGGTTTCTGAAATCACGGAAAAATCGCTGATCCATATGATGGTGAACCGCGACGTGGAATTCACCGACGAGTTTGTCAATGGAAGAACCTACGGCGACGAGATTTTAAAGGTTCAAGGTCTGACAAGGTCAGTTCTGGTCAAGGATGTTAGCTTTTCGCTGCGCCGCGGCGAGGTCCTGGGATTCTTCGGACTGGTCGGCGCGGGCCGTACGGAGATCATCCGATCGATGCTTGGCATCGACCGCATGGCAAGCGGCAAGGTAATCTTTGAAGGGAAAGAATGCAAGTTTAAAAATATCCGCGAGTCCATCAGGGCCGGAATCGCGCTGGTGCCCGAAGAACGCAGAAAACAGGGCTTGGTATTGTCGCTGCCGATCAGGGTCAATGTCACTTTGGGCAATCTGAAGCGTTTTACCAAGGGCTTAGTGCTGCAATTCAAGCGTGAAAAAAAGGAAGCGACTGAATGTGTTGACAAGGTTAAACTGCTGCGCAGGAGCATCGAGCAAAAAGTCAGCGCGCTTTCTGGCGGAAACCAGCAAAAGGTCGTTCTGGCCAAATTGTTGGCCAGAGGCAACATCAAGGTATATATTTTCGACGAGCCTACCCGGGGCATCGATGTTGGGGCAAAAAGCGAGATCTATAAGCTGATCGCGGATATTGTCAGACATGGGACGCCCTGCATTGTCGTCTCTTCGGAAATTCCTGAGATTCAGGCGCTTTGCGACCGGGTCGTCATTATTAACGAGGGAAAAGTCAGCGCGATACTCGATCGCAGCCAGATAAAAGATTCGAACGAAATTCTAAAGTACGCAATTGGAGGTTGACTATGGAATCCGTGAGCAAGAAAAGTATAAACATTGCAACCTACGCTAGAAAGTACGGCACGGTTGTAGCATTTATCGTAATCTGTATATTCTTTGGTTCAACGAGCCCGGTTTTCTTTACAGGAAGCAATATTGTAACGATCCTGAGGCAGATATCGATGCTGTCGATCCTTGGCATAGGACTTACCGTGGTCATGATCACCGGCGGCATTGACCTTTCCATTGGTTATGGCACAAGCTTCCTCGGCATATTCTGTGCCGCCCTGATCGTCAACTTCCATATGAACATGTGGACGGCAGCCTTTCTGACCATCGTCTGTGGTTTGCTGATTGGCATGTTAAACGGCTTCCTGGTTTCCTATGTAGGTATTCCTAATTTCATCTGTACGCTGTCAACCGGCTTTTTAGTAGCAGGCATCAACCAGGCGTATACCAAAGGGCACCCTATTTCGGGTCTGCCCGACAGCTTTGGGATCTTTGGCAATGCCATGATCATGGGCATCCCGTCTTTAATTATCGTCATGGCCATCTGGTTGGTTATTGTCGCGTTTATCCTGCAATTTACGAGGTTTGGCCGGCATACGTATGCGATTGGCGGCAACGAGGAAGCCTCGACTATGTCCGGCGTCAATACCAAGCTCACCACGATGTTCTGCTATGTCATATCAGGTATCGGCATGGCGATCTGCGCTCTGGCGCTTACGTCCAGAATGGGCTCCGCCCATGCGCAGGCCGGCGACAACTACACGCTGAACGCCATAGCCTGCGTATACCTTGGCGCCACCGCGTTCAAAGACGGTGAGCCAAACCTTAGCGGCAGTGTGCTGGGCGCGCTGATCCTTGGCGTTTTGACCAACGGGTTGACCTTGCTCAATGTGGAATACTATTACCAGGATATATCACAAGGGATCATCATTCTCCTGGCCGTTACGATCACCTCTCTCCAGCGCATCCGCAAGAAGTAATCCAGACAATTGACATAGAGGGTTAACAGAATGGAAAACAATATCCTGGAATGCATAAAGGCGCGAAGAAGCGTTAGACGTTTTCAAAACAAAGCGGTGGGGCCGGATACGATGTCGTGCCTGCTGCGCGCAGCCATGAGGGCGCCATCCGCCCATAACCAGCAGCCTTGGGAATTCATCGTCGTGCAAAATAAAGAACTCATCGAGTCGTTCCCGCAATATTTGCCCGATTATCGCGCCTGCTCCACGGCGCCGGCTGCCGTGCTCTTCTGTGCGAATTCTGGCCGCTTGACCTGCCCTAACCACTGGATTCAGGACCTATCAGCATCCGTAAGCCTTTTTTTGCTGGAAGCCGTACACCAGAAGCTGGGGGCAGTTTGGATGGGGGTAGCGCCTGATTGGGAGCGGATGCGCTATTTCAGCGAACGTTTGGATGTTCCGCCAGAATTCTATCCTTTCGCCCTGGTTGCAATCGGCTATCCGAGTACGGAAAATGACACCGCCGTTGACCGGTATAAGCCCGAAAGAATCCGATATATTGACTGACGGCATGACTAAAAAATCGTATAAAAAACGATGATGTTGGGTAGGGATGTAAATGTATAAAGTTAACGCAAAACGGCTTCAGGACAATCTGGAACTGCTGGGTAAAATAGGTCGGACTGCCGATGGCGGCATCTGCCGGTTTACCTATTCAAAAGAATACTTTGAAAGTGTTGAATTCTTAAAACGCATCATGCAGGATGCCGGCCTGGAAGTTTTTGTGGACAGCATCGGTAATGTGATCGGCACTGCCAAGGGAAAAACGGACCGCATCATCCTTATGGGTTCGCATATCGACAGCGTTCCGAACGCCGGCATCTTTGACGGCTGCCTGGGTGTGCTGTCCGCCATAGAAGCCATGCATGCGCTGCATGAAAACGGCGTTCAATTGGATCATACGGTCAAGGTGGCGGCCTGGGCGGAAGAAGAAGGAAATACGGTTGTAGGCCTTCTGGGCAGCGGCGCTTTTGTCGGGAAAATGAATGACCTGACAGAGGTTGCTCTTAAAAAAATGTCCAGTCTCGGCCTTGGCGTTGAAAATGTCGAAGCTGCCAAATCCAAGGACTTGGCCAAGATCGACGCTTATCTCGAACTGCATATCGAGCAGGGAGGCATACTTGACGCGGATGGCGTGAATATTGGCGTGGTAAACGGAATTGTCGGCATCCGCCGATTTGAATTCAGCGTTTTTGGAACCAAGAACCACGCAGGGACGACGCCGATGCATCTGCGCGATGACGCTTTGATCAAGGCGGCCAATCTGATCCTTGAACTTGACAAGCTGGCACGGGAAGTGGAACCGGACATGGTTTGCACCATTGGCTGGATTCGTGTCGAACCGGGCGTGGCTAACGTCATTCCGGGCAAAGCGGTAATATCCATCGAGATCCGCGCGATGCGGGAAGACTCCATGGACAGGGTCCAGGAATATATCCTGCAGCGGTTTAAAAAAGATGAATTCAGCTTTAAGACACTTTTCAGGCAGGTGCCCGTGCTCATGGCCCAATCATGCAAGCAGGCCATTGGCCGCGCCGCCGATGAGTTGGGATTGTCCAGGATGAATATAAACAGCGGCGCTGGTCACGATACGATGATTATTGCCGAGGAAGTCGGGAACTGCGGAATGGTTTTTGTTCCAAGTGTCGGCGGCGTCAGTCATTGTCCGGAAGAGCTTACCCATTGGTCCGATGTGAGCAATGGTGCAAATGTCTTATTGAACTCGCTTTTAAATCTGGATCAAGAGAAATAAACAGGAGGTACATTATGAAAGTTTTAGTCAAGAACGGAACCGTTGTAACATCCATGAATGAATATCAGGCGGATATTCTGATTGTCGATGAGAAGATTGCAGCCATCGGCAAGAATTTCACAGGCTCGTTCGACCAAGAGATCGACGCAACCGGAAAATTTGTTTTGCCCGGCGGCGTGGACAATCATGCCCATTTTGAGGCTCTGAATACCGACGGCGTCACGACCAATGCCGGATACGATACAACCTATGTGACGCTTCTGGGCGGCACAACGACCATTGTGGATTTCTGCACCAACGAGCCTGGCATGAATCTTGTGGATTCAGTCAACTATCGGCTGGACGTCCGGGCGAAGGGCAAAGTTGCTCCCGATATCGCCATCCATGCCTGCTGCACGGATTATACAGACGAGACGCTGGGCGAGATCCAAAAACTAGTGGAGATGGGCGTTCCTTCGATGAAGCTGTTTTTGGCCTATAAGGGAACCTCGCTGTATATGGATGATTCCAAATTGCTTGCCTGCCTGAAAGAAGCGAAAAAGCACGGCCTGACCATGATGGTGCACGCGGAAAACCCGGATGTGCTGGATATGTGCCGCAACGAAATGGCAGAAAATGGCTGCCTGGATCCCAAGTATCACTATATGACCCGTCCGCCTTATGGCGAGGCGGAAGCAGTATCCCGCGCAGTGACTTTTGCGGACGCGATGGGCTGCCCGTTGTGCGTCGTTCACGTAAGCTGCATCGAAGCTGGTGAAGTCATCCGCAAAGCCAGAGCAAAAGGCGTGGCGGTCATGGGTGAAACCTGCCCCCATTACCTTGTGCTTGACAAACATAAGATGGACAACCCCGAATTCGATCAAGCTTGCAGATGGGTATGTTCTCCCGCGCTCAGGGATCAGGAAGACCGGGATTACCTGTGGAACGCCTTGAACCGTGACTGGATTTCCATCTGTGGATCGGACAACGCCAGCATACCGCTGTATCAGAAGCATTGGGGCGAAGGCGACTTCCGCAAAATCCCCAACGGCTGCCCAAGCGCAGGCGACAGGCTGAACGTACTCTGGACATACGGCGTTGCGGCAGAAAAGATCTCCCGTCAGAAGCTCGTGGATATTTATGCAACCCAGCCAGCTAAACTCAACGGAATATTCCCCCAAAAGGGAACCATCGATGTCGGCGCTGATGCGGATCTGGTCCTTTTCGATCCTGATTATAAAGGAACCATCACCGTTGAAAGCAATCCCACAGGCGTTGAATACAACATCTTCGAGGGGATGGAGCAGCTTGGCCGCCCTGAAACCGTTTTGCTTCGCGGCAAAATCGTGGTGGATCAGGGTAAATACGTTGGGACTCCCGGCGAGGGCCGATTTGTTCCCGGCAAACCGTATGGGTTGGCCTATGAATTGCTCGGCAAATAACTAAGGCGCATGTAAAAATGCAAAGATGGCCGCTTTGACTGTAAATTGCTTGATGACTGAGCTCCCGTGTTTTTGGCCCGGGAGCTCAGTTTATTTAAAAGATTCATTTTAATGAAAACAAGAAGGAAGAACTGTTTGAAAACTTATATATACATGTTATACTATGTATGGTGATATGCCTGAGTTAACCCAACAATTCAGCTGGCACTTGAAACGAAAACTGATTTTGTAAAGTGGGCCGCTTGCGGTATAATTTATATGCTCCCTTTTGCATCCAAGCTTTATAAGGCAGTTCTCGGAGCTGGATGAGCTGGATTTGGAAACCAGCGCCATTGTCCTTGCTGCAATAGACAGGAGTCGTGCCGATTTTTGGCAGATGCATGGTTCGAAAGCAGCAAAGATGATTTTTAGAATGTATTAGGAGACTAAACATGAATATTAAGCAATTAATATCTTTTGTCACAGTTGCAAATAGACGGAGCTTATCACAGGCGGCAACGATTTTAAATTATTCGCAGTCGACAATTTATGAACATCTGAACAATTTGGAAGAAGAACTAAATACCAACCTGTATAACCGGACTTCCCGGGGGATAGAGTTGTCCGAAAAAGGGCAGAAATTCCTGCCTTACGCCATGCAGATGATCGAACTGTATAATGAATCGGTCAGAATGATATCTGACCAGAACAAAGAGTTTATCCGTATCGGCGCGAGTGCAACCAGCGATGTTTGCCTGATGGATCATCTGATCAATGAATACGTCAACCAGTATCAGTATGTGGACATGGAATATTCCAAGATGACGACTGATGTGGCCCTTTCAAAGACGATCGCGGGGAGCTGCGATATTGCGCTGATTTGTGAACTGGATTTTCACTCCAACGACGTGAATACCAAATATCTTTGCACGCTGCCCTGCATTTTTGTGGCCTCACCCATCAACGAGGCTGCCAAACATGGCCTGCACAAGGATAAAGACGGACTTCCCATGCTATTGGGCACGATGCAATTGGACGTGGCCTTTAAAATGCTGGAATCGGTGGGATTGGAATTCGATGAATATTTTTCTTCATTGAGGAATATTGGCGACCTGGAGCTCGTAAAACAGCTCACAGCCTACAATAAAGGCGTTTCGCTGCTGCCCAAAGTCTTCGTGCAAAAAGATATCGATAAAGGCGTGCTGGCAAGAATCCCGAACCTCATGCAGGAAGTACAGATGAAGGTATTCATTCTGACATCCAATAAAAGAAGCCCGCGGCTTTCGGTCGCCAATATGATAAAATTATTAAATAAATTATACGGCGCATAAATGTAATCTTTGGGCTCCGCTAAATATTCGTTAAATCCTTTTCAGTATGCTTCATATTTACAGCATCGCAAATCCTTTTCAGCCCTTCTGCCAGAGTTACCTTTGGGCTAGCCAGATTCAACCGGATAAAGCAGTCGGAATTTCGGACAAACATGTTGCCACCTTCAAGCAGGACACCTGCCTTATATGCAAAGAATAAAGGAAGATGCTCGTCCGGTTCGAAATATTCACTTAAATTAACCCAAGCCAAATACGTTGCTTCTGGAATACGGAACCTTGTTTTCGGAAGGTGATCAGCCAAATATGTTTTGGTAAACGCGAAGTTTTTGTCCAAGTAAGCTTGCAGTTCGTTAAGCCATTGCTCTCCTTTTTCATAAGCGGCCTGGGCCGCTGCGATGCTGAGCGGATTGTCAAAATTATAGTGCCTGTTCAGCCAGTGCTCCCGAAGTTCGTCGCTGCGGATGATAACATTGGAAATCATCAGTCCGGCCATGTTAAAAGTTTTGCTCGGAGCCATGCAGGTAATTAAGCGATCATACGCTGGCATCACTTTCCCCAGAGGAATATGTTTTTGTCCAACACGAATCAGATCACAATGAATTTCATCGGAAATCACCCAGAGCTTGTATTTCTCAATGACTGCTGCCAGCCTTTTCAGCTCGTCCTCACGCCAGACCCGACCGGTTGGGTTGTGCGGATTGCAGAGAATAAGCAATGTGGTTTTATCGTCTGCCGCCTTTTTCTCCAAATCCGCAAAATCAATCGTATAATATCCGTCATCATTCATTAAATCGGAACATACACAGTCTCTATGATTGAAATCGGCGGCATATTTGAAATAAGCATAAGATGGAGTTAAAAACAGCACCTTCTCGTCGGGCTTGCAGATATACTCCACAAGTTCGTATAGCGCGGGAATGATCCCGTTAGACATGACCAGATGATTCCTTTCAAAAGTCCAATCGTAGCGTCGCTTGCACCAATTTGCGAACGCTTCGTAATAACTATTTGAAAAAACCCTCGTATAGCCAAAGATCCTTTTTCCCAGCCGCTCTTTGATCCCGTCAATCACCACGTCCGGTGTGGCAAATTCCATATCAGCTATCCACATACGGATGAATTCTTCATCTTTAAATGAGAATACCATCGTTTCATTTTCATGAAAGATGTAATCGCGGAATCCATCTGTGTTCATTGCATTCGTGTTTCTTCTATCAATGATTTCATTAAAATTATACATATTTTTGTGCCTTCCCATTTTATTTTGCCTATCTCTGGTTTTGATTTTATCAACGTTAAAATCATCAGTCAAAAAGTGTCGTATTTCGTAAGAGTGGAAATTA
This sequence comes from uncultured Saccharofermentans sp., assembly GCA_963677835.2. Classification (GTDB taxonomy): domain Bacteria; phylum Bacillota; class Clostridia; order Saccharofermentanales; family UBA5734; genus UBA8949. The sequence continues at coordinate 1,901,353 of CAXXUX010000001.1, forward strand.
TCCTTGTCTATTTGAGTTAGAATAGAATTTTTTTGATTGTCATGATAAAATAAAACCATGCTTTAGGAAAAGACTGCAAAATATGATTTTTTATATTTTTACGAAAACTTTTCAGAAGGAGACACTATGTCGGAGGTTACCGAGGAAATTGGAAAAAGAATACGCAATTTTCGTAAAACGCGAAGGCTCACATTGGCTCAACTATCCCAAATTATCCGGAAAAGTCAATCAACGATATCCAAATATGAAACGGGTGAGATTGCTGTTGATATCGAGACCCTTTATGACATAGCGGATGCGCTTCATATCCATGTGGAACAACTGCTCTGCTGTCGCCATAATCGTGCTTTCATTTCCTCCAGCGGCTATCATCCTGCGTTTTTCAATGAGATGTCACAGTTTTATTCCTACCTGTTTGATGGACGCAGCAATCAACTGATCCGGTGTGTATTCGACGTTTTATCGCAAAGCGAAGATAATCGTTATAAGATTATGATGTATATGAACTTCAGAGATTATGAAATGTATCAAAACTGCGAAAACACATATTGGGGGTATATCGAACACTATGACGCATTGACAAATATCATATTGACCAATCAGGACACCCCCATGGAAAAAGCCAGAGTCCAGATCTTAGCCTCTTATCTGGATTCCAACACGAAGTGGGGTCTGTTCAATGGCTTTTCATCCAGACCCATGATGCCGGTTGCGATTAAGATGCTCTTCTCTAAGGAAAGGCTCAAAGAAGATGCCGAACTCATTCGGCAATTGAAAGTTTCCAAAGAGGATATCAGATTATTGAAACTTTACAATATGATGTCTGTTACATAGAGTATCAACGGACCCCAACCTTCGTTTAGGCAGCTTTTCTGCCACCAAAACTTCAAAATCACGCTGGCCTTCGGAATTTAGGAAAAATCCCCTGCCAACCTCTGGCCGGCAAGGGACTTTTTGCGCCCGCCTTAAATTTAATCTGGGTTATCAGGATCAGAAAGCGATTGCTTTTACTGCTTCAAGCAGTCTTCCAGGATTTTCTGATCGATATTGCCGCCGCTGCAGATCAGGACGGTTCCTGCGGTGATCTGGCACTTGCCTTCGAGGATCGCGGCAAGCGGCAGCGCCGCGGCGCCTTCCAGCGTGAGTTTCCCATACAGGCAGGACATCTTCACGGCCTTTTTGAGCGTGCTTTCAGATACTGTGCATATTTCGTCAACATACTTTTCGATGTAAGGGAAGAGATACTCTTCGCCTGTTTTTCTGACTACCGCATCCGCCATGGATGTGCAGCTTTGCAGCGTGACAAGTTTGCCTTGTTTTCTGGATTCGGCATAAACTGCCGAACCTTCCGGCATTACGCCCACGATCTTGACGGAAGGCTTCAAGTGTTTCATGGCATAAGAAATACCTGTGATCAGGCCTCCTCCGCCAAGGGGCACGATCACCTGCTGTACGAAAGGCAGCTGTTCAAGGATCTCCAGGCTGATCGTTCCCTGGCCGCCAACAGTATACCTGTCCGCAACAGGGTGGACATAGAACATTTCCTTCTCATCGGCAATCTTGCAGGCCGCTTCGAACGAATAGTCATAGGTGGCGCCGATCTCTAAAAGGGTTGCGCCCAATTTGCGGATGCAATCCTTCTTGATCTCGGGTGTCGGCTCAGGCACAACCACGGTAGCTGATACTCCCAAATCCCGGGCTGCCAACGCGCAGGCCATGCCGTGATTGCCGGATGAAGCGGTGATGATCCGGATATCATGGCCATACTGCTCGATCAACGATGTGATTTTATTGACCGCGCCACGATACTTATACGCGCCGGAGGGCTGCAAGCTTTCAACCTTCAGATAAACCTTCGCGCCAAGCTGCTGGTTCAAAGGTTCCATCGATACAAGCGGCGTTTGGGGTACAACTTTGCTTATCCGTTCTCTCGCGGCATACATGTCTGAAATATGGACTTCTCCTAAATCCCTGCCTAACATATTTTTATCTCCCTTTATTTAATCTCAAATATTGATTCGATTTCTACAACAAAACCAAGAGGCAAACTGTTTGTGCCGATAGCGGAACGGGCATGGCAGCCATCTTCGCCAAATACGTCGATGAACAATTGGGAGGCGCCATTGATCACCTTGGCCTGTTCCGTAAAATCGTCGGCGCCCGCCACAAATCCCAGTATCTTAACGACCTGCTTAATACGGTTCAGGTCTCCCAAATAAGCCTGCAGGACGGCGAGCGTGTTGATCGCACAAACCCTTGCCGCTGCAGCAGCTTCTTCAACGGTCTTGTCGACTCCGACTCTGCCGGGGATTGGCTTGCCGTTGTCAATGCTTCCTTGACCTGAAACAAAAAGCAGATTGCCCACCTGTTTTACCGGCTTGTACAGCCCGACGGCGGGCTGCCCTTCGGGAATACTTATACTATGGTTTTTCAAATTTTCATATACGTCCATAAGCTGTATTTTTCCCTTTTTAATTAATATATACATGTATGATCATGTATAATATATTGAACTTAAAGAGCGGTGCTGTCAAGAGCAGATTAAATATTTTGCCGGTTTCGCGGATTGCAAGATTAAGTGTCGCCCCTGTTAAGCGGCCAGTTCGTATGCTTCATGTGGCGTCCTGTAGTCCAGTATCTTCCGGGGATAAGTGTTTAGCCACTGTTCAATGCGTTTGATTTCCTGTTTTGTGTACTTGCTGATGTTGGCGCCTTTCGGAATGAAGCGCCGGATCATCCGGTTCATGTTCTCATTACTGCCCCGCTCATAAGCACTGTAAGGGTGAGCGTAGAAGACTTGTGTTCGCCTTTTTCGTCTGCTCAGACAGGAACGCTCCATCTCAGCACTATTCAGGAACTCTGGTCCATTGTCGGAAGTGATCGTTTTGAACATTTTGCTGAATCCTTTGCGACCCAGCTGGCGCTCCAGCTTGTCCAGCTCGTGTATGACGCTGGCTTGGCTCTTGTCAGGCAGCTTGCGGATGATTTCCCGGCGGCTTTTGCGCTCGGTCAAGGTCAGCAGGCAGGCTGTACCACGATCTTTCCCGCTCAGCACCAGATCCATCTCCCAGTGCCCTGTCTCTGTTCGCTCGTTGGCTTCGGACGGCCTTTCCTCAATGCTTCTGCCGCGCAAATTATTGTAAGATGGCCGGTTTACAGGGGTTCCGTTCTTTTTCCGGTAATGCCCGTAGACCAAGTCTTTGTAATCTACAGTCAGAAAGATGTTCTTATCCAGGTAGTTGTAGATCGTCCGTGTGCTTAGGGTTACTTTGAATTCATCGGCGCGACTGTGAATGTTTCGGGCAATAACATCAGGCGAGTGCTTCAGCTTGATTTGTTGTTCGATCTCTTCACACAGCTTGTGGTCATGACCGATCTTGAGCCCCGGTCCACTGCCACCTCGCTTGCCGATGTAGTCATTCTGGGCATAATCCGCGTTGTAGACCGTGTAGTACTGCCACGTAGCGCCGTTCAACTGCTGAACCTGGCCGCGCTGTATCTCCCGCTGGATCGTTCGCTGACTGCACAATAATGCGGCTGCAATCTCCTTGCTGTTCTTTTTCTCTTTGCGCATAACCTCGATTCGTATCCGCTCCCGGTATGTCAGGTGTTTATTCTTTCTTGATTTCACGGTACAATGTTGGTGTCCCACGGGATGTCTCCTTCGTGTTTGGTTTGGTCACTTAACATTGTATGTGAGATGGTCCTTGTGGGACATCTTTTTTTCTCTGGAGCGTCACTTCATTTTACAATTCACCATATTTTGCCGGTTTGGGGACGGAATATTGATTCGGATGACACAATCCGCGCTGCCTGCCATAGAATTACAAAAGGGAATGCTCAGAATACAGGATCCGGCCAATTTTAAAACCGATCTCGAGCTTGATCAACTGTTGAAAATCCCGGGTGTCACAGCCGATGAGCTTTTCAATTTTGTTCAGCCGGTATTTGAGTGTGTTTTCATGAACAAACAAATTCTTTGCTGTCATTGAAAGCTGGCAGCCGTTGACCAGAAAGATTTCAAGCGTCTTGAGCAGATTCGATTTATTGCCTTTATCATATTCAATCAGCTGGCCAAAAATATCGTGATAGTATTCTTCAAGAATCTGCCGGTTATTGATATTCATTAAAATCGAATAGACGCCGATGTCGTCATAACTGCAAATGATATTGTCGAAATGTTCACATTTGGCTGTCTTGAGGGCTTGCTCGGCTTGCTTGTAGCTCATTCGAAAGAGGTCGTTGCTGTAGCTTCTCCCGATTCCAACATACAGCTTGACGCCTGAAAACTTCAAAGACACGTATTGCCTGACCTCATCGAGTATCCCATCAAGAGTCTGGCGCGCAAACGCATTGCTCTTCATCAAAAAGATGACGGAATCACCTTTCAACATGGTGATGACCTGGATATTGCGATTCAAAAATGCGTCATTCGTCACACTCAGCAGGCAATTTTTGATATTGAGGTTATTATTGGGCAGCTGACTTTTCTCTTGACTGTTGTTTGTTGAAAAATCTTCAGTTTCAAGAATCCCGACAAAAAAATGGTCGTCGTTTTCAAAACCAAATCGCGTTAGTAAATGGGTATGGTTTTTTTGTAAAGCAATATCGCCGAAAAGGATGTTTTCGAGCAAGTTGTCCATTGCGCTCTCATCGAGCTCTTTGGTGATAATCGCACTTCCGATGTCGCGCGTTACGGTGACAAGCCGCATTTCCCAAGGCAACTCGAAGAGCGGAAGCTGCAGTTCGTCGGCCAGCTTGATTATTTCCGGCGGAATGCCGGGTATATATTGACCAATATTAATGACGATGCCCGCGACATTTTTGGCGTCAAATTTGGGGAAAAGGCTGATCAACTTTTGAATATCCCCCAAAAAACTGCTTCCTGTTATGATCACAAGCTCGTTTCCGACTAGCCAATTAACGGTGTCATCGATGTTGGTCATCGCCTCGCCAACATAGACCCAGCGCACAATCCTGTCTATGCCGCTTGCTCCGCCGACCAGCTTCATTCCTTGCAGCGAAGGAATTTTCATGAGATCGCTGCACCGCATACTCATCGATTGATCACCATAATTTACAACCCCCCGAATGCCTGCTGACAACTGTTACTAAACAACAAATATTTTTATTAAAGCATAACAAATATTTCAAAAAAAACAAGTATTTGGCAAATATAGGAATTAACGCAACTAAATGAAACTTTTATTTTGTTTTATTTAGAAAAAATCACTTGATTATTTTGAGGCTATGCTTGATAATATATCTTGATTATTGGTATTCTTGACATAGCAAAGGGGCTATCTCATGTTTAAGGTTTCAAGAATAGAAGAGATAAAAAAATTACTTTCTGATGACGGGCAGGTCAATGTCGGCCACCTGTGCGAGATTTTTGGCGTTTCAAGCGTCACGATACGCAATGATTTGAAGTTGCTTGAACGGGAAGGGTTCTTGATCAGGACTCATGGCGGGGCAGTTCCCAGAGAAGGCTACACGGGCCCTGTGAATGACCCGCCTGACGCATTTGATGCCGAAGCAGTGGAAAAGAGAAAGAAAATCGCCGAAGTTGCTGCAAAGCATATTAAAGACGGGATGTGGATTTATCTCAGCTCAGGCAGAACCTGCTATGAAATAGGCAAAAAACTGCTTGACCGCAGTCTGAACATCGTGACCGGGGGCCTGAATACGGCGATTGAGCTTTCCAACAGCAAGTCGATCGAAATACTGATTCCGGGCGGCAATCTTGTCCGGGGCAACAATTTTGCATTCCTGGCGGGGGACTGGTTTCTTCGCTCGCTGGATGAAATGCGTTTTGACCAAGCCTATGTCGGTGTCTCAGGAGTCGATTTGAAATCGGGCTTCACGGTGAACAACTCGCTGGAGTTCAGGCTGATCGAAAAAATCAAGTCAGTTTCGATCGAAACCATTGTCATCGCTGATTCGACCAAATTCGGGCATCGGTCTTTTATGCCGGTTGCGGATTTGACCTATGCCAACACGGTAATCACCAATAGCGACATACCCGATGAATACCGTGAATACTTTGAAAAGCATCACATTAATTTAATCACAGATTAGCAATAAATAATGGATTGGCAATAAAAAAAGCGGAACCGATTCGATGTGAACGGTTCCGCTTTTTTGCTGTCTTTTTTCAGCGAGGATCAGATTTCGTGCATGAGATCTTTGGTTGAAGTGTAGAGTTTATCAAAGATCTGGCGGTAGTGCTTGTACTTTTCGTGGTTTTCCGGATTGGGCTGGAATGTCTTTCCAGGTGTTATAAATTCGCGAAGGTCAGAAAAATCCTTGAAGTGGCCGATCCCGATTGCCGCCATGGCGGCATCGCCGAATGACGCACCGATCGTTACGCCGGCAGTGTGGATGGTTCTGCCTGTTATGTCGGAAATGATCTGCAGCCACAGGTGGTTTTTGGTTCCGCCGCCGACGGCCATGACCCGTTTGATATCAACCCCGTTCTCACGGAAAATGTCGAAGTGCTGAGCCACGCTATAGCCGATCGATTCAAGCGCCGACCGGTACATGTGCTTCCGGGTGTGATGGATCGAAAGTCCGAACAGGACTCCTTTGGCCAGGGGATCATTGAGCGGCGTCCGCTCGCCGGCGATATAGGGCAGCGTGAGCAAACCCTCCGAACCGACGGGTATTTCGCCGATACCCTCCATCATCGTGTCATAGGCGTTGATGCCGGTTGCCTTTTCCTTTTCAAGCGCATCCTGGAAAACATTGTCGCGATACCATCGGGTCAGTGTGCCCGCTGCGTTGGTTCCGCCTTGGATACTGCAGGTTTTAGGGATGATGAAGCTGCCGCTCCAGATGCGCCTGTCCTTGGCAACGTGACCGGCGATTCCGATCAGATAAAGCGAGGAACCAAACATGAGCATCAGGTCGCCCATCTGCAGGATGCCTGTGCTGATTGCCTCAGAAGCGGCATCATCGGCGCCGACAATTACCGGCGTGCCGGGCATGAGCCCGGTTTCCTCCGCAGCCCTTTGGGTGACCTGGCCGGCAATGTCGACCGTATCTTTCATTTCAGCCAGCTGGTCGGCGCGGCAAAACATGCCGAGATATTCGTCGTCCGGCTTGCCGGTCTCCGGATTATAGAGCGGAGCAAACGCGCCATTGCCTAAAAATTTGTCGATGACATACTCGCCTGTCAGCTTTGCGGTTATGAAAGAAGAACCCGTTAAGAGTTTGAAAGCTTTTTGATGAATTTCGGGTTCATTGTTTTTCAACCAGAGTATTTTCGGCGGGACGTCGTTTGAACAAAGCGGGCGGCCGTTGAATTCCAGCACTTTCTCTTCGCCGTAGTAGTCATTGAGAAAGTCGATCTCTTTTTTTGCCCGGGCATCGATTCCGTATAATATTGCTTTGCGTAAAGGCTTGCAGTTTTCATCAACTGGAACAAGGTCTGCTCCGAGCGTGCTTGAACCAATGGCGGCAATCTGTTTGTTTTCGATTCCCGATTTTTTCAGAAGGGCTTTCGAGATTTTACAGAAATCTCCCCACCAGACCTTTTCGGCATCATGTTCGAAAAAATTGGGATATGGATTTTCCATGCCGTGTTTTTCAGTATGTGTCGCAATGACGTTGCATCGGCCGTCTATGATGATTCCTTTGCTTTCGTAGGTGCCAATGTCAATGCCGAGAAAATATTTTTCTGACATAAATGATGCCCCCTTAAGACACGTGATTGACTAATTGTCTTTGCGAAATTTCTTGACTTCATCCATGAATGTCTTGACTCTTTCCGAATCGACAAGATTTTCGAACAAACCGTCAAACTTGAAACTTGTCCCCACAAAAGCGCCGTCGGCATAGGTTAGTTTTTCGGCGATATTTTCGGTTTTGCATCCGGTGTTGCACAAGACCGGCGTTTTATTCGAAGCTTTCCGGATATCCCGGATCAAGCTGCTATCTACGCCGTGACCGGCGTGAATACCCGAAATGCACAGGCCGTCGGGTGCGCACTTGAAAATGACGGCTTGCGCAATGACCGACAGGTCACGTTCGCTGATATCGCCGTCGGCTTCGGCATTGATCATATAGAACATTTTGAGATTACGAAGCCCGAGCTCACTTTTGCGGCGAAGCGTTTTGGCGATGTCGGTGGAGCGGAAGCCGGTTTCCCCGACATAAGCCCCGGTGAAGACGGAGCGTACAAATTTGGCGTCGACGGCTGCCGCCAGTTCGATTGTTGCTTCACCGTCGCTGATCACATGCACACCAAAGGGCACCTTGATATCCCCTTTGACTTCGGCGATCACGCGAGCCATTGCCGCAGTGATCACATGGTTGACCTTGTGCTGATAAGGCATGCTGAATTCATTTGAAAACAAGACGGCATCGACACCGCCAGCTTGAAGGGCAAGCAGCTCGTGCCTGGCAAGCGCTACAACCTCGTCCATCGTGCAGTCGGGGGTGTAGAAAGGATCTCCGGGCAACGCCCTGATGTGTAAAAGAGCGATAATTGGCTTTTCGGTTTTGAATAATTCCTTGAGACTGTTCATTTTATTGTCCTCCTCTTTGAAAACATGATTGATTATCAGTTGTTGATTGCTTTGAAAAGTTCATGGGGTGGTGTTGCCGCCATATCGAGTTTGGTGTTTGGTAATTTTGCGGTTGAAACGCCAGATGCCCGGTTAGGCACGAGCACACATAAGATACCGGCAGCTTCAGCCGCTTTGCATCCGATTGCCGAATCCTCAAAAGCGACTACCTCCCCTTTGGGCAGGTTTAGCCTTTCTAACACGGCAAGATAGATGTCAGGGGACGGTTTGATCCTCGTCGCATCGTCTTTGGTGACAACCACATCGAATTGATTGTCAATACCGAGCCTTGAAAGCCAGTAATCAATATAATGGCGGGCGGAACTCGATGCGACTGCCAGCTTGATGCAGTTTTTTTGAGCAAAATCAAGATAGTCGAGCAAGCCATCGCGAGTCGAGAGGTTTTGTGTTTTTTCGCGGAACCGCTCGCGAATCGAGGGCAGTTTTTCGTCGAGCTTGCACCTGCCGCCGAGTTTATTGGCAAGATGGTCCATAACAGAGGTATCGCCGTCACCGACGAAGGTAGCCATCTCTTTTTCATCAGTATCAAGATTTTCACTTTTGGCAAAGTCAACCAGCAGGTCAAACCAAATTGACTCCGTGTCGGCGATAACGCCGTCAAAATCAAAAATAAAACATTTAATCATTGCCCATCAAGATCCTATCATAATTTTTTCTGTTTATATAAATAAACAGTGCGAGGAGTCCCAAAAGTATGCCGTTAAACCGGAAGGTCGATTGAATTCCGAACACATCGGCAACAACGCCGATCGTTGATTCGACCAAAATGTTGCCGAAACTGATAGCCATGAAAATGACCGAATAGACCACTCCTTCGCTTGCCATGCTGCTTGCGGCAGAAAGCAGCAGCGGGTACAGGCCTGAAATCATAAATCCGAAAGCGGCAATCGCAAACCACATCAAGCCGGGAGTGTTGATCACGGAAACGATCAGAATAATAAAGCTGCCGCCAACACACATATAGATCGATATTTTGCGTGGATTATAATAGCGCAGCATTCTTCCGCAAAAAATCCGGCCGACATACAATGACGCGTAGAAAAGCGCGGCAATATTAGACGACTTAAATATATTCATGTCTGATCCCTGGGTGAGAAACGTTGTCATCCAGTTGTTCGTTGAAGTTTCGATTCCCGCAAAAAGCGCAATCGCCAGACAACCGATGATAAACGGCTTATTTTTTAAAACCGTTCCGAGTTGCGCAAAGCTGATTTTCGGCATCGAATTTTCGCCTTTATCAACGATAAAAAGCGAGAAGACCGCCCCGAGCAGGCTGATGAAGAAAACGACGACGTAACAGAGCCGCCAGCCGAATCCGGAATAGACAAAGTAGCCTCCCATAAAAGCACTCAGGCATGAGCCGATGCAGAAAAAACTGAACACGCTGTTGATGGCTATATCCGATCTTTCGGGATTGTAGCGCTTGACGATGGCCGTCATGCCGCACTCGATTCCGCCATGGCACCAGCCAGACAAGATCAGCGAAAACATCACGACAAGAATGTCATGGGCAAGCACAATCAGAAGGCTCGATAAAACAAGCCCAAAAATATTATAGGTGATAGCTGCCCTCTGGCCGGCCTTTTGCGCAAACTTGCCGAAAGTCACAACCGACAAAAGAAAAGCGACAGTAATTGAGGCGAGCAAAAGTCCGCTTTGCGTATAGGAAATGGAAAACTCGCTGATAATCGGAGGGAGAAGGATGCCCTTCAGGGCGCAGTGCATGCCATAGCCAAGAAAGACTACTTTCCCCATACGGTTGACACTGCCGCTCGTTGCGGGTTTTGCAAACATTCCGATCAACATGTAGAACCTTTAACCTCTTTTCAGATCGCCGATCATCCGGGTTCGATGCGCTTCGAGTATTTCGAAACGAAAGTAATAATGTCGCCTTATGCCTTGAAATATAACATCGAAAGCAATTGTTGTCTACTGCGATTTTTAGCCTTGAACAGCAAAACAGGCCTGATTCCATGCAATTATACCGATTTGATCCAAGCAATCCGGGTTAGCCTGGATACCGGCCTATCAAGCCAAATTGCCTTGATAGGCCGCTGTTGCAGCCTCTTTGGCGAATGGGGGGCTATTGGGCAAGCCGGATTCCCTTGAAAGGTGTTTGTTGTTAAAACATAATTCTTTTGTTACTTCGCGACATATCTTTCACATCGAAAATATGTTAAATTAAACGCAATAAATGCATTGGAACCGGAATACGCATCAGGTTACTGGCCAAGTGAACACCGATCATCTCCAAATGCTCGGCGTAAATTAGACAAGAAGGTAACATTTCTATGAATTCCGAAAAACAGACCGCATCCCGAAACGGATGCAAGACCGTGTCCAACCCAATAGAACATCGCAGCGGCATGAAGGCTGTGCTTAACAAGACGGATGTGTTCGTGCTTGCGTTTGGCGCCATGATCGGGTGGGGCTGGGTTGTTTTGTCGGGAGACTGGATTGCCCGGGCCGGCACCCTAGGTGCCGTTTTGGCGTTTTTGTCCGGCGGACTCGTTGTGCTTTTCGTTGGGCAGGTCTACGCCGAATTGTCTTCGGCAATGCCATCCAGCTTCGGGGTTCTTCTTTTTACTAAAAGAGCCATGGGCAAAAATGCCTCTTTTATCTGCACATGGTCCATCCTACTCGCATTTTTGGGGGTTATCGCTTTTGAAGCGGTTGCGCTTCCGACGGTTTTCACCTATCTTTTCCCCAATTACCTTCAAGGTTATCTTTACAGCATAAGTGGTTTTGACATTTATGCCAGCTGGCTGGCCATGGGCATTTCAAGCTCGATTTTCATAGCGGTCGTCAACTATTTCGGTGTGAAAACCGCAGCGTTCCTGCAGACCGTCCTGACCATTGTCATTGCCGTTGTAGGTCTGACCTTTTTGGGCGGCGCGGCCGCCAACGGCAGCACTGCAAATATGCAGCCTTTGTTTGCGAACGGTATTAGCGGTATAATGATGGTGGCGATCATGACTCCGTTCATGTATATCGGCTTTGACGTCATTCCCCAGGCTGCGGGAGAGATGAACATCCCGCCCAAAAAAATCGGCCAGTTACTCGTCCTGTCGGTCGCGATGGCTGTTGGCTGGTACACACTGATTATTCTATGCGTGGGCAGTTCCATGCCGTTTTCCCAGATAGCCGGCAGCACTTTAGCAACTGCGGATGCCATGAGCAAAGCCTTTGGAGGAAGCGCACTCGCATCCAAGGTCATTGTAATCGGTGGAATAGCAGGCATCATAACAAGCTGGAATGCTTTCTATATTGGCGCGAGCCGCTCGATCTACGCGCTGGCCTGCGAAGGGCTGTTGCCGTCCTGCTTTGCCAAGCTGCATCCCAAATACAATACCCCGTCAAACGCAATCATTCTGATTGCAGTCATCACATCTTTCACCCCGCTCCTTGGGAAAAACATGCTGGTTTGGCTGACCAATTCAGGCGGGTTTGGAACGGTAATAACCTATGTGATCGTTTCGATTTCATTTTTAATATTAAGAAAAAAAGAGCCGGACATGGAAAGGCCGTATAAGTTGAAATATTGGCGATTGATTGGTTTTGGTTCGCTTTTGCTCTGCCTTGGCATGGTTGTTTTGTATCTGCCAGGCACACCAGCTGCGCTTAGCTGGCCTTACGAATGGGGAATAATCGGTATTTGGTCCTTGTTGGGTGTTGTGCTGTTCATCATTGCCAAATCTGCAAAATCAACCTCCCGCTCGTCTTGAGACGGTTCGAACTGGTTTGCGGAAGATGGCTGTTCTTGAATATATAGAGAGAATATGAAAATCATTGAGGAGGTATTTTAATGGGTCCCATGCTTGTTTTAAACAATTTGACAAAAAAGTTCAAAGATTTCGTCGCTGTTGATGGAGTGTCTTTGGAGCTTAACGAGGGCGAGTTTTTAACTTTGCTCGGTCCGAGCGGCTCCGGTAAAACGACAACTTTGAAAATGGTGGCTGGATTGGAGACGCCGACCAGCGGCGAGATCTGGGTACGCGGAGAAAACATAGCGTTCTTGCCTCCCAATAAAAGAGGATTGGGCATGGTTTTCCAAAACTATGCGCTGTTCCCCCATATGACTGTCAAGGATAACATTGCCTTTCCGTTAAAGATGCAAAAAAAGTTTTCCCATGCCGAAATCGCCGACAGGGTAACTAAAATATTGAAACTGGTTCAGCTTGAAGGTTACCATGAGCGCTTCCCGTCCCAGCTGTCGGGTGGTCAGCAGCAAAGAATTGCGCTGGCCAGAGCACTTGTTTTCCAGCCGCCGATCGTTTTAATGGACGAGCCTCTGGGAGCCCTGGACAAAAAGCTTCGCGAGGCGATGCAGCTTGAAATCAAAAAAATCCAGCAGCAGTTGAGAATAACCACAATCTATGTTACCCATGACCAGGCAGAGGCACTGACGCTTTCCGACAGGATCGCGATCATGAATAACGGCAAGATCGCCCAGATCGATACGCCAAAACACATTTACGAGAAGCCGGTTAACACCTTTATTGCGGACTTCATCGGCGAATCGAACTTCCTGCCTATCGAGATCATGTCCAAGAACGAAAAAAGCTGCGTCTTGAAGATCAAATCGCCCAATGGCCCGACTTTCAGCTTTGACCATTCCGGAATGATTCCTGACGACACCAGCGACATCAAGTTTGTCATTCGCCCGGAGAAGGTTTTCGTCAAAAAGAGTATCGGCGCCGAGGCAAAAATCAGAGGTGAAATTTCCGAGGTGATCTATCTCGGAGATACAATTAAATATTATGTCCATATCGATGATACCTATCAGTTTTCCACAAAACAGCAGGCTGTAGACATCGAGGAAAATCTGAAGGTCGGAGACAAAGTCGAAATCACCTGGCAGGATGTAAACGGAAGGTTATTATCATAAAAAACATTGTCAAAAGGCAATGAGAAAGGAGGGACGCTCAAATAGAAATGTCACCTGCACAAAACTGTATCGAGAAGAGAAAACAGGACTTCAAAGAAAAATATTCAAGGATTAGGGGGAAATCATTAATGAAAAAAGTCATGGTATTAATTCTTTGTGTTGCTATGGTTCTCACATTTGCAGCTTGCGCCTCGACCACGACAACTACAACCGCAGCTGGTACAACCACAACTGCAACAGGCACAACAAGCGGCACAACGACAACAACTGGAACTAATTTTGCTGGAAAGACCATCACGCTCGGCACATGGGGCGGATCCTTTAAGGAAGCCATGGTTGGCGCTTATGTCAAGCCTTTTGAGGCGGCAACCGGCGCGAAAGTCATCGTTGAAGAATATGCCGGCGATGTTCTTGCCAAAGTCAAGACTCAGGTTGAGCAGAAACTTCCTGGATATGACATCGTTTCCGGTATCGGAGCGATCGACTTTGTTCCTTATCTTGCCAAAGCAGGCGCCCTCCAGGCTATTGATTACGCCAAGCTGCCCAACACGGAGAACATCAACGAAGGCGGCAAGTTCGAGTATGGTATTGGCGGCTATATTTGCGCAACCAATGTCATGTATCTCGCCGAGTCGTTCCCGAACGGCGGCCCGACCAATGCTCAAGAGTACTACGACGTAGCCAAATTCCCGGGTTCCCGCGCGCTCATTTCCTTCTCGCCGACAGGCGTTCTCGAGCAGGCTCTGGTTGCCGATGGCGTTGCCAAAGAAGACCTCTATCCGCTCGATGTTGACCGCGCCTTCAAAAAGCTCGACACCATCAAATCCTCTGTAACCAAATGGTGGGGTTCCGGCGCTGAAATTTTCCAGGCTTTGAATGACGGCGAAGTTGACATGGGCATCTTCTGGATCGCTCACGGAATGAGAGCCAAAAAAGCTGGCGTCGACGTCAAGATCTCCCATCAGGACGCTTCCTTGCTGGCTGACGCCTGGGCCATTCCTTCGAATGCAACGAACCTCGATGTTGTCTATGCATTCCTGAACTTTGCCAATGATCCTCAGCAAGTAGCCATTTTCTCCCGTATGCTCGGCTATGCTCCGCTGATTCCTGAAGCAATGGAATATCTTACCGATGATGAAATTGCTAACATGACCTGCAATCCCGAAAACGAAAAGCAGGGCATCTGGATCGATGTCGAGTACTGGTCAGAAAACTATGAGAAACTTACCGAAAGATACATGGAGTGGATTGCCGGCTAATTTGATAGCCCGTTATCTGACAAAACCTGCCAATAAGTTTTTGATAACCTCTTTTCGGGGGGCGAAAGCTCCCCGAAAAGAGGAAAGTCAATCGTTATAGCGATTGGAGTAATGGACTATGCAGACAACTGATATGAAACCCTCGAAATTATTGATCATTCGTCAAAGGCTGGGCAGCCCGCGGGCGTTGTCGCTGGCTATGATTTTGCCTTCGCTTTTGCTGTTTTCAATATTTTACTTTTATCCGATTCTCAAATTGATTCCTCAGAGCTTGTTTGAAGATGGCTCTTTTACCTTCAAATACTATTTGAGGATTGTGACCGAGCCTCTTTATTACGGCTCGTTTTTAAGGACAATCATTATCAGCGCTTTGGCAGCGGCAATCAACCTCCTGGTTGGATTCCCCGTCGCGTATACGCTGACCCGCGTCAAGCCCAAGACTGCCAACATGATCATGGGCGTCATCATGATTTCATTCTGGACCAGCTTGCTGGTGCGTACCTATTCCTGGATGGTTATTCTGCAGCGCAACGGCGTGGTTAACAATATTCTGGTCAACCTGGGGATTATCAATAAACCCATTCAGCTGATGTATACAACCGGCGCCGTTATATTAGGCATGGTTCACATATTGCTTCCCTTTATGATTCTTCCGATTTATTCCGTCCTGAAGGGCATTGATCCAAACCTGCGGCTGGCCGCAATGTCCATGGGCGCTACGAAAACAAAATCGTTCTTTCGAATAATCCTGCCTTTGAGTGTTCCGGGAATCGCCTCGGGCATCATGCTTGTATTCATACAGGCATTGGGCTTTTATGTTACGCCAATGCTGTTGGGCGGTCCCAAGATATTGATGGTTTCCGGTCTTGTCGACAAGCAGATGTTCCAGTTCCTGAACTGGTCGTTTGGTTCGGCGCTTGGCATGTTCCTGCTTTTTGTAACATCGATATTCCTGGTAGGATTCAATCGCTTCTTTGGCATTGACTCACTCCAATCGAAAATGTTTTAGGGAGGAGAATCACTTATGTCGAGAAGAGAAAAAACCTGGGATAAAAAACCGGTCTGGCTTTTTCTGGTCACTGCTTGCGTGCTGTGTTTCCTGATCTTGCCGGTACTGATCATCATCCCGATGTCCTTTGGCGGTTCCGAATACCTGGAATTCCCGCCGAGCAGCCTGTCGCTCCGCTGGTACATCAAGTTCTTCAGTGACAGTGAATGGCTGCATGCTGCCTGGAACAGTATTACCATTGGGCTGGGGACTATGGTCCTGTCCTGTTTGCTGGGAATTTCCGCGGCTGTTGGAATCACCATGAAGATCATGAAGAAGGGTAAAATTTTCAACCTGATTTTGCTGATTCCGATGATTATCCCTTCCATTATCGCCACGATAGCCATGTTTGCAGTTTACGGGCAATGGAAGCTGGTCGGAACCTATTTCGGAATTGTCGTCGCCCATTCCTGCATTGCCATTCCGCTGGTTGTGACACTGGTTTCCGCCTCGCTGTACGGCCTTGATTCGAGATACTATGACGCGGCGCGCAGCCTTGGCGCCAATCACATGACGGCAACGAGCAAAATCGTTTTGCCACTGATCAAACCTGCGATTTTCAGCAGCATGCTGTTCGCTTTCATCACCTCATTCGACGAGTCGGTTATTGCGCTGTTTATCACGCGCCAGAATACCATGACGCTGCCAAGAATGATGTTTGACAGTTTGAAGTACGAAATCAGCCCGGCAATTTCGGCTATTTCGTCGATGCTTATTTTCCTGACGGTGATCGTATTCCTGTTTAACGGCGTCCTGAAAAAGAAAGACAGCAAATAATAAGTCCAAATCTACAGGCAAGGAGAAGGATAATGGATAAAAAAATCAAGCAACTCTATCAAGAGGAAGCGGCACGCGGCACAAGAAAGCTGTTTTTGGACGGCTATTCTCCGGCCGGCGATTGTGGCGATGTCAGCGTCAGAGATCCCGAAACCGGGTATGTCTATGTGTCCGGATCTCCTGCGGCGATCGATTATCTTAATCTTGGTGAATATCATGCCTGTGACATGGCCATTGTCGATATCGACGGCAATCGCATCAGCACCTGGAGCCGGCCGACCTGCGAGCTGCCGATGCATCTGGCCATTTTGCGGGCGCGCCCGGAAGTGAATGCGGTTGTCCATACCCATGCGATGTGGTCGTCGGTGTATTGCATCTGCGGCAAAAGTATTCCGCTGGTTCTGGCCGAACAGTATGTGCATCTTGGCGGCGAAGTGGAATGCGCCGAATATGGCCCGGTTGGTTCACAGAAATTGGCCGACCTGGTTGTCAAGGCGCTGGGCAGCAAGAACGCAGCCATGATAAGCAACCACGGCGCAGTGGCGGTCGGCGCAACACTGGATGAAGCGTACACAAGGGCCGCTTTCCTGGAATGTGTTGCCCAGAAGGCCCTGATGGCCACGTTCCTTGGCGGTGTCAGAACGGTAAAGCCGGAAGACATCCTGGATGAGTCATTGATGTCCCTTTATGGCAATCAGTGATCTTGACGCAAAGGGTTGGTTTAACTGTTGAATCAAAATTGTTGGGAGGCACTGCGGCGGTGAAATATATACTTGGAGTCGACCTGGGAACAACGGCGATCAAAGTCGGATTATTTGATCAGAACGCCCGAAAGGTTTGCACCGCGACTCAGGAATATACACTCATTACCGAAACAACATTTGCGGTGGAGCAGGAGGTCTCGGTCTACTGGGATTCCTTCAAAATGGCTTTGTCTGATGTCTTAAAAGGCTCCGGCGTCGACAGCGGGGAAATTGCCGCATTATCGATTTCTGCCCAGGGCGAAACAATCGTTTTTCTTGATGAGTCGGGCAAACCCCTGCACAATGCGATTGTCTGGATGGACAACCGGGCGCAGGATGAAGCGAAGTATCTTGAAGCGAAATTTGACGCAGATGAAATTTTCCAAATAACGGGACAAACCGATGTCATTCCGCTGTCTCCAGCCTGCAAGATCTTGTGGTTTAAGCGCAATTACCCCGATCGGTTCAACCGGGTCTACAAGTTTTTGCTGATCGAAGACTACTTTTTCTTTCGTTTGGGTGGGAAGTTCCATGGCGAGGGGTCACTTTGGTGCTCGTCGCACCTTTGGAATATCAACACCAAAAAATTCTGGCAGCCCATGTTGGACGCGCTTGGCGTAAGCCAGGCACAGTTGCCGCAAATCGTCGAATCGGGGACGCCGCTTGGCAAAATATTGCCGCATGCAGCGCGGGAGATCGGCCTTTCCGATCATACCGAACTGGTCATGGGCGGCCTGGATCAGGCGTGTGGAGCGATTGGCGTCGGGAATGTGCATCCGGGTGTTTTTTCCGAGAGTACAGGCGCTGCGATGGTTGTCTGCACAATGTCGGAAAAGCCGGTCTTCGACCCGAATAGAAAGCTCTCGTGCTTTTATTCCGCCATACCGGGCATGTATATGATCCACGGCTTCAGCAGCGGCGGAATCGCTCTGAAATGGCTGCGCGACAGCCTGTGCGGCGAGGAACTTGCTGCGGCTTCTTCCGGACGGCCAGAAAAGAATGCCTATAGGCTGATGGATGAAAAAGCAAAGGATATTCCTGCCGGCAGTGACGGATTGGTGGTATTGCCGCATTTTCAAGGCGCAGGGCCGCCGGATTCGGATCAGTATGCAAAATGCGTGATTTACGGACTGGGTCTTATGCATACGAAAGCGCACATTATCAGGAGCTATCTTGAGGCTGTGGCCATGTCGCTTTGCCGAATTGTGGAAGCTGTTGAAGAAATGGGCGTTGAGGTCAATGAAATACGGTCATTAAGCGGCGGCGCCAAAAGCGACCTATGGTGCCAGATCAAGGCGGATGCCCTTGATAAGCCGGTTCTGACCATGCAAAACACCGATGATGCAGCGTGCCTGGGCGCGGCGTTTCTAGCCGGCATGGGCATCGGATTGTGGCCGTCGATCGAGTCTGCGGCCCAAAAAACAATCAAGGAAAACAAACGGTTTATGCCCAATGGGGCAAACCGTGAAGCCTATAGAGAATTATTGAATAAATACAAAATGCTGACTTCTAGCCTTAAATCGATTACGGCAAAAATGTGAATGCCGGTTGGACATAAAGGAGCGATGACTATGCATAAGCCAAAATTGATCGTTATGCTGACGCACCACGATGTGACTGTGCCGGATTCGAAACGCATATTCCTCGAAGCTAAAGATGCTCCGGCGGATTTCTGGGGTTTCAAGGATGTCGGGTTGCCCGAAGATGAAATGCGGGACCTGGTCAGCTGCATGAAAGATGCAGGCAAGAGCACTTTTATTGAAATACTGGCCAGCGACGAGGCCGGCGGTCTTAAAAGCGCCAAGCTTGCAGCGGAATGCAAATTCGACTATATCCTTGGAACGCACTACT
This sequence comes from uncultured Saccharofermentans sp., assembly GCA_963677835.2. GTDB lineage: Bacteria > Bacillota > Clostridia > Saccharofermentanales > UBA5734 > UBA8949. The sequence continues at coordinate 1,920,507 of CAXXUX010000001.1, forward strand.
TCAAGAGCATTCATGAATTAGCGGATGCAAACCAGATCAAATATCTTCCTTTTATCGGCACGCGGCGCGACCATAAGCTCTACGGCGAAGTAGACGAAATCATCGCCGAGGCCAAGGAAGTCCTGGCCAAGGGAACGTTTGGCGTGAATCTTCCCGGCTTCCGCTATGTTGGCGATGCTCCGGCCCTGATCACGCGGCTGGTGCAATCAGTCGACAAGCCGGTGAGCGTTGTCGGCAGCATTGACAGCTTTGAACGTCTTGACCTGATCAAGGCGACAAATCCCTGGATGTTTACCATCGGCGGCGCCTTTTTTGAAAAGAAATTTGGCGATACATTTTCGGAACAGATCAAGGTTGTTACGGATTATCTGCTGAAGTGACGGCAGAGCCTCTATTAATATAAAAGCGTTCAAGAAAGTTGGGTGAAGGAATTTTGAGTTCTTTACGGGTAATCGGATTTGGCGACAATGTTGTTGACAAATACAAACACAAAAACATCATGTATCCTGGCGGAAATTGCGTCAATTTTAGCGTGTACGCCAAAATGCTGGGTGTGGAAGCCGCCTATATGGGGGTTTTCGGCAGCGACCGGGCAGGAAAGCTGATCGAAGATGTGCTGAAGGAAAAGGGCATCGACGTCAGCCGGTGCCGGCACTACGAAGGTGAAAACGGCTACTCGTGCATTGACCTGATCGACGGTGACAGAAAATTTGTCGGGGGGAACGACGGCGGCGTAGCCAAAACCAATCCGCTCACGCTTTATGCCGATGATCTGGCTTATCTTTTCGGCTTTGATATCATTCACACCAGCTGCTACAGCTATACTGAGCCGGAACTGCCTAAACTAAAAGCCCTTGGCAGATTCGTGTCGTTTGATTTTTCCAACCGGACTCATGACGACTATTACGCGGCGGTTTGTCCGCATGTTGATTTCAGCCTGGTTTCTTGCGGTCACATGAGTGACAGCGAAGTGGATAAGACTATTGAAAGAATGCATAGCTTCGGCAGTGCGATGATTCTTGCCAGCATGGGCCGGCGTGGCGCCAAACTCTATTGCGATGGCAAGACCTACCATCAGGAGGCCGGCAAGGAAAAAGCGATCGACAGCCTTGGCGCCGGTGATTCTTTCTATACGGCATTTGTGATCAATTACTTCAAAGGATTGAAGTCGGGATCCTTTGACAAAGAGCAGTTGATCAAAGAAAGCCTCGCGGCCGCTTCGGATTTTGCAACAAAAATCTGCATGCTGGACGGCGCTTTCGGCTGCGGCATACCGATGGAATAAATGTGGAAAAATAACCTGTTAAAAAGAACAGGTTATAAAAAGAAAGGAAAATGATTATGATTGGATTTGACAAGGAAAAATTTTACGCGATCGAGAATGGCGCTCTTGCGCTAAGAGAGCAAATCGAGAAAGTGATTGACAAGGTTTCAGCAGAAGGCTACAGCAATGTTTTCATATTCGGGATCGGCGGCACCATCGCCCATGCGATGCAGATGAAAAATATCGTTGACACCCGTTCGGATTTTCCGCTCTACATTTGCAATGCCGGCGAATTCGTTCATCAGGGCAATCGCAAATTTAACGAGAAATCTTTTGTCATCGTGGAATCGGTATCCGGCGACACGCCTGAAATCGTGCAGACCCTGGAAATCGTCAGGAAAACCGGCGCAAAAGTCCTGGGATTCATCGACAACGCGGATTCGCCCCTGGGGAAAATGGTTGATTATCTGGTCACCCATGAAACCGGCGTTTACTACAAGCTTTACTTCGCCATTTTGCGCCTGATGTACAACGCGGGCCAATTCCCCGAGTACAACCGCCTTTGCGAGCAGATGAAATGCTTGCCGGATGCTTTGCTTGCCGTTAAGGAGCAGTTCGACGCCCAGGCCGAGAAATTTGCCGAAAAATACATGGACGAGCCGATTCATTATCTCGTTGGTTCCGGAAATACATGGGGCGCAACTTACTCCTATGCCATGTGCGTGCTCGAGGAAATGCAGTGGATCAGAACCAAATCGGTTGAAGGCACCGAATTCTTCCATGGCACACTCGAAGTCGTTGACCGCGATGTTTCGGTTGTCCTGTATAAAGGCGAAGATTCAAGCCGGCCGATCATGGACCGGGTCGAAGCTTTTGCCAACCGGATTTCCGCAAAAGTGACGGTTTTGGACACCAAGCAATTTGAGCTCAAAGGCATCAGCGAAGAATTCCGCGGCCTTTTGTCCCCATTTGTCATCCAGGCAATGAACGAGCGCGTCAGCAAGCATCTCGAAGATTTGCGCAAGCACCCTCTCGAGATCCGGCGTTATTATCGGCGTTTAAAATATTAATTGATTGGAGCAGGCGATGAAAGCAGCAGCAATTGGCGACAACTGCATAGACTTCTACAAAAATCTGAACAGGGCTTATCCAACCGGAAATGCTGTGGACACCGCTGTCAATCTGCATAAGCTAGGATGCCCTACCGCGATTATCACGACCGTTGGCAACGATGAAAACGGGCGCTGGATGATTGACGCTTTAAAAAGGGAAGGTCTTGACATCAGTCATCTGAAGATCGGAAACGGCCCGACGGCCATAACCTACATGGATATGAACGGCCGTGACCGGGTGCACTGCGAGTATGTTGAGGGTGTGCTTGAGAATATTACCTTTGATGACGAAGACATCAGGTTTGCCGCCTCGCACGACCTGGTGCACACTTCCCTGTGGGGCAAGGCCGACGGTGTGCTGGCCAGGATCAAGGCGAGCGGGACACTGATCAGTTTTGACTATTCCGACCGCCTGAACCACGAGCTTGTGGAAAAAACCCTGCCTTATGTCGACTATGGATTTTATTCTTATCACAAGGAACGCGACGAGTTCATCGAAAACTTTTTGGCCGACAAGGTCAGCCGCGGCATGAAAGTGGCGGTTGCGACCTTTGGCGACAAGGGGAGTCTGGCCTTTGACGGAAAAGACTATCATGAATTCGGGATTGTTCCGGCGGAGGTTGTCAACACGGTAGGGGCTGGCGATGCTTTCATCGCAGGCTATCTCTTTGGCGTATTAAATCAATTCTCGATTCGGGAATGCCTGGAGAGTGGAGCCAAGGTGGCTGCTGAAGTCGTCACGGTCTTTGAGCCGTGGATCATTTCGGCAGATTGAGCTTAAATCAAATCGATTTTTTGTTTGGAGGATTAAGTGATGCTATTGGGAACTTTTACGTATGGATATTCTCGAAGCCCGTTAGAACATGCTTTTATTGACGCCAAAAAATTCGGCTACGATTATGTTGAATTGTGGGGAGGCAGACCCCATGCCTACGCCCCTGATTTGAAGGCCGGAAAAATTGAAGAAATCAAGGCGCTTATCGATCGGTACGAAATGCCGGTTCGCGGCTACACCCCGGAGATCCTGACCTATCCCTACAATTTCATGGCCGGTACCGAGGCGATGCGTGTGGAATCGGTGAACTACCTCAAAATGTCGATGGACATGGCGAAAGAAATGGGCGCGGATTTTACCCTGATGGCGCCGCCGCACGCAGGTTATTACACGCCTTATGACGAGATCTGGAAACGCCTGATCAAAACGATGCGCGAGCTGACCGATCATGCCGAGAAGCTGGACCACAAGATTGTGCTCGAAGCCGTCACAACGCATGAAAGCAACGTCTGCACCACGGCCAACGACCTGGCCAGGGTTTTTGACGAGATCAATTCACCCTGCCTTGTGGGCATGTGCGACGTCGTTCCGCCTTTCGTGCACAGGGAGAGCATCATGGCTTACTTCGACAAGCTTGGCGACAAAATGTATCATCTGCACATTATCGACAGCGACAGCAAGACCATGGCGCACCTGGTCCCTGGCGAAGGCGACATGCCGATGCGCGAGATGATGGCGGAGATCAAGGATATTGGCTTTAACGGCACGGCGACGATCGAGCTGGTTTCCGCCTATACCAACGAACCCCGCTTCTATGCCAGACGTGCCATTGACAAGCTCAAAGCGCTCATGTAACTGCAGCCTTCTGGCAAATTGATGAAAAGAGAGAGATTGTATGTTTATTGATATTCATGTTCATCCGGTGTTTTACGAGCCGATAAAAGCCGACAGCGCCAGGATGGAATACCGTCATGAGACGCTTGATATCCATAAGAACTCCCCGGCTCCGCTTGAGCGGGTGTTCAATCAGCTGAACTTTGCCCATCTCGACAAGGTTTGCCTGTTGCCGCTGGACTACTCATCGCTGGACGGCCAGCCGGTCATTTCGAACGAGGAAATTGTCCGTCTTGTCCAGGCAGCGCCCGACAGGTTCATCGGCTTCGCCTCGGTTGACCCGTTTGACCCGGCGGCCTGCGAAAAGCTGGAGTATGCTTTTTCTGAGCAAAAACTCAAGGGGCTGAAGCTCAATCCGTCCAAACAGTGGTATTATCCGTCGGATGAACGTCTGGAACCCATTTATCAGATTTGCGAGAAGTACAACAAGCCAATCATGTTCCATAGCGGAATTTCGTGGGAACCAAAAGCCCGGGCAAAGTATGCGCGGCCGATCGAATTTGAAGACCTTGCGCAAACCCATCCCAACTTGCGGTTCTGCCTTGGGCATTTCGGCTGGCCGTGGGTCAAGGAAGCGGCTGGGCTGATGCTCAAGTATCCAAATGTCTACGCTGATACGGCCCTTTTGTATTTTGATTGCGCTCGGGAGTTTTATGCGGACGTCCTGACCAGCGATATTCCCGCAACCTGGATTGACCGCACCCTGCGCCACCAGGTGATGTTCGGCAGCAACTACCCGCGCTTTGAGCAGATCAGGATGGCGGCGGCGCTGCAGGAACTGCCGTTCAGGGAAAGCACGATCGAGCTGATCAAGGGGCAAAATGCGCTTGAGTTTATTGGCTGAATAAAGCGAGGTTTAAGATGATTGTTAGCGAAGTGATTTTCTTGACAACAAAGTATAACGAAATGATTGTCATGACCGATAAGCTGGAAGAAGCGGTCGAAAAGAGCGGGATCAAAAACGGCATGGTGACGGTGATAACCAAACACACGACGACCGGCATCACCGCTAATGAGGCGCTGGAGTGCCTTGAGAGCGATATCGACGATTTTTTGAAAAGACTTGTGCCGGAGAAGCACCCATACGCTCATGCAAGAATCTTGCGTGACTATGGATCCACCGCCGGAAATCCGACAGGACATCTGAAAGCGTATCTGACCGGCAACCACTGCCATTTCCCGATTGTTGACGGCAAAATACTGCGGGGCACAGCACAGGAAGTCTATTTTTGCGAATTTGACGGACCTGCCCAAAGAAAGGTCATGATAACCGTTTCTGAATGCTAAGATTACGATCAACAATAATGGTTCCCGTCTGATATCCTGTCCTTCACTCTTTGTGAAGGACAGGTCAGTCTTTTTTGCACCAATGCCATTTTCAGACAATTCCTTTAGAATTTGCACAGCCAATGAATTTGAATGGGTATGAGTAGAAAGGAGAACCTGATGAAAGCACTTGTTGTTGAAAAGCCAGGCCAGCTTGCAGTTAAAGACATCAAAGAACCTGTGATGGGGGAGTATGACGCTCTCTGCGAACAGCTCTACGGCACCACCTGCACCGGCACCGACCTGCATGTTATTGACGGGACGTTTTGTGAACCGGTCGATTATCCATCCGTGATCGGCCATGAGTCGATCGGGCGGGTCATTGCCTTGGGCGGCAAAGTCAGAAACTATAAAATCGGAGACCTCATCACCCGTGTCAGCACCAGAGCCAGCAGTGAAATGAAGCTGAGCTGGGGGGGGATGTGCCAATTCGGCCTGGCCTTAGACCATCAGGCGATGAAAGAAGATGGCTATGATCCGTCGATCTGGAGCCGCTACTTAGTCAACAAGGTTATTCCGGAAGGCATTATCGATCCGATCGACGCGCCGATGATCATTACCTGGCGTGAAACCTTGAGCTATACCCAGCGCATCGGCATCAGAAAAGACGATTCGGTTCTTCTGGTCGGATCTGGAGCCAACGGCATTTCCATAGGCGCGATGGCTGCGAATGTTGGAGCGGCCCGTGTGGTTATGATTGGTTCTGCTTCCAGAAAAACCAGGGCTTTGGCTGCGGGCATCCATGATTATCTGGATTACCGTGATGCCGGCCAAATCGCAGCATTTATCAGCAAAAATAAAAAAAGCATAAAATTCATCATCGACGTTACCGGGAAGAAAGGCAGCCTCAACCCGTTTTTGCCTTGCCTTGCCGAGAACGGCACCGTCGGCGTCTATGGGCTGGATGATTTTGAGACCTATTTCCTGAATCCGCTGCTGTGCGGCTCTTTCTACTTTTATAATGGCGGCTACGATGAACCGGAGACCCATGAACAGGTCATCGGCATGATTCGGGCGGGCAAATTGGACGCGAATTGCTGGATAGACAAAGAACAGGTCTTTAATTGGGACAATGCGCCGGAGGCCTATCGCTTCGTTCGTGAAAAAAAGGCAATCAAAGCAGTCATCAAGCTTTCTATCTGACAAAAAGGAGTAAGACCATGGAAAAACGGATTTTGGGAAGAACAGGCTTAGAAGTATCCAGACTGGCTCTTGGCGGACTTTTTATCTCCGAATACGGCGGCGAATTCGAACAATCCAAAAAGGCCGCCTTCAAAGCCCTGGAGAGCGGCATCAATTACATTGATACGGCCCCGGCCTATTTTGACAGTGAAAAAGTGCTCGGCAATATTATCAAAGACTGGCCAGGCAAACTGGTCATTTCCACCAAACTCGGCGGCCGCCCGACGCCTTTCAACCCGCAGGACAAAAAGATGCTGATCCAATCGGTCGAGCAAAGCCTGGAGAATCTTCATCGCGACTATGTCGACATCCTGATGATTCATGAACCGGACCGGACCAACGAGTATGCCTGGTGGACGGATGAATTGAATTACGAAGGCCCCGTCCTAGAAGCGATTGACGAAATGAAAAAAAGCGGCATGATCAAGTATTCCGGTTTAGGCGGCACCACGGCCCACGAACTTGCCCGGGTGGTCGACAGCGGGAAATTTGATGTTGTCCTGACGGCCTACAACTATAGTTTGTTATGGCGTGAAGCCCAATATGAAATCATCCCCAACGCAATAAAGCACAACATGGGCATTGTCTGCGGTTCGCCGCTGCAGCAGGGCGCTCTTGCCATGCGCCATGACGAAGAAGTGAATCACGGCGCGCCCTGGATTGCCGAACCGCGCCGCCAACAGCTGAAAGCTCTTTACAAGCTTTTAGATGAAACCGGCATGGGTATCGTTGAAATGGCAATCCGCTTTGTCATTTCCAATCCGAGCGTTTCCTGTGTGCTGACCGGCTCGCGTTCGGAAAAGGAATTCATGCAAAACCTTGAATTCGTTGAAAAAGGCCCGCTGCCTGCCGATTTATTGAAAAAACTGGATGAAATCTACGCAATCGTGCCATTCCGGCCATCCCTCGAATATTTTACGCTGCCATTTGGCAATAAAACAAAAGGCCAAAATCCATACTATTAACAAAAATATCGCACGTTCACGTTGAAATCTTGAAAATCAGACCTGACGAAAACAGACTCAAAAAATATCCAGGAGGAAAATGATCATGAAGCTGTCAACTTTGTCTTATCAGTATCAACGGTATTCACTGGAAAAAGCATTTTCTGAAGCTTCCCGCTTGAAGCTCGATGGCGTGGAAATCTGGGGAGCCCGCCCGCATGCTTATGTCTACGATATGGATGATAAGCGTATCGAAGAAATCCGTGGCTATGCCAAAAACTACGGTCTGGAAATCTGCTGCTACATCCCAGAAAACTGCATCTATCCCTACAACCTTTGTTCGCACTCCGCAAAAGAGCGCCGTGAAACCGTGGAATACTTTAAGCGCGGCCTCGAAATTGCCAAAGAACTTGGCGCGCCCTTCATTCAGATAACTCCCGGCGATCCCGGATTCGAAGGCCATCCCGACACGAACTGGAAACATCTTTGCGAAGGCATGATCGAAGTCTGCCAGTACGGCGAAAAAATCGGCACGGATGTCGTGATTGAAACCCTGACGCCAATGGAAAGCTTGATCCTTAACACCGCCGACGATCTGCTGCGCCTTGTCGAGGCGGTTAATTCACCGGCGATGTTCGGAATGCTCGATTTCGCGAGCCCGCCAACCACCAGCGACTCATTTAGCAGCTATTTTGACAAATTAGGCCCCAAAATGCGGCATATCCATCTTGCCGACAGCGACGGTCGCTCTTCAGCCCACCTCGTGCCTGGCGACGGCATGATTTGTTGGGATTCGGTATTGACCATGATCAAACGGAACAACTATGACAAGTATGGCAGCATCGAAATCAGCCCAGGCCGTTACGGCGCAGATCCCTGTTTGTATATGGAGCTGTTCGTCAAACGGCTAAGAGAGCTGATGCAGCGCAACGGGATGTGCTGAATTGATCCCTTGATTTTTATTAAAAGGGGCTGTTCAAAGTGAAGTGCACCCCAAATGTTGGATACCAACCAGCATTTGGAGGTGCACTTTTTCATGCGCGGAAGGGGGCGCGAATTCGAACATCATGAATTTTAGTTGATGATGTGATATAGTTTTTATATATCCAGATTGAAATCGGTCTGTTTAATCGGCGGTAGGGGAAGCAATGTGTTTAATATAATTGTGCTCGGATTGATCAGCTTTTTTACAGATATCAGCACAGAGATGGTTTATCCATTAATTCCTTTATATCTGACAACCGCTTTTGGCGCAACACCGGTTCTGATCGGCATTATTGAAGGAATTGCCGAGAGTCTTGCCAGCTTATTGAAGGTCTTCAGCGGTTACTTGACGGATAAATATCAGAAGAAGAAACGGTTGGCATTTGCCGGTTATTCTGCGGGTGTGATTTACAAGATTGTCCTGCTTGCTGCGGGCTCTTGGGCCGGCGTTTTACTGGCCCGCGTGATTGACCGGATTGGCAAGGGGATCCGAACCGCGCCACGAGATGTGCTGGTTTGTGAAAGCGCCGATAAACGGCAAATGGGCAGGGCATTTGGGATTCATAAGGCTTTGGATATGGCAGGTTCGGCGTTGGGCATTCTGGCGGCTTATTTTCTGCTTCGCGCAAAAACACAGTCGGGCACATCGTTTGATTATAAGAATTTATTTATCCTATCTATTATTCCAGCCCTTTTGGGCCTTGGCATGTTCTTGTTCATTCGCGAGAAAAAAATCCACCGACAGGTTGCCACCTGTGGACCTTTGACATCGAATGTGCCTTTCTGGAAAAATTCAAAAAAATTGGATGGGCAACTCAAGCTCTATCTGCTAGTTACCCTGATATTCACCCTTGGCAATTCGTCTAATGCGTTTTTGCTGCTGAGGGCTAAAAGCGTTGGCTTTACGGACACTTCGGTCATTCTGCTCTATTTTATCTACAATATGACCGCCTCGCTTCTTGCCATTCCCATGGGTAAACTATCCGATCGAATTGGTCGGAAAAAACTGCTGGTTTCCGGTTATCTGACCTTTGCTTTAACCTATTTAGGTTTTGCTTTTGCCTTTAACAAATCCTTTCTGATTGCAATATTTGCGATCTACGGAGCTTATACCGCCATGATTACCGGCGTAGAACGAGCCTTTATCGCCGAGGTATCGCCAGACGAGCTTAAAGGAACCATGCTCGGGCTCCATTCGACGATCGTCGGCTTGAGCCTTCTTCCGGCAAGCATCCTGACCGGCTTGCTCTGGAATCTGTTCGGGGCGATCATCCCCTTTGCCTTTGGTTCATGCCTGGCCTTAACGGCTGCGCTGATCTTGCTGCTTTTTCTGAAAAACAAAGCTCCTGCAGTATCGGTAAAATAGAAATCCCGCCTTTTCTTGACATTTGGATCCACTGTGATATTATCAAAATGCGTGATGCATCACGCATCACGACAACGATATCACCGGAGGCCAACAGATGCTAGACAAAAGATATCCCGCAGAGCCGTTCAGAATCAAAGCGATCGAAACGGTTAAAATGAATACCCGTGAGGACAGAATTGAAATTGCCAAAAAAGCCGGGCACAATACCTTTCTGATTGATTCACAAGATGTTTATATCGATTTATTAACCGACTCCGGCACAAACGCCATGAGCGACAAACAGTGGTCCAGCCTGATGGTCGGCGACGAAGCCTATGCAGGAAGCAAGAACTGGTATAATCTTGAGTCGACCGTCAAAGAACTTTTCGGCTTCAAGCACGTTATACCGACCCATCAAGGTCGCGGCGCCGAAAACATCTTGGGACATATTGCCATCAAACCGGGCCAATATGTGCCAGGCAATATGTATTTTACGACAACCCGCTTTCATCAGGAATACAACGGCGGAATATTCCATGACATCATTATTGAACAAGCCCATGATTCAACGATCAATTTGCCTTTTAAAGGGAACGTTGATCTGAATAAATTGCAGGCATTGATCGACAAAGCGGGCGCGGAGCAGATTGCCTATGTTTGCATTGCCGTTACGGTCAACCTTGCCGGCGGACAGCCGGTATCGATGAGCAATATTAAAGCAGTGTCCGGGCTATGCCATCAAAATAAGATCAAGCTGTTTATGGATGCTACACGCTGCGTTGAAAATGCGTACTTCATTAAAGAACGCGAAGAGGGCTTTGCTGGCGTTTCAATCAAGGACATCGTGCACGAGATGTTTAGTTATGCTGATGGCTGCACCATGTCAGGCAAAAAAGACTGCATCACCAATATTGGCGGATTTCTTTGCATCAATGATGATGACTTGTTTACTGAAGCAAAAGAATGGGTCGTTGTCTATGAAGGCATGCCTTCCTATGGCGGTATGGCCGGTCGGGATATGGAAGCGATGGCGACTGGACTTCGTGAAGCAATGCAGGAGGAATACATTGAGCACCGCATCAAGCAGGTCCGCTATCTGGGCGATCGTTTGCTGGAAGCTGGCATCCCAATCGTTGAACCAGTTGGCGGTCATGCGGTTTTTCTTGACGCCCGGCGCTTTTGTCCGCATCTTACGCAAGACCAGTTTCCTGCGCAGGCCTTGGCCGACGCATTGTATATTGAATCTGGCGTCCGGTCCATGGAGCGTGGCATTATCTCCGCCGGCCGAAACAGCAAAACCGGCGACCACAATTATCCCAAACTGGAAACGGTTCGGCTGACCATCCCGCGCCGGGTCTATACTTATGCCCATATGGACCTGGTTGCCGACGCTGTTATCAAGCTTTTCAACAACCGCGACAACATTCATGGTTTGAAATTTACGTACGAACCGAAGCGATTGCGCTTTTTTACCGGACGTTTCGATTATATGGATTAACCCATTTACAGATCTTGACATTTAAGCCAATGCCCACCAAAGGCGCTTTCGATGCCGGCGCCTTTGATGGGCGTTGTTTTGCCTGGCAACTGCCGAAAGCCTGCCAATTGGTATTTTATGTTATAATCAAAAGGGTTTCCAAAAAAACATTCAAAAGTGCAGGGATTTATGGCCGATGATTAATAAAAAATCGCTCAGCGAACAAATTTACGAATCACTGAAGGAAGATATTCTGAACCAGAAGATCAGATTTGGCGACAAACTGGTCAATCGGGAGCTGCAAGGCAGATACGAGGTCAGCTCGACCCCGGTTCGCGATGCAATAAACCGCCTTTATTTGGACGGGCTGGTCGAGGATATTACCAAAAGCGGCGCAAGGGTCATCCAATTTGATTTGAAAGTTGCCGTGGAAATCAACGAAATCGTCTGCTTGCTCAATCTGGCTGCCATCAAGCTATCTGCAGAAAAATCCGATGTGTTGGAAATCGCTGCGAAACTTGGCGCCTGCATTGAAAATCAAAAAAAGAATATTGATAACCAGCAATACTTCGAATATGATTATCAGTTTCACAAGACGTTTTTTGAATATGCGAAAAATGCCCACTTCATCAATTTGTATGCGCAATATCATACTTTATGGAAAATTCTGACCATGTATTATTATCATGATAAAGAAAGAAAGCCTTCGGAAACCTTAATCCAGCACCAAGGCATTTTAGATGCCTATCGCCATGGCGATGTCCAATCAGCTCAATCGCTAATGGACCATCATTTCCGGGACGCTGAACTGTCTTTTCAACGCGCGTTGCAAAGGGAAAATGCACGCACGGGCAAATAGAGGCCTTTTCTGGTCTGCCTAGCGCTTTTTACAAACGGCTATTTAGCATGACCTTCACATTTTCAAAAGCATTTCGGCTGAAACGGAGTCGATTGAAAGGACATTGATGTAGTTTGCGCGCAAAGCGGCCAGGAGAACCGGGAATTGAAGGCGTCATTGGAGAAATAACCTCGAAATTTTCCGGATAAATATTTCCTTATCTTGCGGCCTGCCCTGTTGATACTTGAAATACTGATAGGGCCGGCTGCTTTTTGTCGCCGGCATCCTCCGCTAGGGATCGCTATCCTGGCTTTTTGCCGAACCTAGCAGGAATGTCTGGATATTTTCCAATACTTTTATGCATAAGCGCTGCCGTGACTGGATGGACTCCCCTGCAGACTTCAACAGGCAGGAAACATTCGGCATTTTTATCAGTGACCCGTCTGCATCTCCCAGTGCCATGGCAGTGTCGCACAGATAGTAATTGTTTGGATTGGCAAGCCATGATTTTATCGCAGGTACACTATACGACGGGCTGAGCGAGACGTTCAGCAAAATTTTCCCATTGCCAAACAGGGCAAATTCGCGTTCGTGCAGAAGGATGGTATTTTTGTTCAAGCAACTGCACAGGATTTCCGAGGTTTGCAGCAGCTCATCGAATGGCAAATAAACCATGCCCCTTGCCTCAGCTTCGGGTTTTCTAGTCCGGCTGTAGTAATGGATGTCGGCGCCAAAAAACTTAAGCCCTTTTGCGAGCAAAAGTCCGGTGGTCCCAAGGCCGAGTATGCCGACTTTAAGGCCGGTGAATTCGGTCGGATCTTCGCGCCATTGGCGGGGGCCAAAACCATGCAGCAAGCGGACCAGTTCACTCACGGCATATTCCAGCACGCCTTCATCGCCGTAGTCGCGGATCCCGAGCACCGTGATGCCCCGCTCGTTTGCCGCTTTGATATCAACATTGGCGCTTTCTGGTGAATATAAGCTGCAACACATGCCGATATAGCGAATATTCGGGCAGGCTTCGATTGCGGCGCGGTCGATTGTTGTCGCGTAACTGACCAGCACACCGTCTGCGTCACCAAGACGACGCACAATCTCCGAGTGATCGCCTGGGATATCCCGATAAATGCATAACTCATGCGTATACTGCAAAAGTTCCGATTCGGTTGCCTTATCAAGTCGTACAGGATCGATGACTACTAATTTTTTAAACATAACATTACCTTCGTTGGATAGTTATATCCGCTTTGTTTTGAACTTTCCATTTTCAGGATAACATATTTACGCCAGCAATGCTCGTTCATGTCATCGTATAAAAGAAATATCCATTTTTAGATATCAGACAACAAATTTAGATATCAGACTTGATGACCTGTCTCGGTCAACTCCTGAATACAAGGTAGCATCAGGCAGATTTGCCCAAATAAATCGAAAAATATACACTTAAATAAATTATAGATATCAGATATGTTTGTTTTTGTCGCACTGCAATCAACAGTAAATGCTAAAAAAATAATATAACTATAAACGAAAAGAGATATTAATTTGTTTAACCATTTGATGTGCTGTCAAGGCAAGCCAGCCAAAGCGGTTTCCGGGGAAACCTGCAAATGCTTGGTATGTCGGTTAGTGAAGCACAATCACGAGCTCAATCGCTGTTTTACGTATGTTTACGATATGCCGGCAATCCGATTCGGATAAATTTGGTTTGCCCAAGTGGGGAAGTTCATTCCGATGATTTTCTTGATATATGAAAATAACAATAAATCCATAAAGGACCAAAATTTTTTTGTTAAAAAGGGGTTGTAATAGGCTGAAAGTCGTACTATACTGGCAACAAGAGATCAGACAACATAAATGCGATTGGAGCAATAACACGATGAAACTCGTTCGATACTTGATTGACAACCGTATTGAGTGCGGCGTGTTGGAAGGGCAGACCCTATCTGCAATTTCCGGTAGCCTATTCGACCCTGTTAATAAGACGGGGACTGCTGTCAGCTTATGTGATGCTAAAATCCTTGCGCCGGTTATACCGGGCAAGATTATATGCATAGGACTGAATTACAAAGATCACATCAAAGAAACCCATTCTGCTGTTCCAGATTCGCCGGTCGTGTTTTTAAAACCATCCACTGCAACCATCAGCACAGGCGATGCAATCGAATATCCCGAACAATCCAATCGTGTGGACTATGAAGGCGAATTGGCCATAGTCATTGGCAAACGTGCCTGCAAAGTGAAGCGGGAAAATTACAAAGACTACCTATTAGGCTACACCTGTGCGAACGATGTTACGGCGAGAGATCTCCAGCCGGCAAATGGCCAATGGACTATCGCCAAGGGCTTTGATACTTTTTTCCCCATCGGGCCATGCATCGAAACCGAATTTGACGATCAGGCTGCGGCTATCAAAACATCACTAAATGGAAAAATTGTTCAAAATTCCAACATCAGGGAATTGCTTTTTGACCCAGGCTTCCTGGTTGAATTTATCTCGCATGTCATGACGCTTGAACCTGGCGACATCATCAGCACAGGTACTCCATCAGGCATAGGCGGCATGGATATAGGTGATACTGTTTCAGTCGATATCGAGGGTATTGGCACACTCATCAACGTTGTTAAGGCTTAGGGCTGTATATACAGAAGGCAAGCTTGAACAAAAATTACATTATTTAAAAGGAGAATTACCATGTTGAAACCAAGCAAATTCGGCCGAGTACTACTCCCATTTATCACACCGTTCAAGGCAAATGAGGAAGTGGACCATGAGACCTACGCAAAACTTATCAATTATGCCATTGATCGCGGCCTTCTTGACACGGTGATCTGTACTGGCACAACTGGTGAATTCAGCGCACTAACATTCAATGAGCGGGTAGAACTTTACAAGACCGCTGTAAAGGCTGTTAACGGCCGTTGCCCGATCATCGCCGGAACCGGTTGCGGCTCGACCAAGGAAACAGTTGAGCTGACCAATGCTGCCGTCGCTGCCGGGATCAAAACCGTCATGATCGTTGGCCCATATTACTGCAAACCTACACAACAAGGCATATACGAGCATTATATGCGTGTTGCCAATGAAACCGATGCCGAAATACTCATCTATAATATTCCGATTTTTACCGGTGAGAACATCTCTCCTGAGACTGTCGGCCGTCTTGTAAAAGACAGCAAAAAGTTCATCGGCATCAAAGATGAATCCGGCATCAATCCGGTCCAGATTCTTGACTATTTATATGCTACCCAAAATACCAATCCTGATTTCCTCATCTACAATGGCGATGATATCATGCTGCTCCCGACTGTTGCTTTAGGCGCAAGAGGCGTTGTTTCCGGCGGAGCGATGATCATGGGCGACAAAATCAAGAAGTTCTTTAAACTCTGGGATGAAGGCAAGAACGATGAATGCCTTGAAATATTCAAAGAATCATTCCAGCTTTGCAGATGTTTTTGTGGTGGAAGAACTCATCCGAATCCGATGCTTAGGGCTGCCATTGAACTAACAACCGGCATAAAGGTTGGCCCGGCAAGAAGACCGCTTGATACGCCGACCGCTGAAGAAATAGCGGGCCTTAAAAAGCTTTTGAAAGATCTCAAATTCATCTGATTCGTATCGTTTTTGATTTGTTGAGAAGGCATATCCTGAATAAATAATCTATTCCCAGCATATTTTTGGGTTTATTATATGATTTGGGGTATGCCTTCTTTAAATTGGTAATTACCGACTTCAAAGAGGAGATGTAAATATTATGGCAAAGTATGATTTTAAAGGCGTCATTGCTCCGCTTGTGTCTACTTTTACTGCAGACGACGAGTTTGATCCGATTCTTTATCGCAAACAGGTGCAGACAATTCTGAAAGCCGGCGTGCATGGCTTGAGCCCTTCCGGCAGCACCGGCGAAGGCGCGATGGTTGAGGATGACGAGCTTGTCATGATGATCAAGATCATCAAAGAAGAATCGAAAGGCAAGGTTCCCTGCGTGGCAGGCGTTATCCGCCCTTCCACACGCTTTGCCACAAGGACTGCCCTCGCTGCCAAAGCGGCTGGCGCTGATGCCCTAATGGTCACTCCAACATTTTATAATCCGCTTGTGCCTGATTTCAAGGGCAATTATGCTTTTTATAAAACGCTTTCCGATGAAGTTGGCCTGCCAATTATCATTTATAATGTTGTCGTCCAGAATGTCATTTCAACGGAAGACTACGCCAAAATTTCCGAAATTGAAAATGTCATTGGAATTAAGCAGAGCAATGGCGGCATCTGGGGTTTTTACGATCAGAAGCTGTCGAATGGAGACAAAGGCCTCGTTTATTCTGCACAGGATGAATTCTTATATTCGACCTTTGCTCTTGGAGCGGATGGCGCGATTTGCGCGATTATCAGCGCGTTTCCCGAAGAAAGCGTCGCCATGTGGGATCTCACGCTGGCAGGCAAATTTGAAGAAGCCAAAAAAATCCAGGATAAAATCTGGCCGGTTTGGAAAGCTGTAGCAGGCCCTCAGTTCCCGCGCCGATTGAAGACCGCCCTCAAACTGCTGGGCAAAGACTATGGTTATTCACGCAGTCCGCTTGTTCCTCCTTCGGAAGATGAAATTGCCAAGATGAAAGTTGTTATCGACGCTTATCTTGCAACGAGGTAATAGGCCATGAAAGCTGCTGTTATCACACAAATCGGTAAACTTGAAATACAGCAGGTAGCCATGCCGGCTGAACCGCAAGAATATGAAGCCCTGTGCGAGATGACTTATGGTTCGACCTGCCGCGGAACAGATCTTAATGTCATCGCCGGCAGACATCGCGTTCCGGTGGCTTTGCCGACAATCCTCGGCCATGAAAGCATTGGCCGTGTCATCAGGATCGGGAGCAAGGTCAAGAGTTTTAAAGTGGGTGATTACATCGCCCGAGTCGGTGCGCCCTTCGGGGTGCAGCCCGGAATGAATGCCAGCTGGGGCGGATTTGCTCAATATGGTATTGCGAAAGACCATTTTGAAATGAAAAAAGCTGGGATTCCAGAGTCGGAATGGATAAAAAATACTGTTAACAAAGTGATTCCTGCTGATATTGACGAAAAACAGATGCCGATGATCATTACCTGGCGCGAAACCCGCAGTTATCTGCAGCGGATCGGCGTAAAAAAAGGGGCCAGGGTATTGATTTTAGGAAGCGGCGGCAGTGGGCTTGCCCATGCCCAGAATGCCCATATCATGGGGGCATTTGTCTGTCAAACCATCAATACCGCGCGTAAGGATATTTTTGTTAAAGCAGGAGTGGACTGCTGTTTTGACTATAAATCGGAAAACCTCGTAGAAGAGTTGCATCAGGCTTGTCCGGAAGGGTTTGATGTTTTGGTTGACGCGGCAGGTTATGCAGCCAGCGTCAACCAGGTGCTCCCCTTGCTGAAAAAGAATGCTGTGGTTGGCATTTTTGGCTGGGCTGAACGTTTCCATTACGCTTTGAATCCATTCCTTGCCGAGCGCTCGTTTTACTGCTATTGCGATGGCTATGACGAAGCGGAAACCCACGAGGCGGTTGTTGCGGACATGAGGGCTGGCAGGCTGGACGCCTCTCTCTTTTACGACATCGAAAATCCCATTCCGCTGGATGATATCGCCAAGGCGTATGAGCGGCTGAAGAACGGCGATGCCTTGAAGTATCTGATCAAACTTAACTAAATCATAAGGCCGCCAAGCGCTTTGAACGGCTGTTGCTTGGCGGCCTTTATTTCTTGGCCCGGAAAGGAGGAAAGGAAACAATAAAATATAAAATAAAAAATTTTTTATTTTATATTGACATTCCAGCGCATGCAATATACTATTAAATAGAAATAAACAAACGATTTGAAAAGGTATATTTATGCGAATTAACAAAAATTTGGATGTTATTCTATACGAAAAAATCAGAGAAGGTTTTCTCAAGAGTGAATTCAAATTGGGCGAGAAGATCGACATCGATGAGCTGGCTGATAAATACGAAGTAAGTCGTACGCCGATCATTCATGCGATTAAGCGGCTGGAAAACGAAGGCATGATGGAGACTGGACGTGGCGGAAAGATCATGATCCCGCATTATACGCCGGGCAAAGTCAGAGAAATCTATAATATCAGGATTTTGCTGGAAGAATACGCCATGAAATGCGTTTGCAATTCTGACCAGAAAACTGATCTTACACGCTTGAAGTCATGTGCCGATGCGTGCAAGAAAGGTTATGATCAAAACGATGTCGTATCGGCAAGCAATGCCGATTTGCAATTTCACCTTGGACTTGTGCAAAGCGCAAAGAATGATTGTCTGACCGGTCTCTACCACAAAGTCCAGGGACAGTGCATGGTAGTGAACTACCTGCTTGTTAATTCCAATATTCAGCACCGGAGCACTTCCAGCAACGAGCATATCGAAATCATCGAGGGATTGAGCCAAATGAATTATGAAAGAAGTTGCGCTGTCTTAGAGCGCCATCTGAATCGCAATGTCGATAGACTTCTTTCAGCTTTGCCAACTTCTATTTGAAATTAATCGCGAAAATCTGACATTATAAATTTGACATCAAAAAAATTTTAAATTAAAAATAAAATTTAAAATATTGTTTTCCAGCAGAAAGACTGCTAAAAATATATTTTCTAGGAGGAAACCATGAAAAAAGCATTTGGAATCTGCCCCGCAAGTATGACAATCTGGAATAGCGATCAAAGCTATAACAAGAAAGGAATGGAAAAATATCTTCGCTGGTTGATGGACAACGGTGCCCACAGTCTGTCAATATGCGGAAGCACTGGCGAAAATATCACCATGTCGCAGTCCGAGCAAAAGGAAATCATCGAGCATGCAGTGCGTTTCATTGATGGAGAAGTGCCGGTTATTGTCGGTACGGGTTCTTATGCAACAAAACATACCGTCGAAATGAGCAAAATAGCCGAAAAAGCTGGCGCAGACGGCGTCATGGTTATTCTTCCGTTCTATCTCCACCCTTACAAACAAGCCGTTATGCGTCATTTCCGCGAACTCCGGGCTAATATTGACATTGACATCATGATCTACAATAATCCTTGGTTTGCCGGATATGAAATGACTGTGCCGGAAGTCGTGGAACTGGTGAACGATGGCACCATTCAGATGATCAAAGCCGCACATGGCGATCCCAACCGTGTTCATGAGCTGAAATTCGCCCTGGGTGACAAGCTTTCCGTTTTCTATGGACATGACTATTGCGCAATGGAAGGCATCATGGCCAAGGCAGATGGCTGGCTGAGCGGATTCCCAGCCGTTCTTCCGGGACCTTGCCGCAAGCTGTTTGATATTATCACGATCGAAAAAGATATCGACAAGGCCAACGCCTACCATTACAAAATGCAGCCTTACATCAACTATTTCTTCTATGACAAAACCAATGAAATGCCTCATTGGCAGGAAATCTGCAAATACACGCTCCAGGCTCAAGGTCTTGATTATGCTGGTCTGCCACGTCATCCGCTGGGTGAACTGGATGCAGCAAACAAGAGCAAAATCGACAAACTTCTGGCAGATCTGCTCTAATAAAATTTGTTCAAAGCCTTTGGCCACATCACCTTGCCTAAAGTAAAATCCTCATCGCATAGTCGGGAAGTTGGCCACACAAAAAGCTGTGTGGCCAACTCTCAGCACACGAATCATGGAAAGCAACCTGAGCTGCACCTTGATAATTGAAAATAGCATTTAATACCATTTCAAGCTAATCTCCATGTTAACTCCATGCGAAATGCGTTGCTAAATCCGGATATCACAGATTTGAACAGGCAAACTTATCATACCACTATATAAACTTATCAGTTCACATTTTTGGCTGACAGATAATTGCATGAAATATCGAATTAGATATCATGAACAAAAAACGCCTGAAAACACGACATATTACCATAAATATAGCCAAATATTGGCGGCGAAATTCATGTAAACAGCTTGTTTGCAACTTTAATAGCAGTTTAAGTTGTCATCGAATATTGAATTGAATAATAAAAACAGGAAAAAGATTCAAATTATGTTGTCAGATCACTTGCTATTTACGATACAAATGCTTTATAATAAGAAAGTCGATGGGAATGAGAAACTGTTCAACTGTAAATTGATTTATAGTAAGGTGAAGTAGCATGAAGCAGAATACAAAAGAGTCAACCATTGATGGTATTGTCGCAAAAATAAAGAAAATGATTTTTTCCGAGCAATATCACGTTGGTGATAAGCTTCCTACGGAAAAAACATTATGTGCGGAGCTGGAAGTCGGGCGATCTACATTGAGAGAAGCATTAAAAATGCTCACGGCAATGGGATACGTTGAAACGCTTCATGGCAAAGGGACTTTCGTTAAATGTGAAAAAGAGGAAAATATCTCTTCGGTCGAGGAATGGTTCGCCATACAGGAATCTCAGCTCAACGACTATTTTGAAGTTCGCTGCGCCATTGAAGTGCTAAACATCAAATATGCCATTTTCCGCAGAAATGAAAAAGATATTGAACAGCTGGAAACGATACACAACCGGTTTGAAAATGCTTCGATGCGTGGCGACGCAGTTAAAATGGCTATTTGGGATGAGAACTTCCATATGGCCATTGCAGAAATGACACGCAATAATTTGCTGATCGTATTCAACAAGCGAATCGCAGCCGATCTTCGCCCCTATCGTTCCAAGACTTTTTTAATCCCGGGAAATGTAACCAATGCCCTGGTTCCACATCAGGAAATCATCAAGGCGATCAAAGAGCGCAATCTTGAATTAGGCATTGAGGCAGTCAAAAAGCACATCGATATTTCTTTGCGCGACATATCGTATTGCGTACAAGATTATAACGAAAATAAAGAACGGCAAGAACCCGCGGCAGGTGAATAAAACACAGGTCGGCCGCATTTTGACGACATTATCGATATAGGCAACGTTAATGTTCAGGTGATCATTTTGATTATTGACCAGAACGGATGTTGATCGGTCAGTAATTTATTTAAAATAGAACGTTATTTTAAATTTAAAATTTATATTTTTATTCAAAAATCCCACTGTGAGATATAAACAGCCTGGCTGTTGAATATAAAACAAGGGGTTCTGCTCAGCGGCGTTCCAGGAGTTGCTCCGGCTGAGGTTATCATTATCGGCGGCGGCAATGTCGGTTTGAATGCAGCAAAGATTGCTGTCGGAATGCGCGCGCATGTAACCGTTTTCGATCTGAGCAAAAAGCGTTTAAGCTATCTTGACGATATTTTTGACGGCAAGATAACGACGGTTTTATCAAGCGAGTTTGAAATAGCGAAGGCCGTTAAGAAAGCGGATGTATTAATCGGCTGCGTCCTTGTCCCAGGCAAAAAGGCGCCAAAAGTCGTTACGACCGAAATGGTCAAGTCAATGAAAAAAGGCTCGGTCATTGTTGATGTAGCCATCGATCAGGGCGGCAGCATTGAAACGATCGACCACGCAACGACCCATGATGATCCGATTTATGAGAAATATGGCGTCATTCACTATTCTGTCGCCAATATGCCGGGTTCCATGGCCAGGACCTCAACCTATGCTTTAGCTGGCGCGACAATCAATTATTTGTTTGATATTGCGCAGAAAGGCGTAAAGAAAGCTTTGCGCGACGATAAGGTTTTGATGCGCGGGCTGAACACCTATGAAGGTCACCTGACCAATACGGCTGTAGCAGAAAGCATGGATATCGAATACTGCGACGTAGCGGCGGAGTTTTGACCTGATAGGAACTTGACTTGATCATTAAAAAGAGCTTTCCCCAAAGCAACAAACATGAATTTTGCTGCAGCGGGAAAGCTCTTTTTTGTTGCGACAAGCGAAGAGCTTCTAAATAAATTTTTATTTTTTACTGAATCGTATTGCAATATAACATTACAATATAATATAATAAGACAGCAGACCACCTAATAATGGATAGACCAAAAATGCATGATCAAACCGCAAATCCAATAGCTGAAATAACCAAAAAATAAATAGCCAGAGATATTTTGCAGAAAATGACAAGAGCTGAATGGACATGTCTTTAATCAGGAAAATTGATGCCTGATCCGTGTTAAACAATATCTTGCAAAGGAAGAGGATGTTAACGATGGGAAAAAAGATCATGGAAAGAATCTCGATCATGAGCTATCCGTACTGTCATTATTCTTTTGAGTATTTCCTCAATTCAATGGAGAAATTCAACGTGAAGAACATTGAATTATGGGGCGGTTCGCCTCATATCTACTTTGAGGACTTTTCACGCGAAAAAGCCAATGATATTAAAGGCAGGGTTGCTTCTTCCGGTATGAAAATAAGCGCTTACACGCCTGAACAAGTGCTATATCCATATAATATCGCGGCACGCGAGCCGGAAATAAGGAAAAGAAGCCTTGATTACTTCATAAAAAATATCGGAATTGCCGCCCAGATCGGATCCCCGATCATCCTTGTCAGTGCCGGCTGGGGCTATCTTGACGAGAGCAGGGAAGCTGCGTTTGACCGCTCAATAGGATCAATGAAAACATTAGCGCATATTGCTCAAGAAAACGGCGTTATGCTTGCCTTGGAGGCTTTGACAAAAATCAGCTCGAATCTGGTCAACCATGCATCCGAATTGGCAGATATGGTTTCGGCAGTGTCGTCAACTTCATTGGCAGGCATGCTTGATGTCGGTCAAATGGCAATCCTTGGAGAAACTGTTTCCGATTATTTCAAGGCGCTTGGCAAAGCTCCGGTGTATATGCATATTATGGATGGGCGCCCTGCAGGGCATCTGGCGTTTGGGGACGGGATATTGCCTGTCGACAAATACATCAAGGAAGCATTGGATTTGGGATACCAGGGCATCTTCTCCATGGAGATGAACGACAGGCAATATTATCTGGATCCGGATCGTGCCATAAGCAGTTCCCTGGCAATCTTGCAGGGCTGGTTGACAGATTGATCGGCCGCTTCTGCATATATTCGGATATGTACAAAAATATTGATAAAATGTAAATTTGTATTTACAAAATAGACAATAAGATATAGAATATTATCAGATGATACATAATGTTATTCACCATTCTGGTGTGTCCTGCAATGTTTTATTCGAAAATTGAACTAACTTAAATTGAGTCGAATTTGATTGGCTAAGTATTTGATAAATTTAAGGGTGAATGATATGGATGAATGTCTATTGCACGTCAAAAACTTGAGGCTTGAATTTAAAAAGAAAAAGAAATCGCTGGTTGCCATCAACGGCGTTGACATTCAAGTCAAGCATGGCGAGATTTTGGGT
The DNA here is from genome assembly GCA_963677835.2 of uncultured Saccharofermentans sp. Lineage (GTDB taxonomy): Bacteria > Bacillota > Clostridia > Saccharofermentanales > UBA5734 > UBA8949. The sequence continues at coordinate 1,943,910 of CAXXUX010000001.1, forward strand.
GTTGTCGGTGAAAGCGGCAGCGGCAAGTCTTTGACCGCCCTTTCGATCCTTCAGCTTATCCCGCGCAATGCGGTGATTACTTCTGGCGAAATTATCTATGAAAACAAAAATCTTTTAAAACTCGGCAAAGTCGAGATGCGGAAAAACCGGGGCAAGGAGATCTCGATGATCTTTCAGGATCCGATGGTCGCATTGGATCCGGTGTACCGTTGCGGCTACCAGATTATTGAAACGATTATGCAGCATGAAAAGGACGTAAGCCGGAAAGAAGCTCACGTGAGGGCTGTCACGCTCCTTAAACAAGTGGGAATCCCCAATCCTGAACGCTGCATGAATGCTTATCCTTACGAGCTTTCGGGCGGAATGTGCCAAAGGGTCATGATCGTCATTGCGCTATCGTGCAATCCGAAATTGTTGATTGCCGATGAACCGACCACGGCTCTGGATGTCACCGTTCAAGCTCAAATTCTGGATCTGTTAAAAAAGCTCAGAAAGGAAATCGGCATGAGCATCTTGCTCATCAGCCATGATCTTGGCGTTATGGCCGAGGTGGCTGACCGCATTGCCATCATGTATGCCGGAGAGATTATGGAGGAGGGCAGTGTTGAAGCCATTTTGAATAATCCTTGCCATCCCTATACGAAGGGATTGATCATGTCGGTTCCGCGGTTGAATTCGAATGCCGACGAGCCTTTAAAAAACATCCCGGGCACGGTTCCAAGCTTAAAAGCGATGCCAGCCGGCTGCCGGTTCAACTCCAGATGCGCTTATGCGGACGAGCAGTGTAAAACCAGGCCTGAAAGCAAGCAAGTCGGCTGTTCACACTTTGTCCGGTGCCATAAAGCGCAAGCGGCCGAAGGAGGGATCGCCAATGAGTGATTATTTGCTCGAGGTTAAAAATATCCGGAAGTATTTCCCGGTAAAATCTGGTTTGCTGTTGAAAAAGCGGGGTTTGGTGCAAGCGGTTGACGATGTGAGTTTTTCGGTTTATCCCGGCGAAACCTTTGGCCTGGTCGGCGAATCCGGATGCGGAAAAAGCACGGTGTCGCGGCTGATTCTCAGGTTGATCGAAGCAGATCGCGGCGAAGTCATCTTTCAGGGGCAAGACATTTATAAGCTGGCGGCCAATGACATGCGGCAGATTCGCAAGGAAATGCAGATGGTTTTCCAAAAACCTTTTGAATCGCTGAATCCGCGCATGACCATTGGTGAAATCATCGGAAGCCCGTATGATATTCATCTGCGGATCAGCCGTGCAGAACGCAAGAAGAAAGTTGATGAATTGCTGGATTATGTTGGACTTGATCCTCAATTTAGCAGCCGCTATCCTCACGAGTTTTCGGGCGGACAGCGCCAGCGGATCGGAATTGCCAGAGCTTTGGCGTTAAAACCCAAGCTGATTGTTTGCGATGAGCCTGTTTCGGCCCTTGACGTATCCATTCAGTCGCAGATTTTGAATTTGCTGCGCAAATTGCAAAAGGACCTGGGCCTGACCTATATATTCATTTCGCATGACCTTTCCGTTGTCAAATACATGAGCAAGCGCATTGCCGTCATGTATCTCGGGCAAATCATGGAAATTGCGGCGCGTGATGAATTGTACAACCATTTCAAACACCCCTATACCGAAGCCTTGCTTTCTGCCATTCCGGTAGCGGACACGCACGAGAAAAAGCAAAGGATCATTTTGCAAGGGGACATTCCGTCGCCGATCAATCCACCAAATGGATGCCGTTTCCAATCGCGCTGCAACAAGGCTATGCCAATTTGCAAAGATGTTTGTCCGAGTCTGCAATTAGTTGATGAAGATCATTGGGCAGCCTGCCATCTGTATCCGGCAGGCCGCGAATCCAAAGGCATTAACGGGTAAAGGGGGGCTTTTGCTTGACGGTCTTTTTTAGTAAACGAATTTTATTAGCTGTTGTTCAGCTGTTTGTTGTGGCTTCATTGATTTTCCTTTTTCTGAGGATAATGCCCGGTGATCCGGTCAAACTGGCCCTGGGCAGTGAAAAAGCCGCCGACCCGGAAGTTGTCGCCGAAATGCGCAGCAATCTGGGCCTGGATAAGCCGCTTGGCGTTCAATACATTAATTATTTAGGCGCTCTGGTCAAGCTTGATCTGGGCACGTCCATCACGGATCAAACCCCGGTCAGCGAAAACATCATGATCCGTCTTCCACAGACGATCGAACTAGCGGTAGTCGCCATTATCATCGCCGCATTTTTTGGCATCATCCTGGGGATGATCTCGGCCTACAAGCGCCAGACGCTGACGGATACAATCATGACTTCCCTGGCGGCGCTTGGGATTTCCTTGCCGGTATTCGTGATCGGGACGGTTATGATCATTATTTTCAGCATAAACCTGAAATGGTTCCCCTCGAGCGGATTTGCTGACATTTTTGCCGCTCCCGCCAAACACTTCATGCATATGGCATTGCCTGCCGTAACCTTGGCGTTGGGATTGTCGGCATCGATAACCCGCATGACCCGTTCATCAATGCTCGAAGTCCAAAGCAAGGATTTCGTGCAAACTCTGCGGGCAAAAGGACTACCCGAATCCAAAGTCATTTTAAAACATTCATTCAGAAATGCGCTGATCCCGATTGTCACGATCATTGGCTTGCAACTGGGCAATTTGATCGGCGGCACGGTTATTGTTGAATATCTGTTTAACTGGCCAGGAATTAGCACCTTGCTCGTCAAGGCCATATCCTACCGGGACTACCCGACTGTCCAGGGGTGTGTCCTTTTGATATCGACTTTCTACATTCTGATTAATACGATCGTTGATATCTTATATGGAGTATTTGATCCTCGAGTACGCTAAGGGAGTGAATTCAACATGCTTAAGAAGTTTTTATGCAAGAGGAATTTTGTTTTCAGCATAGCCGTGTTGTTTCCGATATTCATTATTGCGATCATCGGCCCGCTGATCATTCCGTGTGATCCCCTGAAAATCGATGGCGCAGCTATTTTGAAATTATCTTCAGCCGAACATCTTCTCGGAACGGATAATTTTGGCAGGGACATTTTAAGCCGCCTGATTATCGGACTAAGACCCACCCTGGTCATTGCCGTGGTGTCAACAGCCTGCGCATTTATTCTTGGCTTGATTCTGGGCACGGTCGGCGGCTATTTCGGAAAATTCACCGAACAAATTACCATGCGGCTTGTCGATATTGTCCTTTGTTTCCCGCCAATCCTGTTGGCATTGATGGTTGTGGCCTTTTGGGGCCCGGGCATTGTCAACCTGATCGTGATCATGAGCATCCTGTTCACCCCGCAATTTGCACGGATAGCCTATTCTTCAACTTTGCAGGTGAAGAAGCTGGAATATGTGGAAAGCGAAATCGCTTTAGGCGGGACATCATTCAGAATATTGAAGAAGAGCATCATCCCGAACATCATGGCGCCCTTGATCGTCCAGATCAGTCTGACGATCGCATCGGCAATCTTGCTTGAATCGGGTTTGAGTTTCCTGGGAGTCGGCATTGTTCCGCCAACTCCATCATGGGGGCAAATGATCGGTGAAGCAAAAGGATATATCAGCATTCAGCCCATGTATGTTTTTTGGCCGTCCCTTTGCCTGTGCATAACGATATTGGCTGTGAACTTGCTTGGCGACAGCCTGCGTGACATCTTAGACCCCAAGCTTCAGACGAACATCTAAATCAGCAAAAGCAAGAAGCCCCGATTGAGTTGCTGTTTCAGGGCAGCTGGCTCTCCGATCATTTTCGGACAATTTACCCTGATAAAGGAGGAGGGAATAAAGGTATTAAAGAGAGGATGGTCCGTTCTTTGTCTGGTCCGATTGATTGGATGCCAGCACTTGGCAATCAATTGGCCCCTTGCTTAAGCACAAAATTTTATGGGAGGTAAATTAAATGGGAAAAAGTTTTCTTAAAGTATTTGCAATAATAATCACGATCGTTATTCTTGTAACAGGCTGCGGTAAAACGACAACTCAACCGTCCCAAACTCAAACGACAGGTACAACTGCTGCGGGAACAACGGCAACAACAACCGCTGCTGAAATCAAGGGAGGGACTTTAAAGTATGGCCTTTCCTCGGAACCGGCCTCATTGGAGCCGGTAAAAGCTTCCGGAACAGTGCAGAGAGTCTTGAAGGAAGCCATTTACCGCGGGCTCTTCGGATTTGATTCTACTGGAAAGATGACCAATGAACTCGCGGCATCCTGCGAGGTCTCTGCCGATAATTTGAAATACACGATCAAAATAATCGATGCCAAGTTCCATAACGGCGATGCTGTTACGGCACAGGACGTCGTATATACGTTCGAGCGGATTTTGAATGCCGATACAGGCGCTTCATTCCGGCAAGAACTTTCGGTCATAAGCTCGGTTGTTGCTTCTGATAATAAAACTATCGTATTTACGCTTAAAGAAGCCTGCGAACCATTCCTGCAATACCTGGCTTTGCCCGAGTCGGCGATTGTCAGCAAGTCTTATACCGAATCCAAAGGCGGCAAGCTTGACACAACGCCTATGGGCGCCGGCCCGTTCAAATTTGTCAGCTGGACAAAAGGGCAAAAGCTGATTGTTGAGAAATTTGCCGATTATTACAAAGAAAACAAACCGAATCTGGATAAAATTGAATTTTCTTTCTATGCAGATGAAGATGCACGTACAAATGCGTTGAAGTCAGGCGAAATTGGAATGCTCGACTATGTTGCATGGAAGGATATTCCGGCATTAAAGTCGGATTCCAATTTGACTCTTGATGAACAAAAGGGCCCGGTTATGATTCTTTCATTCAACATGAATACCAAGCCCTTGAATGATCCTAAAGTACGTCAAGCGATTTCCTTCGCGATCAATCGCGAGAATATCATCAATATGGCATTTAACGGACAAGGCATCCAGTGTACCGGATTTGTCATCAGAGAAGGCGATGTTGGCTACAATAAGGATCTTGCGAACTTCTTCTCCTATAATGTTGAAAAAGCAAAACAGCTTCTGGCCGAAGCCGGCTATCCCAATGGTTTCTCCTGCCGCCTGCTGGCTTCCTCAAGCTATTCCATGCATCAGCAGACCGCGATTGCCGTCCAGAGCGATTTGAAGGCGATCGGCATCGAAGTCACACTTGATTTGCCGGACTGGGCGACCCGCATGAGCAAAGTTGGCGAAAAAGATTACGACATTTTTGTCAATGCCATGTCAGGCGACTACAATGACCCGGATTGGCTCAGCAATTATATGCAAAGCGGTACTCATACGTTTAATAAATCGGCAGGTTTCATCAATGCCGACGTCGATCGCCTTCTCAATGAAGGCCGAAAAACCTATGATGCTGCCAAACGTGATTCGATCTATCAAGAATTGAGCGAGGTTCTTTTGGAACAGTCTCCTCACGTATTCCTCAACTGGCGTTCGCAGACCACAGGCATGTCTGTCAAGGTCAAAGGCTATGCCGCCCGCCCGGGCAACCTGGTCTTGACCCAAGCTGGTTTGGCGCTGGAAGATATTTATCTTGAAAAGTAAGCAAATTGTTTAAATGATGTTAGTGACTGTGGTTCGCCGGGGAAATCCCGCGATAAACCCCGGCGAACCGCGGCCCCAAAATCTAAATAGTTCTTTGGGATGAGAAAGGTGAGTTTATACTATGGGATATATGATTGGCGTTGATGTTGGAGGCACCTTTACTGACTTTTCGGTATTCAACAACGAGAATGGTGAGCTATTTCATTTCAAACATAGCTCGACGAATGATGACCCTTCAATAGCAATCGTTTCCGGTATTGAAAAAATACTTGAAACCCATAAGATCAAGCCGGAGGAAGTCATCTATCTGGCGCATGGCACAACTGTTGCGACCAACGCTTTAATTGAAAAAAAGGGTTCCAGAGTTGGTTTGATAACGACCAAAGGCTTCAAGGACCTCATGGAGATTGGCTGGCAAAAGCGGCCTTCGCTTTATGATTTGCTTAAGCCAAAGCCGGTGAGCCTGCTTCCTGCTGGGATGAAATGTGAGGTGGACGAGCGGATCCTGTTTGACGGTTCAATCAAAACATCGCTTGACGAAGAAAAAGTACGCGAATATGTCCGGTATTTGCGAGACAATAAAGTTGAAGCCATTGCGGTTTGCACGTTGTTTTCTTTTATTAATCCGGTTCACGAGAAACGCATCAAGGAAATCATCCTGGAAGAATATCCAGAAGTTTATGTGTCCATTTCCAGCGAACTGGTTCCGGAGTTTCGTGAATATTCAAGAATGAGCACAACCGTGTTGAATTCCTATCTGGGCCCGGTTATGAAGAAATATGTCAACAATTTCCAAAATTGCGTGAAAAACGCCGGAATAAAAGCTAATCCCTACATTACGCAATCAAACGGCAGCATTATTTCCATATCCGAAACGATCGGCTATCCGATAAAGACCGCGGTTTCCGGACCCAGCGCCGGCGTCATTGGCGCTGTACATATTGGCAATCAAATTGGCGTTGATAAAATCATCACGTTTGATATGGGCGGAACAAGCGCAGACATCAGCCTGATTGAAAACGGCAAGCCGCAATTGTCCTCTGAAAGGCTAGTGGAAGGATATCCGGCCAGAATTCCGATGATCGACATTGTCACAATCGGAGCCGGCGGCGGCAGCATTGCCCACATCGACGATGGCGGAGCGCTTAAAGTTGGACCTGAAAGCGCCGGCGCCACGCCTGGCCCTGCCTGTTACAAGCGGGGAGGCGTCAATCCGACCGTTACCGACGCCAATATTGTTTTAGGAAAATTGAACCAATCCAAAATCCTGGGCGGCCGGATGGAAATCGATCCGACTTTAGCCCAAAACGCCATAACAGGAAAAATCTGCGATAAAGTCGGACTGGATCTGGTTGAAGCAGCCAGCGGCATCATCTCTGTTGTCAACGCCGGCATGATGCGCGCGATTCGCGTGGTATCCGTCGAGCGCGGTTATGACGTCCGCGAATTCACCCTGATGGCCTTCGGCGGCGCCGGCCCGCTGCATGCCTGTGAAGTCGCCCATGAACTGGGAATAACCAATATACTGATTCCGCCTTCCCCCGGAACCCTATGCTCGCTTGGCCTACTGATGGCGGACACGAAATTCGACTTGAGCCGTTCGAATCTTAAAATCGCCTGCGAAGAAAACCTGAATTCAATCAACGGAATTTTCCAGAACATGATCAATGAAGGCGAAGAACTATTGGAGCGGGAAGGCGTGCCGAAAGAGCGCCGCAGCCGCCTGCGCTTCATCGATGCCCGTTATGAGTTCCAGAATTATGAAATTACCATTCCGATTCCCGATGCAGAGATGACCAAGGAAATCATGGAAAAGGCGATAGCCGATTTCCACGTTGAACATGAGAAGAATTATGGATATTTCAACGAAAAAAACCGCATCCAGATTGTCAATTACAAAATATCGGCTATCGGCGTCATTGACAAGCCGGACCAGAAAACCCTGGAAATCAATCCTGAAGCGGCCATGCCCAAACCTGTTGAAACCAGGAATGTGTATTTCCAAGGCCATGACAAATTCATCCCGACGAACATCTATCAAAGGAATGACTATGAACCTGGCTGCAGGGTTGCCGGACCTGCCATAATCGAACAAATGGATACGACGATCGTTATCCCGCCCGATTGGCAAGGACAGGTTGACAGCTTCAACAACATCCGGCTGACATTCGCCGGAGAAAAGAAACAAGAATTCTTCAATGATCAAGTCAATAAAAAGGCGGATGCCGTTACCGTGGAGATTATTGGCAACCTGCTGCTGTCTATTGCTGAGGAGACGAGCGTTGCCATCATCAAGAGCGCTTATTCAACCAATATCAAGGAACGCCGCGACGTTTCAACCGGCGTTATCGATCCGAACGGCAACATGGTCGCCCAGGCAGAAAACCTGGCAATCCACCTGGGATCATTGTTGACCTTTATAACCGAGCTGTATAAGAAATTCCCGAAAGAGACCATCAAGCCAGGCGATATGTTTATCGGCAATGACCCCTATAACGGCGGCGGCAATCATTTGCCCGACATTGTGGTGGTTGCTCCGGCATTTTGCGGCGACACCATGATCGGCTGGATCGTCAATATGGCCCACCATTCGGATATCGGCGGCAAGGTGCCCGGAAGCACATCCGGCGATGCGGTCAGCATTTTCCAGGAAGGATTGAAACTGCCGATCATCCGGATTTGCGAAAACGGCAAGATCCTTCCAGGCGTTCTGGATGTTATCCTGGCCAATACCCGCATCCCCAAAGAGCGCTATGGCGACCTGATTGCTCAGATTTCCTCAAATTACATCGGCATCAACCGGCTTCAGGAAGCTTATGACCGGTATGGCGATCTGCTCTTCGACTGCATGGAGGAACTGCAGAATTATGCGGAACGCCGCCTGCGCAGCGCGATCAAGAATTTGCAGGACGGCGAGTATTCGTTTACCGATTATATGGATAACGGCGGCCCGAAATATCCGGATCCGCTGCCGATCAGCGTCAAGATCACGATCAAGGATGATTTCATGCATTTTGATTTTACCGGAACTTGCGATCAGGTCGAGGCGCCAATCAACGTGCCCTTCAACTCGCTCCTGGCTACGGTGTTCTATTCGTTAAAATCCTTGATTGGGCCGGATGTCCCGTCGAATGCAGGCATTTATCGCGCGTTCAGCGTCTATGCTCCGTCCGGCTGCCTGGTCTGCCCGACTCATCCTGCGCCGGTCGGCGTTATGATCGATACTTGCCAGAGACTGCCCGACGTCATTTTCGGAGCCCTGGCCCCGGTCGTTCCAGAGCGGATCCTCGCCGGCTGCAACGGCGCATGCACGACTGCCGTTTTCACGGGAAGCGTGCCGAACCATCCGGAACAATTCTATGTTTATCATGAAGCGATAGCCGGCGGTTCCGGCGCATCAAAACACAGCGACGGATTGAGCGGCGTGCAGGTCCATATGACCAACACCTCGAACATGCCGATCGAAGCCTTGGAAATAGAATTTCCGATTGTTTTGATCAAGAAGTACGCGCTAAGGACGGATTCAGGCGGCGCGGGCCGTTATCGCGGCGGTCTGGGCATCGACCGGGAATTCGAAATTGTTGGCGACGGCGTTTCTTACACCGGGCTTGGCGACCGCCACCGCTTCGTGCCTTGGGGATTGGCCGGAGGCAAAGACGGATTGGGCGGCGCCTACTATCACTTGACCGCCGATGGGGAGGAAACCCGGCTTCCTTCAAAATGCACTGGCCGCCCGGTTCAAAAGGGCGATATCATCAAGGTCTTCACGCCTGGTTCCGGCGGATATGGCAACCCGTTGGAGCGCCCGGCCGATAGCATCCTCCAGGACATAATTGAAGAAAAAGTATCGCTTGAAGCTGCTTCCGAATTCTATAAAGTTGTCATCGTCAAAGCCGGCGGCAAATATGTTGTTGACGAGGAAGCGACAAAAAAGCTTCGCCAGACGAATGTCTGAAAGAAATCGGGAGAAATGATGATGAAAGTAGCCGCAGTAGGTTTTTGTTGCATTGATGTCTATGAAAACATGAATAATCGCTGCTATGCGACTGGCAACGGTGTGGATGTCGTCATCAATCTCAGCAAGCATGGCATTTCAAGTTCGGTCATAAGCGCCGTAGGCAATGATGACTACGGCAGGCTGATGCTTGATACGCTTCATGGCTATGGGATCGACACAACACACCTGCATGTCCAGGATGGCGGGAAAACGGCAGTCATCAAGATGTCGCTTAACGGAAGGGACAGGGTTCATGGCGAGCGGATCCGAGGCGTGATGGAAGGCTATGCATTAGCCGCGGGAGACCTGGAATTCATCAGAGAACATGACATTGTGCATACGGATTTGTCATGGCGGGTTGTCGAAAAGCTGCCGCAAATCCATCAAGGGAAGACGAAGGTGTTTTTTGATTTTTCGATCAAGCACGCTCACCCTGACCTGGAAAAAATACTGCCGCATATCAACTGGGGGATGTTCTCCTTTGATGAAGACAGCGAGCAGGTCAGGGAATTTCTGAAGCGGGGCTGCAGCCTTGGACCGGAAATCCTCATCGCAACCTTCGGAAGAAAGGGCGCAATTGCGTACGATGGCCGTGAATTCCATTTCCAGGGCATCGTCGAAGACTCGGGAGTGGTCAATACGGTGGGCGCCGGCGATGCCTTTGCCTCCGGTTTCCTGTTGGGCAAGACCCGGGGGCTGGATCTGCAAAATTGCCTTTATCTTGGCGCCCAAACTTCGGCAGAGATTGTCGGCAAATTTGAACCGTACTGAACGCCTAGACAGGTTTCAATTCAATTTTGGAAAGAGGGTAATCTGATATGATCATTGATATTCATGCCCATCCATGTTTTTATGAGAAGATTTGTGATGATTTGGAGCGGGTGCAGCTGCGGCGGGAGCAATATGGATTATATAAATCATATCCTGTTCCGATGGAGCATACAATTGCCATTATGGATCATGCAGGAATTGATAAAACTGTTCTGCTGCCTTTGGATTTGACCAGCGTCTGTCAGACTGCCCTCGTTTCCAATGAAGAAGTCAAAAAAATCGTCGATGACCATCCGGACAGGTTCATCGGATTCGCCAGCGTCGATCCCAAGCGGGCCGATGCGGTTGAGGTACTTGAATATGCCTTTGCCGTCATGCATCTTTCTGGTTTGAAATTGAACTTTTCCCGTTTGGCCATGATGCCATACGACAAAAAAATGGATCGGATCTACAAGTTGTGTTTGAAATACAATAAGCCGGTGATGTTTCATTCTGGCCTCAGCATGGAACCCCATGCGCCGACCAGATATTCGAAACCGGCCGAATTTGAAGATGTAGCCTTGAAATATCCGGAACTTCGTTTCTGCCTCGCCCATTTCGGCTGGCCCTGGATTGACGAAACCCTGATGATGATTCTGAAATACCCGAATGTTTATACCGATACATCGCTGCTTTACATGGATTCGCCAAAAGATTTCTATGATCAGATATTCATGAAAAACATGGGGCCGTTATGGATCGATCGCAATTTCAACACGAAAGTCATGTTCGGCTCCAATAACCCCCGTTTCCGGCCGGCCCGATTGAAAGCTGGCATTGAAAGCCTTGCCGTGCATGAAAAAACCATGAAAAACATCCTGGGCTTGAATGCTGTCAAATATTTGGGATTGGAGGAATAGATTCATGATTAAGATGAAAGTTGAATCCTTGCGTTCTACGCAGGAATTCCAAATGATCAAGATTACGGACAAAGTTCGGGCTTTTGTTGAAGAAAGCGGCATAAATGCCGGATTCGTCGCTGTGATAACGGCGCATACGACGACTGGCATCATGATCAACGAGAGTCTGGAGTGCGTTGAGCAGGACATCGAAGAGGCTTTGGAGCGTTTGGTTCCGACCGATTATCCATACATGCATGCTCACTTTCTCCCGAGTTATGGCACAACAGGCGGCAATTCGCCGGGCCATTTGAAATCGATGATATCCGGAAATCATTGCCTGTTGCCGGTTATCGACGGCAAACTCTATTGCGGGCATGCTCAGGATATTTATTTTGCCGAATTTGACGGCTTAAAGATGCGCAAGTATTTTATTGAAGTAATCGGGGAATAAAAGAAGATGTTAAATAGTATGCAAAATCAGGCGCTTTATCATGAAACTCTTTTGGAAGTGGCCGGGCAAGGCGGTTTTGATATGTATCGCGTGCCGGGCGCTATCGTCACAGCGAATGGAACGGCTCTGGTCTGCTATGATGCCAGACGCGAAAAGGGGGATGATCCCACCCAAAGCCTTTTTTACCGGCGAAGCCTGGACCGGGGACAGACCTGGAGCGACCGGATTGAGCTCGTTTCTGGCATAAAAGGCGAAAGAGTCCATAATATTGTCATGCTGGCCGAAAAAAACGAAACGGTCCACTGCTTCTGGAACCTGTCCTATACCCATTGTTTCCATCAAATAAGCTTTGACGGAGGCAAGACATGGGGACAGGCAAGAGATATTTCCCAAGCTTTTGAAGCTTTCAAACCCCGGTACAATTGGAACGTCTATTCGATTGGCCCAGGTCACGGAATTTGTCTCAAGTCCGGCCGCCTGGTCGTGCCTGCCTGGCTAAGCTGCGGCGGCAGCACCCATCAGCCGTCCGTCTTTGCCTGCATCTACAGTGATGATGGGGGAATGACCTGGCTTCCTGGCGGAATATTGCATCCCAATCAGGAAATACTGAATCCCAATGAGGGCACAATGGTTGAATTGAATGATGGATCACTGCTGGTATCCATTCGCCATGACACACTGGACCATCGTTGCCGTTTGCTCGCAAGCAGCCCGGACTGCGCCAAAGAATGGAAGGAATACTGGTTTGATTCCAATCTGCCTGATCCGATTTGCCATGCAAGCCTTTGCCGGTCGGGTAAAAACAGCAAAGGAATCCTGTTTTCAAATTGCGCATGGGATGACCAGGAAGGTGTTCAAGCCATTAAGGACGGACAAAAGATCAAGTGGAGTCCTGATGCGCGCAAAAACCTGACAGTCCGGCTAAGCATGGACCAGGGGAAAAAATGGGCCTATTCAAAGATGCTGGCAAAGCAGGGCGGATACTCGGATCTTAGCGCCCAGGACAATGGAGAGAACCTCTACTGCGTTTTTGAAAAAGACTGGCAAAACGGCAATTGCATTTTCCCGGAAAAACTGGTTGTTGCCAGCTTTAACAAGGAATGGATCATGAGCTGAAAATTTTATCAGATGACATCATTGAAAAGGAGTTTTAATGCTATGGAGATTAAAAAGCTGGTTGAAGAATTAAAAGAGAAAATGGGTCGGGTTGGCGGATTGAAAGCCATCTATTTTGTTGGCTGCGGCGGATCGATGGCCGCGATTTATCCAGCCAAATATCTGATTCAAAGCGAAGCCAAAAATATCGCCACGGCTATCTATACGAGCAATGAATTTATTTACGCAATGCCCAAATCGCTTGACAATCGCTGCCTTTGCGTGATCTGTTCTTTGAAGGCGACTGAAGAGACGGTGAAAGCAGTTCAGGCTGCCAATGAAAATGGCGCCGTAACCATCGCCATGACCGGATTTTCCGACACATTAATGGCCAAGACAGGCCAATACAGCATTATTTATTCAAATGGGGACGAGCAAATATATTCCCAGTCCAATCAGTCTTTGGCATTGCGGTTTGCTTTTGAAATTCTCCATCAATTTGAAGATTACCAATATTATGAAGCAGCGATGAGCGCATATTCCAAAATCGATTCAATCATAGTCAATGCCAAACGAACCCTCAAGGGTTCTGCGGAAAAATTTGCCCGGCAATACAAGGATAACGATATCTTCTACATTCTTGGCAGCGGCCCGCTTACCGGAACCGCCTATACGATGGCGGCCTGCCATTTTATGGAAATGCAATGGAATCACGCAATCATGCTTCATGCCGGCGAATATTTCCATGGGCCTTTTGAAACGACACAGCAAGATACGGCGGTTGTCTTGCTAAAAAGCTTTGGCCGAACCAGGCCGATGGACGAACGCGCCGAGAATTTCCTGAAAAAGAAATCCAAGCACTACTTCGTGATCGACGCTAAAGATGCCGGAATCGATCAGATCGATGAGCATATTGCCGAGTTCTTCAATTCGGTCATCATGATACCTCTAGAAAGATATTTCGTTTCGACATTGGCTGAAACACGTAATAGAACAATGGATGAAAGACGATACATGTGGAAAGAGGCCTACTGATTGATCATGAAATATCAAGCTCAGACAAGATGCGGCCGGGGATGCTGACAACGGCATCCATGATTAAAAACGAAATAGTTTAAAAGATCCGAACGGCTCGCTTGTTCACGGCGTCAATGAACAAGCGAGCCGTTCGGCGCCTGTTGTAATGCTATTGTATTAGATTTATCATCAATCATGCGATATCGCATGAAAAGGCGAAAAGCTCGTCAGGAAAGGATGATTCACACAATGCATAAACTGGTGTCGAAACATAGCCGGGCAATAGGACGAAATACCATATAAACGATTTACTTGATTAAAGCTGCTAAAGCAAAAAATCGGTGAATTGTAAAATGAAGTGACGCTCCAGAGAAAAAAAGATGTCCCACAAGGACCATCTCACATACAATGTTAAGTGACCAAACCAAACACGAAGGAGACATCCCGTGGGACACCAACATTGTACCGTGAAATCAAGAAAGAATAAACACCTGACATACCGGGAGCGGATACGAATCGAGGTTATGCGCAAAGAGAAAAAGAACAGCAAGGAGATTGCAGCCGCATTATTGTGCAGTCAGCGAACGATCCAGCGGGAGATACAGCGCGGCCAGGTTCAGCAGTTGAACGGCGCTACGTGGCAGTACTACACGGTCTACAACGCGGATTATGCCCAGAATGACTACATCGGCAAGCGAGGTGGCAGTGGACCGGGGCTCAAGATCGGTCATGACCACAAGCTGTGTGAAGAGATCGAACAACAAATCAAGCTGAAGCACTCGCCTGATGTTATTGCCCGAAACATTCACAGTCGCGCCGATGAATTCAAAGTAACCCTAAGCACACGGACGATCTACAACTACCTGGATAAGAACATCTTTCTGACTGTAGATTACAAAGACTTGGTCTACGGGCATTACCGGAAAAAGAACGGAACCCCTGTAAACCGGCCATCTTACAATAATTTGCGCGGCAGAAGCATTGAGGAAAGGCCGTCCGAAGCCAACGAGCGAACAGAGACAGGGCACTGGGAGATGGATCTGGTGCTGAGCGGGAAAGATCGTGGTACAGCCTGCCTGCTGACCTTGACCGAGCGCAAAAGCCGCCGGGAAATCATCCGCAAGCTGCCTGACAAGAGCCAAGCCAGCGTCATACACGAGCTGGACAAGCTGGAGCGCCAGCTGGGTCGCAAAGGATTCAGCAAAATGTTCAAAACGATCACTTCCGACAATGGACCAGAGTTCCTGAATAGTGCTGAGATGGAGCGTTCCTGTCTGAGCAGACGAAAAAGGCGAACACAAGTCTTCTACGCTCACCCTTACAGTGCTTATGAGCGGGGCAGTAATGAGAACATGAACCGGATGATCCGGCGCTTCATTCCGAAAGGCGCCAACATCAGCAAGTACACAAAACAGGAAATCAAACGCATTGAACAGTGGCTAAACACTTATCCCCGGAAGATACTGGACTACAGGACGCCACATGAAGCATACGAACTGGCCGCTTAACAGGGGCGACACTTAATCTTGCAATCCGCGCTAAAGCAAAAAATCAGAGAAAGTATTTACATCAGAAATATATTCTGTTATCATTATTTATGATAAACCATGCTAAGTTATATTATAAACATATAAGATGTTATGACAAAGCAATAACAAGCCGGTTTATGTAAATTGCATCATTTTATATTGCATGAAAAATAATATTATGATATCAAATAATCGCTAAAAACATTAATTTGTATGAGTTGAAAAATTTTATATTACTGAAATGAGGATTATGCGGATGGGGAAATTTATTATGCGCCGCCTTTTATTAAGTGTCATCACCTTTTTTGGCATAACAATATTCGTCTTTGCCATTTCGAATTTAGCTCCGGGCTCCCCGCTGGATGCTTTGCTGGCCGAACCAGGAATGACCGAAGCTGAAGCGGCGCGCCGGGCCGCCACGCTGGGTCTGGACAAGCCGGTCTATATCCAATATTTCACCTGGCTTTTCGCCCTGCTCAAAGGCGATATGGGCTTTTCTTTTCGCACGTTTCAAAAAGTGACAACCATGCTGGCGGAACGAATCGGCCCGACTTTACTGCTGACGGGAACCGCCATTCTGATTTCCTACATTATCGCGATCCCGTTGGGCATCATATCGTCGCTTAAGCCCTATTCACTAAAAGACTATAGCGCTACCGCCCTGGCTTTTCTAACGGCAGCGTCTCCGAGCTTTTTCCTTGGCATGCTGTTTATCTTCATTTTCACGGTGAAACTAGGCTGGTTGCCCATGGGCGGCATGTATGATTCGGGCGGGACCGAGAATATCCTGTCGATGCTCCGGCATCTGGTCATGCCGGCGATAGTCCTGGCCCTGCCGCAAGTGGGGAGCTCCATGCGGTATGTCCGCAGCAGCATGCTGGAGGTCTTGAGCGAAGACTATGTGCGGACGGCCAAGGCCAAAGGCCTGCTGAATATGCGGGTTGTCTGCATCCATGCATTTCGCAACGCTTTGATTCCGGTTGTGACAAATTTTGGGACTTCGCTTCCATTTCTGATTGGCGGGGCAGTTGTGACAGAACAGGTGTTCAGCTGGCCGGGACTGGGGATGCTGATGGTTTCTTCCATTGGCGCACGGGATTATCCGGTAATTATGGGCATCACGGTTGTCGTGGCGGTTTTTGTTCTGCTGGGCAATGTCCTGATTGATTTACTTTATGGCATACTCGATCCCAGAATCCGGTACAACTGACGCAGGAGGAAATCTTAATGGCTCAAACACAGTCGGTTTCAGCTACGCTCAGCAGGCAGAAAAAGCAATCCTACTATCTTGACGTGTTCAGGCGGTTTAAACGTCACAAGTTGGCCATGTTTGGCTTGTTTGCCTTATCGATCATCGTTCTGATAGTCATTCTCATGCCGGTGCTGTTGAAGCTTGATCCCTATACAACCATGCAGGCGCCAAGCATGTCCAAGCCTTCATGGAAATTCCCGCTGGGAGCGGACTCCACCGGCCGCGATAATTTCGCGCGCCTGCTCTATGGCGGCCGCGTGTCCTTGTTTGTCGGGTTGTTCTCCACTTTTGTTTCGGTTCTGATCGGTGTGCCTCTGGGCTTGTTTGCCGCCTATTATCGGGGTGTCTTTGAAGCGATTGTCATGAGGGCTGTGGATGTATTCATGTCGTTTCCTTCCATGGTGTTAATCATGGTGCTTGTCGCCGTTATCGGACCCTCAATCTGGTCGGTCACCATTGTGATCGGCGTTTTGGGCTGGCCGCCTTTTGCGAGGCAGATTTATGGGACTTCGTTGAGCATCCGGGAAAAAGAATATGTCGAAGCGGCAAGAGCCATAGGGGCAAAGGATTTCCGGATCATTTCCCGCTATATTCTGCCGAATGCCGTTGCGCCGGTCCTGATTACCGCAACTTTCCGTACGGCTGCAGCTATCCTTCAGGAGTCCACCCTGAGCTTTCTGGGCATGGGCGTACAGCCGCCGCAAGCTTCCTGGGGCAATATCCTCTATGCGGCGCAGTCGATTGCGGTTCTTTCCACCCGGCCCTGGATGTGGCTGCCGGCGGGCATTTTGCTGATTTTTACGGTATTGTCGGTCAATTTTGTTGGCGATGGCTTAAGAGACGCCTTGGATCCCCGGATGAAAATTTAAGGTTGTGCTAACCCCATGCTAAACTGACGGGTTAAGTATAAATGAAAATCGGGAGGAATGAACATGCTAAAAAGCAAAAGAAGATTGGTAGCCCTGTCATTAGTGATTGCGATGCTTGCCGTCATGCTGATTGGATGCACAAAATCCACTGAGCCGACAACGACCAGCGGATCGTCAGGCACCACCACCGCTTCACAATCAGGTACGACAACAACAGCAGCACCGGTCAAACGTGATGTTGTCACCATGGCGATGACTTCTGCCGCGGACACCCTGAATCCTTACAATATCAGCGGCAATTACGGCGACGTCATCTTTGATCAGATTTTCGACCATCTGGTTTATGTTGCGATGGACGGCACAATCAAGCCTCGTCTGGCCGATAGCTGGTCGATGTCAGCCGATTACACCGTAGCCACTTTCAAATTGAACAAAAATATCAAATGGCATGACGGCGTCGCTTTTACGGCAAAAGACGTTGTCTTTACCGCACAGCTCGCGACCAATGAAAAATTGGTCAGCAATCGCAGAAGCTATTTCTCCGGCATCGTTGGCACCGATAAAAACGGTGTTGCCGCAGATCCAACCAAAATCGGCGTTGTTGCCAAGGACGACTACACCTTGGAAATTCAATTCAAGACAGCTACGGACATCAACGCCTTCCTGGCCCTGGATGCCAGATTCATTTATGTTTTGCCCAAGCATCTGCTTGAAAACGCCGATCCGGCGACCATTGACACCAATGCCTACTTCCAGAAACCGATTGGCACCGGCGCGTTCAAATTTGACAAGCAGGTTTCCGGCGAGCGCTATGAATTGGTCGCCAATCCGGATTATTTCCTGGGCGCTCCCAACTTCAACAAGCTGATCATTCGTGTCATGGATGCTGCCAACATCGTTCCGGCGCTGATGAGCGGCGAAATCGACCTGACCAGCTCACTGGGCGAAATACCGCTGGATGACTGGTCCTTGCTGCAGGACAGCAAGGATATCATTCCTGACGCTGTGCAAAGCTACGGTTATCAATACATGACGATCAACTGCAGCAAAGCCTATTTCCAGGATGCGCGCGTGCGCAAAGCGATCAACATGGCGATCAACCGCAAGACCATTGTTGACCAGCTGCTTTTAGGCGCCGGCGTTACTGCGGTGGGCCCATTGGCAAACTACCATCCTTATTTCAACACGGCGATCAGCAAGGATCCCTATGATCCTGCTGCAGCCAAAAAATTACTCGAAGAGGCAGGCTGGGATTTCAACCGCGAACTGGAATTCTATGTTCCTACCGGAAACAAAGTCCGTGAGAATTCCGCGACGCTGATCCAGCAGGATCTGGCCGCCATCGGCATCAAGACCAAACTGCAGGTGATGGATTTCACCAGCGAAATTACCAAACTGAGAAACAGCGAAGGCGATTTCGGTTTGCTGGGTGGCGCCGGATCGGTTGATCCGGATGACGCCCGCGTGCTTATGGCAGTCGGAACAACCATGAGCTTCTCGCATATCCAAACGCCTGATTTGTTCGACCTGGCAACCAAAGCCCGCAACCAGCCGACCAAAGAGCTCCGCAAGCCGCTCTACGACGAATTGCAGGTCAAACTGGCCGAAGAGTGCCCTTACATCTGGCTGTACCATGCCAAAACCCGCATGGCCCACAAGGACATTTTTGAAAACCTGCCATCCCAGGATTTCCCGAATCTGAACTATGCAGCCTACAGTTGGACTTTCAAGAAATAATCAATGTTGATCTGGTGCAGTCCTGCCGGCTTTCCGGCAGGACTGCACTTCAAACAAGATCCGTTCAGACTTTTTAAAGAAAAGTAGGTATGTGTATGCCCAGGCTTTTAGAGGTTAAGAATCTCAGAACATCATTTTCTACGGAAGTTGGTGTAAAATATGCGGTCGATGGCGTTGACTTTTGCCTTGATGCAGGCAAAACACTCTGCATTGTCGGCGAGTCTGGCTGCGGCAAGAGTATAACGTCCCTTTCCATCCTGAGACTTATTCCCAGCCCGCCAGGGAAAATTGAAAATGGAAGCATCCTGTTTAATGGTGAAGATTTGCTCAAAAAGACCGAATCTGAAATGCGCTCGATCCGGGGCAACAAAATATCAATGATTTTTCAGGAACCCATGACCAGTTTAAATCCGGTCTACACGATTGGCTTTCAAATCATGGAGGTCTTTCACCGCCACAAGAAATTGAACAAGGCCGACTCTTTCAAAAAGTCGGTAGAAATGCTTCGGATAGTTGGGATTTCCGCACCGGAGCAGCGCATGCGCCAGCATCCGCACCAGCTTAGCGGCGGCATGCGGCAACGTGTGATGATCGCCATGGCGCTAGCTTGCACGCCGGAACTTTTAATAGCGGATGAACCGACTACCGCTCTGGATGTGACCATTCAGGCGCAGATCCTTGAATTGATGAAAGATATTAAAAAGAGATTAAATACGTCCATCATGCTGATTACCCATGATCTGGGCGTAGTTGCCGATATGGCTGAAAATGTCCTGGTTATGTATGCGGGCAAAGTGATGGAATATTCGGACGTTGACGAAATCTTCCATAACCCGCTGCATCCTTATACGAAAGGGCTGCTGGCTTCAATTCCGCGTTTGGACAAGCCTTCCGACAAGCTGCATGTGATCAGGGGCATGGTTCCGAATCTATTGAACATGCCTGCCGGATGCAGATTTTGTCCCAGATGCGATAACGCTCTGCCGATCTGTCAAGAAAAAGAACCCCCTTTGCTTGACCTGAACGGGCATCAGGTTCGATGCTGGCTGTATGCCGGCCAGGAAAAGGGAGGGCTTAAGCCATGAGTGAAAAAGTACTGCTTGAGGTTAAGAACCTTAAAAAATACTTCTCCATCGGCGGGAACCTGCTGCATAAAAGCGTCAATGTTGTTAAAGCCGTTGATCATGTCAGTTTTCAAATCATGTCCGGCGAAACCCTCGGCCTTGTTGGCGAATCCGGTTGCGGCAAATCCACGCTCGGACGCTCCATCTTGCGGTTGATCGAACCAACAGCCGGACAGGTGATTTTGGATGGCGAAGATATTACCGCCTATAATAGTAAAAAATCCAGGGATCGTGATCAATTGCGCAAAATGCGGCAAGACATGCAGATTATTTTTCAAGATCCCTATGCTTCACTGAATCCGCGGATGACTGTGGGCGATATAATCGGCGAACCGCTGGATGTATTTCATCTGGCTAAAGGTGAAGAACGCAAAAAACGCATCCTTTCTTTACTGGGGAAAGTGGGATTGGATGAACTCAGTTATGGTTCCTATCCTCACGAGTTTTCCGGAGGCCAGCGGCAACGCATTGGCATAGCCCGCGCCCTGGCGCTCAATCCCAAGCTGATTATCTGCGACGAGCCGGTTTCCGCGCTGGATGTTTCCGTTCGTTCCCAAGTCCTGAATTTGATGCAGGAACTGCAAAAAGAACTGAATCTGACCTATTTGTTTATTTCGCACGACTTGAGCGTGGTGAAGCACATCAGCACGAGAGTGGCGGTGATGTATCTGGGCTGCATTGTCGAGATGGCGGGGAAAAACCAGCTGTATGAAGAACCGCTGCATCCGTATACAAAAGCTTTGCTTTCAGCCATTACGATTCCAGATCCTGCTGTTAAGGTCAACCGCATTGTCATTGAAGGCGATGTTCCGTCGCCGGTTAATCCGCCAAAAGGGTGCCATTTTCATCCGCGCTGCCCATACGCGAAAGAAGTATGCTCCCGGATCGAACCGGAATTAAAAGAGACCTCCAATGGCCATTTAGTAGCGTGCCATCTCTATCACGATGATGAAAATGAATCGAGGAACAGCTGTGAAAACACAAAATGATGTTATTTCCTACCTGGATAAAAACCGGCAAACCTATGTTGATTTGAGCAGTGAAATCTGGGACTACGCAGAAATGTGCTTTAATGAGCGCAGGTCTGCCGCTGCGCTGTCCCAAGCGCTTGAAACGGAAGGATTCACCGTTCAAAGGGGCGTTGCCGGCATGGACACCGCATTTATTGCCGAAGCCGGATCAGGAAAACCGATCATCGGTTTTCTCGGCGAATATGATGCGCTTTCCGGGCTTAGCCAGCAGGCAGACGTAGCCATTAGGAAACCGGTTATTGAAGGCGCGCCGGGACACGGTTGCGGACATCATATTCTTGGCACCGCTGCCATGGCGGCGGCGATTGCCCTGAAACACTACATGGCCGACAACAATATCGCCGGTACAGTGCGCTTTTATGGCTGCCCTGCCGAAGAAGGCGGCGGCGGCAAAATCTATATGGCCAGGGAAGGCCTGTTCAATGACGCAGATTGTGCGATAACCTGGCATGCTACGGACGACAACAATATTTGGTCAATGAACTTTTTAGCTATCCAGGGCATGAAAATCCATTTTACAGGCATTGCGGCACATTCGGCTTCGCAAGGGCACCTGGGCCGGAATGCGCTTTCGGCAGTTGAACTGACGAATATTGCAGCCAATTATCTGCGCGGCCATGTGCAGCGCGACGTCTGCATTAATTATGCGGTGACGGATACTGGCGGGACGGCGCCAAACGTGATTCAAGCCAGCGGCGAGGTTGTGTATTGTGTTCGCGCTTCCACGCATCAGCGCGCCCGCGAGACCGCGGAACGGATCAAGGAAATTGCGCAAGGCGCTGCCATGATGACCGGTACGGCTGTTGAAATTGAATTTACCGGCGGACTGTCGGAGCTTATACCCAACCGCGCCCTGGAGCGTATTGCCTACAGCAAGCTGTTATTGGTCGGCCCGGTTCCCTATGGCGAAGAAGACATGGAATTTTGTCGCGAGATTCATAAAACATTCCCGGATAATGCCGAGGAAAGCACATTTTCAACTTTACGCTATCTATATGGACCCCTTGCCGAAAAGCTGATCCCGCAAATCAAAGGCAAATACATTAATGACATCATTTATCCCTATACGGAGATCCCCCATGCCAAATACGGCTCTACAGATGTTTGCGATGTCAGCTGGTTTACGCCTACCGTGCAGGTGACAACCGCCTGTTATGCCAAAGATACGCCAGGGCATTCCTGGCAGGAAGTTGCGCAAGGGAAACGTGCTTTGTGCTTTAACGGAATGATGGTTGCCGCAAAAGTCATGGCGCTGACCGGGATCGAACTTGCGACCAAACCGGAGCAAATCAGGAAAATACGCCGGGAATTCAACAAAGCCATGGCCGGAAAAACATATGAATGCCCGATTCCGGCAGACCATAAACCAAAGAAGGATTATTGAAAAGCCTTGCAATTTCCAGAATAGTCCAAATATGGGTTTAGCTGCGGCAGGCCAGGCGGAATATGCAAAAATATACTTGGCAAATCCTATCGGGATTATAGTATACTAACTAAGAAATAAAGAAGAGAAAGGACACTGTGATCATGCTGAACCAATCAAATGCAGTTCCTTTGTACAAACAGCTGAAGGATATCATCAAAACGAAAATCATGAGAGGCGAGTTAAAACCTAATGAGCGCCTTCCTTCCGAAGCGGAATTAAGCGAATTCTACAAAGTAAGCAGGATTACTGTCCGGAATGCGATCAATGAGCTGGCAGAAGAAAATCTTCTGGTCAGAACACAAGGGAAAGGCACGTTTGTTTGCAGCAACAAAATCGAGCGGAATATTGCACAGGTCCTCGGGTTCACGGAAATCTGCAATATCGGCGGATTAAAGGCGGGCAGCAAGATCTTGTCTTGCGAAGTCGTTGAAGCGTCTTCTCGCGATATCGAAATATTGAAACTTCAAAGCGGCGATAAGGTCATCAGCATTCAGCGGATCCGATATGCAAATGATGTCCCGGTCATTTTGGAACATGTCCGGTTCCCGAGCAAATATTCTTATCTCATGCTGGAAGACCTTGAAAATGAATCGATCTATCATTTGCTTAAAGATAAATACAAGATCAACTTGAATTTTTCACGCAAAAGCATAGAAATGACTTTTGCAACAGATAAGCAGGCCTCTCTGCTCAAGATCACCAAGGGCTATCCCATGATTCTGATTTCCGGGTATGTGCTGGATGATCAAAATGTGCCTGTTCATCGTACAGACCAGTATATTGTCGGTGACAAATTCAAACTGTCCATTTGACACTGTCGAATGAGTTTACGTACATTGCCAAATTGAACATTTTACGTTACAATAAACATGCTTAGCCGCAAGATGCGTTCTTTCGGCGAAGCTAAAAATTAGTTCTGACACGCGAAGAGTTTTTTCTGAGGTGAAAGGCACGACATGATGAATGTTTTTTTGATGTGCCTTTTCGGGCACATTTTTTATTGCCGTCCATACAGACGGCAAAGGAGGTAATCGCATGGAAACCAGAGTGGCACTGATCGGCATCGTTGTCGAGAACTTGGGTTCAATCGAGAAGATGAATAAAATTTTAAACCAATACAGCGAATATATCATCGGCCGGATGGGGCTGCCTTACCACAAGCGGAACATCAACATCATCAGCATCGCAATCGATGCGCCGGCCGATGCCATCAGCGCCCTTTCAGGAAAGTTGGGCATGTTGGACGGAGTGACCTCCAAGGCGGTTTATTCCAAAGTTCCAGAGAAAAACGGCAACGGTGAGCCAAATGAAAGCGCTGATTGACCAATTGGAAAAGGACCATTGCCTGAGCAAAGAAGAGTTCGCCCAACTGATCGAAAACCAGTCGCAGGACATCAGTGAATATCTTTTTGAAAAAGCCAGGGATATCCGCAGAATCTGGTACGGCCAGGATATCTATATGCGCGGCCTGATTGAATTGACCAATTACTGCAAAAACGATTGCCTGTACTGTGGAATCCGCAAAAGCAACCGCCAGGCGCAAAGGTACCGGCTGACACAAGAGCAGATTCTTGACTGTTGCCAGACGGGATATGCATTGGGATTTCGAACCTTTGTCCTGCAGGGTGGAGAAGATGGGTACTTTACGGATGACCGGATGGTAAAAATCATTAGCCGGATCAGGCAAGAGCACCCCGATTGCGCGATTACCTTGTCATTGGGCGAGAAAAGTGCCGACAGCTATCGCGCTTATTATCAGGCGGGCGCCGACCGCTATTTGTTGCGCCATGAAACAGCCAACGACGAGCATTATAAAAGGCTTCACCCGTCGTCCATGTCGCTTGAGAACCGCAAACGGTGCCTTTATGATTTGAAAAAGATCGGATTTCAGGTCGGCTGCGGTTTTATGGTCGGTTCCCCCGATCAGACGGCGTCGCATTTGGCCGAGGATTTGCTTTTCATTCATGACTTGCAGCCGCAGATGGTCGGAGTCGGGCCGTTTATCCCGCATCACGATACGCCGTTTGCCCAAAAACCAGGCGGGTCCCTGGAATTGACCCTTTTCATGCTTGGCCTGATCAGGCTGATGTTGCCGAATGTCCTTTTGCCATCGACAACGGCGCTTGGCACGATTCATCCCAGAGGGCGCGAACTGGGTATTCTTGCTGGCGGCAATGTGGTTATGCCCAATTTGTCGCCAGCCGATGTCCGCGGCAAATATCTTCTCTATGACAATAAAATCTGCACGGGAGACGAGGCTGCCGAATGCCGGTCCTGCATGCAAAAACGCATGGAAAGCATTGGCTATAAGGTGGTTGTCGACCGTGGAGATTTTAAAAATAAAACATAAAATCCACCCCGTTCATAACGCTGAAGGGAAAGAAATCAATCTGCCCCGCATAAGAAAGGAAAACCCAAATGTATCAAGCAAAGTCACCCAGAGCCGAAGATTTTATATCCCACGAAGAAGTTTTAGAAACACTGGCCTATGCCGAGGAAAACAGCCGGAACGAAGCCCTGATCTCCAGTATCATCGAAAAGGCTAAATTGAGGAAAGGTTTGTCGCATCGCGAAGCAGCCGTTCTTTTGGACTGCAAAATCGAAGAAAAAAATCAGGAAATCAATCGTTTGGCGGAACAAATCAAGAAAGATTTTTACGGCAACCGGATTGTCATGTTCGCCCCCCTCTATCTTTCCAATTATTGTGTTAATGGCTGCGTCTACTGCCCGTACCATATGAAAAACAAGCATATCGCCCGGAAAAAGCTGACCCAGGAAGAAATCAAAAAAGAGGTCATGGCTCTGCAGGACATGGGTCACAAGCGCCTGGCCATCGAAGCCGGCGAACATCCGGAATATAATCCCATCGAATACATCCTCGAAAGCATCAAGACCATTTACAGCATCAAGCATAAAAACGGGGCAATCCGGCGGGTCAATGTCAATATCGCTGCAACGACTGTAGAAAATTACCGGAAGTTGAAAGATGCCGGGATAGGTACCTATATTCTGTTTCAGGAAACCTACCATAAGGAAAGTTATGAAAAACTGCACCCTACCGGACCCAAACACAACTACGCCTACCATACCGAGGCCATGGACCGGGCGATGCAGGGCGGCATCGACGATGTCGGCCTGGGCGTGCTGTTCGGACTTGAACGCTACCGCTATGAATTTGCCGCGCTTCTGATGCATGCCGAACATCTGGAAGCGGCCTTCGGTGTCGGGCCGCACACCATCAGTGTGCCGCGGATCCGGCGCGCCGACGATATTGATCCGGATGTTTTCGACAACGGCATCAATGATGACACTTTTGCGAAATTAGTGGCCTGCATCCGGGTGGCGGTACCTTATACCGGCATGATCGTTTCGACCCGGGAAAGTCAAAAATGTCGTGAAAGGGTGCTCCATCTGGGTATTTCCCAAGTTAGCGGCGGTTCGCGGACCAGCGTCGGCGGCTATGTCGATCCGGAGCCGGAGGATGAAAAATCCGAGCAGTTTGAGGTCAGCGACACCCGGACACTCGATCAGGTGGTCAAATGGCTGATCGAGTTTGGCTATATTCCGAGCTTCTGCACCGCCTGCTACCGGGAAGGGCGGACCGGCGACCGGTTTATGAGCCTGTGCAAAAGCGGACAGATTCAGAACTGCTGCCAGCCCAATGCCTTGATGACCTTAAAGGAATACCTGGAGGATTATGCTGCCCAAGATACCAAAAAGGTCGGCGAAGCCTTGATTAAAAAGGAAATCGACAACATCCCCAAAGAAAAGGTCAAAGCAATTGTCATCAGGAATTTGCAGGAAATCGAGTCCGGCAAGCGTGACTTCAGATTTTAAAGGAGAAAACCGATGAGCCTTAACAACACCCCTTCGGCAGAACGCATCCATATTGGTTTTTTTGGCTGCAGAAATGTCGGTAAATCCAGCATCGTCAACGCGGTAACCGGCCAGGATCTGGCCATTGTATCCGAAATCAAGGGGACAACGACCGATCCGGTTTATAAGGCGATGGAACTTCTGCCCTTAGGCCCGGTCATGATCATTGACACTCCCGGCATCGACGACGATGGCGATCTCGGGCAGCTGCGCGTCAAAAAAAGCGTCCAGGTCCTGAATAAAACCGATATTGCCGTGCTGATCCTGGACAGCACAGTCGGCCGGACCGATTTTGATGATGCACTGATCAAAATCTTCGAGCAGAAAAATATCAGCTATATGATTGTCAACAACAAGGCGGATTTGTGCCGATCCATGCCTCAACCCTTGCCAAACGAAGTGTGGGTCAGCGCTAAAACCGGTGAAAACATCCGGCAGCTGAAAGAATTGATTGCCCGGCTGGCGGTATTTGATGATCCAAAGCATCGCCTGGTCGCCGACCTGATTGAGCCTAAGGACTTTGTTGTGCTGGTTGTTCCGATCGACAAGGCCGCGCCCAAGGGCAGGCTGATTCTCCCGCAGCAGCAGGTGATCCGGGATGTTCTGGAAGCAAACGCCACGGCGATTGTCGTCAAGGAAACCGAGCTGGCAGAAACCCTGCAAAACCTTGGCAAAAAACCCAAAATAGTCATTACGGACAGCCAGGCTTTTGCCAAGGTATCTGCCGACACCCCCAAGGATATCCTGCTTACCTCGTTTTCGATTTTGTTTGCCCGCTACAAGGGAAATCTCGAGCTGGCTGTAAAAGGCGTTAAAGCCATCGAAAAACTGACAGATGGCGATACGGTTCTGATCGCCGAAGGGTGCACGCATCACCGGCAGTGCGACGACATCGGCACGGTCAAATTGCCGCGCTGGATTTTGCAGCATACCGGCAAAAAGCTGAATTTTGAATATGCCTCGGGCACAGGATTTCCTGAAGATCTGTCCAAATACCGGATGATCGTTCATTGCGGCGGATGCATGCTCAATGAGCGCGAAATGAAATTTCGGCTGCAGTGTGCAGAAGACCAGCATATCCCGATCACCAATTACGGCATTTTGATTGCCCATATGCATGGCATTTTAAAACGCAGCGTCGAGCCCTTCCCGCAGATTGCCCTGGCCTTGGCGGAATAAGGAATCATGGCTGTTTCATGACGTTCAGGCCAATGCCTGCTCAAGATCTTCGATCAGGTCATCGATATGCTCGGTTCCGATGGACAGGCGGATTGTGTTTGGCTTAATGCCCGAAGCCAAAAGTTCCTGCAAATTCATCTGGGAATGTGTCGTGCTTGCCGGATGAATGACCAGTGATTTCACATCGGCCACATTGGCCAAAAGCGAGAAGATTTCGAGCCTGTCGATAAAGGCCCTGGCTTCCTGGGCGCCGCCTTTGATTTCAAAGGTGAAGATCGATCCGCCGCCTTTGGGGAAATATTGCTGATAAAGCTTATGGTAAGGGCTGTCCGGCAAGGACGGATGATTGACCTGCTCGACTTGCGGGTGATTTTTCAAAAAACCAATCACTTTCAGCGCGTTTTCCACATGCCGTTCCACGCGCAGGGAAAGCGTCTCCAATCCTTGCAGGAAAAGGAAGGAATTGAAGGGGCTCAGGGCTGCTCCGGTATCGCGAAGCAAGGTGACCCTCACCTTGGTGATATAGGCCGCCGCACCTGCCGCTTCGGTAAAGCGGACCCCGTGATAGCTCGGGTCGGGCTCGGTCAGGTACGGAAAGCGGCCAGACGCTGCCCAGTCAAAGCGGCCGCTGTCAATAATGACGCCGCCGATCGAAGTGCCGTGGCCGCCGATAAATTTTGTGGCCGAATGAACAACGATGTCTGCGCCGTATTCGATTGGCCTCAGGAGGTATGGCGTCGCGAAAGTATTGTCGATAATCAGCGGGAGACCCTGTTTATGGGCAATGGAGGCAACCGCGGCGATGTCGATCAGACTGGAATTCGGGTTGCCCAGGCTTTCGATGAAAATGGCCTTGGTATTTGGCAAAATCGCCGCCTCGAAGCTGCCGTCCACGTCCGGATCGACAAAAGTCGCGTCAATGCCGAAATCCTTGAACGTGTGGGCGAACAGATTATAGGTGCCGCCATAAAGCGTTTTGGCAGCTACAAGATGATCCCCGGCGTGGGCAATATTCTGGATGGCGTAGGTAATGGCCGCTGCGCCGCTGGCGGTTGCCAAAGCGGCGATGCCGCCTTCCAGGGCAGCGATCCGCTTTTCAAAGATATCTGAAGTCGGATTCATGATCCGTGAATAAATATTGCCGCTTTCCGACAGATTAAAACGCCCTTCAGCCTGAGCCGAATTGGCAAAAACATAAGACGAGGTCTGATAAATCGGCACTGCCCGCGCATCCGTCGCCGAATCCGGCTTTTCCTGGCCAACGTGCAATTGTAGGGTTTCAAATTTTAGTTTTCGATTAATACTCATGCCTTTCACGTCCTTTTTTAAAGTTTGCATTCGCAATCCTGCGTCAATTTCTTTTGATGATCCTTGACCAGATCCGCCAGCGTAATATGATCGACTACGTTGCTGACCGCCTCATCGATTTGCTTCCAGATATCCAACGTGACGCATTTGTCGCGGCGGGGGCACTGGTTTGGCTCATCGACCATGCAGGCGACAGGGGCAAGATTTCCTTCGATCAGGCGAAGAATCATGCCCACGGTATATTCTTCTGCCGGCCGCGTCAACCGGTATCCGCCCTGGGATCCCCGTGTGCTCCGGACAAAACCCGCCCGGCTTAAAACCGTAATGATTTGTTCCAGATATTTTTCCGATATTTCCTGCTTCGCGGAAATGCTTTTAATGGTCATGGAATCCCCAGTAGTATCAAGAGCCAACTCAAGCATCAGCCGCAAAGCATAACGTCCTTTTGTCGAGATTTTCATGTGTTCACCTCCTGTTATTCCCTAATATACTATATGAATAGTATGAATTCAAGGGGAGATTAATGATCAACAGGGATCATAGACACGATTTGCAGGCCAAATAAAGGATGTTCAATCCGCAAACAGTGGCGTCGAAAGGTATCTTTCACCAGTATCCGGCAAAATGGCCACGATAGTCTTGCCGGCGTTTTCCGGCCGCCTGGCAATTTCGGTTGCTGCCCAGACTGCCGCGCCGGACGATATGCCGATCAAAAGGCCTTCAGTTTTCGAGAGCTCTTTGCCGGCTGCAAAGGCGTCTTCATTTTTTACAGCGATGATCTCATCGTAAATGGCGGTATTCAGGACTTCCGGCACAAAACCGGCGCCGATTCCTTGAATTTTGTGCGCCCCGGACCGGCCTTCGGACAGCACCGGCGAGTCGGCAGGTTCAACGGCGATCACCTTGATTTGCGGGTTTTTATATTTCAGGAATTCGCCGGTTCCGGAGATTGTGCCGCCAGTGCCGACGCCGGCGACAAGAAAGTCAACCTGGCCGTCGGTATCGTCCCAAATTTCCGGTCCGGTCGTTGCCCGATGCACGGCCGGATTGGCCGGATTGACAAATTGGCCGGGTATGAAGGCATCGGGTATTTCCCCGGCTAATTCATCGGCCCGGTCAATAGCCCCTTTCATGCCTTTCGCCCCTTCGGTCAGCACCAGCTCGGCGCCATAGGCTTTCAGGAGATTCCGGCGTTCAACGCTCATGGTATCCGGCATGGTCAGAATGATCCGATAACCTCTGACTGCAGCGACCAGAGCCAGGCCAATACCGGTATTGCCGCTGGTCGGCTCGATGATCACCGAACCTGGTTTTAATAAACCCTTGGCTTCGGCGTCGTCGATCATGGCCTTGGCAATCCGGTCTTTAATGCTGCCGGCGGGATTGAAGTATTCCAATTTGGCAATTACCCTGGCTTTTAGGCTATGTTTCTTTTCATAGTTCACCAGTTCCAGGAGCGGGGTTTTCCCGATCAGGTCTGTCAGGCTTTTGTATATCTTCGACATGTTCACTCCTCCACTTGTTTCACAAATAATAAAACATATATGTTTAATATGATATATAAATCATAATTTGTCCTGGCCTGTTTGTCAAGAGTCATCTGCCTTATTTTTCCATGATCGGCAAAGTGCGTTTGCTTTTATTGACAACAGGGCTTTAATCCAATAACATTAAATACATATCGCATCAGTATGAAATGGGGCAGACTCGATGAGAATCTCGGCAAAAGGGCGCTATGCACTGGCTGCAATGATCAGTATGGCTGAACAATATCCAAACGGAGAATTTATAACGCTTGTCAGCATTTCCGAGAAACTGGGAATTTCGAAAATATATCTGGAACAAGTTTTTTCACTTTTAAAAAGAGGCGGCCTAGTCACTTCGGTCAAGGGCGCGCAAGGCGGTTACCAACTTCAAAGACGGCCAAAGCTGATATCAGTCCGGGATATTTTGTCTGCCGTTGAACTGTCGCTTTTCGAACCGGCTGAGGACACGGTCTTGAAAAAGGCGCCGGAAATCGAGAAAGCCATGCGTTTGGCTGCTTTTGCCGACCTTGATCAGGCCATCCAAAAGGCTCTGGGAAAAATTTCGCTCGAAGATCTGGTCGCTGAAACTGCGAAATATAAAACGGAGAATGGTTTAATGTTTTACATCTAGTAACGGCGCCTGGTTCTGGATTGATTATTTTGGATTGATTTTTGCCAGGACATCTGTTAGTCTATGGATAAAGCTGTATGACAACTTATAGCTTACAGAATTAGCCAAAACAAAATTTATCCTGCCGATTACAAGGAGAAACTCAACCATGAACGAATCGATATACAAATACTTTAAACCCGGCTTGATCCATTTTATGGCCTATCCATCAACGATCAAAGGCGAGGGGCCCATTCTGGAAACTGTCAGGAAAATTGCCTGCGATGAATATTTTTCGGCGATTGAATTGACTTGGATCAAAGATCCGGCAGTCCGCCGGGAAGTCAGGAAAATTCTCGAATCCAGCCATTTGGCGGTCGGCTACGGAGGCCAGCCCAGGCTTTTGACAACCGGCATGAATATTAACGATCTTGATGAGAACAAGCGTAAACTGGCCTTGACAACATTATTGGAAGGGATCGACGAAGCCTTGGAACTTGGCGCCGGGGGATTTGCTTTTTTAAGCGGCAAATATGAAGAAGCGACCAAGGAAGCGTCCTATCAAGCTTTGCTGGACTCGACCAGACAATTGTGCGCCTATGCAAAAACCCAAAGCAAGATGAAAATCATTTTGGAGATTTTCGATTACGATATGGACAAAAAAAGCCTGATCGGTCCAGCACCATTGGCGAAAAGATTTGCCGAGGACGTGACCAGGGAATTTGACAATTTTGGATTGATGGTTGATCTGAGCCATATTCCGATGATCCATGAAACTTGTGAAGAAGCCATACTGCCGATCAAGGATTACCTGGTGCACGCCCATATGGGAAACACGGTGATCAAGGATCCGGCCTTCGCGGCTTACGGCGATACCCATCCGCGATTTGGCTTCCCCAATGGGGAGAATGACGTGGATGAGCTGGTGGAATTTTTGCGGGTGCTGCTGCAGGCGAGATTCCTGAATACCCAAAATCCGCCGATCTTGAGCTTTGAAGTTAAACCGTGGGGCGATGAAGATCCTGAACTGGTCATAGCCAATGCCAAGCGGACTTTAAATGAAGCCTGGGCAAAATTGTAAATTCGCTGGTTGGACAACAACGGCAGAATAACAACGGATCAACTGATTAGATTAAAAAGGATGGATGTAAAAATGAAAATTGTTGTTTTAGATGGATTTACCTTGAATCCTGGTGACCTCACATGGGACGGCTTCGCGCAAATTGGCGACCTGACCGTATACGACCGCACTCCTTCGGACAAGATCATTGAACGGGTTGGCGACGCAGAAATCGTCTTTACCAATAAAACGCCTTTCACCAAAGAAACCTTATCTGCGCTCCCCCATTTGAAATATATCGGTGTGCTGGCTACCGGCTATAATGTTGTAGATACGCAGAGCGCAAAAGATCTGGGCATCGTCGTGACGAATATACCGACCTACGGCACAACCGCTGTAGCGCAGATGGTTTTTGCCCTGCTTCTGGAAATTTGCCATCACGTATGGGCGCATCATGAAGAAGTGCAAAAAGGAACCTGGACGAACGGAGCCGATTTCTGCTTCTGGAATTACCCGCTGATCGAACTGGCCGGAAAAACCATGGGGATTATCGGATTTGGCAGGATTGGCCAGGCGACTGCCAAAATTGCCCAGGCTTTCGGAATGAAGGTCCTTGCTTATGATGAACATCAGGACAAATCCCTTGAAAGCGCGTCTTTGCAGTATGCCGGCTTAAACGATTTGCTGGCCCGATCGGATGTGATCAGCCTGCATTGCCCTTTGTTCGAAAGCACGAAAGGCATGATCAATCAAAAAACCATAGCCCGGATGAAAAATGGCGTCATCATCATCAACACCTCGCGCGGTCCGCTGATCGACGAAGCGGATCTGGCCTTGGCCTTGAACAGCGGGAAAGTATTTGGCGCTGCAGTTGATGTCGTATCGGTTGAACCGATTAAAATGGACAATCCGCTTTTAAATGCCAAGAATTGCATCATAACGCCACATATTGCCTGGGCGCCGAAAGAATCCAGAGCTCGGCTGATGCAAATTGCCATTGACAATCTCAAAGCGTTTTTAGATGGATCGCCGGTGAATATCGTCAACCGGTGAAGCTAGGCCGCTTTTGCTCGGACAGGGAATTCACAGAGCCAATAGAAGGAGTAAGGATGCAAACCATGAACATATTTAGTTTAAACGGCCGAAAAGCTATTGTAACCGGGGCAGGCGGCGGGTTGGGCAAGGCAATGGCCGCCGGCCTGCACGAAGCCGGCGCCGAAGTTGCCATTGTCGATGTTTCCCCAAATGTTTTTGCTGCCGCGGCCGAGCTTTCCTTTGATGGCCAGCCCGTTCATGCCATCAAGGGGGACCTGTCGACAAGCGAAGGCGTGGGGCAGGTTTTTCAAGACGCCTGTGCCAAACTTGGCGGAACGGTCGATATCCTGATCAATAATGCCGGGATTCAAAGGCGGGGAGATTGCGAAAGTTTTTTGATGGAGGACTGGAACGATGTTCTCCAGGTCAATTTGACCGCCGTTTTTCAGATGTGCCAGCTGGCAGGACGCATCATGCTGCAAAAAGGAAAAGGCAGGATCATTAATATCGCTTCCATGAACAGTTTTTTCGGAGGCGGCAATGTGCCGGCCTATGCTGTCAGCAAAGGAGGCGTCGCCATTTTGACCAAGTCGTTGTCCAATGCCTGGGCAGGGCGGGGGATCAACGTCAATGCCATTGCCCCCGGATATATGGATACCAATATGAATCAGATGATCAGAAACCCTGAAATCAATCAATCCTTGATGGATCGCGTGCCCAAGGGACGATGGGGTGTGCCGGACGATATGAAATGGACTGCGGTTTTTCTGGCGTCGGATGCTTCCGATTATATCAGCGGCGCAGTTATCCCGGTCGATGGCGGCTATCTGGCCCGATAGTCAAGGGAAGGAAACAGCGATTATGCCGATTGAACCCATTAAAAGAAAAAACATTACGGATGAAATATTCCGCCAGATGAGACAGCTGATATTAAGCGGCGAGTGGAACAGCGGTTCGAAAATTCCATCGGAAAATGAACTGACGGATCGATTTGGCGTAAGCCGGATCGCTGTCCGCGAAGCCCTGAAAAAACTGTTAGCGCTTGACCTGATTGAAACCAGGCCTGGTTCAGGCACCTACGTCAAGGAATTATCGGCAGGGCTTTATGCCAATTCCCTGATCCCGCTTCTTTTGCTGGATAAGCCAAACGTCAGGCACGTCATTGAATTTCGAAGAGCCATAGAAGTCGAAAACGCCAGACTGGCGACCGAGCGGGCGACCGGCGAAGACATCGAGAACTTGCAGAAGATTCTCGATCAGATGGAGCAATCTGTCGGCGACAGCGAAAAATTTGCCGAGAAAGATTCCGACTTTCATTATGAAATAGCCAAAATGACGCGGAATCCTTTTATCATCAAGGTAACGCTTTTACTTAAAGACATCATGTATACCGCCATGACCGATACGACCGCAACGCTTGGCTATGACGGCATTGTCAAACACAAGGAAATTCTCGAAGCCATCAAGGGCCACAATTCACAGAAAGCAAGACGGTTGATGCGCGGACATTTCGACCATACGTTGAAACAGTTGGATTCACCGGCAAAAAAGAGGATTTGATTATGAGCGGCCAATATAAAATAAAAATCGGGGTTGTTCCGACCCGGCGCGGCATATCGTCAAACCGCAAAGGCGCTTTTACATTAGAAGACGCCGTCAAGATCAAAGGCGAAGTGATGCAATCGCTCTGCCAGCTGATAGACGAACAAGTGGAGCTGGTGAATATTGACTGGTTTAACGAGGAAGGGATCCTGTCGGACATTTCCCAGGCCGACGCGGTTTCCAAACGGCTGCAGGAAGAAAGCATCGACGGCGTTTTTATTTTGCATTGCAATTTCGGCTGCGAAGAAGCCGTTGGAAAATTGTGCCGGATCATGCAAAAACCGGTGTTGCTCTGGGGGCCGCGCGACGAAAAAATCAGCGAAGACGGCAGCCGGTCGACGGACACCCAATGCGGACTATTTGCCAGCAGCCGGATTTTGCTTCGCTACGGCGTTAAATTTACCTATATTGAAAACTGCCGCCTGGCCGACGACCGATTCCGGCAGGGCTTCCAGAATTTTTTGTCTGTTGTGACCGTCGTCAAGGCCTTTAAAAATCTGCGGATCGGGCAGATCAACTGCCGGCCGAAATACTTCACCAGCGTGATGTACAACGAAAGCGAATTGATGGAAAAATTCGGCATTGAGGTTGTCCCGATCAATATCGGAACCATTTCCGAAAAAATGGCTGCGGTTCTGGCTGAACGGTCGCGGGATCTGGCCTTGGATGTGCAGGAAATCGGCAGGCGGATGGACTGTTCAAAGACCCAAACCGGTGATCTCGAAAAGATTGCCGCGCTTAAAATAGCCGTCCGGGAATTGGCGTCTGAAAACGGCTGCGTTGCCCTGGCTGCCGAGTGCTGGACGCTGATGCCGCTGGCCCTGGGCATTTTGCCTTGCCTGGTGATTGCCGAGCTGACGGATGCGGGCATCCCTGTGGCCTGTGAGACCGACATCAACGGCGTGATCACCTCGATTTTGCTTCAGGCGGCGTCTCGTGGAAAAACGGCGACGTTTTTTGGCGAATACACGATGCGGCATCCGGAAAATGATCATGCCGAGCTGATCTGGCATTGCGGACCGTTTCCCTATTCTTTGAAAAAAGAATCTTCAAAAGCCGAGTTGATAGCCGGCCGGGCCAGCTGGGAAATCAAAGGCGGCGCTGTCACGCTGGCCAGATTCGACGGCGACAGGGGAGAATACAAGCTGTTTGCCGGCGAGGCGCAAGGCATACCGGGACCTTATACAACGGGAACGTATCTTTGGGTGGAAACCGGCGACTGGGTTAAATGGGAGCGGAAATTGATCGAAGGCCCGTATATTCATCATGTTACGGGCGTTCACGGACATTTTGCAGACATTTTGCGGGAAGCTTGCAAGTATATACCCGGATTGGCTTTTGATGGTTTCAATGAATCCGGAAAATAGGATGAGAACCAGAAAGTATTAAAACATAAAGGAGCACAAGCTAATGGAAAACAAGAGACTGCCCTACAAGGAACTGCTGAAACTCAAGAGATGGAACACGCCAACCATTTATAACGGCTGGGAGGCATTTACCAGTCATGACCGGACGCAAGGCCATTTCAACCTGGAAGAAACCAGAGACTTCATGCCGCAAATGGGGCCGATGATCGGGTATGCCGTCACGGTTGTGATTGAACCCAGCAAGAAGGAACATCAGGAGAAAAACAGCCGGGTCTGGGAAGAATACAGAGAATACATCGCCAGGGTTCCCGGACCGAAAATTGTGGTGATCCAGGATTTGGACAAACCCGGCGTGATTGGATCGTTCTGGGGTGAAGTCAATAGTAATGTCCATAAAGCGCTCGGATGCGTCGGGACGATAACCGATGGCGCCATCCGCGATGTCGACGAAATGACCAATGCCGGATTCAAAGCCATTGCCCGCCGTTTGTGCGTGGGGCATGCCTATAGTGTTCCGGTCAGATGGAATTGCGAAGTGAATGTATTTGGCTGCAAAATCAAGCCGGGCCAGCTGATCCACGCCGACAAGCATGGCTTTTTGGCCATCCCCCAGGAAGATGAGACCAGGCTTTTGGAGGCCTCGTTGTTTATGGACAATAATGAATGCAACACAACAATCCAGGCCGCCCGCAGCGCAACAGGCAAGAGCGCAGACGAGATTTTGCAAAGCCTTAACGAAGCCTCGCAGGCTTTTGGCGCGGCAGTCCTGGATAAATTCAGAACAAAAGGCGAATGGTAAACTTTTGTATTTTGTCGTTCAAGAGCCGGTTAGGAGAAAAGTCCCATGCCACTAAACACTGAAAACTTGCTTTACCTTGAAAACCTGTGCAAAAGATTCCGGATGGATCTCATCAGGCTTTTGCATAAGATCCAGACAGGTCATCCAGGTGGTTCTTTATCTGCCGTGGAAATTGTCACAACGCTGTATTTTGGCCAAATGAAAAATTTAGATCCGTCAAATCCCAATCATCCGGCAAGGGACCGCTTTATTCTAAGCAAAGGCCATGCCGCGCCGATTTTGTATTTAAATCTGGCGGAAAAAGGATTTTCCCCCAAAAGCGATCTTTGTACCCTGCGGCAATTAAACAGCTACCTGCAGGGACATCCTTGCTCTTACAAGACCCCGGGCGTCGATTTGTCCACCGGCCCGCTTGGCCTTGGGCTTTCAGCCGGAATCGGCATGGCGCTGTCGGCAAAACTGGATCAAATGGATTATACGACCTATGTCCTTTTAGGTGATGGTGAACTCCAGGAAGGCATCGTCTGGGAAGCAGCGATGTCGGCGGCCAAATTCAAAGTGGACAACCTGATCGCCTTTGTGGATTTTAACGGCGTGCAGCTGGACGGGACCACTGATGAAGTGATGCCAATGGGCGACTTGCGGGCCAAATGGTCAAGCTTTGGCTGGAATGTGCTGGAAATCGACGGGCATCAAATCAGGCAAATCGATGCTGCGATCGACCAGGCAAAAATGGTCAAAGGGTTGCCAACAGTCATTTTAGCCAAAACAGTCAAAGGAAAAGGCGTGTCTTTCATGGAAGGCAAAAATTCGTGGCATGGGAATCCCATTGACGATGAACACTTAAAACAGGCGATGCTTGATCTTGGGGGTGAAGTCAATGGTTAATAAACAGGCAATCCGTGATGCATACGGCGAAGCGCTGCTGGCGCTTGGCGGGCAAAACCAGGATGTTGTTGTCCTGGAATCAGACGTGGGGCATTCAGACAAAAGTATCCTGTTTGGGAAAGCTTATCCTGAAAGATATTTCAACGTCGGCATTTCCGAAGGCAATATGGCCGCAATGGCCGCAGGCTTTGCCTCGGCGGGCAAGATTCCGTTCATCAACACTTTTGCCGTCTTTATGGCTTTAAGGGCGGGCGACCCGATTAACAGCCTCATTGCCCATAATCATCTGAATGTCAAATTGGCCGGGACTTTTTCCGGGTTATCCGCTGCTTACGACGGCGCTAGCCACCATGCTTTATCGGATATTGCCGTGATGCGTTCAATGCCGAACATGGCAGTTGTGTCCATCGCCGATGCCGTTGAAGCTAAAAAAGCGGTAAAGGCTGCCGCTGCATACAGCGGACCGGTTTATTTAAGGATCAGCCGGGCAGCGCTGCCGATCATTTTCTCCGCTGGCGACCCGTTTTCCATCGGTATGGGCATGCAGCTAACCGAGGGTCAGGACGCAACCATTCTGGCGACCGGCTATATGGTCTACAAAGCTTTGCTTGCGGCGGAAAACCTGAAAAACATTGGAATTTCCGCCAGAGTCGTCAATATCCATACCATAAAACCAATTGACAGGGAATTGATTATCCGCTGCGCAAAAGAAACGGGCGCCATTGTGACGGCTGAAGAGCATAATGTCATCGGCGGACTAGGCAGCGCCGCCGCCGAAGTGCTGGTTAAGGAATGCCCGGTCCCGATGGACTTTGTCGGCGTTGAAGACCGGTTCACTGAATCTGGCGAATATGAGCAGCTTCTTGAAAAATATGGCCTGAATGTTGCCAACATCATGAGCAAAGTCCAAAAGGTGCTGATGAGAAAAAAAGCTAGCGATTGTCATTAATCAATTACGGCCAAAACAGTTAAAGCTTTCTCTGACGAGAGCAGATCACCCAAACGGTCTGCTCTCGTTTTTGTAAATTGCTCGCAGAAAGCCTATTTTGGAAGCTTTTCTTGCGCAATGAATTATAACGTTATAATTTTAGATATGGTGGATATTGATTGGCCAATCTGCTTGATCTATTATAAATTCATCCATGGAAAAACAAAAACCAGGAGACATTTTTTGACTTTCCCGCGAGATGATGGCGTGTGATCGGCCCGGTAACGATTGTCCCTGCGGCCAAGCCGATTAAACAAAATCACGTTAATCGACTGCTAGAATTAAATATATTTTTATAAAATGCACAAATACATTTCGAAAATATGCTGGAGAAACAAAACGGTTGCTATTTCCTGTCATGGCGTCAAAAGATCAAGACTTTAAAACTCGCTAGAGGAAAGGCAGATGATCTGCATGCAAAATTTCAGATAAAGAGCCGGAAATGGGGTGCGGCATCGTTTGAAAATCAAAATAAAACGATAAAAATAATAATGATTCAAATTACATGGTATAATATACAAATAAATAACGATAAACAAATGATAAATTCAAGAAAAATTGCATAATTATGCATAAATAAGCTGATAATTCACTGAAAAATAAAAATGAAACGATATAAAAATGTATTGACTTACCTGTAATACAGATTATAATTACAGTATGAGATGTCTCTAATCAAATATTGCAGTTACAAATAGCTAAGCATTTTAGGCGAGGTGGAGAGAATGAAAAAGCTCTATGGGGTGACCACGGCAATGGTTACACCTTTTAATGATGCGGGTCAAATCGATTTCGATGCAGTTGGAAAATTAACTGATTTCCTGATTTCTAAAGGTGTTAATTGCCTTTATCCGTTAGGAACAACAGGTGAAATGCTCCGTTTAACAGTTGCTGAACGTAAAGCGGTTGCTGAAAAAGTCGTTTCCCAGGCAGCTGGCAGATGTGTTGTCTATATTCATTGTGGCGCAATGCGCCAGGATGACACCATTGAGTTAGTCAAACATGCAGAATCGATTGGCGCAGATGGGGTTGGTGTGGTAACACCGCAATTCTTTGGCCTCAATGACCGGGAAATGGAAACTTTTTATGTCGCCGTTTCCCAAAGCGTATCGAAAGATTTCCCGATCTATCTTTACAATATTCCGCAGTGCAGCGGAAATGATCTGCCGACTCAGGTTGTTGAGAGATTAGTCAGCAAATGTGAAAACATCATTGGCATTAAATACAGCTATGCCGACATGGTGCGGACTATCGATTACCTTAGGGTAAAGGGAGGTGACTTTTCGGTATTACATGGGTGCGATAGTTTGTTCCTGCCAGTACTGATGATGGGTTGCGAGGGCACTGTTTCCGGTATCTCGGGGGTATATCCCGAGCCTTTTGTAGCAGTCTACAAGGCATATTTGGAAAACAACATCGAAGAAGCCAAACGCCAGCAGAATATTGCGATTAATTTCATCAAGGCTCTGCGGGCGGGCAGCAACATGGCTTACTTCAAAGCTGGCCTGATACACAGGGGCATTCCAGCCGGACACATGCGCGCACCCCAGCTTGATCTTTTGGATCAGGAAAAGAATGAACTGATCGAACAACTTAAAAAGTATGAGGAGGATCTAAAATGAAGCTGAAAAGAATACTTCCATTACTGTTGATTGTTTCCCTGCTTTTTGTTTTGGTTGCCGGCTGCCAGTCGAAAACCACGACGACCACGACGGCTACGACAGCTACCACCGGTACAGGTACCACAACTTCAGGCACCACGACCGCAGCAAAACCCAATCTCGGCACTTCGCTGACGATTTGGATGAAAAAGATGCAAGTTGACTCGATGAATACCAAGTTCCAGGACAAGTGCACGGCAATTGGCAAAGAATATGGTACAACGATCAACTGCGAAATCATTGCTTATGAAGATTTCCCGCAAAAATGGGCTGCCGGCATCGAGTCCGGTTCCGTTCCGGATCTGAGCTTCATGACCTACGCCGAAGTTGGTGTTTATAAAGCCGACAACCTCCTGACAGAAGTTACTTCAACGGTCAAAGAGATCGAGGACGCCAATGAGCCCATCTATGACAACCTGATGAACCCTCTGACCTTTGACGGCAAAGTCTTCATGATCCCGATGTGGACTGAATCCCAGATCCTGTACTACAGGACCGACCTCATCACCACCCCGCCGAAGACCTGGGATGAATTCAAAACCATCGCCAAACAAGCCACAAACGCCAGCGCTGGCGTGTACGGCGCCGGCATCGGCTTTGGCAAAGGCAACTCCGACGCAGAATGGCTGACCCGCGCCATGTTGTGGGCCAACGGCGCCAGCCTCGTCGACAAAGACGGCAAACCTGCGATCAACAGCCCCGAAGCCAAAGAAGTCGCCCAGATGATCTACGACATGTATGCCGTTGACAAGAGCATTCCGCCCAGCGCCAACAACTGGGACGATGCCGGCAACAACAAGGCCTATATTTCCGGCCAGGCTGCCATGATCTTCAACACCGGCAGTGTTATCCGCGTATTGAAATCGGATAATCCCGACCTGTTCGCGAAGACCGCTCTGGCACCGTTCCCGTCCGGCAAAAAAGGACAGTTTGTTCCTGGCATCGACGACGGCCTGGTTATCTTCACCGCTGCCAAGAATCCCGACGGAGCCAAAGAATTGGCCAAACTGCTGATGGAGAAAAACTGGTATTCCGAATGGCTGATCGACGGCGCGCCGCTGTGCCTGCCGATTTACGAAAAAGCCAGCAAGACCGGCATCTGGACCGATGCACAGGTTAACAAACCTTTCGTTGACCAGATTCCTGCCTTCCAGTTCATCGGCTATCCTCAGCAATACAATGCCAATGCTGGTCAGGTTTATAACCTGAGAATCATCAACAGCACCTTCCAGAAGATCCTTTCCGGGACATCGATTGACGAGTCCCTGGCCTGGGCTGCTTCTGAAATCGACAAAGTCTACAACGGATAATTGTTAAAATCCAATCGATCAGCGGGGGTGGGGAGAATCATCCCCACCCCCGTTAATCAATATCAGAAGAATGTAAGATAGATGGAAAATTGCTTTAAACGCCTTTCGGCGCCGCACTTAAAAAGGAGGGGAATCTTATCAATAACGGAGTTGTGAATAATGAGACCAATCTTCGATTGAAAAAGAGCAACAAAGCCGATATCCACAGTGTATCGACTCTTGCGTATTGTCTCCTGCTCCCGGCAGCTCTATACCTTCTCGTCATGATGGTCTTCCCCTTGGTGTGGTCGATCTATATCAGTATGACTGACAAACGGACAGGTGTCGCCGGGACATTTCAGGGATTGAAAAACTATATCGACTTGTTTACTGATCCTAAATACTATCCCGAGTTTTGGCAAACCGCTAAAAACACCCTGGTTTATACGGTAAGCGCCGTTGTTCTCAAAGTTGTTTTTGGCATGTGCATGGCCCTGGTGCTCAACAGCAACCGCCTTAAATTCAAAAACGGCTTCCGGGCGCTGCTTTTCCTGCCATGGGCGCTGCCAACGCTGGTATCCGTCTATACCTGGCAATGGATCCTTTCAGATGTCGGCGGAGCTCTGAATCAAATCATCAAAATCCTTCACCTCTCGCAAAATCAGATCGGCTGGTTCGCAACGCCGGCCCTGGCCATGTTTTCAGTCATCTTGATCAATGTCTGGCGCGGAATTCCTTTCCTGGGCATTTCAATCTTGTCCGGCCTCCAGACGGTCAATAAGGATA
Source organism: uncultured Saccharofermentans sp. (assembly GCA_963677835.2). Lineage (GTDB taxonomy): Bacteria > Bacillota > Clostridia > Saccharofermentanales > UBA5734 > UBA8949. Next base: position 1,986,567 of record CAXXUX010000001.1, read on the forward strand.
TGTATGAAGCCGCCCAGATCGATGGCGCCAATGCCATCAAACAGTTCAGGCATATCACCATCCCGGCTGTCAAGAATGTTGTGCTTTTAGCCTCGATCATCACGACAATCTGGACGCTGAACGACTTTGAAATCATCTGGCTTCTGACCAGAGGCGGACCCGACAATGGAACGCAGGTCTTTTCGACTTTGGCTTATACCTATGGTTTCCTGAACAGGGATTTAGGATTGTCTGTCGCGATATCAGTGGTTACCTTGCCGATATTGATTTTCCTGGTTGGAGTCGCTGCAAAGCAATCAATGGCCGAGAGTGCAGAATGATGAGGTGTGCATATGAAAATATCTAAAAACCTGAAACATCTCGGCATTTATTTGCCCTTGCTGTTAATGCTGATCTTTGCGCTGTTCCCGATTTATTGGATGCTCATCACTTCATTGAAGAATTCCAATGAAATCATTACGATCATTCCGACATTCTGGCCTAAGAAAATCGTCTTTACAGGGTACTTGCAGCTATTCGAAAAATATAAATTCTCAACCGGGGTTATCAACAGCCTGATCATCTCGCTGTCTGTATCCATCGTTTCCGTAGCAGCCAGCTTCATGGCAGCCTATGCGCTGGCCCGCCTGAAATTCCGCGGCCGCGGAACCATGCTCAGAGGCATTCTTTATGCTTACCTGATGCCCAAGACCGTGCTGTTCATTCCGCTGTACATGATTATCACAGCCATGGCCCTGAACAATAAACTAGTTGGCCTGTTTGTCATCTATCCGACCTTTGCGATTCCCTATGCGACCTGGATGCTTGTCGCTTATTTGAAATCGATTCCCATATCTTTGGAGGAATCGGCGATTATCGACGGTTGTTCACGTGTCCAGTCCATGATTAAAATTGTTCTGCCGTTGGCTTTGCCCGGCGTCTTTTCGACGCTGATCATTTCAATCACACTTTGTTGGAATGAATACCTGTATGCCATGGTCATGATTCACGACAAGCTTGCCAAAACGATACCGCTGGTATTATCAGAAATGATCGTAGCAGACGTCTTTGCCTGGGGCCCGCTGATGGCCGGCGCCAGTATCGCTTCCGTTCCGATTCTGCTGATCTATCTGATTTCTTCCAAGCAAATGGTCAGCGGCCTGACCGTCGGCGGCGTCAAGGGTTAAAGACAAACCCCCGGATGCTGCTTTAAATGAAAAATGTGAGGTTACCATGAAAAAGAAAGTACTTGTTACCTGTACAAAGTTTGATGTTTACTGCAAGGAGGCACTTGAACTGCTTCAAGCCAATGACGTCGAGGTGCTGATGCCCTGCACGGAATTCCCGAGACTGTCCCAAGAAGAACTGGTCAAGATCATGCCGGAAATCGATGGCGTGATCGCCGGCCTGGATGATTGGAATGCGGAAGTCTTCAAAGCCTCGCCGAAGCTGAAAATCCTCACCAGATTTGGATTGGGCGTCGACAATTTCGACCTGGCCAAAGCCAGGGAACTCGGGATCCACTGCGCCAACGCCCGCGGTTCTTTCAACGCGGTGGCAGAGATGGCCATAGCGCTCATTCTGGCTTGCTTAAGAAAGGTCCCGATCCTCGATCACCAGGTGAAAACCGGCATCTGGGAGCGCTTTATCGGTGATGAGCTCAATAACAAAAAAGTCGGGTTGCTCGGATTCGGCAAAATCCCCCAGACCCTGGCCAAAAGGCTTAGCGGCTTCGACGTGGAAATTTTCGCTTTTGACAAATATCCCAATCATGCCGCAGCTGAAAAACTTAATGTCAAGATGGTGAGTTTCGACGAAGTGCTGGCGAATTGCGATATTGTCAGTTTGCATCTGCCGGCGACGGAAGAGACGAAAAACACGATCGACAAGCAGGTTTTCGGCAAGATGAAGAAGGGGTCCTACTTTATCAACACCGCCAGAGGCACTCTGGTTAATGAAGAAGATCTTTATGATGCGCTGGTCTCCGGACAAATCAGGGCTGCAGCCACAGATGTTTTCCAAACCGAGCCGGTTTCCATGGACAATCCGCTTCTGAAGCTTGACAACTTCTATTGCACACCGCACCAGGGCGCCGAAACCTACCAAACCATGCGGGATGTCGGCCTGATTGATGCCAAAGCCATTCTTGACGTCTTTGCGGGGAAATTGCCAGAAAATCTAGTTAATTGAGATGACATCTGATGAAAAATAAAAATTTCCGCTTTAGTTACGAGCCCGGAGCCATCCAAAAGCTGTATCAGGACATCAAGCTCCCGGAATTTACGCATTATGTGCGACAAGCAAAATATCAGCCGGTTAATGATGTGACTGTGGCGGTCGGGTCAGATTTGGACCGCGTGTTCCAAAAAACACCTTTGTCAGGCCTTAAGATTGCGGTAGCGGTCGGCAGCCGCGGCATTGACCAGATCGATACGGTTGTCAGGGCGATTATCGATTATTTGAAAAAGCGCTCGGCTAAACCCTATATAGTCGCCGCCATGGGCAGCCATGGCGGGGCTATAAGTGAAGGGCAACGCCAGGTGCTGGCCGAATATGGCATAACCGAAGACACGATGGGCGTCGAAATACTGACCGGCATGGGTGTCAAGGATATCAGCACACCTGAAGATCCTTTCCATATTTATATTTCGAGCGATGCCCTTCTGGCCGACAAAATATTTGTGGTCAACCGGGTCAAGTCGCACACGGATTTTTGCGGCAAACACGAAAGCGGTCTGATGAAATTGATCGCGATCGGCCTGGGCAAGCATCAAGGCGCTTTATCCTGCCATTCCAGAGGATTTTTGGCGATGCCCGGCAATATCGAAATAATTGCCAATAAGCTGCTTCAAACGGGCAAAGTATTGGGCGGCGTGGGCATTGTTGAAAATGAGCAGCATAAAATTTGCCGGATCGAGGCGGTTGACGCCGCGGGCCTTCCGGCCAAAGACTCCGAGCTGCTCAAGTATTCTAAAAAGACAATGGGCATGCTGCCCATGAAACAGCTTGATGCGCTGATCGTGTCGAACTGCGGCAAGGAAATCAGCGGCAGCGGCTTGGATCCCCTGGTGACAGGCCGTTTCTGGATTGAGAACAAACGCAAAATACAGGTCGGATATGTGGTTTGTTCCAACTTGACGGATCATTCCAACGGAAATGCCATCGGCATGGGGACTGCAGACATTATTTGCGAAAGGCTGGCCAAAAAAGTAGACCTGACCAAGACCTACATCAACGGAATCACATCCAGGGGGCTTATCGGCGCAAAAATTCCGCTCATTGTCGGCAATGATGTAGAAGCCATGCAACTGTGCATGATGCTGTGCGACAAAACCGCTGATGAAATCCGGATCGCCTGCATTCGCGATACTAATTCGACAAGCTCCTTCTATGTTTCGCCGGCATTGATTTCAGAAATTGATGCGCTGCCTCACTTGACTCGCCTAAATGATAGGCTAATAATTAGGCAAGGATATATTCAAATTTAGTGTCCTTCAATGAGGTGTTTATGAAAGAGCCGACAATCAAAGATGTAGCTGAACGGGCCGGTGTTTCAATCGGTACCGTTTCCCGTGTCATAAACGGCGCTGTCAATGTAAAAAAGCAGAATCTGACAAGAATTCTGGAAGCGATAGATGAGCTTAATTTTCGCCCGAATCAGTATGCAAAAGGGCTAAAAAGCAACAAAAGCAATATCATCGGGATTATTGTTCCAAACCTTGTCGATGAATTTTACGTTAATTTGATCAATCAGATCGAGCAGGCGATGACCCGGGAAGGCTACTTGCTGGTTTTTCTGAGCAGCCGTGACAGCAGCGAACTGGAATGTAAGTATATTAATTATTTATGGGATAAACGGGTTGATGGAATCATGATCACATCGACCGGCCAGAATGAAGATCTGCTGGAAAAAATTCATCAGTCCGGCACGCCGGTTGTCTTTGTGGACAGAAAACCGCAAAACAACGGTTTTAATTCCGTTTATGCCGATAAAAAAGGCGCTGCCGAACTGGCGACATCTTATTTGATTCAAAAAGGGCACCAGCGGATCGCCCTGGTTACCGGCTCGAAATTATTGACAACCAATATTGCCCGGTTTAACGGCTATACCAAAACGATGTTTGACCATCAATTGCCGATCAACAACAATTATATCTGGTTTGGCGAGTTCACCCAGAAATTCGGATACGAATTTATCGAATGGTATATGAAGCAACCCGCGGAAGTCAAGCCGACAGCCATTATTGCCGGCAGCTCGGTGATTACCTACGGCTGCCTGCTGGCTGCCAAGCAATTTGGGATCCGCATCCCGGAAGACCTTTCCCTGATTTCCTATGGCAATATTTCGTATGACAAACTGATAACCCCGCGTCTGACTTATATCCAGCAAATGGTTGAAGATATTGGCAAAGCTTCCGCTCAGCTGATGATTGAAAAGCTGAACGACGAAGCGAGCTATCCGCGCCAAATCATCATGCAGCCGGATTTGGTCATCCATGATTCAGTAAAGGAATTGAACCAAACATAATGGCCGTTCAATAAAGGAGGTAATTCAATGTTCAGGAAACCTAAAATTGGCATTATTGGCTTTTCGGATGGTGACCCGGAGGTCCATGAAGAGCTGAAGGAAATTGTTAAGACCCAGATGGACTCCATTGTCAATGCTTTGAAAGCCAGTGGCCAGGTAGATGTTGTACCTGCCCAAAACCTGGTCTGCTCGGTAAAGTCTGCCCAGGAAGAAGCTCAATACATGCTGGCCAACAATGTCGATGGGACGATATTTTCCTATGGCGTTTTTGCTTTTCCAAATTTTTCGGCGATTGCCGCCAATTTTGGCAAGCCGCCTTACCTCCTGGCGGCCAATCTGAATCCGGACTGGCCTGGCATGGTAGCCATGCTGGCTGCAGGCGGAGCCCTCCACCATCTGGGCATTGAACATTTCCGGGTATCCGGCGATATTAATGAACCGGAAGTCCTGCAGCAATATCTCACCTTTGCCCGCTGCGCCAAGGTCGTCAATGCCCTGAAAGGCCAGAAATACGGCCTGATCGGCGGAAGAAGCCTGGGCATGTACAGCGCCACTGCAAGTATGCAGGATTGGCAGCGCCAGTTTGGCGTAGACATCGACCATATGGACCAGAGCGAAATTGTCCGGATTGCCGGGACCATTCCGGAAGAGCAGGTCGAAAAAGCCTTCAAATGGCTCGAAGCCAATATCGGCCATATCTATTATGACAATGAGCGCCTGACACCGGATAAGCTGAAGACCCAGATCCGGCATTACGAGGCTGTCAAACAGATCATCAAGAACCATCAATATGATTTTATCGGCATCAAATGCCATTATGAAATGAGCCGCCATTATTGCACCCAGTGCCTGTCGGCGGCCTTCTGCAATGACCCCTATGACTGGGATGGACCGAAAGATCCGGTCGTCATGGCCTGCGAGGCGGATTCCGACGCGGCTCTGACCATGCAGATCCTGCATCTTTTATCCAACGATCCGGTTATCTTCATGGATGTCCGGCACTATGACAAGGCTGAAGATGTGATGGTTTTCTGCAATTGCGGATCGCAATCCACCTGGTACGCCGGCCGTTCCGACAACCCGGCCGAAAACCTGAAGCAGGTTTCGCTCTATCCGTGCCTGCCGATTTATGCCGGCGGCGGCGCCCATGTCAATTGCATGACCAAAGCTGGAACGGCAACGATCGCCAGGCTCAACCGCACGGAAGGGAAATACCGGATGACGGTCATTCCTGCGGAATTTGTCGAACTGGACCGGGAAAAAATGAAAGAAACGACTGAAGAATGGCCGCATGTCTTTGCCAGGCTTCCTGTCAGCCACAAGGTTTTTCTGGATCAATACGACGCCAATCACTGCCACGCCATTTATGGCGACTGGACCAACGAGCTTGCGATGATTTGCAAGATGTTGAATATTCCGGTAGAAAGACTGGATCAGCTGGAGAACAAGTGATTGCGCCTAGCATGCCATAAGGGGGAAGACAATGCAAAGGATATTTAATGACGCTGATTATGTCGTTGAAGAAATGCTCCAAGGTTATTTGAAAGTCCACTCGGATATTATCGAAGGCACTGAAAATCCCAGGGTGGTCAAAAACAAACAAGCGCCGCAGGACCGGGTCGGTCTGGTGACCGGCGGCGGTTCCGGCCACAAGCCGGCATTTATCGGATATGTCGGCCGCGGCATGGTCGATGCCGTTGCCGTCGGCGAAATTTTCTCTTCGCCAACAGCCAAGGCATTCCTTGACGCCTTCAAGGCGGTTGATGGCGGGCACGGCGTGGCCTGCCTGTACGGCAACTACTCCGGCGACAACATGAATGTCAAGATGGCCATCAAGATGGCGCAACGGGAAGGCATTGAAGTCAAGACCGTCGTTGCCAACGACGACGTGGCTTCGGCGCCCAAAGACCAGATCCAGAAACGGCGCGGAGTCGCCGGCGAAATCTTCATGTGGAAGGTTGCCGGCGCCAAGGCGGCCAGCGGCGCCTCTCTCGACGAAGTCATCGCTATCGCCCAGAAGGCAATCGACAGCACCAGAAGCGTCGGCATCGGATTGACCCCCTGCACGCTGCCGGCTGTTGGCCATCCCAACTTTGAAATCAAAGAGGGAACCATGGAAGTCGGCATCGGCCATCATGGCGAACCGGGCATTGCGGTCTATCCGCTGGAACCTGCAGCCCAGATGGCCCAGCGCATGCTTGATATCATTTTGCCAGACTACCCGTTCAAGTCCGGCGACGAAATGGCCGTCCTGGTTTCGGGACTTGGCGCCACGCCGGTCATGGAATTGTACATCCTTTATAACGAAGTTGAAAAATTGCTGAATCAGGCCGGTATCAAAGTTTATCGCTCCTATGTCGGCAATTATTTTACGTCGCTGGAAATGATGGGCGCCACTTTGACGATGATGAAGCTGGACGACGAGCTGAAAGCCGGCCTTAATGCAGAAGCAGAGACCATGGGCTTGAAACAGTTCGCCAAAGACATTTGATCGAGAGGTAATTGGACGATGCAGACATTTGACAATAAAAACGGCAAGGCGATTGTTGAGGCCATGATTAAGGCTATCCAGCAAAACAAGGCCTATCTGGCTGAAGTCGACGGATTGATCGGCGACGGCGACCACGGCATGAACATGAACAAAGGCTTTTCCATCTGTGAAAGCCGGATGCAGGGCCGGGAACTGACTTTTGACGAGGCCATGGATGAGCTTGGCAATATTCTGTTCTCTGAAATCGGCGGTTCAATGGGACCGATCTATGGCACAATTTTCATGGAAATGGCCGAATCGATCAGGGGACTGCCCCAGATCGGCGCGCCGGCTTTTCTCGGCATGCTCGAGGCGGCAATTGCAGGACTTGGCGCGATTATCGAGGCCAAAGTTGGCGACAAGACGCTGATGGATACGCTGATTCCTGCCCGCGACAGCTTCAAGGCCGCTTTGGAGGCGGGCGATGACTTTTGCAGCGCCTTGGCAAAGATGGAAAAGGCCGCCGAAGCCGGCAAGGACGCAACCGTCGACATGGTTGCCAAATTTGGCCGGTCCAGCAGGCTGGGCGAGCGTTCGCGCGGCGTGCTCGATGCGGGAGCGACCTCTTGTTTTATCATTCTCCAGGCCATGTCCAAAGCTGTCGGCCGGTTAGTCTGCTAAACCGTTGGCCGCTGCGAGGCCAAGCTGATTTTAGTGTGAAAAGAGGAATACGATGAAAATTGCGATCGGCTGCGATGAAGCAGCCTGTACTTACAAAAATGTCATATTGGAGATGCTGAAAGCCCAGGGTATCGACATGATCGATTTCGGCACATTCGATGAGGCGCCGGTCCTTTATCCCGACATCGCCGTGGCAGTCGCCGAGGCCGTGCGCCGGGGGGACGCCGAGCGCGGGATACTTTTGTGCGGAACCGGCATCGGCATGGCCATCTCTGCCAACAAAGTCCCGGGAATCCGCGCCGCAGTCTGCCATGATTCTTTCTCGACCGAACGTTCCCGCAAAAGCAACGATGCTCAAATCATGTGCATGGGCGCCCGGGTGATCGGCATCGAACTCGCCAAACAGCTGGTTCAGATCTGGCTGAAGTGCAATTTTGCCGGCGGCGGCTCGACAGCCAAAGTAGAAAAAATCAAAGAATATGAAAATAAATATTCTTGCTCCAAATAACAGTTTAAATAACGGCAATGGGGAAAACCCAGCCAGGCGATGGCTGTGAAGCCCTGGCCGTGAAAGAAGGCAAAATCATGTCACCAGATCAAGAGCTGCGAAGCCAGAAAATCCTGACCCGGCCGATGTGGTCCAATGTCCGGGCGCTTTACAAATCCATGGGGTATAGCGATTTCGACCTGGAAAAACCGATCATCGGCATCGCCAATTCCTGGAATAACGCCACGCCGGGCCATTATAACCTGAAGCAAGTCAGCGACTACGTCCGCCAGGGCATTTACCAGGCCGGCGGCACCCCTGTGGAATTCGGCATCATCGGCCCTTGCGACGGCATGGGCGTCGGCAACGAAGGGATGCATTACATTTTGCCGGCCCGCGACATTATCGCCAATGAAATCGAAATCATGGTCCAGGCCAACCGTCTGGACGCCATTGTCCTTTTAGGCTCCTGCGACAAGATCGTCCCCGGCCTTTTGATGGCGGCGGCCCGCCTCGATTTGCCGGCCATTGTCGTTGTCGGCGGCCCGTCTCTCGGCGGTATGGAATTTGACGGACGCTCCTCGGACAACTCTACGATCACGGAAGCTCTGGGCATGATGCAGAAAGGCAAAATAACCCAGGATGAGTATGATCAGCTTGAAAACTGCGTGCAGCCCTGCTGCGGTTCCTGCTCGTTTTTAGGTACGGCCAACACCATGGGCGCCGTGACCGAAGCTTTAGGCATGTGCCTTCCCGGAAGTTCCGGCATTCCGGCCGTCATGGCCGAACGACTGCGGGTTGCGCAGGAATCCGGCCGAAGAATCGTTGATATGGTGAATAAAAATATCACCGCCAGAAGGATTATCAATAAAAAGGGCCTGGAAAATGCTTTGCGGCTGGGGATGGCCATTGGCGGATCAACCAATCTGGCCTTGCATATTCCGGCGATTGCCTATGAAGCAGAATGCGAATTCAGTCTGGATGAAATCCAGGCTATCTCGCGCACGACTCCCCAGATAGCCAAGATCTACCCCAACGGGAAGCTCAATGTACCCGATTTTCACCAATCGGGCGGCGTATTGGCTGTCATGAAGCAGATCCAGCCGCTCATCCATGATGATTGCCTGACTTGTGCCGGCAAATCCTGGCAGGAAGTTCTGGAAAAAGTCAAACGGGTTGAGAATGAGATCATTCGCCCGCTGGATAATCCCTGGAATCCCTGGGGCAGCCTCAGTGTCCTCAAAGGCAACCTTGCCCCGAACGGCGGCATTTCCAAGCCGACGGCCATCGCCAGGGAGATGCAGCAATTCCGGGGTACGGCTCTTTGCTACAATTCTGAAGAAGAAGCCACCCGGGCTGTCATCAACGGCGAACTCAAAGAAGGCATGGTGCTGGTCGTCCGTTACGAAGGCCCCAAGGGCGGACCGGGCATGCGCGAAATGGTCAGGATCATGAAAATGATCTATGGGCGCAATTTGGCTTTATCTACGGCGATTGTCACGGACGGGCGCTTTTCCGGCACCAACAATGGCTGCTTCGTCGGCCATGTTTCACCGGAGGCGTCTGAAGGCGGGCCCATCGCGATTGTCGAAAACGGCGACTCGATCTTCATCGATGTCCAGGAAGGCATTTTGACGCTCGAGGTCAACGAGGAGGAGATCAGTCGCCGCTTGGCCAGCCTGAAGCATCCGGACAAAAAAATACCCCGCGGTTTTCTGAATGTCTATTCACGCCTGGCTGAATCGGCCGACAAAGGCGCAATCATTAAAAATCGCTAAAGGAGAGGGAATGCAGATGAAAAAAATAATCAACAAGCCGGAAAACTTCGTTAATGAAATGCTGGAAGGGATTTACGAAGCCCATCCTGCGGATGTGACTTGTGTGAATGACGATCTGCGATGCCTGGTCAGCCGGAAAAAAATTGCCGGCAAGGTCGGACTCGCCACCGGCGGCGGCTCGGGCCATTTGCCGCTGTTTCTGGGATATGTCGGCGAAGGCATGCTGGATGGCTGCAGCGTTGGCGATGTATTCCAGTCGCCGAGCGCCGAGCAGATGCTTGCCGTAACCAAAGCGATCGATTCCGGCGCCGGCGTGCTTTATATTTACGGCAATTACAACGGCGATATTTTCAACTTCGACATGGCTGCGGAAATGGCGGACATGGAAGAGGATATCAAGGTGCTTTCGGTTGTTGCCGGTGAAGATGTCGCTTCGGCCGCTCCGGCCAAGCCCGGTGACAAAAACACCCGCCGCGGTGTCGCGGGCATTTTCTTTGTCTTCAAGATAGCCGGCGCCGCCGCTAGAGAAAGGTATTCACTGGAAGAGGTCAAGCGCGTTGCCGAAAAAGTCTGCGCCAATGTCCGGACCATCGGCGTCGCCCTGAGCCCTTGCATTGTGCCGCGCGTGGGCAAGCCCAGCTTCACGATTGCCGACAATGAAATGGAAATCGGCATGGGCATCCATGGCGAACCGGGCATCCGGCGCGGTCAGCTGATGACGGCCGACGAGATCGTCAATGAGATGATGAAGCCGATCCTGGCGGAAATCGTCTGCGACAAAGGCGAGGAAGTGGCCATCCTGATCAACGGCCTTGGCGGCACGCCCCTTGAAGAGCAATATGTCGTTTTGCGCCGCGTCAGGCAGATTCTCAAGGAGAAAAATATGCCGGTCTTCAATACCTATGTTGGCGAATATGCAACCTCCATGGAAATGGCCGGCGTATCCATCTCCTTGCTTAAACTCGACGAAGAGCTTAAAACCCTTTTGGCCAAACCGGCCAATACCCCCTTCTTCAAGCAGTTCCAGCTATAATGGCCAAAAACGAAAAATCAAGATAAAGAGGATGGAAAGCCATGTTGGATCGGAGTAAAGTCACATTGATCTTTGAAGCCTGGGCCCGGAAAATGGGTGACAAACGCGACTATTTGATCGAACTGGACAGTGTGGTCGGCGACGGCGACTTGGGACTGACCATGAGCGACGGCTTTGCCGCTGCAGCCAAGCAGGTTTCGGAAAGCACGGAGCCCGATCTTGGCAAAACCTTCTATGCCGCCGGCAAAATCATGTCGACGACTGTCCCTTCCACGATGGGGACCTTGATGGCTTCCGGACTGATGAGCATCGGCAAGTTCGCCAAAGGCAAGCTCATCCTGGATCTTTCTGACTTTGCCGGCTGCATGGACGCTTTTTTGCAAGGCGTCATGAACCTGGGCAAAGCTAAAGTCGGCGACAAGACATTTCTGGACGGCATGCAGCCCGCTGTTGACGTCCTGCAAAAAAAGGCTGAAGAGAACGCCGGCTGGCCGGACGCGCTTTTGGCCGCCGCTGCTGCTGCCCGCCAGGGATTCGAGCAGACGGCGACAATCGTCGCGGTTCACGGCCGGGCTGCCACCCGGGGCGAAGCGTCGCGTTCCCTGTTGGATCCGGGTGCGGCTGTTGCCATGCTGCTGATGGAAGCACTCGCTGAAATCTCCGGGCAATTGCAAGCATAAAAGCAAGTCAATCGATACCTGTGCCGGCCAATATCATGGGCAATGATTTAGCGGCATATAAAATAATGTCTGGTGGAAACGACGATGAACATTCAAATTTACTTTGGCCGCAAAAGCTTTGATTCTCAGAAGGCCGAGCGTTATTTCAAGGAGCGCAAGATCAAGTACCAGGCCATCGACATTTTACGCTACGGCTTGAGCAAGGGTGAGTTTCAAAGCGTAAAACAGGCGGTCGGCCTGCAAGCGATGATCAACCCTGAATCAAAAGCCTATAAACAGTACAACATGGCCTACCTGGGTTTGGGCAGCAATGCGGAAGAGGCCCTTTTCAGCCACCCGGAACTTTACCTAACTCCCATCGTGCGCAATGGCCGCCAGGCTACAATCGGCTATCAGCCGGAAATCTGGGCGACCTGGGAATAAAGCGGAAACGTTGGATCGCCAAGGGAGACCAGTTGAGATGAATATGTAGCACATAGCTACATATAATTATATGATAACCTTTTAAAAGCTTATAAATAGTGTTTTATTTTAAACTATAGATAAATATTATTATAAAAGTATCGTAAAGATATTGACAGAAAATGTTGCCAATGCTATGATTTACCCAGTGCACAACCTGGGGTTAATTTTATTTCATTTTCATTTTATTGAAACAAATATGTATTTGTTGATTTTCAAAAAACATAAAGCGGAATTGTAAAGAAACAGCAGCAGACCGGAACCGAACTTATTGAAGAAGAAATAATCAAAGCGATTTTTGATTAGTCAAGATCTTCTTCTTATTAACGGTGCAGGATTCTATCCTATTTCAAAAAGAGGTGCAAATATGGATAAAGGGTTCAAAGTATTAGGGATTATCATTGCCTTAGCAAGTGTCCGTTCGTTATTATTACCAGATTCATATCATGAATTTGCCCTGATATTGATGATACTGATCATTGCACTTGGCTGCATTGTGTTTGGAATCGGCCATATCATTTCCCTGATGAACAAAAATAAATAGAGATATCAGCAATATTGCTGAATAAATTATTTGAAGGAGATTGCGACATGAAAAAATATCGTAACTATATTTATTTTGCGGCGCTGCTTCTATCTGTCGTATTATTGCCGTTTCAAAATTGCGTATCAGCTTCGTCTGAACGTTTGCCAAAACTATTATACATTTATCAAACTGGAAATGATCCGCAAAATATTCAGATGAATGAGCTTGATTCATTTGATCCAAACAAAGTTGCCTTGAAATCTGTTCAGGATTATTCGAAAAATGAGCTTGGGAATTACGCGGCTGTTGCCTTGCCCTTTGAGCAGGCGGCAATCCAGGCAAAGGCCTTGATAAAAGCATTCAATTCCGGCACAAGAATCTATCTGTATGGTGAATTTACAATAGCAAACCTTAAAAATGTGCTGGGGATTGATAAATTTGGAGCTGACGTTCAGATTTATGAAGCAGATGGTAAAGCGACTGATCAAACCGCTTTCCAATATCTGGGAGAAGATCAAGAACAAAACGACGTTATTAATGTTGTTGGATTGAGCAGAGGAGGCAATTTCACCTTAGATCAGATCTACCTGGCCTATATTGAGGCGAGTGACCAGAACATTATCGAGCAATATCAATATTTTAGATCAATTTTTGATGATGTAAAACCATTTCTGCAGGAAAACAATAACAGTGTGATGTCAATTGTGACAGTAAAAAGCCAGTTCAATATTGTCAGCTATTACTTTAATTCAAATAGTTCCACTCACCTGGATTATACGCTTTATCGCAATTACGATGAGCAAGATCCTACTTACGACTATTTTGCGATAAAATCAAATGTCTGGGCTTATAGCACAGATGAAATCTCAGGAGTCGACGTTAAACATGATTTGCCATATGCATCAGATAATATGCTTGACCATGGTCCCGGGAGCCAGACCTATGCATCCAGTGTGGGCGTTTCAGTCGACATGTCAGGTGGCGTATCGCTCAATTTCAGTTACAACCTGGATGGCGGTCCCACGATCAACTGTTCGCCGGATTACACGAATGATATTATTTCATGGACTTTGAGAGAACGCATCATATTCCCGGAAGAACTTGACAATGAAGTGTTCAAAACATCCTCTTCATGGGCATCATCAGGCACTTACGCAGGGACGAACATCATTTATAGGAGTATTACCAATTATGGGCCAAGCCATCAGTATCCAGTATTTGAAAGCTGGCGAACCGTTCAGGTCAGATATGATTATTGATTAATGCAGTTCAGGATGGATTATGTCAGGACAAAGACAGGCAGCTGTCTTTGTCCTGGTAAAGTTATAAGGCCTTTTCGGCTATTCGGTCAGGGATGACCTATTTTTTAACGCCAGTACTTGACTCATTCCTGATATAATAAAACCAGGTGATGGAGGATGAAGAACTCATTTTTGCTCCTGCTACTGGTTTTATCGGTTGTGACCTCGTTCCAAATTCCTATGGTAATTTTAAGGAGTACATGATATGAAAAAGAAATTCAATTTTTTAGGAATCATCATTGCAGCTTCCAGTTTTTTTTCTTTCATTAATCCGGACACCTGGTTCTATCACCTTCCGGTTATCGTTGCCTTGGGCTGTATTGTCTATGCCATGGGAGACATTTTGGAGGGTATTGCCCGCATGCAAAAATAGACGAAAAGACGGTGATGGAGGATGAAAAAAACATTTTTGCTCCTGCTCCTGGTTTTATCAGTTGGACTATGTTCCTGCAGTCCGGAAACAACGGCTTCGGGCGTTGTTCCTACGAAAGAAGATTGGGAGACCGATACAGTCGCCCAAGCGACTCTGGCCCGTTACCGTGAAAGTGAAATCCGCGAATATCAAGGCTTCCGGCTTGATCCGGCCATCGGACCCCGCGACAATTCGATCAAGGGCATCCAGCAGGTCGACATGGCCACGTATCAGCTGACTGTCGATGGCCTGGTCGGCCAGCCGCTCAAGCTTCTTTATGATGAAGTTTTAAAAATGCCGGCTGCCGAACGGAAAATAACCCTGTATTGCGTTGAGGGCTGGCAGGCGGTCATCCTTTGGAAAGGCGTGCCGCTGGTAAAGCTTCTTGAGCCGGCGTCCCCCAAACCGGAGGCGAATACGGTTATTTTCCATTGCTATGACGGGTACACGACATCACTGCCGCTGTCCACAATTATCGACAATCAATTGATTCTGGCTTATCATTCCAACGGATTGCCGCTGCCGGCATCAATGGGCTACCCGTTCATTTTTGTCGCCGAGGACAAGCTGGGCTACAAATGGGCGCGCTGGGTCACCCGGATCGAACTGTCGTCAGACCCGTCCTACAAGGGATACTGGGAATCCCTCGGTTACGACAATGAAGCCGATGTGGAATGAAAGAGAAGATTCAAATCAGCGTTTTTAAAAGAAGGGATACCTTGGATGAAGCGAAATGAAAAAGCCGACCAAAAATTGATCGATGCCGCGGCGGCGGCTCGTCAGCAAGCCTATGTGCCCTATTCCGGATTTCACGTCGGCGCTGCCCTGGAAGATGAGCAAGGCCGGATCTTTACCGGCTGCAATGTGGAGAACGCATCTTACGGAGCGACTTGCTGCGGTGAACGGACAGCGATTTTCAAGGCGGTTTCCGAGGGCAGTCAAATGATTCGCCGGCTGGCTGTTGTCTGCGACCAGGAAGAACCCTGCATGCCCTGCGGCATCTGCCGTCAGGTTATGGCCGAGTTCGCGGCGCCGGATTTTGAACTTCTGGCGGCTAGCCCTTCCGGCAAATTCCGCCGTTACAGCATGCCGGAACTCTTGCCGGATGCTTTCAGCTTCAAACAGAAATAAAGCGTCCTATCGGCCGGCAAACATCGTGATGATCGACAGGATCACGCCGGTAATGCCTTCACCGCCGAGCATGCCGGCGGCGATGATGTTGCCGGTGGTATTGCCGGCATCCTTTTTATGGCGCAGGGTGTCCGCCAAAAACCGGATCAGGCCGCCCAGGAGAATGACTGCGGCCATTTCGAATGAAAGCAGCATGCCGATGCCGATGATCATCGCCGGAACTTTGCGCAGATAGAGCAGGCAGCCGATCAGGGCGGCGACCAAAAACACGAAGCTATCGCCGATTCCAGTGATCAGCGCGCTGACAAAAAGCGCCTGGGCTGCAGGGAAACTGGTATTTTCACCGATGCGGCCATATTGATAGATAATGGCAAACATCGCCAGGGCGGCGACCACAGTGCCGACCAGGCCGCCAAAGATCTGGGAAACCAGCTGGGCATTGGGGTTGGTGCCGATAATCGCCCCGGTCTTGTAGTCATTTAAAAGATCGCCGGCATAACCGCAAGCGACAGCAACTGCGGCAACGACAAAGAAGGCATTGACTGTATCAACAGTCAAAAACAGCCGGATGGCCAGCAAAATGATGATGCCGAAAATCTCCATGGGATTGATTCCGGTTTGGCCGGTTATCGTAGCGGACATGGCCGTCGTAACCAGGACGCCGAACATCAGAAGGACCGCAACCCAAGGGCTGAGACCGGCCAGTACCGAAAGGACATAGGCCAGCGCGACGGCTATCAAGACCAGAAGGCTCAATCTGAAACTGTTTTTCTTTCCGGCGGGTTTTGCCGATGCCGGCATTTTTGTCCGGCGCTTGAACATCGAAACAAGATAGGCAATCAAAATGCCAATGCCGCTGCCGACCATCAGGCCGATCGCGGCGGTCAGCTTGAATTGCCCGGCGGCTGCCGAATCGGCAAAAACCTGCCAGTCCAGCCCCAGCCGCTGGATAATAAAACTGCTGAATACGGCGCCGGCGAACCAGTAAGCGGTATATTCCAGGCCAATAATATAGCCGATGCCGGCCGCCATGGGCGATAAGGCCAGCCCGACCGGAACTTTCAGGAAAGTTGTCCGGATGGCTTGCGGGAAGCCGACGATCAGCTTGTCCCGCAAAGCGGTGAACAGGGCGGTCGCGCCCAGCGAGATAAAAAGGATGCGCGCCTTGCTGCCGCCCTGGTCGCCGGCCTGCAAGGTTTCGGCGGCGGCCTTGCCGATCGGGTAGGGCAGCTTTTCCTGATCGATGAACCGGGGGCGCAGATACCAGCATAAAAGCGAGCCGAGGATCATGCCGCTGGCCGCGATCAGAAGAACCGGCCAGAATTTCGGAAAGAACCAGCTGGCCAGACTTTCCTTATTGGCGTCAAAATACGGGAAGGCGCCGGAGATCCAAAGCCCCGGGATGGTGAAGGCCAGCCCGCCGGCGACCATGGCCCCGGCGGACATGCCGGTCTGGGCGATGTTGATTTCATTGAGGCTGGTCCGCCCCAGGATCTTTAAAAGCGCCATGGACAGAACCGCGACAAAAATCGTCGGCCAGGGCAACGCGCTGAGCTTTAGTGCGACATACATGGAACTGGCCGTGATGACGGCCGAGCCGATCATGCCGATGACAATGGCCCGCAAAGTCAGCTGGCTGACGCCAAAATAACGGCGGCTATCAGGATCTTCCCTTTCGTTCATGTGTCAAGCTCCTCCTGTTCGATTACGCCTCGCCGATTAATCTACCGCGGTTTTTTCCGGCCGAATTCGCCGGTCAAGTCGCTGACAATATAAAGCGGGCGGCCTTTGACTTCTTCAAAAATGCGGGCAATATATTCGCCGATAATACCCAGCATAATCAGCACGATGCCAAAAAAGAACAGGATGACGCACATGATCGAGGCATAGCCCGGCTCCATGACCACCAGGTCGAACAGGCGGGCGACAAAAACAAACAGCAGAAAACAGAAACTGAAAATCGAAAGGATCAGGCCCAGTCCGATCCCCAGTTTCAATGGCTTGTAGGAAAAAGACGTGATGCCGTCGGCGGCAAGCTTCAGCATTTTTTTCAGGGGGTATTTGGTCTCGCCGGCAAATCGCGGCGCGCGGATAAATTCGACGAAGGTCTGGCGGAATCCAAGCCAGCTGATCAGGCCGCGAACATAGCGGTTGTGCTCCGGGATCGAAAGCAAAGCGTCGCGGACTTTGGCGTCGATCAGGCGAAAATCGCCGACATCGGCCGGGATGTCGACATCGGTCATCCGGTTCAGCAGCCGATAGTAGCGGCGGGCGGTAAAGCGCTTGAACCAGGTTTCACCGTCCCTTTTGGTGCGGCGGCCATAAACGACTTCATAGCCTTCCTTCCAGCGCCCGATCATTTGTGGTATAATTTCAGGTGGATCCTGCAGGTCTGCATCGATGATAATGATGGCTTCGCCGCAGGCATAATCCATCCCGGCGGTTATCGCCGTCTGGTGCCCGAAATTGCGGGAAAAGGTGATCAGCTTGATTTTGGGATCTGCCTCGCAAAAAGAACGGACCAGCGACGCGGTAAGGTCGCGGCTGCCATCGTTGACATAAATTATTTCATAGGATTCGTTAAGCTCATTCAGGACAGAAGTCAGACGGCGATTAGTTTCTTCGATCACTGCTTCTTCGTTATATAAGGGAACAACGAGCGAATAACGGATTTTTTCCATGAAAACCTCCCTGACGCAACACTATAATTATAACAGATATAAAAGATTATAGCAGTAATCAATGATACGCGTTGAACGGCCTGATGGGTTATAATAAACTTAAAGATACATCCAAGGACGATAAGTACCTTGACAGAACATAAAAACGATTCAGAAGGGAGCGGTCATCATGAAGATCAACATCAACGGCAAGGGCATCAAGGTGGGCGATCAGTTGCATCAGCGCATCGAAGAAAAGCTCGGAAAATTCAACAGGTTTTTTGATGACGAAACAACTGCAAACGTCAAAGTCAGACCGGAAAAAGACCAGAAATGCATCGAAATCACCCTGAAGATCCAGAAACACTATTACCGGGCTGAGACAATCGCTGATGACGTCTTTACTGCACTGGACCTGGCGGTTGAAGTCCTGGAAGGCCAGATCCGCAAGCATAAGACCAAAATCGAAAAAAAGATTCATGATTATGCGTACATGAAGGAGTATTTGAAAACGCAGGTCATTCAGCCCGCCGATATCGCCGAAGAGACCAAAATCATTAAGCGCAAAACTTTTGACATCACGCCGATGGATCCGGACGAAGCTGTTTTGCAGATGGAAATGCTTGGACACAGCTTCCTGCTCTATCTGGATATGGAAACCGATAAGGTCTGTGTGGTTTATAAGCGCAAGGATGGTAATTATGGTCTGATTGAACCCAATTACTGATCTGCGAGCCACCCCAGTACCTGATAATAACCCCTGACCCCAAACCCCTTAACTTGAATCATTTAGCAGATGCCAGTCCTTGCGCGGGGCCGGTCCAGGTGGACCGGCCCTGGTTTTTTATTGCCGGACTGTTTTACTGGGAATGCCTCGTGGTATACTGGTGGTCAAAACCGATGCTGAGGAGGAAATTTTGAAATGGACCTTTTTGACCAGGTTGTACTGCCCCCGCAAAGCCCGGCTGACAAGCCTTTTGATCCTGAGAAGCTGCTGATGGGCCTTAATCCCGAGCAGGCAGCGGCAGTTCAGCACGATCAGGGCCCGCTTTTGATTTTGGCCGGCGCCGGATCAGGCAAGACCCGGGTCATTACCCACCGGATTGCCTGGCTGGTCACCGTGCGCGGCGTCCGCCCGTCGTCGATCCTGGCCATCACCTTCACCAATAAAGCGGCAGCCGAGATGAAATCCCGGATCGAGGAGCTGGTTGGCACGGTCAGCCAGGCGATGTGGGTCGGCACTTTCCATTCAATGCTGATCCGCATTTTGCGGCGCTTTGCCGACCGTATCGGCTATGACCGGAGTTTTACGATCATTGATTCGGATGATCAGCAAAAAGTTGTGAAAAGCTGCATCGCCGATTTGAATTTTGATGAAAAAACCTTTGCGCCCAAGGCGGTTCACAGCCAGATCAGCGCGGCCAAAAACGCCCTGATCGGAGTCGAACAGTATACGCGCGAGGCCGGGGCCGATTACCGCTTGAGCCGGGTTGCCCGGGTTTATCAGCTTTATCAGCAAAAACTCAAAAAAAGCAACAGCATGGATTTCGACGACATCCTGTTCGAGGCGGTCCGCCTGTTTAACGAGCAGCCTGACGTGCTGGCCGAGTACCAGGAACGCTTCCGCTACATCCTGGTTGACGAGTACCAGGACACCAACCATGCCCAGTACCGGCTGGTCCGGCTGCTTTCGGACCGCCACCGCAATTTGTGCGTGGTCGGCGACGATGATCAGTCCATTTACAGTTTCCGTGGCGCCAACATCCAGAACATCCTTGATTTTGAAAAAGATTTCAAGAACTGCAAAGTCATTAAGCTGGAGCAGAACTACCGCTCCACCGGGATGGTGCTTAACGCGGCCAATGCTGTGATCGGCCGCAATTTGGGCCGGAAAAAGAAAACCCTCTGGACCAGTTCCGGCGACGGGGAGCCGATCACTTTCCTGCGCGCAGAATCGCAGTATGAGGAAGCCCGCTATATCGCCGGAGAAATCACCCGGCTGGTCGAACGGGCCAAAATGCAGAACTACCGGGATATTGCGGTTCTCTACCGCCTGAACGCCCTGTCCAGAAGCCTGGAAGCGGCACTGCGCGAACAGGGGATCCCATACCGGATATTTGGCGGGATGCGGTTTTATGACCGCAAAGAGATCAAGGACGTCCTGGCCTATTTGCGGCTGATTCTGCTGCCAGGCGACGACCTGTCCCTCACCCGGATCATCCAGGTGCCCAAGCGCGGCATCGGCGACTCGACTTTGGAAGTTCTGGAACAGATTGCCGCCAGAGAAGAATCAAGCCAACTGGCGGTATGCCGCACCGCGTCCGCCTTTCCGGAGCTGCAGCGCCCGGCGGGCAGGCTGATGAGCTTTGCGGCGATGATCGACCGCTTCAGGGCGAAACTGCTGGAGAACGACCTCAGTTTTGCCGAGTATATCGAATGGGTGGAAAACGAATCCGGCCTGGTGCAGGAAATCATCGACCAGCAGGAAAAAAGCAAGCTTGCCGATTCGGTCGACCGGATTGAAAACCTGAAAGAATTGCTGTCGGACGCGGTCGAATTCGAAAACGGCCTTCGGGAATTGCGCAAACAAAATGCCGAAACCGAGCTGGCGCCGGAGGACCAGGACCTTCTTGCCGAGGATCTGCCAGGCGTGCTGAGCGCTTTCCTGGAGCGCGCGGCCCTGTATTCGGAAATGGACGAGGATCGGGACAATAACGACTACATCAGGCTTTTGACCATCCATAGCGCCAAAGGCCTGGAATTTGGCACCGTTTTTCTGGTTGGCGCCGAAGAAGGCCTTTTCCCGGGCTATCGGGCGATGTCCAGCGAATCGGACATTGAGGAAGAGCGGCGCCTGGCCTATGTGGCGATCACCCGGGCCAAGAGCAGGCTCTATGTCACGACGGCCCGGACCCGCCTGGTTTTCGGCCAAACGCAAAGCCTGATGGTTTCGCGCTTCATCCGGGAGATTCCGGATCAATACCTCTCGGAGGTCGGGGGATCCCGACATGGCGACAATCGGTTTGACGCCGCTGCTTCAAATGGGAGACCGGCCGAATCCGCCGGCCAAAACGGCCGGCCGACAGTGATACATTTCCCCGGCGCCCCCGAAGCCGCGGCCAAAAAGCCAGCCGGCGCCGCACCACGGCCGGCAGGCGCCAGCGCGGCTCCGGTCGACCTTCATCAAGGGGATCGTGTCCGGCACGCCAAGTTCGGCCCCGGCCGCATTTTGTCAGTTGAACCGGTAGCCGGCGATGCGATTCTCCTGATCGAGTTTTCGTCCGGCGATAAAAAACGGCTGCTGGCCAGGATGGCCAATCTCGAAAAAATCTGATTGCCGCAAACCGTCAAGACCTGAATCAACCGGCTTTGCTCCATGGATTTATTTCAGATATGGTATAATAAATCAATCAACAACCAGGGAGGCAGACATGGCAAAACTAGCGCTGATTTGCCTTGACAACTATAGTCAGGATGACTTGGACCGCTGCTTTCAAGCGGCTTTTGCCGAGCTTGGCCTGGCAGCCTGCTTCAAGCCGGAAGAAAATATTTTAATTAAACCTAACCTTTTGGCGGGGGTTTCGCCGGAAAAGGCGGTCACGCCCCATCCGTCGGTATTCGAAGCCCTGGCCAAAAGCCTCGGGGAGCTGCGGGTTCATTTGTCCTATGGGGATTCTCCGGCGATGGATTCGACAGAAAAGGCAACCCGCCTAAGCGGCTTAACAGATGTGGCAGACCGGCTGGGGATCAATCCGGCCGATTTTGAGAATTCGACGGATACAGTGCTTCCTGAAGGGAAAATCCTGCGGCATGCGCCGCTTTGCAATGGCGTGATCAAGGCTGATGGGCTTGTCAGTCTTTCAAAATTGAAAACACATGCCGTCACCAGAATGACCGGCGCTCTTAAAAATCAGTTCGGGACTGTTTTTGGCCGGCATAAGGCCTTATATCATGCCAATTTCCCGGATTTGAAAAACTTCTGCCAGATGCTGGTCGATCTCAACCAGTTTCTGAAACCTCGCCTTTTTGTCATGGACGCGATTGTCGCCATGGAAGGGAATGGACCAAGAAATGGCCACCCCCGTTCTGTAGGCGCCATTCTGATTTCTACCGACCCGGTGGCGGTCGATGCCGCGGGATCTTTCCTGATCGGCATGGAGCCTTCCAGCATTCTGTTGACTTGTCTGGCGGCAAAAGCCGGGCTGGGGGAAATCGATCTGGAAAAGATCGAAACCTGCCTGATCAGACTTAAGGCAGATGCTGTCGAGGTGAGGCATGGCCAAGCCTGTCAGCTGCTTCCGGGCCTGCAGGTCAAGGATTTTGCGACCGCCCGGGCCTTCCATTCGGCGGTCAACACGGCGACTGTCGTCGGGGTGCCGGTTTTCAAGCGTTTTATCCAGCGCCGGCCGGTTATCGACGCCAGGATCTGCACCCGCTGCAGAATTTGCGAAAAAGCCTGCCCGCTTGATCCCAAAGCGGTACGCCAGCTATCTCGCGGCCAGATTCCCGAATTTGACTATTTGCATTGCATCCGCTGTTTTTGCTGTCAGGAAGTCTGTCCCGCCGGCGCGATTAAAGTTCACAAGTCCTTGATTGGCCGGATTTTCAAATTCTGACGATTTTCTTTGCGACCGTTGCCTGATCGTCAGGTGGAGGTGTTGTTCATGCCGGAAATTGAAATTTCACCCCGCATTTTAAAAGAAGAGCAGGAAAAATTGCTCAGTCCCTACGCTGCCCGCAGCGATCAGAGCCGAGGGCGTCTGATCCCCGAGGAGCACTGCCCGGTCCGCACCGTTTACGAGCGGGATACCGGCCGGATCATTTTTTCGATGGATTTCCGCCGCCTGCGGCACAAGACCCAGGTTTTTTTCGATCCGCAGAATGATCACATCTGCACCCGGATGGAACATGTCATCTATGTCAATTACATAGCCAATACGATCGGCCGTGCTTTGAACCTCAATGCCGACCTGATCCAGGCCATCGCCCTGGGCCATGACCTGGGACACTCCCCTTTTGGCCACAGCGGTGAAAAGACCTTGGATGCCTGCCTGAAGAAAGTGTCGCCCGACCTTTTCTTCCAGCATGAAATCCATAGCCTGCGCGTGATCGATATCCTGGCCACCAGGCCCCGGCACAGCGGACTGAATCTGACCTTCGAGGTTCGCGACGGAATCTCCAGCCATTGCGGCGAAACATACAGCGAATGCCTTTTGGTGCCTGACCGGCACAAAAAGGAGGAAAATCTGGTTTCCAGCGCGATTCACCATGGATTTCCGGCTACCCTGGAAGGCTGTGTGGTCAGGCTGGCCGACAAAATCGCCTATGTCGGCAGGGATGTCGAAGATGCGGCCCGGGCGGGGATCATGGAGTTTGACGATCTGCCGGCCGCCATAAAAACCTCGCTTGGCCGCACCAATGGCCAGATCATCAACACGCTGGTGACGGACATCATCACCAACAGCCGCAATCAGGACGCGATCATCCTGAGCCGGGAACGCGGCGAAAGCATGGAAGAGCTGCTGAACGAAAATGTTGACCGGATCTATAAATCGGACAAGATCAAGCGTTATGAAAAAATGGTTCAAAACGTCATCGAGGGATTGTTCGACGCCCTGTGCCAGGCGCTTGGCGACCCGGAAAAACTGGCATCGAGCAACAACCGGGTCTATCGGAGCTTCCACCAGTATCTGGTTGAGCGAAAATATCCCGAAAGCCTGCCCAATCCCCAGAAAGCCGTCGATTACATCGCCGGGATGTCGGATTCATTTGCGACCAAGTGTTTCGAAGACATTTACTGGTTTTGAAGCATCTTTTGGAAAGGACGACAAGATGAGCAACAATTTTTTCGCCATGATGCACCGGATGCGCTATATCAACCGTTGGGGCCTGATGCGCAACACCGAACAGGAAAATATCCAGGAACATTCGCTGCAGGTGGCGATCATCGCCCATGCCCTGGCGGTTCTGCGCCAGAAATATTTTTCTCTTGGCCGCGCGCCTGTTGATGAAGGGAAAATTGCCTTGCTGGCGATCTATCATGACGCCAGCGAAATCCTGATCGGAGACCTGCCGACGCCGGTCAAATATTTTAATCCAGCCATCCGTGACGCTTACAAGGCGGTCGAGTCGGTTGCGACAGGCAAACTCCTGTCGATGCTGCCGGAAGATCTGGCGCCGACCTGGCGGCCGGTCCTTGAACCTGACCTCGATGATCCGGAAATTGCCGCCGCCATGCAGCTGGTCAAGGCGGCCGACCGGATCAGCGCCTATATCAAATGCCTTGATGAAGAAAAAGCCGGCAATGCCGAATTCCGGCAAGCCGCCGAAGCGACCAGGGCCAGCCTTGCCGAGGTGGAGGCCAAGCTTCCGGAGGTCCGCTATTTCCTTGACAACTTCCTGCCGGCCTTCCGGCTGTCTTTGGACGAGTTGAAATGAGTGAAATGCCGCAAAATTTTGGCACCGGGCAACTTCAAAAAACCAGCCGCCGGCCGGCCGGCACTGAAATGGCCGCCCTCCTGGTTTTACTGGTTGTTCTGGGGTTGTTCGGCATCGGGTATTCCTGGCTCTTCCGGCAATGGGCCACACCCCAGACCGTAGCCGCAGACCAGATCAATCCTCAGTCCGGCCTGTCTCTTAAAGATGCGGAAGCGGTCGTTTTGAGGGGGAGCACGCTGATTGGGCTGGATCAGCCGGCCAAGATCTGGATCGAACGTCTGGCGGCTGGCCGGGCTAGTCTTGCCGATTATCTGCTGCGTGTTTTCGTCTCGCCGGCCTATTTGTCGCAAAAAGCCGATGATGAGGCTTTTCTTGACGATTTAAGCCAGGTTTTGACCGGCGCGCCTCTAGCGGATGAAGCCCGCGCTGCCGCCGTCGCCTTGCTTGCCGGAAAAGACAGCCGCCTGGTCTATATCGACGAATATTTACAAAGTCTGGGCTATGCAGCCAAGCTGGTTTTGCCGGACGATCCGACCCGTCTAAGGACGCTGGCGGTCGCCAAGGATCGCCCGCCGGCGGGCGAAGAAGTCATCGGGCTCCTGCCGGTTAACAGCGAAGTCCGCCTGACCGGACCAGCCGCCCGTTTCAGACTCTACAGCGATGGCCGGCTGTGCCAGGCCCTGCAGGCTCTGGCGGCCGATCCCGCCATTTTGAACAACTATACGATCGAATGGGATACCCGGCAGGAAAATCCCGGCAGCCATCAGCTGACCCTGTTGATTCAGACCAGCGACGGCCGGGGCAGCTGGGTCGATTTGGCCGACTATATCGTGCCCGAAGTCATTCCTTTGAAAACTGGATTAATCAAGTCCGGCGAACTGACCCGGACAAAGGCATCCTGGTACGAGCTCCCGGCTCAGGGAAGCGAGGCGCTGCTGACCATTCTTGATGCCAAAAGCCCGATCAAACTGGAATTATTTGATTTGTCCGCGACCTTGCTAACCCAGACGACTACTGTCGCCGATCAGCCTGCCGCCTTGCGGCATCGCTTTGCCAGTGCTGCTGTTGCCAGCGGCACCCTTTATGTCAAGGTCGAGGCGGATAGCGCTTCCAAAGACACGAACAATAGCGCCATCCACTACAAATTGATGCCGGCGCTGGCCGCCGCAATCCCTGATAAGGATTCCGGCCGGCTGCTGGGCGTGTTGGCCTACCGGGACAAACAAGTCCTGATTTCTGATGAAAGCGGGGTTCAGTCCTGGGAGGCGGCCGAAGATTTCACGCTGATCGATCCGACTGCCCGCCTGGCCAAATTGGAACTGGCTTTGCCAGATGGCCAGATCGCGAGGATTGCCTCGCCCTTTGATCCGGATACCCTAGCGTACGGACTTTATGTCGAAGAGCAGACCAGCGATTTGACTTTGTCGGCACTAACGATGGAAGGAAGCTCGGCAACTCTTCAAATTGAGCGCCTGACCGAAGACGGCGCTTCGCTGATCCTAAAGCCCAATGAAAAAATACCGCTGGAAAAGTCGGAGAATCGCCTGCGCCTTCTGGTCACGGGGTTTGACGGCACCCAAAAAACTTATGAAGTCAATATTTTGCGGCCGCCGCATCAAGACGGCTATGACCAGACGCTTGCCGACTTCCCGATATCCTACCGGTCTGCCTTGTGGCTCTTGCATTTGCAGCACACGGCCTGGGAATTTACTGCAGACGAAGAAGGGCTGTCCTGGCCGGAGTTTATCGCTGCCCAGGATGAAAAAGACCGCAGCCTGGTTGATGCAAACGATAGTCCGGCATCCTGGGTCGAACCGGGAAGCCCCGTTTATGACGGCGCCAGCTGGAAAGCAGCCGACTTGAAAGTGATCGAGTACTTTGCCGACCCCAGGAATTTTCTCGATTCCATCAATGTCTTCCAGTTCGAAAACCTGCTTTTTGATCCGGACAGCCAAACCCTGGCAGGCATCGGTAAAATCCTCGAAGGGTCCTTCATGGCAGATGGAAACAGCCAAAATGTCGATTACGCAAGCCTTTTGTTGAAAGCCGGCGAGCAGGCGGACATCAGCCCCTACTTTTTGGCGGCCAAGATCATCCAGGAAATGGGCCGGCAGGGGGAGTCCCCCCTGGCGACCGGCTCGCTTGACGGCTATGAGGGCGTTTACAATTTTTACAATATTGGCTCGACGCCCAATCCCGAAGTAGTCAACGGCGCGGTAATCAATGGCGCGCGCTTTGCCCTTTACGGGCGCGAAGCGGATCTTGGCGAAATCACGCCGGAAGAAAAAGCCTGGCTTTTGCCGTGGCGTTCGCCATCCGACGCGATCATTGGCGGAGCGGTCTGGATTGCCGACCGCTATGTGAAGGCCGGGCAAAATACGCTCTACCTGCAAAAATTCGACCTGGTCGAAGCCGGCGGGCTTTATACCCACCAATACGCCCAAAACATTCAAATGGCCTGGGCGGAAGGGCGGCGGACCCGATCGGCCTATGCCGGACTGGATCTGCTGGACGAGGCCTTTATTTTCAAGATCCCGATCTTCACCAATATGCCGGATCAGCCTCAAACTTTGCCATGACCTTCAATAAAATAACGATATTATAAAACAGTTGTAACAATCCGGCCTCGAAATTGTGATAAGATAACAATGACTTATTCTACCAAAAATGCCAAAGGAGGAATCTTTGTGCTGGCCAGTCGATCCTCAAAAATGACATTCAAGCTAACCAGAACAAGGGGATTGGTCCTCCTCCTGCTGCTTTTTTTAGTTTTGGCCCAGATCGGGCCATTTGCTTCGGCAGGTTCAATGGTTCAGGCCGAGACCGAGCTCAACCGGACCGGCAAGATCGCGGTTAACACGGCCAATATCCGCAGCGGGCCGTCGACGTCCTATGCCATTGTCGATACGCTTAGTAAAAACCATGTCCTGACGGTGATCTCCAGCACGACCGGACAGACCATCACGGACTATGGCAATCTATGGTATAAGGTCAGTTTTATCGGCACCGGCGGCTATGCCAGAAACGGCTATGTCGTGGCCGGTTTTGTGGCCCTTGATCCTTTGCCGGCCGCGCCGGACCCGGACTTTGAAGCGGCATTGACTGCCGAAGGCTTCCCGGAAAGCTACAAACCAGGCCTTCGCGCCTTGCATGCCGAGTATCCGAGCTGGCAATTCAAAACCCTGAAGACCAACCTGGACTGGAATACCGTCATCGAAGCGGAAAATTCGCCCGGCCGCAGCCTGATCCCGAGTTCAAAGAATGACAGCTGGAAATCGACCGAATCCGCTGCCTATGACTGGGCGACCAATACCTGGGAGCCTTACGACGGTTCCAGCTGGATCATGTGCAATAAAAGTGTCATTGCCTATTATATGGATCCCAGGAATTTCCTGGACGCCACCCGCATATTCCAGTTTGAAGCCTTGAACTACCAGCCGGGAGTCCAAACTCAAGCCGGCGTCGAAAATATCCTCGCCAACACCTTCATGAGCAATACCAGCTTCAATTATACCGATCCGGCAACTGGCACAGCCCAAACGATGCTCTACTCCGAGGCTTTCATCCGGGCGGCGGAATATTCCGGGGTCAATCCCTATCACCTGGCCTCCCGTTCGAGAATTGAAGTCGGCAGCAGCGGCAGCGCATCGGTTCGGGGGACATTCTCGACCGACCTGAAAGCGGCCTATGACAATTTGGGCATATCCTACACCACGATTACGACCGAATACGACGGCTATTATAATTTTTACAACATCGGGGCCAGCAACAGCACCGAGATTCTTGGCAATGTCAAAAACGGCCTGATTTACGCTAAATTTGGCTCCAATCGGACAGCCGTGCAAACCGAGACCGATAATCTGCAGCTCATTTCCTGGAGCGACCGCTACCGCTCCATCGTCGGCGGGGCAAAATTCATTGGCTCCAGCTATATCAATGTTGGCCAAAACACCCTCTATCTGCAAAAATTCGACGTCGACAATTCCGACAACAAGCTCTACTGGCACCAATACATGAGCAA
>CAXXUX010000002.1:0-137500 GCA_963677835.2 uncultured Saccharofermentans sp.
AAAGGGCCGATCTGGCAGGAAATGGGTAAATTTTTGATTTCCCGTTTGCTCGTCTCACTGGCTTTTGAGTATGGAGCGATGTATTTGCTGTATAATCTAATCGGGCTGACTGCTTCCTGGCATATCATCCAGTGGGACATCTTGATCAGCAAGCTTGTGACCCAGGTTTTGGTCATGGTCGGCAACTATGTCATCAGCAAGTTTTTAATCTTTACCACGAAATAAATTCTAGGGGGATCAAGGCCATATGGATTTTGAAAAGGCTCAGGCCTATCTGACTGCCGCCCTGACTTTTGGCATTCAATTAGGGCTCCATCGGATGAACCGCCTGATGGAGCTTCTCAATCATCCTGAGCATAAACTCCGGTATATCCATATTGCCGGAACCAACGGCAAGGGCTCGGTGACCAGCTATTGCGCATCGATTCTTGCTACCGCCGGACTTAAGGTGGGGGTCTACACCTCGCCATACCTGGTGCGCCTGACCGAGCGGATCCGGGTTATCAAGGGCAGGTCCGACCTTTTGTCTCTATTGAAAGATGAAACAACCGGTGAAATCAAGCCTTGTGAATTTGCCCGGGTTCTGACGACAGTCCGGGATGCGGTCGAACAAATGCTTGCCGAAGGCGGCGAACATCCGACGGAATTTGAACTGATCACGGCTGCGGCCTTTCTCTATTTCGCTTCCAGCCAATGCGATGTGGTTGTTCTGGAGACCGGCCTGGGCGGCCGGCTGGATTCCACCAATGTCATTTCAAATCCGCTGGCTTGTGTCATCACGGCGCTTGGCTATGACCACATGGACCGGTTGGGGCAGACCCTTGCGGAAATTGCCCGGGAAAAGAGCGGCATCATCAAACCCGGCTGCCCGGTTTTTCTGTACAATCCATCCGACCTTGATTTGCCGCCGCCCGATGCGGCCGCAGCCAGGGATGTGATTATTAGCCAGTGCCAGCTGCAAAATGCGCCGCTTCAGGTCATCAGCAAATCGGAAATCGAGCTGATTGCTTACGACTGGTCAGGTCAGACTTTTATCGACCATCAAACCAATTTGGAATTGAAAACCAGCCTTCTGGGTGTTTTTCAGCCGATGAATGCCATTTTGGCCGCGCGGGTCTGTAAAACTCTGAATCTGGCATCCGACGACGCGATCAGGGAAGGGATTCGATTATCCCGCTGGCCGGCGCGTCTGGAGCTTTTGCGCCATAATCCGCCAATCTTGCTGGATGGCGCCCACAATCCCCAAGGCTGCCAGGCGCTGGCTGACGCTCTTTCCCGCTTGCTGCCCGGCCGCCCTGTCGTCTTTTTAGCCGGCATGCTGCAGGATAAAGACTACGAAGGCATGCTGCACGCCGTCCTTGACCATTCCCTTTACCATCCGGCCGCCTTTGTCTGCGTCACACCCGACAACCTGCGGGCGCTGCCCGCTGAAAAACTAGCCGAATGTGTAAGGAATATTGGCATACAATTGCATAAACCGGCTGATTCTGGTTATAATACTCTAGATGCGGTTTATGCTGTCGACAATCCATCTGATGGCGCCAAACTGGCCCTGAAGTTGGCTGATCAGAAGAATATGGCTTTATGCGCCTTTGGTTCTCTGTATATGGTTGGCAGTATCCGCAAAAGGCTGACTATTCAGGAGGACGGGAATTGGACTGGCAAGATTTAATCCATCAGTTTACCCCGTTAAAGCGCGAAGATGTAAAACTGTTTGCACCGCCCCGTGACATGGAGCAAGCAATCAGCACTTATAACCGCGCAATTTTCAACATCAACCACGAAAGCATGGACATTGCCCTGATTGCTTTACGCAAGCTTTCGGCCACGTATCCGATGTTTTCCCAGGCCGCATTGCTTTTAAGCTACTGTCAGGCTCATTTGGGCCTGATCGATGAAGCCCTGGAACAAATCGACCATGCCTTGCTGACCGATTTGCCGGGAAATCTCCATGAAGAGGCTTTGGCAAGCAAAGCCCAATTGCTCACTCAGCGCGAATTGCAAAATAGCCAGCAAAATGGCGGCAGCCGCGAAATTTTTATTTCAGACCCGCGGCGGCTGTCCGGCGCAAATGTCCTCGAGAAGACCAAACGCCGCGGCAAAGTGCGGATGGCCAGCGCGAAAGAGCGTCAGGACGTCATCCGGCGAAGCGAATTTCCGGAGGATGAGGAGACAAATGTCAAATCCCGGCATGAGCCGGTTGAACTTTTACGGATTGCCATCCCTGCAATCGTCGGGGTTCTGGTGATCGGGCTATTGATTTATGGCGGTTTCCGGTTTCTGCCCGGCTTGTTTCGTGCCAATGCTTCAGAAGGCCAATCGGACGCCCGGCTGGCGTGGCTGACCGGCAAGCTGGATACATTGTCCAGTCAAGATGATGCGGTAAAACAGCTTCTTTTGGACTATCATGCCGCATTTGACCCGACCCCGACGCCAGAGCCTTCAGTGACGAAAACCACAGCCGGCGGGGAAGACTCAACCGAGACAACGGCTTCCACGGCGTCTTTGGCCAGCCAGACAACAACTTCGGCAAACTCGGCAACTCAAACAACAACGGCTCCGGCTGGCGACCAGAATGTTCTTTCTTTGCAAAAAGCCGATCAGCTATACAAGCAGGCACAGGCGATAAGCCAGACCGATCTGGTTTCGTGCGGCAATCAATTGCTGGAAGCGCGGGAATTGCTCAAAAACCTGCCTGATCAGACGGTTGCGCCTGATGTGACAGGCAATGCCAAGGCAGTTCGGACAGCTGTGGAGACATTGATCAGCAGCATAGGCAAAAATGCTGCCGAAAAATTCCGGGTCCTCGGCATGGCCGAATTCGACAAGCAGCAATACCAGCCGGCGCTGGATTATTTTCTAAAAGCCTATCAGCTCTATCCCAAAGCTTACGGCGGCGGCGTGGCCTATTATTGCGGCAGATGCTACCAGGAACTGAATAGCAAAAGCGCGGCCAAAACCTATTATGACTTTGTTATCGAGAATTTTGCCGGAAAAGATATTGCCGAAAAATCGAAGACCCGCCTGAAAGAAATGGGATTCTAGGAGGAAAACAATGGATTATATTAGCACACGCGGCGGTGAAAGCCGATTTTCAGCAGCGATGGCCATCAAACAGGGAATTGCCCCGGATGGCGGCCTCCTGGTGCCGGAGCAGATCCCGGAAATCAGCCTCGACGAGATTGCTGCCATGGGAGCCAAGACCTATGTTGAACGGGCTGTCTCCATCCTGGGGCTTTATCTGACGGACTATACCAAAGAAGAATTACAAGAATACGCTGAAGCCGCTTATTGTGAGGACCGTTTCGGTTCGGCGCCGGCCCCGCTGATTCAACTCAATAAATATAACGACCGCGAATTCATCCTGGAGTTGTGGCATGGCCCGACCGCCGCTTTCAAAGATATGGCCCTGCAGCTTTTACCGCATTTGCTGACCGCAGCAATCCGCAAAACCGGAGAAACTGCCCAGATTTGCATTTTGACCGCCACTTCCGGAGATACCGGCAAGGCTGCCCTCGAAGGATTTTGCAATGTTGCCGGCACCTCGGTGATCGTTTTTTATCCTTCCCGTGGCGTCAGCGAAGCCCAACGCCTGCAGATGATCACCCAGGAAGGCGCCAACTGCCATGTCGTGGCGGTTGAAGGCAGCTTTGACGACGCCCAGTCTGGCGTCAAGGACATTTTTAATGACCAGGCTTTCGCCGAACGCCTGAAAGCAAGCGGCATCGTCCTGTCTTCAGCCAATTCCATCAACTGGGGCCGCCTGGCGCCGCAGATTGTCTACTATTTTTCCGCTTACGCCGACCTTTTGCAGCGGGAAAAGCTTGAACTCGGTGAAAAAATCAACCTGGTCGTACCAACCGGCAATTTTGGCAATATTCTTGCAGCCTGGTATGCCAAGCGCATGGGCCTGCCGATCAATAAACTGATTTGCGCTTCCAACCGGAACAAGGTCCTGTCCGACTTCATCCGAAACGGTCATTATGATCGGCGCCGGGAGTTTTTCAAGACCAATTCCCCGTCGATGGACATCCTGGTGTCCAGCAATCTGGAGCGGCTGCTATTTGAAATGACCGGCCGCCAGAGCGCTAAAATCAATGACTGGATGACCGAATTGAATGCCGAAGGCCATTATCAGATCGACCCGGCTACACTGCGCAACCTGCAGGATGTCTTTGTCGGCGGCTTTGCCGATGAACCCGGCACACTGAAAACGATCCGCGAAATCTATGACCGCTGCGATCATCTGGTTGATACGCACACTGCCGTCGGATTCAACGTCTACAGCCGCTATGCGGCCCGCTCTGGCGATGATGCCAAAACAGTATTCGTATCGACTGCCAGCCCGTTCAAATTCAGCGCAGCGGTGAGCGATGCACTCTATGGCAATGGATACAGCCGGGGCAGAAGCGAAGAGCGGCTGTTGGAAGAACTCTCCCAGGAAAGCGGTTTGGAAATCCCGGCTACCTTGAAAGATCTGTCCAAGCGCGAAGTTTTGCACGAACAGGTGATCGCCAAAGAGAAGATGGCCGATACGGTGGCGGAGTTGTTGATTCGCTAAAAAAGCAAAATGCAGGGCTCAGTCAGTTGTGGGGATTTTTTTGGCGGCCATGATTTTGGACCCCCTCAGGTTTTGTACAGTCATATAATTTAAAGTGTATGGGTACAAAGGAGGGAGGAAAATGCCGAGTAATAACGCAAAATACAATTCTGAGTTTCGAGAAAGAACATGCCAGCATATTTTAGAGAGCGGAAAACCAGCCAGTCGAGTTGGAGCAGAATTGGGGATTAGTAAAGGAACCATCTGCAAGTGGATGCAGGAATATCGAAAACAGCACAAAATGCCCAGTTATGCAGAAAGCCTGGGGATCAAACAAGCGGCTGGCAAAGATGCTCAAGTTATGCAACGGCAGAGCAAGATCGATCAAAAACGTATCAAGGAACTGGAGGAAGAGATTGAAATCTTAAAAAAAGCCCTGCGCATCTTCATGCAAGCACCTTGATGAAATATGAATTTATCCGAAAGCATCGCTCTAAACATCGGGTGAAGAAGATGTGCCAAGTCCTGAAAATAAACGAGAGCGGGTATTATCGATGGAAGCGAAGACAGCCCAGTCTGCGTGAACTGGCCGAGCAAAAGACGCTCCGTGCCATTCGAAAGATCCATGAAAAATATCATCAGACCTACGGAGCAGACAAAATACAGCGAGAGCTAGCCCGGCAAGGGATACTATGTGGTAAAAGCCAAATATACCGACTAATGAGGACCAATGGGATTTATACCATCCACCGCTGTAAGCATAGGCCCTTTCCCAAAGAAGCCATTGAGCCGCGATATAGTGAGAATCTGCTGAATCAGCAGTTTGCCGTTTCTTCACCCAATGAGGTCTGGGCAGGCGATATCACTTATATCCGCACAAAAGAAGGCTGGGTGTATCTGGCCGCCGTTTTGGATCTGTTTAACAAGGAAGTCGTCGGATACGCGCTCAGTCACAAGGCCAATGCAGAGCTGGTTAGGCGTGCTATGGATCAAGTTCTTCTCAATCGGAATCAACCCAAGAATGTTGCATTTCACAGCGACCGGGGAACACAGTACAGCTGTCAAAGCTATCAGAATTATCTGACCGAGCACGACATAATCAGTAGCATGAGCCGGAAAGGCAACCCTTATGACAATGCCTGCTGCGAAAGCCTTTTTGCCACACTGAAAAAAGAATGGATCTACTATCGCAAGTTTGCTAACATAAAAATGGTTGAGAGCAGTATCTTTGAATATGTAGAACTTTTCTATAACCGAAAGCGTATGCATACTGCACTGAATTATTTGAGCCCCTATCAATACATGGAAAAATTCATGTCGACACAAGCTAAGTAGATCAGCTTGTTTGGGAACCTTGATAACTGAAAACCGACTGTACTAAACCCAATAGGATCCATTCTACAGGAAGACACCTATCGGGGTGATTCTAACGATCCGCTAAGCCTGAATCTTTATACCTATTGTTTGAACAATCCATTGATTTACTTTGACCCGACGGGGCATAACGCATGGAATGATTTTTGGGGTTTGTGGTCTTTAGGAATGGAATCGATCACAAACCGTCAATCAAGGGAAAAAATGAAGGCCAGCAATACAGCCTCATTAAGCGATGGAGTAAACGATGGTATTTTTGAACAAATTGGTGTTGGAATATGGAACTGGTCACTGGATGAAGCTGCTTTATGGGCAAAACCTTCGGATGAGCTTCAGTACTATAACGACCAGGCAGTTGACTTGGTTGGCCGAGACACAACTGCGGGTCAGGTGCTTAATTATGTTGGAACAAGGGCTGCAGGTGCGGAGGCATCGATCATCAACTCTATTAAAGGCATCCCAAGTACGATATACTTAGGAGCAAAAACGGTATACGACCATGAAAGCCATAAGATCAGCCAATTGATGCTAAACGCCTATACCGGAAATGATCTTCAAGTTAAAGCCCGCCTAAGTATAGAAGAGGCAAAAGCAGAAGAAGCAGAAAAATCAAACAGCGCAATTTGGATAACCGGGTTATTAGGAATTCGCAATAATATCAATTATGTATTAAACCCTAAAAATAAGATTAATTACATCTTTAACACAGATCTATCGGTATCTGAGGCAGAGCAAGATACAACGGCAGTAATAACAACAGCAATGATGGTATATGGGGGTGCAAAGGGACTAAATGCTTTAAAAACCAGGCTAAATGCAGCAAGGGGAGCAGCAGCTAAGGGCGCGGTTAACGCTACAAAATGGGTTGATGAAGCTGGAAATATAAAATGGCCAGCTAATAGAGGATTTGCAGGAACGCCAAAGGAAGTAACATTAAAGCCTGGAACAAGAATTGATAGATATGGCTATGAAGGTGGTACATTTGTTTCTCCAGAAGGTACACCATATGCAAACAGAGCTTTAGCCCTAGGCACTGAAAGTAAACCATATAACGTGTATGAAGTTGTTAAACCATTAAATGCTCAAGGTGGTAAGATCGCTTCATGGTTTGGTCAACCCGGCGGTGGTACACAATATGAACTGGGTCAATCAATAAGTGATTTATTAGAGGCTGGAATAATAAAGAAGGTGGGTAAATAAGATGAAAAAGAATGAATTGAAACAAAGATTAGTTAATGAAAATGTAAGAAGCGATGTATATTCATTGGAAGGCGGGCTTCCAAACGAAGCTTATTGCTTAAATAATAATGGCAATGTATGGGAAGTTTACTACAGTGAAAGAGGTGCGAAATCTGGATTGAAGAGTTTCAAGACGGAAGAGGAAGCCTGTGATTATTTCTATAACTCCTTGGTCAAAATGTTAAGGGAAATGGGATTGATAGTATAGAATGTCATGGTTACTACAACGAACAACCCCTGTAGCCCTTGCCCTAACAGGCTGCAACACAAGCACTACAAACCCTGCAAATCCTAATGCTTTTAAAGCTGCCCCCAACGGTTCTATTTATGCAGGATTTGATGTTCCTACAGGGTCTATTAATCCAGCTGGAAATGCAAATCGGGGACAAATTTCTGGGCCGGGATCATTAATGGATAGATTTAATCAAAGTAAAGGTTTGCCTCCGATTAATGGAATGCCGGATGCAACAAATATACAAATACCCGGGAGGTAAATAAAGAGGAAGGTAATACCATTGATGAAATCATTAAGAATTTGGATAAGGCAATAGATGTTGCCTTGGAGTATAACAATTCCCCAGGTACAACATCAGTTTAAGCGTTACGGTCAATTCCTTGAAGTGTGCAGCTAAATAGCATAAGGGTCGTTCATGCCCCCTATGCAAGCCCTTGATACATGCGGTTTTCAGTGTTTCGAGACCCCTAGTGCAGTAAGCGTCAAGCAATCGATGTATTGACAGCCGCTCGGTTATCCTGCGATTTAGCAGCACGAAGAACCTGCATCAATTGGAACGAGCGTATATTACTGCATGTACAATGGCCATGCCGACGTAACTGCCCTGCTTAATGCTGAAACGGGTGTGATCGACGGCACTTATTACTATGACTCATTCGGCAATATCCTGAACCAAACCGGCAGTGTAGCCAACAGCATCTTGTATTCAGGCTATCAATACGACGAGGAAACGGGACTATACTATTTGAACGCCAGGATGTACGATCCTGACATTGCGCGATTTCTACAGGAAGACACCTATCGGGGTGATTCTAACGATCCGCTAAGCCTGAATCTTTATACCTATTGTTTGAACAATCCATTGATTTACTTTGACCCGACGGGGCATAACGCATGGAATGATTTTTGGGGTTTGTGGTCTTTAGGAATGGAATCGATCACAAACCGTCAATCAAGGGAAAAAATGAAGGCCAGCAATACAGCTTCATTAAGCGATGGAGTAAACGATGGTATTTTTGAACAACTTGGGGTTGGAATATGGAACTGGTCACTGGATGAAGCTGCTTTATGGGCAAAACCTTCGGATGAGCTTCAGTACTATAACGACCAGGCAGTTGACTTGGTTGGCCGAGACACAACCGCGGGTCAGGTGCTTAATTATGTTGGAACAAGGGCTGCAGGTGCAGAGGCATCGATCATCAACTCTATTAAAGGCATCCCAAGTACGATATACTTAGGAGCAAAAACGGTATACGACCATGAAAGCCATAAGATCAGCCAATTGATGTTAGACGCCTATACCGGAAATGATCCTCAAGTTAAAGCCCGCCTAAGTATAGAAGAGGCAAAAGCAGAAGAAGCAGAAAAATCAAACAGCGCAATTTGGATAGCCGGGTTATTAGGAATTCGCAATAATATCAATTATGTATTAAACCCTAAAAATAAGATTAATTACATCTTTAACACAGATCTATCGGTATCTGAGGCAGAGCAAGATACAACGGCAGTAATAACAACAGCAATGATGGTATATGGGGGTGCAAAGGGACTAAATGCTTTAAAAAACAGGCTAAATGCAGCAAGGGGAGCAGTCGCTAAGGGAATAAGCGTGGGCACGGAGCCTTATAACGTTGGCAGTAAAATGCTTACTGAGGGAGCGGGTCAGGTTGCAAAGAATGGTGAGTTTTCCATATCAAATTGGGAAAAATACCCAGCAAACATACCCAAACCAGAAGGACCATTTAGGATGATTGAAGGTTCAGAATATGATACAGCACGTAATGCAGCAAATCAGGCTAATAGGGCAATTCATACTGCTGACCCATCACTAAATGGCATGCAGATACATGAAATTCAACCTGTAAAATTTGGTGGGAATCCTACTGACGTAACCAATAAAATACCTCTGTCTCCTTTGGAACATGCAAAGGCAACTACCTGGTGGAGACAGTTTCAACGTGAAATGCAAAAATAGAAAATGTGGAGGTAAAAAAATGGATGAAAGAATCAAAAATCTTTTAGATAAAGCGCAACTGAATTTACCCACAACAAGAGAAATACTAGCGGAAGTAGAGTCGAAATTAGAAATACAATTTCCTGACCAGTACATTAATTTTATGTTAGAGTCAAATGGCGCAGAAGGAAATGTTGGTAATAACTCTTATTTAGCAATTTGGACAGCGGAGCAATTAGTAATACTAAATGAAGAATACGCTGTTAACGAATTTACTCCTGGACTTGTATACTTCGGGTCTGATGGGGGTGGAATGGCATATGCATTTGATAAAAGAGTTGGAAGTATGCCGATAGTGGAATTCCCTTTTGAATCAATTAATATTGAGGATGTAAAACTTTGCGGAAATACTTTTGTGGATTTTTTACAATGTTTATTTGACAATAAATGATTAAAGTAACTGTATTACCTTGGTGCGTGAAAGGTAAAAAGATAAATCCCTTCAGTCTCATACCCTAATGATACATGCTGATGGGACAAGCCTGTTTTTGCATATTTTAATCATGACCACCCGTAAAACGGGTGGTTTGCACAGAGGCTATAAGCCTCTGTTACCGGCCAGCGTCTAAAGGCGCTGGCTTTCACTTTGTTCAAGCCACTAAGCCTTTGCCTCTTTTGCCGTCCCTAAAGGGACTAACGTACTACTTGCAAGCAAGCTCATTGCCGAAATTGGCGACATAAGCCGTTTCCCGAATTGCGACAAGCTGGCCTGCTTTGCAGGAATCGCTCCCAAAAGCTTTAGTTCTGCTGGCAAGGGCAAGGAGCAGAGCAACAAGCAGGGCAATCGTGAACTGCATGGCCTGTTCTACTTCCTTGCTGTAACAATGGTGTCTGTTTCGACAAAAGGAAAGCCTTGCAATCCCATATTTCGCACCTATTTCCTTCGCAAAATCAGTGAGGGAAAGACCAAATCCCAAGCCTTGGTCTGTATCATGCGGAGACTTGTGAATATCATTTATGGTATGATGAAAAACAAGACGGAATACAGACCCTATGTAGCCGAAAATATGTAAAGAAAACCGTGCCCCGAATCTCTCTGTCCTTTTGATACTACATCTGAGGGAGCGGGGAGTAAATCTCCAGCAATAATTGGAGAAACAATGAAAAGGGTAGAAATGGAGGCTGCCAAACATCTAGGAGCAAAAATCTTAAACGATATGCCAGATTATTCGAGCATGGGACTCAAAGATTATCAAGTTACCAGCAAGATGATGGAATATAATCGCCAATGGATACTTGAGCAAATGCGAAGCGGCAGACCCATCATTGACATTGGGAAAGATATAAATCGAAGCAATCCGAGTATATTTTACCAAATGGAACAAAGTATGATTAAGAACTATCAAAAATTACATCCTGAGTGGAATCAATACTTTGGGGAGGTAGGTGAGATATATGATAAGAGGATTGGAATTTATTGAACTGACACGGAAAAATAATAGATTTTTGGTAGATGAGTTTGATTTTATTGAATTCAATGTTACGAACAGGGAAGGACTTTTTTACGACATAGAGTACAAAAAAGACGGTTTACTGATTTCAATTTCGCATGAAAACAGAGATGACTATTTGCAAGTTATATTGTTCAGGCTGATTGACGGAAAGAAGCCCGAATATGATGATACGCAAATGACCATTCATCTCGAAAAATTGAATAATATGTTGCTTAAGCCCTTAAACAGTAACGACTTTAAAGAAAATGAATTTTATTTTGCATCACTTAATGCTTCAAGTAATGTTGAACGTAAGCTTTTAAAAGCTGCTAAAGAGCTTCGGATATGCCTAAAACATCCAGATGTTTCAGCATATATTGACTAAGGTTTAAAGTTTTATAGCGGTCAGAAATGACTGCGCCTTGTACCTTGGAAAATACAGGTGAACCTTTACAAACACAGGATAACCCAACGGCCCCATGGTTCACCGGAGCAAAAACGGTATGCGACTATGAAAGCCATAAGATCAGCCAATTGATGTTAGACTCCTATACCGGAAATGATCTTCAAGTTAAAGCCCGCCTAAGTATAGAAGAGGCAAAAGCAGAAGAAGCAGAAAAATCAAACAGCGCAATTTGGATAACCGGGTTATTAGGAATTCGCAATAATATCAATTATGTATTAAACCCTAAAAATAAGATTAATTACATCTTTAACACAGATCTATCGGTATCTGAGGCAGAGCAAGATACAACGGCAGTAATAACAACAGCAATGATGGTATATGGGGGTGCAAAGGGACTAAATGCTTTAAAAAACAGGCTAAATGCAGCAAGGGGAGCAGCAGCTAAGGGAATAAGCGTGGGCACGGAGCCTTATAACGTTGGCGGCAAAATGCTTACTGAGGGTGGGGGTAAGGGTTTTGATAACTTCAATGCTCTTAAAAAGAACCTCGGGTCTGCTGGAGAAGGAGAAGCGTAGCATCATGTTGTCGAACAAAGTCAAATTCAGAAATCAGGATTTAGCCCGCAACAAATCCATAATACCAATAATGTAATTGCTGTTGATTCAGCAACTCATGCGAAGATAAGCGGGTATTATAACAGTATCCGCCCTGATATTTCAGGTAATATGCGAGTCAGGGATTGGCTCGCTGGACAGAGTTATGAAACACAATACCAATTTGGAATGGATGTCTTAAGACAGTTTGGAGTGATAAAATGAAAAAGATATTAACACCTCCAGAAATTATAAATCAATATCTCGAAACTGGAGTTGTGTTGGCAGAAACAGCGTTGAATGGTGATTATAAGAGCGGGAATAAGATTGCAAGAGAGAATCGAAAAGTCTTTGCGATTTTAGGACAGAATAAGGATTTGGCTGTGCAAGTACTGATGCAAGTAATGAATTCCGATAATGACAAGGCACGTTCTATAGCTGCGGCAGATGCTATTAGGTTAGATATTATGGTCAAACAGGCTGTTGATGTTCTTGAAGAAGTAGCAAAACGTAGTGATATTATTGGATTTGAAGCTAAGACAGCGTTGAAAATTTGGCGAGGAGAGTATTCGGGAAAGACATTATAAATCACCGGGGACAGTAATGACCCCGCCATGTCCCTTGACAAATACGGATTTTGGCGGTCCATAACTCCCCAGTTGCGACCCCAATGCCGCAAATCTGACCCCGGATGAAAAAATCCTCCGACCCACATTGCGGGGCGGTGTGAGTTGGAGCGGGGCGCTTGGCGATCCCGCTCCTTTAACCTGCACAATTTTCGACCCTATGGTTTACAACGTAAATGAAAGCGACATAGAACATTTAGATCTGCGTTTCTAAGGGAAATACGCTTTCACAGAAATCCGTCAAATCCGGTTTTTTTGCTGAATAGGCAAACATCCGTTAAGGCCGTTAATAAAATGCGACACGGCGGACCCTCTCAGGTTTAGTACAGTCATATAATTTAAAGTGTATGGGTACAAAGGGCTGCAGGTGCGGAGGCATCGATCATCAACTCTATTAAAGGCATCCCAAGTACGATATACTTAGGAGCAAAAACGGTATACGACCATGAAAGCCATAAGATCAGCCAATTGATGTTAGACGCCTATACCGGAAATGATCCTCAAGTTAAAGCACGCCTAAGTATAGAAGAGGCAAAAGCAGAAGAAGCAGAAAAATCAAACAGCGCAATTTGGACCCTCTCAGGTTTTGTACAGTCATATAATTTAAACCTATAAACGGCAAGTAACAGTCAAATCATTCAAAAACGGATTATTTGGCAGTTACCCAGACTTGAATAATGGCAATCTAAGTACCTTGGAAATTGAATAATGGTGAAAATCGAGATAAATTATTCCTCTGACGGATCGGAATGTAGCTGGATGCCACCATTCGAGAACCTTAATCAAACCGCCGTGAGGCGGAACAGTTATTGTTCAGTGAAACTACAGGTTCAGGCTAATTGGAAGCGTCGCAATCGATCGATCACCGTCGTGATCAAGGCCGCAATCGCCTGATCGCAGGCGTACCGGATATGCCGGTATCGACCCTGACCGCAGATATTGGCAGCCAGATGGTAGAACTTGCGGCGGATGGTCCGGATCTCATAGTGGATCCAACTTTCCGGCAGGATTGCGGACTTGAACCAGTTGTGGATATTGTAGGCCAGCATCTTCAAAAGCAGGAACAGTTCGTTACACTTCTTGTTCCGCTGACTGTTCTGGTCGAAAGCAAAGCCATCCTTGAGCTCATCGATTTTGTTCTCGATATCGCAGCGCTGGTTGTACTCGTGGAAGATCTCTTCCGCGGTCAGATCATCAACATTGGTTACAATAACCTGGTATTCAAAAGGATCGACGTTCGCCAGCTTGATCTGTTTGTCGTTTTTGACCGGAGCGGGTTTTCGGACCAAAACGAACCGATAGGTCTTTTCCCACTTGGGGAGCTTGGCCTGGATCTCATTGACCGAAAACATTTCATCTATGGCAGTCCAGGGGTATAAGTGTGGTTTGTTGTTGACCGTCTGGATAATCGTCCAGAGACCGGCGTACTTCTTGCACTTGATGACAAATTCCAGGTCATTTTCATCCAAGTAGGTCAGGTTGTCGATGTCAAAGCCGCCACAGTCAATGCGTACACGGGTCAGGTTCCATTGTTCCGGTAACAGCAGCCGGCACTTGCGGATGAAAGCTTCCAGTTCGTAATTGGTATGGTGCTTGCCGTTTTCCAGAGTCAGGTTGATTACTTCGTTGGTTGAAGCGAGAATCCCGACCTTTTCCTTGAAGGATTGCCGACCGTTCTTCTTGGGGTTGTAGCCGGCTCCAGCACCTTCCTGATCACCATAGACCGTGCAGACGGTGTCGTCGATGTTGAGAACAACCGGGCGGCTACCCTCAGACTGAGCTTTTCGAGCCAACAACTGCTTGTTGAGCAGCCGCAGTTCTGAAGCGGTTCTGGCGGGCAGATTCAGCAGCAGATCCCGGCAGACCTTTTCACTGGGAGCCTGGCCTTTGAGCTTGAGATAAGCATTATCCCGGCGTAGCTCATCCATATGATTGAAGCGGGAGAAGCCCTGAATGGCGCCGTCCACCATGAATTCGAGGGTGTCAGCGGTGGTAAACGTGGAATTGTGGTGTTTGCGGTAAGATATTCCAGCTTCCAGCATCTGGCGGAAGCCGATCTTCTGCTTGAAGTTTTCCAGATAAGCCAGGGATGCGTGGCCGGTGACTGTTGTGTTGTCAAATTTGGCTGGTAAAATCTTGTTCTGGCGGTTCAAAGTGGGTCGATTTTGTGCTAAACTCATGGTGCAGGCGGTCCTTTCCGGTGATTATGTTTGTGTTGCAACTACATTTTA
The DNA here is from genome assembly GCA_963677835.2 of uncultured Saccharofermentans sp. Taxonomy (GTDB): domain Bacteria; phylum Bacillota; class Clostridia; order Saccharofermentanales; family UBA5734; genus UBA8949. Next base: position 14,692 of record CAXXUX010000002.1, read on the forward strand.
CCAGATTCAGGCAGCCTGTTTTCTTTTGTCAAAATATTTTCACCATTTTCAATTGTCAAAGTACTGCGATTGCTCGGTTATCAGGTTTTTATTGTTCTTACTTGCCGTTTATAGGTTAAAGTGTATGGGTACAAAGGAGGGAGGAAAATGCCGAGTAATAACGCAAAATACAATTCTGAGTTTCGAGAAAGAACATGCCAGCATATTTTAGAGAGCGGAAAACCAGCCAGTCGAGTTGGAGCAGAATTGGGGATCAGCAAAGGAACCATCTGCAAGTGGATGCAGGAATATCGAAAACAGCACAAAATGCCCAGTTATGCAGAAAGCCTGGGGATCAAACAAGCCGCAGGCAAAGATGCTCAAGTCATGCAACGGCAGAACAAACTTGACCAAAAGCGTATCAAGGAACTGGAGGAAGAGATTGAAATCTTAAAAAAAGCCCTGCGCATCTTCATGCAAGCACCTTGATGAAATATGAATTTATCCGAAAGCATCGCTCTAAGCATCGGGTGAAGAAGATGTGCCAAGTCCTAAAAATTAACGAGAGCGGGTATTATCGATGGAAGCGAAGACAGCCCAGTCTACGTGAGTTGGCCGAGCAAAAGATGCTCCGTGCCATTCGAAAAATCCACGAAAAGTATCATCAGACCTACGGTCATTTCGACGTAATCGTAAAAAAATCATCATCTTATCAACGACGGTTACGTGAATCTATCCTTGAAGTAAAAAACTTGGAGGATGGGCATGACGATCAAAGAAAAACGCCGGGCAGATTGGTTCCAAAAGATTGAAGAGCAACGCCATAGTGACATAAGCATCGTCAAGTGGTGCGGGCAAAAAGCCATCAACGAAAAGACCTTCCGACGCTGGAAACGAACCTTGAAAAGCGAAGAAAAAACAAATGTCACACCGCCGGTTGGCTGGTGCCAGGTTCAGACGAAACCAACCACTGTGAAAACAGCCAGTCTCAAGCTGGTGGTGAATAACCAGATTACGATCAAACTGCAGCCGGATTTGACCAAATTCTATAGCGGCAAACCTACTGAGTACGCAGCATTTGGCACACTCCGGCGTTAATTATCTTTCATGAATGCTTGCCAGTTTTAGCCCATTATTGCGGTCAATTGCCCAATTGATGGCCCAGTCGGATTCAAACAGCAATACAAAGTTTTCGTCTTTGTCCAGGACGAGAAGCGTGGTGCTGGTCAAACTCAGTTTTTTCGGATCGGGAATGGCATCCCCGTTATTGGGCACAATCCATCTCGCTTGGCGATAATTCAGGCCGGTTTGGCGGATTTCGACGCCGTATTCGGCTTTGAGGCGGTATTCAAGCACTTCAAATTGCAAAATGCCGACAACGCCGATAATAAAGGTTTCGGTGCCGATGTCAGGCTGTTTGTACACCTGGATGGCGCCTTCTTCAGCCAGCTGCTCGATGCCTTTGAGGAATTGCTTGCGCTTCATCGAATCTTTAGGCGCAACTCTGGCAAAATTTTCGGGCGGGAAAACCGGGATATCATCGAAACGGAACTGGCGATTGCCTTGAACCAGCGTATCGCCGATCCGGAAAATACCGGGGTCGAATATGCCGATAATGTCGCCGGCGTAAGCTTCTTCGATCAGATTGCGTTCCTGGGCCATGAATTGCTGCGGCTGCGCCAGACGAATAATCTTGTTTGTCCGGACATGGCGGACTTCCAGGCTTTTTTCGAACCGGCCGGAGCAGATGCGGATAAAGGCCATCCGATCGCGATGGTCCGGATTCATGTTGGCCTGGATTTTGAAGACAAAGCCGCTGAAAAAATCCGCATCCGGCTGAATACTGCCTTCACTGCCGTGATGCGGCGTTGGTGATGGGGCCATGGACAGAAATTCGTTCAAGAATGCCTCGACGCCAAAATTGGTTATCGCGCTCCCGAAGAAAACCGGCGTCAGCTCTCCGGCGAGGACCCGTTCCAGTTCAAGCTCATCTCCGGCGATATCCAAAAGCTCGATATCGGCCATGAGCCGCTCCTGATAATCGGTGCCGATCACTTCGGCCAATTGAGGGTCTTCCGTGCTGGTCACCTTGACTTTGACCATGCTTGCGCCGTGATCGCCCTTGGAGCCGTCGTAGAGTTCGATACGGTTATATTTCCTATTGTAGACGCCCTTGAAATCGCCGTCGGTGCCGATCGGCCAATTAACGGGGACGGAGTTGATTCCCAGCACTTTTTCGAGCTCGTCCAACAGATCGAAAGGATTTTTGGCAGCCCGGTCCATTTTGTTGATGAAGGTGAAAATCGGAATGCCGCGCTGGCGGCAAACGGCAAATAATTTGATTGTCTGAGCTTCGACGCCTTTGGCGCCGTCAATCAACATGACGGCAGCGTCGGCAGCGCATAAGGTCCGGTAGGTATCCTCGGAAAAATCCTGATGACCCGGCGTGTCCAGAATATTGATGCAAAAACCGTTATAATCAAACTGCATCACCGATGAAGTGACGGAAATGCCGCGTTGCTTTTCAATTTCCATCCAGTCGGAAGTCGCATGCCGATTGGATTTTCTGGCTTTGACCGTGCCGGCCAGATGAATGGCGCCGCCGTAAAGCAAAAGCTTTTCGGTCATGGTGGTTTTACCGGCATCAGGATGTGAAATGATCGCAAATGTCCGGCGGCGGGCGACTTCAGTTCCGAGGTTTTGACTCATGTTTATTCCTCCAGGGGCAGGGATTGGGGCATTTAAGGCTAAATAGCCTTTTGAACGGGCTAAAATAGTATAGCAGGTTTGGCGAAACGATGCAAAAACAATCGGTAATATGAAAATCCGGCCTGCTGTCAAGCCTTGCAGCTCTTTTACAACAGACCGGACTTGGTCAAGATCAATGCAGCGGTTAATTTCCTTTAAATAACGGATTATTCCTGGATGCCTGGAATTTTTGGCAGGGCGTTAAGGCTTAAGGCCAGTTCTTCATCCGAGGGGATATAGTCGACCATTTCGCCAGCCCGATACTGCATGTAGGCGGACATGTCGAAATAGCCGGTTCCGGAGAGGCCGAAGAGAATGGTTTTGGCTTCGCCGGTTTCCTTGCACTTGATGGCTTCATCGATCGCCGCGCGAATGGCATGGCTGGATTCCGGAGCCGGCAGGATGGTCTCGGTTTTGGCAAACAAAGTAGCGGCGTCAAAGACGCTGGTCTGGCTGACTGCCCTAGCTTCATCGAGATAGCCGTCATGGTAAAGCTTGCTCAAGATCGGCGACATGCCATGGTAGCGCAGGCCGCCGGCATGGATGGCCGAAGGCCTGAAATCGCTTCCCAGCGTATACATCTTGGCCAAAGGGGTGATCCGGCCGGTGTCGCAGAAGTCATAGGCATAACGGCCGCGGGTCATGGACGGGCAGGAGGCCGGTTCGACCGCGATAAAATAGGGATTGCCCTTGCCGTTCAATTTGTCGCCCATGTAGGCGCTCATCAGGCCGCCCATATTGGAGCCGCCGCCAGCGCAGCCAATGACGATATCCGGGTATTCGCCGAGCTTTTCCATGGCCAGCTTGGATTCCAGGCCGATGATCGATTGGTGCAGCAAAACCTGATTGAGGACAGAACCGAGGACATAGCGGCAATTCGGGGTCTTGACCGCACGCTCGATGGCTTCGGAAATGGCTGTGCCCAGGCTGCCGGTAGAAGTCGGATCTTGTGCCAGCATCATCTTGCCGATTTCGGTCGTATTGGACGGGCTGGGGATGATATTGGCGCCGAAGGTTTCAATGACCGCCTTGCGATAGGGCTTTTGATCGAACGAGATCTTGACCATGAAGACGGTCAGGTCGAGGCCGAAATAGGAGCAGGCCATGGCCAGGGCTGTGCCCCATTGGCCGGCGCCGGTTTCGGTGGTCAGGCTCGTCATGCCCTGTTTTTTGGCATAATAGACCTGCGCGGCAGCCGAATTCAATTTATGGCTGCCGGAGGTGTTGTTGCCTTCGAATTTGTAATAGATTTTGGCCGGCGTGCCGAGCGCTTTTTCCAGGTTATAGGCGCGGACTAAAGGCGATGGGCGGAACATCTTGTAAAAATCAACGACTTCATCAGGAATGTCGATAAAGCGATGAGTGGTGTCAACCTCCTGGTAGCAAAGCTCTTCACAAAAAACCGGCAGCAAGTCCTCAAGCTGGACCGGCTTCATCGTGCCGGGATTAATATACGGGTCGTGCTGTTCTTTCATGTCGGCCCGCAAATTGTACCACTGGCGGGGCATCTCATCTTCGGACAGATAGGTGCGATAGGGAATCTTGCTCATTGTGGGTCTCCTTTCTTGCTGCGCAAAAAGCGCTGTCAATTGCCGCATTCGATACTGATATTGTTGAAAGTTGCCAATAGGTCGGCAACATGGATTGTCTGCTTGTCCAGGCCGGACTGGTCGATAATGGCCTGCCCTTCATGCATCATGATCAGGCGGTCGCCATACTGGACGGCAAATTTCAAATTATGGGTGACCATCAGGGTCATCAGCCGCTTTTCCCGGACGATCTTTTCGGTCAGGGCCATGATTGTTTCCGACACCCTGGGATCCAGCGCCGCGGTATGTTCGTCGAGGATCAGGAGCCGGATTGGCGGCAGTGTCGACATGATCAACGCCAGAGCCTGGCGCTGGCCGCCGGATAATGATCCGACCGGCACGGCCATTTTGTCTTCCAGACCCAGTTGCAGCGGCTCGAGCAAAGTACGGTAATAGTCGATCCGCCGTTTGTTGATTCCCGGAAGCAGGCCGTAGCTTTTTTCTTTATTGTCGGCGATTGCCAGGTTTTCCAGAATCGTCATCGCCGGACAAGTGCCTTTGGCTGGATCCTGGAAGACACGGCCGATAAAGGCAGCCCGCTGGAACTCTTTCATTTTCGAAATATCCTTGCCGTCTAAAAGGATTCGTCCCTGATCAGCCGGTATGCTGCCGCAGACCAGGTTGAGAATGGTTGTCTTGCCTGAGCCGTTGCTGCCGACAATCGAGACAAACTCACCGGATTGGACAGTCAGGGAGAAGTTGTTGAAAACAGCTGATTCGTTGATCGATCCGGCGTTATAGGTTTTGTGCATCTCTTGGATTTCAAGCATTCCGGACACCTCTTCGCTTCAGTTGGTGATTGATCACCAGCGCAATGACAAACAGGACGGCCTGGATCAATTTCATGTCCGCAGCGGCAAATCCCAGGGCGATCGCTCCGGCGATGCAGGCTTTGTAAAGAATGGAACCCAATAGGACACGGCTGGTGGCGCCAGGGAAACGCAACTTCCGGAACAAGCTGGTACCGATGATGACCGAAGCCAAACCGATGACCAGGGTCCCCGTGCCCATGGTCACTTCAAAAAACCGCTGCTGCTGGCATAGCACCGAACCGGACAAGGCAACAAAGCCATTGGCCAGGGCCAGCCCGAGAATTTTGACTGAACCGGCGTCGCGAGCCACTGCGGTGACGACCTGGCTGTTATTGCCGGCAGCTCTAAGCAGGGTTCCGGACTTGGTTTTCAAATACCAGTCAAGCAATGCCTTCATCAGCAAAGCCAGTAAAAAGACGAGGAGCAGTACGGTGAACTGGCTGACAGCCGGAGGCAAAAGGGTCGCCAAACCGCTGTTGAAAATGGTTTTGGCATTGAAGATCGGCAGGTTCGATTTACCCACGATCCGCAAATTGATCGAGTACAAAGCAATCATGACCAGAATTCCCGAAAGCAGATCGGTTATTTTGAGACGGACATGCAAAAGTCCGGTGACTAGGCCGCCGGCCATGCCAGCCACGAAAGCGGCCAACAGGGCAAGCCACGGCGAAACCCCCTGGGTGACCAGGACGGCCGTTATCGCGGCGCCAAGGGGGAATGTCCCATCGACCGACAGATCTGGGAAATTGAGGATGCTGTAGGTGATGTAGAGTCCCAGCGCCATAATGCCAAAAATCAGGCCTTGTTCAAGGATTCCGGTCAATTGGATAATCATGGTGCTATCCTTTGGCTACATCGGTTGCCAGGTCTTTGTAATCGGCCGGCAAGGCTACGTTAAGCTTTTCCATGACTGCACTGTTGATGAAAGGCTTGGAATCTTTGATCGTTTCGAAGGGAATATCGCTCACAGCCGTGCCATTTAGAATTTTGGCAGCCATCTGGCCGGTCTGGACGCCCAGATTGAAATAGTCAATGCCTTCACAGGCGATGCAGCCGTTCTTGACTTGTTCCTCTTCCGAACCAAAAACCGGAATTCCCCGGGCATTGGCCTTGTCGAGGATGATCTGCAGATTGGATACGACAAGATTGTCGGTCAGATTATTCAGACAATCGACTTTGCCGAGAATGTTGTCAGCTGCCATCGGGATATCCGCTGCAGCATTGACGCCGACCGTAACCAGTTCGAAGCCGTATTGGGGAACAAGGGTCTTCAACACATTGATCTGGGACTCGGAATTGACTTCACTTGTATTATAGAGAATACCCAGCTTTTTTGCATCCGGCAGGAGCGCCCGGATCAGTTTCAGCTGTTTTTCCAGCGGAAGGGCGTCGGAAGTGCCGGTGATGTTGTCGCCAGCCTGGTTGGGGCCTTTGACCAGCTGGGCTGCGACCGGATCGGATACTGCCGAGAAAACGACAGGGATCCCGGCCGGCTGTGCGGCGGTGTAGCAAGCCTGGGCTGACGGGGTGGCAATGCCGCAGATCAGATCAGCTTTATTCGCGGCAAAACTCTGGGCGATCAGATTGGCGGTGCCGCCATCGCCCTGGGCGTTCTGGAAATCAAAAGTCACGTTGACACCTTCGACAAAGCCAGCTTGCTTCAGACCTTCGATAAAGCCGAGACGGCAGTTGTCGAGGGAAGGATGATCGGCAATCTGGGTGATGCCGATTTTGTATGACTTGCCATTTGCCGTTGTAGTTGTAGTAGTTGTATTTGAAGCAGCCGAGCTTCCAGTGCTGGCTTGTGTTGAAATCGTCGGTGCGCTTCCTCCACATCCGGCCAGCAAACTGGTCAGCAGGACCAGGCTAAGTGCGATGATCAGGATCTTTTTCAAGCTTGATTTGTGGTTCATGACGGTGTCCTCCTTGTTTTACAGTATGATTAACCATGCTGTTTGGTGTAGGCGCTTTGTTTCTTTTGGAACAAAGCCGGCAAAAAAAAACTGCCCCTTCAAAACGAAGGGACAGGAATGCTGATCCTGCGGTACCACCCAAATTGGCTTTTTTCAAAGCCCGCTTTTTCATGCACCTCTTGATGCATGTCCACTGGATAACGGGCTGGCCTCCCGTCGACGCCTACTTGCTGCCAAAAACTGACTGCTTTGGGGTCACCCTCATAAGTCCATTCAATCAACTCCGTTATATGGCCCTTGCACTATCGGCCACTCGCTGGGATCCGGTTGCTGATCTACTCGTCTTATTCACCGGTTTAATCTGGTGTATTAATTTAAATTTGAGTATAGACGCAGCAAAATGCTTTGTCAATAGATGGGGAAAGGCAAATCACCAAGCCAAATCACCAAGTGAAAGCTGACTTTTAATTAATTGAAGATGCCATTTTGATCAGTTCCTCCTTGGTCAAAATGCCAATGATTGAATAGGCAAATCGTTCGTCGCTCCAAATCAGGTTGCTTTGCCCTTTATTGGCGTAAAAGATCCCCTGGGACAAATTGACCTCAACTGTTTCTGTCTGGATGCCTTCCGTGTCGATGCCTATTTGCAAACCGCTTTTATCTTGCTTGATAAAAATCAATTCCCGGCCGGATTCGTTGGCATAGATGATCTGGACAAATCCGATTAAAGTCATCTGCTCGGCTACTTTATATCCCTCAGGCAGGTATTTGGGAAAATGATCGGCAATATCGCTGCTTTGAACAGGTGAAGAAGAAGCCGCGTCTGATTGCGCCGGTTGATCGAAGGTAATCGTCGAGAACTTTTCATAGACTTGAATGACAAATCCAAGAATGGCTTCCCGGCTGGCGGAGACGCTGAAAGCTGAAGCCAGGATCATGACGATGATCATGATGGCGACGAGACGTTTCCGGTCACGAAGATTCTGCCGGGTTTTTGGCTGGTTGGATCGGGCCTGCCTTGACTTTCGCCTAGATTCCAGGCGGCGCGCCTTGAGGATTAATCGTTGCATCCGATGCTCGAACCGCTGGGACAAGACCAGACTTTCGGCCAACGATTCTTCAGTCGGCAGGCCGCGAAGGAGTGAATGCAGATACGCGTCTGCGGCTTGCTTCAAGGCAGGGCTATTTGGCTGGTCCATATTCAACATTCCTTTTCTCCAGATGAAGACTCAACTGACATCTTGCCCGATGCAGACGCACCCGGACGTTGGCTGGCGTGATGCCCAGAAGCCGGGCAATTTCCTGATCGCTATACTCAAACGCTATTTTCAAGGCCAGTATGTCGGCATAAGACGAATGCAATTGCGATATTTTCGCCAACAACTCCTGGCAGGCTTCTTTTTCCTGAAAAACATTTTCCGGATCACCCTGATTTTCATTCGGAAAATCCACGCAGTCTTCAAGGTTCCATTCGGCTTTCCGCTTTTGCTTGCGGGTATAGTCGATGGCGATGTTCTTGACTATTAAAACGACGAAGGAACGTGTTTTGTTACAGTCAACCGCCGATATTTTATCGAGATGCCTCAATATGCGCAAAAAAGCATCATGTACAGCGTCTTCAGCCAGCATCTGATCCTGTAAAATCTGATTGGCGGCATAAATCATCGACCGGTGGTGAAGATGATAGATCTGTTCGAACAGCACTTGCGAATTTTCATCGTCAATTAGCGAAAGATAATAAGCCAGCATAATCGAAAATGCTCCTCACTTCATTTTTATATGGTTAAATTATGAATCAAGCGGTCTTTGTTTATCATAACACCTAACCAGACAACAGTCATTATGGTTAGCGGGTGCTTTCCGCCTTCCGCAGCCGTTTTACCCTTTGCCGGCCAACCCGGCCCCGGATTCGATTTTGCTCCCTTGCATTGATTCTGGTTAGCCGATAAACTATATTTATTAAGATTGATCAACTGATGACACAACTTTGGAGGTGTTTGACCATGTCTGCTGCAGATCTGCCAATTATTGCCATCCCGATGGGCGACCCCAATGGCGTTGGTCCGGAAATTATTGTGAAAGCCTTATCTGATTCGGCAATTTATGAGATTTGCCGGCCGCTGGTGATCGGCGATGCCTGGTGCCTGGCCAAAGCGCTGGAATATTGTAAACTTAAAATGCTTCTGCATACGGTTGAACGGCCTGGGGAAGGCCTTTATCAGCCTGGATTCCTCAATCTGATCGATTTGGCCCATACAAACCTGACTCAGCTTGAAATCGGCACGGTCCAGGACATTTCCGGCCAATGTGCGTTTGACTATATCGCCGCTGCCATAAAGCTGGCTTTGGCCGGCGAGGTTGCCGCGCTGGCGACCACACCGATCAACAAAGAGTCTTTGCGGGCGGCCGGAGTCATGCATATTGGCCATACCGAAATTCTGGCCGATCTGACCAATACGGCTGATCCGCTGACCCTTTTTGAAACGTCTGGCCTGCGGGTGTTCTTTTTAACCCGCCATGTCAGTTTGCGCAAAGCCTGCGACCTTGTGACCCGCGAGCGCGTCAGCGCCTCGATCCGCCGCTGCTGCGCCTCTTTGCGCCAGCTGGGCGTCGCCAAAGGAACATTGGCGGTAGCCGGGCTAAATCCCCATAGCGGTGAGCATGGGCTGTTCGGCGACGAAGAAATGACCGCTGTTGCGCCGGCCGTGGCCGACTGCCAGGCCGAAGGCTATGATGTTGTCGGCCCAGTCAGCGCGGATTCGGTTTTCCACCAGGCGCGCATCGGCCGGTTCGCTGCGGTCCTGTCCCTTTATCACGACCAGGGCCATATCGCAACAAAAACGCTTGATTTTGAACGAACGATCTCCCTGACTCTGGGATTGCCGTTTCTGCGCACCTCGGTCGACCATGGCACGGCGCTCGACATCGCCGGTCAAGGTATTGCCAGTGCGGTCAGCATGACCGAGGCCATTCGGTTGGCTGCCCATTACGCACCTTTTTACCAAAATTGAATCGCTGCCGGCACAGCCAGGCGCCAGATTCAAAGCCTGGCCGTCATGATCAGGCAATCGGCCGCGATTGGTATCGCCTGGACAATGCCGCCAAAATATATCCGGTGATCAAAAGATCGCGCCACGTGTCGGTTTTCCGCCTCTCTGCCGTGCTGCGCGATCCGGTCGATCCGGCTATCATTAAGCAGGCGCTGGAAAAAACCCTGGTCCGCTTTCCGTATTTTGCAGTCCGGCTCAAACCTGGATTGTTCTGGTACTATCTGGAATCATTTAATGGACAGCCCGGCGTTGAGGAAGATGTTCATAATCCGATGCGGCCCTGGAGCAAATCTGATGCAAAAGGATATCTGTTCAGAGTGCGTTTTGGCGAACGCCGAATTGCCGTCGAATTCTTCCATGCGCTGACGGATGGCTATGGGGCGCTGGTCTTTGTCAAAACATTAACGGCAACCTACCTCGGCCTTTTGGGCGTGCAGTTTGAAGCCGGGCAAGGCGTGCTGGATATCACCGGGCCTGTTGACGAATTGGAAATGGAAGACGCCTACAACCGATTTTCCGATTTCCGGGTTGTCCGGCGGCCGCACGTTACCAAGGCCTTTCATCTGCAGGGCAGCATGGCTTCAGGACACGACCTGCAAATTATCAGCGGGGTGATCCCTGTCGACCGGATAGCTGCCGTAGCCAGAAAATATCAGACCAGCGTGACCGAGTTCCTGGTGGGGGTATATCTCTATCAGCTTTATCTGATTCAGCAGCAAGGCGGGTACAACACCCTGGCGCCGATCCGGATATCGGTGCCCATCAATGTCCGGCGCTACTATCCGACAAAATCCCTGCGGAATTTTGCGCTCTATGCCAATCCAGGCATAGAGCCGGCCTTTGGAGCCTATACGCTTGAAGAAATATTTGGCCTGGTTCATCACTTCATGCGCTATACTGTTAATGAGAAATACTTGAACGCTCTCATGTGCGCCAATGTTGGCCCGGAGAGAAACCTGCTGCTCCGGCTGTCGCCGCTGCCCATCAAAAATCTGGCCATGCGCCTGGTTTACATCATGTCGGGGGAGAGCCGGTTTACAAGCACCTTATCCAATCTCGGAGCAATCGACCTGCCTGAGGGTTTGAAACCCTATCTGGAACGATTTGAATTTTTGCTCGGCCCTTCCCGCTATAATCCGGTCAATTGTGCCGTCATCAGCTATAACAACCAACTGGTGGTCAACTTTACCAGTACCATGATGGAAACAGACCCACAGCGGGCTTTTTTCAAACAACTGATCCGACTCGGCATTCCTGTCCGGGTCGAAAGCAATCTGGCCTATGAGGAGTGACGGAAATGTCCTATTGTGTGAATTGCGGTGTTGAACTGGAAAAATCGGAAAAAGTATGCCCGTTGTGCGGTGTGGAGGTGCTTAATCCACGCCAGCAATATGATGAGAAAGCGATCCGTCCTTATCCGCGCCGCCTGGATCCGATCAATGCCCGGATCAACCGCCATTTTACGGCAACCATCTTGTCAATCAGCATCGCTTTTCCAGCGGCGCTGTGCGTGGCGATCAACCTGATTTTGGACAGCCAGGCCAACTGGAGCATTTATGTCGCGGGTGCACTGGCGCTGGTTTGGATCCTGTTTGTTCCTTATTTCTTGTTTGTCAAACCGACGCTGACCCTGTTGTTTTTGCCCGATATCGCAGGCTTGCTGCTCTATCTGCTTCTGATATCCCGGCTTCAGGCCGGAAGCGGCTGGTATGTGCCTTTGGCCATGCCGTTAGTCCTTTTAGCCTGCGGACTGGCCTACATTAATGGCATTTTGATCGAAAAAAAGATTTTTCGCGGGTTTGTCATTCCAGCTGCCATTCTGATATCGGTCGGATTGCTGGTCCTGGGAATCGAATTGATTACTGAACGGTATAGCACCGGCGTCGTTCATCTGGACTGGTCATTTTTTGTTTTGATCCCGTGTGCAGCCATTGCCATGGCTTGCCTGACAGTTGCCCGCCGCCAGTCGATCCGGGAAGAGATAAAAAAGCGTTTGCACCTTTAAAAATGGCTTTTTATTGACAGAATCAACTAATAAATACCGGCTAAATTCGGACAATATTGCTAAAATGTTACAAGTTGATGCCAATTAAATTGACTCGACCAGGCAGGATCGGTATAATAGCTGATGGGTCGGGTTGTCCAAACCTGACTACATTAGGAAAAGATGGAGGGTACATGCCGAAATTCAAGCTGAATCCCCGCCAGCTCCGTAACCTGATGGTATCCGTTTTATTATCATTTGTTGTGGCTTTGCCCGTTCTCAGTCAACCGCTTGGATTGTCCTATGCCTGGCAATACCCTGTGGTTGATGCCGATGAAAATACAGACAGCCTTGATGGTGAGAACTTAGCTGCTTATACGCTTGATCCGCTGGAAGAAATCGATCGCGCCGACCAGTTGTTTAACCGTAGTAGGAATGAAAACGACAGCACGACGGAAACCGCCCCAGCTGTTTTGGATGGTGAAGACGAAAACGATAATTCCGAGCCAGTAGACGAACAAGCTGCCGGCACGGCCGATATGCCGCAAGAGACGGCAACGGAGCCGACAGAACCGCCTTACGCGGCTGTCAACTATATTCTTTACATTTCGGCCAACGAACTTAATCTGCGCGCCGAAGCTTCAACTGATTCCACAATTCTGGCTGAACTTAAATTTGGCGACAAGGTCAACTGCGTCGGCGAAAATGCCGAGTGGATGCAGGTAACTTTCGAAGGCAAAACCGGCTATATCAAAACCGAATATACTAGCCGGACCATGGTCTTTAAATCAGTCAGCCAGACGGTCTATGTTGACGCCAACAAATTGAATTTGCGCGATGGCCCGTCAACCAGCGGCAGCGTTATAACCTCTTTCGGCTACATGCAGAAACTGACACGCACCGGTATTGGCGACGGCTGGTCGAGAGTCAAGACTTCCGCCGGAAAGACTGGCTATGTCGCTTCGGATTATTTGACGACCAAGGCCCCGTCTTCCTCTTCCGGATCAACATCCGGCGGCACGGCGCCCAAAAACAGCAGCGGCAACCGCATTGTTGATTTGGCCTACAGTGCCCTGGGCGTACGCTATGTCCACAGCGGATCCAGCATGAGCGGATTTGATTGCTCGGGACTCGTATCCTGGGTCTACCGGCAGATTGGCATTACCCTTCCCAGATCGACCAGCGGCTATTATTCGGCAGGCACGGCAGTTTCCTATGGCAATGCCCAGCCTGGGGACGTTCTGTGCATGGATACCCGGCGCTATGACGGGAAGACCTCGATTACGCATGTCGGCATTTATATCGGCGGCGGCAAGATGATTCATGCTTCGTCGACCAAAGGCAAGGTTGTCATTCAAAGTGTCAGCCAGTACCTGGGCTGGGGCGTCAAACTGATCTCGGTCCGGCGGATACCCAACTAGTATTGCCGGCGTTTGACTTTTAAATTGTGATGAAGACCGCTGCCGATTAGGACTTGATGGATCAGTAAAATCGGCGGCGGTTTTATTTGCGGCGACTTTTGCTCAAACCTATTGAGGAACTGGATTAAATTGCCTATAATGTATATTTGCATGCGTGCCGTGGATTTGTTATTTTTTCGTTGGCAACAAGTATGCAGAACAAGAAAGGACGTGCAAGATAGACTATGGCTAAGCGATCTTTTTCCAGAGCCGGAGTCAAAGCCAGGCCAGTGACTTTTTTCATTGTAGCTGGCATCATCCTCCTGGGGCTGCTACTTAGCATCACAGGCGCCAAGATCCCGGTTGGTGGACAACAGGACATTTTGCAACTTTACAGCATGCAGGACATTCGATTTGGCATCGATATCCAAGGTGGTTTTGAAGCCGTATTCGCCCCCAAGGATTATACGGGTAAACCAACTGAATCCGACCTGGCTTCCGCGCGCAGCGTTATTGAATTAAGGTTGGACAATCTGCAGATTTTTGACCGGGAAATTACCGTAGATCAGACGCATGGCCGGATCGTTGTCCGGGTGCCCTGGAAACACGATGAAGCTGAGTTTGATCCCCTGAAAGCGGTCAAGGAACTCGGCGAAATGGCTCGGCTGACTTTCCGTGATCCGGATGGCAATGTCGTTCTGGAAGGGACTGATGTCAAGTCCAGCAGCGCCGGAGTCATTCAAAACAGCAGCGGTGAGACAGAAACAGTGGTCAATCTTGAACTCACGGCCGAAGGGGCAACCAAATTTGCCGAAGCGACCGGCAAATTGGTCGGACAGGAAATCTCGATCATGATGGATGAGGTTGAACTGTCATCACCGATGGTCAAGCAGCAGATTACCGGTGGAACAGCCTATATTGACGGGATGAAGTCCAATGAAGAGGCGATCGCCCTGGCTGAAAAAATCAATGCCGGCGCCCTGCCGTTTGCGCTTGAGACCATCAGCAGCAACTCGATCAGCCCGACCATGGGCCGCGACGCCCTGGCAGTCATGATGATCGCCGGCCTGGTTGCCTTTGCAGCCATCTGCCTGTTCATGCTGCTGTACTATCGCCTGCCTGGCTTTGTGGCCTGCTTCTCGCTGCTTGGACAGGTTGTCGGCATTTTGCTGGCCATCTCCATTCCCCAGCAAACTTTGACTTTGCAGGGTATTGCCGGTATCATCCTCTCGATCGGCATGGGCGTCGACGCCAATGTCATCATCTCTGAGCGCATCAAAGAAGAGCTCAAAACCGGCGCCTCATTGCAAACCTCCCTGAACAACGGATTTACCCGGGCCTTCTCTTCGGTCCTTGACGGCAATGTGACCGTTGCGATCGCCGCCATCGTTCTGATGATCTTTGGTTCCGGCTCCATGCTGTCCTTTGGTTACTCCCTGTTGGTTGGCGTTATCTTGAACGGTATTACCGGCGTTACTGCTTCGCGTTTGATGATTGGCGCTTTAAGCCAATACAAGCCCCTGCAGAAAAGCTGGCTTTATGGTGCAAGGAGGGTGAAAACCAATGTATAGTTTTTATAGCCATCGCCGCTGGTTCTTTGCCCTTTCCATCAGCTTGCTGCTGATTGGCATCCTGGTTGCAGTCTTTTTTGGCGTCAAGCTGGATATTCAATTCAAGGGCGGCAGCATTCTGCAATATTCATTTGAAGGCACAGTCAACCTGGAAAAGGCTGAAAATATTATCAGCGACTCGATCGGCAAGATTGTTTCCTGCCAGGAAACAACCAGTGTCGGCGAAAACTTGAAAAACCTGGTCATCAACGTCGCTGGCGATAACGCACTGTCGATCGATGAGCAGACCAAACTGGAAGAAGCCCTGCAAACTTCTTTCCCTGAACAGAAATTTGCACTGGAATCGTCCTATCAGGTTGAGCCTTTTATCGGTCGGGAACTTCTGGTTCGCGGCATGTGGGCTATCCTGATCGCTTCGATCCTGATCGTGGCCTATGTCTGGTTCAGCTTCCGCAGCATGTCCGGACCGTCTGCCGGCGTCATGGCTCTGGTAGCCCTGTTCCATGATGTCGCCATCGTTTTCTTTGTATTCGTCATCCTGCGGATCCCCTTAAACGAATCCCTGATTGCCGTAGTCCTGTCCATCCTCGGTTTTTCGATCAATGACAC
This sequence comes from uncultured Saccharofermentans sp., assembly GCA_963677835.2. GTDB lineage: Bacteria > Bacillota > Clostridia > Saccharofermentanales > UBA5734 > UBA8949. The sequence goes on from CAXXUX010000002.1 coordinate 30,347, forward strand.
CATCGTTGTCTACGACCGGATCAGAGAGAATGAACGCTTGCATAATGGCAAAATGCCCTTGTCTGACCTGGTTGACCTTTCCATCAACCAATCGTTGACCCGTTCCATCAATACCAGCATCTGCACCTTTGGCGCAGTTACGGTTGCCTATATTTTTGCCATCATCTACAACATCGAAAGCATCAAGGAATTTGCTTTGCCGATGATGATCGGCCTGATCAGCGGTTCATACTCGACGATCTGCCTCGCTGGCCCGCTTTGGGTCATGTGGAAAACAAGAGACGGCAGATCGGGTTACTGATTTTTTGACTTAAAAAGCGCCCCATATCTTTTTTGTTCGCTTGTCCTCGCCCTTCGGGCTGCGGAGGCTTACTGCAAAGATATGGGGCGCTTTGTTTTTGCGGATGAGCCATACTGTTGAATGATACCGGGAGAGATCTGGACCATTTTCAAAAAAGGACTGATTACTGACGTAACAATCTATTTTGTTCAGTCAACCCATCCGAAAAGGGCACAGACACACCCGCCTTCCATCACAAAAGAATCCCGTTTCTCTGAAGCGCGCCTCCGCAGCCCAAAGGGCGAGGACAAGCGCGCGAAAGAGAAACGGGGTTCTTATTTGAAATACCGTTCCAATAAGCCCTTGAAGGCTTTGCCATGACGGGCTTCGTCCTTGCCCATTTCATGAACGGAGTCATGGATGGCGTCAAGACCAAGCTGCTTGGCCAGGGCTGCCAATTCGTTTTTGCCGGCTGTCGCCCCGTATTCGGCATCAACACGCAATTTGAGGTTGGTTTTGGTGTCCGCGGAAACGACCTCGCCCAGCATTTCAGCAAAACGGGCGGCGTGGTCGGCCTCTTCGAAAGCAATGCGCTTATAGGCTTCGGCCACTTCTGGGAATCCTTGCCGGTCAGCGGCGCGGGACATGGCCAGATACATGCCGACCTCGGTGCATTCGCCGGTGAAATTCATCCGCAGACCGTCAATGATCCGGGCATCAGCATCTTTGGCAATCCCGACAACATGCTCGGTCGCCCAGACCATCTCGGCTTCTTCGAACAACTTGAATTTTTCTGCCGGCGCCTTGCATTGGGGACAATTGGCTGGCGGGGCATCTCCTTCATGAATATAACCACATACGGAACATCTGAATTTCATAAACTTACCTCCAAAGATTGATTTTAAACCCATTATAGAGGTTTTATCCAACCGAGACTGTAACTTATGAATCAGACAACAGAAATGTTTCCGTTAATATTATTTAATGATATCGGTCATATCAGATCGTTGTCAGCGGCTTTTCCGGACGCTTCCGCCGTTTTGCCTGCTGACAGCACGCTGGCTACCCAGTCCTGATGATGCCACAATGCGCAGCCGCCGCGGCCTTCCTGCAAAAGCTCGTGATGGTCGCGAATGGCCTTGAGAAAATCCGAACGCAGCGCTGCTTCCAGACTGACCTGGTTCAGGTTGCGGTCAGAGTAAGGGGCAAAAGGGCAAGGCTCGAGATCGCCGCTGGCGCTGATATGGACAAAGCCCCTGGCCGAGGCCAGGCAACCGCCGTAAGGCGTTTCATCGCCCGGGAAGATGAGAAAGAGGGCGGAATGCTTGCGCTGCGCAATAGAAAGCCATTCGATAAAGGCTTGCTTTTCCGGAAGGGTCAGCGCGAGCTCATCAGTTCCGGCTTCGACCGGTACATATTCAACAAAAACAAATAGCCGGCAACCAATTCCGGTAAATTCCGCAATCAGTTCATCCGAGCGGACCTGCTCAATATTTTGCCTGCTCAGCGTAATCGACAATCCATAAGGCAAATTGCGTTTTTGCATGTGCTGCAGGTTTTGCATGATCAGGCGAAAAACGCCGGAACCTCTGCGTTGATCGGTTGTTTGGGCATTGCCTTCCAGACTGATTACCGGCAAAATCTGGCGGTTCAGATTGAACCAGTCAAGCCATTGGCCGTGCAGCAAAGTGCCGTTGGTGAAGACCAGGCCGGCTAGATATGGATGTGTGGCCAGCGCATCAAGCCAGTTCTTTTGCAGCAAAGGTTCCCCGCCGGCCAGCAATATTGCTGAAACACCCAGTTTTTCGGCTTCAGCCAGAATATCCCGGACTTTTTCGTCGGACAGGCCGCTTTTGGGGGAAGGCCTGAGCGCCTGGGCATAACAGCCGGCGCAACGCAAATTGCAGGCATCGGTTGTGCTGACGATGAGAAGCGGCGGCACCGGGGTGCCCTGTTCGACCTGAAAAGCCCTTGTGCGGCTGGCTTTTTTTTGATGCCGCACGACTTTAACCAGCGCCTTGATTGATGCCGGATGGTGCTTTAGTATCGGGCGCAGGTCTTTTAAGGACAAATCAAGGTTTTTATCAAACAGCTGGCGAAAGCTGTCTTGATTTTGCAGCATCTTCAAACCTCCGGCCAAGCCTGGCGATGATGATATTGTAAGTCTAGGCTCAGCGGCCATTGGATGTCAATGGCCTTAACTTGCTGAATGCGGTTTGCCCTGTTAAAATCGAACCGTGAAAGTGAGCGTGATTCTTTTGAGATTTTTTGAATTGATTATGATTGTCTGCTTTGGCTTGTCCTGGCCGATCTCAATTTTGAAATCCTATCGGACAGGAAGCACAAAAGGCAAGAGCCTTGCCTTTTTGGTGATCATCTGTCTGGGATATGTTGCCGGCATCCTGCACAAACTGTTTTTTTCGCTTGATCCGATCTTGATTGCCTATATCGTCAATCTGATTATGGTCAGCGTGGATATCCTGCTCTATTTCCGCAACCGGCGGAATGAACTGCGCAATCAATAAAATTCTAATCCCGCGTTTTGCGCCCTTTTAAACCGTCCGGCTTGCCCTTTTCAAAATTTTTGCTTTTCCCGGCCGGTTTGCTTTTGCTTGAAAATTCACTTTTCCCAGCTGACTTGCCCATTTCGGGATTGCCGCTCTTTTCTACGCGGACCGGCCGCTGGGCTATTTTCTGATGGCTGAGGCAAGCGATGACATTATCGGCCGATTCTTTTGGCACATCGACAAAGGTATAGCGGTCATAGATGGCGATCGCGCCGATTTGCTTGCCGGAAAGTCCCGACCGCGAACAGATCGCTTCGACAATATGCCTGGGCAGGACCCGGTCATCGGTTCCGACATTGATGAACAGCCGGGCCATTCCGGCTTCGACTGTTTTTCCCCGGCTGGATGTTTTCGACCGGCTTGCCGGTTTTTTTGCCAGATGATCTTCGTAGGGAATGACCGGCTCGATTTCCTCGACCTGCTGGATACCGGGCCCCATGGCCTGCTTAAGCAGCGCAGCGGCGATGTCTGCTGTTGTATAATAGGTGTCATTTGATCCGGTCACGCTAAGCCCGTCGACAAATTTCTCGATATACTCGATATATTTGCCAAGATCGTTACCAGCCAAAGTGGCCTTTGTCCGGTCAAGGATCGACGAGATCCGGCTTTCGGTCACGTCCATCAGCGTAGGCGGCTGGGCGCAAACAATATTTGAGCGGGTGTAATGCTGGATGTTTTTCAGATCGATGATTTCCCGGCCAACGACAAAGGTAAAGGCCTTGCCGGAGCGCCCTGCCCGGGCGGTCCGACCGATCCGGTGAACATAATATTCCTCATCCTGGGGCAGATCATAATTGATGACGACTTCGATATTGTCGACATCGATACCGCGGGCTGCGACATCTGTCGCCACCAGCAACTCGACCTGGCCTTTTTTGAATTTGTTCATGACCCGGGTGCGGGCCATCTGCTTCATGTCGCCATGAAGGGCTTCAGCCGAATAGCCGCGGGTTTGCAGTTTTTCGCAAATATCGTCGACCCGCCGCTTCATATTGCAGAAAATAAGGGCCAACTTGATTTGCTCGGCCTCGATCAGGCGGCAGAGGACTTCAAGCTTATTGGATTCGCGGACTTCAATATAATATTGCGCGATGTTGCTGACAGTCAGCGTCTTCGGTACGATCCGGACCTGGATTGGATCTTGAAGGTATTTGTCGGTCAGTTCAAGGATGCTTTTGGGCATGGTTGCCGAAAAGAATATTTTCTGGATCTGTTCAGGCGTTGAAACCAGAATGGTGTCGATATCTTCTTTAAATCCCATATTCAGCATTTCATCAGCCTCATCGAGGATGATTCCGCGCAAATGGTCAAGCCGGATGGTTTTGCGGCGCATGTGGTCCATGACTCGTCCTGGCGTGCCGACGATGATCTGGGGTTTCTTTTTGAGAGCCAGAATCTGGCGGTCAATGGGCTGTCCGCCATAAACGGAGAGGATGCGGAGGCCTTCCTTGTATTTGCAGACGGTATGAAGTTCATCGGCAATCTGGATAGCCAATTCACGGGTCGGTGAGAGGATGAGATATTGAATCCGATTATCCTCGAGATCAACCCGCTCGATTATTGGAATGCCAAAAGCACAGGTCTTGCCTGTTCCGGTCTGGGCCTGGCCCAGGATATCCCGGCCTTCCAAAATATATGGAATTGATTCTGACTGGATCGGAGTAGCTTCTTCAAAGCCCATATCCTGAATGGCATGCAGGACTTCGGGAGAAATGGGAAGTTCATTAAAAGACTTGATTTCCAAAAGACACCTATTTACGACTTTCTCCGGCAAATTTGCCGACTCATGGTGATTAATGCGTTCATAACCGAATAACTTTATCACATCATGCGCCAAATGTCCAGAACAAGTCATTTTTGAAAAATTGCCTTTAAAAGAATCACAATGCCAAGCATACAGAATCGTAAAAACCGCAAACATTTACGGGAAATCACCGTAAACCTTTGCGGCGGCAATCTTTGGGAAAAACAGCGAGAATAGGCTGTTTGGGGACGATTTGGGCATTGCCATTTCCGTAAATCGGCTCTATAATTGGTTTGCTTGCGAGGGGGGTCAGGTTATCTATTGCCTGGCTTTATTTTGGAAAACCGGCTGAACTGGCTTGGACACGATTCGCTCACAGGCCTATCTTGCACTAAGGAACGAGGTTATGCTGATGGAATTGCTTTTGCTGATCTGCTTGCTGGCTACGCCACTGATTACCGCCGGCCTGCTCTTGATATTGAAGTGGGAGATCTGCCAGCGCTGGCTGGTTTTGGTTTCCACCATTATCCAGATTAGCTGCGCACTGATTTTGATATCGTCTTATTTCGATGCGCCAAACTTTGACTATCCGATTGACTCGGTAAAACTTAATCTGGCCATGATCGGCATTGAATCGCTGATCGGCTTGTATTTGCTTTATGCATCCTACCGCCGCCGCAATCCGCTGATTGCGGTCATGGGGATCATGCAGATTGCCGCCATGTTCTGGTACGAGCTGGGAGGCAGCCATACCAACGTCGAGATCCATTATCTGGGCGTTGACAAGCTAACCCTGGTTATGGTCGGCATCATCGCGCTGGTCGGCGGACTGATCCTGATCTATACGCAGCCCTATATGCGCAAACATCATGCCCACCATCCGGAAGTTCCGGATCGCCGGCCTTTCTTCAACAGCATCATGATGATCTTTTTGAGCGCCATGTACGGCATTGTGCTCAGCAACGACCTGATCTGGCTTTATTTCTTCTGGGAATTGACCACGCTTTGTTCGTATTTTCTGATCAGCTATCCCCAGACGGCAGAAGCCTGGCAAAATGCCACCCGCGCGTTGGTCTTGAATCTTCTTGGCGGGGTTTGCTTTGTGGCGGCCATCATCTATCTCGGCCTGAATCATAACATATTCGAGCTGCACCAGCTGATGGCGGTTAAAGATCCGGCGACCCTGGCTTTGCCGGCGGTTCTTCTGGCCATCGCCGGCATGACCAAATCCGCCCAGCTGCCTTTTTCGCGCTGGCTTTTGGGCGCCATGGTTGCACCAACGCCATCTTCGGCCTTGCTGCATTCGTCTACCATGGTCAAGGCAGGCGTCTACCTGCTGATCCGGATCAGTCCGCTCCTTGGCAACACCGTGGCAGGAATGCTGGTGGTGCTGATCGGCGGCCTGACTTTTGTGATCGCGTCTTTTCTGGCCATACCGCAATCCGATGCCAAAAAAGTCCTGGCCTGGTCGACAGTGGCCAATCTTGGCCTGATCGTCACCTGTGCCGGAATCGGCACCTATGAGTCGCTCTGGGCAGCAACCATGCTGATTTTGTTCCACGCGGTTTCCAAATCCTTGCTGTTCTTGACTGTCGGCAGCATCGAACAGGTCATCGGCGACCGGAATATCGAATCCATGCACGGCTTGATCATCAAACTGCCGGGATTGGCCCTGGTGCTTTGCATCGGGATCGCCGCCATGTTCCTGGCTCCCTTCGGCATGCTGGTTTCCAAATGGGCTGCCTTGAAGTCGTTCATCGACAGCGGCCATCTTTTAACGGTGCTTTTCCTGGTTTTCGGCAGCGCCGCAACGCTTTTCTACTGGACCAAGTGGCTGGGCAAGGTCATTACCATCATGCACCGCAAAGTCCGAATGAAGCATCCGTCCAGTTTCCTGGAATGGCTGCCGCTCGTTAGCCTTTCGACGATGGCCATCATTCTGTGCGTTGGATTTCCCCAGGTTTCCACAAACCTGATAGTCCCGTTTCTGGAAGAACATTTCGGCCATGTCGGCCAGACCATCATCAGTTCCGGCAATCAGCTGATCATGCTGATCATGCTGACCATGATCGCCATGTTCCCGCTGGGCTTGCGCCTGGCAGCAGCCCTGGACGACCGCATCACGTCGGTATACATGTCTGGCGTCAATCTCGGCGACAATCGCATGTATATGGATTCCATGGGCAACCCCAAACGTGTTTTCCTTTCCAACTGGTACATGGAAAGCCTATTTGGCGAAAAGCGCCTGCTGAAGCCGTCCATCTATGGGACTGCCGCTATCATGATCGGCATGTTGCTCTATGCTGCCGGGAGGATGTTATGGATCTGAGAATTGTCGTCATGTTTGCTTTTGTACTGATCGGCCCCTTTCTTGGCGGCTTTCTGGCCGGCGTCGACCGCCGCCTGACCGCACGGCTGCAAAGCCGCATCGGGCCACCGCTCCTGCAGCCTTTTTACGACATCGCCAAACTGTGGCGCAAAGAAACGGCTGTCGTCAACCATGCCCAAAGCTTTTTTGTCATGATCCATCTGCTTTTTATGGTTTTTACCGTTGCCCTGTTTTTTTTCGGCAGCGATCTTCTGCTGGTTATCTTTGCCCTGACTCTGGCCAGCATTTTCCTGGTCCTGGCGGCCTATGCGACTAATTCGCCCTACAGCAACCTGGGCGCCGACCGCGAGCTCCTGCTGAACCTGGCCGACGAACCGATTATCCTTCTGGTGGCTGTCGGTTTTTACATCCTTTCCGGTTCTTTTGCCGTATCTGACATCATCCGGGTTTCAGAACCCCTCATCATCAAGCTGCCCGGCCTTTTTCTGGGCTACCTGCTTGTTGTGACGATCAAACTGCGCAAGTCGCCATTTGATATAAGCACGTCCCACCATGCTCATCAGGAGCTGGTCAAGGGATTGACGACCGAATTTGCCGGCCGGACCCTGGCGATCGTGGAAATCGCCCACTGGTATGAATCCTTGTTGCTTTACGGCATCGTCAGCTTGTTCTTCATCGGCCGCTCGCCATGGACACTGGCCCTTGGACTTCTGATGTCATTTTTGGTATTTTTCCTGGAAATCCTGATTGATAATGCCTTCGCCCGTTTCAAATGGCAGGCGGCTCTAAAAGTGACCTGGCTGACATCGGCCAGCCTGGTCTTTATCAATCTGTTGATTCTATCTTTGATTATGTGAGGATAATATGTCTGGTGTTGCAAAATCTCCCTGGATCCTGCATTATGACGGAACAAGCTGCAATGGCTGCGATATCGAAGTCCTGGCTTGTCTGACCCCGCTTTATGATGTCGAACGCTTTGGCGTCATCAATACCGGCAATCCCAAACATGCCGATATCCTGCTTCTGACCGGAGCAGTCAACGACCAGAACCTTCCGGTCATCCGCCAGCTTTATGAGCAGATGCCCCATCCCAAAGTCGTTGTGGCCGTTGGCATCTGCGCGACTTCCGGCGGCATTTTTGCCGGGTGCTATCCGATTCTTGGCGGCGCGGCCGCTGCTGTGCCGGTCGACGTTTATGTTCCCGGCTGTGCAGCCCGCCCCGAAAGCATTATCAATGGCGTTGTTCAGGCGATTGCCCTGCTGGAAGAAAAATCCCATCGGCATTTTTCACAAAAGCGTCAAAAAAAGGAAGTGAAAAAATGAAAATACGCGAGGTGCAGAGCGATCTGCAACTGATTTCTGTTCACGAACTTTATCCTTTGGCAGACGAGGCCTGCCAGCGCAATATGCGCCTGGTTCAGGTGCATGCGACTACATTGCCGTCCCAGGTCGAATTGAATTACTGTTTTGCCACCCCGGACCAGTGGCTGAATTTGCGGCTGACCGTTGATCCGCAGGAAACCGTGCCCAGCATCAGCAAGATATACCCCTGCGTTTTCCTTTATGAAAATGAAATTCACGATTTGTTTGGCGTGCAGTTCAGCGGCATCTCCATCGACTACCAGGGTAAACTCTACCGGTTAAAGCAGCAAATGCCGTTTGCCCCTGAAAATAAAGCTTCGGATTCAAACGCCGGGAAGATCACTGCCCAGCAGGCGGATGCCGGCGCCAAGAAGGAGGAGCAGCCATGAGCAATTACAGTATCATTCCATTCGGGCCGCAACATCCGGTTTTGCCGGAACCGATCCATCTGGATCTGGTCATGGAAGACGAAAAAGTCATTGAAGCCATTCCGTCGATCGGCTTTGTCCATCGTGGCCTGGAAAAACTTGTCGAGAAAAAGGATTTCCAGGAATATGTCTATGTTGCGGAAAGAATTTGCGGAATTTGCTCGTTTATTCATGGGATGGGCTATTGCCAGTCGGTCGAAGACATCATGAAATTGGAGATTCCGCCCCGGGCCAAGTATCTGCGGACAATCTGGGCTGAATTGTCCAGAATTCACAGCCATCTCTTATGGATGGGGCTGCTGGCCGACGCATTTGGGTTTGAAAGCCTGTTCATGCAGTGCTGGCGGCATCGCGAAACCGTACTGGACCTGTTTGAGATGACAACCGGCGGCCGGGTTATTTTTTCGGTTTGCAAAGTCGGCGGCGTTCGGAAAGACATGACCGCTGAGCATCTCAGACAATTTGAACAGGTGCTGACGTCCTTGGCCGACGATGTCCGCAAAATAAACAAGATTTTTCTGCAGGATGCTTCTGTGCGTCACCGCTTGGCCGGCGTCGGGCTGCTTAATGCTTCAGACGCGCGCCTTTACGGCACAGTCGGGCCCATGCTCCGCGCCAGCGGCGTGGCCGATGACACCCGCCAATTGGGCTATGCGGCATACGGCGATCTGGACTTTTCGCCGATCATTAGGCTTGACGGCGATTGCCAGGCCCGCTGCGAAGTTCGCTCCGACGAGATCATCCAGTCGGTTGATCTGATTCGTCAGGCGATCGGCAAAATTCCGGACGGCGAAATTTCTGTCAAAGTCCTCGGCAATCCGAATGGGGAAGCTTATGCCCGCCTGGAACAGCCACGCGGAGAAGTCGTCTATTATACGCGTGGGCACGGCGTTAAAAATCTGGACCGCATGAGGGTCCGGACGCCAACTTTTGCCAACCTGCCGTCCTTGCTGAAGATTCTGCCTGGCAGCAGCCTGGCGGATGTTCCGCTTTTGATCCTGACAATTGATCCCTGCATCAGTTGCACAGAGAGGTGAATCCATGACTTTGATGCCTTTTTTATCGACTTTATTGGCCAATTTATTGCATAAACCTGTGACCCGGCCTTATCCGGTGCAGCCGCGGGCGCCTTTTGACAGGAGCCGGGGCAGCATTGGCATAACCATCGAAGATTGCATCTATTGCGGCCAATGCATGCGCAAATGCCCGACATCGGCAATCGAGACCAATCGGGCCGAAGCATACTGGCAGATCAACCGGCTGCGCTGCATCCAATGTGGCGCCTGCGTCGAATGTTGCCCGAAAAAATGCCTGCAGATGTTAACCGGCCAGCCTTTGCCATCTCAGGGCGGGCAGACCGAACGCTTCATGGTCGGGGTGCCGGAAGAAACCCATGCATGAATATCCGATCACCTGCCACCTGATCCAGCTGGCTTGTGCCAAAGCCGCCGAGCAAGGGGCATCCAAAGTGACCAGCATGACCTTGGTCATCGGTGACGATGCCGGCTATGTTGGCGATTCAATCCGGTTATATTTCGATGCGATTGCTGCCGGCACGGCCTGCGAAGGCGCCAATCTTCATATCGAAAGAATTCGCCCCCAGCTTGGCTGCCCGGCTTGCGGCCAACATTTTATCAGACGGCCTTTTTCCTTTGCTTGCCCGAACTGCGGAACAGACGGCCATCCAACCGAAATTGGCAAAGAGTTTTATTTGAAAACGATTGAAATCGACGATGGTGGCGGTCCGGCAAACAGCCCGGATCGTTAAGGTTTACTGGAGGTTAGTACAAATGAGCCAGCAAGAAATTTCCGTCATGGTCAATATTCAGGACGAAAATGATCGGCAAGCCGACAACCTGAAGCAAAGACTGCATGCGCGCGGAATTTGGACAATCAATGTCATGGGCGCCCCCGGCGCCGGAAAAACATCGGTCATCAGCGGCCTTGTCCAGGCGTTGTCACCCGAAAAATCCTACGTCCTTGAAGGGGACATCGAGTCTGATCTGGATACCCAAAAACTTTTGGCAGCCGGTGTGGAAACAGTCCAGATCAACACCCATGGCGCCTGCCATCTGGATGCCCCGGTTGTCGCCAGCGCCCTGGATGTCTTCCCTTTTAAAGAAGCGGGCGTTTTGTTTATCGAAAATATTGGCAATCTGGTTTGCCCCGCCGAATTCAATATCGGTGAAGATATCAAGTTATTAGTGACGACGGTGACTGACGGCAGCGACAAACCCTACAAATATCCGCTGGCTTTTGAAAAGGCCAATTTGATTGTGGTCAACAAAGCTGATCTTCTGCCATTCGTGGACTTTGACTGGCCGTTTTTCCTGTCTGGAATCCGGGCTCTCAATCCAACTGCGCCCGTTATCCAGTTATCAGCCCGGCCAGGGGCGGCGCAAGCCGAAAATGGTTTCCAAGAAATTGTAAAATGGATTCGCGAACAACGTCAAATCAGCTGATTGAAAAAGCAGTTCCCCTGGTATGGGAAACCCTGACGGTCATTGGCATCGTTCAGGGTGTTGGCATGCGCCCATTTGTGGCCCGCCTGGCCGATCGGCATGGATTGGCCGGTTCAGTGCGCAACGCAGGCGCGCATCTGGTCATCAAAGCCGGGGGGACGAGCCGGCAGCTGGAAGCTTTCCGGTCCGAGCTGGTCCGGGAAGCGCCGTCTGCGGCGCAAATCGTCCGCCTGTCGGTTGTTCGCAGCGACGGGGCTTTAACTGAACCGCAAAAGAATCAGACTGGATTTGTTATCGGAGAAAGTGAACCCGCTGACGGCCTGGTTCTGATTTCGCCGGACCTGGCCATTTGCCCGGACTGCCAACGGGAATTGAAAGATCCTGCCAACCGGCGCTTTGGGCACGCGCTGATCAGTTGCATGCATTGCGGCCCCCGATTTTCGATCATTCAGAAACTGCCCTATGACCGGATTCGCACGACTCTGCAAGAATTCCCGCTTTGCCCCAAGTGCCAGGAAGAATATGATGACCGTAAGGATCGGCGTTATCACGCCCAAACGGTTTCCTGCCCGGATTGCGGACCGCAATTGAGCCTTGGCCAATTGCAGGGATTGCCGGCTTTGGCCAGGGCTGTCGAAATACTGGAGAATGGCGGCATCCTCGGCGTCAAAAACATGAGCGGCTATCATCTGGTCTGCCGGCCTGACCTAAAAAAAGCCGTCGCGCGGCTCCGTCAGCTAAAAAACCGGGAAGCCAAGCCATTTGCAGTCGTTTTCCCCGATCTTGACAGCTTGCGGCAATATGCCGAATTGACGTCATCCGAGTGCGGGCAGCTTTGCACGCCAGCCCGGCCGATCGTCCTTGTCCGGCCGCGCCTGCCAAAATCCCAAAAACTTCTGCATCCGCTGGTCGCTTCAGGCAGCAAGCTTCTCGGCGCTTTCCTGCCGGCTTCGCCGCTGCAGATCCAATTGACAGACCGGCTGGGCCCGTTGGTGATGACCAGCGCCAACCTGAGCGGTGAAATCATCTGCACGGATGATCAAAAAATGGCTGAATTTGCGGCAAAAACCGGTCTGGATGGCGTTTTGACCCATGATCGGCCGATTGAAACCGGATTGGATGACTCGGTTTTGCGCCTTGCCGGCGATGTCCCGCTTTTGATCAGAAGAGCCCGTGGGTTTGTGCCGCTGCCGGTGGATCTAATGGCTGCTGCCGGTGCTGCCGCTTCGGATGCCGGGAAACTGCGGCTTATAGCGGCCGGCAGTGATCTGAAAGCGGCCTTCGCCCTGGTCAGGGACGGGTTATGTTATTTGGGCGCCCCCATGGGAGATCTGGCCGACAGCTCGATCGCCGAGTCCTGGGAACAACAGCTTGAGCATTGGAATCGGATTCTGGATTGCCGGCCGGACCGTTTGGTTGTCGACTGTCATCCCGATTATTTCAGCTCCGGGCTCTTACAAAGACGCTTTCCGGATGTGCCGGTTATGCGTGTTCAACACCATCAGGCGCATATTGCCTCGGTGCTGGCAGAAAATCCGGGTCAGAAAAAGGTTCTCGGAGTTGCTTTCGACGGGACCGGCTATGGAACCGACGGCACAATCTGGGGAGGCGAATGGCTGATCGTCGAAGGGACAAGCGTGACCCGTGCCGCCTGTTTGCGGCCTATTCCGGTTGCCGGAGGCGATTTTGCCAGAAAACGGGCCTGGCAAAGCCTGATCTGTCACCTTGTTGCAGCAGGGCTTTCGGGCGATGACTTGATTTTTGCAGCGCCGTGTTTACAGCAGCGCCCGGCTGAAACGCTGCTCATTGCGGCAGCTTGCCGGCGGGAAATCGGAACTGTCCGCAATTCGAGCATGGGCAATCTATTTGACTCAGTTTGTGCCATGCTGGATTTTGGCGATACCAACCGTTATGAAGGGGAGTGCGGCCAACTGCTGGAACAGGCCGCGGAAGAGGCCCGCCTGCTGAATTTGCCGGCTTGGCCGTTATCCGGCCGTTTTGGCATTTCAGAGAATGAAAACCGTTGCTTTTGGCTGGATCCGGCGCCGCTGTTTGCTGCCATGCGCGCAGCCCTGGCGGCAGGCGCCGACAGGCGCAGCCTGGCTCTTGGCTTTCACGAGGCTTTGGCCGGACAGGTCTCCGATATCTGTCAAAAAATATGCGCCGGCAATGATATTTCTGTTGTGGCCTTAAGCGGCGGTTGTTTTCAAAATGTGCTATTATTGGAGAAATCAGCTGCCCTTTTACGGCAAAACGGATTAACCGTACTGACCAATCGCCGGGTTTCGCCGGGTGATGGCGGTTTGGCGCTTGGCCAGGCCTGGCTTGGTCTTGAATATGAAAAAACGTTGCGCGAAGCAAGGTTGGGAGAAAAATAAATGTGTCTAGCTGTTTTAGGTCAAATACAAAAAGTCATGGCCGACCAGAAAGCGCTGATCGACTACGAGGGGATTCCTTTGACCGTTGATCTTGGCCTGGTCACGGCCAAAGAAGGCGATACCGTGCTGATTCATGCGGGTTGCGCCATTGCCGTGCTCGATGAGCAGGAGCTGTTCCGCTGGAGAGAGCTCATGTCCGATCTGGCGGAAGCAGCGGAAGCGCCCGAACCGCCGCCGATGGTAAAATCATGAATACGGCTCAGGCTGTCGACTATCTGAAAAATTACCGGGGCCGTCCGTTGACGTTGATGGAAATCTGCGGCTCGCACACGGCAGTTTTGGAGCGCTATGCCATTCGTGATCTTTTGCCGGAAAGCATCCGTCTGGTTTCCGGTCCGGGCTGCCCCGTTTGCGTAACGCCCAACGAAGAAATCGACCGTTTATACCGGCTGGCCCTGACTTCTGGCGTAACGGTCGCCTGTTTTTCCGATCTGCTGCGCATCCCCGGCAGTGAAGGCACCTTGCAGCAGGCCATGGCTATGGGCGGGTCTGTCTGCACCTTCCTTTCACCGCTGGAGGTGCTCGACCATGCGGCCAGGCAGCCGGAACGCCAATTTCTGGTGGCAGCCATCGGTTTTGAAACAACCATACCGCTTTACTCGCGCTTGCTTGAACTTTCGATCGGCCGCGGGCTTACAAATATCCGCCTGATTTCTTCCTTGCGCCTGATGCCGCCGGCCTTGAAGCATTTGCTGAAACAACCGGACTGTCCGGATGGATTTTTGGCTCCAGGCCATGTCAGCGCCATTATCGGGTCGGCGCCATATGAACCGTTGGCGAAATCATCCGGCCGTTCTTTCGTCATTGCCGGTTTCACCGTTGAACAGGTCCTGATCGGGCTGCGGGACCTGGTTTTTCTGACAGATAGCCACAGGGCGGCTGTCTTGAATGATTATCCCCAACTGGTGCCGCCCCAGGGCAACACCCTGGCCCAGGCAGCGATCAGCCGCTACTTTGAACCGGCCGATATGAACTGGCGCGGATTAGGGACAATTGCCGATTCCGGCTTGAAATTGAAACCGGAATTTGCGGATTATGCCTGGACTGAATGGAATGAACCTAATGCCTCCCCAAAGGATCCAAAGACGGCAATTTGCCGCTGCGGCGATGTCTTGTCCGGCCGGATGCGTCCGCGGGAATGTGCAGCTTTTGGCAAGAGTTGCCGTCCGGAGCATCCTTTGGGGCCTTGCATGGTTTCCAATGAAGGGGCCTGCGGTCTGGCCTACAATTACCACCAGGAGGCTAGAGCATGATTATCGAGAAAAAACATGGCGGCGGCGGCGGCGCCACAGATCAGCTGATCCGGGAAATATTTCTTCGCCACTTGGGCAATCCGGTCTTGGCCAATCTGGAGGACGCTGCCATTTTGACAGTAAGCGGGCAGATTGCCTTCACGACGGATTCGTTCGTGGTCACGCCGCTCGCCTTTCCAGGAGGCGATATCGGCCGCCTGGCCGTTTGCGGCACAGTGAACGATCTCACCGCTGTCGGGGCGATACCCCGTTATCTGACTGCCGGTTTCATCCTGGAAGAAGGCCTGCCGCTGGACTTGCTGGACGGCTTCGTGCGTTCAATGGCTCAAACGGCCCAAGAGGCCGGCGTTCAGATTGTCGCCGGCGACACAAAGGTCATCGAGGGCCATGGCGGACTGATGATCAATACCAGCGGTATCGGCGTGATTCCCGACGGTCAGGCTGTCCGGGGCAACGGAGCGAAAATGGGGGACAGAATCCTGGTAACCGGCCCTCTGGGCGACCATCAGGCCTGCATCATGAGCCAGCGCCTGCAAGTTGAAACCTCGATCCAAAGCGATGCCGCACCACTAAACAAATTGATCCGGCCGCTGCTTGACCGGGGCCTTATACCCCATGCCATGCGTGATGCCACTCGCGGCGGCCTGGCTGCAGTCTTGCACGAATTGACGGAAAGCGCCGGACTGTCGGCAGAACTCAAGGAAACGACCCTGCCGGTTCGCCCGGCAACGCAAGCCTTTTGCGATCTGCTTGGTTTGGATCCGCTGACCATGGCCAATGAAGGCTGCATGGTGCTGATTGTTGCCGCCGAGGATGCTTTGCCCATCCTGGACATCTTGCGGGCATCGCCGGCCGGAACGCTTGCTGCCGATATCGGCATTATCAAGGCCGGCTATGGGGTTGGAGTCGAGACGGTTTTCGGCAGCCGCCGCCAGGTTGCCCGCCCCTGGCAGGAAGGCTTGCCGCGCATTTGCTGACCCATGCCTTTTGCCGGGTTTTGCCGGGTTTTGCCGGGTTTTGCCGGGTTTTGCCGGGTTTAGATGGATTTTACATTGACATTCCTGACCTGAATCGATAGAATAACAGACGTATTGGAAATCATGAAGATTTCGCCTGGAAGCATCAAGACCGTTGTTTTCTTCGACAAATCAGACCCATGAAGGGACTGGAATGAATCATTCTACCCTTGCCGGGTCGTTTTTGTTAAAGGAGATGATTACTTTATATGCATATGGCGGATGCCTTGATCTCACCTTCGGTCGGCGGGGCTATGCTGGCTGTGACAGCCGGGCTGGTTGCGCTATCGGTCAAAAAGACTTCAAACGAGCTGGAACAGAAGAAAGTACCTTTGATGGGGATTATGGGCGCGTTCATTTTTGCGGCCCAGATGATCAATTTTACCATTCCCGGAACCGGTTCGAGCGGCCATCTTGGCGGCGGAATGCTTTTAGCGGTCTTGCTTGGACCTTCAGCCGGGTTTTTGACCATGGCTTCGATTCTGCTGATCCAAGCCTTGTTTTTTGCTGACGGTGGCCTGCTGGCATACGGCTGCAATGTTTTCAACCTGGGATTTTTCAGCTGCCTGATTGCCTATCCGCTGATTTTTCGGCTGATTGTGCGCAAAGGATGGACTTTACGCCGCATCTTCTGGGCGTCCATGATTTCGGCTGTTTTCAGCCTGCAGCTAGGCGCTTTCAGCGTCGTGCTTGAAACGGCCATGTCCGGCAAAACCGAACTGCCCTTCCAGTCGTTTATTCTTCTCATGCAGCCGATCCATCTGGCAATTGGCCTGGTTGAGGGGCTGGTCACGGCCAGCGTGGTGTCTTTTGTCTGGAAGGCCCGGCCGGAGATTGTCGAGAATATTGCTGCCGGACTGCCAATCGGCAACGTCTCTTTTAAAAAAGCAGGAGCCGTTCTGGCCGTTTGCGTTCTTGTCATCGGCGGCATCCTGTCCTGGTTTGCTTCGGTAAATCCTGACGGCCTGGAATGGTCGATGTTTCAAGTTGCCGGTACCTCCGAGCTGGAAAATAGCGATGGGCTTCATCGGACTATGGCCGATATTCAAGCTGTGACGGCCTTTTTGCCGGATTACGACTTTAAGGACGATAGCGGCAGCCAAATTGTACCGGCAGAAAATCAGCCGGCGGCGTGGCCGGCAGTCAGCGCTGGAACCAGCGTTTCGGGGGTGGTCGGCGCATTGCTGACTCTTGGTCTGACCGGACTTGCCGGACTTTTGATTGTCTTAATCAAACGTCGCCGGAAAAAACTTTCTGACCAACCCGCATGAGCAGCAAGTTATGAGCAGCCTTTCCGGAGCAATCGGCCATCTATATAAGCTTGATGAAATGGCGCGCCAAAAAACCTGGATTCACCAGCTTCATCCAGCAACCAAGCTTTTGGTGACAATCCTGTTTCTCGTCACCGTGTCTTCTTTTGCGCGGGACGAAATCAGCAGCCTTTTGCCGTTGCTTCTGTATCCGGTTCTGATTTTTGCGCTGGCCGAAATACCGGTCTGGCCGATCTTCAAGCGGCTTCTCCTGGTTGAGCCTTTTGTCATCGGGATCGGCCTGCTCAATCCGATTCTCGACCGGCAAGCCTTTTTGCTTGGCAGCGTGGCCATATCCCACGGCTGGCTGACCTTGCTGTCGATACTGCTTAAAACGGCCTTGACGGTAACCGCCGCGCTTTTATTAATCGCGACAACCGGCATGCATCCAATGGCCGCCGCCATGCGCCTTTTCAAAATGCCGCGCCTTATGGTGACGCTGGTTTTACTGATCTATCGGTATTTGTCCGTTCTGGCCGGCGAAGCTTCCCGGACGATCCGGGCCTATGCCTTGCGATCGCCATTAAGTCCGGGAATCAGGCCCGCGGTTTGGGGTTCACTGGCCGGGCAGCTGCTTCTTCGGTCTTTCGACCGGGCAGAGCGGCTTTATCAGGCCATGATACTGCGCGGGTTTTGCGGGGATTACTTTATCGGCATCAGCAAAAGACCCGCCGGCAAGGATTTTTTGTACCTGTCCGGTTGGTTTTTATACTTTTGCCTGGTGCGTTTTTTCGACTTGCCGGCGGCAGTCGGAGCATTAATTACCGGGGGATTGTTATGAGCCATCATAAAATGTCAGTGCAAGACTTAAGCTTTTCCTATTCGCCAAACCAACCGGTCCTGTCCGGCGTTTCTTTTCAGATTCATCATGGTGAATCCGTGGGGATTATTGGCGCCAACGGTGCCGGCAAGTCAACGCTGCTTTTGCTTTTGATGGGGGTATTGTTCCCCCGCGCCGGTCAAATCCAGATCGGCGATGTTTTGCTGACGCCAAAGACGCTGCCCATGATCCGGCAGCGCCTCGGGCTGGTTTTTCAGGACCCGGATGATCAATTATTCATGCCGACCGTCTATGAGGATGTGGCCTTTGGCCCGCGCAATCTGAAATTGACTGAGGATGAAGTCGATGCCAGGGTAAAATCGGTCTTAAGCGAAGTGGGGATCCTTGACCTTAAGGATCGCCCGCCATTTTGCCTTTCCGGCGGCGAAAAGCGGGCGGCCTCGATCGCTTCGGTGCTTTCGATGGCGCCGGATATCCTGATCCTCGACGAACCCTCGTCCTCCCTGGACCCCCGGACCCGGCGCCGGTTGATCGGCCTGCTCAAACAATTCGGGCACACCAAAATAATCACCAGCCATGACCTTGATCTGATCCTGGAAACCTGTGAACGGACAATCGTCCTGCACCAGGGCCGGATTGCCGCGGATGGCCGCACGGCCGATTTGCTTTCGGATCCGTCAATCCTGGAGCCGGCCGGTTTGGAACTGCCCTTGTCCTGCCAGAACTGCCGGACCTGCAACAAATTTAAAACGGCCGGCAATGACTGACCGCTTTTTAATGAGAATTTGCTGATCTGCTGGTATAATGATCTTGGGCATCAATTGATTGAGCGGAGGAATTTCCATGCAGATTCTTGAAGGCCGCTACAATATTGCCAAGGTATTTTCCGACACGATCGAACCAGAAGCTGCGGCGCAGATCATCCGGCTGCTTGACCAGCCGTTTGCATCCGGCAGCAATATCCGGATCATGCCGGACGCTCATGCCGGCGCCGGTTGTACAATCGGCACGACCATGACGATCCAAGACAAAGTCGTACCCAATCTGGTTGGCGTTGATATTGGCTGCGGCATGGAGACGGTTATTTTACAAGATCGCCGATTGGAACTGCATCAGCTGGACCGCTTGATCCATGCGGCAATTCCCAGCGGCTTTGACATCCGGGACAAAGCCCATGCCTTTCTTCAGCAGGTGGATCTGGAACAGCTGCGCTGCCGGCAGGCGATCAATCTTAAAAGAGCCCAGCTCAGCATTGGCACGTTGGGCGGGGGCAACCATTTTATCGAGGTTGATCGCGACGCCCAGGACCGGCTGTATCTGGTTGTCCATACCGGCAGCAGGAATCTCGGCAAGCAGGCGGCAGAATATTATCAGCATGAAGCTGCCAGGCGGCTCTCTGGCAGCGGGGTTGAGCGTTCGCTGGCTTATTGCGAGGGAGAACTGCTGCGCGATTATCTTCACGACATGTCGATCATCCAGCATTATGCCGACCTTAACCGGCTGGCGATCATCCAGGAAATCCTGCATGATCTGAATCTCAAAGTGGAAGACCGATGGACGACGGTTCACAACTACATCGATTTAAAGTCCATGATCCTTCGGAAAGGGGCGATTTCGGCCCGCAGCGGCGAAAGGGTCCTGATTCCGATCAATATGCGCGATGGCAGCCTGGTTTGCCTGGGCAAAGGCAACAGCGACTGGAACCAGTCCGCTCCGCATGGCGCCGGCCGCCTGATGAGCCGCACCAAAGCGCGTCAGACCATAACCTTAAGCCAATATCAGCAATCCATGGCCGGAATCTACTCCAGCACAGTCAACGCCAACACCTTGGACGAAGCGGCTTTCGCTTACAAACCGATTGATGAAATTATTCGCAATATTGCCGATTCAGTTGAAATCATACAACAGATCAAGCCTCTCTATAATTTCAAAGCGGCTGAATAGCTGACAACAGATGAAGACAGGAGAATGAATATGAACGCAGGAATAATTGTTTTTTCCCAAACCGGCAACACCTATTCCGTTGCCTTGCAGCTCCGGGAAAAACTATTGAATGATGGGCATGAGGTTGTGATCGAACGGATAAGCCCGGTTGGCGAACAACGGCTTCGTACCGGAAATGTGCTTGTGGAGCAAGTTCCAGCGATTGACCGCTATGATGTTTTGTTTTTTGGGTCGCCGGTCCAGGGATTTGCGCTGGCTCCGGCCATGACCGCCTGCATGCGGCAGCTTCCCGCCTTTGCCGGAAAAAAGGCAGCTTGCTTCATTACCATGTCGTCTCCATTCAAATGGATGGGCGGAAAAAACGCAGTCAAACAGCTGCAAGGTTTTTGCGAGGCAAAAGCCGGTTTATATCTGGGCGCGGAAATTATAGGCTGGTCCCCCAAAAAGACCCGTGATCAGCGGATCAAAGCGGCGATCGGCCACCTTGCCGGACTGATCCAATCCAGTTAAATTAAATTAAGGAACCATGCTGCGGGGGCTGGGGGCTTTGACGACAAAAAACTCCAGCTGGCCGCTAGATTGGTTGGATAGGTTCATTTGGGTTTTAAAGGGGATTGCCAGGATGCTGCCCATCGGATATTGATGTTCTGCCTGATCGTCGAGCCGGATGGTCAACTGGCCGCGAATGATGATCAGATGGACATTGGAGTTGGCGTTATGCTCCGGCAGCGCTTCCGAAGGGCCGAGAATCATGTGATTGATGGCGACATTGTCGTCTTCGACAATCCGTTCGATGACCTTGTCATTGCCCAGGGTATAAGCGTACTGTTTTTCAATCATTCTGATGCACCTCCTATACTCATCATATAAGATGTAGGGAACTTGTCAATAAACATAAGCTGGCAAGCCCAAACAGATTCTGTTATAATGGTAAATACACATTCTCTGTGAGAATGGATTTCAGTAGTGTATCAATAATTTTGTTAAAATGATGAGGAGATTATTGTTTAAACTCGATTGAATTTTCTAGGGCTTTTCCAATGGAGGGCGACTGATGATTATTTTGATCGGTTTTTTATCTGACCATCTTTTACTGACTCTGATTATATTGATAATCCTGATGCCTTTTGCTGTTTTGATCGTGCGCAAACTGATTCATTTTGCCAAGCTTCTTGGATTTTATCCCCGGGTTAAACATCACCCCAGCCTGATCAGAATTGATAAAAGCGCCAACGAAATTTCCGAATACCTTCTGGAAACCGCTCGCTGCCAACTCGTGCGGCAAAAATCCAAAAGCTGGCTTATCGACCATCTGCACTGGCAGGTTTATATGGGTTTGCAGACCTTGCGACGGCGCCTGAGCAAGGCGCCGGCCGAGATCATCAGCCTTGTGCCGGCTTCCCAATGGTTTTTTGACAATTACAACCTGTTTTACAAGGAACTGATGAAGCTGCAGGCCTTCGGCAATCTTCGCAAATATCGGCGGATGCCAATGCTGATCGGCGATTATGGCCATGATTATCTGCGTATCTACATGATGGCCAGAGAGATAGTCAGTTGCAGCAATTTCCGTTTAAGAGAAAACAATGTTCTGGAAATGCTGAAAAAATATCAATCGGTTTGTCCGATTCTGGCAAAAGAATTGTGGGCATTGCCTGACATGCTGATTTTCTGCTTGCTGGAAAAAATTGTCGATGAATCCAAACAAGTGGTTCGAATCATCGAAACCAAACGCCTGGCTGACCGGATGGTCAAAAAGATCACACCGAAATTGAATCAGGATGCAAAAACCATTGCTGCGGCCATGAAAAGAGAATGCGGCATAGAATGCCTGAAAGACAACATTTTTATTTCCCATGTCGTGTATAAGCTAAGGGGCATGTCAATAAACGAGGCGGATTTTGCTGTCTGGCTTGCGCAGGCTTTGCATACGGAGCCTGGCGAATACCTTGAACTGCTGCCGGAGATCATGAGCCAGGAAGAACAATTCGAAGCCGGCGCTGAAGCCACGATCAGTTCGCTGGTTGCCAGCCTGAAAACGATCAGCGACATCAACTGGGACGAGGAATTGCAGCAAGTCAGTTCATTGAATCTGCTGCTGTCCGAAGATCCTGCAGGCATATTTCCCAAGATGGACAGCCAGTCCCGCAGTATTTACCGTGTGAAAGTCGAAAAATTGGCCCGCCGGTTTCATTATGATGAAAATGATGTTGCCCGCCAGGTTTTGCAGCTGGCCAAATCACCGCCGCCTGGATCGGATTTCTCGGTTCCGGACCATATTGGAACCTATCTGACTGGCCGGGGATATTCCTGCCTGATCGCCAGGCTCTCTGGACGTAAGCTGCCTGCCAGGCCTGGAAGAAAATTATGCAGAAATTGCCATGTCGCTATCTATTATTCGGGAATTGCCCTTTTCACTTTCGGGCTGATCCTGGGAGCGCTGCTTTTAGTCAATAGCAAGGTTCAAGCCGGCATCGGCCTGGAGGCCGTTCTCGGACTATTGATGCTATTCCCGGCGATCAGCATAGGCATTCATCTCATGCAGGATATCAGCGCCCGCATGGTATTGCCCCAAGCTCAGCTGGCAATGGATTTTCATAAGCATATTCCTGATGAATACCGGACAATTGTGGTTATGCCGGTTATTTTCGGATCTGAATCGCAAGTCAGAACTTACGTCAAACGTTTGGAAAAACATTACCTGGCTAATGACCAGGATAATCTCTACTTTGCCTTGCTGGGCGATTTCAAAGATGCGGCAACCGAAACCACTGCCGGAGATGATGCCCTGATTACAACTGCCGAATCAGCCATCAATGCCCTGAATGCCAGCTATCCTGGCATTCATCCGCGGTTTTCCCTGTTCTACCGGGCGCGTCGCTGGAATGCTGCCGAGAATTGCTGGATGGGCTGGGAGCGGAAACGCGGCAAGCTGGAAGAATTCAACGCACTGCTGAATGGTGAAAAAGACACCAATTACATCATCCAGGTCGGGGATCCGGCATTGCTATCAAAATTTAAATACGTCATTACGTTGGATGCCGATACCGAACTAGTCCGGGAAAGCGCCGCCACTTTGGTTGGCATCATGGCTCATCCGCTCAATCATCCCCATATAGAGCCCAAAACCAAAAAAATCATCGATGGATACGCCATTGTTCAGCCTGAAATCAGAAGCCGCATTGCCAGTCCGACAGCCAGCATTTTTTCCCGCTTTTTTTCCGGCCAAACCGGCATCGACCCCTATGCAACTGTTGTATCGGATGTTTATCAGGATGTTTTCCGCGAAGGGATCTTCGTGGGCAAAGGAATCTATGATATTCAGACCATGCACCTGCTTTTGCATGGCACGATACCGGAAAACAGCATACTGAGCCATGATTTATTAGAGGGCAGCCTGTCGCGCTGTGCTTTTGCCAGCGGCGTCAAGCTGATGGATACGCCGCCGGCCGGCATCATCAGCTACACCCGGCGGGAACATCGCTGGATCCGCGGCGATTGGCAGCTTTTACCCTGGCTTTTACCCAGAACGTCCATCAATTGGCTCTCCCGCTGGAAGATTGTCGACAATCTTCGGCGCAGCCTGATCCAGCCGGTTATTCTGGCCTTGATCCTGTTTAATACGGTCTGTTTCCCCCAAATCCCCTGGATCTGGATTCCATTGATCTGTTTTGATACTTTTTACGGCATTTTTTCGATACTGGTCCGGATCATCATCCAGAAAAACCGCAATCCGTCGATGCGTCTGGCCATATCAGCTTTTTGGGGTAATCTGGTTGTCCTTGTCCTGCAGTTGATCATTGTCATGACGTTGGTTCCCTATCGGGCTTACCAGGCTATCGACGCCATTCTCCGAACCTTGTACCGCCTTTTGATCAGTCATCGGAAGTTATTGGAATGGCAAACTGCCGAGGCAGTCGAACACGGCGTCAAAAATACGCTGGCCTTTCATGTCCGATGCATGTGGCCGGCCGTTCTGCCGGCGATATTGTTAGTCTGGGGGATCATGCAAAATGATTTATCGGCCTGGGCTATTCTTCAAATTGCGGTAGCCCTGCTCTGGCTGTTTTCTCCAGCCTTATCCTGGGCAGCAAGCTTGCAGCTCCGCCCGGGACTGCCAAAAGGCATCAGATTAGAACAAGTTCGCCGCTTGCGGCTTTTAGCCAGGCGAACCTGGAATTTTTTCGAAGATTTCAGCACGCCGGCAAACAACTGGCTGTGCCCGGACAATTACCAGAAATATCCCGGCCCGAAACACTCTGATAAAACATCGCCGACAAACATTGGCTTACAGCTGCTATCCACCCTGGCTGCCCGGGATATGGGCTACCTGGGCCTGCTGGCCTTTGTCGACAAGTGCGAACAGATCCTGGCCACGGTGCAAAAGCTGCCGCGCTGGCACGGCCATCTTTATAACTGGTATCATATAGGGACACTGCAAATTCTGGAACCGCAATACATTTCGACAGTTGACAGCGGCAACTTCTGCGCACACTTGATTGCCCTGAAAAATGGCTTGGCTGCTATCCGCGGCAAATCGGTTTTCCCAGAAAGCTGCATAACCGGATTAAGAGACACGCTGACCACAGCCGGCCTGGATCCGGCCCAAATCAGCGGGCAATACCAAACAATCGGCGAATGGATGGATGACCTTCATGATCTGCAGAAGAGTGTGGCTAATGCGCCGACCGACGATCAGTGGAAAGTACGCATCACCCTGCTTTGCCAAAACTTGATGGCTGATGCCGGCCTATCCGAAAGCTGCGCAGCCTGGCAGCGGCAAAAAAGCCTCAGCCAGCTGGCGGAAAATGTCATTGACGGCAATAATCAGGCCTACAGCCTGCTTATCCGCATCAATGAAATGATTGCGGCGATTAACCAGATCGTTAGAGAAACCGATTTCCGCCTGCTTTATGATCACAAACACCGGCTATTTTTGATCGGCTATCATGTTTCTTCACAGACTCCGGACTCGGGGCGTTACGACTTGATGGCTTCCGAGGCCAGGCTAACCAGTTTTCTAGCGATTGCCAAAGGCGACGTGCCGCAAAAACACTGGTTTTCCCTGGCGCGTCCTTTTACGCTGATCAGAGGGACACCGGCGCTTTTATCCTGGAGCGGCTCGATGTTTGAATACCTGATGCCCAATCTTGTCTTGAAAACACCTCCCGGCAGCATCTTCAGCCAAAGCTGCCAGGCCGCGGTCACAAGGCAGATCATTCAAGGCCGCAAACAGAAAATTCCCTGGGGAATATCCGAGTCCCAGTATTATGCCTTCGATATGAATTCCAATTACCAATACACCTCTTTCGGCGTTATGCGCTTGCGCCTGCAATCCACTTTAAGGCCGGCCCAGGTTGTCGCGCCATATGCAACCCTCCTGGCGCTAACGGTCAAGCCCTGGCAGGCTCTGAAAAATATCGACAGGTTAAGAAGCATCGGCGCTGAAGGGGAATACGGTTTTTACGAAGCCTTGGATTATACCCGGCCGGACAGCTCCAATTTGCGGCCTTTTTCCCTGGTTCAGTGCTCGATGGCACATCATCTGGGCATGAGCTTTGTGGCGATTGACAACCTGATCAATGCCAATATCATGCAGACCAGATTTCATCAGGAACCGATGGTTCAAGCCACGGAAATCCTCCTGGAGGAAAAGGGCGCCGTTGGGTTAATCGCCGTCAACCGCCGCTGGTACACCATCAGTATCAATCAGGCGGAAGTCGTGCAGGAAACCGCCGAGAGCCGCTATTATCTTGATGTTGATCCACCAGAACCAGCTGCGCATATCCTTTCCAACAAACAATACATGCTGATGCTGACCTCCGATGGCGAAGGCTTCAGCAGCTGCGATGACGTCATGCTTAACCGCTGGCGGCCGGATTCGCTAAACAACAGCTATGGATCATTCATCTATATCCGAAACCTTGATGATGGCCAGATCTGGAGCAGCGCCTTCAGGCCAACCAGAAAAGAGCCTGATCATTACCAGGCGATTTTTTCACCTGACAAAGTGGAATATATCCGTAAGGACGGGACCATTGGCACCCATACCGAAATTACCCTTTCGCCTTTGGACAACCTTGAAGTTCGACGGATCATTTTGACCAATAATGGTGATAAGGCGGTCAATCTCGAAGCAACCAGCTATATGGAAGTTGTTGCCGATGATTACCGGGCCGAGGTGGCACATCCGGCATTCAGCAAGCTTTTTATTGAGACGGAATATCTTGCCGCCCCCAAAATGCTGATTGCCTCCCGGCGCCAAAGATCGCCGAATGACAGCCAACGTTTCGTCATGCATATGGTCCGCTCCGAAGCGGATTTCAAAAAGGACGTCGAGTTTGAAATCGACCGCCGGGTGTTTATTGGCCGGAACGGATCTTTGTCATCGCCTCAGATTTTTGACACGCAATTGCCGCTTTCCAACAAGTCCGGCTTTTCAGTCGATCCCATTTTGAGTATTCGAGCGAGCATAAGCATTCCAGCCGGGCATTCCGCCTCGATCGTTTTTATTACAGGCTATGGAACGACCCGAGACGAGATGATCCGGATGCAAAACAATTACGACAAGGTCCATGATGCCGATGATCTTTTCAAATTGTCGCTAACCAGCAGCAAGCTGAAAATGAAGTATCTGTCGATCCAGCCAAGCCAGGTGAATGCAATCCAAAACCTGGTCGGCGCCATCTATTATCCATCTCTTTCATATCGCGGCCCGGTCGAGTCGATCCAACGCAACGACCGGGGGCAGAGCGGCCTCTGGCGTTTTGGCATATCGGGCGATAACCCGATTATGCTGCTCCGGGTCGGTGATTTGAAAAACATTGGGTTAATCAATGAAGTGCTGCTTGCTTTTGAATTTTTACGCACTTGCCATGTCCAAATCGACTTGGTGATTTTCAATGACGAAATCTCCGGCTATACCATGGAACTCAATCAGTTGATTCAACAGTTGACCAGCCGTTTGAAGATTTTCAGTGAAGGCGTGGCCAAGCCCAGTCTCTTTAACGTAAACCGTTTTCAATTGACCCAGGATGAAATTGATTTATTATTGACAACGGCGCGCCTGTATTTTACGCCTCAAACCGGAATCTATATTCGACATAAGCAGCCAAGACCGTCGGCGATCGAGACCAAGCCGGCCGGAACGCCTGAAAAAGGGGTTATCAGGCTGTCCTCAGGGAAAATCAGCAATCACATTCCCAATATTGGCGATTTTGCCGATTGGTGGCAGAATCTGGAATTTTTCAATGGTTTGGGCGGATTTGACCAGGACGGCAAAGAGTACAATATTTTAATCCAAAACGGGATGAAAACGCCTGCGCCCTGGATCAATGTCATTGCCAACGAACAGTTTGGCTTCTTGGTTTCGGAAGCCGGGGCCGGTTATACATGGGCTGGCAACAGCCGTGAAAACAAGCTGACGACCTGGTCCAACGACCCGGTTCTGGATCCGGTTTCGGAAGCCATTTACATTCGGGATGATGTTTCCGGAGCGATCACGTCGCCGTGCCTCTTGATTTCCGGCTTCGGCGGTGATTACCGGGTCCGTCATGGCTTTGGCTATTCAGCCTTCGAGCATGAGGAATTGGGATTAAAGCAAGTCCTGACCGTTTTTGCCGCTGTTTCTGATCCGGTCAAATTATGGCAGCTTGCGTTAACCAATCCAGGTCAGATTCCGGCAAAATATACGGTGACGGTCTATGTCGAATGGCTGCTCGGCGTCATTCGCGATCAAACTGCGCCGTACGTTGTGACTGATTTTGACAGCCAAAATGAATATTTTTACGCCTGGAACTCCTATAACGATCTTTATCGCAATTTTGTGGCATTTCTTTTTGCCAGCGAAAAAATAACATCATATACTGGCAACCGCAAGGAGTTTTTAGGCTCCGGGGGATCGAGCCGCTATCCGCACGGCTTGACCTTGCCCAATCTTTCAGGCACGGTTGGCGCTGGACTGGATCCTTGCGGCGCTATCCAACTGCAAGTTGCACTGGAGCCCGGCGAGACCAAAACGGTCGTGTTTGGACTTGGCCAAACGGACACCCAGGACAATGCCGTTAAACTGATCGACCACTATCGGACGGCAAGCGCCGCCCAGACGGAGCTCGCAGCAGTCCGGCAATACTGGGACCGCCAGCTTGGCGGCATAAAAATCCGCACGCCGGACCGAAGTCTGGATATTCTGGCGAACGGGTGGCTTAAATATCAGGCTTTGTCGTGCCGCATAAAAGCTCGTGCCGCATTTTACCAATGTGGTGGCGCTTTCGGATTTCGCGATCAATTGCAGGATGCATTGGCCTTTTTGGATAGTGACACCGATTTGGTCCGCCGCCAGATTCTAATGAGCTGCGCACACCAGTTTGCCGAGGGAGATGTGCAGCATTGGTGGCATCCGCCGACCGGCGTTGGTGTCCGGACCAAAATTTCCGATGATTTGCTGTGGCTTCCGTATGTTACGGCCGAGTATATTCAATGGACAGGCGATTATGCCGTGCTGCAGGAATCGGCGCCATTTTTGTCTGGGGAGGCCCTGCCGTCTGACCAGCACGAAATGATGTTTACACCACAGATATCAGACCATCAGGACACGGTCTACAAGCATTGCCTGCTTGCCATCGAGCACGCCTGCCGGTTTGGCCGAAACGGACTGCCCTTGATGGGTGGAGGCGATTGGAATGACGGGATGAACGCGGTCGGCATCCATGGCACGGGCGAAAGTGTCTGGCTGGGCTGGTTCCTCTATGATGTTTTGCATCGCTTCGCACCAATCTGCCGCTCCCAGAAGGACCTTGCCAGCCAGCGCCATTTGTCCAGCATCGCCGCCAATTTGATCGGCAATCTGGAGACCAAGGCCTGGGATGGCCAATGGTATTTGCGGGCGTTCTTCGACAATGGCAATCCGATGGGTTCGAATAAAAACGAAGAATGCCAGATTGACTCCATCAGCCAGTCCTGGTCAGTTCTTTCCGGCGCTGCCGATAAAAAGCGTGCCGCTTCTGCCCTTAACTCGGCCCACAAATATCTGGTTCGGGAAAGCACCCGGACTATCTTGCTGCTGACCCCGCCTTTCAACCGGTCTTCAGACAATCCGGGATATATTCGCGGCTATTATCCTGGCGTCCGTGAAAATGGCGGCCAATATACGCATGCCGCAATCTGGCTGGCGATGGCCTTTGCCAGGATGCGCAAGGATGTCGAGGCCTATAGTCTGCTTAATCTATTAAATCCGATCCGGTCCTCCGCAAATTTGCAGAGCGCTTATCGCTATGAAAAGGAGCCTTATGTCATGTCGGCTGATATTTGCATGGCCGAACCTTATCAAGGCCGGGCAGGGTGGAGCTGGTACACCGGATCGGCCGGCTGGATGCAGCAGGCGATTATCCGGTCGTTCCTGGGAATATCACGTCAAGGCTCTGACCTGGTTCTTGATCCTTGTGTGCCGTCTACTTTCAATGAATACCAGGTCTTTTACCGGTATGGGTCGTCCATGTACGAGATTACCTTTAAAAAGCAGTCAAGCGCCGGCTGCGATATTTTAACGCTGGTAGTCGATGGCAAAACCATAGAGGGCAATCATCTCCGTTTGGTCGACGATGAAAAGACCCATGTCGTGATTGCCTGCCTGACAGAGAATAAAAATTAACCGGCTCGGCTTGTTTGGCTGCCCGTCTGATTGCTCAATCGAAATACTGTCTCAAAAACGCAAAACGGCAACACAATCTGAAGGTTCCGGCATTTCCGGGTGGTTGAGGACAAAGACTTGTCCGCCATTTTGAATGACTTGCATGGCTGCCAGATCCAATAGCTCTTCTTCGCCAAATTCCGGCTGCCGATCTTCCGGAAGCAACTCAACATGGCCGCTTAGTGGGTCGCTCCTGCCCCAAACCTGCTTGCCGTCCGACAAAAACAGGTATTCAATTTGTTTTTGCGAAGCTGCCGGCATGATCTGGCGAATATCCTCGATGACCCGCGGCGTACCCATCAATTTCTGGCAAGATTTGAGCGCGGTGGTTTTTGCCTGCATAAAGAGCGGCTGCACAATTTCCCAGCCGTTTTTCAGGATTGTCTCGCGCTTCAGTGTATCCGGAGATCCCGATATGTGAGCCGCCATTAAGCGTGGGTCTTTGCAAACCGATTTGAAAAGAGGATAGAGGTAGTCGACACAGACCAGCACCAAGGGCGTTTGATCATCAGGCAGGGATTTTTTCAAGCTGGCGTCAATCTGCTGGAAATATTCGAAAATTCGGTCTTTTTCGCTGTCTTTCATGGATTCTGAACCATGGAAGACCGATCCGCCGGACGAATTGCGCCCCCTGCTGGAGCCGCTATGATGCTGCAGTTGCTTTTCTGTGCTGTAAGTTTCGAAAATTGCTTTCAGCGACTCAGGAAGGCTGGTCAATTTAAGTTCGGATGAGCTATAGCGGGTACAGCGGTAGAGCCGGGTATCCGACAAGCCCAGCGTCAGTAAATGGTAGTGGCCATCATGCTCGAATACGGGCAACAGCGGCCGGATCATGAAACGATCGGCAATGGTGACCGACTCCTGAACAGCAATGGGCAATTGATGAATGATTAGTCCGTTGGCATTGAAAAAAAGTCCCAGGGTAGCATCCTGATGCTCCCAGAAAAGCGCCTGGTCAAAGAGCTCCTCAACAGGTTTGACTATTTTCTCGATTTGTGGCGTCCGCAAGCCTTTGCCGTGCAAATTCTCTTCAGTCGCCTTAACCAACTGGCGCAGACGAATCGGCCCCTGACGGGTATCGGCACCTTCCTTCTGAACTGGCAAATAATAAGAAATACATGGGAATTGGCGGACTTTTTGCAATTCATGCAACTGGTCTTTGGTGAAAATATTCATTCTCATCCCTCCGATTCAATGACCAACAATCATGGCGGATCATTTCTACATCGATTAATGACAAAGATATTTCCTGACGATTCGATCAAGATGGATTGGCAAAGAAATGCATGTAAAAGGTTGACTGGAATTTTCACAATAGCCGGATGCTGTTTACACTTTCATTATAGAGCAGAACAACACGGCTTTCAACGTGTCGCAACCAACCGGAACTCTTTTTATGGAAAGCGCCGCTGCCGGCCCGCCTGGCATGGCAGAGGCGAGGAATGATCATATGGCCTCTGGCACTGGCTTGACTAAATGCGGCTGTTCATAATCGTATAAGGATCAAGCTCCAGCTGCTCGAGCCAGTTGTTGTACCAGGCCTGATAATAGGGCTTGATTTTTTGCATGACCTTCGCGTATTTCTTCTGTTCGGCAGTTTGGCCTCGCCGAGCGGCCTTTGCGGCTTCGCGGTAAAGGCTTTCGAGATCGACGGTAAGCATCTGGCGATCTTTCATGACGATTTGACCGCCGATCACGACGGTATTGACATGCCGTCCCAGCGCCCGGTGGATCAGTTGATGCTGCAGCGGGAAGTCCGGATTGGACCATGGCTCGCTGATGATTTCCTTAAGATCGACCAGAAGGATATCGGCAGCTTTGCCCGGCGCCAGTATGCCAAGATCGCTGCCAAAGCCGCATACCCTGGAGGCATTGCCCAGGCCCGTTTTGAAAATTTGCCCGGCGCTCAAAGCCGGCGTGCAAAGGTCCAGTCCATTTGCGCGGTGCAGATAGTACATGACGCGCAATTCCATGAAGGGATCCTCATCGTCATTGATTCCCTTTTCGTCGATGCCGAGCGCGACGTTGAGCCCTGCCTCAAGCATGGCGTTTACGGGCGCTATTCCGTTGCGCATGACCAGATTGCAGCTTGGATGATGAGTAACGGACGAATTTTTGGCCGCCAGCAAGCCGATATCCTTCTGGGTCAGGTATACCGCATGGCCCAGCACCAGATTTTCATCCACCAGCCCCAGATCATTTAAATGTTCGACCAGGGACTTGCCATACTCGCGCAAACCAAAAGCTTTCTGCACAGGCGTCTGGAGCGTATGCAAATGAATTGGAATTTTCCCGAGTTCATCAGCGCGTTCCTTGACTTTGCGAAGAAAGCGGTCGGTTGAACCCTGAACCCAGTTCGGACCAAAAAAGATTCGGGTCCTGGCCCGGTCATATTCTTGATGCAACGTTTCGAATGTTGTCATATAGGCGTCAATTGCAGCATCCTTGTCATATTCGGTCAGGTATTTGACTTGTTCGGCCAGATCGGACGGCAAGGTCTGGATAAAATGATCTTCGTCATAAGCAACGATATTTTTGTTGCGAATGCCTAAGGAAAAGCCCAATCGAATGCCGGTCTGCTGGTAAGCCCGGATTTTTCGCCGGCAGTCGCTCAGTTCATTTGGGGCAAGCGGCCTGCTCCAGTTATTGTGGTGAATCGTTGTGCAACCATTTCGAATATGTCGAACAGCGTTGAGGGTGCTGTTGAGTTCCGGCGAAATATCACGGGCGCATTCGAATCCAAGCAAGGCATTTTCCAGAAAATCATAGGGTACGCCCCGCTGGGCAAAAGACAAACCGGCGCCATGCGTATGGCTGTCAATCAAACCGGGCATGACCAGCTGACTTCCATCCCCCAGGACAGTTTCCTGCGGGTGATCCTGCACTAGCTGCTCATAGCTGCCAATAGCCGTGATCTTGTCGCCCTGAACCAGAACCGCCTGGTTTTGGACGGCAGCTTGATCGTAATCAGGTCCGGACAGAAGATATTTGCCCCGAATCAGCATCTGTAAAGGCACTCCCATTGACGACGTCAACTTCTCATCAGTGATGAGAAGTTGCAATTCAAATATATTTCTTTGCCTGCTTTCTGTCAATATCAGATGCCAGGCTGAAGAAAATCATTCGGCCTGATTTATATTGTAAAAAATAGCGTTTAGCGTTTTAGAAAAACAGCCAGGCAACAGCGGCAACCAGAAGGCACTGCAGCGGCAGACTGCGCCATAAAAGGCTGCTCTGCCTGCGGGTGCCTTGCCCTTCTTGCTTGCCTTTTATCGCTAACAGCATCAGCTCGATCAGCAAGATCATCAAAACCGGCTCAATGGCCCAAAGTCCGGACATCAAGCCTAAAAGGCCCAGGCCAGCCCCGAATTGAAGCTTTTGCCGCTGCGTCGATTCAGGCAGAAGATTAAACCAGGCCAGCAAGGCGAAAATCATAACGCTTAATCCCATGGCAAACAGATGAGAGACCAGGTTTTCCGGCTGAAGCGCCAGCCGAATGATAACCGGCAGCAGAGCAAAAAGAAAAAGTCCGCGGGGAACGATCTTCTCATCCCAGATAATCATCGCCCAAACCAATAATCCGCTGAAAGCCAGCGCTGCGGCCAAAACCAGAAACAGGCTGGCCTGAAGCCTGGATGTGATCTGATCTGAAAATAATGATCCGCCGGCAAAATGACTCAGCCAATCCGGCAGGCTGAATCGGCCCGGCTCCCACAGAAAAGCGGCCAGGGCAAAATAGGCTCCGCTTAAAAGCTCGATCCGGGCGTAGCGGGAGGAGATGGGCTGGTGGCAATAGCGGCAGCGGCGCCCCAGCAGCACATAGCTGAAAACCGGGACAAGATCCAGGCTGCCCAGCGGGTGTTTGCAATTTGGACAAAACGAATGTCCGCGAACGATGGTTATTCCGGCCGGCAGCCGATAAATGCAGACATTCAGAAAGCTGCCGATCAGAAAGCCAAGCACGGCAGCCATTCCGACCCAGATGCCAGTAAGCAGAGTTTGCTGCATGACTGTTTCCCCTCCATTGATCATGGCCTTACTGTCCTGTTGAAGCAGCGACTTGGGCCTTGCAGTTATTTTATCATGAAAGTGCCGAGCATTTCTTTACTTTCAGCATGTCTTGTGCTAAAATTTTGTAGCATTTGTAATCACTGCACGCTTGTGCTTTCTGGGAGGAATAAACGATGGCTTCTTTATTTGAGAAAAAAGAAAACAATGTGGTTTTTATGACCATTGATGTAGCCCCTGAGGTTTTTGCCGAGGCTTTGCAGCGCTCGTTCAAGAAAAATGTCGGGCGATTCAACATCCCTGGCTTTCGTAAAGGGAAGGCGCCGATGAATCTTGTCACCAAGTATTATGGTGAAGGCGTCCTATATGATGACGCGATTGATTTTGCGGCCACGCCGGCCTACGCTGCAGCGATTGCTGAACATGGCCTGGAGCCGGTTTCCCGTCCGGATATGGACATCCTGGAAATTGGCCGTGAAACCGGCCTGAAATTTACGGTTACCGTCACGGTCAAACCGGAAGTGACGCTTGGCCAGTATATGGGCGTCGAAGCAGCAATGCCCGAATATCCGGTCAGCGACGAGGATGTTGAAAAAGAACTGACCCGGATGCAAGAGCGCAATTCCCGGATGATCCCTGTCGAGGACCGGGCTGTCGCCGAGGGCGATACGGCTAACATCGATTATGAAGGCTTTTTGGAAGGCGTTCCGTTTGAAGGCGGCAAAGGCTCTTCCTATGACCTGAAAATTGGTTCCAAAACATTCATTCCCGGATTTGAAGAGCAGCTGATCGGCCGCAACGCCGGCGAGGAAATCAGCATTGACGTAACATTCCCGGAAGATTACAACAGCGAAGAGCTCAAAGGCAAGGCGGTTGTTTTCAAAGTGAAGATCAATGCGGTTAAAGTTCGTGAACTTCCCGTTTTGGATGACGAATTTGCCAAGGACATCAGTGAATTCGACACCCTGGCCGAATACAAGGAAAGCCTGCGCGCCCGCCTTTTGGAAAACAACAATCACCGTGCCAACGGCCTGTTTGAAGAAAACGTGGTTATGGCCGCTGTAAAAAATGCCGTCATCGATATTCCGGCGGTCATGATCGAACAGGAAATCGACCGGATGATCGATGAACAAAAACATCAGATGAAATATCAGGGCATCGAGCTGGAACAATATCTGGGTTATTTAGGGCAGACACTGGATGCGTATAAAGCGCAGATGAAGGAACCGGCCGAAAACCGGGTCAGAACCCAGCTGGTTCTGGAAGCAATTGCCAAAAAAGAAGCTATTGCGGCAACAGAAGAAGAGATCGATGCGGAAATCGAACGGATGGCTGTCCAGTATGGCATGAAATCCGAAGATCTCAAAGCCAGAATCGCTCCTGGGGAAAATGGATTTGTCCAGGACAGCGTCATTCATCGGAAGACTCTCGAAATGCTGACCGCTGGGGCGATTAAGGTTGCCCAGGCTCCGGTTGTTGATATGGAAAAGCCCGACGCTTTGGAAGAATTGACCGAAGCAGTTGCGCCAGAAGCTGAATAATAGCCAGGGTAATGCTTGGCCGAGGTGGATTTTTGATTGAATTTTTGAATTGTTCACAAAAATTACCTAGCGTTTTAACGATTCTTCTCATATAAATATAGTATAGATAGGGGAGCTGTTGCAGGTCCCCTATCGGTATATGAAAGGAGACTACTGATTATGAGCCTAGTACCAATTGTCATCGAACAGACCAACCGTGGTGAGAGGTCCTATGATATTTTTTCCCGCTTGCTGAAAGAGCGGATTATTATTCTGAGCGATGAGGTCAATTCAGTTACTGCCAGCCTGATTACGGCCCAGCTTCTGTTTTTGGAAGCCGAGGATCCGGAGAAGGATATTCAGTTTTATATCAACAGCCCTGGCGGCGAAGTCAATTCCGGCCTGATGATTTATGACACCATGCAATATATCAAGGCTGATGTTCAGACGATCTGCATGGGCATAGCCGCAAGCATGGGCGCGTTCCTCCTGGCATCCGGCACGCCTGGCAAGCGGTTTGCGCTGCCTAACGCCGAGATCATGATTCATCAGCCGTCTGGCGGCGCTCAGGGCCAGGCGACGGATATCCGGATTGCAGCCGAGCACATTCTCAAAACAAAAGAGCGGTTGAACCGCATCCTGGCAGAACGGTGCAAACAGCCTATCGATAAAGTCGCCGCCGACACGGAGCGCGACAACTGGATGTCGGCACAAGATGCCTTAGCTTATGGAATAATTGATAGTATAATGGAGAAGAGGGCTTAAATCATGGCAGATAACAACGACAAAAACAAGGGGAACAGCAAGAGCGGCAATCGCAGCGGCAAACGTCCGTCCGACGGTGGCAGCGATCTATATACCCCTGTCAGCTGTTCCTTCTGCGGCAAGTCGGAAAGTCAGGTAACCCGGCTGATTGCCGGCCCTGGTGTTTTCATCTGCAATGAATGCATAACCCTTTGCGATGAGATCTTGAATGAAGATCAAAAACCGCTCGCTTCCAAGGACCAGTTGCCGGCAGTTACCGATTTGATGTCGCCCTTGCGCATCAAGGAAGCGCTTGACCAATATGTGATTGGCCAGGAGCGGGCTAAGAAAGCTTTGGCAGTTGCCGTCTACAATCATTACAAGCGGGTTTTCGCCAGCAGCCGTTCGGATGCCAATGGCAATCAGATCAGCAAATCCAGCCAGCCGGGGACACCGGCCGATGATGTGGAACTGGCCAAAAGCAATATTCTGTTGATCGGACCGACCGGCAGCGGCAAAACACTGCTGGCTCAGACTCTGGCCCGAATTCTGGATGTGCCTTTTGCCATTGCCGATGCGACGGCTTTGACCGAGGCTGGTTATGTTGGCGAGGATGTGGAAAATATCCTGCTCAAGCTGATTCAGAATGCCGATTTTGACATTGAACGCGCTCAGCGCGGAATCATCTATATTGACGAGATCGACAAAATCGCCCGCAAATCGGACAACCCTTCCATCACGCGCGATGTCAGCGGTGAAGGCGTTCAGCAAGCTTTGCTGAAAATCCTGGAAAGTACAGTTGCCAACGTGCCGCCGCAAGGTGGCCGGAAGCATCCGCATCAGGAATTTATCCAGATCGATACAACCAATATTCTTTTTATTTGCGGCGGAGCCTTTGATGGCCTGGAAAAACTGATCCAGAACCGGATTGGCCAGAAATCGATCGGATTTGGCGCCATTGTCGAAAGCAGAAAAGAAAAGGATGTTGGTGAGCTCCTGGCCAAAATCATGCCGCAGGATTTGTTGAAATATGGCCTGATTCCTGAGTTTGTCGGGCGGGTGCCGGTTGTTGTCTCCCTCGAGGGATTAAGCGAAGATACCCTGATCCGCATTTTGCAGGAGCCGCGCAACGCCTTGCTGAAGCAATATAAGAAACTCTTCGATTTTGATGGCGTTGAATTGGCTTTTGAACCCGACGCTGTCCAGGAGATCGCCCGGCAGGCTTTGGAGCGCAATACCGGCGCCCGCGGCCTTAGGGCCATTCTTGAAGAAATCATGCTGGACATCATGTTCGAGATACCTTCCCGCGATGATGTTGCCCGCTGCATCATCACCAAAGCCAGCGTGACTGACAAAAAACCGCCTGAAGTCATCTTGAAACCAGATAAGTCAGCTTGATCACAACTGGATAAACAAGCTGGATATTTGTCGAATTTGCCGAATTTTGTCAATTTTTGTTGAATAAATGGCGCCCTTCAGGGCGCCATTTTCAGTTAACCTGTATGCATCAAGTAATCAGGAGACAAAACATGCAAGCAGGGGAACTGATTGGACAACGCTATCAATTGACTAAACAGCTGCAGACAGCCTGGCAGGCTATTGATCAGGCCAGCGGCCAACTATGCGTCTTAAAGCCGGAATCAAGCTTTATCGATCCGGCAGTGGCGATCTGGCTTGGTCAAACCTGGCATGCCGGCTTGCCAAGACTCCTCAATCAGATTACCGGACCAAAGCTGGAAAATTACTTTGTTTTCGAGTATCTTGCCGGCCAACCCATTTCGAGCTTGCCGGACCAAAGAAATGGCTGCTTGCCGCTTTCCCGGCTTTTGCCGCTCATGATTCAAGCTTCAAGAATCCTGGCCTTTTTGCACCATCTGGATGGTCAGATGGTCCTCCATCTGGACATAAAAACCGACCACTTGATCGTCAATGACGATGGAGAACTAAGTCTGATCGATTTTGGCGCGGCACGAATGATCGACGTAAACCCTGCAGTCATTGCTGCAGGCCCTGACAAATCGCCAGCTGCTTTGACGCCAGGCTATGCTGCGCCAGAACAGCTGGCTGGCCATCCCGCCCCTGGCAGCGATATCTTCGCACTGGGCGTGGTCATGTTGAACCTGCTGACCGGTGTGCCGCCGGCCATGTGCCGCAGCCAGCCGCTTCGGGATCTGCTGCCGGACTATCAGGGTGGAATGCAGCGCCTTATTAGCCGCTGCCTGCATGCCGACTCGGCGCTCCGCTATGCAAACGCTGATGAACTGACCTGTGATCTGATCCGGGAAAAAACATCCGGCTTGCTGGAATTGAATCAAGCTGCCAATTTGTCAAACGAGTGCTCTTTTGACACCGCTGATACTGGCTTGCTCCATGCGCCCCTTCTTTGCATCTGGGACGGAGCTGATTTTGGCTGCGAACTGGCAGCTGTTTATGCAAAACAGCGTCACGTACTTGTAATCGATGCCGATCTTCTTAATCCCCGAATCGATTTTTTACTGGGTATAAAGCAAGGGGTCAATTTTCTGTCCAATCAAAAACGCATGCACGGACTGGACCTGGTTCTGACCGAGGAACAAGGCGGACACCTGGATGCGGCATTGCTAGGCCGTTTGCTGCAAGCAACCCCGATTGATCAGGTTAGCGCTTTGACCAATCAATTGAGTCTTGATCATTATGAACATTATCATCTGGATTCATTTAATCAAGTGCTTCACCTGGCTCGTCTGGTCTGCGATTTGGTCATTGTCTTATGCAGCCGTTTTATCTTCGATGCATTTACCTGTTTAAGCCTGGCCGCCGCTGATCGGATTTTAGTGCCGCTTTCCGGGGACAGTTGTTCTTTCCGTGAATATAACCGCGCGATTGATTTCTTCTTTTCCCGGCACAAAGTAGATCATCAGAAACTCCGATTTGTTGCCTTTTGCTATCGTCAAAATGCCGACTTGAGTTGGGGAACACTTGATGAATTAAGTGGAGGACGATTGATCGGCTGCATTTCCGATTCTGATAAAAGGCGCAAGATGAAAAGCGGCGCTGTTCCCTATGCGGCTGCATTGGATCGAATCAATAAACAAGAATATCAGAATATTATCAAGCGGATTCGTTTGCCTAAAATGGAAAAGAGGTAGATATTTGATGCCTTTAGTGACTTCTCCAGGCTGGTTTGCAGAAAAACTGGCCAGATATCAAATCTGTGACAAACCGGCAAGATTTAAAAATGCCGTTTCCGAATCAATGCAAAATGGCGGGGATTTTACTGCCGGTGGCCTGGCAGATTTTACGCCGCTCATCTGCAGCCGGATTTTGGCCACTGACCCGGCTTTGGTTGCCGAAGTAACTGCTGGCAGGACATCCCGGCAAGCTTTGATTAGCCTGATTGCCCGGATAGTCGAAGAAGAAAGCTTGAAAATCGGTTATTTTCTTGAAGACCTGCAGCAGCAGGTTATGGCTTTCCTGTTTGGCTACGGCTTATTGCAACCTTATATTGAAAATGAAGAGGTTTCCGATATTGATGGTACCGGCCCGTCTGAGTTTTCAATTAAATTGAATGGCAGCCGTCAAGCTTTGCCGTTGGCTTTTCCAGATGCCAGAACTTATGATACCTTTTGCCGCCTGGTCATTATCCGCAATGGCGGGATCATCAACGAAAATGACAGCCATTGCCGGGTGTCTGATGGGAAATACCGTTTGCGCATCAATGTGACTGTGCCGCCACGCAGCATCAACGGGGCTTCGATCAGCATCCGCAAGCATCGCCTCAAAAATTTGAGCTTGCATGATCTTAAGGTTAAAGGCATGCTGGACAGTCAGTTGGAAACCCTTTTCAAAAAGCTGGCTTTGACAGATGCAACAGTATTGTTTTGCGGCAAAGGCGCTGCCGGAAAAACAACTTTGCTTCGCGCCTTTATAGAAGCATTGCCGCAAATGGAACGGGTTTTGATAGCCGAGAGCGACAGCGAGCTATATCCGGAGAAACCTTATTGCCTTGTTCAAAGAATCAAAAAATTGCATGAAGGCGGCCATCCGATCAGCCTGCGCGATCTGATTGCCGATGGCCTGACGATGTCTTTGGATACTTACTGCATCGGTGAAATAGTGGGTGACGAAGCGCTTGAATTTATGCGGGCGGCCTTTTCGGGACATCGTTGTTTGGCCACAACTCATGCAGAAAGTGCTGAAGATGCTCTGGACCGCCTTTTATCCCTGGCCAGGCCTGCCGCAAATGGCGAGAGCGATCGGATTCTCAAGCGAATGTTGGCCAAAAGCGTCCACTATGTCGTTTTCCTTAGGTCATTTCGGGTTGAACAGGTTCTCAGAATCCATGGCTATCAAGAAAGTGAGGATGTGTATGAAATGGCTGAAATTTGGCCATCGCAGCAAGATGCGGCAACAGACGCTGCAGATGGTTAGCCTGCTGTCCAGGTGGTGCCAGGTCCGCGAGGATTTGCTCTTTGCTTTTGAAAAAAGTCTTTCGGCGGGCCTTCAAAATCCCATGCGGCAGGCTGTTGCCGATTTGCTGACCCGCGTGCGCGGGGGAATGCCAATCGACCAGGCTTTGAACTTGATGCAAAACAGCATTGACCATGAGCACTTTCAAGATCTGATTACTGCGATCCGCTTCAATTTTCGTCACCGCGGCGATTTGCCGGCTTTACTTGAATTGCTGGAAGTCCAACTTCACAAAATTGAAGAAGAATACACAAACCGCCGGCTTTCCAATAATCGGGACCGAAACCTGACCCTGGCGATTCTATTATTGGTCCCGCTGTTTTTTCTTCTGAGGTTCTACAGCAATCCAACAGCAAGCCAGATGTTTGTCGGAAACCCATTTGGCATTGCGCTGCTTTTTGTTAGCCTTTTTACCTATTTGACGGCAATTGGCTGCCTTTTGCTGATCCAAAACCGAATTACCGGGTGAACAGGCCAGCTTCGATTTTTTTGAGAAGGCATAGCCGGATCATGCAGTCGGAGGCGGTAATCGGAGGGGATAATATCAATGGATAGCTTATCAAAGAACAGCTTACTGCTTTTGATGGTACTCTGCTTGACCGGCGCCGGCATTACGGCTTATCTGACAATGCCGATACTTGCCGCCCGCCTCGATTGGCGTTTGGTTGCAGCCCGCTGGACAAAAATCATCCGTTCAAAGAAGCCTAGCGGACTCGATAGACTGAATTCCTGGCTGCCATTATCCTGGCAGCAAAAGATCAGCAAGCGGTTGCAGCGGGCAGGCTATTTTTCCAAGAATAGCCTGGCAATTTACCTGATCATGAATTTGCTTCCGGCACCGCTATTCTTTTTAGTCGGCCTTTTAATCGGGAGCAGTGGCAACCTGCCGCTTTGGGGCGGTATCGTCCTGATTTCATTGGTCAACAGTCATATTAGCCGGCGAATCATTTTGCGGCAAAAAGCTTTTGCCAAGGCATTATTCAAAATCTACCGATTCTTGGATTTGCAAATGACTGCCGGCATTAAAGTCACGGATTCCTTGCGGGGACTGCCTGAAGCAGTCTGCGATCCTCTGGTGCGTCCGGCGCTGATCCGTTTTGCCGCTCTATATGAATTGACATTGAACCTGGATCTGGCGCTGGAAGAAATTCGTCTACCCTTCAGCGGTACGGATTTTGAACTTTTTTCAACTCATTTGCGCCAATGCCTGCAAACGGGTGAAGCTGGAAAATCGCTTGCCCGTATGGAAGAATTGCTGTTTTCCCGATATTTCAATTTGATGCAAATCGACACGAGACGAATTAGAACACACTTATTATTGACAGCTATCTTAGGCATAGCACCTGGATTGATCCTTTTTCTCTATCCCTTTTTTTTCACGGCTATGCAGGCGATGCAAACTGTTTTTGGCTGACGGCGGTATAACTGCTGGCAAATATGAGAATTTCCAAGGAGGAACACCCATGAAAAAAACAAGAAAATTCATCAGAAGACAAATTCTGCAACTGCCCTTTTTCCGCAAGCGCTGCCTGGCAATGCCCGGAAAGCTTCTGGGCAGGCTTTGTTGCCGGCAAGGATTCGGATTGAACGAGGTTATCGGGATAGCGGCAGGGATTATTATCGCTGTTGTGGTAGTTATTCCTGGCTTGCAGGGGTTCGCCGGCAATATTCTGGACAATTTGACCAACTGGTGGAATGACATGGCCGCCAGTGTCTTTGCAACGCCCTGAGCCTATCGGTGATCTGTTTGCTGGCTGCACGGCAGAAGAGAGGGTTTTGACATGATTGACAAAATGATCGTTACGGTATTTTCAGGTGTTCTGATTGTCATTTTGGTTTCCGAGCTTCTGCTTTGCAGCCTGCCTTTTTTCCGTCGACTGGAATATGATGCGGTTTGCCACAAATACACACTTGAAATGGATCAAAATGGCGGGCTTACCCAGACCATCCAAGCCAAATTAACTCAGGAGTTAAACCAACGCGGATTCAAGGTCGAGCAAATTCACGGAACCGAATCGGCTTTGTTTGGCGCCGAGCTTACACTTTATCTGGTCTGCAGTTTTGAAAGTTACCGGATAAGTCCGGATCTTCATTTAGAGGAGGTGGAGTTATCATTGACTTACCAATCCAGCACCATCTGCCGCATTCTAAAAAGTTATGCCGCGGTTCCGTAGAATTTCTGCTCATCCTTGTTTTGGGCGTTTTGACCATTTTGCTGCCAATTGGCATGACAGGAATCCGGCAGCTGCGTGACTTGGTTCTTTTGCAGCAAGCCAGGAATCATATCGAACAAGTATTGCCAGCATCCTACCTTTGTCTTGATCCTGCTTCATTGGGCATGGGGCAGCCAAAATTCGATTTTTCCATAACCGCAGCGGCGATTGAAGAACGATTTTCATCAAAACTGCCGTCAAATCTTATAGGGCGCCTGACATTAACGGGTATTGAATTTGGGCAAAAGGACATCCCGCTCGAAAGTGGCCATTGGATGGGGAACGATCAGCCCCAATATATTCCTGTCATCATAATGCATGCAGAATTTGCCAGCTATAATAATCGAAAAATCAATCTTAAATACGCCATCGAATTTATGATCAACTAAATTACCAATCGATTATCCATTCATATTTTGAAATTTCATCGGAAAGATTTTGGAAAGCAGGATTACTTATGCGAAAAACCAAGCAGGTCATTTTGGCGATGATTTTGACAGTGTCTTTATGTGGTTTAGCCTGGATTGCCGGAAGCGGGAAGTCAAAAGTACAGATGATCAATGCTGTAATTGCGAAAAAAACCATACCGGCCGGCAGTCAAATCGCGATTGAAGAACTGGATTTGATTTTGCTGCCGGCGTCAGCTGTTGCTGATTTTTATCTATCAGATATCAATCAGGCGATTGGGCAGTGGACGTCGGTATCGCTTTCGGCTGGAGAATTGATCAACAGCAAATGGCTTTCCCAATCGGCTTCAGGCTTGCGATATCCGGATCCCGGGCCGGGCCGCCGCCTTTTGACAATCGATCTGGATCCCGCTGATGCCAATGGGTATTGGCTGGCTGCCGGCAACTGCGTGGATCTATATCTGATTCCCAAAAACCGCACGGAAGCAACTGATTTGCAAATTCTGGAAAATATTAGAATCATGGCTGTCCTGAATGGCAGCCAGAAAAGCGAGGGGAATATTGCA
The DNA here is from genome assembly GCA_963677835.2 of uncultured Saccharofermentans sp. Classification (GTDB taxonomy): domain Bacteria; phylum Bacillota; class Clostridia; order Saccharofermentanales; family UBA5734; genus UBA8949. Next base: position 73,856 of record CAXXUX010000002.1, read on the forward strand.
ACGTCCAATAATAGCCGCCAGATGCTTTGCCTGGATTTGAATGTGGAACAGGCACGGTTTATCAGCGGCGCTTCAGGCCTATATGATATCCGGCTGTCAGCCATCAATGAACCGAAAACAGACCCGACCTAATAAAGGAGGTTCTTTTACAAGCCTCGCTGTTTTATGCTATCATGATGGCAGGTGATGTGAATGTTTGAAGATTTGTTGCCAGCAGTCGAGCGGGGAATCATGGATGCAGCCGGTTCAATACCGGTTGTCTTTAAGGGCATTGAGAGAACTTTTGAAAAAGGCATAGCGCCTGCCAGCCCAAGCCGGCACGACTATCATGAGCTGACTTATATGCGCAGTGGCAAAGCCGAATTTGAAATTGAAGGCCGGCGCGTTCTTTTGGAAAAGGGCGGCAGCCTCGTTATCCGTCCGAAAATGTCCCATGCGATTCGGTTGCTTGATGGGTATGCCGATATGCTGGTGCTTTATTTTGGATTTTCCCAGCAAGTCTCTTCAGACACCGAAAAAAAGCTGGATATCAAGCAATCTGCCCGATTTGCCAGCATGCCGGAAATGCTCGTGCATCATGAAAATGATGCCAGATCTGCCTTCGGTGGCTATTCTGCAGGCCAACTTCTAAAATCAACCGATATTGCCCCCAGGACTTTGGAACAATTCATCAATTTTGCAAACGGGCGTGATACGTCAGACGGCGAGAAAAGCGTAGATCCTTTTATCCTGATCAGAGGGAAAAGCCGTCAGGACATTGCGACCCTGGTTGAGAGGATCCTCCGGGAAAGCCGGCTTGAAGCTTATGGCCGCGAATTGATGATGCAGCTTCTTGCCATGGAATTACTGGTGGCTCTAGCTCGCGGCCTTCGGGAAGAATGGGAAGAAAGCCTTAGAGTCAAGACCGGAAAAGCGCGGGAACTAGTCAGGATTGCCCGGGATTTTATTGTGGAAAACCATGACCGGGACATCTCTGTCGCAGAGGCCGCCGGCTATGTTTTTTTAAGCCAGGGCTATTTTACCAGGGCATTCCGGGATGAGACCGGCATGAGTCCAATGACCTTCCTCATGCAGGTTCGTGTCGACCATGCCTGCAAATTGCTGGAACAGAAGGATATCAAAGTCAGTGGCGTTGCCGCTCAGGTTGGCTTTTCCAGCCCCCAGCGCTTCAATGCCGCTTTTCGCAAGCATATAGGCATGACTCCGATGGAATATCGTCGCCAAGTGTTAAATAAAAAAGAGAGGCATTATTGAACCATGACTATGAATAATTTCCAGACTAATGACTCCATTTATGATGAGCAGGCCGCCGAATCCAATGATTCCCTCGAAAACAGGAGCCGGCGGGCTATGGATTATCCGCGAATCGAAAATGCCGTGCGGGAAATTTTGGCTGCCATAGGCGAAGACCCGGACCGCGAAGGATTAAAAGAAACACCAATGCGTGTCGCGCGCATGTATGGCGAGATTTTCGCCGGCCTGCATTTGGATGTTCAGGATTCCATCAAGGTTTTTCAGGAGAAAGACCATGACGAAATGATCATGGTTGGCGACATTCCGTTTTACTCGATGTGTGAGCACCACCTTTTACCTTTTATCGGCCGCGCCCATATTGTCTATATTCCTCAAAACGGCAGAATATTGGGGCTTAGCAAAATTGCCCGGATCGTCGATATCATGTCCAGAAAACCGCAGCTTCAGGAACGTTTGACTTCCCAGATCGCCGATACCCTGGTCAAGGCCGTGCAGCCACTGGGTGTTGCCGTTGTTGTCGAGGCCGAACATCTTTGCATGACGATGCGCGGCGTTAGAAAGCCCGGTTCAATTACCGTGACTTCAGCTTTGCGCGGCTTATGCAAAAAGGATGCCCGCTCGCGTTCAGAGGCAATGAGCTTGATCAACAACCGCAGGTAAAACGGGTACCCAATGAATTCCAAAATCACCAGAACAAGGAGAATGGCCCTATGCGCCTGCCCGGCAAGTTTTTCAAACAGAATGATGAGCAAACTCAAAAAGACTGTTCTAAATGCCTGAAACCAGCTGTGTTTCAAGCAGGACGATTCAATTTCCCATTGGGCCGGCGCACTTATGTCATGGGTATCCTGAATGTGACGCCGGATTCTTTCTCGGATGGCGGAAAGTTCAACTCAGTCGATCAGGCGCTGCGGCATGCGGAAGCTATGCTGGAACAAGGCGCGGATATTTTGGACATTGGCGGAGAATCGACCCGGCCAGGCAATAGTCCGGTCAGCCTCGAAGATGAAATCCAGCGAATAATTCCGGTCATTGAACAGATCAGCAGAAAGTTTTCCTGCCCGATATCAGTCGATACTTATAAGTCGGATGTTGCCAAAGCCGCACTAGCTGCCGGGGCTGTCATCATCAACGATATTTGCGGCCTCCAGCAGGATTTGACCATGGGGCAGGTTGCTTTCGAACATCAGGCCGGGGTTGTCATCATGCATAATGCCCGGTTATATCGGAAGAATCCGGCGGAGGAACAGACTGCGGCCAATATCATGGATCATGTTCGGACCTTTCTGCTCAAAAGCTGCCAATTGGCCAGCCAAGCCGGGCTGCGAAGGGAACAGCTGATGATTGATCCGGGCATCGGTTTTGGCGTGACGCCGGAAGAATCGATGCAAATGATTGCCAAATTAGCAGATTTAAAAGACTTTCAACTGCCAATCTTGCTGGGCCCCTCCCGAAAGCGGTTTATCGGCCAGATTCTTGATCAACCGGCGGAAGGCCGGTTGCATGGAACCAGTGCGGCTGTTGCTATTGGCATTGCCAACGGAGCTGATTTCATTCGAGTCCATGATGTCCGGGAAATGCTCGAGGTTGCCCGCGTGGCTGATGCGCTATGCCGCAATTCCATCGCTTCAGAGGGGGAACTCCAATGAAAAATAAGCAGGATCAGATTTTAATGCAAGGGATGGTTTTCCGGGGATATGTCGGCGTGTTGGATTTTGAAAAAGAAAACGGTCAGGATTTTGAAATAGACGTCCGCTTGTTTTGCCGCCGCCTGGCTGCTTGTGAAAGTGACTTGCTCGAACAAACGATTGACTACGGTGAAGCTTTTGCCTTGATCAGGCAAATTGTTGAAACTGCCCGCTTTAATCTGATCGAACGTCTGGCCGGTGAGATTGCCAAGGTTTTATTGGATCGATTTATCGGGGCATCTGGTGTTGAGGTTACGGTGCGCAAGCCACATGCGCCATTGAAGGGGCAATTTTCGGCAATGGGTATTCAAATTTATCGAGAAAGGACCGGATTATAATGCCTGATATCGGGAATTTGCATGCCGGACCCAACGCCATCGCATATCTGTCGTTAGGATCCAATCTTGGCGACCGTCTGGTCTACCTGCGCGAAGCTTTGCGTTATTTGGAACGCCATGAGTCAATTGAACTTGAAGCGATTTCATCAATTTACGAAACCGATCCGGTTGGAATGACTGACCAGCCGGCTTTTCTCAATATTGCCGTTCGATTGAACACATCATTGTCTCCTATGGAATTGCTGCATTTGTGCCAGGAGACTGAAAATCATTTCCAGCGTGAACGGATCATTCATTGGGGTCCCAGGACACTGGACATTGATTTGCTGATCTACGATCATCTCGTTTTGAATACACCTGAACTTATTTTGCCGCATCCGCGCATGGAAGAGCGGGAATTTGTCCAAATCCCCTTGCGGGAGATTGAAACCGGTGAAATCGGCTGTTCTTCCGGCGTCAGACCAATCTACACCCACTGGTATTCGCGCTGATACTTGTAGCGGATACTTGTATATGTTGCTAAAAGCGGCTAAAATAACATTGGCTTGCCTGTGTCGTGCAATTTTTGCCGAGCATGAGCGATGCTTCAGCCCAATAACCAGATGATCCATTTCCAGGGAGGTAAGTATGAGCAATAGTGGCAATAATCCCAATGCCGGCAGTCCAGGCGGCGGCTCTGGCCATCGCAAGCGCAATTATCGGCATTTTGGACCTCCTGGCGGACCTGGTTCTGGCAGTAGTTCTGCCGGTCAACAAGGCGGGGGGAATCGTCCTCCGCGTCCGGAAAACCGCGTCAGCCGCCCGGAAAACCGAGATCAGCGTGAAAATCGCGAGCCAGCCGACACTCGGCGCGACCCGGCTGCGCGTCAGCCTCAGCATAACCGGCCGGCAAATCAAGGCCAACAACGCGAAGGCGGTCAGGCAAACCGCGATAGAAGCGCCAGAAGCGGACACCCGCAAAACCTGCCGAATCAGCCGCGAGTAAACGCCGCACAAAACCCTGGCCAAACAGCCGCCGCCGGAAACACACCGCCAACAGCCGGTGGTCAAGCTCCACGCGGCCAAGCCAGTCAACCCAGCCAGCGGAGACCGGCCCAGCCTCCCCGCGAATCACGCGAACTTCGCGAACCTCGTGAACTGCGTGATGCCAATGCTAGCCGCGAACCACGCGAAGCAACCGAAATTCGTGACCGGGCTGCCAAAAGTGCTGCGATCCAGCAGATCCAGCCGGCTATGTCTGCCCATGACCGTGCTAATCGCTGGGAGAAGCGCATAAAAACAGAAGAAACCTATGAAGATATCAAACGGGACAATGAACGGCTGGAAAAAGAAATCTGGCTGGAAATAGCTGGCGTGCACACGATCAAGCTTGATCTGTGATTTGAAAACCTTTTCGGGGGAGCCAGTTGCCACTGGCTCTCTTTATTTTTCTGGAGGCAAAGGAAATGGGTGAAGCCCCGACGCCAGAATGGATGAATCAAGCAGCAGGACAAATGCCATTGGTAAAGGCTTTGTTAAAATTCGCCGATTCAGGTCGGGAGTCCTGGCACATGCCGGGCCATCGAGGCGGACAGGATCTGCCCAAGTGGCTGAAAAAAAATCTGGCTTTTTTTGATGTGACGGAATTACCTCAGACAGATGATATCAATCATGCTGCCGGTCCGGCGCGCGAGGCGATGATTTTGGCAGCATCTGCTTTTAATGCCGGCCTTACCCGCTTTATTACCAGCGGATCGACTGCGGCTCTGCAAATCCTTTTAGCATTGTGCCTTGGCCGGGGCGGCCGGTTGTTGATCCCCCGATTTGTGCATCAGTCCATTATTCACGCCGCCGCCATTTTGGATCTGGAGCTTTGCTGGATCGATTCGCAAGCGTCTTGTAATGTGCATGAAGACTTGAGCTTGTTGCCGCACATTACGGCGCAAGAGGTGGAAATTGCGCTTGACCGCCATCGGGATTGCCAGGCAGTTTTGATAACATCTCCGGATTATTACGGCAGTTGTGCCGATTTGACCGCGATTGCGGCTGCCGTTCATCGCCGGGGCAAGCTTTTGCTTGTTGATGAGGCTCATGGAGCCCATTTGAATTTTGGTCCCGATGATTGGCCGGCAAGCGCGATGCAAGCCGGAGCCGATGCCTGCGTGCAAAGCGGGCATAAGACCTTGCCGGTCCTGACTCCGGGCGCTTATCTGCATATTGGCCGCATGGCGCTGTCCGAAGGGAAAATCGACGCAAATCAACTGGATCGCTTGCTGCCGGTTTTTCAGACATCCAGCCCATCCTTTCCTATTGCGGCTTCACTGGATTATGCCCGTGCATTTATGGAAGCGGATGGGCGCAAATGGATCAGCATGCAATTGAAACAGCTTGGGCAGTTCTTTGGAAAATTGCCTCCGGGATTCACTTGCTCACCGGCTGTGCCGAAGCCTGACACTTCATCGGGCTTTTTGCGGGATCCACTTCGTTTGATTCTTACAGGCCCGGCAGAATCAGGATCTGCTTTTCCCGCTCAAATGGCTGCCAGGCATCTTAGCCAAGCCGGCATTGACATTGAGTTTGCCGATTTGACCCGATTGGTTCTAATCCCATCATTACAACAACCCCAGGCTTTTTGGCGCCGTCTTTGCTCGGCATTGAGGCAAATTGAATTGACTTTTGAATCTGGCGGACTTCTGGAAATGGAAAAGGAATGGCGCCATTATTTGATGACGCCCGGCGAGCAGATCCTGCTGCCAGGCGAAGCCTTGTTCAAAAACCACAATCTGCGCAAAATGCCTTTGAAAGAAAGCGTCGGACAAATCAGCGCCCAGTCTATTTTGCCTTATCCGCCGGGGATTCCGCTCATTATTCCTGGCGAACGTATCGAGAGAAACAGGGTTGATTTCCTTCAGCGATTATTGGACAATAAAATCAGCATAAGCGGAATCGATCAAGATAGACTTTTGGTCTTGTCTTGATTTGTTTCCATCGGGAGCAGATATGATGTATAATGTAGAAAAATCGGCAGATGAAGTGGCACAGGCACATTTGGGCAAAGGACATCTGATTACTTTTGAAGGAATCGACGGTTCCGGCAAGTCCACCCAGATCGATTTACTGGCCGCATCGCTACAGGAGCACGGCATAAAAGTGCTTGTGCTTCGTGAACCAGGTGGCACAACGATTGGTGAGGCGATCCGTAAAATCCTTTTGGATTGCAAGCATGCTGGCATGAAACAGGAAACCGAGCTGCTGCTTTTCGAATCGGCTCGTGCCCAACTGATCCGGGAAGTTGTAGAGCCGGCGCTTGCTGCCGGCACGACGGTTATCTGCGATCGGTTTTATGACTCGACTCTGGCATACCAGGGTTATGGCCGGGGCTTGGATCTGAAGATGATTGATGCCTTGAACCGGTTTGCGGTAGGCTCCTGCAAGCCGGATGTCACGATCCTGATGGATCTGCCGGCAGAAGCTGCGTTATGCCGGTTGTCTGGCCGCCAGGACAAGGCTGACCGCCTGGATGGTGAAAGTCTTGCGTTCATCAAGCGGACTCGCGAAGGCTATCGGGCTTTGGCTGCCCGTGAGCCGGGCCGTATAATAATGATTGATGCAGAGCAGCAGGTTTGTTCGCTCGCTCAGCAAATATATCGTGTGATAAGGGAGGACTTTGGCATATGAAATTGATTTATGCGATTGTACACGATGAGGACAGCCCGAGATTGATGGCAGAACTGAATCGGGCCAGCTACCGGGTTACAAAGCTCAATTCAACAGGCGGCTTTCTTCGTTCGGGCAACACAACCCTGATGATCGTTGTCGATGACGATCAGCTGGATGAAGTCCTTGGTATTATTCGCAAATATTCAAGCAGTCGCCAGGCGGCAATCAATACCAATGTCACACCTTCTTCCATGGGCGGTTCCTACATTCCTTATCCGGTTGAAGTCATGGTCGGGGGCGCCACCGTCTTTGTTCTGAACGTCGAACACTTCGAGAAAATGTAAAATGGCTTTTTCCTCGATCGTTGGCCAACTTGCTGCGAAAAAGCGTCTCGGATCCGCTTTGCAGGGTGTTCCGGGGCATGCTTATCTTTTTGTCGGACCTGATGGGATCGGCAAAACCCTTTTAGCGCGGGAATTTGCCAAAGCCTTGCTATGCCAGGCTCCAACCGCGGGTGGCGCCTGCGATGTATGCCTTTCTTGCAGGCATTTTGGCAATCAGGTTCATCCGGATTTTCGTGCTTTGCAGCTGGAAAGCAAAGAAAAAGTGATCAAAGTCGAACGTGTTCGCCAGACTGTTTGTGCCGACCTTAACTTGCGGCCGCAATTTGGCTTGCGCAAAGTCTATCTGATCGCTGCAGACGCCCTAAATGAACAGGGACAGAACGCTTTGCTCAAATCGCTGGAAGAACCGCCGGATTATGTGGTTTTCCTCTTGACTGTCATTGGTTCGGAACGTCTGCTGCCAACGATTCTTTCCCGGGTCAGCCTGATTAAGCTCCGCCGTTATAATCCGGCGGAAATCGGAACGATCCTTTCGCAAAACGGCATAAAAGACCTGGAACTGCAGAAATTCTATGCCCGGTTTGCCGGCGGCCTGGCTGGAGTGGCCATGAATCTGGCCAGCAGCGACTGGTTTGGCGAACTTCGGCAGGATGTGATCAAGTTTTACAATGAGCTGGGAAGCCAAAGCAGAACGGCTTTGCTTACGGCCGGATACCAGTTTTTCGACAGCAACCGGATCCACACGCCGGTCATTCTCGATATTCTGGGCAGTCTGGTGCGGGATCAGCTTGTATTCGCCAGCAGCCAGAATCAGGACCTTTTAACGAACCAGGATCAATTGCCGATTTTGGTCCATAATCTTCCAAAACATATTCCGCTTTGGGAGTTTCGCGAGCGTCTGACCCGTTCCTATGCCGCTTTGCTGGCTGCCCGACGCGGACTGACCTTTAATGCCAGTTATGAAGGCTTAATATGTAATTTGCTGCTTGTCCTTAGAAAGGAGCTAACTTATGCCTAAAGTTGTTGGAATCCGGTTCCACGGAACCGGAAAGGCCTATCATTTTGATCCAGGCGAATATTTGCTGCATCAAGGTGATGCTGTTGTTGTCGAAACTGTCCAAGGCATTGAAATGGGCTTTGTCGCGGACGAAGTCATAGATTTGCCTGAGGAAAAGCTTGTTGCGCCGCTAAAAGGGATCATGCGCGTAGCCACCGGGGCTGATCTGGAACAGTTTGAAGCCAACAGGATCAAGGAGGCCGAGGCTTTCCGGCTTTGTTCGGCTAAAATCCAGTCGCGTGAACTGGATATGCATCTTGTAGATGTCGAATATACGTTTGACGGCCATAAGATCATTTTTTATTTCACGGCGGATGGCCGGGTCGATTTTCGCGAGTTAGTCAAGGATCTGGCTTCGGTTTTTCGCATCCGGATTGAACTGCGGCAGATTGGCGTGCGGGATGAAGCCCGAATGATTGGCGGATTGGGCATATGTGGCCGTGAATTGTGCTGCTGCTCTTTCCTGAATGATTTTGTGCCGGTTTCGATCAAAATGGCCAAGGAACAAAGCCTTTCCATGAATCCTGCCAAGATTTCCGGCTGCTGCGGCCGCTTGATGTGTTGCCTCAAGTATGAGCAGGAAGCTTATGAAGATGCTCATTCCAGGATGCCCAGGCCGGGCCATATTGTGGCAACCCCCGAAGGACAGGGCATTGTGGAGGGGATCAATCTTTTGAAAGAAACGGTTACCGTTCGCCTGGACCGGGGCGGTGAAGCTGATCTGGTTACGCTGCCGAATACCGATGTGCAGATCATTGGCGGCAAGCCAGGCAAAAAGTGTCCGCCAGGCGGTTGCGCCGCATCGCGCCAGGGCGGTTCGGAGCAGCAATCCGGCAAAAACCGCAAATCGGCGCACGCCGCAAATCCGCCACCTGCCGGTTAACCCTGTTTTCCTCTCTGTATGTGGTTTTTCGTGCTTTGGATATCCGGCTTGCCCAAAAGGCTGCCTGGTGATAAAATGTCAGAGAATTGGAGGTGTTCATATGGCTTATATTATTACTGATGCTTGCATTTCTTGTGGTTCATGCGAAGCTGAATGTCCTTCCGGCGCCATTTCTGCTGGTGATACCCAGTATGTGATCAATCCGGAAGTTTGCATTGACTGCGGCGCTTGTGAAGCCGTCTGCCCGACCCAGGCAATCAAGCCAAACTGATCATCATTAAAATGATCTGTTGTCAAGAGGGAAGGCTTTTTAGCTTTCCCTCTTTGCGTCAAGTCAGGCGTACAAGGATGGGTTATTATGTTGTCTGAACCATTAAGCCCGACTGGTGTTCCAATTTATCCGGACGATACCCTGGAAGATTTACAGCGCAATGGTTTTCGCATGCTGCAAAAAAAGCATGGCTTTCGCTTCGGCATGGATTCGGTCCTGCTTTCTGCCTTTGCGGCTTCGTTTTGCTCACCTAAGGCCAAAACAATCCGCATCGCTGATTTGGGCGCCGGTTGCGGGGCTGTCAGCCTGCTTTTGGCTGCCCGGCTGCCCAATGCCTCTTTTGCCGGGCTGGAACTGGATCCGCAAAGTTGCGAAACGTTTGGCCGGAACCGCAGCCTCAATAACCTGAGTGGCCGACTAAAGGTCGTCCAGGGGGATATCCGGCAATTATCGGCGGCCGCGGCCGCTTATGAAGAATTGCCGCCGAACGTTTTCGACCTGGTGGTCAGCAATCCGCCTTACCGGCGTCCCGGACAAACCTGCCGCCGCCCGAAAAAGCAAGGCGAAGAGGGAACGGCATCCTGGCAACAGGCGCTGGAAGAGACCGACATGAGCCTTTCGGATCTTTTTTTGGCCGCCAGCCGGCTATTGAAAACCAAAGGGCGCCTGATTCTGGTCCATCGGGTTTTCCGGTTGCCGGACATCATCGTCACGCTCAGACAAAACGGACTTGAACCCAAAACGCTGCGTTTGATTCAATCGCTCCCGAACAGGGCGCCGACCACTTTTTTGTTGTCGGCGGTCAAACAGGGCAAACCGGGTGGATTCATTGTCGAACCGCCGCTTCTGGTTTGCAGCAGGCCAGGTGTTTTAAGCGAAGAAGCTGCGGCCTGGTACGGGCTTGAGCCGCCTTTGCCTCATGCCGATTTGTTCCGTGGACTTTACCGGGAATTTCCTGGCAAAGCCCCGCCTGATAAGGAAAAGGAGGCTATAGGAAATGCCGGAAATTATTTTGGAGCCGGAAGCAAGATCTGACGAACCTTTTGCAGCAGTGCCCGGGACTCTCTATCTGGTCGGAACCCCGATCGGCAATCTGGGCGACCTGTCTCCGCGGGCCGCTTCGGTTTTGGCGGCCGTCGACCTGATTGCCGCCGAGGATACCCGGAGAACTTTGCGCTTGTTGAATTATTTAGGCCTGCGCAAACACCTGGAGAGTTACCATGAACACAATTGGCAGAGCAAGGGGCCCCAACTGCTGCGTGAATTGCAAAGTGGACGCAGCATTGCCCTGGTTTCCGATGCCGGCATGCCGTGCATTTCCGACCCCGGCGCCGAACTGGCAAAGCTTTGCGTTGAAAATTCGCTGATGCTGACCATCGTTCCCGGACCTTGCGCAGCTATCGTAGGTCTGGCCGGATCAGGACTTTCGACGGACCGGTTTGTTTTTGAAGGTTTTCTGCCGGCAACAGGGAAAATGCGGAAAACCCGGTTGAATCAGATTTTGACAGAGGGCAGAACCGTGGTGCTTTATGAAGCACCGCACCGGTTGAGGCGGACTTTGGCCGACTTGGCCGCTTTGGGCCTGAAGGAGCGCTTGCTGACTTTGGCCAGGGAATTGACCAAACGCCACGAAGAGTTTTTGCGGCTGACTATTGGCGAGGCAGCCGCCAGATACGAAACGCAAGAGCCCCGCGGTGAATATGTGCTGATTTTGGAAGGCCTGGAAGCTTTTGAACGCCGCTGCCCATCAGCCGGGCAACTGCTGTCCGGGACATCAGGCGAGGAAACAGCGGACATTTCCAGAACAGTGCTCCTTGATTTGCTCCAGCAAGGATCGACAATTAAAGACGCCGTGCGTCAATGCATGGAAAAAACCGGCCGCAAAAAAAATGAAATTTACCAGATGGCCTTGGCACTGCAACAAGAGAATGAACAAAAAAAGTCTCCATCTGACGCCAAACCAGCTTCCAAATCAGGCTGCAGCCAGGATGCCTCTGACAGCAAATCTAGTGGTTGAATTTGAAAAGCCGCATGATTGCCGGTTGGCTATACGCGGTGATGCTGATATAATATTCTGAATAGTTATGATTGTGTTACAACAGGAGGGCTCTATCAGATGAAGCCGACATTTTACATTACAACCCCGATTTATTACCCCAGTGACAAACTGCACATTGGGCATTCATATACAACGGTTGCAGCGGATGCCATGGCTCGATACAAACGGCTGCAAGGCTATGACGTGATGTTTTTGACGGGTACCGACGAACATGGCCAGAAGATCCAGCGCAAAGCCGAAGCCAAGGGCATAACGCCCAAGCAATATGTCGATGAGGTCGTGATCGGCATCAAGGATCTTTGGCAGCTTTTGGACATTTCCTATGACCGTTTCATCCGGACGACGGATGAACACCATGAGAAGGCGATACAACATATTTTTCAGACCCTGTATGATCAGGGCGATATCTACAAAAGCGAATACGAAGGCTGGTATTGCACGCCTTGCGAGTCTTTCTGGACCGAAACGCAGCTGGTCGACGGGAAATGCCCGGATTGCGGCCGCGCGGTCGAGCGGACCCGTGAGGAAAGCTATTTTTTCCGTCTTTCGCGCTATCAACAAGCTCTGATTGACCTGTTCGAACAAAATCCGGAATTTATCCAGCCGGCCAGCCGGGCCAACGAGATGCTGAACAATTTTTTAAAACCTGGCCTGGAGGACCTTTGTGTCTCCCGGACTACCTTTGACTGGGGCATTCCGGTGCCGTTCGATCCGAAGCATGTGGTCTATGTCTGGATCGATGCCCTGTCAAACTACATCACCGCCCTGGGGTATCCGGACGAACCCGCCGATCTGGCCCGCTACTGGCCTGCTGATGTTCAGCTGGTCGGCAAGGAGATTGTCCGTTTCCATACGATTATTTGGCCGGCCATGCTGATGGCGCTTGGCTTGCCGCTGCCCAAACAAGTCTTTGGCCATGGCTGGCTTCTGTTCAAGGACGGCAAAATGTCCAAATCCAAGGGCAATGTGATTGATCCGGTTATCCTCTGCGAAAAATACGGCGTGGATGCGATCCGGTATTTTCTGCTTCGTGAAGTCCCCTTTGGTTCTGACGGCATTTTCTCCAATGAAGCGCTGATCAACCGGATCAATTCCGACCTGGCCAACGATCTGGGCAATCTGGTCAGCCGGACGGTGGCGATGATCGACAAGTATTTTCCGGGAGGATTGCCCCAAAAGGGCCTGACAACAGAGCTCGACGATGAATTGATTGCAGAATGCCTGGCTTTGCCGGACAGGGTGGCCGCGGCAATGGACAAGCTTCAGTTCAGTCAGGCTTTGAGTGAAATCTGGAAGATTGTCGGCCGCAGCAACAAATACATCGACGACACCGCTCCCTGGGTGTTGGCCCGCGATTTGGAGAATCAGCCGCGACTGGCAACGGTCTTGTTCAATCTGGCAGAAGCCATCAGGATCGTATCCGTTTTGATTCAGCCCTTTATGCCGGGAATACCGGCAAGGATCTGGAAAACCCTCGGCATTATCGGCAATCCGGCATTGACCAGTTGGCAATCCGCTTCTGTATTTGGCCTTTATCAGGCTCCGGAAGGCGTCCGGAAAGCCGAGCCGATCTTCCCGCGAATTGATATAGCCAAAGAGATTGCGGCTCTGGATGCGCTGCTTGCCGTCCCGCAAACGGCCATGCCTTCTTCAGAAGCCAAATCTGAGGCTGCAGCTGTGCCCGCTGAACCGGCTGCCGAAGCTGAAGGCGTTGCCTTGATCGAGTTTACGGACTTTTTGAAGGTCAATCTGAAAGTTGGCCAGGTGATTTCCTGCGAACGGGTCAAAGGCTCCGACAAGCTGCTCTGTTCACAAATTGACCTCGGGCAGGAAGTCCGCCAGATTGTATCCGGCATTGCAAAGTTTTACCAACCGGAAGATATGCCAGGCCGGCAGGTTATCGTCGTCACAAATCTGGCACCGCGGAAAATCCGTGGCGTCGAATCCAACGGCATGCTGCTTTGTGCGACCGCTCCGGAGGGCTACCGCCTCCTGACTGTTGACCAGCCGGTGCCGGCCGGCTCTGAAGTTGGATGAGCATGCGTTGGTTTGATTCGCATGCCCATCTGCAGGATGAAGCTTTCGTTTCGGATTGGCGGCTTGTTCTGGAAAGGGCGGCGGCACAGAATATTTATCGGATTCTTTTGCCGGCATCGGATATCGAGGATTCATGCCGGGCTATTGAACTGGCCTGCAAGGACCCCCGGTTTTGCTGCTCTGTAGGCTGCCATCCGCATGAGGCGTCCGGATTTGATGATGTGGCGCTACACCGGATGGAACAGCTGATCGCCGATTATCAAGGGGATCCGGTGGTGGCTGTTGGCGAGACTGGATTGGACTACCACTATGATTTTTCGCCAAGGCCGGTCCAGCAGGAAGTTTTCCGGGCACAGCTGAGGCTGGCTTACCGCTGCGATTTGCCCCTGATTATCCATGAAAGGGAAGCGACTGCCGATTGCCTCGGAATTTTGCGTGAGGTTGCGGCAAATGGTGAACTGCGGCCGACACCCGGCGTTTTCCATTGCTATTCGGGAAGCCCTGAAACTGCTGAAATTTTACTTGGATTAGGCTTTTATCTCGGGATCGACGGACCGGTGACCTTTCGCAATGCCAAAAAGATCCCTGAAGTCATTCTAAACTGCCCGCACGACCGTCTGCTTTTGGAAACCGACAGCCCTTACCTGACTCCCGAGCCGTTCCGCGGCAAACGCAATGAGCCCGGTTATTTGCCTTTGATTGCCGAGAAAGTGGCAAAGATCTGGCAAATCCCGCTATCTGATGTTTCGCGAATCACCCTGGTCAATGCCTGCAAATTGTTTCGGCTGCCCTTGCCGGTCGACCTTGAAAAACCTGATAAACCTCAGAAAATCTGTTGACAAGCAGCAGGCTTTCGATTATACTTTCACTTGCGCTCAGAACAGCGCAGACAACATTTTGGGAGCTTAGCTCAGCTGGGAGAGCATCTGCCTTACAAGCAGAGGGTCACAGGTTCGAGCCCTGTAGTTCCCACCAAAGGTCCTAATACGGCGCAGTAGTTCAGTTGGTTAGAATGCCAGCCTGTCACGCTGGAGGTCGAGGGTTCGAGCCCCTTCTGCGTCGCCAATATGCCCAGATAGCTCAGTCGGTAGAGCAGGGGACTGAAAATCCCCGTGTCGCTGGTTCGATTCCGGCTCTGGGCACCAAATGACCGTCTTGGCATGATCGCTGGTGGCGGTCATTTTTTTATCTGCATTTGACAAAGAAAGGTGCGCGATTTCGTTTACAATCGGTTGCGTTCGTGTTATAGTGAAGAGGCTTATCAGGGAGTAACTGCCGTAAGCGTAAGGAGATAGAGCCAACAACAAGGCACGGGTGGCCTGGTTCTGTCAAAGCAAGTGAGACTTTTAATGCATGCAGGGCATGGATTGAAGTCTATTTTTTTATCTTCGGCAGTTGACGTCTTGACCGGTTGAATCGACTGATTATGAAGGCTGCAGGAGGATTTGGATTATGACAACATTAGCTTATCAGGAAAATCGCGAACAGGTTGTCGAACGTTTGCAAAGCGATTTGCAGAGCGGCCTGTCCGGCGCCGAGGCCGGCAAGCGCCAAATCCAGTTTGGCCCGAATAGTCTTCAGGAAAAAAAGAAGCAGTCGGTCTTTTTGAAAATACTCAATCAATTCAAGGATGTCATGGTTCTGATTCTGATTATTGCCAGCCTGGTTTCAGGTTTTCTTGGCGAATGGCTGGACGCCGTGGTCATCCTGGCTATTGTCCTGATAAACGCTGCCTTGGGCCTGGTTCAGGAAGGCCGGGCGGAGAAGGCGATTGAAGCGCTGCAGAAAATGACTGCCCCCCAGGCCAGGGTGATACGCGACGGCCATCAGCAGATCATCGAAGCCGCCGCACTTGTGCCTGGGGATATTGTCCTTTTGGAAGCGGGCGATATTGTGCCGGCTGACATCCGTCTGGTCGAAAGCTTTGCACTGAAAGCAGAAGAAGCCTCGCTTACCGGAGAGTCTATGCCGGTCGAAAAGGACGCAGCCTGCATTTTTGCCGAAACAATTCCGCTAGGCGATCAGAGCAATCTGGTTTTCATGAGTACGCCGATAACCTATGGCCGCGGCCGGGGAATCGTCGTATCCATTGGCAGCCAGACAGTGATCGGGACGATAGCCGACCGGCTGCAGAGCATCAAGGATGAGGAAACGCCTTTGCAGCGCAGTTTGAATCAACTTGGCAAATGGCTGGGCTTGATCTGTTTAGCCGTCTGTCTGGTTGTTTTTGTTCAGGGCATTTTACTTGGCGGATCTTTTCTGCCGATGTTCATGACTGCGGTCAGCCTGGCAGTGGCTGCTATTCCTGAAGGGCTGCCGGCGGTTGTGACGATCGTGCTGGCGCTGGGCATGAAACGGATGGCCGACCGGCATGCCATTGTCAAAAAACTATTGGCCGTCGAGACGCTGGGATCAGTCGATGTGATTTGTTCGGACAAGACAGGGACGCTGACCCAGAACGAGATGATGGTAACACGCCTGTATTTGCCTGAAATGCTGATCGAAGTCGATGGACATGGCTATGATCCGGCCGGCCGGCTGCTGGCTGCTGCTACTGGGCAGCCTGCAGAAATGAATCCGCGGATCGAGCGATTGCTGACCATCGGGTTGCTGTGCAACGACGCAAGTTTGGCCCGGCAACCGGATGGCAATTACAAAATACTCGGCGATCCGACAGAAGGCGCCCTATTGGTCGTTGCGGCCAAAGTCGGCCTTCTGCCGGAAACCCTTATGAAAAAATATCCTAGAACCAATGATTTGCCTTTTGACTCGGAGCGGAAAATGATGACTACTTTTCATCAGGGATTTCCCGAAGCCTCTCTGGTGTCTTTGACAAAAGGCGCTCCGGACATCGTTTTGACCCATTGCGACAGCTATCTTTCTGATGAGGGCGTTGTCCAGCTGACGGAAAAGATGCGGTCGGCAATCCGTGAAGCCAATCACCAGCTGGCGTCAAGCGCGTTGCGCGTCCTGGCGTTTGCCTGCAAATCCCATGCCAATGGGCAGAGTCTGGACGCCGAGGAGCATCTGGTGTTTGCCGGCCTGATGGGGATGATCGATCCTGCCCGGCCCGAGGCTCGAGACGCGATTGCCCTTTGCAATCAGGCTGGAATCAGGGCGGTCATGATCACCGGCGACTATCGGGATACGGCTGTCGCGATCGCCCGGGACCTTGGCTTGATGCGGCCGGAAGACAAGGTGCTGGCTGGCAGTGAAATTGACCGGCTGTCAGATGAAGAATTGCGCCTGGCAGTCGAAGAAACAGCTGTTTATGCCCGGGTTTCGCCGGACCATAAAGTCAGGATTGTCTCGGCTTTACGGCAGAATGGACATGTCGCGTCGATGACGGGCGATGGCGTCAATGATGCCATGGCCCTGAAAAATGCGGATATTGGCGTGGCGATGGGCATAACCGGAACTGACGTAGCCAAAGGTACGGCGGACATGATCCTGACTGATGACAATTTTGCCACGATCGTCGCTGCTGTGAAAGAAGGACGGATTTTATACAGCAACATCAGGAAATTTGTCGGGTTCCTGCTGTCCTGCAATGTTG
Organism: uncultured Saccharofermentans sp.; assembly: GCA_963677835.2. GTDB lineage: Bacteria > Bacillota > Clostridia > Saccharofermentanales > UBA5734 > UBA8949. The sequence continues at coordinate 90,982 of CAXXUX010000002.1, forward strand.
GCGAGATTTTGATCATCTCATTGACAACCTTGCTTTTAGGCCCTGCGTTTGTCCCCCTGTTGCCAATCCAGCTGCTTTGGCTCAATTTGATTACCGATAGCTTTCCGGCGCTGGCGCTTGGCCAGGAAAAAGGCGAGCCGGACATCATGCGGAACAAGCCGCGCAATCCCAAAGAACCGATTTTAAACCGGCTGATGATGCGCACGATCGCCATTCAGAGCCTGGCAATATTTGCCGCCGTGTTTATCGCCTTCAAGATCGGCCTTGTCATTTATCCGGACAGTCTGTCCGGCGCAAGCGATGGCGCCCGGACTTATGCATTTGCCACGTTGATCCTCGCTGAGCTCTTTCGTTCATTTAGCGCCCGGTCAGAGCATTTGCCTGTCCTGCGCCTGAAATTGCTCGGCAATCCGTCATTGAACCGGGCGTTCGGTTTCTCTTTGTTCCTTTTGTTGGTTGTCATTTATTTGCCGGTGTTGAACCCAATTTTTGGGGTTGTAGCCTTGAAATTTTTTGATTGGCTGAAAATATTGCCTTTGGCGTTGCTGCCTTTTCTGACGGCTGAGCTTGACAAATACTGTCGGACCCGAAACCGTACCGGGCGGACTTGCTAACCGATTCGTAATGTGTTAAAATCGGCAGTGCTGCGCGGGAATAAACGCCAGAATACCGGCTATCACGAGTTGGTATTGGTTTTGGAGGTGCATGATGGAAACTGTAGCAATTATCATTGCGATTATTGATATCTTAATTAGTGTCGGCCTGGTTATCCTGGTTGTGTTTCAGGAAGGCAATTCAAAAGGCTTGGGCGTTATCGGCGGCGGCGCCGAGACATTCTTCGGCAAGTCCAAAGGACGCAGCATTGACGTAATCCTGAAAAAATTGACGACTGTCGCAGCTGGCATTTTTGCAATCCTGACGATTATCCTCTATCTGCTGACCGGGCGCGGCGCCTGACGAACGTTTACCTGACCTTTATCTGACCAGATGATCCGAGGTATCCTTGTGATGCCTCTTTTTTATGCGGTCAGGCTTTGTTAAAATTTAATTGATAATTCAATAAGGGGGCGATAAGCATGCAGACCTGTGTTGGCCTATTGCAGCAAAATGACCGGAACGGTTTGGTTTTGCTTGACCAGCCAGACCCGCTCCTGGGGCGGGAAGTCTTTGTGGCTGCCCGTGACCTGAATGGGGCGCCATTTGGCATGAAAGTTGTTTGTGCCCTGCTGCAGCCAGTGACCGCTCCAGCGGCAAAGCCGCCGAGAGCGAAAATCATCGAAGTGCTGGGAGATCCCAACCGGCCTGACGTTGCGGTTCTGGCCATCATCCGGCAACATGGCCTGGCGGACCGCTTTCCGGAGCAAGTCCTGGCTGAAGCTGCGGTTTATGGCCCGGATCCGGATCCGGCCGTGATCGAAGCGGAGATTGCCCGCGGCCGCCTGGATTTGCGTGGCCAGCGGATTTTAACCATGGATGGTGAGGACGCCAAGGACCTGGATGATGCAATCAGCATTGAATCGCTGCCCAATGGCCGTTATCATCTGGGTGTGCACATTGCTGATGTTGCCCATTATGTCGCCGACAGAAGCGAACTGGATCTGGAAGCGCGTAGGCGAGGCACCAGCGTCTATCTGGCCGACCGGGTCATCCCGATGCTGCCGCCACGATTGTCCAACGGCATTTGCAGCTTGAATCCTTTGCGGGATCGTTTGGCTCTCAGCGTATTTTTAACGATAAATCCTGACGGCGAGACCGAAACGGGCGAAATTGCCGAAACGGTGATACGCAGCCAGGCCCGGACCTCTTATACCGAAGTCCGGCAGGCTCTGGAAAGCCAAACTGCGCCGGAAGGCCGTTATCCAGGATTTTTGAATGATCTGCAAAAGATGCGGCAACTGGCCCGGATTCTTGAACAAAAACGGTTGAAGCAGGGGTCGATCGATTTTGAATTTCCGGAAACCCATGTCGAATTGGATTCGTCCGGACATCCGATTGACATCTATCCATATCCGATCACTTTTGCCAACGGCATTATCGAAGAATTCATGATCGCAGCCAATGAATATATTGCCCGCCAGTTTTTCTTTCTCAAGGCGCCCTTTCTTTATCGGGTGCATGAGTTGCCGGATCCGGACAAATTGCGCCGCTTCATACGGATGGCCGCCATTTTCGGCATCCGGATCAAAACAAGGGGCGCTGTGCGGCCGGGGACTCTGGCACAAGCTCTTGAACAGGTCAAGCACGAACCTTTTGGATTGACGTTGTCCCAGCTGATGCTGCGGTCCCTGGCCAAAGCCCGCTACTCCGAACTGAATTTAGGCCATTTTGGCCTGGCCCTGGATTATTATTGCCACTTTACCTCGCCAATCCGCCGCTACCCTGACCTTTACATCCACAGGATCATCAAAGCCCAGCTGCATGGCAAGATGAATCGCAAACGATGGCAAGCCGAAGTCGCCGGAATTGCCGAACACAGCTCGCTTGCCGAGCGAACGGCCATGCAGGCAGAAAGGGACAGCGTTGACCAAAAAGCGGCGGAATATCTGCAAGACCGTCTTGGCGAACAATATCGCGGCATCATTTCCGGATTCAATCCGGCTGGCATTTTTGTTCAGCTGGAAAATACGGTTGAAGGAATGGTGCCGTTTCGCACCCTTCCCGGGTACTGGGCTTATGACGAAGAACGGTTGAGGGCAAATTGCGCCGCAAGCGGCCAGGCCTTTAATATAGGCGATGCGGTGACGGTTCAGGTAGCCCGGGTGGATACGGTCCGCCGCAGGATCGATTTTGAACTTTTGGCTCACCGGGAAAAAGCAGTTGGCGAAGAAAAGCCGACGCCGCGCACGCGAAAATCGCGCGGCCGCAAACAAAGGCACGGCAAGTAAATCGTTAGTCAGATGATGTAGGCTTTGAGTTTGTCAAGAAGTTCAGAACTGTTTTTGCTGTGAATCTCGACATCGATGGGCTTGGTCAGGTCCAGACTGAAAATCCCCATGATCGACTTGGCATCGACAACGTATCTTCCGGAGGAAAGATCGACATCATCGGGGAAATCGTTGACAATCCGGACAAAATCCTTGACGTCGTTGATTGATTGAAGAAGAATCGTAAATTTGCTTGTCATTTGTTGCTCCTTATAAATCAGCCTTGGCCGCACTTTTTATCTTCTCTAAATTGTGCAATAATAATCAACACAATGTCAACAAGGATCGCATCATTGCCGATCCCATGCAATTTGTAAAGGACAGGAAGTCTATGACCAGGATTCGGGCAGCCTTTCACACGCTGGGCTGCAAAACCAACCATTACGAAACCGACGCGATCCGAAGGCAATTCAGCCAGGCTGGATTTGAAATTGTGCCTTTTGATGCGTTCGCCGAAGTCTATCTGATCAACACCTGCACGGTTACCGGCGAAGCCGACCGCAAATCCCGTCAAATGCTGCGCAGAACCCGCAAGATCAATCCGGAGGCGATAGTTGTCGCCCTGGGCTGCCTTCCTGCCCTGGGTGATGCTGCTTTGACTGCCGATATTGTTATCGGCACGGCTGGAAAAAGTCTGGCCTTAAGCAAAGTTTGCTCCGAACTTGAATTCCGCGGGATTGAATGTCCGAAGCCGCCAATTTTAAACCCCATAGTCCAAGCGGATCCGGAAGCATTTGAAGAATTCGGCCCGGTTGACCATCAGTCGGAGACCCGGGCCTACATCAAGATCGAAGACGGCTGCAATAACTTTTGCACTTATTGTGCCATTCCCCTGGCCCGGGGACGTGTTCGCAGCCGGTCCCGCGAAAAGATACTCGAAGAGGCCGGGGCTCTGGCAGCAGCCGGCTATCGTGAAATTGTCCTGACTGGCATTCATATCTGTTCTTATGGCGCCGATACAGGGAAAAAAAGCCATGCCGTCATGGAATTGGCGCAGGATCTGGCCGGCATTCCGGGAATTGAACGGATTCGCCTGGGATCGCTCGAGCCATTATCGCTGACTTCGGCGTTCATCAGGTTAGCCAGCGTCAATTCCAAACTGCTGCCGCATTTCCACCTTTCTTTGCAAAGCGGCTGCGATTCGGTTCTTGCCCGCATGAATCGGCATTACCGGACAAAGGAATACCGCGAGGTTGTGGCAAGATTGCGCCAATCGTTCCAGAATCCGGGAATAACCACAGATGTCATCGTCGGATTTCCAGGCGAAACTGAAGCGGAACATCAGGCCAGCCTGGATTTTTGCCAGGAAATGGGTTTTGCCCGGCTGCACATTTTCCGCTATTCCCCCCGGACTGGCACACGTGCGGCCAGCTTTCCCGACCCAATTGATCCGCAGATAATCGCCCGGCGCAGCCAGGCCATGCTCAAGCTGGCCGACCAGCTGGCTCTTGACTTTCATCAGCGGCAAATCGGGCGGGTTATGGCTGTGTTGCTGGAAAAACTTCGGCCAGATGGACTTTTTGAAGGTTATACCCCGGAATACGTTCCGGCGCTGGTCCCTGCCGAACCCGGCATGCAGACTGGTCAAATCGTTCAAGTGACTGGCATTTCTGCAACAAACGAATTTTTGTTCTGCCGTAATGCAAATATCGGCTGTTCGTGATATGATAGATTTATTCTAACCGGCAAACTATTGGAGGTGTTCACATGGTAGGAAATGAGACAACCCGGTTCGAAATGGGCGCTGACAATAACCGTGAAGCCCGGGAAATCATGTCGGAGGTCCTTTCTGCTTTAAAAGAGAAAGGCTATAATCCGGTCAACCAGCTAGTCGGCTATTTTTTGTCTGGCGATCCAACCTATATCACCAATCACAAAAATGCCCGTGCGGTCATTCGCCGCATGGAACGGGATGAACTGTTGGAAGTGATCGTCAAGGATTATATATCAAGGATATAAGGCTTTAAATGATGGAACAGCGTACCCTTGGACGTTCCGGGATTAAAGTTTCCCGGCTTGGTTTTGGAACGTTGACTATGGCATCAGCCCAGGCAAATTTGACTGCCGAAGCCGGCGGCGAGCTGTTGGCCTATGCCTTTGGCCAAGGAATAACCTTTTGGGATACGGCCGAAATCTATGGCAATTATGCTCATTTGCGCGCCGGATTGAAACGGCTTGGCCAGCTTCCGGTTATTTGCACCAAAACGTATGCCTATGATCGGGCCACAGCGGCTAAAAGTCTGGAAAAAGCCCGCCGGGCTCTGGATCTGGATGTAATCGACATTTTTCTTTTGCATGAGCAGGAAACCCATATGACCATGGATGGCCATCGGGAGGCTTTTTCATATCTGCTTGAACAAAAAGACAAGGGAACTATTCGCGCAGTTGGCCTTTCGACGCATGCCGTCGAGCCGGTCCTGGCCCTGGCCGCCGCTAAAGACAAGACTGGCAGCGCTTCAAGACAGGCTGTCTGGGAGGATATAGATCCCGGACCCTACAGCCAGGCCGACATTGTCCATCCGCTCCTGAATCTGCAGGGAATTGGCCTTTTGGACGGCAAAGCGTCTGACATGGTCCAGGCTTGCCAGGCAGCCCATCAGGCGGGAATCGGCATTTTCGGCATGAAAATGCTCGGCGGCGGCCATTTGCTGTCCCGGTTCGATGAAGCCGTATCTTTTGCGTTGGGATTGCCTTTCGCGGATGCCTATGCGGTCGGCATGCAGGCTGTTGATGAAGTTGACATGAATGTTGCTTTGTTTGAAGACCGCCCGGTCGATCCGGTTTTGCTGGAATCGACAAGAAAACGCCGCCGACATCTGGTGATCGGGGACTGGTGCATCGGGTGCGGCGATTGTGTCAGGCGGTGCGGCGAAAAGGCCTTGAGTCTTAAGGATGGCCGCGTAGTGGTGGATGATCGGCGTTGCATTTTGTGCAGCTATTGCGCGACCGTGTGTCGTGATTTTGTGATCAAGGTTGTCTAGGAAGGTTTTCATGAGTACAGAGAGTCAAAAAACAGGCAAATGGATGGGGCTGGATTACGGCGATGCCCGAATCGGCGTTGCTGTCAGCGACCCGCTTGGCAGGCTTGCCCGCGGCCTCGAAACCATCCGGTGGAACGGCCGCGACATTGAATGGGCCTTGGCCCGGATCGTGACCCTGATTCGGGAACAGTCTGTTTGCGGGCTGGTTATCGGCATTCCCCGGCGAACCGACGGCAAGGCGGGCCCTTCTGAAGACAAAGCCCGGCAGTTGGCGGCATCCTTGGCTGAACTCACAGGACTGCAGCCTGTTTTGCGGGATGAACGCTATACAACTGTTCTGGCCACTCGCGTCATGCAGGAAACCGGCGTCAGGACCAACCGCCGCAGAGCGGTGGTTGACCAGATCGCTGCTGAAATAATCCTGCAGGAGTATCTGGAAAGTCGTCGCCAAGCTGACTGATGATATGCTATAATGGTTGGAAGTCCATAAGGATTTAATAACTGGCTGCAACCAGTTTATTCGGGAGGAACCAGAAATGTTTTACGAAGAAGAAGAAGCTTGCTGCTGCGGGCATGATCATGATGAAGAAAAGCACGAGGGCTGCGGTTGCGATTGCGGTTGCTGCGGCGAAGAAGAAAATGATCAGGGCGACAGCATTATCACGATGACTGATACAGAGACTGGTGAAGAATACTCATTTGTCATTGCCGACGATTTTGCTTTTGAAGATGAGCATTATTGCGTCCTGGTTACGATGGACGATGAGACTGAACCAGAAATGGTCATCACCAAAGTCGTGACCATGGAAGACGGCAGCGAAGGCTTGATGAGCCTCGACGATGCGGAATACGACCGGGTTTATGCCGAATATGAGCGACTTTGCGAGGAAGATTCAGATGAAGACGAGGACGGCGAAGAATAAAAGCGAGCCGAATCGGGCCGTACGTGACGATCGGGCTTCTCGTGAGGATGTTTTGGCTGTACTGACGGATATCGATAATGGACATGAATATTACATGTCCTTTATCGATTCTTTTCAAATGAAAAACCATGAGTATATCGTCATGTACAATTATGAACCGGATGACGGCAGCCACGCCGAACCTGAAATAACCATCCTGCGTTCAGAACGGCATGACAACGGTGAGCAGTATTTTATGTCGATCAAAAACCATGAGGAACTGAATGCGGCTTTTGATCTTTTTTTCAAAAGATTTGAGGAATCCGGCGGACAATAAGGGGAGACAACAATGCGATGTGAAGGATGTTCCCTGTTCTCGGCTCAGGACAGCAACATTTACAGCCGCCTTTTCAATCTGAGCCAGACAGAAATTTCCGACGCCTGCCTGAATAGCCGGGTTGCTTGGAATGCCGGATTTTATTATCAGAAAGCTGTTTTAGAAGATTGCCTGTGCCTCGTAAGCGATGGCGGCGTTTTTACAACTCCGCATGTAACCTGGCCCATCGGGGCAGTCGATTCCACCCGCCTTAAAAAAATTGTTGACGCTCTTTGGCCGGCCTTTGAATCCAAAGGTTGGCCCTTTCGCATCATGTACATCAACGAGGCTGATTTGCCTTTGATTCGTGATTTGCCAGGTTATGAGGTCATTTTGACCCACAACCCCGATTATGACGATTACCTGTACGATGCCGAAGAATTGCGCCAGTTGTCCGGCAAAGCTTTGCACGGCAAGCGCAATCATGTCAACCGGTTTTGCCGGACTTTCCCCGACTTTGAATATCGGCCGATCGCAGTTTCCGACCGGGATGAGGCCCTGGCCCTGGTCAAATCCTGGTGTGACGAAAAAGAATTGGATTGCCTCAATTTATGCATCAGCGATTATCGGGCCATCCGGCAGATTTTCGATGATTTTTCTTTGCTGGACATTCACGGCGGCTCGATACGGGTTGGCGGCAGACTGGTTGCTTTTGCCCTGGGCTCGCTTATCCGCAAGGATACGGCCGTAATCCATTTTGAAAAAGCAATTGCCGGCTATGAAGGTCTATATGCGGCAATCAACAAATTGGTGCTGGAACATGCTTTCCCCAATGTCCGATATGTCAACCGTGAAGAAGATATGGGTATTCCCGGCCTTCGAAAAGCCAAATTATCCTATGGCCCAATCCGTATGATCCATAAATACGAGGCGCTTTTGCATCAATTGGGGCGCGGGCCTGAAAAACTAATCACGGAAGAATCGAGGGCCGATTGATGGACGAAAGCGAATATAGCCACCCCGATGCGGCAAAAGATTTCCGCCCGCCGTTGAAGAGCCGGTTCAGGTTCAGGACGGTTCTTTTCCCTTTGCTGTTTTTGGCGCTGCACTGGCTGGTGCTGAATCTGACAGCCACAGCCTACATCATTACGCTGGTTGTCATCCAGGGAATGAACGGCAGCTTGAACATAACGGAAGTCCTAAGCGATACGGCCCGGCTTGAAAGCCTTATTTCCGAGCATTACCCTGTCATTACGGTTTGCTATGCCGCTATTTTGATTCCAATTTACGTCTTCTATCTAAAACACAGCCGGAGGCAAGACCAGCGGCAGCTGCTTTTAGAACCTTTGAGGCTGAAGGACACGCTGCTTGCGGTAGCCATGATGATCGGCGCATTGGGCGTGACCAATATCTGGTTTGCCGTCCTGACTCGATTAGGCGATGGAATCCCTGCAATTGGCAAATTGCTGGACGACTATGAGAAGCAGGCAACCGCATTTACGCCTGCCGTGGGCTATTTCTGGCTGATACTTGGAATCAGCGTCATGGCGCCTGTTGTCGAGGAACTGCTTTTCCGCGGCATCATTCAAGGCGAGTTGCGCAAAGTGATGCCTGAGTGGATTGCCATTATTGCCCAGGCTGTTATTTTTGCCTTGTTTCATATGCAGCCGGTTCAGATCACTTACGTGTTTTTGCCTGGCTTACTGCTTGGACTGGCTTATTATTGGTCAAAATCGATTTGGGTGCCTATCATCATGCATATCAGCTTTAATTTCATCGGCAGCGTCATGCCGGCCCTGATCGGTGAAAACGAGATTCTCCTCCAGGTTCTTGTCTGGAGTGAGATCGCATTTATTCTGCTGGGCACATTTGCGGCAGTATTATTCCATTTGAATCGGCGCCGGGTTTCTGATAAAATTTCGCCCGATACCTGATAATTATTTTTGAACGGAGCGTGAAAATAAGATGATAAACTATTTAGACCAATTGGCTGTACCGGCCAATTACCGATCCAAAATGGATGTACGGGAAACCGAGATTGCCATCAAGCTGATCAAGGATCTGGTCGAGAACCAGATTGCCGACACCTTGAATCTCACGCGGGTATCCGCTCCTTTATTTGTCCGCCCGGAAACCGGCCTTAACGACAATCTGAACGGCGTCGAACGCCCGGTCAGTTTTGACATCAAAGATATCGGCGCCTATGTCGAAGTGGTTCAATCCCTGGCCAAATGGAAACGGATGGCCTTAGCCCGCTATGGGTTCAAGCCGGGCGAGGGCTTGTATACCGACATGAACGCACTTCGCCGCGATGAAGTGCTTGATAATCTGCATTCTGTTTATGTCGACCAGTGGGACTGGGAAAGAATCATTACTGTCGAACAAAGGAACATCGCAACTTTGCAATCCATCGTCCTGGATCTTTACCGGTGCTTTTGCCGGATTGAAAACCATATCCTGCGCTACTATCCGTATTTGGACCGGAAATTGCCGGAGGATATTTGCTTTATCACTTCCCAGGAGCTGGAGGACCGCTATCCTGGTTTGTCTCCGCGTGAGCGTGAAGATGAAATTTGCCGTGAAAAGAAAGCCGTTTTCATCATGCAGATCGGCGAACGCCTGAAAAGCGGACAACCGCACGACGGCCGGGCTCCGGACTATGACGACTGGCAGCTCAATGGCGATTTGCTGTTCTGGTATCCTACGCTGGAGCGGGCTTTTGAGATTTCGTCCATGGGCATCCGCGTTGATGAAAAAAGCATGCGCGAACAATTGGTCAAAGCCAATTGCGAAGACCGCATGGCGCTTGATTTCCACCAGCGCATCCTGCGGTCGGTCCTGCCGTTGACAATCGGCGGCGGCATTGGCCAATCCCGCATCTGCATGTTCTATCTGGACAAAGCGCATATCGGTGAAGTCCAGTCCTCGGTCTGGCCGGAAAAGATGCTGGCTGATTGCCAGGACCTCGGCATCAATCTACTCTAGTTCGAAACCAAGGAGCGATTTTCGATGAAACGGATACGGTCGCAAAGCCGAATCAGAAAACGTACATTCGTCGTAACGGGTCTGATTTTGCTTGCCATTTTGGTGGTTGGCAGTGCTGTCGCATTTTATGCATCATCACTGATCGGCCCGGCCGACCTGGTCCGTTTCACCGTTGATGAGGGGCCAAGCCGAACCAGTGTTCTTGGCAGCGGAATTTCTTTGGATCAGGCAGAATCATCGAATTTTCTTCAGGATGCTTCTTTTGAACCCTTGGTTTTCCGCAAGGCTTTGACCATTTATAGCGGGGATGCAACGACTTTGACCGTATCCTCGGAAGATGCCAGCGCCGGTCAATATGGCGACGGTTTCTTCGATGGCGCGTCGGCAAGGGTCATGACTTTGACGGCCGATGGGCTGGCGTTAAAAAAGACGGCCCGGGTTTCCCAATACGGGATCAATCGGGTTGGCATTTTCCAATCGGTCAAATTGCCGGGCGATACGCCGGCTGATTTGGCGATACTGGCTTTCGCCCGCCGGGATGAGATGTCCCTGGCTGTCGGCGAAAAGGGTCTGGTCATCCGAAATCTGACCGGCCAGATGCCCGAAATTGCTGAATCCGGCCTGAATGCCGATTTAACCGGCGCTTGTGCGACGACCCAGGGCTTTTTAGTTTGCAGCAGTCAGGGTGATTTGCTGTTTTCGGTTGACGGGCAGGACTGGCAGTCCTGGTTTACCTTTGACCAGAATCCGCTCAACGCGGTTGCGGCCTCCACTGATCAGGATTATTATGTTGCTGTCGGTGATCATGGGAAAATTGTGACTGGACAGACAGGCCAGGGGACAGTGATCAACAGTCAGACTACAGCCGATTTGCATGACATTGCCTATGGGGATGAACATTTCGTGGCAGCCGGTCAGAACGGCACGATTCTGGTTTCCGGAACAGGCGCAATATGGCGGCAAATCCAATTGCCCAAAACGATTCATTGGCAAGCCATTGATTTTCGCGACGGGCGCTTTGTATTGGCGGGGAATGACGGAGCGGTCGCCATAAGCGAAGACGGAAAAAATTTCCGCCTGCTGGATAGCGCAAGCGAACAGAATTATACCGATATTGTCATGCTCTCCAAACAACAGTTGATCGTGCTTGATGAAAAGGGCGGTTTTGCCGTTTCCAACAACAGCGGCAGCAGCTGGCTGAAATCAGGCATTGAAACCGGCATGCAAAGCCGTGTCATTGCCTTGGCAGGAAAAGACAAGATTTTAAGCGCCGATGCGGCAGGGAATCTGGGCCTGGCTCAGCTGGTGGCTGAAATCCAGCTGGATAGCCCGCTTAAAGAAGGTCAATATCAAGCCGGCGACCTGATATTTTTGGAAAAGACAGCAACCAGCATTCCAGACTCTTATTTGGCGGCAGAGCCGCAGCAGGCATTCTATCAGGATCCCTGGGATTTTTTCGGCAACGGCGGCAGTCGGCGGACAGACGAAGAAGCGGCTCCTGGCGGCGGGAAATCCTCATTGCTGGTCCAATCAACCGGCAGTGGGAAAGACCAGGCCGCAGCGGCAATTGCATCACAGGTGATTGATCCGGAATTAATTCAAAATGCCAAACAAAATGAAGTGTTCCAGATCGAATTGTGGATGAAGCAAAGCGATGTGGCTGACCGCAGTGTACAAGTCTGGCTGTCCGGTCCATTCAAGTCAATTGGCACCACTTTTACCAATGTTGGAGCAACCTGGAAAAAATATAGCTACACGTTTGTGTTGCCGATACAGGCTTCGGGATTAAGCAGCCGCGAGACCCGCCTGAACATTTCGATCAATAGCGGCAGCCTCTGGCTGGACCGCATCAGCCTTTTCCGCGGAACCGAATCTTCGGAACTTCTGTCTGCCTCCTTCCAGACGGAAATCTCGCAGATTCAACCCGAATTTGTCCGCTTGGGCTTCTTGTCGATTGGCGGACAATATGCCAGGCAGGAGAGTTGGGCAGCCGGTCTGGGCAATGAGAACCCTTACCTGGGCAACACCGGCTGGACGATAAAACCGGGTAATTCGATGTATGCCGCATTGAAGCTGGTCAAAAGCAGTGGAGCCGATCCCTGGCTAGTCATTGACTCATTTACCAGCGAAGCCGAAATGCTCAACCTGATCGAATATCTGGCTGGTCCGATTTCCGAGCCCTATGGTAAAATCCGCTTGGAACATGGGGCTGCGACCCCCTGGACCGAGCAATTTAACCGCATCCTCATCGAAATTGCCGATTCGGTCAATGTGCTGCAGTCAGACCAGCAGCGAGCCGATTTTGTCAATTTGATGATCCAGACGATTTCCCAGTCGCCCTATTATCGGCAGATCAAAGGCAAACTGGTTTTTGTCGACGGCATGACCTATAGCGATGGCGTGGTCTTATCGACTGCCGACTACCATGCTTCGGATTTGACCGGCTTGACATTGCCAGATAAAACCCAGGCAATATCGGATGCTTTTCTGGCTTATTATGATCAGATACCCCGTAATCCGGAAAAGCTCGCTCAGAACTGGTCAGAATTGATGCGGACAGCCCAGCTAAGGCAAAATGGCACGACTTTGCCAGATTTGGCCGCTTTAACAGAACTTCTGTTGCGGGATTTGGGGAATCAGTCCAATTTGAGCAATTTGGCTTTGCCGGCCCGCGACAGCCAGGAATGGCAAAAAGCCTGGCCTGCTGCTGCTTCTATTGCCGCGGCTTGCGCTGAAGGCGTCCCTTTGGAAATCTCAGACACCAGTGTTGCCGCCACCGCCAAAGTCAACGCCTATGGCTTCAAGACCGACCAGCAGGTGGCAATTGCCTTGACCAACCTGTCCGACACCCTGGCCAATTGCCAGCTGAACACCGAGCTTCCCATCCAAAAAGCAAGTGTTTACAAATATGATGCCCAAGGCGAGCTGCTAAGCCGGCAGACGCTCAAAAAGAGCGACAGCCGAATCACTGTTTTGCCGGGCGGCGTAGTGTTGATTGTCAAAGACTTGACGGAGTGATGCGGCTCTTTATTGTGGTAAATCCGATTTTACAAGCGCAGAATCCATCCTTTTTTCTCCAGAAACGTGGCTATCCCGAACAGCGCTGCAAAAATCGCTGCAGCTTGCAGCAGGCTCAGCCAGATTGGCGCACCGGCATACCAGCCATCCTGCCCGGGCGAAACAACAAGGCCAAGGATCAGCAGGTGAGCGATATACAACGCCAGCGGATTGCGGCCGATTTTCTGCAGCCACGGCAAGCGCCCGGGTTTGGCATCCAGAAACCAATGGAAAACAGCAAAGACCAGCAGGCAAAATCCAAGACTTACGGCCATATAAGAAGCCGAAGCACGGCTTTTGGCCAGGGGCACCCATATTGACAACAAAAGGCCAAAGCCAGCCGCAGCGATGCCGGAAGCTGCAAGCCAGATGGTCTGCCATTTAAACGATTTGATAAGATAAAACCGGTCGACAATGACCGTGGCAATCATCAGCATCCCTGACCAGGACAATGTTCCCAGAAGGCCATTGTGCGATGATGCTTTGACAACCTCTAAAAAGTAGCTATCCAGCAAAAATTGATAAAGGGCAAGAAGGATAAGGCCCGTCAAGGCACGCAGCCAGGCCGGAGAATAGATGAAAAGAAGCAGGATCAGACTGGAAGCGCCAATGCACTGCAGCACGCCCCAGGATAGAATTCTGCCCGGCGATGGATTCATCGCTTCGCCGGCGGTGACGATCGCGCCAATGCCAATCAGCGCCAAGCTGCGCAACGCCATTTTCCCCTGGGCGGCTCGCTTGCCGAATTTAATCCGCCGCCTTTGCATGGAGGGGCCAACCGTCAACGCAATTGCAAAAATGAACATGGGGGCGACCAGGTCGGCAATCGTCACGCCGATATCCGGCATGTGCTTCAGCGCTCCTGGCACCCAACGGATATTGAATGAAAAATTGCCCAGGGCCATCAAAACAATAGCCAAACCACGAAAACCATCAATGCCTTGAACGCGGAGATAACGCGGATCTTCCATTGAACACCTCCTGAGGGAAAGGTTTCAATAATCCAGATCTTGCTTGATGCTCGTTTGATGCTCATCAATAATTATAACATAAGCAGCCTTGATGCCCGGGCTATTTTGGATTTTGGGAAAAGCGGCGAATCACCTTGACACCTAAAGGTCAATTGGCTATAATAATCAAGCGTTCGGGTGGTTAGCTCAGCTGGTTAGAGTACTTGCTTGACATGCAAGGGGTCGTAGGTTCGAGTCCTATACTACCCACCAAAAGCTTTGAGACATTGTTGTTTCAGAGCTTTTATTTTATTTTTTTGGTTTTTTTTCTTATATGCAGCTTTTGCCTGCCAAGTGAAAAAGCATTATTCATACAAAATTCACAAAACTTCACGATTTGAAGAATTTTTGATCACATTTAATTGGTATGCTTAAATCAGATCAAACAGAGTTCTCCTTTTCATCTTTCTCCTCCTTATAAAAACCCCGGGAGTGGTGGCCCGGGGTTTTGTGTTATCTGCAAACTGTCGGTTGGAGTTTGTTGGATCATCCATTCTTGATAAACTCGGAGACCCGGTAATCAAAACCGGGTTGTCCGGTGACAAACAGCAGGTCATCTTCGGCAAAGACGGCATAAGGTCCGGGTGAATGAATAATTTGGCCGTCACGCTGGATGGCGACAATTGTTGCGCCAGTGTTTTGCCAAAACTTGGAATCGCTGATTGTTTTGCCCAAAAGTGGCGATCCGGCTGGGATCATGATTTCAAAAGGATAGATTGGCCGAACGTTTTGCAGAAGGTTGGCTTGCTCCTCGAGCCGTTCGATCAAATCGCCGATCTTTTTCTCGATGCCCGCTTTCTGTTTGAGCAATTGATTGATTTCTTCACGAATCGACTGGATTCCAGTCATGACGCGATAGCGTTCGACGTAGTTGATGGCTTGATCTCTGGATTCGACAAAGATGCCGCTGCCAGCCTTGGTTTTGACAATAGCCATGTCTTCAAGCAACCGGATGGATCTGCGGATCGTTTCCGGGGAAACCCGATAAAGCCCCGACAACAGCGACCGGCCTGAAAGCCGCTTGCCTTCGCTCAGCTCGCCTGCTGCAATTTTACCGGCAAGATCAAGGGCAACCTTGGCATAGATAGGTGCATTATGATGCTCAGGCATTTGCGCTCCAATAATCTCTCAAAATTTTTGCAATGATATTGTTTTATATATATCATATTTTATATGAAGATGGTAGGGAATTCTTGCAGCTTATTTGATGGGATGTGATTGCCAGCAGCCGATTAATCGCATTATAATGGACGTGATTTAATTGGAAAGGGCTGCAAAGATGCAAAAAGAAAGTCATTTGTGCCCCCAAAGGCACAAACTTAACCGCGATTTCCCGATAGGCCTAAAGGATGGCCTGCCGATTGCCCTGGGATATCTGGCAGTCTCATTTGCCTTTGGGCTTTTTGCGGCAGAAGGCGGGATGCATCCTTTGACTGCAGCATTTTTATCGTTGACCAACCTGACTTCAGCCGGCCAGTTTGCCGGCACCAGCCTGATTTTTGCCGGCGCGCCCTGGCTCGAAATCGGGCTGACGACTTTGCTGATCAATATCCGTTATCTGCTGATGTCCCTTTCTCTGTCCCAAAAAATCAGGCCAGGCTTAAAACCGCTGCAGCGGTTGCTTATCGGCTATGGTGTCACTGATGAAATCTATGCCGTGGCCATCACGCGGCCAGGCGAACTGGGCATGTCTTATCTGGCCGGATTGATAGCCTTGCCGGTGGCAGGCTGGACTGGGGGAACTTTGCTTGGCGCCCTGGCCGGCTATATTCTTCCGGATTCCTTGCGCAGCGCCTTGGGTATCGCGCTCTATGCGATGTTTGTTGCCATTGTCACGCCGGTTGCCCGGCAATCGCGCCCCGTCCTGATGGTTGTCATGGTTGCCTGCGGCCTGAGCCTGCTTGGCTGGTACTGGCCGATTCTCCAGCAAATTCCTCTGGGATGGCGGCTGATCGGCTGCACCACGATCGCTGCGCTGTTGGGAGCGCTGCTGGCTCCGGTCCGCACTTTTGCAGGGGAGGATAACTGACATGTTCGACCAGCCTTTGCTTATAGCCATATTGGTCATGATGGCCGTGTCATGGCTGCCCAGAATGCTGCCGCTTCTTTTGGTGCGCAAACGTATTACCAATCCGTTCATCCGGTCTTTTTTATACTATATTCCGTATGCTGTTTTGGCCACCATGACTATTCCAGCCATTTTTACCGCGACCAACTCCGTGTGGTCTGCTGCTGCCGGTTTGCTGGTCGCCCTTGCCCTGGGCTTTTATGGCCGCAGCTTGCTGACGGTTGCCATTGGCGCGTCTGCCGCGGTTTTTGTGATCGAGCGCCTGCTTCAGTTTATTTAGGGAAAAATCCTGGTCTGGAGTCGAAACCGAGCCGGATTGCAGCCGAATCCGGCCGTAAAGGTATTTTTCTTGATTATTTAGTTACCCTTCTGTATAATCACTTCAGTTAATCATTAAGAAGATGAGAGGGATGTTGATATGGGCAAAGCGTTGATTATCGGCGCCGGTGGCGTTTCGAGTGTTGTAGTTCACAAGTGCTGCCAGCATCCGGAGATTTTTACAGAGATCTGCCTGGCAAGCCGCACGCTTGCGAAATGCGAGGCAATTAAGAGCAAATTGGCCAATAGCCGGACAATCATCCAGACCGCCCAGCTCGATGCGGATAACACGACGATGATCATTGATCTGATCAACCGCTTTAAACCGGATATAGTCATCAACGTCGCGCTTCCCTATCAGGATTTGACGATTATGGACGCCTGCCTGGCTACCGGGGTCAGCTACCTTGATACCGCAAATTACGAGCCGCCGGAAATCCCCAAGTTCGAATATAAATGGCAATGGGCATATCGGGAAAGGTTTGCCAAGGCCGGCATCATGGCGCTTTTAGGCAGCGGATTTGATCCTGGCGTGACCAGCGTCTTCTGTGCCTATGCTAAAAAACATTATTTCGACGAGATTTCCTCCATTGATATCCTTGATGCCAACGCTGGCGATCATGGCTATCCCTTTGCGACCAATTTCAACCCCGAGATCAATATTCGCGAGATTACGGCCAACGGCAGCTATTTCAAAAATGGTGAGTGGATCGAGACCGAGCCTTTAGAAATTAAACGGACCTACAATTTCCCCAGATCGGGCCCAAAAACATCTATCTGCTGCATCATGAGGAAATGGAGTCTTTGGCCCAAAATATCAAAGGGATCAAGCAAATCCGCTTTTGGATGACTTTTTCCGATAATTACCTGAATCATTTGAAGGTCTTGCAGAATGTCGGCATGACTTCGATCGAGCCGATCGATTTTGAAGGGCAAAAGATCATTCCCCTGCATTTCCTGAAAGCTGTTTTGCCGGATCCGGCTTCTTTGGGCCCGCGCACTAAAGGGAAGACCAATATCGGCTGCATCATCCAGGGGACCAAAGACGGCAAACCCAGGACCTATTATGTCTACAATGTCTGTGATCATGAGTCCTGTTACGCGGAAGTCGGATCGCAGGCCATATCCTATACGACCGGGGTCCCGGCAATGATCGGCGCCATGCTCATGCTCCAGGGCATCTGGAAAAAGCCGGGTGTCTTCAATGTTGAAGAATTCGATCCGGATCCGTTTATGGACGCGCTGAATAAAAACGGCTTGCCCTGGCAGGAGTCTTTTGCGCCGGAACTTCTAGATTAAAGGAAACATGGAATGAGCATTGATTTTAATGCCTTGCCGACGCCTTTTTATGTGGTCGATCAAGGGCTTCTGAGGAAAAATCTTGAAATTTTGCGGACTGTCCAGCAAAGGACAGGCTGCAAGATCCTTCTTGCGCTCAAAGGCTATTCCATGTATGCGACATTTCCGCTGATTGGGCAGTATCTTGCCGGAATTACGGCTAGTTCGCTGTTCGAAGCGCGGCTTGGCCATGAAGAGATGGGCAAGGAAGTCCACATCTATGCCCCGGCCTATCTTGACCGTGAGTTTGACGAGATTTTACAATATTGCGACCATCTTGTTTTTAATTCTTTTGACCAGTGGAATCATTTCCGCGACAAAGTCCGCGGCGTGCACGGCAAAACGATCGAATGCGGTATCCGCATCAATCCGGAATATTCCGAGATCAAGACCCCGCTTTACAATCCCTGCTATTTGCATTCCAGACTCGGCGTGACATTTGAAAATTTCCGGCCGGATGACTTGGCCGGAATTTCCGGGCTGCATTTTCATACGATGTGCGAGCAGAACTCGGATACGCTGGAGCGGACGGTCCAAATAGTCGACCAGAAATTCGGCGACTCCATACGGAAAATGAAATGGCTCAATTTTGGCGGCGGACATCATATTACGCGGCCAGACTATGATATCGAGGCCTTGGTTCGTTCAATCATGTATTTCAAGGATAAATATGGAATCGGCATCTATTTGGAACCGGGCGAAGCCATTGCCTTGAATACGGGATTTCTTGCAGCCAGTGTGCTGGATATCGTCGACAACGGCATGCCGATCGCCATTCTGGATACATCGGCTGCCTGCCATATGCCTGATGTGCTGGAAATGCCTTACCGCCCCGATATCATTGGAGCGGGTCGGCCAGGTGAATATGCTTACACGGTGAGGCTGGGCGGCCTGACTTGCCTGGCTGGCGACATCATTGGAGATTATTCTTTCCCGCAACCGTTAAAACCCGGAGATCGTCTGGTTTTCTGCGATATGGCCCATTATACGATGGTTAAGAACAATATGTTCAATGGCGTCAATCTGCCTGCAATCGCTTTGTATGATGAAACGGAAGGCCTTAAGATCATTCGGCAGTTCGGATATGAGGATTATAAATCCCGCCTGTCCTGACGGCGGCGTCTTTCATGCGGCAGTAAGCCAGAACGGTTAACTGCCTTTATTTTGTTATAAAAGTTTCATAACATATCAACATTAAAATAGTTGTAAAATAATGATGCCGTGATATAATTGAAAATCATATCTAAGTTTTTCGAATTATCGACGATTAATTAAATAGAGCGATTCTGATCATTTCAGTTTGCATGAGCTGTCCGTAAAGCTGCTGACCGCAAAAACGGCTGCAAAGAACTTAAAGGGGGATGAAGTTGATGCCCAAAAAAACCAATCTGTTTTTGCAGTTGTTGCTTGTCCTTGCTTTTACTGTCTATATGATTACGGTTTTTTGGGGCCCATCCTTCTGGAGCTGCATTTTTTCGCCGCTTGGCACATACCTTGGCGCATTTGTCCTTTTTTACGCTTATCGGAAAATGGAAAATACCGACATCAAGATCCCATGGCTTTTGGCGGGATTTGCCTGCCTGACCTGGGCGGTTTCCGACACCTTCTGGGCTTATGACGCCTTGATCAGGCAAGTCGATCCGGAAGAATCCATCTTGCTCATGTATCTTTACCTGCTGCCTAATTTTTCCCTGGCCCTGGCTGCCGGATTGCTTTTGGGCCTTTATAGCAAGGCTCTGTATCGGGTTCAGCTGCTTTTGGATATTATGGCGACTTCGGCTATGGGACTGGCGATCATCTGGATCATTCTCTTTCGCAACGAATTTGAGTCCTTGCTCAAGATGAATGCCGAAAACTGGATCATGTTCATTTATGCTTTATGCGACATGTTCATTTTAGGCTGCCTTGTCATCTGGTTTTCAGCCCGGGAAGGCGTGCGGCCAAGCATGGCCATGCGCTTGTTTATAGCCGGCCTTCTGTTATATGCTTTAGCGGACCTCTATTACACCTATCAATATTTTTATGACATCTACGATCCCAATACGCTGTTGGACGCGATTTACCTGTTTGCCTTGTTGCTGCCGGCCAGCGGAGCCTTGCTGAAACTGTATTTGACAAAAGACCGGACGATTTTGCCCATACAGGAGATTTCCATTAAAGGGAACAATCGCAAAGGCGTCGTACTGCTCCTGGGTCCGGTTCTGGTCATTCTGCTTACCGGATTTCGCTGGCAGGAGGTTTTATTCCTGGTTTCAATTGTTTTCATCCATCAGATCATCAGCAGCTATATTGCCAATGCCCGGATCAACGAACAACTGCTTGCTCATGAAAAGAAAATGAATTTGCTTTTGGAAGAACAGATTGCGATGCGGACCAAGGAACTGATTGCCATCAATCGGGAATTGGAAATTGTATCCAATCATGATTCGGTCACTTCATTTTACAATCGCCGCTATTTTATGCAGTCAATCGATTTCATGATGAAAGAAG
The DNA here is from genome assembly GCA_963677835.2 of uncultured Saccharofermentans sp. Classification (GTDB taxonomy): domain Bacteria; phylum Bacillota; class Clostridia; order Saccharofermentanales; family UBA5734; genus UBA8949. The sequence continues at coordinate 111,371 of CAXXUX010000002.1, forward strand.
CCGGCCCTGAGGATATTATTGTGCTGTTTTTCATCGATCTGGACCGCTTCAAATCGATCAATGATGCTTTTGGCCATGATGTTGGCGACCAGGTCTTGATCGAAGTTGCCAACCGCATGCGCAGCTGGAATGTTTACGATGCGACCATGGCGCGGCTGGGCGGCGATGAATTTGTTTTTGCCATCCGCGGGAAATACCAGCCTCAAGATGTCTCAAGGCTTACCCAGGCATTAATCCGGCATTGCAGCGAACCGATCGCCATTGCCTCCTACCAGTTCCAGATAACGATGAGCGTCGGCATCACCGTTTATCCGACCGATGCCCAGGATCGCAGCACTTTAATGAAAAATGCCGATATTGCCATGTATTATGCCAAATCGCAGGGCTGCAACCAATATGCCTTTTATAGCGCCATGATCAGTGAGCAGGTCAACCGCAAAACCGAACTGGAGATGTTGTTGCGCAATGCTGATTATGACCGGGAATTCGAGTTGCATTTCCAGCCGCAATACTCGATTCCCGATCGGGAATTGACCGGATTTGAAGCGCTTTTGCACTGGAACAATCCAACAATCGGACCGGTTCCGGCGATAGAGTTTATCCCGATCGCCGAAGAAATCGGCTGCATAATCACATTGGGTGATTGGGTCCTTCGCGAAGCTGCCCAAAAAATCAAATTCTGGAATGAACAATTTGGCCGGCAGTTGAGAATGAGTGTCAACATATCTCCCAGACAGCTTGTTTCCAGTCATTTTATCGAATATTTGCAAAGATTGATCCTTGAAGTCGGCGTTTTACCTGAATGGCTGGATCTGGAAATTGTCGAGTCCGTTGCCATTCAAAATGAATCGGCAATGGCCGATATTCTTTTCAATCTTTCTGGCATCGGCGTTTCATTATCGATTGATGAATTTGGCCTGGGTTACTCTTCACTAATCAATTTAAAGCGATTTGCCATTGACCGGCTTAAGATTGCCAAACCGCTGATTGAAAACATTGCTAAAAGCGAGCGGGATTGTCAAATCATCAAAGCGGTTATCCAAATGGCCAAGGCAATGGGCATCCAATCGATTGCCGAAGGCGTTGAATCAGAAGCGCAGATGAAAATCCTGAACAGCTTTGAATGTAATGAAGCGCAGGGGTTCTTGCTTGGACATCCCTTAAATGCGGATCAATTGGCTGCGGCTTATCTCGGCCAGCCAGCCTGAAACGTCTGAAAATTGCTTTCTGTTCCCGATAATGTGGTATCATTAAGTTGACAGCGACTGTTGTCTTCTAATTTTTGATTGCCCAGTTTTGTCAGAAACGGGGGAAGCAAATATGCAGATTGAGAAACGACTGCTTTGGCCGGAATGTGAAGATGTATTTCTGGAAGCCTATGTATTGAAAGATTCCCCGGAGTATTCCAAAGGCAAAAAAAGGCCGGCTGTGCTGATCTGTCCCGGTGGTTCGTATCTGGGCACCTCAGACCGCGAAGCCGAGCCGGTTGCCCTGCGGTTTGCCGCTTCAGGCTACCATGCCTTTGTTTTGCGCTATTCGACCTTTTTTCGCGGCAACATGACGAAAATTCCAGCAAATCCCGGGCCTTCTGACATCTCCCTGGCCAATCCCAACACGGCATATCCCGGACCGCTGATCGACCTGGCCAAAGCCATGCTGACGATCCGCCAAAATGCCGGCCGCTGGCTTTTGGATCCTGACAAGGTCGCAATCTGCGGCTTTTCTGCCGGAGGACATCTCGCAGCTAGCTTGGGCACACATTGGCAGGATGAGTTTTTGCAAAGCCGGTTGAATATTGAAAACTGGCAGATTCGTCCGGCCGCCTTGATTCTTGGCTATCCCTTGACGGATTTTCTTTTCATGAAAAAAGCGGCTGCAACCGTAATTGAATCAGATCCGGAAGCAAAAGAGCAATGGGATTTATTTAATCTTGCGGTTTTCAAAACTGTTGACCCGACAGAAGAGATATTGGCCGAAAGCAGTCCGGCTCGCCATGCCAGTCATTTGACTCCGCCAACCTTTATTTGGCACACGGCAAATGACGGCCTGGTTCCGGTGGCCAACACGTTGAATTTCGCTCAGGCGCTCATGACCCAGGGCGTTCCCTGCGAGCTGCACATCTTTGAAGACGGCATTCACGGACTCTCTCTGGCAGATGAAACTTCGGCCGCCAATCCGGCACAGATCAACGAACCGGTTCAAATCTGGTTCCAGCTAGCCATCAAATGGTTGAAAAGGCATCTGCCGGTATAATTGAAAACAATGCCGATGCCGATCTTCTCGAGGCAGAATCGGTATAGCCCTCAAAATGGCCCACAGGCCCCGGGCATATTTTTCGAAAGGCCGGTGATATTGATGTCTGATGTTTTCGTTGTGGAAGCAGGATACGTTTTGCCGCATCCGCCGGTGATCATCCCCGGAGTCAATCATGGTCCGCATCGTGCGGGTCGCACGGTCGAGGCCATCCGCCGTCTCGCTGCGGATTTGGCCCGGATAAAACCTGACACGGTTGTGGTTATTTCGCCGCATGCCCCGAGTTTCAGCGATTTTCTGTTTTTATACGACGCGCCGCTGCTCAAGGGAGATCTGCGGCAATTTGGCGCGCCGCAGATCTCCCTCTCTTTTGAACAGGATCAGGAATTGCACCAGGAAATTGTCCGCCGGCTTGAAAAATCCGGCATTGCCGGTGGCGGTCTGGACAAGGAGCAAATGCGGCAGTTTCAGATCACGGACATGCTCGACCACGGCGTAATTGTGCCGCTGTACTATCTTGCGGAGCAAATTAAATCCTTCAAGCTGGTGGCCATGTCCAGCTCAAATTTACCGCTGACCCAACTCTACCAGGCCGGCGAACTAATCAGGCAGGCGGCAGTCCGCCTCAATCGCCGCATTGTGATTATTGCCAGCGGCGACCAGTCCCATAAAGTCAATCCTGAAAGCCCTTATGGCGATTGCCCCGAAGGTGAAGCTTTCGACAATCTCATTGTCCAGGGACTGAGCGCTGGCGATCTGGTTCAATTGCTCAGCATTGACAGCCAGCTGAGGCAACGGGCCGCGGAATGCGGCTACCGTTCGCTGGTCATGCTTTGTGGCGCTTTCAGCCGCCAGGCAGTCAGGACAGAAGTCCAGAATTACGAAGCTCCCTATGGGATCGGCTATTGCGTTGCGGCAATCTGGCCTGACCCCAGGTGCCCGGACCCGATTGAAGATGCCATGCAAACGGCGTTATCTCAACTGCGGGCCCAGGGCGTCAGCCATCGTGAACAGGTCTCCTCTCCAGTTGCAGTAGCCAGGGAAACCCTGGAAAGCTTTGTTTTAAATCATCAAAGAAAATCTGCCGGCGACTTTGCCGGTCTTGCCGGCGCCGATTTTCTTTTCCACGAACAAGCTGGCGCCTTCGTGTCCATCAAGAAATTCGGGGAACTGCGCGGCTGCATCGGCACGACTGCCGCAACAACTGCCTCGTTGATTGAGGAGATCATTCAGAATGCAATCAGCGCCGGCACGAAAGATCCCCGCTTTGAACCGGTCATGCCGGACGAACTGCAAGATTTGACCTATAGTGTCGATATTCTGTCCAAACCGGAACCGGTCGGCGATGCCAGCGAACTGGATCCGGCCCGGTATGGCGTCATTGTGCGCTCCGGCTCGCGCTCCGGCCTCCTCTTGCCTGATCTCGAAGGCGTAGACACCGTGGAAGAGCAGCTGGCGATTGCCCGGCGAAAAGCCGGCATTTCCAAGGATGAACCTTGCAGGCTCCTGCGCTTCAAGGTTACGCGGTATACATAAATGGACGGGGGATTTTTCAAGCCGGCGCTTTATTGGCAGCCGGACACGGGCCAGATGGTCAAGTGCCTGCTTTGCCCGCATCATTGCCGGATCGCACCCGGCCGCAGCGGCCGCTGCCGCGCCCGCAAAAACATTGGAGGTCAACTGATCGCCTGGAGTTATGCCAAGGTGACATCGATCGCGCTGGATCCGATTGAAAAGAAGCCGCTCAAGCAATTTTTCCCGGGCAGTTTTATCCTGTCGGCAGGCTCGTTTGGCTGCAATTTCCACTGCGGATTCTGCCAGAATTGGACGATCGCCCAGCAGGAAGCGCCCCATCAGCTGATTTTGCCGGAAGAAATGGCAAGATTGGCCAGTGACGCCACAAAGCGAGGCAACATCGGTCTGGCCTATACCTATAACGAGCCGTTGGTCAATTATGAATATGTGATGGACTGCGCCGGTTTGATTCATCGGCTTGGCTTGAAAAATGTTCTGGTGACGAATGGATTTATCAATATGGCACCTCTTGAGGAATTGCTTCCTTTGATCGATGCCATGAATATCGATTTAAAAGCCTGGAATTCAAAATTTTACAAAGATATTTGCGGCGGCGACGTCGAAGTTGTCAAGTCGGTAATCGCCCGCTGTGCGAATTTCTGCCACATCGAAGTGACCACTTTATTGATTCCGGGACTTAATGACAACGAATCTGAAATCCATGCCCTGGCTGCCTGGCTGGCAGGAATCCGACCGGATATTCCATTGCATCTGACCAGGCATCATCCGGATTACCTGATGCAAGAACCGGGTCCGATCGCTCTTTCGCGTCTCCAGAACTTGGCGGCCATAGCCCGCAAAGAACTGCAGCATGTCTATTTGGGCAATGTCTGAAAAGACCTTGGACATTCTGACTCTTGACCCATATGCTGTTTTCTGTCAATCAGTGCTATAATATCACTGATCATTTCAGTATGCTTTTAGAAGACTTGAAAGGCAGACAACTGTGTATTTAAAAAATTGGTTGAATCCGTTGGAATTGAATTTATCCGTTAACGACAAGATCGACTTGCGGCGTCAGGCATTGGCGGACAATTTGCGCCGCGGCCGCATGCTCGCATTTGTGACAATCGCTTTTGAAGCGATTTTTGCGGCGATTGATCTTAGTGCCCTGCTATTGAAAGTACATGACGAATTTCATTATCAGACCTATCTGGCATTGTATGGGTCCATGATCCTGGCTAATCTGCTATTGCTTTGGTTTGCCCGCGAATGGCAGCAGCATGAAAGCTTTTCGACTGCAAAAATCAAGCGGCTGGAAAATATTCTGCTTGCCTATATTGTTTTCAACATGACCTGGGGCAGCATAGTGACGCTGCTTGACCAGAAGCTTTACGGCCAGCTGACCGTATTTATGGTCAACATCATCTTTTGTTCGGTCGTCTTTGTTTTCGACTCGCGCCATATGCTGATTCCCTTTTTGACAGCTTCCGGCGTTTTGCTGCTGGGACTGCCTTTTTCGCAAATATCATCGAATATCCTGATCGGGCATTGTGTCAACCTGTCAGTCTTCATTGGCATAGCCTGGCTTTGTTCGCGGTTGCTTTACCAATCCTATTGCCGTAACTTGGCCAACAAACTGGCCCTGGAAAGGACAAACCAGCTGCTGGCGGCCGAAAGCGCCAGAAATCAGCTGATCAATGACAAGCTCAACCAGGCCAACTTCCAATTGCGGCAACTTTCACTGATTGATGAGCTGACCGGCATTGCCAATCGGCGGGGGCTTCGAAATTTTATCAGCCAGGTTTTTGAACAAAATGAAGCAATGGTCAACAATCTGGCAGCGATCATGATCGATATCGACCATTTCAAACTTTATAACGACACGTATGGCCATTTTGCCGGCGACCAGGTTCTGGTCGCCATCGCCGAGCTTTTAAATTCTGTTGCCCAGCCGCCCTTTGAAATTGTTGCCCGTTGGGGTGGCGAAGAATTTATTTTATTGTCTTTTGCCGCTGACCGCCAGACGCTCGACAGCAAGGCTGACGCCATTAGGTCGCAAGTGGAGGAGCTTGCCTTCACTTGCGAAAACACCCATCTGCGCAAGATGATTACGGTCAGCATCGGAACCAGTTTAATGCCGGTCAGCATGCCTTCAGACGTATCCAAAGTCATCAAAGAAGCCGACACTGCCATGTACTCCGCCAAAAGGGCCGGCCGCAACCGGGTTTGGAGCTATATTTCCGAATAAGAGGTTAGCCATGAAAACGGTTATTTGGGATTTTAACGGAACTATCCTTGACGATTTCCCGCTTTGCCTTAACGTGATCAATCAGATGCTGAGGCGGCGCAATTTGCCGGCATTGACGGCGGACGCCTATCTTTCGGTATTTGATTTTCCGGTCAAGAATTATTACGCTCAGGTCGGGTTCGATTTCAAAGTCGAACCCTTTCCGATTCTCGCCCGGGAATATATGGATCTCTACCAGCCGGCCAGTTTTAACTGCCAGCTAAAGCCAGGCGTTCCGGAGACGCTTGCGGCTCTTAAAGACAATGGGATTCAGCAAGTTCTGCTCTCAGCCACGCAAAAAGAATTCTTGCTGGCGCAGATTGAACATTTTAATTTAACCGGCTATTTCCAGGCCATTGTCGGCTTGAATGATATTTTGGGGCAGAGTAAACTGGAAATGGCTCGCGGCTGGTTTGCCCAAAATTCACTGAAACCATCCCAAACGGTCCTGGTCGGGGACACTACCCATGATTACGAGGTCGCCAATGCCCTGAAATGCAATTGCATCCTGATTAGCGGCGGGCATAATTCCTCCCAACGCTTGCTGGAAACGGGCGCCTGTGTCCTTACAGAGATTGCCGCGGCCGCCTTGATATAAAATTTTAAAGCATTGGTTCCAGAAAACAATCGTTTCGTGTATAATGGGAAACAGATAGTTCTTCGAGGATTGACTGCAAAATTCACCTAGAGGAATGGATGTTGCCGAAACGATGAAAAAGAACCACATTGATCGCCAAACTTTTCAAGAGCGGCCAATTATGGCTAGTTGTGCTTGGAGACCATTGTTTCATAAAATTTTCCGCCAGTTTTTACGGACACTGCCAGCAATGGCGGTTGTTCTTGTTTTATCGACCCTCGTGATTTATTTAACAGTCGGCACCGGCTCTGGTCCCTTGCTCCAGCCGGTCAATAGCGCGCTGACAAATCTTGCAGCGAATATTCACCAACCCGATCCGCTAGAATATGGCAGTGCCGATTATGCGGAATTTCTGACCATAAGCCGCAGCAGGAGTCTGATTTCGACGCCGACCCCAATATCGCCTGCGCCAGACCAGACTTTTACGGAATTGCAGGAGCCGGATCCGACCGGTGTGCCGGAACCGACGCCCTATCCAAAGGTTTTTGACGCCAGCGGCGTCCCCCAGGAAGGTATGCCCGTCGAGGCGTTTACGGTAGACAATACAGCTTTTTACGTAAAAGTTAACCAGGCGAATGTCCGCCAGGCTCCGAACACCTCCAGCGAAATCCTCGCCAGGTGCACAATGGGCGATAAGCTGACCCGCCTGGGCTTTGGACTTGACTGGTCCAGCGTTAAAACCGCTGACGGCGAAACGGGCTACGTGCTTTCCAATTTGATCACATCGGCTTTTGTTGCCAAACCGACGCCCACACCGACTTTGGCCCCGACGCCAACGCCAAGGCCAAAGCCGACCGCAACGCCGGTTCCCGCCAGCGGCAGTTCGAGTTTGACGGCTGACCAAAAACAGGCGATCATTGATCTGGCCAAATCCTGTATTGGTGTCCGATATGTCTATGGCGGCATGTCGATGAAGGGCTTTGATTGTTCGGGATTCACTTCATATGTTTATAAAACACTGTTCGGCATCACGCTTCCCCGGTCTGCCCGCGATCAGGCCCATGCCGGCAAGGCTGTCTCCAAAGCCGACATTCAAGTCGGCGACATCATTTGCTTCGACTGGGATAATGGTGATGGCGTCTGCGACCATGTCGGCCTGTATATTGGCGGCGGTCAGTATATCCACGCGGCACATTCCAGAGGATGCGTCCTGGAATCGACTTTGAAATCAACGAATCCGGTTGTTTCCATCAGGCGGATTATCAACTGATTTTTGAATAACCGATCAATTTTGTCCGGAAAGGCGATCAAGCAATGACAACATCAAAACAGCAGCAGCGCAGTGGCAAAAATCATATCTGGATCATCCCGATTGTTTCGATTTTAATTTTGGTTTTCGGGGTTGGCGGCTATTATGTGTATGGCCTTTATGACCAGTACCAGACCGAACAAAGCCAGATTCTGGAGTCCAGCATCCAGGAGTCAAGCCATCAAAGCGAATTGGCTTCAATGCACCAGATCTTGGATCGGGATGTTTTCTACGCCGGCATTTTTATTGATGATCTTGACCTGTCGGGCAAATCTTATGAAGAGATAAAAGCCGAGCTGCAAAAACGCGATGAAACCTATACGTCCGAGTTTGCAGTGAATCTGAAATTCGAAGATCAAACTTTCCAGATCACGGCTTCTGAAGCGGGCATTTCTTCCGATTGGCAGGCGGTGCTGGATCAGGCTTGGCAAACCGGGCGGACCAGCAGTCAAAGCGATGAGGAAGCAGCACTAAGAGATCGCTATGCGGTTGTTGAGAGTTTGCAGAAAACCCCCTTGCGTTTGACCGTCAATCAAGCCTTTGATCAAGTCAAGATCGCGGATGCAGTCAATCGCTTTACCGATTCCTTGCAGATTGAAGCGGTCGGCGCCAAAGCCAAAGATTTTGACCTGTCGGCAAAAACATTTGTCATCGAAGAACAAAAAACCGGGCGCAGCATCGACGGCGAGGCTGTTCTCGAGGAAGTGCTGGGTCTTCTTAAGCAAGGCAAGATGGGAGAAACGGTTACCATACAAGCCAAAACCGTTACGGTCGGGATGGACAAGGCCACGATGCAAAGTCATCTCGGGCTGGTTTCAAAAGCGGTGACTTACGCCAAAGCCGTCAATGTCAACAGGGACAGCAATATCAAACTAATTTGCAAGATGCTGAACGGGCTGGTCATTCAGCCTGGTGAAACTTTCTCCTTCAATGGATACATTGGCGAGCGGACAGCTGCCAAAGGATTTAAGGCAGCCGGGGGAATAAAAGACGGTGTCTTGATTGAAGAGCTTGGCGGCGGCATTTGCCAACCCAACACGACGCTTTGCCATGCAGTCTTGATGGCCGATCTGGAAATCGTCGAGCGTCATCCCCATTCCTGGCCAAGCGCCTATGTGCCTGTTGGCCTGGATGCCACAGTCAGCTGGAAGGGACCTGATTTCAAATTCCGCAACGATACCGAATATCCGGTCGCTATTGTCGCCTGGTACAGCAAGCCTTCAATTGTTTTCCAGGTCTATGGGCGCAAATTGGAAACCGGCGTTTCAATTTCGCTGGAAGCCGTCCACAACGGCTATATTCAGGAAGCAGCGCCGAAAGAAACCTATAATCCCGATTTAAATCCTGGCGAACGGGTGGAAATCCGTGCGCCGCATACCGGCCAACGGGCGACGGCCTACAAGATCTGGAAAAAGGATGGTAAGGTCATCAAGCGCGAAGAGATATTCAAGAGCTATTACCGGCCAATCCAGGGGCTTTATGAGTATGGGCCGGCAAAAGCGCCGGCTCCCACCGCGACGCCGACTCCGCCCGAGCTTTCACCAACGCCAGCCGCCTGATGCTGGCCGCGTTCATGCACGTTCATGCCAATTTCAAAGGTTAACCTGACCTGATGATCGAATCAATTTGCTGCCGGCAACATGGCCTGAAAAAACAGGACGTCTGCCGGCAGTAATTTTAAGCCGAGCGCTTCACCGGTAGTCACATATCGGGCGCTGTCATGAACAGAAAGCTGCCAGTCCTGCTGGCCGAGCTCCGCTTTGATGCCAACCAGGATCACGCGGCGCTCCGGATAGGCATAGGTCAAAACCAATTGCCGCTCACTGATCTCGGCACTTACGCCCAACTCTTCAAAAAGCTCCCGGGACAGGGCATCGGCCGGCGTTTCCCCAGGTTCGACCTTGCCGCCGGGAAATTCCCAAAACCCATAGCCGCTGCCAGGCGAACTTCTGCGTGCCAGAAGCCAGGTCGGCTCGCCGTCTTTAAGCGGTCCGCTGATCAATGCAGCTGCAACCAGAATTTCGGGTTCGGCCAGCCAATGCGTGCCTTTTTGAAAAAGATGGGCATGCTCTTTATTAATGCCATGGTCGTCGCTGCCGCCTGTCCGGATCAAGCCAAGCGTTTTGGCTGCTGCGGAAATTTCCAGCTGTATGGCGGGCAACGCTTCGCCATGAAAAGCTTCAACGCCTTGTAAGCCGGCCATTTTCAAACTTTCCAGACGGGACAGCAGCTTTTCTGCGACGATAGGCCGCCCGGAACACCAGCCATAAAGGCCAGGGTGTGCCAGAACCGCAACGCCGCCGGCTTGCCTGATCAGCCAGATCGCTTCCGCCGGCGAAGGTCTGTGCCGTTCAAAGTATGCCGGCCGGCCAAATCCGAGCAATTCTTCAAAAGCGGCGCTGATCGTGGGGAAATAACCGCGGTCGCGCAATAAAACAGCCGCCTGCAGCCGGCCGATTGTCCCCAGGCCTGACGCTTCGAAATCGGACAGCCTGATTGGATACCCAAGAAGCTGCAATTGCTGGATCATTTTGACGTTGCGCTGATGGCGCGTTTCCCGCTGCCGGACCAGATAATCCTCAATAGCTTCTATTCCACCGCGTGGAAAATAACCCAGCAAATGCAGCTCCCGCTTTTCATCAATGGACAATTCGACGCCGGGAATGAATCCGGGGCGGGAAAAATCGTCAGGGCACCGGGATTTCAGCCATGAGCTGGCAGGCTCCAACGCCGAGATATTATCGTGGTCGGTGATGGCAAAAGCGCGAAGGCCGCTTTTCAGAATGCGGTCGACCAATTCCTCGGGCGTATCGGCTCCATCAGAATGATTGGTATGCAAATGCAAATCGCAATCGCCGGCTGTCATCGCCCGGGCAATCAGATCAGCCGCGCTCGGACGCTGCCAAACGCCGGCCAAACTGTTTTCAGATCTGAAATTGATGTTGGAAGCCTGATAGCCTGCGTTTTCCAGGTCATTTAATTCAGAAAGAAGACCTGCCTCTTCGTCAATCTTGTTGGCCGGCTGCTGGCAGGAAACCGAGTCTGGTGAACTTAAGGAAATCGTCATGATTTTATCAATCAAGGGAGACAACGATAATAAATTGTCCCGGCTGCAAACCAGCCAGATTTCTTCCGGCAGGTCAACCCAGCTCAGGATTTGATGGTCGACTTTTGTAAAATACTCGCCAAAACCGCAAAAATTAAAGCTGGTCCGATCCATCAGCCAGCGTGGGATTTGTCCGATTTTCTGGCAATAGCAAAAAACATGCTGCTGGATCAGGCTCAAAATCTTCGAATCAGTCAAAGCCGGCCAGGGAGAGAGGCTATTGCCGGAAGCCGACTTCAAGATAACGGCGGTCAGCATGCGATAACAACAGCTTCAAAAGATTTTTGAAGTAATGATCTGATTTTAAGCGACATCGGTGCGTCTCCCTTTTTTATGAAAATTATACCACTTGCTTGAAATCCGGTCAGCCGATTATCTGACGCAAGTTGTATATTTTAAGATTGCCAAGCGTGGGAAAACTGGCAACTACAGGGAAATGCCGGTCAAAATAGGTTTCATCGACAGAAAAATCCGGATGCTTGCGCAAGGTATCGTCCAGAAGCAGGTAATCCAGACCTGCGGTCGCAATCAGCTTGCCTAATGCGATAAGATCATGGTCGCAGCCGCGCAGGAGCCACTGCTCCTGCTTTTCCCGACCCGCCGTATCGTGCCCGGCGGAATAGGCATAATAGGCGTGGCCAAGCCAGGTAAACCGGCCGGAAAGATAAAAAGCGTTATAGTGGAGGGGCGCACTGACAAATACCGCATCGGGCCGGGTGTTTTGCACAATCCATTTGACGAGTAATGAATCGGTGTCAATCGCCAGGGAATTCTGGTTGATATTTTGGGCAATGGCGATTTCCTGCAGGCCAGTGACCATGAGTACGGCAGAAAGAAGCAAAGCCGCCAGCCGGCGGCCCAAAAGCGGAAGATGAAATTTTGCAAACCGGCGGCCTTTGGCGCTTGACTCGTCCGGCAAATGCCCCGCCCGGCGCGTATTCGACCAGAGTCTTCCCAACAAATCAGCAAGATAGATGTTGATGAAGGCAAAACTGATCATGATGTATTTGTGGTTGACGGTGACGTCGGGAGTCAATGAAAAGGTCAAGGCAAAGGCGAGCGGCAGCAGGAAACTTGCAAGAAGCACTTTGCGCCTTCGGCCAGGCAGGAAAAAGGCCAAAAGGCACAGCGGCAGCACCAGGCCGGACATTTCTAAAAGATAGCTCAAGATGCCTATAAACGAATGATCCGGAGCGATAAATCCGATTTGGACGGAAGGCGCGACCACGCGGGTGGCCTGGCCGCTGAAAAACTTGGATTGAAGCAATGCGGAAAGGACCGAACTGGCTGCAACAATCAGATAGGACAGACGATTGCCTGAAAAGATCGAAATGCCGCCCAAAATAAGCAGCAATGCGACCAGGACCGAACCATGGAAATAAGGCAGCAACAGGCATAGGCAAGCGGCTGCGATCAGGCGCTTGCGGGCTTCGGACCCTCTAATCAGCCAGAAATTGCGGCTAAAGAGCAGCTGGCGCCATTTCGGCTGCAACTCGAGTCCGCGCTGAAGATCCGGCAGAAAAAGCATCAGCACAATCAGTGCGATGGATAATCCAGGCAGCAGATGGCGCTGGTTGGCATAGACATTGATGCACCAAAGTCCCCAACTGTCGTTTGGGGTATTGCCGATGAACGAAGATTGATTCATCATGGCGGCGAAAATAGCCGGCCATGATGAAATTTTTGCGCCAAACTGCCGGATCAGGTCAGCCAAATAGGTGAAGAAGGCCATGGAGCTGCGCAAAAAAAGCATCGCTGGCGTCAGCAGGTAAGCAAGCCGTCTGCCGGTAAGCCTCATGGCCAGTGTGCCGAGCAGGATGCAAAAAGCGACAAAACCCAGAATGCTGGGCAGATTGATGGCCCAGTCGAGCGGCAAGCCCAGATAATTTAAATTGCCGCAGAGGAAAAAGAAAATAAAATGATAGGCGATGCCATCGTTGGCAAAATGGGGGTATTCGGTCGGCCAGTTGCGTCCTTGCGAAAAAGAGCTGATCAGGGCGGTATGCGGCGCAAAATCACTGAAGACCGAATATCCGGCATGATAATAGGAGCCGCTGCGCCAGAAGGTGCCGGTCATTAGCCAGACGGCCGCCGCGATCCAGATCAAAAGCGCGATCAGGAAAAAACGGGTTGCCGGCAGCTGCAGCGAACGGGCCAGGGCTGGCCAGACTGACGGCTTTGAAGGCTTGAAGGCCTCAGCTGCATGCAGACTGGCAAAATCGACCCGGCCGGACTTTTTGGGAAAAGGCTTCAGCAATCGGCCAAGTGGCGGCCAGATCAGCCAAATGCCGGCAGCGGGCATGATCAGGCTATTGGCAATCAGCAAAGGATGGATGGAGAGCGGGAGAACTGGCGCCAGGGCTGCCGCTAAAAGATAGGTAAGCCAGGTCAAGGGCAGGATGCCGATCCAAATGGCCGCGGCAGTTTGGAAAAACAAAATGGGCCATGGCGATGAAGAGAAAGCTGAAAATGTTTTGGCGCCGGCTAGCCTGGCCAAAAAAGCTTTTGGCTCGCCAATCAGCCAGCGGCTCCAGCGCCAGCCGGCCAGGCAGGCCAAAAGCAGCCAGAAGATGCCGATCATGCATTTGTTCCGCTGCTTTTGGCCGGATTCACAGCTGAACCGGCATTGGCGCAGGCCCCTTCAACTTCCTTGCTCAAAGTGGTGGCGGCAATAATATAGCGGGGACGGCCTTTGACTTCGGTGAAAATCCGGGCAATATAAATGCCGATCAGGCCAAGGCTAAGCATGATGCTGCCGCCGATTAAAAGCTGCAGCAAAATGACGGTGGTAAATCCGGATGCGGCATGACCGCTGAACCAGTTGAACAAAGTCTGGATACCCAGCGCAAAGAAAATGAAAAGCAGCAGCATGCCAAGTCCGGTGATAAACTGCAGGGGCATTGCGGAAAAACCGGTGATGGCGTTGATGCTCAGGCTGGCAAGCCGGATCAGCGACCATTTGCTGCCGCCCGTTTGACGGGCGGCCACTTCGAAAGAAAAGCTGGTCCGCTTGAAGCCAAGCCAGGCCGAAAGCCCGCGGAAAAAGGTGTCGTGTTCGCCCAATCTCCGCCACTCGCTGACTACACGGCGGTCCAGCAATTTGAAATCGGATGCGTTGCGCAGATCATAACCGGAGAACCGGCGAAACAGGCCATAGAAAACCTGCGCATTCATCCGGCTGGCCAGGCTCTCCTTGCCGCGGGTGGATTTTACGCCTTCGACAATTTCATAGCCTTCCTCATGCCAGAGCCGGACCATTTCCGGGATATGCTCGGGCGGATGCTGCAAATCGCCATCCATCAGAATGACTGCGTCACCGCTGGCCTGATCCAGTGCTGCGCAAATCGCGGCCTCTTTGCCGAAATTTCTGGAAAAATGCAAACCGGTTATCCGGCTGTCCTGCTTGCTGAAAGCATCGATCACAGCCCAGGTTCGGTCGCGTGAGCCATCATCGACCAGTATCAGCTCAAAATCCATACCTGTTCCGGCCATAATGGGTATGACGGTAGCCAGAGTGATCGGAATTTGATTTTCTTCATTGAAAAAGGGGATCAGCAATGATAATTTCATGTTCATCCTCCCGAAAAATGAATTTCACTCATCATTCTATCATGAACTGCTGCTTCGCAGCATTGATAAAAGCTTGGTTACAGTATACAATACAAGTTGGTTCAAACAGAACAGACAGATCCAGAAGATCATAAATTTTTTTGGGAGTGTGACTTTTATGGCCATGATGCTGAAGAAAAACATCGAAGACCTTTGTGTCAAAGGGAAAAAGGTAATCGTCCGGGTTGATTTCAATGTGCCGCAGGACAAGAAAACCGGAGCGATCACGGATGACAAGCGCATCCGCGGGGCACTTCCTACGATCCAATATCTGGTGGCCCAAGGCGCCAAAACGATTTTGGTTTCCCATCTTGGCCGGCCCAAGGCTGGTCCTGAAGAAAAATTTTCCATGAAGCCGACAGCCGAGCGTCTGGCAGAATTGCTGGGCAAACCGGTTATCATGGCTTCCGATGTTATCGGCGTGGATGCCAAAGCAAAAGCTGCCGCCTTAAAGGACGGCGAAATCCTGATGCTGGAAAATGTCCGCTTCCATAAGGAAGAAACCAAAAATGCCCCGGAATTTGCCCGCGAACTGGCATCCCTGGCCGACATTTACATTAATGACGCATTCGGCACCGCCCATCGGGCGCATGCCTCGACTGCCGGGCTGGCCAATTATCTGCCTTCCGGCTGCGGCTACCTGATCCAGAAAGAGCTTGATGTCATGGGTTCTGCCCTCAACAACCCCAAACGTCCCTTTGTGGCTATTCTGGGCGGCGCAAAAGTATCCGACAAGATCGGCGTCATCGACAACCTGATTTCCAAAGTCGACACCCTGATCATCGGCGGCGGCATGGCCTATACTTTCCTGGCTGCCCAGGGATACGGCATTGGCACCTCGCTGTGCGAAAGCGACAAGATCGAACTGGCCAAGAGCCTTTTGGACAAAGCAGCCGCCAAAGGGATTCAGCTTCTTTTGCCGATTGACACGGTTGTTGCCGATCAATTTGCTGCAGACGCCCCTTCCAGAACCGTCCTCTCCAGTGAAATACCGGATGGCTGGATGGGCTTGGATATTGGCGCACAAACGATCGAATCTTTTGCCTCGGCAATCAAGAACGCCGGAACCGTGGTCTGGAATGGCCCGATGGGCGTTTTTGAATTTGCCCAATTTGCCATCGGCACCCGGGAAATCGCCCGTGCAGTGGCTGATTCCTCGGCGATCTCGATCATCGGCGGCGGTGACTCGGCCGCTGCGATCGAAATTCTGGGATTTGCCGACCAGGTCACGCATATTTCCACCGGCGGCGGCGCATCGCTTGAATATCTCGAGGGTAAAGTCCTGCCTGGCGTTGACTGCCTGATGGACAAAAATCCCCGCCGGACATTTGCTGCCGGCAACTGGAAAATGAACAAAGGTGTCCCGGCCGATGCAGTCAAGCTGATTGAAGCCCTGAAACCGCTGGCTGCTGATGCAAATTCCCAAATTGCCCTTGGCGTGCCGTTTACCGCTTTAGCAGCGGCTTTGGAGGCTTCTGCCTATTCCAACATCAAGATAGCTGCCCAGAATTGCCACTTTGAAGACAGCGGCGCCTATACCGGCGAAATTTCTGCGCGCATGTTGGCCGAGATGGGTGTGCCGTATGTGATCATCGGCCATTCGGAACGCCGCGAGTATTTTGCCGAAACGGACACGACTGTCAACAAGAAAGTCAAAGCTGCCCTCAAGTGGGGCCTGCGTCCGATTGTCTGCTGCGGCGAATCCTTGGCGCAACGGGAATCCGGTGAAACTTTCGATTGGATCCGCGGCCAGATTGTTGCGGCTTTCGAAGGCATCCCCGCCGAAAAGACCGGTTTCATCACGGTTGCCTATGAGCCGATCTGGGCAATAGGAACCGGCAAGGTCGCCTCTGACGAACAGGCGCAGGAAGTCTGCGCATTTATCCGGGGCCTGCTTGCTGAAATTTACAATCAGGATATTGCAGCGGCCATGCGCATTCAATACGGCGGCTCGGTCAATGCCAAAAATGCTGCCGGACTTTTCGCCCAGCCGGATATCGACGGCGGACTGGTGGGCGGCGCATCCTTGAAGGCTGAAGACTTCAGCGTCATCTGCCTGGCCGGACAGCGTTTCTAATCGTTAGCCATCATAGTGCCCACAGGGGGGCCGCGGATTTTTGTCCCGGCCCTCTTTGACCGAAAGGAGTTATTTCAATGACCAAATTACCCCGTAGACCCGTTGCCTTTTTAATCCTGGATGGGTTCGGCAACAATCCGTCCGTGGAAGGCAATGCGATCAAAGCCGCCCGGACCCCGAACATTGACCGCTACCGCTCGCTTTATGCCCATACCCTGATCAGGACCAGCGGGATGGATGTCGGTCTGCCTAAAGGTCAAATGGGCAATTCCGAAGTCGGGCATACCAATATCGGCGCCGGCCGGATTGTATACCAGGAACTGACCCGGATTACCAAGGCCGTCGAAGATGGCGATTTTGAAAAAAATGCCGCTTTAAAGGCTGCGATCGAAAATTGCCGGCAAAACAACACCTCCCTGCATCTTTATGGCCTCTTGTCCGATGGCGGCGTTCACAGCCACAACACCCATTTGTATGCCTTGCTGGAAATGGCCAAGGCGGCAGGCCTTACAAAAGTATTTGTGCACGCTTTCTTCGATGGCCGTGATGTGCCGCCGGATTCGGCAAAATGCTATACGGAAGAATTAGCCAATAAAATCCAGTCCATCGGTGTCGGCGCGATCGCCACAATCATGGGCCGCTATTACGCCATGGATCGCGACAACCGTTGGGATCGGGTGGAAAAAGCCTATCGGGCGATGGCGCTTGGCGAGGGGAACCAGGCGGAAGACGCCGTCCAGGCCGTTGCCGATTCCTATGCCGCCGGCGTCATGGATGAATTTGTCCTGCCGACGGTCATTACCCAGGACGGGAAGCCGACCGCCACAATCCAGTCCGGCGATTCCGTCATTTTCTTCAATTTCCGTCCTGACCGGGCCCGTGAGATTACCAGGGCATTCATGCAGCCCGGCTTCAAGGGATTTGCCTTGCCCAAGGGCCACTTCCCCCTGGTTTATGTCACCATGACCCAATACGATATTTCTTTCGACGCTTACCCCGGCCTTTCAGTTGCCTACCGTCCGGAAGGACTGGATAACACCTTCGGTGAATATATTTCCAAACTTGGCTTGACGCAACTGAGAATTGCCGAAACTGAAAAATACCCGCATGTCACATTTTTTTTCAATGGCGGAGCGGAGAAAGAATACCCTGGTGAAGACCGCTGCCTGATTCCTTCGCCCAAAGTGGCAACGTACGACATGCAGCCGGAAATGAGCGCCGGCCTTGTTGCGGCAGAAGCGGTCCGGCGAGTCGAATCCGACCGCTACGACGTGATCATCCTGAACTTTGCCAATTGCGACATGGTTGGCCATACAGGCGACTTTGACGCGGCTGTCAAAGCTGTTGAGACTGTCGACACCTGTGTCGGGCAAGTGGTCGGGGCTGTTTTAGCCAAAGGCGGCATTGCCCTGATCACCGCCGATCATGGCAACGCCGAACAGATGATTGATCCGGACACCAAAGGCCCATTTACGGCACATACGACTTTGCCGGTTGAACTGATCATTGCCGGTGAAAAATCGTCTGACCTTCGCGAGGGCCGCCTGGCCGATCTGGCGCCAACCATGCTTGATCTGATGAACCTGCCGGTTCCGGAGCAAATGACCGGCAAAAGCCTGATTGTCAAATAAATATTTTGGGTGGCTATAACCCTGGCGTTGTGTTATAATATCTTTTGGTTCAAATAACTTCATGCATATAGATGCAATAATATTAAAGGAGAGAGTCTCATGGCAAAACAGAAAAAATACATGACCATGGACGGCAATACCGCAGCAGCATATACTTCATATGCCTTTACGGAAGTTGCCGGAATTTACCCGATTACACCTTCATCCCCAATGGCCGATTATACCGACCAGTGGGCGCAGGAAGGCAAAAAGAACATTTTCGGCCAGACGGTCAATGTCGTTGAAATGCAATCCGAAGGCGGCGCTGCCGGGTTTGTGCACGGTTCACTCGCCACTGGCGTCTTAACCACAACCTACACCGCTTCACAGGGCCTTCTCCTGATGATCCCCAATATGTACAAAATCGCCGGCGAACTGCTTCCCAGCGTTTTCCATGTCACGGCCCGCACCCTGGCCAGCCATGCCCTTTCGATTTTTGGCGACCATGGCGATGTCATGGCTTGCCGCCAGACTGGCTTTGCACTTCTTTCAGCCTCCAGCGTTCAGGAAGTTGTCGACATGGCTGCAGTTGCCCATCTTTCGGCCATCAAGGGCCGCGTGCCTTTCCTGCATTTCTTCGACGGCTTCAGGACTTCGCATGAAATCCAGAAAATCGAAGTGCCGGATTATGCCGATCTGGCCAAACTGGTGGATATGGATGCTGTCAATGCTTTCCGTGCCCGCGGCCTTTCGCCGAACCACCCGACCCTGCGCGGAACCGCCCAGAATCCTGATATCTTCTTCCAGGCCCGCGAAGCCAGCAACAAGTATTATGATGCTTTGCCGGCCGTTATCGAAGACTATATGGCTGAAATCAACAAACTTACCGGCCGCGACTACAAACTGTTCAATTACTATGGCGCCCCGGATGCCGAGCGCGTCATCATCTGCATGGGCTCTGCCTGTGAAGCCATTGAAGAGACCATTGACGTGCTTCGTGCCAGAGGCGAAAAAGTCGGTATGGTCAAAGTGCACCTTTATCGTCCGTTCTCGGTCAAGCGTTTGCTGGAAGCAATCCCTGCAAGCGTGAAGAAGATCGCTGTTCTGGATCGGACCAAAGAACCCGGAGCCCATGGCGAACCGCTGTTCCTGGATGTTTGCGCTGCCTTTGCCGGCAAATGCGACGCCCCGGTCATCGTTGGCGGCCGTTATGGACTTGGTTCCAAAGACACGACGCCGGACCAGATTCTTGCCGTTTACAAGAACCTGCTGGCTGCCGAACCGAAAAACAATTTCACGATCGGCATCGTCGACGACGTAACCAACCTGTCGCTTTCACTTGACGAGACCATCGATGTTGCCCTGCCGGGCACGATCGCTGCCCGCTTCTGGGGCCTTGGCGCTGACGGAACAGTCGGTGCCAACAAGAACTCGATCAAGATCATCGGCGACCATACCGATATGTATGCCCAAGCCTACTTCTCCTATGACTCCAAGAAATCCGGCGGCGTGACGATGTCCGACCTGCGTTTCGGCAAAAACCCGATCCGTTCGACCTATCTGGTCGACAAGGCCGACTTTATCGCCTGCCATAACCAGTCCTATGTCAACAAGTACGACATGCTGACGCCTTTGAAACCAGGCGGCATTTTCCTTCTCAACACCCAATGGGATGAAGCGGAGCTGGACAAGAACCTGCCAGCGGCCATGAAAAAATTCCTGGTCAAGAACAACATCAAATTCTATACGATCGACGCTGTTTCACTCGCAACCGAAATTGGCCTGGGCGGCCGTATCAACACGATTTGCCAGGCTGCGTTCTTCAAACTGGCCAAAGTAATCCCGGTTGAAGAAGCTGTCACCTACATGAAAAAGGCGATCGTCAAATCCTACGGCTCCAAAGGCGACGACATTATCAACATGAACTACGCTGCGGTCGACGCTGGCGTCAATGCGGTAAAAGAAGTCAAAGTGCCTGCCGCATGGGCCAATGCCACCGACGCTGCTGTCGAAAGCAAACCGGTGCCGGCTTTCATCAAGAATGTTGTTGAAACCATCAATGCCCAGAAGGGCGACCAGCTGCCGGTCAGCGCTTTCAGCGGCCGTGAAGACGGCACCTTCCCGCAGGGAACCAGCCAGTATGAAAAGCGCATGATTGCCACCCAGATTCCGGTTTGGGACGAGAACAAGTGCATCCAGTGCAACCAGTGCTCTTTTGTCTGCCCGCATGCTTCAATCCGCCCGTACCTTCTGGACGAACAGGAATTGGCAAAAGCGCCGGCCTCTTTTGTAACCAAAAAAGGCATGAAGCCCTATGACACTTTCCAATACAGAATACAGGTTTCAGCGATGGACTGCACCGGCTGCGGTTCCTGCGCCCAGGTCTGCCCGGCCAAAGAAAAGGCGCTGACCATGAAACCGATCAGCGAAAACCTCGTTCAGGCCGACAACTGGGAATTTGCCCAGACCCTTACAACCAAAACAAATCCCATGACCAAGGACACCGTCAAAGGCAGCCAGTTTGAGCAACCGCTCTTCGAATTCTCCGGCGCTTGCGCAGGCTGCGGCGAGACCCCTTATGTCAAACTGGTTACCCAGCTGTTTGGCGACCGCATGCAGGTTTCCAACGCGACCGGCTGCTCCTCCATCTATGGCGGTTCAGCTCCTTCCATGCCCTATACCATGAACAGCAAAGGCCAGGGGCCTTCCTGGGGCAATTCCCTGTTCGAGGACAATGCCGAACATGGCCTGGGCATGCACTATGGCGTCAAGCAGATGCGCGCCCGCGTTGCGGCAATCCTGCAGGAACTGGTGGCTCAAAAGCCTGGCGAAGCAATCCAGAATGCCGTACAGGCCTGGCTTGATGCCAAAGACGATGGCAAAAAGACCCGCGAAGTCAGCGCAGCCCTGGCCGCAGCCCTCAAAGGCTATGCCGGCGGCGACGCTGCAGTCAAAACCCAGATCGCAGCAGCTTTGAACCTGGAAGACTACTTTATCAAGCGTTCAACCTGGATCATCGGCGGCGACGGCTGGGCTTATGACATCGGTTACGGCGGCCTTGACCATGTGCTGGCTTCCGGCGAAGACATCAATGTTCTGGTTCTTGATACCGAAGTCTATTCCAACACGGGCGGCCAGTCGTCCAAATCGACTCCGACCGGTGCTGTCGCCCAGTTTGCTGCTGGCGGCAAGGCAATCAAGAAGAAGGACCTTGGCATGATGGCCATGAGCTATGGATATGTCTATGTGGCGCAGGTCGCCATGGGCTCCAGCCAGATCCAGACGCTCAAAGCTTTTGCGGAAGCAGAAGCCTGGGATGGCCCGTCACTGGTTATTTGCTATGCGCCTTGCATCAACCATGGCATCAAGGGCGGCATGACCATTTCCCAAAAGCAGGAGAAAGCAGCTGTTGATTGCGGCTATTGGCACCTGTATCGCTTCAACCCCGCGTTGAAACTTGAAAGCAAGAACCCGTTCACCCTCGACTCCAAAGAGCCGACCGGCGACTTCCAGGCTTTCCTGAAGAGCGAAGTCCGTTATTCTGTCTTGCTCAAGAAATACAGCCCGGAAAAAGTCGGCGAGATTTTTGCCAAGGCGCATGCTGATGCCAGCGAGCGCTACAATTCCTACAAGCGCCTGGCTGCACAAGAAATCGGCTGACACCTGAGCAACTGGCACACACAAACCAGATCTGACATGTTATAATAAAGCCCCGTCCTCTTCATAGGACGGGGCTTTGTTGTCACCTTGACGATCATGATCATTTGGTTTTACCCACGTTGGAGGCAAGTTCATGCAAATCGACGAGAGCAGGAAATTGTTATTGTCCGATACGATGGTTCCTGACATTTTTATCACCGAATACCTGCCCAATTTAAGCGGCCTGGCCGTAAAACTCTATGTATACATTCTCCTTGCGGCGAGAACAGGCCGGCATGTTACGGAGCAGGACCTGGGTCGACGCCTGGGCGCCGATGCTGGCGATATCCAGTCGGCGATCATCGAGCTCGCCTCCCGGGAACTTCTGGCCATCAAGGATAAAGGACTGGACATCCTCGATATCAAAGCCGCTGAGATTGAGAGGACCTATCGGATCAAAACCGCTTCGACACCTTTGGAAGCAGCAGCGGCATCTGAGAAATTCAGCGCACGGGAAAAACTCCTGGCCGATATTGCCAAAACATTTTTCCAAGGATTGATGTCTCCATCCTGGTATGGTGAAATCGATTCCTGGTTTGACCGCTATGCCTTTGAGCCGGAAGTCATTTACGCGCTTTTTCAGGAATGCGCCAGACGAAACAAATTGGACAGCAAGGCCTATATTGGCAAAGTGGCTGAAAATTGGGCCGGCCGAGGCATTACGACGTTTAATGATTTGAATGCCTATTTTATGGCTTATGATAAAATCAGCAAAGCCAGCAAGAAAATTGGCCGCAAACTTCGCAAGAACATGACTGAATACGATGAAGAAATTGTTGCCCGATGGATAGAAAAGCTTGGATTCGACTTTGACATCATCGAAATTGCCTTGCGGAAAACAACGCGGCTTACCAATCCCAACCTTGCGTTTATTGATCGGATCCTGGAAGAATGGTTTGCCCATCAATTGCGCGACGTCGATGCGATCAAGCAGTATGAAGCAGAAAAAGCTGCCCGCCAGAGTTCAGGTTCCAAAATGAAGCCAGGTACTAGTCAGGATGCGGATAATAAGGCCAGAAATATTGGCAACTTTCAGCAACGGCAGTACTCGGATGAATATCTGGCAGGCTTTTATGAAGAAGTTGGCGCGGAAAATTCGCCAGAGGCACAAAATGATTCCTCTGCCGCGAAAGAAGAACAGCCCGAACCTCAGAATGATGCCGAACTGCCTGGCCAGATTGGCATTGCCGATTTGTTGCCCTAGTTGATACGATCTTTTAGCGCGTTTGCCCTGTTTACAATAAACTCATGATGAGGAGCTGATTGTTGATGCAAGCTTCAATAGGCCGGTCAGTTGCCCGGGAATATGAACGCAGACGCTTTGCCGCCGAGCAGGCGCGAGACCGAGAGACCGAAAAAATTTATTGCCAATGGCCAAAACTGCGGCAATTGGACCAGAAAGTCGCCGCCGCTGGAGCCGATCTTCTACTTGAGGCGATTGACCCTGGCCGGCCGCGCCTGGCGGCCGGATTGAAAGCGGAACTGCTGAAAAGACGCTGCGAATTTCTGGAAGCGGCTGATATCAAGCCCGATTTTGATCAGGTTCATTATTCCTGCCCGATCTGCAAGGATACGGGCTATAAGGATAATAGGCGATGCACCTGTTATCGCAATGTATTGATTCCGCTTTTGACGGAAAGCGCCAATCTGAAAACGCTGGATGGCTTTGCTTTTGATCAGTTTGATGAATCACTGTTTGCTGACCAGCCAGACCCGGGCCGCTATCATTCTGAACTATCTCCGCGCCAGCAGATCCAGGGCTTGCGCCAAGCTTGCCTGCGGTTCGTCAGCGAATTTGATCAGCCAGAAACCAGAAACCTGCTTTTTGTCGGCAAACCTGGCACCGGAAAAACTTTTCTGATGGTCTGCATTGCCCATGCTCTCCTGGAACAGGGATACTCGGTGCTCTACCTGACTGCACCGCAGCTTTTTGACATTATTCAGGAATACCGCACTTTGCTGGCATCCTTCAAGCCCGACGACATCCGTCTGGAAAAAGCCATGGCCATGCACGAGAGCCTGATGAATTGCGAACTGCTGCTCATCGACGACTTGGGAACCGAAGCCGGAGCAGCTTCGCGCTATGCGGACCTGCTGACCGTTATCGATGGCCGCAATCTTCCGAATTTGAAAACAATTATTTCCAGCAACAGCGATCCTGCGACTTTGCGGGATACTTATGATGAGCGCTTGTTAAGCCGGCTGGTCGGGGGTTTTGCCGTTTACCGCTTTTTTGGCGAGGATATCCGCATGACGCAAAACCGCCGCCGCCGCCGTGCCGCTTCCATCTGACTTTGCCCAGGCCGTGCCAATCCTGGAGCGATTCATTGCATAACGATCGGGAGTATAGTAAATTATATGGTAAACCAAAAATGTCAGCTGCTTGGCGGCGAAAGGGGCGAACAATCCATTATGCCATTGTCAGTCCGCTGCGGGGCCGACCTGATTGCCATTGAACGCATCAGCCATGCTGTTGAACGGTTGGGCCAGCCTTTTCTAGACCGGATCTGGACCAGCGAGGAACAATCGGACTGCCTGGCTGACGGCCGTTGTACGGCGGCAGCAGCGGCTTCGCTTGCGGCGCGCTTCGCTGCCAAAGAAGCGGCGGCAAAGGCCCTGGGAACCGGCATAGGCCGATCGGGTGTCGCCTGGACCGATATTTTTGTCAAAAGGCTTAAAGGCGGCGAGCCCGCTATCTGCCTGGCCGGGGCAGCCCTGCGGATTTATGGCCAGATCGGTGGCCGATCCATCAGCATCAGCCTGACCCATGAACGCGAAATGGCCATGGCCTTTTGCGTATTGCTCCATGACGAAACCATGAACGATAAGCAGTCATCTGCTTTTGCAAAAGGAAACCATTAATGAGTAATTATCCATTGCCACATCGGGCCAGCCAGAAGAAGAGCCGGACGGATCGCAAAGACCGGACGGGCTTTATGCCGCCGCGAAAGGTCGAAGACCATTGGAATTTATATCGCAAAGGCATATATGTCGCTCGTCCCGGACGGGGTTTGCCAGCCTGGCTGTTGCCACTTTTAGTGTTGCTGGTCATCGTTGCCCTGATATTCTGGGCTGCCCCGACCGTGATTACCCGAGTGCAATCGTTTTTGAACATGGACAAGGATCAGCAGGTGGATCAAGCCAGCCTGCTGTATGGCCCGGACACCTGGACCGTCAACCGCCCCGTTGCCGATATATTCGATAAAGATGATCTCAAGGCTAACCGGGTCACTCAGGTGCTCTATAATGAGCCGGTTCAAATTCTTTCAGATCATTTGACTTATGGATTTGTGAAAGTTCGCCTTTCAGATGGCAGTGAAGGATTTATGCAGCAAAAAGACCTGATGGACAGCCGGGACTCAATTGAGCCGGATCTTTTCAGCTACAAGCTCGTCGTGGCATCGTCCAGCAAGCGAATCATGTCTCATGCCAGCCAGGGGACCTTGCTGGTCGAGGTGATGATGGGTACGATACTCTATGCCGATTATCGTGGCGATGGCATTTCCCGGGTTCGTTTGCCAGATGGCACGATGGGCTGGATCAGTGACGACGGCGTAGTTGTGCTGACTCCGTTGGGCAAGATCAAACCCTTGTCTGAAGGCGCCAAGTATTTTTGCAGCACGGCGCTAGCCTTCAACCAGGTAACGGTTTTGAAAAACGGCCAGTCCGTGCTGGGCATCTCACCGTGCGGCATCGCCCGGCTGGCCGCTGCTGTCAATGGCATCGACCTGCCGCGCTATCTGGAGGGCCAGAGCCAAAGCGGCCAAGTTGTCAATCTGAGCAAAGATGAAAAAACCGGACTGGTCAATCTTGATCTGGTTGCACCGGGAGATCTGGTGTTTTTGGCCGCGTCTTCTGCTGCTGACGACACTAAGCCGGTCGATCTGGCCATCTGCATTGATCAGAACCAGGTTCTTTATGCCCGCCCGGGCCAAACCTCAATCCGATTGATCGACCTGACGCAAAACGTTGATCTTTGGCAGCGGATTATTCTGGTGCGCCGGCTGTTTTGATTTTCATTTGATGATTCTGACCAGCCTTGACAATCAAAAGACGCTCCGGAATTTTATTCTGGAGCGTCCATC
>CAXXUX010000002.1:142500-528014 GCA_963677835.2 uncultured Saccharofermentans sp.
GAAGCACGATCGTGAGGACGTGCGGATCGATCAGTAGTGAGAATGTCGGAATAAGTAACGAGAGCAGAGTGAGAATCTCTGCCGTCGAAAATCCAAGGTTTCCTGGGGAAGGGTCGTCCTCCCAGGGTCAGTCGGGACCTAAGACGAGGCCGAGAGGCGTAGTCGATGGACAACAGGTTGATATTCCTGTACTACCAATTAGCGTTTGAGAGAAGCAAGGACACAGGAGGATAATCTGAGCGTGCTGCAGGAAATGCACGTCCAAGCGGAGTAGATAGCTGCGTAGTCAAGTACGCGCGGCGTTTCAAAACCGTGATGGGGAGGGAAAATAAGTACCGAAGCAGATGATTCCACACTGGCGAGAAAAGTTGCTATCGAGCTAAGGGGTACCCGTACCGCAAACCGACACAGGTGGATGAGGAGAGAATCCTAAGACGAGCGGGAGAAGCGTTGTTAAGGAACTCGGCAAATTAACCCCGTAAGTTCGCAAGAAGGGGTGCCTCGAGAGAGGCCGCAGAGAATTGGCCCAAGCAACTGTTTAACAAAAACACAGGTCTCCGCTAAATCGAAAGATGAAGTATGGGGGCTGACGCCTGCCCGGTGCTGGAAGGTCACGGGAATCTGTTAGCGCAAGCAAAGCAGTGAACTTAAGCCCCAGTAAACGGCGGCCGTAACTATAACGGTCCTAAGGTAGCGAAATTCCTTGTCAGGTAAGTTCTGACCCGCACGAATGGCGTAATGACTTGGGCACTGTCTCAACAACGTACCCGGTGAAATTGTAGTACTTGTGAAGATGCAAGTTACCCGCGACTAGACGGAAAGACCCCATGGAGCTTCACTGTAGATTGCTACTGGGATTCGATATTGTCTGTACAGGATAGGTGGGAGGCGTTGAACGTATGGCGTCAGTTGTACGGGAGCCGACGTTGGGATACCACTCTGACAGTATTGGGTCTCTAACTGGTGGCCGTAATCCGGTCACAGGACAATGGCAGTCGGGCAGTTTGACTGGGGCGGTCGCCTCCAAAAAAGTAACGGAGGCGTCCAAAGGTTACCTCAGTACGGTTGGAAACCGTGCAACGAGTGCAAAGGCATAAGGTAGCCTGACTGCGAGACAAACACGTCGAGCAGGGACGAAAGTCGGGCTTAGTGATCCGGCGGTAGAAAGTGGAATTGCCGTCGCTCAACGGATAAAAGTTACCCTGGGGATAACAGGCTGATCTCCCCCAAGAGTTCACATCGACGGGGAGGTTTGGCACCTCGATGTCGGCTCATCACATCCTGGGGCTGTAGCAGGTCCCAAGGGTTCGGCTGTTCGCCGATTAAAGTGGTACGCGAGCTGGGTTCAGAACGTCGTGAGACAGTTCGGTCCCTATCTATCGTGGGCGTAGGAAATTTGAGAGGATCTGTCCCTAGTACGAGAGGACCGGGATGGACAAACCAATGGTGCACCAGTTGTCACGCCAGTGGCACAGCTGGGTAGCTAAGTTTGGATGGGATAAACGCTGAAAGCATCTAAGTGTGAAACCCACCTCAAGATGAGATTTCCCACAGCAATGGTAAGACCCCAAGTAGACTACTTGGTTGATAGGCCGGGTGTGTAAGCACAGTAATGTGTTCAGCTAACCGGTACTAATAGGTCGAGGACTTGACCACAAGTTATCAGGTTTTTGGATCGTCGATCGTTACCCTGATATTAATTGATGGATGTAAACCTCATTACCCTTTGCTTTGAACTTCTTCCCTTCCTTTCTTTCCCCTTTCCCTTATGCAGTCCTGAGGGTGCATTCTTTCCCCTCAACCCTTCCGGTGGATATGACAGAGAGGCCACACCTGTTCCCATTCCGAACACAGCAGTTAAGCTCTCTGGTGCCGACGATACTTGGCTGGTAACGGCCCGGGAAAATAGGTCTCCGCCGGATTTATATTCCTCAATAGCTCAGTTGGTAGAGCATGCGGCTGTTAACCGCAGGGTCGTAGGTTCGAGTCCTACTTGAGGAGCCAGGAAAGAGCCGGTAGTCTATACCGGCTCTTTTCAATATTGGTTAGGGCAACGATCGCTTGCGATAGATGCAGGAATGATTTCCCGGCCATGAACAATTGCTTCAGGTGACTGCTTTTCACCGATTACGAAGGAGGACCAACCATGAACCGAAAAACCCTTTACCTGACCCAGGCTGCGATCATTGCAGCTGCCTATGTTGTCCTGACCCTTCCCTTTGCCCAGTTTGCATTTGGCCAGATCCAATTCAGACTGGCAGAGGCCTTGACTATGCTGGCTGTCTTGACGCCTGCAGCGATTCCAGGATTGTTTATAGGCTGTTTATTGACCAATACAATCTATCCGTCCGGTCTAGGCTTGATCGATATTGTTTTTGGCAGCCTGGCAACATTGGCTGCGGCCTGGCTGAC
Source organism: uncultured Saccharofermentans sp. (assembly GCA_963677835.2). GTDB lineage: Bacteria > Bacillota > Clostridia > Saccharofermentanales > UBA5734 > UBA8949. Next base: position 144,913 of record CAXXUX010000002.1, read on the forward strand.
TTGGCGGTTGACTCAATTCTTCAAAACCCGGCAAATCAACAAATGGTGGACTGCCTTGATTGCACTGCTGCCGCCGGTTGCACTCAATGCTTTGATAGTTGGATTCTATCTGCCCTTTCTGCTGCCGGACATCCAGCCGGGCTTTCTGGTGATTGCCGGTTTTATGCTGTCCATCGCTTTATCGGAGGCCTTTGTCGTCTATGTGATCGGCTGGCCCCTGTTGATTGGATTAAAGAAAACAAAATTGAAATTTTACGAGGATAAATAGGACAATGGCTCACTATTATGATCAAAATCCCACAGCGGAGCACCAAGTGATTGAATTGAAGGTTCGGATCAATGGACAGGATTTTCAGTTTCAAACAGATAGCGGCGTTTTTTCACGTTCGCGTCTGGATTATGGCAGCGAACTGATGATCGAAACAGTGATCAATGACCAGAAGAAATTAAAAGGGCGATTGCTTGATCTGGGTTGTGGATATGGTCCGGTAGGCATTATCATGAAACGCCTGTTTCCGGCCGCAGAGGTTGTACTTTGCGATATCAATGAGCGTGCGTTGGGGTTAGCCCGCAAAAACGCCCGGCAAAATCAAGTGCAATACATTGACATTCTGCAATCGGATGGTTTGCAGAAGGTAACAGGCCAGTTTGATACAATCATGACCAATCCGCCGATTCGAGCCGGCAAAGCAGTTGTATACCGCTTTTTTGCCGAATCGGCGAAAAGGCTTAAACCGGATGGCCAGCTTTACGTGGTCATCCAGAAAAAACAGGGCGCGCCATCCGCCCAGAAATATTTACAGCAATTATTTGCGCAAGTAGAGGTCATTGAACGTTCAGCCGGATACTGGATTATCAGGGCCAAACATTTTAACGAACAAGACAAAGCTATGCTAGAATAGAATCGGAGTGTGATCAATATGTCCTCATGTACAAGTTGCCAAAGCAAAAACAGCTGCCCGTCGGCTGGTGAAGGACAGTGTCCAAGCGGCGGCCAGGAGCAGGTCCCGGAGCGCCAGACCTTTGACGAGCCGCACAACCTTGCAAGTGTCCGTTCCATTATTGGCGTTTGCAGCGGTAAAGGCGGCGTCGGGAAGTCAATGGTAACTTCGCTGATTGCCCTGGAATTGGCTAAAAAAGGTTTGACGGTGGGAATTTTGGATGCGGATGTTACCGGCCCGTCTATTCCCAAAGCTTTTGGTCTCAGAGGCAAGTTGTCAGGTTCTGAAGACGGGATTTTTCCTGCCCAGACACACCTTGGCATTCAGGTCGTTTCAATTAACCTGATGCTTGAAAATCCCGAGGCGCCGGTTATCTGGCGCGGCCCGGTTGTTTCAGGCGTAGTTCGCCAGTTTTGGACTGATGTGATCTGGGACGGATTGGATGTTCTCTTGATCGATATGCCGCCGGGCACCGGCGATGTGCCGCTGACGGTTTTCCAGTCGATTCCGCTGGACGGCATTATTGTCGTCTCCACACCGCAGGATCTGGTGTCGATGATTGTTAAGAAGTCCCGCAATATGGCTTTGATGATGGGCGTTCATATCCTGGGCTTCGTTGAAAACATGAGCGCAATCCGCTGCCCGGATTGCGGCAAGGAAATCGCCTTGTTCGGGCCAGGGTATACGGCAAAAGCGGCGGCGGAGATGAACGTGCCGCTTCTGGATCGCCTGCCGATCGATCCGCAGCTGGCGGAGCTATGTGATGCCGGCAAACTGGAAAGCTATGACCAGACGATGCTGGATGGAGCCGTTTCTGCCATCATGGCTGCTTTGGCCGGCAAACCGTGATGTTTGGGCGCCGGAGTATCAAAAGGCAACTGCAAGCTTTTCTGTTGGTCCTGGTCATCGCATCGGCCTGCTTGTTGCCTGCTGGCTGCGCCAAAGCCCCGGTTGTCGGATCGATCAACGACCAGGCTACGGTGGCCTTGATTCAGTTTGAGGCGCAAGAGGATGGCATCAATGGCGTGGTTTATCGGCAAATCAATCGCTTCAACGCATTTTTGGGCCAGAGCGACGTACCGGTTCTGGTTGTTTTCTATTCGGCCCTGGCTCCGGTCAACAGCATGATTATCCCCTGTCTCGAGCAGATGGCGGATGACTATCAAGACCAATTGCAGATTGTCTGGATCGATGCCAATGCCGAATCAGCTTTATCAGCATCTTTTAATGTCGAAAAACTGCCCCAATTCACCGTGGTGGTCGATGGCGCGTTGAAGCGCTCCCTGATTGGATTTGATGATGAAGGAATTGTTCATTTAGAATCCCTCCTGGATCCTTACCTGGTTTCACCTTGAACAAAAAAATGAATTAATTCTGCCATTCGTTCGGAATAACTTGTCAGGGTGCGCCGGATAAGATAGATTAACATTATTGGGTGCCTGTCGTTATGAAAATTCTCATGGAATACAGGTCAGGTAACCACGATCTGGGGAGGTATGTTTATGCAAGACGTCATCAAGGATATCGGTGAAAGACTGCGTGGGATGCGAGACATTCTAGACATCTCGGTCAGTGAAATGTCCAGGGTTACCGGTGTAACTGAAGCCGAGTACCTCGAAATAGAAGCTGGCCAGAAAGACTTCAGCTTTACTTTCCTGCACAAGGCTGCTTTGCGCTTCGGGTTGGATTTAACTGAATTGATTACCGGCGAGTCGCCGCATCTATCCGGATATACGCTGGTCAGGAAAGGCGACGGCTTGCCGATTGAACGGCGCAAAGGCTTCCGCTATCTGAATCTGGCCGCCCTTTTCCGCAAAAGGCTGGCTGAGCCGTTTTTGGTGACTGCGCCTTATGAAGAAGGCGCAGTGCAGCGTCCGATTGCCTTAAGCACGCATGCCGGACAGGAGATGGATTATGTCCTTTCAGGTTCCCTGAGGGTAAAAATTGGCGAACACGAGGAGACCATGCACGAAGGGGATACCCTTTATTATGATTCCAGCCGGCCGCATGGCATGGTAGCCATCGGGGGCGCTCCCTGCCAGTTCCTGGCAATTGTCATCAATGCCGAGTCCGATTGTCAGGAGGGAAAATAACCATGCTTAATCTCCATTTGCAATATTTAAAAGAATATCGGAACGACCGGGGCGAGATTTCCGACTATGAGCTCGTGGTTCCGGAATCGTTCAATTTTGCTTACGACGTTATTGACCGGATTGCTGAAAAGGAGCCAAATCGCCGGGCCATGTTCTGGTGCAATGAAGCCGGAGAAGAGATGACCTTGACGTTCGGCGATTTCAAGCAGAAAAGCGACCAATGTGCCGCTTACTTCCAATCGCTGGGCATCCGCAAAGGCGACAAGGTGATGCTGATCCTGAAGCGCCATTACCATTTCTGGTTTGCCATACTGGCCTTGCATAAGATTGGCGCTGTCGGCATTCCGGCGACGAACCAGCTTTTGGTCAAGGATCTGGTTTACCGCTTTAAAGCTGCAGATATCAGTGCGGTGGTCTGTACGCCTGACGGGCATATCTCCGATTATGTGGATCTGGCGGTTGTTGAATACGGGCAGCCCGTGACCAGAATCATGGTTCGAAATAAAAAGCCAGGCTGGGATTTTTTCGAAGAAGGGCTAGCTGCAGCAGCGCCTTTCAAAAGGCCAACCGGTGCCGCTGCGACCAGCAATCTGGATATGATGTTGCTGTATTTTACTTCGGGTACGACCGGCATGCCTAAAATGGTTACACACGATTTTACTTATCCGATCGGGCATATTCCGACGGCGAAATATTGGCATAAAGTTGATCCGGCCGGCTTGCACCTGACGGTTTCGGAGACCGGATGGGCCAAATCGGTATGGGGCAAGCTGTATGGTCAATGGCTGATGGAAGCCGGCATCTATGTCTTCGATTTTGACCGTTTTGATCCAGCAACGCTATTGCATAAAATCGGACATGACGGCATCACGACTTTTTGCGCTCCGCCGACGATCTATCGCTTCCTGATCAAGGAAGATCTGACGAAATATGACCTTTCCGGTTTGCAGCATTGCACAATTGCCGGAGAAGCCCTGAATCCGGAAGTCTATGAACAGTTTTTACGGGCTACCGGCCTGAAATTGAAAGAAGGATACGGCCAAACCGAGATGACGCTGGCTGTCGTGACCAATTATTGGATGGCGACAAAACCCGGTTCGATGGGTTGCCCGTCGCATGCCTATCAAGTGGTCCTGCTAGATGACCAGGACCGGCCGGTAAAACCTGGCCAGTCCGGAGAAATCTGCATCGCGACGCATGGCAAAAAGATTCCCGGCATGTTCTGCGGCTATCACAAAGATCCTGATTTGACAGCCAGGGTATGGCATGACGGCATCTATCATACCGGAGACCTTGCCTGGCAGGATGAAGATGGATATCTTTGGTTTGTCGGGCGGTCTGATGATATTATCAAAAGTTCCGGCTATCGGATCGGCCCTTTTGAAGTCGAGAGCGTTCTGATGGAACATCCGGCCGTTCTGGAATGTGCGATCACCGGCGAACCGGATCCGGTCAGAGGCCAGCTGGTCAAGGCAACGGTCGTCCTTGCCAGAGGTTATGAAGCCAGTGACGCCTTGAAAGTTGAACTTCAGGAGTACGTCAAAACCCATACGGCACCGTATAAATATCCCCGGGCTCTGGTTTTTGTACCTGAACTGCCCAAAACAATCAGCGGCAAGATCCGCCGTGTCGAAATCCGTGAGGGCAGCAAAAAAGACGGACCCGTAATCGAGGACTGACCTGTCTTTAATGGAATGGCCGCGGGTATGAATCTATAAGAGGGCGAAAAGTTGAGCACATCAAAAGAAACGATTTGGGAGTATTGCAGTGCCATCGGGCAGGACAGCCATCGCATGATGACTGTCGTCGAACAAATTTCCCGGCCTGATCGTCAACTGATTCTTGCCGGCGTGATTTTGCCTGGCGAAACGCCTTTGGCCGGCAACAGCGATGCCGATGTCATCCTGCATGCCTTGACCAACGCGATTTCCGGCGTTACCGGCGTTAATATTCTTGGCGCCCGGGCCGACCAGCTTTGTCTGGAGCAAGGCATTACGGACAGTGCCGTCTATTTGCGTGAAGCGCTGGCCACCTTGGGGAAATGGCAAATTGGTCATGTCTCCATCGCGGTTGAAGCCAAAAAGCCGCATCTCGCGGCTTGGATTCCCGCCATGAGGGCCCGACTGGCAGCGCTTGTCGGCCTGGAAATAGCCGATATCGGCCTGACGGCGACCTCCGGCGAAGGGCTGACGGCTTTTGGGCGCGGCGAAGGGATTCAAGCCTTTTGCCAAATCACCGTCCGCCGCTGAGCTTTACAGTAAACGGCCTTGATCCGCCAGCCGGGCAAGCTGTTCACCCAACAGCCGGTCTTCCGGCGTTGTCAATTTGATATTCCGATAATCACCTGGCACCAGATAAACAGGCGTGCCGGATTTTTCAAGCAGGGCCAAATCGTCGGTTGCCTGCCAATTGTTCCTGGAAGCAAGTTCATAGGCTTTTTGCAGCAGCGGAAACCATGCTCCCTGGGGCGTCTGCATTGCCCAGAGCTGATCCCGATTGAACGTGCAGGTGACTTGGCCGTCCGCATCTGCCTGCTTGATGGTGTCTTTGACGGCAACTGCCGCACCGCATGCGCCATGTTGCAATATGCCGCAGATAACCCGGCGGATTACATCCGGGGTTATAAAGCAGCGGGCGCCGTCATGAACCAGGACCGGGCAGCCGGGCAGCCCGCCTGCAAGCTTTTCAAGCGCTGCCAGGCCATTGGCTACCGAATCCTGCCTGCTTGCTCCTCCGGCAGCCACAGACAGGCATTTGGCGAGCTTGTAGGGGATCAGGAGCTCTTGCATGGCTGCCAGTTCATCTGCAGCGGCAACGGCCACATAACCTGCTATTTCCGGCATGGATTCCAAAACCAGCAAGGTCCGGACAATGACAGGATAGCGGCCAAGCTGCAAAAACTGCTTGTTTTTGTTTAAATTCATCCTGGATCCGCTTCCCGCTGCAGGGATGACAGCATAAACGGCAACAGGTTTGTCCATTTGACGATCAGCCATGTTAAATCCTCCTGAAGAATAAAGAACCAGAATCAGTTCAACAAAATATCCAAGGCTTCGCTTACTTTATCGACATAAAACAAGTCGCAGTCCTCTGGCAGGCGGACTTTGGACAGCGCCGGCCGGCAGCTGCCCGGCAGGATAAAATTGGAAAAGCCCAGGCGGCTGGCTTCAATGATCCGCCGGTCGACCTGGGCAACGCTGCGGATTTCACCCGTCAGGCCAACCTCGCCGATCAAAAGGCTGGCGGCCCGGACCGGCTTGTTTTTCAAACTGGAAATGATCGCGCCGATGATCGCCAGATCTGTCGCAGTCTCCGTCAAGCGGATACCGCCGACAACATTGACGTATGCGTCCATATTGGTAAGCCCGAAACGGAAATTCTTGTCCAGGACGGCCAGCAGCATCGACACCCGGTTGCGGTCCAGCCCCTGGGCCATGCGCTGCGGCGCACCATAGGCCGATTCATTTAAAAGCGCCTGAATCTCAACCAGCAAAGGCCGGGTCCCTTCCATGCAGGCCGTGACGGCAGAGCCTGGAACCAGCAGAGGCCTGCCGCTCAACATCGCTTGTGAAGCATTTTCAACCGGCAATAAGCCGTGATCGGACATTTCAAAGATGCCGAGCTCATCGGTGGCTCCAAACCGGTTTTTGACCGACCGGAGAATCCGGAAATTCTGTTGTTTTTCGCCTTCGAAGTACAACACGGTATCGACCATGTGCTCCAGGAGGCGGGGGCCGGCGAGCGCGCCGTCTTTGGTCACGTGGCCAACCAGCACGATCGTGATATTTTGGCTTTTGGCCAGCCGCAGCAAACCGGCTGTGGCCTCGCGAACCTGGCTGACGCTGCCAGGCGCCGCCGATAGTTCTTCGACATAAAGGGTCTGAATCGAATCGACAATGGCCAGATCCGGCTTGTCCCGGACCAGCACCTCGGCGATGGTCGCAAAATCGGTTGCCGACAAAAGTGAAATACCGTCGGATTTAAGCCCAAGGCGGTCGGCCCGCATCCGTATTTGCTGCGGGGATTCCTCGCCAGAAATATACAGGGTGCGCTTTTTGCTGCTGATTTCTCCAAGAACCTGCAGCAGCAAGGTCGATTTCCCGATGCCGGGGTCGCCGCCGATCAAAACCAGCGAACCGCTGACAAAACCGCCGCCAAGCACACGATCCAGTTCATGGAGGCCGCTGGGCAGCCGGTTGTCGAGATCAGGCGCGATTTCAGCGAGCTTGACCGACGTCGCCTTCGCTCTGGAATCGCTTTGGTTGGCTAAAATCCAAGGCGCATGGGATGCAGGATGACCGGATTTTTCCATCTTTTGCTCTTCAACCAGCGTATTCCAGGCGCCGCATCCAGGACAGCGGCCCAGCCAGCCGCTGGTTTCCTGACCGCATTCACTGCAGAAGTAACTTGTTTTTGACTTCGCCATCAGTCATCCTCCAGCCATCAGTTTATCGGGACATTTTTGCATTTTAATCAGTATATCATAGAATTTGGACTTCATTTTGAACCGGATAGCAAACCTGCCGGCACTCGTGGTAAACTATGATCATCAAAAGCTGTTCAAGCCAATCAAAACACTGTCCGGGCATACTCCCACCCATCAATAATGGCAATCTTGGAGGTGATTCTACTTATGGAAAATCTGATTCAAGAAACATTGCTGGCCAATCTCGATCTGCCAAAACATCAGCTGGTCATTTTCACCTGGGGAAATGTCAGCACAATCAACCGCGCCAAGGGCCTTGTCGCCATCAAGCCCAGCGGTATACCGTATGACCAGCTGGAAGCCCGGCATATAGTGGTTGTCGATTTAAAGGGCAAAGTCGTCAGCGGCACCTATCGCCCCAGCATCGACACGGCAACCCACCTGGAAATCTACCGGCGATTTTCGTCCGTCTCAGGCATCGCCCATACCTATTCCCGCTGGGCAACCATTTGGGCGCAGTCTGGCCTGGACATCCCTGTTTTGGGGACTACCCATGCCGATTATTTTTATGGCGACATCCCCTGTACCAGGAAGCTGACTGCAGATGAAACCAGCAGTGAATACGAATTGAATACCGGCAAAGTCATTGCTGAAACTTTTGAAAACCGCAAGATCAATCCGGCGACGGTACCGGGCGTGCTTGTCGCCAGCCGGGGCCCGTTTTCCTGGGGCGGCAGCGCTGCCGAGGCGGTTTACCATGCTGTTGTGCTGGAAGAATGTGCCATGATGGCCTATCATACCCGAATGCTCCGTGCGGATTTGCCGGAGATCGACCAGAATTTGCAGGATCGGCATTATCAGCGCAGGCATGGTAAAACCGCCTATTATGGACAAAAAAGGGGATAGGCTGAAAGGGCGGTTGAGTTAAAATGCCGCGCTGGCTTTCATTTGTGCATCCGCCATAAAAAGTATAGAATAAAGTGATGCTTGATAATTTTTAAAATTTCATATGAGCTGGAGGGTAAAAAATGAATAGACCGTGGCTGGCGCATTACGACCCCTGGTTTTTACCGCAAATCACCTATCCTGAGCAAACGATGTATGAACTGGTTGCCAGGGCCGCCCGCCGTTTTCCGCAATATTCGGCCATGTCCTTCATGGGGCGAAAAATAACCTATGCGTCAATGCTTGAACAGATCGATCAGGCTGCCGCTTGTCTTGCGGAACTTGGCATGAAAGCCGGCGATGTGGCAACGATCTGCCTGCCCAATGTTCCTCACGCCGTGATTTTCTTTTATGCTGTCAATCGCCTGGGCGGCATATGCAATATGGTCCATCCGCTAACGCCTGCGGAAGAATTGTCACACTATATTCGCACAACCCGCAGCGATTATCTGATTATTCTGGACGCCATGCTTGCCAAACAATCCGAAATGCTTGACCACTCGCGCATTAAACGGACCATTGTCTGTTCGATCATGGATTATTTGAATCTAGGCTTAAAGGTTGGATTCTACCTGACCAAAGGCCGCAAGATCGCTGCAATGCCCAAACGCTCGCCCTATCTGAAATGGAGCGAGTTTATGGGATTGGCCAGCGCCAAACCCTATCGCCGGGCAATTGGCGTTCATGATTGCGCTGTTTACCTGCATAGCGGGGGAACGACTGGCATGCCCAAGACGATCATGCTGTCTTCGTTTAATTTCAATGTGCTGGCCATTCAAGGGCCGCAGATTATTGGCATCAAAGACCCGTTCAACTTTGACCCGGCCGGCATGGCCATGGTTACGATCCTGCCGCTTTTCCATGGCTTTGGTTTATGCATGGGCATGCATACGATGATGGTTAACGGCATGCAGGCTATCCTGGTTCCTCAATTTTCGCCTGAAGTGCTGGCAGACATCATAGTCAAGGAAAAACCAACTTTCATAGCCGCCGTTCCGACCTTGTTCGAAGGGATTCTAAAGAATGAAAAACTGGACCGGGCTGATCTTTCTTGCCTTCAAGCGGTTTTTTGCGGCGGCGACAGCCTGCCTAAGGACCTGAAGGTCCGCTTCGATGCCTTTATCAAGTCGCATCAGGGCAATTGCACTTTGCGTGAAGGCTACGGCCTGACCGAAACGGTCACGGTTTGTGCGGTTAATCCAATGATAGACACGAGAGACAGCACCGTTGGCATACCATTGGCCGATGTTTTGATGAAAGTGGTGGAGCCCGGCACGCTCCAGGAAGTGGAAACTGGCCAGGACGGCGAATTCTGCATTCATGCGCCGACCATAATGCTGGGGTATCTTGATGATCCCGAAGCAACTAAAGAAACAATCCGCACGCATGCCGACGGCCTTGGCTGGGTGCACACCGGCGATTTCGGCTATATGGATGCGGATGGTTATTTCCATTTCAAGCAGCGGATCAAGCGGATTCTTAAAGTGTCCGGAATTCCGGTATTCCCGTCGCAGATCGAAGATGCGATCAGCGCGCTGCCGGAGGTGCGCCTGGTGTGCGCGATCGGCGTTCCGCACCCGTATAAGATGCAGGTGGTCAAGGTGTTTGTCGTATTGAACGAAAACGCGCCGGATATCGAAACCATGCGTAAACGGATCATCAGTCATTGCGAGAAGAACATGATCCAGTATGCCGTTCCGCGCGAAATCGAATTTTGCCTGGATCTGCCCCGGACCAAAGTCGGTAAAATCGATTTTGTCTCATTGGAACGCATCGAAATGGAAAAACGCCTGGCGGATTCCTCCGCTAACGAAACCGCTTAGGCCGCCTAATTCGATGAAACATCCATACCAAGCAATTTGCAGCCATTCTCCCAGAGAATGGCTCTTTTTTCCTGTGCGGTGAGCGGCAATTCATGAAACCGCTTCAACTCTTCGTCGGGTTGCCACATCGGGTAGTCACTGCCGAAAACGACATGCTGCATATTGAAGCGGCGGATCAGGCCGACAGCTTCAGCATTGGAAAGCAACGCCAGGGAACTGCTGGTATCGACATAGAGATTGGGTATGCCGGACAAAAGATCGGCTGCCTCCTGCCATTGGCTCCAACCCCCGAGATGCGCCGCAATGATCGTCGTTTCAGGACAGGCCAGGGCTAAAGCCCTGATCCTGGCGGGGCGGGAGTAATCTTTCCGCGGATCGCCGGCATGGATTAAAAGCGGCAATCGTCCGGCCATCAGCCTCGTGGCATGGATCACAAAATGGGAATCGGCGGCTACCCGCTGAAAGTCCGGGTGCAATTTAATTCCATGCAAGCCGGTTTTTTCAATTCTGTTGATTTCTTTGATGACATCTGCATCCGGCATTGACGGATGCAAAGTGCCGAAAGCGGTAAAAATGGGCTCGGCCTGCTGACATTCCAGCATAAATTGATTAATCGAATCCACTTGTTCGATCCGAGTGGCTGTGGAAAAAATAACACAATGCGATATTCCGGCAGCCTTAATGGCCGCTAATAATCCAGAAGCCGTACCGCCGCTTTTGCCGCGCGCCAACATCGGCAATTCATAAAAGTCGCCAATCGATGCGACTGCCTTGGCAGCGACCTGAGGGGGGAAAATATGCGTATGGAAGTCAAGGACCGGCTCAAAATTTTGATTGGACATGATGTATAGCCTTTCAAATTTCTATCAGAATATTCTAACTCGAAATGAAAGCAACGGCAAGGCTAAAATCGGATTTGTTTAATGAAGGCCAGCCAGCCAGTAAAACCAGGGTAAAAACATTCGGCTTAACCTTGCTTTGCCAGCTTGACAGTGGATAAACCGCCCCCTATAATGTTCTTTGTATCTGCCGGCCAGAGATTTATGGGGATATGGCTCAGTTGGGAGAGCGCTGCCTTCGCAAGGCAGAGGCCACGGGTTCGAATCCCGTTATCTCCACCACACATTGTCTGAAAACTCGTTTTTCAGAACAAAAATGACACCGGAAATTCTTCATTTCCGGTGTTTTTTTTATAAAATTATTAGTGAATGCTGTTACTTATCGAAAATAGTGGACGATCTGCCCCCTTTTTATGCTTTCATGACCGCATCCCTTTAAAAAGCAGATATCTTGCGTTGTGATGACATTTGACCGTGCCGAACGGCTCAGCTGGCCATACATCCGAGTAAAGCGCTGTTTGAACTCCGCCGTAAGCTGATTTGCCGCGCAGCGGCGCTTGCAAGGCAGGGGCTTTGCCAGTATCAACCTTTTAATTATAAGTAGCTGCCGTCAACAACATTCAAAATTCCCATTTAAGCACTCTTACTGATTTGGCATCAAATGAAATAAGACCATCCTCTCTCATTTTGGCCATTTCCCTTGAAAGAGAGGTTCTTTGAACCCCAATTTTATCTGCTAATTCTTTTTTTGTCATGTTTAACTGGATATGGTTCGAATTTTGCTTTTTGCTTTCATATTTGAGAAAACTCATCAGACTTTCCCGTATCGTCTTATTGACATAGTGTTTAATTTTATCGCCCAAAATAAAAGCATGGTCTGAAACATACTCCAGAAACATTCGTAAAAAAGATGGATTATTACAGAACATTTCAAACAGCAGATCTTTTTTGATTTCAACAATTACAGAAGGTTGTTGCGTTGTAATGGTCATCGGATAACATGGATTCCTGGAGAACAATAAATTGCCTCCCAAAATATCATCGCTATAAAATTCAGCAATGGTTAGCAAACCGCCAGACTGTTCAATACGCTCAACTGCCACTTTGCCGCAAAGGATTATTTCCAGACTGGTGCATTGCTCTCCCTCGAAATGAATAACAGTGTTTTTTTTATATGAAACGAGTCGGAACCTTCCTTCTTTCAAATAGGCTTGCATGTCTTCGGACTGCAATCCTTGAAGCAATGTTGCATCCTGCAAAAGTTTAAAATTCTGGTTCACGCTACAATTCTCTCCCCTTTATGTGTTACTTTAGTAACGCTGTTTCAATCAGCATAGTCTTATAGTATAGATAATATCAAATATTGGGAGGAATTCTGTGGACATTTTTACGCTTATGTTTCTAATCATTGCGGTTGGGTTAACCGTTGTATCTATGATAAAAAACAAGAAAAAAACCTTTGCGGCAATGAAAAAGTCTAAGAGCATGATGGGTAATATGCTGGGAGAAATCATTGCCATCATATTTTTGATTGGGCTATTGCTTACGCTGATACCGCCGGAGACCATAAAGTCTGCGCTGGGCTCAGCAAACACCTTTTTATCCACGATCTTAGGGGCATTAGTAGGCAGCATCACACTGATTCCTGCGTTTGTTGCCTTTCCGCTGGTAGGGTCTTTAGTCGATGCGGGTGCCAGTATAATACCAGCAGTCGCATTTCTGACCACGTTGACCATGGTCGGAGTTATAACTTTTCCACTTGAAAAAAAAGAGTTCGGAACTAAATTTGCATTAACCAGAAATATCCTGAGCTTCGGCTTTGCGGTTGTGATCGCACTGGTTATGGGGGTAATTTTATGAATGCATTAAATGTATTAAAGAAAAACAAGCTGCTTGTACTTGTAGCACTTGTATATGGAATCATTTTTATTGCGGCTCCTCAAACTGCCATGGAATCGGTTGGTAACAGTGTCTACTATCTCGTTGAAATGCTGCAGGTACTTCCTGTGATATTCCTTCTCACTGTGGTGATTGAAGCATGGGTACCAAAAGAGCTGATTATGCGGGGTTTTGGAGAAAAATCCGGTTTCAAGGGTAATTTGCTTTCGCTGCTCTTGGGAAGTATTTCTGCTGGCCCCATTTATGCGGCTTTCCCGATCAGCAAATCGCTGCTTTCAAAAGGCGCAAGTGTAAGAAACATTGTTATTATCTTAAGTTCGTGGGCGGTTATTAAAGTGCCCATGTTGGCCAACGAAGCCAAGTTCCTCGGCGTGGATTTCATGATTGTTCGATGGATACTAACGGTTATTTGCATATTTGTGATGGCGTATTTAACAGCGATTTTTGTGAAAAAGAACGATTTGCCGAGTATTGAGTTAAACAAACACACGGATGTTTTTATTATTAAAGAAGAATACTGTGTAGGCTGTGGCTTATGCGCTGAAATACTGCCAGAGTATTACGAAATGAAAATCAACAAGGCATGTGTTAAGGCTTCACCGGACAATAAAAAAGCAGTCAAGGCGGTGGTGGAATCGACACAAAAATGTCCAACCAAAGCCATTGTTTTTGAAAAAGCAATGAAGGAGGAAATATGATGAAATGGATTGTTACAATCATAAGAGTACTATTTTTAGGGTTGTTTATATTTCTCATTGCTACGGAAAATATGTTGCTGTGGCTTGCGCTGTTTGTGGTGAGCCTGATAGCGGCATTATTCTTCGGCAGGATATATTGCGGATATGTCTGCCCGATGCACACGCTGATGGCTCCCGCGGAATGGCTCTCAAAGAAACTAAAGCTTCAAACTAACAACAAACCAAAGTGGTTAAATAGCGGAGTGTTTGCGTGGATATTCCTTGTTGCCAGTGCAGCAGTTATGCTTTTATCCAAAAAGCTGCTGCATATCAATTTGCCCATATTGCCCATATGGCTGATTATCTCTGTGCTTGTGACGCTAAGATATAAGCCGGAAGTGTTCCATAATTTAATCTGTCCTTTTGGTGCATTACAAAAAGCGATTGGCAAATTTGCGATATTCACAAAACAGGTAGATAAAACGGCTTGCATAGGATGCAAAAAATGTGAAAAAGTATGTCCATCAGCGGCGATCAGAGTTGACATTGGAGACAGACAAGCAGAGATATCATCAAAGCTATGTCATCAATGTACAAACTGCGCTGATGTTTGCCCGGTATCCGCAATACAATATAAAAAACGCAGGTAATACATTTACAAAATCTAAAAAGTATTGGGTGTGAGGAATTTAATTGGATGACATCTTTTAGAAACCTCTAGAAACCTCAGGAATGTGACAGTTGCAATACAATTATTTTGCTTTTGGGGTATAATACAAATGAACATAAATATAGGAGGAATGATCGTATCAAACTCTAACGTTTATATGACGGTAATTAGAGGAAAGCTGTCCATCGGTCTTGATGATCAGGAAGTCCACGAATATGAAAAGGGCACTCTTCTTAAAATTCCCTTTAAAACCAAGATGAACGTTAAAAACTTAAGTGAAGAAGTTTTAGAACTAATTGTTGTCAAAGCACCCGCGCCCAAGCAGTAACGGCGGCTACAAATATTTTAGGAGCAAGACATATGAAAAAATACAGATGCATCCCTTGCGGCTATATTTATGATCCTGAGCAGGGTGATCCGGACAGCGGTATTGCTCCCGGAACATCCTTTGAAGACATCCCAGACGATTGGGTTTGCCCGATTTGTTTTGTGGGGAAAGACGATTTTGAACCGATAGAAGACTAAGTGGTTTGGAGAAAATAATATTGGAGCATGTTTTGTTATCAATGCCAGGAAACGGCCAGAGAAACCGGCTGTGATGTCCGTGGAGAGCATCGGCGTTCGTAAGAACCCGGCCCCATACTAATCTTCGGACACGATATGATGGATTTCTTATTTTGTGTTGTCCATTTGAATGGAACCGCCGCAGCTAGCACATTTTAAATCAATAAGACCCCTGTTGTCGCTTGGCAAATTTTTCCTCCTGAATTTTTCCTCCTGTGTTATAATTGTTTAGAATTATTTCTTAACTGCGGCAAATACAATACGAGGTATCGATCAAATGTATCGGATGCGAAAGGCAATATTCTGCCTGTTTGTTTTGATTTTTACCTTTGTCCTGCAAAACGGCGGGCAGCTTCAAGCTGCGACGCTTCCGGGTTTTTCCATCAGCCGGTACAATATCGCGGTTGTGCTTCAAACGGATGGATCTGCCGAAGTGACAGAAACGATCAGCTACAAGATTGAAAGAAAATTGAACAGTTTTACTTATGATATTGGCTACGCAGACGCTGGCAGGGCACAGCTAAAAGGGATTGAGGTTGCCAGTCAGACGGATCAGTCGGCGCAGCCTGGTTTCGTGGAAGTTCAGCCGGCTTCGGCGGCCGGCAATCAAAGCCGGCCGATGACTTATGAATTGAATGATGATGGGAAAAAATTGCATATCGTCGTCGAGGCGCTATCTGAAGAGAAGACCACCCGCATGGTCAAGATATCCTATAACCTAACCCAGGCGGTTTACCGCCAGACAGATGCTGCCTGCCTTGAAAGACAGTTTTTTGCGATTGGCGGGCAGGCGAAAATCAGTCAATTAGCTCTTGCGATTCAATTGCCGTCAGCCATTTCGGAGCTGCAGACTTGGAGTCTGCCCATCAGCCAGGCGGATTGGCAGAAAACCTGCCCTCAAGACGATCAGCTTTGTTTTCAGGCCGACCGAATGGCTGATGATCAATCCGTAAAACTGGTTTGCCTGTTTCCGCTGGCTTCTTTTGACAAAGCAGCGGCCGCTCCGGATTTATCAACCTGGGAAGCAATAACCGCCAACGCCCGTGCGCAGGATTTGGCCCTCGACCGGCAAGCCGGATTCCGGTCAGGTGTTTATTGGCTGATCTATATCTTATTGGGTTTGTCAACCATCATGGGAATTTTGATCTATTGGTTTTTTGACCGGGAAAGCGCCGCCATTTTCCGGAAAAAATATTCGCATGAAATCCCCGCGGATTGTCCGCCGGCCATCATGGCGGTTTTGCTTTATCAAGCAAAACCAGGCAGGCTCATTTTGTCAACCTTGATCGATTTGGTTCGCCGCGGCAAGCTTTTGCTGCATGGCTGCGTATTTTCCTTGCCAAATCAGGAGCAAAAAGACGTTGCCGGGTGTGCGGATTTTGAAATCTTTCTGCTGAACTGGTTTTTTGGGCATATCACAACCGATCAGAGCCTATCGACGGCAAAGATCAGAACATATGCCCGAGATCCTTCGACTGCTCTGGATTTTCAGACTTATTATCAGGATTTTCGCCGCCTGCTTGATGAAGAGGTGGAGAAACGCGGATTGCTGGACACCACCCGCAGCCAGCGGGGCCGGTTGATCAGCTTGCTGATTTCGGGATTATACTTGATTCTGACCCTAGCAGGAATCCTATACATGCAAAATTCGGTCAGCTTGCTGCTTTTGGTTCCAGCTGCGGTCATGGCGGTCTACAGCTTGCTGATCAGGCGCTTGACAGCAGTCGGCCGCGAGCTTTATGCCAAAGGCCAGGCATTGCAAAGGACAATGAAATGCTGCGCCATTATCAAGCCATTGCCGGATTCGGCCTTTTTTAGCCTGGCTTTGCCCATGGCGATTGGGTTGGGAACGGACAGCCGGTTATTGTCTCAATTGCAGGGCATGGCAACGGAACTGCAAATCCTGAACGATTATCCGCTGGAAGAATATGGAATAACCAATCAGCCGTCTGAAAACGTAAAACCAATTCAGTCGCTGATTAATGATTTAAGTGCGATGGAATCGATGCTGTCAGCCAGTTTGCTTCTGGCCGCGGGCATTCACTGGTAATTGCCGCTTTTGGCGTTGCCGCAAGGCTTTTTTGCGAAGAATATCCAGCGCGGTCAACAGAGAAAGAAGGCCTGCTCCCAGTGCCGCATAGATGAACGCCTGCCAATTGGCCGGCAGCGGCAATCGGTCTTCCCCATAGATGGAACTGACATCCCAGGGCATTTCAAGCGGCTGCAGCGCACCTCGCGGATCAGGTGCCCAATGGTGGGCCAGATTGTTGATTTGCCAAACGGATTGGATGATATCACTGAAATAATCAGCCGGTACAGAGCCTTGACTGGCCGCCTCGGCCGGCAGGATATAATCGGCTAAAAAACTGAGCGTTGCCGTGTCGGCATGAACCGAGTCCGCATCATACGCCAGGACCTTGATTTCATAAGCGAAACGGGAAGAGACCTTGTTGATGGAAAGAGACAGCTTGTTTCCAACACCAAATTCCTGAATTTGGCCATCAGACCGTTCAAGGATGACTTTGTAGCCGGTGGCAAGCCGGTTATCCTGTGCTTTTGGCCAACGCACGACCAGATTTTCATCGGCATCAAAGCGAGCTGACAGCTTGGCGCCGGAAAGCCAAACTGGACGGATGACGTCAGGAACCGCTACAGGCGTGAGCTGGCTTCTATCCAGGACGGACAGGTTTCCCAACTGGCCGCGGTCGCCTCGTCCGGCTGCGCCTAAAAGCCCCTTGCTGCTTAGGACTAAAAGGTGATAGCCGCCTGAAGCGACAGCGTCAAAAGGCAGAAAACTGTCACCGGTCCAACCGTTAAAAGTGCCGCTCAATACAGCCGGCCGATTTTGGCTGATGGTATTGCCAAGTGCCAATTGGCCTGAACTATTGTTGCCCCAAACCAATAACTGCTGCCGGCTTTTATTGATAGAGCTGCTGCTGTTTTGCTGATAAGTGACTGCCACCGATTGGGAATATCCAGCCTGGATCATGACGATCCGGTCATTTTCCGGATTTTTGTCGCCCGTGATATCCAGCCGTTCCGGCAGCGAACGAAAAATTCCTGCAGCCGGATCCGAACCGATTCCGAGCTGGCCGAGCGAATCATCGCCCCAGACCATGAGTGCGTCCTGATCGGCTTGTCGGCTGATAGCCAGACCATGCTGGTAGCCGGCAGAGATTGCCGCAACATTTTCCAGGCCGGGAACCATTGCGGGTTTGGCGCTTTGCTGGGTTGTTCCGTTCCCCAGCTGCCCCCGGCTATTGTCGCCCCAGGTGTAAACCTGGCCAGCTTCATCGAGATACATTGAAAATTGTCCGCCGGCAGCAATGGCGGCCGCGCCTCCGTTAACAATCTGAACCGGGGTAGTGCAGCGGCTGCCTAAAACGGTTCCAGCGGCATCGGTGATTGTTTCCGAAGGAACATCGCCCACCTGGAAATTACTGTTATTGCCCCATGCCCAGACACTGCCGTCTATGCCTAACGCAAGCGAATGCCAGGTTCCGGCGGCAACGGCCTTGATCGGCGGCAGTCCCTCGAGCATAACCGGTTCAATGGCATTTTCCGTACTGCCGATACCGAGCTGTCCGAAAGCGTTGCGCCCGAAAGCATAGACCGTGCCATCGGCCAGGACGGCCAGGGAATGATAAGCACCCAGGCTGATTTCCGAAACTTTATCCGGCAAATTGACAAGCTGGGGCGTGTCGCCATAGTCCAGCGTGCCTAAACCTAACTGGCCATAGGTGTTGTCGCCCCAAACATACAGCTGGCCGTCATAATTGATCATGGCACTGTGCAAAAGTCCGGCTGACAAACGGGCTGCAACCGGCAAAACGAGTTCATCGCCTGCGGCACCGGCCATACTTTCAACGGTTTCTTCAGACGGGCTTTTTGCCGAACCGGCCCAAATTGTCTGACCGGCCAGAACGACGCAGAGGAGCGGAACCAACAGAAAAACGATATAATATACCCATGGATGATGCCGGCGAGAATGGGAACGCTGATGTAGCATGGAGCAACCTACCTTTACAGCCAGCCAATTTTTGACAGGCTGGTATTTTCTGGTTTTACTGTGCTATGATCAAGAAGATAGTTCTTGGCAAAACGAACGCAGCATTAACGATATCATACACTGACAGGGTTGGCTTTGTAAATCATTGCTGCCAGGAGGCTTATCTTGCTGAATTATCCGATCGACCCTAAAAGGATCCCCGAACAGGTTCGGCAAATATTGGCCAGGCTTGACGGGCATGGTTTTGAAACCTGGCTGGTTGGCGGTTGCGTCCGCGATCTTTGCCTGGGATTGGACCCGAAAGATTTTGACCTGGCCACAAGTGCCCGTCCGGAACAGGTTCAGCAGATTTTTTCGCGGCATTATGCGACTGGTTTACAGCATGGGACAGTGACTGTGATTTGGCGGGAGCTGGCAGTTGAAATAACGACTTTTCGCACAGAAGGCACTTATACCGATTCACGTCGGCCGGATCTGGTCATCTTCCACGATCAGATCGATGCTGACCTGGCCCGCCGCGATTTTACGATGAACAGCATGGCCTGGCGGCCGGACCGGGGACTATTGGATCTGCATGGCGGCCTTGATGACTTGAATCGGCAAATTTTGCGGACTGTCGGCGACCCCATAGCCCGGTTTGATGAAGACGCTTTAAGGCTGCTGCGGGCAGTCCGATTTGCAGTAACCTACGACTTGACTCCGGATCCGCAAATCATTGCGGCGGCGACCCGGCTGGCCTACCGGCTTTCAAGGCTCAGCCGTGAAAGGATAACCGCTGAAATCCTGAAAATCATGGGCGCGCCCTATCCGAGGCAACTGCTGGCCTTTGCCGGTTGTGGACTTATATCGGCTTCTGTCCACCTTCTTTTGCATATTTTGGCCGATGATCAGGTCCTTTGCCAGCGCTTGAGCCAGCTTGCCAATAGCCAGCTTTCGCTTGACCAGCGGCTGCCGCTGCTTTTTCTGGCATCCGCCGCTCCAACGCTTAGCCCTGATGGGCTTAGACAAACTTTGCTGCCATACTTCCGCGCTTCTGCCGGCCACCGCTTGCAACATTTGCTCATGCATGAATGCCGGGTATCCCGCCAACAAGCCCAGGCCAGCGAAGCCATGCTTTATCTGCTCTGCCTGAGGCTGCTGCTGCCCCTTGAAAAAGATCTGGAAAGGCCTAATCAGCGCCGGCTGCTGCGGCTGCTTGCCCGGCGCTGCCATCTTGCAACGTCTGAGCTGGATCCGGTTATTCTGGCGGCCAGCCAATTGATCAAGCTTTGCCTGCCTCGGCTAAATAGGCCTTTCATGAGCAATCAACAGCTGTTCATCCTGCTTCAAGACGAACCTGTCCCTTTGACTTTGGCTGACCTGGCCATCAACGGCCGCCGCCTCCAGGCCGCCGGCTGGCCGCCGGGACCGGCCTTGCGCATGATGCTGGAGCGGTTGCTGTCCAGAATCGTCGAGTGCCCTGAAAATAATAATTCCATGTATTTGACGAGTTTTTCAGAGCAATTGAATAGATATCAGAACATGAAGAAGTATAAATGATTGTAATCTGTCATGTTTGTCGGGAATGGATTTATGATATAATGATAACCGCGTAAAATGGCGATAGATATTGTGTGACACACATGACAATTAAGACAGGAGGCCAATATTATGGCAAAGACGTCCCGCGCTGCTCTGACTCGTGTTGCAGCAACTGTGACTGCCCGATATTACCCGTCATCTGGAGCGATTGACGGATTTTTCCTGGATGGCCGCATTTCCGGTCGCCGCGAACACCGATCCGCTGACATATCCCTCGATCGGGAAGACCGAGGTTTCTTTTATTCGGTTTTTGCCCATTTGTCCGGCGGCGGTCCGGACGATGCCTCACAAGGCCGGGTTCGCAAAGCTTTGGACAAGATTTTGACGGAAGTGAAGCAAACAGGCCGCAATATCGATACGGAGATCAACGAACTGGCGGAATGTGCGGTTTCGGTTGCCGGGCGGATTACCTTGCAGCACGATGGCGTTCGCCAACCGTATTTTGCCGGCATTATGGTCAAGGATTCGGAATTGGCTGCTGTGACCATGGGCGGAGGATGCGCCTACCTTTATCGTGGCGACGTGCTTTATCCGCTTACGGCTGATGATTTCCCGATGGATGCTATTGACTATAACGGCAAGCCGGTAACCGGCCTTGACGTTTATTGCGCTGGCGTGGCCGGCACGGTCCGCTATTCCAATATCGCGCAGCTTCAGCTTGATGATTGCGTGATCGTTTGCAATAAAGAAATCATGGATGCTTTAGGCCAAAGAGAAGTGCTGCGCATGCTGTACGAGGCAGAAGACCAGGCAGATGCGGCCGGCCTGATCATAACGGCAGCTTCGGCAAAACTGCCAGGCGTTCCGCTGCAATTTTTAATTGGTTTTGTTGAAACCATTTCCAACATCGATCGCACCGGGCGTCTTCAGATTGGCCGTGCCCAGCAGGATTCATCCGCTGGCCTGCCCTCTGCGTCCATTCCATCTTCATCAGCTTCTTCCGGCCGTGCCGGCAGTTCTTTTGGGGCAAGCGCCGGCGGATTTTCTGCCAGCGGTCTGCCATCTCTGGATGAAGAAGAAGCCGAGATGCCTGAAAAAGCTGTCAAGCCGACATTTGCACCGATTCAACCTAACCAGAAAAATTATAGTAGCCCCCGCAACCGTCAGGAAGAGTATTATGAAGACGACGAAGACGATTTCGGTGACCAGCCTGATACTGCCGGCCGTGGCCGCCGCATCGCTTTTTATGTCATCATTGCCGCTGTCTGCATCGGTTGCCTGTTTGCCATTTACAATATGCTTTTTGCCGATCGAGGCGAGCCTTCGACGACAACAACGCTGGCTTCGACATCGATCACGACTTCGGCTACAACCGGATCAACCGTGACCACCGGATCGGAAACCAGCCAGACAGCAGGGACTTCGGCGACTACAACCCCGTCAACATCAGGAAGCGGCCTGATTACGCTGCCAACCAAACATACTGTAGTAGCCGGCGAAACGCTGTCGTCCATTGCCAAAAAATATTATGGATCTGCGGATCCCATTTACTACACGGCCATCATGGAGGCCAATTCCATGGCCAATACCAATATCATGCCCGGCGATGTCCTGACGATCCCGGTCAAACCCTGATTCTAAAAGGTTTGGAATTCATAGGGTTTTCCTCATGACTTGTTAGCTTAGCTAACGAGCCTTATTCAAAGCAGTAAATATGAAAAAGTTTTGGCTTGCAACCGAAAACAAGGGGGATTATAGAAAATGAAAATCATGATCAGTGAAAAGATTGCCAGCGATTCAATCGACTACTTGCGCCAGGAGGGTTTTACGGTAGACGAACGACTGGGCCTTTCACAAGCCGAAATTGAAAATGAAATCGCATCCTATGATGCGTTGATTGTTAGAAGCGTTACCCAGGTTAACCGAAGCCTGTTGGAAAAAGCGGTCAATCTCAAAGTTGTCGGCCGCGCCGGAAACGGCATCGACAATATTGATGTCCCGGCTTGCACCGCAAAAGGCATCATTGCGGTGAACACGCCTGAAGCCAATATCATGGCCGCCGGCGAGCTGGCTGTAGGCCTGGCCTTTTCAGCATTCCGCAATATCTGCATCGCCAATGACGCCGCCCGGCATGATGATTTCCGCCGCGCCAAGCTGATCGGCAACGAACTTGAAGGAAAAGTCGCCGGCATAATCGGCATGGGGCGAATCGGGTCGATTGTGGCCCGCAAGTTTAAAGGCATTGGCATGAAGGTTATTGTTTACGATCCCTATATTCCGGCAGAACGGTTTGAAAAACTGGGCGTTCGCCGCTGCGACCGCCTGGACGACCTTTTGGCCGAAGCCGACCTGATCACCTTGCATACGCCGAAAACCAAAGAAACCTATAATATTATCGATGCGCCGCAAATTGCCCGCTGCAAAGACGGCGTCAGGATTATCAACGCCGCCCGCGGCGGACTGGTCAATGAAAAAGCGCTATACGATGCGCTGGTCTCCGGGAAGGTAGCTGCAGCCGGCATCGATGTTTTTGACAAGGAACCTAGCTACGACAAAAAACCAGGCGAACAAAATTACCAGAATGCCTTGCTGGGCCTGCCTAATTGCATTGTCACCCCGCACCTTGGGGCTTCGACCCATGAAGCCAACGCCAACGTCGGCATTGCCGTAACCGAACTGGTTAGCCACGCCTTGAAAGGCGAGCTGGTCGGCGCGGTCAATATGCCTGCGTTTAGCGGCAGCATCGTTGAAATGCGGCCGTATGTCAACCTGGCTGAAAAGCTTGGCGCCATTTATTATCAGGCAGAATCGTCCCGCATTCAAAAAATCGAAATCACCTATTCCGGTGAGCTGGCCAAAAAGGACACGAGCCTTTTAACCTTGTCCGTGCTGAAGGGCTTCCTTTCGACGATCTCCAACGAGCGCATCAGCTTTGTCAACGTCAAGCAAAATGTCAACGAGATGGGCGTTGAGGTCATTGAAAGCAATACGACGCTGCTCGAAAAATACACGAATCTGATCACGGTGCGTTTTACTTCAGATGAAAAGATCCTTTCCGTTTCGGGTACTGTATTTGGCAAGGATTCGGAGATTCTGGTTGATTTCTTTGGCTACCATATGGACTTCGAATTGTCGCCGCACGTCATTGCCATGCAAAATAACGATGTTCCCGGCATAATTGGCCGGGTGGGCACGCTTCTGGGACAGAAGGACATTAATATTGCCACCATGCACTGGAGCCGCAAGAAAGATAAAATGCGCGCCCAGAGCTTTTTGAGCATCGATTCGCCAGTCGACGAATCCACCATCGAATCGCTCAAAGCCATTGATGGCGTTCTAAGAGTCTCCGTGCTGAACTTTAACTGCTGATCTGGCTGACGCCGGTTACGGGCCGACCTTGATGATCATCAGGCTTTGCTCAAAAAAAACGAGCGAACCTGTTGCCAGCAGAAGATCTTCCTGAACCAGGCTGTGCGAAGTGCCGTCGCTGAGCTTCTCCGAATATTTCGATCTTTCCAGGTCGCCTATAATGACATAGGCGACCTGATATTTTTCTAAAAGTTCCTGCCGGACGATATTGTCGGTCGTCGTATATAAAAGGCGGACATCTTCCTGGCGCGGCACGACGACGCTGCCGTATGCATCAGGATTCGCCCTGCTGGTTCTCCAGAGCCACTCGTGGGTTTCCCAGCCGAAAACGGTCGGCAATCCCGTAAACGCCGAAATCCGGCAATAGTCCGTATAGCTTTCGCCACAGGCTTCAAGGATGACCGGCTGTCCTGAAACATGGTCGTTCAACCACAAAATAGCCGCATAGTCAGCAGACAGTTCGCCGCCTGTTTGGCCCTCGATCTGTTCGGAATCCTTGGTCGCCAATGGCAGGAGCCCGTTTAGGCCAACGTAGCGTTCCCGGCTGAATTCACCCAGCCATTGCCGGGTGGCCGTCCAGGGGTACCAGGCTGGCATCAGCAATGTCAAAACCAAAAGACCCCCGACAATCCAGATCGGCCATTGTGGACGTTCGGCGCGGTGCCGGTGTATGGCCGACCGGTGTCCCCAGATAATCCGGGAGTGGAACAATCGGCAGGCCAGAACAACTCTGACTGTCGCATAAGCCCAGACTGCTGAAAGCAGGATGAATGCCTGATAGGTAAATTTGAACATGGTGTTGGCCCGTTTGTAGTCACCGCTGTAAATATCGACAACATAGAGCAATTCGGGAGCAAGAATCAGGCCGACTCCACAGATGAAAAAAACCAGGGCGATCAGATCGGCAAGATTTTGCCGGGCGAAAAAACGGTACAGGCAGTTGCCTTGAATGCTGGCGTTTAGCCTGTCTTCAGGCGCCGGCGGGAAAACGCGGCGCAATCGGGTCGCCGAATGGTATTTTAAAAGCAGGAAAACCACCAGCAGAAGACCGGCCAGAAGATGAGGCCCCCAGAGAATCAGCAGCTGCCAAACCGGGGTGTGGCTTTTGGCCAGGGCGATTGATTTGGATATGGGTTCGAATGAAAGACTAAACGGCAGCGTCAGCAGATGTGCCAGAAAGAAGAGCCAGGACATCTGGGCGCCGGTCAAAGTGAGGGCATTGCCGGAGAGCAGCGTCAGATAATGATTGACCAGCAAAACGATCAGGAAACAAATCACGGCCAGGACCGGCTGACTGACAAACAGAAACGGAACCAGCAGCAGGACGCCTTGCAATCCGAAAATCAGCCAGCCGGAAAAACACGACAAACGGCCATATCCGCGATAATTATTCAGCAGCAGGATAAAGGCGGTGACGACAAAATAAATCGCAAAATCCCAGTAATTTCCCATCATGAACAGTGCCAGCAAGAAACCGGTCAGAAAAAGCGGTCCATTTCCGATGGTCGTACGAAGCCTGAGCCGGACCTGCTTCATTTCTGATCGGTGCCAACTTCGATCATCGTTATGGAAAGTTTGCATTTGATTTTGCCGGCAAGCGGCTGCCGCTGCCGATAAGGCAGGGTGGTCGGCCAGTTTGATCAATACGGCCAGCAACAAGAATACGAAAGTCAGATTGATGACATGCGCGTGCAAATCGGCGACCAGAAAGGAATAAAAGGGGAATTCATGAATGGTTTTATCGGCAGTATCCGGGTTATAGCCGATAAAACGTGTGGAATCGGCAAACCAGAATGATTTTGAGGCGTCGCCGCCGACCAGTCCGAGCGACTGCAAAAAAACCAGCAGCCGATGTCCTGGACTGGACGGATCGTAGAAAAACGCATGGCTGTTGCCGGCGATCGTGATCAAGCCTGAAGATAGCAGACCGCCAAGCACGGGCGTTCCTTTTGGCAGCCGCGGATCGCTCTGGCAGGCCTTGGCCAGGAGTTTGCTCACAACGGAATAGGACAAAGCCAAAGTAAAGGCAAACGTTGTGGCCATGCCAAGGTTATAGGCGATTTCGGGCCGGATGTTTGCCAGTTTGGCCAGAAAGGTATAGACAAACTGGCCGAAATAATAGTAATTGATTTTGCCGCCGGCCATCCAGATATCCTGCGCCGGCAAAAATTCAGTCCGCCAGAGGCTGTTCATGAAACCGACATCCATGAATTTTTCCAGGCTGTCCAGCTCCGGTTTAAGGCCTCTGGCAAAAGTCCACAGCAGCAGGCCGGCGGCAAATAAAAATTCAGCCCAGGCGATTTGACTCAAAAATTCGTTTTTGGGGGCTTGCTGATCAATAATGTTGCGCCAACCGGCATGAAACAACCAGCAAAAAAGCCCGAGTCCACAAAGGACCAGGCTGATTGCCCAGCGTTCAAACGCAAAAATCTTTAAATAGGAAAATGTCCAGAGAACAAAAGCAGCCAGCCCGAGCCCCAGCGGCTTGGCCAGCAGGTAACCGCGGTCGCCTGCTGGAACCAGCCGGCTTGCCAATGGCCAGGCCAGCCAGCCGATGACTGACAGGACCAGCCACCATTCAAGAAAAAAACCAAAGTCGGAACCCAGCAGCCACCAGGCGGCCGGAATCACAAAAACCGGCAGCAGCAGCCAAAGCCACTTCATAATGGCTGGCCCTGGTTTTCAAAATATTGGCGGATCGATCTGGCCGAGTCATCGCCCAGTCTGATCGCATAATTCATGCCGCGGTCTTCCGGATAAATTTGGGCCATGCCGGCCAGCTTGATCCCCGGATCAGGCGTATCCATACCCGGCATTCTGGATGTGTAATGCCGGCCGATTACCGGCTGGGCATAACGGGTCCGTCTAAGCCGCCAGTCGATGATATCCTTTGGGGAGAATCCAGGATACATCTGGACCAGCCCCTGGGCGAACAGGCGGAATATTTCGCTGTCGGGCTGCGTCCAAAGCGGGTCGGCGACATCCAGATAGCGCGATAAATAAACAACATTGCCGCCGTAGCTTTCGGAACTGACCAGGTTGGTGTGCTCGACAACGACCACAAAAGGCAGATTGTCGCAGACGGTCGTCCAATAATATGGGGAAAGGCTTTTGCGCAGGCGCAGAATCATGCACAGGTCCCCTTTGTAGCGGACGTTGCGCATTTTTTTCAAGTAATCGTCAGGCAAATCAAGATTGGCCGAGATATTGGCAAATTGCCGGCCGGAAACAGTGGCAATTACTGCATCGGCATCGATTTTGACCGTCGAGCAGTTTTCCAGGATGCAGTCGATTCGATAAGCCGGCTGAGCGCCCTCTTGTGATTCCCGGCTGATATTCATGGCCGTGTAGCCGTAAAGGATCTTGCCGCCGGCAGCGGTGATGGATCGAACCAGGGCATTGACCAGCAGGCCAAAGCCGCCCTTCATGTAGCCAAGCTTGGCGGAGCCGTTTTTGGAATCACGGGAATGCCCGCGCAATTTGAATTTGTTCCAGATCCAGACTGCTGACACTTCTTCGGCGTCCAGGTCGAATTTTGAACGCAGCAAAGGATGCCAAAGGCTGCTGAATGCTTTTTCGCCGCTATGGCGACGCAGCCATTCGGCCGCTGTTTGATCTTCGAGATCTTGCCAATTGCTGAGCCGGCCGGCTTTTAAAACAGTCAAGCCGGTTTTCAAGCGCTGCCAAAAAGGAATGACCTGGAATCGCAGCAAATCAAGCGGCGACGAAAAAGGGAAAAGCGTATTCTGGGCATATAGCGCATCTTGCGGGCTATACCAGCGCAAATGGTCAGATAGGCCCAACTCGCCGGACAACTGACCAATATGCTGATCGCTGGTGAAAACATGATGGTAAATATATTCGATCCGTTCCGATCCCATGCAAAAAGACGAAACCATCCCGCCGGCTTCTAAAGTTGATTCAAGAACGGTCACATCGTATCCCTCGCCAAGCAATCGATGGGCTGCGACCAATCCGGTCAGTCCGGCACCGATAATGCAGATACGTTTGCGGCAGGCGCGCTGATGGGTCATGACTATGCTCCTCTCAGGTAAAAAGCGTCAGCGAATCTTGCGGCATTCGAAATAGTAACGCTTCTCCCGGGCTTCACCCATTGAAAAAGTTTTACGCGGCAATACCCCGTTTTGGGCAATGCCGGAGAAAAAATCACCTTTTTCAAGGGCGGGCAATATAAGGCCGAGCTGTCCCTTCTGAGCTAAATCTTCTACAACATCAGAACCGTGAATGTAATCAATGCGAATCTTCAGTCTGGCAGCCAGGTTATCCAGAAAGCCTTGAAGCGAACCGGCGGCCAAACTGTGTTGCGGCTTTCTGATCGTCATGGTCCAGCGCCTGTCCCGCCAGAGAAGCGGAATCGACTGGCTTTCTTTTGAATTTGGCAGGCTGGTGGGCTGGCCTGGCTTGTTTTCTTCGATCAGGATATCCTGACCTTTAAAATACTCGCGGGCATCTGAAAGGAAATTTTCGGGTGAAAGGTCAAAGACAACCCGGTGTATCGGCTCAAAGTCCAATCCGGAATCATGGATGTTTACGACTTCGACCAAGGCGTATCGGGCTGGATGATCAGCCGGCACTTGGCCGCGCAATAGGTTCCAATGGGCTTTGGCTGTAGCCAGGGAGTGGTTTCCGTCGCCAACCGCACACAAAAGCCCCAGCTTTTTCAGGCTCTCCAATTCTGACAAGGCCTTAACAGCCTGATCTATTTCCGGAGAGGACGCGTCAACGAACCAGGCTTTCAGTGCGCCTCCCTGCTGCATCAGTTCAGTCTGGTAAAGAGGCGGCCTGCCTGCCTGGCTTGCCAGCAAAGGTTCGATCACGGTGCGTTTGGGATCATCGATCAGCAGCTGGACATGCGGCAGTTCCAGCGGCGCATCGCGCCGAATGGCCAGCCGGGGAGGGATGCGGTCCAGCACAGTGCCTTCGGTGGCTCGAATCAATTGTTGATTTCCCGGCTGAAAGTCATAGCATTCAAGATCGATGGCCAATACAATGCCACGCCGGCTCGGATGTTCGGGCGTCGAGCGGTCAAGAACGATCCAGCCCGGCTCTGTTGCCTGGAGAATGCCCTGATCAAGATATTCCTGCATGACTTGATTGATTTGACCGACACGATCGGCGACTGAAAGCTCGCCAGGCTGCTCCAGATAAAGTTCCGGAAGGATCATGTGCAGTGTGGAAGGGGCTGAATCGACTATTTTTGAAGTCTCCAGCCAATAGTCTGGCTGCGAAGTGAATTGATCGCAGGCGATAACCGGCCAGCGAAATAAATCGATGCCAGGTCGCGGCAGACAGACAGGCAATATGGCAAGCCCGATTTTAGCAGCTGAATGCGCTGCTTTCACGGACTGCGGCTGGTTGGTCGAGTTATTCATGCAAGGGGCCCCTTTCAAAATAAAAAAGCAGAATGCAGCCTGTCGGCGGGCTGGTCATTATGCTCATCTGATCTTGTTCATTCTACCACACCTTATCGGAAAAACAAATTGGTTTGACCCCTCGCCATCAAGTATTTCTATGGCAGGCAATTGCTGATTCAAGCATTTTAGTGTAAAATTCGAGAGAAGTTGATTTTTTCAAGAGGGGTGGCCATACGACCATGCAACCTGATAGCCTGAACCTGATCCGAGAGAAATTTCTGGCCTTTTTTGAGTCGAAAGGTCATTTGCGGTTGCCCAGTTTTTCCCTGGTTCCGCGCAACGACCCGTCAATTTTACTGATTAATGCTGGAATGACGCCGTTGAAGCCATATTTTACAGGCGCCCAGACACCGCCTTCGCCGCGGGTGACGACTTGCCAGAAATGCATTCGGACCCGGATATCGAGCGGGTCGGCAAAACGTCGCGTCATGGCACATTTTTTGAAATGTTGGGCAACTTTTCTTTTGGCGACTATTTTAAACATGAAATTATTCCCTGGGCCTGGGAGTTTTGCACCAAGGTTATGGAGATGCCGGAGGATCGGTTATTTGTGACCGTCTACCAGGACGATGACGAAGCCTATGAAATCTGGGAAAAGGAAGTCGGATTGCCGCCCGAAAAGATTTTCAGGATGGGCAAGGCCGACAATTTCTGGGAGCATGGCACCGGACCCTGCGGCCCCTGCTCCGAAATCTATTTTGACCGGGGCCCGGAAAAAGGCTGCGGCAAGCCCGACTGCCAGGTCGGCTGCGACTGCGACCGCTATGTCGAATTCTGGAATCTGGTTTTCACCCAGTTCAATCGTGAAGAAGACGGCACCTATACGCCACTGGCCAAGAAGAACATTGACACCGGCGCAGGCCTGGAACGGCTGGCCTGCATTCTTCAGGGGGTCGACAACCTGTTTGAAGTTGACACGATCCGGGCGATCCTGGATCATGTCTGCCAGACTGCCGGTGTAAAGTACGGCGGGAACGAACGGACGGATACGGCCATCCGTGTAATAACCGACCATATCCGCAGCACGGTGATGATGATCAGCGACGGTATCGTTCCTTCCAATGAAGGCCGCGGCTATGTCCTGCGCCGCCTGCTGCGCCGCGCGGCGCGATTCGGCCGCCTGCTCGGCATCGAAGGCACCTTCCTTCACGATGTCGCCCGGATCGTCATTCGCGAATCATCGGCAGCCTACCCTGAACTGGCCGAAAAACGCGATTACCTGACCCGGATCATTCGTATCGAAGAAGATCGGTTTGCCGAAACTGTCCTTCAGGGTTCGTCCATTCTGGACAGCTATCTGTCCGCCGCCCAGAAGGAATCTCGGAACATCCTGAGCGGCGAAGAGGTTTTCCGCCTGCATGACACTTATGGATTCCCGCTGGATCTGACCCGGAAATTGCCGCTGAGCAGGGCGTGCTGATCGATGAAAAGGCTTCCTCCTTGAAATGAACCGCCAAAAGGAAATGGCCCGCAAAGCGCTGCGGGAAAAAGCCGGTTCGGCCTGGAGCCAGGCGTCGTTGCCTGCCGGTATCGATCGCGCCCAATCAACCGTCTTTACAGGATATGACCAACTGGAGGACCAGGCTACGGTCAAATATCTGCTGCAAACCGGCGCCGATGCTGAAAGCGTTTGCCTGGCCGATCTGGCCGAAGCAGGGCAGACCGTTCAGGTCATTACCGATAAGACACCGTTTTATGCCTCTTCTGGCGGCCAGACCGGGACGTTGGACAAATTTATTCGGAAAATTGCCGGCTCTCGGTGCAGGACACGACAAAAACACCGGAGGGACTTTACCTGCATGCCGCCATGGTCGAAGAGGGAATCCTGCGCATCGGCGACGAAGTGACCCTTCAGGTCGATGCAGAAAATCGCCTGGCCACTGCCCGCAATCATACGGCTACGCACCTTTTGCATAAATCCCTGCGCCTGGTGCTGGGCGATCATGTCGCCCAGGCCGGCTCATTGGTATCGCCTGACCGCCTCCGTTTCGATTTTCACCATTTTCAGCCGATGACCAGCGAAGAAAAGCTGATGGTGGAGCAACTGGTCAATGACGCCATTTTGCGCAATGATCCGGTTAAAACCACGGTCATGACTTTGGACGAGGCCCGCCAGACCGGCGCGATGGCTTTGTTTGATGAAAAGTATGGCGACAAGGTCCGCGTGGTCAGCGTTGGCGAATTCAGCCGCGAATTATGCGGCGGCACACATCTTCGCCAATCCTCCGAAGCGTGCCTTTTCCGTTTTGTTTCCGAAGGCGGCGTGGCTGCGGGAATCCGGCGGATCGAAGGCGTCACCGGGCTTGCGGCCTGGCAACTGGTTCGCCAGCAGGACCAGCAGCTGCATGAAATAGGAAGTTTATTGAAAACCGCTCCTCAGGAATTGCCGCGCCGGGTTGAATCGCTATTGGAAAAAAATCATCAGCTCGAAAAGGAGCTGGAAATTGAACATAGCCGCCAGACCGCCAATGCTGCTGACCAGTTGATTGCTAAGGCTGAAGAATTGGCCGGCATCAGGACCGTTTTGGCGCAATTGGATTTGCCGGACGCCGAACAGCTGCGAGAAGCCGCCGACCGTATCCGGGATCATATTGCTCCAGGTGTGGTGATTTTGGCATCCTCTGTCCAAGGCAAAGTCCTGTGGGTGGCAATGGCTGAACAGCAAGCCATATCCCGTGGCATCCATGCCGGCAACCTGATCCGCGAAGCTGCCCGCATAACTGGCGGCGGCGGCGGCGGCCGGCCCGATATGGCCCAGGCCGGAGGCAAAAATCCAGATCAGATTGCCGAGGCCTTGACTGCGGCACGCGATCTGATTGCCAGGCAATTGGCTGCCGGCAATTCCAGACAATAATTTTCGGGAGGGTAAAAAAATGCCTGCTGACTGCATTTTCTGTCAAATCGCTGCCGGCCGGATTCCGGCCAAAATGATTTATGAAGACCAGGATGTCGTTGCTTTCCACGATTTGCATCCGGTTGCGCCGGTTCATGTGCTGATTGTTCCGAAATACCACGCGGAGGATTTGCTGGAACTGGCTGCTGACGACAATAGCCAGGCGGTCGTGTCGGCGGTGCTGCGTGCCGTGCCGGCTGTGGCCAAAGCCGCCGGCGTGGACCGGTCCGGATTTCGCCTGATCAACAATTGCGGCGCAGACGGTGGCCAAACGATTCGCCATGTTCACTTTCACCTGATCGGCGGCCGGGCGTTTGGCGAGAGACTGCTGTAATTCAAAGCATTTTTGTTAGCTGCCAGCCAGGGACGGCAATGACTCAATCAAAAATAATCCATAGTTGACGTCAGACAGCGGTTGCTAGTATAATATTGCATGATATCGGCTGGCTCAAGCCGGCTTATGTTAATCGGCGGACAGCCACACTCATCGCCGCGAGGGGAGGGAAAACAGATGTCAGAAGTAAGAGTCAAAGAAAACGAGTCCCTTGACAGTGCATTGAGACGATTCAAGCGTTCTTGTGCCCGGTCCGGCGTTCTTGCGGAGGTTCGCAAGCGTGAGCATTACGAGAAACCCAGTGTCAGAAGGAAGAAAAAATCCGAGGCAGCCAGAAAGAGAAAGCGTTAAGCAAATATGAACATGAAAGAACGTCTGTTGGAAGATTTAAAAACGGCCATGCGCGATAAAGATGTTTTGCGTAAGGATTTGTTGCAGATTGTTAGAGCCGGCGTTCTCCAAGTCGAGAAGGATACCCGGGAGACTGTGGATGACGCCTGGAGTATCCGAAATTCTGGCCAAGGAATATAAAAAACGGGCCGAAACCATTCAGGAACTTGTCGGGAGCGACCGGACGGATATTATCGAGAAGAATCGCGCCGAAATGGCCATCATCGAAAAATATCTGCCACAGCAGCTTTCCGAGGCTGAGATTGAAGCTCTGGTTCGCCAGGCAATCAGCCAGTCCGGTGCCAAGTCGGCTAGAGATATGGGTCAGGTTATGAAAGTACTGATGCCGGAAGTCAAAGGCCGAGCTGATGGCAAACTGGTAAACCAGGTTGTCAAGCGTTTATTGATCTGAGGCGCGGACGAACAATCAAGGACCACTATGTGGGGGCTCGATGTCTGGGTTAGATATCGAGCCCTTCTTTTAGATCAAGATGAAGGAGGGAGGCAGCGTGCCGATGCTGATGCGCAAAGAATGGCGCCTGAATCCGGCCGTTCCAACGACCGGATCCATGCTGGAGCGTATTCTGGCCGGCCGGGGGTTGCATACCCCGCCGGCGATAGCCGCCTTTCTCCAGCCTGAGATCGGCGCTCTGCATGACCCGTTTCTCCTGCCGGATATGGCAGCTGCCTGCAAGATCATTGCCCAGACCCTGGACAATAAACAACTGATAACCATTTATGGCGATTATGATGTTGACGGAATCACGTCAACAGCTTTGCTGGCACGGTTTTTCCGGCGGATCGGCGCCAATTGCGAATGCCTGATTCCCGACCGGGTTAGCGACGGATATGGACTAAATGCCGCCGGCGTTAATAAAATAATTGAATCCGGCTGCCGATTGCTGATCACGGTCGACTGCGGCATTGCCAATATCGAGGAAGTCAGCCTGCTTAATCAGGCGGGCGTTTTTGTCATTGTGACGGACCATCATGAATGCCGGCCGGAATTGCCGGCAGCTTGCGCGATTATCGATCCCAAAAGGCCGGACAGCCAGTATCCTTTTCGCGATCTGGCCGGCGTCGGCGTTGCCTTGAAACTGGTTCAGGCCCTTTGCACAATCTTGGATCTGGATGGCCTCTGGCAGTCAGACCTTGAGCTGGCGGCCTTGGGAACGGTAGCCGATGTTGTTCCGCTTCTGGATGAGAACCGGGTTATTGTTTCGAAAGGATTGGCCTTGATGCCCAAGCAGCGCCTCTGTGGCCTGGCCAAGCTTATTGAGGCAATCGGACAAACCGGCAAGCCGGTTACTTCGCAAACTTTGGGATTTGTCCTCGCCCCCAGGATTAATGCTGCCGGCCGGATGGGAAACGCCTCGGTCGCCCTGGCGCTTTTTCTGACCGAAAACCCGGACCTGGCGGCAGTGACGGCGGCGACCCTGATCGATTTGAACCGGCAACGCCAGGAATTGGAAGCTGCGATTACCGCAGAAGCCATGCAGGAGATCGACAGCAATTTTGATTTTACCAGCCGGGAACTGATCATTGTCGCCCATGATGGCTGGCACCAAGGTGTGATTGGCATTGTAGCCTCGCGCCTTGCTGAACAGTATTGCCGGCCGGTCATCGTTTTGTCTGGCGAAGATGGCGTTTATCGCGGATCCTGCCGTACCTGGGGCGATTTTGACATTTTGGAAGCGATTGAACAGGCTGCCCCCTTTACCATAAAATATGGCGGACATAAGAAAGCCGCAGGTTTGGCAGTCGCAGCCGAGAAGCTCAAAGATTTTTGCCGGTCAATCAATCACTACGCCAGCCGGACTTTAAAAACGGATCAGCTGAAGCCTTTGCTAATGGCCGATCTGGAAACGACTACAGCCGAACTTACAATTAAAAATGCTTCCAGCCTTCAGCGTCTGGCTCCATTTGGCGAAGACAATCCGCAGCCGCTCTTGATCCTGAGAGGGGCTCATTTGACTTCGATGCGCATGGCCGGGAACGGCAGGCACCTTAAAATCCAATTGCAGCCTTCAGCGACTCAGGAAGTGTTCGAGGGCATCGCTTTTGGTTTGGGTGACGCGGATGATTTATTTTCTGCCGGTGATCAGGTTGATCTGATCTTTTCTTTGGAAATCAACAGCTGGATGGGGCGTGACAGCATATCCCTGAATATTCGCGACCTGGTTCACAGCCGGGTTGACGATGAATTTTTAGATAGTCCCTGGATTGCCGACCGGGTCTATCGGCAGCAGGCTGACCTTAAAAAGCTGATGAAACAATATCATTTGCCGATACAAACCTTGCGGCCGGCCAAAACCGAGTACAAAACCGTTTATCAGTATATCCGCTCCCAATTCGGCGAGCGGCCGGTTTTGGCCGATTTGTCGATTTTAGCCCGGCGGATTGCCCGCAGCTATCGATCCGATCTCAATATGTTCCGGCTTTCCCGAATCCTTGCTGTTTTTCAGGAGACCAGGCTGATCGATTTGCAGCAACTGGACCTGGATCGCGTCAGACTGACGCTTTTGCCGTCAAAAGCACGGGTTCATCTGGAAGATTCGCCCACATACCAGCGCCTGCAAGCTGAGGAGGGTGACATATGAGCATTGAAAGCCAGTCCAACGCCGATAAGCCGAATCAGCCCGAATCAGCCGAAAAGGCTCCATTGCCGGCCAAATCCGTACAAATCAACCCGATTCTTGGCACGATCATCAAACGCTACAAGTCCTACTCTGGCGACGAGGATGCCGGCGCGCAAATCATCCGGGCATACGAATACGCCTTGCAGGCACATGCCGAACAGCGCCGGGCAACCGGCGAACCCTATATCATCCACCCTTTGGCTGTCGCAGAGATCCTCACCGAGCTGGAAGTAGACTGCGATACATTGGTGGCGGCGCTTTTGCATGATACCGTCGAAGATACCTACAAGACCATCGAGGACATCCAGGCTGATTTTGGGGAAAATATCGCCAGCCTTGTCGACGGCGTAACCAAGCTGAGCCGGATCCCATACTCATCCAAAGAAGAAATCCAAGCGGAAAATTTCCGGAAAATGTTTTTGGCAATGGCCAAGGATATCCGGGTTGTTCTGATCAAGCTGGCGGACCGGCTGCACAACATGCGGACCATTCGCCACATGAGTCCGGACAAACAAGTGGAAAAGGCCCGGGAAACGCTCGATATCTATGCGCCGCTGGCACATCGCCTCGGTATCTACAAGATCAAGTGGGAACTGGAAGACCTGTGCCTGCGCTATATCGACCGAGATGCCTACTATGAACTGGTCGGCTCGATTTCCCAGAAAAGGTCCGAACGAGAGAAGTATCTGGCGGAAATTGTCGTCCAGCTTCAGACCAAGATCAGGGAAATGGGCATCAATGCTGAAATTGAAGGCCGGCCGAAGCATTTTTACAGCATCTACCGCAAAATGAAAACCCAGGATAAAAGCCTGGAGCAGATTTATGACCTCTTCGCCACCCGGATCATCGTTGACACGGTTGCGGACTGCTATGCGGTTCTGGGCCTGGTTCACGAACTATACAAGCCAATGCCGGGCCGCTTCAAAGACTACATCGCCATGCCCAAGCCAAACATGTACCAATCTCTGCATACAACGGTAATCGGCCCCAAAGGCATCCCTTTCGAAGTCCAGATCCGCACGATCGCCATGCACCGCACTGCCGAATATGGTATTGCCGCCCATTGGCGCTACAAGGAAAATGTTCAAGCCAGCAGCCGCAACGAACACTTCGAAAGCAAGCTGACCTGGCTGCGCCAATTGCTGGAATGGCAAAAGGACATGCGTGATGCCGGCGAATTTATGGAATCGCTCAAAAGCGGCCTGGTTGCAGATGAAGTCTTCGTCTTCACCCCCAAAGGCGACGTTCGGTCGCTGCCGGCCGGTTCGGTTCCGATCGATTTTGCCTATAATATTCACAGCGGCATCGGCAACCGCATGTATGGCGCCAAAGTCAACGGCCGGATCGTTCCTTTAACCTATGAATTGAAAAATGGGGACATTGTTGAAATTCTGACTTCGGAAAAAGTTCATGGGCCTAGCCGCGACTGGCTGAAAATCGTCAAAAGCGCTTCTGCGAGAACCAAAATCTGCCAGTGGTTCAAAAAAGAGATGCGCGAAGAGAATGTTGTCCGCGGCAAGGAAATTGTTGAACGGGAAATCCGGAAAACCGGATTTACCCAGGCCCAGCTGATGAAAAACGAATTTCTCGAGCCGATTTATCGCCGCCATACGCTGAATTCTCTGGAAGACATGTATGCTGCGATTGGATATGGCGGCTTATCGGCCGGCAAGATCATTCCCCGGCTGCGCGATGAATATATCCGTAATCTGCCTGAAGATGAGCGGACCAAGCTTGGTTACCGGATCAGCCTGACCGGGCAGCTGGTTTACAGCCCGCAGACCTCGGCGCTGGCTTCCGAGGAATCGGTAAAAGCCTCTGTCCGCAGCAAGCAACGGCAAACGTCCCATTATGACCAAGGCGTCATTGTCAAAGGGATTGAAAATTGCCTGGTCAAGTTATCCCGCTGCTGCAGCCCAGTGCCTGGCGACCCGATCATTGGCTATGTCACCAGAGGCAAGGGCGTGGCCGTTCATCGCACCGACTGCTCGAACATCCGGCATTTGCTCCAGGCGGCAGCCGGTTCGGCTGAAGACGCCGAAAAGGCGTCCCGCCTGATTGACGTAGCCTGGGCGAAGGATGAAACATCAACATCGTATCAGGTTGAGCTGAAAATTCTCGCCAGGGATCGCCGCCATTTGCTGGCGGATGTGTCCAATGCCATTGCTGAAGAAAAAGTGTCGATCTTATCTGGCCAGATGACGGCCATGAAAGATGTGACGGCGACCCTGATCATGACAATCGAAGTCAACGGTCAAAATCAGTTTGACCGGGTTCTGGGACGGATCAAAGCGGTGCGCGATGTCATCGAAGTTCGCCGGGGACATTGACCGATATGAGCTTTACGGGCATAGACAGTGAAAATCATGCCGGCCTGGATCTGAAAAAAGCCGGTCAGGCCGCCGAAAATTACAGCAAAGCCTGCAAAATAGCCTGCAGGGTTATTGACCGGTTTGGCCTGACCCAATATTTGGCAGCGCCATATCCGGAGCAGATCAGCATTTGTGGATTGGCCGGCAAGGTCCTGCCGGGAGCCCGTTCTGAAGAAGCGGACGGCAAATCCCAGATTTGCGCCAATTCACATCTTTACGGTTGTTACCAATCCGAGCGTTATGGCGGACGCAACATTTATTTTTGCCCTTTGGGGTTGACGCATTGGGCATCTCCGATTTTAAAATCAGGCAACGTCGTCGGAGCTTTGCTAGGTGGCCCGGTTCATCTGGCCGATCCGGAGGACATTCTGGTCGAGGATCTGATTTCCAGAAATGGCATTCACCCGGACTATCTCCCGGAATTGAAAAAAAAGATGAAAGACGTTCCGGTTATCGGCACCGAGCGCGCCCATGCCTTAAGCGAATTGCTCTACCTGGTTGCCTGCGGGATTTCTGACGATTCAACCGGCAATGCCGCGAAACATGTCGAACATGGCCGCCAGGAAGCTGATTTGTGGGAACAGATCCGCTTCATGAAATCTTTTGTCTATTCCGATGAAAGCCAGCTGACCTATCCGATCGCCAAAGAGACGGCGCTGCTGGAGCGGATCGAAACTGGCGACAAGCCTGGAGCCCAGCAGATTTTGAACGAAATTCTCGGACATATCTTCTTTTCAAGCAGCGGCAGCATTACCGTCATGCGCGCACGCGTCGTCGAACTGGTGGTCCTGCTTTCCCGCGCCGCCATCCGCGGCGGGGCTGATGTACAGCAGATTTTCGGCCTGAACTATGCCTATCTGGATAAAATCGGCTCGTTCCAAAATATTGACGAGCTTGCCTATTGGTTATCCGGCATTATGACTCGATTTAGCGATCAGATTTTTAATCTGACCAATGTCAAGCACGCCGACGTCATTTATCGGGCGGTAAACTACATCAAGAAGAATTACAGGTGCAAAATCACTTTGGAAGAAACCGCAGCGTATGTCTATCTGAGCCCGGCTTATTTCAGCTCGGTTTTCAAAGAAGAAACCGGAGAAAATTTCAATGTCTATGTCAATATGGTGCGTGTTGAAGGGGCTAAAAAATTGCTGCTCAATGAGGAAATTGCTTTAAGTGATGTTGCGCCCTTGGTTGGATTTGAAGGGCAGAGCTATTTTTCAAAAGTTTTCAAAAAAATGACGGGTGTGACCCCAGGCAAATATCGTGAATCAAGAGGAAAAATAACACCAGGCAAAGAAAACAACCCTCTGGAGGTAATAGATGATGGAAATTTTCAGTAAAATCTCGGAAGCCCTGCAAAAGGGCAAGGCAAAGGATGTCAAAGCGCTGGTCCAGGAGGCTGTCGATGCGGGAATCCCTGCTCAGCAGATCCTCAATGACGGTTTGCTTCCAGGCATGAACGTGATAGGCATCAAATTTAAGAACAATGAAGTCTATGTTCCCGATGTCCTCATTGCAGCCCGGGCGATGAAAGCCGGAACTGAAATCCTGAAGCCCTTGCTGGTGGCCGACGGCGTCAAGGCAACAGGCCGCGTTGTGCTGGGAACCGTCAAGGGTGATCTTCATGATATCGGCAAGAATCTGGTCGGCATGATGATGGAGGGAAAAGGACTTGAAGTCATTGACCTGGGGACCGATGTATCGGCGGAAAAATTTGTTTCGGCTGCGATCGAGCATGGCGCTCAGGTCATTTGTTGTTCGGCGCTATTGACCACCACCATGAATGAAATGAAGAAAGTCATTGAAGCGGCCACTGCAGCCGGCATTCGCGGCAAGGTGACGATCATGGTTGGCGGCGCCCCGGTTACCGGCGCTTATGCCCAAAGTATTGGCGCCGATCTTTACTCGGCTGACGCGGCTTCGGCAGCCGAGGCCGCTGTAGCGGCAATATTGGCAAAGAATTGACATCAAGGGATTAAAACAAAAAGACGGCCGATTGCTAATAAGCGTTGGCCGTCTTTTTGATTGCTTCATGAACTGGTCCCAAGAACATTCTGATCAGATTTCGATTACCGAGATCAAAATGACGGGCCGCCGCTTCGTGCGGTCAAACATCAAATCACGCAGCTGATCGCGCAAGGCTCCTGTCCGGATCATAGCTGCCAGCGGCTTGTTGCCGCTGATGGCTTTTTTGGCGAATCCGGCAATTTTCTTTTGACATTCCTGAATGACCCGGTCTGTTTCACTTTCGTAAATGAAACCGCGCGCCTGAATATCCGGATCGCCAATTAATTCACCGGTCGTACTGCTGATTGCGACAAATACGGCGACTACGCCGTCATCAGCCAGAAGCCGCCGGTCCCGCAAAACCAGATTGTCGATGTCGCCCATGCCCGATCCGTCGATCAGGATGCCGCCGGCGCTGGTAAAGCCGCCGATCCGCGCTTTGTTGGACTGGTATTCGAAAATGTCCCCGTTATTGAGCAGGAAAATGTTTTCCCAGGGCATGCCCAGTTGGTGGGCCATTTCCGCATGCCTGTAGAGATGCCTGTACTCGCCGTGGCCGGGGATGAAATAGCGCGGCCGGAGCAGGCTGTGCAAAAGCTTCAGCTCTTCAATGTAAGCATGGCCGGAAACATGAATTTCCGACAGCGATTCGTAGATGACGTGGGCGCCACGCTTGAATAGCTCGTTAATGACGCGATAGATGGGCTTTTCATTGCCGGGAATCGGACTGGCTGAAATAATGACGGTGTCATCTGGCAGAATTTCAACTCGCTTGTGCTCGGAAAAGGCCATCCGGGTCAGCGCGGACATGGGCTCGCCCTGGCTGCCGGTCGTGATCAGGACCAATTCATTGGCATCATAACGGTCAATCTGATTGACGTCGATCAGCGTATCCGGCCTCATGGTCAGATAGCCCAGGGAATTGGCCGCATTAAAGACGTTGAGCATGCTGCGCCCGATAAGCGCAACCTTTCGGTTGAATTGCTCCGCAGCTGTAAAAATCTGCTGCATGCGAAAGACATTGGACGAGAATGTGGCAACCATGATCCGTCCAGGCGCTTTGCCAAACAGATCGGCGAAAGTTTCGCCAACTAAGCTTTCGGAAGGCGAGTATCCTTTGCGCTCGATGTTGGTGCTTTCGCAAACCAGGGCCAGAACGCCCTCAGCGCCGATCGATGCGATGCGGGCCAAGTCCATCGGACCGCCATTGATCGGCGTATAGTCGATTTTGAAGTCCCCGGAATGGAAGACAGTCCCGGAAGGGGTACGGATGGCCAGGGCATTGGCGTCGGCGATGCTGTGGTTGACATGGATGAATTCGACGCTGAAAATTCCGGCGGGAATGACCACGCCGTCTTTGATCGGATGCAAAGTGACGCCGCTGACGCCGGTTCCCCGGTCTTCCAGCTTGATTTTAACCAGCTCCAGGGTCAGGCGGTTGCCATAAACAGGTACTTTGACTTCTTTGCACAGCCACGGCAAAGCCCCGATGTGATCCTCGTGTCCGTGTGTCAGGAATATTCCGCGCAGTTTGCTCTTGTTGCGGATCAAATAGGAAAAATCGGGGATGACAACATCGATGCCTGGCA
Source organism: uncultured Saccharofermentans sp. (assembly GCA_963677835.2). GTDB lineage: Bacteria > Bacillota > Clostridia > Saccharofermentanales > UBA5734 > UBA8949. The sequence continues at coordinate 186,351 of CAXXUX010000002.1, forward strand.
TGTCTTCCTCAGGAAAGGCAATACCGCAATCCACGACGATCATATCCTGGCCGTATTCATACACGGTCAGATTTTTGCCAATCTCACGCATGCCGCCCAGCGGGATGATCTTGAGGATGGGTTCCGAACCGGCTGCCGCTTGAGCATGGCTGGCCTTGCGTCGCCGCGGGATATTTTGCGCCGCCGCCGGCCGGGCTGGTTTGGGTTCCGAACCAGCCGGGAATTTATGGGTTTTGGGCTTGGATGCCGGCACTCCAGGCGCCGGTGCCTTGTCTGAAGGCTGTTTGGGCGCCAATGGGCTGGGCGCTGGAGCCCTGGGTGAAGGCTGCTTGTGCGTCGGCGGCGCAATTCGATTGGTTTTTGCCGGCCTTTCTGCCGGATTTTTTACTGGCATTTTCAAATCGGCTTGGGTTGAACCGCTTTGGGGAAGCGGCCGCGCATTTCCTGACTGATTGCCAGGACGGCGGTTCCTTTGCGGTTTTGCGGGCCCGGCAACTTTTACTGCTAGTGGTTGTTCAGTTGATTTGATGGGTTTTTCAATAGCAGGATTTTCAGAAGAGTCCTGTCCGATTGTGTCGGATCCAGTACCAGAACGGCGCCGCGGCGCTAACCGGGGTTTATTTCGGTTGGGATTGAAGGGCATATTGTTGATTACCTCCACTGTTGACCAGATTTCTAATTGATATTATCATAACACGTTGTGAACATTATTGAAATTGTTTTCTCCGCAAACAATTTCACACCGCCATTTTTCACTATTTTTAAGGCTTTCCAGCTTTTCTTTTTGCACTATTTTCTGTTAGTGAATTACCTCTTGCCACAGATGCCTTATCATGATAGAATACTTCAGTGCCGAAATTTCTGACAGAAGTGTCCAGGCAGGAGGTGAACAATCATGCCAAATATCAAGTCTGCTATGAAGCGGGTCAAGGTTATTGAAAAAAAGACCGCTGCAAACAAGATCAAAAAGAGCGAAATCCGCACTTCCCTGAAAAAGACCCGGGCTGCCGTGGCTTCTTCTGCGGAAAATGCTGGCGCGCTGGTTCTTGAAGCTCAGTCGAAGCTCGATAAAGCCGCAGTCAAAGGCTATTTGCATAAAAACAATGTAGCTCGCAAGCAATCCAAGTTGGCCAAGGCTTTCAATAAAGCACAGTAAACATTTTGTTGAAAAATCAGTTTAATTGACAAAAAGAGGGTGTCATCCGGCACCCTCTTTTATTCTTTCAATTCCGAAATCTTGTCTGGTGATCAGGCTATGACCAGGCGGTGATAGACCTTTTTCCCCTTGCGCAGGATAGCTTCGCCATTGGTAAAATCATCAGCGGTCAAACGGCGGTTAAAATCCGTGATGGCCTGATCATTCAGGTAGATGCCGTTCTGCTGGATCAATCGCCGGCCTTCGCCCTTGGAAGGGATCAGGCGGGCGGAAAGCAGGACGTCAAGCAGGACAGGCGCCTCGGCAAGGTCTTTTTGGCTGATGGAGGTCTTGGGCATCGAATCCGACCGCCCGGCGCCTTCAAAAAGGTCCTCGGCCTGTTTGCGGGCGGCATCGGCCGCGTCTTTTCCGTGGACGATCATCGTTACTTCGTAAGCCAGTCGCTTTTTGGCATCGTTGATGGCGGCGTCGGTCAATCGCTCATATTCCCGGATTTCTTCCATGCTGATGAAAGTCAGCAGCTTCATGCAATTGATGACATCGGCATCGTCAATATTGCGCCAATACTGGTAAAATTCGAAGGGCGCTGTTTTGGCTGGGTCCAGCCATACGGCCCCCTTGGCGGTTTTGCCCATCTTGATGCCGGCGCTGGTGGTCAGCAGGCGGAAAGTCATGCCGAAGGCCTCGCCCTGGTCCTTGCGCCTGACCAGTTCAACCCCGGCTAAGATATTCGACCATTGGTCGTCGCCGCCCAATTGCATTTGGCAATGGTATTGGCGGTAGAGCATCAGGAAATCATAGGCCTGCATCAGCATGTAATTGAATTCCAGAAAAGTCAGCCCTTTTTCCAGCCGCTGTTTGTAGCATTCGGCGGTCAGCATGCGGTTGACTGAAAATTGCGAGCCGATTTCACGCAGAAAATCGACATAATTCAATTTTGTAAGCCAGTCTGCATTGTCGACCATGATTGCCTGATCATCAGAAAAATCCAGAAGGATTTTCATCTGTTCCCGAAACCGGCTGACATTTTCCTGAATCGTTTCTACCGTCAGCACCTGCCGCAGATCCGAACGCCCGGATGGATCGCCCACCATGCCGGTCCCGCCGCCTAAAAGGGCAATCGGGCGATGGCCTGCCCGCTGCATATGGGCCATGACCATCATTTGCACAAAATGGCCGACATGAAGGCTGTCCGCAGTCGGATCGAAACCGATGTAAAAAGTTACGCCCGGCTTTGCCAGCAACTGTCTGACTTCTTCCTCATGTGTGACCTGAGCCACGAACCCGCGTTCAACTAGAGTATCAAATACATTGGCAGCCATATCTATAAACAACCTCTCCACAAATATCTGTCAAAATCTGCTTTCAAATTTGAATCCAATAATCTAACATTCTATCCCATCACGACTGGCGTGTCAAAATCAACGCCGCAAGGCCTGCCTGCGGCCAGCATCCAGAGGTCCGTAGCCAGAAGGTCCATTTCCGCCATTTGGCTAAATGCGGGATCTTTATATTCAAGGATGTCAGATGCTTTCATCAGAATCGGCCGCGTCGCAAGTTTTTGCATGATTTTCAGCAAATACCGCCCTTTGCGGTTAAAACCAAGTATTCGCAAATACTGTGGACCGCCGGCAGCATCAAAAACCGCCAGATCTTCTGGCTTCAGATTCATAAGCAGCGCGATCAGGGCCCGCTGGATCCGGGTCTTCGGGAAACGTCTGGTTGCCGTATTTTCAAGAAGCGCCGCTATGCGGCCCGTATTTTCCCCGATTGCCGGGCGGGCGGCGGCAGCGGCCAGCCGACGGCCGAGCCCTTCGCTCATGCCGGAGATAAAATCAAGCTGAGTTGGCGGCTGGCTGCGCAACAGGCCAAGGATTGGCACCGCTAAATCTTCAAGCGACACCGGCCCCTTGCCGGCTTGAAGCTGCTCCAGTAGAACCGCCAGAGCCGGGGCCGGCATTTGTGCGGAAAGCGCCTGGAAAAGACCCGCTAAATCGCCTTGCCGGCCAAGGGCTGAAGGATCAATGGCCCAGTGGTCAAAGATGGATTGGCGGATGGCTGAGGCACTGGCAAAGCCGGCTTGACCATCCAGCTTTTGCTCGAGATAAGCCTGGCCCTGCCGTTTGAAAGTCATCGGCTGAAGCCGGCAGTCTGTTAACGAACAGATTGCCTTCAAATATTCAACGGCCAGGATGTTGTTGGACTTTTCCAGCAAGGCTGCCAGATCTTTTTGACCGGTCAATTCGGCAACTGCCATTTGCCGCGCTGCCGGAAAAGATTCGCCCGAATCAAGGAAATGATGCAAATGCTGCCGGAACTCCGGCGTTTCTTTGGACAAAATTCCGGCTAACTGCATGAGCTTGGCCAGATCGCCGCTTTCACTGCCGAAGACAAGCTGGCAGGTGAGGCCGGTTGCCTGGAGCAATTGCACGCCGCCAGCGGCGAAACGTTCTGCGCTGGCCGCAGCATAGGCAAAGGGCAGCTCGATTACCAGATCGACGCCGCAAGACAGGGCCATGCGGGTCCGGCTCCATTTGTCCAGGACCGAAGGTTCGCCGCGCTGGGTGAAACACCCGCTCATCACGGCAATCACCGCGCAATCCTGACCGAAATGCCGGCGGATTGCCTGCAGCTGCCAGGCGTGTCCTTGGTGAAAAGGGTTATATTCAGCTATAATTGCTACTGTTTTCATTAGAGCTGATTATATCATGGCCGGGTATGCACGGCCATAGCATCGGGAGATCCAATCTGGAATGACTGTCGGAATTGAAGATTATTTGCTATGATTGAAAAAGATCATCAACTTTTGGCAAGGAGAGCTTTTCATGATGGGGGAATCACATGGCGCGGCATAAATCCAAACGCCTGATCCTGGTCCTGCTTCTATGTGGGGCTTTTCTGGCTGCGGTCCTGATTGGCTTTGGATTTTGGCATGGCTGGTTTGGGAAATCCGCGGACCGCCTGTCCATTGGCCTGCCGGGTTCTGCAAGCAATGCCGCGCTTGATTTCAAGATGGATCCCAAAGTGGCGCAACAGATTGAGGGCCGGATGCTTGACTTGCTTTATTCAGACAAGGGCTATGGTCTTGCCGGCTGGTATCAGTTGGCCGGCCGCCTGGGCCAGCCGGCAGCTGTTTTGGCCACGACATTTTCAGCAACTGACCAATTGCGTTATGGGTTGTATCTTTTAGAACAAAGCGAGCAAAAAGCATTTTTGGCTTGGTGGGATGATTTCCGCGCCAACTATCGAACTGGTCAAGGCGTTATCATGAACAGCCCGGCCGGATTTCAGGCGACCGTTTCCAGAACCGACGACTTCTGGCGGAATAATCTATCGGCTTTGCGGCTTTTAGCCCAAAGCTGCCAAGTCTGGCCAGGCAAACAACGTCAAGCGGACTTGGAGCAATTGTCGTCCCAATTGCTTTCACAGGCCGAAAAAGGATTTACCAATGATTTTTCTGCAGCAGTTCCAACCGCGGCCCCGACGCTTGACCCTGCAGCGACCCCGACTCCCAAGCCTTTGACCCCGGCGCCGGATGACGATGCGAAGGGGCAAAACCTCAGCGTCCTCCGCCTGGCAACGCCAGACCTGTATGCCATGCAGCAGCTGGCCAAACTGGATAAGCGCTGGCAAACCCTGTTTGATCTTTATCTGCCGATTGTCAAGGGCGGCTATCTAAGCGATGCGCTCCCCCTATATGCGTTGGGGCATGATGCAGAACAGCCTGGCTATTTGTCTTTTTCCGGAAATCTGCCGGCCATCGACACGGAAGAAGCCTTGCTTGCAATCCTTCATCTTTGCGAAATAGGCCAGGAGAATGCCAGAAGTCTGAGCTGGATCAAGGACCAGATTTACAATCAGCATGCCCTTTACACTTCCTACCACATCACCCAGGGGTCGCCGGCCAGCGAGGAAGAGTGCCTGCCTGCCTATGCCATTGTAGCCCGCATTGCCAGGATCAAAGGTGATCTGGATTTGTACCGGGCTGCGGTGGACCGGATGCTCTGGCATCAGGCCACCAGTCAGACCAGCGAAGCCCGCTATGCATTATTCAGGCAAAATGAAGCCGGTCAGGTCAAGGTTTTTGCTTCGGACAACACCTGGGCTCTGCTTGCTGTCCGATAAGCGTGACGTCGTGCCTAATTGATTTTTGTTATGCATTAGGGACTCGTGAAATTTATTTATCTGCAAAAAGGCCAATCATTACAGGATTTGATGTTAATTGCCACCAAAATGAAATATAATTGCCTGATTGTAAAATGTGAATTGTGTTACAATAGTGGCAAATGGACATACTGCGAAAATCTGCTATTCTGGCTATATGGCCAAAGGCAGCAAGCTCATGTGACAACAGATCGGGGGGCAGGTACAAATGCAGGAAATGATCGAACTGAAGGCAGAATTAGATAAACTTATGTCCAGTCTAAGTGGTGTTATGGCGGCCCGAACCGTTTTAAACGCCGACGACGAAATTGTGGAGATCCATGTTTTAAGCGATTTGACCAAATCGCCCAAACAACTGGTCCGTGACATTCAATCTGCAATCATGGCGGCTTTTGGGCTGGATATCGATTACAAGCTGATCAGCGTTGCCCAGGTCAACAGCAATATGGTCGTCCCGGCCATATCATCGGAGCCGAGACTTACCATTCGCAAAATCCTGATCAGCCTGGACAGCAACAATATTGAAACGACCGTTGTGCTTGGTTCTGGCGACAAGACTTTCGAAGGCAGCAGCCGTGGTTCTCTTTCCGGCCGCAACCGGATTTTTTCGGCCGCAAATGCTTGTTTGGCAGCCTTGAAAAATTATCTTGGCCAGGCGTACAATATCACCATGTTGGATTTGCAGCGCAGCAACATAGCCGGAAACGACTGCTATGTGGTTGCTTTGTCCTATGTCGAGCCATTCGGAGAATCCGTCCTGTATGGCATTGCTGCGATCACCAGCCCGGAGGCCGAAGTCCAGTCTGCAGTCATGGCTGTGCTTTCTGCCCTGAACCGTCCAATGAGCAGGCCCAAGAAACATTGACTGATGCAGCTTTAAGCGATAATTGACCGCTTGAAGCTGCTAATTAAATCGTTTGAAGTGACAGGCCAGCGGAGCGAAGCGGAACAACCTACCTGTATAGCGAAGAGGTAGAGTCCATCAAGGGAGGTTGTTCAAAATGAAATTCAGAAAAGTTATCGGGATTATCGCTTCTCTGCTTGCCATGGTTATTGCCACCGGCGCTCACTGGAGAGTCATCTGATTTACTGATTGTCATAGGGATTTCCGAATGGAAATCCGACACTGAAGTGCTGGTCTGTCATTTCATAAATAATATCAAACGACTTAAGTAGGTGTTGGCCAATAGCATGAAGAAAGCAGCGATAATCTATATTTCGCTTTGTATTGTTGCAGCATTAGGCTTGCTTGTCGGTATCAGTGTGCAACAATCGGATACATTGCTTCCAATCAACATTATCGGCGGTGTACTTTTCCTGTCCGTTCTTGGCGTCATAGCTGAATCCCAAAGTCTGGCGATCGATGAAAATAAAGCCATATCGATCGCTTTTGCTATTGATATCAGTGCGTTGCTGTTGTTTGGCCTGGCAGCTGGCGCCTGGGTTTCGTTTTGCACAGCATTCTTTTCGGTCATGGACTTTGGCCGTGGCCACAAAGAACACCTTTTCAACACGCCGTTGCATAAGAGCCTCTTCAATGCCTCCAATTATATTCTGTCGATCCTGGCTTGCGGGGTTGTCTTTGAAAAACTCGGCGGCACCTATCTGGTAAACACCAGTTTTACCGAGATTTCAGATATTTTTCTGCATATGGCCAGGGAGCTGCCGCAGATCCTGGTTGGATTGATTGTCTATGTATTGGTCAATACCGTCATGATTGTCTTGTATTTTCTGGTTTCCTCCGGCCCTCGGCCGAATTTGTTTAAAGAATGGCTGCAGATTTTCCAATGGTCCGTACTGAGCATGATTTGCATTGGCACTTTAGGTGTCTTTTTAACGGCAGTCTACCATTCTTTGGGTTTTCTGGCCGTTTTACTGTTTTTTGCGCCCTTTATGCTGTTCCGTTATGCCTATGTTGGATTTACCTCCATTCAAAAAGGATACATCGACACGATCAAGGCTTTTTCGGCGGCCCTTGAAGCGAAGGACCATTACACCATCGGCCATGCCCGGCGCGTCGAGAAATACTGCGAAATCATTGCCAATGAAATGAACCTGTCGCAAAAGCGCACAAAGATCCTCAAATATGCGTCGTTATTGCATGATATCGGCAAAATCGGCATCAATGAATCCATTCTCAACAAGGCTGGCCGTTTAACCGAAGAAGAATACAACGAGATCAAAAAGCATCCGGTCATCGGCGCGCAAATGCTGGAGGGCATCCAGTTCTTAAAGGGCGAAGTCAAGATCATCCGCGCACACCATGTCCATTATGATGGAAACGGCTATCCGGCGGATGCCCAGGAAGAGGGCAAAATGCTTGAATCGCAAATTCTTGGCGTTGCCGATTCTTTTGACGCCATGACCTCTGACCGGGCCTATCGGGCGGCTATGTCCCTGGAAGAAGCCATCGACGAATTGCTGCGCAATTCGGGCACCCAATTTTCGCCGGAGGTTGTACAATCGTTTATCCGCGGCCTGAACAAGCTGAAAAACCGTGACGAGTTCCGGAATTTTACAAATTAACCGCCAAGCCATGCAGGAGGGGAAGATATGATTCTGGCAGCCGGCGCACTCGGTCTGCTATATGGGTTGGTTTTGCGTCATGGCCGTTTGGCGAGCATTTTCAAAAAACGCTTCCGCCTGCCGGTCCTGCTTTTTATTTCGCTGGGCCTGGAATGGCTGCTGGCAGCCGAATTTGGGAACAGCCTGGATACCCGGCAATGGTATTTGCCATTGCGGGTTGTTCTCGCAATTTTTCAGTACAGCCTCTTGTTTGTCTTTTTATTCCGCAATCGAAAAAAGCCGGGCATGTTTTGCCTGATGGCCGGGTCCGTGATGAACGGCCTGGTGATCATCGCCAATAGCGGGCGAATGCCGATCGGCAAATATATTGCCCATTTCGGCGATGCAGCCATAGCCCAAATCAGTACAGTGCCGCACTATTTTTTAGCCCAGGGGCATGAACCCCTGCTTTTCCTGGCGGATCTGTTTCCCTTTTGGACGTTCGGATGGTATATGATCAGCCTCGGGGATATACTGATCAGTATCGGCATGTTCCGGCTGGCTGCATATATGTCGCGCCGTATTCTGCGCAAACCGGCAAAAGCTGTTGAACATCCGGCGGATATTGGTTATACTGATGGGCGGTAATAAAATAAGATAAGCGAGGTTATAGTCATGGGATTTATTGATACAATTATTGAAAAAGCGCGAAATGATAGAAAAACGATCGTTTTGCCGGAATCTTACGAACCACGGACCATTGAGGCGTGCGCCAAGATCCTGGAAAAAGGGATTGCCAACGTCGTTCTGATCGGCGACCGCGCAAAAATCCAGGCGGTATCTCCACAGTGGGATATTTCCGGGGCAACCGTCGTCGATCCGGCTGCTGCGCCGCAATACCAGCAATATGTTGAAGCCTTTTATGAAATGCGGAAAGCCAAGGGCATGACCCTGGAAAAGGCCCAGGCGACGATGCTGGACCCGCTGTTTTTCGGCGTCATGATGGTCAAGCAGAATCAGGCAGACGGCATGGTGGCCGGTGCGATCAACAGCACAGCCAATACCTTGCGCCCGGCCCTGCAGATTTTGAAAACCGCACCGGGCACCAAACTGGTTTCGGCCTTTTTCATGATGGTGGTTCCGGACTGTGAATATGGCGCCAACGGGACTTTCCTGTTTGCCGACAGCGGACTGGTTGAGAATCCGAGTGCCGAAGACCTTTCCGAAATCGCGCTTTCCTCGGCCAAGACCTTTGAACAGCTGGTTGGAAAGACCGCCAATGTCGCCATGCTGTCCTATTCGACATACGGCAGCGCCAAAAGTGAATTGACTGCAAAGGTCATCGAGGCGACCCGCCTGGCCAAAGAGAAAGCCCCTGGGCTTAATCTGGACGGTGAACTGCAGCTCGACGCTGCCATCGTGCCCAGCGTCGGAAAAAGCAAAGCCCCCGGCAGCAAAGTTGCCGGCAACGCCAACGTTCTGGTTTTCCCGGATCTTGACGCCGGCAACATCGGCTATAAGCTGGTCCAGCGCCTGGCCAAGGCTGAAGCCTATGGCCCTATCACCCAAGGCATCGCCCGCCCGGTCAATGATCTTTCCAGAGGCTGCTCAGCCGACGACATAGTTGGTGTTGCCGCCATAACCGCAGTCCAGGCTCAGGCCAAATAAATAGCAGAACCAGCGGCAGGCAAGGGCAACAGCCTACCTGCCGTTTCCATAAAAGGGAGGTAATATTCATGAATGTTCTGGTTATCAATGCCGGCAGTTCATCACTGAAATATCAGCTCATGAACGCCGTAACCGGTGACGTTCTTGCCAAAGGCGGGGCAGAGCGGATCGGCCTTAACGAATCCTTGATCAAACACAGCCGGAATGGCTGCGAGTCGGTGACCTTGCCGGTCGACATGCCCAACCACAAGGTTGCGGTCCAGGCCGTGCTGACTGTTTTGACATCGGATGAGCATGGCATCATCAAAAACATGAGCGAAATCGATGCGGTTGGCCATCGCGTCGTCCATGGCGGCGAGAAATTTTCCACGTCGGTCTTGATCACGCCAGAAGTCAAGCGGGCGATTCGCAGCTGTTTTGATCTAGCGCCCCTGCACAATCCGCCGAACATGACCGGCATCGAGGCTTGTGAAGAAGCAATGCCCGGCGTTCCGCAGGTAGCGGTCTTCGATACGGCTTTTCATCAGACCATGCCGCCCAAAGCCTATATGTATGCCTTGCCTTATGAGCTTTATGAACGTCTCGGGATCCGCAAATACGGTTTCCATGGCACTTCACATGGTTATGTGGCCCGTCGGGTCGCCGATATTTTAGGCAAACCTTTTGATAGTCTGAAGATTGTCACCTGCCATCTGGGCAACGGCTCTTCAATTTCCGCGATCAAGAATGGCCGCTGTATCGACACCTCGATGGGGTTGACACCGCTTGCAGGCATTTGCATGGGCACCCGCTGCGGCGACATTGATCCGGCGATCGTGACTTTCCTGATGGACAAGGAACATATGGATGGCAAGGCTCTCGACGACATGATGAACAAGAAATCCGGCGTCGCTGGAATTTCCGGCGTCAGCAGCGATTTCAGAGACCTTTACAGTGCGGCTGGCGACGGCCATAAGCGGGCGTCTTTGGCTTTGGACATGTTCAAATACCAATGCCGGAAATTTATCGGCTCCTACGCGGCAGCCATGGGCGGCGTCGATGCAGTGGTCTTTACGGCCGGCATCGGTGAAAACACGGCAGACATCCGGCTCGGAGCCTGCGAAGGCCTCGGATTTATGGGGATCCAGATCGATCCCTACAAAAACGCGGCTGTTCGTGGCCGCGAAGCGCTGGTTTCAACCGATGATTCCCGGGTCAAGGTCCTGGTCGTGCCAACTAATGAGGAATTGGCCATCGCCCAGGAGACCGCCCGGATCTGCGGAGCCACATTCTGAACGCCATACGCTTGACAAGACAACCAGGAGTTATTATACTGCATCATAAATAAGGTTCTGATTTGGCCAATGAAGGGAATAAGGCTTGGAATCTGCCGCAGAGAGAGGATGGCCGGTGAAAATCCTCGCAGACAACCAGCTGTCCCACCCCCAAGGCTCTGCCGCAAGGCAGTCGGCTGGCCCCGTTACAGGCTGTAAAGCGGGCGCGATTTTGCGCCAATCTGGGTGGTACCGCGGATTTGGCTGTAAACAGTTGGAATTCGTCCCGGCAGTTTTCTGCCGGGACTTTTTTATGGACTTAAGGAGGATTTGAATCATGGCCAGCAAAGATAAAATGGTCGAAGCAATTACCGCAATGGATGAGGATTTTACCCAGTGGTATACCGATGTGGTCCTGAAAGCCGAGCTGATCGACCATTCCGCCGTCAAAGGCTGCATGATTTTGCGACCGTACGGCTTTGCGATCTGGGAAAATATCCAGCACAATCTTGACCGGCTTTTCAAGGAGACCGGTCATGAGAACGTCGCCATGCCGATGTTTATTCCGGAAAGCCTGCTTCAGAAAGAAAAAGACCATGTCGAAGGATTTGCGCCGGAAGTCGCCTGGGTGACCCATGGCGGCAGCGAATTGCTTGCCGAGCGGCTTTGCGTAAGACCGACTTCCGAAACTTTATTCTGCGACCATTATGCCCATATCGTGCATTCCTGGCGGGACTTGCCCAAACTGTACAATCAATGGGTATCAGTTGTCCGCTGGGAAAAAACCACCCGCCCTTTCCTGCGCTCGACCGAATTCTACTGGCAGGAGGGCCACACTGCCCATGCCACCGCCCTGGAGGCGACAGAAGAAACCCTGCGCATGCTGGATGTCTATGCCGACTTTTACCGCGATTACCTGGCTATCCCGGTAACAAAAGGACAAAAGACGGAAAAGGAGAAATTCGCCGGAGCGGTCAGCACCTATACCGTCGAGGCGATGATGCATGACGGCAAGGCTTTGCAATCGGCGACCAGCCACTACTTTGGCGATGGTTTTGCCCGGGCTTTCGATATACAGTACACGGACAAGAACAACCAGCAGCAATATGTCCATCAGACATCCTGGGGCCTTTCCACCCGCTCGATCGGCGCGATCATCATGGTCCATGGCGATGACAGCGGTCTGGTCCTGCCGCCCAGGATTGCCCCGATCCAGGTGGCGATCATTCCCATCGCCGCCCATAAGCCAGGCGTCCTGGAGCGCACAACGGCGATCAGCCAGGAACTTGGCCGCACATTCCGGATCAAGCTGGATACGTCGGACAAGATGCCCGGCTGGAAATTCAGCGAATACGAGATGAAAGGCGTGCCCTTGCGATTGGAGATCGGCCCGCGCGATCTGGAGAACAACCAGTGCGTTGCCGTTCGCCGCGACAACGGCGCCAAAATCACCCTTCCGCTCGACAATTTGGCGTCGTCGGTTCAGGATCTGCTCGACCAGATTCACGAAGGATTATACGAAAAAGCCCTGCAAAGCCGGAACAGCAGAATTTACAGCGCTTTGGCCTGGCCGGAATTTGTCGACACCATTAAAAACAAGCCGGGTTTTGTCAAAGCGATGTGGTGCGGCGATCAGGCCTGCGAACTGAAAATCAAGGAAGAAACCGGCGCAACATCCCGCTGCCTGCCCTTTGACCAGGAAATGCAGTCGGATCGTTGCATCTGCTGCGGACGTCCGGCCACTTCACAGGTAATCTGGGGCAAAGCTTACTGATCAGGATTATTTCAGAATTCCAGACTCCGGGTTGATCGCCGGACTTAAAAGCGATGATCCATAGGCTGCCAGTCATACTCAGGCTGGATGGCAAAGGTTTTCCCTGCCAGGTAGGCCAGCGGCCCCTGACACTCCGACCGGAACAACAATACGGCTGAACAGAGCTGCTGGCGCGAAAGCGGGCCGTTTGGCCCCCTGAAATGCCGATTGTAGCTGTTTCGGCCGTATTTTCCATCACCAAGCAGCGGATGGCCGATATGGGCAAAATGAGCGCGGATCTGATGGGTGCGGCCGGTGACCAGCTCGACTAAAAGCTCACTGACGGCTTCCTGATCAGGCCCGGCGCCGGAAAATACCCGAAGGACCCGATACCGGGTAATGATCGGCAAATCGCCGGGGTTCTTCTGGTCATGAATATAGACATCGCTTTGCCGGGCTACTTTTTCCAAAAAACCGTTTAATTCCAGCATGTTTTCACCGTCATGGCAGACGACTGGCTGTCCTTCGTCCGGAATGCCGCGTACCAGACAGCGGTAGCGCTTGACGATAAGCCCCTGCCGCATCAGGCTCTGCACCGCGGTCAGCGCCGCAGGCCGGCGGGAGAGCAGGAGCAGGCCGCCAGTCAGGCGGTCCAGGCGGTGGCAAAGCTCCAGCCCTGGTTCATGCAAATCTTCGCGCGCCCGCTCAAGCAGCGACTGGCCTTGCGATTTCTCGCCATTCCCCGATGAAACGGTAATGCCGGGCTTCTTGTTGACCAGAATGATCAGGGGATCCTGATAGATGATTGAATAGGGGGAAGGCGGCAGCAAAACGGCATTGGCTTTACCGTCGGACTGTTTCTTTTCACAAAAGTCACCACACAGCCATTCGTCGGCGAGATAAACGGCAATCAAGTCGCCGGTCGCAACTGCACAATCGGCATGCACGCGCTGGCCGTTCACGCGGATGTCCTTTTGGCGCAACGCCTGGCGGAGTTTACTGATGCCCAGTTCGGGATACTGGTTCAAAATGACCCGAATGAGGCTTTTGCCATTGGAGCCAGGATCTATCGTGAATGTTTGCATGGACACAAATGCCTTTCTGCGTTCGCATGATCTGCCGCGGTTGCCGGCTTGGTCAAATGGGTTCGTGATTTTGATTATTTTGCAGGACATTTTTGCTCGCGGATTTTTGCGGCACCTGGGATAGAACGATTGCGCCGAACATGAAAAGGCAACCCGCGATTTCACGCAAGGTGAGGTGCTGCTTCAAGATAAGCCAGCCGGCCAGAACAGAGATGCAAGACTCCAAACTCATGACCAAAGACGCCACCGTTGGATTCAGGCCCTTTTGCCCGATGATCTGGAGCGTGTAAGCGACTCCGCAAGACAGGAAACCGGCATAGGCGATCGGTACCCAGGCGGCCAGGATGTGGCTGGTTTGAGGATGATCGAATAAAAACATGGGAATGCCCGACAAAATCCCGCAGACAAAAAACTGGATGCAGGACAATTTTACGCCGTCAACTTTGGGTGAAAAATGATCGATGACCAGGATGTGGAAGGTAAACATAAAAGAACATAAGAGAATGAGGACATCGCCGGCGCCGATGGTCAGATTCTCGGTCATGCACAGCAAATAGAGTCCAAAGACAGCCAGCAGGACCGCAATCCAGATCTGCCGGCCGGCTTTCTTTTTAAAAAGCATACTGAAAATCGGTACCCAGACAATGTAGCAGGCCGTAATAAAACCGGCTTTGCCAACCGAAGTGTATTGAAGGCCAAACATCTGCAAATTCATGGCGATGAAAAGAACGAAACCGCAGGCGATTCCTCCAATAAGCAAGGTTTTGCGGCCTTTGGAGTCACTTTTATTTGCGCCGTTCTTTCGGCCCATCAGGAAAATGAACGGGATTAAAAACAGGGCGCCAAGAAGGCTTCTTATACAGCTGAAGGTAAATGGCGAGACATATTTCATGCCTGTGCTTTGGGCAACAAAAGCCACGCCCCAAATTGAAGCTGCCAAAAAAAGGAGAAGGGAATGTCTGAGTTGATGTTTGCTCATCTGCGGCCATCGCTTTCTGCTGTAAAGATAAAAACCTTTGATGGTAGGCGCCATCAAAGGTCACACGATAGCATTTTAACATAGACTAGACCGGCGAGGCAACGCAGGGGAGCGCCGCCGGTGAAAAGCCGGATGCGCTCCCATTTGCTTTTAAAAGATCAATCTTGTTCGTGGCGTGTGTTTGCTGTTCAGATCATTTTTTGATTTCTGATTTCATCCTGGCATATTGTTCATCGCTAATCTCACCCTTGGCATAGCGCTCGGCAAGAATCTCTAAAGCATTGGCAAAACTATCACGCTTCATCTCAGGCATTGTATTAGCATGATGACTAGTGATGTGGCTTTGACGTATCAGCAGGATAACCAACAAGGCAATGAATGCCGCGGCGACCAAGCCAATAAGCAGCATCCAAAGCCAGCCTAGACCCATCCAACCATAACCCATCATTCCGAATCCCGTCCTTTCATTTTGGGTAGAGTAACGATTCATCATCCCTGATCCCATTAAACTCATCCTATTAAGCGGATATCCGGACAAATACCGCTTGGCCAGTTGAATATGAAAATTGACAAGTGATGTAGAACCTTCACCGCCAAGCCGGTCGTCCATATGCTCATGCATGACCGGGTTCCCGATAATTTCTTCCATGACAGAATCACCAAGTTCTTCAAGCGTTTCATTGCCCACTTTCGAAATGTCAATTTCGTTTGCTTTGGTAACACCTTGTTCCTGTTCGATTTTGGCTACGATCTCTGCAACACTTTGATGAGCAGTCTCCTCAGCCAATAAAGATGCAGGCATCAGCATAATAACCAAAAATAGAATGACAGCCGTTAATAAAATTTTTTTCATAGAAATCCCCTCATGATCAAATCCGGTAAGGAATAAATGTAAACCAGCCAAGAAAAGCGATTAAATCATCTGGATACGATAAAGCGCAAAATAGATACAAATTTATGCTAGCACGTGAAAACCTGATCACGCAAGGCCAGATGTTACACAACAAGGCATTTTTCAATATTATGCATGAAATATTAGTGATAAAATAGTGATAATACAGCTTTGCTATTCTAATCAATGATAGGTTCGGGAATTGGAGCGGTGTATGGAAAAGCCTGTTTCACTGGAATCTGCCTCTGCATTAATTGACGGGAAGATCAAGGAACTTGGGGACTGGCGCGGGACGACGCTTGCGAAAGTGCGCGAAATCATACACGAGGCAGACCCTGGGATCGTTGAAGAGTGGAAGTGGATGGGGACCCCCGTCTGGTCCCACGGCGGCCTCGTCTGCACGGGAGAGACGTACAAGAACGTTGTCAAGATGACATTTTCCAAAGGCGCTGCCCTGAAGGATCCTTCGGGTCTTTTCAACTCCAGCCTCGACGGGAATGCCAGGCGCGCCATTGACATCCACGAAGGCGACAAAGTCGACGAGGCGGCCTTGAAGGATCTCATCCGCGCTGCAGTGGCGCTCAATCTCAGTAAAAAGATGCGGCAGTGACGGCCGAATCGAACCAAGGTTTCTTTTTCCGGATCAATAAAAAAATGACCAGGGCATAGGCCAAAACATCGATCGAATAGGATACTGCCATCCAGCGCTCGTCCATCACGGTGTAGCAAAGGACCATGGCGGGAAACATAGAGTAGACAGCCTTGACTGGATCCGGCAGACTGGATTTGAAAATCAGCCAGGATACCAGGCCGATCAGCCCCAGGGACAAAACATTCATTAACCAATGGAACCACTGCTGCGGCAGGTTCAATTCCACGTGCAGCCACCCTGTCAACATTGAGGCCAGCCAGGAATAAAAAAAACACACCAAAAACCATCACGACAAAAATTGGAAAGAGAATTAGGATCAGAATATTTTTCTTGTTTAAGAAATTTTTCATACATCCACCCCCTTCATGTCACATAACAATGGCAATTGCCAATTCTATTATTGCACAGCGGCGCATTCGTGGATAGTCTGATAAGTCGGCGTATGGTATGGTGTCTAACAAAATATACATTTAAATGTCGAATTGAAGCGTGCATATTTGCTTATATGAATTGAAATATCGAATTGAAGCGGTTATAATGTTTTTTATTGATAAAGTATCCACTTGAAATCGATTAAAGGGGTAAAAAATGGTTTTTCGAACGAAAGATCTGGAATGGCTCAAGGAATGGCGAGGTGGTGAAGCTGTTAAAATCATCACTGGCGTCCGCCGCTGTGGAAAATCTACACTACTACTACAGTATCGGGATGAACTTATCGAGGAGGGGATCCCAGAATCCAATATCCTTTGCATGAACTTTGAAGATCTTGGGTTTATGCGGCTGCGCCAGCCGGATGAGCTCAATCGGCATATTATGGATTATTTTAAAGAACAGAAGGATCCTTGTTTTCTCCTGCTGGATGAAATTCAAGTTGTTGAGAGCTGGGAAGAAGTCATAAATTCCCTTCGTCTCGATAGGCGATTTGATATCGTCGTCACTGGTTCGAATGCGAATCTGCTTGGCTCTGAGCTTGCCACTCGGCTAAGTGGGCGCTATGTACAGCAGATGCTTCTGCCATTTTCACTGGCGGAAGCCCGGGAGATAGACCCTAACCTGACGCTAAACGACTATATTCGCTTCGGCGGATTTCCAAGTGTATTGCAACTGGATACCGAACGCAAAAAACTGACACAGTTGACCGATCTTACAGACAGTATCCTATTTAAAGACATTATGCTGCGGGGCAATATTGCAAATCCAATTGTTCTTCAGAACTTGAGCAGTTTTCTTTTTGATACAGTTGGGAATCGCAGTTCGGTGCGAAAGATTACGAATACTTTGAATAGTCTCAGTGGGGAAAAAACACGTCAAGAGACCATCGCGAAATACATCACTTTTCTTGAGGAAGCATTCCTCCTCTTTGAAGTGCATCGCTACGACCTGCGTGGAAAGGCCATTTTAGGCAGAGAGCCCAAATACTATGCAGTAGATCCAGGTATTCGCACGGTGCTGACATCAACTGATTCAAGGAATCTTGGCTTCATGCTGGAGAACCTTGTCTATTTGGAATTACGGAGACAGGGACATCACATTTTCGTCGGCCAGGAGGGAGATCTGGAAATTGATTTTGTGACTGAAAGCGAAGGACAGCGGATTTACATCCAGGTTGCGCTATCCATCCTTGATGAAGGCGCAGCTGATCGTGAATTCAAGCCATTAATGCAGATTGACGACAATTATCCCAAGTATGTGATGAGCCTGGACACGGTAGACTTGAGCCGATCCGGCATTAAGCACGTTTCTGCAGAACGATTTTTATTGGGACAAATATCGCTATGATTGATGCATCAAAGTTTAATCTGGAATTTCGAAGTATTCATGGGTAAAACGGCCAGCGGTTTAAAATTTACATGAGGGGATGATAGCGTGCAAAACCCAGCAGAACTCAAGTATTGGAGCATGTCTTCCATAGACGCACTTTCAAGTTTGAAGTCTAACCCGGCCGGACTGACAGATGCAGAATCTTCTGTCAGGCTAAAGCAATATGGGGAGAATACAATCAAGGCACAGGGGAAAACGGCACCTTTTGTTCTCTTTCTTAACCAATTTAAAAATCCGATCATGATTATCCTGATTATTGCTACCGTAATTTCGGGTTTGACGGGCGATTGGCTGGATTCTCTGATCATCATGGCGATCGTTATCGCCAGCGTTGTCTTGAGTTTTTTACAGGAATACAGCGCCAGTAAAGCAATCGAGGAACTTCGTTCCAGGATACAACTGAAATCCACCGTATTACGCAGTGGAAAACCTGTTGAGATCCCCACACACTTGCTGGTGCCGGGCGATATCGTCACGCTTTCTGCCGGAAGCCTCATACCTGGGGATGGATTGATCCTTCAATGTGATGATTTCTTCGTCAATCAGTCCATTCTGACTGGCGAAGCTTTTCCCGTCGAAAAGAACACAACGCCAGTTTCCGAAGTTGCCACCCTCGCTGACCGTGCAAACTGCGTTTTTACCGGTACCAATGTTTACAGTGGAAGTGCAACGATAGTGGTCACACAAACCGGGGCAAGTACTGAATTTGGAAAGATTGCCAAACAACTGACACTACGTCCTCCTGAAAACGAGTTTGAACGCGGTGTGCGTCACTTCGGTTATTTGCTGACCCAGATTATGCTGATCCTCACATTGATTGTTTTTGCAATCAATGTGATCTTTCAAAAACCAGCCATCGACTCACTGCTTTTTTCAGTCGCGCTTGCTGTCGGAATCACACCACAGCTATTACCGGCAATCATCAACATTACCCTTTCCAAAGGTTCTCGGACAATGGTAAAAGAAGGGGTGATTGTCCGGCGTCTGACCGCAATTGAGAACTTTGGCAGCATGGATGTCTTGTGTACCGACAAAACCGGAACATTAACCGAAGGGGTTGTCCGTTTGAATAACGCTGTCGATGCGGAGGGCAAAACCTCTGATAGCGTCTTTCGACTAGCGTATTTGAACTCCAGTCTCCAGACCGGTTTGGTCAATTCTCTGGACAAGGCAATTATTGCCTATCAGGCCCTTGATATCAGCACGATTACAAAACAGGATGAGATTCCCTATGATTTTTCACGCAAGCGCCTAAGCATTATTGTTAATGATGGCCACGAGTGTACGATGATCACGAAGGGCGCCTTGAGCCATATACTCGATATCTGCAACCAAGTTCAGATTGATTCTAATATCCAGTCACTAGACGCCATTTTCCTGGACCACATCGAAAAGCGTTTTGAAGTTTGGAGTGACCAAGGCTATCGGGTTTTGGGAATCGCCCAAAAAACCGTGCCTGCCAAGGCTCAATACCCGATTGTGGATGAACAAGCGATGATCTTTGTTGGCTTTCTGCTTTTCTATGACCCGCCAAAAGCGGATGTCATCCAAACCATCGCTGACCTCGGCAAGCTTGGTGTTCAGTTGAGAATTATCACCGGGGATAACAAACTGGTTGCCATGCATACCGCGAACACGGTTGGATTGGAAGTCAGAAATCCGCTGACTGGCGCTGAACTCATGAAGCTAAACGATGAAGCGCTGTGGAATGTCATTGAAACCACCAACTTGTTTACTGAAGTTGATCCCAACCAGAAGGAACGGATTATTTTGGCTCTGAAGAAGAAGAATCATGTCGTAGGCTACATGGGTGATGGCATTAACGATGCACCAGCACTGCATGCAGCAGATGTCAGCATATCGGTCAATACGGCGGTCGATGTTGCCAAGGAAGCTGCGGATTTCGTGCTCCTGGAAAAAAGCCTGGATGTTCTGAAACGCGGGATTGAACTCGGGCGTGTCACTTTTGCCAACACCCTCAAGTACATCTATATTACAACCAGTGCCAACTTTGGCAACATGTTCAGCATGGCCGGCGCCTCGCTGTTCATGCCCTTCCTGCCCTTGCTCCCCAAGCAAATCTTATTGATAAATTTCATAACAGACTTTCCCGCCCTGACTTTGGCTAGCGATTCCGTGGATCCTGAGATGGTAAGCCAGCCACATCGCTGGAATATTAAGTTTATTCGCAACTTCATGTTTACTTTCGGATTAATCAGCTCGGCATTTGATTATATGACCTTTGCTGTTCTGCTAGTCGGATTCAGAGCGCAGGAGGAAGCCTTTCAAAGCGGTTGGTTTATCCTCTCAATCTTGACAGAATTGATGGTTTTACTGGTCATGCGCACTCAGAAACCATTCTTCAAAAGCAAACCCGCGCCCACTCTTTTGTATTCATCCATAGGTGTAGCAGCAATCACGCTGATTCTCCCCTATTTGCCCATGAAAAATATCTTGAATATCGCGCCTATACCGCCTGCGATCCTCTTTTCGTTGTTGGGGGTTGCTGTGGCTTACATCATTTCGACTGAAATTGCCAAGCGGGTTTTTTACAGAAAACAACCTCACCCATAAAGCATCATTCTTGGAAAATGTAATTAAAAATCCTGTCCAGACGATGATCACTTGCCTGGTTATAGTTCATTGTATCAAAGCGACATGCGCCGGCCGCCGATCATGCTCCGGCAACCCAGATAGGTCGCCAGGAAATAAGCGCCGTAAACTAAAAGGATAAGACCGGCTGTCACGATGATATTCGAGGCGGCATTGACACTGCCTATGCTGGCGATTGCTTCATTGGCCACCCGCAGGCCGACGACCGAATGGACGATGGCCAGGATCAGCGGGAGCAGGATTAGATGCGGTTTTTCAGCGGCCACTGCCAATAGGATGTCGTCAAAATGGTCAGGCGCCTGACATAAATAACCGTTCCGGTTTAAAAAAATGGCCAGTTCATCCCGGATTTTCTGATTGTCTTCGATGATAAGAATCTTATACATTCATTTGCACCCTGTGGTCAGCTGTGTTGATGGCCTGCTCAGTTCGCCAAATCCATTATACTGATCAAAGGGGTGCAATTCAATAAATTAAACTGGGCGGACCGGGCGGGCCTCGATATAGCCACGATAGCCCATCGGTGCCAGCTGAATGCGCGGGCCATCTTCATCAGCCCAGCGGTAACCGCAGATTTCCGGTTTGTAATCCTTCATCACTGCCCAGATGTCCGAAATCGCTTCTTCGAATTTTTCATCGTCATAAGGCTGACCCTGGAAAATCATCATCTTGCATGGTGGCAGGTCAATCAGTTCGCAATCCGCCGGAATCTCCCCGTCGTAATCCAGCGGCACCTCGACACCCTGGGCGTACAGGGAGGTTCCGGGGCGGATCAGCTGAGCCGGCAGCCACATCCCGATCGGCTCGTATAGCGCTTCTTTGACGCTGCTCAAAATTCCCCAGATGTCGCAGCCAACCTCCTCGCAATATTCATAATAATCAGCAGCCTTGATGCCGCGCCGGATAATCAGCTTGCGGGCCGGGCGTTCAACGACCTGGACAAAAACGGTATTGGGTTTTTCTTTTTCTGGCATGCTCCCATCTCCTTTATTTGATGTGAAGTCGTGGTCCATAACCCGATAGGGGAGAAAGTACTTGACCGGCGGCGGATTTTTCCTGTAGGAATTGGGCGAGAGGCCGAATTCCCTGGCAAAAGCCCGGGTGAATCCTTCGTGCGAATCAAAGACAAAATCAAGGGCGACATCGATGACTTTGACCGGTTCGTCGCGCAGCCGCATGGCCGCCCGGGTCAGGCGCAGCGCCCGAATGTACTCGAAAGGCGCCTTGCCGGTCAGTTCCTTGAATATCCTGGCACTATGCCATGGCGAGTATTCAGCAACCCTGGCCAGCTCGACCAACGTCATCGGACTGTTGAGATGTCCTTCGATGTAATCCTGCATCCGTTGCACCGCGGTGAACTTTTCTCCATTATCCATGTTCCGGACCTTACCTCCATCTTCAGGATACACATACAAGACAAAACCGGCTTGACCATGCTTGCGATTATAAAAGCCCAGTATAACACCTTAGCTCAGTATAACGCTAAAATGAACACCCCGGAACGGGATGTGCCGGAAACAAATTTCTTGGATTGAGTCGACTATTATGGCTCGATATTAATATTGCAAGCAAGGCTGATTGTTTTACTTATTTTTATTTTCATACATTAAATACATAATATCTTGAGCTATGGCCGCCCCTGCGATTGCCGTAATATTACTAGGGTCCATATCAGGTAAAACTTCAACTAGATCAGCCGCTACAATGTTAATTCCCCTAAGGCCCAGTAAAACTTTTCTAACTTGGTCTGAACTTGGTCCTCCAATAACAGGAGTACCTGTTCCCGGAGCTGCAGATGGGTCAAGGGCATCAATATCAAATGTTAAATAAACCGGCATAATCCCAACAATTTCTTTAATTTTATCTGATAACTGTTTAGGTGCCATCTCCAATGCATCCATTGAATAAATTATATTATACCCACATTCTGTCATTTCTGTTCTGATGTATACCTGTAAAGAGTGAAGCGGATCAATGCACCCTTCTTCTTGCAGGTCGTATGCAAAGTTTGCATGAGAAAGATTTCTTGTTCCATCAGACTTTTCTTCACTTTTTGTACTATCTTGATGTGAATCAAAATGTATCAGTGCTAATTTGCCATACTTCTCGCTTGCAGCTCTAACCGGTCCATAGGGTATTGTATGATCTCCACCAATAGTCATCAGTTTACATCCGGCATCAAGAATTCTCTTGGCATGTTTGTATGTATCGTCGACCATAAATTCAGTCGCTTTGGGGCCGACCCAATAACCTACGTCACCATAATCTATAATCTTTGCAACATCTGTTAATTTATACTCCCATGGATATTTAAAGCAGCATGCAATCAAACTCTGTTCTCTGACTGCTCTTGGGGCGAAACGAGCACCAGGTCTAAAAGTTACACCACTATCAAAGGGAACGCCCATAACTACAATATCAGCACCTTCAACATCTTGAGTATTTACTGTATGATTCCAAGTAGGAATCCCTGCATAATGTAAATGTTCTTGAACTTCGTATTTCATTTTATTCTTCCTTCTTTCTTCTTAATGGTTCTTAATTATAGTCTTCATTGAACCATCTAAATAATCCAATAAGCATACTCACAATAATGAATAAAAATGATATAGAAAGCACGATGCAAACAGTTCTAATTGCCGCATGAGGTGCCCCTGCAAACAACATGCTAAGCGGAACTTGCGCAATAACAATGCACCAAAATAATCTAAATGTTGGCTTTGGGTTACTATGGTTTATCAATTATTGTTTTCTGTTCGTTATGGTTAGATTCTCTTCCATTACTCCTCCACTCTATTTTTTGCATAAAAGGGATTGGTCCAAACACTCAAAACTCCATAATTAAGGCTCTCAGGATCTGCCCATTTGCCAATCATGTAATCGGGTAACGGTTTTAAAAATCTTAGGCCACACCTTGAATAAAATCTTAATTCTTTATCGAGAAATTCACCATCTTTACGTTTTAATGTAATGTAATCTTCAACAGGGATATCACTATACTTATGATAATCTGGGATTCTACACCCAAGAACAAATTGTTTACAATTAAATTCAACAGTTTTTTGTAATGCAAAGTATACTAATTTTGCCCCAACATTGTTTTGTCTATATTTTGGGGATACCCCCAAAGAAACACCATATAAAGTATCTCCATCTTTTACAAAGTTGTCGCCTTTTCCACCATGTGTCAACTCTTCCCAAGATAATTTGGGTGGGTCTATCAAGTCATAATTCATTTTCAAAGTTGTAAAATTTCCAGCGGCAATACCATCTACAAAAGCCGTCAAAAATCCTTCGGGGAAATTTTTATAAATTTGTTTAATAGAACCTTCAATTCCTATTGTTCCCCATGCCTCATCTTTCGCTCTTTGGGCATCCGTTAATTCCCTTTCATCTTTAGGAGAATACACTTCAAAAATAGATTCTTTCATCTTAAATACCCCCCTTTTTTACTTGATTTTAATTTAACACAGGTTTTTAATCTGATCGATAGTACTAATTTATGAACTTTCATAATACTATAACAATGTTGTATATGGTGTACTTTTGTATTATAATTTGTGTTAAGTAACAAATGAAATGTAGGCGAATCTATGTTAATATTATCAAATAAGAAGTGGCATTGCATAAACAATATGATAAAGTATTTATATTCATCAAGTGAAGATATGCGTAATATTAGGAGTAATTTTCTAATTCAGCTTCATGATGTTATTAATTTTGATAAAGCTTCTTTCGAACTTGCAACAAGAAAAGGATCCAATGTTAAATTTTTTGATTCCATTGCCTACAATATGGATCCTGATTACATTGGCAAACTTACTGGTGAGTATGCGGCTTTTGATACAATATCGTGGTTTTTCTTTGACGATACCCCTGCCGTATCTAAAGAAAGTGATTACTCAAACAATAAAATTCGAAGTACATCAAAATTCCACAAAGAATGGATGGAACCACAAAACATAAAATACTGTTTGTTTTCGCGTGTTGTTCATAACGCCATCCTATACGGTTCAATAAACTTATGGAACAGCTCAAACACTGGGGATTTCAGCGAACAAGACGTATATATTCTTGAAATTTTAAATGAGCATTTATCAATTCTATTTTATAGAAAGTATCCGCATGGAATTAATCAAAAGCAAACTGTTGATTATTTGAATGGTATTCCAACAAAATATAACTTTACGAAAAGTGAAATCAAAGTGTTAAACCTGATATGCAATGGTTTGACTATTAAAGAAATTAGCGCGGAACTTTATATTTCTGAAAGTACTGTAAAAAAGCACACATCAAACATTTTTAAAAAGGCTGGTGTAAAAAACAAAATAAATTTGACTAAATTAGTAATTCACCCATAATTTGCGATGGACACGCCTTCTGGAGTATCCCCAAATCTGTGTAAACTCAAAAGTTGATGTAGAATTACAAGAAATAATTGAGGGACGAGAGCAAGAATGATGTCTAAACGGCGTTCGCATGGCGATTTTTAACAGGTATGTTAAATTTGCAACAAAAAACACCGAAGCGGAGAAGAGGGTTGTTGATACAAAGGGCAGGGGAGTGTATTCATTTTGGAGTTGGTGTGTTCATAGATAGTTAAGTGTGTTCAAAAAAAGTATTTGCATAACCTGTGCAAATACTTGATTATCATGAAGAGATATTGTATGATTAATGCAAAGAAGTTAGAAAGGCGAATAATGATAACGAGACAGGAATATCTTGATACCTTAATACATTTTCGAGACAAACAACTCATCAAAGTCGTTACTGGGATCCGGAGATGTGGTAAGTCGACGTTGTTTGAGCAGTTTCAAGCTTTCTTAAAATCAGATGGTGTTTCCGAAGAGCAAATTATTTCGATCAATCTAGAAGATGGTGAGTATGATGATCTCGAAACGAGCAAGCAACTTTTCAGTTATGTCCAGGAGAGACTACGTCCAGATCTGAAAATGTATATTTTTCTCGATGAAGTCCAGCGTGTTGATGAATTTCAGAAGGCTGTTGATGGTCTATATGTGAAAAAGAACTGCGATGTTTATATCACTGGATCAAACGCTTTCTTGTTGAGTGGCGAACTTGCGACACTTCTTTCTGGTCGGTATGTTGAGATAAAAATGCTTCCGCTTTCGTTTAAGGAATATGTATCGGTATTTCCCCAAAATTCAAATATCGACAGACTCTACACGGATTACACGGTTAACAGTTCATTTCCTTATTCGCTGGAACTGAGCAGAGCCAAGGATATTAAGCTATATTTGCAAGGTATCTTTGATACTATCGTGCTCAAAGACATCGTTGCCCGCAAACGATTCCCCGATGTGGCCATGTTGCAGAGCGTCGTTCGCTTCATGTTCGACAATATAGGGAACATCTGCTCGACGAATAAAATTGCCGATACCATGACTTCAGCGGGACGAAAAATTACTGTCCACACAGTTGAAAGCTATCTTTCTGCGCTGACTGACAGTTTTATTTTATATAAGATTGGCCGATATGATGTCAAAGGGAAGCAGCATCTGAAAACCGGCGACAAATACTATGCTGCCGACATCGGACTACGCTACGCTTTGCTTGGAACAAAAAAGGCTGATGCAGGACATATTCTGGAAAATGTTGTCTATCTAGAGCTTTTACGCCGGGGTTACGATATTTATATCGGTAAAGTCGGTACTTCCGAAGTAGACTTTGTTGCCGTCGGAGATGGTGGAACGGAATATTACCAAGTCGCCTACACCGTCATTGATACTGACGGAAAAACGCTAAAGCGAGAACTTGCTCCCTTAGAGGCAATCAGTGACCACAATCCCAAATTCTTGCTGACAATGGACCACACGCCGTTGACAAACCATAATGGTATCAAGCAGATCAATGTACTTGACTGGCTGCTGAAATGAAGACGGTTGCTGCATATCCAGGATTAATCATATAATTTAATTATTTCATGTTTTTTATCGATTCGTTTTTAAAGACAAAGGGTACACAGCAAGTCATGTGGAGCTAGGCACCATTCAAAACCGAGTTAACGAAGTCGGCATAGGCCTTGTAAAAGATCCGCAGATCTTCAAGATCCAGCAGGTCGGATAGGTAATCACTGCTGATTTCCTTTTGATCCAGATTATTCGATAGTATTGTGGCACAAAGGCCATAAATTTCATCCAGCTGTGCAGAAATATTGGAGTTCAGGGTGACCAGCTTGGTGAGTTTGTCCTGCAGTTCAATCAGTGCGGCAAATACCCGTTTGGTTGGCATTCGGACGCGAATGGTCTGATTGTCGATCATGTTTACAGGAAAATGCTGTTTGACTGATTTCGTAAAATCGAGCATAAAACCTCCTTGATAAAGCATGCGATCTTCAGCGATCGTTTCCATCGGCAGCTCAGCGGCAATCGCTTCGATGTCCTGATTATCTGCAACGATTTCGGGAACGGGCGGAGTGATATTTTCGATGGGAGCCGGGACTGGTTCTGGAATATTGATGATTTCAATTGGCGCTGGTGATGAAACAGGAATTGGAGCGACGAAGACCTCGTGAACAACTGGTTCTGGTTTGTGTTCAACAGTCACTTTGGGTTTATGGGGTTTTTTCTCAAATTCATTCGCAGCTTTCTGAGCCGTCCGCTGGCCAGCGGCTAAACGGTAGTTGGTCTCGATCGCAGTCAGGATCTGCTTTTTGGTACTCAATCTGGGTTGAATTTTCTTACCAGTCAAATAGCCGATTTCATCGACCAGGATAAAATCGAGCGGATCATTGATCGCGACAATCAATTTGTCATCTTCAAAGTCTATCGGAATGGCACAGAATTTTTTGGCGTATTCTTCGCCGATCAGGCTGAGCGCGCCGGGATCGGCACGAATATCGGATAAATCGATATAGGGAATCTTGCATTGGATTTCCAAAGCCTTCATAATTTGAATATCTGAAAGCATGCCCTTGTCGGCGATTAGGTCGCCCAGTTTCTTGCCGGTCATCTTTTGCAGCTCAAGAGCTGTTTTCAGCTGATCGTCCGTCAGAAGGCCCTGCTCCGTCAGAATGTATCCCAATTTCAGCATATTTTGTCCTCGGTGGGCATCAGCCCAATGATTCGCAATGAAGTGCAACGAGTTCTATCCACTCTATTATATACGATTTACAGTGAATCGTGACAAATCATGACTATATTTCGGAATGTTTTCAGAATGTTCAAAATTGACTGAACAGGCATAACCCATGGGATTGTAACTGCTACGACTTCTCCATTTTTTCAGCCAGCGCATTTACTGGACATTGCCAAGATTTATACAGTCAACCCTATGTGCCCGCGCGCTGATAGCAGCAACGTAAGGATAAAGCAGTACGAAATAAGCACTTGTCATACTGAAAATTGATTAAATAATTAAATTTACAACAAAAAACACCGGGAATTTTCCATTTCCGGTGTAATTATTGTTCTGAAAAACGAGTTTATCAGAAAATTTGTATCTATAATGACGCTTATTGATATAAAAGGGGAGGGGTGTGTTCAAATTGGATTAGATGTGTTCATTGGAACATATCGGAAAATTTTAATAACGTGTAAAATATTAATATTATTTGACAATGCTGATCTTTGACTGATATTGCTGTAATAGTTCGGATTTGGCTTGAGACCATTTTGTGCTGCTCCCCTTTGTCAAGACGCGTTAGGCGTCCCTGGCTCATGACCAGATAGGAACTGCCCCAGAGACCCGTTGTCAATTCCACAGTCGTGTAGCTGAAAAAGGTCAACAGCGTCGCTTGAGCTCCCGGAAGCCTGATCAGCCGGCCCAGGTTCATCTGGTCATGTTTGCCTGCAGACTGTCCGACCGCTTTTTTCAAATCGTCGCCAGAGCGGCAAAGAGATGATCAGAGCATAATAAGGCACGACTGGATGATTGCCAAGGTCAGATAACCGATCCGCCAGCCGCCGCATCAATCGCACCCGCGCCCAATCCCAATGGAACAGCCATCAGACAAATCCAGATGAAGCCGGGCGACTGACCAATCCCAGCCAGGCCGCAAGCAGTCAGGATGACACTGACTAGCGTAATCTTGCCAGTGCCGAACTTGTGTATCAGGCGAACACTGAACAAACTCGACAGGACCGTGCCGATTGCGATCACAGTTGTTAAGTATCCGGCAGCAGTTATCGATACGCCGATATCCTGATGGATAATCGGCCAAGCCGAACCGAAAACGGCGTCAGGTAGCCCCAGACTGATGAAAGCCAGATAAATGATGAGAATCAGTACAGTGGTCATGATAGTCTCCTTGCTTGGTTATTCCCAGAGTTCAGACTTGCTCCAGATTGTATCAGCAGAGGTCACTTCGCGTATAACGCGGCATGGGTTGCCGGCGGCAAACACATGAGCCGGAATATCCTTGGTCACGACGCTGTTCGCACCGATCACAGCACCTTGACCAATCGTCACACCGCCGCAGACCGTCACGCCTGCTGCCAGCCAGACATCATCGCCGATAACAATCGGTTTGGCAAAGCAGGGTTGAAAAATCTTGCCATCGACGGTGATGCTTCGACGTTCGCTGGCGATCAATGGATGCGCAGGTGTGACCAGCGTGACATTTGGCCCGAACATCACTTCATTGCCAATCGTCACGGCTGCGTCATCAGAAATCATGATGTTGTAGTTGCCAAAAAAGTTGTCGCCAATACTGGTGTGCCGGCCATAATTGAAATAAATCGGGCCTTGAAAATAGCCGCCGCTGCCAATCGATTTCAATAAGGTTTTGAGAATGGCACTGCGCTCCTGCCCGTCATCTTCCGGTAAAAGATTGTACCTTGCGCAGGCATTGTGAGCAATTCGCTTGATAGCCAAGAGTTCAAGATCATAGGGACAAAATATTTTGCCGGATAGTAGTTTTTCTTCTTCGGTCATGTCAGTATCCTCCATATTCTGCGATTGTGATACAATTATATTGACGTGAGCATCAAATATTATGCATAATTATGCCTGAAAATAAAAAAATCATGCCATAAACGGAGAAATTGCCATGTTATCACCAGGGATGAAAACAGATCAAAATCAACGATCGCAAATGTTTTACGGGCACCCCGAATTTCCGATGCAAATTTATCTGGATGATTTTGCAAAACTGCCGATCGGCTACATTCAGTGGCATTGGCATCCGGAAGCCGAATTTGCTGTTGCCATCGAAGGAACAGTCGAATATACGACCGAAAAGGGAATCTTCCATTTGCATTCAGGTGAAGGTATTTTTGTCAACACCGGAGTTCTGCATCAGACCAAACCTGTTGGGGGCAACGCACTGATCTATTCGTGCATTTTCTCGCCGGACATCATTGCTTATGGCACTGAAAACTTAATCTATCAGAAATATATCCAGCCAATAATCGGCAGCGAGCCGATGAGCTGTATCTTGTTATCACCTGAATATCCCTGGCAGCGGGCCTGCCTGAAAAATCTGAGCAACATGGCCGTGTTAGATACTGATAAGGTTTTTGGGTATGAAATGGCTCTACGTAACCAGTTGTGTGAAATCTGGCACCTGCTGGCGATAAACTGCCGTCCGCTCTATCAGGATGACCGGAAAATCGCCGGACTACGAAGCCTAAGAATGAAGACAATGCTGCATTTTATCCAGGAACATTACGGTGAAAAGCTGCAGCTTGCAGACATCGCTGCGGCTGCCCATATCAGTGTCCGTGAATGTAACCGCTGCTTTAAAAACATATTGAAAATGAGACCGATAGATTATGTTAACGGTTATCGCATCAGCATCGCACAGAAGATATTAGCAGACGATGCTCAGAATATAACGGCTATCGCAGGTATTTGCGGCTTTAACGACATTAGTTATTTCGAAAAAGTTTTTCGTCAGTCGATTGGCCTGACACCGTTGGAATACCGGAAAAATATCTGGAAAGATACTCGAAACATCAAAGAGCAATGAGTTTTCGAAAATAAAAAACTGCCGTGACTATTAGCCGTAGCGTTTTTTGGTGAGACTGTCCGAAAAGGATCTTTTGTTTGATTAAGACTGCTTGTGAGTATATCTTCAAAAGTGCTGCTATTAGCTCCTTTGTTGAATGATTTGCTCATTTGGTAGCCTCCTTTCCGATGTATCTGTCCGAGAATAACTCCGTTCTTATTGGAATTCAAGTCAATCACTGCCCGATGTTTGTGTAGTTAAATTGTCTCGAAATCCGGACGGCCCTTCCCTGAATACAATCCGTCTTTTGATATTTTAATCGGTATGACAAAATCGCTTGTTACGCAAAAAAGCCTTCCGGCAACATCAAATCAAATTAATGGTGAAAAAAGTTCCGAAGAAAACGGAAAACCCTGCTCAATTTTTTTGAACAGGGTTCCCTTAAGCCAGTGTGGTGGAGATGAGGGGGATCGAACCCCTTACCTCTTGAATGCCATTCAAGCGCTCTCCCAGGTGAGCTACACCCCCAAATATGCCGTAAGGCGAACTTTATTGTATATTAGGGATCCCTTTATTGTCAAGAGGCCATTTTAGTATTTTGATAAACATTTCCCAAACATTTCCCAAATGGCGCTTCTTCCGTTATAATTTAATTGGCGGCTTTTTAGTGCGGCTGCCAATTGAACGATTGTGAGGGTGCTTATGAAAAACGTACCATTGTATGAGGTTCGGAAGATTCAAGACCTGCGTGATATGATCAAGCAAAGCGTGCAGTTGTTTGGCGAAAAGCCGGCTTTCCTGGTAAAAGACAGCCGTGCGGCCGGACGCCGGGGCGGCAGTTTGCAAGCGGAACCGACGGCAGTTGAAACGGGCGAGCCCGCGGCTTCGGAAAAGAGCCTGCCTTATCTGCCGGTATCCTATAAGCAATTCGACCATGATATCGATGCCTTTGGCACACGGTTAAAACAGCTGGATCTGCCAGAGGTTAGAGTCGCCATCCTGGCTGAAACCCGGTATGAGTGGTATGTAACTTACATGGCTACGGTCAATGGGGTCGGCGTTGTTGTGCCATTGGATAAAGAATTGCCCCGGCAGGAAATCGAGAGCCTGATGAATCGATCGCATGCGGATGTTCTGGTTTATTCCCGAAGCAAGAAAAAAGACATTGATGCGATTCGCGCCAATATCCCGTCTGTCCGCTATTTTGTCTGCATGGATGATTTGGCTGGTGAAACCCAAACTGGCGAAGCCAATTTCTGGGACTGGCTGAAAACCGGCGAACAGGATCTGGCGGCTGGTGACCAACGTTTCATCAAGGCGCCAATTGACCCTGAGGTCATGAACATCCTATTATTCACGTCCGGCACGACAGCCAAATCCAAGGCGGTCATGCTGTCGCACCGCAACATCTGCATCAATCTCCAGGCGATGTGCAGTATGCTCTATATCGGGCCGGATGACATTTTCCTGTCGGTTTTGCCGCTGCACCACACCTATGAATGCACCTGCGGCTTTTTGTGCCCGATCTATCGCGGCTGCACCGTCGCAGTTTGCGAAGGCCTGCGCCACATCACCAAGAACATGCAGGAATCCAAAGTGACGATTATTCTGGTTGTTCCCCTGATGCTGGAGCTTTTTTACAAACGGATCATCAAAGCGGCGACTTCGGATCCCAAATTGGCCAAGAAATTCCGATTGGGATTGAAGATAAGCGGCGTATTGAGAAAAGTGGGCATTGATAAGCGGCGGACACTCTTTGAGAAAGTCCACAGTAATTTTGGCGGGCACCTGAGGATCATCATCGCCGGAGGGGCAGCCATCGATCCGGCCATTATGAAAGGCATGCAGGATTTGGGGATCCATTGCGTCCAGGGCTATGGCCTGACGGAGTGCGCGCCGATCCTGGCGTTGAACCGGGATGTCATTTACAACAATGCTTCAGCCGGCTTGCCCTTGCCGGGCGTCGACGTCCGGATCATTGACAAGGACGAAAACGGCATCGGTGAAATCATCGGCAAAGGACCCAATGTCATGATGGGCTATTATGAAGATGAGGAAGCGACCAAAGCGGCCATTGATGCCGATGGATTCTTCCATACCGGCGATCTGGGCTATTTGGACAAGAATAATTTCGTCATTATTACCGGCCGCAAAAAAAATGTGATCATCACCAAGAACGGCAAAAATATTTTCCCGGAAGAGATCGAATCGCTCCTCAGCCGCAGTGATTATATCCAGGAGTGCCTGGTGTCCGGCATTGTGGACGACGAAGGGGAGACCCGGGTCGCTGCCGAGATTTTCCCCAACATGGAAAAAATCCAGGAGCAGCTTGGCCAGGTCGAGGCGACTTCCGAAGCGGTTAGAAAACTTATTGCCGAGGAAGTCCGCAAAGTCAACCATATGCTGACCCCTTACAAGTATATCAAGAGCTTTGCCTTGCGTGCCGAAGAGTTCGAAAAAACAACTTCGAAAAAGATCAAGCGGAAATATTGATACAGCCAAAGACCATTTAGCGGGTGCAATGGATGATTAGCGAAAAGAGAGGGTTATACGCCGGCCTTGCGGTGCTGGCAGTTGTCGTGATGGTGGCTGTCTTCGTAATACTGGCAATAACGAGACCGGACAATACGGATAATACGGAAAAAGCAGCTGACCAGTCTGCGGTCGTGGAGCTTGTCGATCAAAACGGCGTTATTGAGCACAAGGCGGTATCTGATTTTAAGAATTTCATCAATTCAGCCGAAAAACCTGTATTTGTCGACTTCTGGGCTGAGTGGTGCCCGCCGTGCCGTGCAGCTGCGCCCTTTGTCGAGTCGTTGGCCAGGGATTATGCCGGCAAGGCTCATATCCTGAAGGTTAACGTTGACCAGGCTCCGGATTTGGCCAGACAGTATCAGGCTTCGTCCATCCCGCTGTTTGTTGTGATCGACGATGGTGAAGTCAGCGATAGTTTTAGCGGCTATTCAGCGGCGCTTGAACCACAATTGCGGCAAATGCTGGAGCAAAGGATCAATTGATTTCGTCGCCCGCTTGATGTTGGCACTGGATTGAACATTAAAAAGGAGGGGACTGGAAGTGTTTAAATTTCGATCTTTTTCCCCAAAAAGCAAAGCCTGGTTTATACAGGTCGGCCAGTCGCTATTGCTGCCAACGGCTGTTTTGCCGATTGCCGGCTTGCTCATGATGGCCGGTGACCTTCTCAGCCGGATCAATTTTACCGGCGCGTCGATTTTTACAAATAGCGGTTTTATCTTATTCGAGTATCTGCCGATCCTGATCGCCGTTTGCCTGTCTTACAGCTTTTCCAAAGAACTTCAAGGCGTTGCCGCCCTTTCCGGTGCGGTCGCCTTTCTGGTTCTTAATCAATCAGCAGCTACATTATCGGTCATTATCAATGGCAGCCGAACAGATTCGGCAGATTTTTACATGGGAATTGCCGGCGGTTTTCTGGCCGGCTTTTTAGCCACAGTCATCCACAACCGCGTCAAGCCAATCGACTTGCCCGGCTGGCTCGGCTTTTTTAGCGGCCAGCGGCTTAAGCCGATATTGACCGCTTTGGCTGCAGTACCGTTGGGACTGGTGTCGGGAGCCATCTGGACAGGCCTTGGCAATGGCCTGTCTGCCCTCGCATCCCGTCTGACCCAGGCCGGCGCCGGCGGAGCATTCGTCTATGGATTTTTAAATCGGCTGCTGTTGCCGCTTGGGTTGCATCATTCACTCAATCAAGAGATCTGGTACCAATTTGGAGATTACACCAACCAATCCGGCTTTTTAATTCAAGGTGACCTGAATCGTTTCCTGGCCGGCGATCCAACTGCCGGAGCCTATATTTCAGGTTTTTTCCCAATGATGATCTTTGCGGTGCCGGCAATAGCCGCCTGCCTTTTCATAACGGCCAGAAAACGCCGCCGCCGCCAGCTTGCCGGGCTGCTGGCCATCGTTGCCCTTGTTTCCCTGCTTAGTGGTGTGACCGAGCCGATCGAGTACCTGTTGCTGTTTACATCGCCGATTTTGTATTTGTTCTATACGTTACTCTATGGCGTGTCCCTTTTGATTTGCTATCAACTGCAGGCCTTTTGCGGATTTTCATTCTCGGCAGGCCTTTCGGATTATCTGGCCAACTGGTCTTTGGCGACCCGGCCCCATATGATCTGGCAGGTTGGCCTGGTTATGGCGGCCTTGTCGTTTGCGGTCTTCTACTTTGCAATAACCCTTCTAAAACTGCGATCTCCAGGACGGGAACGCAGCGGCGAGGAGGAACTGCCCACGCCAGAATCGCCCAAATCTCCTGAACAGGATTTACCGGCATCCGATCTGGATGAACGGCAGGAATAGCATGGACAAACCGTTACGCGGGCAAAAACTGTTTTTTGCCCGAACTTTGGTTTTGACATCGGGCATGCTGTTGCTGGCCTTGGGATTATGGCGCGATGAAACTAGGTTTGTTTTGCAGCGGGCCATCATCATCTGCCTTGGGTGCATCGGCATTGGCTAGGCCAAAATCACAGGAAAAGCAGCGCAGGATCGTGCAAATCCTGGCGCTGGTCCTCGGCAATGCCTGGTTGCCGGGTTTTTTCTCGGGCACAATTTACCAGGGGCCGCTGAAAAGGCTTTGCCTCCCCGGCCTTAATTGCTATTCATGCCCTGGCGCGCTTGGCGCCTGCCCGCTGGGGTCGCTGCAAAGCGCTCTGGCAGATCCTTTACAGCGGATATCTTTTTATGTTCTGGGATTTCTGACTTTGCTCGGCGGCCTTTTGGGACGATTTGTCTGTGGTTGGCTTTGCCCGTTTGGCTTGATTCAAGAAGGGCTCTACAAGATACCCGGTGCAAAATGGCAGCCTGACAAACTACTGAAATTAAACCGGAAAATCCCCGCGCTCGCTTATGTAAAATATTTTTTCCTGGCGGTATTTATTGTTTTATTGCCGGTTGCAGGGCTTGCGCTGACCGGATATGGCGAACCGGCATTTTGCAAATATGTCTGCCCGCAAGGCACGCTGATGGCCGGACTGCCGCTGTTGACCTTAAATAGCGACCTGCGGCAGCAGATCGGCTGGCTTTTTGGCTGGAAGTTTTGGTTGCTTCTTGTGGTGGTTTTTTTTGCGGTCAGGATATTTCGCCCGTTTTGCCGGTACATATGCCCGTTAGGCGCGATTTATGGTTTTTTCAACCGGATCAGTCTCTACCGGGTCACGGTTGATCCGGCGCGATGCAACCAGTGCGGCGACTGCACCCGGCAATGCCCGATGAATGTGCCGGTTCCGTCTGACGCCAATGTGCCGGAATGTATCCGTTGTGGCCGGTGTGCCGCAATTTGCCCGCAAAAAGCGATACATTGCGGTATACAGCGAAAAAAGCCTTGCCCGATCGATGAACATGGCATACGATAGTACAATAACTCCTGAAGCATTGACCAATTATTTGGAGGCTTGAATGAATGAAGAGCCTTGATCAAAAGGCCATCATCCGCACGAAACGAAAAATGGGCGGCGTGCAAATCTGGTATCCTTTGGATAATTCCGCCAAAATTTTTCCGG
Organism: uncultured Saccharofermentans sp.; assembly: GCA_963677835.2. GTDB lineage: Bacteria > Bacillota > Clostridia > Saccharofermentanales > UBA5734 > UBA8949. Next base: position 222,339 of record CAXXUX010000002.1, read on the forward strand.
CGATCAAAAATGGAAAAGTATCGGCTGTTTATCGGCTGTCAATTATTTTGCACGAAAATATTGATCCGGCTATCTTGCAGCAAGCGCTTGTCGATATCTTGCCCCGGTTTCCCCATTTTGCCATGAAGCTTAAGCCGGGCCTGTTTTGGTACTATCTGGAGCCGAATCCGGCAAAACCGCGTGTCTATACCGATACCCGCTATCCTTGCCGCCGGCTTTACCGCAAAAACAATCAGGGATTCTTGTTTCGCGTGCTCTATTATGACCGGCGGATTTCAATCGAGATTTTCCATTCCTTGACGGATGGCACGGGCGGCCTGGCTTTCTTGAAAACCCTGACTGCCCGTTACCTGACCTTGCAAAAGAACATCGCCATTCCGAACGAGGAAGGCGTGCTGGACATTTTCCAGATCCCCCCGGTGCAGGAGATGGAAGATAGCTACAATAAATACGTGCGGCCAACCCGTCAACGCAATCCCAAACAGCCTAGGGCTTTTCATATTAGCGGCACGCTGGAACCGTCTGGCAGAATCAATGTGATCAGAGCGCAAATTCCGCTGGACAAATTGAAAGCGCTGGCACATGAAAAGAAAGTGACGCTGAACGATTTGCTGGTTGCGGTCTATGTTGACGCTTTTTGCAGGATCCAGAGCGCTTTCGAGCATCATCTGTCCCGGCCGGTTGTCATAGCCGTGCCGGTCAACATGCGCCGCTATTACCCCAGCCATACGCTAAGGAATTTCTTCCTGAGGGTAATGCCGACTGTGAACCAGGCTTACGGCAACTTCAGTTTTGACGAGATCCTGGCTGAAGTGCACCATTATATGCAAATCAAGACGAATGAAAAATACCTCAATGCCCAGATGTACAACAACGTGCGCAATGAAAAAATCCTGGCGGCCAGATTGGTGCCGTTGGTCTTGAAAAACCAGATTCTCAAGATCGCATACTTGTTTTACGGCGACAGCCGGACAACCAGCACCCTGACCAATCTTGGCTCAGTCCGCTTGCCCAAGGCCATGGAACCTTATGTTGAAGGCCTGTATGTCCTGATGGGCCCGTCCCTTTCGGATTGGATCAATTGTGCAGTTCTCAGCTATGGCAATACCTTGACTGTGACCTTTTCCAGAAGAATCAGCGAACCGCTGGTTGAAAGGCTTTTCTGCACCCGGCTGGTACAGATGGGCATTCCGGTCAAGATTTCGAGCAACCAGGTTTTCCCGCAAGACGCTGATTCATTTGATTTTCTGGACAAGACTACTTGACAGAAACGTTAAATAGGCGTTTTTATAGGATTGTTAATCTATTTGACAAGCCAATTGATTTTTGACTTGCCGGAAAGTGGAAAAGAACATGAGCATAACAATTTGTGAATTTGGAAAAACTCGCGAAGGACGGACTGTTCATAGCTATACCCTCTATCAGGAGAATGGCACTTTCTGTACATTGATTTCATATGGCGCCGCTGTGCAAAGGCTATTGATGCCGGACCGGTCAGGCCGGTTTCAGGACATTGTACTGGGCTATGACAATATGAGCGGTTATGAAAGCGCCAAAAATCCATATTTTGGCGCAGTAGTCGGCAGATTCTGCAACCGCATCGAGGACGCCAGCTTCGAGCTTGACGGGAAAACGTATCAGCTGGCTAAAAACGACGGAGCCAACCATCTGCACGGCGGACTCAAGGGCTTTGACAAAGTGGTCTGGCGCGGTGAACCCTTCAGTTCTCCGGAAGGCGAGGGGGTACGCTTTTATTATCACAGTCCGGACGGGGAAGAAGGCTATCCGGGAAATCTTGATGTGCAAGTGACTTATATCCTGACGGCCGACTATTCGTTGATCATTCGCTTTGCCGCGATTTCCGACCGGAAAACCGTCATCAATCTGACCAATCACGCCTATTTCAACCTGGCCGGGCAAGGCAGCGGCACCATTCTTAAACATCAGCTGCAGTTGGAAGCCGATGAATTTACTGTAATCGACGATGCCTGCATTCCTAATGGGAAGATCGCCCCTGTAGAGGGCACCGCTCTGGATTTCAGGAAAATGAAGCCGATCGACCAGGACATTGGCCGCAGCGATCCGATGATCACGGCGGGCAAAGGATATGACCACAACTTTGTCTTACGGGATAAATCAGCGGGGCTGAAGCCTTGCGCGACTGTTTATGAACCAAAGCACGGACGGGTCATGACTGTTGAAACAACCTTGCCCGGCGTTCAATTCTATTCAGGCAATTTCATGACTAATGACACGGGTAAAGAAGGCGTCTGTTATGACTGCCGGAACGGGTTTTGCCTTGAAACCCAGTATTTTCCGAACGCCATGCGCCATCCCCATTTCGCCAGCCCGGTTTTTGAGGCTGGTGAGCCTTTCCGGCATGAAACGATTTACCGCTTCAGCACGAGAAAATCTTGACGGTTAATCCAATTGGTCAAGCGACCAGTCAAAAGCCCGCTCATAGAGCGATAAAATTTCAGCTGAGGTTAATGGGTAATAAAATCCCAGGGTTCCGTCGGCTTTGAGTTTGACCTTGCCGGCCAGTTCCGGCAGGTCCCGTTGGTTGACGCCCAGTTCGCGCAAGGCTGTTGGCAAGCCCAAAGACTGGTAGAAATGAACCAGTTTCCGGATGCCGGCTTTTGCCGTCGATTGAGGATTGTTGTAATCCATCGGCACATCGAAGACACGGACTGCCAGCTGGGCAACCCGGCTCGGATCGTGCGGCAGCAGCCGCTGCAGCCAGGCCGGCGTCAAAGCGGCCAGTCCGGCGCCATGGGCGGTGTCATACATTCCGCCGATCCCGTGCTCCAACGCATGACTGCTCCAATCCTCCTGGCGTCCGACGCCCAGCGACCCATTATGGGCAACTGTTGAAGCCCACATCAGGTTGGAGCGGGAACCGCAGTCTTGTGGATTATTCAGGGAGGTTCCGGCCATTTCCACGACCGTTCTGATCACCGCTTCACAAAGCCGGTCAGTCAGTTCGACATCCGGCGTGTTGGAAAAATAACGTTCGAAAACGTGGGCGATGATATCTGCAGAACCGCAGGCGATTTGCCATGCCGGCAAGGTATAGGTCAAGGCAGGGTTGATGATCGAAAAGTCCGGCCGGTTCAGATCACTGCGCAAGCCCCGCTTGATTTTTTCGGATTCGCGGAGAACCACGCTGCTGTTCGAACCTTCGGAACCGGTGGCCGGCAAGGTTACAATGGTTCCAAGGAGAAGCCTCTTTTGGGGCGCTGCTATTCCACTGTACAGATCCCAGAAATCTCCATCATAACAGACGCCCAAAGCAATAGCCTTGGCTGAATCCAGGGCGCTGCCGCCGCCGATGCCCAACACCAGGTCGATATTTTCCCTTCTGCACAGATCAATACCGGTATAAACAAGGGAATCGCGCGGATTAGGCTTGACGCCGCCCAGTTGGATCGACCATAATCCGGCGTCGTTCAACGACCGGACGACTCGATCCAATAAGCCGCTGCGAACCACCGAACCGCCGCCGTAATGAATGAGCACCCGTGAACCGCCGACGGCGCGGACCCATTTTCCAACCTCGTTTTCGCGATCAAGTCCGAAGACAAACCGGGTTGGGCTATACAGATCGAAATCAAGCATGCTGATCACTCCTTAAGAAACCTTCATTCAACTTTTAACTTTATAGCTGTCCTTCAATGATACTGAACGGTTGAATACGAGTTTTTCCGGCCGGCTATCCAAAAGATCAAGGCAGAAATACCCCAGGCGCAGGAACTGGAAAGATTTGGGCGCCGCAGCACCGGCCAGCGAGGCTTCAGTCTGGCAGTTTTCAAGCACCTGCAGCGAATGGGGGTTTAACTGTTCAAGAAAATCGCTGTCGGCCGTATCGGGATCCGGCACCGAAAAGAGATTGTCATAGAGGCGGACTTCACAGGCAACCGATGTGCTGGCATCCACCCAATGAATGGTTCCCTTGATTTTCCGGCCATCCGGGGTATTGCCGCCCCGTGTGGCCGGGTCGTATGTTGCATGAACTTCGGCAACTGCGCCGTTTTCATCGCGCACGCAGCCGGTGCAGCGGATAACGTAGGCTGTTTTCAAGCGGACTTCATTGCCGGGGAAAAGCCGGAAATAGCCCTTGGCCGGCTGCTCAAGAAAATCGTCCGCTTCGATCCAGAGCTCTCTGGAAAAGGTAATCTGGCGAGTCCCGTCTTCGGGCCGCTCCGGATTGTTTTCGATGGTGAAGGACTCGGTCTGGCCAACGGGATAATTATCAATGATCAGGCGGATTGGCCGAAGAACGGTCATGATCCGGCGGGCATTCTGGTTGAGGTCTTCGCGCAGGCAATGTTCCAGGAATCCGTAATCGACGGTGCTGTTGACTTTGGATACGCCGATCCGATCGCAAAAACTGCGAATTGAAGACGGTGTGTAGCCCCGGCGGCGCAGCCCGCCAAGCGTGGGTAGACGGGGGTCGTCCCAGCCTGCTACAAGTCCGTTTTCGACCAGATAACGCAATTTTCGCTTGCTCATGACGGTATGATTGATGCCGAGACGGGCAAATTCGATTTGCCTGGGGCGCGAAGGCGCGTCGATATTTTCGATAACCCAGTCATAAAGCGGCCGATGATCTTCAAACTCCAAAGAGCAAAGCGAATGGGTGATCCCTTCCAGGGCGTCTTCGATCGGATGGGCAAAATCGTACATCGGGTATATGCACCACGAATTGCCGGTCCGATGGTGGTGAGCCCGCAGGATCCGGTATAGAACGGGATCCCGCATATTGAAATTCCCGGAATTCAGATCGATTTTAGCTCTCAAAGTCATTGAGCCATCAGCGAATTCGCCATTCTTCATCCGTTCAAACAAGTCCAGGCTCCCGGCGATCGGACGATCGCGGAAAGGGCTCGCTGTTGCCGGCGCAGTCAGGGTTCCGCGAGTTTCCCTGATTTTGTCTGGCGAAAGCTCGCAAACATAAGCCAGACCTTTGCGGATCAGCTGGCAGGCAAATTCATACATTTGCAAAAAATAATCGGAAGCAAAATAGAAACGGTCGTTCCAATCAAAACCCAGCCAGCGGATATCTTCCTTAATGGATTCAACATACTCGACATCCTCTTTGCTCGGATTGGTATCGTCCATCCGGAGATTGCAAACGCCGCCAAATTTTTCAGCTGTTCCAAAATTGATGACGACAGCCTTGGCATGGCCGATATGAAGATAGCCGTTCGGCTCCGGAGGGAAACGCGTATGAACGGTTTGACCAGCGAAACGCCCGCCCTCGGCAATGTCTTCAGTAATCATTTCATGAATAAAATGATTGGGCGTGCTGGCGGATGAGTCTGTTTTCTCTGGTTCGTCAAACATTTTCATTCTCCTTTGAGACTAAATTGGCGGCATCTGGATTTTGCAGATGGCCGATGGCAAGCTGCAGCCTGGCTAGCGCCTCTTCTTGGCCGAGAATGGCCAAAATCTCAACCGCTCCGCCAGGGGTGACTTCCTGGCCGGAAACCGCAATGCGGACCGGCCACATCAACTGGCCGGTCTTGCAATCCAGCTTGGCGGCCAGCTGCATTAAACCATCATGGACAGCCTGGCGGGACCATTCAGTCAGATCTGACAGCATTTTGACCGCTTCCGGCAGGAATTCCCCTGCCAGTTCAGGCGTCGCCTTGCTCTTTTTATTGTAGAACAAGTCGAGGCTAAAGGGCTGGCGCTCGGTCAGGAAACGGATCATCTCCGGAATTTGGGTCAGGCGGATCAGGCGCGGCTGCAATAATTCGGCCAGAAGCGGCGCGTCATAGTGGCGCCCGCAAAATACCTTGTCCAAATCTGGCTGGATCAGGGCTAAAAAAGCATCCGGATTCATGGCCCGGATATATTCGGCATTGAACCAGCTGAGCTTGTCGTAGTCGAAAACGGACGGCGACTTGCTGATTCCGGAAATGGCAAAAATCCGGCACAGCTCATCCAGACTGAATATTTCCTGGTTGCTTTCGGGACACCAGCCCAGCAAGGCGATGTAGTTGATGATTGCCTCCGGCAGATACCCTTCGGCCTGCAGGGCTTCAAAACTGGTCGAACCATGCCTTTTCGAGAGCTTTTTGCCGTCTTTGCCGTTGATCAGCGGCAGATGGACGTAGGTTGGCACTTCCCAGCCAAATGCCTCATAAAGCAGATTGTATTTTGGCGTCGAAGAAAGATATTCGGAACCCCGGACCACATGGGTGATCTGCATGATATGGTCATCGATGACATTGGCAAAATTGTAAGTCGGGTAGCCATCGGATTTGATGAGAATCTGATCTTGCAGTTCGCGATTGTCCACGGTTATTGTTCCATAAACGGCATCGGTAAAAGACGTTTGGCCGGACAGCGGCATCTTTTGCCGGACAACATGGGGTGTGCCCGCGGCCAGAAGCCTTTCGACCTCTTGCGGCATAAGATCCCGGCAATGGCGGTCGTAACCGCCAAATCCTGCATCCTCGCCAGTTTCTTTCAAAGAATCCAGCCGCTCTTTGCTGCAGAAGCAATAATAGGCCTGGTTGTTTTTGATCAGTTGTTCGGCATATGGCAGATAAATGTGAAGCCGCTCGCTTTGCACATAGGGGCCGAACGGGCCGCCGATATCCGGCCCCTCGTCATGGGTCAGGCCGACCTGGCGCAAAGTCCGGTAAATCACATCGACCGCTCCCTCGATCATCCGTTCCTGGTCGGTGTCCTCGATCCGCAAAATAAACGACCCGCCTAACGAGCGGGCAATCAAGTATTCATACAGGGCAGTTCGCAAATTGCCAACGTGCATGAATCCGGTCGGACTTGGCGCATAACGGGTACGGACATTTGAAAGGGCCATACAAAATCTCCTTTGTAACCAGATGTTCCTGGCCATGATTTCTTGATTTATTCACAAAAATGCTTCAATTAATAAACGCATAATATGATAACATATAATGGTTCGATTTTATAGCCGTTTTAGTCTGATCGCAAGCGGCTCCGACGATCCTGGAGGTCTAATGTTTGGGTATGTCCGTCCGCTGAAACCAGAACTGCTGGTTCGCGAGTTTTCCCGTTACAGGTCTGTCTATTGCGGCATTTGCAAGCAGATCGGCCATGACTATGGGCAGTTGCCCCGGCTTTCGCTAGGCTACGACCTGACCCTGCTGGCTGTTCTGCTGCTTTCATTATCCGAGCATCAGCCGCCGGACCAGCCGGCTGGCTGCATAATCAATCCGCTGGTCAAAAAGCCGATTTTGCGGGGCGGACCTGTTCTGGAGCTTTGCGCGGGCTTGACCATCATACTGGCTTACTACAAAGCCAAAGATAACATTCAGGATAAAAAGGCGATTAGGGGCCGGCTGCTGCAAATTGCCTTGTTCAAGGCTTTTTACAAAGCAAGGCGGCGGTATCCCGAATACGAGACGATCATTCGCGCCGAACTTTCACGTTTGCGGCAAATTGAAAAAGGCGAACCGGATCCTGCGGCGGCTTTTGTTTTTGGAAGCCTGCTGGAACAGATTTTTGCTAAAGCGGCTGCATTGGCAGTCAAACAGCCAGAGATCCAGAACGGTATCGGACGCTTCGGCCGTCACCTGGGAACCTGGATTTATCTTTTAGATGCAATTGACGATTTGGCTGCCGACTGCAATAATGGAAGCTGGAATCCTTTTAGCCGGCTTGATGCTGCATCTGCCCGGACACAGGCAGAAACACTGATGCAGGAGCAGGAAATGGCTATGGATCGGACAGCGGCCCTTTTCCCCTATGTCAGGGACAGCGGACTTCTGGCCAATATCGTGACAATGGGCCTGCCAGCGACCAGACAGCAGATCATGCAGGGTCAAAAACTGGCCAGGCTGTAAATAAAGGCGGCCGAAGACACTTCGACCGGCGGCGGCGGTGCCGCTTTAAGAAAGGAAATGGACAATTATGGCAAAATCTCCCTATGATGTGCTGGGCGTGAAGCAAGGTGCATCGGCTGCCGAAATCAAAAAGGCCTATCGCGACCTTGTGAAAAAATACCATCCGGATAATTATAAAGACCATCCGCTGGAAAGCCTGGCCAAAGAGAAAATGCAGGAAATCAATGAGGCCTATGATCAATTGACCAGCTCGAACCAGCAGAACGCCAGCCGCCCAGGAGATGCCAACGCCCAGAACAATCCCTGGCAGCAGCAGCAATGGCAACAGCAGCAGCAATGGCAGCAATGGCAGCAAAATCAGCGCAACGGCCCGTATTACCGGCAGGGTGGAACCAACAGCGCTGATATGTGCAACACCTTGAGTTGCCTGTGCTGCGCGGATTCATGCTGCGAATGCATGGGCGGTGATATCTGTGCCTGCTGCTGAACCGGTTAAATTGCGGCAAATGACTCGCCGGATTAGCTGGGGAGGTTTGTTGACCGCGCTGATCCTGGTTTTGATCATTACCGCATTTTATGCGCCAACAGCCGACTTGGCTCTTTTTTCGCTGACCTCGCTTGGCGTGGCTGTGGCGGTCATCGAGCTTGACATGACGACTGCCTTGCTTGTTTTTCTGGCATCGTCGCTACTGAGCCTGGCATTTCCAGGCCTTCTGGCAGCCTATCCGTTCCTGCTGTTTTTTGGCCCTTATCCGCTGGCCAGGGCTGCTATCGACCGCCGGTTCAACCGCTTGCCGGCAGCGCTGATCAAGCTGGTTTTGGGAAACCTTCTGGCGATAATTGCCGCCGCCCTTTTTGCCTGGCCTGCCATTACCGGTTTCGCCGGTCAATATGGCAATTGGATCTGGTATGTACTGCCGGCAGCGATGCAGATCCTGCTGCTGATTTTCGATTATGTGCTGAGTTTGCTGATCCAATTTTATATGCTCCGGCTGCACCGGCAGAAAAGCCATTGACAGTTTGCTGAACTGCTGGCTAGCGCCGGCTTCGCTTTTCCAGCATAATCAGCCGGATCAGATGAATCAGTTTGCGGGTGCCGATAATGACCTGGACCAGCATGACCAATAACAAGCAAACGGTTGCGGCTATTAATACGATGGTAAGATTTCGATTGCTCTGCAATTCACCAAGCACCTTGTCTAAAATGGAAATGCTGGATAAAATCTGCCGGTCTGGACAGACATCGACAGAAATGGTTGTACCGTCTTTAAGCTCGATGATGACCTGGCCAACCGTCATGCTGCGCTGAATCGGCCTGCTGTGCGGTCCAAAAGAATTGTAGCGGAAAGTTGGCATCAGGAACAGGTCATCGGCCGGATGGACATAATAGACGGTTTTCTTATAAAGCAGACCGAAAGTTTCACCATCGACAGTCTGTTCGGTTTCTCCGTTGAATCTTTCGCCTGCTTCAACAAGCGGCGTTGAAACATAATTTCTGGCGCAGGCCTGAAAAAGCCTTTGCAAGTCGGACATGCGGCTGGCGGGGGCGCCGCCGGCGGTTACCGCCACCAGATTGATGTCATTGATCTTGCCGATGGCAACCATATAGGATTGGCCATTCCATTCAGCATAAAAAGCGCCGATGTCTTTTCCTTCAGACAAGGTCCAGATATTGTGCAATTCATTGCTCATCGCCACAAGAACCTTGCCGTCAAGAACCAGATATTCACTTTCTTTGCGCAGGCTTTTGGCAAAATTCTCATCCAGGACCGCATAGGAGACCAGCCGTGCAAGATCGGAAGGCGTTGTATATTGAAGCGAATCTGTCGGCAGGAATTCATTGTCGGGCGAAGCCGGCGCATTCGTGTCGAAGACCGGAACACCCGTGCAATTTTTAAAAACGGTATCGCTCAATTCATAACTGGCGGCTTTTGCATTCATGATATCGACAAAATTTTCTTCGACATTGGCAATTTGTTCGGCAATGGCAAGCGCAGCCGCATCGGAATTGTAAAAGAGCAAGCGCAGGAGGAGATATTCCAGCGGATACTTGTCGCCGGTTTTCAGTTCGACGCCATCCCCGGTCTGGCGGTTGCTATCTGCTGCTGCGGCTACTTTGCTGATCGTGACTTGCGTGTCAAGCTCCAGCTTCTCGCAGGCAATCAAAGCAGTCATGATTTTTGAGGCGGTGGGTATATTCTGGCGGACGTCGGCGCTTTTATCATAGAGCATCCGCAAGCGGCCGGTCTCGATAATCGCGGCGGATGCCGAAGAATGTTCGATTTCCAGTGGAGGCCGATATTTTGTCTGCCCGGAATCAGTTTCGGCCGTTTCGGTGGGCTGGCTCGCATTTAAAGCGGAAGCAAAAACCTGAATGGGCAAGCCGATGATAACCTGCCCCAATAGAAGCCCAGGCAAAATTGCCAGAACGCACAAAAACCGGCGGTTGATTAAAATCCGACTAGTTTTTGACCTCACCAACCTGACCTCCCCATGAGCCAGACCGTATTCTGTCCATGGCCAGCCGACATCATTTGAAATTGATGCTAAACTGACACTAATTCAATATTATCATATTCGGGCACTAAAATATGCTAATAATCATTTGTTGAAAACTACAGAAAATTTAGGGGCAAATAGCAGGCAAAACTAGGCGGTATGCCTTTTTTTATCGAATATGGCATTTGCCGGTTTAGCTGGAAAAGATGTTTCATGATGAAAAATGCTTTATAAGCAGGTGTTTTTATCGGCCGAAAATCAGAACATTTCTGTACTGAAACAAAAATGTCCTTGCGTGAAAAATCTTTTCGATTTATAATCTTTTTAAAATGTATTATAGCGCAACCAAAGGAAAACTGTCAGCTGTTGCTACCTGCTACGAGGGAGATAATATGCATGGGAATAACTTAGATCTGGCGATTTTATCGTTATCTGAACAATCGCAGCGCTTTTCTGTCATTAATTGCAGCTTCCTGAATATTGTCATAACAGAGTCGCCGATAACCTTGCCTGCAGGACATAACGATATTCATCATCAATATGAATTTCTTATTCCAATGACCCATATTTCCCGGTTGTTCATTGAAGAAAAGGAAATTGACTGCTGCCCTGGCTTTTTGGTTCCGATCAACCCGGGGCAGATTCACGGCGTCAAGCACGGACATAGCCAGGCGTCTTTTATCATGGCATTTTTCGATCAGGATCGAATGGATAATTATATTCAGGAAATCTACGGAGATGTTGACTGCGGCTTTCCGGCCGAGGCATTGCCTTTGAAAAACGAGATTCAAATGCTGATATCTGATATGGTTCAGGAGAACAGGACAAGTGAAACCGGACGCGAAATGCTTTTGCAAAATATGGCCGAGCAATTGGCAATTTTATTGATTCGCCATTATTATCGGACAACAGCGGCACCGGAATTAATTAAACCGGAGCAATTGACTGACGAGCAATTGCGATTCCAGGACGTCATCACTTTCATGCATGAAAATTTCGGCGCCCGGCTGACGGTTGAGCAGCTTGCAGGGCTTACTGTCATGAATACATTTTATTTCATCCGCTCTTTCAAGCGATGCTTCAACATAAGCCCTTACAATTATCTGACGAAAATCAGAATCAACAACGCCAAGCATCTTCTGGCCCATACCAGAATGTCGACCGCGGAGATCGGAAGACTGTGCGGCTTCCATTCTGCCAGCCGGTTTTCAGCTGTTTTTCAGAAGGATTCCGGACAGACGCCCAGCTATTACCGGAAAACGGCCCAGCCGAGACTGAACAGGAAACACCCCTGAAAAAGGCCAAGCGGCGGCCGCATCTGGCCAGATAGTTCATCAATGGCTTGTGCTATACTTGAGAAGCATAGACTTTGAAGGCAGCACAAAGGAGGAACCATGCGGATTCTGCACACTTCCGACTGGCATCTTGGCCGATGCCTGGAGCAATATAGCCGTCTAGAAGAGCAGTCGGCTTTTCTCGAAGAACTGAATAGGATTTGCCAGGCTGAAAGAGTGGATCTGCTTTTGGTTGCCGGCGATGTTTTTGATGCATACAATCCGCCGGCGGCAGCTGAAACGCTATTTTATGATGCCTTGGAAAGACTTTCCGATCAGGGCCGGCGCGCCATTGTCGTCATCGCCGGCAATCATGACAACCCCGACCGCTTGGCGGCGGCAGCGCCGCTTGCCTATCAGCATGGGATCATTCTTTTAGGCTATCCTTTGTCGGACACCAGCGAATTGATGAGACGACGCAGCGGTTATCCCGATATCATTCAGGAAGCCGGTCCGGGTTTTTTGCGCATTAAGCCGCAAACCGCAGATTGCGAAGCCGCGATCTTGACGCTGCCCTTTCCTTCAGAGGCCCGTCTGGCCGCATTGTCTGGCCGGATTCTCGGAGAAGTAGAAAGCCAGCTGAGCTATTCTCAAAAAATCGGGCAGATATTGGCAAAACAGGCCGCGGAACATTTTTCGGATGCAACAGTCAATTTGGTTGCCGCCCATTTTTTTGTCCAGGGAGGATGGCCATCCGATTCCGAACGCATTTTGCAGCTTGGGACGTCTATGCTGGTTGATCCTGCGTGTTTGCCGGCAGCTGCCCATTATATTGCCCTCGGACATCTGCACCGGGCTCAAATGGTTTCCGGCAGCCCCGCCTTGGCCAGATATGCCGGTTCACCGTTAGCGTACAGTTTTTCAGAATCCGGGTATGCCAAATCAGTCTGCCTGGTTGATGCCAGTCCAGGCCAACCGGCTATATCCAGAACCATACCGCTTGTGAGCGGGCGGCCGCTGCGGCGGTGGCAGGCCAGGGAAGGTTATGAGCAGGCGCTTGCCTGGACTTTGGACAAAAGGGACGACGGCTGCTGGGTCGACTTGGAAATTGTGACGGACCGTCTGCTGAGTGCCAGTGAAATCAGGGATTTGCGCGAACAACATCCGGGCATCCTCTATATCCGGACAATAATGTCCGGCAGCGCCGCCGCGGCCAGCATGCCGGCCAACCGGCTCGGACGGCGAATCGATGAGCTTTTTGCCGAATACTATCAATTTAGAAATGGCGTGCCAATTCCCGAAGATGTTCTGGCCACGTTTATCGAGATGACCAATCCGGCTTTGGAGGAAAAGGCATGAAACCCATTTTGCTGACCCTATCCGGCCTGCAAAGCTACCGCGACCGGCAGACCATTGATTTCAGGCCCATGCAGGGATGTGGCCTATTTGGTATATTCGGTCCTACCGGCAGCGGCAAGTCGACCATCCTGGATGGCATGACCCTGGCCTTGTATGGCAGCATCAGCAGAGCCAGCCACAACACCCAAGGCATGATCAACAGCCTTTGCAGCAGCGTGTCGGTCAGTTTTACCTTTGAACTCCAGATGAGGCGCGAGTGCCAGATTTTCCGGGTGGAGCGGGTTTATCGCCGCAAAAAGCAGGCGGTCGGCTCCTGCGAACCCCGACTTTGCCGCCTGGTTCGCCTGGCCGCCCCGGATGCCGAGACAGGTGTGGTCCTGGCCGACAAGCCAACCGACGTCAATCAGCATATAGAAAAATTGCTGGGGCTTCATTACGCTGATTTTACGCGGGCAGTCGTTCTTCCGCAAAATCAGTTCCAGGAATTTTTGCTACTTGGCAAAAAAGATAAAAGCGACATGCTGGAACGTTTATTTTGCCTGGAAGAATATGGTCAGGAATTAAGCCGGAAAATTGCGCAAAGCCGAAAACAGGCTGAAGATGAAATGCACAAGGCAACCGGCTCGCTTGATGTTCTTCAAGATTATTCAGAGGATGCGGTAAGCTTGGCCCGGCAAAATGCCTCGATCTGCGCATCTGCCCGAAAGCAGGCTGCGGCGGCGTTCGACGCCGCAAAGGCAAAGTATCTGTCTGGCCAGGGGATTTATCAGCTCTCTTGCCAAAAGAAACAACTGCTGGATCAGCAACTGCTTCTGAATGACCAGATCATGGCGATTGACGCTGACCGCGAGCGGCTGAAAAAAGCCAGGCTGGCAGAACCGATCTGGCCGTTGTCGCAGGAAAATGAAACATTAACGGCCGAAATGCAAAAGCTCCAGACGGATTTAGCCGCAATGGCCGAGCAAGCCGATGCCCTTGCCCTGGAATTGGTGCTGAGCCGGCAGCGGCTTGATTGCAACCGGCGTGCGGCGGAACCGCAAAAAGCGTCGCTGGCAAACCAGATTAACCAGTTGGAAAAAGCGGATAGCCTGATTGATCAAAAAGAGGCTTTGCTTGAAAAAACCAGCCGTCTTTCAAGTCAGATCCGGCAATTGTCCGATCAGGAAAAGGCGGCAAGCCAATCGGTTTTATTGCTTGAAAAGCAATCGGTTGATCAGCAGGGCAATTTGCAGGAAATACGGCAAAATCGCCAAACCATGCAAGTTGATCAGAATTGGCGCCAAACCCTGGAAGCCTGGCTGCAGCTTCAAGATCAGCACCAAAAAACCCTGCAGGAAATCCAGGCGGAAAATGAACGGCGCCGGAAACTGACAGACGAAGTGAAGCAAGCGGCAGAACAATATGCGCTGGTCAGCCGCGAGGTTTCCGAAGAACAGGCAACTGTCCTTGTTCAGGCTGCAAGACAGCTGCAGGACAACGTTCCCTGCCCGCTGTGCGGATCGGGCCACCATCCGCATCCTGCCCATTTGCGGACCAGGGAAACCGCGTTGATTCATGAAGAAGACCGCACGAAATTGCATCGGCTGCTGGTTCAAAGCGAGGAACGACTTGCATTCTGCCAAACTCAGATAGCCAGCCTGGGCGAAAAGCATGCCGAAATTTCAACTCAGATTGATCAATATGCAAAAGCAGATCCCCGATTAATCGGGCTTGCCGATCCGGCCGAATCCTTGCGGCAGCTCTACCGGCAGGAAAAACGGCAGGCCGAGCTGGATTGCCAGATCCAAAAGGCGGCTTTGGACTGTCAAATGCTGCAAGAACAGCTGCATCAAGAATCCAGTCAGCTGATCCGTTTCACCGGACAGCTGTCCGGCCTGAGCCAGATGGAAAAAGAATTTGCCGGCCAGCTAAACCTGCTTTGGCATGAACTGGCCGAATTATTGCCGTCCTGGCCACCCGAATGGTTTACCCATGAGAATATTTTGCAGCATCTGGCGAAATTGCGGCAAACTGCCATCGAAATAGACCGGATCGGCCAGGAATTGTCTGAAAAGCATCAACAGCTTGATGAGCAGAACAACGTTTCTTTGCAGCAGAATATGATCTGGAAAACAAGGCTTGACTTGCTTTTGGAAAGACAGGAAAGATTAGCCGGCCAATTAGGCCAAGCCATTGCCGATGCCGGTTTTCACAGCCTTGCAGAATTGCAGCAGGCTCATCTTGAGCCGGGCGCCTTAAATGCTTTGGCAAAAAAACTGCAGCAATGCGACGACAATAGCAGGGACCTTCTGCTGCAGCTAAGACAGTGCGACAAGCAGCTTGACGGGAATTGGCTGGATGAACCGGACTGGAAAATAATCGAAGCGGAATATGATCTTGCTGTCCAAATGCAGGAACAATCTGTGCGCCAGGATGATCTGGCCAATCATCAGCTGGCGGAAATTCTGGAGCGTAACAGCCAAAGGAAGGCCAAAGAAGCAGAATATGCTGCCGCAAAAATCCGCAGCGAAAGAATCAGCCAGATTGACCAGCTGGTTCGCGGCAACGCTTTTGTCGAATATGTGGCCGAAGAACGGCTGCGGGCTATTGCCGCCGAAGCGACTGAATACCTGGAAACGATGACGCGCTACCGCTATGCGCTGGAGCTTGATGCCGACATGGCTTTTGTGGTCCGCGACCAGATGAATGGCGGCGAGGTTAGAATGGCCACGTCATTATCCGGGGGGGAGACCTTTATGGCATCGCTGGCCTTGGCCCTGGCTCTCTCCAGCCAGATTCAAATCCGCGGGCAAAGCAAGCTGGCTTTTTTCTTCCTGGATGAAGGATTTGGATCATTGGACAGTGATCTTTTAGATCTGGTGATAGATTCACTGGAACGGATCAGCAGTTCTGAGCGAATGATCGGCCTGATCAGCCATGTTCCCGAACTAAAGCACCGCATTGCCAATCGCCTCGTGGTTGCACCGGCCAGCGGCCGGGAAGGGAGCCGCATCGATCTGGAACGCGGCGATTGCTCATGAAAGCCAAACACTTGTCGATTCGAAAGCCTTGGCCAAAAAAATACAAGAGTTTTGCATTTGGATCTGTCATTGATCGGCTGTTCGTGATAACATGTTTAGCAGGATCCGCCTGCAACGAATCCTGACTGGAGGCTTTAACCTGTGATTTTATCAAAAGAAGCCATTGCGGCATTGCCTTATCCCTTGACGATTCAGCGTGGCGCAGCCTGGCAAATACCTGCCCTCTTTGCTGACCGGCTGGCCGGTTGCCGTTTGGTTATCGTAAGCGACCGTGAAGTGACAGCCCTTTATCATACGACTTTAAAAGAATATTTCCGTGATGCCGGCATTACCGCGCATTTTTTGGTTATTGACGGATCGGAAGCCGGCAAGACGCTGGATTCTGTTCGTTCCCTTTATGAGCAGCTTTCGGATCTTGAAATGTCGAAGCGGGATTTGCTGGTCGCTTTCGGTGGCGGAAGCGTCATCGATGTGACTGCTTTTGTGGCGGCAACCTATCTGGGCGGCCTGGATTACGTACAGGTGCCGACATCCCTTTTAGCCATGGCCGACTCGTCAACCAGTCCTGTATGCCAATTGAATTTTCGCAGCAGCAAGAACCTGATCGGGCTCCCCAATCATCCCCAGGCGGTGCTGATCGATATCGATTTGCTGAAAACGCTTCCTGCCAAACACCTGGCTAACGGATACGCGCAGATCATTCAATTCGGCTATGTCAAAGATCCGGCCATTATCTCGATGCTGGAAAGCAAGGATTTTGATTTGGAGATGCTGATCACTTCGGCTCTGGCAGCCAAATTGCAGATCTTGTCCGAATATCCGGTTGGCCTGACTTTTGGCGAGGCTGTTGGAGATGCGGTTGAAGGCCATTTCAGGTTTTTGAAATATCTGCATGGCGAAGCGCTGGCGCTGGGCATGCTGGCGGCGGCTCCCGACGAGCGCTTGCGGCGCTTGCTGGAACAGTACCATTTGCCGACCCGTTTGGAAGGTGTCACGGCCGATACGCTGATTCGCCGCATGCAACGCAGCGATGCCCAAAAAGGCACGAAAATCTGTTTGGTTCGCGTCAGCGAACCAGGTTGCCCAAGCTTGCAGGAACTCGATCCCGAGCAAACAGAATCTGTTTATCAGGAATTGCTTGCCGTGCTTGCCAATAGCTGATCCAGGATTAACTTGCGTGAAAACACAACTGCAAGTAAAATGGAG
The DNA here is from genome assembly GCA_963677835.2 of uncultured Saccharofermentans sp. GTDB lineage: Bacteria > Bacillota > Clostridia > Saccharofermentanales > UBA5734 > UBA8949. The sequence continues at coordinate 239,538 of CAXXUX010000002.1, forward strand.
ATGTTTTATGGAGGCGTTGTGTTTATGAAATTTTCCCCCAAACCGTTTGATCGCCCCAACTTTTGTTTGCGGCGCAGCCTTGTTTCATGTTTGCTGGTTGCGGTTCTTTTTGTGTTGTCTTTGCCGCTTGCTGCCTGTTCAAATGAGACGGGCTCTGTCCAGTCGGTAGCCGATTATGGAACCTATGGTTCCGCTCTGGCTGAAAAACTGGCTTCGGATTATCCTTTCCGCAGTCCGGGGTCTGCGCAGGAAACTGCTGCCGGAGATTACCTGATCAAGTGTTTCAAGGATCTTGGCTACCAGGCGGTTGCAACCGAATTTTCCTATAGCGATGCCGGCGGCAGCCATAAGTCCCGCAACATCGCTGTAAAGATTTCCGGCAGCGGTTTTGTGAAAACTTCAGAGTCGGGAAATACCGAAAACGTTGATAAGCAAGTGATCATCGGCGCCCATTATGATACGGCGGTCACAGAAGCGGATGCGGCAAACGCTGCAAAAACCACAGAAACCACAGCAGCTGGCCTGTCGCTTGCCGGAGAAATCGCCGAGCCGACTCTGGCCGATTATGACGGCATCCATGACAATGCGTCCGGTATCGGCGCTTTGATGACCATTGCCAAAGAGATGAAATCAGCTCATTTGGGATATGATGTTATTCTGGTCGCCTTTGGCGCAGGCGAAGCGGATCAGGCTGGCGCGCGTTTTTTTGCCGGTCAGATGAGCAAAACCGACATTGCGGCTACGGATGCCATGTACTGCATGGACTCCATCTATGCCGGCGACAAGATGTACGCTCATGCCGGCCGCAATTCACTGAAGGAAAACTATCAGAAAGATTACGAAAAACGCCGTAAGCTTTATGAAGCTACCGATGTTTTTTATGACTTTGAGCTTTACACGCATAACAATTATATGCTGTACACGAATCAAGCTTCGATCGATGTTCCATTTGAAGGATTTGCCAATCCGGTGCTTTATCGCGAATGGACCAAGAACCAGTCAGACTATGTTCCTTTTGACGATCTTGGAATTCCCATCGTATTTTTCGAATCGTTCAACTATGATGAGAAAACACTGGAAAGCATGCAGGAAAGCAAAAATCCTGCCTTCGGCGCTACAAATGGCCAGATTCGCAAGACCCGCTTCGATTCATCGGCATTTCTGGACCAGATTCTGAATTCAATCCGCTCAACCGCCCAAACGGCAGAAAGCACAGATGCAGCAGCCACGACAGAGGCAGGCACGGCAGACGGCGCCAATGAAAGTACAACAGGCACAGCCGCCAACAAAACTTCGATCGACCAGTTGACCAAAAGGATCAACAATACGGCTTTTATCATTCTGGAAGCTGTCCGGAAAGGCATGGCCGGCGCAACCGCCCGCTAATAAACGCCTTTGGTCACCAGATCAGATAGAAGCGCAGCTTGTCCTGATTGAACCAGCGAAAATTAATGGATTGAAACTGCCCTGGATGCAACGTCGATTCTTTTTCGCCTTGATCCTGGCAGCTGCTGAGAAGGATTTCCGGAAAACCGTCCGGCGCGTCTTTGGCGAACCAGCCAATGAGAAGCTGGTTATTCAAGGTTGCGCAGGCATTTTTGCAATCTGATGGAATCAGGACGTCGACTCTGAAACGCAAAGGCTCCGAAAGATTGAACGCCAGATCCAGCACGGCTTGGCTGGCCGTTATTTGCTGCCAGGTTTGCCGCACGATTGCCGTTTGGCCATCCAATTCAAATTGATAGATTTCATTAGTCCGACCAGCTATGCTTAAGCCGGCGAATTTGTCGCCTTGAATAAAACCGCCGGATTTCTCGTTGTCGCTACACATGTTTTCTGCCTCCTTTCGGAACATTATAGCATAAAGATTATGCTATAATATTACTGTGGTCCGGCCCTGAAAGGCCGCATGGATTTAAGCGGAAGGAAGGTATATGGATATGGTCAAGCTCATCGAAGTTGCCCTGAGCAGCAATTCCCGAATTGGATCCTGGTTTGCGGCAATCGCTGTCATCATCGTGCTCTGTGCCATTTTAGTCCGCAATGTCCGGATCGTGCCGCAAGCGACCAATTTCATTGTCGAGCGTCTGGGTGCCTACCATGCCACATGGCAGGTTGGCGTTCATATCAAAATTCCTTTTGTCGACCGGGTGACCAAAATAATTTCCTTAAAGGAAAAGGTAGCCGACTTTCAGCCGCAGGCTGTCATTACCAAAGACAACGTTACCATGCAGATCGATACCGTGCTTTTTTATCAGATTACGGATCCCAAGCTCTATGCCTATGGCATAGAAAATCCGATCATTGCCATCGAAAATCTTTCGGCAACTACCTTGCGCAATATCATTGGCGACCTTGAGCTGGATGAAACGCTGACCTCGCGCGATTTGATCAATACCAAAATGCGCCTGATCCTGGATGAAGCGACCGCTCCCTGGGGCATCAAGGTAAACCGGGTCGAACTGAAAAACATCATCCCGCCCAAAGAAATTCAAATCGCCATGGAGCGGCAGATGAAGGCTGAACGGGAAAAACGGGAAAACATCCTGCGTTCCGAAGGCGAAAAGGAGGCTGCCATCCGGGTGGCCGAAGGGGAGAAAACAGCTGCCATCTTACGGGCGGAAGCGAAAAAAGAGGCGGCCATCCGCGAAGCTGAAGGCCAGGCCGCAGCTATCCTGAAAGTGCAGGAGGCGACGGCTCAAGGTTTGTTAATGATCAAACAGGTTGCTGCCGACCAATCCCTGATTGCCATCAAAAGCTTGGAAACCTTGGCCCAAGTGGCTAATGGCCAGGCAACCAAGATTATTATCCCCTCGGAAATTCAAAATCTGGCCGGGTTATTGCTGTCCCTCAAAGAAGTGACAAAAGAAGAACCCCTTGAAAATAAAAATTAACCGAGAGTGAATTTGACATGCTGATTGGTGTCCATCTGAAAAATTACGGCGTCCTGCACGACACCCCCCTTGGGCTATTGCTAAAAGACCTTCGGTCCGGGCACTTGCCCGACGAGGCTCAGGGGATCATTTCAATACGCCCGCTGTCGGCTTTGATTGGCCGCAACAGTACCGGGAAAAGTTCGCTTTTTGATGCCTTGTCCTTCCTTGCCGACTGCTTGCGGCATGGCGTTCAGTATGCCGCTACCTTAAATGACCGGGGCGGATTCAGCAAATTATTGACGGCCGGCAATTGCAGAAAAATCATGTATGACTTGCTGATCTATATGGAAAAAGGCGATTACTACTTGAATTATGCCCTGACGATTGCTTGCGATGGTCATGGCCGTCCGCATATTGCCGCTGAACAGGTCATCAGGGCTGAAATTGGCGCCGCCGGCTTCAAGGAACAGAATTTATTGGAGATTGTCGAAGGGCAGGGCCAAATTTTCGATAATGGCATGATTAAGGCCGCCGGCGTAGCCGATAAAGTCTTTCCGGCACTGGCCGCATATGGCGCTTTGCTGGCCTATCCCGAGCTCCAGGCGCTTTTCGGCCAGATTACCCACTGGTATTTCTGTCAATACAGCCAGCCGTTTCCCGATCAGCAGCGGCAGCGTTCGACCGGCGGGCACAAGCATTTGAATGCCGGCTGCGACAATATTGACAATGTACTGACCTATTACCGGAAAGAACAGCCCCGTGAATATCAGCGGATCATGCAGCGGATCAATGAATTGATCGCCGACGGCCAATCGGTTGAAGACGAATTCAGGCAAGGGAAGATCACCTCCGGCAGCTTGAAATTGTTTGCCTTTCTGCTTTTGCTTTCCGATCCTCGCCCAAGGCCGCTGATTTGCCTCGAAGAGCCCGATGCGGGCCTCTACCACGACAGCGTCGACAAGCTGGCTTTGGAAATGCGTGAATATACGCTGCAAAACCAGGGCTGCCAGATTTTGTTCACGACGCACAGCCCCTATATTCTGGAGTCCATGCGCCCCGATGAGGTCTGGGTTTTCGAACGGCGTGAAGCCTTTGCCCAGGACACACAGACCGACCATTATGCGAAAGCCCGCTGCGTCGGGGCTGATCCGCTGGTCAAAGCCATGTACGAGCAGGGCGTCGGAATGGGCGCCCTGTGGTATGGCGGCCATTTTGACCAACATCAGGAGGAATGACATGCATCTCGAGGTTCTGACGGAAGACAAGTCCGGCGGAGTTGTCCTGGACAATCTGCTGAAAAATATTCTCACGCAAAGGAAATACCCCCATACCTATGCGATCCGACCGCATCGCGGAAAAGGATACAATCCGGACAATCCATTTAAAAAACCTGCCCGCTTTGCCAGCGGACTTCTTGACCTGCTGCCGGCTAAACTGCGGGCCTACGCTGCGACCAACCGGCCGGAACAGCTGCTATTGCTGATTGTTTTGGATTCGGATGCGGAAGATCCCCAAAAAATCCATGATGAAATCGAGCAGATTGTTTTGCGATTCGGCAATAACCTGCCGGCGGTGATCGGCATTTCAGTCGAAGAAATAGAATCCTGGCTATTAGGCGATCCGGCGGCGATTATGGCTGCCTATCCGAAAGCAGACCTCACAAAAGCCGGCGGATATCGCCAGGACAGCATATGCGGCACTTGGGAAATATTGGCGTTTGTTCTGGCCGGCCAGCAAGCCGGGCATATGATCCGGATTGGCTACCCGGCGGTTGGGCAGATCAAAAATGAATGGGCCAGTAAAATTGCGCCGCACCTGGATCCGAAACGCAACCAGTCCCCCAGCTTCCAAAGCTTTTACCGGTCGCTGCTGCGCAATCTTGGTCAACAGGAACTGCTTTTGGCCCGGCAAGGGAATGAGCAGCAAAGATGAATAAGCAAATTGAACCGGTCACAGCCGCCTATGTGCATATCCCGTTCTGCATTCAAAAATGCAGTTATTGCGACTTCATTTCGTATCCCAATCAATCGCCGCTGCTTCGGGAGCATTATTGTGCGGCTTTGCTTGAGGAAATCCGGCAAACGGCGATTTGGTCGAAAGAACAGCCGGAGTTTGCCAACCTGGCCCCCCTGCAATCTGTTTTTGTCGGCGGCGGCACGCCGACTGTTCTTCAAACCGGACAGCTTTCCGGCATACTTGAAGCGATCGACAAATCATTTGGATTGAATCCGCAAGGGGAATTTACTTTGGAAGCAAACCCCGGCACAGTGACGGCCGATAGTTTAAGAGCCTGCCGCGAGTCCGGATTCAACCGGATCAGCATCGGCCTGCAGGCAATTCAACCACATTTGCTTAAGCTTTTGGGGCGGATCCACAGCCTTGATGATTTTATTTCCAGTGTGGAGCTGGCAGCCGATGCAAACTTCGCCTCGATCAACGCCGATATGATGTTCGGCCTGCCTGGGCAAACGCTTGCTGATGTTGCCGCTACGGTTGATCTGCTTTTAAATTTGCCGATCGATCATATTTCATTTTATTCGCTGAGCCTCGAGGAAGGAACCAAACTCCACAAGCTCTGCGTCGAAAATCCAGCCTTGCTGCCGTCCGAAGAGCTCGAGAGGGATGAGTACCATCTCATCTGCGGCCGCTTGAAGGGGGCCGGTTTTGAGCATTACGAGATCAGCAACGCTGCGCGCCCCGGCCACCGTTGCCGCCATAACCTGGTTTATTGGCAGGGCAAACCCTATTTTGGCTTCGGGGTTGCCGCCCATAGTTTTATCAAGGGCATTCGCCGGGCCAACACCGACGATCTCAAACTGTATTTGAATAAATTTCTGGCGGAAGGAATTTCCCGGGAAGCTTTTCCGGCGGCTTTGATCATGGAGACCGTTGATGAAGCCGAGGCCAAAAAGGAAATGCTGCTTCTAGGTTTGCGGCTGTTGGACGGCGTGAGCTGCGCCGATTTCATGGCCCGTTTCGGCTGCGAACTGAAAACCTGTTTTGGCGAAATTATCGAGCGCCTGGTCCGGCGCGGCTTGCTTTTGGCCGATAGCCGCGGGGTCCGCCTGACAACAATCGGCCTGGATCTGGCTAACCAGGTTTTCCAGGAGTTTGTCTAGGGCAATATATTTGAAATAAAGGGGCTTGTTCACGAAAGTTTCATCGTGATGTCATGATTTCTCCAGCCTGTTGATTGACAGGCTGGAAGCATGGTGGTAAATTATCTTTAGCACTCACAGACCATGAGTGCTAAATTCAAATAAGGAGGAACCATTGGGACATGTCGTTGGATAATCGCAAGAAGAATATCCTGAAAGCCATCATTGATGACTATATTGCCACGGCTGAACCAGTCGGTTCCAAATCGCTGGTCAGCAAATTCCACTTCAACGTCAGTCCGGCCACTGTCCGAAATGAGATGGCAGAGCTGGAAGAACTTGGCTATCTGGAACAACCCCATACTTCATCCGGACGCATTCCTTCCGACAAAGGCTATCGCGCCTATGTGGACAGCCTGATGCAAGTCGAGGACATCTCCGGCGATGAGGCTGACAAGATCCGCCATTGCCTGCGCGACAGCCTGGATGAACTGACCGGCCTGATCCGCAAGGCCTCGCTCATTTTATCCGAAAAAACCGGCTATCCTTCGCTTGCTTTGTCGCCACAGCTTAAGCGCAGCCATTTGCAGCAGATCAAGATGCTGATGATTGAACCAGGGCGCGCCCTGGTGGTTGTCGTGCTGTCTGCCGGCGTCGTTAAAGACCGTCTGGTCAGGATTCCCGATATTTTGGATGCCGGGCAGCTCATGCAGATCGCTTCGGCAATCGAGGAAGGACTTTCCGGGATGACGCTTGACGATATCACACTGGTGACCGTCGCCGCGGCAGCCCGAAATACCCCGCTGCCGGACAGCCTTTTGAATCAAGTCCTGTTCGAAGCCTATGTCGCCATCAAGCAAGCAGACAATCTCGAGCTGTACATGGACGGGTCGCATAAATTGCTTTCCTATCCGGAATTCCAGGATATTCACAAAGCCAAAGACTACCTGGACCTGTTGGCGCGTGACGGCATCATTGCCGGCTATATGAACGAGCTTAAGGATCAGGAGCCGGACAAATCCAGTTCAGATGACCTCATGCGCGATTCGCGCTGCAAATTGCCTGCCGGCAGCATCTTGCGCGACGGGCAGTTTATGACAGAGCGCTGCGGCCCGGTGGAAAGACCCTCCTACATGGTTCGGATCGGGCAGGAAATCATGCTGGAAGGCTTGAATGACTGCAGCTTTGTGACGACTACTTACAAAATGGGCGATATCATTGCCGGACGCATCGGCGTGATTGGTCCAAGACGGATGGAATATGGCAAAGTTATTTCCAACATCAGCTTTGTTAAACAGACCTTGAACGAACAGATCAGATTCCTTGCCCGCGGCGAGGACAGAATGGAGGCCCAGAAAAAATGAAAAAAGGCAAAAGCCCGGAACCGCATGCAGAATCGCCGGTTGGGCAGCAAGAAGTAAAAACAAATATGGCATCTGGCGAAAATAGCGGCCTGAATGCAGAACCCCTGGCCGAACAGCCGGAGCTGACAGCGGGTGATGGCGCAGCCGATCCGCTTGCCGAACTCAAAGCCAGCCTGGAAGCTAAAGAAAAAGATTTTGCCGTGTTGACGGATAAATATTTGCGGCTGGCTGCTGAATATGACAATTTCCGCAGAAGAAGCCAAAAGGAAAAAGAAGCGCTTTATGCCGATTCGATTATTCTGGTAGTCAAAGAGTGGCTGACGGTGCTTGATAATCTGGACCGGGCCGAATTGGCTGCCGGCCAGTATGGCCATGAAGATGCCAAAAAGATTGCCGAAGGGATCACCATGATCCAGAAACAAGCCGAGCAGGTTTTGGAGCGGCTCGGAGTCAGCAAAATCGATTGCTGCGGAAAACCTTTCGATCCGCTGCTGCACGAAGCGGTCATGCACATTGAAGATGACAGCGTCGGGGCGTCCACGGTGGTTGAAGAACTGCAAAAAGGCTATTGCCGGGATGACCGGGTCATTCGCCACAGCATTGTCAAAGTTGCCAACTAATGGCGATGTTCTGCAGCAGTTTTGAAATAGACTAATCCTTAAAAATCTTAACCCACATACATTCAGGAGGGACAATCATATGGCAAAAATTATAGGCATCGACCTCGGAACAACCAATTCATGCGTCGCAGTTATGGAAGGCGGCGAACCCGTGGTCATCCCCAATGCAGAAGGCAATCGCACGACCCCGTCAGTGGTGGCTTTTTCCAAAACCGGCGAAAGGCTGGTCGGACAGGTTGCCAAGCGTCAGGCTGTAACCAACCCGGATCGGACCGTCATGTCGATCAAACGTGAAATGGGTTCCAATCATAAGGTCAATATCGACGGGAAGCAGTACTCCCCACAGGAAATTTCCGCCATGATCCTGCAAAAGCTGAAAGCGGATGCCGAGGCTTACCTGGGCGAAACAATTGCCCAGGCCGTCATCACGGTGCCTGCCTATTTCAGCGACGCCCAGCGCCAGGCGACCAAGGATGCCGGCAAAATCGCCGGACTTGACGTCCTGAGAATCATCAATGAACCGACTGCCGCTTCGCTGGCCTATGGCCTTGATAAAGAAGCTGACCAGAAAATTCTGGTTTTCGACCTTGGCGGCGGCACTTTTGACGTTTCGATCCTGGAGATCGGCGATGGCGTTTTCGAAGTATTGGCCACTAACGGCAACAACCGTCTCGGCGGCGATGACTTTGATATGAAGATAGTCGACTGGATGGTCGACTCATTCCGCCGTGAACAGGGGATCGACTTGAGAAACGACAAAATGGCCATGCAGCGCCTGCGTGAAGCGGCGGAAAAGGCCAAGATCGAGCTTTCCGGCGTGACGTCGACCAACATGAATCTGCCTTACATCACCGCGGATGCTTCCGGCCCCAAACATCTTGACACCACCCTGACCCGGGCGAAATTCGACGAACTGACCCTCGATCTGGTTGAAAAAACCATGGGGCCGACCCGCAGCGCCTTGGCCGACGCCGGACTCAAGCCGCAAGACATTGATAAGATCCTTTTGGTCGGCGGCTCCAGCCGCACTCCAGCCGTCCAGGACATGGTCCGCAAATTGTTTGGCAAGGATCCTTTCAAGGGCATCAATCCTGACGAGTGCGTCGCAATCGGCGCGGCGATCCAGGCGGCGGTTTTGACCGGCGACGTAACCGGGCTGCTGCTTTTGGACGTAACCCCGCTATCGCTGGGCATCGAGACCATGGGCGGCGTTTTTACCAAGATCATTGACCGCAATACGACGATCCCCACCAAGAAAAGCCAGATTTTCTCGACAGCTGCCGATGGACAGACCCAAGTTGAGGTTCATGTCCTGCAAGGCGAGCGCGAACTGGCCCAATACAACAAGACCCTCGGGAAATTCAGCCTGGACGGCATCGCTCCGGCTCCCCGCGGCGTCCCCCAGGTTGAAGTCACCTTCGACATTGATGCCAACGGCATTGCCCATGTATCGGCCAAAGACCTTGGCACCAATCGTGAACAGCACATCACCATTACCGCTTCGACAAACCTGACCGACGACGAAATCCAGCATGCCGTCAAGGAAGCGGAACGCTTCGCTGCTGAAGACAAAGCCAAGAAGGAAGAGGTCGATACCAAAAATGCGGCTGACTCCGCTGTCTATCAGGCTGAAAAAACCTTGAAAGACCTGGGCGACAAAGTCGAAGCCGCTGACCGTTCTGCAGTTGAGGCCGCAATGGAAAAACTTAAAGGCAGCATCGCCTCCAACAATGTTGCCGCGATGAAAGAAGATACCGAAGCTTTGCAGCAGGCTTTCTTCAAGGTCAGTGAAAAGCTCTACCAGCAGCATGGCGGAGCCGGGCAGCCGGGCGCCGGACCCGAAGGCTTCACCGGAGGCCAGGCTGGACCGCAGGACAATTACGGCAGCGGCGATTTCAAGGATGCCGGCAGCGATACCTGATCCGGATTCTTATGCCGGGCGCCCATAGGCGGCGCCTGAAGAATGTTGCCGCTTTGGCCCATTCATGATGATGAGACAAAACGGATGATTTCCGCCCGACCTTAGAGGCCGGGCGGTTTGTCCGTTTCAGAAGGAGGACCCGACCAAGTGCCTGAGAAGAGAGACTATTACGAAGTGCTCGGCGTTTCCAAAACTGCTGCTGACGACGAGTTGAAAAAGGCCTATCGCAAATTGGCCAAACAATACCATCCTGACCTGAATCCTGGGAATAAAGAGGCAGAAGCCAAATTCAAAGAAGCTAATGAAGCCTATGCAGTTCTCAGCGATCAGGAAAAACGCCGCAACTACGATCAATTCGGCCATGCGGGCGTTGACGGTCAAGGCTTTGGCGGGTTTAACGGCGCTGGGTTTGACATTGATCTCGAGGACCTGTTCGGTTCATTTTTTGGCGGCGGATCGAAAAAACGCGGCGGCCCGCAGCGCGGCGCCAATCTTAAATACCGCATGAATCTTGATTTTATGGAAGCGGCCTTCGGGGTTGAGCGCCAGATTACGATCAATAAGGAAGACCACTGCGACACTTGCCACGGCACCGGCAATCGTGACGGATCGATGCCGGACCGTTGTTCGGCCTGCCAGGGAACAGGCCAGGTCAATCAGCGCCAGCAGACCATGTTTGGCGCTGTGATGACTTCGCGGCCTTGCCCGACTTGTGGCGGCAGGGGCACGATCATCAAGAACCCCTGTCCGGCATGCAATGGCCGCGGCCGTCGCCAGAAGAGCAAGAATCTGAACATCAAGGTGCCGGCTGGCATTAACGACGGCGAGATGCTGACCATGCGCGGGGAAGGCGAACCGGGCAGCCATGACGGACCCTATGGCGACCTTTATATCGAAGTTCATATTCGTCCGCACCCGGTCTTCCAGCGCGACGGATACAATACCTTCTGCGAAGTTCCGATTACTTTCCCGCAGGCTGCCCTGGGCGCCGATCTGGAAATCCCGACCATTGACGGACCTTATGCCTATCACCTGAAAGAAGGCACCCAGCCGGGCGAGACTTTCACGATCCGCGGCAAGGGAATTCCGTACATCAATCGTGCCAATCAGCGCGGCGACCATATTTTCCGGGTTATTCTGGAGGTGCCGAAACACCTGAACGACAGCCAGAAAGACCAGCTTCGCCAGTTCGACCAGACCTGCACAGATAAAAATTATCAGAAACGAGGCAGCTTTTTCAGCAAAATCCGGGAACTCTTCAAATAACTTGACAAATATTGACAGCCCAACTTCCCTGGCCTATAATAAAATTAATCAATCAGGACAAAAGAAAGCACCAGATAAATAAATAGGCCGTCATCAGGTGAAAGCAAAGGCGCTGATCATGAAAAAGCGGTATATCCCCACTCATTTGAAGAACTCCAATCGGCGGATCATCTATGACATGATCATGAGGGGCGGTACCTTTTCGCGTGCCTCGCTAAGTCGCGAGAGCGGCATCAGCAGCCCGACCATTATAAAAATCATTGATTTTTTCATGCGGAAGGGCATTGTCAGCGAAACCGGCAGTGAACAGCATTCCGCGCTGGTCGGGCGTGCGCCGACCATGCTGCATTTCAATCCCGACTATGCCCACTGCCTTGGCATCGTGACGAATGGCGAATGCCTGATTGCCGGCGTCGTCGATATGGCTGGCCAGGTGATCCATCATATCCAGAAGGACTTGGCCGGCCAGGATATCAGGCAATTATTCGGACAACTGCCGGAATTAGTCGAAACCTGCCTTGATTGCAGCAAGATCAGGCGGGAGACTATCCTGGGCCTGGGGCTGGGCCTTCCCGGCAACCTTGAACACAAGACCGGGATGATGGCATTTTCTTCACTTCTTGATGCGGATCATAGCGCCAACTGCCAGACTTTGCTTGCTGATTTGCAGCAAGCGATCCAACTGCCGGTTTTTCTCGAAAATGATGTCAACGCCGCCGCCTGGGGCGAATATCGCAACCGTATGCAGAATACCCGGCGCAACATGGTCTATCTGTCACTGGGCAGCAGTTTTTGCGCAGGCATTATCTTGAACGGCCAATTGTTGCGGGGCAGTTCGAATATGGCCGGTGAAATCGGCCGCCTCTGCTGCGACCCTGACTATACGGCCCGTCAGGATCATCCCGGCTGGATGGAGCAAAAGATCACTTCAACTGCGCAATATAGCTGCGAGCTGCAAAAAATGATCTCGTTTCCGGCTGACAAGCTGGCTGCGGCAACTAGTCAGATTGCCGCTGATCTGGCATTGTCGATCGTCAATATCAATGCTGTTTTAGGAACTGAATATTTCGTGATTTCCGGACCGGTGCCCGCTGCTCTGGGCGAACCGCTGATCGAGGCCGTTCTGGACCGGCTAGGCCGGCTCAGCAGCAATAACCTGGTCATTGTACCCTCCCGCAACCGGGAATCAGGCTTGCAAGGATTAGGCGCCATGGTAAGCGACAAGTTCATTGCGGATCTGATCAAATAATCCTGCTGAAAAACCGCCTGCAGATCATGGAAAGGGGAGATTGAAAATGTGGGATCGGACTATGATTCTTCCGGACACTCAGTCACTTGCCATCGCAAGTGCAAATTGGCTGGCAGAAGGACTAAATCAGAACGCCAATGCTCTGCTTTGCATTGCCGCTGGATATACCCAGCGTGAAATGCTGGCGCTTCTATGCGAGCGGGCAAGGGCCGGCAAAATTGATTTTTCCAAACTCCGGGTGCTGGGCCTGGATGAATGGATCGGCCTTGGCCCTGAAGATGAAGGCAGCCGTCAATTCCAGCTGTATAACAGCTTTTTTAAACCGGTTGGCTTAAGGTCTGACCAAATTACATTTTTCAACGCCAAGGCAGCCGATCTGGATGCCGAATGCCAGCGGATCGATGAATACCTGGACGAAAACGGCCCGATTGACCTTCTGATCCTTGGCGTCGGCATGAATGGCCATGTTGGATTCAACGAACCGGGATCGCTCATTAACCAGCGGACATATCATCGCGAACTTGATCCGGTTTCCAGCGTCATTGGGCAAAAATATTTTCCGCAGCCGCGTGAACTGAAAAGAGGCATAACTTTAGGGCTTTATGACCTGATTCAAGCTAAAAAAATCCTGATCCAGGTTACCGGCGAGGACAAAGCCAGGGTCATGCGGGCTGCACTAGCCAGACCCCATCAGCCTGAACTTCCGGTTTCGCATTTTTGGCCGCTGAAATCCGCAACATTGTTTATGGACCGGGCAGCTGCAGGGCTTTTGCCTTCCTCGCCCCAATATCTTTAAGGCTTGAAAGCTTGGGGTTGTCAGTTGATTAACCACCTGCCAACTGCTAAAATCAGATTAATACAGATAACGGCAGCTGGCAGGGGGGACTTTGGGATATGGAATTTTTCAAACTTGACCCCAGGGCGAAAAAAATGTGGCGGGTCGGCCGAACCATCGGCCTTGTGTTTTTGCTGATCGGATACGGGATCGGCAATTTTGTTTTATACCGCACATTCCAGGAAGAGCGGCTGCTGGACTTATTGCCTTTGGCAGCGATAGGCCTGGGGCTTCCGGTTATTTTGCAGATCATCAATTTAATTGTCTATCCGGTTGTCGAGTATCGCCAATGGGCTTATCTGATCACTGCCGACCGGATCGAAATCAAAAAAGGCATATTTTTTCATTCCACCAGAATTGTGCCTATTTCACGCATTCAGCATGTCACTGTTGCCGAAGGCCCGCTGGCCAGGCTTTACCATCTTGCCAGCGTAACCATCAACACAGCTGGCGGCTCCATGAAAATCGAGGGTTTGGCGAAAGAAACCGCGGAAGAAATCTGCGAGAACCTGAAAACAGTCGTCAACCGCAAAGTCCAGACCAATCAGGTTTAAGCGGGAGGCGCTCGGCATGGAACCTATCCGTTGCCATTATACGGCGATATTTGAAAATGTCTTGAAATTTTTCTGGCAGTTGTTGCCAGCCTTTATCCTGCCCATTCTCACGGCCGGGCGGTTTGCCAATCAGCTTCTGATCATTTTGGCCGCTGCTCTGGGCTGCTTTATTGTGGCGCTTTTTCTCCAATACCTTTCCTGGCGGCAAACCTGGCTGTCCATCGAATCTAATCGGTTATTGATCAAAAGCGGCCTGATCTGGCGAAAACAAAAAGCCATTCCCTTTAAAAAAATCAATACGGTCGATCTGAGCCGCAATCTGTTCCAGCGAGCTGTCGGAACCTGCCGGGTCAAGATTGACACGGGAGCGGTTACCGACGGCAGCAAGCACGAGTCGGAAGTGAACTTGATCTTTACTTTGGCCGAAGCTGAGAAAATCCGCTCCCAGGTTTTGACGCTGGCTTCCGGCGTTGCCTCACTGCATAATGATTATATCGACTTTCAGCCGCCTGTGGATGAAAGTTCACCAGACGGTATCCCGATTCCTGCCATCAAGGCTGAAATGCCGGCCGGAGCCGTTCCCGGGACACAATATGTACGGACCGATCTTCCCGATTGGAGCCAAGCGGCCAATCGCACCTTTCAGCCCAAGGCGGAAATCCGGACGCGAACTGCCGATTTTTTCCTGTATGGCCTGACCAAAAGCAAATTTCTGGGTGGCCTGATCGTTTTATTTTCAATGATGACTTTCGCCAGTGAAATTCTTGGCGATCAAATCACTGAGACGATCGCCCGCCTGATGGATACAACCTGGCAGCAGCTGTCGCAATGGTATTTTGCAGTGACCCTTCTGGCCGCGATAGGCCTTTTGCTGCTTTTGTACTTTTTGGCCAGCCTGGCCAGCATCATTTTTGCGATTGTTCGTTTTTACCATTTCCGGGTAAGCCGGGAAGCGGACAATATCCATATCGAATACGGGCTGCTGACCGTCAAAAGCTATACGATTCCGGTGAAAAACATCCATGCCGTCATGATCGAGCAGAACCTGCTGCGCCAATGGCTGCACCAGTGCAGTGTGGAGATTGTCTCAATCGGCTATGGCGACGAGAAAAACGAGGTTGCCTTGCTGCTGCCGCTAATCCACATGTCTCGCCTGGAAGCTGCGATCGAAAAGCTGCTGCCGGAATATCAGGGCAATCTCGATCTGACACCGGCCCCAAAAAATGCCCTGTGGCGGTTCCAATTTGTGCCGATTCTTTTATTGCTGCTGATTTGCGGCGGCACGGCGCTATTCTGGCCGCCGGCGCTATTTGCCCTGATCTTGGGTTTGCCGATCCTTGCCTATGATCGCTACCTGAATTACCGCAACGCAGGAATCGGCTATAACGCTGACCGCCTCGAAGTGCGAAGCGGCGGTTTTCACCGCCGGCGCTACCGGGTTCGCCTTTCAGCCATCCAGTCAGTAGGCGCTTACAGCCATCCGCTGATTGAAAAGGCAAATTTATGCAATTATCGGATCGATTACCATGCGCCGACCATGCGGGCTTCGATTCAGGTCCGCTTTTTGCCGGCAAATCATCTGAATGAATTGCGCCGCTTATTGGATCAAAATTAATGAATGGGCAGCCAATGGACACTCAGGCAGGGCGGCCGCGCCGCTACTGTCTTTAAGCCAGACCGGCCGGGAGGGAATGTGCATGGATTTGATTGAACGTTATGTTTTTGCCGTTATTCGTCATTTGCCGCCCAAGCAGCGCGCAGATACTGAAAAAAAATTGCGCAGCCTGATCGAAGACAGGCTTCAACAGCGCACCGCCGGCAATCCTCCGCAGCCCGAGGATGTCGAAGCCGTGCTGCTTGAGTTGGGCGACCCGAAGAAACGATCCGACGATTACCGTGGATCACCCCGCTATTTGATTAGCCCGGCATTTTTTGACACGTATTGGCTGAGCTTGCGCATTGCTTTACTGGCTGTTGGGTTTTCTGTTCTTCTGGCAATGGTGGTCAAGCTGGCGGTCAATCCCCCTGACCAGATCTGGCAGGCGTTTTCTGAAATCATGTCCGGGCTTTACAATGGACTCCTGGCAACATTTGCCGTAGTTACCCTGATTTTTGGCCTGATCGAGCATTTCAATCCCCAGGCTGAAGAACAGCTGCAAGCACTGAAGGGCAAATGGCAACCCGGCCTGCTGCCCAAGATTCCGGTTAGAAGTCTTCGCATCAACAGGGCGGATCCGATTGCCTCGATTGTTTTTACTTTGATCTTCCTTTGCATCATCAATGTTGATTATCACGTGATTGGCATGTATATCCATGAAAAGAGCAACTGGCAGGTCATCCCCCTGTTTTCCGATTATTTCGGGATCTTCCTGCCATGGCTCAATCTATCGATGATACTTTCAATTGTAATCGAAAGCATCAAACTGGTCTTTGGCCGTTGGACAATTCCGTTGGTTGCGGGCTCGATTGCCCAGAAAGCGCTTGGCCTGATTATCAGCCTTAGGATGTTCGCTTCAGCCAGAATTTTCAATGCGGGTTTCTTTGACGAAATGATCAACATTTTTCAAAAAGACGGAACTTTGGTTTCAATCGATTTGGCAGCCAGAGTTTGCCGAGTGTTGACCATTTTGATCATTCTAGGTTTTGCCGTCGACGTTCTGACTACAGGATGGAAGGCGATCAGGATTTGTATGGACCGCCAGGGATGATTGACAGATGATCTGCATGGGTTTTTAATAGATTGACTTAACCATAAAGGAGCAATGAAGATGCGCTGGCTTGCCTTGAAAATTGATACGACTCATGAAGCTTCCGAACTGATAACCGACTTTCTTTCCTGCCTGGGCGCCGATGGCGTCCAGATTCAGGACGCCGCAGAAATACGCGCGCTGCTTGAAGACCCTGCCAGCCTGGCCTATGCAGACGACGGCTTTATCGACAGCCTGGATGAAATCGTCCATATACAAGCCTACTTTGCCGAGTTTCCGGACGGCGTCCGCCGCAATCGCGACCTTTTGCTGTCCAGCGGCGATCTTTATGATGATGTGGAAAAAATCCATGTTCCCCTGGCCGGGCTCGAAGCCCTGATCCGTGAAAAACTGGCCGGCTTTTCCCAATATCTGGATGTTGGAGCTGGCTATATGGGGTATCAGGAGATTAAAGAAGAAGATTGGGCGGACAGCTGGAAAAAATACTATCAGACTCTCCATCTGACCAAGCGGCTGGTGATCAACCCCAGCTGGATCGATTACCAGCCTGCCGAAGAGGAGATTGTGATCAAGCTCGACCCCGGAAGCGCCTTCGGGACGGGAACCCATGAAACGACGGCAATGTGCGCCGAGCTTTTAGATGAAGTGCTGCTGGCAGGTGACAAAGTGCTTGATCTGGGAACCGGCAGCGGAATCTTGGCGATCATTGCCCAAAAGCTCGGCGCCGAGTATGTCGAGGCCATCGATGTCGACCAGTTGGCTGTCCAGGTAGCAAAGGCCAATTGTGAAATCAACCAGGCAAAGGTCAATTGCCATCCGGGCGAATTAAAAGACGCCAGGGATGATGTTTATGACGTCATCGTCGCCAATATCATTGCCGATGTCATTGCCGGTCTGGTCAGGGATATTCCTGGCCGATTGGCAGAAGATGGCTTGTTCATTGCGTCGGGTATTATTCTGGATAAGCTGGACAAGGTGCTGGCGGCTGCCAAAAATGCCGGGCTTTCTTTACAGGTGCAAAGAGAGCGAAAAGAGTGGTGCGCATTGGTTTTCAAAAAAACAGTTTAGACATGCGGCGCTTTCGCAGGGTGCAGCTCCATTGTCCGGCCGCAGGGGCTGTGATATGATTAATGAATCAATGCTTGAAATGAGGCTTAAGATGTTTGATGTTACCGCCATAGGAGAATTGCTGATTGATTTTACGCCTGTCGGGCTTTCTGAACAGCACCACCCTTTGTTTGAACAAAATCCAGGCGGCGCTCCGGCCAACGTTCTGGCCTGCCTAAGCCGGCTTGGCCGTTCGGCCGCTTTTATCGGCAAAGTCGGCGCCGACCAGTTTGGCTACAGCTTGAAGTCCATGCTTGACCAAATCGGGGTGTCGACTCATGGGCTGGTGATGACGGATAGATGCAACACGACTTTGGCATTTGTCCATTTAAATGATCAGGGCGACCGGTCATTCACCTTTTATCGCAATCCCGGCGCCGACCTGCTGCTTGAACCCGGCGAATTGTCTTTCAATTTGATCGACGATTGCCAGATCTTCCATTTCGGCTCGGTTTCGATGACGGCCAATCCCTCCCGCCAGGCTACGCTGGCTGCAGTTCGCTATGCCAGGGAGCAGGGCAAGCTGATTTCATTTGATCCAAATCTGCGCCGGATGCTTTGGCCGTCGGACGAGATTGCCCGTACGACGATTCTGCAGGCTATGCCTCTGGCGGACATCCTGAAAATATCCGAAGAAGAGCTGGTGTTTTTGACTGGCGAAACAGACCTCAACCGCGGCTCCGAATTGCTCCTGCGCCAGTATGGCCTGCAATTGATCCTGATAACGCTTGGCGCCAAGGGCGCTTACGCCCGGTCCCGCAGCAGCGAAGCCTGGCACCCGGCCTACGACGTCAAGGTTATCGACACCACTGGCGCCGGCGATGCCTTTACCGGCGGGTTCCTCTTCCAGTTGCTGCAATCCGGCAAACCGATCAAAGCGTTGACCGAAGACGACCTGATGGCTTATTTGTCTTTTGCCAATGCAACCGGATCTCTGGTCACGACGCGCAAGGGCGCTATCCCGTCAATGCCGACTTTGGCCGAGGTAGAAGAGTGCCAGGCCCATACGCCGTCAATGGACTAAAGTAGGGCGAGTTGCGGATGGATTATATTGTTTTTGACCTGGAATGGAATATTGCCGGCAAAGTTAATAAGGTAGAAAAAGCAGTTCAGGAAGCTATCCCGTTCGAAATCATAGAAATTGGCGCAGTAAAGCTTGATGCAGATTTCAAGTATGTCAGCAAATACAGCGTTTCGATCCGGCCGCGGATTTATCCGGTGCTTTCTGGCCCAGTGGCCGCAGTTACAAAACGGTTGCAGCAAAGCCTGAAATATGGGCTGGATTTTTCAGATGCCGCAAACGGATTTCTGGATTGGTGCGGACAGGATTATTTGTTTTGCACCTGGAGTGAAAGCGACACCTCCGTTTTGAAAACAAACCTGAAATATTACGGATTATCCGATCAGTTGCCGATGAATTGCCTGGATGTTCAATACGTTTTTGATGCGCTTGTCGAACAGGCTGATGTGCAGCGCAGCATCGAGTATGCGCTGGATTTTTTGCGCTTGCCCAAAAATCAGCCGTTTCATCAAGCCGTAAGCGATGCCTGGTACACCGGGCAGATTTTACAGAAAATCGCCGGAATTATGGAACAGGAAGCTTCCGGCATCGATATGGTCGGACGTTATGCCTTTGATCCAAATTTAACCCGTTCCTACCAACTGCATTTTGATGGACCGGATACAGTCGAAACTGCGCTGCTAAAGATTAAAAGCCAAGCCCTGACGTGCCCTGCCTGCGGCCTTGATCTTTTTTTGCAATTACCCTGGGCTTGTGAAGGCTACAAAGCGCTGGCCACGTTTTCCTGCCCGGTTCACGGCCGGATCCTGGGCAAAACCCGCTTTGTGACCAAGAACAAAAATCTATTTCAGACCAAGGTGACGATCCGCATCGATCGTGATCAGGAGGAATAGCCCATGGCGATATTCTGGTTTAGTTTTAATGCGGTGGTTCCGCTGATTTTAATTGTTGCTTTAGGCTTTTTCCTGATGCGCTTGAAAGTGATTAATGAAAAATTCATCTCCGATGCTTCAGGATTTTGCTTTAAGGTTGCATTTCCGATTAGCCTTTTCAACTCGATTGTCCAAATCGACCTGCAAACTGAAATCAACTGGAAAATGTACGCTTTTGTGATCAGCGCCATTTTGTCGATTGTGATTCTCTCCATGCTGATCGTACCGCGGATAATACCCGGCAATCCGCAGCGTGGGGCCTTGATCCAGGGCATCTACCGCGGCAATATCCTTTTGATGGGGTTTCCATTGGCCAGAAATCTCTTTGGCGAGTCCGGCATCGGGCCGATGGCAATGCTGTTGCCGGTCGTGATCGGCCTGTATAATGTCATAGCGGTTTTTCTCCTGGAATATTATGATGGCACAGAAAGTCGCGTTAAAAAGAGCAAGGTTCTGCTCGGCGTGATCACCAATCCGCTGATTATCGGCGCTGTGGCTGGCGCAATCGTCTCGTTTGCCCACATTGAATTGCCGCTTTTCTTAAGCCGGGCGACTGACGATATCGGCAAAATCGCCAATCCGCTGGCACTGGTCATGCTTGGCGGCCAATTCAATTGGCGGCAGGCGGCCGGCAATGCCCGGCTGATTGCTGCGGCAACCGCACTCAGGATGGCGATCATTCCCGCACTGGCCATCGGCGCCGCAATTATCATCGGCTTCCGCGGCCCGGAACTTGGCGCGATCTTCATTTTATTCTGTGCGCCGACAGCGGTAACCAGCTATATCATGGCCCGGAATATGAACAGCGACGCACCTCTGGCAGGACAGATCATCCTGGCAACGACTGTGGTTTCCGGCGCGACTTTATTTATCGGCTCCTATTTGCTTCGCGCATGGCAGCTGTTTTGACAGCTGCCACAAAGCTTCACGATCGGTTATTTCAGACCGGCGGTTGATTGCCGGTTGGTTGATCCGGTTTGGTTTCCTCGGCCGTTGCCTGATCCATCGCTTGTTTGGCAGCCAGGCTCGCAGCCTGCTGGCGCATGAGGCGATGTTTTTTTCTGTTGCGCAGCACCAGGTATAGGGCAATCAGGCCGCCAATCCAGATCGGCAGTGTAACAACAATGGCAATGGCCAGCCATTGGATCGCACTGACCAGGAAATTCAGCACGCTGGTCAACCCCGACTGCATCAGATAGCCCATGTCGGCAAAAGTCAGCGTTTGCCAATTGATTTCCTTTTTAATCTTGACCGGATCATCAATCTGACGAAGCTGCAGCGTGACGATTGATTCGGCAAGCATGCTGTCCCAGAGCTTGATCCGGCCCTTTAAAGACTCGATTTCGATCGTCAGCTGATTGATCTGGTTCTGAACGGCCAGGCTTTCCTCAATATTGGCCGCTTTCTTTAAAAAACCATAGTAGGTCTCCAATGAGCTTTCCATGGATTTCAAACGCGTATTGGCATCATAATAATCAGTGGTGATATCATCGGTACTGATCTGGGTGTTGATGAGCTCCCCTTTGGTGCCGATGAACTCGATAAAGGCATCCAATTGCTCCGGTTTGATCTTGATCTGGGCGCTGATGGTGAAGTAGCCATCGCTCCTGGTCTGGCTGCGGTGGATTTCATAGCCGCCATATTGTTTGGCATAGTTCAAAATTTCGTCATAGGCAACGATTACATCGATCACTTCAAGAGCTAAAGAAGCATTGCGGATAATCTTGCGATCCGTGTCGGAAACGCCGGTTTGATTGGTTTGCGCACCTTTGTCGCCCGACCAGGAGGCGGCAGTTGTTGTCGAAACAGGCGTCCGGTCTTCACTGGCGCCGTTCGATGTTTGACTGCTGGCGCACCCGACGATTGCCGACAAGAGAAGAACTGTAGCCAAAAGCAGAATAAGCAGACGTTTCATGGCAGTATCCTCCTTATAAGTGGTCTGGCAAATTTTGATTTTTCGTGTACTGCGGGACGTGTGGTGCATACTGATCCTGACTCTATATAAATTCTATCATATTTTTATGTAAATAAATATTTTCTTGACCAGGCTATCGGAATCCGGCAACAATTCAGATGGTTGAAAGATATCTGTACACTATGTTATTATTAACATAGTGTACAAGGAGGAATACCTGGTGGAATTGAAAGACGTCATCCTGGGATTTTTGGATTGGCAGCCGATGACCGGCTATGAACTGAAGCGGATGTTCGCCAATCTTGATTTTTTGCCTTGGTCCGGCAACAACAATCAGATCTACAAAGCCCTGATTGATCTTGAAAAAGAGGGGATGGTCAAAAAGTCCATAATTCCCCAGGAAAACTTGCCGGCGCAGAAACGGTTTTCAATCACTCCGACTGGTCATCGCCAGTTGCAGCTTTCGGTTGCGCATCCGCCGGAAGCGGAAAACTTTTGCCTGAGAAATGAATTTCTCTTGCAGTTGGCCTGGTCCGAATGTTTGACCACGCCGGAAATCCGCCAGCTGATTTTTCAATATCAAAAACAGGTGGAATGCGAACTGATGGCGAAACAAGATAAAATTCGCCGGGGATCAAGTTTGGTCAAACGAAGCAGCCGGGAGGAATTCATTTGGGCTATGATTTTTCGAAACCGGATCATTCATCTGCAAAGCGAACTGAACTGGCTGAATCTTTTGTTGAGCGGCCTTACAGAGCGCTGAAGATGCGGTATAATTTATTTGTCAGGGCAGCATGCGCTGGATCGGGAATGGACGGCTATGCTGGCTGAACACGCTTTCAGGGGGCAAATGCATGGATTTAGCGAAAGAATTGAGGCATATTCCCAATTTTCCGAAAGAGGGAATTGATTTTATCGATATTACGACGGTTTTGAAAAATGCCCAGGCATTTCGGGCAACGATCGACCAGATGGCTGAGCTTGTCAGTGATTTGCCCTTTGATCTGGTTATTGGCTCGGAATCGCGAGGCTTTATTTTAGGCGCGCCGCTGGCCTATGTGACTGGCCGCGGGTTTGCGCCGGTCCGCAAAAAAGGGAAGCTGCCCTGGCAGACCGTGCAGGCCGAATATGACCTGGAATATGGCAAGGACATTTTGGAAATGCATGTCGATGCAATCCAGCCCGGCATGCGTGTCCTGGTTGTTGATGATTTGCTGGCGACCGGGGGGACGGCGCTGGCCAATTGCAAGATCGTGGAAGAACTCGGCGGTACAGTTGCCGCTGTGATCTTTTTCATCGAAATCGAAAATCTTGACGGCCGGAAAAAGCTGCGGAAATATCCTGTCTTTTCGCTGGTCAAGGTTAGGGAAGATCAAAAATGACCACTGTTGAACAAAAATTTCCAGCAAATCCCTAATTTTCGAGGAGGCAAAGGAAGATGGCAAAGGTAAAAGAAGGCCTTTACTACGCAAAAAACCATGAATGGGTTGAAGTCAACGCCGATCCTTATGCGGCACAAAGCGGTAAAACATGCTGATGATCAGGGCAACACCTAATTTGGCTGGGATTTCGATCCGTGGGGATATTCTGGATCTGCAGGGCCTCTATGACGCCCTTTCGGAAATTCTCGGCGAAGATACCGAGCCAGGCTCCGAATATGAAATGCCGGCGCTGCATATTCTGGCGATCTGCTACGAATTGCGCCAGGCCTGGCAGGGTTGCCGTACAGTCGAATTTGTAGAAAATGGCATGGATGCGAATGCCAGGCAAAATCTCAGGACTTTGGGGCCGCCGAGCAACGTCTATTTCCAGACCAGGATCTTGTTGCCGCAAGTCCTGTTTGCGGTCATGGCGCTTTATGATTTTATCGAGATCCATAGCCGCAGCCTGAAAATCCCGGCCTTGAACCGGGAAATTCAGCAGGTTCAGCTTTTTCAGTCTGAAGTCGTGTCGGCTTTGCAAGAGATTTTGGAGCCCGCCGGCGCCAAACTATTGGCCAGGCTGGTGTACGGCACAGTGCCGCGATATCGGTCTTTTTGCACGCAGTATGTGGATTTGCTGACTGAAAAATATCTGAAGCAGACGCCGGAAAAGCGCCTTCAACAGATCATCCCCCTGGCTCGCCGCTTAAACGAGCTGGGATCGGATTATCAGCGCCTGTTATCCGATCTCGCCGAAACGGCGGCCGAGCTTAATTGCCAGATCGCCGACCTGGAGACCATCAATGATCCTCCGGTTATTGCGGATCAGGAATGGTGAAATCCACACAGGCGCGATTGGTGCGGACTTTGGCCACAAACGCCGATACGGCCTTGTGGGATGGATGGTTCTGATAGCGGTTCAAGGAAGCGGCGTCTGCAAAACTCATAACCAGGACCATGTCCCACGGGTCACGTCCGATGCCGATATCTTCGCCAATTTCCATGGACAGGATTTCTGGAATAACCGGCTTTAAGGCCAACAGGTTCTTGCGAATCCAGGCCATATTGGTTTTTTTGCCGGCTCCTTCGGCTTCATCTTTAAAAGACCACATAACGATATGCCGGATCATAATTGACCTCCTGATGAATTTCTCCTAACAGCCTAACGCAGTTCATCCTGTTCTGGCAAGAGGTATCTATGCAATCTGTTGAACAAGAATTTTCCACGCCGCATTTGCCGGCAAGCTTTCAACTGACTGTCCGCCTGGCATTCACAAGCCGCGAGCCATATTGTTCCGAGGCAAGGCTTCTGAAGCCGGGACAGCCGCTGCGCCTTTGCCGGGAACCAGGAAATCCGCATGATTGCCAGGCTATCCGGGTTGAGACGCTTTCGGGCAATGCTGTTGGCTATCTCTATGCCGAAACCGCCGGCTATCTGGCGGTCCTGATCGACCATTATGGCGGAATTTCCGACTGGTCCCGGGTTGAAGAGATCAAGCTGGCTGCGCCGCCAAATGATCCGGCAGCCAGGAAAATGCGTTATCCCCAGGTCATGATGCGTCTTTGTCTGGATCTTCAAAGCGCTTGGCCGCTGTTTGTGATTATTGCCGTCCTGGGCATTAAATCCGACGACTTTGCCAGCCGCTACAATCTCGCCGGCAATCCCTGGCTGGCGCTGCTGGAATTATTGCATGAACAATACCAAAGGGTCGGACACGACCTTTTTTGCCTGCCGGACGAGCTGGCGAAGGCCTGGATCGGTTTGACGGGCCAGGTAAACGGGTGACCAGAGACAAAACAGAGACCCAGAAGAGATTTTAAGGTCAATAACGTGCCCGGCGGTCTATTGACAATCATTTGTTCACCGTCTATAATGACACCAAATATTTGCAAGTGCGCAAATTAAAAATTGCAAAAGCGAAGACGGAGAGAGTAGACCGGCAAGGCTTCATCAGGGATTCGGTGTCAGAAGACTGCAAGCACCGTTTGAAGATAGCCGGAGGAAGAACACTCCCGAGCTGACGGTTTGAACCGGCGAATAGCCGCAGTAGAGCCGGACGGGGTACCCGTTACGTACAAGAGCGGATGCACGGATCATCAAGGGCGGTGAAACTGACATCAACCAGGGTGGTACCGCGGGTTTTTTATTGAATCCCGTCCCGGAATTTATATTCCGGGGCGGTTTTTTGTTTGCCGCCTGAAAGAAGATCTGAGGAGGCTTTAAAGAATGGAAACGATAAAAGGATATCATGGCGAAGAGGACCTGTGCTGTGCCAAGCTTGCCTCGGCGGCAGAGGCATCGGCAGTCCGGGTTCATGGCATGGTTCACACGCATCGGGACATGGGTGAATTCTCATTTCTGATATTGCGGCTGCGCGACGGCCTTTTACAGTGTGTCATGGATCAGTCGACCGTCATCAGCGGTTCCGAGGATATCCGCGATGAATACAGTATCCGCGGCGAAGGCCGTCTTTTGGCCGACGAACGGGCGCCGGGCGGCTATGAGCTTCGTCTAGGCCAGGTGATTGTCCTTTCAAAGCCACATAGCCCGCGTCCGGTGCATCTCGGCAAAAAAATCAGCCACATGTCGCTGGAAGCCAATTTGGGTCTTCGGCCCATCACCTTGCGCCATCAGCGCCAAAGGTCGGTTTTCCGGCTGCAGGAGGGACTGTGCCGGGGATTTCGGGAGTTTTTGCACCAACAGGGATTCACCGAAATCCACACGCCCAAGATCGTATCTTCAGGCGCTGAAGGCGGGTCGAACATTTTCCGGCTGGACTATTTCGGCCGAAAGGCCTTTTTAGCGCAGAGCCCGCAGTTTTACAAGCAGATGATGGTTGGCGTCTACGAGCGGGTCTTCGAGGTCGGTCCGGTTTTCCGGGCAGAAAAACACAGTACGGCACGGCATCTGAATGAATATACCAGTATGGATTTCGAGATGGGTTTCATCGAATCCTTCGAAGATATCATGAACATGGAGACGTCCATGCTGCAGCACACCCTCAAGCTTTTGACCCGCGAGTACGGCGGCGACCTGGCTCTTTTGCAGATTTCACTGCCGGATGCAACGGCGATTCCGGCTGTCAGATTCAGCGAGGCCAAGCGGATGGTATCCGAAAAATATAACCGCCGGATCAAGGACCCCTATGACCTGGAACCGGAAGAGGAACGCCTGATCGGAGAACTTTTCAAGGAAGAAACCGGCAGCGATTTTGTTTTTGTAACGCATTATCCCTCCAAAAAACGTCCGTTCTATGCGATGGACGATCCGACCGATCCGCATTTCACTTTGAGTTTTGACCTGTTGTGCCGGGGCATGGAGATTACGACCGGCGGCCAGCGTATCCACACATATCCTGAGCAGGTAGCCAAAATGGAAGCCCGCGGCATGGATCCGGCCAATTTCGAGTCTTACCTGATGATCCATGAATATGGCATGCCGCCGCACGGCGGACTGGGCATCGGTCTGGAACGGCTGCTGATGATGCTGATCGGCGACGGCAACGTCCGGAACGCCGTCTTGTTTCCGCGTGATCTGGCCCGGCTGGATCCATAGTCAAAAAATTTAAAGGAGTCGGTTATGAGTCAGCCAAATATGAAAAATTCCGGCGATGCGCCGGTTATCAACGCAGCAGTAGTCAAGACGGTCGCCCGCCTGGCCCGCCTGGCTCCGGACGACGCGGAACAGGCTTTGCTCCAGCAGGAGCTCAGCCAGATTCTGGGGCATTTTCAGCGCCTGGAAGCTTTGGATACGAAGAATGTTGCCCCAGCCTATCAACCATACCAGCTGGAAAACCAGCTGCGCGAAGATTCGGTTTGTCCATCTTCCGGGCGGGATGAACTTTTGGCATCGGCAAAACGTAAAAAAGACGGCTGCCTTTTAGTGCCGCGGACGGTTGAGTAGGAGGGGTACCATGCAAACTGAACAAATGACCGCCCTGGAGCTGGGTTTACTGATCAAAAGCCGACAGGTCAGCGCTGTTGAAGCAACTCGGAATGCCCTCGAGCGGATTGACCGCCTTGACGGCCAGTATGGGGCTTTTATCACGGTAGCTGCCGATCTGGCATTGGAGCAGGCTGCGGCGGTTCAAAAACGAATCGATGCGGGGGAAGAATTGCCGCCTTTGGCCGGCGTGCCGATGGCCGTCAAGGACAATATTAGCACGCGGGGCATCCGGACAACTTGTGCCTCGCGCATGCTCTGGGATTACACGCCGCCCTACGATGCCACGGTTATTGAAAGAATCAAGGATAGCGGCGCGGTTATCCTCGGTAAAACCAATCTGGATGAATTTGCAATGGGCAGCACGACCGAGACTTCCTATGCCGGCGTTACGAGAAATCCCTGGTCGCCGGACCGGGTTCCCGGTGGCTCGAGCGGCGGTTCAGCCGCGGCGGTGTCCTCCCGCGAAGCCTTTTATGCCTTGGGTTCCGACACCGGCGGTTCGATCCGGCAACCCTGCGCCTATTGCGGACTGACCGGTTTGAAGCCGACTTACGGCGCGGTTTCGCGCTATGGCCTGGTAGCTTATGCCTCATCGCTCGACCAGATTGGGCCAATCGCCCGGTCGGCTGCCGACTGTGCTGCCGCCCTGGCTATGTTTGCCGGACCCGACCGGCGGGACAGCACCTCCATGCCGGAAGGAAGAAATCTTGACACCCATGCGCTGCTCGATGTCTTTAAACATTCGCCGTCATCTGCGTCATCTGCGATCTGCGATCTCAAAGGCTTGAAAATCGGCCTCCCGGCCGAATATTTTACAGATGGCCTGCAGCCGGACAGCAAAAAAGCCATTCTGGCTGCGGCAGAGGCGCTGGCGCAGCAAGGCGCTGTTCTGGAAACCTTCAGCCTGCCGCTGGTCGATGAAGTGATCCCGGCATATTATTTGATAGCCACCGCCGAAGCCAGCGCCAATCTTGCCCGCTACGACGGCATCCAATATGGCTTCCGGGCTGATGAAAGCCAGGTCGCCGACTTGTATGATTTTTATTGCCAGGGCAGGACCGCCGGTTTTGGACGGGAGGTCCGCCGCCGCATCCTCCTCGGCACCTTTGCCCTGAGCTCGGGCTATTATGATGCCTATTACCTTAAAGCCCTTAAGGCCCGCCAGCTGGTGATCGAAAGCTTCCGGAAGGCCCTCGGCCAATACGACATGCTGCTGGCGCCTGTGGCTCCGGCCACGGCGCCGCTGATCGGCGATAATCTTGCTGATCCTTTGAAAATGTATTTGAGCGATATTTATACGGTTGCCGCCAATCTTGCCGGACTGCCGGCTCTGGCGCTGCCATGCGGGCTTGATGGATCGGGACTTCCGATCGGCATGCAGCTGATTGGCAGGGCTTTTGACGATGCCCGGCTGCTAAAAGCCGGCGCGGCCTTTCAACAGGCTACAGATTTCCACCGTCTGCAGCCCAGGATGCAGGAGGTGCCGGCATGATTTACGAAACGGTCATTGGCTTGGAAGTCCATGTCGAGCTTTCATCAGCCAGCAAGATATTCTGCAGCTGTCCGACTACTTTTGGCCAGGCTCCAAACACGCAGTGCTGCCCGGTTTGCAGCGGACTGCCAGGCGCCTTGCCGGTTTTAAACCGCCAGGTCGTAGACTATGCCTTGAGGGCATGCCTGGCAACCCACTGCGACATAACCCGTTTAACCCGCTTTGACCGCAAGAACTATTTCTATCCTGACCTCCCCAAAGCCTATCAGATATCCCAGCTGCACCAGCCAATCGGCCGGAACGGACATCTGCTGATTGCGTCTGCCGGAGGGGAACGGCGAATTGGGATTCATGAAATCCATATGGAAGAAGATGCCGGCAAGCTGATCCATGACCCCTGGGAAGACTGTACGCTGGTGGATTACAATCGCTGCGGCGTGCCGCTTCTGGAAATTGTCAGCGAGCCTGATCTGCGCTCGGCAGAAGAAGCGTTGGCCTATCTGGAGAAACTGCGCGGAGTCCTGCAATTTCTTGGCGTTTCCGACTGCCGCATGCAGGAAGGTTCGCTTCGCGCCGACGTCAATGTCTCGGTCCGCCCGGCCAAAAGCCCGGTATACGGGACTCGGACCGAAATGAAGAACATGAACTCCTTCAAGGCTATTGGACGGGCGATCAGCACCGAAAGCAAACGCCAGATCGAGCTTTTGGAAGATGGCCAAACAATCCGGCAGGAGACGCGGCGCTGGGATGAAAACAAGGACGCCAGCTTCGCCATGCGCTCCAAGGAAGATGCCCATGACTACCGCTATTTCCCCGATCCGGATCTGACGCCGGTTAAGATCAGCGACGACTGGATCCGAACAGTCAAGGAGAATCTTCCGGAATTGCCGGAAAAGCGGCGTGAGCGCTACCAATCCGACTGGGGCATGTCTTTTTATGAAGCGGAAATCATCACGACGCATCCGGCGCTGGCCAATCTTTTCGAGCAGACTGCAGCCATTTGCCAGAGGCCGAAAGATGTTGCCAGCTGGATCATGGGAGATCTTCTGCAAAGCTGCAAAGAAAATGAATGTGAGCCGCAGGATCTTTGGATGCCGCCCCAAAGCCTTTCCCGCCTGATCATGCTGGTTAATGAAGGCACGATCAACCGCGGAACCGCCCGCAAGGTCTTCTTGCAGATCTTGAAGCAAAAGGTGGATCCTGATGAATACATCGATGCCAACAACCTGCGCATGGTCAGCAATCCAGATGCGTTAAAGCAGGCGATTGACCGCGTGGTATTGGCCAACCCGCAGTCGGTTGCGGACTACAAGTCCGGCAAGACCAAAGCCATGGGCTTTCTGGTCGGGCAAGTCATGCGGGCGATGCAGGGGAAAGCCGATCCGGCTTTATTAAACCAGCTCTTGACTCAAAAATTGGAAGAGTAAATTTGAAAAGATGCCTGGGGCTTACCCCGGCAACAGCTTTTGCCGATAGCCATCCAGAGCCTTGGGAAAGGGCAGGGACTGCAATTGTTCAGGCGTTGCCCAGAAATCATGGGATTGAACATCAAGTTGACCGTCAAATGGGGCCTGGCTGGCCAAGGTGATCAAAAAGGCGTCCATCTGCCATTGCAAATGGGTGAAAGCATGGGTGTACGGGCCTAATGGACGAATCGCGGCTTTCGGAAAGCGTTTGCCGAGTTCGGCCTGGATGGACGAAGGATCCGGATCGCCCTTTGCGGCAGCTTCGCCCCAATCAAACCAGTCGAATTCGAAAAGACCGGCTAAAAGCCCCTTGCCTTGCCTTTGGTGAACATGAAACCGGCCTTGGTTTGAAAAAACCAGCACGACAAGCTTTTTGACCGGTACAGGTTTTTTTGCCGGCTTCATCGGCAACTGATCCGCGATGCCAAGCTGCCTGGCCTGGCAAATTTCATTGAGCGGGCACATGGGGCATTGCGGCTGGCGGGGCCGGCAAATAGTCGCGCCCAGGTCCATCATCGCCTCGTTCCAATCGCCCGGGCAAGCGTCTGGAAGCAAATTTTCAACGAAACGCCGAACCTCCCGGCGTTGATCTGGATCGGCGGGCTGCCAGGGTATCGCTGTCAGCCGTGAGAACACCCGGACCACATTGCCGTCCACTGCCGCCATTTTTTTGCCGAAGGCAATCGACAAAATGGCTCCGGCGGTATATTCGCCGATACCCGGCAAACTGAGCAAATCTTTTTCTGTAGATGGGAACTGGCCTTGATGAAGGTTTATGACAAGCCTGGCAGCAGACAGCAAATTCCTTGCCCTTGAGTAGTAACCCAGGCCTTCCCATTGCTTGAGCACCTGTTCTTCGGAAGCTGCCGCCAATTTGGCCAGCGTCGGCCATGTTTCCAAAAACTTCTGGTAATAGGGAATGACCGTCTGGACCTGGGTTTGCTGCAGCATGATTTCCGAGAGCCAGACCGGGTAAGGATCCTTGTTCTGGCGCCAGGGCAAAAAACGGGCTGACCGGGCAAACCAGTCAAGCAGCAAAGCAGTCAGCCGCTGCCCTGCAGCGGCTGACCATTTCTGGCTTTGAACAGCTCTCGCTTGTGCCTCTATCTTTAACATGATCATACCCCATATTTCAAAAAAACTTTGTCTGGCCGGACCTGCCCAGCATAAACCGTATAAATTATTATCTGCCAATCGGCAAAACTTGGCAATCCATTGCGCTAGGGAATGTGGCGTCGCAGGACTGGCAGAAGACCCATAGCGATGAGACAGCCTGCGCCGCTGCTGATCATGAAGGGCAGCACAAAAAAGGTCACGGTTGCCGGGGCTTTCCCGATCAAAAAAGCTGCGACCGGCCAGGCGGCCAGACTCCCCAGCACGCCGGTGCCGATGAATTCGCCGACGGCTGCCAGAATGTTTTTATGCAGCCAGCGGTAAAGAACACCGGCCAGCAGGGCGCCGATCATGCTGCCTGGAAAAGCCAGCAGGGAACCGGTGCCCAGAATATTGCGCAGCAGGGATGTCACAAAGGCATTCATGACGGCATATATCGGCCCTTGAAACACAGCGGCCAGGATGTTGATCAGATGCTGAGCGGGCGCGCAGCGGCTCGGCCCGATCGGGAAAGTGAACAGCGGCAGCATGGAGCTGACGACGCCAATGCCGATGAAAAGCCCGGATAAGGCCAGGTTGCGGATGCGTTTTTGGGCGGTGGGTTTCGATTGCATAAGATTCCTCCTTAAAAATGTTGCGGATCATTTCCAGGAGGAGCTTGGCCAAGCCAAATCTTGATCGGCCGAAAAAAGCTCCCGGCCGCGAATGGCCGGGAGCTTTGTCAAAACATCAACAAAAACGTCCCTAGACTTCCTCCGCTGGCATGATCCAGTTCAGGTGCTGCGGGTCGGAGCAAAACTCCCTCTCAGCCCAATAAAGGCTCCCCGGTCGACGCTTAGTATGCTGCAACAACCACCGTTTTGTCAAGTGCCAAAGAATCACCTGCTTTTCACGTGATTATCATAATGCCATGCTATAGTAAAAGAAAAAAGGTTGGCATTTCATATTCCACAGATCGAAGAAAGGATTTTCAACATGAATCAAGATCATTTCTTTAAAAAGAAAAAAATCATATCATTGATTTTGACAATTTGCCTTGGCGCCTTTGTCCTGGCCAGTTGTGCCTCAGGCGGTTCGGCAGAATCGTCAAATACGACTGCGGCAGCCAAAAACTCGGGCACAAGCTCGACGGCAACCGGCACGAACCAGGCCGGCAGCAATGCAACAACAATCAGCACAAAAAGCACGATTGCCGTATCTTACGACGCCGACGACCAGGATGCCAGCTGGGATAAAAGCACAGCTTCATCGATCACCTGCAGCAAAGATTCGATCGCCGTTAACGGCAGCGGCGCGACAGTTGACGGCAGCAAAGCGACAATAACGGCAGCTGGCACCTATTGTATCAGCGGCACGCTCGATGACGGCCAGATCATTGTCGACACAAAAGATGAAGAGCCGGTCCGGCTCGTTTTAAACGGTGTGGACCTGAATTGTTCAACGAGTGCGCCGATTTTTGTCTTGAATGCTAAAAAAACCATCATCATCCTGGCCGATGGCACAGAAAACCAGATTGCCGACGGCAGCTCCTATGTGCTGACAGATCCTGAAGCCGGTGAACCAAACGCCGCCATTTTCAGCAAAAGCGATCTGACGATCAACGGATCGGGTACTTTGTCGGTCACGGCCAATTACAAGCACGGCATTGTCAGCAAGGACGAATTGAAAATCATGAGCGGTACAATCACGATCAATTCCGTTAGCGATGGCATCAAGGGCCGCGACTTTGTCGCCATCAGGGACGGCACGATTACGATTGATGCCCAGGCCGATGGCATTCAGTCCAATAATGACGAAGATGCCGGTAAAGGCTATGTTGTCATCGAAGGCGGAACGATTGGCATCACTGCGGAAAATGATGGCATCCAGGCCGAAACCAGCGTATTGGTCAAAAATGGCAGCTTGACGATCGCTACCGGCGGCGGCAGCGCCAACGGCAGCACAAAAAGCGGCAATGACCAGATGATGTGGGGCCGTGACAACAATGCCGGCAGCGCAAGTGAAACAACTGCCAGCGCCAAGGGCATCAAGGCGGTGGCCGATATAACGATTCAAGGCGGTGTCCTGCAAATTGATTCTGCAGATGACGCTCTCAACTCCAACGGCAGCCTGGCGATCGATGCCGGCAACATCACCTTGACTTCAGGCGATGACGGCATCCATGCGGATTCCAGCATCGTGATCAATGGCGGCGACCTGAAAATCACCAAGGCGTACGAAGGTATTGAAAGCGCAGTGATTACGGTAAACGGCGGAAATATTTCGATAACGTCAAGTGATGACGGCTTCAATGTTGCTGGCGGCAATGACGGGTCAGCAACAAACGGCCGGCCTGGACAGAATAATTTCGCTGCAAACAGTGATTACTATCTAAACATCAATGGCGGCTACATTGTAATGGATGCCAGCGGCGACGGCCTGGACAGCAATGGGTCGATCACCATGACAGCGGGCACCGTACTGGTCAATGGCCCGACCAACGACGGAAATGGCGCTATCGACTATAACGGGACATTCAAGCTGACCGGCGGATTCCTGGTAGCGGTGGGAAGCTCCGGCATGGCTGAAGCTCCGGATACGTCTTCGACACAAAATACCATTCTGGTCAACCTGACTTCGACGCAATCCGCCGACACCCTGATCCATGTTGAAAGCGCCAGCGGCGACTTTGTGCTGACATTCAAGCCCAACAAAAACTACCAGTCCCTTGTCTTCTCCTCGCCGGACCTGGTTGCCGGGACTACCTATGTCGTATCCGTCGGCGGCAGCTCTACCGGTTCGGAAACTGATGGACTTTACCAGGACGGAACCTGGTCGGGCGGTTCAGAAGCCGCAAGCCTAACCCTTTCGGAAATTCTGACAACATCAGGTTCCGGCAGCAAGGGCGGCATGGGCGGCGGAGGCGGCATGAAGGGCGGCGGCATGCACCCGTAGAAAGTGCTTCGTCAGGCATAATCAGAGTCAAAAAAAAGGCCGTGCCGGCAAATTGAAGTGCACCTCCAAATGTTGATTGATATCCAACATTTGGGGTGCACTTCAAAATGATGATCCGGCGCGGCTTTTTTTAATCAGGGATGCCATCCCCGTCCATATCGATCATACCCGGCATGGCGGCTCCATACAATTCGCGGCCGGCGATCCGGCGCTTGTTGCGTTCTTCTTCAATTTTATTGCTCAAAAACCGCCGGACTTGTTCCGGCTTTTTGATGTTTACCAGATTGAATTGATTATCGGACTGATCTGCCGTGAACAGGGTGATTGTGCCAACCCCGAAGATCTTCTGGCCCAGTGTTCTGGACATTTTCAGGTCCAAAATCCGATAGAGCAGAATTTCGTTGGTCACTGTGCGCAAGAGGCCAATGCGGCTGATGAACCGGTCATTGTCAACTGCATAGCGGGTAAAGGAAATTGGCATGCCCAGGTAACGCTTGCGGTCTTTCCAGAGAATTGCTGCAGGCTCGCTGTCAAGAACATTTGACTTCTTGCTGCTCGTTTCTTCTGCCATAAATCCATCTTCCTTTCCATTTTATCCGTCATTATGATAAAGTAGTTTCAGAAAATTGCCTGAATCTATTTTATAGCAAAAACAACTTTTCGAACAGCCCGGTAAAAACCGGTCAAAGGGAGAACGGCATATGCCAAGGTTTTTCATCGAAAAAATAGTCGATCCGCTGCAAGACCGGCTGACTTTGGGCGGCGACGATTTTCATCATATCCGGGATGTCCTGCGTTTCAAGCCGGGCGATGAGCTGGTTGTTTGCGATGGCGCCCGTACGGATCTTCGCTGCCGGATCGTAATCTTCGCTGCCGACAGCGTTGAATTGGCCATCACAGGCCGCCAGGCCAATCAAACCGAACCGCCTTATCAGGCTGTTCTTTATCAAGGTTTGGCCAAAGGCGACAAGATGGATACCATTATTCAAAAGGCAGTGGAACTTGGCGCCGCAAGGATTGTTCCGGTTTTATGCGAGCGCAGCGTAGTCCGGCTGGATGAACGCGACGTCCCCAAGAAACTTCAACGCTGGAATAAAATCGCTGCGGAAGCTGCCAAGCAGTGCGGACGCGGAATGTTGCCGGAGGTTAGTGCGCCTTTGTCTTTTAAAGCTGCGGTTGCCGAGGCTGCCAAAGCCGATATCCGGATGATTCCCTGGGAAAACGAGCGGCAATGCGGGCTCAGGGAGTGGCTGGAAAGTAAAAATATCGTGAAGCCGGATGCGCCAAATCCCCTGATCAGCCTATTAATCGGGCCGGAGGGCGGCTTTTCGGCTGATGAGGCAACCCTTGCCATATCTGAAGGCATCCAGCCGGTCACGCTGGGCCGGCGGATTTTGCGGACCGAGACGGCCGGAACGGCAGTTTTGGCCATGCTGATCTACCGATTCAACGACTTTTGATGTATAATAGTACGACCATTCAATCTTAATGATGAAACACAAAGATCTTGCCGGCTGTTCGGCAATGGTCCTTGTTGGGAGGAAACATGAAAATTGGCGCGCCGAAAGGAACCCGCGATATTTTGCCCGGCGAAATCACCGGCTGGCAATACGCCGAAAAAGTATTTGCCGAAATTTGCAGCCGGTACGGATACCAGGAAATCCGAATCCCGACTTTTGAACAAACCGACCTCTTTCAGCGTGGCGTCGGCGATACCACGGATGTCGTCCAGAAGGAAATGTACACCTTCCTGGATAAAGGCGGGCGCAGCCTGTCCTTGCGGCCTGAAGGCACAGCCGGCGTCGTCCGGAGCTTTTTGGAGAACGGCATGGCGTCATGGCCGTCTCCAGTGCGTCTGTTCTACAATATTACGGCTTTCCGTTATGAGAATGTGCAAAAAGGGCGCTATCGGGAATTCCACCAGTTTGGCTGCGAAGCTTTTGGTTCAGCCGGGCCGGCTGTCGACGCCGAGCTGATCAGCCTGCTTCAGCTTTATTTCGAGACCCTTGGGCTCAAAAAAACGAGTCTTAGAATCAACAGCATCGGTTGCCCGGTTTGCCGGGAATCCTACCAGAAACTCTTGCGCGAATATTTGAAGCCTCATCTTGGCAACCTGTGCGCCAACTGCCAGGAGCGGTATGAGAAAAATCCCCTGCGCATCATTGACTGCAAAGAAGAGCGCTGCAAGACCTATACCAAGGATGCGCCTGCCCAGCTCGACCACCTCTGCCCGGATTGCCAGTCCCATTTCGAAGGCCTTTGCAGGGATCTTGAGGCACTCGGCCTGACATACAAGATTGACCGCCAGATTGTGCGCGGCCTGGATTATTACACCCGCACCGTATTTGAATTTGTATCCGAAAATGTCGGGACGCAAGGGACGATTTGCGGTGGCGGCCGTTATGACCGGCTGATCGAAGAAATCGGCGGGCCGTCGACGCCAGGCATCGGTTTTGCCCTTGGCGTTGAGAGGCTGTTGATGGAGCTTACCGCTCAGGAGGCGGCTTTGCCCTCTGCACCGCCCATGACGCTTTATCTGGCCGTGATGGGCGAAACCGGCGACCAGGCCAGATCGCTCTGCTACAAATTGCGCCAGGCCGGGATCCGGGCAGAAACAGACCTGATGAACCGCAGCCTCAAAGCCCAGATGAAGTATGCCGGCAAAAGCGGCGCCCGCTATGTTCTGGTGCTTGGCGAAAACGAGGCGCAAACCGGACGCGCCCAGTTGCGCGACCTTTTAAATCATAGCGAAACCGAAATTGCCCTGGCTGATCTTTCGGAAGTGCTTGTTAAACTGCAGGCCGACTGATAACCGGCAACCGCAAAGAACGACGAAAACAAAATCGGATATTGAACAAGCAGAGACATCCTGGAAAGGGGACTTATAGGATATGGCAGAAAATATGCAAGGGTTAAAGCGGAGCAGCCGCTGTACGGAGATCGACTTGAAGGCAATCGGCCAGGAGCTGGTATTGATGGGCTGGTGCCATCGGCAGCGTGACCTGGGCGGACTTGTTTTCATAACCTTGCGCGATAGAAGCGGTGAAATGCAGCTGCTTGTTGACGATACCTGTCCGGAAGACGTGCGTGAAAAAGCCGCCCGCGTCCGCAGCGAATTTGTCATTGCCGCCCGCGGCATCCTGCAAAAAAGGTCGTCGGCCAATCCCAACATGAAAACCGGCGAAGTTGAATTGCTGGTTTCGGAATTGCGGATTCTCAGCGAATCGCAGACCCCGCCATTCTATATTGAAGAAAACGTCGGAGCCAACGAAGCCCTGCGCTTAAAATACCGCTATCTCGATTTGCGCCGGCCGGACATGCAGCGCAATCTGTTCCTGCGCCACCGGATCACCAAGATCGCCCGCGACTATTTCGATCAGGCCGGCTTTTTGGACGTTGAAACGCCGATTTTGACAAAAAGCACACCGGAAGGAGCCCGGGACTACCTGGTGCCCAGTCGTGTCTTCCCCGGCCGATTCTTTGCCCTGCCGCAGTCCCCGCAGCTTTTCAAACAGCTTTTGATGCTGTCCGGCTATGACCGCTATATGCAGATTGCCAAATGTTTCCGCGATGAAGACCTGCGCGCCGACCGCCAGCCGGAATTTACCCAGATCGACCTGGAAATGGCTTTCGTCGATGTCGAGGATGTCATTGCGGTCAACGAAGGTTTTCTGGCCCGGTTGTTTTCAGAGGTCATGGGCATCGAAATCCAGCTGCCGCTGCCGCGCCTTCGCTATGCCGAAGCCATGCGCCGCTTTGGATCGGACAAACCGGACCTGCGTTTTGGCATGGAGCTTATGGACATTTCAGATCTGGTGGCCAATAATGAATTTAAGGCTTTCAGCGAAGCCATTGCCCAAGGCGGCAGCGTTCGCCTGATTTGCGTTCCCGGCGGAGCAACCATGACCCGCAAGGAGATCGACTCTTTGGCCGAACATGTGAAAACCTACCGGGCCAAGGGCTTGGCCTGGCTAACGGCCGAAGCCGCACCGCGCGGCTCGATCCTGAAGTTTTTGACGCCTGAACTGATTCAGGCCATTATCGGCAGGGCCGGCGCCGATAACGGCGACCTGCTTTTGATCGTCGCCGACCAGGATAAAGTCGTCTATGATGCCTTGGGCCAGTTGCGCTGTGAAGTTGCCCGCCGCCGCGGCATGATCAGGGCCGGCGACTGGAAATTGCTCTGGGTGACCGAATTCCCGCTTTTGGAATTCGATGAGGAAAGCAACCGCTATGTGGCCATGCATCATCCCTTTACCAGCCCGATGGACGAAGATGTTCCGATGCTTTCCTTAGCTCCGGACAAAGTCCGCGCCAAAGCCTACGATATCATTCTGAACGGAACCGAACTGGGCGGCGGCAGCATCCGGATTCACGACCAGGCCCTGCAGCAGCAGATGTTCAGCCTTTTGGGCATGACCAAAGAGCAAGCCTGGAGCCGCTTCGGCTTTTTGCTTGAAGCCTTCCAATATGGCGTCCCGCCGCACGGCGGCCTGGCGTTTGGACTGGACCGGCTGGTCATGCTGCTTACGGGAAGCGAAAGCATCCGTGACGTCATTGCCTTCCCCAAAGTGTCGACCTCTGCCTGCCTGATGACCAATGCGCCTGACGTTGTCGACCAGAAGCAACTCGATGAGCTGGCCCTAGCCTGCCAGATGCCGACTGAAGGAAGTGCGAGCGATGCAACATGAAGTTATCGAAGGGAAAAAGCATCCGGATTTTTTGACAGAACTTCTTGACTGGCTGAAGTACATCCTGATTGCCGTCCTGATAGGCTTGCTGATGGTTGTTTTTGTCATCCAGCGCAATTCTGTAATCGGCCAGTCGATGTTGCCGACTTTGCATGAAGACGATCAGCTTCTGGTCGAAAAAGTGTCCAAATGGTTTCATGGGATCAAATATGAGGACATCATCACCGTCAGCACCCGCGACCTCGAAGAGCATGACGGCGGCCCCAACATCATCAAACGCGTCATCGGGATTCCTGGCGATACCATTGAAATCCGCGACGACGGCGTTTACCGCAACGACGAGAAGCTGGAAGAAGGCTATCTGCCTTCTGGCACGCCGACCCAGCCCCGAAACCTGGCGTTTGCCAAGGTGACACTGGGCGTCGACGAGTATTATGTGCTTGGCGATAACCGTGAAGTCAGCCTGGACAGCCGGAGCTTCGGCCCCGTGCCGCTTGACAGCATCATTGGCCGGGTCCTTTTACGCTTTTATCCCTTTGAACAGCTTGGTTCACCCTGACCGAGGCTTTACCCCAAAATGGAGGAATGACCCCCTATGCCCTCAGAACGACAAAAATACATTCGCAATTTTTGCATCGTCGCCCATATCGACCATGGCAAATCGACTCTTGCCGACCGCATGATCGAACGCACCGGCGTTTTAACCATACGGGAAATGCAGAGCCAGGTTTTGGACAATATGGATATCGAACGTGAACGCGGGATCACCATCAAGGCCCAGGCGGTCAGGATGGCTTATTCTGCCCACAACGGCAAGGTTTACACACTGAACCTGATCGACACGCCAGGCCATGTCGACTTTAACTACGAGGTCTCACGCACTTTGGCGGCCTGCGATGGCGCGATTCTGATCGTCGACGCGGCTCAAGGCATCGAAGCGCAGACCCTGGCCAACGCCTACCTGGCCATCGACGCCAATCTTGAAGTCCTGCCGGTCATCAACAAAATCGACCTGCCGTCAGCCCAACCTGAAGTGGTCAAGCAGGAGATCGAGGACGTCATCGGCTTGGACGCCAGCTACGCGCCTTTGATATCTGCCAAAAACAACGTCAATATTGATGAAGTCCTGGAGAAAGTCATCCAGTACCTGCCTTGCCCGCAGGGCGATGAGAACGCCCCGCTGCGCGCCCTGATTTTCGACTCCAAATACGACACCTACAAAGGCGTCATCGTCCACGTCAATGTGAAAGAGGGTTCGGTCCGCGTTGGCGACCGCATCCTGATGATGAACACCGGCAAGGATTTCATCGTGACCGAACTGGGTTATTTCCGCCCGGGCGATTTTCAGCCCTGCCAGGAACTTCTGGCCGGCGATGTCGGCTATATTGTTGCCAGCATCAAAAATGTCCGCGACACTGCAGTCGGCGATACGGTCACCCAGGCCGCCAGACCGGCCAAAACCGCCTTGCCTGGCTACAAGAAAGTACAGCAGATGGTTTTCTGCGGATTCTACCCGACAGACGGCGCCAAATATCCCGATCTGCGCGATGCCCTGGAAAAACTCCAGCTAAACGACGCCGCGCTCTCCTTTGAGCCCGAAACATCCGCTGCATTGGGCTTTGGTTTCCGCTGCGGGTTTTTGGGCCTTTTGCATTACGAAATAATCCAGGAGCGTTTAGAACGGGAATTCCTGCTCGATCTGATTTCCACAGCACCATCAGTCGTCTATCGGATCAACACCAATACAGGCGAAACCGTTCTCCTGGACAACCCGTCCAATATGCCGGACCCCAATGACATTGAAAGCATGGAAGAACCGATTGTCCGCGCTACGATCATGACCCCGCGCGAATATGTCGGCAATATCATGGATCTCTGCCAGGAGCGCCGCGGCAGTTACCACAATATGGATTATCTGGATGCCAACCGGGTGATGATGCACTATGACATGCCATTAAATGAAATCATCTATGATT
Source organism: uncultured Saccharofermentans sp. (assembly GCA_963677835.2). Lineage (GTDB taxonomy): Bacteria > Bacillota > Clostridia > Saccharofermentanales > UBA5734 > UBA8949. The sequence goes on from CAXXUX010000002.1 coordinate 280,043, forward strand.
TTTTCGACGCCTTGAAATCCCGCACCCGCGGCTACGCATCCCTGGACTATGAATTCAAGGGCTATGAAAAATCCGACCTGGTCAAGCTGGACATTCTGCTGAACAGCGAAGTCGTTGACGCCCTTTCCTTTATCGTTCATCGCGAAAAAGCCTATAGCCGGGCTCGGCGCATGGCCGAGAAACTCAAGGACAATATTCCGCGCCAACAGTTTGAAATACCGATCCAGGCCTGCATCGGCGGCAAGATCATCGCTCGCGAAACCGTCAAGGCCTTCCGCAAAGACGTCCTGGCCAAATGCTATGGCGGCGACATCACCCGCAAGAAAAAACTGCTCGAAAAACAAAAGGAAGGTAAAAAACGGATGCGCCAGGTCGGCAATGTCGAAGTGCCGCAAGAAGCCTTTATGAGCGTATTGCGCCTGGACGAATAAGGTGAATTGTAAAATGAAGTGACGCTCCAGAGAAAAAAAGATGTCCCACAAGGACCATCTCACATACAATGTTAAGTGACCAAACCAAACACGAAGGAGACATCCCGTGGGACACCAACATTGTACCGTGAAATCAAGAAAGAATAAACACCTGACATACCGGGAGCGGATACGAATCGAGGTTATGCGCAAAGAGAAAAAGAACAGCAAGGAGATTGCAGCCGCATTATTGTGCAGTCAGCGAACGATCCAGCGGGAGATACAGCGCGGCCAGGTTCAGCAGTTGAACGGCGCTACGTGGCAGTACTACACGGTCTACAACGCGGATTATGCCCAGAATGACTACATCGGCAAGCGAGGTGGCAGTGGACCGGGGCTCAAGATCGGTCATGACCACAAGCTGTGTGAAGAGATCGAACAACAAATCAAGCTGAAGCACTCGCCTGATGTTATTGCCCGAAACATTCACAGTCGCGCCGATGAATTCAAAGTAACCCTAAGCACACGGACGATCTACAACTACCTGGATAAGAACATCTTTCTGACTGTAGATTACAAAGACTTGGTCTACGGGCATTACCGGAAAAAGAACGGAACCCCTGTAAACCGGCCATCTTACAATAATTTGCGCGGCAGAAGCATTGAGGAAAGGCCGTCCGAAGCCAACGAGCGAACAGAGACAGGGCACTGGGAGATGGATCTGGTGCTGAGCGGGAAAGATCGTGGTACAGCCTGCCTGCTGACCTTGACCGAGCGCAAAAGCCGCCGGGAAATCATCCGCAAGCTGCCTGACAAGAGCCAAGCCAGCGTCATACACGAGCTGGACAAGCTGGAGCGCCAGCTGGGTCGCAAAGGATTCAGCAAAATGTTCAAAACGATCACTTCCGACAATGGACCAGAGTTCCTGAATAGTGCTGAGATGGAGCGTTCCTGTCTGAGCAGACGAAAAAGGCGAACACAAGTCTTCTACGCTCACCCTTACAGTGCTTATGAGCGGGGCAGTAATGAGAACATGAACCGGATGATCCGGCGCTTCATTCCGAAAGGCGCCAACATCAGCAAGTACACAAAACAGGAAATCAAACGCATTGAACAGTGGCTAAACACTTATCCCCGGAAGATACTGGACTACAGGACGCCACATGAAGCATACGAACTGGCCGCTTAACAGGGGCGACACTTAATCTTGCAATCCGCGCGCCTGGACGAATAACCTTGGTTTTCTTGACAACCCAAACGTTCGATCTATATAATGTTCCTGTTGCTGTTTCGCGGACGTGGTGGAATTGGCAGACACGCTGGATTTAGGTTCCAGTTCGAAAGAATGCAGGTTCAAGTCCTGTCGTCCGCACCAAATCTAGTACCATCTATTGATAGAATCCGTTTTATCAAAGGGTGGTATTATTTTACCTGGAAGTGCCTAGAATCAGGGCGTTTGAGGTTTTCTGGGTAAAATGGTGTGCTGATATTGTCAGGGCTTTCTCTCAATATTTCGTCGCGGATTTGGCTTTTGGGTGTCGTGCTCACTGGTAATCGTTTGACAATAGGGGAGGGTGTGCATTTTTTAAGGCATATCGTTGAGCAATAGGGGTATCGTTGAACAATAGTCTATTAATAGAGATAACTCAATTATAGTTCATGAACATGCAAATTATATGAAACGTCTATCTCATCAAATCCCATTTGATAAACAGAAATATTTAACTCTTTTCCGACTTCTATAAGTTTTCGTGTATGTTCAGTACTGCATTTCATACCAATATAAATTTCTTTGGGATGAGCAGGGAAATATGGAATTCCTGGAATGGTTCTACCAACAGTACATCTAAATTCATTTTCATAACTCCAAGTAGAATGTTTGATATTACAAAAAAAAGATTCAACAAAGATTAATGATAAATCATTTATTAGTATTTCTCTTTTCCCCTCTGCCTGTTGCTTTTCAATTTCTAAGAGTATATTTTCAACTTGACTTTCCATCAAATTTGTTATGTCTACTCTTTTTTCAGTGTATTGAACAGGAAACGTGGTAGAACGAAGCTTCAAGTTCCTTTGTTCATTCATGTCATATGATACACAATATCCACGATGATTATTTGCATAATGAGCCCACATTGGCATCGAATTAACACCATTGGCTGTAAATGAAGAAACCTTTGCGAAAGAAGTAAAATCATCAATCAAACGACCTTGACAATGCTTCAATCGATTAAAACGCATTAATCGTTCAGGAGTATAGTAATAAGCCTTACCATCAAAAGGATCGTTAAGATATTTTGCGTCAGACATGAAAATATTGTTAGAACGTAAAGTTATAAGCTTAGATTCGTTCAAAACGCTATCTTCATCAAGAGAGCAATATTTATATAAAACATTCGGCAAATACATTCTTGTTATTTCATAAATACACATAAACACTTCATTTTTATCAACAGCGCGGTTCACTAAATCTATGGCTAATATATAGTCCATAGGTCTAGTTGCTCTCCATTTCTCAATGTCAAATTCTTCTTCCATTATAGCCACCCAATTCATAAGACCAAACAGATTATAACTGGGCTATTCACCTTCGCCCATCATCATGTTGTAGTGCTGCTCCTGTTGTAGAGCTTCAAAAATTAGCCGAAACACATCCTTATATAATGATATATCGGCGCAATCATCAACATAATTCAACCCGTCGCTCAATCCGACGGAGTTGACACTAATGTATGACAACATTGCGGAAGCGAGATGGTATTTTGTGTAATCAGGCAAGCCTTCTGCAGGTGTCACAATGAATTTATCCTTGTTTTCTTCCAGAACACGCTTCCGAACATTCATACCATCGTAGCCACAAAGCTGCATAAAGTAGTATTCCAGAATTCGCCGGATGACGTTCAGAACTGGAATTACTGTGTCGACCTCGCTGTACTCGCTCCAGAGAGCGGCGTAAGAGTTCTGCACAGGATTAAAGTTCTCGTTTTCTGTGGGTATTTTCTGACTCGTCCGCACACAGAGCCTGATCGATGAGTTGTTACTTGCCTTATACACCACAAAGAACGAGACGCAATGATATCGGTGAGTCTGGTTGTATGTTATCTCCCTGTGAAAATACACATTATGGGTCAGGATGAAAATCTGCTTAATATAGTCGCCTTCTACCTGATTGTCCAAGTAACTAGCGTTATTATGACAGACCTCAATCATCTCTCGCACCAACGTGCTTACGAGGAACAGAACGCTGCTGTCCATGCTTGAAACTGGGTCGTCGATAACAACAATTTTATCTTTGCTAACATCAGCGTCGCTATGGCTACCGCGTACAAGGTGATAGAAGTATAGGAAAGCGATGAAGTTTCGCTCACCCTCGCTGAGATTGGCAGCGACTTGACCGTCATAACGGACCACTTCATAGACATTCTGTTGCCCACGCTTTTCACGCAGAGCAAAACCCTGAAAACCAGAATCACGGAGCAAGTCATTAATGCTTTTAATAGTCGGTGCTGTGCTGACGATTCGCTTGTTTAGGTCAGCAATTTCAATCTCAAATGCCCGTGAAGATGCACGGGTATCGTTAATCTGCTTTGTTAAATCAGCGATTTCGCCATCTAGATTAATACGGCTCGTCATAAACGATGAAACCACGCTTTGGAGAGTAAATGCAATGAGTTCCCAAACTTTGGTTTTGCACTCCGCTTGTTTCTGTTGCTTGGCATTGACCACTGAGTTGTTGGCTTGGATAAGCTGATTGAATCCAGTGATAAGCTCGCTCAGCTTATCACTAACATCCTTTACAGCTTCATTATCGATTGTAGCAACAGAAGAGGGTTCCTTTATTTTAGAAGCAATTATATGTAGATTACTCTCTATCAATTTTTCCAACAAGGCAAGTTTGTCTTCATATTCCTTGGTGCTGATTTTAGGAAACGCATCAAGCAAGTTTGCCTTCAGCAAGTCGACAAAGCTCTGCATATCACTTTGATATTCATCGTAAAAGATACGGAGCGCATTAATGTCCTCTAGGTATTGAGCATCAAAACAGGCAGCGAGTTGCTCTTCAAAATCACTGGGCAATCCCTGCTGACAGTATGGGCATTTGCCGTCAGCCATGTCGGTGAAATTCTCGTGCCCTTGACGTACCCAGTCTGTAGCATTTAAGGCTTTTATAAAGCCCGCAAACGGCGTGTTTCCGCTGCTTGTGATTGGCTTGGACAACAGGGCATTGCTGTTCGAATTATTTAGCCTTGTCACTCTTTCTAACTGCTGAAACTCACTATATGTACGAGCATTAGGGTCGAATGCAGTTTCATATAATGATATTAGTTTTGATATGTTGTGTTCGGTGGGATTGGCTATCTGAAGTACACGGCTGGCAAACTGAGCCTTACGCTTGTATCCAGTCTGTGTAGCATCGAACATCTCACGGATATTTTTCGCCTTGCTCCAACAACCCTCTTGGAAGTTGCCAAGCAAAGTCTCTCTTGCTTCTTCTTTACGTTCTTTCTCGGTGGTTCGATCCGTGAGCAATTTATCCTGCTCGGATTTTTGCTGAGTCTTTTCCGTTATTTGGTTTTGAATCTCAATGTTTATTTCACCGACGGTGAACACGCCTTTGAGATTACCGTAGTTACGGAAGTTAGCGTCTACGAACTCCTGATTATAAATCAATATGTTGTAATCAGCCGCAGACTTACCGGCTTGCCAGATAAGACCGCTATCCGCATTAATTTCTCTAGCAATTGTCGATTTTCCAGTTCCATTGTTGCCATAGATGAAGTTGATCAGGGTCGGGCTGAAAGACACACCGTGAAATGTGGCTGCATCAATAGTAATTCGCTCAATTACTGATGTCATCTTAGTATTCATTATCAGCCCTCCTAGTGCTATTAAAAATTTTGTGAAACTCTTCGATTCTCAAGGGTGCCATATAGCCCTTAGCACCATCACGCTCAAGTCTCGAAAGTGCAATAATCTCCCTGACAGCGATTAAATCCATAGATTACTCCTTAATCGGCAAATTTCTTGAAATTTTCCGCCTGCTCTAGAACCTTTTCAAATACCTCCTCATCCCATTCAGGTGGATATCCGCTTCTATAGAGCAATACTGTTAAATCCATATTCAACTGGTTCTTTATATCGGCGCGGGTTGACCAGTCGGCGAATTGCGCTTTATCGTCTACCAATTTCTTTATTTCCTTGGCAAGCACAAGACACTTCTCATCGGCATATGGAAAGCCATGGTCATCGCGTACTTTGACGAGAATGTCGTAAAATGCCTTCTCCTCATAAGTGATACCCATTGATTCAAAAGAGGTCTTGTCAGCATGTAGGTCAGAGAAAATTTTAATCAGTTCGTCTGACAACCCATTGATGAAGTCGGCAACAACCCCGCTCGTAAAAACCAGTTTATCGCGGTTGTTGTAGGTTTCTACAACTGCTCGTAATCGCTTATCGAACTCTATAGCCTTGATCTTGTTAACTTTCCCATAGCCAGAGATGACTTTGCGGAGTAGCTTTAATAGAGCATTGAACTTTGAGATCGGCAAATTCACTTTGTCGAGTTGCTTTAGAAACTCTTCACTGAACAGATCTTCTGGCTTGCCAGCATTCACTATGTTTTCAATGCCTGTACAAGTGATAGCATCCTGCACCAGTTTTTCAACAAATCGGTTCATCACTTCGGCATCTGGTGCATCTCCTTTGGTCTGCTTATAGATTATGGCGCGGATGGCGAGATAAAATTGCGCTTTTACAGTCTCGGTTTCAGTCAATTCTCCAGACGGGAAGCAAATCTCATACGCCGCTTTCATCTTACGAGAGATGTTCATAAAACGGCTTTCCATCTCTTTACTGATTTGCACATATTCTGCAGATGTATCCAGGCAAAGTAACCGTTCTAGGGGCTCTCCTGTAAAAAACTTCGTGGCGTTGAAGCCGTGTAGCAGTTCATCGATAAGAGCAAGATGGTTGCGAAACACCGCAAGCGAAATCACAATCTCATCCACAGGGCTTTCCTGCGGACCCCCGTACTTCTTGATAGCTTCGAGCATGTCCTGCTTGATACCGATATAGTCGACTACCAAGCCCATGTCTTTACCGTCAAAAACACGGTTCACGCGGGATATCGTCTGTATCAACGTATGCTTCTGGATGGGCTTGTCGATATACATGACCGCCAAGGACGGGACGTCAAATCCAGTAATCCACATATCAACCACGATGGCAATTTTGAAGTTGGAATTGTTGTTTTTGAACTGCCGATCGAGCATTTGTCGGTAATCCTTTGTGCCACAAAGGTCGAACAGTTCTTTTTCATCATTTTCGCCCTGGGTTGCCACCATCTTAATTTTCTCGAGTGAAACCAGTTTATCTAGCAGCGATTTTGTAAGGATGGCTTCGTTTTCAGCTTTTCGGGGCTCGTCCCAATTCGGTCGCAGGGAAGTGATCTCTTTCAGTAAACGGAAAGCCAAGGTTCTGTCGGCGCACACAATCATTGCCTTTTGGACGATTTGTGGTTTTTGCGCTGTCAAGGCTTCATAATGCCCCACAATGTCCCTTGCCAGTTTCTTCAGCCGTTCAGGGTGACCGAGGACGCGTTTCATTTGGCTCATGGCACGTTTGCTCTCCTCAATTTGCTCGGGATTAGAGCCTTCCTCGGTGCATTTGTCGTAGTATTTTTGGATCTCCCGAGCTTGTTCGTCAGAGAGGACAACCCGCGCCAAACGTGGCTCATAAGCAATGCGAACGGTGATACCGTCATCGCTGGATTCTCTCATTGTGTAGCTATCCACGATTTCACCAAACACAGCGATGGTTTCATCGACCGGCGTTCCTGTGAAACCGCAGTAAGTAGCGTTCGGAAAGCTGTCGCGTAGATACTTGGCGAAGCCATAGGATGTGAACACGCCGTTGTCGGTCTTTTTCAGCTTTGAACCAATGCCCGTCTGCGTCCGATGCGCCTCGTCGGAGATACAGATGATGTTGGCTCGGTTAGACAGCAAACCGGTTGATTCGCAAAACTTTTGAATCGTGGTCAGGAATACGCCACCGCTTTCGACTCCGGTCAATGTTGCGATTGTCTTGTCGCCAACTTCAGCCAGCAGGCTGGATTCTTTTGTCTGTTTGGTTTCGGACGAAATCTCGAGAATCTTTTGTAACGGGGGCGGGGGCAGGAATTCTATGCCTAAAGATTCCTGCAGCTTTTTCCGGCTCTCGATGCTGCGTACATTTTTGTCGTGTAGGTATTGTGTGGACGTTACAAACAGTTCCGAAGTTTGCCTGTCCAAGTCCTCGCGGTCGGTAATGATGACCACAGTCGGATTTTCAAATATGTCCCTGTCTCGCAAAGCGAGCATGCGGGAAAGAAACAGCATAGTGTACGTTTTGCCGCAGCCGGTCGCTCCGAAATATGTGCCGCCCTTGCCGTCACCATACGGTTTCATGTGCGCCTTGATGCTGTCATACATTTTCCGCGCACCAAAGAACTGCGGGTACCGTGCGATGATTGCAGTTTCATTTGTGCTGTCGTCCGGATAATAGACAAAGTCGCGGAGGATAGCAACAACCCGGTCTTTGGCGAATGCGCCTTTGACCATTGTCACCAATGCGGCGATACCGTTGCTGACTTTTTCGCTGTCGTCGATTTTATTCCACGAGTAGTAGTATTCATACTTTGTGAAGATACTGCCCATACGGGTGTTCGCGCCGTCACTTATGATGGACAAGAAGCAGTATTTCATCAGCTTGGGGATATCGCGGCAATAACGGATGGTAATTTGCTCCCAAGCGTCATGGATGGTGGTATTCTCTTTAACTGCGGATTTGAACTCGAATATTGCTACGGGGATGCCGTTGATGAACAGAATCAAATCAGGGCGACGTAGACGCTCACCTTGCACTGAATACTGATTGACCACCTTAAAGCAATTATTAGCCGGTACATCAAAATCTATATAATTAATGTGCAAGGCAATTTTTGTTGGATCGTCGCGCATCAGATCAAAACCCTCATTTATAAGAAGAAACGTCTCACGGTTACAATGATATAGTGGTGCAGAAGGAATGTTATTAAGTCGTCCGATAACCTTTTCTGTTTCAACTGCCGTAAGATCAGGATAGTGAGCCGCGAGAAATGAGCGCAGGTCGTCGCGAAGCAATATATCCTCAAGGCCACGATGAATCGTCTCTCCGAGGATGTAGTCATATTCCTGATCTGTGAATAGTTTGATTATCGCTGATTCCAGTTCAGCTTCAGTGAAATGACCTTTGATAAAATTGAAATCCACGGCGGTTCCATCCCTTCAGTTAAGATACTCGAGCAATTTGGCAATTATTTTCGTTCAGCGATATAAGTATAGCTATCAAGCAGTTTTCTACCATTGCAAATTGCTTTTGCACCCGTAAATTTTCTCATCAAGTAGTCATTCTTAAGCGCTCGGCTCTTCAATCGAGCCCTTTATAAGGATTGGACATAAGTCCTTGATTTGCACTTTCATTTTTTCGTTAATTTCCCGCCGCATGAGATAGGCTTGGTATAAATCCACGATTGACTTTTGTACACTAATGTCAGGAATTGGGATTGTTACTTCTTTCATGTCCTCCCATCCAAATGTTTCCCGAGCGCTGCCCCATGAATGGAAGCGCGTGTAACGATCGAATTCTGAGCGACTGAAGAATATTAGCAAGTAGCTTGGAATCAACTTATCATTTTTTCTCACCCGGAAAACAACATATGAAGAGGAACATATGTAGGTATCATCTGAACCGTTGTGGGCAAGTGAAATCTTCTCGCCATTACGCGAAGTCACTGTTACATAAGCAAATGAGTTTGGTTCAACAAGATAATAAGGTTTAAGTGAAACCCCTAACATATCTGCCTTCGTTTCGATAAACCTCTTCTCAATTGATACTCCCTTTACAGAGTCAACGCCGTATATAAGACCGTCATTCCTCTCTTCACACAACTCCAAATAATCACCTATTGCGGTATGTGGCAAATCCCGGCGTAGTTCGTCGAGATAAGCATCACAAGTCAGTTTCAAATCCTCTAGTCCGCTCTCATAATGCGACTGATTGGTAAGCATGGCGTTGTAAACATCAACATATTTTTGCTGAACAGTTTGAGGTGGTACAATTATTGGAACATCGCATATTTCTTCCCAGTTAAAGAAAACTGTCGCGCTTCCCCAAGCATCGAAGTTTGCGTATCTATCAAACTCAGGTCTTTTAATGAACATATCCAGATACTCAGGCATGAGAACCGCTTCATTGGCGGAACGGAAAACAACATAGTCTTCTGTGACTATAAACGTTTGATCTGTATTGTTAAATCCAAGTCCAATCTTTATTCCATGTGTTCGTCTGTTAAGAATGAAATCGCGTGGTTTGACAATTTGAAACCTGTTAAATGAGCGTCCAGAAACATCCGCTTTTGTTGGTTTAATCTCTTTTGACAGGGTTACACCCCGCACGTCGTCTATGCCATACTTTAAAGCAGAATTACGGTGTTCAACCCGCTCAATGTACCGCCCCAGCTTCTGCTTAGTCAATCCCATATCCAATCCCCCTAAACGCAGATTCCAGCATGGTTCGAGACTGCTTCTCCAATTTAAGCACCTCACGCATTTCGCCCTGTATTCGTGCCATCTCACTGGCATAGTCAATCTCCAAGTCGTGGTCAATGAACTCGATGTACTTGCTTGGAACAAGGGAATAGCCTTGCGCTGCAATTTCTTCTTTCAACACAGATTTGCACAGTTCAGGTACATCGGTATAGCCTTCGCCCGTATGCCAGTCGGTATAAATCTTTTTTACGGCAGCTATCTGCTCGTCTGAAAACTGGACATACTTCTTTTCATAAATGTTCACGTTCCAACGGCGCAAGTCGATAAAGAGAACTTCACCTTGTCGGTCGCGAATATGCCGTTCATTTAAACTGCGTGCTTTTTTATTGTTATTTAGTATCCATAGTGTTACGGAGATATCAGTGGAATAAAACATCTCGCGAGGCAGGACGATAATTGCCTCTACCTTATCGTTTTTAATCAAACCTTTGCGGATTTCGCCCTCCACGCCTCCAGCATTCAACGCGCCGTTGGCAAGAAGGAAGCCGGCTATACCATTCGTTACATCGAGTTTTGAGAGCATGTGCAGTATCCAAGCATAGTTGGCGTTGGATACTGGTGGAGCAGAATAGCCGTCCCAACGGGGATCGCCATTGAGTTTATCTTGTGTTACACCCTGTGCGTTCAGCTTCAAATTGAATGGCGGATTGGCCATAATGAAGTCTACTTTTTTATCCTTATGTAAATCTTCTGCAAAAGTTGATTCAGGTCTTTCGCCAAGGTTATGTGCAATACCGCGAATTGCAAGATTCATTTTTGCAAGCCGCCAAGTGTCCTGGTTACGCTCCTGCCCGACAATAGAAATCTTCGAACTGTTGCCATTATGTCTTTCTACGAATTTTATTGAGGAAACAAACATACCAGCCGATCCACAACAAGGATCGTATACGATACCTGAATACGGTTCTATGATTTCTGCGATAAGCTTAACGATACTTGCTGGCGTATAGAATTCACCTTTTTCGTTGCCTGTGCCAGAGTCAATAGCAAACACTTGGAGGAAGTATTCGTAAACACGTCCGATCAAATCACGGTCGTGGAAACGCTTCTCGTCAATTTTATTGATCTCATCAATGAGAGCTTTCATCTGTTCCGGACGAGTACCAAGTGTAGCATAGAAGTTCTGGGGCAGCGCACCTTTCAACGGAGGGTTGCCGTCCTCAATGTCCTTCATCGCTGTGTCGATGATAACTGCAATGTCATCTGCACTCGCATTTTTAACAATATAACTCCACCTTGAGGTTTCGTTCAGGTAATATACACTCTTTGCCGCGTAAAAAGACTTCTTTTCCAGGAATGCAGGAACGTCACCATACTCAGTGTTTATTTCTGCGCGACGTTTGTCGAACTTTTCCCCAGCAAATTTCAGGAACACCAAACCCATAACGGCATCACGGTTCTTTTCATTACCGCCAACCGTTCCGCGAAGGGCGTTGCGGCAGTTCCACATGATCGATTCAAGAGATTGTTCTGTTTTTGTCGTTTTCTTTGCCATTATCAGACTCCTATTTCTGTTCGATCTATTCTTTGATTTTTCCCTCACGCACCCATTTGTCCACTTCAGAGATTTTGAACTTAAACCGCTTGCCCGCACGGTAGAATGGCAACTTGCCATCTTTAACCCACGCCCGAACTGTATCTTCGCTTACAGACAGGTGGGTGGCGATATCTTCAAGATTTACCCACTTCTCAGGTGTGGTATTCTCAGGTTCATTACTCATCTGGAAGCCTCCTTTTTAATTTGTGTTGATCTTATGAGCATCCCATTGATCTACTAAGTAAGAGCAAAAACACTGATGCCCGCGTCACGAAGTGCTTCTATCAAATTGATTTTTTTGATCGCCCAGTGCGTCCGATTTAGCTCATTGAATGACGATGCCCGACCAAGGCCCAGTTCCGATGCAATATCATTAAGTCGCTGCTGCGGAACAGGATTCAGAGACCTAAAATATACCTTTATGCCATTATCTTGAATTTTAATATCCGTCACAAATCCATAGTAGGCATACTGTGTATCGTCTGTTCTTCCATAATAGTGATTTTCACTAGCAAACATTGCAGGAAAGGTTTTAATTGTGGCCACAGCTTCAGGACTTAATGAGGCTAGTGCATCTTTCACTTCCTGCATGGTGCTTTCTGTCAAAGCGCGATCCTTCGGAACGAGAAAATGGTCGCTATTAAAAGTCTCTTCACCAATAACAAACAGACTGTAGTAATTGTAGTTAAATGTATGTTGGGAACCTGCAACGATTCCATTGTTTAATGGTTGTGCTCCGGGCATAAGGATTAGGTTGACATTCTGTTGAACAGTATTTGCTTGTGCAATTAAGGTGTTTCCATCACCAGGCAAATTGATCGTGGTTGAGGTGCTTGTTGCCGGGAGGACGGGCTGGATTAATGGTTGCAACTTAGCGCTCATCCTTATGACCTCCATTATTGATAATTACTGTGTCGACCTGATTGAAAAAGCTGTTATTATTTCCAGTTACATTAAAATTAAAAAATGTTGCACAGTTATTTTCTACTGGCTGTGTTATTTCAGGAGTAGCTATATCTGCAGATTTTGCACTCGCTTCAGGTTCATCATCGCATCCGTAATTGTCCTCATCAGCTATATCATGTTCGGCGGTTTGTGATTCTGGTTTGAAGTACGAAATGCAAATGAGTTTTGTAATTGTTTCTCCGAAAGATGATAATGCACTTTCACTGCTGCTTTTTACCTGACACCAGGAATGATTAGTTTCTCTACCAACTCTATTATCTGTCCTATTGATAAGCACAAAGTGCCATATGCCAAGCAAAAAAGATTGAAAGCAAATACTATTTGCAGAAAGAATATCAGATTTGGACATTGCTGTTCCATCTTCGCGGGCGTATATGGATTGTTCACCGTCAATGGAATCGTCTTTACTTAGCAGTTCCAGCAATGCTTTCACAAGCCATTCATCCTTTTTGGCACTAGTCCCAACATCGAGAAAGGTATCAACAAAGTGGGCCATATCCAACAAAGCGGACGAGTAATCGCTCAGAATGCGTCTGTCAAAGCTACGCATTGTAACAGTATCGTTAAAAGGCATATATGTTCCGCCATTGTTCTGGCAGGACTTATATCTTGATGTGTTTCCCTTAAATGTTGCCATCATGGATGCGGTTGGCACTGAATAATCCGGGACTGCAACCTTGATGAGCGCAATTAGAGCTTGTGGATCAGACAAACCGTCAGTCTCACCTAAATAATGATCTCTGACTCCCATGCGCTGCTTTCTTGCCTGGAGGAGAAGAGTAAAAAACGTTCCTCCACAGATTCTCTGCTTGACTTCGTTTTTCATTATTTGTACCTCGTAGAATCGCAACGCTAACAACGCTAACAACCATGGCGCAACAATACTACTAACAGTTGGATGCCCTTGTGAGTAAATCGCAGGGGCTATTTCTGCTTCTAGCAACAGCAAAGCTGGTAAGGGTTGCAAATCTGAACAACTCCTACCAAACCCAACTAAACCATTATATGTCTGATTAACACAAAACACAATGATGTAATGGTAAATAGACATTTGGCAGCAAATTTCCTACCTGCGATTGCTCACGCAAATCGAATCACAGGAGGAAATCAAATGAAAAGCCAAGACAATCAGAACCAATCCGATGAACGTTCAATCTACCTCAAGGACCTGCACCAGTGGGTGTCAGTCAGCAAGACAGACTATGACAATTTCTATCGAGACATCAACGCCTACCGTCGTAGGCAACAAGAACATGGCCGCTGTGTCTGCCCTGCAAGCAAGCGCTATCTCTGTGACATGGACTGCTGGACCTGCCGTTTTCGCAAGGTAGGCGACGAACTATCTCTTGATTCCGTCATTAGCGATGACGACGGTAACGAAATGAGCAGGCTCGATATCTTAGCGGACGATGCTCCCAGCGCACTGTCCATCCTTGAGGAGCGCGAGCTCCTGGACGCTCTTATGAGTAAGCTGGGCGAACTCGACCCTGACGGTCGCCGCATATGCGAGCTTCTGCTTCAGGACAAGTCTGAACGTGAAATCGCTGCCATCATGGGTTTCTCACAACAGTCAACCGTCAACTATAAGAAACGCAAAGTGTTTGAGACGCTTCGGGAACACCTGCGCGACTACATCTGATGCCGCGCCCAATTTTTTCCGGCTGCCTATTGGGGTGGCCGGAGAAAATCTTTCCCGATATTCGTTCAAACCGCATGGTCACCTCCATTGAGAAGGGGAAGGGCAAAACAACAAACGCTTCTTCCAAGGAGGTGAAACGAATGTATAAGGCACATACAAGACCCCGGAGCAGCGCCACAGATGATGAACTCGTTGATGTTCTCACCGCGATTAGCGTTGTATCCATGAGGCTGGCAAGAAAATTGACCTTGCTTGCTAAGCAGAGCCAATCCAAGGAAGGAGTGAAAAGAAATGAGCAAAATGAACGACATGGCTATGATCATCGAAGAGCTGCGCAGCGCCGCTGCTGCTATTAACGAAGCCGCAAGCTGGCTGTCGGGACAGTTCAGTAGCAATGAGCCTTCGTCGGAATCAACACCAACCGAGCCGGAAATAACGCTAGAAGCGGTCAGAGCAGTCCTCGCGAATAAGTCGCGCGCCGGATTCACGGCTCAGATTCGCTCGCTTCTCCAGAAGTACGGCGCTGATAAGCTGTCCGGTATTGATCCGGCCAACTACAATGCACTGATTACAGATGCGGAGGGACTGAACCATGCCACCTAAAGGACATGCCGTTCTCTCCGCATCCAGCTCTGAGCGCTGGATCAATTGCCCACCCTCGGCCAGGCTTTGTGAGAGCTACCCCGACAAGGGCAGCGATTACGCCGCCGAAGGTACCGATGCCCACGAACTTTGCGAGTACATGCTTCGCCGAGCGCTTGGCATGGAGGCAAAGGATCCGACTGAAAACCTTACCTGGTTCAACGAAGAGATGGCCGACTGTGCCGATGGCTATGCTGCCTACATTCTTGAACTGGTAGAAAAAGCCAAGCAGACCTGCGCCGATCCAGTAGTCCTGATCGAGCAGAGGGTGGACTTTTCCCGCTGGGTGGAATCTGGCTTCGGCACTGCCGACTGCATTATTATTGCGGACGGCATACTCCAAATTGTGGATTTCAAATTCGGGCAGGGCCGACTCATTAGCGCTGATAATAACACTCAACTCCTTTGCTATTCATTAGGCAGCGTGGAGCTGTTCGACGGGATCTACGACATCGACACCGTTCGCATGATCATTTACCAACCGCGTCGCGACAACGTCAGCACCTATGAACTCTCGAAAGATGAGCTCTACCGTTGGGCGGACGAGGTGCTCAAGCCCACGGCTGAACTTGCTTTCGCTGGTGACGGTAATTTCCTTAGCGGTGAATGGTGTGGATTTTGCAAGGCAAAGCACGATTGCCGCGCCAGAGCCGATGCCAACCTGGATCTAGCCCGTTATGAATTCAAGTTGCCACCTCTTCTGACGGACGAGGAAGTCGAAGAAATCCTTACTCGAGTCGACAGCCTTGTCGCCTGGGCCACGGACATCAAAGACTACGCCCTGCAGCAAGCCATCAGCGGCAAAGAATGGAGTGGGTGGAAGCTGGTCGAAGGTCGATCCAACCGCAAGTACACCAATGAAACAGCGGTCGCCGACACAGTAAGCGATGCAGGCTTTGATCCGTATGAACACAAGGTCCTCGGAATTACTGCCATGCAGAAGCTATTAGGCAAATCCCGTTTCGAAGAACTCCTCGCGGCCTATATCGAAAAGCCGCAAGGCAAACCCACACTCGTGCCGGAAAACGACAAACGCCCGGTCATGAATACAGCCAAAAACGATTTTATGGAGGAAAAAGAATATGAATAACAACACCAAAAAAGCCAACAATCCGATGAAAGTCATCACTGGATCCGACACCCGCTGGAGCTATGCCAACGTCCATGAGCCTAAAAGCATCAACGGTGGTACTCCTAAGTTCTCCGTTTCGCTCATCATCCCAAAGTCCGACACAAAGACCATCACCCGGATCAAAGCCGCTATCGAGGCCGCGTACCATGAGGGAGAATCCAAGCTCAAGGGTAACGGCAAGTCTGTGCCGCCGCTGGCAGCGATCAAGACTCCGCTTCGCGACGGTGACAGCGAGCGCCCGGATGATCCCGCCTATGCTAATTCATTTTTCATCAATGCAAATGCTACCACGGCTCCCGGCATCGTGGATGCCGATCGCAATCCCATTCTGACCCGATCCGAGGTTTACTCCGGTGTTTACGGCAGGGCTAGCATCAGCTTTTATGCCTTCAATTCGAATGGCAACAAAGGCATCGCCTGCGGTCTGAACAATCTGCAGAAGGTGCGCGACGGCGAACCGCTCGGTGGCAAGGTCAGTGCTGAGTCCGATTTCGCAACCGATGATGACGACGACTTTCTGTCTTAAGTAAGGAGGGAAAACAAATGACAACGATTTTGCTGAATATCCTTTTGGGCCTGTACTCCATTTTATGTGTCACGTTCCTGATCTCCATGATCCAGAGCATCCTTGGCGACCGCAAGCGGGCTAAGCGTGACGAAGAACGCGAAGCCCGTGATCGAGAGTATCACGAAATACGCATGCGCGATTTCAAGTAGAAACCTATGGGCGGCGGTAGAGAGCTTCTTTACCGCCGCTTCATATACAAGGATGGACCATTATGAAAACCCTCTCAATTGACATTGAAACGTATAGCAGTACCAATCTCGCCAAATCAGGGGTTTACCGCTATGTCGAGTCACCGGATTTCGATATTTTGCTATTCGGCTACAGCATCGACGGCAGCGAAGTACAGGTCGTTGACCTTGCCAACGGCGAAAAGCTGCCTAGTGAGGTTATCGATGCGCTTACGGATAAAGCCGTGACCAAATGGGCGTTCAACGCAAGTTTTGAACGAGTCTGCCTCTCACGTTTTCTTGGCCTGCCTACCGGCGAATATATCGCCCCCGCTTCTTGGAGGTGCTCAATGGTGTGGGCGGCGACGATGGGACTTCCGCTGTCGCTGGAAGGCGTCGGATCAGTGCTTAAGCTGGATAAGCAGAAACTCGCAGAAGGTAAAGACCTGATCAAATTCTTCTGCCAGCCTTGTGCTCCAACTCAATCCAACGGGCAGCGCATCCGCAATTACCCGCATCATGCGCCAGATATATGGTTGGCATTTAAGCAGTATAACGCCCGCGATGTCGAGTCGGAGATGTCCATTCAGGAAAGACTCGCCAAGTTCCCGGTGCCGGATAGCATCTGGGACGAATATCACCTCGACCAGGAGATCAATGACCGCGGCGTGGCGCTGGATATGACATTGGTGCAGGCGGCTATGGCAATGGATGGTCGCTCCCGATCTGAGCTTACCACTGCACTGAAATACTTGACGGAACTGGATAACCCAAACTCAGTGCTACAGATGAAATTGTGGCTTGCTGACAATGGCATGGAAACAGATACGCTAGGCAAGAAGGCAGTCACCGAGCTAATGAAAACCGCACCACCAGAGCTCGTGGATGTGCTCGCCCTCCGGCAGCAGCTTGCCAAGTCATCGGTTCGGAAGTATCAGGCGATGGCGAATGCGGTCTGTTCAGATGGCCGCGCTCGTGGGATGTTTCAGTATTATGGCGCAAACCGGACCGGTCGCTGGGCTGGCCGGCTCATTCAAATGCAAAACCTCCCGCAGAACCATCTGGTGGATCTGGCTGAAGCCCGCGCCCTTGTGCAAATCGGCGATTTTGATGCACTGGAAATGCTTTATGAGGATGTGCCGGACACACTGTCTCAACTTATTCGCACGGCTTTTATACCGAGAGCTAGTACCAGATTCGTCGTTTCGGATTTCAGTGCTATCGAAGCCCGCGTGATCGCGTGGTTGGCCGGCGAGCAATGGCGACAGGATGTCTTTGCCAAGGGCGATGATATCTACTGCGCTTCCGCATCGCAGATGTTCAAGGTGCCGGTCGAGAAGCATGGCATCAATGGTCACCTGCGGCAAAAAGGCAAGATAGCAGAATTGGCGCTCGGTTATGGTGGCTCAGTCGGTGCGCTCAAAGCAATGGGCGCTCTTGAAATGGGACTCGATGAAGATGAACTCCCGCTGCTGGTAAATGCCTGGCGACAAGCTAATCCGCTCATCGTGAAATTGTGGTGGGACGTCGACCGGGCTGCAACGGAAGCCGTCCGGTATAAGCGGATGACCTCGACGCACGGGATCAGCTTTGTTTGCCAGAGCGGGATGCTTTTTATTTCGCTTCCGTCCGGAAGGCGGCTTTGTTATGTGAAGCCGAAAATTGGTGAGAACAAGTTCGGCGGGCAGTGCATCACCTACGAGGGCGTAGGCAGCACGAAGAAATGGGAACGAATCGATTCATACGGACCGAAGTTCGTGGAGAACATTGTCCAGGCGACTGCCCGCGACCTTCTCTGCAGTGCCCTACAAACCCTCCGGCACAATGCCATCGTCATGCATGTCCACGATGAAGTTGTAATCGAGGCGGATCCGAGTGTATCCCTGAAGGCCATTTGCGAGCAGATGGGCCGAACGCCACCTTGGGCAAAGGGGCTGATACTTCGCGCCGACGGCTATGAGACAGATTTCTATAAAAAAGATTGAGCGTTTTCGTTCAAACCGTATTTTCAGCTCCATTGAGTAATAGTGGTGGACGGAAAGACTACCCGGATTGGAGGTCTATATGAGCATTGATAAAAATAACCATGATGGCTATTTTGACCAAACCGCAGGTGAAACATTATCCGTTAGTGAAGAAGAGGTGCATAGACCTATTGTCTGCATCTGCTCTCGGTTTTCAGGCGATGTAGTTCAAAATGTGAAGGCCGCACAACGGTACAGCCGGTTTGCTGTCGACAAAGGTTTTATCCCCATAGCACCACATTTGCTGTTTCCCCAGTTTTTAGATGACGACAATCCCGCTGAACGCCAGCTTGGGCTACTTTTCGGGAATGCACTGATGAGCAAGTGCGCCGAGGTTTGGGTGTTCGGAAACACCATCTCATCGGGTATGGCGGCTGAAATCAAAAGAGCCGAGTGGAAGTGCTACCGCTTGCGCTACTTCAACGAAGCCTGCGAGGAGGTTTTTCGATGATTGATACAAATGACAGGCCAGGTATGCAGGAATATTTTCTGTCTAATATGGCACAAGTTCTCACGAGAGATCAATTTTCAAAAGCAAAAGCCCTTCTTGACAAAATGCCTGACAACATATTCTGGCAGATGATGCTTGAAGCTGCAGCAAGAACTCCCGAACCAAACGGGATCAAGGACCGTACAAATCTGCTTCGTAAAGCTAGGGCTGCGAATGGTGTAACTCCTAACAACACGGCTCTAAACGACTTAATGATGAAGGCATTATCCGATGAGGAAAGTGATAAGGTTTGGTCTCATATCGCAGCCTCGTACCCCAGTGATGTAATTAAGTTAACTGGAGAACAGGACAGTCAGCTTATCAAGCTATGGGAAAAAAGTACTGAGAACGTCACAATACCATCAGACCTATTCTTTGCAGGGACAATTCCGCTCATGGATTGCAGAATTGTGGTAGATGAAACCAAGAGCATGGTCAATGGAAAAGTCGTATCTTACCGCGTAGTCATTTTCTCCGATTACGAAGAGCAACTGCGTGTGGCTGAACCGGACATGCCTATAAACGTTGGCGCGATTGTGAATGATCCAATACAAGGTGCATATTCCTTTATTCCTTTTTTTATCGTTAAGGGTGTAGATAGCCTCATGTTTTACAATGTGGGTTATCGAAATTTGCCCCCAAAGTACATCCAGCACGCCGAACAGACGATTACAATGCAGGATGTTTCCCAGATTTGTGTCTCTTTCCTCGAGACATGGTATGGCATACAGATTGCGCTTCTGCATCCCAATGTCCGTGATGTGTTTCGTCACCCACGAACGACGATAGACAAGATCAGCTCTATTGGTTCAAGCGGTAAAAGAAAAAACCGCGTGAAGTATATCAAGGAACACATTATAAACAGTGCTGATCTTGAGATGGCTATTTTTGGCGGCGACAAGTCACACACCCGTCATGCTCTGGTTTGGTATGTGATTGGCCATTGGCGTGAGTATGTGAATGGAGTAAAAACTTTCGTCAAGCCTTATTGGAAGGGGCCACTTCGCAAGATGAAGATGACCTTAGAAGACAGAACCCGTGAAATCGACGGGATTGATAAAGGAGGTTTCGTCCATGCGTGATTTGCCTCTAGCCTATGGCAATAGTTGCTTTGCCAAGACCTGGCCGAACAAAACGACTACCTTTGATGACCTCTGCACCCGCCTGGAACATACCATCCGTACGACGGAGTCTGTTGAGGAATACCCAAAGCTGCCGAAAACAGAACGCGATCGCATCAAGGATAAGGGAGGCTTTGTTGGCGGACAGCTCCGCGATAATCGCCGCAAGCGTGAAAACGTGATCTGCCGCTCCATGTTGACGTTGGACTGTGACCATGCCGACACCGATTTCATCGCCCGCTTCGTGTCCGGATGCACCAGTGCAGCATGTCTTTACACAACCCACGGGCATAAACCGGAGGCACCGCGTGTTCGCATTATCGTGCCTATGACGCGCGACATTACCTCGGATGAGTATGTCGCCATTGCACGATACTTTGCCGACGAATGGTGTATCGACATGTTTGATGAATGTTCTTACAGCCCACACCAGCTAATGTACTGGCCAACCACCCCTGCAAATGGCGAGTATATCTTCAAGCGCATTGACGGAGAATGGCTTGATCCGGACGATTACCTTGCATCACATCCCGATTGGAAAGAATGCTCGATATTACCGACATCCTCAAGGGAAAGTGCTGTCCGAGAAGCCAGCAAGAAGCCACAGGAAGACCCGCTTACTAAATCCGGCGCTGTGGGCGCATTCTGCCGGGTTTATTCCATTCAAGCTGCTATTGCCAAATATCTGCCCGACATATATGAGGCTTCATTAGTGGAAGGCCGCTATGACTATATCCCCGCCGACAGCAGTGCTGGGGTGGTGATATACGACGACAAGTTTGCTTACAGTCACCACGCTACTGATCCAGCCTGTGGCAGGTTACTCAATGCCTTTGATCTAGTCCGCATTCACAGGTTCGGTGACGATGATGATAAGAAATCATTCAGTCAGATGATCGAGATGGCTCTTGCCGACAATGAAGTAAAAACTCAGCTTGCGAGAGAACGTATGGAACAAGCCGATGCTGACTTCACCGATGCAGACGACTGGCAAAAGGCACTGGAGCTCGATAAGCAGGGCCGCGTCAAAGATACGCTCGATAATCTTGTTATAATTCTGCGTCACGACGAGGCGTTGCAGCATATTGCCTTCAACTGCCATCGGGACGGGATTGACGCAAAGGGCGGTCTACCGTGGTCTCAGTTGAAGGCTGGCTGGAACGATTCGGATAATGCAGCGCTCAAAGTCTACCTTTCTAACCATTACGGAGTCTATTCTCCAACCAAGACCAAGGACGCTGTGTTGGCAGTTGCTGCAGAAAAAGCCTATCACCCCATTAAAGATTATCTGGAGTCGCTGCCTGATTGGGACGGCATACCCCGTGTAGAAACCTTATTCATCGATTATTTTGGCGCTTCGGATTCTACTTATACAAGAGCCGTCAGCCGTAAATCGATGGTGGCTGCTGTTGCCCGCATCTATCACCCAGGCACGAAATACGACAGCGTTCCGATTCTGAACGGGCCTCAAGGCATCGGAAAATCTACCTTCTACGCGAAGTTGGCTGGCGATTGGTTCTCCGACAGCTTGACGCTAACTGATATGCGCGATAAGGCAGGACCAGAAAAGTTGCAGGGGTATTGGATACTCGAGCTGGGTGAACTCGCCGGAATGCGTAAAGCCGATGTTGAAACAGTGAAGTCCTTCATCTCACGTGTTGATGATAAGTACCGCGCCAGCTATGGAGTGAGCGTTGAAAGCCACCCTCGGCAGTGCATTATTGTTGGCTCGACCAATGCGGAGACCGGCTTTTTGCGCGACATCACCGGTAACCGACGGTTCTGGCCGATCCGCGTCAGCGGCAATTCCCCTAAAAAAGCCTGGCAGATCAAAACGGATGAGGTTGCTCAAATTTGGGCTGAAACTCTTATGTTCTACAGGAATGGCGAAAAGCTCTATCTCGAGGGAGAGGATGCTATACAGGCAGTAACGGAACAAGCGGACGCCATGGAAACAGATGAGCGTGAAGGGCTGGTGCGTGAGTACCTTGATATGTTGCTGCCAGAAAACTGGAGCGAGCTTGACCTTTATGAGCGCCGGAATTTCTTAAGTGGTACGGGCTTTGCCGACATCGGCAAAAAAGGCACTCTCCGGCGAACCATGGTTTGTAATATGGAGATCTGGTGTGAGTGCTTCTGTAAGGATTCTGCTTCCATGAAAAAATCTGACTCCTACGAGATTGGATCCATCATGCAAAAGATCGAAGGTTGGGACAAGTCCGATCGGGACAACTTCACGATTTATGGACGACAAAGAGCCTATTTACGGACAAGCAAGGACAAGCCATAACTCGTCCCGTTAGGTTGTCCAGTGTGGAATAGCCCGATATATCAAGGTTTCAGGAGTGTAATCGGACAAGTGGACAAGATTTTCCTTATGAGCATTAAAAATAGAGGAAAAACAGAATTAGGTAGGCGCATATATGCATCTGCGCGCGTATATAGGAATTCATGCCCACTTGTCCGCTTGTCCCACGGAGGCGAAAATGCGTGAAAAACAGATAGAACAAAAACTTGTAAAAGCCACAAAAGACATGGGGGGCATCGCACCCAAGTTCGTAAGTCCTGGGTTTGATGGCATGCCCGACCGCATCGTACTTCTACCCGACGGTCACATGGCTTTCGTGGAGGTTAAGGCTCCCGGCAAAAAGCCCAGGTCACTACAGCAAGCAAGACACATATTACTACGCAGGCTTGGATTCAAGGTCTATATCCTTGATGACCAGCAGCAGATTGGAGTGATCCTTGATGAAATTCGAACCACATAATTACCAAAACTATGCGATCAACTACATCGAGAATCACCCGATCTCTGCTGTGCTGCTGGACATGGGTCTTGGCAAGACGAGTATCACGTTGACGGCACTGAACGATCTGCTGTTCGATAGCTTCAAAACTCATCGTGTTCTGGTTATTGCACCTCTGCGAGTGGCACGGGACACATGGCCGGCTGAAGCAGATAAGTGGGATCACCTCCAGAACCTCATCTGCTCCGTGGCCGTTGGCAGCGAATCTGAACGCCGGGCAGCCCTCCTCCGGCCGGCCGACATTTACATCATCAACCGTGAGAACGTCCAGTGGCTGATCGAAGAGAGTGGCGTACCCTTTGACTTTGATACGGTTGTGATCGATGAGCTGTCGTCATTCAAAAACCATCAGGCTAAACGCTTTCGGGCATTGATGAAGATTCGCCCCAAGGTGAAACGCGTGATCGGACTGACTGGAACTCCAAGCAGTAATGGACTTATGGACCTGTGGGCTGAATTCCGACTTCTGGATCTGGGCGAGCGGTTAGGGCGGTTTATCAGCTACTTTCGACTGGACTACTTCGTGCCGGATCAATGTAACGGTCCGGTGGTTTACAGCTACAAGCCACAGCCGGGTGCGGAGCAGCGCATTTACAACCGGATATCCGATATCACAATTTCCATGAAATCGACTGACCACCTGAAAATGCCGGCGCTGATCAGTAGCGAATATACTGTCCATCTGCCAGATGCTGAACGCCAGCGCTACAACAAGTTCAAGCGGGCTTTGGCCATAGACCTGCCAGCCGGCTGCGTCACCGCGGCCAATGCCGCTGCCCTCTCCGGTAAGCTTTGCCAGATGGCCAATGGCGCGGTGTATACAGATGCGGGTGACGTCACTTCGATCCACGACCAGAAACTGGACGCGCTGGAGGACATCATCGAAGCAGCTGGAGGCAAACCGCTGCTGGTGGCCTATTGGTTCAAGCACGATCTGGCCCGCATCTCGGAACGACTGCTAAAGCTTCATGTGCCATTCGTCCGGTTGGACTCGGCAGAGAGCATCCGCCGCTGGAACAACGGTGAGATGCCGGTCGCATTGATTCATCCTGCCTCTGCCGGGCATGGCCTGAACCTGCAAGCCGGCGGGTCGAGTATCGTCTGGTTTGGTCTGACCTGGTCACTGGAGTTGTATCAACAGACGAACGCCCGGCTTTGGCGGCAGGGACAAAACGCTGAAACAGTTGTGATGCAGCACATCGTTGTAAAGGACACGATTGATGAGCGGATCCTGAAGGCACTGTCGATGAAGGACAGTACACAGGCCGCGCTGATTGATGCCGTCAAAGCTGATCTGCAAGCATAAGCCAATCTTCGACAATCTGTGCCAATCCGAGTGAGTAATAAATTCGGAGGTACGTTATGAATCCATTCGAGAATCTGATCAACGCCATTATTCTGCAGGCTGTTAAGGATTACCGCAAAACTTTATCCCGATGCTGCCGGCATCCTGAAAAATTGAATTATCTCGAGGAAAAGGTAGCACTTGAGCGGTTTTTCCGATCCGGCTGGTTCAGTTTTTTGACTGACATTAATCCGGAATTCCTGATCCGAAAAATGAGCGAGGAGGTAGCGTGACATGACGAAAAAAGAATATCTGTCTCAAGCCTACCGCCTTGACCAACGCATCAACAGCAAACTGGCTCAGGTTACAGCGCTCAATGATTTGGCGACCAAATGTACGTCAACAATTTCGGATATGCCGCGCAACCCGAATCGTGGAATCTCAACCATGGCCGATGCTGTGGAGAAGATCGTTGACCTACAGGCTGAGATCAATAGTGACATTGACGCGTTGGTGGACCTGAAGCGCGATATTGTCAGAGCCATCAAGTTAGTAGCAAACTACGAGTACCAAACAATTCTGGAACTGCGTTATCTTTGCTTCAAGAACTGGGAGCAGATTGCTGTGGACATGGGCTACAATGTGCGTCATGTTTATCGGATTCACGATGAAGCAGTGGAAAGCATCCCGATCGTCGAAACGTAGCAGTATATGTCACTGTTTGTCAGACGAATCCACTCGATATGATAAGCTCAGCAAAATAGAATCCAGGAAGCCTTCACGGAAAAACCGCGAGGGCTTTTTGCATGTTACCCAATTTGTGTAATATGAACAATAATTCTCTCCAAGAACTTGCGCGATTACTTGTGCCTACTTTACGAAATATGCTTCCCTAATGCAAATAAGAAGCCCAACAACCGCAACTAGAATGAAGGACACAAAAGGAACCAATAGTCCCATTCCCATGATAACAGCGAACCATCCTTCGAGATTGTTGTACGACCATGGTATCAATGGACATATAATAGTGGATGCTGTTAATGCGATTATTCCTGCCATGCCGGAAACTAAAAGGCTTATACCAAACAATAATTTCTTCATTCCCACGACCTCACTTTTCGATGAAAAAAATCTGCAATGTCAACTAGCAAAAAAGCATCTGCAAATATAATAACATTCAACTGTATATTATTCCAAATGAAATTCACTTTCTAGTTCTTTCTAGTTCTACACATATCAATTTTCACTCTATCCAAATCGACTAATCATAGCAGTAAATGTCACTGTTTGTCAGATGAATCCATTTGATATGATAAGCTCAGCAAAATAGATTTCATGAAGCTCTCACGGGAAACCGCGAGGGCTTTTTGTTTACCAGTGAGGTGGTCCTAATGCCCCTGAAACCCAAGCGTCCGTGCTCGTATCCCGGTTGTCCTAACCTGACGACCGAACGGTTTTGTGATGAGCATGCCAAGAAAGAATCGCAGCGATATGAACGATACGACCGTGATCCGACTAAGAAGAAACGATACGGCCGATCTTGGCGACATATTCGAGAACTGCAGTTGGCTGAGCATCCGCTGTGTGAGCAGTGCGAGACGACCGGCAAGATCATACCGGCTCGCGAGGTTCATCACATCAATCCTTTATCACGGGGTGGAACGAATGACCCAGCTAATCTCATGTGTTTATGCACCCCTTGCCATTCAGAGATCACAGCACGCGAAGGTGGACGCTGGGGCTTACGGTAGGGGCCGGTCAGATCTCTGTGACCTGTTCACTGGTGACCGGTCGATGGGTCACGCGCGAAAAAATGACGGTTCAAACGGGGGATTAACCCATTCCGGTGTAAAGGAGGTGCTGCCGTGTGGCGAAAGACGGAACAAACAGGGGCGGCAGACGCGTCCGGGCTGGTGACAAACCGCTGCCGCTTGCAGATAAAATTACCCGCGGCAAGGCAGCGAAGATACTGGAACCCGCTGAACTGAAACCCGGCAACATGCTCGATGCCGAAGACCTTGATAGCGGCCCCGATCTGAACGGCGCTGACATGCCCGCACCAAGCGAGTACCTTAGCGCCAGGCAAAAAGACGGAAAACCACTGGGTGCGGATGTGCTCTATAAGGAAACCTGGCGCTGGCTCAAGGAACGCGGCTGTGAGCGGTTCATAAACCCACGACTGATCGAAGCGTATGCTCAGGCTTTCACCCGATACATTCAGTGCGAAGAAGCGATCAGCCTTTATGGTCTGCTTGGTAAGCACCCTACAACCGGAGGTGCGATCACCAGCCCGTTCGTGCAGATGAGTCAGTCGTTTCAGAAACAGGCAAACCTTTTATGGTACGAGATCTTCGACATCGTCAAGCAAAACTGCACCACAGCATTCGTGGGTAATCCCCAGGACGACATCATGGAAGCCCTCTTGTCGGGCCGAAGGAAATGAACCAGCAAAAAAACAGGAGGCAGATATGCATATCCAGGAAATCGATCGCTTCATCGGAAGCCTAAAACATTATAGATTGACTAAACAACAGATTAAAACCTTACGCGGGCAAGCCTTGTCCGGCGACCTCGCCGGTGCGCAAAAGGGTCTTATGAAGGCGGTGACGAAAAATGCAAGTAACTGAACGCTTGGAGCAGGTTAATATAGACTGTCTTGTTCCGTATGCCCGGAATGCCAGAACTCATAGCAAGGAACAGATCCTGCAGCTTCGGGCATCGCTCCGGGAGTTCGGTTTTGTGAATCCGGTCATCGTGGATAAGGACTTGAACATCATCGCCGGTCACGGCCGTATTTTGGCTGCCAAGGACGAAGGCATCACCGAGGTGCCATGCGTATTCGCCGAGCACCTGACCGAAGCCCAGAAGCGAGCTTATATCATCGCCGACAACCGCTTGGCTTTGAACGCCGGCTGGGATGCTGAGATGCTTTCAGTTGAGATCGCCGACTTACAAGGCGCTGACTTTGATGTCTCGCTTTTGGGTTTTGACAATGCGGAGATCAACAAACTCCTGAGCGGCATTGAAGATGTAAAAGACGATGACTTTGATGTCGATGCCGAGCTCAAAAATCCAGCAATTTCCCAGCTTGGTGACCTGTGGATCCTGGGTAATCACCGTTTGGTCTGCGGCGACAGCACTAAACCGGAGACCTTTGCTTTGCTCATGGACGGCAAGCAAGCCAATCTGGTCGTGACAGATCCTCCGTATAACGTCAATTACGAAGGCACTGCCGGTAAGATCAAGAACGACAACATGGCGGATGACAAGTTCTATCAATTTCTGTTGGATGCTTTCACCCTCACGGAAAAGGCTATGGCCAGGGATGCGAGTATCTATGTCTTCCATGCCGACACCGAAGGACTGAACTTCCGAAAGGCATTCTCTGATGCCGGGTTCTACCTCTCTGGTACCTGCATTTGGAAAAAGCAGTCGCTGGTCCTAGGCCGGTCTCCATACCAGTGGCAACATGAGCCGATCCTGTTTGGCTGGAAGAAGTCCGGGAAACATGCCTGGTTCTCAGACAGAAAGCAGACGACCATCTGGGAGTTTGAAAAGCCCAGGAAGAATGGTGATCACCCCACGATGAAACCAGTGCAGTTGATCGCCTACCCGGTGCTCAACTCCAGCATGACCGGTAGCATCATTCTGGATCCGTTCGGTGGATCTGGTAGCACGCTGATCGCTTGTGAGCAGACTGATCGGGTTTGCTTCATGGTTGAGTTGGATGAGAAGTATTGCGACGTGATCGTCAAACGTTTTATCGAACAGGTCGGAACCAATGAATCCGTTTATCTGATCCGCGATGGTAAGAAGCTACGCTTTTCCGATGTGGTGGAACAGATTCAAGCATAAACATTTTGTGTTATTCACACAGATGGTCCCTGCACTTTTTGTTGAGCTTTGTCGGCATTTGTCGTGCGAATTCAGTTGCTATCCTAACGCTTCGGAGTGATATATGTACATACCAAATAAAGCTCAGGAGGCAAATCATATGAAGATTTTCTACAATCTTACCGGACAAGAACGCAAAAAGGTGGTGGCTGCCATCAGCCAGGAACTGAACGCACCGGCCAAATACCTCGGTGCCCCGACCTTCGCCTTTCAAGTTGGCAACTATCAAATCGACAAGAACGGCAATGTGGACGGACCTGGGGACCTCGACCTAGTAACAACTCTGTTTGCCAAGCACGGCTTTAAAGCATCAAATGTTGAACATCTTCAAGTAGATGCTTGGGCAGAACGCGAAATGCGCCGCATGAGGCTCGAAAACAAAAATATTCCTGACTACTCAAACCAAGGGCCCTACGGTGGCCACGACATTCCAGACTTTGAGGATCTGCAAATGACCGAGGCGGAAGAACTGGGGCTTGGCAGAAAGCGCCGCGAAGATTGGCAAGGAGAAAATGGTATGCAAACAGATGATTACACGCCCGAAGAATCGGACACCCTGACCATTGAGATGCCGCTCGAAGGACTCACAGAAGAAAACATTGCCAATCTGGAAAAACTGATCGCCAGCAAGGCTAGCCTGATCAAAAAGGCTCTCGGGATTGACGCTTTGCCGATCGAGCGGACGGATACAACGTTGCGCTTTCCTTGGTTTGCTTTCGGCACACCCGGTGAGGACGTTGCCGCCTACGCTCGCTTCATTGGCGCACTATATGCAGCGGCAAAAAAGCAGCAGCGGGTTACGGCCAAAGAACATCTGGTCGATAACGAAAAGTTCGCCTTTCGAGTTTTCCTGATCCGGCTGGGATTTGTTGGAGATGACTACAAGGCAGCCCGCAAAATATTGCTGAGGAACCTATCCGGCAACTCAGCCTTTAAGGTGGCTCCCCACGCAGAGGAGGTCAATGATCATGAATAAATTGCCATCCAAGGCTGTCGTTGAAAGCTTACGGCGTCGCTTCCCCTCCGGTACGCGTGTCGAACTGGTCCGGATGAACGATCCGTATTCAAAGCTGCAGCCGGGTGATCGGGGAATCGTAGAATTTGTAGACGATGTTGGTACCGTTTTCTGTTCCTGGGACCGGGGATCCAGCCTGGGTATTGTTTATGGTGAGGACGAAGTGATCAAGATCGGGGGTTCCGACGATGACTGATAAAATCCGGGATCAGATCATGGCGATCCGCGACAGCGGCGCTGTCAACATGATGAATGTGACCCAAGTACAGCGCTTGGCATTTGAACAAGACTTTCATGAGCTGGTGATCTTCATTGAAGATAACCGTGGGGAGTACGTCCGGTTTATTCTTTATGGCGACAATGAGTCAAGATAGTACATATTCGGGCTCAATATTTGTGTAGCAATTCAAGCAGAATCTGGTTGCTATTAGCCTTGCGTAGAGTGATATATACACTAACCAAAGCAAGGAGGACACGAAAATGTGGAAAAGCGGGAGAATCGACAACTACGAATACTGGGTCAAGAGCTACGACGAGCCTTCAATTTACGGCATAGATGAAGGCCGGATTTCCAAACTGACCGTCAAACTCGACGGAAGCGAGATCATGAACTACGACCGCGGCTGGGACTTGGAACCTAAAACGGATGCTGACCGCGAGATTCTGGCTAAGATTATGGCCAAATACAACTGAAGAAAAACAAAACCTACACGCACGCGCACCAAGGACTCCGAACAGGGGTCCTTTTCTGTGATGTGAATATAGAAGGGAGGAAGAAGTCATACGAAAGCTCCAGAAATACAAGCCGACGCCGTTTATGGCTTCGAACTCACATTATGACAAGACCGCCGCCGATTATGCCGTTTCATTTATTGAGGCTCTCTCCCACACCAAAGGTACATGGGCGGGTAAACCATTTGAACTAATGGACTGGCAGGAACAGATCATCCGCGATTTGTTTGGCATCCTGAAGCCTGATGGCTATCGTCAGTTCAACACGGCCTATATAGAAATCCCCAAGAAGATGGGAAAGTCTGAACTTGCTGCCGCTATTGCGCTGCTGCTCACTTGCGCCGATGGTGAAGAACGTGCCGAGGTTTATGGTTGCGCTGCAGAAAGGCAGCAGGCATCGATTGTGTTTGAGGTCGCTGCCGACATGGTCAGGTTGTCTCCGGCATTGAACCGTCGTGTCAAACTTCTGGCATCCGCCAAGCGACTGA
Organism: uncultured Saccharofermentans sp.; assembly: GCA_963677835.2. Lineage (GTDB taxonomy): Bacteria > Bacillota > Clostridia > Saccharofermentanales > UBA5734 > UBA8949. The sequence goes on from CAXXUX010000002.1 coordinate 310,586, forward strand.
TCTACCAGCCAACCAACAGCTTCTATCAGGTGCTGTCTGCCGAAGCTTACTCCAAGCATGGATTCAATATCCATGGCGTCGTGTTCGATGAGCTTCATACCCAGCCCAACCGGAAGCTATTTGATGTCATGACCAAAGGCTCGGGCGATGCCAGGATGCAACCGCTCTACTTTCTGATCACGACCGCTGGCTCGGATACGAACAGTATCTGCTTTGAAACACATCAAAAGGCTCTGGACATACTCGAGGGCCGAAAACACGACGCTACGTTCTATCCGGTGATTTATGGCGCGAAGGAGGGGGATGACTGGACGGATCCCAAGGTATGGAAAAAAGCAAATCCTTCTTTGGGCATTACAGTCGGCATCGATAAGGTAAAGGCTGCCTGCGAATCCGCGAAGCAAAATCCGGCTGAGGAGAACAGCTTTCGCCAGCTTCGACTGAACCAGTGGGTTAAACAGTCGGTGCGCTGGATGCCGATGGCTAAATGGGATGTCTGTGCATTTTCGGTAGACGCGGCTAGTTTAGAAGGCCGAGTCTGTTACGGCGGATTGGACCTTTCGTCTACGACCGACATCACGGCATTTGTCCTGATATTCCCACCGGCCGACGAAGACGACATGTACAGTGTATTGCCATTTTTTTGGATGCCTGAGGATAACATTGATCTCCGGGTTCGCCGTGATCATGTTCCATACGATTTGTGGGTCCGGCAAGGCCACCTGCTGACCACTGAAGGCAACGTCGTGCATTACGGATTCATTGAACGGTTCATCGAGGTATTGGGCGAACGATTCAACATCCGCGAGATCGCTTTCGACCGCTGGGGCGCAGTCCAGATGGTGCAAAACCTCGAAGGCCTGGGCTTCACGGTTGTTCCGTTTGGCCAGGGCTTCAAGGACATGTCACCGCCGACCAAAGAACTAATGAAGCTGACGCTTGAGGGAAAAATGGCCCATGCCGGTCACCCGGTCCTGCGCTGGATGATGGACAACATTTTCGTCCGCACCGACCCGGCCGGTAACATAAAACCAGATAAAGAGAAATCAACTGAAAGGATTGACGGAGCCGTTGCGACGATCATGGCGCTAGACCGGGCGATTAGAAATGGAGGTAATACTGGTGGATCTGTTTATGACGAACGCGGGTTATTGTCTTTCTGATGGAGAATTTGTGAAATCACCAAGTTTCCATCTCGGATAAATTTGCTCGATTCTGTTGTCATGCATTTGCATTCGGGAGGCATGGTATTTCCACCAGAACAGGTTCCAATAAACGGTCAAACGCTTCAACTGATTCACATCCTTTCCTGGTTATTGTAAGCAATACCGATTTTGAAAGCTATCGGATATATCCGAAATTATTGCGAAAAGTACAAGAAAATTTTGAGTTTCTTCAGTGAGACTCAGACTGAATATGCAGCAGGAGGTATTTAATGGCCATTTTCAATCGCATCTTCAAAGCCCGTGACAAGCCGAAAAACGCGCTGCCGGGTAGCACTTACAGTTTCTTTTTTGGCAGCACTACCAGCGGCAAGACTGTCAATGAACGCACTGCCTTGCAAACGACTGCCGTTTACGCCTGTGTCCGTATCCTGGCGGAAACAATCGCCAGTTTGCCGTTGCACACGTTCCGCTACACAGACCGAGGGAAGGATAAGGCGCTGGATCACCCACTGTATTATCTTTTGCATAATGAGCCTAATTCTGAAATGACTTCATTTGTGTTCCGAGAGACGCTGATGAGTCATCTTTTGTTATGGGGAAACGCTTATGCCCAGATCATCAGGGACGGCCGCGGCCAGATTCTATCGCTTTATCCGCTTCTTCCGGACATGATGACCGTCGATCGTGCGGCTAACGGCGAGATCATTTACCAGTACCGAACCGATCGCGGGGTATATCTGCTTCGCCGTGAAGAGGTGCTGCATGTTCCCGGACTGGGCTTTGACGGCCTAATCGGCTACTCCCCGATCGCCATGGCCAAGAATGCCATCGGCATGGCCATTGCCACAGAGGAATACGGAGCTTCCTTTTTTGCCAACGGGGCCAACCCCGGTGGTGTACTCGAGCATCCAGGTGTCGTCAAGGATCCGAAACGGGTGCGCGAAAGCTGGAATGCGGTGTATCAGGGCAGCAGTAATGCTCATCGAGTCGCCGTGCTCGAGGAGGGTATGAAATTCCAGGCGATCGGCATCCCACCCGAGCAGGCGCAGTTCTTGGAAACGCGGAAATTCCAAATCAACGAGATTGCTCGGATCTTCCGGGTGCCGCCGCATATGCTGGCCGACCTTGAGAAATCGAGCTTCTCCAACATCGAACAACAGTCCTTAGAGTTTGTGAAATACACGCTCGACCCCTGGGTGATTCGTTGGGAGATGGCAATCCAGAAAGCCCTGTTCCTGCCTTCCGAAAAGAAGCAGTTTTTCGTGAAGTTTAATCTGGATGGCTTACTCCGCGGCGATTATCAGAGCCGGATGAGCGGTTATGCTACAGGTCGGCAGAACGGCTGGCTTTCCAGCAATGATATCCGCGAACTGGAAAACATGAATCCCATCCCACCCGAACTCGGCGGCGACCTGTACCTGATCAACGGCAACATGACCAAGCTTCAGGACGCAGGGCTTTTCGCGGGGTCAACTATAAAACAAGAAGGAGGTAACCCACCTTGAACAGGAAATTCTGGAACTGGGTCAAAAACGAAGGCGGCCGGACACTTTACCTCGATGGAGCCATTGCCGAGGAGACATGGTATGGCGATGAAGTGACTCCGAAGCTTTTCAAGTCAGAGCTCATGAACGGTGCAGGCGATATCACCATCTGGATCAATAGTCCCGGCGGCGATGTTTTTGCGGCTGCACAAATCTACAACATGCTCATGGAGTATTCGGGAAAAGTCACCGTCAAGATCGATGGCATCGCTGCCAGCGCTGCGTCGGTGATCGCTATGGCCGGTGGCGAGGTCCTGATGTCGCCGGTGTCCATGATCATGATCCATAATCCGATCACCATCGCCTTTGGCGACACGGTCGAGATGACGCGGGCGATCGCCATGCTGGGCGAGGTCAAGGAATCGATCATCAACTCCTATGAGTTGAAGACCGGCCTTTCCCGAGCCAAGCTCGCTCACCTGATGGACGCCGAGTCCTGGTTCAACGCGAAAAAGGCGGTCGAACTGGGCTTTGCTGACGGCATCCTCTTTACCGCGGGCAATGCACTACCGGAAAGCGATGGTATCCTTTTCAGCAATCTGGCTGTGACCAATTCGCTCCTGAACAAGCTGCCAAAACGTACAGCGGACCCCAAACCGAAAGAAAACCAAGAACTACCCACCCACACGATTGAGTCGCTCGAGAAGCGGCTCTTTTTAATTAAGCCTTGAGGAGGGCCAACACACATGAACAAGATTTTTGAACTTCGCGAGAAGCGAGCCAAAGCCTGGGACGCCGCCAAGGCGTTCCTAGACAGCAAGCGCGGCACCGACGGCCTGGTTAGCGCCGAGGACACCGCCGTATACGACAAGATGGAAGCGGACATTGTTGGTCTCGGCAAAGAGATCGACCGGCTGGAGCGGCAGCAGTCGCTGGATCTTGAACTCAGTAAGCCGGTGAATACCCCGATCCGCAACCAGCCGAATGTCTCGGGCACTGAAGTGAAGACCGGCCGGGCGTCGGATGAGTACCGCCAGTCGTTCTGGAAGGCAATGCGCAACAAGAGCCATTTTGATGTCCAGAACGCCCTACAGATCGGCACCGACTCCGAGGGCGGATACCTGGCTCCGGACGAGTTTGAGCGCACCCTCGTGGAATCACTACTGGAAGAGAATATCTTCCGCCGGCTGGCCAAGGTCATCACAACCTCCAGCGGTGACAAGAAAATCCCGGTTGTCGCCAGCAAGGGCAGCGCGTCCTGGGTCGATGAAGAAGGGCTGATCCCGGACACCGACGACGCCTTCGGCCAGGTCTCGATCGGGGCGTACAAGTTGGCAACCATGATCAAGGTTTCTGAGGAACTTCTGAACGACAGCGTGTTCAATCTGGAAAGCTACATCGCCACCGAGTTCGCCCGTCGTATCGGTACCAAGGAAGAGGAAGCCTTCATCGTCGGCGATGGTTCTGGCAAGCCCACCGGTATCTTTGCCGCTTCGGGCGGCGGTCAGTTGGGCGTGACAACTGCCAGTGCATCGGCGATCACGATCGACGAGATCATGGATCTGTTCTACAGCCTGAAATCGCCGTACCGCAATCGCGCTACCTTCCTGATGAATGACGCCACAGTCAAGGCCGTGCGCAAGCTCAAGGATGGTGCCGGCCAGTACCTGTGGCAGCCGTCGGTCACCGCCGGCACCCCGGACACGATCCTCAATCGGCCGATCCTCACCTCCAGCTTTGTGCCGACCATCTCGTCCACGGCCAAGACCATCGCTTTTGGTGATTTTGGTTACTACTGGATCGCGGATCGTCAGGGCCGGTCCTTCCAGCGCCTGAACGAGCTGTTCGCAGCCACCGGTCAGGTCGGTTTCCGGGCGACCCAGCGAGTGGATGGCAAGCTGGTTCTGGCCGAAGCGGTCAAGTTCCTGCAGATGAAAGCTTGAGGTGACGCGATATGAGTAATGTCAAAAACTACACCGAACAGGGTGGCGAGACTACTGTCATCGGCGGAATCCTGGACATCGCCACCGGCGGTAAGCTAACCTTTGCCGGCACTGAACTGAAGCCGGCCGCGTTTCAGGCCAACAGCGAAGCGACCACGATCGCTGGACTGGTGGCGGATTTCAACAGCCTGCTGGCCAAGCTCATAACGGCCGGCCTAATGGCTGAGTCGTAAGCAAAGATTTTTGGAGAGGAAGGTGCTCGCCTGATGGCTAGAATAATCACCCCTGTTGCAATTGAACCCATAACTCTGGCTGAGGTCAGGCAGCACCTTCGACTTCCGGATAATGAGGTCGAGGATACGCTGCTGGTGTCCCTGATCACGACCGCTCGGTCGTATTGCGAACACTACACGCGCCGAGCCCTGGCGGAACAGACCCTGGAAGTTTATCTGGATCGGTTCCCCATTTCTGATCTGATTGAACTGCCGTGCCCGCCGCTGCAAAGCGTGACCGAGATCGGCTACAAGGACAGCAATGGTGAGGAGATGATACTTTCGCCTTCAGACTATCTTGTAGATGTGGACTGTGAACCTGGCCGGATTCTGCCAGTAGTTGGTACGAATTGGCCAGTGTTTACGCCCTATCCGGCTTCACCAGTTCGGATCCGGTTCGTAGCCGGCTATGAGGACTTGCCCATTTCCATTCGGTTAGCGATGCTCCTTCTTGTTGGGCATTGGTACGAAAACCGCGAGGCGACCGGTAACGCCAGCAGCGTGATTGACTTTTCCGTTCACTCACTGCTGGCACCCTATCGCGTGGAGGTGTTCTGAGATGGAAGCAGGGAAACTTCGTCACAGCATCACCATTCAGGTCATGAATACCGATGAGGCCTGGTCCGATCTAGTCATCTGTCAGGCTCAGGTCAATGGCCTGTCCGGCAACGAGTACTGGGTAGCATCGGCGGAGCAAGCCCAGAACAGCGTGGATTTCGTTGTGCGCTATACCGCAGCGCTAGCCGCTTTGGCCCCGCAGACAACCCGGATCCTGTTCCGAGGCAATCGCTACGATGTGCAAAGCATCGACAACTTCATGTACCAAAACCGGTCACTCAAGCTACGGGCGGTGATGCACCATGGACGCTAACCAGTTAGCTGCTGCAATCGAACGTGAACTGCAGACCTATTCCGATACGGTTGCCGTGAAAATCGGCGAAGCGGTCGAGATTGTCGGGAACGAAGTCAACGCAGAGATCAAGAGCCATGTGACCTTTAGCCAGCCAACAGGAAAGTATGTGAAGGCGTTTCGGGTGAAGAAAATAGACGAGTCCAAATACAGCAAATCCCGAATCTGGCATGTGGCATCGCCAAATTATCGCCTAACACATCTATTGGAGCATGGTCATGCACTGCGAAACGGCGGACGTGTGAAAGCCTACCCGCACATCATCTTTGGTGAGCAGCTAGCCGAGCGGCGCATGGAAGAACTTTCGGAGAAGGCGGTGCAGGATGCTGGCGATTAAATCACTCCTGGAACTGACCGGACTACCCGTTCGCGAACAGCGGTTTCTCGGTGTCATGCCCTTGCCCGCGATCGTCTATTCCGACGATGTGGAAATCGGCGGCGCGGACCTCAAGAATAACCTTATTACCCACAACATCGGTATCGAGTTCTACTCGGAAAGCATCGATCTGGAAAACGAAGCCAGAATCGAGAATCTCCTGGATAATATGCCGATCAACTACACCCGCAATCGGGACTGGATTGAGAGCGAGAAATTCTTCTCGACCGTCTACGAATTCACCATAACAGAAAGGAAGTAAATGCCATGTCCACAAACGGCGAAAAAATTGTTCTTGGCAGCGGCAAGCTGTACATCTATGAATACAGCGGAGCCATACCGGCTGATAGCACGATCGAAGTCGCTACCAACCTGTTAGGCTACATTCAGGGTGGTGCGACGCTCAGCTATAAACCATCCTTCTACGTTGCCGAAGACGACCTCGGCCTCGTGAAGAAGCAGATCCTCACCAAAGAAGATGTATCACTCAAGAGCGGAATCATGACTTGGAACGGCGACACCCTGAAACGACTTGTCTCCACCGCTCGTGTCACCGAAAACGGCGTTACAAAAAAGCGGCTCGTGAAAATTGGCGGTGTCGGCAATCAGGACGGCAAGCGTTATGTTGTTCGCTTCGTCCATGAAGACGCAACAGATGGCGATGTGCGCGTGACGATCATCGGCGGCAACCAGGGTGAACTGGCGCTTTCGTTTGCCAAGGACAAGGAAACCGTCATCGATGCCGAGTTCATCGCTGTTCCGCACGATTCCGAAGGCACACTGGTCCTGTTCGAAGAGGACATTGCAGGGCTGGTTACTCTGACAGTGACATCCGTTGCCGGTACCACAACCGGCAAGACCCTGATCACGGTCGTTCCAATTCTCGACTTCCTCTGCACCTATGTCTATAAAACCGGCGCGACGGTCACACTCCCGGCTTTCAATGATGATCTGACCACCGGTTGGACCGCCTGGGATGGCGTTTCGGAGATCACAGCGACGACCGGCCAGGAGATTGCGATCGCGGAAGTTGACAGCAATAAGCTTTGTCATGCTGCCGGCAAGACCACCGTCGTGGCCAAGGCGTAAGGAGAATTAATCATGCTGGACTTTACCCAATCCTCTAAACGGGTTCTGGCTGTGAATATGATCGACAACCAGGCCATCCGCATTCGTATGCCCACGAAGCGTGTCTTTGATGCGCTTCTGGGCCTGCGCGACCGGCTTTCCAGCCTGACCACGGATGACGCGGGGCAGCTGGATGAGATCTACGGCCTGATCGCCATCGTCATGTCGAATAATTTGGAACACCGGGAAATCACCCAAGACTACTTGTCCGACCTGTTCGACATCGAGGATGTGCAGACATTCTTTCAAGCCTATATGGCTTTCATCAGCGGTGTCGTGTCGGACCCAAACTCCAAATCCCCTCCATCCCCGACTCAGGAACCGAACCACACTACCGGTGCCTGACGCAGTGGGAACGTCTGGTCCATGACCACACCGGCCTGAGCTTTCGAGAAATTGGCGATCTGCCACTGGATGAGTATCTCGGCCTCCGCCGGGACTCTTATCTTTTTATGCTAGGCCAAACTGAAGAAGGGCGTAAGCATTTGGAGCAGTGCTGGATTATGGATCAGACCACACCGGATCGAGGGGCGCTCCGGGATAAACACGGCCGACGCAGAAGGAGGTGAGTGGCATGGCCAAAGGTATCAAGGGCATCACCGTCGAGATCAATGGCAATACCGCGCCGCTCGACAAGGCCCTCAAAAATGTCAATTCGACCGCGAAAGAGCTTCAGAGTGAACTCACCGCCGTGGAGAAAGCTCTGAAGCTCGATCCCAACAACATCATCCTGACCGCGCAGAAAAGCCAGATCCTAAAAGAGGAAATCGCCGCGGTCAAGGAAAAACTGGATGCTTTGAAAGCTTCCCAGGCCCAGGTTAAGGCTCAGTTTGCGGCCGGAACGATCAACGCGGAGCAGTTCCGCGCCTTTCAGCGCGAACTTGAAACAACCAAGATCAAGTTATCCGGTCTGAAGGAAGAGAGCAAGTCGGTTTCGGTCATCGGTACCGCTTTCGCTTCGGTCAAGGAAAAAGTCCAAGCTGTGCTGGATAAATTAGCGCCGATTGCTAACGGGATCAAAAAGGTCGGCGAAGTGTCCGCTGATCTGGCGGTCGGTGGGGTCAAAGTGGTCGGCACTGCTGTGAATGGTGCAGCTCAGGCGCTCAAGGCGTACACGGCAGGAGCGGCTGCTGCCGGCACTGCGGTAACGGCCATGACAGTGAAAGCAGCCACGGCTGCAGATGAGATCAATACGCTGTCCAAGCAGACCGGGCTTTCAACCGCCGAAATCCAGAAGTTCCAATTTGCCAGTGAGATCATTGATGTCCCCATGGAAACCCTCACGGGATCGATGGCCAAACTGACCCGAAACATGGCCTCGGCGACAGACCCGACCAAAGGCGTCGGTAAAGCCTTCTCTGAACTGGGGGTTAGTGTCCGGGATAGTCAAGGCAACCTCAAAAGCAATCAGACAGTGTTCAATGAATCCATCCTGGCTCTTGGCAAGATCGAGAATGCCACCGAACGCGACGCCCTGGCTATGCAGATTTTCGGCAAGTCCGCTCAGGACCTGAACCCCCTGATCCTGGGCGGAGCAGATGCATTGAAGCAGTTGGGTGACGATGCCGACCGTGCCGGACTGATTATGTCGCAGGACGCGCTGGACAACCTGAACGGGTTTCGGGACAGTCTGGACGTCATGAAATCCAGCACCGGAGCGGCGGGCAATGTCCTTTCAGGTGTTTTTGCCGGTGGAATGAAGTCTGCTGTCGATACCATCAACCAGATGATCCCCCAAGTCACCGGTTCGTTGTCGCAGCTGTTCAGTGGCGAGAACATGGCGGGTGCGCAGGAGCAGCTGACAGAGGATCTGACCAATGGCTTTACGCAGCTGATCAGCGACTTTGCCGAACAGCTGCCGCAGTTTCTGGACGGATTCAACGCAGTCATTACCGCACTGGTCACGGCGATCATTGCCGTCCTGCCGCAAATAATCAACACAATCCTGCCAACTTTGATTCAGGGTCTGGTCGATCTGGTGAATTCACTGCTGCCTCAAATTCCCATTTTGTTGCCTATTCTGATTGATGCCGGGATGCAGCTGTTCATGGGACTGATCAACGGACTGAATCAGGTAATACCGCAGCTGATGGCCATGCTGCCGGTGATCATCCAGCAATTGGGCGATATGATTATTACAAACCTACCGTTGATCATCACCACAGGCATTCAACTTCTGGTCAGCCTGATCCAGGGGTTGGCACAGACAATTCCCCAACTAATCCCGATCGCCGTCGATGCCGCGTTCACGATCATAGACACGCTTCTGGATAACCTTGACCTGCTGATCGATGCTGGCATCGAGCTGATCCTGGCCGTGGCAATGGGGCTGATCGACGCGATTCCCCGGCTTGTGGAGAAAATCCCGGTGATCATCGAAAAACTGATTCTGGCGATCACAAACAACCTGCCGAAGATCTTGGACGCGGGGCTGCAAATCATCATCGCGTTAGCCGGCGCACTGATCACCAATATTCCGGTGCTGATTGGGAAAATTCCGCAGATCCTGGAAGCGCTGGTAAATGGCTTTAAGAACATGCTCTACAAAATCAAGGACATCGGCGCGGAACTGATATCGGGGTTATGGAACGGCATCAAGGATAAGTTCAGCTGGCTATCCAATAAAATACAGAGCTTTGCAGGTGATGTGCTTGGGTCGATCAAACGGTTTTTTGGAATCAGTTCACCCTCGAAGGAAACCAGACGATTTGGCGACTTTATCGCCCAGGGCCTTGCTCTGGGAATCACGGATGGAGCCAAGGGTGTGCTGGGTTCGGTCAACAAACTGACTGCGGATGCCATGTCCGCCTTCGGCGGCTTGGATCTATCCGCGACTGCCGGGCTGGACTGGAAGGAATCGACGGCCAAAGACACTGAAGATTCATCGAAGACCGCACACCCAGCATCGACAGCCGGAAATACGACCATCAACTTGAACGGCAATTATAGCTTTCGGGACCGGGATGATATCGAGTATTTCATGAACCGGATCGAACTCGCGGTACGGAGGGTGTGACATGACGATTAATGGAATAAATATCTCGGTCTATGGGGCAATTCTGCTGTCCAAACAGATCACTAATCATGATGTAGTCCAGGTTTACAACTGGCTGGATGGTGCCTCAATGCCGGTCTTTTCACGGAATGAACAGCGCTTCAAGGACATTACCCTGACATTCCTGACTGAGTCGTCTTCCGAGTCGGCCACGGAAGGCTATTTCTCAGCGCTTGTTCTTGCCTTGAAGGATTGCGTCATTCTGTTTGATGAACTCTCAAAATATTTCGCCTGCCATTTTGACGGCAAGGTCGAACCCAAAAAACTGACAGCAAAAGCCTGGCTGGTGGAAGTTGACCTCAAATGCCACAAGACCTATCTTCCCGAGGTTGTCATAACTGCCAACGGCGTCAGCAGTAAATCCATCACCAGTACCGGCGCAATTCCCTCGCCTTGCCTGATTACGGTGACACCGACGGTAGCGATCACGGAATACACCATATCCGGCCTCAGCAGCACATCAATCAAGATAAAGAACTTGACGGCCAATAAGGCGCATGTGATCGATGGTTACTTATTCCGATACCTGAAAGACGGCGGCAATGACATCGCCAATTACAATGCTTTTGAATGGCCGGTTTTACCGGTCGGAACTACGAATGTGAGTTTCAGCCATACGACAGCCAACGTAACTGTTCAATATTACCCGCTATTCAACTGAGAGGAGGGCGTTCATGATCAAACTACTGGATACCAATAAAGCGATGGTCGCCCTCCTCACGCAGGTGAAGGACTTCTCAATCGAGTCGGATCTGGCGTCTGCGGATAAACTGATCAGCTTCAAGGTGCCAAAAACGGCTATTTCACGCTCGTTGCTGCTGCAGGAATATTTCCTGCAGACGGCAACAGATGAGTATGTCATCAAAGAGATCAACACCAGCGACGAGGAGTATTATGAAGTATTTGGAAAACTCAGTCTCGATAGTCTGCGCGGAAAGTCGTATCTGACTTATGTTTCGGATACGGTTGCGCTGGCCACTGTTCTTGTGACTATCACCGCCGGTACGGGTTGGACTTATCAGTTCATCGATGCCAACACCAAAATGCGGTCGCTCAGCCTGACAAATGTGACTGTCTACAGCATCATCATGGAATGTTGTACGGTTTATGGCATGGAGGTCTATTTTGACACGATCAACAAGGTCGTCAAATTCTACACGACCCGCGGGACAAACCGGGGTGCCTATGTTTACAGCGAGCTGAACCTGCGCGACCGGGATTATCAATCGGACACCTACGAACTGGTAACCAGGTTGTACCCTTATGGGAAAGACGGGCTGACCGTCGCTTCGGTCAATGGCGGTCTTGAATACGTTGACAACACGCAATACACCAACAAAATTATCGAGAGGCGCTGGGTCGATGATAGATATACCGATGCTCAGTCGCTTTATGACGATGCGACAGCGCTTCTGGCCAAGATCAGCAAACCACGGGTTTCATTCCAGATCGATGTGATGAACCTTGTCGGAAGTCGGCCGGAGTACAACATCCTCGATTTCCAGTTGGGGGACACGGTTAAAATCATCGACAAATCGAATCAAATAATGGACACCCAGCGAATCGTCCGCCTGGTCGAATACCCTCTGACACCCGAGAAAAACAAGGTTGATTTTTCGAACAGCGCGGTCAAGTACAGCGGCAGCAATGCCAAGCAAATCGCGGATATCGAGCAGAACTTGAGCAGCACAAAATCCGAACTCAACAAGGCGATTGATCAAGTGACGGAACTGATTGTCAACGGCGAGAGCGGGTACGTGATTACGCGCTACGATGAGCTGAACAAGCCATATGAGATCCTGATCATGAACACGGCTGACATTTCAACAGCCACAAAGGTCTGGCGCTGGAACATCAACGGTTTGGGCTACTCGTCGACTGGCTACAATGGACCGTACTCGACAGCAATTACCATGAACGGCCAAATCGTCGCCGAATTCATCAATACAGGTACACTTTCTGCGGACAGGATAGGTTCTGCCAGCATTACCGCGGAAAAACTGGCTGCCAATACCATCACCGCAGATAAGCTGTTTGTTTTGGCAAAAAGCCTGGTCAATAACTATTCCACGACGAGTGATCTGACTGGCTGGACGGTTACCGACGGAAGCATCGTCACGGACGCGACAAAGGTCGCACCGGTGCACAGGGTAACAACAACGACCAATCGTCAGATCCTGTCGGATTATTTTGAGATTGATCCGACAAAAACCTATAAGGTGACGCTGTCGATCAAGAGCGATAGTGTAGATGGTATCCGGTATTTTGGCTTGCATGCGATTGATAAGGATGGCGCAAGTCTCTCGGTAACGCCCTTCGCAATCAGTACCCGGACTTTTGGAACGGCTACAAACAACTTCTATTTCTGGTCCAGATCCGGCTCAACAGGTGGCTGGCTTGATATGGAGGCCTATATTCTGGGGTGCAATGTTGATAGTCAGTCGGAGGTTCCTGAAGGCAAAGACGTGACAAGTCATTGCCGGATGCCAACCAACTGTCACAGGATTCGCTTGAGATACCTGAATTATGGCACGGCAGGAACCTCGCGAACATCAGATCACTTTAGCCCGACTGTCACAGCGGTCGATTCTGGCGCGATCAGGGCAGAAAACATTTATGCCGGTACGTTGCAGTCCGTCACGGGCAATTCGTGGATCAGTTTGGACAACGGGCAGTTTTCGTTTGGTAATGGTGCTCTCGCCTGGAATGGATCCAGCCTGACAGCACAGGGGTCGTTCGCAGCCGTATCCGGTACCTATTCTGCTAAACTGGAAGCCGGCGCGATAAAGCTTCTGAATTCGGGTGTGGAACTTGGGTACTTGTCGATTCAGACTGTCGGGCCGACGGGACCATGGCTTACAGCAGCAGCGGGAGCCTCGACGATCAACCTGGCCAAGGTTGTCGGCAGCAGTCTATATACAGCTTACAAGATTGACTGGGGCGGTACTGGCGGCACATCGGCCACACACAATTTTTGGGGAACCGTGACGCTCAATGGATATCAGCTTTACTGCGGCACCTTAAACAGTGGCTACATTGCGGCCAATGGTGTCATCACCTGTTGGCGAGTTGAACCGCATCTGGACAATAACGATCGATGTGGTACGGCGACTAAGCGCTGGCAGGCGGTTCATGCCTTAGAGGGGAATTTCAATAACCTGACCATTGGAGCAAATACCTGCTGGGCTGCCGGGTCAATGTCGCTGACGACAGCATCCTGGGCAACTGTATCCTTTGGGAAAACTTTCCCGTCTGCACCCAGAGTGTTTGGACAGTATACCCATGACTTTACCGGCGATATCGGCATGCTCAAAATTAGAAACATTTCGACGACGGGCTTTCAGGCGACTATCGGCGGTTCCGGCTTTTCTGGTATCGCCGCCAACTGGTTCGCTATTCTTGTTTAAGGAGGGAGATTTAATGGCACTTCAAAAAGCGATCACAGATGAACGTGGCATTACGGCCGCCTATTTCCGGATCGCGGCAATTATCGGACAGTACGCATCGGAGATTCCAGTAATAACTGTTCAGCTGTTGGGCTATGCCGATGGAACCTACAGGGACAAGGAAAAGCTGAGCAGCAATCAAAACCTGTCCAATACTTTCAAGGAGGTCTACCTGGCAGCGGATGATCAGCAAGGATATGCCAGAGCCGATATTTACAAACGCCTGACCTCAGAAATACCCGAGTTTGCAGGATCAAAAGAGATTTAAGGAGGATAGCATGAGGTTTACAATCGATAAAACTTTACTCGAACAGATGCTGAATTATATGGCGACCAAGCCATACAGCGAGGTTGCGCAGCTGATCGCCAACGTCCAACAGGACATAAAAGTGGCTGAGGATTTAGCACCTCAGCCACCATAGACTTTTATGAGCAACGAGAATCAGAATAGCTTCTTGATAGAACCAAGAACATCACCGGCGCTGTCCAAGGAGACTTTTGCTTTAACTCCATCAACAACTGCTTTGACTTGGTCATCCGGGAGATCAACACCGATAATTGACTCAACGGCTTGAACCGGATTGCTTGTGAACTTCGCCGCAAATCCCGGATCATTTTTCACCTTAGCGATAATTTCTTCAATTTTACCTTTAATATCCATATCCTGCACCTCAATAGGATTTTTCGACTTTTGCGTCAACGACATTTTTCTTGACGCTTTCAATACCATTCAAACAGCTGGCCTCGGCTTTGTATCCTTCAGATGTTGCAATGATTTCGCCATTTCTAGCTTTTAGCCGGAACCGGAACTCTCCTGCTTTGTCTGTATACATCTCAAATTTCGGGTTTACAGCTGTCTTAATCGGTTCTTTGGTTTGATCTTCGAAATTGGCGATAGGTGCATTCTTGGCCACGCTCTCTGCGCCTTTAAGGCAAGAATCCTCGCTGGCATAAACCTCAGAAGACGCAATCACTTGCCCGTTACTTGCAAAAAGATCGAACTTAAAACCGGTGTTTGTCTTTTTCACTAAAAATTTGCCCATGTTGAATTCCCCTTTCGTTTATATGACATAAATCCATTTTATTACTCTCTTCATCAATGATCAAACAAAATCGTATTTTAGGAGGAAAACACCATGTCGAAAAGAAAAACTAATCTCTCAATCGTCGGCCATGCCATTTCACGCCTGGGTACCGGATATGTGTATGGAACCTATGGCCATGTTTTGACCGAATCGCTCTTGTCGGCAAAACTGAAGCAATACCCATTGAAGATTTTGCCATATCTTTCCTTCATTCGGGCTAATTGGCTGGGTAAGCCGGTCCAGGATTGTGTTGGTCTGATCAAAGGCCACTATTGGACCAATGACGACGGCAAGATCGTATACAAGCTGGATGGTCTCCCGGATGTCTCGGCAAATGGGCTTTACAATGCAGCCACAGAAAGAGGGCCGATCACCACATTGCCCGAGATCAAAGGTTTGATAGTCTGGAAAAGCGGCCATGTCGGTGTTTATGTGGGTAATGGCGAAGTCATCGAGGCACATGGTACCAAGTATGGGGTCATCAAGACAAGACTGACCAAGATCGTCAACGACACTAAATGGACGAACTGGTGCAAGTGCCCTTACATTGATTACGTGGCTGAGACAAACAATTACACAGTCAAAAGCGGTGATACTCTCTGGGAGATCGCTTCAAAACTTCTCGGCAAAGGCACGCGATATCTGGAGATCGCCAAACTGAACAACATCCAGGCACCCTATACCATCTACACCGGCCAGATTTTGAAAATTCCAAAAAAGTGAGGAAAACAACATGAACAAGACACTTATGATTAAAGATTCAGTGCTGGTGGGGCTCTCAGTGGCCGGCAGTTTTTTGGCCAGAGCACTGGGAGGGTGGGATACAGCATTGCAGACACTCGTTATCCTGATGGCGATCGATTACATCACCGGGATCCTGATCGCTGCCGTCTGGCAGAAGTCCAGCAAGTCAAAAACCGGAGCGCTGGAGTCGCGAGCCGGCTTCAAAGGGCTGGTACGCAAAGGTTTGATTCTATTGGTCGTGCTGATCGGTGTGCAACTCGACGCGATCCTTGGTCTGCAGGCTTTTTGCCGAACAGCGATTGTCCTGTTCTTCTGCGGCAATGAAGGACTGTCGATCGTGGAAAACCTCGGCATCATGGGATTACCTTTACCAGATTTCATTAAAAAGAAATTTGAGCAGCTGAAAGACAAAGGAAACCCTGATACCAATTTACCCGCTGACTAAAAGATCAAGTAGATATATTTTCACAGAAGCCCAGGAAGATAACACCTTCTTTGGGCTTCTTTTTTTCGTTCAAAAGGCTTACTCACCTCCATTGGGTAATGAGAACGGAAGTGCTCAGACTGGAGGACTGGTGATTATGAATCAACAGCAAAAGGAAGCTATACATGAGCTACGAGCAAAAGGTCAAAGCTATACCAGAATTTCAGAACTGCTCAGTATCTCAGAAAATACCATTCAATCCTACTGCCGCAGAAATAAGCTCGGAGGAGTTGTCTTGCCTTTAACACAGCCTGTTATTGGATTGTTTTGCAAAATGTGTGGTGCGCCCCTCAAGCAAACACAAGGGAAGAAGCCGAGGCAATACTGCTCTGATCCGTGCCGCATGCTCTGGTGGAATTCACATCCTGAGATGGTCGATAGACGAATAGTTAAGAGCATTACTTGTCAAAACTGCGGAAAAACGTTTGAAAGCTACGGAAAGCGGATACGCAAGTATTGTTCCCTCGACTGCTATAGGCAATCAAAGGCGGTGGGGACATGAGCAGAGATGATGCATTAATTTGTTATATTTTATCAATTTTGTCGTTTCAGAGTTGGTTTGATCGGGGCATTATTTCAGAGGATGAACTACGACAAATTGATACAAAAGTGGCTGAAAAATACGGCATTTCTTTGTACAGCATATTTCGCACAATAACTTGATAACAACAGGAGACAGAGCGAATATGCTGATGCAAGGAGAATGCTATTATGAAAATAGTTACAAAAATACCAAAAGACAAACCGAATTTACCTGATCGCTGCAAGGTTGCTGCTTACGTTCGAGTCTCAAGCGGGAAGGATGCCATGCTTCATTCGTTGGCTGCTCAGGTCAGCTATTATCAAAGCCTAATCAGGAAGAATCCTGATTGGGAATTGGTCGGCATTTATATCGATGAAGCTTTCACCGGCACAAAAAGCAATCGCCCTGATTTTCAAAAGCTACTCGATGATTGTAAGGTCGGTCGTGTTGAGAAGATCATCACGAAATCAATATCGAGATTCGCCAGAAACACTGTTACACTTCTGCAGACCGTTCGAGACCTTAAATCTCTTGGCGTGGATGTATTTTTTGAAGAACAAAACATACATTCCATGAGCGGCGATGGTGAATTGATGCTTTCCATTTTGGCTTCATACGCACAAGAAGAAAGCCTTTCTGCAAGCGAAAATGTTAAGTGGCGCATTCGACAGGATTTTCAAAAAGGAAGACCAAGTAACCTGAGAATTTTCGGTTATGAATTGTTGAACGGTCGATTGATCATTAATGAGAAGGAAGCAGAAGTTGTGCAGATGATATTTTCTGACTACCTTAGTGGGCTGGGAAAAGTCGCAATTACAAACAAACTTCAAACTATGGGCATTCCGACCAAGAAAAACAGCAAATGGATGACCAGCACGATTCACGCAATACTTCGGGATGAAAAATATACTGGCAACATGATTTTGCAGAAGACTTTCCGTAATAATCATTTGCAGAAAGTCAAAAGGCATAACTCTGGTGAGCTACCAAAATACTGTGTCGATGGTTCACATGAGGCAATTATATCGCAAGAAATGTTTGATGAGGTACAAAAAGAAATAGCTTACCGAGAGAAAAGGCATTTACACCGGAAAGAACGACCTGCTTTTTCCGAATTCACAGGTAGGATCCGATGTGGTGTATGCGGCGCAAACTTCCAACGAAAGGTAGTCAATGCCGGGACTAAGTACGCAACATATAAATGGATTTGCTCCACTTACCATATGCAAGGTGCATGTGGTTGTGACATGAAGCCATTACCTGACCAAATACTAAAGCAACTAGTTGTTGATGTGCTAAATCTTGGTGTCTATGACGCTACGGTTATTTCTAGAAAAATAACACGGATCTCGGTACCATGCTTCGGAGAGGTCGAATTTGAGATAATTGGCGGTCAAAAAGAACGACGGTCTTGGCAATACCCCTCCCGGCGAGAAACGTGGAAAAGAAAACGAGAACAGGCTATGAAAGGATGATGATTCAATGGGTCTAGTCAGAGTAATTCCAGCATCGAAGAATTTACATACCACTCAGGATTTAAATCATCCTACCAAGCGTCGAACAGCAGCGTATGCGCGTGTATCCACTGACAGCGTTGAACAACTAACGTCCTATGAAGCACAGGTTGACTATTATTCGAAATACATTCAGGACCGTGCAGACTGGGAATTTGTCGGTATCTACACTGATGAAGGAATCAGTGCAGTAAGCATGAAGCGCCGTGAAGGCTTTAAGCGGATGATTGAAGATTCCTTGTCTGGTAAGATCGATCTTATTGTAACCAAATCAGTCAGCCGCTTTGCTCGGAATACGGTTGACAGCCTTACTACGGTTCGACAACTTAAAGAAAAAGGCGTTGAGGTATATTTTGAAAAAGAGAATATATTTACATTCGACAGCAAAGGAGAGCTTCTTATAACTATTCTGTCGAGTTTGGCTCAAGAGGAAAGCCATAATATCAGCCAAAACGTCACGTGGGGTCATCGAAAAAGATTTGCGGACGGGAAGCTGCTAATGGCCTATAAACAATTCCTAGGCTACGAAAAAGGCGAGGACAGTCTCCCCAAAATCGTCGAGAGTGAGGCGAAAACAGTTCGGTTAATCTATCAATTGTTCATTGAAGGCATGACGGCATCGGCAATTGCCAAGCATCTGGCTAAGCTTAATATTCTATCACCCGGAGGAAAACCGACCTGGCAGGTCGCAACCGTGGAATCGATCCTGACCAATGAGAAATACAAAGGCGACGCGCTTTTACAGAAGCGGTTCACTGTTGATTTTCTCAGCAAGAAGATCAAGGATAACGAAGGCGAAGTACCACAGTACTATGTCCAGAATAGCCACCCGGCGATCATCGATCCGGATGAGTTCGACGCGGTTCAAGTAGAGTATGAGCGCCGAAAGAACCTGGGTCGACCGAATGCCTGCCAAAGCCCATTATCTGCTAAATTGGTCTGTGGCGATTGCGGCGGCTACTTTGGATCCAAGGTCTGGAATTCCAATAACAAGTATCGCCGTCTGATCTGGCGATGCAACGAAAAATATAACGGCGATCAAAAATGCGCGACGCCTCATGTAACCGAGGAAGAGGTTATGGAGAAGTTCGTTGATGCCTTCAACTCGATCATGGTTTACCGAGATGAGCTAATCGCCAATTGCCGACTGGCCCAAGAGGTCTTATGTGATTGTGCTGGTATCGACACTGAACTGGAGAATCTGCATCGAGAGATTGAGGTTATCACTGAACTATCCCGCAAGGCCATCTCCGAAAACGCTCATGGCGGTTTGACATCCGAAAAATTCAACGAGCGCTATAGTGGTTATCAGCAGCGTTACCACACGGCGATGGAGCGAATTGCCAAACTTGATGAGCAGAAATCGGAAAAGCAGCATAAACGGATCGTGCTGGATATCTTCATCAAGAATCTGGCAGCGAAAAAACATGCGCTTGATTCCTTCAACAACAAGATTTGGATGGCTACGATCGATCGGGTTTTGGTGTCAAAGACCGGTCTGCTGACCTTCCGGTTTAAAGATGGAACGGAAATCATCCGGTAGTGACAGAAATCTATTGATAGGCATCAATCGGCCCTATAACCCTGCTTAGCTTCTGCAAAAATTCTACTGATGGAACAGCAAGGCCATTTTCCACTCGATTCAAGTATGCTCTGGCAACACCTGCCTGTGCAGCTAATTTCTCCTGCGTTAAACCCAATGACATCCGCTGGCGGGCTAGTTTGGACTTGACCTTTCTGGTATGCGTCCAGCGTGGTTTCAGCTTGTTTGGACAGTAAAGGTCGACGCGGATCCTAATTCCGGCGAGGAAAACAACAGTGAGATAGTCGGCATGTACTTCAATGTGGTCAAGGGCTTGGAGCAGCAGATCATAGGGCATAACCTTGATGGGTCCATGTTCTTGAAGTAAAGCCTTCAGCCGATTACGCCGATAGAGGACTAATTTTGAATCGCTTTCCAGATCAAGATGATCCTGTTGACAGATCAGCACATTCCAGGCTGTGACCAGTGACTGATTCGCAACATTCATATCCAACCTCAGTTGACTATCACATGAGTTTTTGGATCCGTGTCTGGTGACACATCGCCAGAATTTGTTGTTTTCATAAGTCGCTCGGTTCGTTTCGCGCAGTAATAATAACCGCCCGCATTCGCCGCAGATGATTTTGCCACTGAGCGGTATTTCTTGACTGTGATGGTGGAACTTATCCATGTGATGGCTTTCAACAAATAGCTTCTGGCGAGCCATCTCCAGTTGGATCAATTCCCAGACCTCTCGATCAATGATCGCCGGGTGAGTATTCTCCCGATAATACTGTGGCAGTTGGCCAGTATTTTTAACTCGACGTTTGGTCAGATAATCAGCATTGAATGTCTTTTGGAATCGAGTATCACCCATGTATTTTTCATTGGTCAGTACCTTTAGAATATGGCTGGGCGTCCATTCCTTACCGCCATAGGCCATTGGAACACTTTCGACGGTAAGAAGTGTGGCAATCTGATAGACCCCCAAACCGTCAAGAAACAGCTGATAAATTCTGCGTACCATCACGGCTTGTTCTTCATTGATAACCAGATCGCCTTGCTTATCCTTTTTATAGCCGAGGAATTTACTGGCCTGAACGCTTTTTATATTGCCGCGCTCGTATTGCCGGCGTATACCCCATTTCACATTGTCAGATTGGTTCAGGCTTTCATTCTGAGCAACTGCTGCGATCAGAGTCAATAGCATTTCCCCCTCGCTGCGCAGAACATGAACGTTCTCTCGCTCAAAATAGACATCTACACCCAAGGCTTTGAGTTCTCGAATATTCATTAGGCAGTCCAGGGTATTCCTGCCGAACCGCGATAGGCTCTTGGTAATGATCAGGTCAAGCTTGCCGTCTCGGGCGTTTTGCATCAGACGATTGAATTCAACTCGTTGATGAGAACCTGTACCAGATATGCCTTCATCGGCAAAAATACCAATCAGCTCATAGCTTGGATTGGCTTGTATGGTGTGTTGATAATATTGGACCTGATTCTGGTAACTGACCAATTGCTCATCACTGGAACTTGAAACTCGGCAATAGGCAGCAACCCGCAGCTTCTTTTCAGGTTTTATTGCCCTGCTTGGTACTGCCGGAAATTGGTTTAAAACGATAATCCTTCTGGCGGCGCTTCTTGTTTTCTTTTTCATGGTGGATCTCCTCTACGATGACAGGCTCGGTGATGGGTTGCACTTGCTCTATGGCGATCAATCGTTTCTCAGAAATGCGCGAACCGATGCAGATAGACTTGCCTTGCCTCAAGTATCTGTAACAGATCCAGCTGACCCAGCGACGGGAATGAATAACACGGATCATGACTGAACCGCAGTATGCGCAAAAGAGAAGTCTGGTAAACGGGTAGATCTTCCTGACTCTTCCTTGCCGGATCAGCTGGGCTTTTTCCCACCTCGCACGAGAGATAATAGCCGGATGATCATCGTCAACCCAATACTGATCACGCTGGCCAGTATTGCGAACCTGATGGCCGGACTCGCTGACAAAACTCTTCTGCATATGACCAGCGCCCATGTACTTTTCATTGGAGATAATAGATAAAACTCGCTGGGAGTTCCAAGGCCGGTCTGTATATGTCGGGACGTGTTTCTGATTCAATATTTGGGCAATGCGATAGGCCGACAAACCTTCGAGGTAAATCGTGAAGATCTTTCGGACTATTTTGGCTTGCACGGGAATGATGATCAGTTTCCCCAATTCATCCTTGCCATAACCGATCAGGCGGTTGGTATCAACCATGACCTCACCACGCAGGCACTTATTCCGTAATGCCCATTGGACATTTGATCGGACCGATTTTCGCTCTTCTTCAGCGATACCGGCCAGTACGGTCAGCATCAGTTCGCCTTCGGCACGAAGAGTGTTAATGTTCTGCTCCTCGAAGACGATGCCGACACCAATTGCTCGAAGTTCTCGGACAGTCTGTAGGAGTAATAGCGTATTACGAGCAAATCGGGAGATTGACTTGGTATAGATGAGATCAATCTCGCCCGATTTCGCCTTGGCCAGCATAGCTTGAAACCCAGGCCGAGCATCTTTGGAACCGGATATGCCAGCGTCAGAGAAAACGCCGACCAGGACATGGTTTGGTTGACCGGAGAACTTTTGTTGATAATACTCGGCCTGGCTGCGTAGTGACATCAGTTGCTCATTATGATTGGTTGAGACGCGGACATAGGCACAAACATGGATAGGTTTGAAAGAAGGAATATATTGGCGAATAGGCGTGATCTCTGTAATGATTCTTGGGGCATGCAGTGTGTGTTTTGACGTCATATCATTGCTCCTACGATTTTTTTACCGTAGTAATCGCTCGAGGATAGGTATTAGTCAAGTAATGGCTTGTATGACTGCTAATGTAGGAGAAGATGTCCAACTTATGTTAAGCTAATAAGCGATATGCATATTTGAAGCATCTGGCAGATTTAGATTCGCATGAAACTAACTAGCAAACCTTACAGCAACTGTAAGTGGTGTTCTTCTGCTCCGGATGGTTTACTTGTTATATCAAAGGAACAGGAGGTTCTTCTATGACTAACAATAACCGTATTTTACAGGTTGAGAACCTGACTAAGACATATGGAAAAGGAAGCACACAGACAGAAGCATTGCGCGGGATAAGCTTTGATGTGCTCGAGGGTGAATTTCTCGGTATTATGGGCGCAAGCGGCTCTGGAAAAACAACACTATTGAACTGTATTGCCACCATGCTGAAACCGAGTGCGGGAAAAATAATTCTGCATGGAAAGGACATTGCCTCTTTTAAAGGCACACAGCTTGCCGACTACCGCGGCAAAGAGATTGGCTACCTCTTTCAGGAGTTTGAACTACTTGACAATCTGACGGCAAAAGAGAATATCACGCTTCCGCTAGCATTGCACGGTATTTCCGGGAAAGAAGCCGATGAACGAATAGCCACTATTGCCACGAAGCTGGATATTACAGATGTTTTGGATAAGTTTCCGGCGCAGCTTTCCGGTGGGCAGAAACAGCGCGTGGCGGCAACAAGAGCGCTTATTTCCAATCCCAGTATCGTTCTCGCTGATGAACCGACCGGAGCGCTTGATAGTAAAAATTCAAAAATCCTGATGGATAAGCTCGCTGCAATCAACGATAGCGAGCAAAAAACGATTATGATGGTAACCCATAATGCTAGTGTCGCAAGCTATTGCTCCCGCATTTTGTTTATTCAGGACGGCAGTCTGTTTCATGAGCTGAGGAGAAGTGCGCAAAAAGAAACACCGTCTTCTTTCTACGAACGGGTTGTGACCGTATTGGCACAAATGGGAGGAGGGAGCGCAAATGTTCTTTAAACAGATCAGACGTAATGCTGCACACAATCGCCGTGGTAATGGCTTGTACTTTGGCTCCCTGATTATTGCTATTGTTGCTTTTTACACGCTGCTTTCTCTGAAAGAGCAGGATGTAATGCAATTTCTCTCCACCATTGAAAGTGATGCTGTCAGGAAATTAATGATGCTGATACCCGGTGTTTACGCTGTTTCATTGTTTTTTGTTTTCTTTTTGGTGTACTTTGCTTGCAGATATCAGATGGACAGCAGGCGGCGAGAATTCGGGATGTACCTGATGCTTGGCATGAAGCGTAGCCGGCTGTTCCTTATGTTGCTTGGCGAAACGCTTTGGAGCAGTATGATTTCGCTTTTGATAGGTCTTCCCATTGCCCTGCTTCTTACTGAAGGGACCAGTCTTGCAACAGGAAAAGTCATTGGACTTGGCATCATCGGACACACGATATCCTTATCTTTCGATGCAATTTTGTGGACAGTCTGCGGATTTTTAATCGTGCAGCTTCTCTCAATGCTGATTATTTGTATCCCGTACGGAAAAACAGAACCTGCCAAATTTATGTATACTGATGCTTCGTCAAAGCAAGCGCCGGCTTCATCAGATGCAAGCATTATTTTTCTTTTCCTTGGCATTGCTTTTTTACTCCTTGCTTACTACATCGGTCTTTTCAGATTAATGAATCAAGATCTGCTGAAAATGACAGCTTATTTTACCGCAATGCTCATATCGGGCATTGGGGGTACATTCTTTTTATACCGCGGTGTTGGCGGGTATATCGGCAGACACATTGCAAAAAAGAATCACCGTTCAAACGGACTATCAACTTTTACCGGGCGGCAAGTTCAGGAAAGTGTCCTGTCTCAGCACAAAGCGCTTGCAGTATCCTCTCTGCTTCTTCTTGTCGCGCTTTCCTGCATTTCCTACGGAATTGCCATGGGGGCTGGTAGAATCTCCGATTCCAGAACGACAGATTTTTCTGTTATAGGCACAGAAAAGGAAGTTTCCTCTGCTCTTACCGAAGCAAGTGTAAGAGATATGGTTGAGACCTCTTATCCAGTATATCTCTCCAGGACAAAAACAGAATTTGATACGAGACAAATACAAAGCGAGTTGGCGCAAATTGAAGGTGCGGAAAATGTGGCAGAATCTTTTCACTCAGATTATATCCTGTCTGTATCATCCTATAACAGCTTGCTGTCCGCCATGGGGAAAAAGGGCATCAAACTCGCGGATAACGAAGTTGCTTTGTATTCTACATTAGATGATGGTTCGTTATACTCTTACTATCGAGAAGCACTCAAAAAGGGATTAACAATCGGAATAAACGAAAAGCAATTTAAGCTCCTGTCCGAGTTTTACAGCGACAATATTGTGGCAGACCGTTCCATCACGCTTTACGCTGCTTTGATCGTTCCGGATAGCCTTTTTGGACAACTTGCTAGTAATACGGAACCCTTTTGCTGGAATCTACATTTGAAAAAGAGCCTAACTGATGAGCTCGGCCTGATGCAGGCAATTCAAAAAATGGATACTAGTCTGAATAAAACCGGTCTTGAATACGAAAGTTATCTCAGCGGCATCGGCAGGAACCTGTTTTATGCGGTTGCGGCAAGCTATCTGACAATTTATCTCGGCATTCTGTTTTTGCTCATTGCCAACACTGTAGTAGGAACAAAGTACCTGATTCAACAGCGTGAGAATAAGCATCGGTATGTTACGCTCCTAATGCTTGGCGCGAATACGGAGGGAATGTGCCGCTCCGCGAAAAAACAAATCAATATGTTCTTTGCGCTGGTATTGGGCGTGGCGGTATGCAGCAGCATTGTTGGAGTCTTTGTTTTGTTTAGAAATTTTACAAGACTGCCTATCGGTACCGAATTAACAACTGTCATTGTGCTTTCTATGATCGCACTGCTTGCTTTTATCCTGACGGAGTTCGTCTATATTTCAGTTGTAAAACGTAATGCATGCCGTGAAATACGGGAAATTGAAATAACAGATCGGGGGTAACACCACTTGAATAAAATAACCGTCGTTGAAGATGATCCATATCTTCGAGAGGAGCTCATCATAACCTTTGAAAAGAAGGGGTACTCGGTTTCGGGCATCTCTTCCTTTGCTGCTCCGGAGCAGGATATTCTTGCTACACAGCCCGACATTGTGGTGCTGGACGTTAATCTTCCGGGGAAATCGGGATTCGAGCTATGCAAGTGGCTGAAAGCAAGAAATTCGTTTCCGATTTTAATTCTGACTGCACGTGATACCTTGGGCGATGAGCTGACCGCCCTTGGCCTAGGCGCGGATGACTTTCTTACAAAGCCATGTCATCCAGATCGTTTACTTGCACGAACGGCAAGGCTTCTGCAAAACTATGGAAAGGTGAAAAACACGATCCAATGTGGAAAGTTGTTGCTCGATACTGATACTTACAAACTGATCCTGAATGACAAATGCAGTATATTGCCGGAGACCGAAGGCAAAATTCTTCGATCCCTCATGGAAAAGTGTCCCCAGGTCGTCTCACAATCAGAACTGTTTGCTGCTGTCTGGGGGACAGATGAATTTTTGGACGACAATATTTTGCAGGTCAATATGACCCGGCTCCGGAAAAATCTCGCAGAAATTGGACTTGAAAACAGCATTACAACCGTGCGCGGACAAGGCTATCAACTAGAGGTCTTGAATTTATGAAAGCATTTTTCAATAAAATCGGCAGCTGGCTGATCCTGTTTATGGCTACGGATATGACTTTTATTTTACTAACTTGGCTAATCCGACCGGAAGCCATTAAAAGCGTTAGTCTTTTTATCATTCTCTTTACACTTATTATGATCGGCATCGGATATGTATGGCAGCGAATAAGTCGAAGAAAAAAGCTTGATGCCTTCAAATCGTTTCTTGACGATCCAAGTGAAGAAACAAAAGCCGGACTGGCTGTGGTATTAGATGATTCATGGAGTCAGATGATTGAATCTGCGTATACTGAGATACAAAAGCAAACGGCCATCATCAGCGAAAAGCAAATCGGACTGCAAAATTATCAGGAGTATATCGAGGCATGGACACATGAAATCAAAACGCCGTTGTCCCTGATGACGCTAGTACTTGAAAATCATCATGACGAAATGAGTACATATGTCGCTGACCGTTTACACTATGTCAGGTTGCAAATAAGTCAAGATGTGGAACGAATTTTGTATTATGCGCGTCTTCAAACCAATCATGCTGATTACAATTTTTCACGTATTAGATTGGACGAATGCGTCGTTGATGTGCTGTCAGATTATTCGCCCCTTGCAGAAGAGAAAAAAACGGCCTTCATTTGCGAGATGCAGCCGCTTGAGGTAGTTTCAGACCGTAAAGTGCTCTCATTTATGATTTCACAGCTCGTCAGTAACGCGGTAAAATATGCTTCGCGAGTGGAGGGCAAGGTGACTGTCATAATTGCTCAAGACAAGGATGCCGATGCAAAGATACATCTGGCAGTGCACGATAATGGTAACGGTGTTCCTGCAGAGGATCTGCCGTTTGTTTTCGATAAGGGATTTACAGGAAACCATCCTGATCGGCAGAAAGCCACCGGAATGGGGCTGTATCTTGTGCGAAAATATGCGAGTGCCCTAAATATAGATGTTCGTACCGAATCATCATTGCCAAATGAATTAGGCTTTGGGATTGAATTAGTTTTTCCTGTGGTAATATAGCATTTTAAAATATCATTGAAAATGAAAAATGTTGTTTTATGGCAATCGAATTTATATGGTTACTTGTTGATGTTTATATGGGTGTTGCGTCAGAAAAATCAGTTTCAATGCAAAGAAGCGGTAAGAAATAGTGGAGGAAAGTTTATGGCTAAACGGATTAGTTTTACATTATCATTAATATTAGTTATTGCTTTTGTTATGTCTGGTTGCTCACATATAAATGAAGGCCAGGAAATAGATAGATTTCAAGAGTACTATGATTCAAGGGTCCAATATGTTGGGAATAATTCGAAGGTATCTGAATTGTTAAATGTCCTTGGGGCAGGGGATTTAGGGGAATATACAATTACTCTGAAAACTGATAAAGAGCCTTATGGATTGGAAGTTAGTTATTCAAAATTGAATAATTTAGGCGATGAAGAAAAATTCGAGAATATATATCAAATAGATTATGCTTACTATGCTTTGGCCCTGATTGAAAATCTAGATGTGGTTGATATTAATTACAATGGGCATACATATCAATTAACAGCAAAGCAAGCAAATGAACTCGTGAGTGGAGATATTAAAGATTATGGCAGCTCAAAAGAAAAACTGAAAATATTGAACGATATCTTAAACCCTGCGGACTGATTGGAATTTAGGTAGAGAAATACTGAAATCATAAAAAATGGCTCGGGCTATTAACATTATGGCATAGCATCAACATCAACGTCTCAACCAATAAGCGTGGACATGTTCCCGCAAACGTAAGATTTGAGATTGGCCGTCTGACATCAGTTTGTCAAACTCCGGCACCCCGAACAAGGATATCAACGACTTAAATTATAATAAAAAATAAACCCTGAACAATGCACACCCCTAGACCCCTTTGCACACCCCCAGCCCGGTAATCGTTGAACAGTGGGGAGGGGGGTGTGCATTTCTATCATTTTGTGGTAGTTTTGCCAAGACGGGTGGTCACCCCAAATTCGAGCAAAAAACCGCTAATAATGGCGGTTTTTTGCATTATTACGCGAAAATACTCAAAAATATCTAAGTTCGAACAATGATTTCTTCTGACATAAGGGTTAAATCGTTTGACAATACCCTAGGGGGTGTGCATTTTTTTCGGGCAAATCGTTTAACAATAGGGTAAATCGTTGAACAATGACGTCTCAGCGTATAGTTTTGCTCATACTTTTGCGTGATAATATCAAAGCATAATAGTCATGAGTGTGAACATATGCGTGATTTTTCATCCCGAATAGTCAGGCAAATCCATAGGCCTGGTAGAAAACTCACTCAGGCGCGACCAGTTTTGCGAGTCGCCGCTTATTGCCGAGTCAGCACAGATCATGATGAGCAGTTGGGTAGTCTGAACTATCAGCAAAAATACTATCAGGATTTGATCGAATCAACCCGCGGATGGCTGATGGTCGGAATTTATGCGGATTGTGCATCAGGTAGAAATATAAACAAGCGGCCTCAGTTCTGCCAGCTTCTGGCTGACTGCAGATCCGGGTTGATTGATTTGATTATAACCAAGTCAATAAGTCGGTTTGGCCGGAACACATTGGATATACTCCTGATCTGCAAAGAACTTAAAGCATTGGACGTGGATGTTATATTTGAAATTGAAAAGCTGAGACTGTATGAACAGAATTCTGATTTGCTTTTAACGATATTGGCTGCTTTACATCAGAATGGAAGTGAGGATAAAAGCAGGAATATCCGATGGGGAATTCAACGAAGCTTTGAAAGCTCGGATTCCAAATACCATAATCGTATCTGTTACGGTTATCAGCAAGATAAATCTGGCCGATTAGTCATTGATGAAAAGGCTGCTGAAATCGTCAGGGAAATTTTCCGACTTTACCTGGAGGGGAATAGCATTCGTAAATTGATCAGCGAATTATCTCGTCGAAAAATCCTTTCGCCGAACGGTCACGCTCATTGGGGTGTTGAGTGTATTCGGAAAATCCTGTCCAATGAAAAATACGCCGGCAACATCCTACTCGGGAAAACCATTTCCAGCAATTTCCTTAATGGCAAAAAGGTCAGGAATGATGGACAGGCAAACAAATATTTTATAACTGATTGCCATCCGGCAATTATCTCACAAGCTCAATTTGATCGAGTTCAGGACGAAAAGAAAAGACGAAAAGCTGGTCCTGTTGTTCGAATTTGATCAAAATCTATCTTTTATATTGTGCTTGATAAGGTTAAAATAATAACCATATAGAGTCAGATGTTAAAATTTGTTTTAATATATATCACAATAAGGTTGATATATAAACCTAATAGAGATAAGATATAAAACAGAGGAGGTGAGGTCAGTGAAATACTATAGCGAGTTGCTTAAGTTGGGGCTGTTTACAAAAGAAGATGTCAATCAGCTTGCAGGAAACCAGGAAACAGCGAAATCAATTTTGCGAAGCGCCTTGCATAATGGCTACATCGAACGAATACGGCATAACTACTATGCTGTAAAAAGCCTTGAAACCGGGCAGGCTATTGCGAATCGGTTTGCTATCGGTTCAGAGATAAATTTATCAGCATATATTTCACACCACACAGCCTTTGAATACTACGGGATGGCCAACCAGGTATTTAGCACCGTATATATTTCATCAGTCATGAAATTCAAGGATTTTATACATGACGGTGTTGAATACAAATATTTACCATCCAAACATAATTTCGGCATTATAAAACCTGCTTCACATATCAAAGTGACGGATATAGAGCGTACAATTCTGGATAACATCAAGGACTTCACAAAAATCGGGGGCTTGGAAGAGCTGCTGCGCTGTTTATCCATGGTAACGGTAGCCGATGAAGAAAAACTGCTGGCATACCTTGCTGAATACAAAAATCAGTTTCTTTACCAAAAGGTTGGATATATTCTTTCGCATTTTCAGAACATCAAACTGAGCCAAGCTTTTTTCAGCTTATGTAAACAGATGATTGGAAAGAGCAAGCGCTATTTTTATGACGGGATTCAATTTGAATCTCCAATATACTATTCCGAATGGCAGCTTTTCGCTCCTGGCGAACTGATGAAGTTGATTGATGAAGGTGGTGACGCGATTGTTTAGCTTAACCAAAGCAGAGTTGGCTGCTAAAGCCAATGAACTGAATTTTGTGCGGGATACCGTGGAAAAGGTACTGAGGCTAGCCGATATTCTTGACTATCTGAATACCAATTTACTCACGAAGGATACACTAGCCTTAAAGGGTGGAACGGCTATAAATTTAACAGTGTTCAATCTGCTCCGTCTCTCCGTTGATCTTGATTTTGATTACTCTGTTGAGCAGTCAAGGGAAGAAATGCTTCACCAAAGGGAGAAGATTTCTGAAGAAATCAGGATCTATATGGCTACGCAAGGGTACACCCTTAGCGCCAGAAGCAAAACACGTCACAGCTTAGATTCCTTTGTTTTTGTTTATCAGAACCTCGGCGGCATGAACGATAATATTAAAATTGAAATCAACTACTCTTTGCGAGCACACATATTTGCGCCAGAAAAACGATTGATCGTTACCGATGCGATTTCTAGCGGGGAATATGCGCTCTCAGTTTTGCCAATTGAAATATTTGCGGGCAAAATTAATGCGCTTCTTAGCCGCGCAGCAGCCCGGGATCTATATGACACCTATAACATGATTCGTTACGGTCTGTTCAAAAATAGTGACTATGATTTACTTCGAAAGTCAGTGATTTTTTATACGGCAATTTCACAGGAAAAAATTCCGCAATTATATGATATGAACCGAATTGATACTATCACGACCCACAAGATAAAGACCGATTTGCTGCCGGTGATACACAAAGGTGAGTATGTAGAACTCGAAAACATGAAGAACACAGTTAAAGGCTTTATTGAAAAGCTTTTATTGTTGACTGATGATGAAAAAGCATTCTTAAAGGCTTTTTCCGAAAAGCAATATAAACCAGAATTGCTCTTCGATGATAGTGAAATTTTGAACCGAATCCGGCGACATCCGATGGTGCTTTGGAAAATGCAAGATAGAAAATAATGAAAGTGAGAGTGAGTTCGGGCGAAACCAAAATGGACTCGGACATCTGAGTTAACACTTTGTTTACAATTAGGTGTGTCAAAAGGTCCACGCTAATCGTTATTGCTAGTAGGAGGACAAAGCCATGGCTGACATAACCTCAACCAGTGTTCCGATAGGCAATAGCATTGAACTGGACGAACTCATTATGGCGATCGCCAATCAAGATCAGAAAGCGCTTCAAGTGCTTTACTGTCAATATCGTCGCAGTATTTTTGCTGTTGCCTATGCCGTAACACACGATCATCAGCTTTCTGAAGATGTGCTTCAGGATACGATTATACGAGTATGGGAAAACGCTTCAGATTATCGTCAAGGCAGTAGTGCAAAAGCTTGGATCCATGCAATTGCACGCAATCAGTCTCTGGACATTATGCGGCAACGCAACCATTCTTTCTCAATCGAGGATTTGGAAGATCAACCAATACCAGAACAGCTCATAACCCGAATAGAGCCTGATGACCGAATGATGCTCGAAGCTGGTCTGAGCTACCTAGATCATGATCAATCAATTATTTTCGTACTTAAAGCAATAGTCGGCTTAAGCCATTTGGAAATTTCAAAGATGCTCGATATTCCTTATCGTTTGGTTCGCTTCAGATATCATCAGGCCATTTCACGGTTAAAAGAATTTCTTTCAAATTCTGATGACGTTAAAAATTCAAGGGAGAGATCAATATGAAAATGCATAAAAAAGTGACTCGTAGCGATGTTCTTAATTGGGCGAAAGAGGCCAAGCTCGATTTGCCAGACCGGTGGGAGATTATACAGCATAACCTTCCTCAACATCAAAAGACCGGTTTTGCAATTAACAATAATGGAACACTGATTAATCAACCAATTAGAAACAGAAAAAGGCTCCTAACCGCTTGCGCTTGTTTAGCAGTATTGATGCTTATAGGAGGGGTGTTAATATCAGGGCAATTTGGTGAATGGCTTTGGCCTGCTAAGAATCCTGGAAATCATTATTCGCAAGCAACTGCTAATCCTAATGCAACTACTGAATCAGGAAAACCCACAACATCTGCTTCAACGTACTCAAATGAACAATTGGCGTTTTCCGACAAAGCAAATGCACAGTTTGCATTGATGGAACAGGCTCATATTCCTGATCAATATAAATACTACGCTGGATGCTACATTGAAGACTTGCAGGTGTTTATCATCAATGTCACCTGCAAACCAGAAGAATTCAAAACAAAGTATGCTGATTTACTTGATTTTAGCATAATTGAGGTCAGGCAGGTCAAGTATACGCTTAAAGAGCTTGAACTAGCATATGCGCCCCTTTATAAAGAATTTTCAAGTTCGGATAAACTCACTAAACTTGGCGTATATGGAATGGCAGTATTTGAACAGGACAACGCTATAAAGATTGTTGTTGTCCAAAAAGTGACAGATAAAATCCGGCAAGCAGTCGCAGAAATTATACCCGATACAGGAATGGTTGCATTCGAAGTTAATGGAGAAACTTTTCCTTACTGACACATGATGCACACCCCTAGACCCCTTTGCACACCCCCAGCTCTGTAATCGTTGAGCAGTAGGGAGGGGGGTGTGCATTTCTATCATTTTGTGGTAGATTTGCCAAGATAAGTGGACAGATTTTTGATAGAATGATTATGAGTTCTACCAAAGGTCTGTCTACTTTTATTTGGCTTAAAACGCCTTGATACCAGTCCTTTCCGGAATCGTTTGATTAATCCACGCAATCAGTTTCAGCAGATGCTGACAGATTGCAGACAAGGAAAAATTGACCTAATCCTGACCAAATCGATCACCCGTTTTGGCAGAAACACGCTGGACGTCCTGAACTGTTTTCGTGAACTGAAACAACTTGGAGTGGATGTATACTTCGAAATTGAGAAGCTTTTTTTGTCGAATCCGAGATCAGAGTTGCTCATGACTATTCTCACAGCAATTAGTCAGGAAGAAAGCAGGCAAAAGAGCCAGAATATCAGATGGGGTATTCAACGCAGCTTTGAAAATGAAGATACAAAGTATAAGCATAGGAAATGCTTTGGTTATTGTCATGATCAAAACGGAAGCCTCGTTGTTAATGCTGCTCAGGCTGAAATTGTCCGACTGATCTTTGATCTTCGTCTGGAAGGTTGGAGCCTAAGGCAAATAGCGAGTGAATTGGCAATCAGAGGAATCAGATCACCACGAGGATCACGGCGTTGGAGTCCTGAGACTTTGAATAAAATACTGGCCAACGAAAAATACAATGGAAATGTATTACTTCAGAAGACGGTTGTTGAGGATTTTTTGAATGGAAAACAACGCAGAAACCGAGGACAAGTGAATCGATACTTGATCACTGACAGCCATCAAGCGATTATTGAACTAAGATGAACGACATGCGCCATAAATGTTGATGATTCCCGAATACGAATAAATATTTTTTAAAACTGTAGCATTTCAGGCTCGTCAAAAGTATTACTAGTGAGAGGAGGTCAAGCCTGGTGGAAAACAAGCAGTTGTGCACAGCAATGGAACTTGAGGAAGTGATACATGAATTTGGCGACATGGTATACAGGTTGGCCTATTCTTATTGTCGCAACAAATCAGATGCTGACGACATTTTTCAGGAAGTATTTCTCAAGTACATGAAAACGGCTCACAGTTTTGACAATGATGAACATCAAAAGGCCTGGCTTATTCGCGTAACAATCAATTGCACAAAAAGTGAAATGATGTCTTTCTGGAAACGCAATACCATTGAAATGACCGATGAAATTGCTTTTACTGAGCCCGATGAACTATATTTGTCTGAAATTTTGAAGCAAATGCCTGGGAAATATAGAATCGTGATTCACTTATTTTACTACGAGGGATACTCCACCGAGGAGATTGCAGGATTTCTTGGAATAAAGCCTTCAACGATTCGAACGCAGCTAACGCGTGCCAGGGAGATATTACGAAAAATGCTAAAGGAGGACGACGAATGTTTGAGGATTGTTATCGAAGAATGAACGAAAAAATAAAACCTGAAACTCAACTGGTTGAAAAGACAATTGGCTTGACGCATCAGACGAGGAGACGCTCAAAGCTTGTGCCTGTCGTTGTTCTTGTCGTCTTTATTGTGATGTTAAGTGTAACAGCTCTGGCTGCCAAGGTAATAACCGGTGAATGGCTTGGTTTTGTGATAAATACTGATAAAACTGTCGATTTCCAGGAATTGGTTACAAATCCGGGAGAAAGCATTGTGTGCGGCGATTACCGGATTACGTTGAGGAGTGCTGTTGGTGATAATTCGACATATTATATTCTCTTTGATATTGATACAGTGTCTGGTAAACCATTAATTAGTGAAGACCTTTCGCCAATGCCAATTTCTGATTCGCTGCCGGCAAATATCTATCTAAACCACTTCATACATACATCTTTGGATTACGGATGGGGTGTAGCTTCTTCAGTTATCCGAATAGATGATGAAAGCGATCCTGCTAAGGCTTCGTTTATTCAATGTCTTCAATTCACCAATTCAGGTGAGGTGCCAAAATGGATTGAATTATCTGTTAAATCAATAGATGCGATTATTAAAGATGATGACGAACAAAAAAATGTTATATTAGCAGAAGGCGACTGGCAGATTGTCATATCTGGTCAAACTGACACGAATCATGTTGAATATAATATTGATGATTCCAAAATCAGGATAACACCGTTATCATTATCTATTTATTCAAACACAGCACTAATGGAGAGGAATTCAGGGATTAAACTAGAAATGGATGATGGCAGTACAATGAGTATCTCGGAAGTTTCTGCGGAGACAAGTATTGAAGGTAGTGTTATCACTGATTGGCAAATGACAGCTGTATTTAGTTCTGTTATAGATCCTGAACAAGTCGTGGCTATCATTATTGATGGGGAGAGAATATCTTTGAAATAGTCATGCACACCCCTAAACCACTTTGCACACCCCCAGCCCTGTAATCGTTGAACAGTTGGGAGGGGGGGAGTTCCGTTATTTTAGCCGAAATGATGTTTTTCAACATTTTATAATCGTTTGGCTTTTGAAGCAAAATTGGTGCATTGTTGAAAACAATTTCTGTTTTCAAAATGGTCTCTATCTACACTTTTTAATTCGAGTACAGACTTAATCGATACCCCGATGTTATGTTCTACCATCAAGCTTGTGAGTTGCTTGCCGTCGACGAGCACAATCCTTTGAGAAATAGTCTTTTCTCCAAATTCGATAGCTTCTTTCGAAAAACTACAAGTTGTAATGAACAGTCTTTTACTTGCACCTTATTTATGTAAGTATAGCTGGTTGCTGACTTAAATGTCAGTACCCTCTTTTTTTCTAATTGCTTTAGCCTATATTGGTTATATTTGATGGTCACAGGAAAAGTTTAGTTAGTGAGTTATTTATCATGCAATCTTTTACTGAATCGGCTGCAGTAACCTTCTATATCTTACTTAATAATTTGAGGGCCTCTTCTGCATCTCGTTTGATCAAGGCATCAGGTGATTTTTCCACACATTTTCCGAGCGCCCATCCGATATAATCGTCTATGATTCCAATATTTTTGATAGCTTCGATCATCATTGCGTATTCCGATAAGGTTATCCCGTCCCGATCCAGATATGTTACAAGGTGCGGACCTTTGGATACAGCATTATAGAGTTCTTCCGCTATCATGCGTGCTGCTGAGGCTTCTTTCAACCGTCCCAGTGACTGCGCTGATAACCCTTTCTGGAACTGGACTCTGGCATAAAACTTTAACACATTGACGGCTTCTGGATCTCCTTTGCTTGCAAACTTCTCCAGCAATTCACATAACTGCCTGTCATAATCATATTTTTTAAAGCCATAATATCCACCCATCAGACGGTCAATAAATACGGAGGGAACCGCGGGGTTATAGCTGTTTCCCATAAATTGGACGGCGATGGCATCCCAGTCCCAGTCTAAAAATTCTCTTGAAGCATTCTTTCTACATTCGTTCAGATCCTCGATCAGCTTCACTACAATATCTTTTGACATAACGGTACCTCCTAAAAAGAAAATCTACTTATAGTTTATTCTGAACTCGTAAATAATTCTATATATTAATGAAATACTCCAAGCATTAATATGTTCAGCCATACACCAATTACAATGCCGGGCAGAGCCATACCCTGATCTATCCGAGGTTATCGGTATGACGCTGGTTCGCTTATGTTGTAAATCTTCCAGCAGCCAGGCAATTATAATGCGCCCATAGGGCGAGATACGGATTCCATCTCCTCTTTAAAACTCGGCAATAAAGCCGATTTCACAGCATGCTGCCGCTTGATCAAGCGAGAATTTCGAAAATTAAATAATTGGACACAAAAAACTGGCAGCAGCCAATGCTCACCATGCATAAGAGTTTCTACTAAAAGAATTATAGCTAACGGATAATCACGCTTTAGAAGACTGTTAAATATACACAACAACTCATACAGACACAACAAATATATTATAGCAACGATATTTTAGAATTTCCAGTGTCTGACAATCATTTTAAAAAATGTAATACGGGCAATTGCAGAGAAACTTGAATCGCATGGTATCACCGTCGCCATACGAAATATAAAGAAATTGATCGTCTTGATAAGATAAGAATGACAGTGACCGATTAGGAATTACTGATGCTGATATGAAGCATATGCACTCGATTCAATCTAAGCTCAAGCATATGACAATACGAAAATAGTCCCTTACGGGTATAATAATTGCATAATGACTATAATTATACCCTATAGGGGTTAAATATAAAAATTCGCTTGAAATTATACCCTATAGGGGTTATTATGCTTAATATGAATACAATTGGAAAATATATTAAAACAGAAAGAAAAAAAGCAGGATTGACGCAGGAAGAGTTTGCGATGCGTTCGGGTCTGGGGTTACGCTTTGTCAGAGAGCTGGAACAAGGAAAGCAAACCATGCGTCTCGATAAAATTAACCAGGCTCTGGCAATGTTTGGAATGGAAGCTGTCCCTGGAAAGAAGGAGGCGTAAACTTTGGCTGCAGAATATCGAAAAGGCATTGTATATATTCAGAATTGTTGTGCAGGCAGCATTGCCGAAACAGATGAAGGGTATACATTTTCATACGATGCCGATTATTTACAAAAAGAGAATGCACCCTCGGTGAGTCTGACATTACCACTTCGCGATACAGAATATAGATCGACAATCCTGTTTCCTTTTTTTGACGGCTTGATTCCGGAAGGATGGTTGCTTGGTGTTGTGAGCCGAAACTGGAAAATAGACCCAAAAGACCGATTCGGATTGTTGCTATCAGCATGTAAGGACTGCATTGGTGATGTCAGTATAAGAAATGAGGCAATCAATTGAAGTGCTTATATTGCGGAAAGTTGATAAAAGACACTTCATCAGATGAGGAAAAAGAAAACTGCTGGCATCGTAAATGTATTAAATATTTTTTTGGGACAGGCACAATGCCGGTGTTGGAAGTTTCCGAAAGACAGCTGGCGGAACTAGCAAATGCTGCTGTGAAGCAAGGACTAACGGTGCCAGGAGTGCAAAAAAAGTTGTCTCTGCATTTGTCCGGTGATGCAAATGCAAGACTTACAATCGTAGATTATCCAACGGGATATATCCTTAAGCCGCAAACAGAAGAATATGGTTCGCTACCGGAGTTTGAAGATCTGGCCATGCGTCTTGCTGAAATGGCTGGAATACAGACAGTACCGCATGCGCTTATTAAAATGAATGAGGAATATGCCTATATAACAAGGCGTATTGATAGAGACATAAAAAACGATGTCGTGTGCTTATATGCAATGGAGGATTTCTGCCAGCTTTCCAATAGGTTGACACAGGATAAGTATAAAGGGTCATATGAAAACTGTGGAAGAATCATTAGAAAATAT
The DNA here is from genome assembly GCA_963677835.2 of uncultured Saccharofermentans sp. GTDB lineage: Bacteria > Bacillota > Clostridia > Saccharofermentanales > UBA5734 > UBA8949. The sequence continues at coordinate 348,709 of CAXXUX010000002.1, forward strand.
TCTAGTCGTCCGGGGCTGGATCTGTCTGAATTATTTCTTAGAGTGGCTTTTTCTTTTATTATTGGCAACTCAGATATGCATCTGAAGAATTTTTCATTGAGGGAAATAGAACCGGCAAACAGGAACTACTGCCTGTCAAGAGCATATGATATGCTTCCAATTAATATTATTATGCCAGAAGATGAGGAGCAACTAGCGCTTACTCTGAATGGGAAAAAGAGAAATATAAGAAGAAAAGACTTCGTGAAATTCGCGGAAAACTGCAGTATTTCCGTAAAATCTGCCAACGCTATGTTGAAAAAGCTATATTCGCTAAGAGAAGATTTTTTGACGCAATGCGAACACTCCTATTTATCAGATGAACTCAAGATCAAAACAAAAGAATTGATCCTGCAGAGGGCAGCAGTTATTGGTCTTAGTTAATACCGGAGACAAGAGGTTGATTGAATTTACATTTAGCTTATCGGGACGTGGTTGGATTGAATTTGAGATAACTGATTATAAGGTGGACATAGGATCCTGTGTGAAGCGGGATACCAAGCATCACTCGAATGCGAGATGCTTCCTGGCTAGCGCACTTCGTTATTGAATTTTTATGGTCTGCGCCCATTTGTCAAAAAGGGGCCTATATTGGTTAGCATCTTTAGCGAAACAGTAGAATTCAGTGTACCAGAAGTCTCCGTCCAACATAATGACATAGTCATAATAGAAATACTCGTCTCCTTCGTAATTGTCCGTATAGGCTGTCCAGGCGCAAAAATCTGAAACGGGGGTGACGACACTGTTAATATCGTAATTTTCGTTTTTATCTTGCAAATAAGCTGCGGCAGTTTCGAATATGGAACCAGAGTCAATGAGGTCTTCGCCTGTATCACAGAAATAATAAACAGTCACGTCCGGGCTTGCCCATTCATCGTCGTATTCTTCAAAGGCACTGGTCAGCCTGATGGAATAATTGCCATATGAAAAGGTTCTCGGAATTATTTTCTCGATCGCATCGCCAAAAAAACCAAATGCAAAGCCGATAACCAAAAAGACCAACAATAGGGCAGTCATAATGAGCGCGGCTTTCCGTTTCATCTTTTTGAGAGCGATTTGCCCTTCGCCTACTGCGCGTGCCCTGATGAATTGACCGAATTCATCTGCTGTCGTTCCCTCGAATCCCTGCTTTTCAAGCATGAAACCAATACGTGTGGACAACATTAAGAAAAAGAGATTCTTTGTTTCATACACCTTGGCGACCTGTTGGTAAGCGACCGTGGCATCAGCGCCGTCTTGCACGTTGTGGACATCTAAATGATCTTCATAAAAGCTGTTGACTATTTCAATCTCACTGTGGTATAGCTGCTGGAACTGTTGGTATTTGTTTGCCGCCGAATACCGCACGGCCCACAATGAAAAAAGCGGGTAAAGAATACCAATAAAGATGCCAAGCAGACAAAATTCATAATTTCTGGACAGGAGTCCACTCAGGAAAATCAGGAGCCCTATACAGATAAAAAGTATAGTCCACAATTTGCGTGAAGAAGTAACCCGATTAACCTCAATGATATTCTGTTTTGTAAATGTACTTTTGTTAGTGAACAGCGGCTCCATGTAGTCACCTCTTAGAGAAATTGAATATTTCCATAAAAGTATAGCATGTTCGAAAATCTGACACAACCAGTTAAATATTCGCAAATAGCAGATGACCGAAGGTTGAAGCTAACCCCATCGTCATCTCCCTACTTAATAAAGAAAGCAATGTACATTTTTTGCACATTGCTGGTTCTGTCACCGACCTGTTGCATTTTACAGCCTGGACGTCATTATCTCAGAGGGATATAGGTTTTGTTGAAAGATCCTGTTATACGGACGACAGGAGTTGAACTACCGGTGATTTTAGCACTTATTTCACAGAAGCCGTTAAAAGATTGAAAATTCGTCTTTATACAATATTTATATATATCCTTGATGAAATAACACCGTCTTTATAGGATAGTTGTTAAGCTTAACTGATAAATGGTTTCAATCTATCAGGGAGGCAGCATGATGTTTAGCAAAACAGAAAAATCAGAAATTATAATAGCAGGTTGTGGTAGATTTGGTTGTTGCCTTGCAGAACAGCTGAACTTAACAGATGAAAAGGTAATAGCTATTGATATCAATTTTGAATCGCTCAGTAATCGCTTGCCTGACTTTACCGGATCGACAATTGAAGGAGATGCAAGCAGCATAGATATACTGCGCCAAGCCGGAATTAATCGCGCCAGAGTCGTAGTATCGGCTACCGACAATGATAATATTAATCTGATGATAGCACAGATCGCCAGAGATATTTATGAAGTACCAATAGTAATTGCAGTTGTTAACGATTCCAATATCTTGACGGCAAAAGACGAATTTGATTTTTTGATATTGTGTCCTGCTTTAGTAATGGCGCAGGAAGTAATAAACACTCTGAGAACGAAAGAAGGATGAGCCATGAATATTCTCGTTATTGGTAGTGATTTGCGAACTCAAATATTGACAAAATCATTATTAACAGCAAAACATCATGTCACATTGGTGAGCAGAAGCCTGTCTTTTTGTACAATGATTGCTAATATGACAGACCAAGCTACAGTGTTTGGAGATGCCAGCCTACCAGGCACACTTGCCTCAGCTGGAGCTGATCATTGTGATCTACTAATCGCCATGTCCGAGAAGGATGCAGACAATCTGGTAATATGCGATTTAGCCAAAAAAAGATTCGGTATACCCAGGACAATTGCAACGGTTGAAAATCCCATAAATTGCACTGTCTTTCAGCGCCTTGGCATTGATTCAGTCATTTGTTCTGCTGAAGCTTGCTCCCTTTCTATTGAAAATGTAGTTGTTTCACTACATTGATCAAGGCGAAGTTGAGCATGTTCTGGTAGAACAATGACTACATTATGTGTACAATGATATATACAGGAGGCGCGCTTTTTGAGTAAACTTAACTTGAAAATCAAGCCGATCCACTTCATTTATTTGGCTTTTGCCGTTATAATGTTAGCCGCTACAACATTGATTTGCCGGCTGCTTTTTCATTTAGTCTTAAACGAATCAATTGTCATCATGATCTATTTGCTAACGGTTTTTCTGATATCCCGTTTTACTGCTGGATATTGGTATGGCGCTGTTAGTTCCTTACTTGCAGTTTTCCTGTTTAACTTTTTCTTCACAGAACCCTATTATAGTTTTGTTGCCTATGATCCAAAATATCCGCTGATTTTTGTTATTATGTTGATTGTATCAATCGTAACCAGCGCAACAACCGTTCGAGTTCGGCATGCTGCTGAAGAGAAAATCCGACAGGCGAATATTGAGGAGAAAAACCGGCAGATCATTGAAAATGAAAAACTGCGGGGTACGATCTTGCGATCAATTTCGCATGATCTTCGAACACCGCTGACAAGCATCACCGGTTCTGTAAGCATGTTGCTGGACAAAGAGGATGACTTTTCATCCGTTGATCGGAAAAAATTGTTGCTTGACGTTTACAATGAATCGGTCTGGCTCAATCGTTTTGTGGAAAATTTATTAAGTTTGACTAGAATTGACGACAACCTGATGAGACTAAAAATCCAGCCTGAACTAATTGAAGAGATTGTCGGTGAAACGCTAGTTATTATTCGAAGACGGTTAGGTAATCGTTCCATAGCAGTTAATACACCGACCGATCCTGTTCTGGCCTGGATGGATTCTTCTCTAATTGAACAAGTATTAATCAATTTACTAGATAACGCTATCGCACATACCAAGGAAGATGGTAAAATCTCGATATCAGTCATTTGTGAACAAGGTCTAGTCAAGTTTAGTGTATGGAATGATGGCCCAAATATCCCAATCGATGTTCTTAGCAGAATTTTTGATCGATACTTTGTCGGAAACGAAGAGCGATATGATTCAAGACGTGGCATGGGACTTGGCTTGTCTATTTGTCAATCGATAATTCACGCCCATCAGGGCATTCTGACTGCAGAGAACCACCCAGATGGCGGTGCAGTTTTCACTTTTGCAATTCCGATTAACGGAGGACCAGTAAAAAATGGATAGCAAAACACTTGTTTTAATTATTGAAGATGATGCTCCTATAGAAAACTTCATGGCAACGGCAATGAGTACACAAGGATATAAAACAATCTCTGCGCGAACTGGTGAGACTGGTATATCGCTGGCAGCAAGTTGGAATCCGGATATTATTCTCCTCGATCTCGGCTTGCCTGATATCGATGGGATGAAAGTGATCAGTCGGATTCGCGAGATTTGTGATTCACCAATCATCGTCGTTTCAGCGCGTCATATGGATCATGAAAAAGTTGATGCACTTGATTGTGGAGCCGACGATTATGTCGGCAAGCCTTTTAGTGTTCCTGAATTACTGGCGAGAATCCGCGTAGCCTTGCGCCATCACGATAGAGAGAATAAGGAAGACGGTGAGCCCAGTCTATATCAAAATAGAGATCTCATAATTGACTATATGCGACGAGTCGTAACAGTTCGGAATGAAATCATCCACCTAACTCCAATTGAATATGATATTCTTTGTCAAATGGCGATTCATGCAGGGCGCGTACTTACGCATAAGCAGATTTTACAGAAAATCCGTGGTAACTACCAACCCGAATCTGATTCGCAGACCCTTCGAGTGTTTGTGTCCAATCTACGTCGTAAGATTGAATTGAACCCGGCCGATCCTGAATACATTCAAACTGAGGTCGGTGTAGGGTATCGGCTGGCGACGACTATTTGATCTGTAAATCTTTTCGTTTAAAACGATTCATAATGAGCATGATTATCAGGAAACTTGCCAATAAGAACAAACAAGCGGCAATTATTACCCGTGTAACATTCGATTTTTGAGTAATAATTTTGCCTTTACTAATAATTTCTACGGAATTAGCATGAATATCAAGATCACCACCATGTTCAATACACGCTTGATTAAATTGGCCGATAATTTTGATTTTGTCACCTTGGATGCCAAATTGACCGGCCATATTGATTGTGTCACGCTGCTCTGCTGTGATCCAGATTCCGATTGCTGTACTGTCTTTACCCAAAACGTTGATCCAGTAATGGTCTTGCCGTGGCATGATATCACCAATGACTTCTCCCTGATAAACAACTTCCTGACCATTCAATGCTTTTGCCTGTTCAATCAGAATGGAACCATCAAGTATTGGGGCTATTTCAGCCAGGGGCTGATCATAATAAGCAAATATGATCAGCAGGATGGCGGCTAGTATCGTTACCATCATCAAATGGATTTTTTTGTTTTTTATTTTTTCCATAAGTTTTTCACCTTAGTTGTCATATAGGCCAATAAAGCAAGTATCGACATAAATTCAAGCCTGGCAAGCCACATCGTAATGATATAGTTAAACTTTAACACTGCTGGCATTGAAGCCTGAGTCACACCGATACTCAGGCCAACATTACCATTGACTGAAGCCGCCTCAAAAGCAGCATCACCTAGTGGATATCCACACAGTAGTCCGGTCATGGTTGTCAAGGCGAAAGTGACGATGTATGCGATCACGATCAACATTGCACTACGTACCGTATTATCATCCAGCGAGATATCTCGTATATGGTGAATTCTCTGCGTCGCAACGACCGATTCTGGTTGCCCAAGACGGCGGATATCTCGTCGAAAAGCATTCCAGATGATACCGATCCGTAAGCCTTTGAGACCGCCGGCGGTTGAGCAGGCACTGCCACCGATCAACATTGCGATAATCATTGCCAGCAGTGCCAAATCACCCCACTCTAGACTGAACTGGCGAGCATAAACCGTCATGGTACCGGTTGTGGTATGACCCGAAATCAATTGATAAAACACTTTTCGGAAAATTGAAAAAACATCGGCATAAATGTTTTGTCTGATCAGGCCAATCGTCGTCAGGAGCGTCAGGACTGTAACGGTTGCGGTCATAGACATGGTTTCGATGTTTTTGTAGAGTTCTTGCCTTTTACCTGTTATGACGGCATAATGTAGGGCGAAGTTGAAAGAACCAATTATGAAGAATATCATTGTACCGATTTCGAACCAAACGCTATGGTAATATAGAACATTCTGGGACATTGGCGCGAAACCACCTGTACTCCAACTGGACATGAACAGCCACATGCCATGCAGAAGTGCCCGGTCAAGGGGAAGCCCTTCAATAATGCCGATAATCGTTAATACAACAGTTCCTAAAAGTAGGTAGATCAAGCTGATGCCCCAAATATATCTGGCAGTCGTGACGACGTTAGGCATCAGACGCTCATCTTTGCCCTCACCAACATACATTTTATAGGATCCATTCGTTCCTTTGACTAAAAAAGTCAATGCAAGTACGATCATGCCCTGACCACCCACAAAGGTTAGTAGATGTCGCCACATGTTGATGCCATTGGATGTGTGATCCATGTTTTGAATCAGAACCAAACCGGTTGTCGTAAAGCCGCTCATGACATCAAAGCAGGCATCCAGAAAAGATAGGTACTGACCGCAAAGATAATAAGGTATAGCGCAGAGAATCATGCCGGCAATCCAGCTGATCGCCGTGACAGTCATTCCTTCGCCCCACCCAAGTTTTTGTGATCGTGCGCTCTTATCGCAGAATAAAGCTAAAATGGAACCAATTATTATCAGAATGGCGCAACTGATGATAAAATCAACCAGGATATTCCATTCGCGATAGATCAATGCGGTTAGGATGGGAATCAAATGTAGCGCACCCAGTCCGATAATGACCAAACCAACATAGTAGCCTATCGGTATCAGGCGATTAACCGGTTTCTCAACCATCATAAACTTACCATCCAGCAAACCCATGCTATTAAAAGCCCAATTGCTATCAGCAGAAAAGCAAAAAGTATTTCGACAGCAATGCCTGACGCACCAACCAGTAAACTCTTTTTCATATACCCTCCTACTGGAAAAAGCCTGGCAATGAAACAATGTTGTCTACATGTGTAAGTGCAACAATATTGTCACCAGTTTGTATATTTGTCTGGCCATCAGGAATGATGACTTGGTTCTCCCGGATTAAGGAAATGATAATCGTCCCTTCAGGGAGTTTTAGGTCAGCTATTTTTTTACCGACTGAGCGGGCGTGACGATCAACATGGATTTCTTTAATGCGGATATTACCGACACGGTGTGAAAGCATGTTGTTCAAACATGCCCAATCAACTTCCAATTCTATGATATCAGCGATCAATGCGGTGCTGCTGACAACCGAATCAACTCCAAGTTGTTTGAATACATTGATATTTTTGGGATTATTAACCCTTGCAATTGTCCTGGATACATTAAAATAATTTTTCGCCAATTGACAAGCTACCAGATTGTTTTCATCAAAACCGGTTACCGCAATTAAAATATTTGCCCGTTCGATATTGGCATCTTTAAGATAGTTGATATCTGTACCATCGCCGTGAATGACTTGAACACCTAGCACACTCAGTTCATCAACTATTTTTTTGCATAGATTGAAATCCTCTTCAATCAAAACCAACTTATGTTTCTCTGGTGCCAATGTTTTTGCCAGATAGTAACCCAGTTTACCGCCACCTACAATAATTATATACATGGTTAACCACCTTGTTCCGCATAGTCAGCCAAAATGACCGTATCATTTATTTCAATTTGCAAATTTGGACTTGCCAACATAAATCGACCATTTCGGATCAGACCAAATACATGTTCATTCTCGATTGCTTTGATTGGTCTTCCAATTAAATATTTTCCTGGCCGGACATAATTGAAATCAATACCAGTCCCATGAAAGAGGTGCCTTTCATGCGAATCAGCAGATAAAAGAAATTCTTTGATTTTTTCTACCGCTAAGGTTGTAGGACAGATCGTTGTCAATCCGATTTTATTGAAAACAATTTCTCGCTCTGGGTCATAAACTCTGGTAATAACCCTAGGGACATGAAACAGATTAGTGGCTACCTGAGAAATCATGACATTCATATTATCATCATTGGACACAGCAGCCAAAGCATCTGCTTTCTCTATACCTGCACTACGCAGGACATCTTCATCAATTGGCATACCAGTTATAGTCAATCCATTAAAACCTGATCCAAGTAATTCTAAATTATCCGGATCACTATCAATAACAACAACATCATGATTGCTTTGAGAAAGAACAACAGCCAAGTTTGATCCGACTTTTCGGCATCCGGCAATTATTATATACACAAAAAATCTCCCCTCAGTCTGGTACCATTCATGACAAGCGTCATCTATCTGATAATCATAGCTGAAGAGATATAAAATTCATGTGAAGATAGGCATTGATAGTATAAATTATATATAAATATGTATCAGATCTGATCATGGATTCAGATAATGCTAATCGCCTAAAAAGTTAGGGGTGTGCATTTCATCTTTCTCCCATTACTTTGTTTTATGTATAACCTTATTCATGGACTTGTCTACTTTTTGACTGACAGATTCTTGATAGATGTCCGCGTAGGTTTTTGAATCTTTGATCAGATCGTCGCAGAAAGCGGCTACGTTGCTGCCTGTCACTTGGAGTACGCCTTTTCCCAAGGCCGCGCCTTCTTCAAATAAATCGATTATCCCCGAGAGCAAACCTGTCCCGCTGGTCAGTTCAACAGGCCCGACCTTAAAGAGATATTTTTGAATCTCTTGATAAACAATCTGATAATCATTCGGGAGCGCTTTGACACGCGCCATGTGAGCTCTCCATTCTTTTTTGCCTTTGATGATATCTTGTATGCTCATAAGCTTCTCCTTTTTTTTAATTTTTTGCTGATATTATCGTTGAGTTGCCTGCGCCACTTATCGCGAAAGGACTTTGTTCCTTCGTCTCCGACCAGCGCTGAACAAAAGCCTTTGATATCGTCACCTAAAACTTCTTGTATACGCTGGCCGTCCGCCGCCGTTTCTTCGAGCAGGCCAAGCACGCCATCGAGAATCGGCATGATGTTGCGACCGGTGAAATCTGAGTGCGGCCAAAGATTTGCCTTGATATTTTGCCAGGCAACCTGATAGTCTGCCGGCAGCTTTTTGGCACGCGATTCAAAAGCTTTTATTTCTTTACTCATGTCGCTGCCTGTGACCTTTTTCCAGAAATTCATTTTAATCTCTCCTTTAACTCGCTGATTTTCGATGATACGAACTCCCATTTCCCCCAAAACATCTGCAGTTCCTTGCGACCCGCATCGTTCAGTGTGAAAAATTTGCGAGGCGGCCCAATGTCAGAATCCTTTTTTTGGATGTTAACGAGGTTGTTTTTCTCAAGCCTCACCAAAATGGTGTATACCGTTCCTTCAACAACATCTTTGAAGCCGAGTGCGTTTAACTGCCGCGTGATTTCATAGCCGTAGGTTTCACTTCGGTTAATTATTTCAAGGACACAGCCCTCAAGCACACCTTTGAGCATTTCCGTCAGATTTTCCAGAACAATCACTCCTCACTATTCAGTATGACTTGTATTCATTAATACTTACTACTTCTATACAGTAACACAAAGTAGAACGATTGTCCAGCAGTTTGATGCTTTGATTTTATTTTGATAGAATCGCATCTGTCAGAGGGTGGTATTGGGGCTCAAACCTGTTTGGCAGCCGTGTTCGTTTGGGTAATCGTTGAACATTAAGAAAAAATCGTAAAATGTGCCACATAAACTTCTCACATGAAAAGAATAAGTGTAAAATGAAAATTGAGATATTGAAGCATAGCGATGGGTTTTGGAGGCACAATGGAAGTCTTTATTAGTTGGTCAGGCAAAAGGAGTAAGCAAGTCGCAGAGATATTGCAGACGTGGATTCCATGCATTATACATGAAGTAAATACATTTTTATCATCGGAAGATATTGAAAAGGGAAGTAGATGGAGTTCGAGTATTGGCGATAAACTTGAAAAATGCAATATTGGAATTATTTGCGTTACAACCGATAATATATATTCACCTTGGTTGAATTTTGAGGCAGGTGCAATCTCGAAAAAAATTTCTTCTGCTCGTGTCTGCACATTTCTTTGCGATCTCAGCACCCGCGATATACCAATGAGTAGCCCATTAATGCAATTCCAAGCAACATCACCAACAAGAGAGGATTTTTTTAGACTTATTAGGACGATTAATATAACGAGTAACGTCATTATAAAGGATGACATTCTTGAAAAGACATACGATCGATTTTGGGGGGACATTCAGAAGGACTTTGAGAGCTGCGAACACTTCGGGACCGATAAAACATCTTATGAAGAAAATAGCGTGTCAAAACCTAAACACGAGAATCTTATTGAGAAAACAGGATTTGGTGAACAATACACCCTTGAAGCAATTAATAGCAAATTGAACATTCTGCTTAAAAATAGAAACATGAGTTGTTCTAAAATGAAAACAACAAATTGCCAATATTTTCGCAAGAAAATTGAATGCTGGTACCGAGTATTGAATGACGAAGATTTCACAAAGGAAAAAATGCAAATTGCTATTGAAAAGTACATATTGTATACAAAACAGATTATAACTATTTCACATGAAGAAATTGATGGATGCGATGAGTTCAAAATATATGGTACTCTGGCTAAAATTCATCTAGTGGTTGAAATTGCGGATATCGTATTTGGATTTACGCTTGGATTAACTGAAAAGAACAGCAAACAGACAGAATAGTAGGGATGAGGCCTGTTTCGATTGAGTTCTCAAAATGATACCATAATCATGCAAAGATGCACACCTAAAGATGTCCTTGATAAAGGGTACACATCAAAATCCTCCATCAGTTTATTTTTGAACCTCGAAGGAAATCGATGACAGATAGGATCTCTATGCCTTCAACAACTCCTGAATCCATTGGGTTTCCAGTGATTAAGATTTTTCGGTAATTATCAGGGATGCGGAGCAAGTTGTCCGTCTCCCTTTTGCTGTTTTGTGGCAGTTCATAAGCAACTTGCACATATAGGGTTTCATGGGGATTACGGCAGACAAAATCAATTTCCTTGTCATCAAGTTTACCTACAGACACTTCAAAACCTCTTCTGATCAGCTCCAGGAAGACGATATTTTCAAGCTGCGACCCGAAATTCCCCCGATTTCTTCCTAAAACAACATTCCTTAATCCGAGGTCAACCACATAATACTTACTTAAGGTCTTTAGTCGTTCCTTGCCACGAATATCATATCGATCAGCTTTATAGAAAATGAACGAATCTTCCAGAAGGTTTAAATATTTATCGACGGTCTCGTTCGATGTTTTTCTGCCACTGCTGGACAGCGTATTGGCGATTGATCCAGCCGATACTGGATGACCAATCTGATCCATCAAATATCTAACGATTCGCAACAAAAGAGCAGTGTCTTTGATCCCACCCCGCAAACTGACGTCTTTTAAGATTATGCTATCAAAAATACCTTCCAGAACATTCTCAGTCAACGACTCATTCTGTAGAAGTGCCACTGATGGAAACGAACCGATTTCCAAATATTCTTGATAATACCGCAAATATCGGGAATCATCCTGGTAATTTTTAAACTCGCAGAACTCAATAAAAGATAATGGCATAATTTTGATTTCAACATATCTTCCACTGAGGAGTGTAGCCAATTCTCCTGAAAGCATTGTCGCATTGGAGCCTGTTATATAGATGTCAGAATCATAAGCCACACGTAATCCGTTGACAACACGTTGCCAATTTTCAACTTCTTGGATCTCGTCGAATAGAAAGTATGTTTTTCCATATTTATCAACTAACGAACCGAGATGTTCATTTAGCGCAATATAATTCCTTATTTCATTGGCATCTGGATGTTCAAAGTTAATATATATCACGCGATGCTGCTCGACTCCCCTATTTATCAGATACTCTCGAAACATATTCAGAATGTACGATTTGCCTGAGCGTCGAACACCAGTCAACACTTTAATAAACTCAGTATCTCTGAACTCAATCAACCGTTTGAGATATTGCTGCCTGATCATAATCATTTGGACACCCCTTGCGTCTATCTTACCACCTATCGATGAGAAATTCAATTATTTACGTTTAGATCCGCATAATTATGTATTTAGAATACTTATGCGGATTAATGTGTATTACTTTCTTGCATATTAAATCGTACAAAAGTGCACACACCTTCCCCATAAAATCTGAGTTTAAATATGTATCTGCACGACGCGTTGGATACACTTGCATGATTGTCGGAGACGGATGGTTCTCATTTCTGGCGCGATTTGCCGAACCGTCTGCGCCTGCAATGGATTGATAATAATCCGGTTGACTTCGTTCCGGAAATCGCGTTTCAATCGTCTTCTTCGCCATCCGACTGATCGTCGTCCCGCTTGATGATCCGTTTGAGGAAAAAGTAGCAGACAGCGCCGACGACGGCCATGCCAAGCAGGAACAGCGGATAAGTGATGCGCCAATTTGAGGGGCCGGTCATCATGGACCACTCGGACATGCCACCGATGCCCGCAAAAAGGGAAAGTGGCAGGAAGATTGTCGTGATGAAAGTCAAGCGGCGGACCGAGCGGTTGGTGCGGTTGGCGGCACGGGCCATTTCATTGCTGCGCAGAGACAAATCAATCTCCATTAGGCTCGTTGCCACATCGCGCAGCGTCTCGGTCAATTCAAAGAACCGCGTGAGGTGATCGTACACATCCCGATAATGGAAAATGGCCTTGTCAGGTATAAATGGGCAGTCTTTGCGGCATATCTTCACGAAAACCTCACGCTCGTGGAAAAGGCTCTTGCGAAGGGTGACAAGCGCGCGGCGAATATGCTGAAGCGATTTTGGATCAAACTCGGTCGGCCTTTCTAATACAGCGTCTTCAGCTTCCGCCAGCTCGTCCTCCAGTGCTTCTATGGCGACGAACTTGCGGTCGACGATGATATCAAGGATCGTGTGCATCACATAGGCCGGACCGAGCCGGTCAGTGTCCATTTCTCTCATCACCAGTTCCTCTATGCCATCGAGCAGCGGTTTACCATCCGGCCCGATGCGGTCTACACTGATCAGAAAATGGTTGTTGAGGAATAAATCGATCTCCTGAACGCTCAGTTTCTTTTCCGTATATGAGAATGCGTTGAACACGATAAATGTGTTGTCGGGGAAATCATCAATTTTCGGTAGCTGGTTAACGTCCAGGGCATCCTCGACAGACAGAGGATGAAGATCGAGTGGCCCGATCAGGGGGTGAAGGTCCTCGGCTGTGGGTTCGAGAAAGTACAGCCAAAAGAAACCGTCCTCTTTCGCCCGCGACATTACCTCTGCGACACTGTCGAAATGTTCCAGCTTTCCGGATTTTGTGATGTGATAGAAACGCGATTCACCCATAATAAATGCTCCTCTCCTGGCAGTCCGAACACCGCATCAGGGTATGATTGCTCACGTATCAGGCAACCGAGCCATGCACCTGAAGATTATTTTTCATATACTTAATATTATACGATATTTTTATTGCCTGGATGGGGGAAAATGATCAATTCACTTCTCAAGTGCCATGACTAATTACGGGTGCTCTTTAATATCGACGACCGTCCATTCACCAACGGTTTTATCAGCAGCCGCTTTTGTGCCAGTGTAGGAGAATACCTTTTCAGCGGTTGACAATACGGGTGAAACAATGGATCGCTCCTCTGAGGCCTCCCGGCAGTGAATTGATTGTCAGTCTGATATGTTAGGCTTTATTTGCCAATAACCTTGAGTTAAGATAGGTTTATCAATTGATACAACTGTGAAATTGACTTGCGAAATGATGGATATATAATTTTCGTAATTTTGTAGCCTTTTCGCCTTCTGAAAGATATTTATAGTGAAAGGGGAGATATCGCATGGTCATCCAATCGTTTCGTACGGACGATTGCATCGATGAAGTCATTGAAGTCTATTCAGCTATGGTTTATCGTTTGGCATTTGCGAAAGTCGGAACCAAGCATGACGCCGATGATATCTTTCAAAATGTTTTTGTGAGCTACATTACAGCAGATATGATCTTTGCAAATGAAGAACACCGAAAGGCATGGCTGATCAGGGTCACGATTAATTGCTGCAATAAATTTCTAACATCAACTTGGTTGAAAAGGACTGTGCCTTTGGACGAGTCACTGACTTGCTCTTTCAATCTGCAAGAAGAAACGGATCTACATAGGTCGATACTTCGGCTGCCACAGCGTTATCGCACCGTTATCCATCTGTTCTATTACGAAGAATTAAGCATAGAACAGATCAGTGGCATTTTTAGGGCAAAGCCGTCAACGGTCAGAACCTGGCTAACCAGGGCCCGGGAGAAGCTGCGCCATCAAATAAAAACGGAGGATGGTAGAAATGAATCAAGTATTATACCAGAGCATGAATGATCAAATAGAGCCCAGTCAAGCGCTGATCCAAGCGACTATCGATAAAGCAAACCGAGCTTATGTCTCGAGTAAAGGATCGGCAAGGAATTCCACTCAAAGCAAAAGCCTCAATTTGCGGCCAAGGAAAAGATGGGTATTAGCTTTGACGATACTTCTGGTCGTCTTTATATTGAGCATAATAGTTGGCTTGCTTGCAGACGAAGCAGTACGCGCTGGCAGAATCAGAATCAAACCAACGCAACCATCCTTGTCTTCAGAAGTGGGGCAAGGGAGTGAACGCCAGCCGTTTGAGCTTGATTTCGAATGGGTTAAGGTCCTTGCTGATAATGGCAAGGTTGGCTATGTTTATGGCGTTGATCTGGATGATGAAGATAATCAGCCCAAAACACCGGAAGAAGCTGTTGAATATATGGAAAGAATGGCAACAGCGCCGGATAGAGTCTTAAATGTCTATGCAGAAGATAAAAAAACGATAATCGGAACATTCACAATACCATAACCACCGCACCTGCTATGACTCCTGTGGTTATCAGATATTCTGACATCGTATTGTTTAGGTAAATCCAATGTTGAATAGCTCATCAAGCTGGTGAAATACTTGCCGGTTAACACGGTGCCGGTTTCCTCGCCCAAAGCGACATCAAAAGTGCCGCTTTTCTGGCTGTTCATATCTTTTATTGTCGAGCCATAATCCAGCACTGACGTGGATTTATCAAATGGATGAGCTGTCAAGTCAAAGATCCGGTCTCGCGCTTATTTTTTTGCCTGAAAAGACCAAAAATATAAAGGAGACGAATTTATGTCTGCGAAAATTAAAAGGTGAGCCGCTCGGTAACATTGACGACATAATTAGCAGCATTTCACTACCTATTCAAAATATTATTCGAATTATAAATATAAATAATATTAAAATAAAAATTATAATAATAAAAAGAATAATGATATATGTACAAAAATGTAAAATAAGCGCATAATCTAGTCATAAGAGGCAGTTTAAGCATACAGCTTTATAGATTAACCAGATGGAAACAAATCATTTTGCAGCACTTAATAATTGCTGAAAACCAAAACAATGTTCAAAAACTGCTCTGCATCATTCGAAGTAAAAACAACTTAAAAAGTCATGACTGTTTAACCGATAGGAGGAAGATTGCTATGGGTAAATCAGTAGGCATTGATCTGGGTACAACAAACTCTGTTGTGTCTGTTATGGAAGGCGGCAAGCCCGTTGTTATTGTGAACGCGGAAGGTGGCAGAACGACTCCATCCGTAGTAGCCTTTACAAAAAACATGGAAAGGGTCGTTGGTCAAGTCGCTCGACGCCAGGCCGCTTTGAATCCTGAAAAGACCTTGTATTCAGTTAAACGCTTTATTGGCCGGCGCTTCTCCGAAGTCGTTGACGAAAGAAAACTTGTGCCTTATAAAGTAGTTCAGGGCCCCAACGACACCGTAAGATTTGATATCGACGGCAAACTTTATGCTCCAGAAGAAATTGCTTCGGCTATTTTGAAGAGATTGGTGGACGATGCTTCGAAATATCTGGGCGAGAAAATCACGGATGCCATTATCACCGTACCGGCATACTTTAACGATGCCCAGCGGCAGGCAACCAAAGACGCGGGCAAGATTGCCGGACTCAACGTCCTGCGTATTATCAATGAACCAACTGCTGCTGCCTTAGCCTATGGTCTGGATAAAAAGAAGAATGAAACCATTCTGGTTTTTGACCTGGGTGGAGGAACTTTTGATGTTTCTATCCTGGATGTTGGCGATGGTGTCTTTGAAGTCAAGGCTACCAACGGTGACACTCATCTGGGTGGTGACAACTATGACAAAGCTGTGGTTGACTGGCTGGCCGAGGAATTCAAGAAGGATTTCGGGATTGATCTGCGCCTGGATCGGCAAGCCTTGCAACGACTGACTGAAGCTGCCGAAAAGGCCAAGATCGATTTGTCCAGCGTAATGGAAACACAAATCAATCTTCCATTTATTACAGCTGATGCCAATGGGCCAAAACATTTGGATACCAAGCTGACCCGGGCGAAATTTGACGACCTGACCCACAGCCTTGTTGAAAGATGTCGTCAACCGGTTCTTTCGGCCCTTTCTGATGCCAAGATCACCTCCAGTGATATCGATGAAATCATTTTGGTAGGCGGTTCAACCCGAACCCCATCTGTCCAAAAATTGGTCCGGGAATTGATGGGCGGCCGTGACCCGAATCAAAGCGTAAATCCGGATGAAGTGGTCGCGATCGGTGCTGCCATTCAAGCTGGCGTTTTAGCTGGTGAAGTCAAAGACGTACTCCTGCTGGATGTAACACCACTTTCCATGGGTGTTGAAACCCTTGGCGGTATAGTTGCCAGGATCATTGAACGAAATACAACCATTCCTGTGCGTAAAAGCGAAGTCTTTTCTACAGCAGCCGACAACCAGCCGGCGGTGGATATCAACGTGCTGCAAGGAGAACGGGATCTGGCGAAAGACAACCGTTCCCTCGGACAGTTCAAGCTGGATGGCATACCACCGGCGCCCAGGGGCACAGTACAAATCGAAGTCACTTTTGATATTGATGCCAATGGGATCTTGAAAGTCAGTGCTAAAGACAAAGCGACCAGCAGGGAGCAGACCGTTACAATTTCTGGATCAACCAGTCTGGATAAATCGGAAATCAGCCGGATGATCAGTGATGCTGAAGCTCATGCAGCTGAAGACAAAGCACGTCGTCAAGAAGTGGAAATACGTAATGCGGCTGACTCGGAGGTGTATAAGATCCAGCGGCAGTTAAATGAGGCAGGAAACAAGCTCCCGGTTCATGAAAAGAGCCGCATCGAACAGCTTTTATCTCAGACCAGGCAAGCACTGAAGGATAATGCCCCGATCGAGCGGATCCGCTCACTCACAAGTGATCTGACCCAGGCGGCCAACGCATTTTCAGCCAATTCCGCTCCGGATTCACAGCCAAATGAAAACAAGGCTGCACCAGATGCTGGCGGCCCCGATGATGTAATTGATGCGGAATACACTGAGCAATAGATTCGAAAGAGTCTAAAAGAATCGGGATACTGAATGCTGAATATCGCCATCCGGCATCTCTGGCTTTTATAGAAGGAAAATGAAAATGGGCGCGACATACAAAGACTACTATGAAATCCTGGGAGTAAGCCGCAAAGCTACCGAGATGGAAATCAAGACAGCCTATCGAAAAGCTGCGCGGAAACACCATCCAGACTTGCACACCAAGAATGAAAAGGCTGCTGCTGAAGAAAAATTCAAGGAAATAAACGAAGCCTATGCTGTATTAGGTGATGCGGAAAAACGAGTTCAATATGACCGCATAGGTGAAAACTTGAACAGCGGGCAGGAATGGCAACCCACGCCGGACATGGGCGTTTATGGGAGCCGTTCCGGCAATGAAACGAATGCCAATGGCTTTAGTGATTTTTTTGAAAGCCTGTTCGGCAGAATGGCGTCAAGTGAAACCCGTGGCGGATTCAGGCAGGCAAGAAGCGTACGCGGCCAGGACCTTGAAAGTGAGCTCACGCTGACCCTGGAAGAGGCTTATCACGGCGGTCAGAAAACACTTCAATTTTCTTTTCGCGGCCTCTGCCCGGTATGTACCGGAACAGGCGTTTCTGGACAGAATATTTGCGAAAGTTGTGGTGGAACTGGCAAAAAAACCATCAACAAGACACTGGAAGTGAAAATCCCTGCTTTTATCCGGGATGGGAACAAAATTCGGTTGAAGGGGCAAGGGGGGGAAGGGTCAGGCAATGGAGCCGCTGGTGACCTGCTATTGACAGTCAAGATTCTGCCGCATGCCTGCTTTACGCTAAACGGGACCTGCCTGGAAACGACAGTCAAAATTCGACCGGAACAGGCTGTGCTGGGCAGCCAGGTACACGCGCCAACAATGGATGGCGAAGTGATGATCACGATCCCGCCCATGACTCACAATGGCCAGAAACTGCGTTTGAGATCGAAAGGCTGGCCGGCAATAAACGGGACACGTGGCGACGAGTTTGTCCAAATCACTATCGACATTCCTCGTAAGATGGATGTCGCAGAAAAAGAATTGTACGAGCGCTTGGCGGAACTGCAAAAAGAGGTGCAAAAACGATGATGAAGTATGATTTGCAACTTGTCCGTCTTAATTGGGAATCAGAGGATCATACAGGTCGAGCGTACATGGACGGCTTGACGTTTCAACCGCTGCTGCTGGAAAGATTGGCAGGGCTCGGGATAATTGAACCTAAAAACGGGATGCTCACATGGGAGGAAGCAGAGAGAGTTCAAAAAATCCTGCGCATTCGACAATCGCTCGGCGTTAATTTGTCAGGTGCTGCAATTATTATCGACTTGATGGAAAGATTGGAAGTACTGGAAGATGAAATTAATCGTCGGAGGAATTTGTAAATCTCCTGAATAAAACGGGGGGCATCCATATGAATATTTCAACCAAAGATATGGTTTCAAACTCTGAAATGATCAAGAACTATAAAGCATGCAGGAATAGGGCAGAGACTTGTGGAAAGTTATTTATATTAAAAAACAATCAGCCTGATGCTGTGCTATTTTCAATTACCGAATATGAAAAACTTTCTGTGTTCATTGAGTATATGGAAAGCCTTGAAGAAAAAGATTTTGCCAAAGCTGTTGAATCTTTGCCAACTGCTGGGAAAAAGAGAACCTATACAATTGACTACTTCAAGAATGATGCCCAACTAATCATTTCAATCGACGAAATCAAGTAGCATTTCTTAGTCGGGTAACAGCTTTAAAAGGGAGTAAATATCATGAAAACTCGAAAAATATCACAATTCATCTCGATTTTATTAACGATGATGATGGTTGTTCTGATTGCATCACCTGTCACAGTCATGGCCGCTGAATCGACAGTCAATCTTGGGACAGCCGCTAGCTTTGCTGTTTTGGCGGGCACAACAATCACGAATACCGGACCGACCACAATCGGCGGGAGTGTAGGCGGGAATGTCGGTGTATCCCCTGGAACTTCAGTCACAGGCTTTCCGCCGGGAATTGTGTCCGACGGGACAATACATTCTGCGGATGCAGCGGCTCTCCAGGCCAAGGCAGATTTGGTTATTGCCTATAATGATGCCGCCAGCCGGTCGGTTACAGCTGACTTGACCAGTCAGGATCTGGGCGGATTGACACTCACCACCGGTGTTTACAAGTTTAGTTCATCTGCGCAGTTAACCGGAACCCTGACACTTGACGCCCAGGGAGATCCCGAAGCAGTCTTTATCTTCCAAATTGGCAGCACGCTTACAACAGCATCAGGCAGTGCCATCAGTCTCATCAATGGCGCCAGGTTCTGCAGGGTCTTCTGGCAGGTCGGAAGTTCTGCGACGTTGGGAACAAATTCTGAATTCGTTGGTCATATCTTTGCGCTGACCTCCATTGCCGCCCAAACGGGTGCAACGATCCAAGGACAGCTGCTGGCTCGGAACGGCGCTGTTACGCTGGACAACAACACCATTACGAATGGAGTCTGCGGCACAACGACGCCGACTTCATCCGATACAACTGCAGCGACAACAGCACCAGAAGGTACGACAGCCAACGAGAATGAACTTCCGCAAACTGGCGAATCCAGCAATGCTTGGTTCATCGGTCTGATTCTGCTCGGTTTGGCTGGCAGCCTTGTTATTTTACTTAGGCGCACCCGGTCACGCTAAATAACAAAACTATTCTTGGCAAAGGTAAAGACACTATCGGTTCGCCATTTCCGACAAACAAAATTGGTTGGAAATCTCAATTTAGAAAGGATGATTAATATGTTGTGGACGATCGCCGCTATTCTTGTAGTCTTATGGCTGCTTGGCATGCTGACATCATTTACTTTGGGAGGATTTATCCATGTCCTTCTGGTAATTGCAGTAATCGTAATTATCGTTAGAATCATTCAACGAAGAAAAATCATTTAACAGTCAGCTGATTCATTTTGAAAGGGGTAAGAGCAATGGAACAAATGAATAAACAAACAGAAACCCGTAATACCCAATCGGGGAACAATGTTGCCAAGCGTATTGTTGTTGTGATCTTTGCTGTAGTGGAAATCATACTGGCCTTCCGTCTGGTTTTCAAATTGCTGGGCGCGGACCCGAAAAACGGCTTTGTTCAAGGAATTTACAATATTACCCGATTTTTTGTTGGGCTTTTTGAGGGCATATTCTCCAAGGTTACCACCAGCGGCATTGAGGTCAAGGCAATTTTCGAACCGGCAACCTTGATTGCGATGGTGGTTGTCGCCATAGTTGCCTGGGTCGTCCTGAAATTGATGACGACGCGTAAAGGCAACAGCATGAAAAGTACTGAATACACCACAATGCCTTCAAGAACCTCAGGCACAGGTGACAGCACATCATCACAAACAGCAGCAACCACACAACAACAGCAGCAGCAGGAACCCCCACAGGTCACTCAGCAGACACAGGAACCCACCGACACGTGGACTGATAACAAGCCGCAAAAATAGATCTTGACCAGTGGACGTTTTTTCAGGAAAATGTCCACTGGTCGCAGCGAAATATGTTGGCTGACACAATTTTGATTAATTGGATTTGCGGTAAAACTGGAGACGTGAAAGGAGGTCTTTGAGTTGAGAGAATTTGAGTATTTTCAGGAAACAGCTGGAAATATTGTTGGTGACAGCTGGACTAAGATGCTGAAAAAGCATGGAGATCAAGGATGGGAATTATGTTCCGTAAATCCTTTGAATACATATAAAAAACAAAACAATAAAGGATCTGAAGACAAGATCCCAAGAGATGATGATCAAATGCAAACAACCTACATTGCAACATTTAAACGTGAAATTTGAATTTGATGTATTCCCCAGGAGGTGTCCAAATGACAAGCTTTAAACGAAAATTCAATCGGGCCAAAGATAAGTTTGCTGGTGAAGTCAAGGAAGCAGCAGGGAAAATCACAGGCAATGAACAATTGGAATTGAAGGGGAAAATTCAATCCGCTAAAGTTGATTTCAAGGATAACATGGATATAAATGAAAAAATCCATGAAACCAAAGAAAACATTGCTAGAAAGTTAAACGACAAGATTGATGAGAAAAAAGACAAAAAAAGGAAATGATTAACATTGGACTAAAGTCCAATATCGAACAGGAGGAAATAGTATGAATTGGTTGGCATGGATCGTATTAGGTGGTTTAGCCGGCTGGGTTGCCAGCATATTGACCAGGAACAATGCCCGGATGGGTATTTTGGCGAATATTGTCGTTGGAATAATCGGTGCTATTGGCGGAACGTTCCTTTTAGGTTTAGCAGGTGTTAGTCACATGAACGACTTCAGTTTCACTACATTTCTGATTGCCGTCGGTGGGGCTGTGGTTTTACTTTTTTTGTTTAGCCTGATTCGCGGCAATAGAAGAAGGTAGTATGAAAGCGGAAAGTGCGTAGGCGATATGATTCTGTCATTGCACTGGAAGGAGATTTTTATGAGTATTAAAGAAATTATTGACTCGTTTAATGGCAAAGCAAAACATCAGGCAAGGGTCAGAATTGCAGTTGGCACGACCATCGGCGTTATTGTTGGCGCAGCGGCCGGCATTTTACTGGCTCCAAAGTCTGGCAAGGAAACAAGGAAGGATATAAAAAATGCTGCTGAGAGAGGCGCAAAGCATGTTAGTAAAACAGCACATAAGGTAGAAAAATTTGTAAAAAAGGAAGCTGCCGAGACAAAAGAAAAAATAAATGATTTTAAAACGCATTTTAAACATTCTGATGAAATTGATAAAGATTCTGTTGATGACGTAGCTGCAGAAAACAAGTCAGAAGAGTAAAAATAGATTACACATATAGAAATGAGGGATAATCATGCAGATAACCGTGAATCTCATGGATCTGCTGTTGGCTCTACTGATTATGGCGGGCATAACGCTGGTTGTTTCATTGATTATATTTATTATACGCCTGCTGCAGGCACTGAAAAACCTATCTCACATAGTAGAAGATCTTCATGAACCATTAACCCAGACCACTGATCAATTGCCTGCCCTGCTTCGAAAAGTTGACAGCATTTCTACGGACGTATCTGCAATTTCCAAAGCTGCAAATGAAACTGTGCCGGCGATTCTCTCAGATGTCAAGACAATTACCGGCACAGCCCGCGCAGGTGTGGAAGCAGTTGGATCTGCTGCTGAAAGTGTCAGCTCTGGCGTGTCATCCTTATTTAGCTCGGGCAGAGAACATTCAGACAATTTCAGCTCGATCATAGGGATTGTCGATCAGATATTGCAGATCGTCAATTTATTTACTCATCACGATAAACCGAAGTATCGTAAACCGTTTTATGGCCGCAATAAAAAGCGCCGCCGCTAAAGACAACCAGGATCTGGCATTGATACAGTGCCAGATCTTGCTCAGCGCAAAGCGGAAAATATTTTCAATAAAGTCATTGAAGCTAGATGGCGCATTTGATGCTATTTGGCTATGCCATAAAAGGAAGTGCGAATATTCTTGCGGGATTCATCCCAGCATGGCAGGTAAAATAATTGTGGATAAGTTCGTAAAAAACAACCGTCTGGTCATCCTGAACTGGTCAACATAGAAATGGCGGCAGAAAATGCAAATTATTGTAATACTAAATATAATAATAATAAATATGATAATCAGTTGACTGTTTATTGAATATAGAATAAGATGCTAACATATGGAAATAAGACAGAGGTATATTAATGAATATTTCAACAAAAGCCATTGTCTCGAACTCTGACATGATCAAGAATTATAAAAATTGCAGAATAATGGCGGAAGAACAGGGCAAGATTTTTATTTTAAAGAATAACCAGCCGGACGCTGTTTTGTTTTCAATCGCTGAATATGAGAGAATTTCAGTATTCATTGAGTACATGGAAAGTCTCAATGAGCAAGATATTGCGAAAGTTTTAGCGTTATTGCCATCAGAAGGCATCAGGAAGACTTATTCGCTTGATCATTTACAAACTGATATAAAATGAGTCGCCGCACGCAAACCAGATATATGTTGCTTCCAGAAAGCAATGTGGTTTCGTACTTTCGCAAAAATCCTGGATACAACAAAGCCGGCCAGCGATGGCTGGCTTTGTTGCTGAAAGTGGCTGATGGCAAGAGTATTGAGATTTTCAACTAATAGAGGAGCAGGTAGGGAACCAGTCGCTTTCAATTTTTCTTCCAACCCTCGCGAAAATTGATTTTGAAAACATGGTCAAGCAATTATTCCAAGAGCAAATAGATTAGAAAGATCCCGAGAAAAATGCTATATTGAATCGGTTTATGTTCCTGGGCGACTAAAAAAATCCCGTATACCGCAGGAATAGCAATCAAAATAATAATGTCAGGTATGCTTGACATCATCTTGTTGGTTTGCTATATTGAGTGTCAAGTAAACATGACACGAAAGGCGGTGGGCTTGTGCGGAATTTTGTTCGGAAATTACGGGAACAGCGAAGCCTGACGCAAAAAGAGTTGGGTGATCGAGTCGGTGTTTCGCGGCAGGCGATTAACGCGATTGAAACGGGCAAGTACGACCCGTCCATTTGGTTGGCCCATGATCTGGCCAGCTTTTTCGGTGTCTTGATCGAAGGTCTTTTTGTTTTTGACGGGGAGGACAGAAGATGAATCATATTCTGAGGCATCCGGCGGTGAATGCTGCGGGCATCAGCCTGTTTACAATTTTTTATGCAATTGTGTTTTTTGCAACGGCAGGCAGCCCGAACTTTATCAAATTACTGTACTTTACGAGCGCTCCGGGCGAATCTGCAACTTTTTGGAAAACTTGGAGCAACTTTCTGGCCAACGGAGGGCACGTCTGGATAGCATGGGCGATGATTGCATTCAGCGCACTGGTGCTATTCATTCTAGCCTTGCGCCGCCATCCCTATGATGAGTATCATACGGTTCTCCTGATGAATTGCCTGGTGGTCGCGACAGTGATGACATTGCTGGCCATCGCAGTGTTTTTCCTGTTGATTTTATGCGATCCGACTGGCATCGTTGAGAAGTTTATGCTGTTTATCGTGATCCACTGGGTGACGGTTGTGCTGGCCAACCTGGTTTACCTGCTGATCTGTCGGTCCAAATAAGCGATGAAGATTTTGCTTATACAGCCCAAAATGAACAGGCGACCGGTCGACACTAACCTCA
Organism: uncultured Saccharofermentans sp.; assembly: GCA_963677835.2. Lineage (GTDB taxonomy): Bacteria > Bacillota > Clostridia > Saccharofermentanales > UBA5734 > UBA8949. The sequence goes on from CAXXUX010000002.1 coordinate 373,216, forward strand.
AGTCACAGATGTCGCCTTCACTCGCACTGCTGACACTTATAGGGCTTACACCTTCTGGGCATGAAACAATTCTGGTCAATGAGAATATCGAAAAGATCGATTTCAATTGCAGCGCCGATCTGGTCGGCATTACAGTCACGCTCGATGTACTGCCGCGTGCCGCCCGGATCGCGGCAGAGTTTCGCAAGCGCGGCGTGCCGGTTGCGGCGGGCGGCATTCACGTCACTTGCTGCCCCGAAAGCTGCCGTCCGTATTTCGACACCATCTGTATTGGCCCTGCCGAGCGGGTGTGGGGGCGGATTGTCGTCGACACCGAAGCAGACTGTCTAAAGCCTGAATATCAGGATATGACTTGTTTTCGTGGTGAAGAGATTGCTTCTCCGGTTTACACCGGCGCCGACAGCCGTCAATATCTTTTCAATAACGTGCTGACAACCAGCCGCGGCTGCCCCAACCGCTGTGATTTCTGCTACAACAGCTGCGAAAACCGGATCTGTGTCCAGCGGCCGATTGGTGATGTCCTGCGCGATATTGAGACGCTAGGGACGCGCCATGCGCTATTTATTGACGATAATTTCATCGCCTTGCCGGACTATACTCGCCGCCTGCTCGAAGCCTTGAAAGGTCGGAATCTGATCTGGAGCGCTGCCGTCACAACCCGGATTATCGAGCATCCCGATCTTCTTGATCTGATGGCCAAAACCGGCTGCCAGAGCCTGTTTATCGGCTTCGAATCAATCAGCGACGCGTCCCTGCGCAGTGTCGGGAAAGACAACAACACTGGCAAATACCAGCAGCTGGTCGAAGCGATCCACAGCCGAGGCATTATGATCAACGCCAGTATGGTCTTCGGGCTGGATGGCGATGGGCCGGAAACTTTCAAGCGTACACTGGACTGGTTGGTTAAAGCCCGAGTCGAGACCCTGACCTCGCACATTCTGACCCCCTATCCCGGCACTGCCCTCCATCGTCGTATGGAAGCTGCGGGTCGGATTACTGACCATAACCTCGAAAATTACAATACGGCTCACGTCGTGTTCACTCCGGCAGGGATGACAGCTGATGAGCTCTATCAAGGCTATCGATGGATGTACCGTCAGTTTTACTCTTTCAAAAATATTGCGCGTCGCTTCCCGGAGCACAAGGCTCAGCGTAAACCGTATCTGATGTTCAACCTATGTTACCGCAAATTCGGCTGGCTGACGTCCGCCCTGACACGGCTGGTTCCGATTGAGGTTATCGGCCGTTTGGCAGCGAGGATTTCATACAAAATCTGAGATTGCGTATGATTGACATCAATTATCTTCTGCCGTAAAATGCTAATGGGAAAGAAGTTCTCCCAGGCAATTGCCAAAACGCTTTATAAGCTGATGACTTCTGTAAATAAGCAGAAGACGTCGGCTTTTATTTTGAAGGGAGCAGGAAATTGCGTAAATACATCTATATTGGCATCGGCGGCTTCTTTGGAGCAATCTTGCGATACCTGATCAGGGCAATGCAGATTGAAAATTATAATGGGCAATTTCCAATTAATACGCTTGTAATCAATTTGACCGGCTGTTTCTTATTGGCGGTGATATTAACTTTAGCTCTAGAAGTGCTGGAGATCAGTTCTTGCTTAAGACTTGGCATATCGACTGGATTTATCGGCGCTTTTACGACATTCTCAACCCTGTGCAAAGAAATATCAACCCTGGCTTTTCAAGAATACTATTTGACAGCATTTGCCTATGCACTCATCTCGATTGGTGCGGGTCTTGCGTTTTCCTATTTGGGTTATTGTCTCGCCTGGAGAATAATTTCTCGTCAAAGGGTTAAAACCAATCAAATTCCAGGCGAAAAAGTGCGGGACGGAAGCGGGGAATCCTGATGGATCTGATTTGGGTTGGCATTGGTGGCGCATTCGGCAGCCTGGCGCGATATCAGCTAGGTAAAATGATCGCCCAAAAGTCTAAATCGTCTTTTCCAATCAACACATTCATCATTAACATAGCCGGCGCAATTTTGCTTGGTATAATCACCGGAGTGGAAACCGGGAACGATCTCTATTTGCTGCTGGCAGACGGATTTTTAGGCGCTTTTACAACTTTTTCAACCTTTATGTATGAAGGATTTAACCTTTTCAAGGATAATGAGAAAAAGAATGCGATCGTCTACATTGTCAGTTCATTAATTTTAGGAATCATTGGGTATACAATAGGCAATGCGATATGCAGGCATTGACCCAGTGATTCAGGTCTAGTCTTTAACGATTTCATAAGGCCAATTCTGAATCCCGCCAAGGTCATAGATCCTGGCGTAGCCCAATTTGGCCAGCGTTTCGGCAGCGAGTGCGCTCCTGCGGCCACTGCGGCAGTAGACGATAATCGGGGTCTGTCGGTCAGCCGGAAGTTCAGCGGCAAAAGATTCGAGCGTGTCATACGGCATCAGTTTGCTGCCGGGGATATGTCCTGCTGCGTATTCCTCCGCTGTACGGACATCGAGCAGCCATATTGCCGGGTTTTTGGCCAGCATTGCTTTGGCATCTTGCGGTGTGATTTGTTGGCCAGAATTGTTGGTTTGGATTGGTGTTGGCGTTGGGGTGCTGACGACCGTTTGGCGGATATTGCAGCCTGCCGTGGTTAATAAGACCCCCGTTAGAAGTATTGCTAAAACCGGCAGGAATATCTTGTTTTTGATGGACCTTCTCATGTTTCCTCACCCTTTTTTAATAATGATGATTCTAGTGGTTTTATTTTAACGTAATGCGGCAGTTTTAACTGCGACTATGTCACCAAACCGTATCATTTTAATAACCTGCGCTACCGATCATCTCGCAAGCGATGTCTGCTATAATGGAGTTCAAAGATCATGACATGAATGGAGAAAGATCATGCAAATCGAAACCAAGAGGATCTATCATATCGATTCCTATGCCAGGCGGTTTAATGCTCAAGTGATCAGTTGCCAGCCGGAAAAAGATCACTATGAGATTATTCTTGATCAGACCGCCTTTTATCCCGAGGGTGGCGGCCAACCTGCCGATCAAGGGACCCTGGCGGGAATTACCGTCAAGGATGTCCGGGAGAAAGGTTTTGAGATTATTCATCTAACAGATTCTCCGCTGCCGATTGGCGCACAGGTCGAGGGTGAGATTGACTGGCAGCTTCGATTTGAACGGATGCAGCATCACACCGGCGAGCATATGGTGTCAGGGATTGTCAACCGGCTTTTCGGCTTTGATAATGTCGGATTTCGCATGGGCAGCGAAGGGGTGACGATCGATTTCAACGGCGTGCTTTCGGAGACGATGCTCGATCAGGTCGAATGGATGGGCAACGAGGCCATTTATCAGAATTATCCGGTCAAGATAGAATATCCTGATCCGGTTGCCTTGTCTCGGCTGACCTATAGGAGTAAAAAGGAAATTGAAGGTGCCCTGCGAATCGTATTCATCCCCGAAACCGATCAATGTGCCTGTTGTGGAACCCATCTAAAAAGCAGCGGCGAAGTCGGGATGATCAAATTGATAAAATTCGAAAAAAATAAAGGTGGGACGAGAGTCACCATGCTTTGCGGCTTCAAGGCCTTGTTGGACTATCGCGATAAAGCAAAGAGCATCTCTGCGATTTCCGGTTGTCTGTCCGCAAAGCCATCCGAAGTCAGTCAGGCCGTTGAGAAGGTTACGCAGGAACTGCTGCTTGCCAAAAAGAAAATGGCGGCGATTAAGATGCAATTGTGGGAGCAAAAAGCGGCACAGATTGGGATGGACAGCGAGCGTGCCGTTGTATTTGAGGAAGATCTTTCCGCTGATGATTTGCGGCAGTTTTGCCAGATCCTAATCAATCAGGTCAAGTTGGCGATTGTTCTCAGCCCTTATGGGGCGGCGGAATATAAATACGCGATTAGAAGCGATTTCGGGGACATAAGGCCTGAAGCTGCGATGCTAAATAAGCGCTTTAGCGGTCGGGGCGGCGGTACGGCAGCCTTTTGCCAGGGATCGATTCAGGGCAAGAAGGAAGAGATTGAAGCTTTTTTGACAACTCGTTTTAATTAGTTTAATATGCTTATATAACAATTTTCTCTTGAAAGGCTTTATATGAAATAGGAAAGGATTTTGATCAAATGGCAAAAGCAACGAAATTCATTCGATTAATGCAGGATACAACAGGCTGGAAAGAGAGCGGACACTCGATTATTGGACAAAGCGGCGGCTACTGGTTTACAATTACCCAGACCAGCCCATTCCAACCAATCCTTATTTCAACAGCGGTATCCGGATTGCAGTCGATATCACTGGAACAATTGAAGATCGCTATTCAGGCAAAGAAAAAAACATATAAGCTCAGCCGATTTGATAACAAAAACCACGTCCTTGATTTTGTAGTCAATCCCGATACGAATGCGCAGAAAAACATGGATCGAGTCAATGAATTAATCCACGACTTAACGGCATTGTTCGCAAAATTCAGTCTTGCGGGCGGATGTAAATTATGCGCGGCAAATGTTCCTTTGGACGCTGTTCGGATGGGGGAAGAGGCAGTCGGGATTTGCTCCGAGTGTCAAGCAAAGCTGAAACAGGAATATGACGGCATTGTCGAGAAAAACACTAATGAAGGAAATTATTTCACAGGGACAATCGGTGCGTTGCTGGGTTCTCTGGTTGGCACGGCGCTCTGGCTTTTGGTTTCGTACATTGGGTTCTACGCTTCAATCGTAGGATTTGTCATGGCCTTCCTTGCCCAATTTGGATACCGACTGTTTAAAGGGCGCATTCAGAAAGGAATGCCGGTCATTATCTTTTTATCCGTTATCTTCGGCATTTTAGCTGCCAATACGATCGAAATTGCCATCGGTCTGATGCAGGATCCGGAGATCGGTTTAACCCTGATGGAGTCTTTGCAGATTGCGCCGCAGGCCTTTTACAATACCGAATTATTTTATGTCGACAAGGTATGGATCAATGTTGGCCTTGGTTTGTTTTTTGCTTTTCTTGGAAGTTGGCGGACCATCAAGAATTTATTCAACGAAACGAAAGAAAATTACTATCAAATCGAACAGATCTGATTTCAAAGATAGTTTGGTAAAACGCTTAAGTTGAATCCGCCCCCCTGGCGCGCAATGGCTGCGCAATACCAGGGGGGCGTTTTTTATTCATTTCATCCGTCTCCCAATTTGCATGTGACTTTCACGCCGTACTTTGAATCTCGTACTTGTTTTTCTTGACAAGTGCTTGTTTCCCAATTTATTATTAAATGGGCAAAACATTTAGTGTAATTGAAAAAAAAATAGTAATGTTCAAATGGAAACTGAGGAGGCATAAAATACAATGAAGGATATTGAAGAAAATATAGATGTTTTCAAGAAATATCTTGATCTGATCGAAAAGCATTTTGGTTCTAACTGTGAAGTGGTCCTGCATAATTTCCTGAAGAATTACGAGCACACCATCGTTGACATTCGTAATGGGCATGTGACCGGCAGAGCGATTGGCGGTTGCGCGACAAGTTTGGGATTTGAAATTTTGCAGGGTACAGCCAAACCAGAGGATCAATATAACTATATCACCTTTTCACCTAACGGTAAGTTGTTGCGCTCGTCATCAATCTATTTTCTGGATGACGAAGGAAAACCAATAGGTTCATTATGCATAAATCTGGATATAACGGATACTGTTTACTGTGAAAAGATCTTGAGCGATTATAATAAGTACCAGATAAGCACGGCAAAATACGAAGGCGCAAACGAATATTTTATTGCCAATGTCAACGAGCTATTGGACCTTATTATCAAGCAGGCTATGAAGAACACCGGGAAGTCGCCTTCTGATTTGAATAAAGAAGAAAAAATAGAATTCATTTCGTTTTTAGATACCAAAGGGGCTTTCATTATCACGAAGTCAAGTGAAAAGGTTTGTTCGCTATTAGGCATATCAAAATATACTTTCTATAATTATCTGGACGAAGCTCGCAAAAAAGGATAAAACAAATTAATAGTAAGTAATACAAAAAAAAAGTATGTTTTTCTATTGACATTCACGCTGCCGCTTGATAGAATGAAAACAAGTTCAAATTGACGTGTCAAGACAGGAAAACTAACCATAAATCAAATTCAATAAAGATGATGTCATGAACAAATGGCTTATTTTCGCTACGCAAAGCAAGCCATTTAATTCGTTCTGAAAAAATTTCAGGATGCCTATTTAGAGCGTACAAATCATTGGGCCAGGCTGTATTGATTCGACAGGAAAAGGGGAATTTTTTTACCCCGTAAACTAACAAAAAGTTAGTTATAATAAATAAAAATATTATTATGTTTGCAACGAGAATACTGATATTCTCTGCAATAAAAAAATTATGGGAGGAAAAAAATGAAAAAGAAAGTGTTCACAAGACTTCTCACCCTGTTAGCGATTGTAGCCATTCTCTTCACCTTGTTTACTGGTTGTACGAGTACCAAGGCAACCGAAAGCAATGCAACCACAACTCAAGCTGCAGGCGGAACATCTGCAAACAACGAAACCACTGCTGCTGCCGGCAATGGTGAAAAACTGAAAATAGGCGTTTCCACGAATGCCTTAGCGAACATCCATAACCGGCACATGTTCGAATCAGTCATTAAGGAAGCAGAAAAAGCTGGACATGAAGTTGTCTCGGTAAATGCCAATGGCGATGCATCACAGCAGTCAATGGATATCGAAAACCTGGTTCAGGCCGGCTGCAAAGCGATAATCGTCCAAAACGGAGACGCTTTTGCGCTTAAAAATGCCGTCCAGGAAGCATCCAAACAGGGTATTGTCGTTATTAGCCAGGATTCAGGCTGGATCGACGGTTGCTCTGCAATGTTCACTTTAAACAGCTTTAAAGTAGGTGCTGACATTTTTATGATGCTTGCTGGCGAAACCGGATTTACTGGCAAAATAATCACAACCGGCCATCAGGACAATTTTGCGCTGCGTTCAATCGGCGCACTGCAACAAGCCTTTGTTAAAGAATACACCGGATTGCAGATTGTTGCCCATGTACAGACAACCTTCCCAGGCACAACAGAAGTAACCTACAATGGATTGGAAAGCGCCCTTTTAGCTAATCCTGACGTAGCCGCCATTTGGACGTCGCAGGACCTGGAAGCCATGGGCGCTATTCAGGCGCTTAAGGAAGCCGACCTTTATCCACAAGTCAAGTGTGTTGGCGTTGACGGTGAAGTTGATGTCCTCAAGGATATCAAAGCACGCGGAAGTGTTCTTTGCACAGCTGTATCGGATCTTGACGGATGCGCGGTCAATATTGTCAAATATGCTCAGCGTCTGTGCGCCGGCGAAAAACTGCCGAAGGCTGTAGACATCCCTTATACCATTGTAACTGCAGATAATGTCGATGATTTTATTGCCAAAGCCGAATCAGATTCCAAAACCTATGCTGAATAATTTATTCCATTATTAAATGATGAGTGCAACTTATATCCGCTGCGATATAAGTTGCACTCAAAAAGGATGCTTATGAATATATATGATAATCTAAAAGATCTGGGTATTACAGAATTTGAACCCCTGTCTGCTGTAGGGCTATATCGGCCGATTAATCAAACTGGCAATTTGTTGTATGTTTCCGGACAAGGAAGTATTGAAAAAGGGATACCACTGGTTGGACGAATTGGCGAGAGTGTAACGATGGAACAAGCTCAGCATGCCGCAAAGGTATGCGCGATCAACACGTTAGCTCAGCTGCATCATTATTTAGGCGATTTAAATCGGGTGAAAAAGGTTGTTAAAATACTTGGATTTGTTGCAGGAACCGATACCTTTACACAACAGGCCATGGTTATTAACGGCGCATCACAAGTTTTTATCGATGTATTTGGAGAAAATGGAAAACACGCCCGGTCAGCCATCGGTACAAACAGTTTGCCATTAGGATTGACTGTTGAAGTCGAATCAATTTTTGAGATTGATTAAAATCATGCATGAATGTTGAGATGAAGCAAATATTTTGCTTGATGCACTTTTATATATTGATTATTACTCGCAGTAGAAACTTTTAGGATAATCGACTTTTATTAAGGAGTAAATTACTGTGGAAAATAGCGAATATGTCATGGAAATGAATGGGATCAGCAAACGCTTTGGCGGCGTCTATGCCTTGAAGGATGTTTCTATAAAAATCAAAAGAGGCACTTGCCACGCATTGCTTGGTGAAAATGGCGCCGGCAAATCTACACTGATGAAAATTCTCAGCGGCATTGTCGAAAAAGACACAGGAGAAATAATACTAGAAGGCAATAAAGTTGAGATCAAAAATCTCGACCATGCTGAGCAATTGGGCATTGCATTAGTTCCGCAGGAGCTTTCGTTCGTGTCATATTTTACGGTTGCTGAAAACATCTTTTTGGGCGATGAACCACAGCGGGCATTGAATTGTTTTATTGACTGGAAGAAATTGTATAAGAATGCCGACAAATTATTAAAGGATTTGAATATTGATTTATCCTCTAAAAAAACGGCTAAAGATCTAAACGTTTCGAACCAGCAAATGATGATCATTGCACGGGCGCTTTCGAGAAATGCCCAAATTGTTATTATGGATGAACCTACAGCAAGATTGAGCCATGGTGAAATCATCCATTTGCTGGAATATATTAATCATCTGAAAAAAGAGGGAAAAACAATCATTTACATATCGCATCGCCTGGAAGAGATCTTCCAGATTTGCGATAACGTATCGGTCCTGCGGGACGGCCGATTAATAGACACCGTGCCGGCAGCTTCAATTGATAAAAAGCAGTTGATTAAAATGATGGTAAACCGGGATATCAAAGAAGGATCAGAAAAGAAATCAAACCGGGAGATTGGCAAAGTTATCCTGTCGGTTAAGCATCTTAATAAAGCAAATGTACTGAAGGATGTTTATTTTGATGTCAGAGAAGGGGAAATCCTTGGCTTGTTCGGCTTAGTCGGAGCTGGCCGGACAGAATCGATCAGAGCTGTTTTGGGAATTGATAAATATGATGGAGCAGAAATCACCTATGACGGGAAGCCGGTAAAATTCAAGAGCTATCAGGAAGCACTTGAGCGGGGAATAGCCTTTGTACCCGAAGAGCGGCGCAAGCAAGGGGTATTGCCTCACCAGTCAATTGCAAAAAACATTACGATTGGAAATCTCAAGTATTTCAGCAAACTGGGACTGCTTAATAAAAGCAACGAAAAAGTTTGTGTCAACAAGGTTGCCAAATCCTTGAACATCATCTGTCGTTCTATTGAACAACCTGTTGGCGATTTAAGTGGCGGAAATCAGCAAAAAGTTGTTCTTGCGAAGTATATTCACCGGGACATCAGGCTTTTCATTTTGGACGAACCAACACGCGGCATCGACATCGGTGCGAAGGAGCAAATTTATAAAATAATCGAGGATTTGGCCAAGTCAGGCGCTGCGGTGATCGTTATTTCATCGGAAATCCCTGAATTGCAATTGCTGTGTGACCGGGTTTCAGTCATGACCGAAGGCAAGATAACCGGTGAGCTAAGCCGCGAAGATATAATCGTTTCAGATAATGTTCTTAAATATGCAATAGGCGTTTAATCAATAAAAAAGGAGAAATCTTAACATGGAATACTCTCAAGAGAAAAATTTACTGCGAAATGTTAATTATGCAAATATAGCCAAGCGCTATGGAACTCTGATTGGTTGGGTTATATTATGCATATTATTTTCCGCACTTGCCCCAGATAGTTTTCCTACGATTAAAAATGTCATAACTATCGTTCGCCAAATTGCCATGTTATCCATATTGAGTATTGGCCTCACTTTTGTTTTGATAACCAAACGCTCGGATTTATCGATTGGCTATTCGACAAGCTTCCTTGGCATTGTTGTTGCAGCCTGCATGGTTCATTTCGGCTTGCCAATATGGCTTGCCATCATTATCACGTTAGCGATGGGCGCATTGATTGGCTTGGTCAATGGCGTCATCATCTCTTACATTGGCGTTCCGGATTTCATTGGTTCACTTGGCGTCGGATACCTGGTTTCCGGCATCAATCAAGCCTACACGAAAGGCCATCCGATTTCGAACATTCCAGCATCCTTTGAAATCTTTGGCGCATCCTCATTGTTTGGCATTCCAAGCGCAATCATCGTACTGGGCATTGTTGTTGTAATTTGCTCGGTTCTGTTGGCACATACCCGCCTTGGCCGTTATGCCTATGCAATTGGTGACAATGAAGAAGCCGCCATGTTATCAGGCGTCAACGTAAAACGGATGATCATGTTCACTTATGTCATCTGCGGAATAGCCGCCGCCATCACTGCCATCGTTTTGACCTCCCGCCTGGGATCCGCACACCCGCTAGCTGGTGAATCCTATCTGCTGAATGCAATCGCGGCCGTTTTCCTTGGCAGCACTTCTTTTAAAGATGGCGAACCCAATCTGGCTGGTACAGTTTTAGGCGCCTTAGTCATTGGTACGATGGCAAATGGATTGACCATATTGAATATTGAGTACTATTATCAAGATATTGCTACTGGTCTGATCATTCTTTTAGCCGTAACCGTTACTTCGATTCAGAGCATGAAGAAAAAATAATGAACGGAACAGGAAGGGCATTCCGAATGGAAGAAAAATTAAGAGGTGTATTCGCACCGATATCTACGCCGTTTACCGCCGCCGGCGAAGTGGATTACGAAGGATTGGCCGGCAATGTACGCTTTTATTCGAAGTCGGGGTTAAAAGGCTATCTTGCGCTGGGCTCAAATGGCGAGAATAAGGCCCTGACCAACGACGAGAAGCTCAAGATCCTCGAGACGATCATGACCAACAAGGGCGAAGACCAGGTAGTCATGGCCGGCTGCATTTTTGAATCGACAAGCGAGACGATCGACATGGGCAAAAAGATGCAGGAATTGAAGCCGGACTATCTGACGCTGCTGCCTCCGTGCTACTTCAAGAAGCAGATGACGGACGATGCGCTTTTCAGGTATTTTAGCGACGTGGCGGATTCTGTGGAGATTCCATGCCTGGTGTATAATGCGCCGCAGTATGCCGGCGGGGTTGGCCTTTCGGTAAGCCTGCTCACTCGCTTGACCGCCCATCCCAATATTTTGGGAGTCAAGGACAGTTCGTCAGGCAACATGGAGAGCATCCTTTTTGCCGTCCGGAACAATTTCACAGTGCTTTCGGGCTCAATCAACAACTTCTTTACGGCAATGACGATGGGGGGAGCCGGCGGCGTTCTGTCACTGGCCAATTCGTTCCCGGCGATCACCGTTGAACTGTATAATCTGCTGGTCGGCCATCAGTATGAAAAAGCGATCGCCCTTTACGAAAAGATCCTGCAGATCAACATGATCGTATCCGGCAAGGGCGGGGTAGCGGCGGTCAAGTATGCCATGGACCTGGCAGGGCTTTCCGGCGGTCAGCCTCGACTTCCTTTGCTTCCTCTGGAGGAAGCGGACCGCAAGAACATCTATTCGAAGCTTAAGAACGAAGGCATGATTTAGGATAAAAGGACTTAAACAGAACAAGATATGGGAGGAACAAAAAATGGCAAAATATGATTTTATGAGTTTCGGTGAGGCAATGGTAAGGTTTACGCCCCCGGGGCATGACCGATTGGGTCAATCTGAAGAACTTCAGCTGGGCATTGCCGCTGCAGAGCTTAATTGCTGCGTGAATATATCCAATCTCAGCCGTGTCCTGCTCAAGCCTACCTTGAAAACCGCTTTTGTTACAAAACTTGTTGACGCCTGGGATGGCGAATATATTATCAAGCACGCTCAGATGCACGCTGTTGATATGTCAAATGTAGTCGTAAGCAAGTATGATAAGATCGGCCGAAATGGTCGTAATGGCAAATGTTTTATCGAAGTAGGCATCGGCCCTCGCCCAAGCTATCAGACCTATGACCGGGGTCATTCCGCAGTCGCCATGATCAAACCGGGCGATATCGATTGGAAAAAAGTGCTGGATACACGCTGGTTCCATTCTACAGGGATAATAACTGCAGTAGGAGAACACACCGCTACCGAAGTTGCAGCAGCTTTGAAGGCAGCCAAAGAGAATGGAGCAACAACCAGTTATGACCTGAACTTCCGCTCGACGCTTTGGAGCAAGGAGCAGGCTCAAAAAGCGATGCTCAACATCATGCCCTATGTTGACGTTATCATTGGTAATGAGGAAGATTTTGAGACCATGCTGGGTATCAAGGCTGATGGCACTGATGCCAACTACTCCAAGATCGATCCGGAAAGCTATCGTGGCGTAGCCCAGAAGGTCATGGACAAATATCCGAATGTCCAGGCTGTAGCTACCTCCCTGAGAGAGGTTGTCTCTGCTTGCCTGAATAATTGGCGCACGGTCATGATGACCAGAAATGGTTATTTTGTCTCACGCAAGTATGATAACATCGAAATCTATGACCGAGTTGGCGGCGGTGACAGCTTTGCTTCAGCCGTTATCTGGGGCATGCTGGAGGGCCGTCCTGAACAAGAGGTCATAGACTTTTCTGCCGCTTATTCGGCTCTTTGCCATACCGTCCGCAATGACTGGAACCTCGTGACCAATGAGGAAGCTTACGACGTCATGCGTGGTGGCAGCGCCAGGGTTAAAAGATAAAATCCTTCTGACATCGGTGCAAGCCTGGATTTTGATTCGCAGAAAGTCCTTTTTATAAGGACTTTCTGCGTTTTAAGAGTAGGAATTCAATATATCAAGGTTAATTTACCGGCCATAAGATATTATTCCAGGAGGCTTACGGCCTTTTTCAATTCGTCAATGATAGGGATGTGCTGCGGGCAGGCGATTTCACATTGCCCACAGCCAATGCACGTCGACCCCTGTCCGCCATCTCGGGTTTCCCATGCGTAATTGCCTCTTGCGCCGGACAAATTGTTATAAATCAGATAATTATTCATGGCACCGAAAATTTTGGAAATCACGATTTTCTGCGGACAATTTTTCATGCAATATCGGCAATCGGTACAGGGAATCCGGGGAATGTTTTTAAGCGCTTCCTGCGCTTTCGCGATGACCTGGCGTTCAGATTGATCCAGTGGCTTAAAATCCTCCATGAAAGACAGGTTGTCCTTCATCTGATCCAGCGTTGACATGCCGCTGAGCACCGTAATCAATCCTTCAAGCGACGCCGCAAAACGGATTGCCCATGAAGAAAGGGAGACGTTTTTGTTTGCTGATTGAAAAATATTTGCGACTGTGTCCGGCAGATTTGCTAGGGAACCCCCTTTTACCGGTTCCATGACGATAATCGGCATTTGGTGTTTTCTTGCGACTTCATAACATTTTCTGGATTCAACCTTTTCGCTTTCCCAGTCGCCATAATTGATCTGCAGCTGGACAAATTCCATTTCCGGGTGTTTATTGAGCACGTCCTCCAAAACAGCCGCTTTGTCGTGAAAGGAGAAGCCGAGGTGCTTGATCAGGCCGTTTTCTTTTTGCCTGGCAAGAAAATCCCAAATGCCAAACGTATCAAAAGCCTGTGTGCGTTCGTCACCTAAATTGTGCAGCAGATAGAAATCAAAATATCCGGCGCCCGTCCGTTCCAGTGAAGTCCAAAACATCTGCTGCGCTTCCGCAGCTGTTTTAGCGCCCGCCCAGGCAGGAAGCTTGGTTGCAAGTTGAAAGCTTCCCCTGGGATAACGATCAACCAGGGCAATTTTGATTGCTTTCTCCGATTTGCCATCAATATAGCCATACGCAGTGTCAAAATAGGTAAATCCTCTTGACATGAAAAGGTCAACCATCTGCTTGGTCTGTTCGATATCGACATCATTGCCCAGCATTGGCAGGCGCATCAGCCCAAATCCGAGTGTTTTTATGTTTTCCCCAAGACCAGCCATCTCAACACCTCAAAAAATAAGAATGATTATTTCATTAAGATCATATACCCTAAAGGCTTGTCAAAGTCAAGTGATCAAAATGGCGCCCCGATTTTTTCATTCGGGGCGCCTGGTCATGATCTGGAAAGATTGCTGATATGCGGCCCGCTTAAATGAAGCTTTTCATCCGGCTCAGGCGGAGCAGAGCCTCGTCGAGCGTGCTTTTTTCCCGGGCAAAATGAAGCCGGATCAGATTGTTGACGGGTTCCCGGAAAAAACTTGAACCGGGCACGGCAGCCACGCCAATGTTGCGGATCATCCATTCGCAGAATTTCAGGTCGGAATAGCCCTTGAAGGTCGGGTGATCAAGAAACTGGCTGATATCGACCATGACAAAATAGGCGCCTTGGGGCACATTGTGGGTGAAACCTGCTTCATCCAGCCCTCGGCAGAAATAATCGCGCTTTTCGGTATAGGTTGCCAGCAGGCCATCATAATAGGCTTGAGGAAAATTCAGTCCGATTACAGCGGCTTCCTGCAGCGGCGCCGGTGCGCCAACCGTAAGAAAATCATGCACCTTTTTGGCACTCTCGACGATCGCTTCAGGCCCGATCATCCACCCCAGGCGCCAGCCGGTGATGGAGTAGGTTTTTGAGAGGGAATTGCAGGTGATCGTACGTTCCCACATTCCCGGGAGCGATGCCATGCAGATGTGGATATTCGGTGCATAGACCAGATGCTCATACACTTCGTCCGTAATGACAAACCCGTCATATTTGACGGCAAGGGCGCCGATGGTTTCGAGTTCATCACGGGTGAATACCTTGCCGCAGGGATTGGACGGATTGCAGACAATAATCGCTTTTGCCCCCTTCTGGAAGGCTGCTTCGATCAAACCGGCATCAAAGGAATAATCAGGCGGCACGAGCGGGACGAAGATGGGTTCAGCACCTGACAAGATTGCATCTGCACCATAATTCTCATAGAACGGTGAAAATACAATGACTTGATCACCAGGATTGCAAATGGTCATCATGGCGCTCATCATCGATTCTGTTCCGCCGCAGGTAACAAGGACTTCCTTGCCTGGATCGATCCTGCGGCCGATGTTGGGTTCGACTTTTTTGGCCAGCGCCTGCCGGAAGTTATCCGCGCCAAAGGTGACCGAATACTGATGCGGCCCCTCGTCCGCGACGCGTTTTAGGGCGTCTGTGATGGCCTTCGGGGGAGGGAAGTCCGGGAAACCTTGCGAAAGGTTGATCGCGCCATGCTCGTCGCTGATTCGTGTCATGCGCCGGATAACGGAATCGGTGAAAGATTGAACACGATTACTTAAAGAAGGCATACATGAAACCCCTTTATCAACCGAGTTGTCCGGCTGCGAGCACCGATGCTTCATCGACCAGCTTGCCGAGCGTGCCATCGGCAAGGGCGCCATCTAATACTTCGTTCACCTGCGCCAGCAGCTCATCGTTGCCGGTCTTAACGGCAACAGCGCATCCTGCCGTGTCATAGGAAAGATCAAATGCGATTTCCATGTCATCATAAGTCTGCAAATAGGTTTTGGCCACGAATTTTTCCATGACAACGGCGTCGCATTTGCCGGTTTTAAGATTCAGGAGCAGATCGGGAATTTTCTGGAGGGATACCAGGGTCGAACCTGAAAGCTCGGCGACAGCCGCTTTTTCCTGAGCGGAACCGGCCTGGGCGCCGATCGTCTTGCCGGCTAAAGCTGCCGCGTTGGCAAAGGTCGCCGTTTCACCTTTGCGGACAAGGACGCACTGGGTTGTATCATAGTAAATTTGGGAAAAGGCTGCGTCACGGTCAGGATCTGGCGACATGCCTGCGATGACGAGGTCGGCTTTGCCAAGGTTGAGCTCAACCAGGCAGGAGTCAAATGATACGTCTCGGACCTCAAGTTTCTTGCCGAGTTTGTCAGCGATCAGCTGGCCGAGAGAAATGTCAAAGCCGACAATCTGATCCTTGCCGTCAATCAGCTTATGAAACTCGTACGGAGGATAATCAGCGGAGGTCACCAGGACAAGCGTGCCATTTGTTGCTGAAGATTCCACCGTTGTCGGAACGGCAGCAGTTGTTACGCCGGCCGAAGTTGTCGATGGCGATGATGCGGATTGGCCGCAGGCCGCCAACGATGCCAGCAACAGGCATGCAAGAAGCAGGACAAGAAGCTTTTTAAAATTTTTCATTGTTTTTTCCTCCAATATAATGATGTATTTGATTTATAAAACCTTGGACAGGAATTCACGCAATCGCGGGGATACAGGGGCATCAAAAAATTCCTGCGCCGAGTTTTCTTCAACAATGCGGCCCTGGTCCATAAACAGGACCCGGGTGCCAACCTCCCGGGCAAAGCCCATTTCGTGGGTGACCACGACCATGGTCATACCTTCTTTGGCCAGGTCTTTCATCACGTCGAGAACTTCGCCAACCATTTCGGGATCGAGGGCTGAGGTTGGTTCGTCGAACAGCATGACTTCAGGACGCATGCAAAGTGCCCGCAAAATAGCGATCCTTTGCTTTTGCCCGCCAGAAAGCTGATTTGGATAGGCATCTGCACGGTCAGAAAGACCAATGGCGTTCAAGCAATTCCCGTGCGTAGGGCTCACACTCCTGCATGGATTGCTTGCGAACCTTTTGCGGGGCAATCGTCAGATTGCCAAGGACGCTCATATGCGGAAACAAATTGAAATGCTGGAACACCATGCCCATTTTCTGGCGGTGCAGGTTGACATCTGTTCCCCGTGCGGTTATATCCACGCCATCGACGAAAATATGGCCTTCCGTCGGGATTTCCAGCAAGTTTAAAGAACGGAGCAGGGTTGACTTGCCGCTTCCCGAAGGCCCTACGATTACAACAACTTCGCCGCTGTTGATGGATAAATCGATGCCATCAAGTGCATTGACGTTTTTATATTGCTTTTTCAAATTTTGTACGCGAATGACAGGATCAGCCATGCTGCATTCTCCTTTCAAATGTCGCTAGGACCTTGGACAGTGTGAATGTAACGACAAAATAGATGGCAGCGGCCGGCAAGATGGATTCCATGACCCGGAATGTTGCGCCTTTGGCAATATTCGCATTGTACATCAGCTCGGGAATGCCAATGACCATGCAGATGGAAGACTCCTTGATGACCGTGACAAATTCATTGCCCAGTGCGGGAAGGATATTCTTGATTGCCTGAGGAAGTACGATGTACTGCATATTCTGGCGGGAAGTCATGCCTAGCGAACGGGCTGCCTCGCTTTGGCCAACATCCACAGCCTGGATGCCGGCGCGGATGATCTCGGAAACATAAGCTGCCGAATTGCACGCGACAGCAAAAGTTCCAGGAATAAACATCGCCGTGTCGATAAATCCGAAGATTGTGATCGAAGGAATGTAGATCAACGTGCATAATCCGTAATAGATCAGCATGAGCTGGACCAGGATCGGTGTCCCCCGGATCAGCTCCACATAGGCAGTGCCGAGCCAGCGGAGCGGCGCAAAACGGGACCGGCGGATCGCTGTCAGCAGCAAAGCAAACACAAGCCCGATTACTATTGAGAACACGGCAAGGATAAGCGTATACAGCAATCCGTGTATGTAGTATGGGGCATAATTTTTGACGATTTCAATACATTTTTCAAGGCTGAATAAACCGGTAAGCTTGCCCACCTCATGCTCCTCCGTTTAGTTATAGCTTCTCAGCGCAAAGGTTTCAAGGGTGTCGTCCTGCGCGAAGAATTCCTGATAGAGCACACCTGCAGTGCCTATGTCTGTGGAACCCATGCCGATGATGCAGGCACAGATGATTTCATCTTGATTTTCACGGCCGGTTGCTTTGCCGACGACTATTTCCGGCATCTCGGCATGAATCCGGCTGCGGTCAAGCCTGCCTTGATGGACTAGTTTCATCAGTTCGCCGCGGTGTGCGTTCTGCTCCCAGCTGTCAACGACAAGCTTGTCGCAAGTCAGCGGGATTGCCTCGTCCAATTCCTGGAAAGATCCGAGCGACAGCACGGTGCAGCCTTTTTTCAGCCAGCTTTTGAGCACGAGCGGCTCATCGGCAATTGTAACGGTAATAATGACATCTGCGCCGGTGCAGGCTTCTTCGTTGGTCCGGCAAGGTATGACCTTGATGCCAAGCTCGATTTCCATCTCTTTCGCATAGGCCGCAGCTGCTTCGGGGCGGATGTCGGCAATCCGGATTTCATCAAGCTGCAGTTCTTTGGCTACCGCACGGGCATTCATCCGGCCTTGCACGCCGGCGCCAATAATCGTCAGAATCCTGGAATCCTTGTTGGCCAGATATCGGACTGCTACGCCGGCAGATGCGCCTGTGCGTATATCAGTGATGTAGCTGCCGTCCATGATGGCCAGAACTTCGCCAGTGCGGGATTCATTGAGAATGATGACGCCGCCGATGTAAGGGATGCCTTTGGCATGGTTGTCATTGAAGCCCCAGACCCATTTGATGCCGGAAATGTCAATGTCCGCGCCGATATAGGCTGGCATGGCGTTGTACGATCCCCCGTAGGGCGGCCAGTCATTGCTCTCGCCGGTGTCGAGCGTGATTTTGGGGGGCATGAGCACTTGATTGTTGCCATGTGCGGCATAGACGCGCTTAACCAGATCGATGGATTTTTCCATGGTAAGCACCTGTTCAATTTGCTTTTTAGAAATCATTTTGACGCGATCCATTTTGGCCTTCTCCTAACATCTTGTAAAATTTACTTTAAAAAACTCGGCTTGGCATCAAGGATGTGGCTGCGCATTTTGACCATGGCTTTGTCTGCCTCTCCGGCAACAATCAAATCCAGGATTTCCTCGTGCTCAGTGCCTGAAGCATCAATATACTGTTCGGGATGCGGCCTTTTCATCAGATAGCGTACGGCAGTCAATGATGCCCGCTCAATCATATCTGCCAGAAAGGCGTTTCCTGAATAAATGGCCAACTGGTTATGAAAGCTGTAGCCGGATATGAAAAAGTCTTCTGTATTGCTTTCGGAAGCAGCTTTTTTTTGTGCCTTGCAGTATGAACGCAACTCATTGGCCTGTTCTGCCGTCAATCCGCGCGCGCAGTTAAGGCGTACGGATATGGGTTCGATTTCAGCGCGAACCTGATCGACGTTCTTGACATCCTGATCAACAACCTCGCTGACGATAATCCGCCCGCGAGGATCTGTTTCGGCAAGCTGGTCAGCTACCAGCATCTGCAAAGCCGTTCGGACTGGCGTGCGGCTGATGCCAAGCATTTCAGCGAGCTTTTCCTCAGCTAGAACCTCGCCGGCTTCCAATTCGTTGCGGATAATCGCCAGGCGGATCATTTGATAGGCGGAATCCGATAAAGATTCTTTTTTACTGATCATCTGAAGTGCCATTGATAGTCTCCTGTTCTTCGATGATTGTGTTCCGTACTCTGTATACAGAATACGGAGACGTGTGTGAACTGTCAAGTGGCAGATTGTATAAATATTCAAAAATTTGCCGGATGGATAGAATAATTCAAATCAGTTTCAGCAAAAATGGCGATTGATTGGACATATCGACAAATAAAGGTTATAGTAAAATAGAGGGAACATGCAAACAGTCTTGGCATTTTCTGATGATGCAATCGGGAAATTGAGTCTGATCGAATGGAGTATCGCCAAAAAACGCATAACAAAGGCTATTTGCTGATAAAATATTCGTCGATAAGACCATTAGAAAAATATCGCGTAACCCGATAAAATTAAAGATGCAACAGATCTTTTTTGGTGCCATTTTCAATGACGTCATTGCAGTTTAATGAAAATTGCACGTTTTTTATTTTCTCTTTTCAAGTCCGGCCAAAATCATGAGACCGATAGTCGGACCCGGGAAAGAATGCAATGGATAGCAATAGGAGGAAAAATGTTTAAAGTCAATGACTATGTCGTCTATGGTTCAACCGGAGTCTGCCAGATCAAGAGCATCAGCCTGGAGAATTTCGGCGGAAGAATGGAACGGGAATACTATGTGCTGAATTCTGTAAATGCAAATAGCATGGATATTTATATTCCAACGGATAAATGCAATGTTGTCATGCGAAAAATCATGTCGAAAGAAGAGATCTATGAGTTGATCAAGGTGATGCCGGACATCGAAAGTGAATGGATCAGCGATGATCATTTTCGAAAAACCGCGTTCAGGGAAATCATTCAAACCGGCGACCAGAAAAGAATGGTCCAATTGATCAAGACGATCTATGCCAGGAAGAATGAGCTGGAAAAGAATGGGAAGAAGCTTACCAACTCAGATGCTGAAACCATGAAAACAGCGGAAAAATTTCTTTACAACGAATTCGCCCATGTTCTTGATATTCAACCGGAACAGGTCGATTTGTTCATAATGGGGAGAGTCCAGATTTAAGGCGGTATAATTTTGCATAAAACACTGGATCAGAGCAATTATTTCGAGGAAGATTTCTCGCATGTAATAATCAGTATGAGCGAGTTGTCAAATCGGAAATTTGTCAAATGCATATTTAGATGGACCGATTTTTCAGACATTTCAGTTTTCTTTAAATGCGAATTTGACTCTTGTGATTTTATGAACGCCAGATTAAATGGCGTCAACATCAAAAACTCCAATTTCATGTCATGCCAATTTAAAGGCGCAACCTTTTTTGCAACCAAGTTTGAGGATTGCCAGATGACAGGCTCAAATTTCATCGATGCCGACTGCTCCCTGATTCAAATATCAGGCGGGGATTGGTCGTATACAAATTTGCGTAAACAAAGCTTTCAAAAACAGGAACTGTGTGGCATCCGATTTTTTGGCGCGGATTTATCGGATTGCCATTTCAATCAGTGCAATTTAAATGATTGTGACTTCAGCGAATCGATTGTCCATCAAACCAGTTTTTATAAATCCGACATTCGCGGCTCAACGCTTGAGCAGCTCAACTTGTTTGAAATCGGTTTTAAAGAAACCCTTTTAGATATTGAACAATGCATTACGATAGCCGAATACCTTACAGCAGGAAAATACAAACCGGAAAAGCTTTAGCGGTTCTCTTTTTTCATATGCTTCAATATGCGATCCAGCCTTTCTGGCTTGATTGACACTCCGTCGAGCGTGATATAGATGCCGTCTCCAGAGTGGTTGTCTTTCAACCGGATGGTCTTGACATCGATGAACGAATCCATTTTCAGCTCTTTGAATCTTTGTGTCAGCGCGTCGTATAATTTTTCGGCGCCTTTGCCGGCGCACTTGTCACACTGGCAGATCGTGAACTCGCGGGTGACAAATGCAGAATCGTCCTTCTTTTGGATATTGCCGCAAATTCCGTCACCATTGACCTTGGTATAGTGAGTATGCAGGAGCTTATGCGCCAGAGGCGAGTTGATTTCCCCGTAGAACTCTTTGTACAGCCGCAGAATATCCGGATTTTCCTGGGATTTACGATAGTTAGATGTCTTGTCAATGTTGATCAGGACTTTCTGCCTTCTTTCCAGTGCATCCACCTTTTCGGGAACCGGATGGCCGGCGCCGCAAATGCAGCCGCCAGGGCAGGCCATGACTTCGATCAAATCATAACCGACGTCAACTCCCTGGATGATTTTCCTGATGATCGGTTCGGCATTATTCAGTCCACTGATGACAGCTACCCTGACCTTGTTTCCATCAGCCTCGACAGTCGCTTCCTTAACCCCGGCAAAACCGCGGATTTCTTCAAAATCCAGATGGTCGGTCAGGATTTTTCCGGTTATCCGTTCGACAGCCATGCGCAGTGCCGCTTCGGCCACACCGCCGGACGCGCCGAAAAGGACTCCGGCGCCGGAAACGCGCTTGTAGGGTTCGTCAAACTCCTGGGGCTGGACTTCCGACGCGTCGATCCGGGCTAATTTGAGCATTTCCAGCATTTCGCCGGAAGTCAGGACGGCATCGACATCCCTTTGCTTATTATGGGCAAATTCCGGCCGCGCTGCTTCATATTTTTTTGCCAGGCAGGGAACGATCGAAACGATATACAAATCTTTCTTGTCGATTCCCGCCCATTTGGAAAAATGATTTCTGACAGTTGCGCCCATCATCATCTGAGGTGATTTACAGCTGGACATATGGGGGATCAGTTCAGGATAACGACGCTCAACCAGATTGACCCAGCCAGGGCAGCAGGAGGTAAATTGCGGCATAACCCCTTTATTTTCAAGGCGTTTCAGAAATTCTGTCGTCTCTTCGACAATGGTCAGATCGGCTGCAAAAGAAAAGTCGAACACCTTGTCAAAACCGATTTTTTTGAGCAACCCGGCCATATAGGGCGACGCTTCGTCAAAAGGCACATTGAAATGGGAAGAGACCACACTGCGCACAGCCGGGGCGACGAAGGCCACTACAGTTTTTTGGGGATTGTTGAGAGCCTGGAAAACCTTGCTTCGTTCACGCCGGTAATCCAAAGCGCCGCAGGGGCAGGCATTCACACATTGGCCGCAGCTGACGCAATCGGTCTCCTGCAGAGGCAGCCCGCTCTTGGTGCCAACCAGCTGGCGGCCCTGTTTCATGTAATAAGCCAGGACATCAGGGCCTTCGATCTCAGCACAAGCGGCGATACAGCGCCCGCAGGATATGCACTTGTTATGGTCGCGCATGATGAAAGGATGGTCGTCGACAATCGGGATATAGGGACGCTCATGCACCGGATCGGCATATTCCACCCCATGGTCGCAAGCTTCTTTGCGCAAATCGCAGCTGTAACGTTCGGCGCAGCCGCATTTCAGACAGCGGCGGGCTTCATTTTGGGCATCCTCGACCGATAGGCCGAGCTCGACTTCCCGGAAATTGTTTTTCCGTTCATCCAAAGCGATTTCCGGCATTTTCACGCGCTTTATCCTGGGCATTTCCTCGAATTCCCATTTGGGCAGATCCTCCATCGAACCGCGGCTGCAGCTGTAGTCGGCCGGACCTTCTTTGATATAGCCTTTGCTTAGAAAACAATCCATGGCGTCAGCGGCATTGCGGCCTGCGCCTACAGCCTGGATAACGGTTGCCGGGCCGGTTACACAGTCGCCTCCGGCAAAGACGTTCATTTCAGAGGTCTGAAAAGTTTTGCCGTTGATTTCGATATCGCCCCACTTATTCAATTTGACCGGCAGATCGTTATACAGAAATTGCGTATTGGTGCTTTGGCCAATCGCACCGATAATCGTATCGGCCTCGATATCGGTTTCACTGCCTTCGATCGGGATCGGCCGGCGGCGGCCTGAACGGTCAGGCTCGCCCAGTTTCATCTGGATGCATTGCAGTTTTTTCTTGCCATCTGCCAGGGCAATTTTGGTCGGAGCCACCAGGAAAATCATTTCAACGCCTTCCCGCAAGGCTTCTTCTACTTCGTAGGGTTCGGCAGGCATTTCTTCTTTTGTCCGCCGATAAACCAGTTTGACAGATTTGACGCCTTTGCGGATTGCGGTGCGGGCACAGTCGATTGCCGTATTGCCGCCGCCAATGACCACAACCTGGTCCCCCAATTGGATGTTGGTTCCTTTGATTTCCTGCTCAAGATACTGGATGCCCAGCCAGACACCCGGAAGATTTTCACCCTCGATCTGCATTGGCGTCGCCCGCCAGGAACCGATTGCCAGGTAGACGGCATCGAAATCCCGGTGCAGGTCCTGCAAGTTGATGTGTGTGCCAAGCGACTTGCCGGTCATGATCTTGACGCCCAGCTTTTGCATGATGCCTATTTCCTGATCCAGCGTCGATTTGGGCAGGCGGTATTCAGGAATGCCATACCTCATCATGCCGCCAGGCTGAGGCTGCCTTTCAAATACGGTGACATCATGGCCGTTGATCACGCTGTAGTAAGCGGCCGCCAAGCCGGAAGGGCCGGCCCCGACCACTGCGATTTTTTTACCGGTCGATGGATTTTTGCGCGGAATCCAAGGCTGCCCGCTCGCCATATCCCAGTCTGCGGCGAAACGCTTGACGTAGTTGATGGCTACGGGCGAGTCCACCAGATTGCGCCGGCACTGGGCTTCGCAAGGATGCGGGCAGACACGGCCGCAGACGACTGGAAACGGATTGCGATCCTTGATGACCCTCAGGGCCGCCTGGATATTCCCATTGGCGACTTGGCGCAGATAGGACTGGATATCGATATTCGCCGGGCAGGTTTTGACGCAAGGCGCGATACAGTCGGCATTGTGGTCCGATAGAAGCTGTTCGAGCCGGATCTTGCGATAACTCTCCAATCTTGGGCTGTTGGTGTTAATGACCATGCCCTCCTGGATGGGTGTCTGGCAAGCTTTGACATCCCTTTCAGCCTGAGGGCCCAATTCAACCACGCAGAGGCCGCAATTGCCGTTCGAGCGTTCCAGCCGGATATCGTAGCATAAATGGGGGATATGCATATCTTCCTGCAACAAGGCTTGAAGGATGGTAAGATTATCATACACTTCCGTTTCGTGCCCGTTGACAGTCACTTTGATCCGTTTGTGATTGGCTAAAGATTTCATATCAATTCCCCCTGATCAAATTGTATACAATATAATTTGTCGCCTAAATTATATTTGTTGCCCGAAAATTATGCAACTAATCAAATTGACCAATTTGTAAATTTGACATTCCCGTCTTTTTTTGATAAATTAGCTATGGTTAACTTTTACGACTGATCGAAGGATGTTGACTTGAAAGAGAACGGAAACCGCAACATGGGTGAAAGAAAAGGTAGCTTGATGGCTAATCGGCATGGCCATGATCATGATCACGATCATCATCATCATCATAAGGGTACCACTAATCCTGGCGCAGCGCATTTATCCGGCAAAAAAATCTTCTGGGTAACGGCACTGAACTTCACCATTACTGTGGCAGAAGTAATTGGCGGCCTTTTTTCAGGCAGTCTGGCACTCTTATCCGACAGCCTCCATAATTTGAGTGATACTATCTCAATTGCTTTGAGTTACTTTGCCAATTTGATTGCTCAAAGGCCCAAAAATCCAAAGAAAACTTTCGGCTATAAAAGAGCGGAAATCCTGGCTGCATTTATCAACTCGGCAGCTTTGCTGGCCATAGTGGTTTTCCTGATTGTTGAAGCCATCCAGCGTTGGCGTAAGCCTGAGCCGATCAATGGCAGCCTGATGATCATCATTGCCGTAATCGGGCTCTTTGCAAATCTGCTATCGGTATACTTGCTTGAAAAGGATGCCCAAAACAATCTGAATATCAAATCAAGCTATTTGCACCTGTTAAGCGATACGGTTTCGTCCGTAGGAGTGGTTATTGGCGGCATTGCCATCAAGCTTTGGAATCTGGTCTGGATTGACCCGCTGATCACGATACTGATCTCGCTCTATATTCTGAGAGAAACCTGGAAAATTCTGAAAACCACCGTCGATATTTTGATGCAGTCATCGGCAAATCTGGATTATGCAAAAATTCAAAGTGAGATCGAAGGAATTGAGCATGTAAGGAATATCCATCACATTCATTCCTGGATGGCTAACGAAAATACGATTTATTTCGAAGCCCATGTGGATCTGGACGATATGAGATTATGTGAAGCACAGGCGATCTGCAACATGATCGAGCATTTGCTCATTGCACAGCATGGGGTCAGCCATGTCACGCTCCAGGCGGAAGTTGACAAATGCACCGATAAGAACATGTTTTAAAAGATCAAGGAACGAAAGGGATTCAATGGATATTGGAACAATTCTATTTGCATTCGGACTCACTCTTTTTGCCGGCCTGTCAACGGGCATCGGCAGCTTGATGGCCCTTCTGACCAAGAAGACCAGCCCGCGGTTCCTTTCAGTTGCCCTGGGATTTTCTGCAGGCTTTATGATCTATGTCTCTTTAATCGAATTATTTGCCGATTCGAAAAAATCTTTAATCAATATTCTTGGCGATACTCAAGGCAACTGGGTTACGGTTATTGCTTTTTTCTCCGGCATCATTCTTATCGCCGTCATTGACCGCCTTGTGCCTTCAATCGAAAATCCTCACGAAGCCAGGCGGGTTGAGGGGATGAGCGACGGAAAAGACGCTTTAACCTGCAGCCAGCAAAAACTCATGCGCTTGGGATTCGTCAGTGCCGTGGCAATCGCCGTGCATAATTTCCCCGAAGGATTGGCAACCTTTGCCACCGGCTTGCATAACCCGTCGCTGGGAATTGCGATAGCCTTTGCCGTCGCTATTCATAACATCCCGGAAGGCATTGCGGTCTCGGTTCCTATTTACTGTGCGACCGGCAGCCGGCGCAAGGCTTTCCGCTGGTCATTTCTCTCAGGCTTATGCGAGCCCTTGGGCGCTTTGCTCGGGTATGCGATTTTTGCCAGCTTCATTAACGACCTGACCCTGGGCATTCTATATGCGATGATTGCCGGCATAATGGTTTTTGTTTCCTTGGATGAATTGTTGCCGACAGCCCGGGAGTATGGGTCGCCTCATCTGGCCATCTATGGATTGGTCGGCGGCATGATGGTCATGGCCGTCAGTCTTCTTGTTTTGCTATAAATAAACTTGTTTATATAATATAATTATGATATAACAAACTGAAAATCAGACAGGGGGGACAGGACTTCATGAAAAGATCAACTGCTGTCGCTTTAATAATATCTGCCCTTTTATTGACTGCATCCTGCGCTCAAAATAGCGATATTGCCAATACGCTTCCGGCGACATCGGAAGCATCGGCCTCTCAACAATTTTCTTCGCAGGTCGCCAGCAATACGGCCATTCCATCTTCCACAACGATTCAAGAAACCGTGCCTTCCGAAAGCACAACGGTTACTTCAACAGCAACTTCAGCAACAGCTTCGGCAGCGACTAAAAGCACGACCAAAAGTACAACGACCGCAACGACAACAAAAAGTACAACAGCAGCGACCGAAAAGCCGCTTGTATTTGACGACCCTGTGCTGGAAAGCCTTTTACGGTCCTGTGCCAAAAAAGCGACAGGCAGTGTCTTTCCGAGTGATTTCAGCCAGTTGTACAATCAAAATTTATATATAAGATATCAGTACGCGGAAAACCTGTCCGTCATCACCGCCGGATCAGAAGATGGCATAAATCTCCATGCAACGGGCAGAATCGCAAGCTTCAAGGTGTTTTCGACCATTCCGTTCCGTCAGATTACACTTGCTTATGGCATTCCGCCAGATTCACTTTCCACCACCTATACCTTTGATATGCAGTATTTCACACGACCAGGAGCCCTTGAGGCATTTTCCATCTTTGGCAATCATGAATCCGAAATTGAAGACAATCACATCCAGTCGATTATTCTTAAGAATTTTTGCAGCATAGCGCAGTGCCCGAATTTGTCCTATTTGACTTTGTATGACTGCCAGGGGGTTATTCTGGACTCAACCTTGAATTTATCAAAAATGCAGGGCATCCTTGTGCAAGATTGCAGCATCAGCAGTATTGCTGCCTTGAGAAATGCAACAAAGCTCAAGACCCTGATTATAGATTATAATCCGATTGCCGATTTGTCCCCCGTTGCGGGGAATTCCAGTTTGTCTACAGTTAAATTGAGTAACCTGGCTTCGGTTGATACGGCCACATTACTTTCTCTGCCTAATCTTAGCCAGCTTATTTTATCCTATTGCCCGTTGATCTCCAGAAGTGATTTTGACCAGCTGAGACTGCAAGGGGCTAATATCACCATCTACACGGACGGCAGAAGCTTCAAAAACACTTACCCCTATTAAGGTCTTATTTAAGGATCTGGCCGATAAAGGTCGACATGGACCTTTTCGCTTGGTAAAATGTAAAGTATGATCAAAGCAGCGCATTTTTATCGCCGCTCACAAACCTTAATCCCGGCCAGACGCCAGAGCGCCGGGAGACATAGAAAGAGGTATTTATGAAGAAAATCTGCGATACTCTGGCCGCGACGCCCCTGTTTAGCGGACTCAATCATGACTTGTTTCATGAGTATTGCAGCAAGACCAGCATCCGGCTGGCTTGGAAAGGTGAAGTTCTGGTCAATGAAGGTGATCCTTGCACCGGCATTGGCATGATAATCGATGGTCAGCTGGCCATGCAAAAATATACCAGCGCCGGTGATTTTGCGACGCTGGAATTGCTTGGCGCCGGTGAAATTTTTGGCGAATATCTGATATTCGGCAACAAAAAAACCTATTCTGTGACCATTGAGGCTGTAACCAACTCAAAAATCGTATTTATCTCGCGGGATATGTTGATGACGCTGCTTTATCAGAGCCCGGCGATCATGCAGAATTTTCTGACGATCCTGTCAGACCGGGTCCTGGCCCAAAACCGCCGCATATCGCTGCTTTCGCAGAAAAGCCTGCGCCAGAAAATCGCCAATTACCTGTTGGAGCTTTTGCGCGACCAACTGGAAAAAGAAGGCGAGACCCCCAAAATAATCCGCCGCACCGTTTCGACCCAGGCTGTTGAACTGCCGGTTTCCAAGGAAGTCGTTTCCAGGCTGCTGGCGATGCCGCGACCGTCGTTTTCCCGCGAACTGATCAGCATGGAAAGGGATGGCCTGATTCGCGTCAGCGGCCGGGTGATCTGGCTGATGGATCTTGATCGGCTTGAACGCGGCGTGATTGAAGGCTTCCAAGGCGGTTGAGCGGATTTTGTTTTAAGATGTTTGGCTATTTTTGCGATACCAGCTATGGTAAACTAGGATTAGCTTTTTGTTCGGACGGAGGACGGTTGTGTGTTAATGAACAGCAGTGATATTCTGACTAACTTTGGTCAGTTTATTACTAGTTTATTTCGGGATTTTACCAGTGGATTGCTTTTTTTTGGCGGCCCGCTGGATATTATTGTTGCCGCGCTGGACGTTTTTGCGACTGCGCTGGTCGTTTATTATGTTTTGAAAATCTTGCGGGATTCTAGAGCATGGCAATTGCTGAAAGGCCTGATCCTGATTGTCAGCTTTGCGGTGATCTGCAGCCTGTTTGGCCTTACGACAGTCGGGTTTCTTTTAAACAATACGATTTCGGTTTTCGCGATCGCTTTTGTGGTCATCTTCCAGCCTGAATTGCGGCGGGCGCTTGAAACAGTCGGACGAAACAGCTTCAACGTCATTTCCTCCGCCATTTCCCAGGACGAACCGGCAAGGACGTCCGGTTCGGTGCACAATCTGATCGAATCCATTGTCACAGCCTGCGAAAAAATGGCGGAGACGCATACGGGCGCCCTGATTATTCTTGAACGTCAAACAAGCCTGAGCGAGCTGATCGAACAGGAAAATGTCGTTTCGCTGGACGCCGCCGTATCCGCGACCATGCTGCAGCAGATTTTCTATAAAGGGTCGCCCTTGCATGATGGCGCCGTCATTATCCGCGACAGCCGACTGGCCGCTGCCCGGGTTCATGTGCCGTTATCCGACAATTACCATCTGCGCAAAGACTATGGCACCAGACATCGGGCGGCGATAGGCGCCAGTGAAATGGGTGATGCCATAGCCGTTGTTGTCTCCGAAGAACGCGGCTGTATCAGCCTTACTTTGGAAGGCCGGCTTTATACGCTCGACAATGCCGATGCTTTGCGGACATTGCTGCACAAATTATTGAGCCCGGCCCGTTCCGGCGTCAGCCTGAGCAACCTGGGAAGCCTGTTCCGCGGCGCCAGCCGCCATGTTCGCCAGGCAGAGGCCAGCCGCCACGGCGTTTCTTATTCAAAACAGCCCCCGGATCTTCTTCATGACCGGAAAACTGCTGCCGATTCCGGCAAAACACGCACCGGCCACCGCATTCCCAAAAAACAGCGGGCACTTTTGATGGCGGCTTCTTTAGCCATTTCCATTGTGCTCTGGCTTTACGTCCAGGTGACGGTCAATCCGGTTGACACCCGCACTTTTGTCGTGCCGCTGCAATACAGAGGCAGTGAAACTATATTAAGCAAAGGGCTTGAAGTGCAGCAGACCGAACAGGACATCCAGATTACTCTGCAAGGCCGCAAAAAAAATATTACAGACTTGAAAGCTGATGAAATAGACGCCTATCTGGATTGCACAGGGATTAATTCTGCCGGCCAGATTAAACTGACTGTTCAGGTTGATACGATTGGACTGATGTATTTGCAAGCTTCCAACATATCGCCGTCAACCATAACGGTCACTGTCCAGGCGAAAACTGGTGGGTAGCAGGCGTGTAATTATTATGTAATATAGCTGCAATGTCTATGACTTTTGTTTGACGCGTAAAGACCACATCGGCTGAAATAATCCGACCGCTGCCGGATGTTATAATTAAACCGATCATTTTCATGAATTGAAGGAGAATGAGCTAAATGCCCAGATTATTTGGAACGGATGGCGTTCGTGGAATCGCCAATAAAGAATTAACCCCGGATCTTGCCTATCGATTGGGTTGGGCCGGCGCGCAAGTGCTGGCTGGAGAGTGCAGCCATAAACCGGTTATTTTGGTCGGCTCCGACACCCGGATTTCCTGCGGCATGCTGGAGTCGGCATTGGTGGCCGGCATTTGCGCTGCCGGCGCCGATGCTTTCATCTGCGGCGTCATCCCTACGCCAGGGGTTGCCTACCTGACCCGAAAATATAAATGCGATGCCGGCGTTGTCATTTCGGCATCCCATAACAGTTTTGAATTCAATGGCATCAAGTTTTTCAGCAATAGCGGCTACAAGCTGCCGGACGACACCGAGGATAAAATCGAATGCCTGGTCAACTCTTATGAAGAGCATGTTGCCGATCGGCCGACCGGCGCAGGCATTGGCCGGCGCATCGAAAAGAAAAATGCCTCGCACGATTATGCCGAACACCTGAAACGCCGGATGAGCGTGGACTTGAGCGGCATGAAGATCGGGCTGGATTGCGCCAACGGCGCTTGCGCCCATATTGCGCCTGGCCTTTTCGGCGATCTGGGCGCGGACGTTGTTTCGATCGGCATCGAACCGGACGGGACCAATATCAATAACAACTGCGGTTCGACTCATTTGGAGCGCTTGCGCCAACTGGTCAGGCGGGAAAGCTGCGACATTGGCATCGCCTTCGACGGGGATGCCGACCGGATGCTGGCGGTCGATGAAAACGGCGTGGCAATCGATGGGGATGTCATTATGGCCATTATCGCTCTGGATATGAAAGAACAGGGCCAATTACGCGATGATACGCTGGTCGTAACCGTCATGAGCAACCTGGGGCTGGATATCATGGCTGATGCCCAGGGCATCAGGCTGGTCAAAACCAAGGTCGGCGACCGTTATGTTTTAGAGGAAATGCTTCGCAGCGGGTATACTGTTGGCGGCGAGCAATCCGGCCATGTTATTTTGCTGGATCATTCGACCACCGGCGATGGCATGCTGAGCGCCTTGCGCATGCTGCGGGCTTTGACCCGCCGCGGCCAGCGGTTGAGCGATGCCCGCCATATCATGAGGATTCTGCCGCAGGTCCTGAAAAGCGCCCGCGTGCCAAATGATAAAAAGAATAAAGCCATGGATGATCCGGATATTTTGGCAGTTATTGCCAAAATGGAAAAACAGCTCGATGGCCGTGGCCGCATCCTGGTCCGCGCGTCGGGGACTGAACCGATCGTCCGGGTCATGATTGAAGGGGAAGATACGGAAAAAATCACCCATATGGCGGAGCAATTGACGGAACTGATCGTCAGCCGCTATGGCGCTTAAAATCCAGAAAGCAGGTATGGCAAATTATGTGTGGAATAGTCGGTTATATTGGCGGGCAGAGTGCGTTGCCAATTTTATTGGAAGGTTTGAGCCGCCTCGAGTATCGCGGCTATGATTCTGCTGGCGTGGCCTATATCGAAGGACAGGACATCAAAGTCTGCAAAAAAAAGGGCAGATTGAAGGTTTTGGCAGCCGAATTGGCAAGTCAAGGGTTGCTGGATGATGGCGGATCCGGCAAAATCCACATCGGCATCGGCCATACCCGCTGGGCGACTCATGGGGCGCCAAGCGATGAGAATTCACATCCGCATCTTTCCGACAGCGGCCGGATTGCTGTCGTGCATAATGGCATTATCGAAAATTACCTGGAGCTAAAGGCCTACCTTGGCGGCCTCGGCTATCTTTTCCAGTCCGAAACCGATACTGAAGTTATTGCCCATCTGGTCGAGCATCATTATCTGCATGCGGCTGCCGGCGACCTTCTGGCCGCGGTCAGGCTGACTTTGGCCGATATTGAAGGATCCTACGCTTTGGGCGTCCTATGCGCCGATTGCCCGGAGACGTTTATCGCCGCCCGCAAGGACAGCCCTCTGGTCATTGGCCTCGGCAAGGACTGCAATTACATTGCTTCTGATATTCCCGCCATTTTGGCCAGGACCCGGCAAATCCTGATCATGGAAGACCGCGAGATTGCCTGTCTGGACGCCAAGGGTGTAAAGCTCTACGATGCCTATGGGGTTGCCGTCAAAAGAGAGCCCATGATTGTGGATTGGGATAGCGAAGCCGCGGAAAAAGGCGGCTATGAGCATTTCATGATGAAAGAGATTCATGAAGAGCCGCGCGCGGTGCGCGACACCCTGCAGCCCCGTTTGCGGGATGGCCTGATTTCGCTTCCGGAATTCAACTGGGAGCAGGACTGGCTTGAGAAAATCCGGCAGATCAGAATCGTTGCCTGCGGCACCGCCTATCATGCGGGCATGGTTGGCAAGTACCTGTTGGAAAATTTCTGCCGCATCCCGGTTGAAGTCGATTTTGCTTCGGAATTCCGTTACAGAAATCCGATCATCGATGACCAGACCCTGGTCATCATCATCAGCCAGTCCGGTGAAACGCTGGATACTCTGGCTGCCATGCGCGAGGCCAAAAAGCTGGGCGGCCATATCCTGGCCATTGTCAATGTCGTGGGCAGCTCGATCGCCCGCGAAGCCGACTCTGTGCTTTATACGGCCGCCGGGCCTGAAATTGCCGTCGCTTCGACCAAAGCGTACAATACCCAATTGGCCGCGCTCTACTTGATAACCCTTCAGCTGGCCAAAAGGCTGGCCAAAATTGACCAGGAAACGTTGCAAACCTATATCCAAAAGCTTCTCCAGCTGCCGGATCTGCTCAATGAAGTCCTCTCGACGCAGGATCAGATCCAGCGCTTTGCGGCGGAACACTTCAACGCCCGCAGCATTTTCTTTATCGGCCGTGGGCTGGACTACGCCCTATCCATGGAGGCATCGTTAAAACTCAAGGAGATTTCCTATATTCATTCCGAGGCCTATGCCGGCGGCGAACTGAAACATGGCACGATCGCTTTGATCGAAGAAGGGACCCTGGTTGTCTGTCCGATGACCCAGCCGGCCCTGATCGAGAAAATGATCAGCAATATCCGCGAGGTCAAGGCCCGAGGCGCTACGGTGCTCGGGATCATCGCCCCGGCCTGCATGAAAGCTGCCGAAGTTTGCGATGCCGTCTTCGAGATCCCGGAAACCGATCCCTGGCTGGCGCCGATCCTGGCTGTCACCCCAACCCAGCTGTTTGCCTATTACATGACCGTCAACAAGGGCTTTGATGTCGACAAGCCAAGAAACCTGGCTAAAAGCGTTACGGTGGAATAATTTTCAACAGCTTTTGCATAGGGGGATGGCACCATGTCGAGTCGGACTGCCAAAATTATCGTCAGTATTCTGATGCTTGTAAGTCTTTTGATCCTGACGCTTTCAGCAGCCGGGCTTTTTGGACAAGACCAGATTCCTGGCCAGACGCAGAAAACAGACCCGGATCAACCTGGCACGGCGTCGGGTGACAACAACCAAACGAGCGAGCCATCGTCCTTTAGCGGGACAACGGCTGCCGATCCCGAACCATTGACGGTAACAAGCGTTGATCCATCGCCGACGCCATCTCTTGGCATGCGGCGCTGGCCGGCAATATCCTGCCTGGAAACCATCCATCAGCCGGACTTGGCCAGCTTGACCGGACGTTCTTACGATGAGCAGCCATTAGCGGGAATTACAGTCATCCTCGATCCCGGCCACGGCGGCAAAGACGGCGGAACCAGCTATCCGAACACATCGTCAAATCCGGAGATCGTCGAAAAAAACATCACCCTGGATGTTTCCTTGAAAACAAGAGATATTTTGCTTGGCATGGGCGCCCAGGTGATCATGACCCGCGAAACCGACGAGTGGCAATCGCTTTACAGCCGGGTTGCCCTAGTCGGCAAGTATGCCCTTTCAAAGTTCATTCAGGAATTGCCTTACCAGGGGTACACCAGCTCGGCAGTCGACCATTTGCTGCCGCAACTGGATGAGATGATCACCATTAATAATGATTCGGCGGAAAGCGGCGGGCGCGGCCTGATGAAAGGCGTTGGCGCCAACGCTGACGCCAGGCTGCTTTTGGACATCGAACATCAGTATGCCGACACTGTGTTTATTTCGCTTCACTGCAATGCACTAAGCGATGGCAGCCAGTCGGGCGGCCTTCTGGTCTACTATCAGACCAATGAATCCAATTATGAAAAGGAAACCAGCTATGTCCGGTATCAGGATTCCATGAGCCATCCGCCGGCGTATATGCTGTATGACGACGCCGGCCGCCAAAAATTGGCCGAAAGCCTTAGAGACAGCATCCTGAAGCAGATCCCCAATCTGAAATACCCGGGCAGCTCAGATGTCTTGACTGGGGATTATGCCTTTTTACGCGAACTCAACCTGGTCAGCGCTTTGGTTGAAATGGGATTTGTCACCAGCCCGGCCGACCGCCAGATCATGGAAGATGATGCCGGCCGGCAGAAAATCGCCCAAGGCGTGGCTGATGCGGTTTATGCCTATTATTGCCAGACGGCTGACTAAAAACAGATGTCCCGTCAAAAGATGGAACTAAAAGCATTCCTCTTTCGTCCAATGAAGTAGGCTTGAAGGAGGTTTTATTATGAAAAAAAGAATTTTGCTCCTGTTTTCATTGCTCCTTGCCGCTGCGTTTGTTTTGTCATCCTGCGCCCAACCGGCCACCAACCTGATGGCCGGCGTCCACGCCGCCGAATGGCCGGCCTCGCCGGCCGAGCCAGACAGCAAATTCACCGGCGCCGTATCGGATTTCTCCTGGCGCCTGTTCCAGGAATCGACCAAAAATTCCGGCAATGTCCTGATTTCGCCGGCATCGGTTTATTTCGCCCTGGCCATGACGCTAAATGGGGCTGATCAGGATACGCGGACTGCCATGCTCAAAGCGCTTTCGGCAAATGGCCTGACGGTTGATGAACTGAATAAGTCCTGCCGCGACTGGGCGACGCTTCTGATGAACACCAACAAAACCACAAAGCTTTCCATCGCCAATTCCATCTGGTATCGCGACGGATTTGCCGCCGACAAGGACTTTTTGCAGCGCAATGCGGACTTTTACGCCGCCGCTGCCAAAACGCTTGACTTTGATCAGGAAGATTCGGTCAAGACAATCAACGCCTGGGTCAAAGACGCCACCAAAGGCACAATCGACAAAATTCTCGATAAGATTAATCCTGAAGTCATGATGTACCTGATTAATGCCGTCTATTTTAAAGCCGATTGGCAAACCCAATTTGATGCTGCCAAAACTGCGGCCGGTAAATTTGCAGCGCCGGCCGGCGAGGTTGATGTCAAGTATCTAAGCCGGACCGACAGCATGGACTATCTGCAGGCCGATGATGGCGAGGGCATTTTGCTGCCTTACAAGGACGGCCGATATGCTTTCATGGCTATCCTGCCCAATGAAGGCACAGCGCCGCGCGACCTGGTCCTTGAACTGACCGCCGAAAAAGCGGCTGCTATGCTTCAGGGCCGGAAGACTCAAAGCGTCGACCTGCGCCTGCCCAAATTTGAAACCCGATATGAAGACAGCCTGCTTGATGAATTAAAAACCCTTGGCATGGAAGTGGCCTTTGATCCTGACCAGGCAGACTTTTCCCTGATGAATGCCGCTCACGCCAAGAATCTGTACATCAGTGAAGTCAAGCATAAAACCTTTTGCCGTGTTGACGAACTTGGCACTGAAGCGGCAGCAGTCACTTCAGTTGAAGTCAAATTGACCAGTATGCCGGCAAGCGACCATCAGCTTAATTTCAACCGCCCCTTTATCTACGGCATTGTCGATACAACAACCGGTGCGCCCTTGTTCCTGGGGATCATGGAAAATCCGGCCGCCCAATAGCGAGCGTGCACGGATTTGAAAAGACCTTATTTTAACTGAACTAATTTGTCTTGGAAATCCTTGACAAATTTGCGCGGACCTTTCTGAATGACCGTATGCCCTTCGGCTTCGAGCAGTTTCTGCTGTCCGGCCAGGCCGCCGGGGTACTTTTCGTTTAGTTCGCCATTTTTCTTCAAAGTTCGCCAATAAGGCGTCAGTTCATTCTGACCAAACAGTTCACGTTCACGCGACGCCTGGGCAACAATATTGATAAAAATCCCTGCAGTCAGCTGGCAGGTAAAATCTGCCTGATGCTGTTTGGCCAGAAAGTCACGGATTTCATCGGATGTGATCAGCCTGCCTTCGGGAATTTGTTTCATGATTGCGTCATACTGCATGGGAGCAGCGATCAACATCTTGTTGCCGCCCATCTTTCTGGCCATCGGCGAATTTAAGCTGATTTCTTTGACACAGGGCAGGCCTTTCGGAGCTTGAAGTTTTTCATTAAAAGTCTTGGCAGCCATTGCGACACCTCCGGCAGCTTGATTTTTTGAGAAAATGCGCCTAAAGTCATTATAGAACCAAATTTAATTTACAGGAAGTGGCGTCTGGCAAACGACCTGAAAACAAGCTTAAATGACCCGATGTCTCTGGAACTTTTCGTCTATCTGGTTCGTCGAAAAGGTATGGGAGGAGGTCCTATCAATGAAACGCAAAGGCTTTTTCTTGGGTTTATGTGT
Source organism: uncultured Saccharofermentans sp. (assembly GCA_963677835.2). Taxonomy (GTDB): domain Bacteria; phylum Bacillota; class Clostridia; order Saccharofermentanales; family UBA5734; genus UBA8949. The sequence continues at coordinate 409,791 of CAXXUX010000002.1, forward strand.
GGTGAGCCTGGCGCTTTTGTTTTCCGGCTGCGCGGTTCCGGCTACTGACCTGATGGCCGGGGTCGAGGCCGCCGAAAGGCCGGCGTCGCCGCCGGTGCCGGCGACTTTGTTCACCGGTGCCGTTGATTCATTCTCATGGACGCTGCTGCTGGAATCAGCCAAAAATCCCGGCAACGTCCTGATTTCCCCAGCCTCGGTCTATCTTGCCCTGGCTATGACCTTAAACGGCGCGGACAGCACGACCCGGGCTGCCATGCTTGATGCTCTTTTTGTGCCTTCGAGCCTGGATATCAAAACGCTCAATGCCGGCTGCCGGGACTGGATGACCTTGATGGTCAAGTCCAATCAGAAGATCGACATGAGCATTGCCAATTCGATTTGGTATCGGACGGGATTTTCAGCCGATCAAACGTTTCTTCAAACCAATGCCGACTATTTTTCAGCCGGCGCCAAGATCCTGGACTTTTCCAAAGCCCAGGCTGTCCAGACGATCAATGATTGGGTCAAGAAACAGACCAGGGGGACCATAGAAAAGATCCTGGAACAGATCAATCCTGCGGTCGTGATGTATTTGATCAACACCATTTATTTTAAGGCCGACTGGCAAACCCAGTTTGAGGCAAAATACACCCTTGACAGCATTTTCATCGCGCCGGCAGGAGATGTCAGCGCCAAATTCATGCATCGGACCGGCGAGATGAGTTATCTGGATGATAACGGGATTACAGGTGTTTTGCTGCCCTATGCCGATCCGCAATACAGTTTCTTTGCCGTGCTGCCGCCGGAAGGCCAGACACCAAAACAACTGGTCGCCGCAAACGATGGCTCCTTGCTGACCAGCCTTTTGAAGCAGACGAAGAAAGCCAACGTCGAGCTGATCCTGCCAAGATTTGAAACCAAATATGAAGATAGTTTAATCAATGAATTGGAAAAAATGGGCATGGGCGTCGCTTTCGATTCCGGCCAGGCCGACTTTTCGCTGATGAACACCGAACGTGCGAAGGACCTTTTTATCAGCGAGGTCAAACATAAAACCTATTGCAAAATCAATGAGGTCGGTACCGAAGCGGCGGCGGCGACTGTTGTTGAAATCAGCAAATCCAGCCTGCCAATCGGCGATTACAAGCTGGAATTCAATCGGCCTTTCCTTTTTGGCATCCTGGATACGCTGACAGGCTTGCCAATCTTCATTGGCATTTTGGAAAGTCCGGTCCAGTAAGACTGGTCATAAAAGGTGATTCAATCAAACGACCAGGGGGATCATCGGCGTGCGGGTATAGCGCATGATTTCGTCCAGCCTGGGCTGATTGATGATATTCGTGAATGTATAGGAAATTCCGGTGCGTTTGGCACGACCTGTCCGGCCGATCCGATGGGTATAATATTCATTTTCACTGGGAATATCATAGTTGAAGACTGCGTCGACGCCATCGATGTCGAGCCCTCTTGAAGCGACGTCGGTCGCGACCAGAATCGACAGGTTGCCTTTACGGAAATTATGCAAAACGCGTTCCCGGATATTTTGCCGGATATCGCCATGAATGCCGTCAGCTTTGCAGCCTGCAGCGGTAAGCCTTTGGACAACAACCTTGACCATCTGCTTGGTATTGCAGAAAACGATGACTTTTTCAAAGTTTTGCTCATGAACCAGTTTTTTGATTGTATCGATACGGGCGTTGCCGTTGATTTCGATTGAATATTGCGTGATCTGCGGTTTGTTGATTTCGTCTTCCTGGACGGTGACTTCATAAGCGTCCCGCTGGTAAATCCAGGAGATATCCATGACCGAACGCGACATGGTGGCCGAAAACATGGCAATTTGTGATACTTTGGGCATCAGGTCGAGAATTCTCCGCACATCGCGGACAAATCCCATATCGAGCATCCGGTCTGCTTCGTCAAGAACCACCGTATGCACAGTATCCAGGCGAATCGAGCGCCGCCGCAAATGATCGATCAGCCTTCCCGGCGTCGCAACGATGATCTGGGGCTTTTTTTTCAGCTGATCCATTTGCCGGTCGATATTTTGACCGCCATAGATCGCGGCAATCCGGATCGTCGGCAAAAATGCGGCTAAATGACATAAATCGTCGGTTATCTGCAAAGCAAGTTCCCGGGTTGGACTCAAAATCAAGGCTTGAATGCCCTGATCTCCGGCTTCGATATGCTCGATGATCGGAATGCCGAAGGCGCAGGTTTTGCCAGTTCCGGTCGGCGCTTTGGCAATGATGTCGTGCCAGTTCAACATCGCCGGAATGGTCTGCTGCTGCACAGATGTCGGGCTGGTAAATCCCATTTTTTCAACAGCTGCCATGGTCTCCGGCAACAATTTCATGGATTCAAAATAATTCATTTCTGTCATGTTTGATGATTTCCTCTTTCTGTTCTCTTAAACACTATCAATAAAAAAGGAAGGCCATCAAGTCCTTCCCATTCATACAAAATATATTCTTGTCGAATTCGATTTGACTTTCTGCAAATATCCATTAAGCATCATAACATAATCTGGCCAATCTGGCAAATTTTCCCGGCTATTTGCCGATCAGGTCCTTCAAAGGTATAATGATTGAATCAAACTGCGACAATCGGAACTGAGGGCAATTCATGAATCTTTTAACGGCAGAACATATCGGCAAGATATATGCCGACCGCGTCATCTTGCAGGATGTCAGCTTCAGCATCAACAGCGGCGAAAAAATAGGCGTCATCGGGATTAACGGCACGGGTAAATCGACCTTGCTGCGCATCATAGCCGGTTTGGAATCGCTTGACAGCGGGCAGCTGATCAAGGCCCGCAATTTAAAGATCGAGTATTTGCCCCAGCAGCCGGAATTTCCGGCAGATGCCAATATTTTGGAAGCGGTGCTGCATGGCCAGTCTCCGGTTATGCGGCTGATCCGCGAATATGAGGAGGCTGCGGCCGCGCTTTTGGACCAGCCGGCCGACAGTGAACTGCAAAACCGCCTGGTCCGGTTGTCGGCGCGAATGGACGATACCCAGGCGTGGAATCTGGACAGCGAAGCAAAAAGTGTTTTAACCCGTTTGGGCATAACTGATTTTCTCAAGACCGTCCGGCAATTGTCAGGCGGGCAGAAAAAGCGGGTCGCTTTGGCGGCCGCTTTGATCAATCCGGCTGATCTCCTGATCCTGGATGAACCGACCAACCATATTGATCCGGCTGCCGTTGATTGGCTCGAACAATACCTGGCCAATTATAAGGGCGCTTTATTGATGGTCACCCATGACCGCTATTTTCTGGAGCGGGTAACGAATGTCATGCTGGAAATCGATCAGACGCGTCTGTACCGTTACGAAGCCAATTACGAAAAATGGCTGGAACTCAAAGCAGATCGCACTGAACGAGAGCAAGCCAGTGAATCGAAACGCCAAAATCTGCTGCGCCATGAACTAGCCTGGATCAGGCGCGGCGCCAAAGCCCGCTCGACCAAGCAGCAGGCCAGGATCGACCGGTTTAATAACTTGAATGCTAAGGAATCGCCCGAAGAAGAAGAGGCAGTCAGCATGGCGTCCGCATTTTCCCGACTGGGCCGCAAGACCCTGATTTTAGACAAGGTCGCCAAAAAATGGGGCGAAACCACACTCTTCCGGGATTTTTCCTACATCGTCGACCGGCATGAGCGGCTGGGCCTTATTGGCCCCAATGGCTGCGGCAAAACGACCTTGCTTTTGATCATGGCCGGGATTCTGGCGCCGGACGCTGGCAGCACCCAGATTGGCAGCACGGTCCGCCTGGGCTTTTTTACCCAGGAAAATGAGAGTATGGATCCTGACCTTCGGGTGATCGAATATATCCGGCAGACAGCGGAAGTCATCAAGACCCAAGATGGTGAATTGACGGCAGCCCAGATGCTGGAACGGTTTTTATTTCCGCCGGCTCTGCAATGGACGCCGATCCGGAAACTTTCCGGCGGCGAGAAACGCCGGCTATATTTGCTGCATGTCCTGATGGGCGCGCCCAATATCCTTCTGCTGGATGAACCGACCAATGACCTGGATATCCTGACGCTTTCGGTGCTCGAAGACTATCTTGAAAATTTCGCCGGCGCCGTGATTGTCGTTTCCCATGACCGCTATTTCCTGGATCGGGTTGTTGAACGGATTCTGGCTTTTGAGCCAGATGGACTGATTCATCAATACGAGGGCGATTTCAAAGCCTATCAGCAGCAGATTCTGGAAAGAGGGAGCCAGGAATCATCTGACCGGCCGATTGTCTCCAGGACTAAAAGTGCTGATGCTCCTTTTACCGAGCCAAAAAAGACCGATAATGAGCCGGTCCGGCTTCGCCTGAAAATGAGCGAAAAAATGGAGTATGCTGCGATTGACGCCCGGATCGCCGAACTGGAAAATCGGAAAACGGCTCTGCAGACCGAGCTTGATCAAGCCGCCCATGATTACATCCGCTTACAGGAACTGACCGGACAGCTGGAAAAGTTAACGGCCGAATATGACGAGGCTATGAGCCGCTGGCTATACCTGACCGATTTGGTCGAGCAGATTGAACAGCAAAAATCCAAATCCTGAGTCAATAGGTTCTGCTGCTGTGTGTAGTATAATCAATTGGGGAAGGAATGATGAACATGATTATCAGTGTCAGCCGGCGCACGGATATACCTGCATTCTATACGGACTGGTTTTTTGAACGTTTAAGCGACGGATTTGTTTGGGTGACCAATCCAATGAATCACCGCCAGGTTAAGCGGGTCGCCCTCGATCCAAATGCGGTTGACTGTTTTGTCTTCTGGAGCAAAAATCCTGAACCGCTCCGCCGCCGCCTGGCCGAACTTTCCGATTATCCTTGCTGTTTTCAAGTGACTATCAACGCCTATGGCCGCGATCTGGAGCAAAATGTTCCGGCAAGATCCGAGATCGTCGAGACCTTTCAGCGGCTGTCGGACCAAGTTGGCCCGGAATACGTGCTTTGGCGGTATGATCCGATTGGTCTTTCACCCCGATATTCCCTGGATTTCCATGAAGAAAACTTCGGTTCGATAGCTCGGGAGCTAAGTCAATACACCCGGCAGTGCACGATAAGTTTTCTTGATTTATATCGAAAAAATCGCAAGCAGCTTTTGCTGCAAAATATAGCAGCTCCCAATGAACAGGAGATCATGGAACTGGCGGGAAGACTGTCTGCGATTAGCCGCGCGCAAAGTCTTGCCCTTAAAACCTGTGCTGAAAAAATCGACTTGTTAAAGTTTGGGATCAGTCCGGCCAGCTGCATCGACAAGCAACTGGTTGAAAAATTGACCGGCCAAAAGCTTCTGGCCGCCCGCGGCAAAAATCAGCGGCCGAACTGCGGCTGCGCTGCCAGCACGGATATTGGCCGATATAATACCTGCCGGCATGGCTGCCTCTATTGCTACGCGAATACCTGCCAAAACGTCAATATAAAATCATAATACCCGGAGGTGTTAAAATGGATGAAATGGAAAGTGTCTGGATTACCGGCAAAACAGGTGCAAAAATCCGCAAGGTCCGCGAGGACAAAGGACTGACCCAATCAGATCTGGCGGGACAGATCAATGCTTCCCAGACTCAGATTGCCAATTATGAACGCGGTGAGCAAGATATGCCCCTGGCTCGGCTTTTTAGCATGGCGGAAATTCTAGGAGTGACTGTTGCGGAGTTATTTGACGACTGATTTTAACTAATTTCAAATGATTGTTATAATTATTCTGATACAAAATATCATTGACAACATAACATAATAATGATTATTATGTATATAACCGTTAATTTTACTTCAAAGGGGCGTGATGTCAATGTTAAGCATTCGCAAGACAATCGGCGTTTGGGGTGACTCTGTGTTAAAAGGAGTCATCTTTGATGAAATCCGTGGAACCTATCAATTGCTGGCCAATAGTTGCGCCTCGCTGGTCAGTAAAAAACTGGGGTTCATTATCCTGAATAAATCCAGATTCGGCTGCACGATTGACAAAGGCCGGACGACTTTGGAAAATTCACTGGAGCACGGGCTGCATTGCGATTATATCCTGCTGGAATACGGCGGCAATGATTGTGATTTTGACTGGCCCAAAGTCGCGGCTGATCCAACATATCCTCACGAGCCGCATACGCCTTTGCCGCAGTTTAAACAACAGCTGCAGGAAATGATTGATTTATTGCGGAAAAACGAGATTGAGCCGATGCTGATGTCCTTGCCGCCGATCAGTGGCGAGGGGTATCTGAATTTTCTGGCGAGCAAGGGGCTGGACCGCCAGAATCTCTTGCGCTTTTTGGGGGATACCCAGCAGATTTACCGCTTTCATGAATCCTATTCCTTGGCTGCCACGGGGTTGGCACTGAAAAATCGTTGTTTGTACGCTCCGATCCGCGAAGCTTTTTTAGCAGAGCATGACAGTCCATCCCTATTGTGTTCAGATGGCATCCATCCCAATGAAAAAGGACACCAGCTGATGCAACAGGTGTTTACTGAAATGGCGTCAGCCTGATTGATTTTTTAAAAAGGATAGTAAATGGCAACCGGAGATCAGATGTGAGGTTTTCAGATGCTTTCAGGACTGCAGAACATTGACCATGCCATTTTGCTTTATATCCAGAATAATTGGCATCTGCCTGTTCTCGACCCGATTATGCGGGGGCTTTCAGCTGCCGGTGAACTGGGCTTTTTCTGGCTGATTGTTTCCATCCCGCTGCTGATCCGGAAAAAGACCCGCCTGGCTGGACTGACAACCCTTTTGGCCATCATTTTGAGCCTTGTTTTCGGCGAGCTGATCTTGAAAAATATAATCCGGCGCCCCAGGCCTTTTCATGAGTTTCCTTCGGTGGAGCTTCTCATCAAAGCGCCATCTTCTTTTTCTTTTCCTTCGGTACATGCCATGACCTCGTTTGCGGCTGCGGGAGTTTTATCTGCACATTATCCCAAGGCTGCGCCCTGGGTTTGGATTATGGCAATCACGATTGCCTATACCCGCCTTTATTTATTTGTGCATTATCCATCAGATCTTTTAGGCGGGATGATTCTGGGTTTGATCTGCAGTTTTCTTTTGGTCAAGCTGTTTAAAACGCATAAGATCCGGTTCTGATTCTAATCCTGCAATCGGGTGGTTGCCTGAATGGCAAATGGAAATTGAGCGAAAATCCTCTTGAAGATTTTCGCTCAATTCGAATAAGGCAAATGGATTTTGGGGCTTTAAAGAAAAATTATCTTGAATTTCAGCCTTTGGCATTCCAGCAATGGGTGCAGAGCTTGTCTGGGTCCAAGCCGATGGCATCGATCATATCATCAAGCCGATTGTAATTTAAAGATGTAAAGTTAAGCTTTTTACAGATATCATCAATCATCTGCCGATAGTTTTCACTTTCCGGATCGGCATAGTCAGCCAGTTTCTCTAAAGCTTGATCTCCTTCACGTTCATCGATGACTTGTCTGGCAATCAGATCCAGAACCGAACTGGCCCGCGAAAAATTCAAATAAGGGCAACCGAAGAGCAGGGGAGGGCAAGCTGGCCGGATGTGCACTTCCTTGGCGCCGCATTGATATAGAAATTCCGTCGTTTCGCGGAGTTGGGTGCCACGGACAATGGAATCGTCAACGAGCAACAACTTTTTATTGCGAATGAGCGCATCGATCGGAATGATCTTCATCCGGGCGATCAGATTGCGGATGCTTTGGTCTTGCGGCATGAATGAACGCGGCCAGGTTGGCGTGTATTTGATAAACGGCCGGGAAAAGGGTATGCCTGAACGATTGGCGTATCCAATGGCGTGGGCTGTGCCGGAGTCGGGCACGCCGGCGACCAGATCCGCCTTGACATGGTCTCTTTTGGCCATTCGTTCGCCGCACCGGTAACGAATCAGTTCAACATTTTTCCCTTCGTAGGAAGATGTGGGGTAGCCATAATAGATCCAAAGGAATGAACAGATTTTCATGGCCTTTTTTGCCGGACTGACTGTTTCGATGCCCTCAGGCGTGATTTTGACGATTTCGCCAGGCCCGAGTTCTTTGTAATCGGTATATCCGAGGTTCAAATAGGCAAAGGACTCAAAGGAAGCACAGAAGGCGTCATCCTTCGATCCGATCACAAGCGGCGTCCGGCCAAGATTGTCCCGGGCGGCGTAGATTCCTGTCGCGGTCATGATCAAAAGGGTCATCGATCCTTCGACGACATCCTGAACATGCCGGATACCTTCGGAAATACTGTCACATTGGTTGATCAGGGCTGCAATTAACTCGGTCGGATTAATATCGCCGCTGCTCATTTCGAGAAAGTGGGTTTTTGCGTTTGCCAGGGTTTCTTCAGCCAGCTTTTTAATATTATTGATTCGGCCGACCGTTGTAATGGCAAAGCTGCCCAGATGAGAACGAACGATAAGCGGCTGGGATTCGTTGTCGGATATACAGCCGATCCCCATCTTGCCGGACATCCGGCCTATTTCATGTTCGAATTTGGTCCTGAACGGCGAGTTTTCGATATTGTGGATTGCACGGGTAAATCCCCGTTCTCCATAGAAGGCCATTCCGCCGCGGCTGGTGCCCAGGTGGGAATGATAATCTGTTCCGAAAAAAACATCAAGTACACAATCGGATTTTGATACAACACCGAAAATTCCGCCCATTACAATTCTCCTTTAAGGTTAAAAATCATCTTTACAAACGGCAAACAAGCCAAAATCTATTTTAACATATCATGGCTTATTTGACCTGGTTCAATTTCCAAAATTTATATTCAATTATTCAGCTTCGTTGCCATAATAGTCAGGAACAAAAGTCTGGTCGGTAATCGGCGGACGGACATACCCTTTGTCATCCTGACGCGGCGGCAACTCGATCGGTTCCGGCGTCAGGTCTTCATAATGGATGAGGCTCAAAAGGTGCCTGATGCAATTCAGGCGGGCATGCTTTTTGATATCGGCATTGACGACATACCAGGGGGATTGCTTGATATCGGTGTAAGCAAACATTTCATCCTTGGCTTTTGAGTATTCCACCCATCTTTTCCGGGACTCGAGGTCCATTGGACTTAATTTCCAGCGCTTGGCCGGATCATCGATCCGATCCTGGAAGCGCTTCTCCTGTTCTTCATCCGAAACCGAAAACCAGTACTTGATCAGTATAATGCCTGACCGGATCAGCATTTTTTCGAATTCCGGGCAGGATCGCAGGAACTCCCGATATTCATCCTCAGTACAAAAACCCATGACCCTTTCAACACCGGCACGATTATACCAGCTGCGGTCAAAAAGGACAATTTCACCTGCTGACGGCAGCCTGGCGACATAGCGTTGAAAATACCATTGGGTTTTTTCTTTTTCGGTGGGCGTAGCCAGTGCTTCGACTCTACAGCCACGGGGATTTAAAGATTCGGTGATGCGTTTGATAACGCCACCTTTACCTGCGGCATCGCGTCCTTCAAAAATGACCACGACCTTGAGCCCTTTATATTTTACCCATTCCTGAAGCTTGACCAATTCTACCTGGAGCCGCTGCAACTCACTTTCGTAGAGATCGTTATCGATGATCTTTGGCTTATGACCAGAATTTTTTATATGGTTTTTTATTGAAGAATCATCGGCTGGCTGGCTTTTCTTTGCCTTGTTTTCACTTTTTTCTTTATTGGCCATAACCTATCGCTCCTTTTTAAATCGGTTTTCGATTAATGGAGACCTTTTTATATTTTAGCACAGTTTTAGGATCAGTGATTCATTCCGACTTCGCGGCAATTGCCGCCTTAAAGAGCCTTGCAGCGATTGGAGCGGCGGTTTTGCCACCTGAGCCGCCCTCTTCAATGACGACTGCGATGGCGAAAGGACATTCGTCCTCGGTGACATAGCCGACATAAAGGGCGGTGTTGGCTTTGCCCTCCACCTGGACCGTACCGGTTTTGCCGGCAACAGTATAGCCTTTGACTGCAGCTGCCGAGCCTGTTCCTGCTTTAGTGGCGCCAATCATCAGTTCCTCCAATTGCATGGCTGTTCGGGCATCCAGAATGGTTTTAAGCGATTTTGGCGAAAGCTGCTGATATTCAATACCCATTGGATCGGTGAGATGATCGATGATGTGAGGTTGCTGCATGATGCCGCCATTGCCGATTGCGCCCGCGATCATGGCTAGCTGCAGTGGAGACATCTGCAGTGAACTGGCTGAAATAGGCTGGCCGATGGAAAGCCAGGAAAGGACAGCGGGGTCGTCTGCAGTTTCAATTCTGCTGGTGAAGACATCGAGTTTGTCCACTGATAAACGATCGCCAATGCCAAAGCGGCTGGCGGTCGACAATAATTGCGCCTTGCCGATGCTGGCGCCAATCTGACCAAAAAAAACATTGCAGGATTTGGCAAATGCCGAATTGAAATTGACTTGGCCATGCCCATCGTCAGATTCTTTGGCGCCATTCTGGTTGACAGTGGACTGGCCAAGGCAATCGACTGCCAAGTCTGCCTTGAAAAGGTCAGAATCCAGCCAAGCTGCACTGGTCACGATTTTAAAGGTTGAACCCGGGGCATAGGACCCCAGGAATGCCCGATCAAAAAGTGACGTCTCCGGAAAACCCTTGTAAGTGATTACGGAGGCGGGCGATGCGCTCGGCGAACTGACGGAAGCCAGGATGGCGCCCGTTTGGTAGTTAAGAAGCACGACGGCGCCTTTTCTATTTTTCAGCTGCTGGTATGCCAGTTCGGAAAGTTTGCAATCGACTGTCAGGGTAATATTGTCGCCTTCAAGGCCATGGCCGGTGAAGTCGAGAAACAGCTGATGCAGCAAATTGCGGTCTGTACCCAGCAGCTGGCCCTGGTACCGGGCTTCGATCGTATTGTCAATATTGTGCGTATAATCGCCGACTACATGCAAAACCGCCGCCGCGACTTCTTGATCAGTGCAATATAATCGTTCGCCATCTTTACTTTGCGCCAGAATCGTTCCATCCCGGGCATATACGGCTCCGGCATTGGCATAACGGGTTTTGAGCGCCAATTTGTTTTCACCGGCTGCAACAAAAAACTGGGTTTTGCTGCGGTATTGCTGGATAACCAGCCCGGCCAGCAAAGCGAGTGAAACGGCAACAAAAAGGGTAAGGACGATTTTGATATTGCGGAGCAGCATTTTCATGGGTCAGCTCACCTCCGTCCGGCGTGCAGACAGGCCCAGCTGGATCGAAAGCAAGATCATTTTGGCCAGAAGTGAACTGCCGCCTTTGGCGATCAGGGGCAAAGTCGCACCCGTCAAAGGAATCAGGCCGGTCACTCCGGCAATGACAATGACCGCTTCAAAAAAGAACAGCGTGCCGATTCCCAAGGCCAGGCTGGAAGTGAAGCCATCCTTGGCGACGACGGTTATCCTGGCCGAGCGCAGCCAGATAATGATGAAAACCATGACAATGCCCAAAGCGGATATCAGACCAAGTTCCTCACAAATGATGGAAAAGACCATGTCCGACGATACCAGCGGAATGCCGCCGGGATTGCCATTGGCGATGCCCCGGCCGAACAGGCCTCCACGGGCCATAGCCTGCAAGCCATAGACAATCTGGCGGTTGCTGTCATTGACTTCGCTCCATAGCGACGTCCAGCCCGAAAGCCGCCGCTGGACGTGCGGGAACAATGCAAAGGCCATCACGCCCAGACCTGAACCGGAAAACAGGATCAGCAAGGTTGTCCAGTATTCGGAGGTCATGACCACAAAAACCAGGAGGGTGGTTGGCAGGAGAATCATCGCCGAACCAAGGTCAGGCAGCAGCATGATCAGAAAAAAAACCATTCCTGCCCATCCGGCAAAAATCAGCTGGTTTCTGCGCACCGGCCGGTTTTTAAAGAAACTGGCCAGGACGACCAGGTAGGTGATTTTGGCAAATTCGGTCAACTGGATTGATGTACCGCCGATATTGATCCAAAGAGTGGCTCCATAGGATTCTGATCCCACTCCGAAAAAAAGTGTCACCAGAAGAAGCAGTGGTGTGGCAACGGCGCAAAGAATGCTGAGCGGCTCCAACAGCCGGGTCCTGGCGACCAGGACGAGGATTGCCGGCAGCAGGGCAAAACCGAGAAACAATGAAAGCCCTTGCGTAGACAGGTCGCTCAACACCGCTGCGGTCAGCGCAGAAGAAGAGAGATCTTTTCCTGCGGCTATGATTGCCGTTAAGGATAAACGGACCTGAAAGACGATGCCAATCAGGATCAGAAGCAGCAAAGCCAAAATCAAAACCCGGTCCAAAGATTTAAGGAGTGCCGGCAACAGCCAGTAATAGATGTTGGCAAAGACCAGGAAGCCAAAACAGAAAATGGAGAGCACCAGCCGAAGATCAGGCAAACTGGCCGGCGTCAGGAAAACAAGAAGCAAGCTGCAAAGGAGGGTCAGGAGATTAAGGGCCAGCCAGGATCCGCGCAACTTTTTGGCAGAAAGAGGCTTGGGGAAGACGGGAGCCGGTCCGGTCGATCTGAAGAGAAGTCCGGCATCGTCTGCGCTTTGCTTTTCGTTTACAAAAATGAAATCCTGGTCGCCAACAGTCAACTGGTCCTGATTTTCCAGTGGCGTTGGCGGGATGATCCGCACGCCGTTGATCAAAACCTTTTGCGTACGGCCGGCAGGACGAATAAACCAGATACCGTCATAAAGATAAATAATGGCCTGGCGTTTGCTGATGGTTTCCCGCCTGATCTGAATGTCGCAGGTTGATGACCGGCCGATGCTGGTTGTATGGTAGAGCGGCAGAGCTTGCACCTGCTCATGTTCTGGCCCGGCAAATTGGCCGTCCGCTTTTCTGAACATCAGAAAATAACCTTTGACCGGCAGGATCAGGTTCTTCATGTCCCAGCGCAATTCCTTGACTGACAACCTTAGCTGCAGCCAGACAAAAATGACAATCAAGACAGCGACCAAGTAGCGCAGAAGATAGGACACCTCATGGATCTGCATGGATTCACCTTAATTCACGACAAAAATCAATGTTGGCACAAAATCAGACTAACATATTTTTGCTTTGGAGTCATCTGATGAATTGAATTAAGTTTTCGATCAAGAAATGCCATTTAAGCCATTTCTTCACGAAAAAAATAGTCCAAGATCAATTAACTGTCACATAAGGCGATTATGATAAAGGCAGAAGATACAAAACAAGGGGATGCTGCATATGGCAATTGAAGTATTTAACAGACATGAAAACAAGTATCTGATCGACGATGGGAAACTGTTGAAAATTCAAAGCCGGATTTCTGATTACATGGAGCTTGACGCCTACAATCAAAAAAAGGAAACCTATACAATTACCAACCTCTATTATGATACCGCCGATAATTATCTGATCCGGACTTCGCTCAGAAAACCAAAGTATAAGGAAAAGCTTCGCCTGCGCGGTTATGGCGTTTTGGGCCTGGACGACAAGGTCTATCTCGAGATCAAAAAGAAGGTGGCCGGCCTGGTCAACAAGAGGCGGAGCACGCTGCGGCTCAATGAAGCCTATCAATTTCTGCAAACCGGTGTTGTCCCGGAAGCAAAGGCTTATCAGAACCGGCAAGTACTCCGCGAGATCGAATATATTTTGAAAACCTATGAACTAAAGCCCATGCTTTATCTGGCCTATGACCGGAGGGCTTATTTTGACCGTCATGATCGGAGTTTAAGGATCTCATTCGATACGAATATCCGAACCAGACGATACGACCTGAGATTGGAGGCAGGAGACTATGGCCAACTTCTGCTGCCTGCCGGACAGTGGCTCATGGAAATCAAAGCCGGCCAAAGCATGCCAATCTGGCTGGTTCGCCTTTTATCCGAAAATGAGGTTTACCCCGCGAGCTTTTCAAAATATGGCACGGAATATAAACAGACGCTCCAGGAGCAAAGCCAACCGGTCAATACCATCGCCATTCCGGCATTGATCCCAAGACCAGCGAACGCTGCCATCCGGCCGCCGGTTTATTCAAGATAAATAATGTGAGGAGTATCCGCATCATGTTTGATTCGATTTTTAGTTCAGTCAGCAGCACGTCAGATACCACGATAACAATAGGCAGCCTTTTATTGGCCCTGCTCATGGCTTTTGCCCTGGGTATCCTGCTTAGTGCCGTTTATATGAAAACGCACAAGGACAAGACGCCGTCGCAAAGCTTTGCCTTGACGATTGTCATGCTGCCGGCGATCATTACGATCATTATTTTGCTGGTAGGCAGCAATGTTGCGCGGGCTTTCAGTCTGGCGGGAACATTTTCGATCATCCGCTTTCGAAGCGCGCCTGGCGACCCGAAAGATATTGCATTTGTCCTTTTCTCGATGGCCGTCGGACTTGCCTGCGGGATGGGGTATTTGCTCTATGGCGCGATAGTGGCCATTCTGCTGTGTGCCGCCATGCTGATGCTGGAAGTTTTCAAGTTCGGCAAATTGCGGTCGTCGCCAAAATTGCTCAAAATAACCATGCCTGAAAACCTTGATTATCAGGGGGCTTTTGAAGATATTCTCAATCGGTATACGTTAAAACACAATCTGACAAAGATTAAAACAACTGATCTTGGCAGCCTCTACGAACTGGTTTATGTCGTGACAACAAAAGACGATATCCGGGAAAAGGAATTTATCGACGAACTTCGCTGTAGAAATGGCAATCTGAACATTACCCTGATCATGAATGCTCAATCAGGCGAGTATTGATACAGATGGATTTAACATGAACAATTGATCCGACTTTGCCGTCGCATTGCCCCGGCTTGTCTCTGCTTGCAGCATAGGCTAAAATAGAGATAAGGAATATATCCTTAAGGGGGGCAATGCGATTGGCTATCCTCACAATATCGCGGCAAATGTGCAGCCTGGGTGATGAAGTTGCTGAAGCGTTGTCGCGCAAGCTTGGCTGGGAGCTTATCAACCGGGAAAGACTCATTTCAAAATTCTTTAAAGATATCGCCGACCCTCATGAACTTCATATGCTGACCGAAAGCGCGAAATTCTATTTAAGCCAAAGCAAGAATAACTGTACATTTTTAGCGTATCTTGAAAATTCTCTAATAAAGTTTACCGAGAATCAATCTGCCGTCCTGGTCGGCTTTGGTTCACAAGCCATCTTCGCCAATGCCAAAGATGCGCTGCATATCCGGATTGTTGCCCCGCAAAACATCCGCATCGCCCGAGTTAAAAAGCAATACCATGTTTCGGATTCCGATGCTGAAAAAATTCTTTTCACGGCGGACAAAAAGCATAAAAAGTTTGTAGCGACTGTTTTTGGCATCGACCTGACGGATTTGGAATATTACAATCTCACTTTAAACACTGCCGTCCTGTCGGTCGATGAATGCACATCGGCGATTATTGCCTTGTTTAAAGAGCACGAACTTCGCAGGCAACTTGAAAAAGAGACCGAACACACCGATATGAAAAACCATCAAACCGAGCTTCAGGTCTTTAAAAATCCGGCTGAAGTTGAATTTGCCAAAATCCTGGACATGTACCATATCGAGTGGAAATATGAACCCAGGACTTTTCCGATTGAATGGGATGCAGAGGGGAATGTCACTTTGGCCTTTAGTCCGGATTTTTATCTGACTCAGTTCGATACTTATATCGAACTGACTACCATGAACCAGAAATATGTGACGATTAAAAACAAAAAGGCCAAGAAGCTGCGGGAATTATATCCTGGCACCAACATTAAAATAGTGTATAAAAAGGATTTCCAGTCATTGATTGAACGATTCAAGCCAAGCGGCATTTAGGAGAAAAGGGAATGGATCAAATCAAGGAAAAACGCATTATTTTCAGCGCTGATATCCTGAAGGAGCGCATAGCGGCCATCGGGAAGCAAATCAGCAAAGACTATGCCGGGAAAGAGCTTGTCCTGGTCAGCATCTTGAAAGGCTCGCTCTATTTTTTTGCAGACCTTACCCGGGAGATTGAGATTCCCATTCAGCTGGATTTCATAACGATCGGCACCTATCCAAACACGACAAACCAGACAGGCGTTGTGCGCATCACAAAAGATCTGGATCTGGATATCACCAATAAACATGTGCTTTTAATTGAAGACATCATCCGAACCGGATTGACCACCGGCTATCTCGTCCAGAATTTTGCCGCCAGAAGACCGGCCAGTGTAAAAGTATGCTCGCTTCTCGTCAATCCGGACCAGCAATTGATTAATGTTCCAATTGCCTATTGTGGTTTTGAGATTTCCGATAAGTGGCTGGTTGGCTTCGGCATGGATGTGAAGGAGATGGGCCGCAATTTGCCCTATATAGCCGAGATAGAAAAAATCAATCCATAAATGTGCATTTAATGGATTATCCGCAAGTCTTAAAAAAGAACAAAAAAGGGCCCCAGCGAACCTTCATGAAGTATCTTTCCTATGACGTCTGCCCTTTGCTTGCGAAATTTTAAACCTTGCATTTGAACTCTGATCTTTTCGATTCACATCCGGATTGGATCTTAAATCCTCACCTTCGTTACTCGTAGAATCCTTATTCATTTGTTCGATCTGCGACTTGTTTCCATTTTCATGGACCGTCAATCACTTTTCGCTTTCCACATACCAGATGTGGCGGCTTTCCGTCCAGTCCGGAACCTATTCGGTATTCCCTGGAGCCTGACTCTATTATAGCTAATTTATACTATTTTGTCAAGTATATTGGAAGAAAGTTTGTGTATTTACCACTGAAAAATAGTAACATAACCATTTTATGATTGACAGTAGTAAAGAGAAACCTTAAACTGAATTGAGTTCTGGGGGGGAATAACTATTTTCGCATTGAAGGCAAAATGCAGGCAAATTGCCGAGCAATATACATTTGATGAACGAATTGTTATTGGACTGGTATTGTCGATTTTTATTTCGATTTATACAACTGTCGTAGCAATTATTTTTATTTTGCTTTATTTGATGAGGCAGAACAGGCTGGGTCACATCTTCGAGACTGTTCATGGCGCTCATTATTTATTGTTTTTTTGCCCGATGACTTTACTGGTGTCTTTGTTCAACCTGAATATCAATGGCGTTTTGATTTCAGTGGCACTTGCCGCCGTATTAGTCGTCTCGCTGTATATTCGTACCGTTATGACGCCGACTTTATTTGAAACGATTATCGATGTCGCTTGCTTAGCAAGCCTTTATGGCTTTTTGATCATTTTGCTGCAATGGCTGAGTGTTGCCGACGGGGCTGCTTTTCGGGCCAAATCAACCTTTTTGAATGCGAATCTCTACGCTTCGATCACTGAAATAATGATCTTGCTTTGCGCCTATAGTCTGCTTAAATGCCATCCTGGCCAGCGCCGCAACAAAGTGATTGTCATTTTGGTGAATTTGTGCGGCTTATATCTCAGCAATTGCCGCACGGCCATCCTGGCGCTCAGCGTCGCCATCCTGGCGTTGCTTTTTTTCAACAAGCGCTACAAAGTGCTTGGCGCTGTCTTTGGCATCTATCTGACGATCGCCGGAGCCATTTATATCATGCCGAGTCTCTTGCCAAGATTTGACAATACCGGCGTGGATCTCGTGAAACGGATATCCATTTGGCAGACCGCCTTTCAAGGCATTTGGGAACATCCGCTATTTGGACAAGGCGGCGGAACCTATATGCAAATATTTTCTCAATATGGCGGTCCAAAAGCCGTACATGCCCATAGCATTATTCTGGATCCGTTTTTGAATTTTGGCGTCATCGGGACGGCATTGGTAGCCCTGTATTTTAAAGAACATTTGAAACCGATGCGCCAGATGTATTTTTCAAAGCAGATGAACTCCCAATTTTGCCTGGCAGCGGCTATGATGATAGCCGTTATTATACATGGCATTACCGACATAACGTTTTTTAGCGCCCAAACGGGCTTGCTGCTTGCCATTTTATTGTCGGTAGTCGGCGCAAAAGAAAGACAACATTTTCCCATTCCTCTGCATCTGCCCCACTCGGCCTGGACGAAAAAGAAAATCGCATTATCCAGCCGAGGGGCCATGCGCAAGAATTAATCTTTGACTTTTGCAGAATTTTCAAATACGCCGGGAATTCGTACAGAAATGCCCCGCAATTTTGATTCACAAACGGCAACAGTGTTATATAATTGAAATTAGCTGGAAATGAATGAATAATTGCTAGCCGAAAGGGGAAGCAAAATGTTTTCAAATCCAACAACACAAGAACTGGAAAATAGGATAGCCAGCCTGTTTAATGCTTTAATCCGTTCAGGCAAACCATTTGATACGGCAATCATTATCAGCAAAATCAACCAGTTTTATTTTACCGGCACCATGCAGGATGGCATTTTGATTTTGCGAAAAGACGGTACGGTTGCTTACTTTATCCGAAAAAGTTACGAACGTGCCAAATTGGAATCCCAGCTGGACATCTTGCATAAAATGTCCACCTGCCAAGATATTCTGTCCCTTTTGCCTGCCAATCTCGGCAGCACATTCATCGAGACGGAAGTTGTTTCGCTATCGATCCTGGAGCGCTTGAAAAAGCATTTTGCTTTTGAACAAATTCATCCCCTTGACCGGATCATTTTAGACATTCGGGCAATCAAAAGTGAATATGAGCTGGCGATCATGAGCGAATCCGGACGGCAGCACCAATATTTGCTTGAGAACGTTGTACCGCAAATCCTGCAGGAAGGAATCAGCGAAACTGATTTTTTGGCCGAACTTTACAGCCATATGGTCAAACTGGGACATCATGGCGTTTCGAGATTTTCCATGTTTCAAATGGAGCTTATTGCCGGACAGATCGGATTCGGGTCCAATTCGACTTACCCCTCCAATTTTTATGGCCCTGGAGGCATGCTAGGCATGTCGCCGGCTGTACCGATCGTTGGCAACAGAAAAAGATATTTAAAAAAAGGTGACATTGTCTATGTCGATATAGGCTATGGCGTGCATGGTTATCATAGCGACAAAACCCAGATCTATTCTTTTGGAGCCAATCCGGCAGAAAATGTAGTCGAAACCCATAATGCCTGCATAGACGTGTTGAAAAAAGTTTCGCGAATGCTGACCGCCGGACGGATCCCTTCAGAAATCTATGCAAAGGTTATGAATAATCTTCCAAGTGCGCTTTCGGAAAACTTTATGGGGATCGGTGACGAATCGGTCAAGTTTCTGGGACATGGCATTGGTTTGCACATTGATGAAATCCCGGTTATAGCCAACGGCTTTGACCAGCCGCTTCAGGAGAACATGGTTATCGCCCTGGAACCTAAATGCGGGATAGCTGGAGTTGGAAACGTAGGTGTTGAAGAAACCTATGTGATTAGGCCGGCTGGTCCGACATGCCTGACGGGAGGGCCTCGCGAAATCATTGTTGTCTAGAAAGCAAAAAGGGGGGGTGATTTAATGGATGATTTATTCAAAGCCATTAAAGAAAAACCAGATGTGCACGACTTTGCCAATCAAGTCATGCAAAATGCCGGGTTGATCCCCCGCCTTTTGAATCTGATCGCTACCGACCGGGGGAGCACAAAATTTTACTGCGACAAAGTCATCCGCACCATAAGTGAAACGCAGCCGGAGCTTATCTATCCTTATTTTGAGCGGATCGTCCCATTGATTGACAGTCCGAACAATTTTATCAAATGGGGCGCGATTATTACGTTATCAAACCTGATTTCAGTCGATAAAGAGAAAAAGTTCGACTTGATTTACGAGCGGTATTTTGATTTGATCAATTCTGATTCCATGATTACAGCCGCCAATGTCGCCGGGACTGTCTGGAAGGTCGTGCAAATCAGGCCTGAATTTGAGACTGATCTGACCCGAAGGCTTTTAAAGATAACTGAAAACACTTATTTATACAAGGGGCAACCTTCCCCGGAATGCAAGAACATCCTGTTCGGCCATGCTATTGATTGCTTTGACAAATATTTTGAACGCGCCAATGATAAGGCCGGAATCATTGAATTTGTGAGCAGCCAAACCAACAACACCAGAAAGCAGGTTGCCCGGAAGGCCGAATCGTTTCTGAAAAAGCACAGGGATCTGCGTTGATGGAAATTTGGTCAAGCCATGAAGTCCCGAAATCATAAAATTTGTGAAAGTGAGAGGAATTAACCATGAAGTACTTGAAACTGATCATAACCGGGTTCGTCCTATTTGCTGCCGTCTTTATCGCGGAATTATTGGTCACTTTGCCATTGCCCATGGCGGCAAGCGAAGATGCGGAAGTCATTCGCCAATACCTGGTGTGGGAATTTCTGTTGACGGCTATCCCAGCTGGTGTGCTGTCCTATCTGGCGGCAAAAGTTTTAAAACTGAAAGAAAAACCAGATTTGATTCTGGCCAGTGTTATCTGGACTGTGATTTACTTGGCCCTGATGCTCGTAATCGCGATTGGCAATCAGCGAACCGGCCTGATTTTTGGCAACTATGCATTTTATATCCTGGTGGCCTGTTTCTTCGCGGGACCACTGGTCCAACTGGTAAGGAAAAGCAAATAACAACGAGCTGACCGTTTATTCATCAACGATGACATTGCCAGTCCCAAAAGGATTTTTGCGGATAGCCAGAGAGTATAAATAGGGGTAGCGCTGTTTTAGTGAGCGCATCGAATCGATCCATTCAATAAGCAGCAACTGGGCTGCCCGTTGCAAGTCGCCGTTCAGGTGCTTGATATCGCTTGGCGGCAAGGCTTCATAGGATTTCCGGCAACGCAGCTCATCATAAACATGATAAAC
This sequence comes from uncultured Saccharofermentans sp., assembly GCA_963677835.2. Lineage (GTDB taxonomy): Bacteria > Bacillota > Clostridia > Saccharofermentanales > UBA5734 > UBA8949. Next base: position 430,405 of record CAXXUX010000002.1, read on the forward strand.
CGCCCAAAGCATATCGGTGAAACGGTCGTGCTCCATTAAATTAGCATTTTCAAAAAGGCGCAGGATCTGATTTTTCTTTTGTTCCAAAATCTGGTACAGCGCCATCAAATCAGCTTGCCGGATGTCGGCTTTGATTGGCGTAATGGCAATCAGAGCCGAAGCTTCGTGGAAGTCTTTATCCTGCCAATGGCTATCAGGCCTGAGTTTGGAGGCTATTTTGCCATAATCGGCAATATGGGCTTGAAACGAAAGGAGCAGGTCATTGCCAACTTCAGCAAAGAATTCATTGACAACAATACTGACCTTTTCCAGCATTGCCTGACGGTCGCGATAAACCAGGATGGTATTTAAGCCCAAGGTGACCAAAAGGACGCTGATCGGTACAAACGCCAGATCCTGTAAAAAATAGAAAGCCGTTTCGCCTGGCCGATTAAAGATCAGATGCTGGATTAGATAGAGCAGGGCTGAAAAGGCCAGAAGCAGGATTATTAAAAGCGGTGTGCCGATTTTTCGGATCATGGTGCTTGCTCCTTTTCTTATGTCAATAGATCTCGCCGGCAAAATCTGGTGTAGGTCAGAACAAGCCCGAGCCCAATCAGGATCGCGCAGAGAACCAGTGACACAAGTTGGAGATGTCCGCCAAACATCAGGCTATCCGCTTCGAAATATTTGAAGGGGGTAATATACTTTAAAAAATCGAGGCGGTTATCCATATCGATGGCAATTGAAATGAAGAAGGTTCCCAAAAGGATTCCGGTCGCCAGGGAGGTCGCCTGCCGCGTTGTCTTCAGGATTGCGCCAAGCGCCGATCCCATGAACAGGAAAAGCAACTGGAAAATCAGCAAAGCGGCCATCAGGATGGTTACTTTTCCGGCAAGCGGATCACCATCGTTGTAAAGGCTGATGAAATAGAAGGAAGAAAACAGTGTCACCAGGTTGAAAACCAGGATATTGAAAAGCCCTGCCAGGAGTTTGGCTGTGATGATCCGCCGCCGGCTGACCGGTTTGGAGAAGAGAAAATCAGCCGAATGGTCGCGCTCTTCCTTGGAAATAATGACCGCACCGATCATTGCCGCATGAATGGCTGCCAGCAGCATGAAGAAAAGGAAAAAGATCGAATAGAAGCCTTCGATTTGGGTCAGGTCAAGCTCTCCTACGCCAAAAACCGCTTTAAGGCCTTGCGGCAAGTCTTTAAATAAGGCGTTGATATCGACATCTGATTTGGAAAACCCGCTATATTTGACCATCCCGGCAAAAATGATGAAGAATTGGGCGCCGCACCAGATCAGGAGCGACTTCAAATTGGCTTTCAACTCTCTGATAAAAATATTCATGTAACCCTCCTAGATCGATGGCAAATCTTTCCTGAGATAAGAGCGGTTGGCGAAGAAAATGAAGACAGAAGTTAAAAGAATCATCGTTACCAGATAGTTGATTTCATAAGCTCCGTCAGCAAGGATGTCGGCCAACTCAAAATAGCTGAAAGGGGAAAGGTAGGCCAACGTTGCATTGTCGAGAGTCTGGTTCAGGACATAGAGGATGTAGAAGAAAAAGACCACGCCCATGCTGATCGGCAAAACAGTGCGGATCCGCCTAAGCAGCGCTGATACAAGAAGCCCCAGACTGGCGAAAAGGATCTGCAGCAGCAGCAATGGGCCTGTCAAAAGAACGAACAGCCTGAAGTCGACAGGGTTTTTACTGATGGAACTGTTGATCCAAAGCAAAAAGAGCCAGGAGGTCAATCCGAATACGATATTGGTGACTGCAATTTGAATAAACACCGCTGCAATTTTCATGCAGATGACCTTTTGCCGGGAAACCGGCTTGGCATAGAGAAAATCAGCGGTTTTGTCGCGAACTTCAGCCGAGAGGACAGACACGCCCAGGTTCATGGCTTGAATAGATCCGGCCAGCAGGACGTAAATCATGATGAAACTGTAAAATCCGAGAATGCCGCCCATACTGATATTGGATACGCCAAGCGCTTTAACCAGTTCGGCTGGAAAGCTTTTAAGCAATTCCATGAACAGATCCATGTCCTTGGCCATCGATGGGAAGATCAGCAGAAAAAACAGGGTGATGACCGGCAAAGATATTGCCCAGGTCAGGAGGGACTTGCGGTACATGCGAAGCTCTTGCCGTAAAATATTCATGATTATTCCTCCTTGCGGTAGTAATGCATGAATATTTCTTCCAGCGTCGGCTCTTCAACCAGAAGGTTTTTCAGTACCTGGCCATGAATCCGATCAACGATCAGATTGATATCGCCGCGATATAAAAACTTGACCTGATTGCCAGCCTGCTCAAAATCAGTAATGCCCTGCAGCCGGGAAATCCCATCCGGAACTGTATGGACAAAATCCAGCGAGAACTTTTTGTAATTTTCATTTCGCAGGGTGTTCATATCCTCGACCTTGACGATTGTGCCTTCCTTGATGATGGCGACACGGGTGCAAAGCTTCTGCACTTCCGGCAGGATATGCGAAGAGAAAAGCACGGTTGCCCCCCGCTGATTCTCTGCGGCGATCAGGTCGAAGAATTTTTGCTGCATCAGCGGATCCAAACCGCTGGTCGGCTCATCCAGAATAATCAGTTTAGGTTCATGCAAGAGCCCCTGAACAATGCCAACCTTCTTCTTATTGCCGTAAGAGAGATCTTCAATGCGCTTGCCAAGATCGAGATCCATCATCGAGGAAAGCTCCGAAATCCGGTTCATATTCACATTCCGATAAAAACTGGCAGAGTATTTGAGAACATCGATGACTTTCATATTTTCATAATAAAAGACTTCTGACGGCAAATAGCCGATCTCTTTCCGAATTTCGGTCCCGTACTCGATGCAATCCTTGCCGAATATCTTGGCCGATCCGCTTGTCGGATAGATCAAAGCCAGCAAGGTTCGGATTGTGGTTGACTTTCCGGCCCCGTTTGGCCCGATGAAACCGAAAATTTCACCTTCTTCGACAGAAAAAGTCACGTTCTCAATGCCCCGGTGTTTGCCATAATATTTCTTTAATTGATTGATTTCGATAATCGCCATAGCTGCCTCCCGAATGCTTGAAATGTTATTTTGGCTGATGAATCTGACCCAATACCTTGTTCGCAGGCTATGAAATAAAAACATTATCCTATAAACGGCAAGTAACAGTCAAATCATTCAAAAACGGATTATTTGGCAGTTACCCAGACTTGAATAATGGCAATCTAAGTACCTTGGAAATTGAATAATGGTGAAAATCGAGATAAATTATTCCTCTGACGGATCGGAATGTAGCTGGATGCCACCATTCGAGAACCTTAATCAAACCGCCGTGAGGCGGAACAGTTATTGTTCAGTGAAACTACAGGTTCAGGCTAATTGGAAGCGTCGCAATCGATCGATCACCGTCGTGATCAAGGCCGCAATCGCCTGATCGCAGGCGTACCGGATATGCCGGTATCGACCCTGACCGCAGATATTGGCAGCCAGATGGTAGAACTTGCGGCGGATGGTCCGGATCTCATAGTGGATCCAACTTTCCGGCAGGATTGCGGACTTGAACCAGTTGTGGATATTGTAGGCCAGCATCTTCAAAAGCAGGAACAGTTCGTTACACTTCTTGTTCCGCTGACTGTTCTGGTCGAAAGCAAAGCCATCCTTGAGCTCATCGATTTTGTTCTCGATATCGCAGCGCTGGTTGTACTCGTGGAAGATCTCTTCCGCGGTCAGATCATCAACATTGGTTACAATAACCTGGTATTCAAAAGGATCGACGTTCGCCAGCTTGATCTGTTTGTCGTTTTTGACCGGAGCGGGTTTTCGGACCAAAACGAACCGATAGGTCTTTTCCCACTTGGGGAGCTTGGCCTGGATCTCATTGACCGAAAACATTTCATCTATGGCAGTCCAGGGGTATAAGTGTGGTTTGTTGTTGACCGTCTGGATAATCGTCCAGAGACCGGCGTACTTCTTGCACTTGATGACAAATTCCAGGTCATTTTCATCCAAGTAGGTCAGGTTGTCGATGTCAAAGCCGCCACAGTCAATGCGTACACGGGTCAGGTTCCATTGTTCCGGTAACAGCAGCCGGCACTTGCGGATGAAAGCTTCCAGTTCGTAATTGGTATGGTGCTTGCCGTTTTCCAGAGTCAGGTTGATTACTTCGTTGGTTGAAGCGAGAATCCCGACCTTTTCCTTGAAGGATTGCCGACCGTTCTTCTTGGGGTTGTAGCCGGCTCCAGCACCTTCCTGATCACCATAGACCGTGCAGACGGTGTCGTCGATGTTGAGAACAACCGGGCGGCTACCCTCAGACTGAGCTTTTCGAGCCAACAACTGCTTGTTGAGCAGCCGCAGTTCTGAAGCGGTTCTGGCGGGCAGATTCAGCAGCAGATCCCGGCAGACCTTTTCACTGGGAGCCTGGCCTTTGAGCTTGAGATAAGCATTATCCCGGCGTAGCTCATCCATATGATTGAAGCGGGAGAAGCCCTGAATGGCGCCGTCCACCATGAATTCGAGGGTGTCAGCGGTGGTAAACGTGGAATTGTGGTGTTTGCGGTAAGATATTCCAGCTTCCAGCATCTGGCGGAAGCCGATCTTCTGCTTGAAGTTTTCCAGATAAGCCAGGGATGCGTGGCCGGTGACTGTTGTGTTGTCAAATTTGGCTGGTAAAATCTTGTTCTGGCGGTTCAAAGTGGGTCGATTTTGTGCTAAACTCATGGTGCAGGCGGTCCTTTCCGGTGATTATGTTTGTGTTGCAACTACATTTTACCAGATTCAGGCAGCCTGTTTTCTTTTGTCAAAATATTTTCACCATTTTCAATTGTCAAAGTACTGCGATTGCTCGGTTATCAGGTTTTTATTGTTCTTACTTGCCGTTTATAGGATTATATCATATCAATCATCGGCCGATGCATTTTTCAAGGCTGTACCCTGCAGAAAATATTTTTGGCCATGAAAGCTCAAGTCTTGACGCTCAGGATCAAGGGCGCACAAATCAAGGGACAAAAGCAGGCGATTGTCAAAGCAAAGGTCATATTGACAAGCTTAGCCATCTCTCCGACAAATCCGGGAAAGACAAACATCGCCAGGGTCAGCGCGAGGATGACCAGAGAGGAAGCAAAAGAAGATTTGTCTGAATAGGTTTTCAGGGCTAGTATGGCAAAAAAAGGAATATTTCCACCGGTAAAAAAGCCTGCAAGAACAATCAGGATTGCTGCCGCCCAAAGGTAAGGCAGGTAGATGCCCAGAATCATGCAGATTCCGCCACAGATGCTGCCGGTGAAAATCAATTGTTGCGGTGAATATTTTTTTAATAGCCAGGGTGATATGAAACGCATGACTAAAGTGCCGGCAAAGAAAATGGATACTGAAAGCACCGCTAGTCCTTTATCAAAACCAAGAACTTTTTCCCAATGGTAAGGAAGCCAGTACATGACCGCATGCAGGAATGAAGCAAACATAAACATGCTGGCCAATATTTTCCAGGTCACCGGCATTTTAAAAAAAGAGAAAAAATCAAATCGGGCATCCTTTTTGTCTGGATTCTGGTATGGTGAAGATTTTCTTGAAAGAAAAACGGCAGTCAGAAAGATTAGCCCGGCCAAGGCGCCAACCAAACCAAAAACCCAATAAACGACAGCCCAAGCCTGAACGTGGATGTGATCGAGAATCAGCTTGGTAACGGCATTGCTGATAAAAATTCCGATTCCGTAAGACAAATGCAAATAGGGGACGTATCGATCCTGATTCTTTCGGAAATTATCGGCGATCAACGAATTGCTGATCGTATCGACCAGCATGATGCCGCCTCCCCAAAAAAACAACATCAGCATGAACAGCGCCAGACTCGGCTTGCTGGCCAGGAACAGGCCGGTGGCGCTCATAAGAACTAATCCTGCCAGGAAAAGACCGAATTTATTGAAACGGTCTCCGAAAAACATGCTGAATAAAACCATCAACAAGCCGCCAAGCCCCTGAAGGGTTATCATTAATCCCCGCTGTGCCGAATCAATGACATAGAAATCCATGATTGGTACCGAAAGGCTTCCCGTAACTGCAGCGAATAGGCCATATGAGAAAAAGGCAAAGAAGATTGATCCCAGTAAGAATTTTGATTTTGCGGACGCTATCATGGATTTACCTCTTTTCGAATTTCTGTTTGCTTCATTATATATATCGTAGAATTAAAAATACAGCTATGTCAAGATAAATCTATCAGCTATGACAAATAACGGAGTTGCAACTTGAAGCAGCGCTTCCTTTTATACAGCAAAACCCGATAAACCCAATCCGGCAAAAACCTGGGCGGGTGTGATCACAATTTTTTTAGCTTTCTCTTGCTAGTCAAGTTTGGCTTATGTTATTATAAACTAGATCGTTAACTTTATCGTTATTATAAAGGAGAGTTGTTTGAAATGAAAAATGATACGATTAATTGGGGAATTATCAGTTGCGCAAGAATTGCTGATTCGGCTATTATTCCTGGTATAAAATCATCGAACAATTCAGTGCTTTATGCGATAGCCGGCAAATCCGCTGAGCGGTTGGCGGATTTTGCCAACCGCCACAAACCGCAAAAAATATATCATGATTATGAAAATATTCTTGATGATCAGGAAGTTGACGCAGTTTATATCCCCTTGCCAAATTCCATGCATCTGGAGTGGGTTTTAAAAGCGGCGGCCAAGGGTAAGCACATTCTTTGCGAAAAGCCGCTTGGCCTCAATGCCAGTGAAGTTTTGCAGATGAAGACGGCTTGCGAAAAAAACGGCGTATTGCTGATGGAGGCTTTTGACTACCGCCATAACCCGGCAATAATCCAGTTCAAGAGACTTGTCGATCAGGGGATCGTTGGACCAATCAAGCTGATCGAGGGATATTTTTCCATCATGCTCGGCAGCCGGGATGACATTCGGATGAATAAGCGGCTTGGCGGCGGATCCATTTATGATGTCGGGAGCTACACAATCAATTTGCTCAATTATTTAACGGGAAAAGTTCCAAAGGATATCAAGGCCTATGCTGCGATGGACAAAGAAACAGGTGTCGACATCAATTGCAGCGCAATTTTTAGCTACGGTGATGAAGGAATGCTCGGCATGTTCCATTGCTCATTGTTCAGCCATTACATGAACGGGTTTAGGATTGCCGGGGAAAATGGCATTATCGAGTATCCGGGGCTTTATCATGCTTTGGGCGAGACAGCGATCAAGATTTATCAAAAGAATACAATCCAGACGATAGTTGTCAATTGTCCCAACAGTTACCAACTGGAAATTGAACAGTTCGCACGATGCATTCTTAATGGCGAACAACCTTTGCTGAGTCTGGAAGAGACTTACAGCAACATGGCTACCATTGACAGGATTCTTGATGAGATCGGCTACTAGCTTTTGGGGTTAGCTGCTTCGGCCAATATTGACATTCTTGAATTGTCATCCTGTAATAGAAGATAGACGAAAGCAACGATCATCAAGAAAACCTGAAAATCCAGGAGGTGCTTCGCTTGACTTCGGCAATGGCAAGACGGGGATTTGATCCTCTAGATGCCAAATGGTTTTCCAAGGATGCGATTGCGCAAATGCATATCGCCCAGCAGGAAGTCCAATGGCTATTAGATCGCGGCTACCAGATAAGTTCGGTCATTGATCTGATCGGAGGGCATTATCAGCTTTCTTCAAGGCAACGGACAGCTTTGCAACGGGCTACCGCCTCTACAAGGCAGTGCGCACAAAGAAAAGCCAGCCGGTTGCCTTTTGAATCGGGCGGTGAGGGTTGCCTATTCATCGATGGCTTCAATCTGATCATCACCCTTGAAGTGGCGTTGTCAGGAAGTGTTCTTATTCTTGGCAACGATGATGTTTTGAGGGATTTGGCAGGATTAAGGGGAACTTATCGCCTGATCGGACAGACGGATCGGGCCCTGTTCCTGATTGGCCAGACGTTAGCCGAGCTTGGAGTGCCGGCAGTCAAATTTTATCTGGACGCGCCGGTATCCAATTCCGGAAAATTGCGAAGCAGGATACTTGAAGCGGGCGCCGGCTGGAAGATGCCGGTGGAAGTCGAGCTGGTGCCGAATGCCGATATTGTCCTTTACAAGCTGCAAAGAATTGTAACCGGCGATTCAATACTGCTCGACCAAGGAGCAAGCTGGATGAACCTGTCCCGAAAAATCATTGACGACTCGATCAAGGACGCCTGGATTGTCACATTCTAAAATCACAGGCAATCAAATTTTAACTGAATCTTGGCAGGTCCGGTAAAAGCCTATGGCCTGGCGTACTTGACCGATGTAAACGGGCCGTAGATTTTTCTGGTTCCAACCAGCCGATAGGCACGGACTTTGTAACAGTAAGACTTGCCGGTAATAAGCCGGGTATTGGTGAAATACGTTCTGGCAGTCGTTTGGATCAGACTATAGGTGCCGGACAGCGTTGTTGCCCGGTATATTTCGTAGCCGCTGGCTCCGCTGACGCTTGCCCAGCTTATTTTCAAACTGGTTGCACTGGCGCGGGTTACGTAAAACCTCGCAGGGATGGCAGGAACAGGCGCGACTGGGGCAGCGGCGGTTAGCTTGCCATATAACCGGCCTGCGCTTAAATTCCGGAAAGCCCTGACTTTGTAGTAATAAGTCCTCCCGGTTACAAGCCCTGCCTGGCTTACGCTGGTGGCCGTTGTCGTGGCGACCGGCGAATAAGTGCCGGCTGCGCTGCTGGCGCGGTAGACGACATAGCCATTGGCGCCGGCGACGGCATTCCAGGACAGCCTGACGCTCTGGTAGGAAGTCGATGCTGCTTTCCAGCCGCTTGGCGCAGCGGGAACAGGAATAGCGGAGTCAATTGCCGAAAAATCGCTGTATTTTGTGACGCTTCCAATCGAAGCGCAAGCCCGTATTTTATAATAATAGGTCTTGCCCGGTATAAGCCCCGTATGGGTAAAGCTATAATTGGACGCCGATAAAGTCTGGACCAGGGAATAGGTACCAGCCGCACTGGTCGACCGATAAATTTCATAATAGTTTGCGCCCGCAGAACCGGCCCAAGTAAGTTTGATGCTGCTGTCCGATATGGATGCTGCGTCAAGTCCGCTGACCGGCGTCTTTAACCAACGGGCATAAAGCGTTGTATTAGCAGTAATCCGGTCTGAGGCGAAATCCCAAGGCATCGAATAATGGTCGGATTTGTACCAGCCGACAAAAACATAGCCGCTTCGGCTTGGCGCCGGGGGTGCGGGTATGGTGGAGTTGTAGGACGCCAGTTTGCTGCTGGCGGCAGTGCCGTCTGCATGGTTATAGGATACGGTTTTAAGCAGGATGTTTTCAGTTGCAACATCAAGATCGATTGGCGAGTTGGGAATGCCGGCAACAACGCCGCGTGAGGAGTATTGCCACATATCCCAACTCTGCCAGATCAAGGATCTCGTCGGTGCGGTGACATACCAGTTGGCGATCCAGAAACGATATTTGCCAAGCAATGGACTCAAATGGGTATTTGAAAAGTATGACCCGCTGTAGATCATAAGATCCAGACCGCTGATCCGTTTGAATTCCTGGGCAAAGGCCTCGACGCTGGCGTTAACCTGGTCATTTGTCAAACCGTTTGTTTCTTCCACATCCAGGACGGGGATGCATTGGAACGGATATTGGGATATGAAATGATAAAAGAAATTGGCCAGTTGGGCTGATTCAGCAGGAGTGGCTCTGGGGTAGAAAAAGTAATAGAAACCATATTTTAAATCAGCCTGTCCGGCTGCCGTTGCATAATTGGCAGCTTGATAATCGATATAGGGTCCATTGCCGTTATGGCTTATGGCGCGGATATAAACCGCATCGACTTGCGTTTTTAACAGGCTGAAATTGATATTATCGGACTGGCTGTTGATGCTGTCATTATATTGGGAAATATCAACGACCTTCAAATTGGCCTGGCCTGTCGAGGGCATGCCGTCATTGTTGATTCTGATCCAGCTTGAGTAGATTGTTGTATTTGCCGTGATTTTATTATTGGCAAAATCCCAAGTGTGGATTAACTGGGAATCCTTAAACCAGCCAAAAAAATTATAGCCTGAAAGCGCCGGATCGGCTGGTTGTGAAACCCGATCCAGCAGCTGCACTTTCTGCGTATAGAGGACGGTGGTTCCATCCTTGGCTAAAAACTTCACATCATATCCTTCGGGTGAATAGGTGCAAGCATTCAAACCGTACCAAGTGCCGGAAAATCCCGATTTCCCGGCAACATAATAAACCGTATTCAATAAAGAACAGCCTTGAAATACAGTTTGCCCCATCTGCGGCGCATCACCGGAAAAACAAACGGCTTCCAGCGAAGTGCAGCCTGAAAAAGCTGAGTCGCCAATGGTTGTTACCGTGGCTGGCAAGGTGATTTTCTGCAGCGTGGCCGAATTGAGAAAGGCTTGCGCAGCTATGGCGCCAACAGGATAGCCTGCCAGCAAATCGGGGATGATTACTTGTTGTTCACTCCCGGTATAAGCGGTTATGGTAACCTGTTCATTGATGATTTCATAATTGAAGGATGATTCCTGCAAGGCGCTTACATTTGCCGGAAATATTTGAATAATGAGGAGAGCGATCAAAGTAGTAAAAAGGATCAGACAAAAATAATGATGAGTGCGTTTCATGCAATTTTTTCCTTAACCTATTTTATAATATTTGATTATTTATATTATTATAGCACAACAGGCAAAAACATTTTGCGGCCTCATTGTTTATTCCGATAAGATTTAACGCTGCTGTTCAATTCTTCCAGCGACTTGCCCATCGTTTCTTTACCCAGGATTAGGACAACCAGTGAAACGATGGTAAAAACTGCGGTCAGCAAAATAAATACAGACGTATATCCAGCATCGGTTCCCCGGGCTTTGTATAGCACTGGCACAACAAAGGGTGCACTGAAGGCGCCAAGCCGGCCAAAGGCGGCTGCCCAGCCCGAGCCGCTTGCTCTGGCGATGGTTGGATAGACTTCCGGCGTATAGGCATAGACGCAACCCCAGGCGCCAAGACTGAAGAAATACAGCAGACAGCCAAAAATGAGGACTTCGCCATTATTGGCCGCATGGCCAAACAACCAGGCGGCAAAGGCGGTGCCGGCAAAATAAATCGACAAGACCTTCTTGCGGCCAACCCGCTCGACAAGGTATGCCGCACTAAAATAGCCCGGCAATTGTGCCAGGCACATGATCAGAGTATATTCAAAACTTTTGATCAAGTCGAAACCTTTATTGATCAAAAGTGAAGGGGTCCATAAGACAAAGCCATAATAGCCGAAATTAATGCCAAACCAAATGATCCAGAGCACGATTGTGCTGCGAATGTATTTTTTAGACCAGAGATCGCGGAACAATAGCTTTGATTGACTGATTTGGCTGGCTGTTTTCATGTCTGCCGGCGGAACCGAATTCGCCGGCACTGCAAAATCCCGTGGCAATTCGGTGATGCCGGCCTGCTTTTCCATTTGGCGGACAAGCGCGTCAGCCTCTTCGAACTTGCCGGCCGATTCCAGAAAACGCGGCGATTCAGGGATTGCATTTCGTAAGTAGGCGGCAAAAAGCGCCGGAACAGAACCAATCCAGAAGGCCATTCTCCAGCCATAGGCAGGGATGAGCAGATAGGCGACTAAAGCAGCCGCAATCCAGCCCCAGGCCCAGAAGCTTTCCAAAAAAATGACATTGCGGCCACGGGTTTTGGTCGGCGAAAATTCGCTGATCAAGGTTGAGGCTGCAGGTAATTCGCCACCCAGGCCAAACCCGGTCAAAAACCGCAAGCCCAGAAGCATGGGATAATTGATGGCAAAACCGGAAAGTCCGCTGGCAACTCCATAGATGATCAATGTCAGCATGATGACATTTCTGCGGCCCCAGCGGTCTGCGGCCATACCCGACAGGGCGGCGCCGATTGCCATGCCCAGCATGCCCGCACTGCCGAGATATCCCAGCTGGTCCGTGGTCAAAGCCCAGTCTTTGACGATGGCCGCCATGACGCCGGAGACCATGCCCTGATCCATGGCGTCGAACAGCCATCCGATCCCGGTTAAAAGAATGATCTTTTTCAATAATGGGGTTCGAGGGAGCCTGTCGATTCTGGCAGCAATATGAAGCATTTTAAACCTCCATCGATATTTTAGGCCACATCATATTTGGTGTCCACACCTTTTGTGGAATAAATGAAATAATGAGCGGATATAAGGCCGCTGCAATGCGCATAATTGTTACTTGGACATTCTTATGCTAAGATGATCTCGTAGGCATGATCAAGACTTGATCGACTCATCTGGTGTGTCCTAACATTATTGATCAAAAAGAATAGTGTCAAATGTTTGAAGGATTTGCAGGCAAAAACCTGCACTTGACATGAAGGAGCGTGAGTAAAATGTCAGAAAGCGTCTACAAAGTGATCGAGCTCGTCGGAACCAGTGCTGAATCATGGGAGAAGGCTGCAGCTGCAGCGGTCGAAACCGCTGCGAAATCTTTGCATGATTTGCGTATCGCTCAAGTTGTCGAGCTGGATATGCAGATTGAAGAAGGCAAAGTCCATTTATATCGTGCCAAGGTCAAGGTTTCTTTCAAATATCATGCCGAATAGATTTTTCAGGGCCTGTCTGGCATCTGACTGATAAAATTGGCGATGCCCTGACAACATTTTACCTGGTAGTCCGGATCGGACAACCACCGGTCTTCGGCAGCATATGTCATATAACCCAACTCCAGTAAAAATGAAGGAATGTCAGTTGCCCAGTTCAGGCCCGTATACCGGCTGCTGGCGTTGACTCCCAGATTTTTGGCGCCAGTAGCTTCACTTAGGCAGGTGGAAAGCAGTCTTCCCCAATCAGGAAGGTCTGATTGATAAAGGCCGCTGTCAGCGACATAAGTTCTGACGCCGTGCACCGCCGAGTCGTTGGAACCATTTACCGTTGCGCCTCTTTCCAAGATGGCATTTCAACGTATAATGGAAATAGGATTATAAAAGATGGAAGAGAGGTCTCCAGATGAAAATGCATAAACTTTTATGGGGTCTTTTGGTGCTTGGCGCCGGCATCCTGCTCCTGTTGAATTCTTTTGGCCTAGGTGAAGAATATGACATCTTTCGCATCCTTGGCAGCATAATCCTGCTTGGCGTCTCGATTGCCAGCCTTTCAAAATTCAGGTTTGTCCTGTTCTTTATTCCCTTGGCGCTGATTGTTTATCTCTGGCGGGCTTTTCTGGGAATAAACGAATTGAACGTTGCACTGCTTTTGGTGTCGGCAGCCTTGCTTGGCATTGGCCTGTCGATACTCTTTCGGCAAAAAGGCCAAAGGGTTTTTGGCCACAAACAACATGGAGATTGGGAGAAATCTGTCGAAAACTTAAATGACAACGAATATGTCACGATTGAATCCAATTTGGGTGAACATCTGAAATACGTTCATGCCAATAATTTGAAAAAAGTAAAAATCAATAGCAGCTTTTCTTCCACAAAAGTCTATTTCGACCAGTGCCAGATCAGCGGTGAAGGCCTGGAAATCAATGTCTCCGGCAGTTTTTGCGAAATTGTTCTGAGCCTGCCCAAAGAATGGTCGGTTGATAACCAGATCAATGTCTTTGCTGGCGCGGTTACCGATCAATCCCAGAAAACAGGCGCGAATGCTAATGTCAAGCTGCTTGGCAGCTTGAATTTTGGCGAAATAAAAATCTTGTCTATTTGAAGCGGTTTTTATGAAATTAGGCAGTTTTTAATAAGCCAGCCGCGCAAGTCATCCTTGTAGTTTGCCGGAAGGTTGACAGCGGTCATGATGGTTGTAAAAGAAATGCTGTCGACAACTTTTCCGCCCTTTTTTTCAATGCGTTTGCTAATTGAATCGATGATGTCTTTTGGCATCTTATTATCCGCATGGGTTATGAACAACCAGACTTTTTTGTCCGTGAAACTGGCTTTCTGAAGATAAGTGTTGATGGACGGCGTTGTCCGGCCAGCCCATACCTGCGCTCCCAAAAGGATCTGATCATAGCCCGCTAAATCAAACTCCATCGGGTTGATCCGGCGCTTGAAGCCGAAAAACGCACCCATTGAGGCACCGATAATATTGCTCTTCTTGAGTTCTTTCTTATCTTCGATTCTCTCGATGTCAAAGCCAGTCTGAATCTGAATTTCATTGGCAACCGCTGCCGTGTTGCCAACCCATGAATAAAAGACGATTTTACTTTTACCCATAATATTTCACCTCGAAAATAAGCCAGACAATCCGGAAAGGAAATGTCCGGCCAAGGGTTTTTTATGAAGAGCTGATATTCATTATAACAGGCCTATTCCAGACTGTACATTGACTCCCTATAGTTCCGAATAAATGCTTGCAAAACTCCTTTATGTGTCTTATAATTACAAATATGAACTAAAAAGGAACAATAAGGAGTGATTATGATGTCGGAGAAATACTATTCCGTTGAGCAGATTTCGGAGATGCTGCAGATGCATCCGAAAACGATTCAGCGCTATATTCGCGAAGGAAAGCTGAAAGCGGCAAAAGTAGGAAAAGGTTGGCGGGTTACAGGGCATGACTTAAGCGTATTTTTCGAGGGAAATGGCGATGCCGTGGAAAAAGCCTCAACAAGAAGCAATCTCGGCCCGTCTGAAGAGAGGATCAAAATCTCGGCGGTTCTGGACGTAGAGGTTCTGGATATGGACGAAGCCATGCGCATTGTCAATTCAATGACGGCCGTTCTAAATACAAAACCCCCGGAATATGGCAGATCAACAATGAATGCCCAGTTTTTGGAATCTGAGCAGAAAGTAAGAATTATGCTGTGGGGAAATGCCAAATTTATAGAAACGATGATCAGCTCGGTTTCTATGCTAGTCACTCAGGAGACTGGACAGGAGGTTTGACTATTGAGGCTGCTAAATAACTGTTGAGTCAGCTCTGGCGTTTCAAGGTTCAAAAAAATCTTTTTGGACTTTGTTTCAATATAAATAAATGCCGGCTGACTCCGATTGATGAAAAGCAAGGCTTGACCAATATTTTCCAATCTGAAATTTCCTCGAAGATTATCTCCAATGGCTGATCCGTTGGTGCGCAGTTGGATCTTGGGCAAAACTTCAACCCATTCAATTTTTTGGATTTCGTCAAAAGGAATGGATCTTCCATAAGATCCGGAAATGGTTAAAGCCTGTTGATCGATCGCGATTTTAGTTGGCTGAAATCCCTGATAAACTAAAACGCCAGCAAAACCTACGGTTGCCAATATAAACAAGATAATCGCACCCACAATGATTTTGGCGCTGGTTTTCATTTGCCCCGATTGATCGCGCGTATTGCCATCGTATTTTTGGGCGGCAATGATGGTATAGATAATAACCGGGACAATAAAGAATAGGACAACAAAGGCAATTCCCGGTTGCTGAAAATAAAGCAACAGGATCCCCAGAGAAAGAATCAAACCGATTGCAAAGCACATGTTGCCCATGAGGATACCCAGCTTCTCAGTATCGACTTTCTGCTTTTTCTCCGCCGACATGGTGTTGTAGCCAGAGATTAGCCAGTAAGCTTTTCGGAAGCGGATCAGATATCCCAAACCGAAGAATACAGCTAGCGGCGCTATGAGCAATAGGCAACCCAAAATGTCCATTTAATCCCTCCTGTATATTAACGCTATTATATCAAGATATTGTGATAATGGCATGAGTATCAGAAATAATGCAAATTTCAAATTTAATGCCAGCAGAATAGACACAGGATAGATAATCGCATGGCATCGAAAAATTGTGTTTGACAGAATCAACTGGCAGTGATATCATAATCGGGCACACAACAAGCGCGGCCTGCTCGTGTGGCGGAACAGGCAGACGCAACGGACTTAAAATCCGTCGGACTAATCTCCGTGCCGGTTCAAGTCCGGCCACGAGCACCAAATTGGTGCAGGCAACAAGGTCATCGGCAGCTCGGTTGTGTAGGCAAATTAATACCGCGGAGTGGAGCAGTTGGTAGCTTGTCGGGCTCATAACCCGAAGGTCGCAGGTTCGAATCCTGCCTCCGCAACCAGATGAAAGGACCCTGAAGCGAACTCGTTTCAGGGTTCTTTTCAAAGCTTGGCACGTGAACCGTGCAAACAATAATCAAATATTGAAGAGGTTAATCAAAACATGGCAAAAGTAGTTGTAACAAATCCAGATTCATTTGAAGCGGCTTTGAGCAAATTCAAAAAGCAAGTGGCAAAAGACGGCATTCTCAAAGAATACAAAGTGCGGTCACATTTTGAGAACAGCCGCGAACGTGGCATTCGCAAGAGTGCTGCAGCTAAAAAAAGAGGCAAGAAGTGAAAATTGGAAAATAGCCAAAAATAATCAAAAGCAAACCGATATGACAGAAGTGGCCCGCCGAATCAGGGGGGAATCACGAAGGTCTATATCGGCAAATATTGATAGTTTTTGGTTTTGCTTCTAATTTTCATCAATAAATTGCCATTCACGATCACTGCCCGAAAGCGCATGCGCCAATGATGGAGCGTCATCTGCTTTCGGTCACGGCTTTCAAAACCGCACGAGCCAGCTGATCGGCACAGGATGTGGGGCGGCCGCCACAGGTGATGCCACTGCATTTGGCTGCGATTTCTTCGGCTGTCCATCCATCTACCAGCCGTGGAATTGCTTTTAGATTGCCGTCGCAGCCACCGGTAAATTTAATGTTGGTAATGATGTTCCCATCCAGATTGAAACTGATTTTACTGGAACAAGTGCCGTTTGTTTTGAAAGTGCAGATCATGGCCAATATTTCCTCGCTATCCTGTCGGGGCTTTCCATAAAAGTTTTCCATGCTTATAATACATCATTATAATATAAATGGACAACGTGAACATGGAAAAAGCCGTGACAAAAACATTGTCCCGACGGATATGGAGGAACAAAAAATGATCATTCGGCAAATTTCTTTGGAGGATGGGAAAACCGCCAAATGGTCAGGCGGAACGACCACGGAACTCTATATCTACCCTGAAAATTCCGTCTATGCCAATAGAGATTTTGTGTTTCGAATTAGTTCAGCCACTGTGGAGTCGGACAAATCCGTTTTTACAAAACTGCCAGGGGTGCAGAGATGGATTGCGCCGCTCAACGGTTCTTTCACGCTCACGCATCAGGGGCATCACAAAATCATACTTGAAAAGCATCAAGTTGACCGCTTTGAGGGGGATTGGGATACCGAATGCCAAGGCCGCGCACGTGACTTCAATTTGATGGTTAGAGCGCCCTATGAAGGCAAAATGGCGTTGTCCGAACCCGAAGGCCGACTGATTCACCAGACAAGCCGCCATGCCTTCTACTTTTTTTACGCACTTGAAGCAAGTGAGTGTACGGTTGGAGACCGGATTGTTTCATTGAAAAAAGATACGCTGCTCATGCTGGAATTCGGCAGCAGTGATCCTGAACTGTGGATTTCCCGGCAGCAAAGGATGCTGGCTGGCAGTATAAAAATCTAACTGTCAAATGATTTGAATCAGAGAGCTTATAGATGGCAACCCTCCGGAGGAGATTATTAATTATGCCAAAGCGGGTGGATTTGACTTGGCTGTCATAGGCGCTCATGGCCTATCCGGATTTAATGCATTTTTTGTTGGCTCGGTTGCCCGAAAGGTGATTGCCTCGATTGAAATTCCGATCTTAGTTGTGAAATAACTCTTTTAATGAATCATCATTAGCGATAAAAAAGGATGATTGATCGGCCTTCGCAATAGCAAGTCGCTTTTTGGGCATAAACTCGGCCTGCTTCTCGGCAAACCACTGGAATAATTCAGCGATTTGCTTTTGCTGTTCAATTTCTTTCAATCTTTCAATGATCTCAATTTTACGGTCTGCCTCGCTCATAAGCAACTTGAGCAGGTGTTTTGCTTCC
The DNA here is from genome assembly GCA_963677835.2 of uncultured Saccharofermentans sp. Taxonomy (GTDB): domain Bacteria; phylum Bacillota; class Clostridia; order Saccharofermentanales; family UBA5734; genus UBA8949. Next base: position 448,258 of record CAXXUX010000002.1, read on the forward strand.
TCTCTTTTATTTCGATCGCTTTTATGTGGCCTAAGCAATGAAGCATGCATGGATTGGTAGAATTTTTGCCTCGCTTCCAGATAGGGCGTTTGACTTAAGTACTTGTTGTAGGTAACAATCGGACCAATTTCTTTACAGGTCTTTTTTGAATTCTCAATAATCCTGCTGCAATAAACTTCGTCGGAACGATTTTCCGGGACAAAGAATCTGTCGCAGTTTGCACATTTGCGAAGGCTGACATCATTTTCAATTATTTTTATATAATCAAGATAAAGGAGCTCGACAAGCCCATTAACAATAAATTTCATGATGATTGTCTGTATTCCATTTACCTTTTTAAAATCAAATTGAACCCGAAGATCCGATGTAAGTCGCCGGATTGTAGACCAGCCTAAGTTTGGCATGAAATTGTTACGCCGATCAGCTTTGGATTGGTCAAATGTATGTAAGACCAAAGGCTTATAGTGTTTTTTTAAGATCAGCAGGACATGATGTTTTTCTGTTATCTTTTCGATCCAAAAATTCAATAACTTAAGCAAGGCCTGGCCAACTTCATCAATTCCCATTGTAAACTGCAAATCATGATCTGTCGCAAGGGAAGGGGCAACCAGTTCAATCCCTTTTTCCTTAACCAGGGAATCGATCGGGGTGCAGCTATACTCGGCGATTCTGACAACATCAAGCATTTTTTCAAAAACGCCGCCGCTTGGCGATTTCGCAAAAAAGGCTTGAAGTTCAACACACCGGTCGTGAATGAATCTTGTATCTTCTTTCAGGGTAGTTTGATACTCTTTTAGTGTTATACGGCCATTTTTTTGAAACCTGGTCTGGACCACCTCTCGATATTGAGTCATTTCGTTTTCTATTGCGGCAACAATATAAATAGTTTTTTCAAAATCATCATTCAAGATCAGAGAGGATAATTCACCGACGAGAAGACGAAGCCCGGAGTCATCCTCCCAATATTTGTTATCCGATATGTGGATAATACCTCTAAATGATTCATCCATATTAGAAACCCCATCATGAACGTAAAGATTTGTGTCTGGCGATAAAGTGCATAATCTATAATTATAAAAAATAATAATAGATTATGTATGATGATATATTAGCAGATGCAGTCTTCAACATCAAAGAAAAGAATTTCCGCCCCCACTGCGACGTTCAGACGAGTGGGAGCGGAAATCTTATAAAAAGTGGAAGGCAAAATTAATAATCGGCGCCGGCTTGGCATACACGGCAAATGAGGCAGACTTAACGCTCTGTTTTTTTGGCGCCGCCAAGATAAGCGGCAATAATGTTCTTATCCTGGGCAAGTTCTGCGCCGGTGCCTGCCCTGACAATTCGGCCAAGCTCAAGCACACAGGCATGATGGGCGATCCCCAACGCTTTTCGCGCATTTTGCTCGACCAGAAGGACAGAAATACCTTCTTTGTTAATTTCTTTGATAATGGAGATGATGTCGTTAACGATCAAAGGCGCCAGGCCTAGAGACGGCTCATCCAGAAGCAGTCCCTTGGGATTGGACATAAGCCCTCTGGCGATGGCGAGCATTTGCTGTTCTCCGCCAGACAAGGTACCGGCTCTCTGCTTTTTACGCTCGTCCAGCTTTGGAAACATTCGATAAGCCCGCTTTTTAGAGTCGATTGTGTTCTTAGCAGTATAACCGCCAAGCTCTAGATTTTCTTCAACGCTGAGGTTTGGAAAAATCCATCTGCCTTCAGGAATCAGAACCAGGCCGCTTTGAACGATTTTGTGGGCGGCCTGCGGCAAAGGGCTGCCGCAATAGGCGATGGATCCTGATTGTGGATGCAAAAGACCTGAAAGACATTTCATCATGGTTGACTTTCCAGCGCCATTTGCGCCAATGATGGCCATGATTTCGCCTTCATAAAGTTCAAAACTTACGTTGGTGAGCGCCTGGATTTTGCCATATGAAAAACTCAAATTTTCAATTTTTAGCATCATTCGTCCACCCCCAGGTATGCTTCAATTACTGCAGGATTTTGCTGGATCTCAATGGCCTTGCCTTCGGCTAGCTTTGTCCCGAAGTTGAAAACCGTTATCAGGTCGCATGTGTCCATAATGACATCCATATGGTGATCAATAATGACAATGGTAACATCATGGTTTTCTCGGATCTCTTTGATGAATTTTGACAGCTGGAATGATTCTTCCTCATTCATGCCAGCGGCAGGTTCGTCAAGCAGCAAAAGTTTGGGATTTGTCGCCAGTGCCCGAGCGATCTCAAGCCGTCTCTGTTTTCCGTAAGGCAGGTTATTTGCAGTCTGATCACGTATTTCCCATAGACCTAAGCTGCGAAGCATATTTTCTGCCACAATCTTGACTTCTTTTTCCTGAGCCCGGCATTTTGGCGTTTTCAGGAAACATTGCAATAGATTGTAATTGATTCGATTCTGGCAGGCTGTAATAACATTTGTATATACGGTCAGTTCACCAAATAATCTGATATTTTGAAATGTTCTGGCAACGCCTTTTTTCGCGATATCATGGGGTTTTATTCCCTTTAAGGATACGCCGTCATAGATAATATCGCCTGCGGTGGGCTCGTAAATCCCTGTAATCAGATTGAACAGGGTTGTTTTACCAGCTCCATTTGGCCCGATAATGCCATGAATCTCACGCGGTTCTACTTTCAAACTGATGTCATTTACTGCCGCAATTCCGCCAAAATGCTTGGTTAACTGGCGTGTTTCAAGAGAAGCAGCCTTACTCATTGATCTTTCCCTCTCTTTTGTGCTGTTTGTTTTTTAAGTTGCGGATCTGGTTTTTTATTCTGGCAATAGATAATTCCCTATTGCCCATTAAACCTGACGGCTTAAAAACAATAACCAAAACGACAAGCAACCCGTAAATGACCATTCTCCATTCTTGAGCAGATTCTATTCTTAAAAATTCAGGCAGCGGCACCAATACCAAAGCAGCAAGAATGGTTCCAGTCAAACTACCTGTGCCGCCCAATATCACAGTCAGGATTAACTCATTCGACTTGGCCATGGTAAACATACTGGGATACAAATAGCCCATATAATGAGCCAAAAGACTGCCAGACAGCCCACAGAGTGCGCAGCTGATGCCCATGGCCATCATTTTTTGGTAAGCGAGATTGATGCCAATGGAACGTGCTGCCATTTCTTCTTCACGTACGGCTACACAATTTCGACCCTGTTTCCCATTAAGGAAATTCTTAAGAAGAATGATGACAACTATGCACAGGACAAGAATAAGCCAGAAACCAGTTCCTTTTGGCACGTCGGTAAGTCCTCTGGCTCCGCCGGTAACATCCGGCAGGTTCTCAATAATCAATTTGACGACTTCGCCAATTCCCAAGGTGGCTATAACAAAATAATCGCCTTTTAGCTTTAGTGTTGGATAGCCGATTAAAAGACCTACGATTGTCGCTGCAAGCATCCCAAATGGAATTCCAACCCAAAATGGTAGCATGAAAGTTTTTGTAACCAGGGCGGACACATACGCCCCAATTGCCATAAAACCAGCATGTCCCATAGAAAAAAGCCCTGTAAAACCGAGCAGGATTGAAACCCCAAGAATGGCAATAAGGTAAATGCCTGTCAGGGTTGCAACGCCCATCCAATATATGCTCATTGCATTTCCTCCTTAAGCCTTTTCTTCTGTAAGTTTGCCCATCAAACCACGAGGCCGGATTAATAGAATGATAACCATTAATCCGAAAGAAAAAATATCCCGCAGTGCAGACGACACATATGCCGAAATCATGGTTTCGCCAATACCCAATATGAGTGCGCCGTATACTGCTCCGGAAATGCTTCCTAAACCGCCAAAAACAGCACTGATGAATGCTTTTATGGTCAGGGCGCCTATTGAAGGATAAGCAGTATACTTAATTCCCAAAAATGAGCCAGACATGCCGGCAAGCGTTCCGGCAATTAAAAACACGATTAAAATGAGACGGTTGACATTAACACCCATGAGTGAAGTCGCATTCAAATCAAAGGCTGCGCCTCGAATGGCCAGGCCAGCCTTTGTTTTCTGGATGAAAAACTCGACTGCAACAAGCGCTGCCATACTGACAACCAATATGACCAAATCGACGACTCCAATGCTTGCCCCCAAAATATTGATGGGTTCGGTGGAAAAGAGAGTCGGGAACGCTTTAAAGCGCCCGTCAATTAGCACAACGATGGAATTTTCGCCGATGATTGAGATGCCAAGCCCTGCAATCAAAAGGTAAATCCGCTTGGCTCTTTTATCCAGCAACGGCTGATAGGCGGTTTTTTCGATAAATATCGAGATCAGGCTGCCGACGATAATCGCGCATATCGTCGCGATAAAAATATTATCGGTTACAAGGCTCAAAAAATAATAAGCAGCATAAGCTCCTACCATAATTGCGACACTGTGAGCGAAATTCGTAAAATTCAATAGACTGTAAATTAATGAATACCCCACTGCCATCAAGGCATATACGCTACCGATTGAAAGTCCGGTAATCAGCTGTTGGAAAAACAAATTGCACGTCTCCTTTCTGAGACTTGACGGTTGTGCCGTCAAAATTGCAGCAATGCAGCAACTGGATCAGCTGCTGCATTGCGCGACTTACCTGTTTTATTTATACTCTACGGTAAATTTTTCAATTGGCGTAAACACGTCGGCGTCAACACGGAAAATGTTAGCGCTTCGGACCGGATTATGGCTTTCAGGAAGCATCGTGACTTTGCCGGTCAAACCAACAACATCTGTTGTTTTTTCGAGTGCGTCTCTGATTGCCACGGGATCCGATGATCCGGCTTTCTCAATTGCCGCTTTCAGGAATGTAAATGCGTCATAAGCAAAATAGGCATTTGAACCGGCTTCGTCGGGCTCGGCATTGTTATTTTCTTGGCGATACCATTCTTTGAAGTCATTCAGCGAAGGATCGTTCCCATCAATCGGGGCAACAAACATGGATCCTTTGATTGCATCGCCTGCTACACTGAACAGATCTTCTGCCATCCAGCAGTCAGGCCCCAAGAATTGCTGTGTAATACCAAGACTTCTAGCCTGCTTTGCAGCAAGTCCAAGCTCTTTGTATGTACAGGGGAGGAACAACGCATCCGGGCTGCTGTTTTTGATATTTTCCAATTGTGCCCGGAAATCAACGTCGCCAGTCTTGTAAGCTTCTTTGCCAGTGATCGTTCCTCCAGCGGCCTCGAAAGAATCCGTGAAGTTTTGCGCAATGCCAACAGAGTAGTCGCTGCTTACTTCATATAATATGGCAACTTTTTTGATGCCAAGTTTTTCATAGGCATATTCCGCCATAATCTCTCCAAGCTGCGGATCTGCAAGACAGACACGGAAGGTGTAAGGTCTGACTTTCCCATCATCGGCAACAGTAACTTTTGAATTCGTCGCTGTTGTTGCGATATTCGGGACTTTCAATTCTTCGCATACCCCGGCGAGTGCAAGCGTCGGGCCGGAAGAGTTGCAGCCAATGATAGCGGATACGCCATCATTTTGGATAGCCTTCTTGGCGGCATTGGTCGTTTCGACGTTATCGCTTCTGTTGTCGTAGGATTTCAGCTCGATTTGTTTGCCGAGTATGCCGCCGTTCTCATTTTGTTTTTTGACCATCATCTTTAACGTGTTCAATTCGGGTAGGCCCCAGGCGGAAGCTTCTCCAGTCAGAGGGCCGATATAGCCGATAACAATATTATCGTTTTGGGCTTTGCCTGCACAAGCAGCCAATGGAAGAACCATGACTAGCATAAGGATAATCGCTAAAATCTTTTTCATACTATTACTCCTCACTTATCAATGCATTTGATTGATGGGTTTTCAAATTTGGGTGTGAAATAGAAAAAATTGAAAAAAATTCCAAAGCCAAGTCCCTTTTCAGTCCCCCCTTTTAAATTATAATTCGTCGTAAATGTTTTACAATGTGATATCATATTTCACATTTAAGATGTTTTAAATTATAATGCATGAAGTACAAACTGTAAATAACTATTTGCATATCATATTATAAATTGCACAAATATGAACATGAAATGAAGGTTGACTTAACCAGATGCATTTGCTAACATAATTCAATAAACAGATATATATGAAACGATATTTCATAATTAGAAACGGTGCAGGGAGCGATCCTGTCGATTTAATGTCAATAAACATATAGAAAGAAGGCGAAAAATGAAGGCAAAAACCTTGACATTGACAAGGGTAATACGTATTATAATGCCTGAAAGCGCTTACAAATCCGGATAGGAAATGAGTGCAATATATTTACAAAAACATGAAATAAAATAACGCATAGGAGATTTGACAAAAATGAATGACGTTTTAAAACAAATACTTGATGAGATTGATGTCAAGAAAAGCGTAGAGCATATCGAATGGTTGACACAGAACACACCAAACCGCATATCGGGGATGGGCGACGATCGTAAAGCGGCAGAGTACATTTGCGAGAAAATGAACGAATATGGCCTGGAGTCGAAAATTCTTGAATTTGAGGCATACAACAGCCATCAGGGATTTTCTCAACTCAAACTGATTTATCCTGAAACGGCTATTCTCAGCAGTCTGCCTTGCTGCCATATTGCTTCTACTCCCAAGGAAGGCATAAAGCTGGAACTCATTTATCTAGGTTCCGGTGGGGAAGAGGATTACATCGGAAAAGATGTGAGAGGCAAAGCGGTTTTAGTTGAAGTATCCTATGCGCCTGCTACACCGGAAAAAGCGATGCTTGCTTCAGAACATGGAGCTGCGGCTATGATCTGCATGAATTGGGGCAGGGATCAGGATGTCATCTGCAATAGAGGATTGAAAGCCGTCTGGGGGAATCCGACCCCGGAAACATTTTTTGACATCCCGCAATTGGCTGGCGTTAGCATTACACGAAAAACAGGCGAATATCTGCGCGATTTGTGCTTTAAAAATGAAAAGGTCGAAATTCATCTAACTGTAAATTCCACGCGCCACTGGCAAATGTTGTCTGAGCCTTTAGGCATATTGCGCGGGACCGAAGAACCGGAAAAGTTCTTGCTGGTGAGCGCCCATCTGGATGCCTGGAATCCCGGGGTGACCTGCAATGCGACGGGTGACGGAACCATGCTGGAGCTTGCCCGGGTATTTGGCAAATTCAGGGAGAAAATCAAAAGGAGTATCTATTTTGTCTATTGGAACGGCCATGAAATTGCAGAAGCAGCAGGATCCACCTGGTTTGAGGACTATTTCTGGCAGGATGTAGACAGAAACTGCATTGGCTATATCAACATTGACTCCACCGGAATGAAAGGGGCTTTGCGTTATGGCGTGGATGCTTCGCGGGAGCTTTCTGATTATGCCCATGACATCATCCATGAAGTGCTGGACGAGGACTGTGATGTTAATTATCTGGCAAAAACCGGCGACCAATCTTTTTTTGGCGTCGGAGTGCCTTCTATTGCCGGAAGAATTTCCTATTCAAAAGAACAGGTCGCTTATGATCATGGCGCCACGCTTGGCTGGTGGAATCACACAGTTGAAGATACGCTAGACAAGATGGATCCAGGCAACCTCGACAAGGACAATCGGGTGGATGCCGCTGTGCTGCTCGGTTTTGTCAATGCTGAAATATTGCCTTATGATTTTACGAAGACTTGTCTGGACATGAAAGAAAAGATTTCAATGATCATCAAGCAATCTGCAAATGTTATCGATCTGAAAATGATTGATGCAACGATTGATAAGCTTGCTTTGAACGTAGCCAGAATGAACGAGTTGAAAGCTGAAGCGCATGAAGGGAAACTATCCAAAGAAAAAATCCAAAGGTTAAATGATACGTTGCTTCGGCTTAGCCGGCTCATTACCAATTCTTTTTACACCTCTGCGGACAAATATGGCCAGGACAGTTATGGCCGTACGATCTTGTCAAAGCCGATTCCGCTGCTTTACCCGCTGATTGCCTTTAGCCGGATGGGCAGGGAGTCGCTGGAATATAAGCTGCAATATACCCAATTGCTAAGAAACCGCAACCGGGTTGCCGACGCCGTAAATATGGCGAATGACTATGTTGAAATGCTGCTTTGCATGAAATAGGATTGATTTGTATAATATAGATTGTGAGGAGTAAATCGATGAGGATTAAAGTCATTATTCCCAACAGCGGCATGGATGAAAAAACACTGAGAGCAAGAGAGATTATGCTTTCAGCTTTTGCCCGGAATGATACAGCAATTTCCGTGGACTGCATTGACGGCGGTCCGGAAAGCATTGAGTCCGCTTATGATGAAGTTATGGCTGGACCTTATATTCTGACTAAAGTAAAACAGGCAGAGAAGGATGGCTTTGATGCGGTTGTTATTTATTGCGGAAGCGATCCGGCTGTGGCAGCGGCACGGGAAATTGTCAATATCCCTGTGATCGGGCCCGGGAAGGTATCCAAACTGGTCGCTTTGGATCTGGGCTATCGGTTTTCCGTTATTACCGTACTTGACAGCACGGTGGCCAGGGACGAAGAAGCCGTTTATGAAAAAGGCATTGACTTTGACCGGCTGGCATCGGTAAGGAGCATCGGCATCCCGGTTTCCAATATTCGGGATGACATGGAATCGACTTATCAGGCACTATATGCAGCGGGGAAAAAATGTATTGAAGAGGATGGCGCACACTGTCTTGTGCTCTCGTGCCTGGGAATGGCAGGCATGGGCGAGCGATTGACTAAGTCTTTGAAAGTGCCGGTTATCGATCCGGCTCCAGTTGCCGTCAAATATGCTGAGCTTCTGGTTTCCCTCGGGCTTAGTGCCAGTAGGCTCAGCTATTTCCATGATGAAAAATGAAGGGAGATCCTATGGGAATTGAGCAAATCCTGTCCAGGGTCAATATTGATCTGGCAAAAAAGTATTTGAAAGATATGATTCGTATCAATTCGGTCACCGGCCATGAGGAAAGGCTTGCAGATTATATTGTCGATAAGCTGACCAGTTTTGGCATTGACAATGTTAAGAAAAGGTTCGTTGAAGAAGGCCGCTGTTATGTAACGGCTTTCTTCAAAGGCGACAAGCCAGGCATGACAACTTTGTTGACAGGACATCTTGATACAATTAGTCCAGGGGATGGCTGGGATACCGACCCTTTCGAACCGGTTGAAAAAGAAGGCAGAGTCTATGGACGCGGCGCAAATGACATGAAAGGCGGACTTGCCATTATTTTGGCTGTCGCTCAAATAGCTGCCGAGCATAAATCCGAATTGCCGGGAAGTATAAAAATCGCTTTTGTGCCGGATGAAGAAGCATATTCCGCAGGCATCATCCGTTTGATCGAAGATGGGGTTGAGGCGGATTTTGGCATTTCGGCCGATCCGGAATTCTACCCGATCATTGTAGGCGCTGCCGGCAAGATTCTGATCCGGACAGATGTCGATGGCATGGCTGCCGATGGGGCGACGCCGCAGCTTGGCATCAATGCTGTGGTTGATGCGGCAAAATTTGTGGCAAAGCTTGAAACGATTGCATTGCCAAGCCACGAAAAAATTCCGGCGCAGCCTTTTGTCCCCCTTCGCATTGAAGGCGGATTCAAGGATTATGAAATTATCGTCCCGGATCATTGCTCCATTATCATCAATAAGCACACAGTTCCCGGAGAAACGAAAGAAATGGTTTTAGCAGGGCTCGAAAAGCTGGAAGCTCAAATGGGCTTGCACTCGAAATTCAGCTTTTCCATTGAAAAACCGTTTTATCCGCCATACATAGTTCCGGAAGATCATGCTCAAATCCAAAAACTGTGCGCCTGCTTTGAAAAGGTAACCGGCAAACCGGCGGCTCTTGGTTACGGCGATGCTGTGTCCGATAATAATCATTTAGTGTCAGAAGGTAAAATTCCGGTCGTTTGCTTTGGCCCAGGCGGCGGGAATATGCATTCGCCAAACGAATGGGTGTCTGTTGAGGAAATGGAATTTGCAATGTTCGTTTATCTGCGGTTTTTGTTTAATTGAAAACACCGTTGCATATCGTGAAATATCATTGCGTTTCATATTAATTATGTTATAATTAAAAATAATTTAGAACCAGTGAGGGTTGATTTATGCCTGAAGCGCCTAAAAAAATTGCAGTACTAGAAAAGGCTATTCAAATTCTGGAATATATGATAGATCACCCTTACGGTATCTCATTAAAAAATCTTGCCAAAGGTGTGAATTTAAATAAAAGCACGGTTTACCGTATTTTATGCACCTACAAAGAATATGGTTATATCGGGCAAAACCCGATAAGCGGCGAATACCGGATTGACTATAAGTTTATGGCTTTTAATGCCGTTTTTGACAATACGGATATCCGCCACATTGCCATGCCGCACATGGAGACGCTTTCGAATCAGACCAAGCTGTCGTGCCATCTTGTCATTCAGGACAAGACAGAAGGCGTTTACATTAATAAAGTAGAATCAACAAGCATTGGATCGATCCGCGTGCAAGCTCAGATCGGGTCCCGGATCCCCATGCACTGTACGGCTACCGGCAAAGTTCTGCTGGCTGGGCTCCCCGAAACGGATATCGACTATATTATTTCAACATCCGGCTTAAAAGCTTACACGATTAAAACGATTACCAATCCATTAGCCCTCCAGGACGAATTGCGTCAAATTCGCCAGAATGGCTATGCCATAGAGGATTCTGAATATGAAGACAATGTCAAGAGCATTGCTGTGCCGATAAAAAACTCGAAATGCATCACCTATGCAGCTGTTTCGATTGCCGGACCTGATTTTGGCATGCCAAAAGAAAATATGCCCAAACTGATTGAACTCGTTCGTGAATGTGGACAGCTTATTTCCAGAGATGCCGGATGCCCGGACTATAATGCTTTGAATTTCAGAAAGAGCTATGGGAAGCTTATTGTGAAAAATAAAAGCAATCCGGATAAGAATGCTATTAGTGAGAATTAATTTTGCAACAGTGAACGCCTTGACAGTTTGATGTTTTATCAATGAGGAAACGAGCTATGCTGGAGATACCGGAAGCGATTATCATTTCCAAACAAATCAATCAGACCGTCAGCGGCAAGAAAATCCTTCGGGTCATTGCTGCACAAAGCCCGCATAAATTTGCCTGGTACCATGGCGACCCGCAAAAGTACAATGCCTTGCTATCTGGCAAGATGATTAATTTTGCGTCCGGCAGGGGCGGCATGGTGGAAGTGCGGGCTGAGGATTCGGCTGAGAAAGTAATTTTGTTGTTCAGTGATGGTGATGCGATCAGATTTTTCGGACCTGATGAAAAAAGGCCGGACAAGCATCAGCTTTTGATAGAATTTGTGGACAATACGGCTATATGCATATCCGTTCAAATGTATGGAGGCCTGTGCTGCTTTGCTGAAGGAGAATATGATAATCCATACTATTTGGTGGCAGGAGAGAAACCTTCTCCGCTATCTGATCAGTTTGACCAGAAATATTTTAACGGGATCCTTTTGGCGCCGGAGTTTGAGAACCTGAGCGCCAAGGCTTTATTGGCTACAGAACAGCGAATTCCTGGCCTCGGCAACGGCGTTCTGCAAGATATTCTTTTTTTCGCCGGGATCCACCCAAAGAAAAAGCTTCTGACTTTTTCCAATGATGAAAAGATGAAAATCTATACGGCAATCAAGGATACACTAGCTGAAATGGTCGCGCAGGGTGGCAGGGATACGGAAAAAGACCTGTTTGGCCATTTTGGGGGATATCGGACTCGCTTAAGTAAGAACACAGCTGACAAGCCGTGCCGGGTTTGCGGTCAATTGATCAAGAAAGAGGCTTACCTGGGCGGCAGCATTTACTTTTGTCCTGGTTGCCAGAAATTGTAATGTGAGTTTATAGAAAATTGCTTTCTGAAACTCAAGTGTTTACAATTTTCTTGCTATGCTTGTGTTTGGCTGCTGCAATCCAGGGCGTATACAGCATCACCCACACCAGAATCAGCAGTCCGGCCATGGCGAATTGGTAGCCTGGATTGCCAAACCAGTCGGCAATCGGTTTCCAGAATGTATTTTCCGGGACAGAAGCAAGAAACATATAATTGCTTCCGATGAGGTTGTTGACGAAGACGTCCAGACCGCCCATGACCAGCACAATGCCAAAGCAGGGAAGTAGCCAGCGATAATCTGGTTTGAATCCTTCACTGATGATCCAGATCAGCGGCAATAAAATTAAAATCGAATGATCGATAATAAAAAGCAGATAATAAAAATGAAGGACCGGATAGGCTCCTATGCCGGGGGTCATGAATACGACAATGGCACCTGGCAAACCGCAGGCATAGCCAAATTCCCGAAAAATCCGTTTGCGTCCGAACACTGCAGCAATATCAGTCATGGCAGAGATGGCGCAAAGTTGTAGAGGCAGTATTTCGTCTGCCTGAAAATGACCGATCAGGATGACCCAGATCCAGCGTAGAATATAGGTCAGCGCCAGCGCAATTGCCAGGGCTTTTTCAGTTTTGCGGCGGACTGTCCGGCTTTGTTGATGATAGAAAATGATCGTGACCAGAATCAGCGCCAAGGCGGCAGATACCCAAAGCAAATGCGGCAGACTTCCGGGTTCAAATCCCGAATCCGGAGGCAGATCGGTCTGGTATGCCCAAAAATAACGCCACATGAGTGATTTCGACTTGGATTGAAATTGTCAGTGGGGAAAGATGAATTCAGCGGCAATCCAGATCAGGATGACGAGGCCAACCAGAAGTGATAAAAAAACCAAAAGGGACCGGTCTTTTTTCACAAGGGCGGCGATCGCTGCCGCCAAACCGGCAAGGCCTACAGCGGCAATGGCATATGACGGTATCGGCAAACGGACCAGCTGTGATATTTTCAAGGCCATGGCAATAATAAAGATCGCGCTTAAAGTGGCTGCACATCTTCCGAAAAGAGATTTTGGTAAAATTCGAATACTCATAGGCAACCCTCCCTTTATTGCACAATTATAAACCCATCGTTTATGAATGGCAAAGAGGTTGTTGTTAAACTTTTTCCAGTCAACAATTCGCATGAGAATGGAACTATTTGAAGAATCGGGCAGATGCCGGCCACTTGTAACTTGGTCGCTCATCCCTGATAATGGTTAACGTCAGGATAAACCCATTATTTTAAGGAGGCTGTCCATGAAAATCGAAACTGTTCGTCTGATCCGTTTGATCAGTGCCATTGTTGTCGTTGCCCTGCTCATCTTGGTCGGGCAGAGTTGTATTTTTACTGTCAAAGAAAGTGAGCAAGCCGTTATCATGACGTTTGGCCGGTATACCAAGACCGTTGATGCCGGACTGCACGGCAAAATGCCCTGGCCGATCCAGTCAGTAACCGTATTGCCGGTCAATTTGACCCAAAAAATCGAGCTTGGCTATGGAAGCGGCAGCGACGGCCAATATTACAGCATTCCAGAAGAAAGCATGATGATTACCGGCGATATGAATATCGTCAACATTGATTTCTTCGTGGAATGGAAAATCAGCGATCCGGTTAAGTATCTGTTTACAACAGAAAATCCGACGGAAGTTTTAAAAAACATGATTCAAAGCACAGTCCGTTCGGTTGTGGGAACCAAAAGCATCGATGATGTCCTGACGACCGGGAAAATCCAGATACAAGCCGACGTCAAGGAACTGCTCAAGATAAGGCTCAGTGAACAGGATATCGGGCTGATGATCCTGGATGTCAAGGTCAATGACTCCGAACCGCCAACAGAAGATGTTGCCAAGGCATTTCGCGATGTGGAGACTGCCAAGCAGCAAAAGGCGACTGCGTTGAACCAGGCGCTGGAATATAAAAACAGCAAGATCCCCGATGCCAATGCCCAGGCTGACAAAATTGTCCGTGCGGCCGAAGGAGACAAGCAAAGCAAGATTAATGAAGCAATCGGCGAAAGGGACCGCTTCCTGTCCATGTACAATGAATACATCAACTTCCCGGATATTACCCGCGAGCGTATGTATCTGGAGACCATAGAATCCATCCTGCCAGGGATCCGGGTCTACATCGACGACGGCACTGGTATTGAAAAGTTGCTGCCGCTTGAAGATCTGACACCGGCTGAAGAAGCTTCTGCCGGTACCGGCAATTGAAACAGGGGGGATTTGAAATGAAAGACAAGAAAAGATGGATGATCATCGGAGCCGCAGCGCTTTTAGCCATCATTATTATTTCAACGTCAGTGTATACCGTTCATGAAGGCCAATATGTCTATATTACACAGTTTGGCGCGATCCGCGAGACTAGAACCAATGCCGGCCTGTATTTCAAACTGCCATTTATTCAGGATGTCAACCGGATCACCAAGAAACAGATGATCTATAATGTGAATCCTTCTGAAGTGCTGACTGCCGACAAAAAGGCGATGATCGTCGACAGCTATTCCATCTGGCAGATTACGGATGTTACAACATTCATCCGGACGGTCAATAATGTTTCCGAGATGCAGAAACGTATAGATGCCAGTGCCTATAGCGTTATCAAAAATGTCATGGGACAGCTGCAGCAAAGCGAGATCATTTCTGATGCCGAAAGCAGCCGGACGTCTTTAAATAAGCAAATCACCGAACAGGTGGCGCTGAATTTGAAGAATTATGGCGTTAAAATTTTTACAGTTGAAATCAAGCGGTTTGATTTGCCGAGCGACAATACCGCAGCCGTTTATGACCGGATGATTTCGGAACGTTCACAGATGGCCGCCTCCTACAAGGCTGACGGTGATTTCGAGGCTGCCAAGATCCGCAATGAGACAGATAAAGAGGTCAACATCATCATCGGCGAGGCACAGGCCAAAGCCCAGCAGATGAAGGGCGAAGGCGAAGAAGAATATATGAAAACGCTGAAAAGCCTCTATAATGATTCGAAGAAAGCAGAATTTTACATTTTTGTCCGCGAGCTGGAAGCCTTGAAAAAATCATTGCAAGGGGAGAAGACAATTATTCTTGGCGCTGATTCACCCTTGACCAAAATCCTCAATCAACGGTGAAATAAACAACAGCGCCGCCAAGCCAGGATGTCTGATACCACCTCGTCAGATCAATTTCTTTTTGCTCGCCGCTGTCGGCAATAATCGCAAAGACAGCCGGGCTGTTTTCGGCAAACAGCCCGGTTATGGTGACCCAATGCCAACTGTCGAGGTTGGCAAGTTGTCCGTTGGACAAATTGAGAAAGGCGACGGGGCAGTCAAGGTCAAGACCGTGCTTGATGAAATCCAGAAAATCATCGCTCGCCTCATTGCGCTGAGGAAGCCCTGGTATTTTCAGGATAGCCGCTTTTAGCCGCACTTGATGGCCTGCCGCATAGGTGATCACGCCATCGGCCAGGATAGATGCCTCATTCACCCCCATGCGCCCAGGTGTTACATAATGCCAAATTTCAGACATGAAGGTGGTAAAATCTTCCTGGGCATGGGAATTGGCCGTATAAAGATGTCTTAGCGAATGCCGGCTTCGGGAAAGATAGTACAATATCGTGGCTGCCGTGCAAGGCCCGCAGCCTGCCTGACGTTGCCAGTGGTCGGCATACCAGTCCTGATCGCAACCATAAGTCGTTGTCGTCAAATCCATGTCACTGATCCTGATCAAGTCAGGCTGCCGAAGATTGGACAACCAGCGCGAGTCGGATGACTTTTTTGCAGGATTTGGATTTTCAAGATCAGGCATCGTTTATTCCTCCGGCTGGATACCTTGAGAGATGGATCTAGATGCCAGTATACCACGAATAACCGAGGGCTGCTTTGATAAGATATATGCCTAGTTGATAATTTAAAAATATTTGGTATGCTAAATGTAAGTGGATATTTATGCTTCCTTGAATGGAGTGATGGCGTGTGAACGGATTTAAACCTTGTATTCAGATCATCAATCTCCAGCTTGACTTGTTTGGCAAACCTGTCTATCGTAATCTTAATTTGCAGATTAATTGCGGCACCCTGACTGCCCTGGTCGGGCAAAATCCTGCGGCATGGAATACCCTGCTTCGGTTGCTGTCTGGCATGCAACCGGTTCATTCTGGCCAAATTGAACTTTGGAACACGCCAATCAGCAGAATTGGCCGGCGCAATGTCAACAATTTGATTTGCTTTATTCCCCGACAGCATCAGCCGGTATTTGCCTATACCGTTATGGAATTCATTATGCAGGGCTGCGAGGCCAGTTTGAAACCTTTGCAAACTCCTCAGGAAAGCGACAGGGAACGGGCTAAGCAGATTATGAGAAATCTGAAAATAGAAAAACTGGCCAATCGCGACAGCAGTCTCCTGAACAACTCCGAACGGCAGCTGGTGCTATTGGCAAGGGCATTCATGCAGGATGCCAAATTGTACTTGCTTGACGATCCGTTCAATAGTCTCAATGAAGCTGCCCAATTCAGCGCCATGACTTTGTTGCGGGAAATGGTTCACGAGAATGACCGTACCGCTTTGGTTGCCATGCAGGATCCCTGGTTGGCCATGCAATTGGCGGACCAATTGGTTGTTTTCAATCAACAGGGTATTGCCGCAGTGCTTTATCGGCAGCAGCCGGATTTTGCGGATGCAGCCGAATATGTTTTACATCAGGTATTGGATCTCGATGAATCCGGGCACTTGCTGGACCTGGTCAATCCAATGGCTGGATTGGGAGGCTCTTTGCCATTGGACAAGGAATCCGAAAAGGGGAAAACGGCCAAAGACGGTTTCTTGTTTTGAGTCAAGTGATTAAGACTGCATGATGATTAGAAGATATTTTTATGCGATCGAGTTTCCTGATAACGTCCGCACAAGTGTTGCCGCAGCCCAAAAAAAGCTTGCGTCTGCGGCAGACCACGGACGCTGGACACGGGATGAAAATCTGCATCTGACTTTACAATTTGTCGGTGATTGCCCGGAAGACTTGCTGCCGGAGCTCAGCGAAGTTTTAAATCTGACGGCAAGGAACTGCCGGCCATTTGCCATCGATATTTGCGGCTGCGGCACTTTTGGCCGCAATCAGGATATTCTCTGGCTCGGCGTTGCCAAGGAACCACGCCTGCAAAAACTTGCCGGCATCCTGACTATGAATCTGGAGCAGCATCAATTACCCCATGAATCTCGTCCCTATTCACCTCATATAACAATCGGGCGGCAAGTCAAAATCGATCCGGCAATTTGCCAACAATGGGCCAGCCCTGCCATCTATTGCCCCATAAACCAGATTACTTTGATGGAAAGCACCCGGCTGGAAGGGCAATTGGCCTATGTGCCGGTTTTGCGCGCAGCATTGGATTGATGGTGATCTGGAATGATTTGTGCGATAATAAAATTAAAAAGTTGAGGAGACTGTCGATGGCCGGGTTCAGGCAAAATGACAAAACTGCTTTGACCAGCAAAAAACCTAAGCCGTTTGGATCGGCTCTTTTTTTATGCCCATTGCTGATCGGGCTGCTTTTGACGTTTTGCATTTTTCAATGCGGATGCCTGCCGGATTGGCTTAAATCAACTTTGGAACCCATTCCAACCGGCATTGATTCTGGATTTTCGATTGATACTTCTACCGATCAGCACCAAACTGCTGCTTCAACCGGCAAAAAAGAAACGGTTGCCCCGACAAAAGCGCCTGTCATCGATTTCAATCAGACCGCCGGTCAACTGCTGCTCGAAGGCCTTCAAAAACGGCAGAAAGAAATTAAACTAGATGCCGCGATTCAGCCAAATGCAATCAAAGAGTCTAGTATAAAAGAAACAATCGACCAAATATACAAACTATATCAAAACATTTACAATCTGCATCCTGAATTTTTCTATCTGGACGGTTCCATTAATGTCAGTTATACCATTTTGCAGGGAGAAACCGATTACCTGAATACCATGACCATAAAACCGCAATATTGGTCTGCAACGCGTGATTTAAACGAGACCGAGCTTGCCCGGCTTATTGACCAAATTGAAAATATTGTCGGCCAGCTTGCCGGGAAAATTCGCCAGCAGACCAATGAACCTTGGGAACAATTGCTGTTGGCGCATGATTATCTGGTGCAAAATGTCGCCTATGACTCGTCAAGCAACCAGGATAATAATCAGGTCATCAGTGCGCTTTTGAAGGGGGTAACACTTTGCCAGGGCTATGCCCAGACTTTTCAGCTGATAGGGCAGCGCCTGGGATTCGATGTCCGGCTCATCAGCGGCAAATCCGATGGAATCGGGCATGCCTGGAATCTTGTTTCGCTAGACGGGAAATTTTATCATATAGATGTTACCCATGATGATCCGCTTCCTGACGGCGGCAGTCTCGCGCCGGCCCAGCACATCCATTTTTTGCGTTCGGATGCCATGATGCAGGAAACCCACCAATGGTCAACCCAAGACTATCCGGCATGCCCCAGCGACGGCGCGACCTACTACCGGCAAGCAGAGCTTTTAGCTGCTAACCAGACAGAACTGAAACAAAAGCTTCAGAAATTTATCAAGACGATCGATTACAATGTCAAAGAAGCCAATCTGCTTGAATTGCTTTTTACAGGAAAAGACTTGCCGGATCAGGCGTCTTTGGAAAAAATGCTGAAAGCAAGCCTTGAGGGCGAAGTAAACCAGGTTACCGTTTTTTATCGAGCTATCATATCAAAACGTATTATAACCATTGAAATCACACCAGATAGCTAGTACAATATCAACACAATCCTAAAACGCCATTGTTTTCAAGGAGACATCAATTATGACAGTGATCCTGTTTGTCCTGAATCCAGGTTCAACTTCAACAAAGACTGCCTTGTTTCGAGACGCTGAATGCCTCTTTGAACAGACAATCCATCATAAACCGGAAGAAATTCTGGCAGCAGCATCTTTGATTGAACAAATGCCCATAAGGCAGGCTGCAATCGAATCAGCGCTTCAACAAGCGTTGAGCAAGAATCATTTATTGGCCAAAGACATTACTGCTTTCGTCGGACGCGGTGGCTTGATCCGCAGTCTGCCGAGCGGCGTTTATCCGGTTAATGCGGATATGCTGGCCGATTTGCGGATTGCACGCTATGGTGAACATGCCAGCAATCTCGGAGCGGTCATTGCCTATGACCTGGCCAGCCGATATGGTAAGAACGCATATATTGCCGATCCGCCTTCAGTCGATGAAATGATCGATATTGCCAGAATTACCGGCATCCCGATGATCCGGCGCAAATCGGCTTTCCATGCTTTGAACCATAAGGCGATAGCCCATCTGGCTGCGGCGCAGATCGGCCGGCCTTACGAAAGCTGCAATTTGATTGTCGCCCACCTGGGCGGCGGGATTTCGATTGGCGCCCATCGGAACGGCCAGGTGATCGATGTGAACAACGCGCTGGAAGAAGGTCCGCTTTCACCGGAGAGGGCCGGCAGCTTGCCGACACTTCAATTGATCGACTGGTGTTTTTCCGGGCAGATATCCAAGGATGAAATGTATAGAAGACTGGTTGGACAGGGTGGAATTTATGCTTATGCCGGTACCAATGACTATCGCGAAATCGAGGAGCAAGCCAAAAATAGTCCGGGTTTCCAGGACCTGTTGGCCGCGATGAATTATCAGATCGCAAAATCAATTGGCGCCATGGCTGTAAGCCTGGCTGGCAGAATTGACGCGATTGTTTTGACCGGCGGGCTGGCGCACAGCTCCTGGCTAACCCGGCAAATTCAGGAACAGGTCACATTCCTTGGCCCGGTCTTGATCTATCCGGGTGAAAATGAAATGGTTGCCTTGGCCAGCAAAGTTGGCCGCGTTCTCAATAAGAATGAGATGATCAGGGAATATATCCGGGAACCATAAGCCGTGAACCATATTGCAGCGATATAAAAAATGGGAGGTTTAAAATACAATGATGCGAAGTTTCGAAGAAATCGAGAAGCTGGTTGTCAAACGGCCGCCTGGCCGCATTGCCGTAGCTGCGGCGCATGACGACCATGTTCTGCAGTCCATCCATGAAATCTATCGTAAAGGATATGCAACGCCCATTTTAATAGGCGATAAAGAAAAGATTTTTCGCATAGCTGACGAACTCAAGATTGACGTGTCGCAAATGACCATGATCAAGGAGCTGGATGAGCGCAAATGTGCGGAAATTGCGGTTAATCTGGTCAATAGTGCTGAAGCCGATGTTGTCATGAAAGGATTGCTGCAGACTGCCGACCTTCTGAAAGCTGTTCTGGAGCGTGATAAAGGTTTGCGCACAACCGGCCTTTTAAGCCATGTCGGCGTTTATCAAATTTCCGGATACCATAAATTGCTTTTTATCACCGATGCCGGCATCAATATCGCTCCGGATCTTCGGCAGAAAATCGATATCATTAAAAATGCGGTCCATGTTGCCCAGGCGCTTGGGGTAGAATGTCCCAAAGTAGCGGTTCTGGCCGCCGTTGAAACAGTCAATCCGGCAATGGTCAGCACACTGGATGCGGCCATTTTATCAAAAATGGCTCAGCGCGGCCAAATCAAGGGATGCTTGATCGATGGTCCCCTGGCTATGGATAATGCGATTGATCTGGAAGCTGCCAGACATAAGCAGATCGTCAGCGAAGTTGCCGGAGACGCGGATATCCTGCTCGTGCCAGATATCGAGGCTGGCAATATCCTGGTCAAAGCATTGATATTTTTATATAAAGCGCGATCGTGCGGAATCATTACAGGGGCCCGCGTGCCCTTGATCGTCACGTCACGGGCCGAAAGCAGCGAAGCGAAATATTACTCGATCCTGCTGGCGCTTGGCATGCTTGGATATAACGAATCAGAAAAATTAGATAAAAGGGGGATCTGAAAATGTTAAAAGACAAAAAAACAATTATTTCTGTTTGGGTAGAGGACAAAACCGGCGTCTTATGGCATGTCAGCCAGCTTTTTGGAGAACAGAACTGCAATATCGAGAGTTTGACCGTCGGCAGCACCGAGAAGCCTGGCATTGCCCGGATGACCATTATTGTCAATGGAGAGGACGAGGCGGTCAACAAAGTTATGGCCAGTTTGAACCGGCTGACAAACCTGGTCAAAGTCAAAAAAATCGATGATGACGAATCGGTCCTGATGGAATTGGGCCTGATTATGGTTGACGCTCCAGATGACAAAAAAACCGACATCATCAATATCGTCAATGTCTTTCGCGCGCGGATCGTCGATGTTGCCAGTTCTTCTTTGACAGTAGCGGTTTCAGGCGGACCCACGAAAATCCAGGCTCTGCTGGACCTTCTGCGGCCGTTTGGCATTTTGGAAATCGTCCGGACCGGCACAATCGCCATCGATCGCGGCAAGCGCACAATCGATTGAAAATCAATCATTCAGTCCGTCAAGCCGATTCGCCCGTTTCAAACTGGCTGTTGTACAGGCTTGCATAGAAACCGTCGTCAGCTAGAAGCTGGCTATGCGAACCTTGTTCAACAATATCGCCGTCACGCATGACTAAAATCAGATCAGCGTCGCGGATGGTGGAAAGACGATGGGCGATGATGAACGTTGTCCGTCCTTTCATCAGCCGCAGCATGGCTTTCTGGATCAGCACCTCGGTACGCGTATCCACTGAACTGGTGGCCTCGTCGAGGATGAGGACCTTAGGATCGGCCAGTACCGCCCGGGCAATGGTCAGAAGCTGCTTCTGACCTTGAGAAATATTGCTGGCTTCTTCATTGAGCACCATATCGTAGCCATGCGGCAAAGTATGGATAAAATGGTCAGCATACGCTGCGCGGGCAGCAGCTGCCACTTCTTCGTCCGTAGCGCCGAGCCGGCCATACCGGATGTTTTCCCGGATCGTGCCGTTGAAAAGCCAGGTATCCTGCAAGACCATTCCGAACAGCCCGCGCAAGTCAGTCCGCAAGAATTCACGGATATCCGTTCCGTCGATCCGGATGGCGCCGCTGTTGACATCGTAAAACCGCATCAGGAGCTTGACCATTGTCGTTTTTCCGGCGCCGGTTGGCCCGACAATGGCGACTTTCTGACCGGGATTAACATTGACAGAAAAATCATTGATAATGATTTTTTCCGGCAGATAGCCAAAATGGACATGCTCAAAACTGACTTGCCCGTTTATGGTGGCGGTGGCGGCAGGCGATGTTGTTTCAGGGATTTCTTCGGTTTCTGCCAAAAATTCGAAAACCCGTTCGGAAGCGGCCAGCGTCGATTGCAGCACATTGGCGATGGTGGCCACCTGGGCGACCGGCTGGGTAAATGTGCGCACATATTGGATGAATGCCTGGATATCGCCGACCGCGATAGCCTTTTTGGCGGCAAGCCACCCGCCAAGGATGCACACTGCGACGTAACCGATGTTGCCGATAAAAGACATGATCGGCATCATCATACCCGACAGAAATTGTGATTTCCAGGCTGAAGCATATAATTGATCGTTCAGGTTTTGAAATTTGCCGATCGATTTTTCTTCGCCGTTGTAAGCTTTCATGACCAGATGACCACCATACATTTCTTCAACATGGCCGTTGACTTGGCCGAGGACGGCCTGTTGGCGGGCAAAGTATTTTTGGGATGATTTGACAATAATCATGATCAGCGCCATGGACAACGGCATGATCAGAAGGGCAACAACGGTCATGAGCCAGCTGATCGAAAACATCATGATCAATGCGCCAACAATGGTGGTCAACGCAGTGACAATTTGCGAGAGGCTCTGATTCAAAGTGTTGCTAACGGTATCGACGTCATTGGTGACTCTTGACAGGACTTCGCCATGGGTCTGGCCATCAAAATAGCGCAAGGGCATCCGGCCGATTTTGGTGGAAATATCCTGGCGCAGGCGATAGCTGATCTTCATGGCCACGCCGGACATGATGAACCCCTGGATATAGCTGAAGACCGCGCTGATGACATAAAGCAGCAGCAGCCACAGGACAATCTGACCAATATAGGTAAAATCGATGGACGCGTCGGGAACCCGCATCAGTTTATTGACGGCGCCTTCAAAAAGCCTGGTGGTCGCTTTGCCAAGCGCTTTTGGCCCGATAATGGCAAAGACCGTACTGCCGACTGAAAAAATCAGCACGATAATCATCGACCAGCGATAGGGTTTAAGGAATTGCAGGAGTTTTTTAAATGTTCCTTTAAAATCCCGGGCTTTGTCGCCACCGCCCATCATGCCGGGCCCGCCTGGCCCCATGCCAAACCCGCCAGCCGGCCGGCGGCTGGCGGTCTGGGCTTGCTGCTTGACTGCCTTTTGCGATTTGATCCCGCGAACTTGATTTTTATCCGTGCTCATAAAGCCAATTCCTCCTCCGACAACTGCGATGACGCGATTTCCTGATAGACCGGGCAAGTGGCCAGCAATTCATGATGAGTTCCAACGCCGACTATGCGGCCGTCATCCAGAACGATGATTTGCTCGGCATGCATAATGGTTCCAATCCGCTGGGCGACAATCAGGACTGTTGCATCTTCGGTGTACTGCCGCAGTGCTTTTCGCAAGGCTGCATCTGTCTTATAGTCCAGTGCGGAGAATGTATCGTCAAAAATGTAGATGGCCGGCTTTTTGAGCAGCGCCCGTGCGATAGACAGGCGTTGCTTCTGGCCGCCGGAGACATTGGCGCCGCCTTGGGCGATCATGGTGCCAAAACCATTTTCGCTAGCCTCGATAAAATCAAGCGCCTGTGCAACTTTTGCGGCTTCCTCGATTTCCGGGCCGGTGGCGTCATCCTTGCCATATGAAATATTGCTTTTAATGTCGCCGGTAAACAAGATTCCTTTCTGAGGAACATAGCCGATCTGCTGCCGCAAATCTTTTTGCGTGACTTCGCGGATGTTGGTGCCGCCGATCAGAATTTCACCCGCAGTTATATCGTAGAAGCGGGGGATCAGGTTGACCAGCGTTGATTTGCCGCAACCGGTGCTGCCAATAAACGCAGTGGTCTGACCCGGCAAAGCCTTGAAGGAAATATTGCAGAGCACGTCATCTTCAGCGTTTGGATAGCGAAATGACACGTTTTTAAACTCGATAAGCCCTTGCACGCCCTTGTCAAAATGTCTGGGCACCGCCGGATCGCAAATTTTCGGCGCGACAGCCAGAACTTCTGCAATTCGCTGGCCGGAGACGCTGGCTCTGGGCAGCATGATGAAGACCATGGATACCATCAGGAAAGAAAAGATAATCTGCATGGTATATTGCATGAAAGCCATGATATCGCCAACCTGCATCGTGCCGTTATCGACCTGGTGAGCGCCGACCCAGACAATCAAAAGCGTGACGCCGTTCATGATCAGCATCATCGTCGGCATCAGCACGACCATGATACGGCTGACGAAGAGATTGACCCGGGTCAAATCCTTGTTGGCATCGTCAAATTTACTTTCCTGATGCTTTTGCGTGTTGAAAGCTCGAATGACCATCAGTCCTGATAGAATTTCCCGGGTAACCAGATTCAGTCGGTCAATCATTTTCTGAATCAATTTAAAGCGCGGGATGGCCACCGTGAACAGGATAATGATCAAAGTCATCAGCGCTGCTACTGCAACAGCAATAATCCAGCCCATGGAGAGGTCGTTCTGAATGACCTTCAAAATACCGCCTGCGCCCAAAATTGGCGCATAGAAGAGAATCCGCATCAACATGACCAGCGTCATTTGAATTTGCTGGATGTCGTTTGTCGAACGGGTTATGAGGGATGCGGTTGAAAAAGTGTCAAATTCGGCATTGGAAAAATTTTCCACGTGGGTAAAGACCGCCCGGCGCAGATTTCGCGAGACACCGGCTGCGACACGCGCGGCCAGCAAGCCGACAGTCACGGAGCAGATCACGCCGAGCAGGGCGATAAGGAGCATCAAACCGCCGGTCCGAAGAACATACCAATTTTGTATGGACGCCGTATTCATACCCAGCGCCTCATATTCCGACAAAACAGCGGCCGTGGCGGATTGCCGGAGCATGCTGTCCGATAATCCGGACATTTGCTTTCCGGCATTGTCCAGCATTTGCTGACGTTGTTCGGCAGTCATTTTGGCCAGGACGGCAAAAACATCCGTACCCGCAGGCAGATTGCCTAGCGGAGAACCAGTCCCCGCAGCACCCTTCGAAATGGCTGTGAGCATCGCCTGAGCCTTGATCAGGGCAAGCTCAAGCGCATCCGGCATGCCGGCATCAGGATCGCGCAGCTCATAAATCGTTTCGGTTGCCAAAAGCGGATAATCAGCGACCAGTCTTTGGTAGTCATCCGGGGAAAGTTTGGTTTTATCCAGCAATTGATAATAATCCGCGACCAGCCCGGCGTTTTCTTGATTCATCAGTAACTGCAGTTTATCCAGCTGACTTTTGCGGATCGCTTTTGGAATCGCTGATTCGACCCCGCCTTGCTGAATGCCGACATTAACGATGCGGGACATGTATTCCGGCAACTCCAGATCGGTCATTGCCTGAACGAACAATAAGGAAAAAATCAATATAACAGACCCGATAAAAGGGCGGAGATAACGGATCAGTTTGAACATGCGATGAATCCTCCTTCAGTAGGCAAAGCCACTGATCTATTATACTGCAAACCATTCTGAATGATCGACAGCTTCATCCAGGATATTTAAAATAAATTGTTAACAGTAGTTAAAATAGCATAAAAAAATAGATAAATATGTTATAATAAATGATTATTAGTCTAAAAAAGGAAAATTGACGTGCCAGAATTTAAAAATATTCATCAAGATTTTTATGCTTGCATCCAGGACTTGATCGATCATCCATTAGTTCAGTCCATGGACTTATTCATTCATCACAGCAATGTGACTTGTCTTGAACATTGTCTTTCCGTCTCCTATCACAGCTTTTTGATCAGCCGCCGTTTGGGTCTTGATAGCCGGGCTGCTGCCCGCAGCGGCCTTTTGCATGATTTTTACCTCTATGACTGGCATTTGGACCATCCGGTACCGGGACCGCATGGCTTTACTCATCCGCGGACGGCCTTGCAAAATGCCAGGCATCATTTTGACTTGAACAGCGTCGAAGCCAACAGCATTTGCTGCCATATGTGGCCATTGACCCTCCGTCCGCCGAAGCACCTGATCAGCTGGCTGGTCTGCCTCACGGACAAATACTGCGCTTTTGTCGAAGTTTTCCGGCTCAGCAAATGGCAACATCTGCATGCCCTGAAAAATACATCAGCGGTTGCCGTCAGAACCTGTTAGACCAATGGCCGCACCTGGGATTCAAGATCAAAAATGCCGATGCCACTAACTCCATTATACTGGAAGCAAAGCACGAAATGAAGCCGTCAGTAAGCGGCTGTTTCCAGGCCTCGGCTACTGTAGATGTTATTCATGTATCCGTAGGCCAGTACCGTTTTGGGGCATAAAAATAGGGCTATCTCAAAAATTGTTATTTTGAGACAGCCCCTTTTTGTCGGGCAGGATATTTCTGATCAAGGCCGGATTCAATCAAATATTGAACAACATGTCGCTGTAGGATGGCAATGGCCAGAAGTCGCTGCCAATCGCCGTTTCCAAAAGGTCGCTATCTTGACGCAGCCGTCCCATGCTTTCAAAGACCAGGTCACGATATGCCGCAGCCTGCCTGGCCGAATCGTCATGCATGCCGGCTGCTTTTTCAATTGCCGCTTCGAGTTTGGCCAGATTGGCCTTGAAGGCGATTATTCCATCAGATAAGGCCGTGAACAGCTCTTTTTCAACACTGATATCACCATCGACCGCCAAAACCGCGCTGATCGAGTCGGCCAGATCAGCCTTGCAGCTAATGATTGCCGGGAGAATTTGCCGTTTGGCGATCTCAACCATGGTCAAGGCTTCGATGTTGATCGTCTTGATATAGATTTCATACATGATTTCACAGCGGGATTCCATCTCGATCCGTGACAGTACCGCATGTTTTTCCATCATGGCTATGTTCTTTTCAGCCCGGATGGCGGCAATAGCCTCGACAGTGCTGCGAATATTGGGCAATCCGCGTTTTTGGGCTTCGGCGACCCATTCCTCGGAATAGCCGTTGCCATTAAAAATAACTCGTTTGTGATGGGCGACAACTTCCGATATGATCGCGGTCACTTCATCGGATAGGGTGGATGCTTTTTCCAGCCGCTCAGCAAACTGACTGAGGATTTCAGCCACGATCGTATTCAAGGTGAAGTTGCACTGGGCGATCGATTGTGAAGACCCAACCATGCGGAACTCGAATTTGTTGCCGGTGAAGGCAAAAGGCGAAGTCCGGTTTCTGTCAGTGCTGTCCCTGAACAGGCTGGGCAGGCTGGTGGTCCCGAGATCCAGCAGGCCGCCGGATTTGCAGCTGGTGGCGCTGCCATTTTCGAGCTGGCTCAGGATATCGGTCAGCTGGTCGCCGAGGAAGATGGAGATGATGGCCGGCGGCGCTTCATTGGCGCCCAAGCGATGGTCATTGCCAGGGCTGGCGGCGGAAGCGCGCAGCAGATCGGCGTATTCGTCAACTGCTTTAATGATCGCGCATAAAAACAACAGAAACTGCTGATTTTCATGCGGCGTCTTGCCAGGTTCAAGCAAATTTTGGCCGTCACTGGTCGAGAGCGACCAGTTGTTATGCTTGCCTGAGCCGTTGACGCCTGCAAAAGGCTTTTCATGCAATAGACAAACCAGCCCATGGCGCAGAGCAACTTTTTGCATGGTTTCCATGGTCAGCTGGTTGTGGTCGGTCGCAATGTTGGTTGTCGTGAAGATTGGCGCCAGTTCATGCTGCGCCGGCGCCACTTCATTATGCTTGGTTTTGGCGGAAACGCCCATTTTCCAGAGCTCGTTGTCGAGGTCGGCCATATAGGCGATGACCCGGTCCTTGAGCTGACCGAAGTAATGGTCTTCGAGATCCTGGCCTTTGGGCGGCTTGGCGCCAAAAAGGGTGCGCCCGGTTAAGATCAGATCCTTGCGCAGATCATAATTCTTCTTGTCGATCAAGAAATACTCCTGTTCCGGACCTACGGTTGTCGTTACTTTCGTAACGGCTGTATTGCCGAGAAGATGCAAGACGCGGACTGCCTGCTTGTTTATTGCATCCATCGAACGCAATAGCGGCGTCTTTTTATCGAGAGCCTCGCCGGTATATGAACAAAATGCCGTGGGGATAAACAAGGAACTATCCTTGACGAAAGCCGGAGAAGTGCAGTCCCAGGCGGTATAGCCGCGAGCTTCAAAAGTCGCGCGCAAGCCGCCGGAGGGGAATGAAGACGCATCTGGCTCACCTTTGATCAGTTCTTTGCCGGAAAATTCCATGATGATTTTGCCATCCGGCGTCGGCGAAATAAACGAATCATGCTTTTCAGCAGTGATTCCGGTCATGGGCTGGAACCAATGGGTAAAATGAGTTGCTCCTTTGGCGACCGCCCAGTCCTTCATAGCGGCTGCGACAACTTCGGCGACCTGCGGATCAAGCGGCGTACCTTCCTCAATCGTTTTACGCAGTGATTTATAGGTCTGCTTGGGCAGACTTTGACGCATCACGGCATCATTAAAAACATTGCTGCCGAATACCTCGTTGAGTTTGCTGCTCACAGTAGCTTCACTGGCTTCATTCATCTTTAGATCCCCTTTCCATTCGAATACCTGTTCCAAGGTATTTGCGGTTCCTGCTTGTCTATGAAAAAAGAAAAAGGTGTTGCGGATCTCTTGCGAGATATGAAACACCTTCGTTCACTCAACAATTTTCAATGCATCGGCTGTCAGTTAAAAGCCAGCCAAGCAATTTCTATAGGATTAGTAAAAGAATAACATTTTTATCAATAAATGCAAGATACAAATGCTGAAATTTCAGCATTTGTTCATGCCTAATTTTTGGCACGCCGCCTGCGATATTCTGGTGATTTTGAACAAAAACAATGAGGATACGGGTGTGAAAGTCATTTCCCGTTGTCAGGAACCCTGGAAAAGTCCGGCCAACCCTTGGCCAAACGGCGGACGGACGATGCCTTTTTCAGTGATGAAAGCACTGACCAATTTGTGGCCGGTTACGTCGAAAGCGGGGTTGTAGACGGTTATGCCTGGGGGCGCCATCCTATGGCGATACCAGCTCTCGCACACTTCTTCGGCAGGCCGCTGTTCAATGTCAATCTGCTTGCCGGTTTTACATTTTAGGTCGATTGTCGACAAAGGCGCGCACACGTAAAAGGGAATATGAAAATGATGGGCCAGAACAGCTAATCCGGCCGTGCCGATTTTATTGGCGGTATCGCCATTGGCCGCAACGCGGTCGCAGCCGACCAGCACCGCCTGAACCCAGCCTTTTTGCATAACAGAAGCGGCCATGTTGTCGCAAATCAGCGTAACATCAATGCCGGCACGCTGCAATTCAAAGGCGGTCAGGCGGGCACCTTGCAGCAGCGGGCGGGTTTCATCGGCATAGACTTTAAAAGCGTAGCCTTGGGAATGCCCGAGATAAATCGGCGCCAAGGCCGTGCCCAAACGGGATGTGGCCAGGCAGCCGGCATTGCAGTGAGTTAAAAGGCCGTCGCCGGGTTTTAGAAGTTTCAGCCCATGTTCGCCGATTGATTGGCAAACAACAGCATCTTCGGCAAAGATCCGATCGGCTTCGGTTTTCAGCACTTGGACAATTGTTGCGGCCGGCGAATTCCGGTGGGCATCAAAACATTCTTCCATCCGGTTCAGCGCCCAGGATAGGTTGACTGCAGTGGGGCGTGAAGACGCCAGATATTGCCTGGCCTTTAAAAAACAGGTCCTGAGGGCCGGGTAATCTGCGGCGCCGCATTTTTTTATCGCAAGATAGGCCCCGTAAGCTGCCGTAATGCCGATTGCCGGCGCACCGCGGACTTTTAGCCGGACAATGGCTTCGTGGATAGCATGAAGATCTTGCAGCGCCAGATAGACTTCCTTTTGAGGCAACTGGGTTTGATCCAGAATGATCAGGGCATCAGCCGAATCGTCGAGATAAACCGTCCTCAATTCATTTTGAAGTTGACGCATGCCAGTCATAGCGGTTACTCCCCCGATAATCAATTTCAGCAACCCTTCTTATCGGTCGCCGCCGGATCGGCAGCGCCATTTTTGACCCAATAGGCCGAACCGCTGACCGTTCGGTCCAGATAGCCATATTCGATCAGATAGCGGCGGATGGTGACATGATCCGAATAGATTGGGTGCAAAATGTCATTGATTTCCTTTTCGGTATATTGGCGGTCTGCCATAAATTGAGTGGCAATCAAGCCTAAAAGAATCAGTTTGCGTTTTTCTTTAACCGGCAGCGCTCGAATGATCAGGGGATCGCTTGATTCGACATAGGTTTTGATGACTTTGGCTTTTTCGGCGGCGGTTATGGCGAATCGCTCGTCGATTTGTATGGCTGTGGCATGGATCGGCGAGACCAGATCCGGGTCTTCGGCCAGGACGGCAGTCGCCGCGCCGGTTTCTTCCTCAAGCAGTTCAAGCAGCGCCAGGAGCAATTTGGCCTGCCGCCCTTTTTCCTTGAAGAGAAAGCGCTGTGCCCGGATGGTTGAAGTTGCATTGCCGGTCATACTGGCAATATCCTGGTTGCTTTTCCCTTCCCGGATCAGGCGCAGGAGTTTCTTTTGATTTTCGGTCAACCCGATGAATCGCTTATCCATCGCGAGCAATTGCTCGAACGGCGAATCATGAGCTTCGCGGATATGATTGATGATGGCCCGGGCGGCCGTACAATATTGGTCGGCGCTTTGATAAACCAAGCCATCTTCAAAAGTGGCCTGGCAATAAAGACAATGAAATTGACCGGTCTTTTCAGCAAAATAATAGCCTTGTTTGATCTGCCCGATGGAAATGCGGTCCAAATCGGTCATCACTTGCACCTTCTTTTTTATAAAGTTGATTATACTAATCATAATATCATAATGATTATTATAATCAACAACATTCTATAAATATGTTTATAAAAAGTGATAATCCGAAATAACCGAGCCTGCCTGACTTGTACTTTGCGGCCAAACCGCATAGAATGGAAGCAGCGACCGATATTTTGACCAAAGCGAAACACATGGCGGGAACCATAGAAAGTGGGGGATAGCCATGACTTTAACGGCGCAACTATCTGTCGGACTGCCGTCAGTCGAAGCTTGCCGCCAGCTGTTGCTGATTCAATTAGAAGAATTTCAGAAAAATGCCCGGCTGGTTTTTGATCAGGACCGGCAAATTTCAGTTGACGCCATTCATGATCTGCGGGTGGCAATCCGCAGGATTTTGACCGTGCAGCAGAATTTTGCGCCATGGCTGGATCCCGATTGGCTATGCCAGGCGCAAAAATACTATGGCAGCCTGCAGAAGCCACTCGGGAAAATTCGCGACCTTGACGTGTTTTGCACCTGGATCAAAGCGGAACACCCTGACCAAGCCGCCATCATCAGTCAGCTTGATGGTGTCCGGCAAAAATATCTTGGTAAATTGATTGATCGGCAAAAGGGGAAATCTTTTCAAAAATGGCTTGACCGGCAGGTTGCCGGCCTGGCATTGCCGGATGCTGCTATCCAGATGACTGCCCAGGCAATTTCGCCAGGCGGCCGGGTTAACCTGTTCCGGTTGAGCGATTGTCTGCCGGTAATTCTTTATCAGACAGCGTCTCAATTAACTGTTTTTCATAGCATTATTCAGGATACACAGGATATGCCGCCCGCAATTAAGCAGGAAATGGCTGGATTGCCGGAAGACATTGTCCATCATTTGCGTCTTGCGGCAAAAACGTTCCGCTACACGCTTGAAGCCTATCAAAGCCTGCTTGGACCGGAAGCCAGCCGCTTGATACAGGAATTTAAAGCATTTCAGGATTTGCTTGGCAACTGGCATGACGCCGTGGTTGCGATGAAATATCTTCAGCAATTGCAGGGCGATGATCAAAAAACCGCCCAACTTGCGGCACTGCAAGCTGAGCGGCAACAGAGAACGGAGCAACTGCAAAATGAATTTCTAAACTGCTGGGCCGCCATGTCTCCAAACTGGTTTCACGAACGTCTGTCTACTTGTCTGGATTATGGATTGAAAAATTCATAGCGCCCCTATTTTGTCGATTCAATAGCCTTGGCCATGGTTAAAGCCCGGCAGGAAGCCCGGGGACAACTGGCGCGACAAAAACCCGTGTGGCCAGCTGGCTGTCAATCGACAATAAAGCATTGGCATTGTCGCCGGCCAATTCCAGTTTTTGAATAATTTCCGTAGCATTGCTTTCTTCTTCAACCTGTTCGATCACGTACCACTGCAGAAAAATAGATGCGGCATGGTCATTCACTTGGATAGCCAACGATGCAAGATTGCCGATCATTTCAGTGACCAGTTTTTCATGAGCCAATACATTTTTGAACAAGGCCAGTTCAGACTCCCAGCTGGCTTTGGGTTCGTCTATCGGCTTGAATTCGACGCCGATATCCCGATACTGCAGGTAGTGGAAGAGGTTTTGAGCATGAGCCAGTTCCTCCTGGTACTGGACATAAGTCCATTTGGCAGCTCCGCGCAATCCTATTTCGTTCAACCAGTTGGACATGGACAGATAGAGAAAAGCGGAATAATATTCCTTGTTGATTTGTTCGCTAAACGCTTTGGATAATTTTTCGTTCATGGCAGATCCCTCTTTCTTAATCGGATTGATCGAAATCGATCTGGCAAAGAAATGCAAATCAGATGAATGTGCTTTTATTTTCGCATACTCAAATAATGCGGTAGTATCACGTGTTACGGTGTTGCCCCGCCGAAACGCGCTTTTGAAATATCAATATCCGGGAAAAAGCAAAAGTTGAAAAATATTATTGAAAATCACTTGAAAATGCACAATTCAGATTGATAAACTAAAAAAGGGTAAATCCCGGATATGCCAGAAAAAATATGAGATGGGAGTTGTGTATTGTATGGACAAATTTTTCAAACTGAAGGAAAAAGGCACTAATGTCAGAACAGAGATCATCGCCGGCCTGACCACTTTTTTCACCATGGCCTACATCATTATCGTCAACCCCAATATTTTAGGCCTGACCGGCATGAATAAAGGCGGCGTCTTTGTCGCCACCATTCTGGCGGCAGCTGTCGGGACCCTGGTCATGGGATTGGTGGCCAATGTACCGTATGCGACAGCTCCTGGCATGGGACTGAATGCTTTCTTCACTTTTACGGTTTGCTTTGCGTTGCAGTTCAAATGGCAGGAAGCTTTGGCGATGGTCTTCATTTGCGGCTTGATCAATATCGTCATTACGGTCACCAAAGTCCGCAAAGCCATCATCAAGGCGATTCCGGCAAACCTGCAGCATGCTATTGCCGGCGGTATTGGACTCTTTATCGCTTATATCGGCATCAAAGATGCCGGGTTCCTGAAATTCACCATCGACAAAGGCAATTATGAAATTTTATCGGGTTCGGAAACCGTCATTGCCAATTCCACCGCCGTACCCGGCCTGGTCAATTTTACCGACAAGGCTGCCTTGCTGGCGCTGATCGGACTGGTCGTCACGGTCATCCTCATGGTCATGAAGGTCAAGGGCAGCCTCCTTTTGGGCATAATCATCACGACCTTGATCGGCATCCCGATGGAAGTTACCCAAATACCGAAAAATCTTTTCGATATCAGCCAAGTTGGCGGAATCAAAGACGTCTCCTTTGCTTTCTTCGGAGATATCGGCTTCAAAACCTTATTTTCCGACCCTGTCAAGATTCCGCTGGTTATAATCACTATTTTTGCCTTTAGCCTTTCGGATACCTTTGACACCATCGGCACCTTTATCGGCACTGGCAGAAAGAGCGGCATCTTTGACAGCGAAGATGAAAAAGCATTAAGCGAAGGCGCGGGATTCAAATCACGCATGGACAAAGCGTTGTTCGCGGATTCGACAGCGACATCCATCGGAGCATTGCTCGGCACATCCAATACAACAACGTATGTTGAAAGCGCAGCGGGTATCGGCGTGGGCGGCCGCACCGGCCTGACTGCCATTGTCGTTGCAGTATTGTTCCTGCTCTGCCTGCCGTTTGCCTCGGTTGTCGGCATTGTTCCGGGAGCGGCAACCGCTCCGGCACTGATCGTCGTTGGCATCCTGATGGCCGAAGCTTTTGGCGAGATCAACTGGAAAAACCTCGAAGATGCCATTCCGGCATTTCTGGTTGTGGCAGTCATGACCTTTTCGTACAACATTTCCTATGGCATCGCCGCCGGGTTCATCTTCTACTGCATCATCAAGATTTTCCGCGGCAAAGCCAAGGAAGTGCACCCGATCCTTTATGGCGCAGCTCTGCTGTTCCTGCTGAATTTCATTTTCCTGGCAGTTCGCGCTCTATAAAAAACATTTTTTCTTCGGCTGATTCAAGACGGGGCTGTATCAATTTTGAGACAGCCCTGTTTTTTGCTTTACAAACCGTTCAAGATCAGTTGAAATAATTAGTGAAATGCCTATAATAAATGGCAGTATGCTTGTTTATCACAAGATAGGGAGGTCACTTTTTTGTATAAGATTATCCACAAGAAAATATTGAATCCCGCTGTTATTTTAATGGAGGTTGCTGCGCCGGCCATTGCCCGCAAAGCTGAACCTGGACAATTCATCATCTTGCGCATCAATGAGAATGGTGAGCGCATTCCACTGACAGTTGCCGATTTTGACCGCACTGCAGGGACTGTGACCATCATTTTCCAGATCGTTGGCAAAACGACCCAGCTCTTGAGCGAGATGGAGGAAGGCGAAAGCATTCTTGATTTTGTTGGGCCGCTCGGTGTTGCCTCACACCTTGGACAATATCGCAAAGTTGCCGTCATTGGCGGCGGCCTGGGATCGGCCATCGCTTACCCGCAGGCCAAAAAGCTGCATCAGCTTGGCGCCGATGTCGATATTATTGCCGGATTCCGCAACAAGGATCTGATCATTCTCGAAGATGAAATGCGGGCAGCCTGCACCCGGCTGTTTGTCACAACTGATGATGGTTCAAACGGGCATAAGGGATTTGTTACCGATGTGCTCAAGCAATTGATCGAGGAAGGCAACCAGTATGACCTGGTTATCGCCATTGGCCCGCTGATCATGATGAAGTTCGTCTGCAACCTGACCAGGCCTTACGGCATCAAAACGGTTGTCAGCATGAATCCGGTTATGGTCGACGGAACCGGCATGTGCGGCGGCTGCCGTGTGACTGTCGGCGGCGAAACCAAATTTGCCTGTGTCGACGGCCCTGACTTTGATGGCCACCTGGTGGATTTCGATGAAGCCATGCGCCGTCAGCAAATGTATAAGCAAGATGAAAAGATGACCTTGGAGGCGCACCTTTGCCGCCTGACCGGAGAGGAGTCGCGCCATGCCTAATTTATCTTTGAAAAAAGTGGCCATGCCGGAACAGGCTCCGGAAGTTCGCAATAAGAATTTTCTGGAAGTCACCCAAGGCTATACTGCCGAAATGGCCATAGAAGAAGCGCAGCGTTGTCTGCAGTGCAAAGCCCAGCCCTGTGTCGCCGGCTGTCCGGTCAATGTCCGGATTCCCGGATTTATCGCCCTGGTCGCCGCAGGCGAATTTGCCGCGGCTTATGACCTGATCACCGCCACCAACAGCCTGCCGGCCATTTGCGGCCGGGTCTGCCCGCAAGAAAGCCAGTGCGAGCAGCTCTGCGTGCGCGGCCGCAAAGGCGAGCCGGTTGCAATCGGGCGCCTGGAGCGTTTCGTTGCCGATTGGGCCATGCAGAACTATATGCCGGCTGCCGTAAAGGCAGAACCGAAGAACCGCAAAGTCGCTATTATCGGATCTGGCCCGGCAGGCTTGTCCTGTGCTGGCGATCTGGCCAAAATGGGTTATGAAGTGACCGTGTTTGAAGCTTTTCATGTTCCAGGCGGCGTTCTGATGTATGGCATTCCGGAATTCAGGCTTCCAAAAGCCCTGGTGCAAAAAGAAATCAACAAGCTGCGCGAATTGGGTGTCGATATTCAAACCAATATGGTTATTGGCAAAGTCTGTTCGCTTGATGAGCTGATGGAGCAAGGCTATGAAGCGATTTTCATCGGTTCCGGCGCCGGGCTGCCCAGCTTTATGAAAATCCCGGGCGAAAATTTGAATGGCGTATATTCCGCCAATGAATTTTTAACCCGGATCAACTTGATGAAAGCCTACAAATTCCCTGAATGCGACACGCCGGTAAGGGTCGGCAAGCGGGTTGCGGTTGTTGGCGGCGGCAACGTGGCCATGGATGCTGCGCGTTCGGCCAAACGCCTGGGCGCCGAAGAAGTCTACATTGTTTATCGGCGGTCCGAAGCCGAGATGCCTGCGCGTCTGGAAGAAGTTCATCATGCCAAAGAAGAAGGCATCAATTTCCACCTGCTGACCAATCCGTCCCGGGTTATCGGAACCGATGACGGCTGGGTCAAGGCAATTGAATGTGTCGAAATGGTCCTTGGCGAGCCGGATGCTTCAGGCCGCCGTCGCCCTGCGGCTAAAGCCGGATCTGAATTCCAGATCGAAGTCGACACCGTGGTTATCGCAATCGGGCAAAGCCCCAATCCGCTGATCAAGTCCACAACCCCTGGTCTGGAAACCCAGCGCTGGGGCGGCATTATCGTTGAGGAAGAGACCATGGCCACCAGCAAACCGGGCGTATATGCCGGCGGTGACGCTGTAACAGGCGCCGCGACAGTTATCCTGGCCATGGGTGCCGGAAAGACGGCAGCAAAAGCAATCGACGACTATCTTAGCGGCCGGCCGGCTGATTTGGTCAACCCCTCTTGTTCGGATTGGCGTCAATCCATCGGAAAAACTGATTTAACAATCATTGACCGGGATCATGCCGATTGATAAACAAAATCTGATCCAATTTTAAAGGATCTTGGGAAACAGGGAGGCGCTTTTATGCGTTACATTCGATTTTTCCATAACGAAAAAGCCCAATGGGGTTATTTTGCAAAATGATGAACTGATCCAGCCGCTTACCGCTGCGCCATACAATCAAGGCGTTCCTTCCGGCCCCCAAATGCCGCTCCAGGCCGTCCGCCTGCTGGCGCCTTGCGAACCTGGCAAAATTGTTGCGATCGGCCCAGAACTATCGTGAGCATATCCGGGAACTTGGCCACTCGATCCCCGAGACGCCAATTATTTTCATTAAACCATCAACATGCGTTAATGATCCGGACAGCCCGATCATTATGCCGCCCCAGAGTTTGTCGCAGCGCATTGACTACGAAGGCGAACTGGCTTTGGTCATTGGCAGGAAAGCACGCCATGTTTCGGCTGAAGATGCCGGCAAATATATTTTAGGCTATACCTGCCTCAATGATGTCACCGCCAGAGATCTTCAGAAAAAAGACACTCAATGGACCCGCGCCAAGGGTTTTGACAGTTTCGCGCCAATTGGGCCAGTATTGACAGATGAAGTTGATCCTTCGGATCTGATGATTCGGACCCGCCTGAATGGCAAGATTGTGCAGCAGTCTTCGACCAGCGATCAGATTTGGCCGGTCAATGAATTGATTGCCTTTATTACCGAGGTGATGACTTTGCTGCCCGGCGATGTTGTCACAACCGGAACCCCTTCAGGCGTTGGGCCGATGCAGGCCGGCGATCTGGTTGAAATCAGCATTGACGGCATCGGCTGCCTGCGCAACCGTGCCCAGGCTTTTCAATGAGGCAACGAGGCTAATTGGCCTGATCCCGATTTAAAGATTTGAGAGGCTCTCCGCGCAGCAATTGCTGGCGGCGGGTCTTTTCTTTGTACATCATCTGGTCGACATCGCGTAAAAATTGCTCGGCTGATTGTCCGGATTTTGGGTCGTAAATGGCGCCGCCCATACTTAATTCCAATAAATAGGGAAGGCTGCTGCTGTCATTGTAGCGTTCAAACTCCTGATAAATTCTTTTGATTGTGCCATTCAGGGCATGATCCGTTGACAGTTCGAGGAGAAAGTAGAACTCGTCGCCGCCAAAGCGGGCGATCAGGTCATCTTTGCGCAAGCTTCGCCTGACCAGCGAAACGGCAATTTGCAGCGCTTCATCGCCGGCTTTATGGCCAAACTGGTCATTGATTTTTTTGAAATTGTCCATATCGGCAAGAATGACGGCAAAGCTTTCATCATTGCTGATTCTTCGGATCCGGTTGCTGATGATTTGTTCAAAGTGCCGCCGGTTGTATGCGCCGGTTAAATAATCCGTATTCATGCCGCGATCCTGGATATGCAGATAGACGATCAAAACAGATATCATCATGGCCGCCCAGTTCAAGGACAAGCCATAGATCAGCACTTGCAAACTAGTACCAATGATCTGGGGGACGACAAAGAAAAGAAGCGCGGAATAATTGCGTTTTTCAAGTAATTTGCGGTTGGTAAAAACGATCAGGCAGGCCGCTGCGAGCATGCCGTAAGGAAAAAGGACATGCAGGATAAACCAGGGGCCGCGATTGTAAAAATTGGACGAGTTAACAGAAAAAAACCAGCCAGTCCTAATCGAAGCAGTCGACAAAACAACATTCAGGAACAAAATCGGCAGGAGAATCCTGGCTACACGCTTCAGCCTGGTTGGGTCATGGAATATCTGGTAATGGGCATAGAGGAACCAGACCGCAGCCGGTACCGGCTCAAAGCAATATAATGAATAATTAGCCAGAAGATTCAGCCGCCAGGACATGGCCCCGCTTCCGCCGGCTCTGGCGTCAAAAATCCATCCCAAGATCTCCAGGCAGGTGAGCAGCATATTCAGGAAAATCAAATACATAAAAAGCTGATGCTGAATCATGCCTTTTTCATTTTTGCTGCTGGAAACGGCTAATAAAATCGACAAAATGACTAGCGCAAAGATATTGATGTCAATGGTATGCACAACTTCAAGTAAAGACATTTTTGTTCCCTCAACAAAGGTGATCTCTTAAAAAGATCAGTTTTGCGGCTAATTGAACTGAGTATATCACAGTTCAGAAAATTTTCGGGTGTAAATAGTTGCTGTTTACTAACAGATTTCAGACAATTTGTCAATCAATATGCCTGCGGCAAGTTGACAATGCCGTCAGGCTGAGCGGATCTTTGCCGCTGGCGGCGGCTTGATTTTTGTAAATAGAAATATTATAATAAAAAACAAGACCGTGCTCGAGCACGGTAATAGATGCGAAAGGAAATTATTCATGAGCCTTTCAATCAAGCAGATTGCAGAATTAGCTGGCGTGTCACGCGGTACAGTGGATCGGGCCATAAACGGGCGCGAAGGCATAAATCCTGAAATCAAGGCGAAAATTCTTGCCATAGCGGCTGAAGCGGGTTATCGAACCAATCGGGCCGGCAAAATGCTGGGGATTCGCAAAAAGCCGTTTAAAATCGGAATCCAGATGCCGGCTGTCGGCAACGATTTTTTTGTCGATGTCCAGGCCGGATTGGGGGCAGCAGCCGTGGAACTGGCTGATTATGGACTTGAATTGATGATCAGGACAATGAAAGGATACTCGGTTGAAAAGCAGATTGCCCAAATCCGGGATCTGGTTGCTGAAGGCATCCATGCACTGGCTTTTGTTCCGATCGATCATCCTGATATATCTTCGCTATTAAACGAACTGTCCGAACGGGAAATTCCGGTCATGACCATCAATACGGATATAACCGTTGGGCCGCGGCTTGGCTATATTGGCAATGATTATTTTCACAGCGGCACGATTGCTGCCGGGCTAATGGGACTTATTGCCGGTAAAAGACCTTTGAAAACCTTGATTTTAACTGGCTCGACCAGGATATTGGGACATAATCAGCGTATCGCCGGCTTTGAACAGACAGTTAAACAAAATTATCCTGAAATCGGGATTCTTGACGTTGAAGAAAATCAGGATGATGACAACAAGTCCTATCAACTTGTCAAGGCTGCTTTGACGCGTTGGCCGGAAATGGACGCGCTTTATCTGACTGCAGCTGGTGTCGCCGGAGCATGCCAGGCCTTGCAGGATCATGCCGGTGAACGGCGGATCACGCTGATTTGCTTTGACCAGACCAAAAGCGCCGCACCTTTTCAAAAATCTGGCCTGATTACGGCTTCAATCGGTCAGGAACCTTTTCAGCAAGGGTACCTGGCCATCAAACTCCTTTTCGAATACTTGCTGGATGGAACTAAACCACCGCCGCGCACATTGACCAGGAATGAAATCTTTATCCGGGAACATTTACTGCAAAGGTGAACTGGCTGAATTTATCGATGTGCAGCAAAAAATCATTTCAATAGCTGGAGGATAAACAATATGGCAGCGTTTTTTCCGGAAATCCCCAAAATCTGTTTTGAAGGTCAAAAAACCAAAAATCCATTGGCTTTTCGCCATTATGACGCGGATGCGGTCATTGCCGGCAAAAAAATGCGCGAGCATCTGCGTTTTGCCATGTCATACTGGCATACGATGGTCGCCGAAGGCACAGATATGTTTGGCGCAGGCACCCTTTTAAAAAAATACGGTTCCGATGATCCGATGGCCAGCGCCAGGAACAAGGCCCGGGCAGCATTTGAATTGATGGACAAGCTGGGAATGGATTTCTATTGTTTCCATGACCGGGATATCGCACCTGAAGGCGCGACGCTTACCGAAACCAACCAACGCCTGGATGAAATCAGCGATTTGCTTGTTGATCTTCAGAAACAGTATGCGATTAAACCCTTGTGGGGTACTGCCAATCTTTTTTCAAACCCGCGGTACCAGCATGGCGCAGGTACAGCCTGTGATGCGGACATTTTTGCATTTGCCGCCGCCCAGATCAAAAAGGCCCTGGAAGTCACTGTCAAGCTGGGTGGCCAGGGCTATGTTTTTTGGGGCGGGCGAGAGGGCTATGAAACTTTGCTCAATACCAATCTGAGTCTGGAATTGGATAACCTGGCCCGGCTCATGCGTCTGGCCGTCGATTATGGGCGAAGCATCGGCTTTGCCGGAGACTTTTTTGTCGAACCGAAACCCAAAGAGCCGACCAAGCACCAATATGACTTTGATGTGGCCACGGTTATCGGCTTTTTGCGCCAATATGGCCTTGAGCGGGATTTTCGCCTGAATATCGAAGCCAACCATGCGACATTGGCCGGGCATACCTTTCAGCATGAATTGCGCTTAGCTCGTGAAACCGGATTTTTCGGCTCGATCGACGCCAATCAGGGTGATATGCTTCTGGGTTGGGATACCGACCAATTTCCGACCAACCTTTATGATGCGGTCTGGTGCATGTATGAAGTCATCAAAG
Organism: uncultured Saccharofermentans sp.; assembly: GCA_963677835.2. Taxonomy (GTDB): domain Bacteria; phylum Bacillota; class Clostridia; order Saccharofermentanales; family UBA5734; genus UBA8949. The sequence goes on from CAXXUX010000002.1 coordinate 489,262, forward strand.
CCGGCGGCTTCATTCACGGCGGCCTTAATTTCGACGCCAAGGTCCGCCGGGCGTCCAGCAGTCAAGAAGACATTTTTTACGGCTATATTGCCGGAATGGACAATTTTGCCTTGGGTTTAAAGCTGGCCCAAAAGATCATCGAGGATGGGCGGATCGATCAGTTCATAGCTGGCCGCTATGCTAGTTTTAGGCAAGGCATTGGACAAAAGATCATCAAAGGTGAAATTTCCATGGCCGAGCTTGAACAGCATGCGCTGGCTTTAGGAGACGTCAAAGTTGGCAGCGGCCATCAGGAATATCTGGAAGCCATAGTCAATTCACTTTTGTTTAGTTGAAGGCCGTTAAAGGAGCAAAAGCGATGAAAAAGATTTGTTTAATTGGAATTGATGTTGGCACCTCCGGGGTAAAGGTTTTGGCGCTTTCCGCCGGGGGGGACATTCTGGCATCGGCTCTTGAAACCTACCCGGTCTATACGCCGCAAATTGGCTGGACCGAACAGGATCCGCAAGACTGGTGGTCGGGAACAATCCGGGCTTTACAACAAGTGCTGCCGTTTTGCCGGGATTATGAAATCGCATCTGTCGGCTTGTCCGGACAGATGCACGGCATGGTTGCCCTGGATCAGAATCTGGAAGTGGTTCGCCGGGCGATACTCTGGAATGACCAGCGGACAAAAACCCAATGCCAGGAGATTACCAACCTCGCAGGTGGACTCGATGGCCTTCTGCAATTGACCAATAACCGGATGCTGACCGGCTATACCGGCGGTAAAATCCGCTGGCTGCAGCAAAACGAACCGGAGAATTTTGCCCGGACGAAAATGATTTTGAATCCGAAAGACTATATTCGTTTGCGATTGACCGGGGAGTGCCTTTCCGAAGTTTCAGATTCTTCCGGCACGGGTTTTTTTGATGTGCACAACCGGTGCTGGAGTTTGCCTTTACTGAAGATAGCCGGGATCGATCCGGCACTTTTCCCCAAGGTGGTTGAATCAACCGAGACGGCCGGCAAAATAAATTCGGCTGCGGCCAGATCGACCGGCTTGCCAGAAGGCGTCCCGGTAGCTGGAGGCGGCGGTGACGCGGTGATCTCAACGACGGGTCTTGGATTGGTCAACCCAGGGCGAATCGGCGTAACACTTGGAACTTCCGGCGTCGTCGCGATTGGCTTGCCGGGGTTCATGCCCAATCCACAAGGAAACCTGCAAGTGTTTTGCGGGAATTCCCCCGGCTCCTACACCGCCATGGGTGTGACCTTGGCCGCTGCAGGCTCTTATCAATGGTTTTGCAACGCTTTGGGGCAATTTGAAGATCAAAAAGCCAGGCAGCATCACAAGAATGTGTTTCAATTGCTGGATGAACAGGCAGCAGCCACACCTCCCGGGGCAGACGGCTTGATTTTTTTGCCCTATTTGACTGGCGAGCGCTGCCCGGTCAATGACGCCAATGCTCGTGGCGCCTTTATCGGCCTTACTTCGCTGCATGAGAAAGGGCATTTTGCCCGGGCGGTTCTGGAAGGCGTGGCCTATTCCTTGCGCCAGGTTTACGAATTGATGATCGGCGGCGACCGGTCCTGGATCGAGTCCGGCGAAGTGGTCCTGGCCGGCGGCGGTGCCGTCAGCCCCCTTTGGCGGCAGATTTTTGCCGACATCTTCAATCTCCCGGTGCAGACGGTTTTTGGCAGTTCTGAAGGAGGCGCCTTTGGTGCTGCCTTGGTTGCCGGCGTTGCCGCAGGCATCTGGCCGGATCTTCAGACCGCTGTTGGGTTGGTTCGTCCGGAAAGTGAAACTTTGCCAATCCCGGAAAATGTGCAGGTCTATGAAAAACTGTTTGACCGCTATAAAAAAATGTATCCGGCTTTGAGCTGGAGTTTTGAAAAATAGCCTCAGAAGTCAAAATCGCAAATTCTCTCAACGATTAATTGACAGAACAAATGCCGTAAAGGATAATGTGAGACATTAAAGTTGTCTGTTTTCGGCATCCTGCAAACTGTAAAGATCAATTAAAGTTCTGGAGGGAATAGCGGCTTGTTTTTAATGATCGACAATGTGGATTCATTTGTCTGGAATCTGGTCCGCTACCTGCAGCTTGCAGACGCCCAGGTGGAAATATGCCGCAATGATCAGCTGGATTTTGAGAAAATCAGCCAAGCCGGATACTGCGGCGCCATTTTATCCCCAGGTCCGGGAACCCCTGCAAAGGCCGGACAACTGCTTCCGTTTATTCGACGTTTCCAGGGGAAGATTCCCATGCTGGGCGTTTGCCTGGGGCACCAGGCCATTGCCGAAGCTTTTGGCGCCCGGATTATCTGTTCCGGCAAGCCGCTTCATGGCAAAATCACGGCGGTAAACCATGATGGTTTGGGGATCTATCAGGGCTTGCCCAATCCTTTGAAGGTAACCCGCTATCATTCGCTGATTGTTGAACCTGGCAGCTTTTCGGCCGATCTGGTTGTTGCCTGCAAGGCCCAGGACGGCACAATCATGGGCGTCCGGCATGAATCAGGCCTTTTGGAAGGCGTCCAGTTCCACCCGGAAGCGGAATTGACTGAACACGGCCTCTTGATGATACGCCAATTTGTCAGATTTTGCCGCCAACAGGCATCAAAATCAAAAAGTGCAGGTCAAGTCGATGCTGGTTGAAGAGATTAACTCGGATTTAAAGGCTTATGATGTTTTTTGCCTGCTAAGGCACCTTCCTTCGGTTGCTTTTCTGGAAAGCATGCCCGGCTATGGTGTTTTGGGGCGCCATTCGATTCTCGGATTCAATCCTTATCTGACTTTGCGCGGCTGGCAAGAGCATTGCCGGCAAAATGGCCAGATTGTCCAGGATAACCCGTTCAAGGTTTTAAATCGATTATTGCAGGAATTCCAGACCCCGCCAATTGACGGCCTGCCGATTGTGGGGGGCTGTATTGGCACCATCGCCTACGATGCGGGCTTTAGCCTGAATGATTTGCCTTTGCCAGCGCGTTCGGCTGCTATGGCCGATCAATCAAACCCGCTTGTCAGCTTTGACTTTTTCGATAATTTTTTAATTTTCAACCATCAAACCGGAAAAATTCATGCGGTGGCTTGTGGCCAGCTGGAATCCGAGCATGGCAGCCTGGAAAGGATAAGACAACTTTTAGCGCCGCCGCCGCTTGCGTCGCCTGCAAGCAATTTGATGGCAAAAGCCCCCGGAAGTCCTGATTTGATCTGGCCTGAAAAAACTGGATATCTGGCAAAAGTGGAGGCGATCCGGGAATCGATCAGCCAGGGGGAAGTCTATATTGTCAATTTGACGGATCAGATCGAAGCTAGAATTGACGAAACGGCCGAAACACTTTATGACCGGATGCGTGAAATCAATCCGGCGCCGTTTGCGGCCTTTGTCCGTCAGAACGGCCGTGAAATCCTCTCGGCATCTCCGGAGCGGCTGCTGGCAATCCGGCTTGAAACCGAAAAGCCGTTTCTTGATGCACCAAAAAGCAAGGCCCGGATCGCCCGCCGGATTGAGACCCGGCCAATCAAAGGAACCAGGCCGCGCGGGCGTCATGCTGCCGAAGATGAAAAGAACGCCGCTGCATTGCTGAACAGTGAGAAAGACCGTGCCGAACTGTTGATGATTGTCGATCTCGAACGTAATGATTTAAGCAAGATTTGCCGGCCGGAATCGGTAAAGGTGCCAGAACTTTTTGCCTTGGAAACATACCCGTCGGTCTTTCATCTGGTGGCGACGGTTACCGGAATTTTAAAAGATGAAATCAGCGCAGTAGATAGTCTTTGCGCCTGTTTCCCGGGCGGCTCGATCAGCGGCGCTCCCAAGGTTGCGGCCATGAAGACCATTGACCGGCTTGAGCGTCAGCCCCGCGGTCTTTATACGGGTTGTCTCGGGTATTTTTCTTTTGACGGGCAAGCTGATTTCAACATCCTGATTCGCTCGATGGTCCGCCAAGGCCAGATTGTGCGCTATGGATCAGGCGGCGGCATCACGTGGGAGTCGGATGCCGTGGAAGAATATCTGGAAATGCTGGTGAAAGCGGAATCTTTTGCCCAAACGATAAACAGAGAGGAAACAGGCAATGCTATGGATTAACGGACAACCCAGCGATGGTTCAAATTTGATGCTGGACGACGGTTTTTTATATGGCCGGGGCGTTTTTGAAACGATCAGGATCCATGAGCGGCCGGTTTTTTGGGATGAGCATCTGGCTCGTTTAAACGATGGCCTTTCAAAATTGAAAATCAGGCCGCCAATTGATCCTGATGCCTGGCTTGACCAGGTCATGTCCTTGCCAATCCGGCATTGTGTTCTAAAAATTGCGGTCTCGCCGGCCAATATCCTTTTACAGACCAGAGAACTTCCCAAAAGTTTGCCGGACAGCTATCGCCTGACATTTTCTAATAATCCGCTGCCGGCAGATCCTTTGCTGTCGTCCTGCAAAAGCCTTAATTATCTGGCGTATCTGCTTGCCTATGAAAATGCCGCCCAGAATGGTTTTGACGATGCCATTCTTACGAATGCCGCCGGCCAGATCACCGAAACCAGCCGCGCCAATTTGTTTTTTATCAAAAACAACAGGCTGTATACGCCAGATTTATCTTGTGGTTTATTAAATGGGATCATCAGGCAATGGCTGATGCAAAATTATCCAGTTCAGACAGGGCAATTTAACCTGGAAGAAATAATCGCTGCCGATGCCGGATTTGTTACCAATAGTATTATTGGCATCATGCCCATAAAGTCCATTGGCGAAAAGCAATTGGCGCTTTCATCCATGGTTAGCCAGATTAGCCAGTCCTATTGCCAGTTTTTGACCTTTCCGGTAAAATAGAGACGTTCTTTGAAACTGTTTACGGTTCGGCTGAGAAAAGAGAGCCCGGAACACGCAGCACAGGTGTTCTTGGCGACTTGGGTAGCTGGACTTTTTTATTTTGAGGGCTAGGTGATTTGAATGATATATGATGTTTGCATTATTGGCGGCGGTGTGATTGGCAGTGCCATTGCCAGGGAATTAGCCCGCTATGACCTGTCGATTATTTTGTTGGAGAAAAAGAGCGATGTTGCCGAAGGGACAACCAAGGCCAACAGCGCGATTGTCCATGCCGGCTATGATGCCACGCCCGGCAGCAAAAAATCGTTGTTCAATATTGCCGGAAACCGTATTTTCGCAGACTGGTGCCGGGAACTCGACGTCCCCTATAAAGGCAACACGTCGCTCGTTGTCGCTTTTTCAGAAGCGGATCGGCCCGGCCTTGAGGATCTTTTGGAACGGGGGACTCAAAATGGCGTTCCTGGCTTGGAATTGCTTGACCAAAAGGCTTTGCGCGCCCGGGAACCCAATATTGGACCGGCTGCCTGCGGCGCCTTGCTGGCAAAAACCGGCGGAATCTGCTGCCCGTATGAAATGACGATTGCTTTGGCGACGCAGGCTGTCCTCAATGGGGTTAAAGTCTTGCTCAATTGCCAGGTTATGGCTGTTAGCCGTTCAATAAACGGCTTTTTGATGTCGACCAGCCAAGGCCCTGTGGAAAGCCGCATTCTGATCAATGCGGCGGGCGTCTTTGCCGATGTGATCAATAACCAGTTAAGCGAAGACCGGTTTACGATCATACCTCGCCGCGGTGAATACTGGATGCTTGACAAAAATTACGCCAATGCTTTTTCAGCGACGATCTTCCAATTGCCAACCGCAATGGGCAAAGGCGTTTTAGTCAGCCCAACCGTGGAGGGGACGGTCATTTTGGGCCCAACCGCCGAAGATATTGAAAACAGGGAAGATGTCCGGACAACGGCCGAAAAGCTTGAAGAAATATTGCGGACGGCTTCGCTAAGCTGGGCAGATATCCCCCGGAAAGGTTTTATCACGACCTTTGCGGGGATCAGAGCCCATACCGGACGCAATGATTTTATTTTAGGTGAAGCGGAGGATGTTCCTGGCCTGTTTAATGCCGCTGGCATTGAATCCCCTGGATTAACGGCGGCTCCAGCCATAGCGGTCCACCTGTCCGGGCTGGTCGCGGAAAAGCTGCGGGCCCGGCAAAAACCCGAGTATTTGCCGCCTTGGCAGACTGCAGCGCATTTCAGATCGATGAGCAATGACGCCCGCCAGGCGGCCATTGCGCAAAATCCTGCTTACGGCAGGATCATATGCCGTTGCGAACAAATCAGTGAAGCAGAAATCCGTGCCGCGATACGCCGCCCGCTTGGCGCTACGACGCTAGATGGCGTCAAACGCCGGACACGTGCGGGTATGGGACGTTGCCAGGGCGGATTCTGCACGCCGAAAGTTCTGGAAATTTTAAGCGAGGAATTGAATGTTCCGCAGCTGGAATTGACGAAATTCGGCGGCAAATCCAGGATACTCCTGGGCCGGGTCGGTGAGAACGACGAATTTTTTGGAGGTGGCGACCATGGCTGATTTGCATAGGCCGATCGATTTATTGATTATTGGCGGCGGGCCGGCTGGCATGGCTGCGGCTATCGCCGCCTGGGATGCCGGCTGCCAAAACCTTTTAATTCTGGAACGCGACGACCGCCTGGGAGGGATCTTGCCCCAATGCATTCACAATGGTTTTGGTTTGCATCGTTTCCATGAAGAATTAACGGGCCCGGAGTATGCAAGCCGCGAAGTGAATGCGGTTTGTGACCGCGGGATTCCCTACCAATGTGGCACGATGGTGCTGGAAATATCCCCTGAAAAATTAGTGACGGCAGTTAGCCCCCATTACGGGCTGCAGCAATTTCAAGCCAGAGCGGTCATTTTGGCGATGGGCTGCCGGGAAAGGCCGCGCGGCGCATTGGGAACCCCCGGTACCCGCTGCGCCGGAATCATGACTACCGGCACGGCTCAGCGTCTGGTCAATCTGGAAGGCTATTTGCCCGGAAAAGAAATTGTCATTTTGGGATCGGGCGATATAGGCTTGATCATGGCCAGACGCATGACATTCGAGGGGGCCCACGTGAAAGCCTGTGTCGAAATCATGCCCTATTCCAGCGGCTTGACGCGAAATGTCGTTCAATGTCTACAGGATTTTGACATTCCGCTGCTGCTTAGCCACACCGTAGTCGACATCCATGGCGATGAACGCCTGGAAGGCGTCACGATCGCGGCCGTTGACGCCAGGACCCAAAAAGTGTTGCCTGAGACGAAAAAATATCTGGCATGCGACACTTTGCTTCTTTCAGTTGGCCTGATTCCGGAAAATGAACTGTCCCGGCAATCCGGCGTAACGCTGTCCGGCATCACCCTTGGCCCGGTTGTCGATCAGTACCTGTCGACAGATGTTCCCGGCATTTTTGCCTGCGGGAATGTTCTCCACGTTCACGATCTTGTTGACGAGGTTTCTTCAGAATCCGCCAGGGCGGGCGCGGCTGCCGTCCAATGGCTGCAAGGCCATACGGGCGGGGCGTCTTCCTGCCCTGCTGGGAATGACGGGGAATTTTCGAAGGTCCCGATCCTGGACGGACAGGGCGTGCGCGGCGTTGTGCCGCAGTTTTATCTGCATCAGGCAACCAATCATCCATCGAAGGCACAAACGCTCCGCCTGCAGTTTCGCCCCGATGCCGTTTACCGCCACGCCACCGTTCGGGTAGACGTTGATGACCAGCCGGTCGCACGCTTCCGAAAACTGGTCCTGGCGCCCGGCGAGATGTCGACGATTGACCTGGATACCGCCAGGCTTCCGGAAGGTTTGATCTCGCAAATCAAAGTTCACGTGGAGGTAAACGCATGAAAGAGCTTGTTTGCATTGGCTGTCCGATGGGCTGCCAGCTGCAGGTCGATATCGATGAAGGCATGATCAAAGAAATCCGCGGCAATGTTTGCGAACGGGGCAGGCAATATGCCAGGGACGAAGTCCTGCAGCCCCGCCGTATGGTGACTAGCCTGATCATGGTTGAAGGAAGCCGGATTCCCTTAAGCGTCCGGACGAGGACGGCAATTCCCAAATACTTGATCAAAGACTGCCTGAAGGAAATCCGCAAACTGGCGGTTGCCTTGCCAATCAGGATCGGCGATGTTGTCAGGGAAAACATCCTGGACACCGGCGTTGATTTGATTGCAACCCGCAATCTGCCGGACCGGCTTGCCGCTTGCGATAAGGATACTGTTGACGCATAATGGTTTTGAAGGTGACGCGTTAAATGGAACAACAACAGTTTCTGGATGAAATCATTAAGAATCCGGTCATTGCCGCAGTCAGGGACCCAAGCCAGCTCGGGCAGGCTCTGGAAAGTCCCGTCGATACGATATTTCTGCTTTCCGGTTCGATCAATTCACTTGAGGACAGTTGCCAGGCGCTTTTTCGAGCCAACCGGCACTTCTTTTTGCATGTGGATCTATTTGAAGGCCTTCGGCCTGATCAACAAGGCATACGCTACATTGCCGAACACTTTCATCCAACCGGCATCCTGACCACCAAACCCGCTTGCGTCAAATGGGCTCAAAGCTTTGGGCTTCTTGCCGTGCAGCGCGTTTTTTTGCTGGATTCGACGGCTTTGCTGGATGGCAGCCGCCATGTTGCCGCTTGCCAGCCAGATCTGGTCGAGGTTATGCCCGGCGTATCCCCCAAAGCCATTCGCCTGGCGGTTCAGGCTTTCCAGCGGCCTTTGATAGCCGGAGGCCTGATCAGCAGCCGTGAAGAAGTCTATGCTGCCTTGTCGGCGGGCGCATTGGCCGTTTCGACCGGCAAGGCAAAGCTCTGGAAACTTTAATCAGATATTCTTTGCTTCAAAATTTCGCCTGATTATTGATAATCACCACTGTAGCGCACCAGGGAGGCTGAAAGGACGCCTTCCGACTGCAAAAGATCCTCGATGAAACGGCTGTCCTGATTTTTGAGGGCGATTTCAACAACCAGTTCAATGCCTTTAGCTGTAGCCGTCTTGCTTTTCAGCGTATAATGCGGGATAAACTGGTGCAAGTCGCCTTTAAACTGGTCGTTGTAGCGGATGACAACCAGATAGGGTTTTTGTCTTCCCTTGGTTTGTACTGCCGTGACGATGACCATGATCGCTGAAAGCGCCAGGCAGCCGACAATAGACAGTTCGAAAAAGCCGGCCCCGGCGGTAAGCCCCAGTGCGATGGCCCAGAACATATAGACGATGTCCAGCGGGTCTTTCAAGGCTGTCCTGAAACGGACAATCGACAATGCGCCGACCATGCCTAGAGAAAGCACGATATTGGAACTGATCGGCATAATGACCATGGATGTGACCAGGGATACCATCAGCAGCGCAGTTCCAAAACTTTTATTGAACAGGACACCACGATAGGTGATCCGGTAGACGAACAGGATAAGCAGTCCCATTAACAAGGTTACAATGAAAGTGGTTAAAATGCGCGGGACTGACAAGGGCAGGTTGACATTGACTTCCAACAGCTTCAGCAGTGCTTCTTTCATAATCGGTTCCTCCGGTAAATAAATTCAATTCTGATCTTCCCAGTTATGCATCCGGCAGAAACCGGCACATTGGACATATTTGCTGATCGCGAGGGCGCTGGCGCCCGAAAGGGGGAGCATGGCCCTGATGAAATCCGGTAAAAAATGATCGTATTTGACTTCCATGATCAATGAGCCTGGCATGAGGACTGGCTGCAGCCCGGCATCAGGATCCCAAAGATCCTGCCGGTAATAGCCGGTTGACAGATGGCGGTCAAAGGTCACCCGGACATTGCCGTCCGGCCAGACCAGCGGGATGCGGTCATAATCAACCAAAATCATCGGCCTTAGCAGCCGGCAGCGGGTATCGGCATAAAACTGGTTCAGAAGCAGCATTTCACGTTTTGAGGCCCTTTGACTGGCCGCAATCTCTTCCAGCAGCGCTTCCGGCTCGCCCGCAAGCAGGCTGTCAACCTGGGCTCTGGACAAGCGGCAGGACTGCTTATGGGTCATATTGCCCCATTTGATCTTCTTTTCCAGATGAATAACCTGGTCACTGTCATTGTAAATCCGGATCCGGTATTTATGCCGCGGATCAACGCCGGCCAGCTTTTCAAAAATGCCGCTGCGGCCAATATCGTCAAAATAAAGGCTGCGGATCTGGTAGCCTTTCAGGCCGGCCGGGTCACCGCCATAGGCATGCTGATCGTTGTGCATGACTGTCCGCAGCGTAAAGTAAAGCTGTTGGAAAGTGGCTTCATCGATCATGAATTTAAGCTCATGTCGCCAGATCATTAGAAGTCCTCCGGAAAAAGCGCATGCATGCGGCTGTTGGATAGATTGAAAGATTCCTGGAGAATGAGCTGCATCAGCCCCCGTTTTTCACTGACGATTTGCCTAAGCGAAGAGACATTCCGTTCCCAGGCGGCAACGGTGCTTGGCTTGCCCCAGCGGGCGATCTGGCGCGGCATTTCGCCTTTGATCTGTTCGGTCATGCTGTCCAGAATCTTAAGCATCCGTTCGGTTGCAAACGTGTTGTTTATAAACCAGGCATAACGCTCGATGAAAGCTTCCTTGAAGGCCGGATTCTCCATCAATTTGACCTGCAGGGTGGAATCAAATATGTTTTGCTGGCCATGGCCCTCGGGATCGAGCAGGTCATATTTGAGAATGTTCTTGGTATAGGTTGTGGGGAACATGGCCCAGTCCAGATCGAAGAATACCCAGCGCCATTGGGCGCCGTCCTTATTCTCGCGCCAGAATTTTTTGTTGCCGGAATCCAGATTATTAAAGAAAGACTCGGCGATCACAAAATCCATCAGGCTGTTTTCATCGATCAGGGACAGCACATGCTGATAGGCCTCATTATTTTTCATGTCATGCTCTTTGACATAAGTCAGAAGTTCCTTGTAAGCATTCTTCGTGCCGCTGAGCATGATCCAGTTGCCTTTGATGATGTCGACATTGTCGGGGTCTGTGCCATAATGGGCGGCCATGTAGTATTCGTCGACATTTTCACGGATCTCATAGAGCCCGTAATATTCGCCGTTGACATATAAGACGCAGGGACGCCAGTCCATGGTGTCGAGTTCCATATCCGCCTGGATAACTTCGGTCATGAAAGCGTCGCGCAGCTTGGTAAATTTCCAGTCCTGGCCGGAGGTGCGAAGAATCAGGCGCTTGAAGGTGGACACTTCATTGCCGGGGAAAAATGGATAGATCACCTGGTCGTCGCCGTAGCATTCACGAAGGTTCAGCTCCAGCGATTTTTGAGATTCCTTGCGGCTGTAAGACCCATGCAAGGCCACGCCGGCATTGAAATCCACGCCGGGTGTGCCATCGGTTTCGTAATAATTGATGGCTGCCATCTGTTCGATGTCAGCCGTGTAATTGACCCATAGCCCCTGTGCCGGATCGGTAAAATAGGATGGTTTGATGGCGAGGGAAACGACCGGAAGGTCATGCGGCTCGTCAGCCAACAGTGTCCGGGTGACAGCTTTGCTGGGAAGGCTCCCTTTGATCTCGGCCCGACAGCTGATAACGGTGTTTTTATTGAGGGTCAACGGTTCTTGATAGACCGCAGAATTGGAATCCGGCTGGCTGCCGTCCAATGTATAGCGGATCACCGCATCTTTTTGCTGACTGTTTAGTGTGATTTGGACTGCTCCGCTGATATAAAGGCCGTTGACCTGCTGCCCGTCATCTTGCGAGACAACAACGATCGCAGGATCAAGGGCGGCAGTCTGGAAGCCCTGGCTGGCATTGGCTTTGCCTTTGGTCGGCACGGTGTAGAAATATCTTGTGTCGCAGGACTCATTGCCGTTGGAATTTCCCCGGCCGCTGCTCAACCCATTGCTCAGCGATCCGGTCTCAAACCAGTCGGCCAGGCTTTGATCCGGTGCGGTCAGGTAAATGGTTTCACTGGATACATTCAAGCCAAATCCGACGGGTTCAATGACCAGATATTGGCCGGACTGAATGGTTTGGCCGGATATCTTCATCCGGAATGGTTCGGCCGCATTGTCGCTAAGCCCATAACCATCAAGCGAAATCGCTTCGCCGGTGCCGTTATAAAGCTCGATCCAGTCCGGCTGGCTGACCTTGCCGGCAGCGGTTACCGTACTCATCTGGGCAACGGCTTCATTGATCCATAGCCCGCGGTTTTTCAAAGTGATTGCTCCCTGGATTTCAGAAAACCCTGCGGTCGTATTCGGCTGCCCTGGCGTCGCCTTCGGATAATACAGCCAGGTCGTCAAATCACCATTTTTTCTGCCTTGGGAGACGTTTGGCGGCAAGCTTTCGATTTTTTGCCGGATAACCAGGCGCCCTTTCGAATCACAAAGCAGAAGTTCGGAATCGTCCATGCCCAATTTGAATGAGGCCTGAAGGGAATTCGGCACGGCCGGATCATAGGCCTTGTCTTTTCCTGAAAGCCAGACAACAAGAAAACTGCCAGGCCCGATGGTGACATCCGGGAATTTCCACTGATCCGGCTGGTCGGCATCATCCGACAACCAGAAGCCAAGCAGGCTGATTGGTTCGGTTCCCGTATTGCAGATTTCGATCCAGTCCGGCAAGTCGCCGTCGGCATCTTTCCAGGACAGGTTCTGGGTCATGTATTCATTGATGACCAGATCAAATTGCGGGTGCGGGGTCGCTTCTTCCGGTGTGCTTTTCCCGTCAGGGCCATTGGCTGAACCGGGTGTCGGTTCGCCAAAATAATAATAGGGCTCCGTGGCAGAACTGGCGGAATCCAGAAGACCATAGGAAATATCCGCCGGAAGGGCGGGTATGACCAGCCGGGCCAGAACCTGGCCGGTCGGCGAACTGAAAATCACTTCATCACCATCGCTGTTGAGTCTGAAATCAGCATGGATTTCTTTCGCGGCATCGGATTGTTCGGTTGCTTCGAGGCCTGAAGCGTAGACAACCAGATATTCTCCCGGTTCGATGACAACCGATGGGAATTTCCAGGCATTTGGCTTTTTCAACTTGTCGGACAGGCAATAGCCGTCAAGATTAATCGGCGTCTTGCCGGCGTTCCGGATTTCGATCCAGTCCGGCGTATTCTGATCGGCAGTTTGCAAGGTCGACTTGTTTGTACTCATAATTTCGGATATTAAAAGGGGGTTGGCGACAATTTCCGCTTCGGTTCCGCTGGTGGTCACTTCGCTGGTCAAGCCAGGCAGGGTTTCAACCATGTCTTCTGGCAAGAGCGAACAACCGGCGCTTGTCTGAAGCAGCATCGCGACTAGGACAAACAGCGCCGATTTTTTCAAAATTGCGATCCAATATTTATTTTGCCTATTCATTATTTCACGCTCCGGTCGTTTAACGATCGATCTGCATCTATTCTATCGCAAAAATGGATCTGATGTAAAATATAATGTAGGGTTGTCTGCAACTTCATGAAGATGCGCTGCAGCCAGCGGTTGCCGGATTTTTATTCCCGACCGGCCCTTGCGGCTATGTTATAATTAGATGATCATCAAATCTTGAATGCTTCTTGTTCTTGCAGATTTTTGCGGAGGTTTCATCATGATCAATCCAAACCAGGTCAAGAAACTGGATCATCTTTTTCCCGTGTTAAGCCAGTTGAATAGCGAGAGTCGGCAAACCTTGTTTACGGCCGGTCAGATCGTGGATTTGCCGGCCGGCCAGATGCTGATGCAGCAAAACCAGCAGTGCCAGTTTATTCCGCTGGTTATGTCGGGGCTTCTACGGATCTTCAAACTCTCGCCCAATGGCAGGGAAATGACCTTGTATCGGATTGGGCCAGGAGAAATATGCCTGATTTCAATTGCCTGCCAGATTAAAGGCGAGGAATTCCCCGCTTTGGCCCAGGTTGATGAAGCAGCGGGTTTGTTCATGCTGCCGACAACGATTTACCATGATATTCTCGACTGCCAGCTATTTTGGAAAGACTATCTGATAAAAACGCTTTATGAACATTTGGCAGAAACGATGGAGACGCTCGAGGCGGTGGCTTTTGACCGGATCGACCGCCGTTTGGCCAATTGGCTTTTACAGCAGACATCCGGTCAAAAAGGTCAAATCCGGACAACCCATGAGGCAATTGCCGTCGAGCTCGGAACGGCCAGGGAAGTCGTTTCCCGATTGCTTGGCGAGTTGAAAAACCATGGCACGGTTTCCTTGGGCCGTGGTAGAATTGAGATATTGAATCTGGACACTTTGCAGAAAATGCTTGATTAACAAGCCTTTTCGGAATCATAAAATTTTCGGCCCGCTAAATATATTTAAAAAAATCATAAATCACCTTTGATGTCCAGCACAGGAAACGAGTTGGTTTCTTCCAGGGAAACCGGGTGAAAACCCTTCATTTTTTGAAAGCTTGGAACCTTAGTCTGCCAAGGGTTTTAACTGTGTTGACCCAATGCCGGAGAGCTATCAGGAAAACCGGTTGGAATTTTTTAAAAAAAATTCTGAAAATATTTGTTGACAAGCTTTAATTATGTTATAATCGCGATTGTTTACCATTAAGCGGCTTTACTCTGACTGAATAGGGGGAGGATATCAGCAAAGAAATGAAAAGAAATGAAAAATTTGCAGCTATCTGGAATCGTAATATCCTGATCGATCTTCATGATCACATACGTACATCAATTCGGTATCTTACACCGATAATTCAATAAGGAGGCGGGAAAATGATCAAGAACAAACATTCCCGTGCTCCGCTATATGAAGCACTCGAACAATACGCTAAAGATGAGATTGTCCATTTCGATGTGCCTGGCCACAAAAAACGCATGGGCACGGCGCTTGGCGAATATTTTGGCGAACAGATCATCCGGCTGGATGCCAATTCCACCAAAGAACTGGATATGCTTTCCAATCCAAGCGGCATCATTTGGGAAGCCGAGGAACTGCTGGCTGATGCCTACGGTTCTGATTATGCCTTCATGATGGTCAATGGATCGACCTTTGGCGTCCAGGCCATGATTTTGTCGGCATGCGGCCCGAAAGATAAAATCATCATGCCGCGCAACGCCCATAAATCAGCCGTCAACGGCGTTATCCTAAGCGGCGCGGTGCCGATCTTCATCGAACCTGAAATCAATACCGAATACGGGATCGCCAACGGCATCTCCTATGAACAGGCCAGAAAGGCGATTAAAGACAATCCGGATGCCAAAGCCATGTTTCTGATCAATCCGACCTATTTTGGCGTCGCATCTGATTTGCGCCTGATTATCAAGCTTTGCCACCGGCACCAGATTATCGTTCTGGTTGATGAGGCCCATGGCGCCCATTTCCCGTTTCATCCGGAATTCCCATACAATGCCAGTGCTCTTGGCGCCGATCTGGCTACGGTGAGCCTGCACAAGACCGGCGGGTCTTTGACCCAGAGTTCGGTCCTGTTGCTCAATGAAAAAATACTCAGTTATAGCCAGGTCAGGACCATCATCAACCTGATGCAGACGACCAGCGCTTCCTATCTTTTGATGGCCAGCCTTGACCTGGCCCGGAGAAACCTGTGCCTTTACGGGAAAACGCGCTACGACAGCATTTTCAAGGCTGTCGAAGACGTCAAGAAAAAATTGATGGCTACGCCGGGCCTGCAGGTCCTGACCAGCGACGACATCAATGGCCAGGGATTCTATGAATACGATGAAACCAAAATTGTGATCAAAGTCAACGAACTCGGCCTGACGGGATTCCAAGTCTATGACATCCTCAAAGCCGAATACAACATTCAGCTGGAGTTGGCAGAATCCTATGTCGTACTGGCAGTTGTCGGGATTGGCGACGATGATACAACTTTGCGTTGCCTGGTTGAAGCCATGCAGGATTTGTCCAAGCGTTTTTACGGGACAAAGCCGCCATTCCATCTTGATCAGGCGGAAATGTTCGAAAAACCGATGACCGTCGTTTCGCCGCGTGAAGCTTTTTATAGCTCGAAACGCCTCGTGTCTCTTCAAGATGCAGTTGGTGAAATCTGCGGCGAGTCGATCATGATTTATCCGCCGGGCATTCCGCTGGCTATTCCCGGTGAAAAACTGACCCAGGGCATCATTGACCACTATAAGTTTTATCGGGAGCAAAATTGTATTGTCATGACCAACGCCGATGATCCGGATCAGCTTCACGTCTTGGGTGAGGATTCCGATTGTTGATGTTAAGGAGATTATAAAATGCCAGATCCATCTGACCTTCAGCCTGATTTCCCGGTGCTTAGCCTGCGCATGCTGAATTGCGAGGCCAATTATCAGGAGGCATCCGGCATTTTATTTGGCGCGCCCTATGACGGCACCGCTTCGTTCCGGCCAGGATCGCGGTTTGGACCGCCAGCCATGCGCCAGGACTCGATCGGACTGGAAAGCTACAGCCCCTACCAGGATACTGAACTTTCCCCGGAAAAAATTCGCGATATCGGCGATCTTGAATTGCCAATGGGCAGCCGCGGCGCGGCGCTTAAACGCATTGGCGCCACCGTGCGGAAAATATTGGCAGACCATAAAAAGCCGATCATGCTTGGCGGAGAACACCTGGTTACCCTGCCTGCGGTTGAGGCTTGCCTGGAATTTTGGCCGGATCTTTGCGTTTTGCATTTTGACGCCCATGCCGACCTAAGGGATGACTATCTCCAGGAGACGCTGTCGCATGCCACTGTCATGCGCCGAATCTGGGATCTTGCCGGTGACAAGAGGATCTGGCAGCTGGGTATTCGTTCCGGCACCCCGGACGAGTTTTCCTTTGCCCGGGCCGGCCATGTCAATATGCACCGGTTTGACCTGAAAGGCCTGGAGACGGCGATTCAAGAGATTGATGGGCGTCCGGTCTATTTGACGATTGACCTGGATGTCCTGGACCCGTCTGTTTTCCCGGGAACGGGAACCCCCGAGCCGGGCGGAGTGGATTTCAAGACCATGCTGCAGGCTTTGCTGGAATTAAAGTGCCTGAATATTGTCGGCGCCGATCTGGTCGAGCTTGCCCCGCAATATGATGCCAGCGGCGTTTCCA
The DNA here is from genome assembly GCA_963677835.2 of uncultured Saccharofermentans sp. GTDB lineage: Bacteria > Bacillota > Clostridia > Saccharofermentanales > UBA5734 > UBA8949. The sequence goes on from CAXXUX010000002.1 coordinate 506,108, forward strand.
CGGCTGTGGCATTGAAATTGATGCGAGAACTTTTAATTCTGATTTGAAGATCAGGCGACTGGAGGCTATCATGTTGGGTGATACCATGGTCGAAACGACATTTTTACTGCAATGGCTGGTCATTGCTTTTGCAGTCCTATTGGTTCTTTTAATTATGATCAATTTACTGCTGCGGATGATGCGCCGCCTGGCCAGACATCATGTTTCACGAACCGATCTCGACCTGATCGGCATTCGGGCGACAGTGACCCATACCATCCGACCGCGCAAACCAGGGAAAATCCGCTGTCAGATCAAAGACGAGGACTCGATGGTTGTTGAGGCTATGAGCGACAGCGCTATCCGCAGCGGCCGGCAAGTTCTGATCACTGCGATCAGTCAGGGGAAATTCCGCGTAGTTCCGATTGAACAGACTGCCCTGGCTGCCAATTCGGACCAACAGGACCCAAAGCCGCCCGAACAGAAACGGAGCGATTCTTGAGATGGATCCCAAACACAAAAAAGTTGTTCTTTGCGCCTTGAATGCCCGTTATGTCCATACCAACCTGGCCCTGCGCTATTTGAAAACCTACACGGAACAACATTGGCAAGGCGCCCCGGAAATCATCCTGCTCGAATGGACGATCAACGACCAGGTTCTGCCGATTGTCCAGCGGCTATACAGGCAAAACGCCGACATCTATGCATTTTCCTGCTATATCTGGAATATTGGCCTGGTTTTGCGGATTTGCAGCCAGCTAAAAAAAGTCTGCCCAAACGCCGTGATCATTCTTGGCGGCCCGGAAGCGACCTTTGATGCGGCCTTGCGGCTGGAGAAAGAAAATTCGGTCGACCTGATCATTCGCGGCGAAGGGGAGGCAAGCTTCCTGTTGCTGCTTGAAGCGCTAAATGCACCGGCTGCAATGCCTGCTTTGCACAACATCCCCGGCCTTGTCTGGCGGGATCCGCTGACCGGCCTGATTCAAATCAATCCGGATGGTCCGCTGCTTGATGCCTCGGAATGGGTATTCCCTTATTCCACAGCTGATTTGGCTGAATTGAAAAACCGGATCATCTATTATGAAACGTCTCGCGGCTGCCCGTTTCGCTGCAGCTATTGCCTTTCCGCACTGGATCGGACCGTCCGGCACCGGCCGCTGCCCCAGGTTTTTTTCGAGCTGGATCAGCTGATTGCTGCTGACGTGCAACAGGTCAAGCTGGTTGACCGCACCTTTAATTGTCAGCCGCAGCGGGCCTTGCAGATCTGGCAGTATCTTCTCGATCGCCTCCCGGACATTGGCCGGACGAATTTTCACTTTGAACTGGCCGGCGACCTCTTGGACGACCAGGCGGTAGACTTGTTAAACCAGGCGCCGCCAGGTCTTTTTCAACTGGAAATCGGCGTCCAGTCCATTCATGCCGATGTGCTTAGGGCCATAAACCGCCCGGCCCAAATCGATCAGATGCAAAACCAGGTCGGACGCTTGCGCCAGGCTGGCCGAGTTCATCTGCATCTTGACCTGATCGCCGGATTGCCGGGAGAAACGATTGACCAGGTCAGCGAGTCTGTCAACTGGGTGTTAAGCTTAAGGCCGCAACAATTCCAATTGGGGTTTTTAAAAGTGCTGCCGGGCAGCCCGATCCGGCAGATGGCCATCGACCGTGGATTTTTGTGGCAGGATGACCCGCCATACGAGATTCTCCAGTCTGACGCGCTATCATTTGACGATTTGATCAAACTGAAAAACATCGAGAAGATGCTTGATCTTTATTATAATAGCGGACTATTTGATCATGTTCTGTTTTGGCTGACTACACAATGGGAAAGCCCTTATCGGTTTCTGGCCGAGCTGGCCGAGTGGGCCGAAGAAAATCAGTATCTGGACAGAAATCTCGGATCACAAGAACGGAGTCAGCTGATCTGGCAATTTGCACTAGCCAAGACCCCTGCTTTGAAGGCGGATTTTTGGCTGTCCAATTGTTTTCGCGACCTGATCCGCTATGACTATGTCCTGGGCGGCCAGAAAGACCAGCCGGATTGGCTGGGTTTCTGGGAAAACTCGCATGACCGTTCCGAAAAATCCTGCCTGCAGCAGGCAAAAACTTTTTATCGCCAGCTTTTTCCCGATTGCCGGCGCTGCCGGATCGATCGTTTGTCTTTTGATTGGCGCACTTTTATCGAAACCGGAAAATTTGGCCGCGGCGACTCGATTTTATTTTTTGATCTTTCCGGATCAAGTCCAAGATTGCTGGACAATCGTTCCTTGAATGATTTATACTGAGATACTGTTAAATATAAAACGATCTGAAAAGCGTTATTATGGAGGCCATTATGATCAAATTCGACGCTGGTAACGCCAGCCGGTTTATGAACGCAGCCGAGATGGAAAATATGATGCCGCAGGTTCAAACCGCACATGAACAGCTGCATCAAAGGAATGGACCGGGCAATGATTTTCTTGGCTGGCTCGATTTGCCGCGCAAATATGACAAGGAAGAATTTGCCCGCATCCGCCAGGCGGCCAACCGTATCCGCCATGACTCCGACATTCTGGTGGTTATTGGCATCGGCGGCTCTTACCTCGGGGCCCGGGCGGCCATCGAACTTTTGACCAATTCGTTTAATGCCATGCTGAGCAACCGGCAGCGCAAAGCGCCGCAGGTCATTTTTGCCGGCAACAGCATCAGTTCGACCTATTTGGCCGATTTGCTGGATTTATTGGAAAACCACGATGTGTCGATCAATGTGATATCCAAGTCCGGCACGACAACCGAGCCGGCAGTCGCATTCCGCCTGTTCAAAAGCTGGATGGAAAACAAATACGGCTGCGAAGAGGCCAGAAAACGCATTTACGTTACGACGGACAAGTCCCGCGGCGCTCTGAAAAAACTGGCCGATGAAGAAGGCTACGAGACATTTGTGGTACCCGACGACGTGGGCGGCCGTTTCTCGGTTCTTACAGCGGTCGGCCTTCTGCCAATTGCAGCGGCCGGCATCGATATCCGGGAAATCATGCGCGGCGCCAAAGTGGCCATGCAGAATTACCGCCAGCCGGATCTTTTGGCCAACCCCTGCTATGCCTATGCCGCCTGCCGCAATATCTTGTTGCGTAAAGGCTATGGCGTGGAAATCATGGTCAATTATGAGCCTTGCATGCATTATTTGACTGAATGGTGGAAACAGCTTTATGGCGAAAGCGAAGGGAAGGACGGCCGCGGCATTTTCCCGGCCGGCGTAGACAACACCGCCGATCTTCATTCGATGGGGCAATATATCCAGGATGGCCGGCGCATGCTCTTCGAGACCGTTATTTCGGTAGAAAAAGCCCGACGCTCCATCGTGATCCCGGAAGATCCCGCCAATATCGACGGCTTGAATTTCCTCTCCGGCCTCGAGATGGCGACAGTCAACCAAAAGGCGATCCAGGGAACTGTCCTGGCCCATATTGACGGCGGCGTGCCCAATCTTTCCATTAGTGTTCCTGAACTGACCCCTTACTATTTTGGCCAGCTGGTTTATTTCTTTGAAAAAGCCTGCGCCATCAGCGGTTATTTATTGGCGGTCAATCCTTTCAATCAGCCTGGTGTCGAGAGCTATAAGGTCAATATGTTTGCCTTGCTGGGCAAACCCGGATTTGAGGCTAGAAAAGCCGAGCTTGAACAGCGCCTGTCTGAAAAAAGAGGTTAAGCCGGGATGTCGATAGTGCAACTGCCGCGGCATCTGCTGCAATCGGTGACCAAGCCGGCCCGCTATGTCGGCGGCGAATGGAACAGCGTCCATAAGGATTTGCCGGAAGATCGGCGGTCGATGCTTCGGTTTGCCTTTTGCTTTCCGGATATTTATGAAATCGGCATGTCCAATCTGGCCTTGCGCATCCTTTACAATTTGCTTAATGAACGCGCGGATACCTGGTGTGAACGTTTTTTCGCTCCCTGGACCGATATGGAGCAAAAAATGCGCGAACAGAAGATCCCCTTGTTTTCTATTGAATCCCGGACGCCTTTGTCGGAATTCGACCTGATAGGCTTCACTTTGCAATATGAGCTGGCGTACACCAATGTTCTCAACATGCTTGACCTGGGCGGCGTGCCGTTGCTTTCCGCCGACCGTAAAGAAGAGCATCCGCTGGTGATTGCCGGCGGACCTGTCACTTACAATATCGAACCGATGGCCGACTTCTTTGACCTGGTGATCATCGGCGAAGGTGAAGAGGTGATGGGGGAGCTATTAGACCTGTATCGCGATTATCAGCTGGCCGGCCGCCCTGACAAAACAGCCTTTCTTGTCAAGGCCGCCCAAATCGAAGGGATCTATGTGCCTTCCTTTTACGATGTTGATTACCATAGCGACGGCACGATCAGGACTATCCGGCCAAACCGGCCGGATGTGCCGGGCAGCATCCGCAAGCGCATCATCCTTGACCTTGACTCGGCCAGTTTCCCGGTTAACGGGCTGGTGCCGAATACTGAGATTATCCATGACCGGATGTTTCTGGAAGTTTTCCGGGGCTGCCCGCGCGGTTGCCGTTTCTGCCAGGCTGGCATGATTTACCGGCCAGTTCGTGAGAAGTCGGCCGCCGCTTTAGTTGATCAAGCCTTGAAAATGGAATCGGCTACCGGGTATGACGAAATCGGGCTCTTGTCGTTATCGACCAGTGATTACAGCGACCTGGCACATTTGACGGACCGGCTGTTCGAAGAGCTTACTCCCCATCAGACCAGCTTGTCGCTGCCATCCCTGCGGCTGGATTCTTTTTCCCTGGAGCTTATGCGCAAAGCGGCCCAAACCCGAAAAAGCGGCTTGACTTTCGCACCGGAAGCAGGAACCCAGCGTTTGCGGGACGTGATCAATAAGAACATCACCCGCGACGATCTGCTCAAAGCGATGGAACTGGCGTTCCAGGGCGGATGGAATGGCGCCAAACTATACTTCATGCTTGGCCTGCCGACAGAAACCATGGAAGATGTGGCCGGCATTGCCGAGTTGACGGCGGCTATTGAAGATCTGTATCGCCAGCTCCCCAAGCACCAGCGTCCTCGCCGTCTGGAAATGACTGTCAGCACAGCCTATTTTATTCCCAAGCCCTTTACGCCATTCCAATGGGTCGGCCAGGCTGACCGGGCGTCTTTTCAGGAACGGCAGCAGTATCTGCGCGGCCTGCTGAAAAGCCGCAATATCAAGTACCAATGGCATGATCCGGCAACGTCCCAACTGGAAGCCGTCTTTGCCCGCGGTGATCGGCGGCTTGGTCAAGTCATCCTGACAGCCTGGCAAAAAGGCCGCACTTTCGACGCCTGGGATGAATGCTTTGATCTTGGGACCTGGTTGGACTGCATGGCCCAAGCCGGTCTTGATCCGGATTTCTACACAACAAGGGAGCGGCCGGTTACGGAAGTTCTGCCTTGGTCCCATATCGATTGCGGCGTAAGCCAGGAATTTTTAATCCGCGAATTCCAGAAATCCATGCAAGGCGAGGTGACGCCGCAGTGCCTCCTGTCTTGCAGCGATTGTGGCGCCGCAAGTTTTGAAGGGGGGATTTGTTTTGGAAGACAAGCCGCAACAGTCTGATATAGAAGGCTATATCCTCCGTCTGCGCTTTTCCCGCGCTGAACCGGCGATCTGGCTGGCGCATCTGGACCTGATGCGCACTTTCGAGCGTGCGATACGCCGGGCTGATCTTCCCGTAGCCTATTCCAAAGGCTTCAACCCCCGTCCGCAACTGGCGTTTGCCCTGCCGATCGGCGTTGGCCTGGCGACAAACGATGATTATGTCGATGTCAGCCTGACAAGGCCGATCGAGCCTTCCCGAGCTGATGTTAAGCCTGAATCGGTCGCTTCCTCAGGGCATCGGGATTTTGGCGGCCCAAAGCGGTCAAAAACGAGGGCCCGAGCCTGATGAGCCTTGTCCGGGCTGCGGATTATTCTTTTGCAGGACCCGGATTGGCCGAGGCTGCCGGCAGCTGCTGGCCATGCCGGCCGAATTGCCCTGGCCTGTCGAAAAAAACAGCAAAGGCAAAATGGTTTCGCTGGATATCCGGCCGCTCTTGCTGGAATTAACGGCTGATGGACCAGACCGTCTAAACGTCCGGGTCAAGGCCGGAAGCCGGGAGAATCTGCGGCCGGACCTCCTTTTGGCGGCAATGGTCAAATTCGGCGGACTGGACCCGGTAGCTGCGGCGGATACCGCCATCACCAGACTGCATCTTTTGGCTTTGACCAATCAAGATCCGGCGGTTTTGCAAAGTCCGCTGCCCTTGCCCGATGAGTACTGAACTAGCTGTTTACAAGCAGGCTGATTCAGTGTGTTTTGTTTTGCTGGAGGAAGGACGGCCTGTTGAATTAATGGTCGACACCCAGCTGCAGATGCTGCATCGGCAAGATATCCTGCTTGGCCAGGTGCGTCAGGTTGTGCCGCATTATCCTGCGCCTTTATTGACATAGGCGAGCCGCACGATGCCATGCTGCCGCTTTCGCAAGCCCCTTTGACATCAAGGCCGGTCAGCCGCTGATGGTCCAGATCCGGCGCGAAACCGACCCGGGCAAAGGGGCATCAGGTGACGACCCGCATTCAGCTGCCCGGGCCTTTTGCCGTTTTTAACGCCCAGGGGATCCCGAAGCGGCGCAGCAAATTGAAAGCCTTCAATGCTCAGCAGCAAAAAGAATATTATGAGCACGATCTATTGCGTTTGCAGACAATTTGGCAGCACTTGCAGCAAGAATGCCAGCATGGCCCCGTACCGCGCCGCCTGATGGCATTGGGCGAACCGATGTACAACGGCCCTGATCTCTTTTGCTTCGGCTGATCTTCAGCATATTCGCGTCGAAGGCGACGAACTCTTTTCACAGGTCTACCGGCAGGTGCATGATCTTATGCCGCCATACCTGCCTTTGTTGTCCCTCTATGTGCCCAAAAACGGCTATGGTCTTGCAGCCGTGCTTGGATTGACCGATTTGGCGGATAACCTCTTGCGCCACAAGATCTGGCTGGATAGCGGAGGCTATCTGGTGATTGACCGCACGGAAGCTTTGACCGCCATTGATGTCAATAGCGGCAAGGATGTCCGCGGCCGGGAGAATTCGGCTTTGCGCAAGCGTACCAATTTGCAGGCGGCCAGTGAAATTGTCCGTCAGCTCAGGCTTCGCAATCTGGGCGGCATCATCATCATTGATTTTTGGACTTGAAAAGCGATGAGGACCGGGAAGAATTGCTGGCAGCTTTTGCTGCCGCCCTGGAGCATGACCGGGGGAAATGCCGGCTGATCGGATTTACCGGGCTTGGCCTCCTGGAAATGACCCGGACTGCAATTTGAAAAAACTGATCAGATTAACAAATATTCTCGAAAAAACAGTTGACGTTCCAGGAAAAAATCGTTAGAGTTAATACCAGATGTTGAAAATAAATAGCAATGAATACTATATCTGGTATGCATTTATGCCGCCCAGTTGTTTGGCTATTGTTTTTTAGATTATTTGTTGATGAGCAAAGGAGAGCGCCATGATCACCAAGGTTATCAAGCGGGATGGCCGCCAAGCTTCCTATAATATTGAAAAAATTGCCAATGCAATCTATAAAGCGCTTGAAGTTTCTGCTGAATTTAATGAACAGGATGCCGGACAGTCCCGCCATACCCTGAGCATGGACCTTGCCGGCCGGGTGCCGAATATCTCGACCTCACGGCTGACAAGATTCCGCATATCGAAGAGATCCAGGACATGGTTGAGCGTGTCCTGATGGAAGCCGATTATCCGGAAACGGCCAAACGCTACATCCTCTACCGGGCTGAGCGACCCGCGTGCGGGAAATGAACACCCGATTGATGCAGACTTATCATGACATCACCAACAGCGACTCCCGCCAGAGCGACATCAAGCGGGAAAATGCCAATATCGACGGCGACACGGCAATGGGTACCATGTTGAAATATGGCTCCGAAGGGGCCAAAATGTACTATCAGATGTTCATGTTGAAACCAGACCACAATCAGGCTCATCTGGATGGCGATATCCATATCCACGATCTCGATTTTTACGCCCTGACCTTGACCTGCTGCCAGATTGACCTTTTACGCCTTTTTGCCAATGGGTTTTCAACCGGCCACGGCCACCTGCGCGAGCCTAAAGATATCCGGAGCTTCGCGGCCCTGGCTTGCATAGCGATTCAGTCTGACCAGAATGACATGCATGGCGGCCAGTCGATTGTCAATTTTGATTATGCCATGGCCCGTGGAGTTGCCTGCACTTACACGCAAAATCTATACGGCCAATCTGGCTAAAGCGCTTGACCTGATTGGCGATTTGCCGGACTTTGCTTCAAATGCAAAAGCGCTGGTCAAAAAGGTTTATGACGATACCGGCCTCCAACCTGCACTGACCGTTGATCCGCAATATCAAGCTTGTGAGTTGCGGCTTTTGCAGGATATCCTGCCGGCAGCCACCCAGGGCCAGTTAAAACGTATCCAGGAATTCACGGTTAAGAGCGCCTGGCACGAAACCGACAAGGCCACCTACCAGGCCATGGAGGCGCTGGTTCACAACCTCAATTCGATGCACAGCCGTGCCGGCGCCCAAACGCCGTTCAGCTCGCTCAACTATGGCATGGATACATCAGAAGAAGGCCGCATGCTATCCGCAACCTCTTAAAGGCTACGGAATCCGGACTTGGCAACGGCGAAACCCCGATATTCCCGATTCATATCTTCCGGGTAAAAAAAGGCGTCAGCTTCGATCCCGGAGATCCGAATTACGACTTGTTCAAATTGGCGATCCGCTGCAGCGCCCGCCGGATGTTTCCCAATTTTGCCTTTCAGGATGCGCCGTTCAATTTGAAATACTATGATCCCAACAACATTGAAACTGAAATTGCCTACATGGGCTGCCGGACCAGGGTCGTGGCCAACCATTTCGACCAGGAGCGCGAAGTGACTTACCGGCGCGGCAACTTGAGTTTCACCTCGATCAATCTGCCGCGCTGCGCGATAGTGGCCAAAGGGGATCTGAATGTTTTCTACCAGCTTTTGGACCAGCGTCTGAACCTGGTTGCCGACCAGCTATTGGAACGCTTTGAAAGTCCAGCCAGAAAACATGTCTATAATTTTCCATTCCTCATGGGACAAAGGCGTCTGGATCGATTCGGAAAAACTGGACTGGGATGATGAAATCCGTTCGGTCATCCGGCATGGAACGCTGTCAATCGGATTCATCGGCCTGGCGGAAACCCTGACTGCCCTGACAGGCCAGCATCACGGGGCAAAGCTCCGAAATCCAGGCGCTTGGCCTGGAAATTATCGGGCATATGCGTGAGTTCTGCGATGACCAATGCCAAAAGACCGGCTTGAATTTCTCTCTGCTGGCCACCCCCGCAGAAGGGCTTTCGGACGGTTCCTGCGCATGGACCGCAAGCGCTTTGGCCGCTTGCCCGTATTACCGACAAAGATTATTACACGAATAGTTTTCATATTCCGGTCCAGTTCGAAATCAGCGCATTCGACAAAATCCGCCTGGAGGCGCCATATCATGCCCGACCAATGCCGGGCATATCACCTATGTTGAAATGGATGGCGATACGACTCAAAACCTCGAAGCTTTCGAGAAAATCATCCGTTTCATGGCTGAAAACAACATCGGCTATGGCGCGATCAACCATCCGATCGACCGCGATCCAGTCTGCGGATACAATGGCATTATCGGCGACAGCTGCCCGGCTTGCGGACGAAACACGAAACAGACGGCATTCCCTTCGACCGATCCGCCGGATAACCGGCTATCTGGTAGGAACGCTCGACCGTTTCAACAATGCGAAACGGGTCCGAAGAGCATGACCGTAAAAAGCATGGGCTGCGCCAATAGCCGTCCAATGGAAATCCGGCTTTTTGGCATCGCCAAAGAATCGATCACCGATGGCCCTGGCATCCGTTTTGCCATATTCACCCAAGGATGCCCGCACCAATGCCATGGGTGCCACAATCCTGAAAGCCATGCCTTTACGGATGGATACTTTCGGGATACGGCGGACCTGATTCAGGAAATTATCGCCAATCCTTTACTGGACGGCATTAACCTTAAGTGGCGGCGAGCCTTTCATGCAAGCGCCGGAATGTGCCTGGCTGGCTAAAAACGCCAAAGCAGCCGGCCTTCATGTCATGGTTTTCAGCGGCTATACCTGGGAAGAACTTGCAGAAAATGCGGCCAACCGGACTGGTTGGCCGGAATTGCTTGCCTATACCGATATTTTAATTGATGGCCGTTACGAGCAAAAAGAGCATTCCCTCAACCTGCGTTTTCGAGGATCGCGCAATCAGCGCGCAATCGATGTGCCTGCCTCTCAAGCGCAAAATCAAGTCGTGCTTTACCCGCTTTAAATATAAAGATTATTGGGAAAGCGGCGTTTGCAGTTTAAGGCCTGACAGGTTATAATCAAGGCAATCTTGCGCTTGCCTGAAACGCAGCATTTATGGCTTGGCCAAATTGGAAATTGCAGCTGAGTCAGGTTGGCTTTGTGGTCTTTTGGGGAAGGAGTTCATCATGGCGAATCCACTCTGGCTGCCTTCTTATTTTGCTTCTGGCATGATCCTGCAACAAAGGGTCACTTGTCTTTTGCACGGGCGGGCCAAGCCATCAGTTGAAATTCGTCTGACACTGGAACGCGCAACTTTTGACGGGCATGCGGTTTCCCCCCTGGACAGCCAGTATGGCATACAATCCGACCAGCGCATGACAAGCGGCGAGGATGGATCTTTTACCTTTGAACTGCCAGCCTTTGAAGCGTCGTTCGACCCATTTGCCTTGACACTTTCCGATGGCAAGTCAACGATCATCCTTCAGGATATTTTATTTGGCGAGGTCTGGATCTGTGCCGGCCAGTCGAATATGCAGATGCCGCTGCAAGCGGTACAGGGCGCAGAACAATTGGCCAATCTGGCCAACCTTCATTATGTGCGGGTTCTGAAGCAATCTGAAGATGGCCTGCCAAACCGTTCGGCCGGTTTCCCCTATAATCCGGCGGATGACCTTAGCGGAGCCTTATGGGTGCGCGGCGACCAGCCCGAAGCGATGGCCCGGGTTTCGGCGGTTGGATTCTCTTTTGCCCGTGAAGTTCACCTGGATTTGAAAGTGCCGGTTGCTTTAGTTGAAACTGCCCTGGGCAAAACGCATATCCATTCCTGGCTAAGTCGTGAAACGGTCGAGCAGCATCCTGAATTGAAGAAACACGTTCAAGAGATGGGTTTTTATCGGGACGAAAATGACTGGAATCTTACCGGGGACCATGACTGGGCCCGCCATCAGCCCGCCGCGCTTTTCAACAGCAAGATAGCGCCCCTTAAGGATTTTGGCGCCAGGGGCATTCTCTGGTATCATGGCGAAAGCGATTATCAATACCCTGCCTACTATCAAAAAGCGCTGCAAGCCCTGGTTAAGGATTGGCATCGTGTTTTCCGGCCTGCTGATGCCCGCGGCCTGGGTTTTCTTTATGTTCAGCTGGCTCCGCATTATTACGGGCATCGCCGCTTCGACCAGTTGGCCGAATTTAATGAAATGCTTTCGGCCACGAGGCGCAGTCTGCCTTGCCCAGCCGGCCTGGTCACGATATATGATTTGCCGCTTTTGTATGCCAACGCCCCTGAAAAGTGGCGGAACCCGGCGTATCCGACCGCCAAGCTGCCGATCGGCCAGCGCCTGAAGACAGTCGCCATGGGCCTTTTGTATCAGCATAAAGCGCCGTCATCCGCTCCCGAGTGCACCGATATCGAGGTCGTCGGGAACAAAATGATGCTCAGCTTTTCTAATATTGGCGAGGGCCTGCGCCTGATTGGCGATCAGACAAGGCTGCGTGGCTTTTCCATGTGCGGACCGGACCGGGTTTTTGTCGAAGCTCAGGCCCGCCTTTTATACGGTTTGCGAGTTCTTGTCTGGCACGATCAGATTACGGACCCGCGGGCAGTGACGTATGCCTATGCCGACCTCAATCAGGCATCCAATCTAGTCAGCAGAGATCAGCTGCCGGTAGTGCCATTCAGGTCTGACCGGGTTCCTTCGCAATATTGCCCGCCGATGGAATGGCTTCATTGCGAGGACTTGCAGGTCTGGTGCTGTCCCCGTTTTTCTCAAATTGAAGAGACCGGTTGGCATCCGGTCTGGCAGATTGAGAGAGGGCAAGGGGAATTGAAAATCGAAAAAGCCAACAAGCACGAAGGCGACGGATCGCTTTTTGTCCGCTATTACTCGACCAATGACTGCGAGATTGGTCTTGAGCCGATCCTCCAATATGATTCGCAGTTCCCGCCGCTGGATCTTTCCATTTATTCCCAACTGTCGATCGACGTTTTTAATACCGATCAGCAGATCAAGCATTTGCGGCTGGCGTTTTCATATGGACAACCAGGCGAACCGCTGCAGATCCTGCCGACCCGGGTGACGATCCTGCCGGCTCTTCGCTGGCAGCGCCTGCAGTTCGACCTGAATGGCCTCGGCCTGGAAAACCTGGCAGCGACCCGCCGGCTGGTATTCATCATTGACGACCGCAAAGGCAAAGGCGTCCTGTATTTTGACCAGATCCGCCTGATCCGTCCTGATTAATCTTTGAATATTGAAGACGGTTTGTGCAGCTTGCATTTTCGGCAGTGTCATTGTATGATGAATTAAACTTCTTGCGTTGAAGGGAAGGAGTACACACGCTTCGGCCGTCAGAGATTGGGATCCGTTGGCTGAAAGATCCCCCGGTTTTAGAGCATGTGGAAGGTCGTCCTGGAGCAAGGCGCAGAGCACCGCGTCAGTGTGCAAAAGAGTGCCCGTTCGGATCGGATGGGAAAACTGGTGGTACCACGAGAGTTCGCTTTCGTCCAGTTGCTGGGCGGGGGCATTTTTTTATTGAATCGGAGGGATGGACATGAACCCGACATTGGAATTGATTTTGCGCATCCTGGGAATTTTACTGGCGATTGCCGGGCTTGTCGTCGTCTATGGCGCTCCACGGATGGTAGACAAAAAGGGCCTGGCTGAAAAAAAACAGGTCGATCCGAAGTACCTTGAGCACCTGTCGCCGGAAGAACAAGAAAAATACAAGCGCCAGGCGGCTATCCTGGATGTCAAGCTCAAGGGGCTCGTCCTGGCGGCTCCAGGCTTCATTTTGATTTTGATTGCATTTCGCTAAGAAATATTTAACATAAACCTTTTCAGGAGGAATGACCATGGCTCGCATTGACAATATTCCCAAAGCTTTCAATCCACAGGAGGCCGAAGCTGAAATTTATGCCCGCTGGCAGGAAAAGGGCTATTTCAAGCCCAAGATCCAGCCGGACCGGGAGTCCTACACAATCGTCATCCCGCCGCCAAATATTACCGGGCAGCTCCACATGGGACACGCGCTGGACAATACGCTGCAGGATATCCTGATCCGCTTCAAGCGCCTGCAAGGATACGCCGCGTTGTGGCTGCCCGGCACCGACCATGCTTCGATTGCCACCGAGGCCAGAATCGTGGCGGCTATGCGCCAGGAGGGCTTGAGCAAAGAGGGTATCGGCCGTGAAGCTTTCCTGGAAAGGGCCTGGGAATGGAAAAAAATATACGGTGGGCGCATTATCGAACAGCTCAAGCGCATGGGGTCTTCCTGCGACTGGTCCCGCGAGCGATTTACCATGGACGAGGGCCTTTCCGAGGCTGTTCAAGAGGTGTTTATCCGGCTTTACGAAAAAGACCTGATCTATCGCGGCGAGCGGATCATCAACTGGTGCCCGCACTGCCTGACCTCGATTTCCGACGCCGAAGTCGAATATGAAGAGAAGAACGGCACGTTCTGGCATCTGCGTTACCCGCTGGCCGACGGATCAGGTGATTTGACCCTGGCCACCACCCGGCCGGAAACCCTGCTCGGCGATACGGCGGTGGCCGTTCATCCCGACGATGAGCGCTATGGCCATTTGATCGGCAAAATGGTGGTCCTGCCTTTGGTTGGCCGCCAAATCCCGGTCATTGCCGACCATTATGTTGAAAAAGACTTCGGCACCGGCGTCGTGAAAATCACGCCGGCTCACGATCCCAATGATTTTGAAGTGGGACTTCGGCATCAGCTTCCGGTGATCAATGTCATGACCGATGATGCGCATATCAATGAAAATGGCGGCGTTTATGCCGGGCTTGACCGGATGGCGGCACGGGACAAAATTGTCGAAGATTTGGCAGCCGGCGGCTTTTTGATCCGGACCGAACCGCATCAGCATAATGTTGGAACCTGCTACCGCTGCTCGACCGTGGTCGAACCGCGTGTTTCCTTTCAGTGGTTTGTGCGCATGAAGCCGCTGGCCGAACCGGCTATCAAGGCTGTTTTGGATAAAAAAACCCGGTTTGTGCCGGAGCGATTTGAAAAAACCTATTTTAACTGGATGGAAAACATCCGTGACTGGTGCATATCCCGTCAGCTCTGGTGGGGACACCGGATCCCGGCCTGGTATTGCGAGGACTGCGGCAAGATCATCGTATCCCGCACGGCTCCGGCTGCCTGTCCGGACTGCGGAAAAAGCCACCTCCGCCAGGACGAGGATACGCTGGACACCTGGTTTTCGTCCGCGCTCTGGCCTTTCTCGACCCTGGGCTGGCCGCATGACACGGAAGATTTACGCTATTTCTATCCAACCAGCGTGCTGGTCACCGCCTATGACATCATCTTTTTCTGGGTTGCCCGCATGATTTTCTCCGGCCTGGAGCACACCGGCCAGACCCCTTTCCATACGGTCTTCATCCACGGCATCATCCGCGACGCCGAAGGCCGGAAAATGTCCAAGTCATTGGGCAACGGCATCGACCCTCTGGAGATCATCGATGAATTTGGCGCGGACGCCTTGCGTTATGCTTTGGTTACCGGCAATGCCCCGGGCAACGATCAGCGCTTCCAAAAAGAAAAAATCGAAGCCGGCCGCAATTTCATCAACAAGATCTGGAATGCCTTCCGTTTTGTCCTGATGAATTTTGACGATGAAATGGATTTCTCCGGAATCAATCCGGCTGACCTGGCCCTGGAAGACCAATGGATCTTGTCCCGCCTGCAGACCTTGAAGTCAGAAGTGCCGGCCAATCTCGACAAATACGAAATCGGCGTTGCCCTGGCCAAGATCTACAGCTTCCTCTGGGAAGAGTTCTGCGACTGGTACATCGAAATCAGCAAAGCCAGGCTTTCGGACCGCCAAAATCCCGGCCGCCGGATCGCCCAATTCGTGCTCAACAAGGTGCTTGTTGAAACGATGCAGCTGTTGCACCCGTTCATGCCGTTCGTGACGGAAGCGATTTACCAGCATCTGATCCAGGATGATGAAAGCATCATGATTTCCGCCTGGCCCAAGCCCGACCCTGCCTGGCAGTTTCCGGAACAGGAACAGGCCATGGCGACCTTGATGGATGCGATCCGTGAAATCAGAAATGTCCGGACCGGCCTTGGCGTGCCGCCCAGCCGCAAGGCCAGCATCATCGTTGTGTCACCCGATCCTTCGGTACGCCAGCGATTCATCGACGGCACGGCTTTTCTTGAACGGCTGGCCAGCGTTTCCGGACTGGAGACCAGATCAGACAAAGCCGGCATTCCCTTGACTGCCGTTACCGCGCTTTTTACCGGCGGTGAAGTTTACCTGCCGCTTGCCGATCTGATCGATCTTGACAAAGAACTCGATCGGCTCAACAAGGAAAAAGACAACCTGGAAAAAGAACTGGCGCGTGTATCCGGGAAATTGGCCAATGCCGATTTTGTGGGTAAAGCGCCGGAAAAGGTGATTTTAGCTGAAAGAGAAAAGCTCGGCCGATATCAGGAGATGTTTAAAAACGTCTGTGAACGGATTGAGCTGCTCAAAAATGTATGAAATCACCAGAAAAACTGGACTTTTTGACCGGAATTTTTGGTTGACGGCTGATCAGTTCGATCTTAGAATAGATGTGTATGGGCATGATTAACCAACGTTCATACAAACTGCATGCCAGACTTTGATTAAAGGAGTTGAACATTATGCCTCTCGTTACCACCAAGGAAATGTTCCAGAAGGCCTATGAAGGCGGATACGCCATCGGTGCTTTCAACGTCAACAACATGGAAATCATCCAGGGGATCACCGAAGCTGCCAAAGAGCTTAATTCCCCGCTGATTCTGCAGGTTTCATCCGGCGCCAGAAAGTATGCCAACCACACCTACCTGGTCAAGCTGGTAGAGGCGGCCCTCATTGAAACAGATCTGCCAATAGCCCTCCACCTGGACCATGGTGATTCTTATGAGTTGTGCAAGAGCTGCATCGACGGCGGCTTCAGCTCGGTCATGATCGACGGTTCCCACTATACCTATGAAGAAAATATTGAAGTGACCAAAAAGGTTGTCGAGTATGCCCACGCCCGCGGCGTTGTGGTCGAAGCTGAACTGGGCCGCCTGGCCGGCATCGAAGATGCGGTCAACGTTTCTGCCGAAGACGCTTCCTATACCAAACCGGAACAGGTTTTCGACTTTGTTTCCCGCACCGGCTGCGATTCACTGGCCATCGCCATCGGAACCAGCCATGGCGCATACAAGTTCAAGCCCGGCCAGAAGCCGCAGCTGCGCTTCGACATCCTCGAAGAAATCGAGAAGAAGCTGCCTGGTTTCCCGATCGTCCTGCACGGCGCCAGCTCCGTCATCCCGGAATATGTCGCCATGATCAACCAATACGGCGGCAATATGCCAGATGCCATCGGCATCCGGAAGATATGCTCCGCCAGGCCGCCCGCATGGCTGTCTGCAAGATCAACATCGACTCCGACTTGCGTCTTGCCATGACGGCTACCATTCGCAAATATTTTGCCGAAAATCCCAGCCACTTTGATCCTCGCCAGTACCTTGGCCCTGCGCGCAATGCCATCAAAGGCATGGTCGCCCACAAGATCAAGACCGTTCTCGGCAGCGAAGGCAAAGCTTAAATTAAAACCAAAATACAGATCTAAGCATTATGCAAAAAATGGGGCAGTTCAGTGTGAACAGTCCCATTTTTTTATGAAAAACCAGATTGTTAAAACAGCTATGGCAAAGCTTCTGTTGAGATCAGCTTGCCTTTTACCAGGAGCCGGTGCGAGGCGACCCTGACCGGTGTGCAGGTGACCAGCATGATCCTGGCTTCTTGGGTTTGGGTATTGAGCGCGGCAATCAGCTCGGCTGGCAGGATGGTGTCGATTTGGTCGACCTGATAAGTATAACGGTAGTTTTTATCTTCGATGATGATTTTGTCGCCGGTTTTCACTTCTCCCAGGCGGTTAAAATGACGGCCGTAAGTGTACATGCGGTGGCCCAGGAAGATGCTGTAGCCGGGCTGGCCGAAATCTGCGCTGGCACTGTAATGGCCGATGGCTACCCGGAGGTTGTAGCGGGTTGAGCCTTCGGCGATCGGCATGTTCAGATTGATCGCGGGGATTTTGATGCGGCCGATGGCCTTGACGACAACTTTGGCCGGCAGGGGCGTCGGGCTCGGCGCCTGAGTTGGCACAGTAGTCTCAGAAACGCTGGAAACGCTGGAATCGCTTGAAGAGGTTGCCGTCATGAAAGTTTCGTATTCATCAACATATTCGACTTCTTCACCTTCGACCTCCAGGGCGGTGGGATCGATCATGATCGTTCCGTCTCCCTGCTCAAAGGCGTCGATTAGCTCGGAAGTCATGTTGTCCTGCAATTTGTGGATGACGATGGGCTTAAGTATTAAATAAAGTCCGCTTACCGCCATGACCACGATCAAGATATCCAGGATCAGCAAAACAGGCCGGAATTTTCTTTTTCGGGGTGCTTTGGGCGGCATTTCAGGCTGCGTAATTGGCATCTCCGGCATCAATTTTGGGGTATTTTCGTTAGGACTCATTAAAGATCACCGCCAGTCGGGGGCAGATTATCGGCCTGCCCGGCCTGCAATATTTTTTGCTGCAAACGGTGGTTCCTGCGCAGGACAGCCTGATCCCATTCCCGGCGCTGGCGTTCGGTCTGGGGATGATAGGGCTTGATTGGCTGCGGCTTCCCGGATTCATCCAGCGCGACAAAAACCAGGTAGGCGCGGTTGACCAGCTGCTGATTGCCATTTAAATGTTCGACAAAAGTTTCAACCCGCACTTCAAGGGAGGTTTTTCCAGTCCATGTGACTTCGGCGCTTAATACAACCGTATCGTTCATCCGGACTGGCGCAATGAATTCCAGCGCATCGACTGCCGCCAGGGTAACGTCCTTCCGGGCATGGCGCCTGGCTTCGACAGCGGCTGTAACATCGACCCATTCCATCAGACGGCCGCCAAAAAGCCGGTTGGCGCCATTGACATGGGACGCCATGACGATCTGTACATGAGTTGTGCGCATAAAATCACCTCAACTATTATTTTAATCGACCAAACCAGGTTCTAAAAGGGCATTGTGTTACTAATCGGCTTGAAATGATGGATATTTTTTGAAAAAGGCTATAATTCAAGAGCTGAATATTGTATTTTTTAATAGAGGCAGTATAGTTTTCCATTTGCCGGAGGATGATATGCAACTGATTGCCATAGCTAATCAAAAACAGCATATTCTCGATTATGAGCCCGGAGCGAACCTTCTTGGCGTTTTGCAAAAGTCAGGTCTGGATGTGCATGCCCCGTGCGGCGGCAAAGGGACTTGCCGGAAATGCCAGGTCGAACTATTGGGGAGAGGCCCGGTTCTTGCCTGCCAAACCATCCTGGATCAGCAATTGTTGGACAAAGCCGGACTAAAGCCTGGCCAGATGCCGACCGTTATCTTGCCGCTGCCATTTCATGCTCAGATCGCAACTGATGGCCTTTCACCGGATATTGCGCTGCGGCCGTTGATACGCAAAGGAACCATTCAAATCCCCGAACCTTCGCTATCGGATCAGCGAACCGATGAAGTGCGGTTTGTCGAGACGACCAGAAATGCTGTTCCTTTTCGACTGCTGCACGAACTTCCGGCCGTTTTGCGGGAAACCGGCTATCAGCCGACCTTTTATTTTTCCTGCGGCCCTTTGGGTGAAAAGGGTGAAGTGATTCGCTTTGTGCGGCCGGAAAGCCCGGAACCGCTGGGCATGGCTTTGGATATCGGAACAACGACCCTGGCGGCATACCTTTATGATCTGGGCACCGGTGAACGCTTGGGCGTCGCTTCGGCCATCAATCCGCAAAATGCCTATGGCGCGGACGTGATCAGCCGGATCGGGCAAGCCCTGTCTTCACCGGATAAACTGAAGTCATTAAAATCCTGTGTGACCGGAGCGATCGCCGATCTGGCCAAAAGACTGGTCAGCATGGCCAACAGCCAGTTTGCTGTAAACTTGACCGTCCAGGACATTTGTCATTATGTTCTGGCCGGCAATACCACCATGATGCATCTTCTGAGCGGTTTATCGCCGGCGGCGATAGCCCGGTCGCCCTTTATTCCGGTCAGCATTGAAGCCCGGACGCTTTCGGCCGGCGAGCTTGGCCTGCCGGTTGCTGCCGATGCGGTCTGCCAGATGCTGCCATCTGTTTCCGGATATGTAGGGGCGGACATCATCGCCGGCATCCTGGCCTGCGGCATGTATCAGCCGGACCTGGACCCATCGGAGCGCCGGACGGTCCTGCTTCTGGATATCGGCACGAACGGGGAAATGGTCCTCTCAGGGCCCCATGGCATGATTGCCTGCTCCGCTGCAGCCGGCCCGGCATTTGAAGGCGCCAATATCCTTTTTGGAATGGCCGGCGTCGAGGGGGCGATCGACGACATCCGCTGGAAGAATAACGATTTGATTTTTACAGTCATTGGCGAGCCGAATGGAAAAACAGACAGAAATTCCGGCGGTTTTACCGGCAAAGCCCGCGGGATCTGCGGCTCCGGTTTGTTAGCGGCTGTTTCGAGTATGCTTGATTGCGGCCTGATCGACGAAACCGGACGGATCGCCGGAGAGCCGGACCTGATAACCAATAATCTTAGCCAACGGCTGACTGCCCAAAACGGGCAGCCCGCCGTGATGATCGCCAGGCCCGGGCAAAGCGCCACGGGAAATCCGATTATCCTGACCCAAAAAGACATTCGCGAGGTTCAAAACGCCAAAGCGGCAATTGCGGCCGGGATCGCCCTTTTGATCGAACGGGCCGGCATCAGGGCCGACAGGATCGACCAGGTCTATCTGGCCGGTGGTTTCGGGAATTATTTAGATGTCGGCCATGCTTTCCGCATTGGATTGCTCCCCGAAGAATTGCTTGGCCGGACAAGGGCAGTCGGCAATACCGCCGGGATGGGAGCCGTTCTGTGCCTTTTGGACCGGACGGCCATGGCGGCTGCCAGCAGTCTTTCTAGATCAGTCGAATATTTTGAACTGGCAACCGAGCAGCACTTCATGGATTATTTTGTCGAGGCCATGCTGTTTCCGCCAAAGAATTTGATCACCGAGCAAAAAAAACGGCTGCGCCGGCAGATGGTTTTGCGTCGAGAGGCTTTGCCGGCAGAAGACTGTGTGACGGCCGCAAAGGGCATCCGGTTGCATCTTCTGGATTTGCTGAAAGAATTGACTGAAAATTCCAATGCCCGGCAGCCGCTGCGCATTGGCGTTTATTCGGCCATCCGCCAGGAAACTGACCTGTCGCCCGCCTGGCCGGACCTTCAAAAATGGCCTGCCGAACTTTATTTTCCAGCGGTAAGCAAACAAGGCGAAGAAGCCGTATTGGTTTTTGGCCGTTTGCCTGTCGGCATGAAGCCGGATGATTTCCTGATCCCAGGCTGCTACGGCATAGCCGAACCGCCGCCTGCGGCCTGGCTTTTGGATCCGCCTGAGCTGGACTGCATTCTGGTGCCTGGCGTTGCGTTTGACCGATATGGTTCCAGATTGGGCTGGGGCAAGGCTTTCTATGACCGCCTGCTCAAAAGCTTGCCGGGGCGGCCAGTCCGGATCGGCATCTGCCATTCTTTTCAGGTTGTTGAAAATCGTTTGCCCTGTGAAAACACCGATCAGCCGATGGACTGGCTCTTGACGCCGGAAGGCTTTTAAAAGCGCTGTCTGGCTTTTGAAGATTTATTCGTCAGGGATGAAATATTCCCGGTGCTTCCCGACTTATGGTAAAATGGTTATGTCAAGATAAATGCCCGCCGCTTGGCGGATGCGCAGCCTTTGACCAGATGAGGGGTGAACCGATATGAAAGTAACCGTACTTGGCGTATCTGGCGGCTTTCCGGCTGCAGGTGGCGCAACATCCGGCTATTTGTTAGAAATGAACGGTCGCCATATCCTGATTGATTGTGGAAGCGGTGTTCTGGCCAATCTATTTCGATTTATTGATTTGCAGCAACTGGATGCCATTATTCTGACGCATTTGCATTATGACCATATCAGCGATATGCAGGTGATGAAGTATGCGATCGATCTGTCCCGCAAATCCGGCATCGACCTTTCAGCCATGCCGGTTATGGCCCCGGCCTCGCCGGAAAACACCGCCGCCAGCCTGCAGAGCGACTGCGACCTGATTGTCGGCCAGATCAGCCCCAATAGCGAGGTCAACATGTATGGCGCCCTGGTCCGTTTTCTGCCGATGGAACACCCGGTCGAAACGTATGGGCTGAGCATCGAGTATGAAGGGAAGAAGCTGGCCTATACGGCTGACTCGACTCCCTGCACTAATTTGCAGGTTCTTTTGCAGGATGCCGATCTGGCCTTGATGGACGCAGGATCGCTGGAACGGCTTCGCCGCCCCAAAATGGTCCACATGACTGCGTCCGAATGCGGGATTCTGGCCAGGGCCTGCCAGGTCAAGCGGTTGCTGCTCACGCATCTTCTACCGCTTGTCGACCCGCTTGAGGTACTGGAAGAAGCGAAGACCCAATATCCGGCTGCCGAATTGGCAACATTGCTCACCAGTTATGAAATCTGAGTTAATCTGCTCTTTTCATCTGTCGTGAACAGCGGTAAAATATCATAATAACTGCCAGCTCGCGAC